>NZ_RBVZ01000001.1 GCF_004000435.1 Alexandriicola marinus
GACCACTTCAGTGGGGGCACTCCATGGCAGCGGATCGAGGCGATCTTCGGCGCCTTCGGCTGGCGCGTTGTCCGGATCAAGCATGGCGCGCTGCAACGGGCGGCCTTCGAGGAACCGGGGGGCGCGGTTCTGCGTGACTGGATCGACAGCTGTCCCAATGACCTCTTCTCCGCGCTGACCTTCAAGGGCGGTGCCGCATGGCGCGACCGGTTGATGGACGATATCGGCGATCAGGGCGCGGTCTCCGCGCTGCTGGGCCGCCGCAGCGACGACGAGCTTGCCGATCTGATGACCAATCTCGGGGGCCAATGCGTAGAGACGATGGCGCAGGCCTTCGACGACATCGACGATGACAGGCCGACCGCCTTTCTTGCCTATACGATCAAGGGCTGGGGCACGCCGCTGGCCGGCCACAAGGACAACCACGGCGGCCTGATGACCCCGGCGCAGATGCAGCAGATGCAGGCGCGCCACGGGGTGGCCGAGGGACAGGAATGGGAGCCTCTGTCGACCGTGGCCGACGCGCGTGGCTTGCGCGATTTTCTCGCGAAGGTGCCGTTCTTTGCACAAGGCGCCCGCCGCCACGCCGCGCCACGCCTGCCGACCGACGGTCCGGTCTGGATCGATGACGCGGTCCAGTCGACGCAGGCGGGCTTTGGCAAGATCCTCGACGCGATGGGGCGCCGCAAGGGCGGCATCGCGGACCGTATCCTGACGATGTCTCCGGACGTGACGATCTCGACTGGGCTCAGCCCTTGGGTCAATCGCCGGGGTTTGTTCGCCCGGACCGAGCGGGCCGATACGTTCCGCGACCAGACCGTGCCATCGACCCAGAAATGGCGGTTCTCGCCGGAGGGTCAGCATCTGGAACTCGGCATCGCCGAGATGAACCTGTTTCTTGCGCTTGGCGCCGCGGGGCTGTCGCATTCCCTGTTCGGTGCGCGGCTTCTACCGGTGGGAACGGTCTATGATCCCTTCGTGGCCCGCGGCCTCGATGCGCTGAACTACGCCTGCTATCAGGATGCCCGGTTCATGATCGTCGGCACGCCCTCGGGCGTCACGCTTGCACCCGAAGGGGGCGCGCATCAATCGGTGGGCACACCGCTGATCGGGATGTCGCACGATGGGCTCGCCAGTTTCGAGCCCGCTTATCTCGATGAATTGTCGGTCATCATGGACTGGTCGTTCGATTACATGCAGCACGACGGGGATGGGGACCCGGACGAGCACACGTGGCTCAGGGACGAGACCGGCGGCGCCGTCTATCTGCGACTGTCCACCCGTCCGCTTGAACAGATGCGCAGCCCGAGGTCGGCCGAGTTCGCCCGTGGTGTGATCGACGGCGCCTATTGGCTGCGCCCGCCCGCGCCGAACACCGAGGTCGTCATTGCCTATCAGGGCGCGGTCGCGCCGGCTGCAATCGAAGCCGCGGGCCGGATCGGCAATGACCGGCGTGACGTGGCCGTGCTGGCGGTAACCTCGGCGGACCGGCTCAATGCCGGCTGGACGGCGGCGCAGCGGGGGCGGATGCGTAGGACCGGCGGTCCGAGCCATATCGAGCGCCTTCTCGGCAATCTGCCGGGCCATTGTCTGATCGTGACCGTCCTTGACGGTCATCCCGCGACGCTGTCGTGGCTGGGGGCGGTGGCCGGGCACAGGGTGGCTCCGCTCGGGGTCGAACATTTTGGCCAGACCGGCACCATCGAAGACCTGCACGCTCATTTCCGGATCGACGCCGACGCCATCGTTGACGCTGCGGCCACCTATAGCACGGGCCCCGATATCCGGCTGCGATCCGCCTGAGCAGAGCGCCTCGGCACAAACGCCCGGGCCGCACGGGTGCAGCCAATGGCCGGTCCGCCCGAGATCCTGCGCCTTCATAATCAGGTCATGAGCGCGGTGACGCTGATCCCGATCGTCGTCACGAGCCTGCGCGCAAGGGGTGCGCTCCCGGTCTGGATCGCGCTTGGCTAGGTGGGAATATCCCATCCCATCGCCTCGCTCGTGTGCTGCAGCCCGCCGATGACGTGAACCTTCAACAGCGCCTTGGCGCGCGTCGCGTCGCGCGCAATCGCGGCCTCGAGCAATTCTGCATGCTCGCGGCTGGCCATCTCGCCACGATGGGTCAGAACGAGGTTCTGATAGCGCAGATACTTGTCATAGATGATCGCATGCAGATCGAGCAGGTTGCGCTGCCGGCAAGCCTGGATCGTCGCGAGGTGGAATTCCCAGTCATAGCGTTTCCACGTCTCCTTGGTTGACGTATCGCCCGCAAGCATGCGCTGTTCCGTCAGGCTCAGCTTGTGGTGCGCGGCGACAAGGTTGCCTTCCCAGTCCGTATCGCCATTCTCGATCGACAATTCGAGGGCATGGCATTCCAGCAGAACCCTCAGGCTGGCGATTTCGGCAAGGTCCCCGGGGGAGACGTCCCTGACAAAGAAGCCGCGCTGCGCGGGGGCGTCGACAAAGCCCTCGCTTGCCAGGCGGTTGAGCGTTTCGCGCAAGGTCGACAGGCTGGCGGAGTAGCGATCCTTCAGTTCGTTGAGCTTGAGTTTGCGGGCCGGGGCAAGCCTGCCGAAGATGATGTCCTGCTTGATCTGATGGTAAACCGTCGATCCGACAGTCGCGCTCACTTGGGTCATTCCGATCATCCTATGTTTTGTCGGATCACAGACATTCAATCAGATCGCATTGATGTCAGTATTGGTCATAAAGTCAGGCAAATCCACAAATACCATATATTCTTGCGGCGTCCGGGAACCTCGGCTAGCGTCTGCCTTCGTCCGATGCCGCACGGGGAAGACCATGAAACGCCCGATTGCCTTGTCCGTCGTTGGCTACGGCCTTGTCGGTCGGCGCCATGCCGCCGCCATCGGGCAGGTCCGAGGCGTCGAGTTGGCATCTGTGGTCGATCCCGATCCCGCGGCCCGCGCGCTGGCCGAGGCCGATGGCCATGCAAGCCTCGCGTCTCTAGAGGCTTGTCTCGAGAGCGGACAATTGGATGGCGTGATACTGGCGACACCCAACGCCCTCCACGTGGAACAGGCGCTGGTCTGCGTCGAGGCCGGATGCCCCGTCCTGATCGAAAAGCCCATCGCGACGCGTGCAAGCGAAGCCGAAGGTCTGGTGGCCCTTGCCGATGCGCGCGGTGTTCCCATCCTTGTGGGCCACCACCGCCGTCACAATCCTCTGATCCATCGCGCCCGCGAGATCATCGAAAGCGGCGAGATCGGCGAGATCCGCGCCGTTCAGGCCACCTGCTGGTTCTACAAGCCCGATGCTTATTTCGATGAGGCGCCGTGGCGGCGGCAGGTGGGTGCGGGGCCCGTGTCGGTGAACCTCGTGCATGACGTGGACCTTCTGCGCTACCTCTGTGGCGACGTCGCGACGGTGCGCGCGGTGGCCCGCCCTGCGGCGCGGGGCGGTCAGAACGAGGATGTGGCGAGTGCCCTTCTGGAATTCGCAAGCGGCGCGATCGGGACGGTCACCGTGTCGGACAGTATCGTGGCCCCGTGGAGCTGGGAGATGACGGCCGGCGAATACCCGATCTACCCGCGCACATCGCAAAGCTGCTACCTGATCGGCGGCTCTGCCGGGTCCCTGTCGTTGCCGGACCTGCGGGTCTGGTCCCATGCCAAGGGGGGGCGCGACTGGTGGACGCCGATCTCGGCCAGATCGGAGATTCGTGACGCGACGGATCCTCTTGTGAACCAGATCGTGCATTTCGCCGATGTCATCCGGGGGGATGCCCGGCCTCTTGTCTCGGGCGAGGAGGGGGTCAGGACACTCAGAGTTATCGAGGCAATTCAACAGGCTGCAGCGACCGGGGCCTGCGTGAAGCTATGACGATGGGCGCCCGCATGTCCCGAATGTTCTGTCGAAATATCAGATATTTCGGGAAAAATCTTGAATTATGATCCGTGTTTGGCGAGGCTTTGCTCGGAGGCTTTTTGACTAACACCCCAGGGAGGAAAACATGACCATGAAACTTACCCGCCGTGCGGCCATCGGGGCCGCGCTGTCCGCCGGCATTCTGGCCGGCACGACTGGCGGCGCACTTGCGCAGGATCGCCTGAACTTCACGCTCGCGACGGCGGGCTCCGAAACCGACCAGCGTTCGGTTGCCATGGCGCAGGTCTTTGCGCCGATGGTCGCCGAATTCGCCGATTTCCAGCCGGGCTATAACGCCACGCTTTTTGCTCAGGGCACCGAGCTGGAGGCCATCAGCCGCGGCAACCTGACGATGTCGATCGCCTCCGCGCAGGAGCTGGCCCAGTTCTTCCCGGAATTCTCGATCTTCGCGACGGGCTATGTCCATCAGGACGCCGCCCACCAGGTGCGTGTCTTCAACGATCCGCTGATGGATCCGTTCAAGCAGAAGGTCGAGGACGAGCTGGGCGTCAAGTTGCTGTCGGTCATGTACCTTGGCCGGCGCCATGTGAACCTGCGCCAGTCGCGCGAAGAGCTTGATGTGCAGACGCCCGCCGATCTTGACGGCGTGAACCTGCGGATGCCGGGCACCGATGCATGGCAGTTCCTTGGCGCGGCCCTTGGCGCGTCGCCGACGCCCGTGGCCTTCACCGAGGTCTATACCGCGCTGTCGACGGGGGCCGTCGACGGGCAGGACAACCCGCTTCCGACGGTTGTCGATGCCAAGTTCTATGAAGTCACCCAGCAGATCGTGCTGACCTCGCATCTGGTCGATCTCAACTACATCGCCTTCTCGAAAGAGACGTGGGACAGCCTGACACCGGATCAGCAACTGACGGTGCAGCGCGCCGCAGATGCCGCCGCCGCGTGGGGCCGGCTCAAGCAGCTCGAGAAGGAAAACAACCTGGCCGATTTCATCCGCAGCCAGGGTGTCGAGATCTACACCCCCGATCTTGAAGCGTTCCGCACCCATGTGCAGGCGCAGTATGTCGGCAGCGAATTCGCCGAGAGCTGGCCCGAGGGCGTGCTCGAGCGGATCAACGCGCTCGGCAACTGATCGACACGTGTGAGTAAGTATCGCCGCGGGGAAAGCCAGTCATGAAGGCCATCACCACATGGTTCACCCGCGGCACTGAATTCATCGCCGCCACGATGCTGGCGGCGATGTTTCTTACGTTCCTGCTTCAGATATTCTCGCGCTATGTCCTGAAGTCGCCGTTTGGCTGGACCCTTGAACTTTGCCTGATCCTCTGGGTCTGGATCGTGTTCTTCGGCTGCGCCTTCATCGTTCGGGAACGCGACCATGTCACGTTCGACATCTTCTACCTCGCCGCGCCCCGGCGGCTCAGGCAGGGCCTCGCGCTGTTCTTTTCGGCCGCGATCGCGATCGGAATGCTGTGGTCGTTCTTGCCAACATGGGACTACATCGATTTCCTGAAGCTGCGCGGCACCTCGACCGTTCGTCTGCCGATCACCGGGGATCGCATCCCGATGCGGACGATCTTCTCGATCTATGGCGTGTTCATGCTGGTCATCGCGGCCAGATACACGTGGCGCTTCATCGATATTCTGCGCAATGGTCCGCCCGATGACGACCATCTTCTGATCGTCGAAGAGGACGAACAGCCCGGACCCCGCAAAGCGGACACGCCGACATGAGCCTCGAACTGGCGCTCTGTCTTGTCACGCTGTTCGGGCTGGCGGGGATCGGCACGCCGATTGCCTTTGCCATCATACTGGCGTCGCTGGTCTATCTGGGCGCCGCCGGCATGGACCTCGCGCTGACGGGCGAAAAGATACTTCAGGGCCTGTTCGGAAGCTTTGTTCTGCTGGCCGTGCCGCTCTTCATCGTGGCCGCGAACATCATGAATGCGGGCACCATCTCCGAGCGGCTCCTGAATTTCTGCGTGGCGGCCGTGGGTCGGTTCCGCGGCGGTCTGGGCCACGTCAATGTCGTGGCCTCGTTGATCTTTTCGGGGATGTCGGGGTCGGCCGTGGCGGATGCGGCTGGCATCGGCAAGATCATCATCCAGATGATGACGAAGGGCGGGCGCTATCCGGGCGGCTATGCCGCCGCGATCACCGCGGCTTCGGCCACCATCGGCCCGATCATCCCGCCGTCGATCCCGATGGTCCTTTACGCGCTGGTCTCCAACGCCTCGATCGGCTCGCTCTTTCTGGCGGGGATCCTGCCGGGTCTGATGATGGGTGGCGTGCTGATGAGCATGAACAGCTATCTTGCCCGCAAGCGTGGATTTGCGGTGGAGGACCCCGTCCCACTGCGGGAATTGCCCCGGAAGACCGCGAATGCCTTCCCCGCGCTCCTGATGCCGGTGATCCTGCTCTATGGCATCTATGGCGGTGTCACCACACCGACCGAGGCCGCGGCTGTCGCGGCCTTCTATGCGCTGCTGCTGGCGGGGCTGTTCTACCGCGCGCTGAGCCTGCATGCGCTCTATCGCATCTTCGTCGAGAGCGCGCGCTCCTCGGCCGCGGTCGGGGTCGTGATCGGCGGGGCATTGATCCTGAACTTCATCGTCGTGTCCGAGAACATCCCCGGCATGATGTCGGAATACCTGACCGGCCTCGACGTGCATCCGCTTGTCTTCATCCTCGCGGTCAACGTGTTGATCCTGCTTCTGGGCTGTGTTCTGGATGCGACGACGATCATCCTTGTCATCGTGCCTCTGTTCATCCCGACATGCGAGGCGCTGGGCATAGACCTCGTGCATTTCGGCGTGCTGGTCGTGGTCAATTCGATGATCGGCCTGATCACACCGCCATATGGCATCCTGCTGTTCGTCATCAACGCCGTGACCGGCATCCCGTTGCGCGACATCATTGGCGAGATCTGGCCATTTCTGGGCGTTCTGCTGATTGCGCTTCTGGTCATGATCCTTGTGCCGGACCTCGTGTTGTTCCTGCCCCGGCTGTTCGGATACGCGGGATGAAAGCTGCCCTTGTCGGGAGCGGGATCGGGCCGTCGCTGACGCCCGGGATGCACGAGGCCGAGGGCCGGGCACAGGGTCTGGCCTATCGCTATGAGCGGTTCGACACCGCGCTTGCCCCCTGGAAAGACATGTCCTTGTCCGCAATCCTCGATCATGCCGAGGCGCAGGGCTACGCGGGTCTCAACATCACGCATCCGCACAAGATGCAGGTTGCCCGTCATCTGGATGCGCTGTCCGATGCCTCGCAGGCGCTGGGCACCGTCAACACTATCGTCTTCCGGGATGGCCGGCGCAGCGGCCACACGACCGATTATTCGGGCTTTGCCGCCGCGCTGCAGGCCTTTGATCCGCGGGTCGAGGGCGTGGATATCGTTCAATTCGGGGCAGGGGGGGCAGGGGCCGCAACGGCGCTGGCGCTTGTGGACGCGGGGGCCCGGCTGACCCTTGTCGATCTTGACGAGGCCCGGGCCGAGGCGCTGGCCGATCAGCTTCGCGCGGCGCGGCCCGCGGCGCAGATCCGGTCCGGATCGGCCGATCTGGCGCGCGCCGCTGGTGCCGTCAATGCGACGCCTCTGGGCATGGATGCCTATCCCGGGATGGCCTTTGATCCGCAAAGGCTTGGCCCCGGCGCATGGGTCGCCGATATCGTCTATTTCCCGCTGGAAACCGCCCTGACCCGGGCGGCGCGCGCGCGCGGCCTGCGCGTGATGAATGGCGGCGCGATGGCGCTCTATCAGGCTGTCGCGGCGTTCGAGTTGATCACCGGGCACACGGCCAGCGCCTCGCGGATGCGTGCCTCGTTCGATCAGCTGATGGCCGCGCGAGGTGGTGCCTGAAATCGACCGGCGGCCCGGCCCTTGGGCAGGGTCAGGACGTTGACCCAATCAGAACTCTTGTTTCAGCGCCTCGACCGCATTGGCCAGCAGGACCAGATCGACGCCCACGGCGGTGAAGCTCGACCCCTTCGAGATGAAGTGCCTCGCCACGCTGGGATCAAGCGCCATGACCCCGCCGGGCACACCGATGGCCTGCAACCGGGCCAGCCCGTCTTCGATCGCGGCCACCACGTCGGGATGGGTGATCTGGCCGCGCAGGCCCATCGAGGCGCTCAGGTCCGCGGGGCCGAAAAAGATCGCGTCGACGCCATCGGTCGTGGCGATGTCTTCCAGCGCATCAAGCCCGGCGACCGTCTCAATTTGCAGAACGAGGCACAACTCGTCCTCGGCGGTGTTGAAGTAATCCTCGATCCGGCCATAGCGGGTGGCGCGCGTCATGCCGGCCATGCCGCGCACGCCGTGCGGCCCATACCGCATGGCGCGGACGGCGGCCTCGGCCTCTTCGCGGCTCTGGACATAAGGCACCAGAAGCGTCTGAACCCCCATATCAAGGAGCCGTTTGAACAGGATCGGATCGTTCGCCGCAGGTCTGACGGCGCAGGAGACGTTGGGATTGGCCTCGATCGCCTGAAGGGCGGGCAGCACCTCGACGGTTTCGATGGCGGCATGTTCGCAATCGATCAGAACCCAGTCGAACCCCGCGCCTCCCAGCATCTCGGGCACTGTGTTGCCGCCGATGGTGTTCCAGAGGCCAAGCTGGTGCCGACCTGTTCCGAGGGTTGCCTTGAAGGTATTGGCGGGAGGTTTCATTCGAGCTGTCCGGTCTTGTCATTCATTCCCCGCCAGACTGGCTGCAACGGTGCGGGCGGGCAAGCGGGAATAGGCCGATCGACGGCCATGACAGCCCTGTTGTGACAGGTCCCCCGTTGCGCCGTCAGTCCAGCAGCGCCTTAAGATGCGCCACCACGCTGCGCGCAAGCGACCCGGGGTCATATCCCCCCTCGAGGATGGAGACGATCCGTCCCTCGGCATGGCGTTTGGCGATCGCGACAAGTTCGCTGGTGATCCAGCCGTAGTCGGCCTCTGACAGCGCAAGCGAGGACATGTCATCCATGATATGCGCGTCGAACCCGGCAGAGATCAGGATCATCTGGGGGCGGAACGCCTCGAGAGCCGGGAACCAGTGCTCCGACACCGCCGCCCGGAAGGCCGGGCCCGCCGTGCCCGCGGGCAGGGGCACATCGACAAGGTTGGGCGTGTCGGCCTCGTGCCCCGAATAGGGGTAGAACGGATGCTGGAACGAGGAGCAGAACAACACGCGCGGCTCGTCCGCAAAGGCATCTTCGGTGCCGTTGCCGTGATGCACGTCGAAATCCACGATGGCCACCCGCGACAGGCCATGCGCCTCGAGCGCATGGGCCGCCGCGATGGCCACGTTGTTGAACAGGCAAAAGCCCATCGCCTGGGCGCGTTCGGCATGATGGCCGGGCGGGCGCACCGCGCAGAAGACCGGGTTTGCCTTGCCCGACATGATCAGATCGACCGCCATCACACCCGCGCCCGCGGCGCGCAGCGCGGCGTTGAGCGTGCCCGGCGACATGACGGTATCGCCGTCGATCTCGACCGATCCGTTTTCGGGGGCTGCGGCGATGATGCGATCGACATAGGCCGGGTCATGGATCCGCTCGATCTGTTCGCGCGTGGCCTTTGGCGCGTCATGGCGCATCAGCACGTAATCCAGCCCCGACATGATCAGCTGGTTCGAGATCGCATCAAGCCGTTCCGGCGCCTCGGGGTGAAGCGGGCCGGTGTCATGCTTCATGCAATCGTCGTGTGAAATGTAACCCAGCATCTGGTCCCCTCAAAGCCAGCGGTCGATCGCGACGATATCGGGATCGTCCGGAATGGGCCTGACCGCGAAACCAAGCTCCGTCATCAGGTTCAGCATCGGTGCGTTCTTCTTCAGGACCGTCCCCTCGATCCGGGTCAGGCCGTGATCGCGTGCGGCCTCCATCAGGGCCTTCATCAGCCGCGTTCCCAGACCCTGGTTCTGGATGTCATCGGACACCACGATCGCGAATTCGCAGCTCGTCCTGTCCGGGTTGATCGAATACCGCGCCACGCCCACCTGTTTCGGCCCCGACGGTTGTTCGACAATCGCGACAAGCGCCATTTCCCGGCGGTAATCGATCTGCGTGAACTGGACGAGCATCTCGGGCGACAGCTCGCTGATCGCGCCCATGAACCGCAGCCGCTTTGCCTCGGCCGAGAGGTCCTTGACGAAGGCGGCCTCGCTTTCGGCGTCTTCGGACCGGATCGGCCGGATCGTCAGGGGTGTGCCGTCCTGAAGATGTTGCCGGCTGACCAGATGCGCCGGGTAGGGATGGATCGCCATATGGTCATAGGGTTTGTCGCGGGCAGGGGCGCGCGCGACGGTGATCCGCGCATCGACGGCGATGACGCCGCCCGGCCCTGCGAACAGCGGGTTGATGTCGAGGCCGCTGATATTGGGCAATTCGCAGACCAGTTCGGACACGCGGAGCAACACGTCGACGATGGCGTCGCTGTCGACGGCGGGCCTGTCGCGGAACGCATCGAGCAGACGGGCGACGCGCGTCCGGTCGATCAGCCGTCGGGCCAGAACCTCGTTCAGCGGCGGCAGGCCCACGGCGCTGTCGCGCAGGATCTCGACCATGGTGCCGCCGGCGCCGAACAGGATCACCGGGCCGAAGATCGGATCGCGGCTGACACCGATCACCAGTTCCCGGGCATCCTCGATCCGGGCCATGCGTTCGACCGTCACGCCTTCGATCACAGCGTCGGGCCGCGCCGCGCGGACCCGATCGACGATGTCACGAAACGCGATCTTCGCGTCCACAGCGGTCTGGATGCCCATGCGCACGCCGCCCACATCGGTCTTGTGCGGCACTTGCGGCGAGCGGATCTTCATGGCGACCGGGAAGCCCACGGTCTCGGCCGCAACCAGCGCATCGTCGGCGTCATGGGCTTCGATGGTCAGGTTGATGGGGATCCCGAAGGCCCGCAAAACGGCCTTGGATTCGATGTCCGACAACATCGCACGCCCCTCGGACAGGGCGGCCTCAACTATCATCCGCGCACCGTCCACGTCATGCGGGGCGCGTTCCTCGATCGGGCCCGGTGTCTCGAGCGACAGACGCCGGTTCCGATCGTACTGGGCCAGATAGGAAAACGCCTCGACCGCGTGTTCCGGCGTCGTGAAGTCGGGAATGCCATGGGCGGACAAGAGCGCGCGGCCCTCGGCGACGGCGGTCTCACCCATCCAGCAGGCCAGAACGGGCTTCCGGCTGGATTTCGGGACAGTCTCGACAATGGTCCGTGCGGCCTCGGTGGCCTCTGTCATGGCCTGCGGGGTCAGCATCACCAACACGCCATCCGTCGCCGGATCGGCCAGCGCCGCGGTGACCGCTGCTCCATAATGCTCGGGCGAGGCGTCGCCCAGAATGTCGATCGGGTTCGACCGCGACCAGAAGCCGGGCAGAACCTTGTCGAGCGCAGCCAGCGTCGCATCCGCCAGCGGGGGGAGTTCGATGCCCAGATCGCCCGCCCGGTCGGCGGCCAGAACACCTGCGCCGCCGCCGTTTGTGATGATGCTCAGGCGATTGCCGCGGCTGCGTTTTCCCGCCGACAGAACCTCTGCGGCGGCGAACAGCTGCCCGAAGCCCTGAACGCGCACCGCACCCGCACGGCTCAGTGCGGCGTCAAAGACGTCGTCATTGCCGATCAGCGCGCCGGTGTGGGTGTGCGCCGCTTCCGAGCTTTGCTGATGCCGCCCCGTTTTCAGGACGACCACGGGTTTCGTCTGTGTCGCCCGGCGCAGCGCCGAGAGGAACGCCTTCGCGTCGCGGACCCCTTCGACATACAGAAGGATCGCGCGGGTCTTCGGATCGTTGGCCAGAAAGTCGATCACGTCGCCGAAGTCGACGTCGAGCGAATTGCCCAGCGAGACCAGCGCCGAAAAGCCAAGGTGATGCGGCTCTGCCCAGTCGGAAATCGCCGAACACAACGCACCGGATTGCGACACGAGGGCAAGGCTGCCCGGTGGGGTGCTCGACCGCAGGAACGTCGCGTCCAGCCCGAGATGCGGCCGGACAAGGCCCACGCAATTGGGCCCCATGATCCGGACACCCTCGCGCTGCGCGGTATCAAGAAGTTGCCTTGCGAGCCGCTCTCCGGCTTCGCCACCCTCGCCAAAGCCCGCGGACAGGACGATCACGTTGCGGATGCCGGCATCGGCGCATTGCCCGACGATCCCCGGAACGGTCGCGGCTGGTGTCGCGATCACGGCAAGGTCCACCGGCATCTCGATATCGGCAACACGGGCATAGCATCTCCGCCCGGACAGCGTGTCATACTTGGGATTGACCGGATAGATCGGCCCGTCAAAGCCTGCGGCCAGAAGATTGGCATGGACCCGCGCGCCAACCCCGCTCGAGGTTTCGCTGGCGCCGAAGACGGCGACGGAAGTCGGGTTGAACATCGGATCGAGCTGACTGCTCTGCAAGGCTACCCCCTGAACACTGGTTGATTGAAATCGGTCGAATTCGATCCGGACCATAGAGCCCCATCAGTTCGGCGCATTGACCTGCCTCAACAACGGTGACGATGCTTTGTCACGCGAGACGGAGAGCCGCGTCGTCGGTTGCACTATTTTAATTTATAAAGTAACAAATTTGGAAGTCAGTCGGAGTAAGGCAGATGAGAAAACGCGCGGCGGCAAGGCAGAAGGACGTGTTGAACGTGCTCAATGCCTGCGACAAGCCTTTGACGGCCTACCAGATCCTCGAACAATTGCAGCACCGTGAACCGGACATTGCGCCGCCCACCGTGTATCGCACGCTCTCGGCCCTTACGGATCAGGGGCGCGCCCATCGCCTTGAATCGATCAAGGCATTCGTTCCGTGCCGCTGCAGCCATGTCGAAAGCGTCCCCGTTCTCGCGATCTGCGAAGATTGCGGTCTGGTGGAAGAGCATGACGGCAGCGATATCCTGCCCCGGCTCCGGGCGCTGACCGATCAGAGCGCCTTTCGCGCGGATCGGCACATCGTCGAAATCCATGGTCTGTGTGGCGCCTGTGCTGCCTGATCCCCGTATCCTGTTTGTTGGAGATGTATCTTGAAACCGACGCTTCCGATTATCGCTCTTGTCGCGGCGATGCCTGCATTCGCGCAGGAAACCCGCAGTCTCGGTGCTCATGAGCATGGCGTCGCAGCCCTGAACATCGCCATCGACGGCGCGCTTGTCGCGATGGAGTTCCGGGCCCCGGGCGCAGATATCGTCGGGTTCGAATACGCCGCTGAAAGCGATGCGGATCGTGCCGCGATCACCGCGGCCATCGGCCTCCTGCGCGCGCCGCTTGATCTGTTTGTCCTGCCGGCGGCGGCCGGGTGCATCGTGACCGAGGCCGACGCCGACCTTGAAGGCGGCATGGCCGATGACGACCACGATGATCACGACCATGATCATGACCAGGCCCACGACCATGAAGACGATGGTCACGACGATCACTCGGACGAGGATCACGAGGCCGGGCACACCGAGTTTCATGCAACATATCTTCTGACCTGCGACGATCCGGAGGCTCTGAGCGGGATCAGCTTTGCCTATTTCGAAACCTTCCCCAACGCGCGCGAGGTCGAGGTGCAGCTGATCACCTCCTCCGGTGCGCAGGCCTTCGAGGTGGAGCGCGCCAGCCCCACCCTCGAATTCGGACCATGAACCGGGGTGAGTGATACCGTTCTTGCCCTTCGTGACCTGAGTTTTCGCTGGCCGGGCCGGGCGGGCTTCGCGCTGACCGTGCCCGAACTGACGGTCGCAAGAGGCGAGGCGGTCCTGCTTCTGGGAGAAAGCGGCTCGGGCAAGTCGACATTGCTGTCGCTCATCTGTGGCACGATCATGCCTGACCGGGGGATCGTCAGGATCGCGGACGAGGATGTGACGCGCCTGTCGGGCGGTGCGCGCGACAGGTTCCGCGCCGAACAGATCGGCGTCATCTTTCAGCAGTTCAATCTGCTGCCATTCGGCTCGGTTATAGACAATATCCTCCTTCCCCTGCGCTTTGCGCCGCGGCGGCGTGGTCGCGTGGCCAAGCCGCCGGACGAGGCCGCACGCCTGTGCGCGGCCCTCGGTCTGCCCCCGGAACTGGGCCGCGCCCGGGCCGGGACGCTGAGCGTCGGTCAACAGCAACGGGTGGCGGTTGCGCGCGCGCTGATCGGCCAACCGCCCCTGATCATCGCGGATGAGCCCACGTCCGCGCTCGATGCCAACAGCCAGTCGGCCTTTCTCGATCTTCTGTTCGCGCAACTGTCGGCCAGTGACACGTCGCTCCTGATGGTGAGTCACGATCCCCGGTTGGGCGAACGGTTCGATCGGGTCCTGCGCATCGAAGACATCGCCCGGATCGATAGGGTGGCCGCATGATCGCGCGTCTTGCCTTGGCCTCGCTGATGGCGCGCGCGCTGACGGTCGGCATGACGATCCTGGCGATCGCGCTGTCGGTTGCGTTGTTCCTCGGGGTGGAAAAGGTCCGCACCGGCGCAAAGGCGAGCTTTGCCGACACCATCTCGGAAACCGACCTGATCATGGGCGCCCGGTCAGGATCGGTTCAGCTGCTGCTCTATTCGGTCTTTCGGATCGGGAATGCGACCAACAACGTCACATGGGAAAGCTATCAGGATATCGCCGCGCGCCCCGAGATCGACTGGATCGTCCCCATTTCGCTGGGTGACAGCCACCGCCAGTTTCGGGTGATGGGCACGAGCCAGGCCTTTTTCGATCACTACAAATACCGGCAGGGACGGTCGCTGGAAATCGCCGATGGTGCCCCGATGGAGGATCTGTTCGATGCGGTCATCGGGGCCGATGTGGCCGCTACGCTGGCCTATGGCATCGGAGATCCGATCGTGGTGGCGCATGGGCTTGCGTCGTTCACCGAACACGAGGACCAGCCGTTCCGCGTCTCGGGTATCCTCGCAAAGACGGGCACACCCGTCGACCGCACCGTGATCGTCAGCATGGAGGCGATCGAGGCCATTCACGTCGATTGGCAAAGCGGCGCACAGGTCCCGGGGCAGTCCACGCCCGTCGAGGTGATCCGCGAGATGGATCTGACGCCCAAAGCCGTAACCGCCGCGCTGATCGGGGTGCAAAGCCCGCTTCAGACATTCGCGCTGCAACGCGCCATCAACACATATGGCGAAGAGCCCCTGCTTGCCATTCTGCCGGGCGTTGCCCTTCAGGAGCTGTGGGGGATCGTGGGTATTGCAGAGACTGCGCTTCTGGCCGTCTCGTCGATGGTGGTCGTCACGGCCCTGATCGGGATGATGGCCACAATCTTTTCAAGCCTGAACGAACGCCGCCGGGAAATGGCGATCTTTCGCGCGATGGGGGCCCGGCCCGCGACGATCCTTGGGATGCTGGTCTTCGAGGCCATGGTGATGGCGGTGGCGGGGGCGCTGATCGGCGTGGCCCTGCTTTACCTCGGTCTCGTGATCGCGCAGCCGATTGTCGATGAGGCGTTTGGCCTGTGGCTGCCGATCGTCGCGCCCGGCCTGCGCGAGGGTCAGGTCGTCGTCGCCGTTGTCGGCGCTGGCGCAATTGTGAGCCTTCTGCCCGCGATCCGAGCCTACCGAATGTCACTTGCCGATGGTATGATGGTAAAATCATGACGCACAGAGCCGATCAAATGAAACTTGGCCGCCGCAACCTGCTCTGCTTGGCGGGGGCGGCAATGCTTGTTCCGGGCCCGGGCCGGGCCGAGGACTACATCGACCTTGACTGGGCAGACCTGCTTCCCGAGGGCGAGACGGCGATCCCCGAGGCCCTGCGCGGCCTCATCGATCATGATGACGCCCCGCTTGTAAGCCAGCAGCCTGCCTCGACCGGGGTCCGGGGGGATTGGAACGGCCAGATCGTCCGGCTGCCGGGGTTCATCGTGCCCATCGAGTATGACGGCACCGGCGTCACGGCCTTTATCCTTGTGCCTTATGTGGGCGCCTGCGTGCATGTGCCACCGCCGCCGGCCAATCAGCTGGTCTTCGTGACAACGCAGACACCCTACGAGGCCGAGGGATTGTTCGAGGCGGTCAACGTGATCGGCATGTTCGGCGTCTCTTCGATCTCGACCCAGCTTGCGGATATCGGCTACGCCTTGTCCGCCGACAGGATCGAGCCCTATCGCAGGTAGGACCCCTGCACTGAATTCCGGAGCGCCGCCACGCCGGCCGGATCACGGGGCGGCGGCGGTCACTTCGACTTCGACGAGGAATTCGGGCCGGGTGAAGCCGGTCACGATCACGAGTGTCGAGGCGGGCAGGGTCTTTATATCGCCCAGCCAGGCGTCGCGGGCAGCCATGTAGGCCTGCATGTGCTCGCGCCGTGTCACGAAGGCCGCGATGCGGATGGTGTTCTGCGGGGTCATTCCGGCCTCTGCAAGGATCGCCGCGCAATTCGCGAAACACAGATCGGCCTGGGCGCGCGGGTCGTCTGGGATGGTTCCATCCGGGGCCAGAGCCAGCTGTCCCGACGTGATCGCAATCCGCCAGCCCGGGGGAATCTCGACCCCGTGCGCATAGCGCCCAAAGGGGCTTGCAATGGTCGTCGGCAGTAGTGATTTCATTGCGGCCTCACGTTCGGTCGAGTCATTTTGAACGCCTATCCCTGTCATGACAGACTCCGGCAGACGGGTTAACCATTCTGACTCCTCGGCGCCCGGAATAGTGTCGCGGGCTGGCGGATTTGCCCATCGTTTGTGCGATCCGTGCTGATTTCAGCGACGGAGCCGGCCGAAGCGCTTGAGCGGTGGCTGCCCGCCCGGTCTGATTTCCGATAGCAACCATGCGAGGATATCATGACGCATCGAATTTCAGTATTCTGCCTGACCGCCGCTGCCCTTGGCGCGGGTCAGGCCGTTGTGGCACAGGATTTGACCCCCGTGACCTTTGGTACCAACTGGGTGGCGCAGGCCGAACATGGCGGGTTCTACCAGTCGGTGGCCGACGGCACCTACGAGGCCTGCGGTCTGGATGTGTCGATCCTGCCGGGCGGCCCGCAGGTGAACAACCAGGCCCTGATGCTGGCCGGGCGTATCGACTTTTACATGGGCGGGCATCTCGACGCCTATTTCGCCGCACAGGAAGGCCTGCCCATCGTGAATGTCATGGCGTCCTTCCAGAAGGATCCGCAAGTCCTGATGACCCATCCGGGCAAGGTCTCCAGCTTCGCAGAGATGACCGGCCTCACCATGATCGTTCAGGACGCCGCGACCTATTACGAATGGATGAAGGCGGCCTATGGCTTCAACGATGAGCAGCGCCAGCCCTATACCTTCAACTCCGCCCCCTTCCTCGTGAACGAAGACAGCGCGCAGCAGGGCTATCTGTCGTCCGAGCCCTATGCAATCGAGCAGGAAACCGGCTGGGCGCCGGATGTCTGGCTGATCGCCGACGCGGGCTACGGCGCCTATTCGACGACGATCCAGACCAAGCAGGAGGTCATCGACGAGCAGCCCGAGGTGGTGAAATGCTTTGTCGAGGGGTCGATCCTCGGCTGGTACAATTACATCTATGGCGACAACAGCGCGGCCAACGAACTGATCCTGTCGGACAACCCCGACATGACGCAGGACAAGATCGATTTCGCCATCGAAGCGATGATCGCAAACGGCATCGTCGATTCAGGCGACACGCTGGAACTGGGCATCGGCGCGATGACCGAAGAACGCTCCGCCGCCTTCTATAGCGACATGGTCGAGGCGGGCGTGCTGCCCGAAGGGCTCGATTATACGGTGTCCTATGACCTGAGCTTCATCAATCAGGGCTTGGGCCTCGAGCTGCGGCCGGAGTAAGCTGGCGCATGGTCGTGGCCCCGATGGGAGAGCGTGCGCCGATCCTGCACATGCGAGAGGTCGACAAGACCTTCAACGGCGGGATCGTTGCGCTTGAGCATATGTCGCTCGATGTCAACGAGGGGGATTTCATCTCCCTCCTTGGCCCGTCGGGCTGCGGCAAGTCCACGGCGTTGCGGCTGATCGCGGGGCTGATGCCTCCGACGGCCGGCCGGATCGAGTGGGAAGGCGGGCAGGGCGCCGATGATCTGGGCGTGGTCTTTCAGGAACCCACGCTGATGCCCTGGGCCACGGTCGAAAAGAATGTCTTCCTGCCGTTCCGGCTCAGGGGGCAGAGTTTCGGCAAGGTCCGCGACCGTATCCACGAGGTTCTGGCCCTCGTCGGGCTGGAGAAGTTCCACAAGAGCTATCCGCGCGAATTGTCGGGCGGGATGAAGATGCGGGTGTCGATCGCGCGGGCGCTGGTGACGAACCCGCGCCTGATCCTGATGGACGAACCCTTCGCCGCGCTTGACGAGATTACCCGCCAGAAGCTGAACGACGACCTTCTGTCGCTGAAGGCAAAGACCGGCGCGACAGTCATTTTCGTCACCCATTCGGTGTTCGAGAGCGTGTTCCTCAGCGACCGCATCCTGATCATGGCCGCGCGACCCGGTCGCGTGATCCGCGAAATCACGGTCGATGCGCCCTATCCGCGCGGAATCGACTGGCGCACGGCGCCCGAATACGGCGTGATCGCGCGCGAGGCATCCGCCACCCTGCACGGCGCACTCGCCCAGACGGAGGCAGCAGAATGACAGCACCCGATATTGGCCTCGAGGAACGCCGGCAGAAGGCCCAATCCGGCAGCGCCCCCCTGATCGATGCCGACGAACAGCGCCGCGCCCGGCGCCGCCGCAACGAGGAAATCGCGAAATACGCGATCCCGATCGCAGTGATGACCCTCGCGATCTGGTACTGGGACAGGCTGGTCGTCTGGAACGAGATCGAACCTTATATCCTGCCGCGGCCGGGGCTTGTCCTGTCGACCCTGATCGAGGATTGGGGGACGCTGTCGCAATCGCTGCTGGTAACGCTTCAGATCACCGGATTTGCGCTGGCCGTGGCCGTGGTCGGCGGTGTCGGGCTTGCCGTCATCTTTTCGCTGTCGCGTTTTGCCGAGATGTCGTTTTCGCCCTTCGCGGTGATCCTTCAGGTCACGCCGATCGTCTCGATCGCGCCTCTGATCTTCATCTATATCGAAAGCCGGATGGTCGGGCTGTTGATGTGCGCATGGATTGTGGCGTTCTTCCCGATCCTTGCCAACACGACGCTTGGCCTGAAATCGGCCGATCACAATCTGCGCGATCTGTTCACGATCTACCGGGCGAACCGGTGGCAGAGGCTGGTCCACCTTCAGCTTCCCTCCGCGCTTCCCTATTTTCTGGGCGGGCTCAAGATCGCGGGCGGGCTTGCCCTGATCGGTGCGGTCGTGGCCGAATACGTGGCCGGCACCGGCGGGATCGGATCGGGCCTCGCGTTCCGCATCCTCGAGGCGGGCTACAGGTTGCAGATCCCGCGAATGTTCGCGGCCCTGATCCTGATCGCGATCACCGGGGTGATCATCTACGCAACCACGTCCCTGATCGCGCATCTCGCGCTGAGGAAGTGGCACGAATCCGCGTTGAAACGAGAATAGAACATGGCACTACCGACCCTGCCCGAGGGCCTGATCCGGCTCGATAACCTCACTGTGCCCGCCCATTGCCTTGATGGTGGGGTGGGGATGGTAACCACGTCTCTGACGATTGCCGGGGGCGAGTTCGCCGACGACGCGTCTGACGCCACACCTGTGGACATGCGGGGCGCGATGGCCTTTCCGGGGTTCATCGACATGCATACCCATCTGGACAAGGGGCATATCTGGCCCCGCAGGTCCAATCCCGATGGTAGCTTCGAAGGGGCGCTTGTCGCGGTGCGCGGCGATTCCACGGCCCGCTGGTCGGCCGAGGATGTCCGGGCGCGGATGAATTTTTCGCTCAAGAGCGCCTATGCCCACGGTACCCGCGCGATCCGGACCCATCTTGACAGCCATGCACCGCAGGATGCGATCAGCTGGGGTCTGTTTCCCGAGGTCCGCGCCGAATGGGAAGGCAGGATCGACCTGCAGGCGGCGTGTCTCGTGGCCTGCGATTATGCCCTGACCGACGCCTTCCAGACCACCGCCGATCTGACCGCCGGGGCAGGGGGCGTGCTGGGCATGGTGACCTATCCCTCCGCCGATCTGCAGGCGCAGCTTGACGCCTTCTTCGTCGCCGCCGAGGCGCGCGGGCTCGATGCGGATTTCCATGTCGACGAAACGATGGACCCGACCGTGAACACTCTGCGCGACATCGCGCAGACCGTCATTGACCGGGGCTTTGAAAGGCGCGTCACCGTGGGCCATCTCTGCTCGCTGTCCGTGATGGATGAAACCGAGGCGCTTCACACGCTCGACGTGGTGGCGCGCGCGGGGCTGCGTGTGGTCAGCCTGCCGATGTGCAACATGTATCTGCAGGATCGGCATGCCGCCCGCACCCCGCGCAATCGGGGGATCACGCTTGTGCACGAAATGGCCGCGCGGGGCATTCCGGTATGCTTTGCCTCCGACAACACGCGCGATCCGTTCTATGCCTATGGCGACATGGACATGCTGGAGGTCATGCGCGAGGCGACCCGGATCGGTCATCTCGACCATTCGGTCTTCGACTGGACCCGCGCCTACCTCGGCCACCCGGCCGCCGCCTGCGGGTTCGAGGCGCCCTCGCTTGCGCCGTGCGCACCGGCCGACCTCGTCATCTGCAACGCCCGCAGCTGGACAGAGCTGTTCGCCCGTCCGCAATCGGACCGCATCGTCCTGCGCAACGGCCGCCCCGTTGACCGGACGCTGCCCGATTATGCCGAACTTGACCACTTGATGGAGCCCTCATGAGCATCCCCGCCGCGATCGCCGCCCTGCAAGACAAGGGCATCGAGGTTGACATCAACCCCTCCAGCGTGAAGGCCAAGAGCCGGGATTTCTTCTGGTATTCGCCTGTGCTGAAAGACCGGCTCGATCATGTGATCGCGGATTTCGTGGCCACCCCGAAATCCGAGGCCGAGGTGATCGAGATCCTCAGGGTCTGCCATGCCGAGGATGTGCCCGTGACCACGCGCGGCACCGGCACCGGCAATTACGGGCAAGCGATGCCACTGGCAGGCGGCTGTGTCTTGCACCTCAACAAGATGAACGCGGTCAAGGACATCCAGGCCGGCCGGGTCATCTGTGAGCCGGGCGTCCTGCTCAAGGATCTGGATGCGGCCTGCAACGAGACGGGGCAGGAAATCCGCATGTATTCCTCGACCTGGGCCACGGCCACGATCGGCGGCTTCATCGCGGGCGGGTCTGGCGGGATCGGGTCGGTGCGCTGGGGCAGTTTGCGCGATCCGGGCAACATCATTCGCCTGCGCGTCGTCACGATGGAGGCCGATCCCCGGACGCTGGAAATCACCGGTCATGACCTGCACCGGGTGTCCCACGCCTATGGCACCAACGGCATCATCACCGAGATCGAGATCCCGCTGGCCCCGGCCTATGACTGGATCGGCATCTTCCTTGCCTTCGAGGATTTCGAAGAGGCCCTGCGCTACAGCCATGCCCTTGCCTCCTGCGACGGGATCCTGATCAAGCTTGCCACCATCTTCGAGGCGCCCATTGCCAAGGATTACTTTCAGCGGGTGGCGCCCCACGTGGACCAGGGTGACGCGGTCGTGGCCCTCATGGTGGCGCCTCACGCCATGCCCGGGTGGGAGACGTTCACCTCCGACTATCCCGGTGCGCGGGTGATCTATGTCCAGGGCCAGAGCGACTGGCCGCGCGATCCGGGCCCGGTCTTCGAATATGGTTGGAACCACACGACGCTCCGCGCGCTCAAGGTCGATCCCTCGATCACCTACCTGCAGATCGCCTATGGCAACGAGGATCCGATCCCGCTGATCATGAAGGTGAAAGAGAGGCTTTCACCGGAGGTGCTTCAGCATGTCGAGGTGACGCGCTCGAACGGCAAGGTCGCGATGGGCGGGCTGACGCTGGTGAAATTCACCAGCGAGGAACGGCTCGACGAGATCGTCGCCATCCACGAAGAAATGGGGGCGATGAACTTCAACCCGCATCGCTACACGCTGGAAGAGGGTGGGCGGCAATCGGTCGACGAGCGCCAGCTGGAATTCAAGCGCGAGGCCGATCCCAAGGGCCTGTTGAACCCGGGCAAGATGATCACATGGGACGATCCCGACTGGTCCTATGACCGGATGTATGCCTGGCCCGGATTGCAACCCAAGAGCGCGGCGGAATAGATGCCGCGTGCCCTTGTCGTCTTTGCCCATCCGGTGCCCGAAAGCCTGAACGCGGCGGCCCACCGCGTCGCGGTCGAGACTCTGGCTGCCAAGGGCTGGGATGTGGACGATTGCGACCTTTATGCCGAGGGCTTCGACCCCGTTCTCAGCACGGAGGAGCGCCGCAACTACCACGATACCGCGATCAATACCGGGCCCGTCCAGACCTATGTCGATCGTCTGCGCGCGGCGGAGGCCTTCATCCTGTGTTTCCCGGTGTGGAATTTCGGCTATCCGGCGATCCTGAAGGGCTATTTCGATCGGGTCATGCTACCCGGCGTGACCTTCGATCTGGCCGATGGCAAGCTGACCCCCTGTCTGAACAACATCCGCAAGATCGCGGCGATCACCTCTTATGGCTCTACTCCGCTGCGGGCCTTTCTTGCGGGGGACCCGCCCAAAAAGCTGTTCAAACGGTCGCTCTGGGGGACGATGCGGCCCGAAAAGATGCGGTATATCGCGCAATATGACATGAACAACATCACGCAGGCGGACTGTGACGCCTTCCTTGCCCGCGTCAGATCCGAGATGGAGGCGTTCTGAGCCATGCGCGCACTTGTCGTTTATTGCCATCCCAAGGAGGGCTCTTTCACGGCCGCGGTGCGCGACACGGTTCTTGGCCGGCTTGAGGCCGCGGGGGCCGAGGTTCGTCTTCACGATCTCTATGCCCAAGGGTTCCAGCCTGTTCTGACCGAGGCCGAATGGACGGGCTATCTGGATGCGCCCGCCAACCGCAGGCCCGTGGCCGATCCGGTGGCCGATCTGCAATGGTGCGACACGCTGATCTTCGTCTATCCGACATGGTGGTACGGGCTGCCGGCGCTTCTCAAGGGCTGGCTCGACCGGGTGTTGTTGCCGGATGTGGCGTTCCTGATGCCGCAGACCGAGGGCGAGACGATCCGACCCGGCCTTCACCATATCAAGCGCATGGGCGTCTTCACCACCTGCGGAGCAAGCCGGTGGCTGACCTTCCTTGTCGGCGCGCCGGGCAAACGGACGCTGATGCGCGGCGTGGGGCTGTTGCTCGCGCCACGGGCGAAGAAGGTCTTTGCCGCCCATTACCTGATGGACAGCGCCAAGCGGCCCAGCCTCGAGGCGCATCTGCGCAAGGTCGCGGCCAAGACGGACAAGCTGATCGGCACGCGGCGCACAGCACCCCTCAAGGAGGCCGCTTCATGAGCCGCCACTGGATCGATTACCCCGCGACCGATCTTCGGATCGATCCCGACCGAACCATCGCGATTCTGCCCACGGCCGCCGTGGAACAGCACGGCCCGCATCTGCCGGTGGGTGTGGATACAATGATCAATCAGGGGCTGTGCGATCTGCTGGCCGAGCGCTGCCCGGAGACGCTCGATATCCGGCTGCTGCCGGTAATGGCGGTGGGCAAATCGAACGAACATCTCTGGGCGCCGGGCACTCTGACGCTGACGGCGGAGACGGCGCTGCGGGCCTGGACGGAGATCGGCCTGTCGGTGGCGCGCGCGGGCGTGCGCAAGATGCTGATCCTCAACTCCCACGGCGGCAACGCCGATCTGATTTCCATCGTCTCGCGGGAGTTGCGGGTCAGGGCGGGGATGTATTGCGTGCGCATGGGCTGGGGCGCGGGTGGCATTCCGGACGGGCTCTTTGGCGCGCAGGAACTGGCACAAGGCATTCATGGCGGCGACAACGAAACATCGCTGATGCTGCATTTCCGGCCCGAGACGGTGGATATGTCGAAGGCCGAGGATTTCCGCTGGAGCCACAGCCAAGGCGATATCCCGCCCGTGGGCGCGATCGCCCATGGCTGGATCGCCTCGGACGTGCATCCCGCGGGCGTCGCGGGCGAGGCCCATCTGGCCACCGCTGACAAGGGCCGCGTGACGGCAGAGCATTACGTCCGGCAGGTGATCGATGTTCTTGACCAGATCACGGTGCAGGACATCAGCGGCTATGCCCCGGTGCCCGATCCGTTCCGATAGGTGACGGCCCGCCCGATCCGACGGCGCGTCAGGCATCGAACCCGACCCCGAATTTCGTCCCGGCAGTCGACGGTGGGCCCGGTGCGCGGCATTCCCAGATTTCCCGGATATGGCCCTGCGCGGGGCCATCGGCGGGTGCCCATAACAGGTTCGGGCGCCCGGTCTGATGATCGGGCGCCCGAGACTGTGCATTCCGGCGGCGTGCCGCCGGAGAGGGACCTTAGTTCAGGCCGGCATTGAACAGATAGACCTTCTCGTCGGGACGCGGGGTCCAGTCGATGCGGTTGCTGACGCCATAGAAATCGGGCTGGAAGTAGAGGTGCAGCCACGGGCCATCGTCATAGAAGACCTGCAGCATCTCGTCGACGATCTGCCGGGTCTCTTCCGGCGTGGTCGCGTTCGAGATGTCCTCCCAGCGGTCGAACCAGCGCGGATCGTCCCAATGGGTGTAGTTGGTGCCACTGTCGACACGGGCCAGATCGGTCATGTCGTAGAGCGGGGACCACAGGGCGCCACCGGAGCCGATGAAGTAGAGCGGGCCTGCGTTACGCTCGCGGATCAGCGGGATGTAGACGCTCGACCATTCCATGATCTGAAGGTCCACATCGAGACCCACATCCTCGAGATACTGGGTGATGGCCTGCACGACGCTGACGTCGTTCAGATACCGGCCCTGGCCTGCCTGGAAGGCAATCGAGAAACGGGTGCCGTCTTCGCCGCGCGGCCAGCCTGCCTCGTCCAGAAGCTGTTCAGCCAGTTCCGGGTCATAGGGGTAGGGCTCGAGGCTCTGGTTTGCGTTGGGCGGGTTGACGATACCGGTCATCCGCTCGCATTCGAAGTTCAGCAGCTGACGGCAGATCGTCGGCACGTCCACAGCGTATTGCAGCGCGCGGCGCACGTCCGCATCCTGGATCGCATCGCCACCTGGCTCCATCGCCATGGTGTCGCTGAGGTTGAAGCCGACATACATCCGGCGCGTGCCCTGGATCGGGTTCACCTCGGCGCTGCCGGAGGCATTGATCACGTCCATCTGGTCGGGGGCGACGTTGGTGATGATATCGACGTTGCCGGCGATCAGTTCGGCGGCGCGGGTCGAGGCTTCGGGAATGATCCGCCAGACGATCGTGTCGAAGGTCAGGCTTTCATCCACGGCTTCGAGAACGACGCTCGATCCGCGGTTCCACTCGGCCATCCGGTAGGCACCGGATCCGATCGGGTTGGAGACCGCCTCGTCGTTGCTCATCGCTTCGTAGCTGTCCTTGCAGTGGATCAGCACCTCGGCGATCAGGCCGAACGCGATGGGGTTCTTGCGTTCGATATTGATCTGCACCCGCAGATCATCGAGCGCCTCGGCGTTCTGGAAGCCGATCGACGAGAACACGAAACCGGGCGTGTTGCCGGTAAAGGCATTCGCGGGGTCCGCGGCCCGGTTGAAGGTATAGGCCGCGTCTTCCGCCGTGAGCGGCTCGCCGTCGTGGCAGGTCAGCCCCTCTTGCAGCGTGTAGATATAGCCGGTGCCGTCCTCGGTGATCTCGAGGCCGGTCGCCAGATCGTTCTGCACGTTGCCTTCGCCGTCGATGGTCTGCAGCGTGCCGAAGATGTGCCGGGCAATGTTTGAGTTGTCCCTCGACGAGATCGTGGCTGGATCGAATGTCGTGACGTCGGCGCTCAGACCAACCGTTATGGTCTCGGCCTGCGCGGCCCCCGCCGCAAGGAGGCATGCAGCCCCCGTGGCCAGGAGGTTCAGTCTTCGTGGCATTGGCTTTCCTTTCACCTGTTGGGTGGTCGTTCGAGGTTTCGCCCGGCCCTTGTGATCGGGTCGTCTGGCGGCTTTGTGCTGCGATCCCACGACCCGACGGCGCGAAGTGCCATATGTCACGATGTGGGAAATCACAGATCTTGCACGATTGTGGCTGGATCAAAGGCGGCCAGCGCTCGTGTGTGCTCGGAAATCAGGGCAATGGCACGATCGGCGTCGCGATCCTCCAATGCCTTGACGATGGGCGGGTGATTGCTCGCAATCTGCTGGAGGTTCCGCTCGTCGCGGTTCCGCAAAGCCATGATCTGGTGGATGCGAAGATAGAGGTTCTTCCAGGAGGCGAGCAGAAGGTCATGATCGGCCAACCGGATCAGCGCGTGGTGGAACGCCTCGTCGGCGGCCGTAAGGGCGTCGTAATTGTCGGCCGCGGCGGCAGCGTTCATCGCCTCGCAATATTCATGCAGCGCATCGACCGGCACCCCGCTGTCGAGGATCCGCCGAACGGCCATCACTTCGAAGACTTCGCGCAGCGAATAGGTTTCGGCGACTTCCCGCGCGGTCAGCGGTTTCACGCGCTTGCCCTTGTAGGCGATCGTCTCGACAAGACCGTCGTTTTCCAGGATCTGGATCGCCTCGCGGATCGGCGCCCGGCTGACGTTCATCTGTTCGGCAAGGGCCGTCTCTACAAGCCCGCTGCCCGGACGCAGGCGTCCGCTCAGGATGGCACTGCGCAAGCGGTTGGCGACCTGCACGCGCAGAGGCACGTTTTCGATGGGCGCGATATCGTCGGGCAAGAGCGTCACGTTGCTCATATGTCTGTTCCTCCAGTGTAGCCTCGATATCCCGGACAGGCGTTTCCGCCTCCCGCCGGGAAATTGACGCTTCCTAGAGACAGCTCACGCGACAAGGCAACTCCTATCGATGTGACGCAGGTCGATTGCCGACAACCGCGGTTCTGTCGCCATGCTGAGGCGACATTTGTAATGCAGGTTGTGGAGTGTCGACAATCCATAAGTGGACAATGGGGGAGTTGGAAAACGCTTGTCAAGTATTCTTGAGCCGGATCCGGGTGGGCTGATCCTTCGTGAGCCGAGATGCACGGGAATCGGGCGACGCGGGCCGGGCAGGGCAGCCTGCCGCGTCGCGATCCGCTGCGTTTTCTCAGGTGGTGTGGATACACGCGCTCAGATGACCTTCGCCGATCTTGCGCAATTCGGGCACGATCTTGGCGCATTCCTCCGTCGCCTTCGGGCACCGCGTGCGGAAGACGCATCCGCTGGGCGGATTGATCGGGCTGGGGATGTCACCCTTGAGCACGATCCGCGAGCGCCGGCGACCGGGCTCGGGGATCGGCACGGCCGAAAGGAGCGCCTGCGTATAGGGATGGTTCGGCCGGGCATAGAGATCGGCCGCGGTCGCGATCTCCATCACGCGGCCCAGATACATCACGATCACCCGGTCGCAGATATGTTCGACCACGCCCAGATCGTGGGCGATGAACAGCATGGTCAGATCGAGATCGTTCTTCAGATCCTCGAGCAGGTTGATGACCTGCGCCTGGATCGACACGTCAAGCGCCGAGACGGGCTCATCCGCGACGATGAAGTCGGGCTCCACGGCGAGGGCCCGGGCGATCCCGATTCTCTGGCGCTGACCGCCGGAGAATTCGTGCGGGAACCGGTCGAGGTGATCGCGCGACAGGCCCACCTTTTCCAGCAGCGACGCCGCCCGGTCCTCCTGTTCGGACGGGGTGCCGATCTTGTGAAGGCGCAGCGGATGGGTCAGGACCTCGCGCACCTTTTCACGGGGGTTCAGGCTGGCATAGGGATCCTGGAAGATGATCTGCATCTTCTTGCGGTAGCGGCGCAGTTCCTGCGTGCCCATGGCCATGACATCGGCACCCTGAAATCGCACCGCACCGCTCGTGGCCGTCTCAAGGCGCAGGATCGTGCGGCCGACGGTGGTTTTTCCCGATCCGCTTTCGCCGACAAGGCCCACGACCTCGCCCGCGCCGATCTCGAACGAGATGTCGTCCACGGCCTTTACGTTGTTCACCACGCGGCGCAGCACGCCGCCATGGATCGGAAAGAACTTGCGCAGTTTGTCGACTTGCAGAAGCGGCGCGGTCATGAGGCTTCTCTTTCATTCAGGGTCAGCTCGCGCCAGCGTGCGCACCGGATCATGTGCCCGTCGCCAGCCTCTTCGAGCGGGGGGATCGCCGATCGGCACAGATCGGTGGCAAAGGCGCAGCGCGGGTTGAACCGACAGCCCGACGGCAGGCTTGTCAGGGCCGGCACCGTTCCGGGGATCGCCTTCAGGCGCTGCTTTTCGATCGAGGAGCCAAGCCGCGGGATCGAATTCATCAGCCCCGCCGTATACGGCATCCGCGGGTTGCGGAAGATGTCGACGACGCCGGCCGTCTCGACGACCTGGGCGGCATACATAACCACCACGCGGTCGGCGACTTCGGCCACCACGCCCAGATCGTGGGTGATGAAGACGATCGCCATCCCGAGTTTCTTCTGAAGATCGGCCATCAGTTCCAGCATCTGGGCCTGGATCGTCACGTCGAGTGCCGTTGTCGGTTCGTCGGCGATCAGGATGCGCGGTTCGCACGCAAGCGCCATCGCGATCATTGCGCGCTGGCGCATGCCGCCCGACATCTCGTGGGGGTAGTTGTCCACCCGGCGCCGGGGTTCGGGAATGCCCACGAGATCGAGCATCTCGATCGCACGGGCGCGGGCCTTGGATTTCGACAGGCCTTCGTGACGGATCACCATCTCGCCGATCTGCTGACCGACGGTATGGACGGGGTTCAGGCTGGTCATCGGCTCTTGGAAGATCATCCCGATTTCCTTGCCCCGGATCTCGCGCATCTGCACATCGCTCAGCTTGCTGATCTCGCGGCCATTGAGCTTGATCGAACCGGCAGTGATCCGGCCGATATCCTTGGGCAGAAGGCCCATGATCGACAGGCTGGTTACCGATTTTCCCGACCCGCTTTCTCCGACGATGGCAAGCGTTTCCCCGGCATTGACCTCGAAACTGACGCCGTCGACCGCGCGAACGGATTGCGTCTTTGACAGATCGAACGTCGTTTGCAGGTCACGCACCTCCAGCAACGGTGCATCCGTGCGGGGGGTCATCTCAGACTGCATTTTTCATTCGTCCTCTTTCGTGGTCTATCGCGGGGGAGGTGATTTGCATGGTATGGGACGTGCGGACTTTTTGGGCGCTCCCGCCCGTCGGAGGGCCACGGTTGGCCATCCTGTCCGATTTCGCAACTTGCCAGCTTGACGCTCCCCGGTCCGCGTGATTTTGTTGTCATACTGTCGACAATCTATGGGATACTTTGGGAGAACAAGGATTTGATTGTCAAGCACCCCGGCACCGATGTCACCGCGAAAGTCAGGATGCGCCCAGCCCGTGGGCAGGCCATGCGCAATAGCGCCGAGCGATGCCGCACGATGTGCTTTTGTCCGGAGCCGCTCAGACGGCCGAACGTTTAGGGAATTCGGGGTATGTGGACATTTCTGGTAAGGCGCCTGCTCCAGAGCATCATCGTTCTGATCGGCGTGACGCTGATCAGCTTCGTGTCGCTCCAGATCGGGGGCGACCCGACCTATCTTTTCGTCTCCGAGAATGCCTCGTTGGAAGAGATCGAACGCACACGTGCCGCGCTGGGTTTCGACAGGCCGTTGCACATCCAGTATCTCAGTTATGTCTGGAATGCGCTTCAGGGTGATTTCGGAGATTCGCTCAGCTACCGGCAACCGGCGATGGGCGTCGTCATGGAGGCGATGCCCGCGACGATCGAGCTGACGATCTTTTCGCTGTTTCTGGCGATCGCGCTGTCGATCCCGCTGGGGATCTATGCCGCTCTCAAGCGGGGAAAGCCCGCCGATGGCGGCATCATGACGCTTGCCATGCTGGGTCAATCCATCCCGAATTTCTGGATGGGCATCATGATGATCATGTTCTTCGGGCTCTATCTGCGTTGGTTCCCGATATCGGGCCATGTCCCGTTCCTCGAGCCGCTTTTCGATGGCGACTTCGCGACCGCGTTCCGCAACCTGCCGCAATCCATGTATTACATGATCATGCCGGCGATTGCCGTGGGGACATATACCTTGGCGCGCAACGCGCGGCTGGTTCGGTCCTCGATGCTCGAGGTTTTGCAGCAGGATTACGTCCGGACCGCGCGGTCCAAAGGCATCTCCGAGAGGCGCGTGATCCTGCATCACGCGATGCGCAACGCCTGGCTGCCGGTCGTGACGATGATCGGGCTGGAATTCGGCTTCCTGCTGGGCGGTGTCGTCGTGGTCGAGACCGTATTCTCCTATCCGGGGATCGGCAGGCTTGTCTTCAACGCGATCAACCAGCGCGACATTCCGGTGGTTCAGGCCTCCGTCATCCTGATTGCCGTCATTTTCATCCTTTTGAACCTGATCGTCGATCTGATCTACGCGCGGCTCGATCCGCGTGTGAAACTCTGAATCTGGGGCATCACCGCACATGACCGATACCACACCCGCACCGAGCGCCGCCCAGACCGGAGATGTCGGCGGTCTTCCCGTGTCCTACCGCCGCCGGGAATTGCGCCGCGCCTTTCAGAGCATGGTGGCCAGCCGATGGGCGCTGGTGGGCATGCTGATCCTTGTCGTCGTCTGCATCGTGGCCATCTTCGGCCCGGCCATGGCGCCCTTCGATCCCAACCGCCAGAACATCATCACCCGTCTTCTTGAACCGGGCAGCCCGGGGCGCGGCGACGCGGTCTACTGGCTGGGGTCGGACCATCTGGGCCGTGACGTGCTGTCCCGCCTGCTTTACGGGGCGCGGGTCTCGCTTCTGGTGGGCGTGGCGGCCATCGCCGTCGGTGGCACGATCGGCACGATCGCGGGGCTGGTCTCGGGCTATTTCGGGGGCTGGATCGACGATGTCATCATGCGAATCGGCGATATCCAGCTGGCCTTCCCCTTCATCCTTCTGGCGATCATGTTCCTCGTCGTTCTGGGGCCAGGTCTGATGAACATGATCCTTGTTCTGGGGATCGGGCAATGGATCACCTATGCCCGGATCGTGCGCGCCCAGACGCTGAGCCTGCGCGAAAAGGAATATGTCGAGGCTGCTCGCGCCATGGGTGACAGGACGATCTCGATCCTGTTCCGGACGATCCTGCCCAATATCATGGCGCCCCTGACGGTGATCGCCTCGTTCAACGTGGCAAGCGTGATCCTGTCCGAGGCAGCGCTGTCCTTCCTCGGGCTTGGGGTCCCGCCGGATGTGCCCACATGGGGCAGCATGCTGTCGGAAAGCCGCGATCACCTGTTGTCGAACAAATGGTGGCTGGCGGTGTTCCCGGGGCTGGCGATCGTGTTCACGGTTCTTGCCTTCAACATCATCGGCGACTGGCTCCGGGACTTCCTCGATCCCCGGCTCAAGGAAAACGGCTAGAGCGGCGCGGACGTCTCAGGACGCACGACCACTGGCCTCGGCCACGGGCAAATCATCGAACGAGGCATAATTCGCGCTGTAAAGTTGGGCATAGAGCGCGTCATTGGCGATCAGTTCGTCATGCGTGCCTTGTTCGAGAACCTCGCCCGCCTGCAGCACGATGATCCGGTCGGCGTCGCGGATGGTGGCAAGCCTGTGGGCGATCACCACGCCCGTGCGCCCGGTCAGCAATGTCTTGAGGGCCTTCTGGATCAGCATCTCGGTATAGCTGTCGATGCTGGCCGTCGCCTCGTCCAGAACAAGGATGCGGGCGTCGGCGACCAGCGCGCGCGCAAAGCTGATCAATTGACGCTGCCCAAGCGAAAGCGCGCCACCCCGTTCGCCCATCACGGTGTCATAGCCCTCGGGCAGGGCGCTGATGAAGTCGTGCGCGCCCACTGCGCGGGCCGCCTCGATCACGTCCTGTTCGGTCGCGTCGGTCTTGTTGTAGCGGATGTTTTCCATGACCGTGCCGCTGAACAGATAGGGTTCCTGCAACACCATCGCGATCTCACGACCAAGCGAGGCCTGTGTCACGTCCCGCACGTCGTGGCCCCCTACGATGACCTGCCCCCCCTGCACGTCGTAGAACCGCTTGAGCAGGGACATGGCGCTGGATTTGCCCGACCCCGTGGGGCCCACAAGGGCGACCGTCTCGCCGGGCTCGACGCGGAAATTGACGCCCCTGAGCACCGGATTGGACGGAGAATAGCCAAACGTCACGTCGCGAAACTCGACCGATCCGTCCATGTCATGGGGAAGGTCGGTCGCATCCTTGGCATCGGTGATATCGACCTTCACATCGAGAACCTCGATCAACCGCGAGCCCGAGGCCATGGCCCGTTGCATCACCGAATATTGCATCGTCAGCGACCGGATCGGATCGAAGAACCGCTGGATATAGAACAGGAACGTGACCATCACGCCCACCTCGAGCCGCCCTGTCAGGACCATCGAGCCGCCCAGAACGACCACCACGGCCATCGCCGTCCCGGTCAGCCCGTCGACGATGGGAACCATGACCTGCGCGAATTTCGACGCGGTCCTGTTGGCCTCCAGCGTCGCACGCGCCTTGTCGGCGTAAAGCTCGAAATTCACCGGCTGGCGTTCCATCCCCTGAACGGTGCGCACGCCGTGAATGGCCTCGGCCAGCGCGCCGTTGGCCACGGAATTCGCCTCGTGCGCCGCCATGAAGGCCACCCGCGCGCGGGGCAGCCATGCCACCCGAACGGCAAACAGGACCGGCAGCACCAGAAGCGTGAGCAACCCGAGTTGCCAGTCCAGCCAGAGCATGGCCACGATGATCCCGATCAGCAGGACAAGGTCGCCGACCGACAGGACCGATGTTTCCAGAAATTCCTGCATCGCATTCACATCGCCCTGCAGGCGCGACATCAGGCGGCCGACCTCGGTCTTGTCCATGAAGGACAGCGATACGTCCTGCAGGTGGTCGAACATCGCCGTCCTGATGTCGAAGAGGACATTCTCCGCGGCCTTTCCGACCACGTTTTCCTGCACCCAGGAGGCCGCGAAATTGATCGTGATCGTCAGAGCGAATAGCCCAAGGGACCACGCCAGCGCCGCGCGCCCCGCCGCATCGCCCGACAGGCCGCTGTCGATGGCGCGCCCGATGATCAGAGGGATGGCCAGCTGCGTGGCCGTAAAGACCAGAACGGCGAGGATCGAGATGACGAGTTGCCGGCGATAGGGCCGGACAAAGACCCAGATGCGCGACAGGATGTTGCGGTCGAAAAGGCGGCCGAACATCTCTTCCTCGATCCGGTGCGATCCCACGACCGCGCGCGGCGGGCGGCGTCCGTTGTCGCGGACGTCGCCGCGTTCGACTTCGAGTTCTTCGGTCATGGCGTGTCTTCTGTTTCATCGGGACGGATCTGCAGATCGTGCAGCGCCCGGTAGCGCCCCCCGAGGGCAAGGAGTTCGGAATGCGTGCCCTGTTCGACGACGCGACCCGCCTCGATGAACAGGATGCGGTCTGCATGCATCAGCGAATTCAGCCGGTGGGCCACGATGATCGTCACGCGATCACGGGCCTGCGCCTGGATCGTCGTCCGGATGCGATGTTCGGTTCCGGCGTCGACGGCGGCCGTGCTGTCGTCGAAGACGAGGATCGCGGGCCGCAGCATGAGCGTGCGGGCGATGGTCATGCGCTGGCGCTGACCGCCCGAAAGCGAGACGCCCCGCTCGCCCACGATGGTGTCATAGCCGGCGGGCAGCGTTGCGATGAACTGGTGCAGTTGCGCCGACGCACTGGCATCGACGATCTGTGACGGCGGCGCCCATGGGTCTCCATAGGCGATGTTGTTCTCGAGGCTCGTGGTGAACAGAAAGGCGTCCTGCTGCACCACGACCACCGAATGGCGCAGCGAGCGGAGCGTGACGTCGCGGATGTCCTGCCCGTCGATCGTGATGGCGCCGGAACTCACCTCGTAGAAGCGCGGGATCAGGTGCGCGATCGTCGATTTGCCGCTGCCGGGCGGGCCGATCAGGCCGATCGTCTCACCGCGTCTTGCGGTGAAGCTGACACCGTTCAGCGTGGGTGTGACGGCGCCTGGATAGGTAAAGCCCACGTCCTCGAAGCGCAGCACCCCGTCCGAGACCTCCAGATCGGGTGCGCCGGGCGTGTCGGTGATCGCAAGGTCGAGGTCGAGAAGGGCAAAAAGCCGTTCGCCGCAGGTCGCGGTGCGGGCAAAGGAATTGACCAGCATGCCCAGCTGACGAACCGGCATCTGAAGAATCGTCATGAAGGTCAGGAACGAGGCCAGCGTGCCCACCGTGATCTCGCCAGCCACGACCTTGCCGCTGCCGACCCAGAGGACCAGCCCCATCGCCATCAGGAACGAGAACGTCATCGCACTGGTGTTGCGCACCCGGATGCCGACCCTCTCGTGCGCCAGCTCCAGCGCGCTTTCCGAGGCGGTCGCGTATTTCTCCATTTCGTGGCGCTTGGCGCCAAAGGCGCGCACCACACGGATGCCGGCGAGGTTTTCTTCCATCACGCGGCTCAGCACCGAAAGCCGGTTCTGCAATTCCAGCCATGTCCCGCGCAGCTTGAGCTGGCTGACCGACGACCGCCACGCCACGAAGGGCACGAAGCTGAGGGCGAACAGGCCGAGGACAAGGTCGGTCGACAGCAACAGATAACCACCGAACCCGATCAGGACGCTCAGAAGAACGATCCGCACCAGCCCGGTGGAAAAGAACATCCGGACGCCTTCGAGGTCGAGCATCCCCAGCGTGATCAGGTCACCGGAATGCACCCGGTCGTGAAAGCCGAAGCTGAGGCGCTGGATTTTCTCGTAGTAGCTGAGCCGCAGGCGGTAGGCGACCATATGGCCAACGCTTTCGCTGAAATAGTTCTGAAAGACGGTGAACGCGCCCCGCGCCATGGCCACAAGAAGCACCAGCCACGCGGTCTGCCACAGCGCCTCCTGCGCTGCCGCGGTCCCGCCATCGACAAGCATCTGCGTCTGATCGACCGCGCGTCCCAGAAGGATGGGGATCAGCAGCTGAAGGCTGGCCGCCACAAGCGTCGCGATGATTGCGACGGCCGCGATGACCGGGCTTTGCAGCGACAGCCGCGTAACGCGCCAGATCGTGCGCATCCCCGCGCGCCATCCGACCGTGTCGGTCGGGCGCATGATCTCGTCGGCGATCGTCATGCCGTCTTGTCCTCTTGCACTGGCGTATCGGGGCTGGGCCGCGATATCCGGGCCTAGCGCAGACGACGCCTCATTTTTCCGCGCGCGGGGTTACGAAAGACCCTCCGCCCGCTGTTCCGGTGATCCGGCCGTCCTCGAAGACGGTCTTGCCCCTGACGATGGTGCGGCAGACCTTGCCTTGCAGCCGACGCCCCTCGAACAGATGTGCAACCTCGCGCGCGTGGGTATGCAGGGTCTCGGCGCTCAGGGCGGTCTCGTCCGTCAGATCGACAATCGTCACGTCTGCACAGCTTCCCGGCAGCAGGGCCCCCTTCCAGGGGAAAAGACCATAGCGACGCGCTCCGTTCGCACAGACCAAATCATGGGCGCGCCCGAGACTCAAGCGGCCCCGTGCGACGGCATCCAGCATCGCGGGAAGGATGAACTCGATCCCCGGGACGCCCGGCGGGGCGGCGGGGAAATTGCCTTCGGCCGCCTGTTTCTCGGCGTGGGAAAAGGGGGCGTGGTCGGTCGTGACATAGTTGATCACCCCGTCCTCGATCGCCTGCCACAGAGCATCCTGATCGGCCTGATGGCGGATCGGCGGGTTGACCTTGGCATAGACGCCGGCCCGGGCCACGTCTTCCTCCGTGGTGAACAGATATTGCGGGCAGGTCTCGGCAGTGAAATCGCTGGTGCCCGCAAAGGCGCGCAGGACGTCAACCGTCTCGGCGCTGGTGACATGGGCGATATGCAGCTTTGCCTGCGCGGTCATGTTCATGGCAAGGAGTTTGGCCACGGCGACGGATTCGCAGACCGCCGGGCGCGACGCACCGTGTGTTGCGGCATCTGCCGGGTCGAGGCGCGACGCCTCGGCCTCGAAATGTTCCAGAAGCTGCGCGCTTTCGGCATGAACGACGACGGGCAGGCCCGTGCCGGCCAGAAGCGTGAGGGCGCGAAGCTGGTCGGCCTCGTCGGGGAAGGCCAGGCCGTCGAATTCGTCGGCGCGCCCCGGGGGCGGCGCGGTGGTGAAGATCTTCCAGGCGATGCAACCCAGTGCCATCATCGCGTCCCGGGAGGCGACGGTGAGGTCTCCGGGCGCGGCATAAAGCCCGAAATCCATGAAGGCGTTCTGTGCGAAATGATCGCGTCGCTGGGCCAGTTCTTCAGGGGTCGAGCAGCAGGGCTTCGAGATCGGCATCTCGAACAAGGTGGTCACGCCGCCGGCGGCGGCGGCCCGGGTCTCGGACTGGACGGTGCCGCGTTCGGGATAGGCGGGGGCGCGGACATGAAAATGGATGTCGACGATCCCGGGCAGGAGCGTCTTGCCCGCCGCGTCGATCACCTCGACGGCGTCGGGTCCGGTGCCGGGGGCATAGACGCCCGCGACCCGGCCATCGGCAAGCCCAAGATCGGCCCGGCACGGACCGTCGGGCAGCAGAACCTCCCCGCCCGTGATCAGGGTGTCGAGCGGGCCGGTCATTTCAGGCCCAGTTCGGTCAGGGCCTGCGCGACGCCATCAAGGTTCGTCAGTTTCATCGAGGCGTAATTCGGCGACAGCACAACACCGTGCCCGCCCGCCCGATAGGTGGCCATGACCGAGCGATAGGCGATGTCGGGGGTGCAGACGGCCTGATCGGCGCGCACGCGCGGTGCGTCGATGCCCAGCCCCATGTAGACCTTTGCCTTGCCATGGACACCGCGCAGGGCGTCGGCGCATTGCCGGAAGACATAGGTATCGGGATCGAGCCCTTCCTGTATCACGCGGTCCAATGGCGCGCCTCCGATGCCGAGGATCGAATCCATCACCTGCATCGCGGCGGCCTGATCGTGATCGCGCAGGATGGTCTTGCCGAAGAAGCCGAATTCCTTGTGCCAGATCTCGCCGGACTGGTGCTGATAGGTGATCGGCTTGACCCAGTCGGAATACATCGTCTGTTCCGCCCAGGGCCACTGGGCGCGGCGGAAGATGTTGAAATGGTTACGGTTCCAGACGTTCAGCCCGAAGGGCAGGGAGGGCTTGCACCATTTCACCAGCCCGTAAAGTTCGCGGTCGAGATCCTTGTTCCTCTCGAGCCAGAACCGTTCCCAGATCAGGACCTCCGGATGCGCCAGAAGCGTTCGGATAAAGGTGATGAATGCGCCGTCGTCGAACTCTTCGCCCGCGATCGCGGCCTGCATGAACTCGTACATCGCGATGCAGGCGCGTCGGCAGGCCTCCACGTCGATGCCGCGCGCAAGTGCCTCGACGCGTGCGGCGTCAGAGAAATCGCCGGGCGCCTGACCCTGCATCATCTGGTCCAGCGGCGAATTGCGCTCGTTGCACCACATCATCCCGTCGATGTCGTGGTTGCGGACCTGATCCTCGACGATGGCATGCATCCAGTTGCGGTAATCGGGGTTCGAGGTGCTTGGCTCGTCACGGCGGCGACCGAAGCAATCGATCTCCATGCAGGTGGCGAGGTTGGGAATGTCCACCGCACTGGCCGAACCATGGCCCGCGTATTTGAAGAACGGCTCCATCAGTTCGGGAAAGACCTTCATGCCGCGCTTGTGCGCCTCGGGGATCACAAGATCGAGGATGTCGATCCCGGCCATCTCGGGATCCTGGGCGCGGAAGTCCTTGATCAGGGTTTTGGAATAATAGCGCGGATCGGGGTCGAAATAGGCGCCGCCCTTCATGGTGAAGGGCTCTGGCACGCCATGATCGGGCCAGCCGTCGAGCGCGTGGGAAATGCTGCGCCCCGTCTTCAGGCCCAGCCATGACACGGTGCCCAGCATCAGGACGTTGACGCCCACCCGGTTCTGCAGCGTGTCGAGAACCGCATCGACGCCTTCGTCGATGAAGCTGATCGGGCTGACCTGGATGCCGACGAACTTTTCGGATGGGTCTGGTCTGGTCATGCGGGCACCTTCAGGCTGTCGATAAAGGCCGCCATGCGGCCGAGTGCGATTTCGAGCCGATCTATCGGCTGCAGAAACGACATCCGGATATGCCGGTCGTCGGTGTCGCCGAAGACGCCGCCCGGGTTGATCAGAACCTGGGCCTCGCGCAGCAGCCTCAGGCAGAATTCCTCGGCGCCAAGGCCGGTGGGGGTAACGTCGGGATAGACGTAGAGCCCCCCCATCGGCGGGGCGAAGGACAGCCCCATCCGGCGCAGCGCATCGAGGAGCAGCGCGCGACGGTCGGCATAGGTCGCAACCATGGCCCGGATCGGCTCCTGCGGGCCAGTCAGGGCGGCAAGCGCGGCGTGCTGGGACACGGTGCAGGTGTTGATCGACAGCGCGTGCTTGGGCTCGATCAGCTGCGCGACGAAATCGGCGGGCGCGGCCATGTAGCCGACCCGCCAGCCGGTCATGGCATAGGTCTTGGAGAACCCGTTGAGCGTGATCGTGCGCTCTTTCAGGCCCGGCAATGTCGCCGCCGAGAGATGTTCCGCCCCGTCGAACAGGACGCCTGCGTAGATCTCGTCCGAGACCAGCAGGATGTCATGGCGAACGCAGATCTCCGCAATGGCGCGGATCGCCTCGGGAGGAGTGACGCCGCCTGTCGGGTTGTTGGGCGAGGTCAGCACGAAAAGCCGCGTGCGCGGCGTGATCCGCGCCTCCACCTCTGAAGGGTCGAGCGCGAAACCGTCCTTCTGATGCGTAGGCACCGGGACAAGGGTGCCGCCGCACATGTGGCAGGCCGTGTCGTAGGTGGTGAAACGCGGAGAGGTGACGAGAACCTCGTCACCGGGCGCGACAAGCGCAAGCATCAGCAGCATCACCGATTCCTGCACCCCCGCCGTCACTACGACCTCATCCGCGCTGTAATCCAGCCCGTAATCACGGTGCAGCATCGCGGCGATGGCTTCGCGCAGCGTCGGCATGCCCGCGGGGGGCGTGTAGTGGTGGGCGCCCGCGTCAAGCGCGGCCTTGGCAGCCTCGACCACATGGGTCGGCGTCGGGAGGTCGGGGTCACCCGCCCCCATGACGATGATGTCGGACAGGCCTTCCGCCGCCGCGGCCATCTTCGCCCGCCAGGCGCCGTCCTCCGCGACGATGCGCGGGGCGAGGCGGTCTCGGAGTGGCGATCCCATCAATGCATCCTCTTTCCGTCGATGAAGGTCATCTCGACCTTTTCGAGTGCCGCCAGATCCTGATCGGGCTTCCCGTTCACGACGATCATGTCGGCCAGCTTCCCCGCCTCGAGCGTGCCCAGCTTGTCGCCCAGACCGTTCAGGACAGCGGCCCGCGCGGTGATCGCGCGCAGGGCATCCATGTTGTCGGGGCACACGCCCACTTCGACCATGAAACCCAGTTCGGGCACGATGCTGTCATGCTCGACCGCGGGGCTGCCGGCATCGGTGCCGAAGATGATGGGCACGCCGGCCTTGGCCGCACGCACCAACCCGTCGAAACGGGTCTTGTCGGCGACGGCCTTCTTGCGCTCCTCGATCTTCCATTCCGGAATGCCGAAGGCGCGGGCGATCTTTTCGTTGGCCTGGATCACCAGCGCGGAAAAGGTCGTGACGATCGGCAGCTTGCGGTCCAGCAGAATCTGGATCGTCTCATCCGTCATCGAGCCGCCATGCTCGATGCAGTCGATGCCGAATTCGGCCACACGCTTGATACAGTCGTTATAGGTCGCATGCGCGGTGATCGGCAGGCGGTTGCGATGCGCCTCGTCGATGACGGCGCGCAGTTCTTCGTCGGTGAATTCCAGCGTGTCGTGGCAGGCCATGATCTTGATCAGGTCGGCGCCGCCCTTGACCTGATCGCGCACGGCGCGGCGCATCTCGTCGGCGCCCGAGGCCTCGCGGCAGACCCAGTAGGTATGCCCGCCGGTCTGGATGATCGATTCTCCCGCAACCAGCAGGCGCGGCCCGGGAAAGATGCCCTGCGCCACCGCCTGCTTGGTAAAGAGGTTGGCGTTGTGCACGCCAAGGTCGCGCACCAGCGTGATCCCGGCGCGCAGGCTTTTCAGCATGTTGCCGGCGGCCTTGTAGGCGCGGATCTCGGGGGCGTCGAACATCGATTGCTGGCTGAGCTCGTGAATGCCGTCCCACGACAGGTGGGCGTGGCTGTTCATCATGCCCGGCATCAGCGTCTTGCCGCCGGTATCCAGTGTCTCGATGCCTTGCGGTGCCTTGTCCCGGGGGCCCACGGCGGCGATCTTTCCGTCCTTGAAATGGACGAAACCGTCCTCGATCACCTCGTCGCCGACACAGGTCAGCACGCGGCCGAGAAACACCGTTTCGATGGCTTGGGCTTCGAACATCGGCTTGGTGATCTTCTGGTATTTCCAGGCGGCTGGTTCGGGCATCTGTGGCTCCTGTCAAAGGGCGATGACGCGGGCGTCGATCGGTGTGGTGGCTTGGAAACGGGACGGGATCTCGACCCCGTTCGCGGTGACGACCATCGTGTTGATGGTGCGGTATCCGTCTATGCCCGGCCGGTAGACACCGGGCTCGTTGGAAAAGATCATGCCGGGGCGGATTTGGGTGCTGTCTCCGGGCGCGAGCCACGGGGCCTCGTGACCCTCGAGCCCCATGCCGTGCCCGATCCGGTGGCGGATCGCCGCGCCAAGACCGGCGTGGCGCAGCGCGTCCATGGCCGCGTCATTGGCCCCGACACAGGTGGCGCCCCGGGCACAGGCCTCGACGGCTGCGTCGTTGCAGGCCTCCATCGCGGCCATGATCCTGCGTTGTTCGGGGGAGATCTCTCCGACGATCAGGGTCACGCCGCTCTCGGCGAGATAGCCGCCGAGGCTTGCGCCGATCCCCGAGATCAGCGTCTCGCCAGGCTGCGGCACACGTTCGAGGACCGCACCGTGGGGCAACGCGGCGCGCGGCCCCGAATGCACCGATGCGGTGATGCCCATCGGCGTGCCGGTGAAGGCCGACTTGTGTGTCGCAAGAAGCGCGCCACGCGCATGGGCCATGGCGTCGGCCATCAGGTCTGTCTCGGTGCCGCCCTGCGAAATGATATCGCCCGCCGCCGCGTGCAGCCGTTCGAGGAACAGATCCGCAAAGCGGGCCGCCTCGACCGTCAGGGCGATTTCCTCGGGCTGCTTGAGGCTGCGCTCGATCATGGCGTGATCGGTGAGGTCCAGCCGTGTGGCGCGCTCCCGCGCGGCATCCAGAAGCGCGGCATCGAGCCGGTCGATCCCGATCGCGTGGCGACCGATCTGGTCCAGCATCCACAGTTCCGCCGGAACGTCGCCAGGGAATTCGTCGTAGAACCGCGCATCCGCGATGCCGGTGCCTTCGGCGTTCTCCCGTTCCAGCCCCGGAAGCATCAGGATCGGCTCTCCCTCGACCGGAACCCAGACGCCCATGGGCCGTTCGTTCGCGGACAGGAACAGGCCCGTCCCATAGGCGAGGTTCGGTGCGCGCAGCAGCAGAAGACCGTCTAGCCCGGCGGCCGCCGCGCGTGCGCGCAGCCGGTCCTGGCTCGCGGCAAAGAAGGCCGGGGGCAGGGGGGCCAGATCGCTCACAATTCTGCGCCGGTATAGGGGCCAAGCGCGTCGAGCGGCGTCTTTAGGCCGAGTTCCCGCCCCAGCGTCTGCATGTCCGCCAGAACCCGGTCATCGAGCGGCACGCCACCCGCGGATTTCGCGGCCACGCGCCGGGCCTCCTGTTCGCCGGGGACGAGAATCTCGTCGAAGCCGGGGCGCAGGGCGCGCGATTTGCACATATCGACGAACTCGCCCATCCGGCGGGCGTAATCGGCCGGGTCCATGAACCACGAGATGTCGATGGCTTGCACGAAATGCGACACGTCGAGCTTGTTCGGGTCGGAATAGGGCGTCAGACCGAAGCCGCCACCCGACAGGACGCCGGTCGTCGCCTCCGTCATGAAGGCAAGGCCATAGCCCTTGTGCCCCCCGATCCCCAGAAGCGCGCCGGCCATGGCCGCGGAGGGGTCGTCGGTCTCTTCGCCCTCTGGCGTAAGCGCCCAGTCGAGCGGCATCTTGCGGCCCTCGCGCTCGTACCATTTCATCATGCCCTTGCCGGCTGTGGTCAGCGCGATATCGAGAACGACCGGGAACCCCTTGTCGCTTGGCGCGGCGATGGACCATGGGTTGGTCCCCGTGGCCCCCTCGCGGCCGCCCCATGGCGCCATTTCCGGGCCCGCATTGGTATAGGCGATGCCGATGCAGCCCTGATCGAGGGCGCGGCAGGCATGGACCGCACTTGATCCGTAATGCGTGGAGTTGCGCACGACGACCGTGCCGATCCCGTTTTCCTTTGCCTTCGCGATGGCCAGATCCATCGCCTTCGAGGCCGCGACGGTGCCGATGCCGTTATGCGCATCCACGATGGCAAGCGCCGGCCCTTCCTTGACGATGGACCAGCCCGCTTGGGGATCGACCTCGCCATTGCCGATCCGTTCCTGATAGCGGCGCAGACGGGCGACACCCTGTCCCTGACCGGGATGAAAGCGCAGTTCCGAAAAGACCAGCGCATCCGAAAAGATGCCCGCGTCTTCGGCTGTCAGCCCCAACGCCTCGAAGGCTTCGGCGACGAAGGCGCGCAGTTGCGCGCGGTCGACGTTGGTCATCGGGATGCGGTCGGTCATGGGCGCAGCTCCAGAAGGTCTGCGATATTGGTGCCGGGGGCGTCGAAGGCGGCCAGCTGACCGGCGGGCGCGGTCATCACGACGGTCATGCCGGGGCCATAGCCGGCGCGGGGCCCGTCGGTCTGACCGACGATGCCGATGCTCATCGCGCCGCGCAGATAGCCGTGATTATAGCGGCTGTCGGTATCGGCGATCGCCACGACATCGCCGAGGCGCAGCTTGTCCAGCCCGTGGGCCGCCAGTTCTGCGCGATCGGTCGATTGCATGTGCAGCGATCCACCCTCGGACGTCAGGCCGGCACCGGCGCCGACCATGTGCGGCGGCACGGTGGCCACGACCCCGATCTTGAGCACACCGTCTTCCAACCGCTTGGGCAGCTTGTCGAACAGCGTGGCCGAAAGCGACTTGAACGCCACGTCCGGGCACTTCGGCAGGGACAGGCCCACACCTTCGGACTTCACGAGGATGCGGTCGTCCACCGCGATCTTGCGCCGGGTTTCCACATCGAAATGCACGATCACCTGATCGGAGAATCGCCCGGACTTGCCGGTCACGACGCCGCGCGCGCCCTTGGCCGCGCCGCTTGCGATCAGGGCCTCGTTGCCGACGCAGGCAAAGACGTTCAGGCCACGGTTCTTGTTGGCGTCGGGATGGGCGATGCTGACAGACGGGTGGACGCAATCGCCCGACCAGCCAAAGGCGCTGTCGCCCACCGAGACGTTGTAGACGATGCCGCCAAAGGTCGGCCACAGGAACGCACGGCCCTGCGCGTCGAGCCGGTAGGGCTCTGCCGGGAGGCCGGAAAGCGACGGATTGGCGACCTGGCCCATGACGGACACGGCGACAAGATCGGCTGCGTTGGTGGTGAGTGTCATGGCTCAGTCTCCGAGATCGAGAAGTTGGGCGATGTTGCTGGCAGGGTCGACGGTGAAGTCGATCGTGCCCTCGGCGGCGGTCATCAGCGTCAGGATGCCGGGGCCATGCCCCGTCATGATGCTGTCGCCATGAATGCACAGGCAGATCGAGACCGCGCCCTCCCTGTAGGAGCGCCCCCAGTGATGATCGGCGTGACGGATGGCGATCACGTCGCCCAGCCGCATCTGGTCGATGCCAAGTTCGGCCATCAGCGCGCGATCCCCGGACATCAGGTCCTGATCGACATATTCGGAATTCAGCTCCGCGCCCGACCCCATGATCCGGATCGGCAGCTCCATCGCGACATTGACATGGACCCGGCCGCCGCTTTCGGTGATGCCAAGCGCATGAAACAGGCGCGGGCTCATTTTCTTGAGTGCGATGCCGGGATGATCGAGCAGCGCGAGGCCCTGGCCATGGGTCATCACCTGAACCCGGTCGCCCGGCACCATCAGTTCCTGCGCGTCGCGGTCGAACTGGACGAGGATTCGGGCATGTTCCCCGATGACGACCCCTCGGGCGCCCTCGGCCATGCCGGATGTCACGACGGCATCGTTGCCGATGCAGTTGAGGTAATGAAGCGCATGGTGACGGCCGGAATTGGCGTCATCGTCGATGCTGACACCCGGTTCCACATGGTCGCCGGCCCAGCCAAAAGCCCGGTCGCCGCAGCGCACATTATAGGTGACACCATACATGCCGGGCAGAACGGCGGCCGTTCCGTCGGGATGGGGAATGTATTGTCCGGGGCGCACCGCAGGCGTTGTGATCACACCTGATACGGCCATTTCGACAAGAGAGGTTTCATTGGTCCTCGGGCCTGGCATAAGCGGCAGCTCCTTTCCACATGGGCGGGCATTTCGGCAATGATTTGGTTTGACTTCCGCTGATTGCCTTGCCATCAGTAGATTGTCGACATTGCTCGTGATGAATGGGATACACGAGCAAAACCAAGTGTCAAGCGCCCTGCGTCGAATGCCTCTGCTCCCCCGGGGCAGGCCTTCCGCGGAGCACTGAGAAAGGAATGCACCACCATGGGCTATGCCGCCTTGCTTGAAGCCACCGGACGGGTAAATGACCTGCTCAACGCCGGGTCCATCCTGTCATGGGATGCGCGGACGATGATGCCGAAGGGCGGCGCCGAGACCCGGTCCAAGCAATTGGCGACGCTGGCCGTCGCGGCGCGCAACCTGCTGTGTTCGGACGAGATGAAACGCGCGCTCGAGGCCGCCGAGGCCGAGGTCGCGGGCAAGAACGAGGACAGCGTCGAGGCGCGGATTACCGCGCAGGTCCGCGAGGCGATCGCCTATCACGAGCGTATCCCGACCGAGCTTTTGCGCCGCAAGACGGAACTGGGCTCTGCCACGCATGAAGTCTGGGCCGAAGCCCGGCAGAAGGCCGATTTCTCGATGTTCGCCGATAGCCTTCGGGCCATGGTCGAGATCAACCGCGAGATGGCGCAGGCCATCGGGTTCGAGGATCATCCCTATGATGCGCTGATGTACCGGTTCGAGCCGGGCACGACGAAGGCGGGTCTCGATACACTCTTCGCGCGCCTGCGCGAGGGGATGCTGCCACTGGTCCGGGCCATCGCCCAAGCCGACAAGCCGCGCTCAGATTTCCTGTTCCGGGAATTTCCGGTCGACGCGCAGATGGATTTCGCGCTCAGCATGGCGCAGAAGATCGGCTATGACACCCATCGCGGACGGCTCGACCTGACGGTTCATCCGTTCGAGATTTCATTTACCCGCAACGATGTGCGCATCACGACGCGGGTGGCCTCGGATTACATGCCGATGTCGCTGTTCGGCGCGCTCCACGAGGCGGGGCATGCGATGTACGAGCAAAACGTCGATCCCGCCTATACCCGCACACCGCTCGCCACCGATCTGGTCGGTCTTTACGCGGTGGGCGGTGTCAGCTTCGGGGCGCACGAATCCCAGTCGCGCCTTTGGGAAAACCATGTCGGGCGCAGCCGGGCCTTCTGGGTCAACCACATGGACGAGGCCCGTGCCGCCTATCCCGGGCTGCTCGACGATGTGGATGCCGAGGAATTCTACCGCGCCGTCAACCGGTCCGAGCCCAGCCTGATCCGGGTCGAGGCCGATGAGCTGACCTATGATTTCCATGTCATGCTGCGCTGCGAGCTGGAGGCCAAGATGGTCGACGGATCGCTCGACGTGGCCGATCTGCCGGAGGCATGGAACGCCGCGATCAAGGAGTATCTCGGCATCGATGTGCCCGATGATGCCAAGGGCGTCTTGCAGGACGTGCACTGGTCGTCCGGCCAGATCGGCACCTTCTGCAACTATACGATCGGCAACATCATGGCCGCGCAGCTGTTCGACCATGCCACGAGCCAAGATCCCGGAATCGAGGCCGCGCTTGAGAAGGCCGATTACGCGCCGCTGCGCGATTGGCTGACCGACAATGTCTGCCAGCACGGCCGCCGTTTCGGTCGCGACGAGTTGCTGGAACGGGCCACGGGCCGGCCGCTGGATCCCGAACCCTACATCGCGCACCTGACCACAAAGTTTTCCGACATCTATGCGCTGGCCTGAGCCCGGCGCGCAGAAGAGAGACCTTACATGACCAAGCTAGACCCCCGCCTCGCCAAACGTGTCAAACTTTCCGACGGGGCGCTGATCACCCGGATGCTCGATATCGCCAACGGCCTTGATGACGTGATCCGCATGGGGCGCGGCGATCCGGACCTTGATACGCCGGCCCATATCATCAAGGCAGGCCAGGAGGCGCTGGCCAACGGGGCCACCCACTACACCCACCCCTTGGGCATCCAGCCTCTGCGCGAGGCGATCGCCGAGAATATCCGCACCTACGGCGGCGCCGATTATGCCGATGACGAGATCATGATCACGCCCGGCGGGCAGCAGGGGATGTTCATCATCGCCCTGTCGCTTCTGAACCCGGGTGACGAGATCCTCGTGCCGTGCCCCGGCTACAACCCCTACAATCAGGCGGCCGAGATGTCGGATGCCGTGGTCGTCAAGATCCCGATGTCGATGGAGACGAACCTCACCCTGACCGCCGAGATGGTCGAGGCGCGGATAACGCCCAAGTCCAAGATCCTCGTCCTTATCAACCCCAACAATCCCACGGGCACCGTGACGCCCCCCGACGAGGTCCATCGCATCGCAGAGGTGGCGAAGAAGCATGATCTGATCGTCATCTCGGACGAGATCTATTCCCGTCTGACATTCGGTAACAACACCGTGCTTCCGGTGGCCTCCCTGCCGGGTATGAAGGAACGCACGATCACGCTGTCGGGCTTTTCCAAGGCCTATGCGATGACGGGCTGGCGGATCGGCTATCTGGCCGGGCCGCGTGCCCTGATCGGGCCGATGTCGGAGGTCAATCACGCCTTTGCCATCTCGACCGCGGCGGTGAGCCAGCACGCGGCACTTGCCGCGATGACCGGTTCTCAGGAGTGCGTCGAAGAGATGCGCGGCATCTATGAAGAGCGCCGACGCGCCATCTGTGAGGGGCTGGATGCGATGGGCATGGGCTACGCCGAACCGCAGGGTGCCTTCTACGTCTATGCCAACGTGGCGAGCCTCGGGCTTGGCATCACGGCGGGGCCCTTTTGCGAACGGCTTTTGGCCGAGGGCCGGGTGATGATGTACCCCGGCACGATCTATGGCGATCACACCGACGATTTCGTGCGCATGTCGATGACCCAGCCGGTCGATCGCATCAAGATCGCGATGAGCCGGATGGCCGAGGTCGTCGAAAGCTTCCGCGCCGAAACGCGCCAACCCGCGAACTGATTTCAGGACAGGATCAAGATCATGAATGTCAAATCCGACAATCCCAACATCAAGAGTATCAAGCACATGGCGTTCGCGGTGAAGGATGCCGAAGCAGCGCTCGCCGCCTATGCCAAGTTTCTCCATGTGCCGGCCGATACCGAGATCACGCATTTCGCGAAGTCCGGCAACAAGGTCGCACTCTTCTATCTTGGCGGCATCGAATACCAGCTGTGCCAGTCGACCGATCCCGACGGCCGCTTTGCCTCGTGGATCAAGGACCGCGGCGCAGAGGGTCTGCACCACATCTGCTACGAGGTCGACAATATCGATAACGCGCTCGAACACGCCAAGAGCCAGGGCGCCGAACTGCGCCTGTGTCAGGCCTGTGGGGTCTATGGCTCGCACGCGCATCCCGAGGGCTATGTCGCCTTCCTCGACAACGATGCCGGCGGCATCGAGATCGAGTTCATGCAGGTCTATACGCCCGAGGAACTCGCCGAGTGGGAAGCCAGCAAGGCGGAGGCGGTATGAGCACGTCTGCGAACGAAACGCTGACCGTCGGCACCGCAAGTGCCGCGCCCGGCCAGATGGTGCGCGGCGCGATCCCCGCACTTGATATGGCAGGCGGCGTCAAGGTCGATATCCCGGTCGTCGTGATCAATGGCGCGGGACCGGGGCCCACCTTCTGGGTCAATGCCGCCATCCACGGCGACGAGCCCGAAGGCCCGCTGGCCTGTGCGCTGGCAAGCGCGCGGATCGATCCCGCCGCGCTGCGGGGCGCCGTGGTGCTGGTGCCCTGCGTGAACCCGATGGCCTTTTCCGCTGCCGAAAGGGGCAATCCTCTCGACACCTTCGCCTATGACATGAACCGGATTTATCCCGGTCGCGCGGACGGCTATTTCACCGATCGCCTCGCCCATGCCCATTGGGAGGCGATGAAGGACGTAGCCGATATGGAGATCTCGATCCATTCCGGCGGCGCGCATTCGTTCCTCGACAAGGCGATCTTCGTCGACGAGCGGCCCGAAAGCGTCGAACTGGCCAAGGCCATGGGTGAGGGCTGGGGCTGCATCATGTCGAACTTCACCAAGTCGGGCAGCCCGATGGCGGCGCTCAACGGCGCGGGCAAGGTGGGGATCACGGTCGAACTGGGCGGGCGGTCCTACACCTCGCCCGAGCGGTTCCGCTATGTGGGCGAAGAGCTGGCCAAGTCGATCGTCAACATCTGCTATCACTATGACATGCTCGACGGCGAGGCGACCTATCCGTCGAACCCGACCAAGGGTGTGCAGGAGGCGCTTCTGGCCCCGGCATCCGGCATCTTTCTCCCCGAAGAGGATGTCGACTTCCTGACCATGATGCCCAAGGGCAAGAAGATCGCCCGGATCATCGACATTTTCGGGGATGAGGTGGGCGCGATCCACGCGCCGGCGGATGGTATGTTTTTCGGCCTTCGGGCCCTGCCAAACGTGAATTCCGGGGATTGGTGCTGTTTCTTCAACAAGGTGGAGGGCCCGCGTGACTAGTGGCGCCTCACAGGTGTCCGGGGGCGCAGAGCGTCCCCGTGACTTCGAGGGCTACGGCGCGAACCCGCCCGATATCCGCTGGCCCGGAGGGGCTGGTCTGGCCGTGAACTTTGTCCTCAACGTCGAGGAAGGCTCCGAATATTCGATCGGGGATGGCGACGGGCGATCTGAATCCGCGCTGTCGGAGGTCCGGGCCTCGCGCGTGCCGCTGGGCGAACGCGATCTTGCCGCCGAGAGCATGTATGAATACGGCAGCCGGGTGGGGTTCTGGCGGATTCACCGCCTGTTCCAGACCCGGGGGGTGCCGCTGACGATCTTTGCCAGCGCCGTGGCGCTGGAGCGCAACCCCGCCATTGCCGCCGCCATCGCAGAAACCGACTGGGACATCTGTGCCCATGGCTGGCGCTGGGTCGAGCATTACCACCTGACCCCCGAAGTCGAGGCCGAGCACATCGCCCGCGCCCACGAAAGCCTGTCGCGCGTTCTGGGGCGGCCGCCCCGGGGCTGGTACTGCCGCTATTCGGCCTCGACCGCGACGCGTGGGCTGATCGTGGCCCATGGCGGGTTCGACTACGACAGCGATTCCTATAGCGACGATCTGCCCTACTGGACCGAAGTCGACGGCAAACAGCACCTTGTCGTGCCCTATTCGATGGTCACCAATGACGCGAAGTTCATGACCGGTGACGTCTTTTCTTCCGACGGCTATTCACGCTTCCTGATCGACACGTTCGACCTTCTTGCCGAAGAGGGACAGCGGATGCCGCGCATGATGTCGATCGGTCTGCATTCGCGCGTGATCGGCCATCCGGGTCGCCTTGCCGGTCTGATCCGCTTTCTCGATCATATCGCGGATCGGGAAGATGTGTGGATCTGCGGCCGCGACCAGATCGCGGACCATTGGCGCGAGCATGTGCCCGCGCCCGCAAGTCCGGTCAGCCCAACGCCCCCGAAATTCAGCGAGTCGGCATGACGGGGCGCGTTGTTCGGCTTGCGCAACCCGACGCCGAGGTCTTTGCCCCGTTCGGCAGGTTCGTGACCGGGCCCGCGGAACCGGGCGCCCGGAGCTTTTATTCCGACAGCCTGCATGTCCGGCCCGAAATGAGCGCGCCGGTCCTTCACGTCAACAACGTGGCGCCGAGCACCCTGCCCATCGAGGTGGCCGGCGTCGAAAAGCACCCCTATGCCGCGCAGTGTTTCCTGCCGCTCGATGTGTCGCGCTACGTGGCGCTGGTGATGCCGTCCGATGAGGCCGGGTTGCCGCGCCCCGAGGGAACCCTGGCGTTCCTGATGCCCGGCACACTTGGCATCATCTACAATCCCGGGACCTGGCATCTGGGCGCCACCGTGCTCGACCGGGCGGGACATTTCACGGTTCTGATGTGGCGGGGGGGACGACTTCAGGACGATGTCTTCCGCGCCATACCGCCCCTGACCCTGACCGACACCTGACACCTGACACCGAAAGCCATCGCAATGACCGACCGCAAGACCGAGCTTTTCGTTCCCGTCATCACGCCGTTCGCAGCGGACCTGACGGTCGATACCGACCGCCTTGTCGCGCATGCCAAGGCTCTGCTGGAGGCCGGCGCCCACGGGCTTGCCCCCTTTGGCACCACGTCAGAGGCGAATTCGCTGTCGGTGACCGAACGGATGGCCGCGCTCGAGGCGATGCTGTCGGCCGGGATCGCGCCGGACCGACTGATCCCGGGCACCGGGTGCTGTGCCGCCGCCGATACCATCGCGCTGAGTGCCCATGCAACGGGGCTCGGTTGTCGCGGGGTCCTGATGCTGCCGCCGTTCTACTACAAGGGCGTCAGCGACGAGGGCGTCTTTGCCGCCTATGCGCAGGTGATCGAGGCGGTGGGCGCAGGCCTGCGGGTTTATCTCTATCATATCCCCCAGATGTCGGGCGTCCCGATCACCCTGCCTCTGATCGACCGTCTGATCGACGCCTTCCCCGGCGTGATCGCCGGTCTGAAGGACAGCTCCGGCAGCTGGGAGAACACCGCCTCCGTGATCGCGGCCTTCCCCGGGATCGATACCTATTCCGCCTCTGAATCGCTGATCCCCGAAAATGTCGCCGCCGGCGGCGCGGGCTGCATCAGCGCAAGCTCCAACGTCAATGCCCGTGGCATTCGGGCCCTGATCGACGGGCTGGGCGGGCCGGATCACGACGCGTTGCATGCGCAGGTCAGCGGGGTGCGCCGGATATTCGAGGGCCTGCCCCTGATCCCCGCGATCAAGGCCGCCGTGGCAGCCCAGCATGACGATCCGGCCTTTGCCAATGTGCGCCCGCCCTTCACCCTGACCGGCCCCGATAATGCCGATGCCATCGCCGAGGCCGTGCGTCTGTCGGGGCCGCAATGGTAACCCGCCAACCTGTCCTTGTTACGGGTGCCGGCGGTTTCGTCTGTTCCGAGATCGCGGTGGCGCTGGCCACGGCGGGTCACGAGGTGCTGGCCGCTGATGCGCATTTCGACGCGCCGACCCGCGCGCGGCTGAGCGGCATCACGCTTGTGGAAGGTGATTTGCCGGGAACGCTCGCGCAGAGTGGCGTTCGCCCCAAGACGGTGATCCACGGCGCCGCGATCACCGCCGAGCCGGAAATCCTGGGCCTGTCGCGGGCCGGTCATCTGCGGCGCAACATGGAACTTTTGACCGCAACGCTTGATTTCGCCCGCACCGCCGGGGCAGAGCGTTTCCTGTTTCTCAGTTCCATGGGCGTCTTCGATTTCGAGGACACGATCGACGCGGGGCAAAGGGTGACCGAGGCCATCCCGGCCCATGGGAAATGCCCCTATGCCGCGGCCAAACGGGCAGGGGAGATCGTCACACGGGCCGCCGCCGAAGACGGGTTCATGACGCTGTCGTTGCGGCTGGGCAATATCTTCGGCCCGCATGAGGCGGTCCGTGAGACGCGCCAGCATCTGTGCCTTGTGGGGCGCATGATCGCCGAGGCGCGCGAGACCGGGATCATCACCGTGTCCACCCCCGAGGCCCTGCGCGAATGGGCATGGTTGCCCGATCTGGCGCCGCGGATCGCGCGGCTGGCCACTGATCTGCCGGAGGGTCTGCCACCGGCTCTCCATGCCGGGACACCGCCCGCGATCACCGATCTCGCCTTGGCCCGGGCTCTTGCAGAACGGATAAGCGGCACCACGATCCGGCTGGCATCTCCTCCCCATGCGCGGATCCGCCCGCCGATGGGGACGATAGAGCCCGGCGTGATGGACAGCGCGCCATGGACGGTTCTGGCGGAGGCCCTTGGCCAGATGCTGGGCAGCGAGGTGGCGGCATGACGCCCCTGCGCCTGATCCTCGTGGGGCTTGGCGCCCGGTCGCGAACATGGGCACGGGTGATCTCCGAGAACCCCGACACCCAGATCGTCGCCGCCTGTGACCCTGACCCGGCCGCCCGCGCCCGGGCCGCAGAGGCCTGGCCCGGATTGCCCATCGGGCGGAACATCGCGGATGTGATCGGCACCGCCGCCGATGCGGTCGTGCTGGCCACGCCGCCGGGCGGGCGCGAGGCCCAGATCGAAGCGGCCTGTGCCGCCGGTCTTGCGATCCTCGCCGAAAAGCCGCTTGCTGATGATGTGGCTCTTGCCGCGCGTTATGTCGAGATGTGCGAAGACGCCGGCATTCACCTGATCGTGGGGCTGAACTTCCGCTATCTCGCCGTGACGCAGGCGATGCGGAGCCTGCTGCGCGAGGGTGCCATCGGAAGGCCCGAATTCGGGCGGTTCATCTACGAGCGCTGGCGCGATGGCACGCAGGACTGGCTGAACAAATATCCTCTCGAGATGGACCACCCGATGCTGTGGGAGCAGTCGATCCATCATTTCGACCTGATGCGCTATGTCTACGAGACAGAGCCCGTTCGCATTCAGGCCCATACCTTCAACCCCAGCTGGACCATGTATCGCGGCGACACCAATGTCGCGGCACTGATCCATTTCGAAAACGGCATGTGCGTGACCTATCAGGGGACCTGGCAGGCGGGGCACGAGCCGATGAATTTCAACTGGCGCACCGACGGCTCCGAGGGGATCACCGTGCAGCGTGCCATGTTCGGCGATCTGGCCTGGGGCAAGCGGATGCAGACCGACCTGACCGAGGTGCCCCTGCCGCCACACGAGGCGTGGATCACCGATGCCGCGGCGCTCTTGCGGATGTTCGTGGCGACCTGCCGCGGGGCGCCGCCGGAATGCACCGGGCGGGATCATCTGCAATCTCTCTACATGCTCGAGGCCTGCATCCTTGCCTCCGAACGTCAGGGTTCGGTGGAGATCGAAGAGGTGGCGCAGGCCGCCCAGTCGAGGGGCGGGCACGCAGTCTGACCTCTCAATCACGTCGTGGTCCGGGCGGACCGACCGCCTCACCACCCCAATCTTGAAGGAGACATCATGCTGAACGTCGGGATCATCGGGGCAAGCTTTGCCCGCGACGCCTATCTGCCCGCTTTCGCCCATATCGAGGGTGCGCGGGTCGCGGCCCTCGCCTCCGGGCGGATCGAAAGCGCGCGCGCGGCCGCAGAGCCGCATGGCATCGAGGCGGTCTATGACGATTGGGAAAAGATGCTGGCCGAACACGAGCTGGACCTTGTCTGCATCGCCACCCCCACGATCATGCACAAACCGATGACGCTGGCGGCGCTGGCGCGCGGCGCGGCGGTCCTTTGCGAAAAGCCCACGGCGATGAATGCGGGCGAGGCGCGCGACATGCTGGACGCCGCGCGGGATGCCGGGCGGCTGCACATGATCGACCATGAACTGCGGTTCAACCCCACCCGCCAGCGGATCGCAGAACTGATCCACGGCGGAGAGCTGGGCGATATCCGCCATGTGAACATCACCAATATCGGCGCCTCATGGGCCGATCCGGCGAGCCGGCCCAAGGGCGACTGGTGGTCGGATGCGGCGATGGGCGGCGGCAGGCTGGGGGCCAATGGCTCGCATCAGGTCGACACCCTGCGCTGGTGGATGGGGGAACCGGCCTCGGTCGTCGGTCAGGCGCTGACGGTGGTACCCGACCGCATCGACAAGGCCACGGGCGAGCCGTGGACGGCCACATCGGACGACCTGTCGTATTTCACGCTCGAGATGCAATCAGGCGCGCTGGCACAGGTCTTCATGTCGGGGGTTGCCGCGGCGAACATGGGTAACGAGACGCAGATTTTCGGGTCGAAAGGAACGATCACGCTCAGCAATTCGGACGAGAAACTCTATTTGGCCAAGGCGGGTCAGAGTTTCGAGGATATCAGTGTCGACGTGCCGCACATGCGGCTCCCGGGGCTGAACAAGGGTATCTGGAATGTCTCTGTCCTTGCCGCATTGCAGGAGCTGACCGCCGCCATCGCCGAGGGGCGCGCGTTGCAGCGCGGCGCGACGTTCGTCGATGGGCTGCGCAACCAGATGGTGCTGGATGCGGTGGTGGCCTCGACGACGAGCCGCAAGTGGGAAGACCTCGACATGGCAGGCGCCGTGTGATGCCGGCCCTGTCTGATCAGACCATCGTGATCACCGGTGCCGCGCAGGGCCTTGGCGCGGGCATCGCCCGGGTCTTTGCGGCGCAGGGCGCGGGCCGCCTGATCCTGATCGACAGGCAAGCGGACGCTCTGCGCGACATCAACGAGCAGATCGGCGGGGGGGCGGTCTGCATCACCTGCGATCTGGCCGATCCCGACGCCCTAGATGCCGCCCTTGCCCGGATCGACGGCCCTGTCGGCACGCTGATCCACAATGCCGCCATCCTCAGGCCGGAGCCGTTCGAACAGGTCAGCCTCGAGACGTTTCAGGCAACGATGGATGTCGGCATTCAGGCGGCGTTTCAGCTGGCGCAGGCCGTCTGGCCGGGGATGAAGGCCGGCGGCGGCGGGGCGCTGATATTCGTGTCGTCGCAATCGGGCATCAAGGGATTTGCCGACGAGACCGCCTATTGCGCCGCCAAACACGCGATCGAGGGTTTCTCCAAATGCCTCGCCATGGAGGGGGAGGCGCACGGCATCCTGTCCTGTACGATCACCCCCGGAAAAGCCATGCGCACCCCCATGTCCGAGCAGAATTACCCACCCGAATTGAAGGCCCAATGGGTGGAGCCCGACCGGCTCGCCCCGGCCTTTGTCCATATCGCCACCACCCGTGACCCCGCCCTGTCGGGGCAGCGGCTGAATGCGTGGCACCTGTCCGAACCGGAGTCCGCGTGATGCAGGAAATCTACGATTACATCGATGCCCATGCCGATGAGTTCGTGAAGGATCTTCAGACCTTCGTGCAACAACCCTCGATCTCGGCGCAGGATATCGGGCTGCGCGACTGTGCCGCGCTGATCCGCGACATGATGCACCGCGACGGGCTTCCGGCTGAGTTTCACGAACTGGAGGAGGGGCCGCCCGTCGTCTATGGCGAGATCCCTTCCAAATCGCGCAAGACGCTCTTGTGCTATTCGCATTACGACGTGCAGCCTCCCGAACCCATCGAGGCCTGGACACATGGCGGTCCGTGGTCTGGCGCGGTGGTGGACGGCATTCTCTACGGGCGCGGCGCCACGGATAACAAATCCGGGGTTCTGGCCTTCAACAAGGCGGCCAAGGCGTTCCTCGCGGTCCGGGGCGAAGTGCCCGTCGGCCTGAAACTGCTGATCGAGGGCGAGGAGGAGATCGGCTCTCCCAACCTCGGGCCCTGGGCGAAGAAGAACGCCAAGATGCTTGAGGCCGACGGGATGCATTGCCTTGATGGCAGCCTCGAAATCGGGGTCGAGGTGCCGGATGTCTCGCTCGGCCTGAAGTCGGTTCTGTTTGTTGAACTGATCGCGCGCGGGCCAAGGACGGATGTCCATTCCCTCAACGCGCCACTTGTGCCCAACCCGGTCTGGGATCTGGTACACGCGCTGGCCACGATCATGGATCGCAACAAGCGCATCCTGATACCCGACTGGGCCGAGGGCATCTACGAGCCCAACGAAGAGGACATGGGCTATCTGGAAGACAAGGCCGCGCGGATCGATTTCGATCAGCTCAAGGCCGAGATGGGCGTGGATGCCTTTGCGCTGGGTCGCGACGGAGTCGAGGCGCTCAAGGCCCGGACCTATGAACCCACGGCAAATATCCAGGGCATCACGGGCGGTTACACGGGGAAAGGCACCAAGACCATCGTGCCCGCCGAGGCCCGGGTGCGGATGGATTTCCGGCTTATCCCCAACATTTCGCCCGCCAAGGCCATCGTGAAGCTGCGCGATCACCTCAAGGCGCAAGGCTTCGACAATATCGAGGTGAAGGGTGAGCCGCGCACCGAAGATCCCTATAAGATCTCCGCCCGCGAAGACATCAGCCAGTCGATCATCGCCGCCGCCCACGAGGTTTATGGCGAGCCCCCGATCGTCAACGGCGTCTCGGCCGAGGGCGCAATCCTGAAACATGTCTGGATCCCCTGCGTCCTGACCGGTTTCGCCAATCCGGGCTGCAACCTGCATGCGCCTGACGAGAACATCCATGTCGATAAATACATCCGGGGCATCAAATACGCCGCCGCCATCATGGAACATTTTGGCCGCAGCTGAGCGCGCCGCGAAAGGACAACAGAATGACCGTCGAAATCGCCTTTGACACCTATCACACCTACGATGCGATGACCGCGCATCTGCATGAACTGGCCGAGGCCTATCCGCAGCTCTGCACGCTGACTTCGATCGCCAAGACGTTCCGGGGCCGCGACGTCTGGTTCATGACGATCACCAATCCCGAAACCGGCCCCGCGCTTGAAAAGCCCGGCTTCTACATCGACGCGCAGATCCATGCCGAGGAACATGCCACCAGTGCCACGGCACTTTATGCCTGCTGGTATCTGCTTACGAATTATGGCCGGGACAACGAGGTGACGCGGCTGGTCGATACCCAGGTCTTCTACATCATCCCGCGCATCAATCCCGACGGGGCGGAATACGCCCTGACAGCACCCTATCATCCGTGGTGCGGCAACGGGCGCTGCCTGCCCGGAGAGGACCGGATCGACGGGCTGATCCCGCAGGATATCAACGGCGACGGCTATATCGTGCAGATGCGGGTCCCCGATCCCAAGGGCGAATGGAAGAAGGATGCAGCCGATCCGCGCATCCTCGTTCAGCGCGAGCCCGGCGAAGAGGGGGGCGAATATTTCCGCCTCTATCCCGAAGGCCTGATCGAGAATTACGACGGGGTCCATGTCCAGATCGATCCTCAAGAAGACGGGAACATGAACCGCAACTTCCCGATCAACTGGAGCCCGCGCGAATATGGTGCCGGGGATTATCCGTTCAGCGAACCCGAGGCCTTTGGCATGGGGCAGGTGATCCTGAACCATCCCAACATCGCCGGCATGTGCGCCTATCATACCCATGGCGGCATCATCCTGCGCCCGTCGATGATGAAGATGGATGCCGACATGAGCCCGCGCGACCTTGCCCTTTACAAGGATCTGGGTGCCGTGGGCGAACGGCTGACGGGCTATCCCACGATCTCCACCTACGAGGATTTCACGCCCGACAAGTCCAAGGCCCGGCACGGTAGCCTCAAGGATTGGGTCTATGAGGAGATGGGGATCATCTGTTTCTCAACCGAACTGTGGGATCTGGAACGCACGGCAGGCGTGCCGAAGGTCGGCTATTACAACCTCTATCCCCGCGATGACGAAACGACGCGGAAGGTCTTCAACTGGGTGGTCGAGAATGTGGGCGATCACGGATTCCGCGAGTGGGAGCCCTTCGATCATCCGCAACTCGGCCCGGTCGAGGTTGGCGGCATGGTCTACATCTGGTCCTATCGGAACCCGCCCGGGCACCTGCTCGAAGAGATTTGCCACAACAACGTGATGTTCAACCTCCGCCATGCCGCAGCCGCGCCGCGCGTCCTGATCGACGAGGTCAGTGTCGAGCCGCTGGGTGCCGATCTGCACAAGGTCACGGCCGTCGTGTCGAACCATGGCTATCTGCCGACCAACCTGTCGGATGTGGCCGTGGAAAACGGTGTGGCCCGGCCCGTCGTCGTCTCGCTGGAATGCGACGGCGCGGAACTGGCCATGAACCCGGCCGATGTGGCGCTTGGCAATCTGGCCGGCCGCAACGAACGCAAATACGCCTATTCCAACTGGGGGCAGCAATGGTCCCCGGTCACGAAAAAGGTGGAATGGCTGGTCAAGTCGCAGGCCTCGGGCGGCAGTGTCACCATCGTCGCGGCATCCCAGAAAGGCGGCACGTCGCGTCAGACTGTCACCCTCTGAGGCGGCCCCGTGCGGGGGCGCGCCCGGGTTGAGTGCGCTGCGGACCTGATGGTCCTCAGCGTCGCCCGGGTCGTCCTGGGGGTCAACGGCTGCACGTCGTCGGGCTCGATGATCCGGTCATGGCGGTGGGCGCAGCAGGTCCAGACCAGGGCGCGCGCCCCGAATTCTGCCGGTTCGCATGGATCCGGCACGGCATCGGCTTGCACTCTCCGGCGATCTCGAACAGGTTTCGTCCACCCTTGTGATTGAACCGGATCGTCCGACATGCCGCGCAGATTGATGATTGCTGTTGCCGCTTTGGCAGGCATCGCCGCGATTCTGGCAATCGTCATGCTTCCTGACCGGGAGCGGATCTCGGAGACCGAGGCGTTTACGGCGCCCGGGCTTGATCCCCTGACGATCGAGGATGCGCGGACGGAATTCTGGCGCCTAACCCCGGCATTACTGCTTGTCGTCTATGATGCCTTCGGAAAGACCGAAGAAGACGCGATCTATGACACGCTGGCCGACGTGACGCATGGTGAGGCGCTGGAATACCTCTACCTTGAACGGGTGGGCGCCATGGCCGGAGGCGGGCTCGAGGAGGCGGATCAGACGATCCACGAAATCAAGTTGTTGAACACGCGGGTGGAGCGCGCGGAAGACGGCCTGTTGATCGACGCGTCCTGGCAGGTGATCGGAACTGTCGGACATGCCGAGCATCTTCATGTGCGCGGCAATACCTACAGCGCCAATCTGGCGGTATCCCCCGTCGAGGGGGCCTGGCGGATCACGGATTTCGAATTAACTGACGTCAGCAGAGAAGAGGCGGGACAAACCTTCCTCGCACCGCAGACGAACTGATGGTCAGGATCGAAGAACTCACATTCGGCTATGGCGCGGGCGGCTTCCGACTCCGCGTTCCGGATTTCACGTTGCAGGACGGCGAGCGCGTGGCAATTGTCGGCCCCAGCGGCAGTGGGAAGACCACGCTTCTCAACCTGATCGCGGGCATTCTGACGCCCGATCAGGGGCGGATCGAGGTTGCTGGCACCGAAGTCTCGAACCTTGCCGATGCCGAGCGTCGGAAATTCAGGGCAAGCCGGATCGGCTTTGTCTTTCAGGATTTCGCCTTGCTCGATTATCTGCCCGCACGGCAGAACATCCTTTATCCCTATCGCATCACGCCGGCCCTGATCCTTGATGCCGAAGCGCGCGACAGGGCCGAGACCCTCGCCGTGGCCTGCGGGATCGGCGACAAGCTGGATCGTCACCCGTCCGAACTGAGCCAGGGGGAACAACAGCGCGTGGCGATCTGTCGGGCGCTGGTCACTAAGCCGAGGCTGATCCTGTCGGATGAGGCCACGGGCAATCTCGATCCCGATAGCAAGGCACGTATCCTCGACCTGCTTTTTGAACGCGCGGCCGATGCCGGCGCCTCTGTTCTGGCGGTGACACATGATCACGAACTGCTCCCGCGGTTCGGGCGCATCGTCGATTTCGCGCAGTTCCGCGAGGTGGATGCGGCATGAATGCGCTGTTCCTTGCCTTCGCCTACCTGCGCTATCACTGGGGCCGCAGCCTTGTGCTGGTTCTCGTCACTGCGCTGATCCTTTTCGTGCCGGTGGCGACACAGACCCTCCTGTCGACAAGCGAACGCGCGCTGGTGGCCCGGGGGGAGGCGACACCTCTTCTGTTGGGGAGCCGGGGGTCGCAGCTCGATCTGACGATGGCGGCGCTGTATTTTTCCGACGAACGGCCGGACCCGGTGGAAATGCGCGAGGTCGAGACCATCTGGAACAGCGGGCTTGGCATCCCGATCCCGGTTCACACGGCGTTTGCGTCGTCCGGGTTCCGGATCGTTGGCACCACGCTCGACTATTTCGATTTTCGCGATCTGACCATCGCGGACGGGCGTGGCCTGTCGGTTCTGGGCGATGCGGTGATCGGCGCGGACGTGGCCGAGGCGCTGGGCAAGGGTGTCGGAGACAGCCTCGTGTCCTCGCCGGAAAACCTGTTCGATCTTGACGGGGTCTACCCTCTCGAGATGCCGATCGTGGGCGTTCTGGAGCAGACGAACACCCCCGATGATCAGGCGGTTTTTGTTGATATCAAGACGGCCTGGGTGATCCAGGGCATCGGTCACGGGCATGAAGATGTCGTCACAGCCGCCGACATCGCGGCCGGAACCGACGCGCTCGCCAATGCGGCCGTCGTCCAGTACCAGCGGATCACGCCCGACAATATAGAAAGCTTTCATTTCCATGGAAGCCAGGACGATTTCCCGGCGTCGGCCGTCATCATCGTGCCGAATGACACGCGGTCTGCGACGATCCTCAAGGGCCGCTACCTCGATACCGAAGGTCCGTCCCAGTTGATTGAACCGGCGGGCGTGATCCGGGGCCTTGTGGACCGGATCTTCCGGATCAAGGCCCTTCTTGACGGGGTCACCGCGATCATCGCCATTGCCGCCTTTGCCGCGATCGGGCTTGCCGTTTTCCTGAGTTACCGCCTCCGCGCGCGCGAGATCGCGACGGCTGTCAAACTCGGCGCACGACGCGGCATGGTCCTGCGCCTCTTGGCGGCGGAGACAGTTACGCTATTGTTATTGTCGGGGGGTATCGCCGCTGTCGGCGCCGTCGTGACGGCCCGGAACGCGGAAGCCTGGGTTGGTTGGATGCTCGCCCTTGGTGCTTAATAGGACAGGAGGTCCCATGAAACGTCATTTCATCGTTGCGAGCCTTGCCGGATTGATCGGAGCTGCGCCCGCGCTGGCGCATTACGGTATGATCATCCCGAACGACCCGATGATAAGCCAGGAAGACGGACGAAGCGTTGCGTTGACCATGTCGTTTTCGCATCCCTTCGAGATGGACGGCATGATGCTGGATCGACCTGTGTCCTTCTCGGTCACCCATGAGGGAACGACGACGGATCTGCTTGGCGATCTGCAGGATGCGACGATCATGGACGATCAGGGCTATACGCTCGATTACCCGCTGGACCGCCCCGGCACATATGTCTTCGCGATGGAGCCGCAGCCTTATTGGGAACCTGCCGAGGACGCCTTCATCATCCATTATACAAAGACCTACGTGACGGCCTATGGCGATGACGACGGCTGGGACACCGAACTGGGCCTCAAGACCGAGATAGTCCCGCTTTCCAAGCCCTTCGGCCTTTGGGAACACAACGTCTTTCAGGGGATCGTCAAGATGGACGGCGAGCCCGTCCCCTATGCCGAGGTCGAGGTGGAATTCTTCAACGATGGCGCGGGCGCAACCGTTCCGGACGAGTTGATGATCACCCAGACCGTCAAGGCCGACCAGAACGGCGTGTTCACCTATGCGCCGCCGTCCGATGGCTGGTGGGGCTTTGCCGCGCTCAATACCGCCGATTACACGCTTCCGCAGGATGGCGAGGACAAGGCCGTCGAACTGGGCGCCGTGATCTGGGTGCATTTCGAAGACTGGACGGGCCAGTGATCCGAGCGTTCGCTCTTGCCGCTGTCGTGACCGCCGCTCCGATCGGGGCGGCGGCACACCAGCTGATCGTATTCGCGTCGGTGGATTGCGAAACGGTTTTGGTCGAGGCAAAATTCTCGAACGGAAACCCGGTCCAGCTGGCGGATGTGCGGGTGCTTGATGGCGACAACGTCCTTCAGACGACCCTCGATATCGGTGAAGACGGCACCGTGGAGATCCCGCTCGACAGCGTCGATCATTCCGGGGGCCTCGTGATCGAGGTCGATACCGGCAATCACGACAATTACTGGATCGTGACGCCCGAAGACATTGCGCGCAATTGCGGGAGCTGATCGTGGCACGGTTTCACAAGACTATTTTGGCCGGGTGCCTCATGTTGATGCCGCTTGGCGCCGCCGCGCAGGAAAGGCCGGTCGTCGTGACGGTCAATTATCCCCTGAAATTTTTGGCCGAGCAGCTGTTGGGCGATGCGGCGGAGGTTGTCTTTCCCGTGCCCGAAGATGTCGATCCGTCGTTCTGGCGACCGTCCATCTCGGACATCAGCATGATCCAGTCCGCCGACCTGATCCTTCTGAACGGCGCCGGTTTCGCGACATGGGTCGACCGCGTCTCGCTGCCCCGTGCGCGCATCGTCAACACGAGCGCCGCGATCGAAGGCAGTTTCATTGCGACCCAGAGCATCACACACAGCCATGGCGACGGGGGCGAGCATTCGCACGAAGGGACAGCCTCTTACCTGTGGCTCGACCCGACGCTGGCGGCTGCGCAGGCAGAGGCCATCGCCGGGGCGGTTGCCACACGGGGGCTGGCGCCCGCCGATGACGTCGAGGCCCGCCTCGAGAGTCTTCGCGCCGAACTGATGGAGCTTGACGCCGAGGCGCGCGACGCGCTCGCACCCGCGCAGGGGATCGCGATGATCGCGACCCACCCCCGCTATCAATATCTGGCGCGTGCCTACGGCCTCTCCGTCGCGTCGCTCGAATGGGACGCTGGCGCCATGCCCGGAGACGAAGATCTCGCCGATCTCGAGGCGCTGATCGAGGACACCGGGGCGCGTATCCTGATCTGGGAAAGCGAACCTCCTGCGGCAGCGATTGATGCGACCAATGCGCTCGGCGTCGAAAGCACGATCTTCAACCCGCTTTCGGGAGCCACGGCCGGAGCCTCCTTCTTCGAGGCATTCTCCGGCGCGGTGTCCGATCTCGCGGATGCGGCATCGCGCGTTCCGGGCAATTGAGCCGAGGATAGCCACTCGAGGGCATCGCGCAGCCCGGTCTTTGGCTGGTCGTGGATTTGCGGATTACCCCGCACCTTCCATGATCTCCAGATGGCTCAAACGGCCGCCGCTGCCGATGACGTGGACGCGAATGTAGACGGGTTCACCCCTGCGCAAATGGTCGAGAACCCAACCGCCGCTGGAGCGGAACCGGCATTTACCATCCATCCAGGCGCGGTTGCCGGGGTTCCCGAAGAGCGAGTCGCTTTCGTCACCGGGTTGGCGAATGCCGAAACGATGGTAGTTCGCCCGTTCCTGCCGCACGATTGCGCACGGATCACTCAGCCGCGCGCCAGAGGAATTGAAGTAGTCCGCCGGACCGATCCACGTCTGGTAGAATTCGACAATGTTCTGGGCTGAAGCAGGGCTCGCGGCGACGAGCGACATGGCGAGCAGAATGGCCTTCAGACGTCTCATGACATTCTCCCTAAACAGCATTTCAAAAATGATTTTCTAATAGCCCAGTTTGCCGTTTGGAGAGCCTTCTGACAATGATCTTGAACCCAGCTAGCGTGGCCCTTATGCGCCCGTGCGCCATGCCCGATAGCTGCGGCTGGCGCCGTCCCGTCTGCGCTTCCCCGTGGTCCGGGATGAGCAGGCTTAGCCGATCGTGTCGCCCGGCGGTTCGTTGATCAGCCTGTTGCCGCGCGGGGAACTGTCGAAACCGCGCCCCCAATCGCGCTGCAAAGGCCAACTCTGTAAACGAACATCGGACGCCGGAGACGTGGCGGTTTCATGAGGTCGGCTTCTCGAGCCAGCGTGACAGCGCGGCGTTGGTGGCGGCGGATTGTTCGAGTGTGGGCAGGTGGCCGGCGTGTTCCATGATTTCGAGCGTCGCGTTCGGAAGGAGATCACGCATCAGTTCGTGGCGCGACAGAGGGCAGAGCGTATCATTGCGTCCGCACAGCACCAGGGCGGGTCCTGAAAACGCGCGCAATGTATCGCATTGATCGGGGCGATCCCGCAAAGCGCGTGACTGACGGATGAACACATCCGGCCCAAGCGTCAGCGCCATATCCATGCAAAGGTCAAGGATCCCCGCTCGGTTCGGACCCGCAACAAGGTATCTCGGCTTCATTTCTGCGCGCATGACCTGTTCAAGCTGCCCGGCGCGTGCGCTTGCCATTTGTCGTGCGCGGTGCGCCTTGACGCCTTCGTCTTCGGCGAGCGGATTCGTGTCGAGAAGTGCCAGATGCGTAACCCGATCCGTGGATTGGCGCACCACCTCCATCGCCACGATACCCCCCATCGACAACCCGGCCAGAGCAAACCGCGGTGGCGCCGCCGCGAGCACGGCGGCGGCTAGGTCCGCGACGGTGTCAGCCGACGTAATGGGCAGGACCGATCCACCCAAGTCACGGACTTGCGGTGCAAAAAGCCGGTCATCACACATCATTCCGGGCAGATAGATCAGCGGCGACGTCACGAGATTTGCGCCGCACCCTGCACAAGAGCGGCGAGTTTGGCGTAGGCGATCTCAGGGTCGACCGCGCCGAAGCCCGCAAAGGTGCCAAAGCCGCAGTCCGACCCGGCTATGACGCGATCAGGGCCGACGATCTCGACGAAGCGGGCGATGCGCTGTGCCACCAGATCGGGGTGCTCGACAAAATTCGTCGTCGTATCGACGACGCCGGGCACGAGGATCTTGTCCTCGGGGATGTCGGACTTGCGATCGCGGAAAACGGCCCATTCATGGCCATGCCGCGGGTTGGAGGTTTCGAACAGGACGTAATTCGCGGCCGTCGCCATCAGCGTATCGAACATCTTTGACATCGGGATGTCGCAGATGTGCGGTCCTTCGTAGTTGCCCCAGCAGATATGCACCCGGACGCGCGCCGGATCGATCCCGTCGAGCGCGTGATTGAGAGCCTCCACATGGGACGCCGCGATCTTGAGGAACTCGGCATCGGACAGGTCGTTGAACAGCATATGCCGGGACAGGGCCAGGTCGGGGCAGTCGAGTTGCAGATCGAGCCCGCTGTCCACGATCGTCCGGTATTCGTCGCGCATCGCATCGGCCAGGGCGGCAAGATATTCATCGCGGGTCGCGTAGAAATCATTCTGTAGGAACAAGGAGATCACGCCCGGCGAGGCCGCGTTCATGAAACCGCGGTCGACACCGTGTTCGGCCATGGCCGCCTTGAGGTTGGCGATATCCTTCTCAAGCTCGCCCTGTCCCTTCGATTTCACGGCTCCGACGCACATGGGGCGCGCATATTGGGGGGTGCCGCCGCCATCTGCCAGACGCTTGAGAAAGCTGGGAAATTTCTTGAGATCGGCCGGGGCGTTGCGCGGGCTGTCGCCGTCAAAGCCGGTGTAGCGATCCTTGACATAGGTGGCGTAGCTGATCTTGGAGGTTTCGCCGTCGGAGACGATATCAATGCCGGCAGCCTTTTGCTTTGCAACAGTCTCCGACACCGCCTTGGTCATGGCCATGTCGAATGCGGCAGGCTCATACGCCTCGCCGCGTTCGCGGGCGAAGATGAAATCCACGACCTCTTGGCTGCGGGGCAGGGAGCCGACGTGTGTGGTTGCTATTTTCGACATGGTGAGCCTTTCGCTGCGGATAGTTTGGATCTTGGTCCGGAAGGGGGAGCCGACGGGATGTTCCCGCCGGCTGCGGATATCAGCCTTGCCAGGTCTTTCCTGCGGGATCACCTGTCGCCACCACGCGGTAAAGGCTTGCCTCGCCGGTCATCGAGGGAACGACGGAATGGGCAAGGTTTTCGGGCACGGACATGGTGTCGCCGGGGGCCAGCGTTGCGGCGCCACCGTCCCACGTCACCCTCCAATGGCCGCGCATGGGCATCAGCACAGTGGGAAAGCTTGCGCTGTTCCTGGCCTCCGTGGCGGAGCCGCGCGTGATGAAATCCACCTCGAACCCCGGCTTGTCACGCAAGACGCCGCGCTCTCCGATGACCTGCACGGGTTTGCGGTCAGCGAGGGCCACGAGGTCCCAATAGCGGGCGACATGATTGGGCAGCACCTCGGCGGTTGTCGGTTCCGGCCGCTTGGCCAGTTCCTCGGTGCTCATCAAGGGCATCGGGTTCACGCCCTCGGGCAATTTCTGCTGGCGCTTGGTGTCGTAAAGCTTGCCGTTTTCGCCAAGGATCAAACCGTGTTCCGCAGCATTTTCGATCACCTGAGGGGCCCACATGACCCCGCCGCCGGCATCGTCGCCGCCGAGGATCGCCATGATCATCCCGTAGTCGGTGCCGATATTTTCAAATCCGCGGAAAATGCCTGTGGGAATGTTGAAGATGTCGCCTTCTTCCAGCGTCACTTCGCCCGCGTCGCCCCAGCGTCCCCAGAAGAACCGCCATTTTCCGGAGAGGACGAAGAACGCCTCGGCCGTGTGGTGGTCATGCAAGGAGTTGGTCACGCGTGGCGGCTGGCCCGCGGCGCCGATGTTGAAGCCATGCGGGATGCTGATGTGCACGTGCTGGTCCGGAGATTCCGAAACGCCGCCGCCGATGATGGTGAAGTTTTCCTTCCGGTCGCTGCCCGGTGTGTGCGCGTCGATGAAGGCCGTCTTGCAGGGTTGCAGGTCGCCATAGCGAACGATGCGGGATTCCATGTCTTGTGGTGTCATTTCTTTACTTTCTGATAGTCCGAAATGCCGAGATTTCGGCACATTGCGCAAAGTGTTCTGGTCTCGCGTGCCCGTCCTTGCGCATCATTTTTCCCCGTGCATCAGGATCTGCTTCCAGATCGCGACATCGTCCCAGATGCTCCATTCCCGGCGCAGGCCATTGCGCCCGAATTCGGCATGCGTGAAACCCATGATGTGAACGGGGGCGCCGGTCGGTGGGCCGAACTTGCCGTGGCCCGTGTGGTGGCCGTCCAGCGACCACCGAACCGCGGCACGATCCGGTTCGCCCTTGTCGTCACGGCCGATCTTGTGCTGCACGACGAAGGTCGCATCGGGGAAGGCCGTGCGCAGCTGCATCCACTCTGCCTCAAGCGCGGGATAGCCCCAGCCTGTCACGCCGCCGGCATGATAATAGCCGACCGCCCGATCATACTCGCGCCGGATGACGGCGATGTCATAATCCATGATGCTGGTCAGGATCCCGGCGAGTCTGTCGCCAAGGGCATGGTCGTTCCCGGTGCCCAGATAGGGCCCGGGCCGGTCCTGATCCGGGGTGAAGGGACGGATCGGATCATCGCCTTCACGCTCCAGCATGGCGCGGGCCCAGGCTTCGGGGGTATGGCCGAGCTGTTGGACCATCGACGCGAAGTCGTAGCAGAGCCATTCATCCGTGATTACTTCGTTCTCGACAAAGCAATCGGCGATGCAGCGCACGGTGACCTGTCTGCCGGTTGGCGCGCCGAATACGCCGTGCCCGGTATGGGTTCCGGTGATGATCGACCGATGCGACGAGAGGTAGCCATCCTCTTCGTTGCCACACCAGATCACATCATCGCCGAGGATCTCGCGGTCCGGAAAAGCCGCTTGAGAGGCGAGCGTATCCTTGATCACTCCAGACGTGCCGAGGATCAGCCCCTGCGACGAACGCATGATCGTGTCCGGCCCATAGGATCGGCGGAGGCTGTCGATTTGTCGCCCCTCCCAGATCTCGTAGGTCACGCCGAGGATATAGTCAGGCAGGTCCTTGAAACGGCTCATTTTCTTCTTCCATTACGTGCCATCTGCTTCCAGATCGCGATGTCGTCGTTACGTCGAATGTCCCGACGCAGCCCCCATCCGCGCCGCTCCGCGGGGCTGATGCCGATGGTGTCATCCGGCAGGGCGCGGCGATTGGGGATGATGGGGCGCAAGGTCATGTCTCCGCGACTGCCCGCGTCGTGCCGCGCACGATCAGTTCGCCATCGATGACGATCCGTTCGGGCGGAATGTCGTTGTTTTCGATGCGCGCCATCATGCTGCTGACGGTGCGCTCCACCATGCGGTTGATCGGCTGGCGATAGCTGGTCAGGTCATAGGCAGGCCATGCGGCGATGGACACGTCATCGAATCCGACGATGCCCACGTCACCCGGAATGGAAAGGCCGAGCTTGTAGCGCAGGGCATCCATGACCGCAAAAGCCATGTGATCGTTCGCGACGAAGGCCGCTTCGGGCCTGTCGGGGCCGGCAAACATCTCAAGGGCGGCGGTCCGGGATAGGGCGTATTCAAACCCGCCGACCTCACGCGCGACGAGGGCCGTTCCGGCCTCGTCCAGTGCATTGAGGAATCCCGCTTCGCGCTGGCGCTGGGTCGAGGCTCCTTCGAAACCTGCAACATACCCGATCCGCCTGTAGCCACAGCCCAGCAAGTGCTGCGCCGCGACCTGACCGCCGCGGTAGTTGTCGGTTACGACCGAGCACAGGCGATCGGCTTCCTGCTCGCGGTTGAAGAGCACGACGGGAATGCCGTGATCGGCGCAGCGCTGCGCCAGCTGGGAAGACATCGAAACCGAGGCAAGGATGATACCATCGACCTGATAATCGATGACTTCCTTCATCACGTCCTCGATGTCACCGATTGTCGGCGTCGCCATGAAAACAAGCGCGTGGTAGTTCTGTTCCTGCAGTGCCACAGACAAGCGCTGGATCGCATCGGGATAGAACTGGTTGTCGAAGTAGGCGACGACGATACCGATGATCCGGCTGCGGCCTGTGATCATGGCCCGTGCGACACGATTGGGGCGATAGCCGAGCTCTGCCGCCGCCCGCAGCACTTTTTCCCGGGTCTGGCGGCTGGCGCTTGCGCCGGGGGTAAAGACGCGGCTGACGGCCGATTGACTGACACCGGCGCGCGCCGCGACCTGTTTGGATGTGACCTGTGTATTGTGCATCAGCTGGCCGTCCACCCGCCGCAAAGGCGCATGTTCGGGCCTGCCACCGCACAGCCCGGACCGATCCCGCACGAGGCGCGGGCAACGCGCGCGCGTTTGGTGTCGAGGCGACAGGACGGAGTGTGTGGCAGGTCTATCGACATTTCTTTCGGCGGCCATTCATTCTGGAACGCTCTACCTGCCTGAAAGGTCCCGGATAGAGCCTTGTGCGGTTATTCTGCGGCGTCCTCTGCGACGCCTTTCAACAGGCAAGGACGTGACCCGTATTCACCGTCCATCGTGGCAGCCTCCGTGTCTGGCGCCGCTGTTCTGGCTAAACATCAACTGGAAATCGGAGTGGGAACGATCATCTGTCGGGCAGGAGTGTGCGCTCGGCCCATCCCCTGTCCGCAGGATGACGTCCCGGGTCGCATCGGCTTGTTCCTGCGGGGTCATCCGTGTGCAATCCGCTCGCCAGAGGCCGTATCGAAAAGGTGGCAGATCGATGCCGGAACAGCGGCATTCACCACCGCCCCGATATCGGCGCGGTATTCCTTGTGGGTCTTGATCGAGACCAGCGATCCGGCCAGACGCCATGTGATCATTGACGCCTCACCCAGCAGTTCGATCGAATAGACAGGCGAGGAAATCTGGGCGGGGCCTTCGACGATTTCGGCGTCTTCGGCACGAAAACCCAGCGTGACATTGCCCGACACCGCCAACGGCAGGCCCTCGACCCGGATCCCTTCGGCTTCGAAGACGCCGTTCTCGAGCGTGCCTTGGACAAGGTTCATGGCTGGTGAGCCGATGAAGCTGGCGACAAAGACATTGGCCGGGTTGTCATAGATGTCCGTGGGGGTGCCGACCTGCTGGATCTTGCCGGCGTTCATGACAACCACGCGATCGGCAAGGGTCATCGCCTCGATCTGGTCGTGGGTCACATAGACCGTCGTGATCTTGAGCTTGGATTGCAGGTTCTTGATCTGCGCGCGGGTCGACACCCGCAACTTGGCATCAAGGTTGGACAGCGGTTCATCCATCAGGAAGATGTTCGGGCGCCGGACAATCGCCCGGCCAAGTGCCACCCGCTGACGTTGGCCGCCAGAGAGTTCGGCGGGGCGGCGATGTATGTAATCCTCAAGCTCGGTCATCCGGACGGCTTCCATCACCATCTCGTCGTGCTTTTCCTTGGGGATCTTGCGCACGCGCAGCGGGAAGCGGATGTTCTCGTAGACCGAGAGGTTCGGGTAAAGACCGTAGGACTGGAACACCATCGAGATATCGCGGTCTTTCGGGTCCATGTCGTTGACGACGGTGTCGTCGAACAGGATCTCCCCTTCGGTCACGTCCTCGAGCCCTGCAATCATCCGCATGGTCGTGGATTTGCCGCAGCCCGAGGGCCCGAGCAGGACCAAAAATTCCTGATCGGCGATATCGAGGTCGAAATTGTCGACACCCACAAAGCTGCCCCAGCGCTTGTTGACGTTCTTGAGTCGCAGTCTGGCCAAGAGGTAGCCTCCTTTATCCTTTGACGGCCCCGGCGGTCAGACCCGAGACGATCTGGCGCTGGAAGAAGAGAATGAGAACGAAGAGCGGAATGATCGCCGAGACAACGGCGGCAACGGCATACATGACCTTGCCCTCTTCCTGGGTCGAGCCGAGGAACGCGTTGATCTGCGGGATCATCGTCTGGTTTTCCTGAGACAGCAGCATCGACGTCACCGTGAAGTCGTTATAGGCCAGCAGGAAACTGAACAGCCCGGTGGTGATGACGCCCGGCCACATCACGGGGATGATGGCGAGGCGAAACGCCTGAAAACGAGTGCATCCGTCCACCATTGCGGCCTCGTCCAGATCCTTCGGGATCGACAGGAAGAAGCTGTGCAACATCCACAGGGTGAACGGCTGGTTGATCGCCACGAGAACGATGATGGTCGTCGGCAGATAGCCCCAGATATTGAGCTGGAAGAACGGCAGCAGATATCCCGATACCAGCGTCACATGCGGCATGGCGCGGAACACCAATGCCGCCATGAGCAGCCAGAACGTGTATTTGAACCCGGAGCGGGCCAGCGCATAGCCGCCCAGCGTCCCCAGTGTCAAAGAGATGATGACGACGAAGACGGTGACGATCGCCGTGTTGATGACGGCCTTCCAGAACTCCTGCTCGATCCATGCGCCTTCATAGCCGGCGAGCGTGAAAGGGCTGCCGTGCTGGCGCTCGGTCACGGGGCCTGTGATGGCGTTGAACCAGTTGGCGCGGCTGAAGAAATCACCCTCGACCTTGAAGCTGCCCCACATCGTCCAGAGGAACGGGAAGGCGGCAAGGAACAGCCAGATCAGAACGACCGAGATCGTGATGACCTTTATCGGCAGTGGCTTTGTTTCGGCTGGATTGGACATCTTGCCGCCTCCCTCAAGTCTTGCGGTTGAATTCGCGCCAGTTCTGGCGAAGGACGGGCAGCAACAGGATGATGACGCCGATGATGGTCAGCATGGATGTGGCGGCCGCCGAACCGAACAGCGGGGATTCAGCTGCGCGCAGGTCGTTGTAGATCAGGTAGCTGAGCGATGTCGCGCTGGCCGCTGCCGAAAACCCGATGATGGGTTCGAAGACGCGGAAGTTGTCCATCAACTGCATCAGCGCGATGAAGGTCGCCAGCGGCATCAGGTAGGGGATCGTGACGAACCGAATGCGTTCCCAACGGTTTGCCCCGTCCACCATCGCGCTTTCCATCGTGTCGCGGGGAACGGTCTGAAGGCCCGCGTAGAAGACGACAAAGGCGAAGGGGGCGGAATGCCAGACGCCATAGACGAACAGCGTAATCCACGTGAGGGTCGGCGACGCCTTGAGAGACAGGGACGGATCGCCGAAGATCGACTGCAAGGCAGCCCCGATGATCCCACGACTGTCGATCATCCAGAATAGCACCAGCGAGCCGACAAGCGGGGTCACAAGCATCGGGATGAGCGAGAAGAAGATCACCGGCCCCTTGAGCATCGCAGGGACCGCGTTCACGGCGACAGCGATGATGAAGCCGAGGATGATGACCAGCGGCGTCACGATGAAGGTATAGGACAGCGTGAAGATCAGGGCCTTGTAGAAGGGCAGGTTCATGATCCGGTTGCGGATCTCCGAAAAGTTCTCGGAGGTCGCAAAGATCTCGGCGATTTCGTCCGTCGCAAGGTGGCTTGCGTTGGTATAGGTGCCAAGGCCGTTGAACTGGCCTGCGGGTTGTTCGGCGCGCAAGGCGGCCATTGCCGCCGCATCGACGCTGACTTCCTCGGTGCAGCCGAAGGGTCCGCAAGTCTCGCCCACGACGAGGACTTGCTCATGTTCGACATAAAGCGACTGGAACCCGACCGACACGATTGGCAGGGCGATGAACAGCAGCATCGCCACAAGCGACGGCCATATGAAGGACAGGAAGGTCTTGTGTGGCATGGCTCAGGTCATCTCCTCGGAGGTGGCGATCGGGCTGCCCTCTCTAGCAAAGGGGGCACGCAGGGTCATCGCAAATGCATCCGGCGCGCCGTGATTGGTCGACATTTCGAAAGCTTCGCCAATGCGCAGCAGCGTCGCCTCTTCATTCGGGCGGCCGACAATCTGCAGGCCAAGGGGCAAGCCGTCGGAAAATCCCATGGGCACTGACAGGGCGGGATGACCCGTCATGTTGAAGGGCAGGGTGCACATCGGCGTCCATTTCGCCGACCCGCCGGCGAAATCCGCAAATGCGGGGGCCGTCGTCAGGGTCGTCGGCATGACAATGGCATCGACGTCTTGCAGGGCCGCATCGACCTTTGTGCCGAGACGCGTTGCCGCGTGGCGCGCGTTGGCGACATCCTGTTCGGTGAGCACCGCGCCCGCGGCCATGGATTGATAGGGCATGCGCCCCATCCTGCCGCCATCGCCCGAAAGGTGTTCGCGATGCGTCTCGAGCCCTTCGGCGTGGATCAGCACGGCCGCAGCGGCAATCATCAGGTCAAGATCGGGCAAATCCAGCGGGGTCAGGGTCGCACCGCACAGGCTCAGGCTTGCGGCCGCATCATCCGTGTATCCCGTGATTGCCGGCAGGTCGTCGGAGAGGCACCAGTTGCGGGCGATGCCGATCCGCAGCCCTTGCAAGGACAAGGAGGGCTCTGGCATGGGCCGCTGGGCTATTTCGGCATGCAGCAGTCGCGCCTCATGCACCGTGCGGGCCATGGCCCCGGGCGTATCAAGGCTGGGTGCAAGCGGCAGCACGCCCTCCTTGGGCAGCGCGTCTTTGGTGGGCTTGAGGCCGACGATCCCACAATAGGCGGACGGGCTGCGCACGGAGCCACCGGTATCCGAGCCCAGTGCGATACGCACCATGCCCGCGGCAATCGCGGCCGCGCATCCGGACGACGACCCGCCGGTGATGTGATCAAGGTTCCACGGATTGCGTGGCTGGGGATAAAGGCCGTCTTCGCCGGGGCCCACAATGGCAAGCTCGTAGGTGGCAACCAGCCCCAGCAGAACGGCACCTGCCTCGCGCAGACGGCCGACTGTCGTCGCGTCGCCGGGCGCGAGCCTGTCCGCGTAGAGCCGCGATCCATAGCGCACGGGCCAACCTGCAACGTCGAAGATGTCCTTGATCGCGACGGGAATCCCGTGAAGCGGGCCACGGTCGAGACCTGCGGAAAGTTCCTGATCGGCCCTGCGCGCCGCGGCGCGCGTTGCATCGGAATCCAGATGCACGAAGGCGCCGATTGCGTCGTTGCGTTCGTCGATCCGGGCCAGATGCGCGGCGGCAAGCTGTTCGGCGGTGAGCGATCCGTCGCGCAGCGCCTGACCCGCTTCGGTCACTGAAAGATCGGCCGGAGACGTCATTCCTTGGTCTCTTCGAGCCAGGCCGACACGCGGTCCGCAGACTGAACCAGAAACGCCGCCGTCTGCTCGATGGCATCACGATCGGCGCGCTGGGTCGGGGTGATGCCCTTTGTGGCAAGGGCTACGACAAGCGGATTGCGGTTCATCGCCCTCTCCTTCGCTGTTCAGGTCCGGCCGATAGGTCAGAATGGTCCGCCAGACACATGCTGTTCGGAACAATCAAACCCCTCGGGAAGTCATGGATGGTGGTATCGGGGGGCCGTGGAACCGGCCCCCCTTCTTTCGCACAAATGCTTAGCGAATGAAGCCGGCTTCCGTTGCCGCCGTCGTATAGGCGGCCTCGATGTCGGCCATGGCCTGCTCGGCCGATTCACTGCCCTGAAGGTATTCGGACAGGTTGTCGCCCAGTGCGGTGTGCAGCAGACCCATGTAGGGCAGCATCGGATAGGGGCGCGCACCCTTGGTCAGGCCGTCGATGACGCCGGTGGCGGCGCGTGTCGGCTCGTAACCGTCGATCAGCCAGACAGCCAGGTCCTGGTTCTCGGCCATCATCTCGGGGGAAATGCCATTCATCATCGCGATGAAAGACGCCTCGGCGTCCTCGTCGGAAATGTTCTTGGCGATGGTGAAACCATCCCACCACAGAGCGGCAGTCGGCGTCGTTCCGTCACCGATCGCGGGGGATGCCGCGAATGCGGTTGCTGCCGCGATCTCGGGGGCCGGGCTGTCGTCTGCGATATATGCGCTGGCCCGCGATCCCCAGTTGACGGCGAGGACGACTTCGTCCGCTTCCCAGATCGGCGTTTGGGCGTTGGCATCAAACGTCGTCCAGTCGTTGCTCATGTATTCGGTCATGCGCTTCATGGTTTCAAGAACCGCCATGCCGTCTTCGTTGTTGATCGCCAGCTCTGCGGTTCCGGGGACGAAGAAATCGTTGCCTGTCCCGAGGTAGGTGTTCACGAATTCCGCGGCCAGGTTCCAGCCTGGCATGTAGCTGGAGGAAATCGGCGTCTCGTAGCCGGCTGCCCTCAGTTGCTCGGCAGCGGCAAACATTTCTTCATAGGTGGAGGGCACGTCGATGCCGTTTTCGGCAAGGACATCCTCGCGATAGAACAGGTGCTGCGAGTTCGCCATGAAGGCAATCGCCATGATCTTTCCGTCGACGCGGATCAGCTGGGAATCCTGAAGCTGCTGGCCGTGCTCGGCGACAAGCTCATCAAGCGGGCGGATCAGGTCGTCGTTCATCAGCGGCACGATCGAGTTCGTGGCGACGACGGCAACGGTGTAGGTCGCGGGATCAATCGAAAGCGCGGGTACCTGGATGTTCTTGTGCTCTTCGGTCTGGTTGCGCGTGACTTCCACCGTGTCGCTGGCGCATTTCGATGCCCAGTCGGCAACTGCATGCAGGGCCGCGAAATCGTTGGACAGGATGCGGACGGACCCGGACTCGATTCCGCAGTCGGCATGGGCTGCGGTGCTCGCAAGCAGAAGCGCAGAGGCCGCACTCGCGAATTTCAGATTGGATGTCATGTGATGAAGCTCTCCTTGGGCTTTTCGATGCGCCGGTCACGCGGCCACCTGCTTTTGTCTGACGTGCGACAGATCGATGCCAGCGCACGAGATCGAGCGTAGTAACTGTTGCATGCGTTTGCAATAAATTTCTAGGTGTGCGGCTGTGGCCCGCCGCGAAGCTTATCATGCGCCTAACGATTCATGATGCAATACAGAGAGTTGGTCGCGATCGCTGCATCCAATGAGGCCATGGAACGCTTTGGTTGTGGATTGCATACCCTTCTGAACCGGTCCCAAGGTTCAGTGGGGTAGGCGTCGGGCAGGATTGACGCTCGAATCGCATGTATATCGCCGTGAAAGCCCTGAACTGAAGGCTTTGTCTGTACACCGCCAATCGGTGGTATCGGCTTCAGTCACGTCTCGGAGGCTCCCTGTCGGAGTCAATCTACACAGGCTCCGACAGGTTGCGCGATGCCATGGCTGCGCCCGAAATGGCGCCCTCAAGATCTCTATTGCATTCGCATGCAAATTCTGCGCTGTTGATGTGAAGCTTGAAACAACCACGCGGAGATCACCATGGCGACCAACGGCAAACAGGGCCAGGCAGAGGGCGAAAAAACCCATGCGCCCGTGCTCCAATCAGAGCGCCGGGACTTCGTCGATATGGTGCCCACCGACAGAGAGCGCGTTCAGCCGATGCGAGGGTTCGATCCGATCTATACGGATATCGTTGATTACATCGTGCGCTGCACGCACCGCATCTGGGATGAACGCGATGTCGGGTTGATCTACACCCATTACACCCACAATTGCGTGGTCTACGGGGCGACAGGCACAGTCTACAGTCGTGAAGACGTGGTGCATGACACGATCGGCCGGATGTTCATGTTGCCTGAGCGACGTGGCATGGCCACCCATGTCATCTGGAACGGGAACGAGGATGACGGGTTCTACACCTCGCATCTGGTGACCGGGGCAGGGCGACACACCCAGAAGGGAATCTACGGCAAACCCACGGGCCGCAGCTTCGTTGCCCGGACCATCGCCGACTGCATGATCTACGAGAACATGATCTACCGCGAATGGCTGGTCGTCGACTCGATGGCGCAGGTGAAGCAGATCGGGCTTGACCCGCAGGCCTATGCCGAAAACCTTGCGCGCCCCTATTTCGAGAAAGGCTTGCTGGCGGTTGATATGGGTGAGAACCGGCGCATGATCGGGCAATACCCGCCGGAAAGCGAGTGCGACACGTCCATTGCCAATACACCTTTGGAAGAAGAGGTGCTGCGCTGGCTGCATGAAATGCACAATCGGCGCATGTTCGGCAAAGTCCGCGACGTCTATGCGCCAACGGTCCAGTATCATGGCCCCTTGATGAAGGAACTCTACGGACACGGGGCCGTGACGCATCAGATCGTGGGTCTCTATGCGACCGTGCCAGACGGCTTCTACATGCCGCAGCACATCTGTTCGACGCCCTGCGAAGAGGGCGGAACCAAAGTCGCGGTGCGCTGGATCATCGAGGGGCATCATCTTGGGTGGGGCATCTTCGAGGAACTGGGCGCGCCCACCGGAAAACGGCTGCAAATCATGGGGATGAGCCATTTCCACATCAAGGACGGCAAGGTCGTCGATGAGTGGACGAACATCGACGAGATGTCACTGCTGATGCAGATCAAGCTGGCGCAGATGGCCGACAAGGGCAGCGCGGTTCTCGGGGACGAGGCGGACTAGACGCCCTTGGCGCGTCACCTGATATCTACAAAGAAGGACCCTTCCCTGTGACCAACCCTGCCCAACCATTCCCCGGCATCACTCACCGTCGCGCCCCCAAGAGGGATGCACTGAGCGACGCGAATGACGTCTCCGAAACCGTAGCCGGCGTCCTGAAGGCCGTGCAGACCCGGGGGGATGCCGCTGTGCGCGAATTCGCCGCCAGGTTCGACAAGTCCGAACTCGACGTCTTCGAGGTGTCGATGGCCGACCGCGAGGCAGCTGTCGCCAACCTTGACCCGCAGACACGCGCGGACACCGAGTTCGCAATCGGCAACGTGCGCGCCTTTGCCGAGGCCCAGCGGGCCACGATGCTGCCGCTCGACGTCGAAATCATACCGGGTGTGCATCTGGGGCATCGGATCATCCCGCTGGAGCGGGTCGGATGTTATGTTCCCGGCGGGCGTTATCCGTTGCTTTCCGCACCGATCATGACGATCGTTCCGGCCAAGGTCGCGGGCGTGCAAGAGGTCGTTGCCTGCCTGCCGCCCAATGCCCACGAGGCCATGGTTGCAGGCTGTCACCTGTCCGGCGCCGACCGGATTTTCCGCATTGGCGGGGCGCAGGCGATTGCCGCCATGGCCTTTGGCACAGAAACCGTCCCGAAGGTCGACAAGATCGTCGGTCCGGGAAATGCTTTTGTAAACGAGGCAAAGCGACAGGTATTCGGCCCGATCGGGATCGACCAACTCGCCGGACCGTCCGAGATCTATACGGTGGCCGACAGCAGCGGCGACGCCGAAATGCTCGCCACCGATCTGCTGGCGCAGGCCGAACATGACGTGCGCACCCGCGTCGGGCTGATCACCACCGACCCCGCGCTCGCCGACGCGGTGATCGCCGAGGTCGAGCGCCAGTTGCAGGAGATCGAGACGGCCGAGACGGCCGGCATCGCCTGGGAAGACTATGGCGAGGTCGCCGTGGCGGAGGATGAGGCCGCGATGCTGGCCTATTCCGACTTCATCGCGCCGGAGCATCTGCAGGTGCATACGGTCGATCCGCAGGCCACGGCAAAAAAGCTGCGCCACTACGGGTCGCTGTTCATCGGTGAACTGGCCAGCGTCGTCTATTCCGACAAATGCTGCGGGACCAACCACACCCTGCCGACCATGGCTGCGGGTCGCTATACCGGTGGGCTGTGGGTCGGGGCCTATGTTAAGGTTGCGACGCATCAATGGATGGAGCCCCACGGTGTGCAGGCCGTTGCCCCGCCCGCCGTACGCCAGAGCCGCAGCGAAGGGCTCGATGGTCATCGCCGGGCGGCCCAATTGCGCCTCGACCGGCTGCAGGCCTCATAGTCAGGTCTGCGTGCGCTGACCGGTGCGAATGCGCTCTGGTTGGCAGGGATGAAACTGAACCGGAAGACGAGTCCATGTTCCAGAAAGAAAAGGCCGTCGTGCGCGGGCTTTACGCCGCCATGAAGGGGGCGGGGCCCGACACCATAGCAGAGAGCCTGGCGGCCCACACGTCACCCGATTGGCACTGGCGCGGGGTGCATCCCTTCTATGAGCGCCGTGGCCCCGCAGATGTGGCGCGCGCGTTCTGGACACCCTTGTTGACGGCGCTGACTTCGGCACAAAGGCGTGAAGACGTCTTCTTTGCGGGCCGGAATACCGTCGGTGACGGTGTCTGGGTTGTGTCGATGGGGCACCTGATGGGCCTCTTTGACGCGCCGTGGCTGGGGATACGGCCAACCCGCAAGATTGCGATGCTGCGCTATTGCGAGTTCAACCGCGTCGCGGACGGAAAGATCATCGAGACCATGCTCCATGTCGATATTCCGCACCTGATGGCGCAAGCGGGTCAGAACCCTTTTCCGCCCCAGACCGCAGCGCAACTGGTCCACGCGGGGCCGATGACGCATGACGGGCTCTTGCTTGACGAACAGCCGGCAGAGCAGGGTGCCGCGACCCTTGCCTTGATAAATGCGATGATTGGCGATCTGGGCACCTGGCAGAGCAAGCTGCCACTAGAAGAGGAGCTGGCGCGCACGTGGCATGATGACATGCTCTGGTGGGGACCGACTGGGATCGGGGCCACCTATACGATCGAACGCTATGCGAAACAGCATTCCGGCCCGTTCCGCGCGGCCTTCTATGACCGCTCCGGGACGGGTCATGTCGCTCGTCTGGCCGAGGGGCATTACGGCGGCTTTTTCGGATGGCCGAACTTCCGCGCGAAACAGCGCGGCGGGTTCATGGGCATGCCCGGCAACGACAAGGACTGCGCATTCCATGTGATCGACATCTACCGCCGTGACGGCGACAAGCTGGCCGAGAATTGGGTGTTCATCGATCTGTTGTTCTGGTTCATGCAGCAGGGCGACGACGTCCTGTCGAGGATGGCCGGGATCGCAGGCACGGATTACACGTCGCCCGACGCTTAGGCATCAGCGCTCAACGTGCAGAACAGGGTCCGAGGGTGTCCGTCCCATCATGACGCCCTAGTGGTTCGTATGCGCGTGACACGCACCCTTGTGCTGTCACGCCCCCCTCTCCGACGGATGATGATCCCGGACATCACGCAAGAGTATCTCGGCCGTGGTTGTCGGTGGGGCCTGCGGATGCTGAACAACCCGCGTCATTGTGATGAAGACCGATCCGCAAGCCGATCAAGGGTCAGGTGATCAGAACGCCGGTTCCGAGCGGTTCGAAACCCGGGCCGCTCTGCTGTCTTCACGAACGCTTCAATGCGGACTTTTCGTCATCTGCATCAAACGACAGCATTGACGGCCAAACCTGGCACTGCAGCCGGCGTCGGAACTACATTTTGGCGCGTTGGGCAAGTGCTCTGGCACAGAGTGCATTTGGTTTGACGAATTCGGTGCCCTACCTTCGAGGAGCGGAGGGAATTATGCGTCGATCATCCGGTCAACCGACGGTGCATGTGGGAAAGGTCTGGCGGCTTATGCTGGCCGATCTCGGTTTGAATACGACCTCTGTCCTGCGCCGTGCGGGCTTGCCGAGCGGTCTGTTGGACGGTGAGGGGACCCGCATCCCGCTGGATCAGTTCTACGCCCTTTGGGAGAGCTTCGACATCGAGGCGTGCTCTCCGACGCTTGGTTTGAAGCTTGGGCAGATCGAGGCGAGTGAGTTCTTCGACCCCGCCTTCTTCGCGGCGATGTGCGCGCCCAACATGACGGTGGCCGGGCAACGGCTTGGTGAATTCAAACGTCTGGTCGGCGCGTTCAGCCTTGATGTTGCCGTGCAGGCCGATGCCACGCGGTTTGAATATCGATGCAAGTATCGCCCTGATCTGCCGCTTGTGATGGCCGCGACGGAAATCGTCTTTCTGGTAAACCTCATGCGGCGCGCGACACGCCACCTGGTGATCCCGCAGGCCGTCGTGCTGCCGGCGCCGCTGGAGGAGAAGGCAGCGTTCGAAGACTGGTTCGGATGTCCGGTTGAAACCGGTGGCAGCGCGTCTTTCACCCTCAGCCCGGTCGATGCCACGAGACCTTTCCTGACGCACGATAATCAGATGTGGCTGGCCTTCGAGCCCGATCTGCGCCGCCGCATGGATGACGCCCGCGACGACCTCAGCACGCGCGCGCGAGTGGAAAACACGCTTCTGGAATTGCTGCCCAGCGGGCGGACGCAAATCGATGACGTGGCGCGCGAACTGGCGCTCAGCAGACGGTCGCTGCAGCGGCGCTTGGCGGAGGAAGGGACATCTTGGAAGGACGTTCTGAATTCTGCGCGCGAACAACTGGCGCTGCATTATCTCGCGAATACCGCCCTTGGTGCGTCCGAGGTCAGTTTCCTGCTTGGGTTCGAAGACCCCAATTCGTTCTTCCGGGCATTTCGGCGCTGGACGGATGCGACCCCCGAGGCCTGGCGCGAGGCGCAGCGCCCCGGTGTTTGATCTGGCGCGTTGCGCAAGCGTTATGGCGCGTCCTGCGAGTGACCAGGAGAGCAGGAGCAACCATGTTGAGATCAATGCAACAGGTTTCAGCGAGGTAACATGACCACATCTCCGGTAATTCGCCGCCATGCCAGTTCAGACGTGGCAGGCAAGAAGGTTCTCTATATCGTCTCGAACCCGGCCACCCTTATGGGCTTTCCGGTGGGGTTCTTCGCCGAAGAAATGACCGGCCCGTTCTTCGACCTCCTTCAGGCCGGCTGCACCGTCGATGTCGCGTCGCCCAAAGGGGGCAGGGTGGAATTCGACGGCTTCTCCGACCCTGAAAACGAGGCGACGCAATACCCCAACGATCTGATCACACTGGGCTTCAAGCACCATGCAATCTTCGGCAAGCTGCTGGAAAACACTCCCTCCATCGCAGATGTCGATATCGACCAATATGATGCGGTTTGCGTGGCCGGCGGCGGCGGCCCCCTGATCACGTTCAAGGATGACACCGCGCTGCACAAGCTGATCGCTGATTTCTACGAGGCCGGCAAGATCGTCGGCCTGATCTGCCACGGCACCTGCCTGATGCTCTGGACAACGCTGAGTGACGGCACCCTGCTGGCCGACGGCAAGACATGGACCGGCTATCCCGACAGCGAAGAGGACATGATGAACGCGGCCCTTGGCACGACGGTGAACGCATACACCATCGAGACAGAAGCCAGGAAGAACCCCAGGACCACATTCGAATCCGCCGCCCCCCTTGCGCCGTTTGCGATCCGTGACGGTCGGGTTATCACGGGCCAGCAACAGCACAGCACGCGGCTGTTCTCCGACCTGCTGATCGAGGCGTTGTCCGAATAGCGCGGCCGGGGCCTTCAAGGCTCGTCCGATCGCACAAACGGAGATGCGACACAGGCAAGACATGCCCGTGTCGCAAAAGATGAAAACCCAACGGGATACCAGCGCCAAGAGCGCGATAAGAGGACCTGGACATGAAGATGACACTGATCATCGCCGCGCTCATCAATCTTGCGGTTGCTGTCGTTCACACCTTCATCGGAGAGGCAAGTATCGTTGCCCCCCTGATGACGTCGGATGCGCCTGACCTCGTGAAGGCAACACTGCATTCGGCTTGGCACATGATTTCCGTCGTGCTCTACCTCTCCAGCCTGACGTTGTTCTACCTCAGCCGAAAGGAGGTGCGAGATCCAACCGTAAAGCTGCTGTCGGGCTATATCGGCATCCAATACGTCGCCTTGGCCATGGTATTTGCCGTGACAAGCGTGATTTACGGCCAATTCTTCCCGCAGATCGTGATGCTCTTGCCAATCGGCGTGCTGTCCCTTTGGGCCGCGCACATGGCGCGCAAGTCATGAACCCAGGGAACTTCTGACCCGACACGGCATTGAACGCCGCTGGCAGTCGCTTCACTCAAAGAAGGAACATTGAAATGACCAAGGTCTTTTTGACCGGCGCGTCCGGTTTTATCGCCAAACACATTCTGCGCGAGTTGCTGGAACAGGGATACCATGTGCGCGCATCGGTCCGTTCCGACAAACGCAAAGCAGAATTGGAGGGCCTGTTTCCAGATGCGGCGCTGGAATTCGCCACGTTGGACCTGACAAAAGATGACGGTTGGCAGGACGCGTTGAAGGGCTGCGATGTGCTGATCCACACGGCATCGCCCTTTCCACTGACCGAACCGAAGGACCCTCAGGACCTGATCCGCCCGGCGGTCGACGGCACCTTGCGGGCGATGCGCGCGGCAAAAGATGCGGGGATCAAACGGGTGATCCTGACGTCCTCCTGCGCGGCGATCTACAAACAGGCGGACAAGCCGAAGATGCAGCCCTCGGACGAGGCCAACTGGACAAGTCCGGACGATCCCGCCGTCGGGGCCTATGAAGCGTCCAAGACGCTGGCGGAAAAAGCGGCCTGGGATTTCGTGGTCGAAAACCCGGACATCGCCCTGACGACCATCAACCCCGGCGCTGTCTTTGGCCCGCCGATGGATGCACGCTACGGGTCATCGCTGGAACTGGTCGAACAGCTCATGACCGGAAAAGTGCCCATGGCGCCGCCGATGGACATGGTGGCGGTCGATGTGCGCGACGTGGCCCGGATGCATGTCGCGGCCATTGATCTCGAGGCCACGAAGGGCGCGCGTTTTGCCGCTGCAAGCGGGACCCACCGCCTGCTTGAGCTTGGCCAGATCCTCAAGGCGTGGGACCAGAGCCTCAAGACACCCGGTCGCGAGGCGCCGGTCTGGCTCTTGCGCATGATGGGGCTGTTTTCCAAGGACGTGAAAGGCATTCTGGGCAATGTCGGTCGCACCCTCGCCGTTTCCGGCGCCAAGGCCGAAAAGACCTTTGGTTTCAGGTTCATCCCGGTGAAAGATGCGCTGATCGCGTCGGCTGAGGCTGTCAAAATGCACAAATCGAATGAGAAAAACACATGATTACAGCATATCTCTGGACCACGCCCAACGGCTACAAGGTGGCCATCGCGTTGGAGGAAATGGGCCTCGACTATAAGATCACCTGGGTGAATATCGGTGCCGGAGAGCAGCATGCGCCGGACTATCTCCGGATCTCTCCAAACGCAAAAATCCCTGCGATCGTCGATCACCACACGGGGATAAGCCTGATGGAATCGGGTGCGATCCTGCAATATCTGGCTGAAAAGTCGGGGAAATTCGTGGGCGAAACGGCGCAGGACCGCTGGGCGGTGACACAGTGGCTGCACTGGCAAATGGGCGGGCTTGGTCCGATGATGGGGCAGGCGAACCACTTCCGTGGTCTCAAGGAAAAGGTTCCCTATGGCGAGACCCGCTACAGGAACGAGACCGCGCGTCTTTTCGGCGTTCTCGACAATCAGCTGGAAGGCCGCGATTACATCGCCGGGGATTACTCCATTGCCGACATGGCGGCCGTTGCCTGGGCCGGCATGGCCCCCATGATGGAGGACGAACGTCTGACCGCCTGCACCAACGTCATGGCCTGGATCGAACGCAATGTTGCCCGGCCCGCAACAGCCCGCGCGATCGCCTTGTCGCCGGGCTGAGCGCTCCGAAGGACTGCTCCAGGACTTTTCGCTATCCGGGTCGAAACCCGACGGCTGCCGTGGCTTTTCGCGCCAGTCCGATGGATTCGCTATTCTATCCGATCCCGCCCGATCGGATGTTCGGCGGGCGAGGCGGTCACCGCCGGGACATCTTTTCCGTTTCTCTTGTAGAGTGTCGTCAGGTTCGCAGCGCCTGGACATAGAGCCTGAGTGTGGCCCGGACCACCCAGAAGACAAATCGGCCGGGCAGGCTGCTGAAGAGATCGGAACTCCGCAACCTGCGGCGAATGACCGGAAAGAGCCCTCGCTCCCGAATGCGGCATCGCAGCATCAAGAACCGAACAAAACACGATCTGTTGCGTCCAGCCGAAAGCTGGCTTCCACGGATTGCCTCTGCTGCTTCCGCAATGTTCGTCGTGGCAAACCCAAGCGGCATCTGCGGAATCCACAGACTGAATTGAATGGTTCGGCAGGTTTCATTCAGCCGGCGTGGCAGGCCAATCTCTGGTTAATGCCCTGGCCGATGTACCGCTCTGGTGGGTTTGCGGACTTCGGACCGATACCTGGAAATCCGGATGGTCAGACCGATCGCAAGGTTGAGAGAACCCATCAGCATTCCGGAGTGAAGCCGATTTTGAAAAGCCTCCTCCTGATATGGAATTGTCATGGCCGCGCTGCATCTATCTACTTGAAATCGGAAGGGCCCTGCTAACTTTCTTGGTGTTCCGGCTAGCCTTGTTCCAATGAACGACTGGGATCAGCGTGAGATTACTGCTCGTAGAAGACCACTTCGCCCTCGCTCAGGTGATGCTCGACGGGTTGCGTCGCGCAGGGTTTGCCGTCGATCTTGCCGATACTGCAGAGGCGGCACGGGAGACGGCATCCGTGATCGATTATGATCTTGCCCTGCTCGATTTGGGCCTGCCCGACGGAAACGGGCTCGATCTTCTGAAACACTGGCGCGCCACCTCGTCCATGCCGGTGATCGTTCTGACGGCGCGGGGGGCCTTGGGCGACCGGATCGAGGGGCTTGATGGCGGCGCCGACGATTACATCGTCAAGCCCGTCGAGATTCCGGAACTCGTCGCACGATGTCGTGCCGTGCTGCGCAGGCCCGGAAACCGCTTGGGTCTGACCTTGCAGGCCGGTGGCGTTGTTCTGGAAACAACCCATCGGGAGGCCACGATCAACGGAGCGCCGCTGAAACTCGGGCGCCGCGAAATCGGCGTTCTGGAGGCCTTGTTGCGACGCAAGAACCGGGTGCTGCCGCGAAACGTTCTGCTCGAGTCCTTGTACGATCTTGATGCGGAAGTGACCCCGAACGCCATCGACGCGGCGGTGTCCCGTCTGCGCCGGGCTCTGGATGCCGCGAAAGCCGATGTCGTGCTGCATACCATTCGCGGCGTGGGCTGGATGATCACCGAGACGACCGAGACATGAGCGCGGCACGGACACGTCCCCGTCTTGCCGTTCTGATGACCCGGCGTCTGTTCTTGATCGCCGGGATCGTCACAGCCGCCAACCTGTTGTTCGTGGCCCTGTTCGACGCCTCCGATCGGGATTCCTTGGTCGCTGACGTCGCCATGCGAGAGCTCAACCGGATCGAAAGCGCGCTGACCACCACCTTGACCGATCCACCGGTTGTGAACGCAGCGGATCGTTCGATTTACGTCAATCATCCGCAGGCCTACGGATTTCTGGTATTGGCCAGCGACGGGCTCAGGCTTGACGCCGAGAATACGGAGCTGTTCCAACAGGCCGATTTCCGCGACATGACGGTGGGCAACGACTGGGTCATCAACGGGTCCGATCCCGACGAGATGCTCGTGGTCGCCAAACGGGTGCTGGAGCGGTCCGATGGTGATTTGCGGGTCTTTTTCATCATGCTCGATGACCCGGCCAACCTGATCGACTACGAGGTGCTGAGCGAATTCATCGGTCATGTCTGGGGGCCGCTGGTGCCGATCGCACTATTGTTGATCGGCGGAACGCTGCTGTTGATCCGCCGCACCATCGCTCCCGTGACAAAGGCCGCCGATTGGGCCAACTCCGTCGTGCCGGGGCAGGCAATGCCCGACTTCGACACCGACGATCTGCCGGCCGAGATCGCAGACCTGACCGAAGCGACGCAACGCGCGATCAACCGCCTGAATATGGAACTTGGGTCAGAACAGCGTCGGGCTGCCGAAGCCGCCCATGCCCTGCGCACGCCGATCGCGGTGCTTGTGGCACGCGCGGACAGCTTGCCGCCGGGGCCCAGCAACGACCGGTTCCGCGAGGATGTCCGCGCCGTTTCGCGCACGGTGACCCAACTCCTGACCTCTGCGGGGGCCGACAGGATGCAGATCGAGGAGGACGAGATCGCCGATCTGACACAAGTCGTTACCGATGTCGTCGCAGAACTTGCCCCGTTCGCACTGCTGCATGGTTCGGAGATCGAGCTTTCGGGGGCCGACGCCCCGATCCGGGTGCATGGTTCACCGGACGCGATGAAGCTGGCGCTGACCAACCTGATCGAAAACGCCGTGCTGCATGGTGGCGGAACACCGGTCCATGTCGCGCTTGACCATTCTGCGCAGGTCACTGTCAGGGACCATGGCCCCGGCCTGCCAGACCTTGCCGAGGTCAGGTTGTTCGAGCCGTTCTGCCGTGGTCCCGGGGCCAGATCGGGGGGCGCTGGGCTGGGGCTTGCGATCATCGAGCGTATCCAGCGCGCCCATGGCGGCACGGTCGAGGCCTGGAATGCGCAGGGTGGTGGCGCGGCATTTTGCCTTGGTTACCGGCCCGTCTGAGTTTTTCTCATCCCGTCAGACTGTCGTCAGACTCACCCCGAATAAGGAACGCATCGCTGGTTTGAAAGGCGTGCCGGGATCGCAATCCCGACCGCTCTTTTAGATCGGAACGCTGACCACAGAACCCAAAGGAAAGGCTGACATGACGAAGAAGAACGATACCCCGAACATTTCCCGCCGTGGCTTTCTGACCAAGATCGGTTTGGCCGCAGGTGCCGCCTATGTTGCGCCGTCGCTGACATCTCTGGGTGCGGCGCAGGCTGCGCCTGCCAGCCCGACCCGTCCGACGCGCCCGACGCGCCCGACACGGGGCACCCGTCCGACGCGTCCCAGCCGTCCGGGTCGTCCGGGTCGCTCCAAGGCGAACAGCCGTGCCGCGCGCCCCAGCCGGCCTGCACGCCCGAGCCGCCCCGCGCGTCCTAGCCGTCCCGCACGCCCGAGCCGTCCCGCGCGTCCGAGCCGTCCTGGCCGCTCCTGACGCGGGTGATGGGAATGTCTAATGCTGTGAGATCAGTCCCGACTCGCGATTTGACATTCCATCCAGTGGCTCGCCCGGTTCGTGTGACCGGGCGAGCCACACTGGTTGATGCATTCATCAAGGGGATGAAGCAGACGGTGCTGGGTTGGAGCGACGCTGGGGCATCCGAAGGGCCGCCGTTTTGCACCGTGACGGCGCATCCGGCAGGCTACACCGTCGCATCCGACTATCTGGAAACGCCGCTGTGCGATTTGCCTCTGGCCAGCGCGGTGTGTGCGGTGATCGCCGATCTGGCCGAAGCCTACCTCGAAGCCCATTGCGATATGCGCGCACTGCATTGTGGTGCCGTGCGGATTTCGGGGCGGATGGTGCTGTTTTCCGGTGTGGGACATGCTGGAAAAAGCACGCTGATGGCCCGCCTGAGCATGGAGCCGGGTGTCCGGGTGTTCTGTGACGATATCCTGCCGATCCGGGCCGACGCAACGGCCGTTGCGCTGGGCGTACCGCCACGGGTCCGGCTGCCGTTGCCGGCATCGGGCGGGGCCGCGTTTGACCGCTTTGTGCAGCAACAGGGCGGTTTGCGTGATGCGAGCTATGCCTATGTGCCGGGACCTGCGATCCTGCCCCATGGCAGCGAAGGGCGACCCGATGCACTGCTGCTCTTGCGCCGCGAGAGCGGTGCGACAGCACGGCTCCACGACCTGAGTGCGCAGGCGGCCGCTGCCAACATGCTGGCGCAGGACATGTCCCTGCAAGCCGACGGGATCGCCCATATCGACCGTGTCACCGCGATGGCCGAAGCGATGTGGCGCGCGACGCTGGTCTATGACGATCTGAATGACGCGGTCAGGCTCTTGGCCGATACATTTGCTTTGCCGGACTTGGGCGCGGCCGCGTTGGCTGATCCGATCGCCGCTGACCCGCCCCGGGCCAAACCCGCCGCCATTGACCCGAAAGCCCGGTGGCAGCGCCACCCCGATGTGGGACTGCGCAGCCGTTTGGGAGCAGCGTTCCTGTGGGTCCCTTGGACGGGCCGGTATTTCCACCTCAATGCCATCGCGATGGTGTGCTGGACGTTGATCGAAGCGCCGATGACGGCCGATGACATCGTGCTTGAGCTGACGGAGCTGTTTCCCGACGCGCCCCCGCAGCAAGTCCGGGTGGATGTCGCGAATTGGTTGGCCGAAATGATCGGCAATGGGCTTGTTCTCGAGCCCTGAGCGGATCTTTTTGTGTCGCAGCGAAAATCCCCGCAGTAACCCACGCTCCTCCATGCCGAGGGGGGAGGCCTTGCCGTGAACGCCGCTCCTCCCTGATGACGTCGCTCAGATGGTGACGCATCGGTCGGTGTGCCCGGCCGCCTAGCTGGGGCTGATCACCTTGCTCTGCTCGGCATGCTCTGTCGATACGCGGCTGGCGGCACGAGCCAAGCGACGCTCTCGATAGATGATGAGAAGACCACCGCCGACCAGCAGAAGTGCTCCGGGGAACAGGTCGTCGACTGGCGCCTCGGCAAAGAATATCCAGCCAAGTGCAAAGGCAATGGGGATGCCAAAATAGCTGAACGGGGCAAGGTTGCTCGGTTCGGTCATGCGGTATGACACGACGAGGCAAAGAACCGCGCAACCTCCGAAGGTGCCCATCAGAACGATCAGCCCCAGGTCTTGCAGGCTTGCGATCGGGCTGAAGCCACCGAATGTCATGGCCAGGACAATGGCTCCTATCGCTGCAATAGCCGAAGAGTAGAGATTGAAGAGCGGCGTTGGGACATCAGCGTCCACGAGACGGGCCGTCACACCGGAGAAGGCGTACAAAGCGGCCGCGCCGACCGGCATCAAGGCGGTCCAGTCGAATGCGTCGGTTGACGGCTGGGTGATCATGATCACCCCAACGAACCCGATTGCAACGGCCGACCAACGCACAAGGCCCACCCGCTCGCCCAGGATGAACGCTGCCAGAGCAGTCGTGAATAGCGCGGTGGAGTAGGAAATCGTCGTCGCCGTCGCAAAGGCCATGAGACCCAGTGACAGGTAGAACATCAATTGGGCAAAGGTGACGGCAATGCCGCGCCACATGGCCAACCGCCATTGCCGCAACACGAGTTTCCGGCCATTCGCGCGCCATGACGCGGTCGTCCAAAGTGCAATCGCACTTGGGATCAGACCGAACAGGTTGCGATAGGCAGATAGCTCTACGGCACTGTAGTTCGCCGACAGATGCTTTATGAGCAAGCCCATCAGGTCAAAAAGGACGAGCGAGATGATGCTTATGACGATCGCAAGCGCGGTATTGTCCTGTGGGCGTTGCATCTCTGGAATCCCTGTCTCGGCGCGCCGAACAATCCGCCGTGGCGACACGCTATAGCAGCCGTTGGCCCAAGCACATCGGGTATTTCACGCGCGTTGAGCGAAATCCTTTTCCATGGAATGCGGCGGCTCTGCCGGAGGCACTTTGGCTCGGTCCAGATCCGCTTGCGAAAGCGTCTTCGCGTCTCGATGTGCAGTAATCCAATTGGTCAGTGCAATACGCACCGCATTCTGGCGGAATTCGTCCGTCCGTTTCAGTCCGATAGTCAGTCGCCCCGCGTCGCGCCCGCCACTCCGCACCGGGTGGCGCATCTGGGCGCGAATTGCGGCGCTCGTGCTATCTGTCCACTGGAACGCGACAGCGGCAAGCGAGGCCAAGGCAGGCCACAGCGTTGACGGCGATGCGGATGCGGCCTGTCATGCGAACCTGACATTCTTGCCAAGCGGCAGCTCCCGCAGCCGTTCCCCGGTCAGGGCGAATACGGCGTTGGCCAGCGCGGGGGCGACGGCGGGTGTGCCCGGCTCGCCGATGCCGCGGATGTGCCTCTGGTTTTCGAGGATCCGGGTATGAATCCGCGGTGCCTGATACATCCGCAACACCGGATAGTCGTGGAAGTTCGACTGATCCACCGCGCTGTCCGTCAACGTGATCTCCTCACCGATGGCTGCGCTGAGCCCATAGTTGACGCCCGAAATCAGCTGCGCGTCGAGGTTGCGCGGGTCGAGCGCCACGCCCACATCGGCCGCGATCCATACATCGCGCACCATGATGCCGCTATCCGTTTGCTCGATCTCGACGATCTGGGCCGTCGGCACACCAAAGGCCAGCGCGAAGGCCACGCCCCGCGCGCGCCCCGTGGCAGGGGCTGACCCCCATCCTGCCATCTCGGCGACCGCCTCCAGCACGGCGCGGCTTGGCGCGTCGGTCATCAGCGCAAGCCGCATCTCGACCGGGTCACGATCCGCGGCGAGGGCCAACTCGTCCATCATGCACTCATGGAAGAAGCTGTTCTGCGACGCCCCGACAGAGCGCCAGAATCCCACAGATAGCAGCGGCTCGGACTTGTATCCGCTGACCCGGTAGTTCTCGATCCCGTAGGGCTGATCCCAGAGGGCCTGAGCCAGCGTGAAGTCCGGCAAGAAACCGGGGATAGGCGCCGGTGCGCCCCCCCGAGCGTCGATGCCGGCCATGATCGAGGGAGAGGCAGTGGAAATGTCGACGGCGACCGGCACCCCATCCGCCACGGTCGCGCGAAACCGGCCGATGGCCGCGGGGCGGTAGGGCCCGCGTGACGTGTCCTCTTCGCGCGGATAGGTCAGCAGGACCGGTGTGCCCTGCATCTGCACCGCGACCCGGGCCGCGATCTGGACAAAGTCCATCTCGCCCCTCCGCCCGAAGGCGCCGCCCAGAAGCGTGGTGCTGATCGTGACTGAGTCTTCAGGGATGCCCGCCGCGAGCGCCGCCTCGCGCCGCGCCACGGTCGGGCCTTGCGTGCCTGCCCAGATCTGCAAGGCACCGTCCTGCATGAGGGCGGCGGCGCTCATCGGCTCCATCGTGGCGTGGGCGAGATAGGGCGCGCGGTATTCGCCTTCGATGGTTGTGGCGTTCGCCAGTGCCGCCTCGACGTTGCCCTCATCGCGCTGGCGGCTGTCGAGTTGGTCGGGATTGAACGCGGCGGCTATGGCCTCGAAATGCCCCGCTGTGTTCGTGGGATAAGTCGGCGGCGCCCAGTCATAGCTCACGACATCAAGCGCGCGCATCGCCGTCCATGTGTCCCTTGCGACGGCCACGACGCCCGTGCCGACATCAAGCACCGCATCGACGCCCGGCATTTCAAGGGCATCGCTTGCGTCAAAGCCGCGCAAGCTGCCCCCGAGATGCGGGCTACGCCGCAGCGCGCCGAAGCGCATGCCGGGCAGCCGAATGTCGCTGGCATAAATGGCCCGGCCCGTCGTCTTGTCGACGACATCAAGCCGGTCCTGGGACTTTCCCAGGATGCGCCACGCACCGCGTGGTCGCAACTCGGGGACATCGGCAAGGTCGGTCGCGGCCGCCTCTGCCGCCAGATCGGTATAGGGAATGCGCGTCTTGTCGGGCAGGACGACAGCGCCCGCCTCTGTGGTCAACTGCATGGCCGGGAGACCTGTCCGGGCGGCTGCGGCAGCCTTGAGGGTTTCTCGGGCCACGGCGCCGGCGCGGCGCATCTTGACATAGGCATCATGAGTGGAGGTCGAGCCACCCGTGATCTGGTAGCCAAGGAACACCGCCGGGATGTCGCGCTGCGCGCGGGCAAACTCCGCCACGGCGCCGTTGTCCGTGGTCGGGAAAGGGTAGCCTTCCTCCACGACGCCGCCGTTGAAATATGCGGAGGACGGCGGCCCGTGCTCGATCCCGATCTGGTTCAGCTCCACGTCCAGTTCTTCAGCCACGAGGGAGGCCAGCGTCGTGTGGATGCCCTGGCCCATCTCTGCGCGGGGGGTGATGATCGTGATGCCGTCGGCGGTGATCTTCACGTAAGGGGTCAGCGCCGCCTCGCCGGGCGCGAGCCCGGCCGTCAGCGGGTTCTCCAGCCGGGCGTTGTAGGTGCGCACGCCGAAAACCACGCCGCCCGCGACCGCGACTGACCCGACGAGAAAGCCACGCCGTGTATATGTTCCCAAACGGCTCATCTCAAACCTCCTGCATGGCGCGGGCGGCGCTGTGGACGGCCGCGCGGATGCGGGGGTAGGTCCCGCAGCGGCACAGGTTGCCCGACATCGCGGCGTCGATATCCTCGTCGGTTGGTTTCGGATTGCGGGCCAGCAGATCGGCGGCCTGCATGATCTGGCCGGACTGGCAGTAGCCGCATTGCGCCACCTGATGGTCGATCCAGGCCGCCTGAAGGGCGTGCAGGGCATCCGGCGTGCCGAGCCCTTCGATCGTCGTGATCTCGCCCCAGACGTCGGCCAATGCCACTTGGCAGGACCGGACCGCTTCGCCGTCGATATGCACCGTGCAGGCCCCGCATTGCGCGATGCCGCAGCCGTATTTCACGCTGGTGATGTTCAGACCATCCCGCAGCGCCCACAAAAGCGGCATGTCGTCGGGCAGGTCCACATTGTGGCGTGAGCCGTTTATCGTAAGGTCCATGACGTTCTCCGGTTGGATGGTGGACGAGAGTGGCGTTTCATTGATCCTAATCTAGGCGTGCCGGGACAACGCTTCGATATGCAAATGTGGTCAGACGCGTGCATATTGGGTCAATTTCTATTCAGTGTCTGGTCCTGTCCGACATCCCAGCGCATAGAGACAAGGTCATTGGGAGGTCGGGCGCATGGATCATTCACAGACCTATTCCCTGTTCATGGCGACGGATGTGGCGTGCCGCATCCTCGGGGTCGATCCTCAGCGGATGCTCGAGACCGCGGGCCTTGGCTCTCTTGCGCGAGGCAGGGCCGAGGAGCGGGTCACAGCCCAGCAGTATTTTGATTGCTGGAACACGATGGCGCTGCTCTCGCCCCGCCCCGATTATGTGCCCCACCTCGGCGTTGCGATCTCGCGCGGGCCGGTGATCCCGGTCTTTTTCACGTTGTCCTGCGCGCCTGACATGGAAACCGGTCTGAGGCGTCTGGCGCAGTTCAAGTCGCTGCTGGGTCCGACAACCATGCGGGTGTTCCGGGATGGCCCCTTGTTGCGGCTGGAATACGACAGCGCCGATGCCCGCGTGCTCATGCCCCCGAGCCTTGGCGCCCTTCAGCTTGTGGTCGCGGTCGAGAACATTCGCGGCGCGACGGCCCATCTGGTCTGCCCGGTCGCGGCGGGATTCGATGGGTCGGAGGAGGATCGGCGCATGATTGCCGGGCATCTGGGGATCATGCCGGAGCGTTCGCAGGCCGCCTATCTGGCGTTCTCGGCCGAGGACGCGAACCGCCCGTTCATTTCCGAAAACCCTGATCTGTGGGCCGACATCGAGGCCGACCTCAAGCTTCAGCTCTCGGCCCAGAACGACCGTTGGCCCATTGTTGATCGGGTGCGCGGTGCATTGGTCGATCTGATGCCCACAGGGCACACGGGCGCCGAGAGCGCGGCCCATGCGCTGGGGATCAGCCGCAGCACGCTCCAGCGGCGAATGCGCGAGGAAGGGACATCGTATCAGGCGGTGCTGGATTCTACGCGGTGCGATATGGCAATCCGGTATCTCACGAAGACCACTCTTCGCGCCGATGAGATCGCAAGCGTCCTCGCTTATCGCGATGCCAACAGCTTTTCGAGAAGTTTCAGGCGGTGGACGGGACAATCGCCTGTCGCCTTTCGCGATGCCTTGGACCGCCCAACGACGCGGACCGGAGAGGCGGAGTAGGGCCCCAGTCTTCATGGCGCGTCTCGCTCAAATTGCGGCCTTGTGTCTGACGCGGCCTCCGCCCGACGGATCACCGCCAGAAATGCATAGACCGGCACAGCGATGGCAATTATGACCCGCAGGACATGCAGCCCCAGCCATGTCGCCCGGATCGACGACGCCTGCGCGGCAGTATAGCTGTCCTGGATCAGAAGGATATTCTGCGGAATGAAGTAGCCCAGCGTGAATACGGTGTTCGCCGCATAAAGCCCGATTGCGATCATCCAGGTTCGCCGGATGGGTCGGTCCTGCCAATCGAGCCGCGCTGACAGCACCAGCCCGGCCAGCGTGATCATGTTGAGCGGAATGATGGTAAGGGCGAAGTTCACGAACTCGTCCCAGAACCCCGCCCGCCAGACCAGCGGATCGGTCCCCAGCCAGCGGATACCGTAGGATAGCAGGATCAACAGGCCACCGCCGGCAAACGCGGCAGAGGCCAGGATCGCGATCATGTTGACGGTCTTGCGATAGGTTTCGTAAGTCATGGGAGCTTTCTCAAGGCTTGGGAGCGACAAAGGGATAGGTGCCGTGGAGCGACGCATCCTGCACGGCGCCGACCGTGAAGGCGCCGAGATCGGCAAAGGTGATGGCGGCGAAGCTGGGAACCTGGCTCGGGACCAGCAGGGCACCTCCCTGTTTGTCCACGATCTTTCCTGGGCGGGTAACAATGGTGTCGAAGGAGACGTCGCGATTGGCTGCGATGAACGTCGTGACGGCCGTGTTGTCCCGCAGCATCTCGGTCGCACCAGTGAAAAAGGCCGCCACAGGCGCAAGCAGTTTCAGGATCACGGGATTCGACCCATCGGGTTCGGGCGCGAAGAACACCGACTGGAACAAAAAGGTCCTGACCGACACCTCCGCATCAAGGATGGGCCAAAGCCGCGCGACAAAGCGCGTCATCATGCCCTTGTCGTAGCCTTTGCCATAGGTCCCGCCTGCGCAGCAGATCACGTGGGTGGCACCCCTGACCGTCTCACGCAGGGCCGCGACATTGTCAAAATCGCCCACAATGACTGTCAGCCCTTCTGTCTCAATGCGCAGCTTGCCCGGGTCGCGCACCAATGCTCGCACCGCGAGACCCTGCTGCCGGGCATGGTTCAGGACATGCCGACCAGTCTGGCCGGTGGCGCCAAACACTGCGATTGTAACATCTGCCGCCAGTTCAGTGGTCATGGGGAAATCCTTGTGCAATTGGGTGTCGGCAGGTCGTGTGCAAGGGGCGTATTAGCATCAGTCTTGCCCGAAAACGCAGCGACCTCATCGGCCCGGAGCGCGGACCCGGGCGTCGGGTTCCTGCGCCAGTTGTGCCGCGCCTCGGGCAAATCGCGGTCCAACCTGGCCGACATGATCAGGCCCACCAGCAAGGCCAGGAACAGCGGCATGATCGTGTAGAGAAAATTGCTGAACGGGCGAAAGAACTGCGCGACGAAATCCGCCGCAGGCAAGGTCAGCCAGAAAGCCCCCATCGACAGCCCGATGAAGGCATTGGCGCCGAAGAACGCGGCCGATGTGGTGACTGCCAATGCGGTGACGCGGTGGCGATACGGATCGGGTGTCATGTCGCAGGCTCCTTGATGCGGAAAACATGCCGGGACTTGGGCTAGGGACTGCGACCCGGCCGGCAAGTGGCGTCTCGTGCCGAAAGGCTTCGCCCGAACGCGGCGCAGATTCCACAGGACATGGCTTGCTGATCGTTCCATTGACTTGCAGATCGGCTCAAAGCCATTGCGCCGAAAGCCGAAAAACGGTCTCGTGCGGAGCATAGCGATTTTCCCCGGAAGGGACCCCGGTCATGCAAGCGCCCGAGCACCACCCGATCTACACGTCCGCTGTCCTGTCGGGTCCGATCTGTGGCATATTGGGCGTCGACTGGAGCGAGGTTCTGGCTCGTGCGGATATCGTGGCAACCGAACGCAACGACCACGCGTTTCTTGTCTCGGCCGAGGAATACCTGCGCCTCTGGTCGGCGCTGATGGACCTGTCCGGCGCGCAGGACGTCGCGAAGCTTCTGGGATTGCGGATGGCGGGCGGTCCGGCGATTCCGGTTCTTTTCGCGCTTTCCACCGCTCCGGATTTCGAAACCGGCGTCACCCGCATGGCCGCGTTCAAGAGCTTGTTCGGGCCGATGCAATTCCTCCTGTCGCGCAGCCCTTCGGAATTCAGCGTGCGCGTCGCGCCGGACGTGGCCACGGCTCCGTTGCCCGGCTCGTTCAGCAGCCCCCAGATCATCTACCTGCACGCTCAGGCCAATGCGCTGGCGCGTCAAACGATCCGTCCGCTTCGGGTGTGCCTGCCGCTGCCGCCCGACGAGCGCGAACGTCTGAAAGAGACGTTCGGCCAAATGCCCGAGCATGGTGACGCGACACTCACCTACTCCCGCGCCGATGCAGGCACGCCATTCGTCTCGAACAATCCCGAGCTATGGGAGGCCACCGAGGCGGACCTTCAGGCCCAGGCGATGATCCAATCCAAGGGCTTGCCCCTGTCGCAAAGGGTTCGGGCAACCATGCTGGAGGCGTTTTCGATCACCGAACCCACAATCGCCCATGTCTGCGGGCGTCTGAAACTCAGCCGAAGCACACTTTTGCGGCGTCTGGGTGACGAGGGCGTCACATTCCAGTCCCTGCTGGATGAGACGAGAAAAGACCTGGCGATCCGCTATCTGGTCAAGAGCAACCTGAACAACCAACAGATCGCGCACCTCGTGGGGTATCGCGATCCGAATGCTTTCCAGCGCGCCTTTCGGAAATGGACAGGCGTGACTCCTCAGTCGCTGCGCGAAAACCCCATCTAGAGGGGAACGCACGCGTTTGAGGAGATTGCCGCGTCTTGAACTCTTGCGGGTAGTCCGGCTTCAAGAAGGCGGGGAACCGCCGCTTGCCGTCGCACGCGCTGGTCGCCGCGCAGTTGGCGCAGACCGAGGCGGACGGGAACGGCTGCCAGGTGACGCCGACCGTCGGGCCGAGGAAGGTCAGGTTCCGGGGAATGCAGGATCGGCTCTACCGGTTCGTGGATTGCATCCGACACCGCGACCCGCCGGGCGGGGCATTCTTCGGGACACCCCGGGATCACTGGGAAACCCGGGTCGTCATCACCGAAAGAGGGGGGAGACGCTGGCTGGGGTGGTAGGATTCGAACCTACGGTACACGGTACCAAAAACCGCTGCCTTACCGCTTGGCTACACCCCAACAGCGAGGCGCGGTTTACGCTGAGAGTGGCGACTGATCAAGTCCTCATGGCAAAAAAAGCGTCATTCCTCGGGGGCGTCTTCGCGCAGGAGATCGGGGCGGTGTTTGTCCTGCCGTTCGCCTTCTATGATCCGCTCGAGTTCGTCGGTCGAACTGGCCGAGACATCGTCGACGACCTCGGGCACGACCTCGGTCGTCGCGGCGGGCGGGTGCGGCACTTCGCGGACCGGGGCCGGCGTCTCGGTCGGGGTCGGTTTGGTGCCCATGAGGTCGATCCTGTAGGTCGTGTCGGGCACCTCGACGCCGGCGGCCTCGATCGCGGCCTTGACCTGCCGGAGCGCCTCGCCCTTGGCGCTGAGCAGGCTGGTGCGGGTCTGATCGATCCAGCCGGTCACGACAAGAAAGACCGCACCATCGCCGATTCTGTCGATCCAGACAGACGGCGCGGGGCTGGGCAGGGTGTAGGGCAGGCGGGCCACGACCTCTTCGGCGAGGTTGCGCATGGCGGCCAGATCGGCGTCGGACGCGATCCCGATTTCGAACATGAAACGGCGCTCGGGATTGCGGGAGAAGTTGACGATGCGGCTTTTGAAGACGGTCGCGTTGGGAATGCGGATATGGTTGCCGTCCCAGCTGAGAAGGATCGTCGCGCGACTGGTCAGCCGGATGACCTTGCCCTCGTCGCCGTTGATCTCGACCGCGTCATTGGGGCGGAACGGCTGTCGGATCGACAGCATGACCGAGGCGATGAAATTCTCGACCGTGTCGCGCACGGCGAAGCCGATGGCCAGACCGATCAGGCCGGCAGCGCCGAGGATCGTCGACAGGAGCGCCGTGGCATTGAGGATATCCAGCGCCACGACGATCGCGATGATGATGAAGGCGAGCCGGACGACCTGACGCATCAGATCGGCGATGAAGGCGTTGGGCGCGATGCGGTTGAACGGGCGATTGCGGCGCGCGATGAAGAACCCCAGGAACACGATCGCCAGAAAGACGAGACAGGCGATCGCGAGGATCGGCAGAAAGGCCACGACCTGGGTCACCCGCCGTTCGAACCGTTCCAGCGCGGGGTTCAGCTGGCGGGCCAGATCGGCGGTCTGGCTGACCTGGTTGCGGACCTGAACGACACCTTCGATACGATTGACGATGTCGCCCAGCGTGTCTGCCTCGAGCGCGCTTGCCGTCTCGCCCCGGAGGGTGACGATCCCTTCGTTCACCGTGACCGTCACATCCTCATAGCCGCCCAGCTCGCCGAGGATCTCGCGGATGCGGGTGGCGATGGCGGCGTCAAGTTCGGCGTCGCTGACAGTGGTGATCGGGCCCGACGGGCCCGATGCGTCCTGAGCGGCCACGGGCGCTGCCACAAGATGAAGCACGAGAAGAACGAGAGAAATGAACCGGATCATGGCGCGTCTTTTCCTGGACTTGATCCTGCGAAGTCTGGCCCAGCGGTCGCGGCGGGCCAAGCCCTCAGATGAGCAGAGGGTCCGATTTCGCGAGCCGGTCGAATGCCATGAGAGAGGCGACAAGGCGCTCCATCCGGTCCAGCGGGATCATGTTCGGCCCGTCTGAGGGGGCGTTGTCCGGGTCTTCGTGGGTTTCGATGAAGACAGCGGCGATGCCCAGCGACACGGCCGCGCGCGCCATGACGGGCGCAAATTCGCGCTGGCCGCCCGAACTGCCGCCTTGGCCGCCCGGCTGCTGGACGGAATGGGTCGCGTCCATCACGACCGGATAGCCGGTCTGCGCCATGATCGGCAGGCTGCGCATGTCTGTCACCAGCGTGTTGTAGCCGAAGGACGCGCCGCGTTCGGTCAGCAGGATCCGCTGGTTGCCGGTGGATTCGATCTTGGCCACGACGTTGGGCATGTCCCATGGGGCAAGGAACTGCCCCTTCTTGACGTTGATCACCGCGCCGGTTTCGCCCGCCGCAAGGAGCAGATCGGTCTGCCTGCACAGAAACGCCGGGATCTGAAGGATATCGGCCGCCTGGGCCGCGGCGCTGCATTGCTCGGCGCCATGGATATCCGTCAGAACCGGGCAGTCGATCTCGCGCCGCACGTCGTCGAGGATTCGCAGGCCTTCGTCGATGCCCGGGCCGCGTCGGCCCGAGAGCGACGTTCGGTTGGCCTTGTCATAGCTGGCCTTGAACACGTACTGCGCCCCGGCTCTGGCACAAGCCTCCGCCATATGGCGGGCGATGCCCATGGCGTGATCGCGGCTTTCCAGCTGGCAGGGCCCGGCGATGATCGTCAGCGGCCTGTCATTGCCGATCTTGAGCTTTCCGACCTCGACATCCCGCATCGTCAATCTCCCGCGCTTTGAGAGGCCCCTCTTAGACCGGCAGCCGCGCGGCGTCACCCGCGAAGCGCACGGCAATCAACTGGTGACCTGTTCGCGCAGGACAGAGGCCGTGATCGACAGCATGAGATAGATGCCGGCAAAGATCAGGAAGGCGAGGATCGTGTTCTCGAAGGCGCGGGGGTAGGTCGCCTCGTCCGGAGCAAGCGGCTCGACGCCGAGTGACAGATACCGCACCTGCCGGTTCGCCTCGATTCGCGCCATTTCCATCTGCTGAAGCGCCTGTTGCACCAGAACCGTCTGGAACGTGTAGTTTTCCTCGGCCAGCCTCAGTTCAGTATTCTTCGAGGCGAGGGAATTGCCCGTCTCGTTTGCGGTTGTCATTTCCTCGCGCAGCTGGGCGATCAGCGTCTCGATGTTGGCGATCTGGTTTTCCAGTGCGTTGACCTGCGCCTCGTTGGGGCGCGCGACGTTCAGCCGTTCCTGCAACGTCAGAAGAAGCTGCTGGCGCTCGGTCTCGAGGGCCGAGATCTGCTGTGTGCGGGCGGTGGTTTCGCCCACGGGGTCGATCTGCTGCACCTCCTGCTGGATGCGCAGCCATTCCTGAAGCGCACTCGCGCGGCGGCGTTCGGCATCTTCGTAGGAGGCGAGTGCCCCGGCCATCTGATCCTCGCGCAGGCGCTGTGTCAGTTGGTCGACCTGCTCCTCGGCATAATCGATCAACGCTTCCGAGAATTGCTGGCTGACGGCGGGATCGGGGGCGATCACCTCCATCTTGAGGATGCCTTCGGTCGGATCGTAGCTGATCTTCACATGATCGCGGTAAAGATTGTAGGCGTCCTCGTTCGAGGCATCGGCGGGCAGTCGCTGGATCGGATCGATCTCCTCGTCGGAGAAGACCTCCTTGAAGCCGTGTTCCTCATCCAGCCGGGTCATCGCGGCCCGGGAGGTGAGGTAGGATTGCACCGTGATGCTGTCCTGCTGGGTGGCCATCGATGTGCCCTGGAACAGGCCGCCAAGACCTGCACCGCCCGAGGGCTCGGCCTGCTGGATCACGAATTCCGAATTCGTCGCGAACATCGGGGTGGCGATGAAATAGAAATACCAGCCCGCGATCAGCGTGGGCAGCGCGACAAAGGACAAAAGCCGCGTCAGCAGCAGAACCGACTTTCGGCGGCGGCGCTTTGCAAGATCCTTCTGGATCTGGGCAATCTCTCCGGCCCGGCGTTCGGCCGAGGTGATCCGGTCCGTCGATGGCAGGGTCTGAGGCGAGACGGGCACCGTCTGGGGAAGCTGGACCCGTCCCGTCTGCGGATCGGTCTGCGCGCCTGCCTGCCCCTGTGACTGGTCCGGCACCACCAGTTCGAGCACGTTCGAACGCTGAAACGGATCGATGCCGCGTGCGCGCAGTTGGCGGACGGCGTCGAAATCCGAGGTCACGGCCAGCCCGTGTTTCTGGGCGACCCGGCGCGCCATGCGCAATTGCCGTCCGGTCAGACCTTCCTTGCGGAGGCTTTCGATATCCTGTTCGGCGCTGACGGCCTCCGGTCCTGTCACATTGTGGGCAACGGGCGCCTGAGCATGGGTGCCGGTTCCGGCTTGCGCGCCGGGCATCGCTTGCGGCGCGGGCGCAGCCTCTTCGGGCAGCGGCGTGGCGGCCGGTTGCGGAGGTGTCAGCCCTTCGTGCAGGGGCGCACTGCGCCGGATACGGAACTTTCGTGCCTTAGGCTTCGTAGTCATAGAGCTGCTTGGCCTCTTCAAGGGTATCAAACATGTGCAGCCGACCATCCTTGAGGACGGCGGCCGAACGGGCAAAACGTTCCAGCGTGGCGGGCTGGTGGGACACAATGACGACGGTGGTGTTCTCAAGCCGCTCGCGCAGGACTTCGCCGGCCTTGCGGTTGAAATCGCGATCCGTCGTCTGGGGCATACCCTCATCGATCAGGTAGATATCGAAATCCAGCGCCAGCATAAGCGAGAACGTGAACCGCGCGCGCATCCCCTGGCTGTAGGTTCCGACAGGCATGTCGAAATATTCGTCGATGCCGCATAGCCAGCGACAGAAGCTTTCGACGTAGTCGGGGTCGAGCCCGTAGAGGCGGGCGATGTAGCGGCTGTTCTCCATCGCCGAATGGCGGTTGACGACTCCGCCCATGAATCCCAGCGGAAACGAGATGCGGCAGCCGCGGTGGATTTGCCCCTCATCCGGTTTTTCCAACCCGGCCATCATGTTGATGATCGTGGTCTTGCCGGTGCCATTGGGCGCAAGAATGCCCAGCGAATTGCCAAGCTCGACCCGGAACGAAGCCCTGTCGAGGATGACCTTGCGCTGGGTGCCCGTCCAGAAGGACTTGCTGACATTCGTGAACTCGAGCATCGCTGCTATGTCCGTCAAACTGCTCTGTGCGGCGTTATACACCCGCCTTCATACGTCTTTAATCTTTCGATACCGAGAGAATATGGCGAAATGGTGCCCGAAAGCATAATCTCGTGAACAATCTACTCTGATTTAGCGGACTTTTGGCCGGAAATTCGCCAGATCGGCAACGATGCCGGTCCTAGCGGTCGCGGCGCGCGACCCCGACGAGACGCGCGACGCCCATGGCAAGCATGAAAGAGGCGAGACCGAATAGCGCGCCCATCTTGGCGGCATCCTCGACGGGGATGGCCCCAAGCATCGCTCCGGGCGCGAAGGCGACCGAGGCGATGAAGATCGAAACGGTAAAGCCCACCGCCGCCACGCACCCGATCACGGCCAGATCGCCCAGCCCCATGCCCTTGGGCAAGCCCAGCTTCAGCGGCCGGGCGGCGAACCAGCCGAACGTCAGGATGCCCACCGGCTTGCCGATCAGAAGTCCCGCCAGAACAAGCCACGTCGGCGCACCGATCGAGCTGAACTCGACGCCCGCATTCAACAGGCCAAAGAGGAACAGGATGATCTCGACGGGGTATCTCAACAGGGTTTGAACGTGGTTCAGAAGGTCGGTAAGATATTGCTCTGCTTCGGAAAAGATACCGAATGCCCGGTCTGCATGGGGCAGGGTGGGCACGATCGGCAACAGGCCCAGCGCAGGGTGCAGGCCCGCCTCCTGAAAGCCGAACCAGCTCAGGCATCCGGCGACGAGATAGGGCCAGAACGACAGGTGATGCCGCACCCATGTGGAATTGGGCCGGGTCTCGCGTCCGCGGTCGAGCCGCCTTGGCAACCAGTTGCACAGCACGAACACGCCGATGGCCGCCGCGGCCGACAGCCCCAGCCACCCCAGTTCGAGCGCACCCGCTGGATAGAAGACCGCGATGATAATCAGGCCGATCGCATCGTCGGCGATCGCGATCAGCAGCAGGAACCGCACCGCGGGGTGTCCTGCCCCAAAGATCAGCCGCCCGAATAGATAGGCAAAGGCGATGTCGGTTGCGGTCGGAATGGCCCAGCCGCGTGATACCGCGTCATGGGTTTCCGATCCCAGAACGGCGGCAAGGCCAAGGTAGACAAGCGCCGGCCCCGCCATTCCGCCCAGCGTCGCGATCAGCGGTGTCGCGGCTTTCCTGCCCCGAAGCGCGCCGTTCTGCAGGATCAGCGCCTCCCAGACTTCCTTGCCTGCGAGCGCAAAGAAGAACGCCATGAGCACGTTGTTGACGAGGTAATGCAGCGTCAGGCTCCGCGTGACGATCTCGCCCGTGTCGGACAGAACCGGCTCACCGATGAAAACGCCATCGGCGATCACGAGGTCCGCAAATCCCCGATAGCTCTGGTTGTCGAGATTTGCCCAGACAAGTGCGATCGCCGCCCCGATCAGCAGCAGCAGCGAATAATTGGTCAGGAAGTTCCAGGCTCTGTACATCTTGACACCGCGCAGAGGATCCATCCCGCTTGTACGGCAAGCCAGAGGCCCCCGCAATCTGCCGCCGAGCACCGCGCCACCGGGCCGCGTTGCACTGGGTGGCCTGCGCCGCTAGGCCTGATCCCATGTCGATTGCGCCACGGATAAAGGCCTGCACCCTGTGCCGCGAACGGTTCGCCGCGACGCGAACCGCCCACAGGCCCCGCCCGGTGGTCTGGTACAGGCCCGGCGCGCGGATCCTCGTGGCGGGTCAGGCTCCCGGTGCGCGTGTCCACGAGGCCGGCATTCCGTTCCACGACCGCTCGGGGGACCGGTTGCGCGACTGGCTGGGGATGAGCAAGGCCGAGTTCTACGATCTCGAGAGGGTGGCCATCGTGCCCATGGCGTTCTGCTTTCCGGGCTATGACGCCAAGGGTGCCGATCTGCCGCCGCCCGCGATCTGCGCCCGGACATGGCACGAAGGCGTGATGTCGGAAATCGGCACGCCCGGCTTGCGTATCCTTGTCGGTGGCGCGGCGCAGAACTGGCACCTTGGCAAGGGACAGACCGTGACCCAACGGGTCCGCGACTGGGAACAGCACTTTCCCACGACCATCCCCTTGCCGCACCCGTCGTGGCGCAATACGGCTTGGCTGAGAAAGAACCCGTGGTTCGAGGCCGAGCTGCTGCCGGTTCTTAAGGACCGTGTGCGCAAGGTGCTGAACGAATGACCGACCCCTTCTCCGAGATCGACCGCGCACATGCCGCGATGGCCGCCGACGAGGCGGACGACGCGCTGCGGCTGGCCTTCTTTGGCGTCTTTGCCGATGCGCCGCTTGTCATCCTGCTCGAGGACGAGGCGGCCGAGGACAGCGTCTCTCCGCGCGTGATCGAGGTGAGCGGGGTTCCTTATGTCCTCGCCTTCGACAGCGACGAACGGCTGGCCGAATATGCGGGCGAGATCGCGCCCTATGCGGGCCTGTCGGGCCGCGGCCTTGCCGAATTGCTCGACGGGCAGGGGGTCGGGATCGCGCTCAACCTTACCGTGGCGCCTTCGGAATACCTCGTTCCGCCCGACGCCGTCTCGTGGCTGACGCAAACGTTGGCCCATGCGCCCGATCAGGCCGAGGCACGGCCCGTGGCGGTGCGCGCGCCCGCCGATCTGCCCGCACCGCTGGCCACGTCGCTGGCACGCAAGCTCGACGGGACGGGGGATCTGGCGCAGGCGGCCTGGCTGGTGGTGGCGGAATATTCCGACGGGCAGCACGGCTCCCTTCTGGTCTTTGTCGGCGCAGAGGAGGCCGCGCAACCCGCGCTGGCCGTCGCCGTCAGCGAGGCGCTGGCGTTCTCGGGGCTCGAGGCGGGGGCGCTCGACGTGACCTTTGCCGATGCAGACAGCGCATTGGCCGAACGGGTCGCCCGGGTGGGACGCGCCGTCGAATTGCCGCGCCGTCCCGTGGTCGAGACCGCCCCCGTGGCGCCGGGCATGGACCCCGACAAACCTCCAAGGCTCAGATAGCGCCGCGCTCAGTAGCCCCGGTCGCGATCCACGAGGTGCAGGAGCGGTTCCCCAGCTTCGGCCCGGCGCACGTTCTCGGCGATGACCCGCGCTGCCGTGACGGGCCGGGTTTCCGAGGCAACATGCGGCGTGACCGTCACCCGCGGGTGCGACCAATAGGGATGGTCGGCGGGCAGGGGTTCGGTGCGGAACACGTCAAGCGTGGCATGCGCGACCCGCCCCGATCCCAGCGCCTCCAACAGCGCATCATCGTCGATCAGCGCGCCGCGCCCGGGATTGATGACAAAGGCGCCCGGCGCCAGCCGTGCCAGCGCGGCGGCATCGAGGACGTTCTCCGTCTCGGCCGTCAAGGGCACCAGCAGGACCACGATCTGCGCCCCCTCAAGTGCCCGGTGCAGGCCGTCCTGCCCGCTCAGGCAGGTCACATTGTCGAGTGTCTTGGGGGATCGGCTCCATCCCGTGACCGGGAAGCCCAGTTGCGCCAAGGTCTCGGCACAGGCAGCGCCGAGGGCGCCAAGGCCAAGAATCGTGACCGGCCGGTCAGCGGCCAGCGGAGTTGTCCGGTGGGCCCACTCGTGGTCGGGATTGACGATATGGCCATCCATCCCGATGTGGTAGCGCAGGGCATGGCCCGCGACGTATTCCACCATGCCCCGCGTCATGCCGTGATCCACCATCCGGGCCAGCGGCTGCGTCAGGGTCCGGTTCGTGACGATGCTCTCGACCCCGGCCCAGAGCCCCATCACCGCACGCGTCCGCGTGAACGGGCGAAAGTCGCTGACCTGCCCGCCGGGTGCAAACACGATGAAATCGGTTTCTTCGGGCGCATGATCCTCGGCCAGATCGACCGTCAGCCCCGCCGCCTCGAAGGCCTGAGACAGCGGCGCCCTGTACCGGGCGAACTGGCCATCGGGGGCCGAGAACAGGACCTTGATCGCCATCTCAGCGCGGCTTGTGCACATGGGCCGATTGCACGAGCCCGAACCCGATCATCAGGACAAGCATCGCCGAGCCACCATAGCTGACCAGCGGCAGAGGCACGCCCACGACGGGGGCAAGCCCCATCACCATCGACATGTTCACCGCGAAATACAGAAAGAATGTCATCGCCACGCCCAGGGTCAGAAGTGAGGCGAACCGGTCCTTGTTCGACAGGGCCGATATCACGCAGAACAGGATTATCAGCCCGTACAGCACCAGAAGCGCGAAAGCGCCCACAAAGCCGAATTCCTCGGCCAGCGTAGTGAAGATGAAATCGGTGTGCTTCTCGGGCAGGAAGTTGAGCCGCGATTGCGTGCCCTGCATGAAACCGCGCCCCGTCCAGCCGCCCGAGCCAAGGGCGATCTTGGCCTGCGTGATATGATAGCCTGCGCCCAGCGGATCGTTGGACGGATCGAGGAAGGTATCGATGCGCCGGTACTGGTAGTCCTTCAGGATTTGCCAGGTCGTGCCCCGGCTTTCCAGAACGGCCACGACCGCGCCCACGCCCGCCGCGATAACGGTCGCGAAATAGGCCCAGTGCACGCCTGCAAGAAACATCACCGCGGCCCCGCCGACGACCAGCAGGATCGACGTGCCCAGGTCGGGCTGCGCAAGGACAAGCATGACCGGCAGCATGATGAAGACGACCGGAACAAGGACCCAGAACGGGTGGCTCACTTTCTTGAGCGGCAGCCAGTCGTAATAGGCGGCCAGCATCATTACCATCCCGATCTTCATCAACTCCGACGGCTGAAGCCGCATGAAACCAAGGTCGATCCATCGCTGTGCGCCCATGCGCGTCTCACCCAGAAATTCCACCGCGACGAGCAGAACGAGCGACACGATATAGGCAAGACCGGCCATATTGCGCCAGAACCAGATCGGGAACATCGCGATCAGGACCATCAGGCCCAGCCCCATCGCAAAGCGTTTGGCCTGTGGCTCCATCCATTGCGAGGCCGAACCGCCGGCCACGGAATAAAGCATCAGGAACCCTGCGCAGGCGACCGCAGTCAGCAGGATGATCAGCGGCCAGTTCAGATACAGAAGCTTGCGCAGCCCTGACGGGACATAGCGAACCTGATATTCAAGATAGCTCATCGCGCACCCCTCAGGCCTGACTCGCCGCATCCGAGCCCGGGGCGATCCGGTTGCGAATGCGTTCCTGTTGCTCGGCGATGCGGCTGCGCACGTTTGACGGATAGGCCGAGAGCGGCGGCTCGCCGCCATAGAGCGCCTGCAGCGTCACGTCCCGGCCGATGGGCGCTGCTGCCGCCGATCCGCCACCGCCATGCTCGACGATGACCGAGACCGCGAAGCGCGGGTTCTCGAAGGGCGCGTAATTGACCCACAGCGCGTGGTCGCGGCGTTCCCATGGCAGATCGGCATTCGAGGTCACGCCGCGCGCCCGCTCTTCGGGGGTGATGCGCCGCACCTGGCTCGTGCCGGTCTTTCCGGCCATCCGGGCCTCCTCGGCGACGATCCGTGACCGGTAGGCCGTTCCACGGCTGTGGTTGCAGACATCGTACATCGATTGCCGGATGCGGCGCAGGTAATTCTCGTTCAGGCCCATCGGTTCGCCCGCGCCCGTCGGCTGCTCCACCCCGTTGATCGTGTGGATCAAACGGGGCGAGACAGAGCGTCCGGTCGCCAGTCGCGCGGTCATCACCGCAAGCTGCAACGGTGACGCCAGCACATAGCCCTGACCGATCGAGGCGTTGACGGTATCGCCCACGCGCCAGTCCTCGCCGCGGACCCGGCGTTTCCATTCCTTGTCCGGTGCGAGGCCCGTGGCCACTGCCGACAGCGGCACGTCATGTTCGACCCCGATGCCGAAGCGGCGGGCCATGTCGGCGATCTTGTCGATGCCGACCCGCTGGCAGATGTCGTAGTAATAGACGTCGCAACTTTGCTTGAGGCTTTCGTGCAGGTTGATGTTGCCGTGCCCGCCCCGGCGCCAGCAATGGAACCGCACGTCGGAGACATCCATGTACCCGGGGCAATAGACCGTCTCTTCGGGGTCGATGACCCCGTCTTCGATCGCGGCAAGAGCGGTGATCATCTTGAAGGTGGAGCCGGGCGGATAGACGCCCTGGATCGTCTTGGCGGCCAGCGGGCGGTAGGGATCCTCGGTCAGGCCCGTCCAGTCCGCCACCGAAATGCCGCGCACGAACTTGTTGGGGTCGAAGGACGGCGCAGAGGCCAGCGCACGCAGATCGCCTGTTTCAAGGTCCATGACGATCGCCGCGGCGCTTTCGCCCTCGAGCCGTGCCTCGACATAGGTCTGCAACTCCGCATCTATGGTCAGCTGGATGTCGGCGCCGGGCACGCCTTCCTGACGGTCCAGCTCGCGCATGACCCGGCCGAGGGCATTGACCTCGATACGCCGCGTTCCGGCAGAGCCGCGCAGCGTGCGTTCCAGCTTGTTCTCGACCCCGGTCTTGCCGATCTGAAAGCGCGGAATCTGAAGCAGCGGATCCTGATCGTCGATCCGCGACAGGTCGAAATCGCTGACCGGGCCGACATAGCCCACCACATGCGCCAGGTCCGCGCCCAGAGGATAGTGCCGCGACAGCCCCACCTCTGCGGTGATCCCGGGCAGGGCAGGGGCGTTGACGGTGACCTTGGCCACATCGTCCCACGAGACCCGCTCCATGATCGTGACCGGCACGAAGGGCGATCTGCGGTTCAACTCCTCGATCGCATCGGCCAGCACGTCGTCGGGGATCGCGACAAGCTGGCGAAGCCGGCCCAGCACCTCTTCGACATCGCCCGCATCCTCGCGCACCATCACGATGCGGTAATTCTGTTCGTTCTCGGCCAGAGGCACGCCCTTGGCGTCGAAGATCAGGCCGCGGGCAGGGGGGATCAGGCGGATGTTGATCCGGTTTTCATCGGCAAGAAGCCGGAATTCGTCGGCCTGATCGATCTGCATGGATTGCATGCGGTAACCGAGGGCCCCCATCAGCGCGAGCTGGGCCGTGCCCACCAGCATGGCCCGACGCGTGATCGTCCGGTTGCTCTGTTCCGTTTCTTTCTGCGGCTTGCGCATGACGCCTCCGTCACAACCTGTGGCCGAGAGAATCCACCTCGCCGGGGGCGGGGCGGCTTATCCCGAAAACAAGATAGGCCAATAGAACGACGATTGGATAGACAAGTGCCGTTGAAACCGCCTCCATCAAGGACAGGCTGAATGGCGGTTGCGGGATCAGAGTCAAGGCAAGCACCATCCTTTCGATCAGTGAAATGATCACGATCCCGAGTGCGATGCTTGCCCATTCAAGGGTAAGGGGCAATTGCCGCATAGATACGCTGCGGGCGCGCAGCATCTCTGTCAGGATCAGGACGAGTGCCGCCATCAACCCCGGTGGCCGCTGAAAGACCAGATCCGCCAGAAGGAAGACCACCGCCACCATCGGCGCCGGGACGAATTCCGGCCTCCGCGCGATCCAGACCAGCGTCACGACCAAAAGTAGATCGGGCCCCGCCCAGGATCTGGGCAGGGTGTTGAGAGGCAAAAGGTTCACGAACATGATCAGGATCACGATCGCGAGCCATGACAGCTGGCCTCCCCAGTTTCGTGCTGATGCAGGTTCAGCCACTGGTGCCCTCCGCCGATGCGGTCTCGCCCTCGGGGGCGTCGGCAGGCTCCGGCGTAAGCGTCGGCGCTGGGCCGGGGGCGACAAGGCTTCCGGGTTCTTCGATGGGTTCGTTCGGCCGGGCCCGGAGCACGCGAAGGAATTCCAGCCGTTCGTAATCCGCGGCCAGCCGGACCCGCAACCGGCGATCGGTTCCCAGCGCGACACGGCCGATCAGCAGGTCGGCGGGAAACAGCCCGCCATCGCCTGAACTGACGACCCGGTCACCGGGCCGGATCAGGTCGTCATCCTCCACGAAATTCAGGGGCGGATAGATCGAATTGTCGCCCGCCATGATCGCACGCTGGCCCGACGGCTGAATGATGACGGGGATGCGGCTCGACGTATCCGTCAACATGAGAACCCGGCTCGAATTGCGGCCGACACCCGATATCCGGCCCACGAGGCCGATGCCATCCATCGCAGGCCAGCCGTCGAGGATTCCGTCTGCCGCCCCCACGTTCAGCAGCACCGATTGCCGGAACGGAGAGCCGCTGTCGGCCATCACGACACCGGTGATGTAGGTCAGGTTCGGATCGATCTGCACATTGTTGAGATCGAGAAGCTTGGCGTTTTCCTGCTCCAGCTGAAGCGCCGCCTCGCGCCACGCGCGCATCTGCTGCAATTCGCGCCTGAGGTCCTGGTTCTGCTCGTAGATGCGTGCATAGCTCTGGAAGCTGGACACCATGTTCGCCACGCCCGTCACCGGCGCCATGGCCCAGTCGAGGTTGGGAACGATCCTGTCGATCACCGCCGCGCGGAACCTTTCGACCCGGGGGCTGTCGATCCGCCAGACAAAGAATGTCCCCAAAAGGACAAGCACCATCAGGCCGATCAGCAGCCTGCGGAGCGGGCCGACATAGTCTTCTGAACCTCGTCGGTCTCTGGCCAAGCCTTCACCCTTTCACGCAGCGTTGCCCCGGGGGCGCGATGCCGGGGCGGTCAGCTTTCGTAGTCAATAACGTGCTTGAGCTGCTTTTCATATTCCAGCGCTTTGCCGGTGCCCAATGCCACACAATTCAGCGACTCGTCCGCAACCGATATCGCAAGACCTGTCTGCTCGCGCAGGGCAAGGTCCAGCTCGCCCAGAAGCGCGCCGCCCCCGGTCAGCATCACGCCACGGTCGACGATGTCGGCGGCAAGATCGGGCGGTGTCGCCTCGAGCGCCGTCATCACGGCCTCGCAAATCTGCTGGACCGGTTCGGCCAGCGCCTCGGCCACCTGGGCCTGGCTGATTTCGGTTTCCTTTGGCACGCCGTTGAGAAGGTCGCGGCCGCGGATATGCATCGATTGCCCGCGTCCGTCATCGGGCATCCGTGCCGTGCCGATCGAGGTCTTGATCCGTTCGGCCGTCGCCTCGCCCACCAGTAGGTTATGCTGCCGACGCAGGTAGGACACGATGGCCTCGTCCATGCGGTCGCCCCCGACCCGGACCGACCGGGCATAGACGATGTCGCCCAGCGACAGGACGGCCACCTCTGTCGTGCCGCCGCCGATATCGACGACCATGTTGCCCGTGGGATCGGTGATCGGCATCCCTGCACCGATGGCCGCCGCGATGGGTTCGGCGATCAGGCCCGCGCGGCGGGCGCCGGCGGACAGGACCGATTGCCGGATCGCCCGTTTTTCGACCGGGGTCGCACCATGGGGCACGCAGACGATGATCTTGGGCTTCGAAAAGGTCGACCGCTTGTGAACCTTGCGGATGAAATACTTGATCATCTCTTCGGCGGTATCGAAATCCGCGATGACACCTTCGCGCATCGGGCGGATCGCCTCGATCGAGCCGGGCGTGCGGCCCAGCATCAGCTTGGCATCTTCGCCGACGGCCAGCACCTTTTTCACGCCATCCTTCACATGGTAGGCCACGACAGAAGGCTCAGACAGGACGACGCCCCGTCCCTTGACATAGACAAGCGTATTCGCCGTTCCGAGGTCGATCGCCATATCTGACGAGAAAAGGCCGTTGAGACCGAACATGTCGATTCATCCATGTTAATTGGCAGCATACCGGGCGGCTCCGGGTCCGGGCGGTTATATTCTTTGGCGGGCCTTTGCGAAAGGGGGCCTTTTCTCGGCCTGAATCCACAGGCCGTTCTTCGCCATGAAATTGATTATATTCGACTTTATATATCGTAACACTTTGTTATTTTTACGAAATTAATAGAAAAAATACATTTTTCGAACATCTCGCCATGCCGCTTGATCAGCCCGTTTTCGGCATCGCCAAGTCCTCGTTTCGGCTGAGAGCCCGGGCAAAGTGATGTAGGCGAATCTCACCCGGGCGGTATTTTACGGCCCGGCACGCTTTGCAGTCGCAACTTTGCGGCCCTTTGCCAAGATGTGGATATGAACACGCAGGTGCACAATCCGGTCACTCTCCCGCCGCTTCCGGCGGGGCGGCTGCCTGCGGTGGATTGGGGGCGTCTCGGCCTCGCGATGGTCGTGGTTGTCGGCCATGCGGGTCTCTTCAAGGATGTCCATATTCCGACCCATGCGGCTTTCGCCAACGGCTTTGCCCGGATCGTGGTGCCCTTCTTCATGATCGTATCGGGCTATTTCTTCGACAGTGCGATGCGCCGGGGGCCATCGGTCTGGTCGGCGGGCGTGCTGCGGCTCTACCTGTTCTGGACCGCCGTCTTCCTGCCGCTCGTCGTTCTGATCGGGGATTTCTCTTTCGCCAAGCTCGGTTTCTACATCCTGACCGGATACGCCCATCTATGGTATCTGCCCGCGCTTCTGGGGGCGGGCCTGATCCTCTGGGTCGTGCGCGACTGGAGTTCCGGGCGCATCTTCCGGCTGGCGCTGGGCCTGTTCCTGGTGGGCTTCACCGTTCAATACGTGCTGAATTACCTCGTGGGGTTCGATCGGCTGACACACCGGAACGGCTGGATCGTTCTGCTGCGGAACTTCGTGTTCTTCGGCTTTCCCTACATGGCGCTGGGATACCTCCTGCGCCGCGGGACAATGCTTGACCGTATCGGCACGCCCGGGTTGATCGGTCTGCTGGCGCTGGGTTCTGCGGTCATGGCGGCAGAGGTCTGGCTCAACTATCATTTCCTGATACTGGCCGGATATTTCGACCTGATCGGCGGCGCGTTTCTCGTGACGCCGGTGGTGTTCCTGCTCCTGACCCGGGTCAGGGCGATCCCCGGCAACAGATGGCTCGCGCCGATGTCGGCCGCGATCTATTTCATCCACCCGATCTTCGTCTATCCGCTGGAACATTGGATAGGGATCGAGCCGATGCTGCGTGCACCGATCTCGCTCGTGGCGTCGATCGGCGCAAGCTACCTGCTCTTGCAGTTCAACAAGCTCGTGCCCGTGATCTGAGACTGCAAAGGCGAGCCCCGAAGGCCCCGCCTTTGCCCGAACGTCAGCCGACGTCCTTGTAGTTGACCTCTTTGCGGTCGATGCCGGGCGCGCTTTTCTCGCGGCGCACGATCAGGCGGTTGATCGCGTTGACATAGGCCCGGACGCTGGCGACCACCGTGTCGGTATCGGCGGACTGGCCCGTCGCGATGCGGCCCTCCTCCTCGAGCCGGCAGCTGACGGTGGCCTGCGCGTCCGTGCCCTCGGTCACTGCGTGCACCTGATAGAGCTGCAGCCGCGCATTGTGCGGGTAGAGCTGCTTGACGGCGTTGAAGCTGGCATCGACCGGACCGTCGCCGGACGCGATGACCGAACTTTCGGTGCCGTCGATATTCAGCGTGAGTTCCGCATCCGCCGGCCCGCCGGTGCCGCAGGTCACCCGCAGCGAGACCAGCTTGACGTGGTCTTCCAGCGCCTCGTTCTGGCGCACCAGCGCGATGAGGTCGTCGTCATAGACCTCCTTCTTGCGGTCGGCCAGTTCCTTGAACCGCACGAAGACGTCATTCAGCTGGTTCTCGGCCATCTCGTAGCCCAGATCCTTGAGCTTGGCGCGCAGGGCCGCGCGGCCCGAATGCTTGCCCATGACGAGGTTGGTCTCGGTCAGGCCCACGTCTTCGGGGCGCATGATCTCGAACGTCTGGGCGTTCTTGAGCATGCCATCCTGATGGATGCCGCTTTCATGGGCAAAGGCGTTCTTGCCGACGATCGCCTTGTTGAACTGAACCGGAAAGCCCGACACCGCCGCGACACGACGCGAGATGTTCATGATCTTCGTGGTCTCGATCCCGGTGTCATAGGGCATGATGTCGCCGCGCACGCGCATGGCCATCACGACCTCTTCAAGCGCGGTATTTCCCGCCCGTTCGCCCAGGCCATTGATCGTGCATTCGATCTGGCGCGCGCCGCCCGCCACCGCGGCCAGCGAATTGGCCGTCGCCATCCCGAGGTCATTGTGACAATGGGTGGAAAAGATCACGCCTTCCGCGCCCTCGACCTCGGCGATCAGGCGGCGGATCAGATCGGCGCTTTCGACCGGTTCGGTATAGCCGACGGTGTCGGGGATGTTGATCGTGGTCGCACCCGCCTTGATCGCGATGTCGATGGTGCGTCGCAGGAAATCCCACTCCGTCCGGGTCGCGTCCATCGACGACCATTGGACATTGTCGCACAGGTTGCGGGCATGGGTGACGGCGTCGTGGATCCGTTCGGCCATCGCGTCCATGGTCAGGTTGTGCATGTCGCGGTGAAAGGGCGAAGTGCCGATAAACGTGTGAATTCGCGGCGATTTCGCGTATTTCACAGCCTCCCAGCAGCGGTCGATATCCTTGAAATTCGCGCGGCTGAGGCCGCAGATCGTCGAGGTCGACGCCCGTTTCGCGATCTCGCTGACAGCGCGGAAATCGCCTTCCGAGGCGATGGGAAAGCCCGCCTCGATGATGTCGACGCCCATATCGTCGAGCATGTCGGCAATCTCGAGCTTTTCCTCATGGGTCATGGTCGCGCCGGGGGATTGCTCGCCATCGCGCAGCGTCGTGTCAAAAATGAGCACACGGTCTTTGGTCATGTCGGTATTCCTTGATTTCCTTGAGCCTTTTCCTGGCGCTGCTTACCTCTGAGCGGTCGCGCCCGATGGCACGCTCAGAGGCGGCTAAGGAGAAGAAGAAGGCCGGCAGCCATCGGCGCACGATCGGCGCAGGTCTGGTTATGAGCGTTCTTCAACATGGCGCGCACTATAGCGGCGATTCGCCTGATGCAAAGATGAAAATCCGCAAAAATCCGGATCAGACCGCAGCGCCCTCGTCGAGCCGGTCCAGAAAGGCGCGGGCCTCGGACAAAACGGTCTCGCGTTTGGCCTCGTCCATGCGGTCCCAGGTGCGGTAGATGTTGCCCAACCGCGGATTGCCTTCGAACCGGTCGCGGTGCCGGTCGAGGAAATGCCAGTAGAGCAGGTTGAAGGGGCAGGCATCCGGCCCCGTCTTGTCACGGACCTTGTAGCGGCAATCACCGCAGTAATCCGACATCTTCGCGATGTAATTGCCTGACGAGACATAGGGTTTCGAGGCGATGACCCCGGCATCGGCAAACTGGCTCATCCCGATGACGTTCGGTGCCTCGACCCATTCATAGGCATCCGCATAGACGGCCAGATACCATTCATGAAGCGCGTGGGGGTCGATCCCGGCCAGAAGCCCGAAATTGCCGGTGACCATCAGCCGCTGGATATGGTGGGCATAGGCGTGGGCTTCGGTCTGGGCCACAGTCTGGCGGATGCATTCCATCCCCGTCTCGGCCCCCCAGAACATCGCCGGAAGCGGCCGGTCATGGCCGAGCGCGTTGCGGCGCGTATAGTCGGGACCTTCAAGGAAATAGATGCCCCGCACGTATTCGCGCCAGCCGATGATCTGGCGTATGAAACCTTCGACGGCATTGAGCGGGGCCTCGCCTGCCTCCCATGCGTCCTGCGCGGCCCGGCAGACCTCAAGCGGATCAAGCAGCCCCGCGTTCAGGTAGAGGCCCAGAACAGCGTGCCACAGGAAGGGCTCGTCCCTGACCATCGCATCCTGAAAATCGCCAAAGCCCGGAAGGCCGGTCTTCACCCAATGCGCGAGGTGGCGCCGGGCCTGCCCGCGATCCGTCGCGAACCAGAACGGGCGGAGCGTGCCGAAGTTGTCGCCGAACCGGGCCTCGACAAGGTCGAGCACCGCGTCCACCTCTGCATCCGGCGTGAACTCCATCGGACCGGAGGCGGTTACTTCGTCGGGCGCGGGTTTGCGGTTCTCGGCATCATAGTTCCATTTGCCGCCCGACGGCGCGCCATCCTCCATCAGAAGGCCCGTCTTGCGGCGCATCTCGCGGTAGAAATACTCCATCCGCAATGCCTTGCGCCCCTCGGCCCAGGCCTCGAATTCCGCGTGCGTCGCGATGAAACGACGGTCTTCGAACAGATGAACGGGAAGGGGCATGTCCTCCAGCGCCGAGATCAGCCGCCATTCGCCGGGCTCCGTCGCCAGAACCTCGCCGGCGCCGAATTCCTCGGCCCTGCGCAAGATCTCCCCGGGGATGGAGCCGGCATTATCGGGATCGTCCAGCCGGGTATAGGCGACACGCCAGCCGTCCTGTTCCAGCCCGGCCGCGAATTTGCGCATGGCGGCAAAGACGAAGGCGATCTTCTTGGGATGATGCGGCACGTAGCCCGCCTCGCTGGCGACCTCGGCCATCACCACAACGTCGCTTGCGCGATCCGCTTCGGCCAGTGCTGCGATGTCGGGGGTCAGCTGGTCGCCCAGAACGAGGACGAGCCTTACCACGGAACCTCCGCCCCCGAATAATCGAAGAACCGGCCCGATTGCGCGGGTTCCAGCCCGGTCAGCACATCGACAAGGTTCCTCGCGGCCTCGTCCGGGGGCACGGTCTTGTGCCGGCCAGCGTAATCGGCGGTAAAGGGCGTGGCGACCGTGCCGGGGTGAAGTGCGACGCAGACCGCCTTCTTGTGCGTGCGCCCCATCTCGATCGCGGTGCCACGCACGATCTGGTTCAGCGCGGCCTTGGACGCCCGGTAGCTGTGCCAGCCGCCGATCTTGTTGTCACCGATCGAGCCCACCCGCGCCGACATCACCGCCAGAACCGACGGCGTATCGCGCGGCAGGAGCGGCAGCGCCGCCTGCACGACAAGCGCGGGGCCGATCGCGTTGACGGCCAGCACCTCGGCCATGATCGCCGCCTCGATGGCCGAGACCGATTTCTCGGGCCCGGTGCCGTCGGGGGAAAGGATACCGGTCGCGACAAAGATCAGGTCGAACGGGCCGTCCTGCCGGCCCATGACCTCGGCGACAGAGGCCGGATCGGTGATATCGAGCCCGTCGTCGCGGCGCGACAGGGTCGTGACCGCGACGCCGCGACGGGTGAGTTCTTCGGCGACGGCGCGGCCGATGCCGCCCGAAGCTCCGATGACGAGTGCATGTTTCATGACCCGACAGCTAGGGCCGGCGGTGCCATGGTCCAGCGGTCGTTGCGCCGCAGCGGATCGTCAGAGCTCGGTTGGCTCCATCACTTCCAATTCCCTCACCTCAACTCCCGGCAGCAGGTCGGCCAGCGGCGCGGCCGTCTGTGCAAGGATCGGGAAGGTCTTGTAGTGGCAGGGCACGATCGTCTTGAAATCGAAGTATGTCCGGGCCGCAAAGGCCGCGCGTTCCATGTCCATCGTGTAATGGCCGCCGCAGCACAGGATGCCGATATCGGGTTTGTGCAATTCGCCCATCCACGCCATGTCGGCCATGATGTCGGTGTCGCCGGATACATAGAGGACGTGGCCTTCGCCCGCGATCATGAAGCCGGCGGGATCGCCCGCGTAGCGGATGCCGCCCTCGAAATCCATCGACGAGGAATGGACGGCATTGACCATGGTCACCGCGACATCGCCCAGCGAAATCGTGCCGCCCTTGCCCATGCCCATCGTTTCGATCCCGCCGCGGGCCGTGAAGATCTCGGACAATTCGTGGATGCAGATCACCGGGATCTCCAGTTCTGCCGCGAGTGTGGGCGTATCTGCCGCGTGATCCCCGTGACCATGGGTCAGAAGGATATGCGTGGCCCCGCTGATCGCCTCGGCACGCCGGTCCTCGGGGAAGACAGGGTTGCCGGTGAACCACGGATCGACAAGCAGCACCTGCCCGCCGATTTCCAGTCGAAATCCCGAATGACCGAACCAGGTAAGTTTCATGGCTATTTCCTCCATCCTCTTCGGAAGGCAGGATAACAGCCGCGCCGCCGGTGTCATTGACGAATCCGGGGCAGGGAGCAGGCAGGAAAAGGGGCAGGCATGGATTGGTTCGCGCAGGTCGACGCCTATTGCGAAAGGACGGATTTCTCGTTCTGGTCGGAGCCCGTCAATGCCCTGACAAATCTGGGCTATATCCTTGTCGCGCTGTGGTTTCTGCGCGCCATGCACGGGGTGCCACTGGGGCGGGTTCTCGCAGCGCTTCTGCTGGCGATCGGGATCGGGTCGTTCCTCTTTCATACGCTGGCCACAGGATGGGCCGGTCTGGCCGACATCCTGCCCATCGGGTTGTTCATCCTCGTCTACCTCTATGCGGTGAACCGGCACGCACTGGGCTGGCCGGTCTGGGCCGCGGGTCTGGGTGTGGTGGGGTTCTTTCCCTATGCGGCGGGCGTTATCTATGTGGCGGACATGTTGCCCTTTTTCCGGGTGTCGAACTTCTATTGGACGGTGCCGATCCTGCTCTTCGGCTATGCGCTGGTCTTCGGCAGCAAGCTTGGCCCGATGCGTCGGGGCTTCGTTGCGGGCGGTGCCGTCCTGTCGCTGTCGATCGCGGTCCGGTCCGTCGATCTGACGTTCTGCGACAGCTTCCCGTTGGGGACCCACTTCCTGTGGCATGTCTTCAATACCGTCATGTTCGTGATCGTGCTGGGCAGCTACCGCGTCCACATGCTTGCAGCACATGGCGCGCGGCGCTAAACGCAAGGCGCCTGCAAACCACGCAAGGAACGATCTCATGTCCATCGACGTCGAAACCGCCCGCAAGGTGGCCCATCTGGCGCGCATCCGGGTCGAGGAAGAGGACCTGCCCGCGCTGGCAGGGGAATTCAACGCCATCCTCGGCTTCATCGAGCAATTGGGCGAGGTGGATGTCGAGGGCGTGGAGCCGATGGTGTCGGTCACGCCCATGCGGCTCAAGCGGCGCGATGACGTGGTGACCGATGGCAATCAGCAGGCCGCCGTCCTGAAGAATGCGCCCGATGCGCGCGAAGGCTTCTTTGCCGTGCCGAAAGTGGTGGAATGATGACCGATCTGACGAAACTCACGATTGCCGGGGCCCGTGACGCGCTGCGCAAGGGCGAGGTTACGGCCGCCGAATTGACGCAATCCTACCTCTCCGCCATCGACGAGGCGGGCGCGCTCAACGCGTTCGTCCACCACACGCCCGAAATCGCCGAGGCGCAGGCCAAGGCCGCGGATGCGCGGATCAAGGCGGGCGATGCCCCCGACATGTGCGGCATCCCCTTGGGCATCAAGGATCTGTTCTGCACCAAGGGCGTCCCCAGCCAGGCGGCGAGCCGTATCCTCGACGGGTTCCGCCCCGAATACGAATCGACCGTGACGACCCAGCTGTTCGACGATGGCGCCGTTATGCTGGGCAAGCTGAACATGGACGAATTCGCCATGGGCTCGTCGAACGAGACATCGACCTATGGCAACGCGGTCAACCCGTGGCGGCGCGGCAATGACGACACCGCGCTGACGCCCGGAGGCTCTTCGGGGGGCTCGGCTGCTGCGGTGGCGGCGGACCTCTGCCTTGCCGCGACCGGGACGGATACCGGCGGGTCGATCCGCCAGCCTGCGGCCTTTGTCGGTATCACCGGGCTCAAGCCGACCTATGGCCGGGTCAGCCGGTGGGGCATCGTGGCCTTTGCCTCCTCGCTCGATCAGGCGGGCCCGATGACCAAGGACGTCCGCGATGCGGCGATCATGCTTCGGTCGATGGCGGGCCACGACATGAAGGATTCGACCTCCGCCGATCTGCCCGTGCCGGATTTCGAAGCCGCGCTGACCGGTGACATCCGGGGCAAGAAGATCGGTATCCCGCGCGAATACCGCATGGAGGGGATGCCCGACGAAATCGAGGCGCTGTGGCAGCAGGGACAGGAAATGCTCCGCGATGCGGGGGCAGAGATCGTCGACATCACCCTGCCTCACACGAAATACGCGCTTCCGACATATTACGTGATCGCACCGGCCGAGGCGTCGTCGAACCTTGCCCGCTATGATGGCGTGCGCTTCGGGCACCGTGCCAAGCTGGCGCAGGGCGAAGGCGTGACGGAGATGTATGAAAAGACCCGGGCCGAAGGCTTCGGCGCCGAGGTCAAGCGCCGGGTCATGGTCGGCACCTATGTGCTGTCTGCCGGCTTCTACGACGCCTATTACAACCGCGCCCGCAAGGTGCGCAGCCTGATCAAGAAGGATTTCGAGGATGTCTTCGCCCAGGGCGTCGACGCGATCCTGACGCCCGCGACCCCCTCGGCCGCGTTCGAACTTGGCAAAGAGGTGTCCGACCCGGTCGAGATGTATCTCAACGATGTGTTCACCGTGACGGTGAACCTCGCCGGTCTGCCGGGGATCGCGGTGCCGACAGGGCTCGACCGGGCCGGACTGCCGCTCGGTCTTCAGCTGATCGGACGCCCTTGGGAGGAAGGCGATTTGCTGAATTGCGCCTATTCACTCGAACGTGCAGCCGGTTTTGTGGCAAAGCCCGCCCGGTGGTGGTAGAACCCCGCCGATCTATTGCACGAGAGGTGGGAACGGTGTTCCGCTATGCGATCCTGACGGTGCCCGTCATTCTGGCGGCCTGCGCCACGCCCGTGCCCGACAGCGGCGCGGGCGTCGGTATTTCGGAATACAGCCAGTATGAGATCGAACGGGCGAGGCTCGAGGCCCTCGGCGGCGTGGCCGTCAATCCGGGGCAGGCCATCGTTCCGCCCAATGCGGGTGGCGTGGTGCCGGGCGGGTCGTCTGCACCTGCGCCGGCCTCGGGGATCAGCACCAATGATCTGGCCTCCGCAGGCATCGGCGCGCCGCTTGTTGCCCCGGGAACCTCGGGCATGACGGGCGGCGACGACATCAACCGGACGTCGGGCGTTCAGGCCAGCCCCGCGAATGCCGCGCCGGTCCAGATCGCCTCTTCGGGCATATCAGACGAGCAGGATTTCGACGCGGTTGCCTCGCGCGAATCGATTGAATCCGATGCCGAAAGACTGGCCCGCCAACGTGACGCCTATCAGGTCATCCAGCCCACGGCCCTGCCGGAGCGGGACGAGGAGGTCGGCCCGAACATCATCGAATATGCCCTCAACGCGCCGAACAGGCGCGGTCAGGAATGGTATTCGCGTTCGCTTCTGGTCATCGATCCACAGGGCAAATTCCAGCGCAACTGCGCGACCTTCCGGTCTCCCGACGAGGCACAGCGCGAATTTCTTTCGCGCGGTGGGCCTGAACGCGATCCGCTGGGCATCGACCCGGACGGAGACGGGTTTGCATGCGGCTGGGATCCGGCCCCCTTCCTGACCGCGGTGGGTCAGGGCTGAGGGTGACGCCCATCCTCTGGCGGCCCTCGCCCAATTGCGGTGCGCGGCGGGGCGGGGTCCTGCCCGACATGATCGTCCTGCACTATACCGCGATGGCAAACTGCGAGGCGGCGGCTGACCGTCTGTGCGATCCGGCGTTCGAAGTGTCCGCCCACTACCTGATCGGGGCTGACGGAGCCGTCATCCAGATGGTCGACGAGGCGCTGCGGGCTTGGCACGCGGGTGCCGGGCAATGGGCCGGGGCGGGCGACGTCAATTCCCGCTCGATCGGGATCGAACTGGACAATGACGGCCGCGGACCGTTTCCGGCAGCCCAGATGCGGGCGCTGCACAGGCTTCTTCCGGGCATCATGCGGCGCTGGGCGATCGGGCCGGACGGGATCATCGGCCATTCCGACATGGCGCCCGACCGCAAATCCGATCCCGGCCCCCTGTTCGACTGGCAGGGGCTTGCCCGTCTGGGCCTGTCGGTCTGGCCGGAGGCGACGCCCGCGCCGGCCTTGCCCGTCGACGGGGCCGTCTTCCGCGCCGCGCTTGAACGTTTCGGCTATGGTCCCGATCTCGACGATGACCTTCTGCTACGGGCCTTTCGTCTGCGGTTCCGGGCGGGCGTCGACGGGCCCCTAGATCCCGTCGATATGGCGATGGCCACCGATCTCGGGCGTCGATTTGTCGTTGACCGGGCGGCGGCGGGGGCATAACCCCGGCCTCGCGCGGATGGCTGGATGGCCGCTCCGGCGCGCCTGCAAGGGTGCCGCGGGGGAGGAAAGTCCGGACTCCAGAGAAAAGCACGGTGCCGGGTAATCCCCGGCGGGGGCAACCCCAGGGAAAGCGCCACAGAAAACAGACTACCCCGATCCGTCGGGGAAAAGGTGAAACGGTGGAGTAAGAGCCCACCGCGCGACTGGCAACAGAAGCGGCACGGCAAGCCCCACCGGGAGCAATGCCAAATAGGGGGTCCGTCCGCGTTCGCGCGGCGGGATGCTTGGACCCGAGGGCCCCGGGTTGGCAGCACGAGGTCACCGGCGACGGTGATCCCAGATGAATGGCCATCCATCCGGGGGCAACCCCGGGGGACAGAATCCGGCTTACAGGCCATCCGCGCACCGAAACCACCACCCTGTGGTTTCGCTGCGTGCACCGGGGCGTTTCGCCTTGACCGAATGCCCGCGCCATCGTCTGCCATGCCTGTGGCGACAATTCAGCCCTCCAGGACACGCGCGGACACGTTTCACGGGGGAATATGGTTGACTCGCACGGGCCGGCGGGTAAAAGGCGGCTTCACAAGATTTTTCCGCGGTGCGCCATCCTGGCCCGCGATCAGGAGACGAGACATGGCAAAGCCGACCACCATCAAGATCCGCCTGAACTCGACGGCAGGCACGGGCCACTTCTATGTGACCAAGAAAAACGCCCGCACGATGACCGAAAAGATGAGCGTGCGGAAGTACGACCCGGTCGTGCGCAAGCATGTCGAATACAAGGAAGGCAAGATCAAGTAAGCTGATCTTTCCCGACCTGACGACATTGGGCCGCGCGGTTTGCGCGGCCTTTTTCGTTGCGGCAAGCCCGCACCCCGAGGATCGCACCATGATCACCATCCGAACCGCGACGCGGGCCGATATCGCCGCCATAGATGCGTTGCTTGCGCGCAGCTATCCGCGCCTGCTCAAGGCCGATTATCCGCCCTCCGTTCTGGTGACAGCGATCCCGCGCATCTCGCGCGCGCAGCCGGGGCTGGTGACCAGCGGCACCTATTACGTGGCTGTCGACGATGCGCGCATCGTGGGCGCGGGGGGCTGGACTGCCACGGCACCTGCGGGCGGTGGTATCCTGCCGGGGCGCGCCAATGTCCGGCATGTCGTCACCGATGACCGCATGGTCCGGCGCGGGATCGGCCGGGCGCTCATGACCCATGTGTTCGAGGCCGCCGCCACGGCGGGCATGACGTGGATGCATTGCCTGTCGACTCGCACGGCGGTGCCGTTCTACGCGGCGCTGGGCTTTGACGCGATCGGGGACACTACGGTCCCCCTTGGTCCCGGTGTCGATTTTCCGGCGGTCGCGATGCGTCGCGATCTTCAACCCGTCACGTGACCACGATGGTCCAGACCAGAAGTGCGGCCAGCGTGACCTGCCCGGCCATCGTCAGGAACATCCCGTAGAACCGCAGCCGCCACGGCGTGCCATGGATCCCGAAATAGGCACCATGTATCAGCCGGCCCAACGTGAAGGCCGCAAGGGCCGAGGCCAGCGGCCCCGCAGGCCCGCCCTGCAATTCGATCAGCAAGCCGAGGATCAGGCCCAGCGGCATCTGTTCGGCGGCATTGGCCTGACCGCGAATCGCCTTCATCAGCGCCCGATCCCCGTTGTCGCCAAGCACGACCCCGTCGCGCCGCCGGAGCCGGATCACCTTGAGCGTCAGCCCGAAAAAGATCGCGCCGTTCAGTAGGGCGGCAAGCGAGGTGAGGGGAAGGTCCGGCATGGCGTCTCCGCGGGTGAGCTGCGATTTCGAGCGCTTCATGCCACCCTGGCCACCAAACGAAAAGGGCCGCCCGAAGGCGGCCCTGTCGTTGTGCGATGTTCGCTGCTTATTCGCGATTGCCGAACAGCTGCAGCAGGAACATGAACATGTTGATGAAGTCGAGGTAGAGGTTCAGCGCGCCCATGATGGCGGCCTTGCCCAACCATTCCGCATCGCCATGCTGGGCGTGCTGAAGGTAGTCGTTCTTGATCTTCTGGGTGTCATAGGCGGTCAGGCCCGCGAAGATCAGGACACCGAGGATCGACACTGCGAACATGATCGCCGGCGAGCCGAGGAAGATGTTCACGATCGAGGCGACGATCAGGCCGATCACGCCCATGATGAGGAACGACCCCCAGCCGGAGATGTCCTTTTTCGTGGTGTATCCCCAGAGCGACAGGCCCGCGAAGGCAATCGCCGTGATCAGGAAGACCTGAACGATGGAGAACCCGGTGAAGACGAGGAAGATCCAGCTGATCGAAACGCCCATCGTGGCCGCGAAGACATAGAAGAACGTCTGCGCACCGGCTGCCGACAGCTTGTTGATCATCGCGCCGAAGCCGAAAACCATGACGAGCGGCAGGAACATCACCACCCATTTCAGCGGCGAGGCGTAAAGCGCGTAACCCAGATCGGTGAGGAACCGGTCGGCTCCGATCTGGTAGGCGGTTGGTTCCGTCGTGACCGACAGGCCAGAAATGGCCCATGCGGCCAGCGCCGTCATCACCATGCCCACGGACATCGTGCCGTAGACCTTGTTCATGTGGGCGCGGAGCCCTTCGTCGATCGCGGCCGAGCGAGTGCCGGCCGTCGGTCGGATCGTAGAATATTCAGCCATCGATTGACCTCCGAAGATAACTGTCAGCAGGGGCACCATACGCCACTGTTGCGCTGAATATCGGCAGCCCGCGCGGCTATTTCAAGGATTTCCGGCAGGCGGACTGCCGAAAATCCTATGAAAACGGTCAGTTTCCGATTTCATCGTGTCAAAAGGTCGCAATTCCGGTGCGATTCAGCGCCGCCAATGGCCCGGAACATCCCAGATCGGGCGGGCCGCTTCCTTTTGTGCCTCATCCGCGCACAGGCCCAGATCGGCCAGAAGGTCACGGTCAAGCCGCGCGAGATGGCGGCGCTGCCGCCAGACGCAAAATGCGGCGCGGATGAGGGCGAATACCGGGGTGGAAGGGCGGGCGGTGCGGGCCCGGCCCAAGGCGTCGAGGCGAACCATGGCTGATCCTTTCAGGGTGTCACGTCTTGTGATGGTTTGGGAGGTTTGAATTCTTGTTGTTGATATATGGGGCAGGAGTGGGGATAATGGAAATGAATGTTTGGAAAGTGATTCATCACAGGTGTTGATATGCCCAGAAACCTTGATCTGACCGCGCTCCGCGCCTTCGTGACTGTCGCCGAATGCGGTGGTGTGACAAAGGCGGCGGGCCTTCTGAACCTGACGCAATCGGCGGTGTCGATGCAGCTGAAACGGCTGGAAGATTCGCTGGGCGCGTCGCTTCTCGACAGGTCGGGGCGCGGCATCGGGCTGACCGCGTCGGGCGAACAGCTTCTGGGCTTCGGGCGCCGCATGCTCGAGCTGAACGATCAGGCCTTTGCCCGTTTGACCGGCGAGGATTACGAGGGCGAGATCGTACTCGGCGTGCCGCATGACATCATCTATCCCTACATCCCGCCGATCCTGCGCCGGTTCGCAGCGGAATACCCCCGAATGCAGATCAAGTTGTTCTCCGCCCCGACGCGGCGACTGCGCGAGATGTTCGCCCATGGGGATTGCGATGTGATTTTGACCACCGAGGACGAGCCCGGCCCGGGAGGTGAGACGCTGGTGCGCCTGCCGCTCGTCTGGATCGGCGCCGAAGGCGGAACCGCATGGCGGCAACGCCCGCTTCCGATCGCGTTCTGTTCGAACTGCATCTTCCGCTCGGGCGTTCTGCGCCGCGTGAACGAGGCGAATGTGCCGTGGCGGATGGTGGTCGAATCGGCGCTCGACAACGCGGTCGATGCGGCGGTCAGTGCCGATCTGGCGATCAGCGCGGCGATCGAGGGCGGCTATCCGCCCCAGACCGCCGCGATCGAGCACAAGGGCGCACTGCCTGATCCGGGCGAGACGGGAATCGTCCTGTACATGGCGCAGCAGGGAACGCCGGTCGCCGCCGCGCTGCGTGACATGATCCGGTCCGCCTACCGAGCCGGGGGCCCGGGATCGGCGGCCGAACTGGCCCGGCAACTCACGGCGTGACGACGACCTTGCCGGTAGATTTGCGGGTCCGCAGCAGCTCCAGCGCATCGGCGGCCTGCGCCAGCGGCAGGACGTGGCTGACATGCGGGGCAAGCCGGCCTTCGTCGTGCCACAGCATCAGTTCGGCCAGGCTCTCGGTCAGGGCCTCGGGGGCGAATTTCAGGTAGCCGCCCCAGTAGAACCCGATCACGTCGATGTTCTTGACCATCGCGATATTGGCGGGGACCTGCGGGACCTCCCCGCTGGCAAAGCCGATGATCAGGATCCGCCCCTCGCGGTTCATCGCACCAAGCGCTGCGGTGAAGGCATCGCCGCCCACAGGATCATAGGCCACGTCGATCCCGCCCAACGCCTTGAGCCGCGCCTTGAGATCAGGTTCATCGCTGTCGATCAATTCGTGGGCGCCTGCGTCGCGGGCGACCTTCAGCTTATCATCGCCCCGCGCGACCGCGATGACCCGCGCCCCCATCGCGGCGCCAACCTCGACCGCGGTCAGCCCCACACCACCGGCGGCCCCGAAGACCGCGAGCGTTTCTCCGGGTTTGAGCCGGGCGCGGCGGATCAGGGCAAGATGGGAGGTGCCGAAGGCCACCTGAAACCCGGCCGCGACCTCGGACGACATGCTTTCGGGCACGGGGCGGCACAGTTGCGCGGGGAAAACCCCCTCTTCGGCAAGACCGCCCTTGCCGCCGAAGACGGCGACCCGCTCGCCCAGAACCGGCGCGGCCACGCCGTCACCCTGTGCCAGAACAATGCCGCAAACCTCCATGCCAAGCGTAAAGGGCGGCTCGGGCGTATCCTGGTAACGGCCCTGCGCCATCAGGAGATCCGCGAAATTCAGGCCGCAGGCTTCGATTTTCAGCAGAACCTCGCCGGGCCCGGGCCGCGGGCTCTCCAACGTCCGAAGCGCGGGCGGGGTGTCGAAACTGGATACCTGGAAGGCACGCATGAAGGTCTCCGTCTGGGAATTCTCGGTCCGGGGCGTAGCGTGGTTTACGCAACGTCACCAGACGGTCGGTGGTCAAAACAACTGAAAATCGACTGTGCCTGTCCAAAAGGTAAGGATGACATCCTCAACCGAAGCGTGTGATACCACTTACAGTCAGATTAGAATATGTAGAGCGATCCCCGAAAGACGACTGATGGTTCAGACGTCGTTAGTGTTGAAAACGTTTTATTTTACGAGCGTTGGGGTGCCACTGCAATAGCGAGGTAGACAAGATGAAACACCCGGTTGACGTGCATGTAGGCAAGCGCATTCGCCATCGCCGTTGGGTGACGGGGACGACCCAGCAGCAGCTGGCCGAACAGGTCGGCATCAAGTTCCAGCAGATCCAGAAATACGAGACCGGGATGAACCGCGTCAGCGCCTCCCGCCTGTGGGATATCGCTCACGCGCTTCAGGTCGATGTGGCCTTCTTCTTCGACGGGCTCGAAGAGCAGGGCATCGAACGTCCCGACACGTCGGATGTTCCGGGCGATATCCTGTCGGATCGCGAGGCGCTGGAATTGCTGCGCTCCTATTATGCGATGCCCGAAAATCAGCGTCGGCGCCTGTTCGACCTGGCGCGCGTTCTCAGCGACGCGGCCGCCTGAGCCGGAGCCGGTTGACCCTCCGGCCAATCAAGGGCTAGCTCCAGAACATGCCCCCGCCTTACCGGGCGGGGGCGTTTGCATTCGAGGGGGCCGGAATGGCGGACGACCGTGACACTATCCGTAACGAACTCCGATTGGTGGCGCATGAACTTGCCGATCTGGCCCGGCCCGAGACGCTGAGGCATTTCCGGACCGGTCTTGCCAGCGACAACAAGGCCGGCCCCGGCGGGTTCGATCCGGTGACAGAGGCCGACCGAGCCGCAGAGGCCGCGATGCGCGCCCGTCTGGCCGAACTGCGCCCCGATGACGGGATCCTGGGCGAGGAATTCGGCCATCAGACCGGCACCACGGGCATCACATGGGTCCTCGATCCGATCGACGGGACACGGGGTTACATCTCGGGCACGCCGACATGGGGTGTCCTGATCGCGGCTTCTGATGCGCAGGGCCCGATCTTCGGCGTGATCGATCAGCCCTATATCGGCGAGAGGTTCTCGGGCGGCGGCACTCAGGCCGAGGTCGACGGGCCGATGGGCAACGCGGCCCTGTCGGTGCGCAAGACCAGCCGGCTGGAGGATGCGATCCTGCTGACGACCTTTCCCGAAGTGGGAACCGCCGAGGAAGGCGCGGCGTTCCGCGCCGTGGCCGAGCAGGTCCGGCTCACCCGGTATGGCATGGATTGTTACGGCTATGCGCTGCTGGCCGCGGGGCAGGTCGATCTTGTGATCGAGGCCGGGCTTTATCCCTATGACGTGCACGCGCCGATCGCGGTGGTGCAGGGCGCGGGCGGGATCGTCACCGACTGGCGCGGCGGGCCCTGCCATGACGGCGGGCGCGTGATCGCTGCGGCCAACCCCACCATTCACGCACAGGCGCTCGCGTTCCTGAGCGGGGTTGAATGACCTCGCTCCTGATCCGTGGGGCGTCCCATCTCGTCACGATGGACGATGCGGGCACGGAGTTGGAGGGGGCCGATATCCGGATCAGCGATGGTGTGATCGCCGAGATTGGCCATGGGCTCGACCCTGCCGGGGCAGAGGTGATCGAGGCGGACGGATGCCTTGTGACACCGGGTCTCGTGAACACGCATCACCACCTCTACCAGACGCTGACCCGCGCGGTGCCGGGCGGTCAGGATGCGCTGTTGTTCGGCTGGCTCAGAACGCTTTACCCGATCTGGGCGCGCTTCGGCCCCGAAGAGATGTTCGTTTCGGCGCAGGTCGGGCTGGCCGAACTGGCGCTGTCGGGCTGCACGATGACGTCCGATCACCTGTATCTTTTCCCCAACGGCGCGCGTCTCGACGACACGATTGCCGCGGCCCGTGAGATCGGCCTGCGATTTCACCCCACGCGCGGTGCGATGAGCATCGGTGAAAGCGATGGTGGCCTGCCGCCCGACGCGCTTGTCGAGCGGGAGCCCGCGATCCTCGAGGATTGCATCCGGGTCATCGACGCCTTTCACGACCCGTCGCCCGGGTCCATGATCCGGGTGGGCGTGGCCCCCTGTTCGCCCTTTTCCGTAAGCCGGGAGCTTATGCGCGACGCGGCCCTTCTGGCGCGCGACAAGGGCGTGATGCTGCACACGCATCTGGCCGAGAATGACGAGGATATCGCCTATTCCGAGGCGATGTTCGGATGCCGGCCGGGCCAATATGCCGAGGATTTGGGCTGGACGGGCGCCGATGTCTGGCACGCCCATTGCGTCAGGCTCGACGCGGCAGAGATCGACCTCTTTGCCCGCAGCCGGACGGGCGTTGCCCATTGTCCCTGTTCGAATTGCAGGCTGGGCTCCGGTATCGCTCCGGTTCGGGCGATGCGGGATGCGGGTGTGAAAGTGGGCCTCGGTGTCGACGGTTCGGCGTCGAACGACGCGGGCAACCTCGTGCTCGAGGCGCGGCAGGCGATGTTGCTGCAACGGGTCGCGCAGGGCGCGGATGCCATGAGCGCGCGCGAAGCGCTGCGCATCGCCACGCGGGGCGGGGCGGAAGTGTTGGGCCGCGGCGGCGAATGCGGGCAGATCGCGCCGGGCTATCGCGCCGATCTGGCGATCTGGCCCACCAACGGGATCGAGACGGCGGGCAGCTGGGATCCGGCAGCCCTCCTGCTGGCAGGCCCGGTCCGCGTGCGTCACCTGATCGTCGAGGGCCGGCAGGTCGTCCGCGATGGGCGGCTGATCACTGCCGATGAGGACGAACTGGTCTCGCGGCAGAATAGGCTTGCCCGCGCGCTGGCCTCGTGATCGCGGCCCCTGCGGAAATGAGATCAATCCACCGTCTCATCGGGTCTATGACCGGGATCTGGCTATGATCTTGTTCGTCTTGCCAAATTCACTAACGGAAACAGTCTGTTGGTCTACGGGCAACAGCTGAAATAGGGCAGGGCCTGTTGTCATGCCTGTCCCGGCCCTGACGCAGGCTGCCCGGCTCGGCAAAAGGGGAAGGTCACCCCATGCTTCATGGCCAATCGTGGGAAGACCGGACCATCGTCGATTGCTCCGGCCCACGCCCGTTTGACGGGTGCGGGGCTCTTTGCCGTCACCGATTGCGGCGGGAATCAGACGGAGGCGCGCCGTCCTTGGCCGCAAACGTGCCATGGTTCTTGGGCACAAATAACGTCCGGTGGGGGCCGAAAGACGAGGTGACTCGATGCGCGTTTGGTCAGTGCTGCTAATTCTGCCCCTCTCGGCCTGCATGACAGTGCTGCCCATCGAGCAGATCGTCCTCGATGCCGCGCAGACCTCCGCCGGGGGCGCGCCGACCCAGGCTGCGCCACCCCGCGAGGTGGCCTATGCGGGCAGCGAATCCTTTGCGGTGCTCCTGAACGACGAAAGGGGCGGGCTGAACCTTGTCGCCGTTGTCCCAGAGCCGCGCCTGACTGAAGCCGCGCAATCCCATGCCGAAGACATGGCCACCAACAATTATCTCTCGCATACGGCGCTCGATGGATCCTCGGCGGCCGACCGGGCGCTCGAGGTGGGCTATGACTATACCTTCATCGCCGAGAACATCGCCCAGGGCTTCTATTCCGAACAGGCCGTCATGGAGGCCTGGATGAATTCCCCGGGCCACGCGGCAAACATCCTAGACGGGCGGGCCGAGGATTTCGGCCTTGGCCTAGACGGTGATACCTGGGTCCTGATGCTGGGTGCCGAGCGGTAAGCTGGCTGGAGCCGGAAACTATCAGTTGCCAAGCAGGGGCCGCGCGGCCCAAAATAGGCGCGGTCTTAACCGGAGGCGAGAATGCGTTTTCTTTGGGGTGTCGTGGCCTTGGGGCTGAGCGGATGTATCGTCGTGCCCGTCGGCGAAGACGGAATTTTCAGTGATCCGATTTCCGTGGCGAATGATGCGCAATTCGACGACCCGAGCCCGGATGCCTTCGAAGAAGACCTGTTCCTTGCCCTCGTCAACGACGAACGCGGCAACGTCTCTGCCCAGCCTGTCGTCTACAATGCACTTCTGACCGAGGCCGCGCAGGACTATGCCGAAGACCTCGTCGCCAACAACAGGTTCGATCATATCGGGCTCGACGGCTCCACGCCCGGTGACAGGGTTAGCGCGACGGGTTACGAATGGGCGTGGGTCGCGGAGAACCTGTTCCGGGGCTCCACCAAGGAGGCCGCTGCGATCCAGACATGGATGGAATCGACATCGGGCCACCGTGAGGCCATGCTGGAGGAACGCGCCGAAGAGATTGGCGTCGGCCTCGAAGACACGACCTATGTGCTGATCCTCGCCGACCCGCTGTGATCAGGGACGGCGGACGCCGTTCACCCAGACATCCCGGATCGCGCGGTCGTCGCCCATCATGATCGTCGGAAAGAGCGCCTCCCAGATGTCGCGGGCCTCGGCCGTGCGCTGGGCGATTGCCGGTGTTGACGCCAGATCGAGGATGCACAGATCGGCCTCGGCGCCCGGTTCGAGCGTGCCGATCCGCCCGCCCAGATGGAGCGCACGGGCCGAACCTTCGGTCGCCAGCCAGATCAGCTGCGCCGGATGCAGAGGCGTGCCGCGCAGCTGCGCCACCTCGTAGGCCGCCGCCATCGTGCGCAGCATCGAAAAGGACGACCCGCCCCCGGTGTCGGTGGCAAGCCCCACGGACACGCCGCGCGCCTTGAGGCCCGCCATGTCGAACAGGCCCGAGCCGATGAAGGTGTTCGATGTGGGGCAATGCACGACGCTTGCGCCCACGTCGGCCAGCCGGTCGATCTCTCGCGGTTCGAGGTGGATCGCGTGGCCATACAGCCCGCGCGCGCCCAGAAGGCCGTGGGCTTCGTAGGTATCGAGGTAATCGCGCGCATCGGGATAGAGCGCGCGGGCCCACGCGACCTCGTCTGTCTGTTCGCTCAGGTGGGTCTGCATCAGGCAGTCGGGATTTGCGGCCCAGAGCGCACCAAGCGCCTCGAGCTGATCCGGCGTCGAGGTCGGTGAGAACCGCGGCGTGATCGCATAGATGGCGCGGCCTTGCCCATGCCAGCGCTTAATCAGCGCCGCGCTGTCGTCATGGGCCGATTGCGCGGTATCGCGCAGGCCTACGGGGGCGGTGTCGCGATCCATGCAGGTCTTACCGGCCACGATGCGCATGTCTCGCGCCTCTGCCGCCTCGAAGATTGCATCGACGCTGTGTGGGTGGATGGTGCAGAAACTGGCCACCGTGGTGGTGCCGTGCGCAAGGTTGAGATCGAGCGTTCTGGCCGCGATTTCATGGGCATAGGCCGGGTCGGCCAGCCGCATTTCCTCGGGGAAGGTATAGCTGTTGAGCCAATCGATCAGGCGCTTGCCCCAACTCGCGATCATGGCGGTCTGGGGATAGTGCATATGCGCGTCGATGAAGCCCGGAGAAATCAGGGCGTCGCCGTAATCCACCACGAGGGCGTCGGGATGGGCGCGGCGCAGGTCCGGTCCGTGACCCAGCGCGGCGATCCGGCCATGCTCGATCAGCACGCCGCCGCGGCTGTCGGTGCGGACGATGTCCTCGGGCGCGCCGGAGAAGGGATCGGCAAGGAAACGGAGCGTCTGCCCCAGAAGAAGCGTTTTCGTCATGATCGCAGATTAGGATCGGGGGCGACGAAAAGACCAGTGGAAAGGCAGGCCCGCCGGAGCGGGCCCCACCAAGTGCGTCGTGTCGCCCGAATTCCCGGGCGCCCCGTTGTCGCGCCCTGTCGATCCGTTATGGTCCGACGCAACAGTCAGGGGGTGGCATGGCCGACGAATCGAGACTGACCGACGACGCGACGGACGACGATTTCAGCCTTGCCGCAAGGTTGTTCGACGATGTCCTCGACGCGATCGAGGCACAGGATGCCGAGGCGTTGGGCAACCTGCTCGATCCGCTGCACCCGGCCGACCTTGCCGACCTTCTCGAACAGATCGACATGCGCGACCGGCGGGCGCTGCTGGCGCTCTGGTCGCGGGGGATCGACGGCGAATTGCTGTCCGAACTCGATGACAACCTGCGCGAAGAGATCATCTCGGAACTGCCCGAGGCCGAGCTGGCCATGGCGGTCCGGTCGCTGGAATCCGACGACGTGGTCGATCTGGTCGAGGATCTTGAGCCCGAACGGCGGGCCGCGATCCTGCGCTCCCTCGATGCGATGGACCGGATCGCGGTGGAGAAGGCGCTGGCCTATCCGGAATACTCCGCAGGCCGGCTCATGCAGGGCGAGGTGGCCCGGGTGCCCGAACACTGGACGGTGGGCGAGACGATCGATCACCTCAGGTCCGGGATCAGCCTGCCCGACCAGTTCTATCACGTCATCCTCGTCGATCCGCGGATGAAGCCCGTGGGCTATGCCACGCTGGGCCGTATCCTGTCATCAAAGCGCGATGTGGCGCTGGCCGACCTGATCGAGCCCAGCTTCCGCACCTTCCATGTCGAGGACGAACAGGGCGCGGTGGCCTATGCGTTCAACCAGTATCACCTGATCTCTGCGCCCGTGGTGGATGACGATGACCGGCTTGTGGGCGTGATCACCATCGACGACGCCATGGAGGTTCTCGATGAGGAGCATGAAGAAGACATCATGCGCCTTGCGGGTATCAGCGGCGAAACGGAGCTGTCGGATTCGATCCGCTCCACCACGCGGCGGCGGTTTCCATGGCTGGCGATCAACCTGTTCACCTCGATCCTCGCCTCCCTCGTGATCGCGCTTTTCGAGGGCACGATCGAAAGCCTCGTGGCGCTGGCCGTGCTGATGCCCATCGTGGCCTCGATGGGCGGCAATGCCGGGACGCAGTCTCTCACTGTTGCGGTGCGCGCGATCGCCACCCGCGACCTGACCGGATCGAATGTCTGGCGCGTCCTGAGGCGCGAGATCGCGGTGGGCGCGATCAACGGCGTGCTGTTCGCGGTCATCATGGGGATCGTCGGCATGGTCTGGTTCGGATCGCCCATGCTGGGCGTGGTGATCGCGGTCGCGATGGTGGTGAACCTGATCGTGGCAGGACTGGCAGGCACGGCGGTGCCCATCATCCTCGACAAGATGGGGATCGACCCGGCGCTGGCCTCGGGCGCCTTTGTCACGACGGTGACGGACATCGTGGGCTTCTTCGCCTTCCTCGGCCTGGCCGCGCTGGTTTTGCTGTGACCGATCTGGCTCGGATCAAGGCGCAGGCGCGCAAGGATGCCTTTGCCCGGCGCAAGGCGGCGTTCGACGTCGCGGGGCCGGGTTGCGCCGGGCATCTGTCCGAGGTTCTTGCCGGGTATCGCGGTGTGCCGCTGGCGGGCTATGCCGCCATGCGCACCGAGATCGATCCCCTCCCGGCCCTCGAGGAAGCGGCGGCCCATGGTCCGGTCGGAATGCCCGTCATCATGGGCAAGGCGCAGCCGCTGAAGTTTCGCGACTGGACGCCCGGCTGCGAGATGATCGCAGGCGAGTTCGGCGCCGCGATCCCCGCGCGCGGCGACTGGCTGGAGCCACAGATCCTGATCGTTCCGCTTCTGGCCTTCGACTGGCGCGGTGGGCGGCTGGGCTATGGCGGCGGCTTCTATGACCGAACGCTCGAGCGCCTGCGCGCGGCGGGACCGGTCCTTGCCATCGGCTTTGCCTTCGCCGCGCAGGAGACCGAGAGCCTGCCGACGGAGCCGATCGATCAGCCGCTTGACCTGATCGTGACGGAACAGGGCATCCTCGAGCCACGGGCGGCGGCCAAAATTAGCTAATTTTGGCGCGCCTGCGGAGATCGTGGGCGGTTCGTCGGGCAAATAGGCCCGTGGTGTGCCTCGTGCCTTGCGCTGTGGCCAAGCCGGTCCTATCGATGCCGGATGCGGATACTTTTTCTTGGCGATGTCATGGGCCGGGCCGGACGGCGGGCCATTACCGAAAACCTCGCAGCGATGCGGGCGGATTGGCGGCTGGATTTCGTCGTGGTCAACGGCGAAAACGCCACCTCGGGTGCGGGGCTTTCGCCCGATCACGCGAAAGTGCTGCTCGAGGCCGGTGCCGATGCGATCACGCTGGGCGATCATGCCTTCGACCAGAAGGACATGATGGGCTTCATCGAATCCGAGCCGCGGATCATCCGGCCGCTGAACTTTTCCAAGGCCGCGCCCGGGCGCGGTGCCCGGGTCTTTGATGCCCCCGGCGGGCGCAAGGTTCTCGTGGCGCAGGTTCTGGGCCAGGTCTTCATGAAGCGGCCCTTCGACGATCCGTTTTCCCATCTCGATACCGTCCTGAAGGCGCATCCGATGGGAGGCATGGTCAATGCGAGTCTCGTCGATATCCATTGCGAGGCGACCAGCGAAAAGATGGGCGTCGGCCATTACTGCGATGGCCGTGCGAGTATTGTCGTGGGCACCCACACCCATGTGCCGACAGCTGACGCGATGATCCTTCCGGGCGGCACGGCGTTCCAGTCGGATGCGGGCATGTGTGGCGACTACAATTCCGTGATCGGGATGGAAAAGGACGAACCGATGCGCCGTTTCGTGACCGGAATGCCCAAGGGCCGCTTCACCCCCGCGGCCGGAGAGGCCACGTTGTCCGGCCTTTATGTCGAGACCGATGACCGCACCGGCAAGGCCACGCGGGTCGTGATGATCCGCAAGGGCGGCCGGCTCGCGCAGGCCTCCCCGGCGGAGGCGCCGGATTGATCGCGCGCCCCGCGGGCCCGCCTGTCCGGACGGGGCTGAGCGGTATCCTTCTGATCATCGGGATCGGCTGGGGCGCGACGCAGCCGCTGGCCAAGATCGCGGTCACGGGCGGCCATGGCCCGATCGGGCTTGTCTTCTGGCAGCTTCTGATCGGTGGCGTTCTGCTCAGCATCGTGAACCGGCTGCGCGGCTACCGCCTGCGCCGCGATGCCCGCGCGTTGCGGCTTTATGCCTTTATCGCGCTGGTGGGCACGATCCTGCCCAACACCGCAAGCTATACGGCGGCCTTTCACCTGCCGGCCGGGATCATGTCGATCGTGATCGCCACCGTGCCCATGATGGCGTTTCCGATGGCGCTTGCCCTCGGGACAGACCGGTTCTCGACCCGCAGGACGGTGGGCCTGTTGCTGGGCATCTCCGGCGTGGGCCTGATCGCGCTTCCGGGCACGGCGCTTCCCGATCCGGCGATGGTTGCCTTCCTGCCGCTCGCCCTGATCGCGCCGTTTCTTTATGCGGTCGAGGGCAATTACGTGGATCGCTGGGGCACGGACGGGCTGGATGCGATCCAGCTGTTGCAGGGAGCGTCGCTGATCGGGTGCGTCATCGCACTGCCAATCGCCCTTGGGACCGGGAACTTCGTGGCTCTCGATACGACATGGGGGCGCGAGGAATGGGCATTGATGGCCCTTTCGGTGATCCATGCACTGGTGTATTCCGGATACGTTTGGCTGGTTGGCCGGGCGGGCGCCGTGTTTGCCGCTCAGGTCAGCTACCTTGTCACCGGTTTCGGAGTGGTCTGGGCGATGATCCTGCTGTCTGAGCGCTATTCCATCCTGGTCTGGGCCGCCATGGCCGTGATCCTTGCGGGCGTGGCGCTGGTTCAGCCGCGCGACAGGGGCGAGGCGGGCTGATGTTCGGCATCGCCCTGTCCCCGGACCTGGCCCCTCTGGTCGCCGGTATCATCGTCGTGGCGATGTTCACGGCCTTTGTCTTCGAGCGCTATCCCGTCGAGGTCGTGGCCCTGACCGGGGCCGTCATGATGGTTGTCCTCGGCATCGTCCCGCAGGAGCAGGCGATCGGCGTTTTTGCCAATCCGGCACCCTGGACGATCGCGGCGCTGTTCATCATCGTGGGCGCGATGGTCCGGACCGGGGCGCTTGACTGGATATCGAACCAGGCCGCGCGGCATGTCGACAAACGCCCCGTGCTAACGCTTGTCACGCTTATCTTGACGGTGATCGGGTTGTCCGCCTTCATCAACAACACGCCCGTTGTCGTGGTCATGATCCCGATCTTCGTCAAGCTGTCGAAACAGCTGGGTCAGGCGCCATCGCGCCTGCTGATCCCGCTGAGCTATTTCGCCATCTTCGGCGGAACGCTCACGCTGATCGGCACATCGACCAACCTGCTGGTGGACGGTATCGTGCGCACCGCCGGAGAGCCGCCCTTCACGATCTTCGAGATCACGCCCGTGGGTCTTGTCCTGACGGCGACGGCAACGGCCTACCTCTACCTGTTCGGTCGCCACCTCCTGCCGAACCGTGACAGCATGGCAGGCCTCTTGTCGGACCGCTCGAAGATGCGGTTCTTCACCGAGGCCGTGATCCCGCCGGATTCGAACCTGATCGGCCGCGAAGTGCTGGACGTGAAACTGTTCAAACGCGACGGCGTTCGCCTGATTGACGTGATCCGGGGCGACGCATCGTTGAGGCGCAACCTCAAGGGCGTGGCCCTCGAGGTGGGCGACCGGGTCGTGCTGCGCACCGCGATGACGGAGCTGTTGTCGCTTCAGAACGACAAGTCGTTGCGCCGGGTCGATCAGGTTTCGGCAGTCGAGACGACGACGGTCGAGGCCCTGATCACGCCGGATTGCCGGATGGTCGGACGCCGCCTTGGCCAGCTGCGCCTGCGGCGGCGCTATGCCGTCTATCCGCTGGCCGTCCATCGCCGCGACAAGAATATCGGCCGCCAGATCGACGATCTGGTCGTGCAGGTGGGCGATACGCTCCTGCTGGAAGGCGCGCCCGCCGATATTCAGCGGCTGGCGCAGGACATGAACCTCGTCGATGTATCGCATCCCGCGACGCGCGCCTTTCGCCGGGGTCACGCGCCCATCGTGCTGGGCGTTCTGGCCGGCATCGTGGGCCTGTCGGCGCTGGGCGTGGCCTCGATCGCATCGCTGGCCTTCATCGGGGTGGCCATCGTGCTCCTGTCGCGCTGCATAGATGCCGAAGAGGCCTTCGGCTTTGTCGACGGGCGCCTTCTGACACTGATCTTTGCCATGCTCGTCGTGGGCACGGGGCTCGACCGGTCGGGCGCGCTGAACCAGTTGGTCGGGGCATTGTCACCCTACCTGATGAACCTGCCCGACTGGGCCATCGTGCTGTGCGTCTATCTTCTGGCCTCGACCCTAACAGAGATCGTGTCGAACAATGCCGTGGCCGTGATCCTCGCGCCCGTGGCACTGGGCCTGGCGCAGACGCTGGGCGTCGATCCACGTCCCCTTGTGGTGGCGGTCATGATGGGGGCCTCGGCGGCCTTTGCGACGCCCATCGGCTATCAGACCAACACGCTGGTCTACGGTCCGGGGGGCTATCGCTTTACCGATTTCCTGCGGATCGGTCTGCCGCTCAATCTGCTGACGGCGCTGACCGCCTCTCTCTCGATCCCGTTCTTCTTTCCCTTGTGACGGGGCAGGAGCGTTGCACGGCCTTGCAGCGGGGCGAGGTGCGGGGCTATAGAGTTCCGAATTCCGCGAACACATAGCAAAGAGGTGGGCGATGGCCGGCCATTCCAAATGGGCAAACATTCAGCACCGCAAGGGCCGTCAGGACGCGGCCCGGTCAAAGCTGTTTTCCAAGCTCTCCAAGGAAATCACCGTCGCGGCGAAGATGGGCGACCCCGATCCCGAAAAGAACCCGCGCCTGCGGCTTGCGGTCAAGGAAGCCAAGTCGCAATCGGTGCCGAAGGACGTGATCGAGCGCGCGATCAAGAAAAGCGAAGGCGGCGATGCCGAAAGCTATGACGAGATCCGCTATGAAGGCTACGGCCCCGGCGGCGTGGCCATCATCGTCGAGGCGATGACGGACAACCGCAACCGGACCGCCTCGACCGTGCGTTCCACCTTTTCGAAGAACGGCGGCAATCTGGGCGAGACCGGATCGGTTGGCTTTATGTTCGAACGCAAGGGCCAGATCGTCTTCGACTACGGCGTCGGCAGCCCCGATGACGTGATGATGGCCGCGATCGAGGCCGGTGCCGAGGACGTCGAAAGCGCCGAGGGCGATGGTGACGAGGATGAGGGCGGCCACTGGATCACCTGTGCCGATACCGACCTGTCGGAGGTGTCGACGGCGCTGGAACAGGCGCTGGGCGAAAGCCGCTCGACCAAACTGGTCTGGCAGGCGCAGACGACCTCGCCAGTCGATCTTGAGACGCTTCAGAAGGTGATGAAGCTGGTCGAAACCCTCGAGGATGACGACGACGTTCAAAGCGTCACGACGAATATGGACGCGCCCGACGAGGTGATGGAAGCCTACGCCGCAGCATCCTGACGACAGGTTGGGGCCGGCGGGTCAGCCCTTCCTGATCCCGGTGGCCCTCAAGGCGCGAGTTTCCTGATGACGCATTATTTTGGCCGTGACCTGATTTCTGCCCTGCAGGCCGGGCATGGCTTTTGCGATCATTCGCAAGACGGCCGGGTTGGCGGTGTGGCCCATGAGGGCGGAGCCGTCGTGACAGGGGCCGGACAGGTCTGGGAACTGACGCTCCCCGCAAGCCGGGCCATTCGGTTCGTGGTGATCGAGAATGCGACACCCGTCGACAGACCCGATGCCCCGATCGAAGCGGATATCCGGGACCCCGACGGGAATTGGCTGCGGGTGCACGCGGGCCTCTGTTCCTTCGGGGATCAGGAGACCGGCCTGCCGCTTGTCATCGACCTTGGCCCCGGGCGCCGGTTTTCGGGTGTGCGGCTGACGGGCGATGCGGGGCTGCGGCTGGCCTCTGTCCGGCTGATCGGACCGGCGGCCCCGAATCCCGATTTCCGCTTTGTGGCGACCCGGCTGGATGGGCTGTGCCAAAGGCTGACGACCCTGCTGAACGCCGTGATCCTCGCCGATCTGACGGGCCGGGATTTCGGGTTCATCTGGTATGCGGCCGATCTGCCCGAGGTTGACGGGCAGGCGAATTCGGATCTGGGGCTGCTTTTCGAGCCGGACTTTGTTGAACGTCACCTCGTCGATCTGCACGCACTCCATCGCGGGATGCCGCATTACTACAACCGCCCCTATAGCGAGGCGGAATTCGACTGGCTGATGAAGGAGGCCGAGGATCACGGCGTCTTCCAGGTCGACCGGCCCGGCAGGGTCGAGCAGATCTTTCCGCAATTCGCCGACCGGATCGACAGGTTCACCAATGCGCGCGCCTTCGACAGTCTGGGTTTTACAGCGACCGCCCGCGCCGCGATCGACGAGGCGCTAGGACACCCTCTGCCCGAGGGCGCGGTCGGTCTGCACCTGCGGGGTGGCGATATCGTGCACGGGACGCATTCGAACCACGGTGGCTATCTGCACAAGGCCGTTTCGATCTTCGAGGTCGAAGCACTTGCCGAACAGACGAAGACGGCCGGAACGCCGCTGGTCATCGTGGGCCAGGAGCACGATCTGATCGACCTGATGGTCGCGCGATACGATCATGTGAGCGGGGTGCATCATCACACATCGACACGGGGCTTCGATCCGGTTCAGGGCGTGCTGTTCGATGCCATCATCCTGTCGCGCATGGCGCGCATCTGGGCGCCGCTCAGTGCGGTGTCGCGCCTCTCGATGAAGCTGGGCGACGTGCCGCTGACGGATATGGGCAAGCTCTCCCTGCTGCCCGACCCGGGCCTCTTTCGGGACAAGCCCTTCGACGATACGGACTATAGCGGTATTTCGGCGAATTACCGGGCCTATTCGGCGATCAAGAGCGTCTGGATGCAGCCGGTCGAACGCTGGGGGGCGGGCCATCTGGCGGCGTTGCAATATGCCAATCGCGTGCGGCCGGGTGTGCAGTTCATCCACCTGCTTCTCGGGGCGGTCCGGGCGCGGATGGGCAGGTGGGATATCGCCGAAGACAGGATCCGCTCGACCCTGACGCTGCCACCGCCGTTCGAGGAGACGGATGTCACGACGAGCTATCTGCTGTCCACCGATCCGCCCGCGCCCGAAGCGGTGATCGGCTGTTTCGCCGGGGCCGATCCGGTGGCGCATCCCCATGTGCATTTCCTGTTCCAGCTTTGCCGCGCCTTTCATCTGCGTGATCCGGAGGCACGCGCCCATGTGCGGCGGGTGATCGCTGGCGAGACAGCAATCCAACTGCGGCCCGAACTGATCGCCGATATCGAACAGCTCGTCTTCGGAAAGCGCAACCGCGACCTGCCGGGGGATCAGATCGCGTGGCTGCGCTAGGCTGATGGTGGCCTTTCTCACCGGTTTTTCGCTGGGATTGTCGCTGATCCTCGCGATCGGGGCGCAGAACGCTTTTGTCCTGCGGCAGGGATTGCGGCGGCTGCATGTCCTGCCGGTCGTTCTGACCTGCGCGATCTCGGACGCGGTCCTGATCGTGGTGGGCGTGTCGGGTTTCGGCGCCCTGTCGCAGGCCGCGCCATGGATCGTGGACGCTCTGCGCTGGATGGGAGCCGCGTTCCTCGTGGTCTATGGCGCGATGGCATTCCGGGCGGCATGGCTGGGGACGGGCGCGATGAAGGCAGAAGGGCGCATCGAGGGCAGCGCCGCGGCGGCGGTGGCGACCTGCCTTGCGCTGACATGGCTCAACCCGCATGTATATCTCGATACCGTGGTTCTGATCGGTTCGGTCGCAGCGGGGCAGGAGGGCGCGCGTGCGGCCTTTGGCGCGGGGGCCGTTGCGGCATCGTTCACGTTCTTTTTCTCGCTGGGCTATGGCGCACGGCTTCTGGCGCCGGTCTTTGCCCGGCCCGCCGCGTGGCGTGTTCTGGATATCGGGATCGGTTGCATCATGTGGGCCATCGCTTTGGGGCTGATAATCAAGGGATAACCCGGCGAGGCCCCTTGTGGATGCGATCCGATGGGTTCAGAACCGTCACATGGGGACATCTGTCGACAATTCATCAAACCGGCCCGTTGCGGGCGTGATCTGGATGCTTGTGACCGGGCTGAACTTCGTCGCGGTCACGGCGATCGTGAAATACCTCGGCGATGACATTCCGCCGGCGCAATCGGCCTTCCTGCGCTATGTGCTGGGCCTGGTGTTCCTTCTGCCGATGATCCGCTCGATCCGGAGCGCGCATCTCACGAAACGGCAGCTTGGCCTGTTCACCCTGCGCGGCCTGACCCATGCCATGGCGGTGATCCTGTGGTTCTTTGCGATGACGCGGATCCCGCTCGCCGATCTGACGGCGATGAATTACCTCAACCCCGTCTACGTGACGATCCTGGCCGCCATTGTGCTGGGCGAGGGCCTGCCGCCCCGGCGGCTGGCGGCGGTGATCGTGGCGTTGCTTGGCGCGCTCGTCATCCTCAGGCCCGGGATGCGCGCGATCGAGCCCGGGCATATCGCGATGCTCGGCACCGCAGCGCTGTTCGCGGTGGGTTACCTGACGGCCAAGATCCTGTCGACGGAGGTGCCCGCCTCCGTTGTGGTGGGCATGCTCAACATCATCGTGACGATTGCGCTTCTGCCCTTTGCGCTGGCGGTCTGGGTCACCCCGGACCTGACCGATCTGATGTGGCTGTTCCTCGTGGCCTGTTTCGCGACGGCGGGACATTTCTCGATGACATTCGCCTTTGCCGCGGCGCCGCTTACCGTGACGCAGCCGGTGACCTTCCTGCAATTGGTCTGGGCTGTGCTGCTGGGTGCGATCGTCTTTGGCGAACCGATCGACGCGATGGTGATCGTGGGCGGGACCATGATCCTTGCCGCCGTCAGCTTCATCACATGGCGCGAAGCGCTGGCCCGCCGCCAGATCACGCCCGCCGTGCCCGACACCAAGGTCTAGCCCGCGTCCTCATCGAGGGCACGGGCCAGCGGCCGGGTCGCGGCCTCCTTTGTCGAGGGCAGGTTCGCCGCCACGATACCCCCGCCCATGAGGAAGATCGCGCCGCCGATGGCCAGACCCTGAACCACGCCGCCCTCGGCGATCAGGATCGCGGCGGCCACGCCGCCCATGATCGCGAGCGTTGCGCCAAGGGCCACCATCACCGTCGAGATGCCGCGGGATTCACCCATGGAATAGGGCAGGTCGGGGCTGATCTCGGACAGGCGCCGCAGGGTGTGGACGATGATCGTCGTGATATCCCTGAGCGGTTCGGACGGGCCGCGAACCGGGTGGTTGATCTCCAGCCGCCGGGTCGTGTCGGGATCTGTGGTCAGTTCAAGCCGCATCATGATCTGCCCGCCCATCGTATGGTGCACCAGCCGGACGGCCGTCACCTCCGGCAGTTCAAGCCGCCAGATCTCGGCCCCATCGGCGCGGGCGAGCGTCAGCAGGTCGGCGTCGAGCGTCGCCGTCACCTCTCCTCGGGCAGGCGCCGGGTGCCAGCTTCGTGTGAGGGTCTCTTCGGGCGTATCGTCGATGGTCATGCTGGCCTTTCCGGACGGGCTCAGCCGCCCAGACGATGTAGAAGCGAGGCCTGCGTGATCCGCCCGATGGGCTGGCCGTCCTCGATTACCGAAAACCCTGTCTCATCGATCGAGGAGATGATCTCCATCACCGGCGTCTCGGACGAGACGGCCGGCGCGGTGCTGGGCCCGTCGATCATCACGTCGCGGGCGGTCAGCACGCCGAGCGGGTTCATATGCGCCACGAAGTCGGCGACATAGTCATTCGCGGGATCGGTGAAGATCTCGCGCGGGGTGCCGCATTGCACGATCCGGCCGCCCTCCATGATGGCGATCCGGTTGCCGATCTTGAACGCCTCGTCGAGGTCGTGGCTCACGAAGATGATCGTTCGGCCGCGCTTGCGCTGCAACTCGAGCAATTCGTCCTGAAGGCGGGTCCGGATCAGCGGATCGAGGGCCGAGAACGGCTCATCCATCAGAAGGATCGGCGCATCGGTTGTGAAGGCGCGGGCAAGGCCCACGCGCTGCTGCATCCCTCCCGAAAGCTCCGCCACCAGCGCATCGGCCCGGTCGGCCAGTCCCACAAGCTCCAGTTCTTCGTCGACACGGGCCGTGCGCTCTGCCCGCGACATGCCGGCAAGTTCCAGCCCGAGGCCCACGTTGTCGCGGACGCTGCGCCACGGCAGAAGGCCGAATTGCTGAAACACCATCGCCACGTCATGCAGGCGCAGGCTGCGCAGGGTCCGCCCCTTGGCCTGCGTCACGCTTGTCATGCCCGAACGGGTCTTGATCCGCACGTCGCCGCGCACGACCGGGTTGAGCCCGTTGACCGCCCGAAGAAGCGTCGATTTTCCGGACCCCGACAGCCCCATCAACACGAGGATCTCGCCGTCTTCGACAGACAGGGTGCAATCGTGCACGCCCAGAACCTGATCGCAGGCCTGTTGAATCTCGGCCCGGCTCTTGCCGGCATCCATCAGCGGTAGCGCCTCTTCGGGGCGGGCTCCGAAGACGATGGAAACCGCGTCGAATTCGACCGCGCTCATTTGTTGACCCTCAGCATGCGATCCAGAAGGATCGCGACCACGACGATCACGAAGCCCGATTCAAAGCCCAGCCCGGTATTCACGGTGTTCAGCGCCCGGATCACCGGCACGCCCAGCCCCGAGGCACCCACGAGGGCCGCGATCACCACCATCGACAGCGAGAGCATGATCGTCTGGTTGAGACCGGCCATGATCTGCGGCAGGGCCGAGGGCAGTTCGACCTTCCACAACAGCTGCTGTTTCGTGGCGCCGAATGCCTGTGCGGCCTCGATCAGGGCCGTGGGCGTCGACTTGATGCCCAGCGTCGTCAGCCGGATCGGGGCGGGCAGGACGAAGATCACCGTCGCGATCAGCCCCGGCACCATCCCGATTCCAAAGAACACGATGGCCGGGATCAGGTAGACGAAGGTCGGCAGCGTCTGCATCAGGTCGAGCACGGGAACAAGCGCCCGGTTCAGCCGCGGTCTGTGGGCCGCGGCGATCCCGATCGGAACGCCAAGCCCCATGCACACCACGCAGGCCGACAGCACAAGCGTCAGGCTTTCCAGCGTCTCGTCCCAATAGCCCTGGTTGAGAATGAACAGGAACCCGAGAACCACCAGAAGCGGTGTCTTCCAGGTGCGCTGGAGCGCAAACGTCAGCCCGGCGAATGCCGCGATGATGATCAGCGGATGCGGCGTTTCGAGGACCCAGAGGATCGCGTCGATCAGCGCCTCCATCGCATCGGCCAGCGCATCGAACAGGAATGAGAAATTGTCGTTGAGCCAATCGAACCCGGCCTCGGCCCAATCGCCGACGGGTATCTTGTTTTCAGTGAGCCAATTCATCTTGGGGTCGGGCAACGGGCGTGGCGGCGCACCTTTGCGCCGCCACGCCTGAGTGCCTTACATCGCGAGCTTGGCTTCGACCGCGGCGACGGCGTCGCCGCCATCCTTCGTGGTCACGCCGTCAAGCCAGCCCATCCATGCATCGGTATTGGCGGCAAGCCAGGCGCTGGCCGCATCCGCCGGATCCTCGCCATCGTTGAGGATCGCGCCCATGATCTCGTTCTCCATCGCAAGCGAGAATTCGAGATTGTTCAGAAGGGCGCCGACGTTCGGGCAGGCCTCGGAAAATCCCGCGCTGGTGTTGGTATAGACCGTGGCCCCACCGAGGTTGGGGCCGAACCAATCGTCCCCGCCGGTCAGGTAGGTCAGATCGAAGTTGGCGTTCATCGGGTGGGGCTCCCAGCCAAGGAACACGATCGGTTCGTCCCGGCCCGTGGCCCGGTCGACCTGCGCCAGCATCCCCTGTTCCGAGCTTTCGACAACTTCGAACCCTTCGAGGCCAAAGGCGTTGTCCGCGATCATGTCCATGATCAGGCGGTTGCCGTCGTTGCCCGGCTCGATTCCGTAGATCTTGCCGTCGAGCGCGTCGGCATTGGCGGCGATCGCGTCAAAGCTGTCGATGCCGAGGGCCGCGCCCGCGGCATTGGTCGCCAGCGTGTATTTCGCGCCTTCAAGGTTCGCGCGGACGGACACGACCGTCCCGGCCTCGCGATAGGGGGCGATATCGGCCTCCATCGTGGGCATCCAGTTGCCAAGGAAGATGTCGACGTCGCCTTCGGCGAGCGAAATGTAGGTCACCGGGACCGACAGCACCTTGATATCGGTCTCGTAGCCGAGCGCCTCGAGGATGGTGGTCGTCGCCGCGGTGGTTGCCGTGATGTCGGTCCAGCCGACATCCGAAAAGGTGATCGTGTCGCAATCGGCAAGCGCGGGTGCGGCCGCGCAGATCGCGATGGCCGAAAGTGTCGTGCGCAGGGTCATCGGTGTCTCCCTCCTGGGGTTGTTTCTTGATTGACGGGTCAATAAAGATCCGTTTCATTCCATCTGACAAGCCCGGCCCGAGAGCGCGGACCTGCCTTGCAGGGAGCCTATACGGGCAAAGTGCACTGTGAAAGCGGCGAAATAAGTCCGAACCAATTGTTCCGAAAGGATCGACATGCCGAAATTGGGAATGGAGCCGATCCGGCGCGCGGCGCTGGTCAAGGCCACGATCGAAGAGATCGGAGCGCAAGGCTCGCTGGACGTGACGGTCGGTCAGATCGCGCGGCGGGCGGGCATGTCCTCGGCGCTGGCGCATCACTATTTCGGCGGGAAAGAGCAGATCTTTCTGGCTGCGATGCGGCATATCCTGTCGACCTACAGCGCCGAGGTGCGCGGCGCGCTGTCGATGGCGACCGACCCGCGGTCGCGGGTCGAGGCGGTGATCCGGGCAGGGTTTAGCACATCGAATTTCCGGCCCGAAGTCGTTGCCGCCTGGCTGAATTTCTATGTGCTGGCACAGACATCGCCTGATGCGGCGCGCCTGCTGTCGATCTATTACGCGCGGCTTCGGTCGAACCTATGCCATGGGTTGCGCCCGCTTGTGGGCGACAGGGCGCCCGAAATCGCCGGGCGGATCGGTGCGATGATCGACGGGCTCTATCTGCGGCAGGGTCTGGGGCAGGGGCTGCCCTCGGGCGAGGGGACGATCGGACAGGTGGTGCATCTGCTCGATCTCGAACTGGGGGCGGCGCAGTCATGACCGCGCCGAACATCCTTATCCTGATGGTCGATCAGCTGAACGGCACGCTGTTCCCCGATGGGCCCGAGCCATGGCTGCACACGCCCAATCTGCGCGCTCTGGCGGAACGGTCGGTGCGGTTTTCCAACTGCTATACCGGCTCGCCGCTGTGTGCGCCGGGGCGGGCCTCGTTCATGTCGGGTCAATTGCCGCGCCGCACGCAAGTCTATGACAACGCGGCCGAATTCGCGTCATCCATCCCGACCTATGCCCATCACCTGCGCCGTGCGGGATATCTGACCTGTCTGTCGGGCAAGATGCATTTCGTGGGGCCCGATCAACTTCATGGTTTCGAAGAGCGGCTGACGACGGACATCTACCCCGCGGATTTCGGCTGGACCCCGGATTATCGCAAACCGGGCGAACGGATCGACTGGTGGTATCACAACCTCGGTTCCGTCACCGGGGCGGGCGTGGCCGAGATCACGAACCAGCTGGAATATGATGACGAGGTCGCCTCGAACGCGATCCACCGGATCTATGACCTGTCGCGCGGACATGACCCCCGGCCCTGGTGCCTGACGGTCAGTTTCACGCATCCCCACGACCCCTACGTCGCGCGGCGCCGGTTCTGGGACCTCTACGACGACTGCGATCACCTCGAACCGACGGTCGGAGCGATTGACTATTCCGAACATGACGCGCACTCGCAGCGGCTGTTCGAGGCCAATGACTATCAGAATTTCGATATCACCTCCGAAGACGTCCGCCGGAGCCGCCAGGCCTATTTTGCCAACATCTCCTATCTCGACGACAAGATCGGCCAGATCCTTCAGGTGCTGGACGAGACCCGGCAGGAGGCGATTGTCCTGTTCGTCTCGGACCACGGCGACATGCTGGGCGAGCGGGGCCTGTGGTTCAAGATGTCGTTCCGCGAAGGTTCGGCCCGGGTGCCGCTGATGATCGCAGCGCCGGGGCTCGCGCCCGGACGGATCGACACGCCGGTCTCGACGATCGACGTCCTGCCGACGCTGGCCGAGCTTGCGCAGGTGGATCTGACCGAGGTCGCGCCATGGACCGATGGCCAGAGCCTCGTTTCGCTTGCAGGTGGGACAGAGCGGACAACCCCGGTCTTGATGGAATACGCGGCCGAAGGCTCGAACGCGCCGCTTGTGGGCATCCGCCACGGCCGGTGGAAATACATCCGCTGCGAGCTTGATCCCGAACAGCTGTTCGATCTCGAGGCCGACCCGCACGAGATGACGAACCGCGCCGCTGATCGCGATTGCGCGACGATCCTTGCCGAAATGCGCGGCATTGCAGACGCCAAATGGGACCTTGCGGCCTATGACGCCGAAGTCCGCGAAAGCCAGGCCCGCCGCTGGGTCGTCTACCCGGCTTTGCGCAACGGCGCCTATTACCCATGGGATCACCAGCCCCTGCGCCGCGCATCCGAGAGGTTCATGCGCAATCACATGGACCTCAACGTGCTGGAAGAAAACCAACGCTTCCCGCGCGGGGAATGATCCCGCCCGACAATCACCCGTTGCCCGAGGATACCGTCTTGCATAGCAAAGCCACCCGGCCCGATTTCTGCGTGTCCCTCCAGCCGCTTCCGGCGGTGCGGGGATGAGGCAGGCCGATTACGTCATCGTCGGTGCCGGAAGCGCGGGCTGCGCGATGGCCTACCGGCTGTCGGAGGCCGGGCACCGGGTCATCATCATCGAATATGGCGGCACCGATGCCGGCCCGTTCATCCGCATGCCGGCGGCACTCAGCTATCCGATGAACATGTCGCGCTATGACTGGGGGTACTCGTCCGAGCCCGAGCCGCATCTGGGCGGGCGCAGGTTGGCCTGCCCGCGCGGCAAGGTGATCGGCGGATCCTCGTCGATCAACGGCATGGTCTATGTGCGCGGCCATGCGCGCGATTTCGACCATTGGTCCGAAGTCGGTGCGCAGGGCTGGGCCTATGCGGATGTCGCGCCCTATTTCCGGCGCATGGAAACCTGGCATGGCGGCACCGATCCCGATGGCGTGCGGGGCACCGATGGCCCGCTTCATATCAGCCGCGGCCCGCGGGACAACCCGCTGACCCGCGCCTTCGTCGAGGCGGGCGGGCAGGCGGGATACCAGCTGACCGACGATTACAATGGCCGCAAGCAGGAGGGCTTCGGGGCGTTCGAGGCCACGATCCACAACGGCGAACGCTGGTCGGCCGCGCGGGCCTATCTCGATCCCGCCCGCGCCAGCGGCCGGGTCGAGATCGTGCGCGGCCTTGCCCGCCGCGTGGTGATCGAGATGGGCCGGGCGACCGGTGTCGAGATCGGGAGCCGAAGGGGCGTCGAGACGATCCACGCCCGGCGCGAGGTCATCATCGCGGCCTCGGCCATCAATTCACCCAAACTGCTGATGCTGTCGGGGATCGGGCCGGCGCGGCATCTGGCCGAACACGGGATCGACATCGTGGCCGACCGGCCCGGTGTGGGGCAGAACCTTCAGGATCATCTGGAACTTTACGTGCAGATGTCGTCGGTGAAACCGGTCTCGCTCTATCGATACTGGAACCTTCTGGGCAAGGCGACATTGGGGGCGCAATGGCTGTTCACGCGCAAGGGGCTTGCCGCGTCGAACCAGTTCGAAAGCACCGGTTTCATTCGTTCGGCCCCGGGGGTCGATTATCCCGATCTGCAGTTTCATTTCCTGCCCATCGCCGTGCGCTACGACGGCAAGAGCGCGGTGCGCGGCCATGGATTTCAGGCCCATGTGGGGCCAATGCGGTCGCCGTCACGCGGCGAGATCAAGCTGAAGAGCGCCGATCCCGCCGCGCCACCGCGCATCTTTTTCAACTACATGAGCCACGAGGACGATTGGCGCGATTTCCGGCAGGGCATCAGGCTCACCCGCGAGATTTTCGCGCAGGCCGCTTTCGATCCCTATCGCGGCGTCGAGGTTCAGCCCGGAGAGGCCGTGCAGACCGATGACGAGCTGGATGATGCGATCCGCGAACATGCCGAAAGCGCCTATCATCCCTGCGGGACCTGCCGGATGGGGCGCGCCGACGATCCGCTGGCCGTGGTCGATCCGGAATGCCGGGTGATCGGTGTCGAGGGGTTGCGCGTCGCAGACAGCTCAATCTTTCCGCGCATCACCAATGGCAACCTCAACGGTCCGTCGATCATGGTCGGTGAAAAGGCCTCGGATCATATCCTTGGCCTCGATCCGCTGCCGCGAATGAATTCTGAGCCGTGGGTTCACCCGAATTGGGAAACCGAGCAGCGTTAGGCGGTGGCGGTATCTTCCGCCTGATCGCTGCCGCCGCCTTCGACCTCGGCCTGGAACCGGTCAAAGAACTGGTCGGCCATCTTGCGCGCAAAGCCCGAGATGATGCGGTTGCCAAGCTGGGCCAGTTTGCCGCCGACCTTGGCCTTGACGGCATAGGTCAACTCGGTCCCGCCCTCGACATCGGCGAGCGACACATCCGCCCCGCCATTGGCAAAGCCCGCAACGCCGCCCTTGCCCTCGCCCGAGATGGTATAGCTTTGTCCGGGCACGACATTCGACAGCTGCACGGCGCCCTTGAACGTGGCCTTCACCGGGCCGACCTTCTGGGTCACGACCGCCTCGAACCCGTCGTCGGGGTTGCCTGTCAGGTCCGAACAACCCGGGATGCAGGCCTTGAGCGTCTCTGCGTCGTTCAGCTTTTCCCAGACCGTCGCACGGTCCGCCGCGATCACGCGGGTGCCATCCATTTCCATGAGGCTTCCTCCCAGAATTCAGAGCCTTATCTATCGGCCCTGTGCCCGGCGAATGCAAGTCGATCAGGCCACTGAATAGGGGAGGATGCCGCGTCGGCCGGGTTCGACATTCAACCGCCGCTCGATCGGGGGCACGGCGCGCTGGTGGCAATCGCGCCTGTCACAGATGCGACAGGAAATCCCGATCGGCTCGAAGGCCTCATCGGTCTCCAGGTCAAGGTGATCTGCATAGACAAGCGCGGGCGCGTGGCGCAATTCGCACCCCAGCCCGATCGCGAAGCGGCGCATCGGGGCATCGAAGGCGCCGCCCGTCTTGCTGACGTCGCGGGCGAGGCAGAAGTAACGCACCCCGTCAGGCGTTTCCGCCAGCTGGCGCAGCCAGTTATTGGGTGTCTCGAACGCGCGGTGCACGTTCCACAGGGGGCAGGCCCCGCCATAGCGCGCGAATTGCAGCGATGTGGCCGAATGGCGCTTGGTAATCTGGCCCGCCTGATCGACCCGGACAAAGAAGAAGGGGATCCCCTTCCGCCCGGGCCGCTGCAGAGTCGAGAGCCGGTGCGCCACCTGTTCGAGAGAGGCGCCGAAGCGGTCGGACAGCCGTTCCAGATCGTGGCGGGTCTCCTGCGCGGCCTCGAGAAAGCGGCCATAGGGCATCATTGCGGCCCCGGCGAAATAATTCGCCAGCCCGATCTTGGCGATGGCGCGGGCCTCGGGTGTCTGGAACCGCGCCAGATCGAGTGTCGCCTCAAGCAGCCGTTCCTGTGTCAGCAGGGCCAGTTGCAGGAGCATCTGGAAGGTGCGGGTCGAGCCGGGCACCCGGCGTGACAGCCGCAGGATGCCCGCCTCGGCGTCGAGGCGGCGGATATCGGCATCCTCGGTCTCGACCACGGTGATCCTGTGGCGCGCCAGCGCATCGCGCGCGGCCTCGGCCGTCGACTGGCCGGGCGGAACCGCGCTCGCAAAGCGCTCGGCGGCATGATCGACGGCGTCGATGTAGTTGTCGCAATAGTGAAAGAAGTCGCGCACTTCCTCCCAGGGGGAGGGTTGAAGGCGCGCATCTTCGCGCCCCAGCGCCTCGTCCAGAGAGGCCAGTCGCTCTGTCGCCTGCCTGTAAGCCGTGTGGAGGGCAAGAAACGCATGGGCCAGCGCAGGCGCATTGGAGGCGGCGAGCCGAAGGTCGGCGGCAGCCGGGGCAGGGCCCGCGAAGACCGGATCGGCGAGCGCTTCGCGCATGTCGCTGACAAGGCGGGCCTCGTCGCCGGAACTCAACTCGGTTACGTCAAAGCCGAATTCCTGCGCCAGTGCGACCACCACCGAGGACGAGACCGGGCGGTTGTTATTCTCCATCTGGTTGAGATAGGGCAGCGACACGCCCAGCCGGGCCGCGAAGGCCTTTTGCGTCAGGCCGATCCGGCCGCGCACCTCCCGAAGCTTGGCCCCGGCATAGAGTTTGACACCGGCCATCCGCGCCCTCCTTTGCAGTTCTTTGCAAGTTGCACCTGCAAAGGCTGCAAAGCAAGCCGTCAGGCTTCTCCCAGCCGCCGCGCCCGGCGGATCACGAGGAGGATCGCGACCATCGACGCCACGGATGAAAGAAACATCATCAATTGCAGCGGCGCGGGCCCGGTTTCCTCGGTCAGAAGAAGCCCGCTGAAGGCCGACATTGCCGCCCCGCCACCGATCATGATCGCCCCGCCGAGGCCAGACGCGGTGCCCGCCAGTTCCGGCCGGACCGACATCGATCCCGCGATCGCATTTGGCATGGTCATTCCATTGCCGACGCCAAGGAACGAACACAGCCCGAAGAACGCCACCGGCCCGATGTCGCCGAATACCCCGAAGACGAAGGAAACGCCCATCGCCGCCGTGGAAATCCCGGTCCCCAGAAGCGACATGCGGTTCAGCCCGACCTGTTCGGAAAAGCGGCCCGAGACGTAATTGCCGGCGATATAGCCCACCGCCGGCGCGCCAAGGGCAAGGCCCGCAAAGACCGGATCAAGACCGAAGGAGACACTGGCCACGAACGATGCGCCGCCCAGCAGGGCAAAGAAGGCGCCACTGGAAAAGGCCGAACACAGGACATAGCCCCAGAACCGCGGAGAGCGCAGCAGTTCGGGAAAGCCACGGGCCTGTTCCGCGAATGTCATGCCGCGGCCCGTTCCGGTCTCGCCCAGATCAACCCAGGTCAGCACGAGGACCAAGGTGCCCGCCACGGCCAGAAAGGCAAAGGTCGCCTGCCAGAAGAACGCCTGTTCCAGCGCACCGCCGATCAGCGGGCCGATCATCGGAACCACGGCCATTCCCATGGTGACATAGCCGATCATCGAGGCGCTTTTCTCGGTCGAGAACATGTCCCGCACGATTGCGCGGGACAGGACGATCCCGGTCGCGACAACCGCCTGAAGCATTCGGAACACGAGGAAGACCTCGACGCTTTGCGCAAGCATCGCCCCCAGTGTGAACAGCACGAACAGGGCGAGTGAGGTCAGCAGAACGGGTCTGCGACCGAACCGGTCGGACACGGGCCCCACGATGATCTGTATCCCCGCCGTCGCTGCCAGATAGAGCGAGACCGCCAATTGCATGATGGCGTAGTCGGCCTCGAAATAGAGCGACATGGCCGTCAGCGATGGCAGGAAGATCGACATGTTCAGTGCCGAGATACCTGCAACAAGGATTAGGGTCAGGACATGGGGTGGGGTCGACCTGTCCAGGAACCGGACTGTCGCCGCGTCGGAAGCGTCTTGCATGGGCTGTTGCTACGTCCGGGGCGGAACGGAGTCCATACCGATATTCCGGCCGCGCGGCGTTGCCAAAATTTGCAAAATAATTGTTCAGCTAATCAGATAGTTTGCAAATTTGCCTGATCCTCCTTCTCGTGACCCGTCGGGCCGGTTAGGGTGCAGGCCAGATGTGGAAGGGAGCCGGGTATGAAGGATATTCTCAGGGAGCTGGAAGATCGTCGCGCGATCGCACGCCTTGGCGGCGGCGAAACGCGGGTCGCGGCGCAGCACGCAAAGGGCAAGCTGACGGCGCGGGAGCGGATCGACCTTCTGGTCGATGAAGGCAGCTTCGAGGAATATGACACCTTCGTCACCCATCGCTGCACCGATTTCGGGATGGAGGAAAACCGTCCTGCCGGTGACGGCGTCGTCACGGGCTGGGGCACGGTCAACGGCCGCATGGTCTATGTGTTCTCGCAGGATTTCACGGTTCTCGGCGGGTCGGTCTCGGCCACCCACGCGGCCAAGATATGCAAGATCATGGATATGGCGATGCAGAACGGCGCGCCGGTCATCGGGATGAACGATTCGGGCGGGGCCCGCATTCAGGAAGGCGTCGACAGCCTTGCCGGCTATGGCGAGGTCTTTCAGCGCAACATCATGGCCTCGGGTGTTGTGCCGCAAATCTCGATGATCATGGGGCCCTGCGCCGGTGGCGCGGTCTATAGCCCGGCGATGACGGACTTCATCTTCATGGTGAAGGACAGCTCCTACATGTTCGTGACCGGCCCCGACGTGGTGCGGACCGTCACCAACGAACAGGTCACCGCCGAGGAACTGGGCGGCGCTTCGACCCATACGAAGAAAAGCTCGGTTGCGGATGCGGCCTTTGAAAACGATGTGGAGGCCATCACCGAGGTGCGCCGCCTGATCGATTTCCTGCCTTCGTCGAACCGGGAAAAGCCGCCCGTGCGCCCGTTCTTCGATGCGCCTGACCGCATCGAGCCAAGCCTTGATACGCTGATCCCCGACAATCCCAACGTGCCCTATGACATGAAGGAATTGATCCTCAAGGTCGCGGACGAAGCGGATTTCTATGAAATCCAGGAAAACTTCGCCAAGAACATGATCACTGGTTTCATCCGGCTCGAGGGGCAGACGGTCGGCGTCGTGGCGAACCAGCCGATGGTTCTGGCGGGCTGCCTTGATATCGACAGCTCGCGCAAGGCGGCGCGCTTCGTGCGGTTCTGCGACGCCTTCGAAATCCCGCTCCTGACGCTGATTGATGTCCCGGGCTTCCTTCCGGGCACGACGCAGGAATATGGCGGCGTCATCAAGCATGGCGCAAAGCTTCTGTTCGCCTATGGCGAGGCGACGGTGCCCAAGGTCTCGGTCATCACGCGCAAGGCCTATGGCGGCGCCTATGTCGTTATGGATTCCAAGCATCTGCGTTCGGACGTGAACTATGCCTGGCCCACCTCGGAGATCGCGGTGATGGGCGCCAAGGGCGCGACCGAGATCCTCTACCGTTCGGAGTTGGGCGATCCCGAAAAGATCGCGGCCCGTACCGCCCATTACGAAGACAGGTTCGCCAATCCCTTCGTGGCCGCCGAACGCGGTTTCATCGACGAGGTGATCCAGCCGCGAATGACGCGCAAGCGCATCTGCCGGGCCTTTGCGTCGCTGCGTGGCAAGAAGCTCCAGAACCCCTGGAAAAAGCACGATAACATTCCGCTGTGATGCGCTGGCTTGTTCCCATCTTTCTGCTTGCGACCCCGGCCGCCGCACAGGAGATCGCCGTGCCGTCGGGACTGCCGCTCACGTTCCAGGAGGTGATCCTGGAGCCCGAGACGGGGTTCGCGCGGTTCCGGTTCGTCTCGGACGTACTGGGACAGCCGGGATGGGAATTGCCGGATGTGACGGACGATTTCGCATGGCTGTGTGACGAGGTGGTTCTGCCCGCGCTCGACCAGAACGGCTGGGAGGCCAACCAGATCGTGATTTCCATGGCCGACAGCGCCTTCGAATTCGGAGAGATCATGCCCGACGCCGTCCAGTATTTCGAAGGTTATGCCATCGTGGATGGCGCATGCGAATGGGTGCCCTTCTGATGGAAAAGCATCGCGGTTTCCCCTCGCGCCTGCCGGGCACGGATTTCCAGTTCACCGTGCGGCGCCCTGCCAAGGGCACGCCCACGAAGATCATCGAACGCGAACGCTATGCCGACAGGCGGCCCGCCGACAGGCGCGCCGATGTGGGGTTCATGGCCTGCCTGTGGGAGCAGTTCGGCGAAGAGCCCTTCGTGCGTGGCAACCTTGACGCGGGGCGGCTCAGCTGGCTGTTCGGACGCGAAGTGATCCCGGCCGAGGACCCGTTCGACCCAGAAAGCTATGACGCGCTCCTGCGGATCGACGTGGCGCGCGCGATGCGGGCCTTTCCGGAAGTCTTCGAATGATCGGGCGGGGCGATATCGGCAGAACTCTGCCATCGGGAATGCAATTCTGGCGGGAATCTGCTGATCTGTCCGGCATGGGATCGGAACGCTTTTCCCCGGCGGTGGAATCGTGCGAGCGTCTTTCCGTGATCGGATGTGCCAGCAAGCGTCCGGTCGCGATTTGTCAATACCGTTACCCTTCCCCAACAGGGCGGCCCGAGATAGTTTCTCTCGGGTCGTCTTTTGTCGTTGGCGTGGCTGGTGGTGAAAAATCTTATTTTGAATCAAAGACTTGCGATGAGGCGGCCTGCTCGAAAAGCGATGCCCCGCCACTGGTCAGGCGGTCGGCCCCGCGGCGCGTCCATCGTGATCGCCCGAGCCGACCCTGCATGACCCGGTCGGCGGCACTGCCCGCCACCAGATATTCCTTCGCGCTGCGCCGAACGGTGCCCAGCTTGCAACCGGGGCGGTCCTTGGCTGCCACGACCCTTCTTCAATTCGGGGAACGACCATGTTCAACAAGATACTGATCGCCAACCGCGGCGAGATCGCCTGCCGCGTGATCAAGACCGCGCGCAAGATGGGCATCAAGACCGTCGCGGTCTATTCAGACGCCGACAAGAACGCGCTGCATGTGCAGATGGCCGACGAGGCGGTCCATATCGGCCCGCCCCCGGCCAACCAATCCTACATCGTGATCGACAAGATCATGGAGGCAATCCGCGCAACCGGCGCCGAGGCGGTGCATCCGGGCTATGGCTTTCTCAGTGAGAACGCGAAGTTCGCCGAGGCGCTCGAGGCGGCCGGCGTGGCCTTCATCGGCCCGCCCAAGGTCGCGATCGAGGCGATGGGCGACAAGATCACCTCGAAGAAGCTGGCGCAGGAGGCCAATGTCTCGACCGTGCCCGGATACATGGGCCTGATCGAAGACGCGGACGAGGCCGTCAAGATTTCGGGCCAGATCGGCTATCCGGTCATGATCAAGGCCAGTGCCGGCGGTGGCGGCAAGGGGATGCGGATCGCGTGGAACGATGCCGAGGCGCGCGAGGGGTTCCAGTCGTCGAAGAACGAGGCGGCGAGCTCCTTCGGGGACGACCGCATCTTCATCGAGAAATTCGTGACCCAGCCGCGCCATATCGAGATCCAGGTTCTCGCCGACAAGCACGGCAACACCGTCTACCTGCACGAGCGGGAATGCTCGATCCAGCGGCGCAACCAGAAGGTCGTCGAAGAGGCACCGTCGCCCTTCCTCGATCCCGAGACACGGGCTGCGATGGGCAAGCAGGCCTGTGCGCTGGCCGCCGCCGTGGGCTATTCCAGTGCGGGCACCGTCGAATTCATCGTGGACGGGGACAAGAACTTCTACTTTCTCGAGATGAACACCCGCCTTCAGGTGGAACATCCCGTGACCGAGCTGATCACCGGCGTCGACCTTGTCGAGCAGATGATCCGCGTGGCGGCCGGCGAAAAGCTGCCGTTTGCGCAAGAGGATATCAAGCTTGAGGGCTGGGCCATCGAGAACCGGCTTTATGCCGAGGATCCCTATCGCGGCTTCCTGCCGTCGATCGGGCGGCTGACGCGCTATCGTCCGCCGGTCGAGGTTGCGGCCGGCCCGATGGCCGAGGCCGGCACGTGGCATGGCGAGGCCGAGACGGGCAAGACGGCGGTCCGCAACGATACCGGCGTCTACGAGGGCGGCGAGATCTCGATGTTCTATGACCCGATGATCGCCAAGCTGTGCACATGGGGCCCCGACCGGGCCACGGCGATCGAGGCGATGCGCAATGCGCTCGATACCTTCGAAGTCGAGGGGATCGGCCATAACCTGCCCTTCGTGGCGGCGGTGATGGATCATCCGAAATTCATCTCGGGCGAGATGACGACGGCCTTCATCGCCGAAGAATATCCCGACGGCTTCGAAGGCGTGACCTTGCCGGAGAACGAGGTGACGCGCGTCATGGCGGCGGCGGCGGCGATGTACCGGGTCTCCGAGATCCGGCGCGCGCGCGTGTCCGGCCGGATGGACAATCACAACCGCACCGTCGGAACTCACTGGGTCGTGAAAATCGGTGATCGCTCAGAGACCGTCGATATCGTGGCCGACCCGATGGGAGCCACAGTGAATTTCGCCGGCGGCCCGTCGATGCGCGTCAAGGGCGGCTGGGTCCCGGGGATGAGCCTCGCCGAGGTCACGGTCGACGACGTGCCGCTGACCATGAAGGTCGAAAAGAAGACCTCCGGCTATCGTCTGCGCCACCGCGGCGCCGATCTGCGGGTCTTTATCCGGACAGAGCGGCAGGCCGAACTGGCAGCACTCATGCCCGAAAAACTGCCGCCCGATACGTCGAAATTGCTGCTTTGTCCGATGCCGGGCCTCGTGGTCAGCCTTGCGGTGGCCGAGGGGGACGAGGTTCAGGAAGGTCAGGCGCTGTGCACGGTCGAGGCGATGAAGATGGAAAACATCCTGCGGGCAGAGCGTGCAGGCACGGTCGTGGCCATACGCGCCGAGATCGGTGCAAGCCTCGGTGTCGACGAAATCATCATGGAGTTTGAATGAGGTGGCCCGACAGGCCCGGCCATCCCTGAGGCGCGGCGGCGCGGCGGATCAGCCGTTGGCGTCGCGTATCTCCTGCTGCCGAAGCGGCATCTTGTCGATCGCCCGTTCGATTTCACGCACATGCCAGGGCGACGGTTTGCGCAGCGCGACCCGCCCGTCCTTGCCGATCAGGACAAGCGCAAAACCACGTGGCCGCAGGGTCTGGCGGGCATCGGTCCTTGCATCGGGATCGGTGTCCACGATGACAATCACGTCGCGGGTCACCAGACCGTCGATCCGGTCAAGCAACAGGTCCATCTGCTCGGAAAACAGCGGGTCCGCCGGGCTGTCAGCAAAGACTACCAACGGCCGCGCGATGAATTGCAGCTCGTCCAGCACGATTTCCGTGGCGTCGAACACCGTATCCGGGTCCTCGGCCCAGCGTTCGAGCACGGTCATCACGGGCTCCGATGCCTCGAGGGACTGGGCCTCGTCTTCGCCCTGCGCGAGGACGGGTCCGCCTGCGGCGACAAGTGCGACCAGCAAGGCCGCCGTGGACTGCACGATTTTCCTGTTCATGATCCGGTATATAGGGCCCCCGAAACCGAAAGCGAAGGCCGCGAAGGGCCCGGTCGATCAATATTTAGGTTTAAGCTTCTGGTCAGGAGCCCTGTTGCAACGTCCGGGCAACGGGACCGGGGCCTTCGGGTCGGTCCTTTCGCTTTCAAGGGCCGGACCGGACATGGACATCATCGTGCATCTTGGCGCGCATCGCAGTGCCACAACGACGCTGCAGCGATACCTCGCGCGCAATGCGCCGGCGCTGCGCGGGGCAGGGGTCGAAAGCTGGACACCGCCGCTGACGCGGGACGGGCGTTTCGCAGGGTTGATCCAGAAACCGTCCAAGTCGACACCGCTGCTTGATGACCTTGCCCGGCGCTCGGTCAACCGGGTCCGGCTTGAACTCGACCGTCTCGAACGTAGGGCCACGCGTCAGTTGATCGTCAGCGAAGAGAACATCATCGGTGCGATCCTCAGCAACCTGCGCGCAGGCCGGCTTTATCCCGACCTGACCGAGCGGCTGGTGCGGTTTGTGCCGGCCGTTGGCGGGCGGACGACCCGGCTGGCCATTGGTCTGCGGTCCTATGACAGCTACTGGGCCTCGGCGCTGGCCTATGCGATTGGCCGCGGGTTCCCGGCGCCTGACGCGGACGTGCTGCACCAGCTTGCCACTCAGCCGCGCAGCTGGCGCGCCATTGTCGCCGAGATCGCCGAGCTGTGTCCCGATACCCAGATCATCGTCTGGCCGTTCGAGGCGCTGGCGGGCGAGCCGTCCCGTCAGGTCGAATTGCTGACGGGCGGCATTTGCCTGGCGTCCGGCACGGCGTGGCAGGCCGGTCGGCACAATGTCGGTCCCGACGCGGCGGCGCTGAACACGATCCTCGAAGCGCGCGGTGAGGGTGGCCCGGCCTATCCTCCTGCCGAGGCCGGGCGGCACTGGATGCCCTTCGATCCTGCGCAGCGGGCCCGGATGCGGGCACGCTATATCGAGGATCTCGATTGGCTGGCGTCCGGGGCGGGTCACCAGATCCGGTTCTTCGGAACCGAACAGGACACCGCCGATCAACGGCGGGTCAGACATACCAGAATGCTTGACAGAGCGAGTGAAGTCTCCGGGTTTGCCGCGTCAGCGCGCGCCTGGACGCCCCTGAACGGAGGACAAGGAATTGGGAACGAAAGACGCATGGTCTGAACGGGCCGCGAAGGAGCTTCGGGGCCGCTCGCTGGACGAGTTGAACTGGAAGACGCTCGAGGACATCGAGATCCGGCCGCTCTATACCGCCGAGGACACTGCGGGCCTCGATCACCTGCAAAGCCTTCCGGGCGAGGCGCCTTTCGTGCGCGGTGTCCGATCGACGATGTATGCGGGGCGGCCCTGGACGATCCGGCAATATGCGGGCTTCTCGACTGCCGAGGAATCGAACGCGTTCTATCGCCGGGCGCTGGCCGCCGGTCAGCAGGGCGTCTCGGTCGCCTTCGATCTGGCGACCCACCGGGGCTATGACAGCGATCATCCGCGTGTCGAGGGGGATGTGGGCAAGGCCGGCGTCGCCATTGACAGCGTCGAGGACATGAAGATCCTTTTCGACGCGATCCCGCTGGATCAGGTCAGCGTTTCCATGACGATGAACGGCGCGGTGATCCCGATCCTCGCCAATTTCATCGTCACCGGCGAGGAACAGGGCGTCGACCGGGCCAAGCTGTCGGGCACGATCCAGAACGACATCCTCAAGGAATTCATGGTCCGCAACACCTATGTCTATCCGCCCGAACCTTCGATGCGGATCGTCGCGGATATCATCGAATACACTTCGGCCGAGATGCCCAAATTCAATTCGATCTCGATCTCCGGCTACCACATGCAGGAGGCGGGCGCGAACCTCGTGCAGGAGCTGGCCTTTACGCTGGCCGACGGGCGCGAATACGTCCGCACCGCGATCGAGCGGGGCATGAATGTCGACAAGTTCGCGGGCCGGCTGTCGTTCTTCTTTGCGATCGGCATGAATTTCTTCATGGAGGCGGCCAAGCTGCGCGCCGCGCGCCTGCTCTGGCACCGCGTGATGAGCGAATTCGAGCCCGCCGATCCCAAGTCGATGATGCTGCGCACACATTGCCAGACATCGGGCGTGAGCCTTCAGGAGCAGGACCCCTACAACAACGTCATTCGCACCGCATACGAGGCGATGGCGGCGGCTTTGGGGGGCACGCAATCGCTCCATACCAATGCGCTGGACGAGGCGATTGCCCTGCCCACCGACTTTTCGGCCCGGATCGCGCGCAACACGCAGCTGATCCTGCAGGAAGAGACGGGGATCACCAATGTCGTCGATCCGCTGGCCGGCTCCTACTATGTCGAAAGCCTGACGAACGAGCTGGCCGAAAAGGCCTGGGCCCTGATGGAAGAGGTCGAGGAGATGGGCGGCATGACCAAGGCCGTGGCCTCCGGAATGCCCAAGCTCCGGATCGAGGAAACCGCCGCCCGGCGGCAGGCGATGATCGATCGCGGACAGGAGGTGATCGTCGGCGTCAACAAGTACCGCAAGGACAAGGAAGACCCGATCGACATCCTCGATATCGACAACGTCAAGGTGCGCGACGGTCAGATCGCGCGGCTGAAACAGGTGCGCGACACACGGGATGAAAGCGCCTGCACCGCAGCGCTCGAAGAGATGACGCGGCGTGCGCAGAGCGGCGGCAACCTTCTTGAGGCCGCTGTCGATGCAGCACGCGCCCGCGCAACGGTAGGAGAGATCAGCATGGCCATGGAAAAGGTGTTCGGACGGCACAGGGCCGAGGTGAAGACGCTCGCCGGTGTTTACGGCGCGGCCTACGAGGGCGACGAGGGGTTCGCGGCCATCCAGAAATCGGTCGAGGACTTCGCCGAGGACGAGGGCCGGCGCCCCCGGATGCTTGTCGTCAAGATGGGGCAGGACGGCCATGATCGCGGCGCCAAGGTGATCGCCACGGCCTTTGCCGATATCGGGTTCGACGTGGACGTGGGTCCGCTGTTCCAGACCCCCGAGGAGGCTGCGCAGGACGCGGTCGACAACGACGTGCATGTCGTGGGCATCTCTTCTCAGGCCGCGGGTCACAAGACGCTGGCGCCCAAACTGGTCGAGGCGCTGCGTGCCGCGGGGGCGGAGGATATCATCGTGATCTGCGGCGGGGTAATCCCGCAGCAGGATTACCAGTTCCTTTATGACAAGGGGGTGAAGGCGATCTTCGGCCCCGGCACCAACATCCCCGAGGCCGCCCAGAACATCCTGTCGCTGATCCGTGAGGCCCGCGCCTCGCAGGGCTGAGGCGGGCCCCTGCTGGCCGGATCGGGGTTGGCGTCTTAGGCGCCTCCGGGTTAACGCTTTGGCTCTGTTGACGAGTGTTCAGGGAATGAGTGATGCCCGACAGGGTCATGATCGTGATCGAAATGGCGATCGCTGCGGTTTGGACGTGGTTTGTCTTCACCCGTTTGCCGGGCTTGGTCACGGTGCCCGACGGCCCGCTGATCGAAGGCGTCATGCGGGCCTTTCTGTTGCCGGGGCTGGTGCTGGCCGCGATGGTGATGACTGTCGGGCTGCACAGGTTCATCGGCAACGATGCGGCCTAAGGGGGCCGGTTTCACGGACCCCGGGCGCAGATCAACCAGCGTGTCCTGATCAATTCCACCGAACAAAGCGTTCTGGCGCTCGCGATCTGGCCCGGCGCCGCGCTCGCCATTGGTGAGCCTGGCGCAGGCGTTTTGGCCGCGATGGGATTGAGTTTCGTGTTGGCCCGACTGCTGTTCTGGGCGGGCTACCACATTCGTCCGCCGCTCCGTGCGCTGGGCTTTGCGGCGACCTCCTATCCGACGGTCGCTTTCGGCAACTGGGGCGTGGTGGCGGCCTTCGGGGCCCAGTTCCCCGTGGCGCCGACCGGCCAGTTCTGGCAAGCTGTCGACCATGATGGAAATCGACCATATCGCAATCGTCTGTGCCGATCTGGACCTCGGATGCCAGAACGTCGAGGAGCGGATCGGCCTGCCATTGCGGCCCGGCGGCCGCCATGCGCGCTATGCCACGCACAACAGGCTTTTGGGTCTGGGCCCCGACATCTATCTCGAGGTGATCGCGCCCGACCCGTCGGTGCCTGCTCCGTCCCATCCGCGCTGGTTTGCGCTGGATCATGCGCTCGAAGTTCCGCGCGTGGGCAACTGGCTGGTTCGCGTGCCCGATCTAGGGGCCGCGCTGGCCGGGGCACCCGAGGGCGCGGGCCGGCCCGTGGCCCTGGCGCGCGATGACCTGAGTTGGGAGATCGCGGTGCCGGACGACGGATCGCTGCCGATGGAAGGCGGCTGGCCCACCATGCTGCAATGGCATGGCGGCCTGCACCCCGCCCGGCGGCTGCCCGATGACGGGGTTCGTCTGACGACGATCGAGGTCCGGCACCCCCGGGCCGACTGGCTTGCCCGGACACTCTTGCCGGGCCTGACGGGCCCCGAAGTCCGCTTCATCCCCGCGCCTGCGGCGGCGCTGTCGGTTGAGCTGTCCACGCCGGGCGGGGTTGTGTGGCTTTGAGACGGTTGGTGTGTGCCGCGCTGCCGCATTTCGACTGACACCACCGGCCCGAACGATTAGGGTGATCCCATGTCGATCTGGAGCAGGATAGGAGAGGCCCTTTCGGCCCTGACCGCGGGCGAAAGCCTGACGGTCGTCTTTGACAAGTTGCGCAGCAATCCGGAACGCTCCGTCGCCTTTACCATTGCCGTGATCGCGCTGGGGGCCAAGATGGCCAAGGCCGACGGGCTTGTCACGCGTGACGAGGTCGCGGCCTTTCGCGAGGTGTTCCATATCTCGGGCGAGGACGAGGGGCAGGCGGCCCGGGTGTTCAACCTCGCGCGCCAGGACATTGCCGGATTCGAGGAATATGCTAGGCGGATCGGTGCGATGTTCCGGTCCGCCGAGGGCGAGACGCCGCTGTGCGATCTGCTGGAGGGGCTGTTTCACATCGCGGTGGCCGATGGCAAATATCATCCCGCCGAGGATGCCTTTCTGGCCCGGGTGGCCGAGTTGTTCGGTTTCGGCGAAAGGGAATTCGCGCGCGTCCGGTCGCAATTCGTGCCCGAGGCCGAGGCCGACCCCTACGACGTTCTGGGCGTCTCTCCTGACATGGAGACGGCCGAGATCCGCTCCGCCTGGCGGCAGTTGGTCCGCGAGACCCATCCCGACCGGATGATCGCCCGCGGCGTGCCCGAAGAGGCGATCAAACTTGCCGAAAAGCGGCTGATCGCGGTGAACCGGGCCTGGGAACGGATCGCCGAAAGCAGGGTCTGAGCCGTGCGGATCGCGACGTACAATGTCGAATGGTTCGATCACTTGTTCGACGAGCATGGCCATCTTCGGGCGGATGATGGCTGGTCCGGCCGCTATGACGTGACACGCATTCAGCAGATCGAAGCGCTGATCCGTGTCTTTTCCGCGCTTGATGCCGATGCGGTCATGGTGATCGAAGCCCCCGACACCCATCGCGACCGTGATGGCGTTGCCGCACTCGAGACATTCGCCGAGGCGGCGGGCCTGCGGGCCCGCAAGGCCCTGATCGGATTTGCCAACCAGACCCAACAGGAGATTTCGCTGCTCTACGATCCAGATGTAGGCTTGGCCCGGCATGACCCCAAGGGCGGAACAGCGGGAGAGCCCGGCATTCCGAAATTCGACGAGGAATACCGGATCGATCTGGATATCGACGCCTCGCCCGATCCGGTGCGCTGGTCGAAACCCCCGTTGGAAGTGGAATTCGTGCCGCAGGGAAAGAATCCGATCCGGCTGATCGGGGTGCACGCGAAATCCAAGGCGCCTCATGGCGCCCGGTCCGAGGCCGAGGTGATGCGCATCTCGATCGACAACCGGCGCAAGCAACTTGCCCAGTGCATCTGGCTGCGCGCCCGGGTGGCCGAGCATCTTGATGCCGGCGATCCGCTGATCGTCATGGGCGATTTCAACGATGGTCCGGGCCTCGATGAATACGAAAAGCTCTTTGGCCGGTCCGGCGTCGAGATCGTGATGGGCGAGGGTAACGGCCCGCGCCTGTTCGACCCGCATGCCCGGCAGGCCCTGTCGCGCCGGATCGTTGCCGCGCCTTCGACCGCGCGGTTTCGCATACATCCCGAGGGACGCTATCTTTCGGCGCTTCTGGATTACATCATGATCTCACCCGACCTGATGGCGCTTCGGCCCGCCTGGCGGATCTGGCACCCGTTCGATGATCCCGAATGTTTCAGCGACGCGGAGCTGTGCCGCGCGCTTCAGACCGCCTCGGATCATTTCCCGGTCACACTCGATATCGAGCTGTGATCTTAAAGAACGCGCTGGCCGACCCTATATCGGTGTCATGAGACGTCACCTTGCCGCCATCGCGCTTTGTCTTGCAAGCGCTGCACCGCTTTCCGCCCAGACCGCGGAGGACGAGGGCTTGTCCCTGATGGAGGAAGGCGCCCAGATGTTCCTGCGCGGCCTGATGGAGGAGTTGGACCCAGCGATCCGCGAACTTGAGGGGATCGCCGGGGAGATCGAGCCCGCCTTTCGTGACATGGCGCGACAGATGGGCCCGGCTCTCGCCGAGATCATGGCCACCATCGACAACATCCGCTTCTACGAGGCGCCGGTCATCCTCGACAATGGCGACATCCTGATTCGCCGCCGCGCGGATGCGCCGCTCTACGAGCCGGAAAATCCCGAGCCGATGGACGAACCGGCGGGCGAAATCGACCTCTAGGTCGGGGCGCGCACCACCGCCTCCGCCTCGAGCGCGGCGGCAAGCGACGTAAAGCGGGCTTCGGCCACCTCGCCGAACAGGCGTTCGGCCTTGGGAGACAGGATCAACTCCAGCGTCTTCTTTCTGGGTCGCCATTTCAGCTCGCCCGGCGGGGTCTCGATCCCGAGCCAGAGCATCGCGCCAAAGCGCAGGGCCTTGCCCAACACCTCTGCCTCGCGCGCATCATGTTCGTCGAGCAATTCGAACAGTGCTTCGAAATGCGTGCCTTCGCGCTTGTTCTTGTAGCGGTGCAGCAGCGCCAGCCCGAGGAAGATTCGTTCCCGGTGCTTGAGCCCGCCGAGATTGGCCCGCGTGGTGTTCTCAAAGCTCATTTCGGCGCGGTAATCGGGATGCGCGCGCCAGCTGACATCATGCAGCAGGCAGGCGGCATGGATCAGGCGGCGTTTCTGCCAGTCGGCGCGCGGGAACAGCGGCGAGACAAAGCCGTAGAGCAGGTCACCAAAACCCGGCAGCCGCGCATCTTTTTGCTCGGCGAAATGGCAGGCCTCGATCAGCGGGTCGCGTTCCCTCAGGGATTGCGGCATCTCCTCAAAGAGCATCCCCTCGCGGATCCCGTAGGACGAGATCGCGATATCCTTGGGCTTGAACGTATGCACCAGCGAGGCCAGCACCAGCGAAGCATGGGGCACGAGGATGCTGCGTTCCTTCGACAGGCCCAGCCTGTTGCGCAGCTCTTCGGGATCGGTCTTCTTGATGTATTCCCGCGTCGCCGTGATCTGGCGACTTGTCATCCGGTATTCGTGAAGCACGGCCAGGGGATATTCGCGCCGGTCCATGTCGATGCGCGCGATGGCGCGCCACGAACCGCCGACCAGAAAGAGCCGCATCCCCGTAGGCCCGCCCATGCGGGCGTGCAGGTCTTCCATCGTCTCGCGAATATGCGCCTTGACGGCTTTGCGCCCGCCCTTGATCTCCATCAGCTTGAGGGGGCCGAGCGCCGAGGTCAGTCTGTCGCCCACCTTGCCCTCGTCGAGCGTCGCCAGTTCCATCGACGAGCCGCCGATATCGCAAACCAACCCGTAAGAGCCCGGCCAGCCCAGCAGAACGCCCTGCGCAGAGAGCCGGGCCTCTTCCTCGCCGTCGATGATATAGATGCGTATGCCCGTCTCGCGTTCGATCTCTTCGCAGAATTCGGCCCCATCCTCGGCCTCGCGGACTGCGGCGGTGGCTACGGCGCTGAGCGGGGCGATGCCCATCCCCTCGGCAAGACCGGCGAACCGCCGCATCGCGTTGAGCGCGCGAACACGGCCCTCGGGGTTGAGCCGGCCGGTCTGCGACAGGCCAGAGCCGAGGGCGCACATGATCTTTTCATTGTAGAAATAGGCGGGGCTTCGTGCCGCGCCGTCGAAGACGACAAAGCGCACGGAGTTCGAGCCCACGTCGATGACGCCCACGCGCGACAGCGCCGAGACGTCGGGATCGGCGAACAGCGGCCTTCCGAACGGTCCATGACGTTGGGCCCCGTTATCGGCTATGCCGTCCATCGCAGTCTCCGGTTACGTCGGCCCCGTTATGGGCATGACGTGCCGCCCGGGTCAATCGCCCAGAGGCATTTTCATTTCTTCCCGGAAAAGAGCCCCGTCAGGAAGCCCGCGCTCATCACCATCGCCGTCGTTTCGGGGGTGGGACCGTTCCTGGGTGTTTCGCTCTCCGGATGGGAGCGGGGCCCCGGATCACGGTCTTCATGATCGTGGGCCGAGGCAGGGGTCATCGCGACAAGGATGAGAACCGCCGCAAAGACGCCAGCCATCGCCGCCACAGAAAAGGCCGCGACGATGGCGCCTTGCGTGACGGTCAGCATCAGGAACAGACCCACCGCTCCAAAGCCCAGCATCAGGCACAGGAATATGAGCGCAAGCGCCCACAAGGCCGCCGAAAGAGCGGCCCTGCGCGCGGTGCGTCGGGCGGATCGGACGACGAAATCCGCTCCGGTCCGGGTCAGGTCTGACAGGTGTGTCATCGGCGGCCCAAGAGACCGGCGGCGACAATGCCGGCCGCGAAGGCAAGCCCGATCGTCGCCATCGGATGCTGTTCGACCTGACGCTCGGCCGTGTGCCGCAGCTGGGCGCCTTCCTGGCGGGCACGGTCGTACAGCTCACGCGTTTCCTGCGACAGGCCGTCGATCCCCTGCCGGGCGTGATCGACACCGTTCTGTGCCTTCTGCCGCGCGGTTTCACCCGCCATATTGGCCAGTGCCGCGATGTCGCGTCGCGCGACGTCGAGTTGTTCTTCAAGTTCTTCCTTGGTAGCCATTTGAACCTCCAGAGTTATCGGGGCGGGTCCGGTCAGGGGCCCGCCGTATGGAAAGGGATTTGTCGAAATTTCCCGGTGTTACATCGGGGGACGGCCGCGCACGGCGCGCGCCACCATCGCGATGATGAAGAGCACGAGAAAGACAAAGAAGATGATCTTCGCAATCTGGGCCGACACGATTGCCACGCCGCCGAATCCGAGGATACCGGCAATGACCGCGACGGCCAGAAAGGTGAGTGCCCAACCAAGCATGTGGTCTCTCCTTTCGGTTTACGGGCGCATGATTGCGCCGCGTTAAAGTCAAGGTGGGAGAGAATTCGGAATATTCAAGGGGTCTCGCAGAGAGGGGGTTCTGCAAGATATTGAAAATATTACGATTTAATCTTCAATTTTACTTAGCTTGACAAAGTAACCCTTAGTCAGTCATCTCCGTGGGTCAGCTTGGGCACGTCCGAGGCGCCCGCGGAACCCCGGCCTGACAGGGACGGGTTCTCCATGAAGAACCGGTGGCAGTTGAAGGCGAATTCGCCCTCCGTCCATTCGGCCCGGACAAATTGCCCGTCGGGCCGCATGATCCAGCTTTGCGCCACATCCGCGAGGTTGGCGGCCATCACCTGATCGACGATCTGCGCCTTCACGGTGGCATTGCGGATTTCGACGAGCGTTTCGACCCGCCGGCTCAGGTTGCGGTCCATCCAGTCGGCCGAACTCATGAAGACCCGTGCCTTCTTGTGGGGCAGGCCATGGCCATTGCCGAAACAGACGATCCTCGAATGTTCAAGAAACCGGCCGATGATGGATTTGACGCGGATATTCTCGCTCAGGCCTTTGACCCCGGGCCGCAGCCCGCAGATGCCGCGCACGACGAGGTCGATCTTGACCCCGGCCTGACTGGCGGCGAACAGCGCGTCGATCACGTCGCCTTCGACCAGTGAATTCAGCTTGGCCCAGATCGCCGCGGGCCGGCCCTGACGGGCATGTTCGGCCTCTGTCTCGATCAGCTCGAGCAGCCGGGTCTTGAGGGTTGTCGGTGAAATGGCAAGGTTTTCAAGATCTTCGGGCTGAGCATAGCCACCGACATAGTTGAAGACCTTGGTCGCATCGCGACCCAGTGCCGGATCGCAGGTAAAGAGCGACAGATCGGTATAGATGCGCGCCGTGATCGGGTGATAATTGCCGGTGCCGAAATGGGTGTAGGTTACGAGGTTGTCGCCCTCGCGCCGGACGACGACGCTGATCTTGGCATGGGTCTTGAGCTGGGTGAAACCATAGACGACATGGGCGCCCGACCGTTCGAGCCTGCGCGACTGGCGGATGTTGGCGGCCTCGTCGAACCGGGCCTTCAGCTCGACCAGCGCGGTGACGGATTTTCCGTCTTCGGCCGCCTCGCACAGGGCCTCCACGATGGGGGAATTGCGCGAGGTGCGGTAGAGCGTCTGCTTGATCGCGACCACATCGGGATCTGTCGCGGCCTGTTGCAGGAACCGGACGACCATATCGAAGGTCTCGTAAGGGTGATGCAGAAGCATGTCCTTCTGCCGGATCGCGGCGAACATGTCGCCATCGTGATCCTGCACCCGTTCCGGCACGCGCGGACTGAACGGCGGCCAGAGAAGGTCGGGCCGGTAATCGGTGACCAATTCGCCCAGATCGCTGATCCCGATCAGGCCATCGACCTCGACGATCTCTTCCTCGGTGACGGGAAGTTCGTTCATGATCAGCGTCTTGAGCGCCTTGGGCGCATTCGCGGACATCTTCATCCGCACGACTTCGCCCCGGCGGCGGCGTTTCAGGGCGACCTCGAATTCGCGGACCAGATCCTCGGCTTCGTCCTCGACCTCCAGATCGCTGTCGCGCAGCACCCGGAAGGCGCAATGCCCCTCGGTCCGGTAGCCGGGGAACATCCGGTCAAGATGCAGCAAGAGAAGCTCTTCCAGCGGCAGATACCGCATCTCGCCCGGGCCGGGCAGGGGCACGAAGCGGTCGATCTGGTGCGGCACGGGCAGAAGCGCGCGCAGGCTGCGCTTGTCGGAGCGGCGCTGAAGCTGAAGTGCGAGGGCAAAGCCTTCGTTCGGGATGAACGGGAAGGGATGAGCCGGGTCGATCGCAAGCGGCGACAGGACCGGGAACACCTTGTTCAGGAACACGTCGAGAAGGTGGCCTTCATCGGACTTGGTCACGTCGTGGCGGGTCAGGATACGGATGCCTTCGCCGGCCAGCTCTTCGGTCAGGTCGCGGAACACCTGCTGCTGCCGGGCCATCAGTTGCCGGGCATTGGCGTCGATCAGGCTGAGCTGTTCGGCAGGTGTCAGCCCGTCGATCGCAGGCGTCGTGTTGCCAGCGTGGGCCAGTTCGCGCAAGCCCGCCACGCGCACGGTATAGAATTCGTCAAGGTTGGTGGCCGAGATCGACAGGAACCGCAAACGTTCCAGCAGGGGAACGCGCAGGTTTTCGGCCTCGCCCAGAACGCGCCAGTTGAACCCGAGCCAGCTGAGTTCGCGGTTGAAGAACCGGCCCGGCCCGCTCAGATCGGTGTCGATTTCGACCGGCTCGGGGATCGGCGCTGTGAGGAAGTCCGCGTCAGACATCGGGGGCCTTTTCTCTTTTTCCATCATTCTCCCTCGCCTGCGGGGAAGGTGTCCAGAATTTCCCGCGCAAGTGAAGAATTGATGACACGAGCCTCGCTGAGTGCGCGGTTGTCCAATTCGCTGACGATCCTGTCGGCGGCGAGAAAGGACCGCTCCATCCGGGGCAGGAGCCACTGGATCAGCTTGGGGTCGGGGGTCAGTTGCCGGTCGGCGAAAAGCTTCGTCAGGATCGCGCGCAGAAGATCATCGTCCGGGTCACCGATGGTGACGACGGTTGCGGCGTTCATCCGGCTTGCCAGATCGGCAAGGGCGATGGCCCAGCGGGCGGGGGCCGTGCGCCCCGTTACAAGGAGCCGCCCTCCGCTGCCCAGCACGTTGTTGTGCAGGTGAAACAGCGTCTCTTCGGCGCAACCGGGCAGGCGGTCGACATCTTCGACGCAAATCCGCGCACCCGGCTCTGCCGTCAGGGGGGCGTCGGCCAGGCAGCGCGCGTCGAGGATCGTGGCTCCGGCCTGCGCGGCCCAGACCCGTGCCAGATGCGTCTTGCCCGAGCCTTCAGGCCCGATCAGCGCCAGTTTGCCCTCGGGCCATGCGTGGTCGGCGCGCACCATCTCGAATGCATGGGAATTGGCGTCAGAAACAAAGAAGTCCTGATCCCCCATGGCGACCCTTGCGGGCAAAGGAAAATGAAGCTGCTGCGGCGTCACGCGTCCCCGCTTTCCTCTTGCACGGGGGGCGGCGCTTCGGTGGCGCCCTCGCTCCCGCGGTAAAGCAGGCTGGACTTGTACTGATCCAGGCCGAACCGGGTCAGGACACCCAGCATCGCCGCCACAGGCACTGCCACCAGAAGCCCGACGAACCCGAACATCGCCCCGAAGAGCGACAGAGCCAGCAGGAGCCAGACCGGATGCAGGCCGACACTGCCGCCGACGAGTTTCGGGGTCAGGATGTTGCCTTCGACGAACTGGCCCAGTTGAAAGACGACGGCGACCGCGACGATCCACCACCATTCGCCCCAGAACTGGAACAAGGCGAGACCCACGGCCAGCACCCCGCCGATCAGCGCGCCGACATAGGGGATGAAGGTGACGAGCCCTGCCGTGGCCCCGATCACAAGGCCGAAATTCAGCCCGATCAGCATCAGCGCGACCGCGTAATAGGTGCCGAGGATCAGACAGACGAGGCCCTGCCCACGGATGAAGGAGGCCAGCGTCCGGTCGATATCGCGGGCCAGGTTCCGGATGACAGGGGCATGATCGCGGGGCAGCAGATCGTCGAGCCGGGCTACCATGCGATCCCAGTCAAGAAGCAGGTAGAACGCGACAACCGGCACGATGATGAACAGGACCGCAACGTTGATCACGCCAAGGGCGGAGTTGAAGATCCGGTTCAAGAGCTCGCCGCCCTTGGCCGCGATCGTGTCGCCGATGGCGGCGATCTGCTGGCGGATCGGGCTGCCGTCCTCCATCACGCCGGGGAACCTCTCCGTCAGCCAGGCCTGAAGGCTGCGGAACAGATCGGGCGCGGTGTTCACCAGCTGCCCGGCCTGCGAGATCAAGAGCGGGATCACCAGCAGGATCAGCAGGACGAACAGCAAGACGGCCACGATCGTGATGAGCACGACCGATGCTGTCCGGCCGAGGCCCGCCCGTTCCAGCCGATCCGCGATCGGGTCAAGACAATAGGCGATTGCGCCGCCCAGAACGAAGGGCAGAATGACATCTCCGAAGAACCACAGCGCGAGAAACAGCACGAGCGCGGCGATCCCCCAATATCTCAGCTGCACCTGGACGGGCAGGGCCATGGGACGATCCTCCTTGGTTTGGGGATACATGGCCGCTTTGCGGCGTTCATGCAATGGCGGCGGGGGCCGGTTAGGCAAGCGGCCCGTGGACCGCCCGGCTTTCCTCGCACATCAGCGCGCGAAACCAACGGTGATGCGCGGCGCCGCGATTGCGCCTGTGCCACTGGATGCCCTCCGGCAGGTCGCCCGTCAGCCCCCCGGCCGGGAAACGCCACGACGATCCCTCCTCGGCGATCTTGCGGACCATCAGGCCGGGCAGCGCGCCGATCAGGTCGGCTTCCTGCACGAGCCGGGCGATATCCGAGAAGGTGGGCGCGGTGACAACCGTCTTGCGCCTGAGTGCGGCCGAGACCGCGGGTTGGGGCAGGCCGATCCTGCGCCCGGCCGCGACAGTTGGGCCCTCGGTCGTCAGGGCGTCGAAGACCTTGAGGGGGTTGAGGTTGAAGGTCCGCAAATTTGCCATGTGGATAGAATACATAATGACAATCGATTTCCCGGATCCTCGTTTTTGGGGCAGAGTGACGTCGCGGGCGGAATGCTCGGCGCGGAGGTAAAAGCTTAATATTTTCAGACGTGTAGGCATGGGTCGGCGCTTTGGCTGGCCGTGATCGGAGATCGTGTGCCCGCGCGTGGAAGGAGGATGAATGCCGGACGAATTGCTGGGGCGCGATGTCTGCCGGTGGGGGCCCTCGATCTACAGGATGATCCTGACGACCAAGGTCGAGCATTTCTTCGAAGAAATGGCCACAGGCCAGTTCCGGATCCCCGACAACGTGCCCCTGTTCGAGGAATGCGCCGCGCGCCACAACCTGCGCTTCACCGGACCGCCGCTTGCGGTCGACGAGGCGGCGCCATGACCCGGGGCCGGAACGTGGCGATCGCATTGGGGCTGACCGCACTCGGTGCGCTGGCGGTTGCCTTCGGTGGGGCCGGGCCGGAGGTGCGGGGTATGGGCGTCTTGTCGGTTGCTTCGACCGCGAGCGGCACCCCCGACGGCGTTGCTACAACGGCGAGTGGCACCCCCGACGGCGTCATCTCGGCGGACCGGACCCGCAACATCATGTTCGAAACCCTCACTGCGCCCGATCGCGACGAAACATCAAGATAGGAAGGACCGATCATGAAACAGATCGCATTCGCATTCTTCGCGCTTGGCGCGATTTCCGTCACGCTTGGCATGGTCTGGGGAATCCAGATGTCGGCCACGCATGACCACACCCTGTCGCCGGCACATGCCCACCTGAACCTGGTCGGTTGGGTGACCTTCGCGATCTTCGGTATGTATTATCATCTGGTGCCCGAGGCTGCTCAGTCGCCGATTGCCAAGATCCATTTCGGTCTGGCGGTTCTTGGCCTCGCGGCTCTGGTTCCGGGGATCGTGCTGGCCATCAACGAGACGACCGAAACGCTGGCCATCATCGGGTCGTTCCTGACGCTCGCCGCGATGCTGGTCTTTCTCTTTACGGTGTTCAGGAACCGCGCTGCAGCCTGAACGATCCCGGCCCGGTCAGACGACCGGGCCGGCGCGTCGTCAGTGGCAGGCAGGCCGGGTGCCCGGCAGCAGAACCTTGTCGATGACGTGGATCACGCCATTCGATGCCACGATATCGGCAATCACGACATTGGCGACATCGCCGGTGCCGTCCGCGATGGTGACGCCGGCACCCGAGGTGATGCACAGCCGCTCGCTGTCGAGGATGGGCTTGTAGTAATTGGCGCCGGCCGCGAAATCAGCGGCCATCAGCTTGCGGTCATCAACGTGATACAGAAGAATGTTGGTCAGGTCGCCCACGTTTTCCGGCATCAGGAGCGTCTCGACCGTGCCCTCGGGCAGCGCGGCGAAGGCGTCGTTGACCGGCGCGTAAACGGTGAAGGGGCCGGGGCCGGACAGCGTTTCGGCAAGGCCGGCGGCCGTCACGGCGGCGACGAGGGTCGAAAACCTGTCATCGCCCGCGGCGATTTCGACGATGTTTTCGGCATGTGCCGGAGCAGCGAGGAAAAGAGCGCAGGCGGCAGCTTGCACAACGGATTTGATTTTTGTCATGTGTTTGTCCCTATTCACAACATGCCAATTTGCATGTGTTAAGGTTTACGCAAGGTCAGCCACTCCGGACCTGTGACATCACGCAACCGTCATCCGGCGTGATCACGGGTGGCGGGCTGATCGCGGGATGATCGGATGGCTTGCCCCCTTCGCGGGCTTCCCCTAGACCAAGCGCGACACTCATCGGAGGAAACCAGATGCGCCTCTCCCGTTACTTTCTTCCCGTCCTGAAAGAGACCCCTCGCGAGGCCCAGATCGTCAGCCACCGGCTGATGCTTCAGGCGGGCATGATCCGTCAGGCGAGCGCGGGCATCTATTCGTGGCTGCCGCTTGGCTACAAGGTGCTCCGTAACATCGAGAAGATCGTCCACGAGGAGCAGATCCGCGCGGGCCATATCCCGATGCTGATGCCGACCCTGCAGTCGGCCGATCTCTGGCGCGAAAGCGGGCGGTATGACGATTATGGCGAGGAAATGCTGCGCATCACCGACCGGCACGGGCGCGACATGCTATACGGGCCGACCAACGAAGAGCTGATCACCGATATCTTCCGCTCCTACGTATCGAGCTATCGTGACCTGCCGCTGACGCTTTACCATATCCAGTGGAAGTTCCGCGACGAGGTGCGCCCCCGGTTCGGGGTCATGCGGGGCCGGGAATTCTACATGAAGGACGGCTATAACTTCGACCTGACCAAGGAAGACGCCCTCCACGCCTATAACCGCCACCTCGTCAGCTATCTGCGGACCTATGAGAGGATGGGCCTTCAGGCGATCCCTATGCGCGCCGACAGCGGGCCGATCGGGGGCGATGATACGCATGAATTCCTCGTTCTGGCCGAGACGGGCGAATCGGAGGTGTTCTATGACAGCGCCGTCACCGACCTGACCTTCGGGGATCGTGAGATCGATTACGACAGCGTCGAACAATGTCAGTCGATCCTCGAGGAATTCACCTCGAAATACGCGCGCACCGACGAAACCCACGACGAGGCCATGTTCAACGCCATCCCCGAAGAACGGCGCCGCGTGGCCCGCGGGATCGAGGTTGGCCAGATCTTCTATTTCGGGACCAAGTATTCCGACGCCATGGGCGCGACGGTGCAAGGCCCGGATGGCAAGTCGGTTCCTGTCCACATGGGATCGCACGGCATCGGCGTCTCGCGTCTTGTGGGCGCGATCATCGAGGCCAGCCACGACGATAAGGGCATCATCTGGCCCGAGGGCGTGACGCCGTTCCATTGCGGGATCGTCAACCTGCGTCAGGGCGATGCAGAGGCCGACGGGGCCTGCGAGGCCCTCTACAAGGCGCTGACCGACAAGGGGCTCGAGCCGCTCTACGACGACCGCGACGAACGGGCAGGGGCCAAGTTCAATACGATGGACATGATCGGCCTGCCGTGGCGGATCACCGTCGGGCCGCGCGGCCTGAAGAACGGGGTGGTCGAGCTGACCTCCCGCCGCACGGGCGAAAGCGAGGAACTGGCACCCGAACTGGCGGTCGCGCGGATTGCGGAGATCTATTCCGGCGTCTGAGCCTCGATGAACAGGGCCGATCCGGGCCCTGCGCTCCAGCGATCGAGGATGCGCAGGCCCGCCGCTTCATGCGCGGCGATCACCTGATCGGCCGACATCGGGTTCAGCCGGGGCAGTAGCCGCGTCCACGACAGATATGGGATCAGGCGTGGAACAAGGCCGCCCATGTCGCGCAGGCAGACGGTGGAGGAAAAGACATATCCGCCGGGGCGCAGGCAGTCCGTCACGCGGCGCAGGGTCGCGGTGGGATCGGGCAGCAGATGCAGGATCGACATCGCAAGGGCCACGTCGAAGGGCGCCTCGGGGCGGGGCAGGTCATCGATGGCCTCGACCACGAACTCGACATTGGTGACGCCCGCGTCCTCGGCCTTTTGCCGGGCGATCGCGATCATCTGAGATGAGAAATCGCTGGCCCTGACATGGGCCACGTTCGGTGCGTGCCAGAGCGCGGTCGTCCCGGTGCCGCAGGCGATCTCCAGCAGGCGGGACGAGGGCGTCAGCCGTTGCGCGGTCTGTTCCAGCTTGCGGTTGTAGCTTTCGGGATCGCTGATCGCGCGTTTGGCGTAACCCTTGGCAAAGCGATCCCAGATGGCGGCCTGGCTCATGGTTTGTCCTCCTCGGGGAGGGGCGGCATCGTGACGACGACGCAACCCTGTTTGTGATGGGTCGAGACAAGGCGATGCGCCTCGACGATATCTTCGAACTCGAAGACCTGTCCAATGACAGGTGTATAGGCGCCATCGCGGTGAAGCTGCAAAAGCCGCGCCATGGCGGCGGGCGTCTCGGTGACTTCTCCGGCCAGGAGCCGCAGTCCCGCACGGCGGGGGCGCAGTATCGCGCCCAGCATCTGGACCAAAGTCGAGACGACCATCAGAAGCCGTCCGCCCGGTGCAAGGTGATCGCGCGCCCGGGGCCAGGGCAGGGTGCCCGCAGTGTCCATGATCACGTCGAACGTGCCAGCGACCGGTTCTGAGCGGTAATCGAGACAGGTCTGCGCGCCCAGTTCGCGGGCCAGGGCGTGGTTGTCCCGCCGCCCCACCGCGGTGATCCGGGCGCCGATATGCCGCGCGATCTGAAGCGCGGCAATGCCCACGGCACCTGTCGCGCCATTGATCAAAAGCGTCTCGCCGCGGGCGAGATGCGCCTTGTCGATCAGGAAGCCGGCCGCGGTCAGGCCGCCGAAGAAGAACCCCGCCGCTTGCGTGGCCGAGAGGCTGTCAGGCACGGAGAAGACCCGTTCGGCAGGCAGGCAGACATATTCCGCATGGCAGCCGCCCTTCAGCCCGATCGTGCCCATGACGCGGTCACCGGGGGCGAAGCCCGAGACACCTTTGCCAAGGCGATCGACCACGCCGGTGCATTCGTGGCCTTGCACAACGTGGCGCGGGCGGCGCCAACCCATGACCAGCCGAAGCAGCAATCCGTAACCCTTGGGAATGTCGAACCCCCGGATGCGCGCATCGGCGATGCTGACGCTGGTGGCGGTCACCCGCACACGAACCTCACCACGTTTCGGCTCAGGTATGGGCCTCTCCTCGATGCGGACAACGTCGGGCGGGCCATAGGTTGGTGTGACGGCGGCTTTCATCGGGCTCATCCCGCGGCCATCAGCGCGGTCGCGCGGCGCGGCGCAGCCCGCCGGATCGCGCATTCGGCCACCGCAAGGTTGATGACCCAGCCGGAGAGCAGCACCAGATCCGACCAGAGCCCTTTGGGTTCGCCGATGAAGAGGAAATAGGGAAAGAGAACAAGCGCTTGTGTGCCCGCGGCGATCCCGATGGCGTATCCCCGGATCATCCAGTCCCGATGGCTCTGGATATCGCGCCCACAGGCCGCGCGGACCGCAAGCGGCAGGCAGCCCAACAGCGCCGCCGACATCAGCAATCGGCCCGATTGCAGCGGCCAGGTCGCAGAGGCAGGATAGAGCGCCAGAAGCCACAAGCCCGAAATGGCCAGCAGAAGGCCCGCGCCCACGAAGACGCGTCCGGATGCGCGGTGAAACCCGGGCCAGCGCTCGCGCATGCGCGGCGCGAATTGCACAGGCCCCAGAAGGCCGAAGAGCAGCCCGCCGATGGCATGGGCGGCGAAGGGCAGCGGTGTTTCCGCCAGCCGGGGATGATCGGCGGGTATCGCGCCAGTTACCGACCACGTGATGATGGCGGCCGAAAAGCCCACGGGGATCACGCCCAGACCAAGCAGTCCGGCAGGCACGGCAATATCTGTCCAGGAACGGCGGTTCATGGAAAAATCCCTTTTTTGTCAACAAAATGGAGGTCTATTCCTCCGGCGCCTCGTAGATGAAGACCTCTTCCAGCGGCGTGTCGAAGGCCGCTGCGATCTTGAAGGCAAGTTCGAGCGTGGGTGAGTATTTCGCATTTTCGATCGCGACGATCGTCTGGCGCGTCACCCCCACCTTCTGGGCGAGGTCCTTCTGCGTCATCTCGTCCGCGTCAAAGCGCAAGCGCCTGATGTTGTTGGTGATGCGGGGTTTGCCCATGTGTCAGGTTCCCACCCGGTAGCTGACGAATTTCACGAGGTTTCCGATCAGGTCCCCCGCGGCGAAGGCCACGTAAAGCAGGGTGAAGACTACCAGCGCCTCCCACCCGAAAGCGAGGGCCACGAGACAGCCGAGAAACCCGAACGAGGCCACGACCATCGTCACGGCCATTCCGCGCATCTGAAACATCCGGTCACGTTCATCCACCGTGAAATCGGGGTTTTCGTCGCGTGTCGCGATGGCGAAGACGATGTTGGCGAGGATCGTCAGAACGATCGTGCCCACGATCGCGATGGGCACGACCCACAGCACGGCCCGCGCCCAGATCATCAGAGCGTCCGGCCTGTCGAATGCGCCCTCGGCCCACAAGCCGCGCAGCCGGATCAGGATGTAGGTGTTGGTGATCACGCTCACGACGATGGCGACGATGTTGTTGCGTTCTTCATGGGACATGGCGACCTCACGGTGAGTCGGTTTCGTTAGACATTGAGTAATTTGAAACGGACTTAGTGTAAAGTATATTTTACCTTGTGTCCGGTTCGTCATTCTTTACGATTGGCCTTGACCGCCCTCCTTGCCAGAGCCAACCTGTCGCCGAAACAGCGCATCAGGGAGGACGCGGGGATGGCTAAGGCATTGATCACATGGGGTGGCTGGGAAGGTCACGAACCGGAAAAGGTGGCCGGTATTTTCGCCGAAATCTGCCGGAGCGGGGGGCTTGAACCGACCGTCACCGACACGCTGGATGTGTTCGACGACGCCGAGGCTCTTCTGGAGTATGACCTGATCGTCCCGGTCTGGACCATGAGCGAATTGAGCCGCGAGGCCGCCGCCAATGTGTCCGAGGCGGTGGCGCGGGGCACCGGCCTTGCTGGCTGTCATGGCGGGATGTGCGATGCGTTCCGCTCGAACGTGCTGTGGCAGTTCATGACCGGGGCGAACTGGGTCGCCCATCCGGGTGGCGACGGCGTCAGCTACATGGTCGAGATCACCTCCGATGATCCGCTGGTCGCGGGCATCGACAATTTCGAGGTCGTCTCGGAGCAGTATTACCTGCATGTCGATCCGGCCAACAAGGTGCTGGCCACGACCCGGTTCCCGACGGTCACCTGGTATCACTCCGCCAATCCGCCCGCCGATGTGCCCGTCGCCTGGACGCGCGGTTGGGGCGAGGGGCGCGTCTATTACAACGCGCTGGGCCACAAGGCCAATGTCATCGACCACGGTCCCGCTCATGAAATGCTGCGCCGCGGTCTGCTTTGGGCGGCGGAAGGCAAGTCGAAGGCCAGCGGCGATATCTCGCGGTTCCAGAACGACGGCAAGCATTTCTGAGTGACGGACCGCCCAAGCAAGGGGGGCGGCGGCGCATCGGCTTGACCCGGCGCCGCCGACAAGGGAGTGTGCGCCGAACTCAGGCAAGGCAGGCATGACATGGCGCGCAAGACCCCGCCCCCCTTTGCGGCATTCGAATGGATGATCGCGTGGCGCTATATCCGCGCGCGCCGCGCCGAAGGTGGCGTCAGCGTCATGACGTGGATCAGCCTGATCGGCATCACGCTGGCCGTCTTTGCCCTGATCGCGACCCTGTCGGTGCGGGCCGGGTTCCGCGCGGAATTCGTCGATACCATTCTGGGTGCGAATGCGCATGTCACGGTCTACCAGCAGATCGAGGTTGACGAATTCGGCCGCTCTTCCCGTGTGATCGAGGAGTACGGGCAGATGGCCGAACGCCTGTCATCGGTTCCCGGGGTGACCCATGCGGCCCCGCTGGTGCGCGGGCAGGTCATGGCGAACTTTCAGAATTCGAACGCGGGGGTTCAGGTTTACGGAATTTCGGCGGAGGATTTTGCACAAATCCCACGTGTGGCCGATCCCGAGACCTCGCAAGGCGATATCGCGCGGTTTGGCGACGGCATCGCCATAGGCTCGGGTGTCGCGCGGGAACTGGGGGTGGGTGTCGGCAATCGGATCCGCGTCATCTCGCCCAACGGGGTGCGCACGGCGCTGGGCACCTCGCCCCGAACCGGCGCCTACGAGATCACCTACATCTTCTCCGCCGGGCGCTATGACATCGACGCGACCCGCATCTACATGCCGCTTGCCGAGGCGCAGACCTTCTTCAACAGGGATGGGGTCGTCGACCGGATCGAACTTATGGTCGAGGATCCCGACAAGGTAGAGGAGATCGTGCCGGCGATCCTCGGGGCTGGTGGCGACAGGGCGCTTGTCCTGACATGGCGCGACACGGCGGGCGCGTTCCTGCGGGCGCTGACGATCGAGGACAACGTGATGTTCGTCATCATGTCGATCCTCGTGTTGATCGCGTCTCTCAATATCGTGTCGGGCCTGATCATGCTGGTGAAGAACAAGGGCCGCGATATCGGCATCCTGCGCACGATGGGGTTGAGCGAAGGTTCGATCCTGCGGGTCTTTTTCATCTGCGGCGCCGGGATCGGCACCATTGCCACAGTGCTTGGCGTGGCGCTGGGCTGTGCCTTCGCGATCTGGATCGATCCGATCTTTGCCCTCGTCAACTACATGTCCGGCGGCGGCGTCTGGGACCCGTCGATCCGTGGCATCTATCACCTTCCGGCAAAGCTGGAGCCGGGGGACGTGCTGTCTGCCGTCGTGCTGTCGCTGGGGCTCAGCTGGATCGTCACCATATTCCCCGCGCGCCGCGCGGCGCGGATGAACCCGGTCGAGGCGCTGCGTTATGAGTGAGCCTGTTCTGGAACTCGACGCCCTGACCAAGGTCTACAACAAGGGCCGTCCGAACGAGGTGACTGTCCTGCAGGGCGCAAGCGTGACCGTGGCCGAGGGCGAGGTTGTGGCCCTCGTCGCGCCGTCGGGCGCGGGGAAATCCACGCTTTTGCATATCGCAGGGCTTCTGGATACGCCCGACGAGGGGCTGGTCCGGATCGCGGGCCGCGACATGACCCGCCTGTCCGATCGCAAGCGGACGGCCGCCCGACGCGATGACGTGGGCTTCATCTACCAGTTCCATCACCTTCTGCCGGAGTTTTCGGCGCTGGAGAACATCGTCCTGCCGCAACGTGCCAACGGCGTCTCCGTGGCCGAGGCCGAGGCACGGGCGATGTCGCTCCTCGAGAATGTGGGCATCGGTGCGCGCGCGGCGCATCGCCCGGCCGAGCTGTCGGGGGGCGAACAGCAGCGGGTGGCATTCTGCCGGGCACTGGCCAACAGCCCGCGCCTTCTTTTGGCTGATGAGCCGACCGGAAACCTCGATCCCGGCACATCGGACCGGGTGTTCGGCGCCTTGATGGATCTTGTGCGCGGCACCGGTCTTGCCGCCCTGATAGCCACCCACAACCTCGAATTGGCGGGAAGGATGGACCGGGTGGTCCGTCTCGACGCGGGCCGCGTCGTCGGGACCTGAGCGCCGCTTGCGCGTGATGCCGCGATCCTCACTCCCGGTGACAAGGGCGTGACCGGGGCAAAGGTGGCTTGGATCGCGCCGACAAGGCTTTAGGTTGGCCCGAAAGCAACGGGAGACATTCATGCGCACCCTGCCGATACTCATTCTTTCCGCCACTCTTGCCGCCGGTCCGGCGGTTTCCGGAGCGGTGTCATTTTCCTCGGGCTGGAACGAACAGCGGCTGAGCCTGTTCCGGTCGAATGATTACCGCTTTGGCGAACAGCTGGGGATCGTTTCGGACGGGGCTGTTTCACTTGCGTGGAAAAGGCTGCCACGTTCCGAATGGCAGGCCCGCTCTGCCTCCTGGAGCTGGCGCGTCGATCAATCGGTGCCGCCCACCGATCTGGGCCGAAAGGGCGGGGATGATCGCAACATCTCGCTATATTTCGTGTTTCTTCCCGAAGCCGAGGCCAACGCCCTCGAAGGGGCCAATATCCGTCAGCTGATGGGCAACGACAACGTCCGCATTCTGCAATATGTCTGGGGCGGCAATCACGGCCGGGGTCAGATCATCGGATCGCCCTATGCACCGGGGCAGGGGGTCACGGTCGCGCTCAGGCAGGCCGGCACCGGCGCCTTCAGCGAACAGGCGGATCTGGCGGCAGACTTTCGCCGGGCCTTCGGATCCGAACCGGGGTCTCTGGTGGGGCTTGCGGTCTCGGCGGACAGCGACGATACAGATACAGCGATCCGTGCGGCGATCGGCGGCCTGACCCTGCGCTGACCCGGCCCGGATCGGAGTGCCTGCTCAAGCCGGGGCCAAGGGTCGCCCCCCGTGAAGGAGCGTTCCATGCGTCTGATCTTGTTGCCGGTTCTGGCCCTTACAGCGGCCTGCACCATTGACCAGGACATCTCCGGCCCGGTCTATTTCGCTGAGAATTGCGCGGCCTGTCATGGCCCCACCGGCGAAGGGGACGGACAATTGGCCGAATTCCTGAGCGTGCCGCCCTCCGATCTGACGATGCTGTCTGCCCGCAACGGCGGTGTCTTCCCACGCGACGCCGTCATGAGCGCGATCGACGGCTATGCGCGGGGCGCGCATTTCGCGCCCGAGATGCCGGAATTCGGCGCCGGCGATCTGGGGGATACGATCATCGTCGAGGATGAAGACGGCATCGGAACCCCGATCCCCGAAGGCCTGGTCGCGCTGGCCGATTACCTCGAGACGATCCAGAAATAACGCCTATTGCGGGCCGTCGCAGATCCCTTCGATCTGAACGCCCGCCCAGGGCAGGATCACTTCGCGGGACAGCGGCTGTTCAAGGGGCGGAAGGTCGAACGCCTCTGACAGCATCGCATGAAGCCGCGCCGTGCGTTCGGCTTCGGGGGCCAGTGTCTTGCAGCAGATGTATTCCTCCATGATCGCGCCCTGCTGTTCATAGCCATAGGCGAGAAACGCGAATTCGCTTTCGGGATCGAACAGGTAAGGGTCCGGGCTGCCCACATGTTCAAAGACGGCGCGAACCGGGTGATACCCGGTCACGCTGCGCTGGCGCCATTGCCAGACATGCACCATTTCGTGCGCCAGCAGCATCGCGTCGGGCAGATACATGCGGTCGGGATATTCTGGCAGGAAATCGTCGAGGTAGAGCCTGTCCGAGAAATACACATCGTTGAAGACCGCCATGGCATGGGTCGTCACCCGCGCTGTCTGCCTGCCCGAGGGCGGATAGAGCCGGGACTGGCAGGTCAGCCGGGGCGGCACCGGCACGGTGCGCGGCGCGGGGCTCTGCAGGCCGTCGTGGAGGCGCGCCCAGCCCGGATCGAAGGATTGCCCCTTCAGCGCCTGCATGAAGGCGGTCTCGTTATCGGTCAGTGGCCTGCCGCAGGCGGCAAGGATCAACAACAGGATGAGGGCGGGGATCCATCTCATGGCCCTGAGCCTAGCGACCTTCGTGGCGCGGGTGAACGGGGAATTGGGCGCCCGCGCGGGAACTTGATCGGTATCAAGGCGCGGGCCCCCGAAATCTGGGAGCCTTCCTCATGGGGCGCCCGTCAGAAGGACATTGATCATGCTTGTCAGAACATTTGCCGCGTCACTCGCCGCGGCCGCATTCATCGCAGGCCCCGCCTGTGCACAGGACGCCGATACAGGGGCCGCGATATATTTGCAGCACTGCGCGACGTGCCATGGGCTCGACGCGGATGGCAAGGGGCCGATGGCGCCTGCGCTTGTCCTGCAGCCGCCCGATCTGACGGCGCTGTCGGCGCGCAATGGCGGGCGGTTTCCCTATGCGCGCGTCATCGCCCGGATCGACGGGCGCGATCCGCTGGTGGCGCATGGCTCGCCCATGCCGGTCTATGGCGACTTCTTCGAAGGCGCCAATGCGACCATCAAGGACGAGGTCGGCCACCCGATCCTGACAAGCGTTCCCGTCGTCGATCTCGTGGCCTATCTCGAAGGGCTGCAGGGGTGATCGGACAGACGACGCATCACGTCTCGCATTATTCGATCCTGTCCGATGCCAAGGCAGAGGCGCTGTCCCGCCTCGTCGAGACGGCGATCCATAACGGCTGGCAGCCGTGGGGTGCCATGTCGACCACCGAGCAGGACGGCGCGCCGCTCTACGTGCAGGCGATGGTGAAATACGCCGACAGGTTCAGGTGACCCCGACCGGCACTGGCCAAGTCCCCCCGGGCCATGCATTCTGCCCCTGAACAGGGGGAGGACGGACATGCGCCTGCATGGATACTGGCGATCGAATGCAACCTACCGGGTGCGCGTGGCGCTGCTGCTCAAGGGGATCGAATTCGAGGAGGTGGAACATGACCTGCTGGAGGGTCACCAGTTCGCGCCCGATTTCCTCGAGGTGAACCCCAACGCCGCCGTGCCCGCGCTCGAGGTGGGCGGGCAGGTGCTGACCCAATCCTTCGCGATCCTCGATTATCTCGACACGCTGCCCGGTGGGCCGCGCCTGATCCCGGAAAACCCGCTGGACCGGGCCGAGGCGCTGGCGCTTGCCATGGGGACGATCGCCGATGCCCATCCGCTGATCGTGCCGCGCATCCGCAAGTATCTGGCGACCGAGCTGGGCGCGGACGAGGCGCAGGTAAAGGCCTGGGCGCGGCACTGGCTGATCGAGGGGCAGAAGGCCTACGAGGCCCGGCTCGAACGCCGTCCGCCCGCGCCCTACACCTTCGGCGACACCCCCGGCCTCGCCGACATCGCCATCGCCAGCCACGTGGTCGCCGGCACCGCGTTCGAGGTGACGACGGAGGGCTTCCCCCACCTCAAGGCCCTGACCGACCGGCTGCTGGCCGTGCCGGAATTCGCCGAGGCGCATCCGTTCAGGCGGCGGGAGGTTGTCGGGGGGAATAAGTCGATTTAGCCCGAACTAGAGATCCGGGAATGGAGATTCAGTAGAGCTGTTTCTTCAATGGAGGTAACCTGCATCACTTGAACGGTTCCCACGTGCTTTGATTGGATCGAGTAGAATGGACAAAGTTAATCTTAGACTTCAACTCACTAAGATCACTTGGGTCAGCCTGCTTATGAATCATACGATGGCAAGTTGGACAGAGCACAAGAAAGTCATCGGGAATCCGATATCTTCTGCTTTCTCCCAATGCCAACTCATTGATTGGACGAGCATGATGAACGTCGACAGGAGATTGCGCCGGCTGCCCCTTATAGCTCAGGTGTTTCTTTGGATCCAAACCACAGCCTTCGCATGTTATTCCACGACTTTTCAGTACCTGGGATCTCACATTTGGGGCGCGTTCAATCCGTCGCGAAAGTACGAATTTTCGGACTTCAATCACATCAGACGAACCTGCCTCTTCTTGCATTACGTCAGAGGGAGTGACTCCTCCGCGATCAACAAGTTCGGCATAGGCTGCTAGCATCATTTCAAAGTCTGATTCAAACTCATTAAGCTCTTTGGAGCCCGGAGCATAGCGTCTTCCGAACGCGTGTCCTGCCTCATATCCTTTTGGCAAAGATGCTTCGCTTGAAAGATCGATAGGATCGGTCTCAAAGCGACTGGCAAATTCGGGTACCCTGTCTGCAATATCTTTGGCTCGGCGAAGTAGAACCTTTTGACCACTTGATTCTCCGTATTCTTGATAAACTGCCGTAGTCCCCTGATTCATCGACAGGTAGATGTCTTGTGTCTGTGGATTAATGAGATAGACAACATAGAAGCCTTTGGTTGCCGTCGAAGTGACTATAGGGTCAAAAAAGCCTAGCCAGGGGATTGCAGCCCAGACTCCGGAGCCAACGCTAGCTTTCACCTTCAAGTCATAGGGAAGGAAGACAAGGCGCTTCTTTGCCTCTATTGCGATGTCATGCCTTACAAAGTTTCCAAAATCATTGTCCGCAAAGGGTTTTGCTCGCTGAAACGTGTATTCGCGTGCAACCTTTGAAAGCATTTCGGAAAGCACTTCGATCTCCTCATCAGAAATCTAGGGACAATTGCACGATCATATTGGCATCCCATTCACTTCAAGAAAAGCTTCGAGCAATGGATGTAGGGCATAATCGTACTCTACTCTCACAACCCCAACGCCTCCCGCAGCCGCTCGTTCGCACGCGTCTGCCAACCCTTGCCGCCCTCTTTCAGCCGCTCCACCACGTCGCGATCCAGATACATCGTCACGCGCTGTTTCTTCTGATCCTCGGGCAGGGGCGGGCGGCCGGGTTTGACGAGGCGGGCAACCTCAAACATCCAACTCTTCAACGAACCTCGCATTCTCCTGAATATACTGGAACCGCAGTTCGGGCTTCTTGCCCATGAGCCGTTCCACCAGATCCGCCGTTTCCCCCGGCATGTCGTCGCCGATGGTGACGCGGATGAGTTTGCGGGTGTCGGGGTTCATGGTGGTGTCTTTGAGGTCTTTCGCGTCCATCTCGCCCAGTCCCTTGAAGCGGCTGACGTCGATCTTGCCCTTGCCGCCGAGGCCCTTTTCGAACCACGCGTCGCGTTCCGCCTCATCGAGGCAATAGACCCGTTTCGCCCCCTGCGTCAGCCGGTAGAGCGGCGGGCAGGCGAGGTAGAGGTGGCCCTGATCGATCAGGGGCCGCATCTGGGTAAAGAAGAACGTCATCAGAAGCGCCGCGATATGGGCGCCGTCGACATCGGCGTCGGTCATGATGATGATCTTTTCATAACGCAGGTCGTCGATGTTGAACCGCGTCCCCAGACCACAGCCCAGGGCCTGCGTGAGATCCGAGATCTCGGCATTGCTGCCCAGTTTCGACGAGGCCGCGCCCAGCACGTTGAGGATTTTGCCCCGTAGCGGCAGAAGCGCCTGCGTCTTGCGATCGCGCGCCATCTTGGCGCTGCCGCCCGCGGAATCGCCCTCGACGATGAAGAGTTCCGTCCCCTCGCGCGATGTGGCCGAACAATCGACCAGCTTGCCCGGCAGGCGGAGTTTCTTGGTGGCCGATTTCCGGGCGGTTTCCTTTTCCTGCTTGCGGCGCAGACGCTCTTCCGCGCGCAGGACGAGGAAATCGAGGATCGCGCCGGCGGATTTGGTGTCAGCCGCCAGCCAGTTGTCGAAATGATCGGCCACGGCCTGCTGAACCATCCGTTGCGCCTCGGCGGTGGCGAGGCGGTCCTTGGTCTGGCCCACGAATTCGGGCTCGCGGATGAAACAGCTGACGAGTGCGCAGCCTCCCGTCGCCAGATCGTCGCGGGTGATGTTGGCGGCCTTGCGGTTGCCCACCAGTTCGCCATATGCGCGGATGCCTTTGAGGATCGCGTTCCAGAAGCCGGTCTCGTGGGTGCCGCCCTCGGGCGTGGGCACGGTGTTGCAATAGGACTGGATGAACCCGTCGCGCGAGGGCGTCCAGTTGATCGCCCATTCGACCTTGCCGGGCTGGCCGAATTTCTCGTTGAAATCCACGGTTCCGGCAAAGGGCTTCTCGGAATAGGTGGAGGCGCTGCCCAACGTCTCGCCCAGGTAATCCGACAGGCCGCCGGGGAAATGGAACGTGGCCTCTGTCGGCGTTTCGCCGTCGTCGATCGCGGATTTCCAGCGGATCTCGACCCCCGAAAAGAGGTAAGCCTTGGAACGCACCATCTTGAGCAGGCGGGCGGGCTTGAACCGGTGGTGGCCGAAGATCTGTTCGTCGGGGTGGAACGTGGTGGTGGTGCCGCGCCGGTTGGGCGCCTGGCCCACCTTTTCGATCGGGCCCAGCGGGATGCCGCGCGAAAAGCGCTGCTCGTGCAGTTCCTTGTTGCGGGCGACCTGCACGACCATGGAATCCGACAGCGCATTGACGACCGAGGCACCCACGCCATGCAGGCCGCCCGAGGTCTGGTAGGCCTTGCCCGAGAATTTGCCGCCTGCGTGAAGCGTACACAGGATCACCTCGAGCGCGGATTTCTCGGGGAACTTGGGGTGCGGGTCGATCGGGATGCCGCGCCCGTTGTCGCGGATGGTGACCGCGTAATCGTCATGCAACTCGACCTCGATCCGCGAGGCATGGCCCGCCACGGCCTCGTCCATCGAATTGTCGAGGACTTCGGCCACGAGGTGGTGCAGCGCGCGTTCATCGGTGCCGCCGATATACATCCCCGGCCGTTTCCGGACAGGTTCGAGACCTTCGAGAATCTCGATCGAGGAGGCATCGTAATCGGTGGGATCAGACCCGGTCAGAAGATCGTCGGCCATGGCTGCTGCTCTTTGTTGGTTGGCCGGTATTGTGGCCCAAGCGCCGGGGCGGGGCAATGTCTTGTGTGTCTTTGTCCACAGGGGAATCGGCTTGCCCGTGCCGGTCAGCGGCGTAGTTTGGGCCGCAACAAAGGAGGAAAGATCATGCGCGTTTTCTTCACGGGTGGCTGTGGCAAGGCAGGGCGGCACGCCGTGCCCTATCTGCGCGAGCAGGGGCACCGGGTTCTGAATGTCGATCTGAATGCCGATATCGGGGCGGGCCGGGACGAGCTGCGCGTCGATCTGACGGATGCGGGTCAGGTGTTCAACGCGATGTCGGGCTTTGGCGATTTCGCCGATCTTGACAGCCCGCGTCCCGGGGCGCCGGCCTTCGACGCGGTCGTTCATTTCGCGGCGATCCCCTGCATCCTGATGGTCCCCGACAACGAGACCTACCGGATCAACACGCTGTCGACCTACAACGTCATCGACGCGGCGCTGAAGCTGGGCATCAAGAAGGTGATCTTCGCCAGTTCCGAGACGACTTATGGCGTCTGTTTTGCCCATCACGAGCGCAAGCCGCTTTACGTGCCGGTCGATGAGGAACATCCGACGGTGCCCGAAGACAGCTATGCCATGTCAAAGGTCGTCAACGAGGTTACGGCACGGTCATTTCAGGAACGGTCGGGCATCGACATCTATGGCCTGAGGATCAACAACGTCATCGAACCCCATGAATATGCTGAGAACTTCCCGGCGTTCATGGAGGATCCTGGCATCCGGCGGCGCAATCTTTTCGCCTATATCGACGCGCGCGATCTGGGCCACATGGTGGATCGCTGCCTCAAGACCGACGGGCTGGGCTACGAGGTCTTTAATGTGGCCAACCCCGACATGTCGGTGAACATCTCCAGCAGCGAGGTGATCGAGCGGTTCTACAAGGGCGTCGAGGTCCGCAAGGAGATGACCGAGACCGAGACGTTCTTCTGCATCGACAAGGCGCGTCGGATGCTGGGTTTCGATCCGCAGCATTCCTGGAGAGACGTGCTGGAATGAGCGGGTATCGGGCAGCCTGCGCCTGCGGCCAACTTGGTGCCGAGGTTACCGGCCAGCCCCTGCGCGTGGCGATCTGTCATTGCCACGCGTGCCGGACACGCACCGGAAGCGCGTTTTCCTGGAACGCGAGATTTTCGCGTGATTCCGTATCCTTGTCGGGCGAAGCTCGTGCATTTTCTCGGCTGGGAGACGAGGGTGGCACGATCACCTATCACTTCTGCCCGGATTGCGGGGTCACCGTCTGGTACGAGACCTCGGGCCGGGACGGTGTGGCAATTCCCGTCGGCGCATTCGCGCCCGGCCAGGGGCCAAAGCCGGAGGACAGTGTCTATGACAACCGCCGCCCCGACTGGCTGTTTCTCGCTCCCGAACTGGAGGTGTTCAACTGATGCAGATCGCGCGTTTCGACCTTGGTGCCTTTGAGCGGGCCGATCGGGAAGGGCGGGCCGCCATGGCCGCCGAAGTGGATCGCATTTGTCGCGAGACCGGGTTTCTGGTTCTCGAGGGGCACGGCGTCCCCGAAGAGGTGATCGCCGCCATCTGGGAACGGGCCGGTGCCTTCTTTGCCCTGCCGGAGGCGGACAAGGCCGCGGTCTCGCCCCCCAATCCGGGCGATCCCTATGGCTGGATCGGCCCCAAGAAAGAGGCCTTGGCCAAGTCGCGGGGAGAAGACACGCCGCCCGATCTGAAGGAAAGCTTCAACGGTGGGCCGGGGGCCGTGCCGGGCGGTCTGGATGACGCGGATGCACTGGCATTCTGCTATGCGCCGACGCCATGGCCCGACTTGCCGGGCTTTCGCGAGGCATGGCTTGGCTATTATGCGCAGATGGAGGATTTGGCCGGTCGGGTGATGCGGGTCTTTGCCGCCGCGCTTTCGCTTCCCGACGATTTCTTCGCGCCCCATATCGACGCGCCGATTTCGGCCCTTCGCGCGCTGTATTATCCCGCGACCGAAGGGGCGGCGGAACTGGGCCAGCAACGGGCGGGTGCGCATTCGGATTACGGATCGCTGACCATCCTTCTGCCGCAGCCCGGTTCACGAGGGCTCGAGATCGAACGACCGGGCGGCGGCTGGGAGGAGGTCCCGGCCGAGCCCGGCTGTTTCGTCATCAACATCGGTGACCTGATGGCGCGCTGGACGGCCGATCGCTGGGTCAGCACGCTGCACCGCGTCGTGGCCCATCCCGGGCAACCCGCGCGTCAGAGCCTTGCGTTCTTTCACCAGCCCAACTGGTTTGCCGAGATCGCGCCCCTTGATGGATCGGACGCCTATCCGCCCGTCTTTTCGGGACCTTACCTGATGGAGAAATTCCGCGCCACGGGCAGCTAGGCCCTCAAAGCACGCTGTCGAGGACACGTAGCACAGGCAAGGTCTCGGCATAGGCCGAGGTCAGCCTGTCGGTCAGGGGGCCGTCGCCGGGCAGGGCCCGCGTCATGACAAGGCGCTTGTGGCGAAGGAGATCCGCCTGCGGGTGATCCTTTCCGAAGGGCGGGGGCACGCGTTTCAGCTCCGGCTCCCACAGCTGCCAGCCCTGTGCCTGTGCGCCCTCGATCGCGGAGGCAAACCGGGGGCCGTCCAGGTCGATCATCTTGCGCCAGTCGGCCAGAACGTCCTTGCCGAAGTCGAAGACGCCGACCCCGACGCTGGCGCCCTCGGGGTCGATGCCGAAGAACAGGGCCGGGTCCTGTCGTCCGCCCGCCGCAAGCCGCCACAACATGTGCAGATGCGCCTTGTAGGGGGTCTTGTCCTTGGAAAACCGGACATCGCGCTGCGGGCGGAACAGCTTGGGCGTGGCGTCGTGGCCCGTCAGATCGCGCAGCGGCCCGCACATGGCGTCAAGCAGGGCGAGCGCGGGCGTGCGCAGCCTGTCGTCGAAGCGATCCTTGTTGGCGTGGAACCAGTCGCGGGTGTTGTTGTCGCGCAATTCCGAGGTGAAGCGGCGCGCGTCTGGGATCAGCTGGTCGAAGTCGTGCATCGTTTCCTCCCGGGCTCTCGCATCGGATTTTGCGCCGCTGCCGGACCCGCGTCCACTGACAATCGGTCTGGACCGGGACGCGGCGAAGCCTTAGGGCGAAGTTATGACCTCGATCTCGGCTCCCCGCACGCGGCGTCACGCCGTGACGATGCGCGAACATTTTCGCGCAACGCTCGTGCTCGGGTTGCCGCTGGTCGGCACGAACCTCGCGGGTTTCCTCGTTCATCTGACCGACACTCTGATGCTGGGCTGGTATGACGTGACGGCGCTGGCTGCGGCCACGCTGGCCACGACGTTCTGGTTCTCGCTCTTCATCCTTGGCGCGGGTTTCGCCAATGCGGTGATGCCTATGGTGGCGGCGGCCGATGCCGAAGACGACTCGATGCGCGTGCGCCGGGTCACGCGCATGGGGCTTTGGCTGTCGGTGTTCTTTGCCGCGCTGGTGATCCCGATCCTGTTCTGGTCGGAGGCGATGTTCATTGCCATCGGGCAGGAACCCGAGATCGCGGCCCTCGCGCAGCGCTACCTGAGGGTGGCGGCCTTCGGGCTGATCCCGGCACTTGCGGTGATGGTCCTGCGGTCGTTTCTCGCGGCGCTTGAACGCACGGCCTTCCTGTTGTGGATCACGCTCTTGGCGATCGCGCTGAATGCACTGATCAACTATGCGCTTATCTTCGGCAATTGGGGCGCGCCCGAGATGGGGATCCGCGGTGCGGCCGTTGCCTCGATCCTCGTACAAAGCTTCTGGCTTGTGCTGATCGCGGGATACGTGATGCGGGTGCTCCCGGATTACGAGCTGTTCCGTCGCTGGTGGAAAAGCGATGCAGAGGTGATGAGCCAGGTCTTCCGGCTTGGCGTTCCGATCGGTCTGACCGGTGTGGCGGAAAGCGGCCTGTTTCTGGCTTCGACCGTTCTGATGGGTGTTCTGGGCGAGGTGCAGCTTGCCGCCCACGGGATCGTGCTTCAGGTGGCAGGTCTGATGTTCATGTTCCATCTGGGGATGAGTCAGGCCGCCACCGTGCGCGCCGCCGCCGCGTTCGGCCGCAAGGACGAAACCTCCCTGCGGCGCGCGGGTGTCGCGGCGATCTGGGCCAGCACGGTCTTTGGCTGTCTGACGGTCATGATCTTTCTCGTCTTTCCCGAGCAGATCTCGGCGATCTTCATCGACCCCGACGATCCGCTGCGCGATCAGGTGCTGGCCGTGAGCATCACGCTCATGGCGCTGGCGGCGCTGTTTCAGATGGTCGATGCGGCGCAGGTGATGGCGATCGGGCTCTTGCGCGGGGTGCAGGACACGGCGGTGCCTTTCTATATCGCCGTGTTCAGCTACTGGGCCATCGGTATCCCGATCAGCTATGTTCTGGGGATCTATACGCAGCTGGGTTTTGTCGGCATCTGGCTTGGCCTTGTCTTTGGCCTGACCTTTGCGGCCATCCTGCTGATGGTACGGTTCTGGCGGCGCGCGGTGCGGATCACCTGATCCGGGCCAACCGGCCTATTCCGCCGCGTTCCTCTCTGGTGCCGGGGCGTCCTTCAAGAGGCGGTCCGCCTTTTTGCGGACAAGGACCGTGCGCAGGTCATGCATCGCAAGAAGCAGCTTGTCCGTGACCTCTTCGAGATCGTCGTCCGAGGCGCGCGTCTGCGCCCATTGCGCTGTCAGGTTCAGGTGATCGACCGTGCGGTGGATATCCTCGATGTCGCGGCGCGCCAGATGCGCGATCCGGTCTTCCATCCAGGACTTGATAACGGCGAGATCCTCGTCCGACAGGGTGCGGTCGCCGTGGGCGTTGATCTTGCCGTTCTTGACGTTGATCGCGGCGATCTGGTCCATCTCGATCCGGCGTTGCCGGTTCTCGGTATCGACCCGATAGACCGCGGCCCCGTTCTCACGGATGCGGAAGTAGTACTCGGGAAGATCTGCGCTCATCTCGCCCCTTTAAAAACGTCTCAACTCAAACCGTCACAGAAACTCTGGACCCGCCGACACGCTTCGGCAAGGACCGTGTCAGAGCTAGCGTAGCTTACCCGGAAGTTCGGGGAAAGTCCGAAGGCTGCGCCAAACACAACCGCGACCCCGGTCTCGTCCAGCAGGGCTGTGGCGAAATCCTCGTCGGTTTCGATTTTCACGCCGCCCGCGCTGGTCTTGCCGATACAGCCCGAGATGTCGGGATAGACGTAGAACGCGCCCTCGGGCACCGGGCAGGAGATGCCCTTCGCCTCGTTCAGCATCGAAACCACCAGATCGCGCCGCCGCTGGAACAGGACCCTGTTGTCGGCAAGGTAATCCTGCGGCCCGTTCAGCGCGGCCATCGCGGCATATTGCGAAATCGTGCAGGGATTCGATGTCGATTGAGACTGGACTTTGCGCATCGCGGCGATCAGGGCGGCAGGCCCGCCGGCATAGCCGATCCGCCAGCCTGTCATCGCATAGGCCTTTGACACCCCGTTGACCGTGAGCGTCCTGTCGAACAGCCGCGGTTCGACCTCGACTGGCGTGCAGAACACGAAATCGTCGAAGACGAGGTGTTCGTACATGTCATCTGTCATGACCAGAACATGCGGGTGCCGCATCAGCACATCGGTCAGCCCCTTGAGTTCATCGCGGGAATAGCCCGCGCCCGAGGGGTTTGACGGCGAGTTGAACAGGAACCACTTGGTGCGCGGCGTGATTGCAGCCTCGAGTTGATCGGGCGTGATCTTGAAGCCCGTCTCGAGCGTGGCGGTCACCGTGACCGGGGTTCCGCCGGCCAGCAGGACCATGTCGGGATAGCTGACCCAATAGGGGGCCGGTATGATCACCTCGTCGCCCGGATCGAGCGTGGCCATGAAGGCATTATAAAGAACCTGCTTGCCGCCGGTGCCCACGGTGATCTGGTCGGGGGTATAGCGCAGGCGGTTTTCGCGGGCGAATTTCGTGCAGATCGCGGTCTTGAGCTCGGGGATGCCATCGACGGCGGTGTATTTGGTCTTGCCCGACTGGATCGCGGCGATGCCCGCATCCTTGATGTGCTGCGGTGTGTCGAAGTCCGGCTCCCCGGCGCCTAGGCCGATCACGTCCTTGCCGGCGGTGCGCAATTCCGCGGCGCGCGTGGTCACGGCGATCGTGGGCGAGGGCTTCACACGGGCAAGGCTTGTCGAGATCAGTGGCATGAGCGTCGGTCTTTGACTGGAGATCAGGGCGTTGTGCTGTCATATGTCCGGGGCACGCACCGATCAAGCGATATGGAGACCGCGATGACTTCGCAGAGCGACGATCACGACCACATTCCGCCCGGGACCGAATTTGTCGTCGGCGAGACTGACGAGACCGGCTGGTATGCAGAAGACGCGGCGACACTCGGCGACAGGTTGTCAGGCGCCCGCGAGGCCGCAGGGATCAGCCGCTCGGCCCTTGCGCAGAAACTGGGTGTGAAACCGGGGACACTGCGCAAATGGGAGGACGACCTTTCCGAGCCGAGGGCCAACCGGCTCCAGATGTTGTCGGGTCTGTTGGGCGTGTCGCTCAGCTGGCTGATGACGGGGCGCGGTGAAGGGCCGGACGGGCCCGAAGACGTGGTGGCGATGCCCGCGGACGTGGCCTCCGCGCTGGCGGAAATCCGCGAGATCCGGGCCCGGCTCGAAACCACATCGACCCAGCTGGGCCGGCTGGAAAAACACCTGCGCAGCTATATCCAGAGCCAGCAATGACCGAGACCCCCGAAACCCGGCTGCGCCGGCTCAAGATGCGATCGATCCGGCGCGGAATCCGCGAGATGGACCTGATCCTGACCGATTTCGTCGAGCGTGAGCTGGGCGATCTGACCGCAGCGGAGCTTGATCTTTACGAAGACCTGCTCGAGGAAAACGACCACGACATCTATGGCTGGATCAGCGGGCGCGACACGGTGCCCGGCCGATATTCGGATCTGGTCGGCCGGATCGCGGGCGGGGCCACCGGGCTGACCCGACCGTGATCGCCCGAGCGATTTGACTAAAGTTCTTTGTTTTCAATCCGGGGCGCCGGGGTCATTCTCGGCGTCCTTAACCCGTTGTTGGGTCTTCTCCGTCACAAGCATTTGCGACAAATGGACGGAGTTCTCGACATGGTTCTTCATTCGCGGATGGACGATCCGCATCTGAAATCGCAACAGACCGCCTTCGTGGCCAGCTACCTCGAGGTTCTGACTCTGGTCGAGCGGCTGCACCGGCTCTTGCTCGACGTGATCAAGGACGAATTCGAGCGTGTCGGCGTGCTCGAGATCAACCCGGTTCAGGCGTTGTTGCTGTTCAACGTCGGCGACAACGAGGTGACAGCGGGAGAGCTGAAATCCCGGGGCTATTACCAGGGCTCCAACGTCAGCTACAACCTCAAGAAGCTGGTCCAGATGGGCTACATGCATCATCAGCGCTGCGAGATCGACCGCAGGTCGGTTCGCGTGCGGCTGACGGAAAAGGGGCGCGAGATCCGCAATATCGTGGGCGAGCTGTTCGACAACCACTCCGCCGGATTGATCGGGCGCGGTGCTCTGGACCTGGAAGGTCTCGACACGATCAACACATCGCTGCGCCGTGTCGAACGCTACTGGAGCGATCAGATCCGCTATATCTACTGAGCAATGAGCGGCGCCGCTCCCGGCGCGGTCTCCGCCTGACCGAGGACGATACTCGTCAGTTCGCGAAGCAACTTGCGGGTCATCGCGGCTTCGTAGTCCGCATAGCCGAAGGCCGCCTCGACAAAGGCGCCCGGCCCCCGGATGACATAGGCTTCGTAATAGGCCGCGAGATCGCCGACCTGCCGGTACTGCCGATCCCGGTCCAGTGCTGAATCCGCGACCACAAGACCGTTGACCGTGATCGGCCCCACGCCCGCCGGCTGGGAGATCCCCTTCGGGCGCGGTCCGCTGTTCGATGGCCCGTCGCCCGACAGATCGAGCGTCAGGGTCAGGCAGTCCGCCTGATCGGTCAGCAGATCGAAGCCGGTCTGCATGGCAGAGCCGATCGCCGTCGTGTGGCTGTCGGGCCGCCGCTGCGCACCGGCGATCGTCAGGACGACCCGGTCAAGCGTCACGGCGTCGGTGATCTCGGTAAAGGGCAGGATCAGATGCTGGCTGAGAGGTCCGCTCCATTCGTAGACGGCAATCCGGACCGGAAATTCCGGCGTGGACAGGAGCATGTCGCGCACCTCTGGATTGTCGAGCGATCGGGCAAGCCCCTCGACCTGCATCCTGTATTCCGTCCGGTCGACCGAGCCCGACACATCGAGCCCCAATGCCAGTGCCTGCCGGCAGGCCGCATTGCCTGCCGATGCCGCGCCCACGGTGAGGGCAAGGCCAAGAAGGAGCGCCCGGATCATCCGCGCTGCCTGTCTGCGAGAGCTGCGGGCAAGGGCGCGGCGCCAATCACCTGTACCCGCAATTCGGCCAGAAGCTTGCGGGTCATGGCCCGCTGGAAATCCTCGAAGCCGGCGGCGATCTCGACAAAGGCGCCGGGACCCCGGATCAGTTCGTCGCGGTAGTAGGGCACAAGATCGAGCCCGCCTTCGTCGGTGATGATCGCAAGCCCGTTCACGGTGACCCCATCGAGCGGAAAGAGGGCAAAGGCGCGGTCAGGCGCGACGCCCTCGTTGTTGATGCCGTCGCCCGAGACATCGATCGTCGCGGCATCGCAAACCGGGGCCTGCTCAAGCAGACGCGACGCAAAACCAAGGGCATCGCCGAGGGCCGTGGGCCTGTCGGCACGGGACCGTTTGGTGCCTTCGATCGCGCGGGCGATGTCTTCGAGGTCTTCGGCGCTCCGGATCAGTCGCCAGTTCGGGATCATCAGGGTCTGATCGCGCCGCCCGCTCCATTCAAAGACATGCAGGGCAACAGGGCGGGGGCTGGCGAGGAAGGCGTCCTGCACCTCCGGGTCCCGCAGCGCCGCTGCAAGGCCCCGCCGCTGGAGGCGGTCCTCCGCCCAGTCGACGGAGGATGAGACGTCAAGCGCCAGTATCAGCGCCAGACGGCAGGCCGCCAACGGCGCGGGCAGGGTCAGGCAGAACAGTGCCAGGGCAAGGCCGAACGCCCGCGCCATGCCCCTACCAGTGGCCCGTATTCTCCATCGAGGCCCAGGGTTCGGCGGGCGCGAGGCTGTCACCGTCCTGAAGAATCTCGATCGAGATGTTGTCGGGTGAACGGACGAATGCCATCCGGCCATCGCGCGGCGGCCGGTTGATCGTCACGCCCGCATCCATGAGATGCTGGCAGGTCTCGTAGATATTGTCGACGCTATAGGCCAGGTGGCCGAAATGGCGGCTGTCCGAGGGCAGGCCGTCATCGCCATCCCAGTTATAGGTCAGCTCGACCGGGCACTCCTCCTGGCCCGGAGGGGCCATGAAGATCAGCGTGAAGCGTCCGCCCTCGTTCTCGCTGCGGCGGGTCTCCTTCAGGCCAAGAAGTTCATAAAAGGCCATGGATTTCTCCAGGTCCTTCACCCGAACCATGGTGTGCAGGTACTTGATCGGCATTGGTTGCCTCCTCGTCGGGTTTGCGTTGATCGGAGGCAGAGTCTAGCGACGATCTCCGCGCCGTCCAGCCCCGAAGATCACAGCCTAGAACGTCGACCGAAGGCCCAACTCGACCCCGAATTCACCGACCTCGAAGCGGCTGATGTTGCTGTCGGTCGTGCCGACATTCATGCGCACCAGCGGGGAAAAGCCTGCAAAACTGTAATCGGGGAAAAGCGCCGTGACATTGCCGAACAGGCGCGTGTCCTCGCGACCATCCGGCACCAGGATGAAGCCCACAACGTAGTCGGGATAGTCGGTGTATTGCACCCCGACCGCACCGCTCAGCTGGACCGGGCCGAACTGCTCTGCCGGTGTATATCCCAGCTGAAACGTATAGCTGTTGTAGGTGTTGTTCACACTGTCGCTGTCGCGGCCCTGCCACGACAGGGTCGCGCTGCCCTGCGATCCATCCGCCATCCGGGAAACGACCGATCCCGACAGGCTGAGAACCACGTCTTCGCGTGCGAAATCATCGGGTGCAAAGCGTTGCTCGGCATAGCCGGATCCGGTCAGGCTAAGTTCGGGAGTCAGGCGGAACGTCCGATCGAGACCAAGCCGAAGATAGCTATAGTCATATTCTGCTCCCGCCCAATATCCGCCGATATCGGCGTTGATCCCGAACAGGCCGTCCTCGACGACCTGATCGTGGGCGAACGAGAATTCGAGGCGTGCGGTCGAGAATTCCTCGATCTTGACGCCTTCATCCTCGATCGCCTGAAGCGACTCGCCCACGGGGATCGGGGCACGGGCATAGACGCGCGCAGAAACCGTCTGCCGAGACTCGCTGGTTTCGTTCAATCGGTAAGTCGTGCGCAGATCGGCAAGCGCCACAAAGCCCGTCAGCGCCTGCGCCGATGCCGACAGCACCCCGACGATCGGCACGCCGTCGATGTAATTCAGCTCGGAGGTAGCGCCGCCGTTGATATTCGTCGACGGCGAGAAGGAGAGTTGGACATTCGTCGACCAGGGATTGGCCCTGCGCACCTGCCTCGCGTCGTTGGTCGTCTCGGCCACATCCTCGGGCGTCGGCGCCACGATCAGGGCGCGACGCAGCCACAGCTCTGCAAGGGTAAAGCGGTCCTCGTTGACGGCGGCGAGGGCGGCGAGGCGGGCGGCCTGATACCTGCGCGATTTTGGTGCATCACTTCGGTAGACGCGGGCGGCGGATGTTCGGGCGGTCGCGAAATCCCCCATCCGGAACGCCGCCTGCGACAGGATCGAAAGCGCGGCCATGTCATCCGAATTGCGCTCAAGGAGCGCTTCGGACAGGGCCCGGGCCTGTGCCCAATTGTTGTCGGCAAGAGACAGGGCCGCCAGTTCCCTGAGCCCCGCTGCATCGGTTCTGATCGTTTGGGCCGCCGCGGGAGCGGCGGCCAGCATAAGTGTCAGGGCAAGTCGCCCTGCAAAGCCCCCAGGAAACATCACACCTCTATTCGCGTACCAGGATGAAGCCGCCGGTTTCCTGTGCGGTCACGCCGCCGATATCGGCTTCCATGACCACGATCCCCACGATCTCGTTCGCGTTGTCGCCACCGATGATGGCATAGTAGGTGCCGGATTCATAGGCTTCGAGGGAGCCGTCGGCGCCGACGGTGAAGCTTCCAAGCTCACCGGTCACCTCACCATTGGAGTCGAGAACACCGGGCTCGATCGCGAATTGCACGGACACGCCCAGATATTCGTCGATCCCTTCTCCGATATTGAGCTGATTGCCGTCGATGTCGAAATACTGACGATCATAGATGATGCCCTTGACGGCGGACCCGTCGTTGAAATCCTCGAAATCGACAGAGACATCCATCAGCCCGTTGACGTAGTGCAGGCCCCCCGCGCCATTGAAGACGCGCATGCCCGCATAGTCGCCGGTATAGAAGGCCTGTCCGCTGGTGGGCAGTTCGACTGCCCCGTTGCGGGTATAGACGAAACCGCCAAAGCCATATTGCGCATAAGACCCTGTCCGCACGATCGCGAACTGCGATTGCGGCAGGATCTCGCCGTTCACATCGACGGTATTGGCGCTGACGCCATAGATGGCGCGATATTCAAGCTGCTCGATCTGATCGCCTGTCGAACCGTCGTTGACCACGCTGGAGGCCTCGTAGACGGCATAGACCGCGTCTCCGTTCTGGCTCAGCGTCGTGACGGCGTCGTCCCGCGTATAGATGTTGTCGCCGTCAAAGCCGATGTTGTCGACGAAGAACGTATCGTCTGCGGCGTTGTAGGCCACCTCGGTGACATAGCCGCCGCCGTCTTCTTCGTTCAGGGTTTCGGTGCGGTAGATCGAATCCGTCGAGGTCGGTGAATTGGTCCCGGGGGGCAGTTCCCTGTCCCCGTCGACGCCGAGATCCTCGTCTTCGGTCTCTTGTGCCTCTTCGGTCGTCTGTTCATCGGTGGTCTCGTCCTGCCCCTCGTTGAAGAACGGCTGGCCGTCGCCGCAGGCGGCGAGAAGTGCCAGAATGGAAATGGCGCCTAGTGTCCGGATCATGGTTTTGCCTCGTGCCCGCATTTTTTCCAAAACAATCGAAGTCAGCGCCGCTCAAGTCAATCGGAAAGGCTCACGCGCGGCGACAACCAGGACGATAGCGTTGCGAAAGTTCATCGGTGTGGCAAGAATATGGCGTTTTCCCGCCCCCCACTCGCAAGATATAGTGTGTGCGAGTCACATGAACCGAGGAGCAGCCCATGTCCGTCACGCCCGAGCAGCAGGCCGAAATCGATGCCCTCCGGGCGCAGACCCGCCCCACCTTGCGCGCCGTCTCCGACGGGATGGAGGCGCATCTCTACAAGGCGATCCCCGTGCTCGACCACGGCTTCGTGCGGGTCATCGACTATATGGGCGACGATGCGGCCATCTGTCAGGCGGCGCGCGTCAGCTATGGCAAGGGCACCAAGTCGGTCCAGAACGACGAGGGGCTGATCCGCTACCTGATGCGGCACTGGCATTCGACCCCGTTCGAGATGTGCGAGGTCAAGCTGCATGTGAAACTGCCGGTCTTCGTCGCGCGGCAATGGATCCGGCACCGCACCGCCAACGTGAACGAATATTCCGCCCGCTATTCGATCCTCGATCGCGAGTTCTATATTCCCGATCCCTCCCAGCTGGCCGCGCAATCGGTGATCAACAATCAGGGGAGGGGCGAGGCGCTCACGGGGGAGGAGGCCGCCCGCGTTCTGGCCTACCTCAAGGGCGACGCGGCGCAATGCTACGATCATTACGAGGAAATGATCTCACAGGAGGGTCAGCAGGGCCTCGCCCGCGAACTGGCCCGCATGAACCTGCCCGCCAACATCTATACCCAGTGGTACTGGAAGGTGGATTTGCACAACCTCTTCCACTTCCTGCGGTTGCGCGCGGATTCACACGCCCAATACGAAATCCGCGTCTATGCCGAGGCGATCTGCGAGGTCGTGCGCGACTGGGTCCCCGCCGCCTATGGCGCCTTCGAGGACTACCGCATGGGTGGTGCGACGCTCTCGGGCAAGGCGCTGGAATGTATCCGCCGGATGCTCAAGGGCGAGGAGGTGACGCAGGAGACATCCGGCATGTCGAAAGGCGAGTGGCGGGAGTTTCAGGGGGTTATTTTATGAATGTAGAGTTTCTTTATGATATAGTTGAGATGCTCCTGAACGGAGAGAAGAAGTTCCCGATTGGTGAATCTATGGATGAGATGTCCCTATCGCTCGGACGATTGGCATCGAATCCAGCCGATCAAGCCTCACAGACCTCGTTATCTGTAGCCATGTTGAGCCTTGAAGAGCATATCAATGCAAGGTCCATCACACTCCTGCCCGCTGAAGTGGACAGTATTTCACAGCTTGGGGGGCAGCGGTTTTTCACCAAGATTCTCCTTGAAGACGTTAGGAAAATGATCGCAGAAAACTCGCTGTCTCCTGTGGTTGCTAAGAAAGCGCTAGACGAATTGATTTCGGCTAGGCAGACTTTTATTTCGGAATTAGAAGCACTCAAGAGATCAATAGTCTACTTTGAACTTGAGGGGCGACATATCGACGATGATAAAGCTGGAGTCGGATTCAAGCTTCCTCGCAAAGTATTCTCCAACGATTTCGGTGAATTTCGCGATGAGTTGAAAACGTTTCACTTCATATTTGACTCCTTCTCGCTAATGACGAAAAAGGAGGTTGCTAGGCCCGAACTCGGGCCAATCTCTAGCAGTGATCCGCTAGTGTTTGCTATTCTGGATCCTGTCGTTGCAGCAAAAATCGCAGGTGCTGTGGCTTGGCTCCTGCATGTCTGGAAGAAGATCGAAGAGATACGCAAGCTTCGTGCGGAAACAGCAAAACTTCAAATGGACAGCTTGGTAACTGCTTTTGACGATGAGATAAAGAAAAAAATCAAGTCAGAGATAGATGAATACGCTGAAAGTATTCTAAAAGAAGAAAAAAGTAAATCGGATCGGGAAATCTCAAGTAGGATTGTGAAATCCCTTAATCTACTTTTTCAGAGAGTCGAAAGAGGCGTGACTATCGAACTAATGTTGCCGCCAAAGAAGGAAGATCTTAGCCAAAATGAGGACGAGGATGAATCGAAGCCGCAAACTGATACTGATTCCTCAATGACACGGTTGCGGGAGGTGGAGGTTGAACTCCGATTTCCAAGAGCAAATGATGTCCCGATCTTGGAGCTGGAGCAAGAAGACAATAGTCGGGCCAAATCCTAGCAAGCCAAAACTTTCTTTTTTGCGCACCAAGCCCAACCACCTGCCGTGCCATCATCCATCCACCATGACTCATTCGTGAAGTGCCGCGCCTTACGTGTAATCGCGATACAACCACCAAAACGGCCAACTCTCCGACCTTACTACAAACACTGTCTTGACGGTACTCTGTCAGCATTACGCGTCATGCCGGAGGAATGCTTTCAGCAGGGCGATGCGCGTCCGCCTGCTGTCTTGATTCCGCGCTTGGGAAACGGCTTGAAAGGGACGTGAAATTCAGAAGCGGCACCCGCCAAATTCCTGCCGCACCTCCGCGCTATCCTCCCCCCACAGGGAGGTGCCCATGTCAGGTGGTTTCAAGGCCAATCTCGCTCTGATCTTCTTCGTCGCGGCGGGGATCGTGATCATGGTCGTCTCGTTCGAGGGCACGCGCACGCCGGGCCTGTTCCACGAGGCCCCCAGCGCCGTGGGCGCCTTGCAGGAGAGGTTCGGACGGGTGCCCGTGGGCGCGGGCTTCATCGCGTTGGGGATCTATTCATGGTTTCACTGGCGGGGGCGATCCCGCTAGGCTCCTCCCATGACACCGGAACAGAGATTGCACGCGCGGCTGGCAGAGCTGGGCGCCGAGGATGCGGCGGGGGCCGAGGGGCAGAAGACGGTCGAGCTGGACCAGCAATCGGTGTGCCGCCTGTCCCGGATGGATGCGCTTCAGAACCAGGCGATGGCGCAGGCGCAGGCCCGCAGGCGCGAGGCAGAGCGGCAAAAGGTGCGCGCAGCCCTCGCCCGGCTGGCCGAGGGCGATTACGGCTATTGCACCGAATGCGGCGACGAGATCGCCCCGGCCCGGCTGGAGGCCGACCCGGCCATCGCGCGCTGCGCCGAGTGCATGGCCGCCCGCTAGGACCGCAGAGGCCAAGCCCCCCGTTCAGGCTCCGCAACGTGGCGGGGAGCCGCAAGATTGGCGGAAATCCGCCAATATGCGAGCGCGATCAGGGTTTGCGGAGGTTCCCGGCCATCTGCCGTCCGTCCCGTCCGTCGATGAGATCGAATTCGATCGGCATGTCATCGGCAAGGCCAGTCAGCCCCGCCTGTTCGACGGCAGAGATATGGACGAAGATGTCCTTACCGCCGTCTTCGGGCGCGATGAACCCGTAACCCTTTGTGGTATTGAACCATTTCACGGTGCCTTTAGGCATGACCGCAATCCTTTCTGTCTTACCCGCGCGGCCGCGGATCATTCGGACCGGTGGGGCTGCCTCGGGAATGCGAGGTTTCGCCGCTCCGGCTTGTATGTCAGACACTAGTCCACCAATTGAGAAAGGCGAATGACGGTTGCTCACAACCGCGCCATTGTGCAGGAAACGCTCAAAAAGGAGGCAAAGATGCGGTTCTTCGGCTTGAAGACATGCGATACGTGTCGAAAGGCGCTTAAATCGCTGGGCGAGGCAGGGATCACGCCCGAGGTGATCGACGTGCGCGCCGACGGCGTCAGCGCCGAGGATCGCGCCGCGATGATCTCAGCTTTCGGCGACAAGGTGATCAACCGCGCCTCGACCACATGGCGCGGCCTGTCGGAGGACGAGAAGGCCGCGGATCCCGCCGACCTGATCGCGGCCCATCCGACGCTGATCAAGCGGCCGGTGATCGAAACGAACGGCCAGTGGTTTCAGGGCTGGTCCAAATCCGTTCAGACCGAGATTCTCGGCTAGCCCAGCAAGGGAGCAGAAAGAATGCGCAACGCGGCACTCGTTCTGGGGATCATCGCCGGGATCTTTGGCATGATCGTGGGATTCGTGGGGTTCGGCTGGACCGAGGTCCTGCGCGCCGAACCCGAAGCGGCCCGCTTTTTCGACGTGGGCAATCCCGGGCTGGTTCGGGCGGCGTCGGTCATCGGCCCGATCGCGGCCATCGCCGGAGGCGCGATGGCAAAGGTCCGGGCGCTGTGGGGTGGCGTCCTACTCCTGATCTCCACCGGGCTGATGTATCTGGCCTTCGGCTTCAACGTGGCGACGATGTTCCCGATCACCATGGCCGGGATCGGCGGTCTTCTGGCGATCGCCGCCGGAAAGCCGGACGAGCCCAAGGCGCATTTCTAGGCCTGTTCAGTCCCCGGGCCGGCGGAACATCAGCCGGTCGAGTGACAGGGGGCCTGCCCCCTTGAGCACGAGGATCAGAAGCGCCAGCACCCAGAAGGCCCGCTGATCCACGATCAACGCATCCGAGGCGCGATCGAACCAAGTGCCGATCGTCGCGGCATCGGCGGAATGGCCCACAATGTCGGTCAGGCTTTGCACCACGATGAAGCCGATCATGCCGAGCGCCGCGAACCGTGTCAGAAGGCCCAGCAGGATCAGCGCGGGCAGGATGAATTCCGCGACGGTGCCGGCCACGACGACGGCCCAGTGATAAAAGCCGAACTGGCTGACGTCATAACCCACCGCTTCGAACCCGCGGGGGAATATCTGGATATAGGCGCCCGCATCGGGCTGCACGATCCCGAGGAGGCCGGGCCCCAGCTTGGTGGCCGCCGAGGCCCAGAAATACATCAGCAGAACGCCGGCGAAGACAAGACGGGCGAGCGTCGGCAGGATCGCTTCCCCCGACCGGTCGAGCCGGGCGGCGAAGCTGTGGGCGAGGGACATCATGTCAGGGGCCTTTCGGTATCTGGGCGTCAGTCTTCAAGGTCGAAGCCGGTGATCACGCCATTGGACAGCAACAGCCCGAGGAGCGCCGGGAGATCGAACTCCGGACCCGCCCTGTCGAGCGAGGCGGCAAGCGTCGCCCCCTCGATCAGAGCGGCGAGAACAGGTGCCGCGCCGGGGCCGGGATCGACGGGTCGCGGATCGAACTCGGGGCGCAGCACGAGAGCGGTCTGCTCCTTTGGCCGTGGCGCGCCGCCGCCGGCGCCGGAATTGACCCGCCAGATATCGAGGATCGGAAAGCTCGAGGTCACGAGGATGACGGCCGGGGCGAAATGCAGGCGCAGCCCGGCCATGGCCACGGGCGGAACGGCAGCCAGGCTGGCCGGGTCGATCGGGGCGGCATCCGCCGCATGATAGGAGCGTCGAAGCGCCAGTTCGAGACGCGCGACATCGGGAAGATAGGGAAGGCCTCCCGCAGGGCCGAAGTCTTCGAGAAAGGCGGGCATCTCGGCGCCGTAGTGCATCATCAGGGGCGATGCAGGCGGATGGGCACGCAGGAAGACGCCTGCCATGGCGCGAAAGAATTCGTCGCCGACCAGTTTGCGGATCACGGGGAACCCGGCCTCGAGCGCCTCTGTCAGGCTGACGGCCACGTTATTGCGATAGACGTCGAACCGCTTGCCTGCCTGCCGGCCCCGACCATCGCGCAGCCCCTGCGGGGCGGGGCGCGATGCATCCATGAGGGCCGCGGTGAATTCGGTTTGCCCCGGCATCATGATACGGCCGCCCCAAGGGCGGCATGGGCGCGGCCGGCTTCTGCCTCGAGGACGGGCCAGTCCGGCACATCCGTGTCCCATTCGATCAGGAGCGGGCGGGGCCCCGTCAGCGCCAGCGTATGATCGAGAAGCGCCCAGACCGGGTCCACGACCTCGCGGCCATGGCTGTCGATCAGCAGGGGTGCGCCGTGCTCGTCTTGATCCTCATCATGGCCGCCAAGATGGATTTCCCCCACGCGATCGAGGGGATAGGCCTCGATATAGCCTTGCGGGCTGTAGCCGAGATTGGTGGCCGAAACGAAGACGTTGTTGACATCGAGCAGAAGGCCGCAGCCCGTCCGGTCGGACACGGCGCGCAGGAATTCGGTCTCTGTCATGTCGCTGGCCTCGAAGGCGAGGTAGGACGAGGGGTTCTCGAGCAGCATCTTGCGGCCGATGGTCTCTTGCAGTTCGTCGATGTGATCGCAGACACGGGCGAGCGTCGCGGCATTGTAGGGCAGGGGCAGCAGATCGTTCAGGAAATGGCTGTCATGGGTCGACCATGCGAGGTGTTCGGAAAAGCTCGCGGGGTTGAGCCAGTCAACAAGATGGGCCAGCCGCGCCAGATGTTCGGGATCGAGCCGGCCTTCACCGCCGATCGACAGGCCGACACCATGAACCGAGATCGGGAAACGCTCTGACAGGTGCCGAAGCTGGGCCAGCGGACGACCGCCCTGGCCCATGTAGTTCTCGGCATGAACCTCGAGCCAGCCGACGCATCCGGGATCGGAGATCAGGGCGCTGTAGTGCTGGGCCTTGTAGCCCACGCCCGGAGTGTGGGGCAGGGCAGGGCGCTGGGTTGTAGCATCAAGCATGTGAGGTCTGGTCCGGTCAGAAAGGAAGGGTGGGCCGATGGCCCACCCGGTCAGTAACTTGCGCGGGGATCAGCCCGGCAGGTCGCGGTCCAGCTCTTCGAGCGAACCCATCCGCTCGACGCCGTCGGAGGCATCGGTGATGGTCATCTCTTCGCAGGTGCCAGCGGGGACCAGCGTCCAGGCGTTGCCCTGGTAATCGACAGTCGAGGTGCCGGCGCAGGTGGTGCCGGGACCGGCGGCGCAGTCGTTTTCACCGGCGAGGCTGACACCGAAGCACTTTTCCTGCTCCTGCGCGGTGGCGGTGTGCGCCAGACCGCTCAGCGCGGTGGCGAGGGAAGCGGCGATCACGAGCGACTTGGAGTGATTGGACATGGATTGTTCCTTCGAGTTTCAAATTCAGGTTAACACTCGCTGCGGAGTGATGAGCTAACATTGCGGCCGCACGCCGATCCGATCCACTCACAGGGCTGTGCATCACGGCCGCGTTAGAATGTCGCAGATTTCGTGAGCCGTCGCGGCCCGCCGCGGCGCGGCAAGCCCATGAAAAACAACGCAAGGATATCTGGGATTGTAACGAAAAGGTCGCGAGGCAGCCGGCGTTTGTTACATGATCGGTGATCCGAACCGCCGCGCCTCACGTAGACGGGGGGCAATGTTTCAGCGCCCCGGCCACATTTGATCAGTCGCGCAGGTCGGGCGGGGTCGCCTCGGCGGCCAGTTCGCGCACAACGTCATCGAGTGTGGCGACCCGCGTCTGCTTTTCGCCAAGCCGGCGCAGGGTCACCGTGCGCTCTTCGACCTCGCGGCCTCCGATGGCGAGGATCACGGGAACCTTGCCCACCGAATGTTCGCGGACCTTGTAGTTGATCTTTTCGTTGCGCAGGTCGGTTTCGGCGCGGACCCCGGCCTTGGTCAGCGCGGCTGCAACCTCGCGGCAATAATCGTCCGCGTCCGACACGATCGAGGCTACGACCACCTGACGCGGGGCCAGCCAGAAGGGCAGCTTGCCTGCATGTTCCTCGATCAGGATGCCGATGAACCGCTCGAAACTGCCGAGCGTGGCGCGGTGCAGCATATAGGGGCGGTGCTTGGCCCCGTCCTGCCCGATATAGTTCGCACCGAGCCGTTCGGGCAGGTTCGAATCCACCTGCAGCGTCCCGCATTGCCAGTTCCGCCCGATCGCGTCTGTCAGGGTGAATTCGAGCTTGGGCCCGTAGAACGCCCCTTCGCCTTCGAGCAACTCGTACTCATAGCCTGCCGCCTTGCACGCCTCGCCAAGCGCCTTTTCAAGGAAATCCCAGCTCTCGTCGCTGCCGATCCGCTGTTCCGGCCGTGTCGACAGCTTGATGGTCCAGTCATGAAAGCCGAGATCGGCGTATATCTGTGAAAGAAACGCGATGAAGCGGGCGGTTTCGCTCTCGATCTGATCTTCGGTGCAGAAGATGTGGCCGTCGTCCTGGGTAAAGCCGCGCACCCGCATGATCCCGTGCAAGGCCCCCGAGGGCTCATAGCGCGCACAAGAGCCGAATTCGGCCATGCGCAGCGGCAGTTCGCGGTAGCTTTTCAGGCCCTGATTGAAAATCTGAACATGGCAGGGGCAGTTCATGGGCTTGAGCGCATTGATCGCCTTTTCGCGGGCATGGTCCTCGTCCACCTCGACGATGAACATGTGCTCCTGGTACTTGTCCCAGTGGCCCGAGGCCTCCCACAGCTTGCGATCGACAACCTGCGGCGTGTTGACCTCGACATAGCCGCCCGCGCGCTGGCGGCGGCGCATGTAATCCTGCAACTCGGTATAGATCGTCCAGCCGTTGGGGTGCCAGAACACCTGCCCGGGCGCCTCTTCCTGCATGTGGAACAGATCCATCTCGCGGCCAAGGCGGCGGTGATCGCGCTTTTCGGCCTCTTCGAGGAAGGTGAGGTAATCCTTCAGTTGCTGACGGTTCTGGAACGCCACGCCGTAGATCCGCTGCAATTGCGCGCGATCGCTGTCGCCGCGCCAATAGGCCCCGGCGATGGACATCAGCTTCCAGCTGTCGCCCGGCACCTGCCCAGTATGCTGAAGATGCGGGCCGCGGCACAGGTCCTGCCAGTCGCCATGCCAGTACATCCGCAAAGGCTCGTCGCCCGGGATGCTCTCGATCAGCTCGACCTTGTAGGGCTCGCCGCGCTCCTTGTAATAGGCGGTCGCCTTGTCACGCTCCCATACCTCGGTGCGGACCTCGTCGCGGGCGTTGATGATCTCTTTCATCTTCTTTTCGATGAGCGCGAGATCCTCGGGCACGAAGGGCTCTGCCCGGTCGAAATCGTAGTACCAGCCGTTCTGGATGACGGGGCCGATGGTGACCTGCGTCTCGGGCCAGATCTCCTGCACGGCGCGGGCCATGATATGGGCGAGGTCGTGGCGGATCAGTTCGAGCGCCGGTGCCTCGTCCTTCATGGTGTTGATCGCGATGGCGGCATCGGCCTCGATCGGCCATTGCATGTCCCAGTGACGGCCATCGACGGTGGCGGAGATCGCCTTCTTGGCCAGCGAGGTGGAGATGTCGGCCGCCACCTCGGCGGGCGTGACGCCCGCGTCATAGGATCGTGCATTGCCATCGGGAAGGGTCAGGGAAATCTGGGTCATGCCCATGCTCCTCGTCGGTTTGGCGCCCACGGAACGCCCGGTTGCGGGTTATGTGTGGCGCGACATATGCCGCCCCGATCCGGCCCTGTCAACGGGATGGGCCGTGCCCCGTCACGCCTGTTCCCGCAAGGCCAGGGGTCCCGGCGTCTCGCGGATCGGCATGTGGATCAGGGTGGCCAGCAGGCCAAGCACGATCGCGGCCCACCACATCGGCTCGTAGCTGCCCGTCGCGTCATAGATGCGACCACCAAGCCACGCCCCGATGAAGGCGCCCGTCTGGTGGCTGAGAAAGACGAGACCCGCCAGCGTGGCAAGGAACCGCAGGCCTTGCGTCTGGGCCACAAGCCCCGTCGTCGGCGGCACGGTCGACAGCCACAACAGGCCCATCATCGCCGAAAAGGCGATGACGCTGGTCAGCGACAGCGGAACAAGGATGAAGGTCAGGATCACCACGGCGCGCGCGGCATAGATCGCCGACAGGAGTTTGCGCTTGGAGATGATCTGCCCCGACCAGCCTGACGCAAAGGAGCCCATGATATTGAACATCCCGATCAGGCCCAGCGACAGCGCGCCCGCCACGGGGGCCAGCCCCTGGTCGGCGATATAGGCGGGCAGATGGGTCTGGATGAACGAGACGTGAAACCCGCAGACGAAGAAGCCGAAGAACAGCAGCACATAGGATTTGTCGGCAAAGGCCATCCGGATCGCCATGCCAAAGCTGTCGCCGGCGCCCCCGCCGACAGTGGGGCGCGACACCCGCGCGATGAAGATCAGCGCGGGCAGCACGATCAGGTAGCTCGCCGCGATCAGTAGGATCGCGTTCTGCCACCCGATCGAGCCCTGAAGCAGCGACAGGGCAGGCGCCGCCGCGAACATCCCCGTCGAGGCCGCCGCCGTTCCGAGCCCGAGGATGAAACTGCGACGCTGGGGCGAGACGACCTTGCCAAGCGCCACGATCACCACCTGAAACGAGCAGGCCCCTGTTCCGATCCCCACGATGACGCCGGCGAGGACAAAGACCTCCGGTTCCAGAACGACCCCGCGCAACAGGAACCCCAACCCCGAGACGATGGCCCCGATGCCGAGGATGCGCGCCGCACCGAACCGGTCGGCCACCATGCCCGCCAAGGGCTGGGTGATCCCCCAGAACAGCGCCTGAAGCGCGAGCGAGAGGGAAAACACCTCTCGCGACCAGCCCAGATCCTCTGACATCGGCCTGAGAAACACGCCGAATGTCGCGGCAAAGCCAAAGCTGATGAAGGCCACGATGCACCCGGCAACAATGGCGGCCCTGATCGCCGGGTCGGCGGCGGCGGGCCGGATTTGATCTGACATCGCGGGTGGCCTTTTTGGAATGAATATCAATGCAGGCTATATCCCTGACATGACCGAGCAAAGCAATTCAACAGATCCCGCTGACCGCGCGGGAGCGCCCCTGTTCGACCGTCTGACCGGAGGCCATGAGGCCGAAGGAGGCCTCTCCGACAGCGCCCGAACGGCGGAGCTCCGCAACTTCGATCGCCACATACTGGCGCTTGCGGGCAGCAAGGTGGCCGATGGTCTGGTCGATCCCAAGCTGGTGCTGAGCTGGCTACTGACCCATCTGGGGGCTGGATCGTTCTGGACGGGGCTTCTTGTTCCGGTCCGCGAGGCCGGAGCGCTTCTGCCGCAGCTTTTCACCGCGGGCAGGATCCACGCGATGCCGCGGCGGAAATGGGCCTGGGCGGCGGGGTCCGTGGGGCAGGGGGCTGCCGCGGCGGGGATCGTCATTTCGGCGCTGACACTGACCGGCCCGGAGGCGGGCGCGGCGGTGGTGGCGCTTCTGGCGTTCCTCGCGCTCTGCCGGTCGGTCTGTTCGGTGTCCTACAAGGATGTGCTGGGCAAGACCGTCGGCAAGACCCGTCGCGGCACAGCCACCGGCACCGCCGCCTCGGTCGCGTCGGGCGCGGTGATCGTCTTTGCGCTGGCGCTGATGACAGGATGGGTCGATCGCTTTGCGCTTGTGATCGGCGCGCTGCTCCTCGCGGTTCTGGGCTGGATAATCGCGGCGCTGATGATGTCGCGGGTGGAAGAAGAGCCGCAGGCGGGCGAGCCGGAGGGCGTGGCCGCCTCGCTTGCAAAATTGTCGCTCCTGCGCGACCGGCCCCAGCTTGCCCGGTTCGTCGCTGCGCGGTCCGCGCTCGTGGGGACGGCGCTTGCACCACCCTACCTCGTGATGCTCGCCTCCGATCAGAGCGCGGCGCGGCAATTGGGGGCGCTTGTCCTCGCCTCTTCGGTGGCGTCGTTTCTGTCCTCGACAATCTGGGGCAGGCTGGCCGACCGGTCGTCGCGGCTTGTCCTGATCGGGGCGGGCCTCGCCGGAGCGGGGGCGCTGGGCCTTGCGCTGCTGGTAGAGCAGGCCGGGTTTTCGGGCACCATCTGGGCGATCCCGCTGGTTCTGTTCGGCCTGATGATCGCCTATCACGGGGTGCGGCAGGCGCGGTCGACCTATCTGATCGACATGGCGCCCGCCGATGAACGGGCGGCCTATACCGCCGTGTCGAACACCGCGGTTGGCCTGTTCCTTCTGGCAGCCGGCGCCGGTGCGGCCGGTCTGGCCGCGATCTCGGTGCCCCTTGCGCTCGGGGTTTTCATTGTGATGTGTCTGGCAGGCATATGGCTGGCGGCCGGACTGGACGAGGTGGAAAATGACTGACTATTTGCAGACCCCCGAAGGGCGTCGGATCGCATACAAACAGACTGATGGCACGGCGCCGACCGTCATCTTCTGCGGCGGCTTCAAATCCGACATGGAAGGCACCAAGGCGCTCCGTCTCGAAGACTGGGCCCGCAAGTCCGGCCGCGCTTTCATCCGGTTCGACTATTCCGGCCACGGGGGGTCGGACGGAGCGTTCGAAGACGGGGCGATCGGCGACTGGTTCGAGGATGCGCAGGCGGTTCTCGGGATGGTGGAGGGCAAGGTGATCCTCGTGGGCTCCTCGATGGGGGGCTGGATTTCGCTTCTGCTGGCGCGCGCCATGCCTGACAGGATCGCGGGGCTGGTCACCATCGCCGCCGCCCCCGATTTCACCGAAGACAGCATGTGGGCGGGGTTCTCCGACGATCAGCGCGTTGCGCTGGAGACCGAGGGGCAGGTCGCGCTGCCCTCGGACTATGGCGAGCCTTACATCATCACGCGCCGCCTGATCGAGGAGGGGCGCAGCCGGCTTGTCCTGCGTGATCCGCTCGATCTGTCGTTTCCGGTGAGGTTCCTGCAGGGCACGGCGGACGAGGATGTGGACATGTCCGTCGCCCTGCGCCTGCTGGACCACGCAACCGGCCCCGACATGCGGCTGACGCTGGTCGATGGGGCTGATCACCGGTTTTCCGATGCCGACTGCCTGTCCCTGATCGAACATTCGGTCGAAGAGGTGATCGCGCGGAGCCAGTGACGCGACGTTTCACTCTTCTTTTTGGCGGGGGGATGGGTAAGCATGACCCGTGATCCGCGGGGAGGGCCGTTCATGTCATTGTCGTTGAAGGAAAAGGCAGGCTGGGGCCTTGCCGACATGGGGATCGTGGTCTTCGTCGTCGTCAAGCAATTGCTGGTTCTGGCGTTCCTGACCTCGATCCTTGGGGTGCCGGTGGGCATCGCAGGCGCGGTGACGACGTTCGTGCTGATCTTTGACGTGATCACCGATCCATTGATCGGCTATCTCAGCGATCGCACCAAGAGCAGGTGGGGCCGGCGCGCGCCGTGGATGGCGGTCGGTGCCGTGATCCTTGCCGCCGCAATGGTCGCATTGTTCACCGTGCCCTCAGGGCTGAGCCAGACGGGCAATATCGGCTGGGTGACGGGGTTTTTCGTGCTGGCCACGATCGGATTTACCATGGTCGCCATTCCCTATGGCGCCATGGCGGGCGAGATGACGCGTGATCCGCGGGAACGGTCTGCGATGACCGGCTGGAGGATGGCATTTGCCAGTATCGGCATCCTGATCGGTGGCGCGGTCATTCCCGGGCTTGCCGCCGGGATGGGATATGCCTGGGCCGCGCTGATCGTCTCGCCATTGATCGTCGGCGCGGTGTGGCTGTCGCTCTGGCTGACCCGAGAGACGCCGCGCGTCTCGCAGCCGTCCTCCCTTGCACCGCTCCTCATGGCGCGGATGGTGATCGGCAACCGGCCGTTCATGATCCTCGTGGTGCTTTATGGCGTGATGACGATGGCGATTGCGCTGATCACCGCGGGCCTGCCTTTTGCCGCGATCTACCTGATCGTCGATTCCGGTTCGACCGCGCTTTCGGGGGCGGCGGCGGCGCTGACGACCCTGTCGCTCCTGTTCGCGGCGTTCGTCGTGGGCTCGATCCTCAGCCAGGCGGTCTGGGTGCTGATCTCGCGTCTGATGACGAAGACCGGGGCCCTTGTCCTCGGGCTGGCGCTTTACATCGCGCTTCTGTGGCTGCTGTATCAGAACCTGCCGTCGGTGGATGTCACCCTGATCGCGGGGCTGTTCGTGTTGGCCGGCATGACGAACGGCGCCTATCAGCAGATCCCGTGGGCGATGTATCCAGACCTGATGGATGTGACCCGGGCCGAGACGGGCGAAGCGATCGAAGGCGCGTTCAGCGCGTTGTGGCTCTTTGGTCAAAAGGTCGCCAATGCGTTGGCGCCCCTCGTTCTGGGTGCGATCCTTGCGCTCTGGGGCTGGGTCGAGACGACCGAAGGCCGGATCGATCAAACCGAAGAGGCGCTGCGCGCGTTGCACCTGTCGGTCACGCTGATCCCCGCAGGCATTCTCGCGCTCGCGATCCTTGGCCTTGTCGCCCTTTATCTTCCGGCCCTGAGGAGGGCGCGCCGCCATGCCGCTGCCTGATATCGCACATCTCGATGACTGGCTCGCCGAACGCGAAGCCGCCGTGCCCAACCTGCGGCCGGGCTGCGGCAAACGGATCGACTGGCCCGATGGAAAGGTCGGAAAGGCTGCGCATTCCGTGGTCTTCGTGCACGGCTTCTCTGCGGCCCCGCGCGAGTTGAGCCCTGTCCCCGAGCGGGTGGCCGCCGCCTTGGGCGCACCGTTTCATGCCACCCGGCTGACGGGCCACGGCCGCGACGGCCCCGCCATGGCCGAGGCCACGCTCGAGGCGTGGATGCGCGATGTCGCCGAGGCCGTCGAGATCGGTGCGGCCATAGGCGAGAAGGTGATCCTCATGGGCTGCTCCACCGGCTGCACGCTGATCACGCTCGCGCTCATGCAGGGGATGCCTGCCGCGGGGGCGGTCATGATCTCGGCCAATTTCGCGCTGGCGAACCGGCGGATGCAGAGGGTCATGGAACTGCCCGGTGCTGCGACATGGGCGCCGTGGTTCTTTGGGGGGGAACGGGGGTTCGAGCCGGAATCCGAGGCCCATGCCGCCAACTGGACAATCCGCTATCCCGCAATCGCGCTGTTCCCGATGATCAAGGCGGTCAAGGCCGTGCGCCGCGCCGATCTGTCAGGGATCAAGGTGCCGGCATTGTTCGCGACGAACCCCGCCGACGCGGTCATCGATCCCCGCGAGGTGCGTCGTGTCATGACGCGCTGGGGCGGTCCTGTCGATCACTACGATGTTCACCCTGGCCCGGGCGAGGGCGGTGCCTCGGGGCACCTGATCACGGGCGATTTCTTCAGCCCCGGTCAGACCACCCCCGTCATTGAACGCACCTTGCGCTGGACGAAAGAGAGGGGCATCGCCTGACCATCATGGGCGAAGGCGCGCCGTACCCCGGGGAACCCGGTTGACCTCGGGCATCGCGGTAGGTCAATTGCGGGCTCAGGGGCAGTCGGGTGAGGTTTCAGGAATGCGTGCAGGTCAGACATGAGCGAGCCACTTGTCCTGTTGCCCGGTTTCATGTGCGATAGCCGGCTCTACGAAGACCAGATGGCCGATCTGGGCCGTGATTTCGTTCTGGTCAGCGCACCGGTCTGGGCTGGAGAGCGGATCGAGGAAATCGCGTCCAACCTTCTGACGCAACTGCCGGCGAAATTCGCGCTGGCGGGGCATTCCTTCGGTGGCATGGTCGCGATGGAAATCCTGCGGCGTGCGCCGGAGCGTGTCACGCGGATCGCGCTGATGAATGTCACGCCCTTGCCCGAGACGCCCGATTTCGCGGCCATGCGCGAACCCCGGATCGTCGGCGCCCGGTCAGGTCGGCTGGCCGAGATCATGTCCGAGGAGATACCGGTCTCCGCGCTGGCGCCGGGGCCGGGCCGTGGCGCGGTGCGCGCCCGGATGCTCGAGATGGCTGAAAACCTTGGCCCGGAGGCGTTCTATTGCCAGACCCGCGCCATTCAGCGCCGGCGCGATCAGCAATCGACGCTGCGCAAGCTGACCCAGCCCATGCTGATCCTTTGCGGAGCCTATGACACGATCTACCCGGTCAAGCGGCACGAATTCCTGTCGCAGCTGATCCCCTATTCAAAGCTCAGGGTCATCGAGACGGCCGGCCATCTGCCCACGCTCGAGACGCCGCGTGACGTCACGCTTGCCTTGCGGGAATGGATGAGCCAGCCGCTTGTGCTGCGCTAGGGACGGCAGCCGCCTCAGATCGGCAGCGATTCCGCGTCGTCGCCGGGCGCGCGTGCCGTCTTGGTGTCGACATGCGGTGCCTTGTCGGCGCGTTTCTTGCGGGTTTTCGGCTCTTCGGGCGAATTCGCGTCGATGAAGTCCAGCACAAGCGGGCGGATATTGTTCCGCCACGATTTGCCGGCAAAGATACCGTAGTGGCCCGCACCGCGTTCGAGGTGGCTGGCCTTCTTGGATTGCGGCAATCCTGTCAGCAGATCCAGCGCGGCCAGGCATTGGCCCGGGGCTGAGATGTCGTCGTCTTCGCCCTCCACGACGTTGACCGCGACGGTCGTGATCTTCGAGAAATCGACCTTGTGCCCGTCGACGACGAAGTCGTTCCGCGCGATTTCGCGGCCCTTGAAGATACGCTCGACCGTCGAGAGGTAGAATTCCGCCGTCATGTCCATGACGGCAAGGTATTCGTCATAGAACGTGTTGTGCTTGTCGTGTTCGGCCGCTTCGCCCTTGGCCACGCGAAGGATCTGGTCCTGGAAGGCCTGCGCATGAGTGCCGGCATTCATCGAGATGAACGAGGCCAACTGCAGAAGGCCGGGATAGACCATCCGTCCCACGCCATCATACTTGAAGCCGACGCGCTGGATCATCGTCTCTTCCAGCTGCCCCATCGTGACGGTCCGGCCGAAATCGGTGACGTCGGTGTGGTTGGCCTCCGGATCGACCGGTCCGCCGATCAGGGTCAGGCTGCGGGGCTGGGCGCCCGGGTCCAGCTCGGCAAGATAGGCGGTCGCCGCCAGAGCAAGCGGCACCGGCTGACAGACCGCGATCACATGGGTGTCGGGGCCAAGGTGGCGCAGGAATTCCATCAGGTAGAGGGTGTAATCCTCGACGTCGAATTTGCCGGCACTGACCGGAATATCACGGGCATTGTGCCAATCCGTCACGAAGACTTCGCAATCGGGAAGCAAGGATATCACTGTCTTGCGCAGGAGGGTCGCGTAATGCCCGGACATGGGCGCCACCAGCAGAACCCGGCGCTTGCGCGGCGCACGGCCCGGCACCTTGAAGTGGATCAGGTCGCCGAAGGGCCGCTCCACCAGCTTCATCACGCGAACCGGATGATCGCGGCCATCCTCGGTCGTAACGGTCGGAATATCCCAGTCCGGCTTCGCCACCATACGCGCAAAACTGCGCTCGGTCACCTCGCCCCAGGCCTTCATCCATTCGATCATGGGATTGGCGGTCATGGCCATCGCCGGGTAGGCCCCGAATGCGCGCGCGGTCGCACCGATCCATTGATTGGTGTTGCGCAGACTCTCCATCAGATCGTAGGAAAGCATATATCTCACGGCTCTACCTCCAGCTCTCATCGCAGCATTCCAGAGGGATAGTCTGCAAGAAACAGAACCAGGACTTGAAAATGCTGCAGGTGCAAAGGTAGGGGCAAGCTGCCGTTAACACAACAAAGGATTTTCCGATGCCCGGTGAAAAGACTGGTGACGAGACAGAAAGCAACGCGACGTCACTGGCGAAATTCGAGGAAAATCTCGGGCGGATCGAGGAACTGACAGAGCGGCTTCTGAACGCGATGGCGACCCGACGGGACGTCCGGCCGGACCTTCAGGGGCCGTCTCAGGATCTCTACATGAAGGCCGGCGCCGCCTACATGACCGAGATGATGAGCAATCCCGCCCGGATGATCGAGCATCAGGTCGAATACTGGGGCAAGACGCTGCGACATTATGTCGAGGCACAGCAGGCCTTCGTCGAAGGAGGATTCGCGGCGCCCAGGGACGAAACCGCAGGCGACAAGAGGTTCTCGAACCCCCTGTGGAAGACCAACCCCTATTTCAACTTCGTCAAGCAGCAGTATCTGATGAATGCCGAGGCGATCGAAAAGGCGGTCTCTGCCATCGAGGGTCTGGATGACCACGAACGCCAGCGGGTCGAGTATTTCTCGCGCCAGATCGTCGACCTGTTCAGCCCGACGAACTTCCTTGCCACCAACCCCGACGCGTTGGAGCGCGCGATCGAGACCGAGGGCGAAAGCCTAGTCAAAGGGCTCGAAAACCTGATCGAGGACCTCGAATCCCACGATGGCAACATCGTCGTCACGCTGGCCGACAAGGACGCCTTCCGCGTCGGTGAGAATATCGCGACCGCCCCCGGCGAGGTCGTGTTCCGCAACCACATGTTCGAGCTGATCCAGTATGCGCCCTCGACCGAAGAGGTTCACGAGATCCCCTTGGTGATCTTCCCGCCCTGGATCAACAAGTTCTACATCCTCGACCTCAAGCCGCAGAACAGCTTTATCCGCTGGGTGGTCGAACAGGGCTATACCGTTTTCGTCGTCAGCTGGGTCAATCCCGATGCCGGTTACCGCGACATCGGCATGAGCGACTATTTCGAGGACGGATACCTCAAGGCCATTTCCACGGCCAAGGACATCTGCGGCACCGAAACCGTCAATGCGATCGGCTATTGCATCGCCGGCACCACCCTGTCGCTGTCGCTGGCGCGGATGGCGCAGCTTGGGGACACCTCGGTCCGGTCCGCCACGTTCTTTACCACGCTGACCGATTTTTCCGATCCGGGCGAAGTGGGCGTCTTTCTCGACGATGATTTCGTCGACGGGCTCGAGGCGGAGGTCTCCGAGACCGGCATTCTCGACAGCTTCTACATGGCGCGGACGTTCTCTTATCTGCGTTCGAACGACCTGATCTATGGCCCCGCCATCAAGAGCTACATGATGGGACAGGCGCCGCCGGCGTTCGACCTGCTCTACTGGAACGGCGACGGCACGAACCTTCCCGGACGGATGAGTATCGAATACCTGCGCGGTCTGTGCCAGGGAAACCGCTTTGCCACGGACGGGTTCGGGATCGGGGGCGGAACCGTGCGCCTGTCGGACGTGAATATCCCGCTGTGCGCCGTGGCCTGCGAGACCGATCACATCGCACCGTGGAAAGCCAGCTATGCAGGCATCCGGCAGATGGGATCGGCGGACAAGACCTTCATCCTGTCGGAAAGCGGCCATATCGCCGGGATCGTGAACCCGCCGACCCGGGTGAAATACGGCCATTACACGAATGACGACCTGAGCCTGCCCGCCGAAGACTGGCAGGCCGGGGCAGAGGAACATGCCGGATCGTGGTGGCCCAGATGGGAAGCCTGGCTTGCGCCCAAGTCGGGGTCGATGATCCCGGCGCGGACGCCCGGCTCCGGCAAATACCCGCCGCTCGCCCCCGCGCCGGGCACCTATGTCACTGCGGTTCCGGATGTCTGACGCGCAGATTTTCGCGCGCCCGGAAGAAAAATTGCTGCGCTGCAGAAAAATGTCTTGATTTGCTGCAGTGCAGCATCCATATTCGGTTCAGGATTTAGAACAGGAGGGCAAAGGTCCTCCGTTGAACCGAAAGGTGAACGACATGGCTACCAAGGCAAAAACCCAAGACTACACCGCGATGATGAAAGACATGATGTCTGCATTCCCGATGGACATGAAGCCCTTCGAGGACATGATGAAGAGCCAGACCGCGATGGCCGAAAAGATGTCCGGCGTTGCCCTTGAGGCCGCCCAGAAGTCGACCGACCTGTCCTCCAAATGGGCGCTCGACACGCTGGCCAAGATGGAAGACATGACCAAGGTCAAGGAAGAGCCGTCCGACTATGCCAAGTCGATGACCGACTTCATGCAGTCGACCGCTGAATCCACCGCCGAGCACATGGCCGCCTTCGCCGAGATCGCGAAGAAGGTCCAGACCGAGACGATGGAACTGATGCTGGCCGCCGGCAAGGACGCGACGGCCGACATGACCGAAGCCGCCAAGAAGGCGACCACGGAAATGACCGCTGCCGCCAAGAAAGCGACCGCGAAGTAATCGGGCGAACGGCCGGGGCCCTCCCTCCCACGGCCGGATCGGACAGGGGCTGCGCCACCCTCCTCCCTCAGGCGCATCTCCTCCCCGAAAGGGCGAGCCTCCGGGCCCGCCCTTTTTTCATGTCGACATCGCCCTCTTTCCTTTTTGCAGAAGGACGCCTAGGCTTCTCTGCGCTGCAACATCGAAGGGAGTGACCGGTTCATGGCCGATACAGCCAAGCCGCTTCTGATCAAGCGCTACGCCAGCCGGCGCCTCTACAACACCGAAACAAGCGATTACGTCACGCTGGAAGATATCGCGAGTTTCATTCGCGAAGGCCGCGAAGTGCAGATCGTCGATCTCAAGTCAGGGGATGATCTGACCCGCCAATACCTGCTGCAGATCATTGCCGAACACGAAAGCCGCGGTGAAAGCGTCTTACCGGTCGATGTGCTGACCGATCTGGTGCGCAGCTATACGAGCCAGGCGGCCAGCGTCGTGCCGCAATTCCTTGCCGCCTCGTTCGATATGCTCCGCGAGGGGCAGTCGAAGGCCATGGAGACGATGACCAAGGCCAACCCGATGGCCTCCATGCCCGGCTTCGAGGCAATGCGCGCCCAGCAGGAAGCTTTCTTCCAGGCGATGATGGGCGGGGCCGACAGCGGCGAATCGAGCGCATCCCGGACCGACGACGGCAAGAAGAAGGATGCTGAACTGGATGAGTTGAAGCGGCAGCTGGCCGACATGCAGGAAAAGCTGTCGAAGTTTGGCAAGTAGGCGCCGGGCAACAAAATTGGCCAATTTTGTTGGCGCCCAAAATTCTGGAATTTTGGGTTACACGATCTGCTGAACCGGGCCGGGATCGCAGACGATCACGAAATGGGCGCGGGTCCGGATCAGGCGGAAGTTCCGCCGCCTGACCTCGGATATCAGGGCTGCGCGACCCACTTCGCGTTCGACATCGGCGATCTGTCGGCGGATCACGCCACCGGTTTCCACCGCGCGGGATTTGAACACCTGATCCAGCCAGTCCTGACCGCGTGCCCGTTTGTGAGAGGTCATGTCCATGACTCGATCCTGCGGGCAGGATGGTTAAGGGTTTCCTAACCAACTTCTGCGAAAACGGTGTCGAGTGCGTGATCGAGCTTGTCGAACATCTCGTCCATCTGCCCTTCGGTCATGATGAAAGGCGGGCAGAGCACGACCGCCTGACCCAGCGGCCGGCAGATCAGGCCCACATCGGTACAGGCGTTGGCGATCCTTTCCGAGACGGACAGATGGCCCGCAAAGGGCGTCTTCGTCTCCTTGTCGGCCACGGCCTCGACCGCGCCCATAAGACCCTTTCCCCGCCATTCCCCGATATTGGGCTTTTCCGCGATCCGGGCCAGCCCTGCCTCGAACCTCGGGGTCAGGGCGCGGACGTTTTCGATCAGGCCCTCGTTCAGGATGACATCGATCGCCTTCAGGGCGATCGCGCAGCCCACCGGGTGACCCGATGCGGTAAAGCCATGGGGGAATTCCTCCGCGGCTTCGCTTGCGGCCTGTAGCCTGTCGGACAACTCTGGTCCGAGTATCACCGCGCCCATGGGGAAGAACCCTGCCGTCAGGTTCTTGGACGAGATGATCGCATCGGGCACGAAATCATAGTTTTCCGAGCCCCAGACCGTCCCGGTCCGGCCAAAGCCGCAGATCACCTCGTCCGCGACGAGGGGAATGCCATAGCGGCGCAGCACTGGCTGCACCGCCTGGAAATAGCCTTCTGATGGCGGGATCACGCCGCCCGCGCCCATCACAGGTTCCGCGACGAAGGCCGCGATCGTGTCGGGCCCTTCGCGGATGATCGTTTCCTCGAGTTCACGCGCCATGCGGGCGGTGAACGCCGCCTCCGTCTCTCCGGGGCGGCCCTCGCGCCAGTAGTGCGGGCAGGTCAGGTGGATGAACCCGGGCAGGGGCAGCCCAAAAAGCGCGTTGTAGGGTTTGCCGGTCATCGAGGCCGACACGGCCGTGACCCCATGATAGCCGTTCACGCGGGTCAGGATCTTGCGACGCTCGGGATGGCCCTCGGCCCGTCCGAGGAACCACATCATCTTGACCAGCGTGTCATTCGCCTCCGACCCCGAATTGGTGTAGAACACCTTTCCGCGTTCGAAGGGCGACACTTCGATCAACCGTTCGGATAACATCACGGTCTGGTCCGACATCCGGCCGAAGAACGCGTGATATCCGGGGAAGCGCGCATATTGCGCCTGCGCGGCTTCGGTCAGGCCGGGATGGTCGAAGCCTGCGACCATGTTCCAAAGGCCTGAATTCGCATCCAGATATTCACGCCCAGTTACATCATAGACATAGGGCCCCTTGCCATGGGTCAGCACAACCGCGCCGCGCTCGTGGATCGTGGGCAGATCGGTGAAGCCATAGAGAGAATGGGCGCTTGCGCGCGCATCCCATGAATTGTGACTGTCAGTTGCCATGGCGTGCTCCAGCGGCGGTGTTGCGTCGGCGCAGATGCTAGGCCCGGCCCCGGCCGGCTGCAATCGCCCCGTTGCAGAGGGGACGGCTTCGCCCTAGCGTCCGAATGGAACGCGCAGTCCGGGGATCGCCGCCCATGTCTGGGATATCGGGAAAGATCACGCTTTGGGGGGTGGAGGTCTTCGTGGCCGCGGCCGAAGAGGCCTCGATCTCGGCCGCCGCGCGCCGGCTGAACACGTCTCCCGCCACGGTCAGCCAGCAGCTGACCAATCTCGAGGCCGCTCTGGGCTCGACACTTCTGGATCGCGGCGCCCGCCCGGTGGCTTTGACCCCCGCCGGAGAGATGTTCCTGCGGCGCGCCAATGTCATCCTGAGCGAGGCCGAACAGGCCCGGTCCGAACTGGCCATGGCCGACCTGACCCGCATGACGCGGTTCCGGCTCGGCATGATCGAGGATTTCGACGCGGATGTGACCCCGCGGCTTCTGCGCGGACTTGCCGACCGGCTGTCGAATTGCCGATTTCTTCTGGAGACCGGGCCCAGTCACCGGCTGCATGACCTGTTGGAGAACCGGGCGCTCGATATGATCGTCGCGGCCGATATCGGGATCAGTGATCCGGGGCTGGAGATGCATTCCCTGATGCATGAACCCTTCGTGGCCGCCGCGCCGAAGGGCCGGATCGGCGATGATCCGAATGCCACGCTGAAGGAAATGCCACTCATTCAATATACGACGCGCCATCACATGGGGCAGCAGATCGCCGCCCATCTGGCCCGGCAGAACGTGACCTCGTCACATCGGTTCGAACTCGACAGCTACCACGCGATCATGGCGATGGTGGCGGCCGGTGCAGGCTGGACGATCCTGACGCCCATGGGCTGGCTCAGGGCACAGCGGTTCCGGCATGCCGTTGACATTCGCCCCCTGCCATTCGAGGGGTTTGGCCGGTCGATCACGCTTGTGGCGCGGCGTGGCGTTCTGCAGGGCATGCCCGCCCAGACGGCCGAGGCATTGCGCCCGCTGATCGCCGAGATGATCGTGGCGCCCGCGGTGCGCGAATTGCCGTGGCTCGAGGGCCAGATCCGTCTGGCCTGACAGGATCAGGCCGTCACATCGCCAAGCGCGTTCAACAGGGCGTCTGCGACCATGTCGCATTCGGCCAGCGTCAGCCGCGCCGGCAGCCGGGCGTCGCAGGCCGTCATCAGCATGGCGCGGGTGCGCGGCAGCTCGAATGACTCGGGCAGGAATTCCCAGTTCCAGAAGGCGCGCGCATTATCCATCGACAGGCCGAAGACCTGAACCGTGATGCCGGCCTCTTTCGTAGCCTTTGCATAGGCGCGGATCTGATCCTCGCTCAGGCCCGTCAGGTTGAACTGGATCGAATCGGGGGCGCGCAATTCCTTGGGCAGGGCATCCGGCACAGTGATGTAGGGGGAGGTGTTCAGCCGCTCGGCCACGTAGTCGTGGTTGCGCCTGCCGTCGCTGACCCGGCGATCCAGCTCGGGCAGCTGGGCGCGCACCAGCGCCGCCGACAGGGTATTGAGCCGCAGGTTGTAAAGCGGCAGCTTGTTCTGCCAGCGGGCGCAGGCCTCTTCGACCACGTCATGCTTGCGCCAGTTATGCTCATACGCGCCCGACATGATGATCGCGCGGGCCACGATCTCGGCGTCATCGGTGATCAGGATACCACCTTCGCCGGCGTTCAGCAGCTTGTAGGATTGAAACGAGAAACAGCCGATCCGACCCAGCGTGCCGATCTTCTTGCCATCCCACAGCGTGCCAAGCGAATGGGCCGCATCCTCGATCACGGGGATATCGCGCGCCGCGGCCATCGCCATGATCGCATCCATGTCGGAGGTGTGGCCGCGCATATGGCTGACGATGATCGCATCGCAGCTGTCGATCTTCGCTTCGAGGTCATCGAGGCAAATCCGGTAATCCGCGCCACATTCGACAAGGACGGGCACGCAATCGGCATGCACGATCGAGGAGGGCACCGCCGCAAAGGTAAATCCGGGGATCGCAACGCGCGCGCCTGCGGGCAGGTCCAGCGCCTTGAGCGACAGGAACAACGCGGCCGAGCAGGACGACACGGCAAGGGCGTATTTCACACCCATCATCTGCGCGAATTCCTGTTCGAGCAGCATGCAGGGAGAGTTCTCGGTGGTGTAGCGGAACAGATCGCCCGTTGCGAGGATGCGCTCGATCTCGGCGCGTGCGGCCTCTGGGATGCCTTCGGCTTCGTGGACCTTGGGAAACGCCACGGGTGCTGCGGGGGAACGGACTGCGTCGAGGCTCATGTTCTGATATTCCGAAAAGTTGTTTCGGCTTTCCCTAACATATCCGACGTAACCGATCCATGACAAGTTGGCGCGCCGTCAGATCCCAAGTCGGTCGCGCAGCGAATACCACGTCATCCCAAGCGTCAGCAAAGGTGCGCGAAGCGCGGCACCGCCAGGAAATACCGGGATCGGAAGCGAGGCCATGACATCGAACCGCCCCGCCTGACCCGTCACCGCCTCGGCCATGATCCGCCCGGCCATGCCCGACAGCGCGACGCCATGTCCCGAAAAACCCGCGCCCGACAGGATATTGGGGCCAATCCGCTGAAGCGCGGGCAGACGGGTCATGGTGATGCCCAGCGTTCCGCCCCAGACGTGATCGATCCGGACACCTTCAAGCTGGGGGAACAGCGCCGCCATCCGGCGGATCAGCGCGCCGCGGATATCCGTCGGGAAACCGAGGCTGTAGCTTTCGCGTCCGCCGAACAGGAACCGGCGATCCTCGGAAAAGCGGTAGTAGTTCACGACGAACTTCGAATCGGCCACCGCGATGTCGCGGGCGAGCACCTCCTGCCAGCTGTCGGGCAGGGGCTCTGTCGCGGCGATGAAACTGTTGATCGGCATGACGCGGGCAGACACGGCGGGCGCGATCCCCGGGAGATAGCCGTTGCCGGCAAGGATGACATGATGCGCGCGAAGGGTGCCGGTCGGGGTCGTCAGCATCGCCGGTTCGCCCGGGTTCAGCGCCGTCACCTCGGTCAGCTCGTGGATCGTGGCGCCCGCGGCCTCGGCCTCGCGGGCCAGCGCCAGCGCGTAGCGCAGCGGATGCAGGTGGCCCGACCCGTGATCGAGTATTCCGCCATGATAAAGCGGTGTTTTCACAAGCGCCCTCATCGAGGCACGATCCAGCGGCTCGATGCTGTCATAGCCATAGTGTCGGGCCAGATGAGCGGCATCGTCGTGGACGTGCCGGACGTCGCCCGCCGAATAGGTGCCATAGGCCACGCCGGGTCGGTATTCCGCCTCGGGCGCATGATCGAAACAGAAATCGCGCAGCTGCGTCTTGGCGTCCTCGGCCATGTCCCACAACTGGCGCGCGGCTCCCGCGCCCACCCGCGCCTCAAGCCAGCGCTGATCCTTGTTGTATCCGGTGCTGGCCTGCCCGCCGTTGCGGCCAGAGGCGCCAAAGCCCACGCGATGCGCGTCGCACAGCACAACGTCGAGGCCGGCCCGCGCCGCCGTCAGCGCGGCCCAGAGGCCGGTATAGCCACCGCCCACGACGGCAAGATCGGCACGCCTGTCCCCCTCCAGCGCGGCGCGGGGCGGGGGCAGGTCGGTCGAGGCTGCGTACCATGATGGCGGGTAGGCGCCGGGCGTATCATTGCGGTAGAGGGGGTTCATGGGTGAAGTATGTCCGCTTCGCCCGGGGCGTTCCAGCCCCCTCGACGACAGACAGGCGGTCGCGCGGCTGCTGGAAGCGGGTTCCCGCCCCGATCGGGATCACCACCGAAGGAGTGTGAAACGATGCAGGATGCCAAAGCGAACCGCGACACCATGATGGCCATCGTCACGACCGGCACGGGGGGCTATGACCGGCTGGAGTATCGGGCGGTGCCGAAACCGGTGCCGTGCGAAGGCGAGGTCCTGCTCAAGGTCCTGGCCGCGGGCGTGAACAATACCGATATCAACACGCGGCTTGGCTGGTATTCGTCGTCGGTGACCGGCGGCACGGACGAGACCCCGGGCGAGGAGGGCCGCGCCGACGGCGGCTGGAACGCGGCGACGCCGTTCCCCTTCATCCAGGGCACCGATTGCTGCGGCGAGATCATGGCCATCGGACCGGGCGTGGCGGGGCGTCGGATGGGAGAGCGGGTTCTCGTCAGGTCATGCATGCGCCGGTCGGGGTTCGACAGTCTCGACATGGTGTGGCTCGGCTCGGATTTCGACGGCGCCTTTGCCCAATACGTCAAGGTTCCGGCCGCCGAAGTCTTTGCCGTGGAGTGCGACTGGAGCGATGCGGAACTGGCCTCGATCCCCTGCGCCTACGGCACGGCGGAAAACATGATCCACCGGGCGGGTGTGACGGCAGGCACGCGCGTCCTCGTCCCCGGAGCATCGGGCGGTGTGGGTTCGGCTGTCGTTCAGCTGTGCGTCCGCCGGGGCGCCGAGGTGATCGCGATCACAAGCCCCGGGAAGGAAGCGGTGCTTCTGGAGATCGGGGCGCGTCGGGTGCTGACCCGGGCCGAGGACCCTCTATTTGTCTTGGGAGAGAAGAGCGTCGATGTCGTGATCGACAACGTTGCGGGATCGGGCTTCGGCACCATGCTCAGGCTTCTGCGGCCGGGTGGGTGTTACCTGTCGTCGGGTGCGATCGCAGGCCCTGTCGTGAGCCTCGATATGCGCGAGATGTATCTCAAGGACATCACCCTGATCGGCTGTACGGCATGGGACGAACCCGTGTTCGGCAACCTCGTCACCTATATCGAGCGAGGCGAGATACGGCCGCTGGTTGCCGCGACCTATCCTCTTGAGCGGATCGCGGAAGCTCAGGCCGCATTCCAGACAAAGCAGCATCTGGGAAAGATCGTCCTGATACCGTCGCATTGACGGCCAATCGGCGCGGATTGGATCCATCGACACAGGGCCAGAGCAGGCCATTCCTGGCCCTTCCGGAAGAGCCGGCCGAAAGTTGCATCCTTGGTCTTCACAGCCTCCGGGTTAGGGCGGCGGAAACCTTGAAGGTTTCCGATCCGATTTCTTTCCAAGAAATCGGTCCCCCAATCACACCGTGCTAGACATTCAGCAGCAGGTGCTCGCGCTCCCAAGGGCTGATGACCTGAAGGAATTCATTGTATTCGGTCCGTTTGACGATGGAATAGACGCGGGCGAAATCCGCGCCCAGAACGTCGTGAATCTCCTTGGCCTCGTCGAACAGATCCAGCGCCGCGTGCAGGCCGCGGGGGATCGCGTCCTCGGCCTCGTAGGCGTCGCCCCGGAACCGTTTGTCGGGCCAGATTTCATTCATCAGGCCAAGATAGCCGCAGGCCAGCGAGGCCGCGATGCACAGGTAGGGATTGCAATCCATGCCCGCCAGCCGGTTCTCGATCCGGCGCGCCTCGGGCGGGCTGAGCGGGATGCGGATCCCCGTAGTGCGATTGTCGCGCCCCCATTCAAGGTTGATCGGCGCCGCATGATCGCGGACGTAGCGGCGAAAGCTGTTCACATAGGGGGCCAGAACGCAGATCACCTCGGGCAGATGTTCCTGAAGCCCCCCGATGAAGTGGAAGAAGGCATCTGTCTCGCCGCCCTGCGGGCCGGTAAAGATGTTGCGCCCCTTCGCGTCGAGGATCGAATGGTGGACATGCATCGCGCTGCCCGGCTCGCCTTCGATGGGCTTGGCCATGAAGGTGGCAAAGCAATCGTGCTTGAGCGCGGCCTCCCGGATCAGGCGTTTGAAATAGAACACCTCGTCGGCCAGTTTGATCGGATCGCCGTGGCGCAGGTTGATCTCCAGCTGACCGGCGCCGCCTTCCTGCGTGATGCCGTCGATTTCGAAGCCCTGAACTTCGGCATATTCATAGATGTCGTCGATCACGGGGCCGTATTCGTCGACGGCCGTCATCGAATAGGCCTGCCGCGCGGCGGCGGGGCGTCCGGTCCGGCCCAGCATCGGCTCGATGGCCTTGGCCGGGTCGACGTTTCGGGCCACCAGATAGAATTCCATCTCGGGGGCCACGACCGGGGTCCAGCCTTGGGCCTTGTAGAGGTCGACCACCCGGCGCAGCACGTTGCGCGGCGAGGCGCCGATCGGATTGCCTTTCTGGTCGAAGGCGTCGTGGATCACCTGAAGCGTTCCGTCCTCCGCCCAGGGTGCGGGGGTCGCGGTCGACAGGTCGGGCCGCAGGATCATGTCGGGTTCGGTGAACCCCTCGCTTCCGGCGGCCTCGCCCCAATCGCCTGTGATCGTCTGGAAAAAGATCGAATTGGGCAGGTGGAACGATCCCTGTCGTTCCCATTTCAGGGCCGGCACCGCCTTGCCTCGGGCGATACCGGGCAGATCGGCGATTACACATTCCACCTCGTCGAGGCGCTTGGCGTCGAGATAGCTGCGTGCCGCTTCGGGCACCTTGTCGATCCAGCTCATGCCAGCACGCGGGCGCGCAGGAAGCGTTCGATCTGATCTGCAAATCGGGCAGGCCCCGTATCGACTGGCGCCTCTTTCAACGCGGCATCAAGCTGCTCGTCGGGGACAAGTCCGCGGCCCCGTTCCTCGACAAGGCGGCGCAGGAAGGCGGGGGTCATCTCGGGGTGGGGCTGAACCGTCAGGATGTCGTTGCCATAACGCAGGCCCGCATAGGGGCAGAACGATGTGCTGGCGATCACCTCGGCCCCGTCTGGGGGGCTGGTGACCTGATCGCGGTGCCATGCGTTCAGGCGGATCGTCTCGTCGCCGAAATCGTAATCGACAGGCCCGACCGACCATCCGCCGTGATATTGCTCGACCTTGCCGCCAAGCGCCTGCGCCACGATCTGATGGCCAAAACATATCCCCACAAGCGGCCGGCCCGAGGCGCGGATATCGCGGATCAGCTGTTCGAGGGGCGCGATGAAGGGATGATCCTCGTAGGCGCCGTGGCGGGAGCCGGTGATCAGCCAGCCATCGGCGGCCTCGGGGCCGGGCGGAAATTCCATATGCTCGACGTCATAGACGATGAACTCGAAGCCGCGATCGGCCAGAAGCCGTTTGAACAGGTCGCCGTAACTGCCGAACTCGCCCACCATCCCGTCGGGCGAGGTGCCGGTTTGAAGGATGCCGATTTTCATGGATCACCATTTTGAGGGTACGACCGGACGCTATCCAACCGCGTGCCCAAGGGCAAGCGGGCGGCGCGGGGCTTTGCCGTCGAATTGGCTCGAACCCGGCCGGGGCCGCGTCAGCGAAGCACCTGTTGCGGCCGGTATTTCACCTTGCTGCGCCGATCCGCCGGAAGGTGGCGGTTGAGCCTGCGGTTGATCATGCCGAAAAGCCCGATCACCGTCAGCGTCAACAGGATGAAATAGCCCGCGAGAATCGGGTAGGGGACGAAGGGGTTGAACGTCTTGTCCGCGAAATAGGAGGCGTAATAAAGCGCGTCGCCCCGTTGCTGGCTTCCCGGAAAGCTCGAGACGAAGACAAGCGTCGTGGCATGAAACAGGAAGATCGCCTCGTTGGTATAGGCGGGCCACGCAAGTCGTAGCATCGTCGGAAACGTGATCTTGCGGAATTTCTTCCATCCCGAGAACCCATAGGCATCTGCGGCCTCGGTGTCGCCCCGGGGCACCGATTGCAGCGCACCATAGAAGATTTCGCCGGAATAGCCTGCGGTGTTCAGGAACAGGACGATCGCCGCGCCCAGCCATGCGGAGGTGAAGGGATCGAAGAACGCCCATTCGGATTTCAGCGACAGGAACAGGAAGTAGGCAAAGAAGAACTGGATGAAGAGAGGCGATCCCCGGAACACGAAGATGAACCATTCCGCCGGTTTACGCAGGAGCGGGTTGTGCGATGCCTTGCCCAACGCGACCGTGACGGCGAGGAAGAAGCCCGCAATCAGCGCGACCGTGCCGAAATAGATGTTCCACAGCATCCCCGATCCGATCAGGGTGAATTGCTGGCACAGCGTGAAATCGCTGCGCGGCAAGAGCCGTTCGCCATATCCGATGCTGCGGAAGGCATAATCGGCAATCGTCTCGATACAGCTCATGCCGGCCTCGCCCTGCGTTGCGCCTCTCCGGCGGCCGTCGCCTGCCCATGGGTCAGCCGCGCCATGATCCGGTCGAGCACAATCTCCGACACGCGGGTAAAGGCGAGGTAGAAGATCAGGAGCGCCAGAAAATACCACATCCGCCAGTCGCCATGCGGGTAATCGGTGAATTGCGGCGTCTTCGTGCCGCCCAACTCGCGCGCCCAATAGACGATATCCTCGACCCCCAGCAGGAATAGAAGTGGGGTCGCCTTGATCAGAACCATCCACAGGTTCGACAGACCGGGCAGCGCATAGACCCACATCTGCGGCACGAGGATGCGCCGAAAGCTTTGGCGCGGTGTCATGCCATAGGCCTCGGCGGTTTCCAGCTGCGCGCGGGGCACGGCCCGCATTGCGCCGTAGAGCACGTTGGCGGCAAAGGCGCCGAAGACGATGGCAAAGGTCAGAACCGCCAGCGAAAACCCATAGGCCTCGTGCCAGAACTGCGCGGAGTTCGACAAGGGCAGCTTTGCCTCTGCGCAGACCACGAAATCATTGCCCTGACGGATCGGATCGGGCCAGTCGGGGCATTTGACCTGATGCCGGATCCATTCGAAGGCCTGATCGAGCGCAATGACGAAGAACAGGAAAAAGGCGATGTCCGGCACGCCCCGCACGACCGAGATGTAGCCCGTCCCCAACCAGCGCAGGGGCGCGATGCGCGACCGCGCCATCACCGCCCCGCCAAAGCCGAAGATCAGGGCCGCGGGCGCCGTCACCGCCAGCAGGAGGAGAACCGTCCCGACCGCATAGTACAGGTTCAGGTGTTTGCCGGTCGTCAGGTAGCAGGCGAGCCATCGCGCCGTTTCGAGGGTGTCAGGGTCTGTGCAAAAGCTGAACACGGGCGCCGAAGTCTCCTTTTCCAAGCTGTTTCCCAAGGACCGCGTCTTGTCAATCTGTACGGGTCGCCGGGGGCTTGCCTTGCCGTATGAGTGGTTATCCGTCACCACTTTGGGCAAACCACGCGGAGAAAGAAATGGCCAAACGGGTTGTGATCGTCGGATCGGGGATCATCGGTGCGGCGACTGCCTACAGATTGGGCCGTGCGGGCGCCGATGTCGTGATCGTCGATGGCGGCGCACCCGGCGCGACGGCGGCCTCGTTCGGCTGGCTGAACGCGAGCTTTCATCACGGCGAAGATCATTATCGGCTCCGCGTCGAAGGCTTGGCCGCCTATGACCGTCTGCTGGCCGAACTGGAAGTGCCAGTGCGCATGACCGGCTGTCTCAGCACCGAATTCGAGGGGGAGCGGATGCGGGCCGAGGCCGCAAACCTTAGCGCGCTAGGCTATCCAGTCGAAGAGGTCGATCGCGTGACCTTTGGGAAGCTGGAACCGGCGGTGGCGGCACCCGACGCCGCGTTACGCTTCCCGGGCGAAGGCGTCGCGGAGCCCGCCCCGCTGAACCGCGCCTTGCTCAACGCTGCCGCCCTGTATGGCGCGCGGATCGTGTCGGGCGTCCGGGTGGATGGGCTGATCGAGGTCGCGGGCCGGATCATCGGAGTGGAGACCGGGGTGGGGACGATCGCCGCAGATGAGGTGCTCGTGTGCGCCGGAACCGGGACAGAGGCGCTCATCGCCGCTGCCGGGCACCGGGTGCCGATGGTCCCGCGCCCGGCCTATGTGATCGAGACACGGCCCGTGGCCCCCGTCCTGAGCCATGTGCTGGCGACACCCGACGGCGAATTGCGGCAACGGCCCGACGGCGTTCTTGTGATGCCGGCTTCCGTGTCGCATCAGGGGGACAAAGCCGAGAGTCTCGGGCTTTCCCCCGAAGAGGCGGCAGAGGCGACCATCGCGCGGATACGGGCGCTCCTGCCGGGGGTGACACTCGACTGGGCGTCGGTCCGGCTGGCGTATCGGCCCATGCCGGAAGACGGGCTGCCCGCAGTCGGGCGATTGTCCGAAGGGCTGAGCGTTGCCGTCATGCACTCCGGAATGACGCTTGCCGCTGGGATTGGGGAATGCCTCGCCCGCGAAGTGATCGATGGGCCCAGCAACATGACCGAGCAGTTATTGGCGGCGTTCCGGCCCCAACGATTCGTCTGACCCATAGAAAAAGGGGCCGCGACAGGCGGCCCCTCTCAATCCGGCAAAATCGTGCGATCAGAAGGTCTCGCCGATTTCCCACTTCTCGATCAGCGCGTTCAGGGAGCCGTCTTCCTTCATCGAGGCGATCGCGGCGTTGAAGGCATCGCGCAGTTCGTTGTCGCTTTCGCGGATGCCGAGGCCGACACCGCCGCCCAGCATGACCAGATCGCCCACGAACATCAGCTCGGCGTCCGATGCTTCGATCGGTTCAAGGAAGGCGCGGTCGGCCAGAACGGCATCAGCTTCGCCGTTGCGCACGGCGGCGATGGTTTCCTCGGGCGAGGCGAACTCCAGAAGGGCCGCACCGCCCATGGAGGCCACATGCGCCGCCTGGATCGTGCTCGCCTGTGCCGCGATCACGGCGTTCTCGAGATCGACATCGTCCGACAGGGCGAGGAAGGCCGACGGATCGGGCTGGGTGTAATTGTCGGAAAAGTCGATGACCTCGTCACGTTCGTCGGTGATCGACATGCCCGCGATGATCACGTCGTAGTTGCCCGAGACAAGGTTCGGAATGATCGAATCCCAGTCGTTGGTGACCCATTCGCAGGTCAGTTCGGCGCGGGCACACAATTCGTCGCCCAGTTCGCGTTCGAAGCCGTCGACTTCGCCATCGTCATTGAGGAAGTTGAAGGGAGGGTAGGCGCCTTCGGTGCCAAGCCGGACGACGGAATGCGCGTCGGCCATCGCCATCGAGGCCCCAAGGGCAAACACGGTGGAAGCAAGCAGCAGTTTCTTCATGTGAGTGGTCTCCAGTACTCTTTTGTCAGGTATCGGTTCCGTTTCCGGCCCATTTGCGGTGCAGAAGGTCCATGGTCCCGTCCTCCCACATCCGGGCAATGATCGCGTTCAAGTCCTCGCGCAGGTCGTCCCTGTCCTGCGCGACCGCAATCGCGGTGCCAGAACTTGGGACGTTTTGCCGTCCATTTGCAACCAGCATGTCATAGCCTTGCTCGACCATGTCCTGAATGAACAGCCCCGGGCCGAAGTAAAGATCTGTCTCGCCCGAAATCATGGCATTCAACGCCGTGATGCAGTCGGAGTAGGGCCGGACGTCAAAGCCCTGCGCTTCGAGAAAACTGCTGTGGGTCGTCTGCGCCTGGACGGCAATGGTGGCATCCGCCACCTCGATCTCTCCCGAAAGGCCGACAAAGTAGGCGATATTGTCTTGGGGCTGGTGGTAAGGCTCCGTGAAATCCACGATCTCGGCGCGATCGGGGGAGGCAGACAGACCGGCGATGACAAAATCGAAGCGGCCGGATTCGAGGCCGGGCAGAAGTGCATCGAAATCGGTGACGATCCATTCGCACTCCCATTCCGCACGCACGCAAATCTCGTCGCCGATGTCCTTGTCGCGCCCGACAAGCGCGCCGTCCCGGTCCAGGAAGGTGATGGGAGGGAACCGGGCCTCGGTTCCGACAACCAGCTGTTCCGCCGAACACAGCTGCGGAAAAACCACCGCGAAACCAATACTCAATGCGCGCATCAGGATGCCGTTACAGAAAGAAAGCCTTTGAGCCGTTCGGTCTGGGGATCGGTGAACAGGCGCTCGGGCGGGCCCTGCTCCTCGATCCGGCCGTTGTGAAGAAAGATGACGTGTTCGCTTACATCCCGGGCCATGCGCATGTCATGGGTGACGATGATCATTGTCCGGCCTTCGTCGGCCAGCGCGCGGATCACCCGCACAACCTCCTGTTCGAGTTCAGGATCGAGCGCCGAGGTCGGCTCATCGAACAAAAGCGCTGTCGGTTCCATGCACAGCGCCCGCGCGATCGCCGCGCGCTGCTGTTGCCCGCCCGACAGCATCGCGGGATAGACGTCGCATTTGTCGCCGATCCCCACCTTGTCGAGATAATTGCGCGCGCTGTGTTCGACCTCCTCGCGGTCGCGGCCAAGAACGGTAACGGGTGCCTCCATGACGTTTTGCAGGATCGTCATGTGAGACCAGAGGTTGAACTGCTGAAACACCATCGACAGGTTCGTTCTGATCCGCGTGATCTGTGCCCGGTCGGCCGGATGACGTCCGGCCCCAGAACCTTTCCAGCGCACCGCCTCTCCTCGGAACCTGATTTCGCCCTTCTGGCTGTCTTCGAGAAGGTTCGCGCAACGCAGGAGCGTCGATTTCCCCGATCCGGATGATCCGATCAGCGAAATCACGTGCCCCTGAGGTGCCGTGAGACTGACACCCTTGAGCACCTCGAGCGTGCCGTAGGACTTGTGCAGATCATCGATTTCGATGACGGGAAGGTCTTCTGCCACGTTTCACCTGCTGATTTTCGTCAAATAGGACCCAAATCAGCGCCGATTGCAACGACGCAGCGCTCCGGTTGGTGTGGCTCGCCTGGCTTCGATGCGATCATGCTGAATAGGCGGGCAGTTCCGGCAAGTCGAATTCATAGTCGGTGGCAGGCAGCCGAACGAAGCCATGCAGATGCAGGTCCCGGGCATCTTGCCGAGACAGGGCCGCCACAGCGTCCGAGATCGCGGCCGCAAAAGGGGCGGGGTCGGCGCCCCCGGCGGTCACGTAGGTCATCCCCGGCGACGTGCCCGTCTGCCCGATCACCCGCAATCCGCGGGTGGCGCCGCCTTCGGCCACGTCGATCATCCACGACACGATATCGATGCCTGCCAAATCTGCCCGCCCCGATGCCACGGCCGCCAGGCTTGCCCGATGCGAACCGGTCCGGATGGTCGGGCGAAGTGTGATCCCGACGCCTTTGGCCGTGGCGAGGGGCGCGCCCCAACCGGATTGGGACATGGGATCATTGAGCGCGAAGCGATACCTCGCGCAATCGGCGAGGCTTTCGGCAGGATCGTCGTCACGGACCACGAAGACAGACCTATAATGCCCGGCCCGAACGCCCGGAATGCCATGGTCCGCCGTGCCGATCGGGGTCAGCCTGTCCTTGAAGACCGCGCGATAGGGCAGGTTGCAGATCTGGCCCAGAACCAGATCGGACCGGCCCCACCCCGCCATCGGGTCGGTGTCCTGATCAAGCGTTTCTGGCGCGGCAAAGCCATGATCGCGCAGGGCATCGCGGATCAGGGACCAGAACCCCGCATGCTGATCCCGGTTCCACGGCCGGTCATACATCGGAAGAGAGGCGAACACCCGTTAGGCGGGCCGGTTTTCGACCCGTTGCCGGGCAATGGCCGATTCCTGATCGGTCACACCCAGAAGCGGCGCCACGGTCCGCAGGAGAGCGTTTTCATCGTCGTCGCGCTCCCCGTCGGCAAGCACGACCTCCCAAAGCGATTCGATCACGGCGAGCCTGTCGTCATAGCCCACGGCCTCCTTGATCGCGCGGGTGAAGCGCACCGTGTCTGGGGCTTCATGCTCGATGGCCTCGGCGTGGGCGCGCAGCTTTGCCGCCTCGACCTGATTGAGCCCGTAGCGTGCCTGAAGGATACGGTCGATTCGCCGAATCTCTTCGGCGGCGTATTCGCCGTCGGATTTCGCGATCCGCACCAGAAGTGCCGAAAGCGCAAGTCTGGCATCGGTGTCAGGCAACGGTTCTGGGGCGGGGGCCGTCAAGCGGCGCAGGAAATCGGCAATCATTCGTCTGATATAGGCCGCGCCGACGCCGGAGAAAAGTGCTCAGGCCGATGCAATGCCGCAGCGCCCTGCTTGAAAAACGTGCAGTCGGGGTCGCGGTCGGGATCATCGGGCCCATTTGCCTCAATGTTGCCGATAACGATTGGGTAACTCTGAACGGCGAGCATGATCGCAGTTCCGGAGTCGCCGATGAGATTCGCTGCCCTTCTCCTGTCGCTCTTGCTGAACATCGCGGGTCTGTCCGCGATGGCGGAAGAGGTGGCCGACGGGATGATCGGGGCAGGCCTGCGATCTGCCACTCAGGGCGACGGCGCTGTCGGCTTCACCCGGCTGACATTCGACGCGCCCCTGAGCGACAGTTTCGGATTGCGCGGGCGACTGGACCTGAGCGGGACAGAGGCCGGTGTTCCGGCTGATATCGAATTGGGCGCCGGCCTTCGGCTCGGCGGAGGGGATTGGTCCGCATTTGCCGATCTGCGATACGGCACCGATGTCGAGGGTGCCTTTGCCGTGACCGGCATAGACGTTCTGGCCCGATCCGGCCGCCTGACATTGGGGGCGGGTCCCCGGTTGCTTCTTGGCGGCGACGCATATGCCGACACCCGTCATGCAGACGGCCCCGGTGCCATGTCGGCGCACGACGGCGGGTCAGAGCATGGTGGATTGCTGACGGCGGGTCTGCGCCTTTCTGCGAGGTATGATCTTGGGTCGGAATGGGGCCTTGAAGGCGGGGTTCAGGTCGACCGGTTTCTCACCAGATCGACCGACCCCGGCGGGACCGATGGCTCCGCGTCACGGCTGAGCGCCTCGATCATGGCGACCCACCGGTTCCAGCTGGAATTCTGACCGCATCGGACCCGACGCTCAGACCAGGCGCGATGTCTCCACCGCGGCACGGATGAAATCCGCAAAAAGAGGGTGCGGCTCGAAGGGTTTGGATTTCAATTCCGGGTGGAACTGGACCCCGATGAACCACGGATGATCGCTCCACTCCACGATCTCGGGCAGCTTGCCATCTGGCGACATGCCCGAAAAGCACAGCCCCTCCTGCTCAAGCGCATCGCGATACTTGATGTCGACCTCGTAGCGATGCCTGTGCCGTTCCTCGATCGCGGTCGCGCCATAGATCTGGGCCACGCGCGACCCCGCGGTCAGCGCCGCGTCATAGGCGCCAAGCCGCATGGTGCCGCCCTTGTCGTCGCTGGCCCTGCGCTCGACCTTGTGGTTGCCCTGCACCCATTCCTTCAGGTGGTAGACCACCGGTTCGAAGCGTTTCTTTCCGGCCTCGTGGTCGAATTCTTCCGATCCCGCCGTGGTCAGCCCGGCCACGTTGCGCGCGGCCTCGATCACCGCCATCTGCATGCCAAGGCAAATGCCCAGATATGGGATCTCGTGTTCCCGGGCGAATTGGGCTGCCTTGATCTTGCCCTCCGTTCCCCGCTCGCCAAAGCCGCCGGGCACAAGGATCGCGTGATAGGGTTCAAGGTGAGGCGCCGGATCCTCGCGTTCGAAAATCTCGGCATCGATCCATTCCGCCTTGACCCGGACCCGGTTGGCCATCCCGCCATGGGTGAGTGCCTCGGCGATGGATTTGTAGGCATCCTCGAGCTGGGTGTACTTGCCGACGATCGCTACGCGGACCTCGCCATCGGCATTTGTCAGACGGTCCATCACGTCTTCCCAGCGGGCCAGGTTCGGGCGCGGTGCGGGCGAAATGCCGAACGCGTCAAGAACCGCCTGATCGAGCCCCTGCCGGTGATAGGCCAGCGGGGCCTCGTAGATCGATTTCAGGTCATAGGCGGGAACGACATGTTCCTTTCGCACGTTGCAGAACAGCGCGATCTTTTCGCGTTCCTTTTCCGGGATCGGATGTTCAGACCGGCAGACAAGGATGTCGGGGGCGATCCCGATGCTCTGCAATTCTTTGACGGAATGCTGCGTCGGTTTCGTCTTCAGCTCTCCGCTTGCCGACAGATAGGGCAGGAGCGTCAGGTGCATGAACAGGCATTGACCGCGCGGCTTGTCATGGCTGAACTGGCGGATAGCTTCGAAGAAGGGCAGGCCCTCGATATCGCCGACGGTGCCGCCGATCTCGCACAGCATGAAATCGACCTCGTCCTCGCCGATGGCGATGAAATCCTTGATTTCATTGGTTACGTGCGGGATCACCTGGATCGTCTTGCCGAGGTAGTCGCCCCGGCGCTCTTTTTCCAGCACGGTCGAATAGATGCGCCCGGACGACACGCTGTCGGTTGCGCGGGCATGAACGCCGGTAAACCGCTCATAATGGCCGAGGTCCAGATCGGTCTCAGCCCCGTCATCGGTGACGAATACCTCGCCGTGTTCGAAGGGCGACATCGTGCCCGGATCGACGTTGAGATATGGGTCGAGCTTGCGCAGGCGGACAGAGAAGCCCCTTGCCTGCAACAGCGCCCCCAGCGCAGCCGATGCCAGCCCCTTTCCAAGGGATGACACGACACCACCGGTGATGAAAATGAAACGCGCCATGTGTTGCAGGCTCCCCGCGATCGGTTTGAACAAAGTGGTTCTTCGGGCCGCGGTGGCCCGTCATCACGGGGTTTAAGATTAACCGGATTCGGTCCCGCGTGGCAACCACGGGCGCAAGATGATGCGCAACTTATTTTCGGTGGCTCAACCTGTTGTGGTCATGGCCTTATTCGGCTTGAGGAACAAGCGGAGCATTTCCATCCAGAGACGGAGGCAGAAGACTGTCGCCGCTATCTGGCAGGACTGGCGTCGCTGCGGGCGCCGGTGCGTCCGTGATCCGATCGACGACCGAACTGCCGGCCGCGTTCTCGGCCGCGATAATCGTCAGCGTGATCGAGGTCGCGATGAACGCGATCGCCAGACCCCAGGTCACCTTGCCAAGCGCCGAGGCCGCGCCCCGGCTCGACACGAGGCCACCGCCGCCGCCGCCACCCATGCCAAGCCCGCCACCTTCGGACCGCTGCATCAGCACCACGCCGATCAGGGCGAGGGCGAGCATCAGGTGAACAAGCAGGATGACGTTTTCCATGGGCCGGGCCTTCAGGTTGCGAACCGTGTGGTATCTAGAAGCGATGGGCCTTCGCCGCAACCCCCTTTGCCCAGTTATCAGGGGTCGTTGTCATCGACTTCCAGTTGACCCGACAGCCTGCGCCAGAGGATCGACCAGTGCATGCCCACGGCCAGAACGAGGCTCAGCGCGAGGATCACGATCCAGGTGACGAAGCCGGGGTTCGCGAGGCTGATCACGCCGCGATCCCACAGCACCCAGAGGATCGCCGCCACGATCGCGAGGATCAGCAACATCCCGAACGCCCCGATCGAGCGCAGGGTCGCGGTCAGATAGACGATGTAGCCCACCAGCAGAACCAGCCCGGCCAGCACGATCATCGGCAATTGAGTGTCGAGGTTGCCGATCGCCCAGCGGACATAGTTGAATTGCGTGGGGTTATAGGTCGCCGCCAGCAACAAAAGCGCGAACACCCAGCGCAGAATGAACCCCATTTTCGCGATCCCCGAACCAGAACTGGCCTTACGATGACGCCGGCATTCATGGCTGTCCAGACTGCAAAACCCGGTTTCACTGACCGATGACTGCCGATATAGGGGGCGCCGGAGCATATTCCTCGAAGGATTTTCGGCATGGCGAACGTTGTGGTCGTGGGCGCCCAGTGGGGCGACGAGGGCAAGGGCAAACTCGTGGATTGGCTGTCGGAGCGGGCCGACATCATCTGCCGGTTTCAGGGCGGCCATAATGCCGGACACACGCTGGTGATCGACGGCGAGGTGTTCAAGCTGCACGCCTTGCCCTCCGGCGTGGTGCGCGGCGGCAAGCTGTCGGTGATCGGCAACGGCGTCGTGCTGGACCCATGGCACCTGATCGAGGAAATCGAGACCGTGCGCGCGCAGGGCGTCGAGATTTCGCCCGAGACCCTGATGATCGCCGAGAACACGCCCCTGATCCTGCCGTTCCATGGCGAGTTGGACCGCGCCCGCGAAGGCCAGAACAGCGTGGCCAAGATCGGCACGACCGGCCGTGGCATCGGCCCGGCCTACGAAGACAAGGTCGGCCGCCGCGTGATCCGGGTGGCCGATCTCGCCGATGACGCGACGCTCGAGACGCGGGTCGACCGCGCATTGGTTCACCACAACGCGTTGCGCAGCGGACTGGGCCTCGATCCGATCGACCGCGCGGGGCTTATCGCGCGCCTCAAGGACATCGCGCCCCAGATCCTGCCCTATGCCGGCCCCGTCTGGAAGGTCCTGAATGAAAAGCGCAAATCGGGCCGCCGTATCCTGTTCGAAGGGGCGCAGGGCGCGCTTCTCGACATTGATTTCGGGACCTATCCCTATGTCACGTCGTCGAACGTGATCTCGGGGCAGGCGGCAACCGGGACGGGCATCGGGCCGGGTGGCATCGATTACGTGCTGGGCATCGTCAAGGCCTACACCACCCGCGTGGGTGAGGGGCCGTTCCCGACCGAGCTGTTCGACGAAGACGGCCAGCGCCTTGGCGAACGTGGCCACGAATTCGGCACAACCACGGGTCGCAAACGCCGCTGCGGCTGGTTCGACGCCTGCCTCGTGCGCCAGACCTGCGCCACCTCCGGCGTCAACGGCATCGCGCTGACCAAGCTGGACGTTCTCGACGGGTTCGAAACCCTGAAGATCTGCGTGGGCTACGAGCTGGACGGAGAGCGGATGGATTACCTGCCGACCGCCGCCGACAAGCAGGCCCGCTGCACGCCGATCTACGAAGAGATGCCCGGCTGGACGGATTCCACCGAAGGCGCGCGCAGCTGGGCCGACCTGCCGGCCAACGCCATCAAGTATGTCCGCCGGGTCGAGGAATTGATCGATTGCCCTGTCGCGCTACTCTCCACCTCACCGGAGAGAGAGGACACGATCCTCGTGACCGACCCTTTTGCAGACTAGGACATGGCGCTCAGCTACAAGACCCGCAAACGGCTTTCGATCCTGATCCTCGTTCTGGGGTTGCCGGGCTATATCGTCGTGGCCGTCAGCCTGATGAACTGGCTCTATCCCGATCCGATGAACAAACCGTCGATCCTTGTTGAACTGGGGATCTATGTCGGGCTGGGCCTGTTGTGGGCCCTTCCGCTCAAGCGTGTGTTCCTGGGGATCGGCCAGGCCGATCCCGATGCGCAAGACAACACGGCCCCGACGCGCGGTTCAGACGATCGGGATCCATAGTTCCACCCGCCCGGCACCCGTCCTTGGGTCAAAGCTGTTGTCATAACGTTCCAGCTCCGGGGCGGGCCGGAATGTCAGGCCCGCGTCGCGAAGCCCCGTTTCGAAGATCGCGCGCATCGTCTTGTGCATGTCGCCGACCGGGCCATCGTGAACCCACACCGCATACCGCCCGGCGGGGGCCGTCACCCGGACCATGCCCCTCGGAATGGCGCTTCCCGGTGCGACCGGATAGCCGGCAATGTAGCGAAAGCCCGTCTCGCCCTGATCGTAGCTTGCGCCATAGGCGATGTGGGGCTCGGCGCCCTCTATCTCGGCCTCCCGGCCGGCGAGGCTGGCCCACAGGGCGGGAATGCGCGGAATGCTTTCGAAATCGAAGCGGTCGGCAAGCCCCACGATCTCGAGCGTGTCGCGGTTTCGGATCTCCGGTGTGTCGAGGGTGGGCAGGGCGGTCGTGTCGATCATTCGGGGCTCCATGATACGGGTTTGAATGCGGGTGCGGAATTCCGGGGAGCGTGCATCGCGCGGGCTGCACCCGAAATGGGACTGGAACGCCCTGCTGAATGCCTCGTGCGAGCCGTAGCCGGAGGCCAGGGCCAGGTCGAGGATGTCCGGCGCCCCGCCAGCCAGGGCGCGGGCCGCTTCGCTCAGCCGTCTTGCCCGGACGAAGGCAATCGGCGGAAGCCCGACCGCCTCGCGGAAGGCCCGGACCAGATGCGGCCCGCTAACCCCCACCTCGGACGAAAGCCGGGCAAGATCGAGCGGCTCAGACAGGCTGGTCTCGATGCGCCAGAGCGTCGTGGCGAGGAAGGAGGGTGGGCGGTATGTCATGCAGAACACGTCGCACGATTCGCGGCGCCGCGCTTGACACGGATTGATGCGCGGGCGGCCATAGCCGGGAAATGAAACAGGCGCGGTGGGCAATTCCACCGCGCCAAACTCGTTACCACCACCCCCTCGGGGGTCCCTAACCAGCCCGACGTTCGGGATGGAAACGTGTTTCTTCCGACACCTGGAAACGTCCGTTGCGGACTTTCATGATCCGGCCCTCCCGCAACAGCGTTCCGAAGGAGCGCAGCCCTTCTTCGCGGCTGAAATCGCGGTCGGCGAGTCCGCGGACCTTGCTCATCAGTTGCGGGCGGGAGAAATCCGCGGAGCCTTCGACATAGGCGGTATAGGCGGCCGCGGCTTCAAGAAGTTCGGCCAGACCCTGAGCGCCCATGTCGCGGGCAAAGACTTCGAACGAGCCGGCATCGCGCGCGGCTTCGGCCTCGCTTGCCTCGTCAAGGCGGACCCTGCGCGGACGCACCGGTGCGGCAGGCCGTTTCGCGGTGACGTCCTGATCGGGGTCGATATCGACCCGTTGAGACGCCACGAGCTTGAGAGGAGCCGTCTGCGGCCGTTCGGTGCGCGTCGTCGGCCGGTCAGAGACCCGGGCCGGGCGGCGGGGCCGGACGGCCTGACGCAGATCCTTGCGGAATTCGTCCGCCGTTTCCTCCGACATCGCATCCTGCTCGCCCATCTGGCGCGCGGCCTCCTTTGCGGCGACAGCGGCCTTGAGTTGGGTGATCGATTCCCGGCGCCGGTTGGTATCGGGATCGTTCAGCTGATCATCCGTATGTTCCATCAGTCGTGACAGAACCGCTTTGTCGTCGTCGGGATTGCTTTCGAAGGCCCGCTGACGGCGCAGGGCACGGGGATCGGAGGCAAGGTCGTCCTCATCCTCGCCCTCATCCGACAGGATGGCACGATCGTGCTCGTCCTCGTCGTCGTCATCGCCGCCAAAGAGGTTGAGGCGGTCGTCTTCGTCATCCTCGTCGGCCATGTCCCATGCGGTCATCATGTCGCGGGACACATCGAGTTCCGGCGCAACAGTTGCAACGTCCTCGTCGTCGGTGTGGAGAGGCCCGGCCGCTGCGGCCGCAACGGCGTCCTCGGCAGCCTCCGCCTCGTCGGCGACCGCTGCGTCGTCGATGCTTTCCGGTTCGTGCGTCGCAACCGCGTCGTCTGTGTCCGACATCTCGACGGGGGCCGGGGTCAGCAGTTCGGTTCCCGTTTCGATATCCTCGCTCCGCTCCAGTTCGGCCAGTTCGGCCAGAAGCTCTGCCTCTTTCTCGTCGCTTAGAAGGGCGGCCTCTGTCTCGAGACCTGTCTCGAATTCGGTCACGGCCTCGGGCGTGGTTCCGTCCAGCGCGGCAAGATCGGCGATATCCTCATCGGTCAGGTCGTCGTAATCGTCCTCGGACAAGAGGTCATCGTCATCGGCCATCTCGTCTGCGATGGCATCCACCATCTCGGGTGTCGCGGCGATGTTTTCCGCCTCGGGAGCCTCGACGTCCAGCGACGGCTCGTCCTGCGGAGATGTCTCGGCCACGGGCTCGATGTCGCCCTGGCCGAGCGTCTTGCGGAAATCGGCCAGGCTCATCTTGATCACGCGGGTGCGCAAGGGCCGCGCGGCTTTCTGTTGTTCGGTTTCGGCACTGTCCTCTGCCACGGGCGCCTCGGCGGTCGCCTCTCCAGGCTCGACCGGCAGATCGGCGGTTTCGTCCCCGGCCTCGGACATTTCGGGCGCGACGGGCTGATCGTCTTCGATTGGCGTCGACGGCGAAGCTCCGACAGCATCGTGCGCGTGTTCGTTCTCGGTTTCCTCGTCCTGCCGGTTGGATTTGCCCACGACCGCGCGAATGCGCTCCAGCTTGGCGGCGACGCTTTCGGGGTCGGGATGCGCCGGCGGCGTCGAGATGGCGGGGGGCAGATCAACCGGATCCCCGGACAGAGCGTCGTCTTCGGGGATATCCTGGTGCGGGGGCATCACCCGGGTGGGTGTCACGCGATGCGGCGTCGGCCGTGCGGCCAAGCTCTCGGCAAGTTTCGATGCCGCCGCCTCATAGTCCCACGGGTCGGTCTCGTCCGTGTCGTCGGCCTCGCCCGTTTCGGGGGCGGCGTCGTGATCGGACGAAAGCTCTTCGGCTTCCGGCTGATCCTCGGCCGCCTCGGGCGTATGATCGGCAGGCTCTTCCGCCTCCTCCTCAGTCAGGACCTCGGCGACCTCGGCCTCCTCGTCAGAGGAGATCGCGTTGATGTCTTCGGCAGCAGTCTCGACCGGCGGCTCGTCGACCTCGGCCGGCTCGACCATATCGTGCCGTGCCGCGGCGGCCATGGCAGAGGGCTGATCAGCTGTGTCTGTTTCCGCATCGGGCTGTGACACCATCGCGGGCGCCGAAGTATCGGGTTCGTTGGCCGCGGTTTTGTTTTCAGGTGCGGACAGCGCCTGTCCGGCTTTCAGGACGATGCCCGTCCCTTCAGTGCGGGCCTCGACCCGGCGCGCGATTTCGCGTTCGGCGATCCGGGCAAGCATCTCGGCATCCGGCGTCGGCGGTTCGGCTCCGAAGTATCGGTCATCGGAGGCCAGATCGCGAAAATATTCCGCGATCGCTTTCATTGTCGAGAAGGAGTCGTCAAACCCTTCGAGGGTACATGAGAATGTCCCGTAGGAGACCGTAAGAATTTTGCTCGAACCGACCATCTCTAACTCTCTTTCTTCCAGTCACAGCAGCAATGTGTTTACCATCGATTGGTTCTCAAACAGGAACAGGAACAGGTTTTTGGCGGTATCATTTAGTGGCTCTTTTGCGGCATGTGGCGTGTACCGGAACAATCCGCGTTGAGTGGGCCCATTGTTTCATCTTCTCGACCTATCACCCTTCTTGGTGGAGCGAAGATTAGTGAGCCCCTTCTTAACACGACCCTAAGTCTTGCCCCAACTCTTGTCGCGGTGGACGGGGGCGCAAACGGGCTTGTCGGCTCGTCGCGCCGCCCGTCAGCGGTGATCGGCGACCTCGACAGCCTGTCCGATGCGGCCCGGACCGAATTCGCGGATCTTGTTTATGAGTTCAGCGAACAGGAAACGACTGACTTCGACAAGGCCCTGCGACATGTCGAGGCCCCGCTCGTGATCGCGCTGGGCGTCTCGGGCGGGCGACTTGATCACGAATTGGCCGGACTCAACGTTCTGGTCCGTCATGCGGACCGGCGCTGCATTGCCTTGGGGCCCGAAACCCTGACATTCGTATGCCCGCCTTTCCTGCGACTGGAATTGGAGCCCGGGTGCCTCGTGTCGCTGTTCCCGATGAGAGAGCTTGGCGTCGAGACCGAGGGGTTGCAGTGGCCCACTCGCGGCCTACGCCTGTCGGCCATGGGGCGGGTCGGAACGTCGAATGCCGCCACCGGACCTGTCACACTGGCGCCGGATGCCCCCGGGCTTCTGGTGATTCTCCCGACCGCCGCCCTGTCGGCTGTCAGTCGGGCGTTGCTGGCAGACGGGTCTGGCAGTTGGCCGCCCGCCGCCTAGACTGGCACGGGTGTCAAATCCCGTAGTGTCTTGCTTCCCAGCGAAACATCGCGCGCACACGGTCCATCGCCGCCTCGCCCAATGGTGGCGGGGGCGACCCGCTCGTGCCGTTCAGCGCGGGCAACGAAATCGGCGTATTCAGGCGGTCCGACAGCCAGTCTTCCAGCAATGCCGGGGCCTCGACCTCGAAAACTCGGGCGGTCAGGCTCCGCAGCGCGGGCACCGTGATATGCGGATGAAACGGCCGCTTCTGGCCCGCCCGATCAATGGCCATGTCGCCCAAGGTCGGGTCGAGAAACGGATCAAGCGCGCGGCGCAGGCTGGTCGAGCCGCAGCGGGGTTTCGACGGCGCAGCAAAGCCGCAGGATAGAAGGAGCCTCATGTTCGAGCAACCCAAAAAGACCGCATATTCAGCAATTTGGCACGTTCACGGCAAGGCCGCCAAGGGCGGTTTCCTTGTATTTCTCGCTCATGTCGGCGCCGGTCTGGCGCATCGTCTCGATCGCGACGTCGAGGCTGACAAGGTGCTGGCCATCGCCGCGCAGGGCCAGCGATGCGGCTGAGACGGCCTTGATCGCGCCCAGACCGTTGCGCTCGATACAGGGGACCTGAACGAGGCCCTTCACCGGGTCGCATGTCATGCCAAGGTGATGTTCGAGGGCGATTTCGGCCGCATTCTCGATCTGTTCGGGTGTGCCGCCCAGAACGGCGCACAGGCCCGCGGCCGCCATCGCCGCAGCGCTGCCGACCTCGGCCTGGCACCCGGCCTCCGCCCCCGAAATCGAGGCGTTGAACTTGACCAGCCCGCCGATCGCCGCCGCTGTCAGCAGGAAATCGGGGATGCGCGCGGTGCTCGCCCCCGGCACATGATCGAGCCAGTAGCGGATCGTTGCGGGCACCACGCCCGCCGCGCCGTTCGTGGGCGCCGTCACGACCTGACCGCCCGCAGCATTCTCCTCGTTGACGGCCATCGCATAGGTCGACATCCAGTCGTTGATCGTGTGCGGTGGGGTCAGGTTCAGCCCCCGTTCGGCCAAGAGCTTCTCGTGGATGCCTTTCGCGCGGCGCCGGACGTTCAGTCCGCCGGGCAGGATGCCGTCAGAGGCTAATCCACGGTCGATGCAATCGGTCATCACCTGCCAGATCCGTGCGAGCCCCTTGTCCAGATCCCGCCTCGGATGCCGGGCGCGTTCGTTGCGCCGCTTCATCTGTGCGATGGTCAGGCCGCTGTCGCGCGCCATGCGCAACATCTCGTCGGCGCTATGAAACGGGAAGGGCACGGGCGGGCCGTCATCGGTGTCGCGGCCCTGCGCCAGTTCGGCCTCGGTCAGGACAAAGCCGCCGCCGATGGAATAATATGTCACCTCGGTGATCACGTCGCCCTGTGCGTCGGTCCCGCGCAGGATCAGGCCGTTGGCGTGGCCGGGCAGGGGCGGGCCGTAATCGAAGACGAGGTGCTCTTGCGGCACGAACTGCAGGGTGCCCAACCCGTCAGGCGAGACCGTGCCTTCGGCGTGGATGCGGGCCAGTTCGGCCTCGGCGCGTTCGGCGTCATAGGTTTCCGCCACGAACCCGGCCAGCCCGAGGATCACGGCCCGGTCGGTCGCATGGCCCACGCCGGTAAAGGCGAGGCTGCCGTGCAGCGATGCCCTGAGGCCCGCGACGCCGAAGGGCAGGGCGCGCAGATGATCGAGGAACCGTGCCGCGGCCACCATCGGGCCGATGGTGTGCGACGAGGACGGGCCGACCCCGATCTTGAACATGTCGAACACGGAGAGGAACATCAGGTGGCACTTCCTTCGGGTGGTTGTGGCAGGCGAGGAGCCGCGAACGGCAACGGGCCCAGCCCTTCGGCGTTGCAGGCGGCGGCTGGACGCTCTTCGACGTGGCGCCCCCGCGCCGCCAGACGGGGCCAACGGTCAAGGTGGAACCAGCGACGGCTGCCCGCGGGGTAAAGAACCGACCAGCGCAACATCGGGCAAAGACAGCAATCGAGCAAGGGTGCCCCCGGCAGTCGCGCTTCGGCGATGTCGAAAAGGGCCGTCGCGCGCGCGGCGCCCGCCTCGCTCAGACCGTCGGTCGGCGGCCGGCTGTCGGGATAGAAGATCATGCGCAGCGCAGGGTCCAGCGCATTCGACATCCAGACGAGCCGTCCCTTGCCCGGCCCGTCAAGCTTGAGACCCGCCTCCGGATACCGACCCGCCAGCCAAAGCAGGATTGCCGCCGCCTCGGACGGCGCATCGGCCAGTGCGAGCGCACGGCGCACACAGAGTGAGGCGTTGTCCGGGGCATAGTGCAGGCGCAGGGTCATGCCCGGACACTATCGCCGGCCCTTGCCGCGGCACGCCGAAAAACGACGCCCCGCGAGGGAATTGCGCAAGGTCGACAGATGGGCCCGCGACCCGGATCATCATGCGGGCTCTGTGGCCTCGATTGCGATATCGGCCCAGATCGGCAGGTGATCCGATGCCCGTCGGGCCATCGCGTCCTGTGCCACACCCGCATCCCGCAGGGTAAGCCCTGAACTCAGCCCGATGCGGTCAAGCGCGGCAAGCGGCCGCGCGGCATGGAAGCTGTGACCCGGCGCATGCATGGCGAAATGCGGCTCCAGAGGCTCGAGCCCCCGTTTCGGCGACCATTCGTTGAAATCGCCCGCGATGATCGTATGGCCCTCATCGGGAAGCGCCGCGGCGATGGCCGCCATCTGCTGAAGCCTGCTTCGCCGCAGAAGCCCCAGGTGCACCGCGATGACCGACACCGGCTCCGGCAGGTCGAGATCGAGCCGGACCGCGCCGCGCGGTTCGATCCCCGGCAGATTCAGATGCCGGACCGTGCCGTGGCCAAGCCCCTTTCGCAGCAGGATCGCATTGCCGTGCCAGCCAAGGCTCACCTCGTTGCGCGATATGGGCGCAATGTTGAAATCGGTCTCGGACGCGATCAGGTCATGTGCAATTGCGGCTGGACGCGCGCCAAGCCGGTGATCTGCCTCTTGCAGCACCACGATGTCGGCCTCGAGCCGGTTGATGACATCGAGGGTCCGGTAGGGCGCGCGCCGCTGGTCAAGACCGCGGGTCTTGCGGATGTTGTAGCTTGTGACGCGAAGGATGCGCCGGGTCCGGGGATCGTGCATGATATGTAGATAAGGAGGATCGCGCGAAATGAAAGACGGCCCGAGCCTGATCAGATGGCCCAGCGACGCGCCCGCCGCGATCGTGATCTGGGGCGCGCTTCTGGCGCTGACGATCGGGGCGCTGCTGTTCGGCCGCTGGTCGCTGAGCTTTGTCTCGGGCGCGACGCTGATGCTGTCGATGGCGCCGATCTTTCTTGCGCGGTGGTTTCGTATCGCGTTGCCGGTGCCGGTCGTCCTCGGGATCATCCTGTTCGTCTTTGCGTCGATCTTTCTGGGCGAGGCGTTCGATTTCTACCGGCGGTTCTGGTGGTGGGATCTGGCGTTGCACGGGTTTTCGGCCGTGGGCTTCGGCTTGTTCGGGTTCCTCATGACGCTGATGCTGTTCGAAGGGGATACCTTCGCAGCCCCTCCCTGGGCACTTGCGCTGATCTCGTTCTGCGTCGCGATGACGGTCGGGTCCGTCTGGGAAATCTTCGAATTCGCGATGGATCGCAGCTTTGGCCTGAACATGCAGAAATCCGGGCTGGATGACACGATGGGCGACCTGATCATCAACGCGGTCGGCGGTTCGGTCGCGGCGATCACGGGGTTCTTCTATCTGCGCGGGCGCAAGCGGGGGTTTCTGAACCGCATCATCCGGCAGTTCATGCTGATCAACAAACGGTTCTACCGCCGCTGGCATCGTCGCCTGCCCAGATAGCCACCGACTTTGCCTAAACTTCCACGCGCCCCCTCGCGCGGGGCGGGCAATGATCCTATAAGACGTCGACCAACACAGGAGCCTGCCCATGTCCGGAGAACTCTCGCCCATCGACAAGGCCAAATTCGTCGCCGCGAAACGGGCGACCCGCTATGTGGAATCCGGGATGCGGGTGGGCCTTGGCACAGGGTCGACCGCGGCCTGGCTGGTCCAGTGCCTGGGGGAGCTGGTCCGCGAAGAGGGTCTTCGGATCAAGGGCGTGCCGACCTCCAGCCGGACGGCGGCGCTGGCGCGGGACGTGGGCATCGACGTGATCTCTCTCGACGAGGCGAAATGGCTGGATGTCACGATCGACGGGGCCGACGAATACGACGGCAACCTCAACCTCATCAAGGGCGGCGGCGGTGCTCTGCTTCAGGAAAAGATCGTCGCGACCGCCTCCGACCAGATGGTCGTGATTGCCGATATCTCGAAGCAGGTGGAAACGCTCGGTGCCTTTCCCCTGCCTGTCGAGGTGATCCCCTTCGGCTGGCAGACCACCAAGGCCCTGATCGAAGAGATGCTGATCGGTATGGATGTTCTGGGCCGCTCGACCAGCCTTCGGATGAACGGCGAAAGTCCCTATGTGACGGACGAGGGCAATCACATCATTGATCTGCACCTCAACCGGATCGGCAATGCGCGGCAGCTGAGCCTTGTTCTCAACCAGATCCCCGGCGTGGTGGAGAACGGTCTGTTCATAGATATCTGCGACGCGGTCGTGATCGGCTATGGCGACGGCCGGGTCGAGGTTCGCGACATCGTGAAGGGCGAGATCGACACCGAGAGGTTCGATTTTCTCGAGGAAGACAACCTCTTTGGCGATATCGCCGACTGATCCGGCCCGCGGGCCAAGGGGCGGGTGCTCTGGCATTCTGCCCGGTCCTGTGGAATACCCCCGACCGACGACCTGAAATGCGCAGCCGAGGCCCCATGTCTGACTACGATTACGATCTTTTTGTCATCGGCGGAGGTTCGGGCGGTGTTCGGGCGGCCCGTGTCGCCGCGTCGACGGGGGCGCGCGTCGCGCTGGCCGAAGACAACCGGATGGGCGGAACCTGCGTGATCCGGGGCTGCGTGCCCAAGAAGCTGATGGTCTTTGCCTCGTCGTTCCGCGAAATGATGCCCGAGGCCCGCGCCTATGGCTGGGAGCTGGAGGACGGTCAGTTCGAATGGCCGCGCTTTCATGAAAAGCTCGAGGTCGAGCTGGATCGTCTCGAGGCCGTCTATCGCAAGCTGCTGGACGGGTCCGGGGTCGAGATCTTCGACAGCCGCGCGAAAGTGGCGGGCCCGAACAGCGTGGCGCTTGCCGATGGCCGCACGGCCAGTGCCGGACATATCCTCGTGGCGACCGGGGGCCACCCGATCCGGCCGGAGATGGCCAACGCAAGGTTCGGCATGGTCTCGGACGACATCTTTCATATGAAAGAGCTGCCGAAATCCATCCTGATCGTGGGCGGCGGCTATATCGCCTGCGAATTCGCCTGCATCCTGCACGGCCTTGGTGTCGAGGTGACGCAATTCTATCGCGGCGCGCAGATCCTGCGCGGCTTTGACGGCGAGGCGCGCGGCCTGATCGCCGACGCGATGGAGGAACGCGGGATCGATCTGCATCTCGGCACGAATATCGTCGAGATGCGCCCTGCCTCGGAAGTGGGCGGAAAGAGCGGCGCCGAGATGGGAATGCCCGCCGAGGAACTTGGCCGTCACGATCACGACGAGGCCGATGCCGGGGCCGTGGCGCCCGTGCCGATGTGGGTCAAAGGCACCAACGGGATGGAAAAGACCTTCGACCGCGTCCTGTTTGCCACCGGCCGCGCACCCAATACGCGCGACATGGGGCTCGAGGAGGCGGGGGTCGAGATCGGCCGCCGCGGCGAGATCCTCGTCGATGAATATTCCCGCACGACGGTGCCCTCGATCTACGCGATCGGGGATGTGACGAACCGGGTCAACCTGACACCGGTCGCGATCCGCGAGGGAATGGCGTTCGTGGAAACGGTCTTCAAGGACAACCCGACGCCGGTGGATCACGAGTTGATCCCGTCGGCCGTGTTCACCCAGCCCGAGCTGGGAACCGTCGGCCTGACCGAGGAAGAGGCCCGCGAACAGGAGCCGATCGACGTCTATTGCACCTCGTTCCGGCCGATGCGTGGATCCTTTGCCGGCAAGCCTGATCGCGTCCTGATGAAACTGATCGTCAGCAAGCAGACGGACAAGGTTCTGGGATGTCATATCGTCGCGGACGAGGCGGGCGAAATGATCCAGCTGGCCGGCATCGCGGTCAAGATGGGCGCGACAAAGGCGGATTTCGACCGGACGGTCGCGGTGCACCCAACGATGGCGGAAGAACTGGTAACCATGCGGGACCCGATGCGGAGCGCTTGAATTCGTGGGATCGACCCACATTTGTGAAGGGACGGGTGCCGGACGACCGGTGGCCCGAACAGATAAAGAGGAAGACGAGCTTAATGGCTGGTAACAACGGAGGCCCCTGGGGCGGGGGAGGCCGCGGCCCCGGCGGAGGCGACGACGACGATCGTCGACCGCAGGGCGGGCGCGGACCCGGACAGGACGGACCGCAGATCCCCGAGATCGATGACCTTGTGAACAAGGGCCGCGAGCAATTGCGCGTCCTGATGGGCGGGGGCGGCGGACGTCGCAATGTAAACGGCAGTGGCGGAGGCGGCCCGCAGGGCCCGATGCTGACACGTGGAACGGTAGGGATCGGCGCCCTAGTCGCGCTTGGTCTTTGGGCGTTCATGTCATTCTACACCGTCCGGCCAGAAGAACAGTCGGTGGAATTGTTCCTCGGCTCCTATTCGTCGACCGGCAATCCCGGTCTGAATTTCGCGCCTTGGCCGCTGGTGACCTACGAAGTCGTCAACGTGACCTCCGAACGGACCGAAAGCATCGGAACCTCGGGCGGCCGGAACGACAATCAGGGCCTGATGCTGACCACCGACGCCAATATCGTCGACATCGGCTTTCAGGTCGTCTGGAACGTGAGCGATCCCGCGAAGCTTCTGTTCAACCTCGCCGATCCTCAGCAGACGGTTCAGGCCGTGTCTGAATCGGTCATGCGGGAAGTCATCGCAGCGTCGAACCTCGCGCCGATCCTCAACCGGGACCGGGGTCTCATCGCCCAGACCGTGCAGGAAAACATTCAGGCAACGCTCGTGGAATACGATTCCGGGATCAACGTCGTCCGGGTCAACCTCGACCGGGCCGACCCCCCCGCCGAAGTGATCGACGCCTTCCGCGACGTTCAGGCGGCGGAACAGGAACGCGACAGATTGCAGCGGACGGCGGATGCCTATGCCAACCGCGTTCTCGCCGAGGCGCGTGGTCAGGCAGCCCAGGTCATCGAAGAGGCCGAAGGTTACCGTGCGCGCGTCACCAACGATGCCATCGGTCAGGCCAGCCGCTTTACTGCGATCCTGCAGGAATATCAGGCCTCTGAAGATGTAACCCGGCGCCGGATCTACCTCGAGACGATGGAGCGGGTTCTGGGTGACGTGAACAAGATCGTTCTCGACGAATCCGTCGCGGGTGGTGGCGGAAACTCGGGCACGGGCGTCGTGCCTTTCCTTCCGCTGAACGAGCTGACCCGGAACCAGGGCGTCGGTACGACCGCAATTCGTGATCAGGGGAACTAAGACATGAAAAAGACAGCATATCTCCTGCCGGCCGTTGTGATCGTCATCGCAGCCGCCCTGTCCTCGGTCTTTGTTGTCGACGAACGGGAAAAGGCGCTGGTCCTTCAGTTCGGCCAGATCGTCAACGTTCAGGAAGAGCCGGGCCTTGGCTTCAAGATCCCTCTCATCCAGGACGTCGTGAAATACGATGACCGTATCCTGTCGCTTGACACCCAGACGATCGAAGTCACGCCGTCGGACGACCGCCGTCTGATCGTCGACGCTTTCGCCCGTTACCGGATCACCGATGTGGTCCAGTTCCGGCAAGCGGTCGGCGTGGGTGGTCTTCGCACCGCCGAGGCGCGTCTGACCGACATCCTCAACTCCCAGATCCGGGAAGTTCTGGGTGCCGATCAGGTGACCTCCGACACGATCCTTTCGGAAGAGCGGCGTGCCCTGATGAACCGGATTCGTGACCAGGCCCGCGAACAGGCACTGTCTCTTGGTCTTGATGTCGTTGACGTCCGGCTCAAGCAGACGAACCTGCCGGCGCAGAACCTCGATGCGACGTTTGCCCGGATGCGGGCCGAACGTGAGCGGGAGGCGGCGGACGAGATCGCCCGCGGTAACGAAGCTGCGCAGCGGGTTCGCGCCCTTGCCGACCGGACCGTGACCGAGACCCTCTCGGAGGCGGAACGGGATGCTCAGATCACCCGAGGTGAGGCAGACGCGCTTGCCGCGGCGACCTTCTCCGAAGCCTATGGCGCGGATCAGGAATTCTTTGAATTCTACCGCTCCATGCAGGCCTATGAGCAGGCGCTGACAGGTGCCAACTCGACCATGGTCCTCACGCCCGACAGTTCGTTCTTCGACTACCTGCTGAACTCGGATCGGGGCGGTCGGTCCTCGGTCGGAGATACGGGGCAGTAACGTCATGGAGATGGCGCTACTCGCGCTGGGACTTGTTCTCGTTGTGGAGGGGCTGGCCTATGCGCTGGCCCCTTCCACTATCGAGACCATGCTGGAGCTTCTGCGCCGCATGCCGATCGACCAGCGCCGCATGGTCGGACTGGGCGCGATCGCGCTGGGTGTGGCACTGATCTGGATCGCACGGGCGCTGGGCGCCTGAGCGCGGGCGGGATTGCACCCGGCGGACGGTGGCGATAGCCAAGTCGCCAGACACCTTTCTCGGACAGGCAGGGATGCGGGATGAGCCTTTGGGATTTCTGGATCGATCGCGGCGGCACCTTCACTGATGTTGTGGGGCGCGACGCCGATGGCGGGCTGCACCCGCTGAAGCTTCTGTCCGAGAACAGCGAAAGCTATGACGATGCCGCAATCGAAGGCATCCGGCGGCTCCTCGGCGGAACGATCGATCCGTCCCGGATCGGCACCGTCAAGATGGGCACGACGGTCGCAACCAACGCGCTGCTCGAGCGCAAGGGCGACCGGACGCTCCTGCTGATCACCAAGGGGTTTCGCGATGCCCTCCGGCTGGCCTATCAGGCGCGGCCCGACATCTTTGCCAAGGAAATCATCCTCCCCGAGCAACTCTACGAGCGGGTGTTCGAGGTGGACGAACGCCTCCGTGCCGACGGAACGGTCGAACAGGCGCCCGATCTCGAGGCGCTGAAACCCGCACTCGAGGCGGCGCGGGCCGATGGCATCGATGCGGTGGCGATCGTGCTGATGCACGCGTGGCAATCGCCTGACCATGAACGGCAGGTGGCCGATGTGGTGCGCAAGACGGGCTTTGCGCAGGTCTCGGTCAGCCACGAGGTCTCCCCCCTGATCAAGCTGGTGGGGCGTGGCGACACGACGGTGGTCGACGCCTACCTCTCTCCGATCCTTGGCCGCTATGTCGCCCGCGTCGCGCGCGCGCTTGGCGCCACACCGCCGGGCGAGGCGGGGCCCACGCTGCAATTCATGATGTCGTCGGGCGGGATGACCGCGGCCGAGGCCTTCCAGGGCAAGGATGCGATCCTGTCGGGCCCCGCGGGCGGGGTCGTCGGCATGGTCGAGACTGCGCGCATCGCCGGCTTCGACAAGGTGATCGGCTTTGACATGGGCGGAACCTCGACCGATGTCGCGCATTCGGCGGGCCATTACGAACGGGCCTTTGATACCGAGGTCGCGGGCGTCCGTATCCGCGCACCGATGATGCGGATCCATACCGTGGCCGCAGGGGGCGGCTCGATCCTGCATGCCGATCCGGGCCGGTTCCGGGTGGGCCCCGACAGCGCAGGTGCCGATCCGGGGCCTGCCTGCTACCGCCGGGGCGGGCCGCTGACGGTGACGGACGCCAACGTCATGTTGGGCAAGCTGCGCCCCGAATTCTTCCCCCGCGTCTTCGGCCCCGATCAGGATGCGGCGCTGGATGCAGAGGCGGTCATCGCCGAATTCCGCGACATCGCCGCCCGCGAGGGGCGCCCGGCAGAGGAAATCGCAGAAGGCTTCCTCACCATCGCGGTCGAGAATATGGCCAATGCGATCAAGAAGATCTCCGTCCAGCGCGGCTATGACGTGACGCGCTACCTGCTCAATGCATTCGGCGGTGCGGCGGGGCAGCATGCCTGCCTCGTGGCCGATGCGCTGGGCGTGACCTCGGTCCTGATCCATCCGCTGTCGGGGTTGTTGTCGGCCTATGGGATCGGGCTTGCGAAGGTGACGGCAAGCCGCCAGCAGGGCCTTGTCCGTCCGCTCGACGATGACGCCCTCCCCGAGATCGAGGCACTGGCCGAGGAGCTTTGGCACGCCACGCAGGCCGAACTGTCGGCGCAGGGCGTTCCGGTCGAGACGGCGACGCGCCGCACGGTTCTGCACCTGCGCTATGCCGGGGCGGACACGACGCTCCCGATTCCTTACGAGGGAGATATCTGGGCTGCCCGCGCGGCCTTCGAGGCAGGGCACGAGGCCCAGTTCGGATTTCTCTATGACGATGGCCGCATCGTCGTCGATGCGGTCGATGTGGAGGCCGAGGATGGCCGCGATTTCGCCAGCGTCGAAACCGAGACCGAGGCTTCCACGCATCGCCCCGATGCGGGCGACGAGGTCGAGATCTTCTGCGGTGGCAGCTGGCGCCGCGCCGCCGTTCACCGGCGCGAGGCCCTGACCCCCGGGGCCACGATTGCCGGCCCCGCCCTGATCATCGAACCCAACCAGACGATCGTGGTGGAGCCCGGCTGGGAAGCCGCGATCACCGCGCGCGATCACATCCTGATGCGCCGTGTCGAGGCGATGGCGCGGGCCGATGTGGCGGGCAGCGCCGAGGCCGATCCGGTCCTGCTGGAGGTGTTCAACAACCTGTTCATGAATATCGCCGAACAGATGGGCGTGGCGCTTCAGAACACGGCGCAATCGGTGAACATCAAGGAACGGCTCGATTTCTCCTGTGCCGTTTTCGACGCCTCCGGTGCGCTGGTGGCCAACGCGCCACATATGCCGGTGCATCTGGGCTCCATGGATCGCTCGGTCGAGGCTGTGATCCGCAACAATCCCGTGATCCGCCCCGGCGATGCCTTCACACTGAACGCGCCCTATAACGGCGGGACGCACCTTCCCGATATCACCGTCGTCAGCCCCGTCTTCGACGAAGACGGCGAGACGATCCTGTTCTGGGTCGCCTCGCGCGGGCACCATGCCGATGTGGGCGGCACGGCGCCGGGCTCCATGACCCCGCTTGCCAAGGTCGTCGACGAGGAAGGCGTGCTGATCGACAACCTGCACATGGTCAAGGCCGGCCGTTTCGATGATGAAGGCCTGCGCAAGGTCCTGACCGATCATCCCTATCCGGCGCGCAATCCGGATGTGAACATCGCCGATCTCAAGGCGCAGGTTGCCGCCAATGCCCGTGGCGCGGCCGAGTTGCGCCGGATCGTGGGGGAATTCGGGCTCGATGTGGTGCAGGCCTATATGGGCCATGTGCAGGACAATGCCGCCGAGGAGGTCGCTCGTCTGATCGGCAAGCTGGAGGATTGCGAGGCCAGCTATGAAACCGATACCGGCCAGGTGATCCGCGTGGCGATCCGTGTCGACAGGGAGGCGCGGCGCGCAACGGTCGATTTCACCGGCACGTCGGAGGCGACCGACAACAATTTCAACGCCCCCGAACCGGTGACGCGGGCGGCAGTCCTTTACGTGTTTCGCGTGATGGTCGAGGCGCCGATCCCGATGAATGCGGGCTGCCTGCGGCCCATCGATATCGTGATCCCCGAAGGCTGCATGCTGCGCCCCAGCTATCCCCGTGCCGTCGTCGCCGGCAATGTCGAGACGTCGCAGCATGTGACGAACGTGCTCTTCGAGGCGCTGGACGCCCTGTCGAACAGCCAGGGCACGATGAACAACCTCACCTACGGCAACGCCACCTACCAGTATTACGAGACGCTCTGTTCGGGGAGCCCGGCGGGTCGGATGAACGACGGCCGGACCTTCGACGGAACCTCCGGTGTGCATGTTCACATGACGAATTCGCGGTTGACCGATCCGGAAGTGCTGGAGCTGCGCTATCCGGTCCTGCTGGAGGAATTCTGCCTCCGTCCCGGATCGGGAGGGCAGGGCGCCCGGCATGGGGGTGACGGAACCCGGCGCACGACCCGGTTTCTCGAGCCGATGGATTGCGCGATCCTGTCGTCGCATCGCGCGCGCCCGCCGCGCGGGATCGATGGCGGCGGGGACGGGCAGGTCGGCCGCACCGAGGTGCGCCGCAAGGACGGCACGGTCGAGGTGCTCAATGCCTGCGATCAGACCCGACTGGAGCCGGGGGAGGCGGTGACCGTCGTCACACCCACATCCGGCGGCCTCGGACACGCGTGACGGGGCCGGCAGGCCCTTGAAATCCCCCAAAGACCCCCTTGTTGCGAATTAATCGCAACTTACTTGACAAGATTGCGAATAAGTCGCATTTTCACGATTGTCACCACAGGAGGCCCTTCGATGTCCGTTCATTCGACCTTGTCTTCCATCAGCCTGTCCCGCCGCGCCGTGATGGCGGGGATTGCTGCACTGACCGTGCCCGCCGCCGCGCGCGCCGCGGAACAGATACAGGTGGTCGCAACGACGGGCATGATCGCCGACACCGCCCGCGTCATCGGCGGTGACCGTGTCGCGGTGCGCGCACTGATGGGGCCGGGCGTCGACCCGCACGCCTACCGGCAGACGCGGAGCGACATCGTGGCCATGACGCGTGCCGACCTCGTGCTGTGGCACGGCCTCTTCCTCGAGGCGCAGATGGTCGATTTCTTCGCCGATCTGGCCGGGTCGACCCCGGTTGTTCCGGTGGGGGAGGCGGTTCCGCAAGAGGCGCTCTTTCCCATGACGACTACGCCGACAAGTTCGATCCTCACGTCTGGATGGACCCGCATCTCTGGACCCATGTGATCGACGCGGTCGCGGCCGCGCTGAGCGAGGCTGATCCCGCCGGGGCGGACCTCTTTGCCGCCAATGCGGCGGCCTACCGGGCCGAGATGGACGATCTGTCCCGCTACAGCACGCAAGTGCTGTCGACCGTTCCCGAAAGTGCCCGGGTTCTGGTCTCGGCCCATGACGCGTTCAAGTATTTCGGCGCGGCCCATGGCTTCGAGGTGATGGGCATTCAGGGCATCTCGACCGAAAGCGAGGCGGGCGTTCGCCGCATCGCCGAGCTGGTCACTCTTCTTGTCGAGCGTGGGATCGGTGCGGTTTTCGTGGAAAGCTCGGTCTCCGACCGGTCTGTCCGGGCCCTGATCGAGGGCGCGGCGGCGCGGGGGCACGAGGTCACGATCGGGGGCGAGCTGTTCTCCGACGCGATGGGCCAGGAAGGTACCTACGAGGGCACCTATCTTGGCATGATCGACCACAACGTGACCACGATCGCCCGTGCGTTGGGCGGTGAGGCGCCACAAGGTGGCTGGAAAGGACAACTCGTCGCATCATGACACCTGCCGAACTGAAACTGGCGGCCGATGGCGGCCGGGCCGTCGCCCCCGAGGCGAAACCCGGCCCTGTGGCCGCCATGTCCCTGCGCGGGATGACCGTGTCCTACGGCGAAAAGCCCGCGATCTTTTCCGTGGACGCCGATTTCGAACAGGGCGCGATGACCGCGATCATCGGCCCGAACGGCGCTGGCAAGTCCACGCTTCTCAAGGCGGCACTCGATATCGTCCCGCGCGTGTCGGGCGAGGTGCGGGTGCATGGCCAGCCGCTCGAACGGGCGCGGGGCCGTATGGCCTATGTGCCTCAGCGGGCAAGCGTCGACTGGGATTTCCCGACCCGGGTGATCGACGTTGTGATGATGGGCCTCTACCGGGAGCTTGGCCTTCTGGGGCGCATCCGCGGTCATCACCGGGATGCGGCGCAGGACGCGCTCGACCGGGTCGGCATGGCAGATTTCGCCCATCGCCAGATCGGGCAATTATCCGGCGGGCAGCAGCAGCGCGTCTTTTTGGCCCGTGCCCTGGCACAGGCAGCCGACCTCTACCTGCTGGACGAGCCCTTCGCCGGTGTCGACGCGGCGACCGAAGCCGCGATCATCGATGTTCTCAAGACGCTTAAGACCGAAGGGAAATCCGTGGTCGCCGTCCATCACGACCTGACCACCGTCCAAAGCTATTTTGACCGGGTTCTTCTGTTGAATGTGCGCCGGATCGCTGAAGGCCCGGTCAGAACCGCCTTCACCTCCGATACGCTGGCCGCGACCTATGGCGGCCGGCTGGCGGCCGCGCAGATCGAGCAACTGGAACTTGGCGGCGCGGTATGACACCCCTCTTTCAGGCGCTGACGCTTCAACTGGGCTATAACGCCACGCTCGTGGCGATCGGTGCCATGCTGCTTGGCGTGGCGGCCGGCGCCTCGGGCAGTTTCATGGTCCTGCGCAAACGCGCGCTGGTATCGGACGCGATGGCCCATGCCACGCTGCCCGGTGTCGGGCTGGCCTTCATCGTCATGGTGGCGCTGGGCGGCGACGGGCGCAATCTGGCCGGTCTTTTGGCTGGATCGGCCATTTCTGCGGGCATCGGGCTTCTGATCGTCGACTGGATGACGGCCCGGACCCGGCTGGGCGAGGATGCGGCCATCGGGGCCGTCCTGTCGGTGTTCTTCGGCTTCGGTATCGTGCTTCTGACCGTGATCCAGACCATGAGCGGCGGGCGGCAGGCGGGACTTGAGAGTTTTCTGCTGGGATCGACAGCGGGGATGCTTCTGGCGGATGCGTTGACGATCGCGGTGGGCGGCGCGCTCAGCGTCGCGGCGGTCTGGATCCTGCGCCGCCCGATGACGCTGGTGGCCTTTGACGAGGGCTATGCCCGCTCTCTTGGCGTGAACGTGCGCCTGACCGATCTGATGATGATGGGGCTTGTTCTCGCGGTCACGGTGATCGGCCTCAAGATCGTGGGCCTGATCCTGATCGTGGCGCTTCTGATCGTGCCGGCAGTCACCGCCCGGTTCTGGACCGAGCGGAGCGCGTCCCTGATCTGGATATCGGGTGCCATCGGCGGCCTGTCGGGGTTCGCGGGTTCCGCCATGTCGGCGGCATATGCCGATGTGCCCACGGGGCCGGTGATCGTGCTCTTCGCGGCCGCTCTCTTCGTTCTGTCGCTTCTCTTCGCGCCGCTTCGGGGCGTGGTGGGTGCGCTGATCCGACATCGCCGGTTCCAGGCGCGGGTGCACCGCAGGCAGGGGCTTCTGGCGCTGGCCCGGTCCGAGCCGATCCATGATCCCGTGACCCTGCGCCTGCTGCGGAGCGAGGGCCTTATTCGCGCCGATGGCGTGGCGACGGAGGCCGGGCAGGACGCGGCCGCCCGGGCCGTGCGCGACGAATGGCGGTGGGAGGTGGCCCGAACCCGCCACAAGGATACCGCGCTTACCGGGCGCTATGATGGGCTGACCCCGATCGAGAGCGTATTCACCCCCGACGAGATCGCCGGGTTCGACCGCCTGATCGCCGAGGGCCAGACCTGATGGGTGCCGAATTCGTTCAGCTGAGCCTGACACCGATCCTCATCGGTGTTCTGGCCTCTATCGCCTGCGCATTGCCGGGCAATTTCCTTCTGATGCGCAGGCAGGCGCTGATTGGCGATGCGATCAGCCATGTCGTGTTGCCCGGGATCGTTCTGGCGTTTCTGGTATCGGGCACGATTGCCGCCGTTCCGATGTTGCTGGGCGCCGGCGCCGCGGCCGTCATCGCGGTCGCCCTGATCGAGGCGATCAAGCGGCTGGGCCGGATCGAGGCGGGGGCCGCGATGGGCGTCGTCTTCACGACGCTGTTTGCGGGCGGTGTCCTGATGCTGGAGCGGACCGATACAAGCGGTGTGCATCTGGATGTGGAGCACGCGTTGATGGGCAGCCTCGAAAGCCTGATCTGGCTCGAGGCGGACGGCTGGGCATCGCTGACCGATCCCGCGGCGCTGGCCGGTCTGCCGCCGGAGCTTGGACGGATCGCCATCGCCTGCCTGATCGTCGTGGTGCTGACATGGCTGTTCTGGCGGCCGCTTGTCCTGACGACCTTCGACGAGGGCTTTGCCCGGACCATCGGCTTGCCCGTGGCCGCCATAGGCTTCGGCCTCGTGGTGGCGGCGGCGGTGGCGGCGGTGGCGGCCTTTGATGCGGTGGGCTCGATCATCGTGATCGCCATGTTCATCTGCCCGCCCGCCGCGGCACGCCTGATGACCGACAGGTTCGGAGTGCAGGTGGCCTGGAGCATCGCATTCGCGACACTGTCGGCAATCGTGGGCTATGTTTTCGCGGGCTACGGTCCGCTGTGGTTCGGGCTCTATGACGCGGTCAGCGCGGCCGGCATGATCGCCACGGTTTCGGGGGTGATCCTCGCCTTGGCCTGCCTCTTTGCGCCGCGCCGCCGCCGTCTGGGGGAAGGGCGGGGCTCCGCCTGATCTGCCGATGCCCCCATGGCCATTCCCCATCGAGGCGGGTAAGGTGGTTCGATGCTTGTCGGGCTGCCCAGATGACACAAAAAATCACTCACACCGATGATCTGATCGCGTGCCATGGCTGCGATGCGCTGTATCGCGTGCAGATGCCTGAACATGGGCAGCGCGCGATCTGTTCGCGCTGTCACACCGTTCTGGTCGCGCCGCGCCGCCGCGCGGGCATGACCATCGTCATGTTATCGCTTGGCGTCGTGATCCTTGTCTTCGGTGCGCTGTGGTTTCCGTTTCTCGAGATATCGAGATCGGGTTTTCACAATTCCGCGACCCTGATCGATTCGGCGCTGGCCTTCACCGACGGCCCGCTCCTTATCCTGTCGCTGAGTGTCGCGGCTTTCATCATCCTGATCCCGCTGATGCGGGTCATGCTGATCCTCTATGTTCTGTGGCCCGTGGTCTTTGACCGGCCGCCCAATAAATCGGCCGCCACGGCCTTTCGCCTCGCCGAGGCGCTGCGGCCATGGTCGATGGCCGAGATTTTTGCGATCGGCTGCGCCGTGGCGCTGGTCAAGGTGGCTGATCTTGCCCAGATCGGGTTCGGGCCGGCCTTCTACATGTTCGCGGCGCTTGTCGTGATCATCGCGGTTCAGGATAACCAGATGTGCCGCTGGTCGATCTGGCAGTCGCTTGACGAAACGGACCGTCAGGCATGAGCGGACGTCCCCAACCCGTGGAAGGGCGGCTGACGGCGCGGGAGGCGGGCCTCGTGGGCTGCCGTCGCTGTTCGAAGGTCTGGCCCCTAGATACGCAGCTCTGCGGGCGGTGCGGGGCCACGCTGCGGTCGCGCGACACGACGAGCATCAGCCGGGTCTGGGCCTGGTGGGTTCTGGGCGTCGCGGCCTATATCCCGGCCAACCTCTATCCGATGCTGAGGACCCAGACCCTCGTCGAAACCCAGGAGGCGACGATCGTCGGCGGCGCGATCGAGCTGATGCAGCACGGCTCCTACGGCATCGCGATCGTCATCCTTGTGGCAAGTGTCCTGATCCCGGTCGCCAAGTTCCTCTGCATTGCCTTTCTGGCGATGTCGTCGCAATCGGCGACCCCCGTTTCGGCCAGCGCGCGCCAGCAACTCTACGAGATCGTCGAATATGTCGGGCGCTGGTCGATGATCGATGTCTTCGTCGTTGCGATCCTCGCCTCGCTGGTGCAACTCGACTATGCGGCGACGGTCAATCCCGGGCCTGCAAGCCTGTCGTTTGCGCTGTCGGTCATCTTTACCATGCTGTCGGCGCAGGCGTTTGATTCGCGCATCATCTGGGACGGGATCGAACGCAGCACGCCCCACGCGCCCCGTGACCCCCAGCCCACAGAAGGAAGCCCCACCCCGTGAGCGATCAGGTCCCCGACATCGATATCGTGTCCGCGCGGCGCAGCATCTGGGACCGGGTTTCGGTCGTCTGGCTGGTGCCGGTGGCCGCGCTGATCATCGCGCTGGGCGTGGCGTGGCAAAGCTATTCCGATCAGGGGCCCCTGATTGAGGTGACCTTTGACGACATCTCCGGCGTCACCCGAAATGAAACCGAACTCCGCTTTCGCGATGTGGCCGTCGGGATGGTCGAGGATGTGAACTTCACCTCCGACCTGTCGCAAGTCGTGGTGAGCATCCGGGTGCGCAAGGACCTCGAACCCTACCTCGATGAGGATGCGGCCTTCTGGATCGTCCGGCCCGAGGTCACGACCCAGGGGGTCAGTGGCCTAGATACGGTCTTGTCGGGTGTCTATATCGAAGGCATCTGGGACGAAGAGGCCGGGCCATCGGCCCTGCAGTTCGAGGGTTTGACCGAACCTCCGCTCAGGCAGGGGGGCGTCGAGGGGCTGGAACTGGTCCTGCGCGCCTCGGATGGGTCCCTGATGGGCAACACGCCGATCCTCTACAAGGGGGTCGAGGTTGGTCAGGTCGGCCGGGCGCGGGTGTCGGCAGACGGCGTTTCTGTCGAGGCGCGGGCCATTGTCTATGCGCCCTATGACAACCTCGTCACCGAGGCCACGCGGTTCTGGGACACGTCCGGGTTCTCGGTCTCGCTGGGTGCGGCGGGTGCGGCGATCGACTTCGAATCGATCGCGTCCCTGATCGCGGGCGGGCTGACGTTCGATACATTCGTCTCCGGCGCGCCACTGGCACAGGAGGGCGCGGACTACACGGTCTTTTCAGATGAAGCGTCCGCCCAGTCGAGCATCTTCGAGCCCGAAGACGAGGATGCGCTTCTGGTTGCGACGCTGTTCGACGGGAACGTCGCTGGTCTGAACCCGGGTGCCCGCGTCGAACTGAACGGCCTCGGCGTCGGGCAGGTCCGTGCCGTGAACGGGATCGTCGATCTCGACCCGGATGGCGAACAACGGGTCCGGCTGCAGACGATCCTCGCAATCCAGCCGGGACGTATCGGGCTGGAAGGCGAGGGGGCCGATCAGCTGACGCTCGATTTTCTGGCCAGCCAGGTCGAAGCGGGCCTTCGGGCCCGGCTTGTCACGGCGTCGATCCTGACCGGCAGCCTCAAGGTCGAATTGCTGACGGTTGCTGATGCCGAAGCCGATACACTGGACTTTGCCTTCGATCCATATCCCTTGATCCCCTCGACCGAGAGCCAGATCGCGGATGTGCAATCCTCCGCCGAAGACACGCTGGCCCGGATCAATGCCCTCCCGATCGAGGAACTGCTCGAGGGGGCCACGGATTTCCTGAACTCGGCCTCCCGCCTGATCGGCAGCCCAGAGACGCAGCAGGTGCCTGTCGAGGTTTCGGCCCTTCTGGCCGATATCCGGGGCGTCGTCGGTTCCGACGAGGTGCAGGATCTGCCGAGCCAGCTGGGCGCGATCATGGGCGAGCTGGAAACAACCGTCGGCGGGGTTCAGGTCATTCTCAGCTCGATCGAGGAACAGCAGCTTATCGCGAACCTCGGCTCCGCGCTCGATTCCGTCTCGCGCATTACCGACGACGTCGCCGCCTCGATGGCCGAAGTGCCAAGCCTTGTGGCAGAACTCGAGCTTCTGGCGGAGAAGGCCAATGGCCTCGCCGTGGAGGAGCTTGTCGCCGAATTGTCCGAGATCACCGCCTCGGCCAATGCCCTGATTTCCAGTGACGCAGCCCAAAGCCTGCCCGAACGGATCGACCTTCTGGCCCGCGATCTGCAGACCGTGGCCGCGGATGTGGCGCGTCTGACGACAAGCCTGTCGGATGCTCAGGCCGCCGACCGTCTGGTCTCGGCGCTCGATGCGGCGACGGCCACGCTTGGCGCGGTCGAGACGTCGTTTGCGGGTGTGCCGGCGCTTGTGACCGAGATCGAGGCACTGGCCGCAACGGCGAACGACCTGCCGCTTGACCAGCTTGTGACCGAAGTCACCGGCCTGTCCCAAGACGCGCGCGGCATTCTGGGATCGCCAGAGGCACGGGCGCTGCCCGGGCAGATCGGAACGCTTGCCGGGGAGCTTGAGGCGACGCTTGGCGAAATCCGGACGGTGACGGCATCGCTGGTCGCCAATGATGCGGCGACCCGGCTTCTTGATGCGGTCGGCGCCGTGGAACAGACGCTCCTGACGGTCGACGCCTCGATCGAGGGCGTGCCCGATCTGATCGCGGATATCGAGGCCGTGGCCGAAGAGGTGGCGGGCGTGCCGCTTCAGGACATGGTCAACGACGTGACCGAGATGTCGGAAAGTCTCCTGCAGCTTGTCGGATCTGACGCGACGCAGGCCCTGCCGGCGCAGCTGGGTGATCTCGCGGTCGAGCTTGACCTGACGCTGAAAGAGGTTCGGGGGCTGGTCTCGGAGCTTAACGCCTCGGATGCCGGGCCGCGGCTCGTGGCGGCGGTCGACAGCGCGGCGCGCGCGCTCGATACGCTGGACACGTCCATCGCCGGGGTTCCGCAGATCGTTGACCGGGTAAATGCGCTCGCCGCCGAGGCGGAATCGCTTGAACTTGGCGAACTGGTCAACCGGGTAAGCGGCCTTATAGCCACCGCCGAGGCGCTTCTCGGCTCGGAAGGGACGCAACGCCTGCCCGATGAACTGGCGACCGCCCTCGAAGAGATCGGTGCGATCCTGTCCGAGCTGCGCGCAGGCGGGGCTGTCGGCAACGTCAACGAGGCGCTGGTCTCGGCACGCAATGCCGCGGACGAGGTATCCGGTGCGATGGACCGTCTGCCCGAACTTCTCGACAGGGCGAGCCGCCTTCTGGGTCAGGCCGACACGACCCTTGCCGGGTTCGAAGGCACCTCTCCGGCGATCCGCGACGCCCGAGCCGCGCTTGCAGAAATCTCGCGCGCGGCCGAAGCTGTGGCATCCTTGGCGCGCGCGATCGAGCGGCGCCCCAATTCACTCTTGACTGGACGATAGGCGATATGAAACGGCTGATTTTCCCGACAATTGCCTTTGCGGCCCTGGCTGCATGCAGCACCGATCCGGCCCTGCGCTATGCCGTGCCCGCGGTCCCGCCCGAAGAGAGCGTGGCGATCTCCTACCGCTCGGTCGAGGTGCGCGAGATCATCTTGCCGACCTATGCCCAGCTCGAGGAAATCTTCGTCGAAACCGAGGAGGGCGCACTGACCAGCTCCTCGGCCCTGCTGTGGGCCGACGATCCGTCGCGCGCCTCGACGCAGGAACTGACCCGGGCGCTGGCCGCCGTGACAGGGGCACAGGTCGCGTCCGAGCCGTGGCCGTTCGACAGCTATCCGCAGGTTCGGGTCGAATTGCGCGTCGATGAATTCATCGCAAGCCGGCTTGGCGCGTTTCGCCTCTCGGGGCAGGCGTTCATCGCCACACTCGATGGTGTCGGCCGGGACCGGGCCATCGACTTCGCGATCAGCATTCCGCTGGCGCCCGATGCCGGGCCGCGCGAGATTGCCGCCGCGCGCGGGCAGGCGATGGCACAGCTTGCCACCCGCATCGCCCGCGACGGCCTGCGCTGATCAGCGGCGGCTGGCTTCGAACAGGCTTTGCGACCGTCCGCCCGATTTGCAGAAGGCCAGAACCTTGCCGCCCGCGTCATCGATGGCCTTGCCGAATGCGGCGACATCTGCGGGCGTGGCCTGACCGGGGCGGATCGGTATGTGATGCGCTTCGAGGCCCGCGGCCTCTGCCGCGGCTTTCACATCCGCGAATGACGGCTGGCCGGGCTCTTCGTTGTCGGGGCGGTTCGAGATGACGGTCGTGAAGCCTTCGGCTTTCAACTCGTCAAGGACCGAGAGGCTGATCTGCGGGCTGACGGCGACCTTGTCGCTAACGGCTTTGAAGGACATTTTGGTATTCCGTTTGTTCTGGTTGCATTCTTCGCGGGTCTCTTGGCCCGGATCGCGCCAATATGGGGGCTAATGCCGCACCGGGAAAGAGGGATCACGTAACAACGTTGGGGCCCTGCCGTCCGGACCTCGCGCGCGCACCCGACACGGCCTCTGCCGCGGCGATGATATCGGCCAGCGCATCCTGCGGATCGGCGTTCATGCGATCCGGGTCGGTTTCCAGTCGTTCAAGGTAGATGCGGATCGTGGCCCCGACCGTGCCCGTGCCCGACAGCCGGAACACGGCCCGACCGCCACCTTCGAACCCGATCCGGATGCCTTGACCCGTCGAACGGGACCCGTCGACCGGATCATCATAGGCGAATTCGTCGGCCGTGGTGATCGTCAGTCCTGCGGCCGTCTGGCCGGGCAGGGTGCCCAGCTGCCCGCGCAGATCGTCGAAGATCGCGTTGGCGACATCGGCCTCGACATCCTCGTAATCGTGGCGGGAATAATAGTTGCGCCCGAACCGCGCCCAATGGGCCTGCATCAGGTCGGAAACCGACTGGCCGGTACTGGCAAGGATATTGAGCCACAGAAGAACGGCCCAGAGCCCGTCTTTCTCGCGCACGTGATCGGACCCGGTGCCGGCGCTTTCCTCGCCGCACAGCGTCGCGCGCCCGGCGTCGAGCAGGTTGCCGAAGAATTTCCATCCCGTCGGCGTCTCGAAGCATTCGATGCCCAGGGCCTCGGCCACCCTGTCGACGGCCGCCGAGGTGGGCATGGAGCGGGCCACGCCCTTGAGCCCGCCCGCATAGGCCGGCGCCAGATGCGCGTGCGCGGCCAACAGCGCGAGGCTGTCGGACGGGGTGATATAGATGCCCCGGCCGAGGATCATGTTGCGATCGCCGTCCCCGTCGGAGGCGGCGCCGAAATCGGGCGCATCCGCACCCATCATGTGATGGACGAGCGGCTTGGCCCAGATCGGGTTCGGATCGGGATGGCCGCCGCCGAAATTCTTTGACGGTACCGCATTGACCACAGAGCCCTTGGCCGCGCCCAGACGATCTTCGATGATCGCCTTGGCATAGGGGCCGGTCACCGCATGCATGGCGTCGAACCGGATCGTGTGACCGGAGGCGAACCAATCAGCGATGGCGTCGAAATCAAAAAGCTCTTCCATCAGTTCGGCGTAGTCGGCCACGGGGTCGACGACCTCGATCTCCATCGCCTCCATCTTGGCGGTGCCGATGGCCGACAGGTCGGCGTCATCGGTCTCGAGGATGTGATATTCGCGGATCGCCGTGGTGGCTTCGAAGACCCGGTCCGTCACACCTTCGGGGGCAGGGCCGCCGTTGGGCGTGTTGTATTTCAGGCCGAAATCCTCGTCCGGTCCGCCGGGGTTGTGGCTGGCCGAAAGGATCAGGCCGCCATCCGTCGCGCGCTTGCGGATCAGGTTCGACGCGGCAGGCGTCGACAAGAGCGCGTTCTGTCCGACGATCACCCGCGCAGCACCATTGGCGGCCGCCATCTTGAGGATGATCTGGCTGGCCCGTTCGTTGAAATACCGCCCGTCGCCGCCCAGAACGAGCGTCTTGCCCGCGACGCCTCCGATCCCGTCAAAGATGGACTGGACGTAGTTCTCCAGAAATCCCGGCTCCATGAAGACGCGGGTTTTCTTGCGCAGGCCGCTGGTGCCCGGTTTCTGCCCCGCGATGGGGCTGGTGCCGATTGTCCGCATCGTCATGTCGTTCCTCCATCTTCCGATTGGCCGCCCTGCTCCCGCGCCTCCTGCACGAGGGCCACGACGCTGTTGCCAGCGACCTCGATCGTGCCACCGACGACATCGGGCCCAGCCTCGGGGGCGGCGGTGTCGACGTGGCGCACCCAGACCCGGCGACCTCCGGGCTCGGGCAGGGTGACCGTCAGATCGTCCCCTCCATTGAACACCAGAAAGATCGCATATTCGAGGGCTGCATATTCCGGCGTGCCGGAGGCAGTGCGCAATTCGGCGATGACATGGCTCAGGCTGCCATCCGACCAGTCGGCATCCGTCATCAGGCCACCGTCGGGGCGGCGCCAGAACAGATCCGGCACACCGTCGAGAAACCGGCTGCGCGAATGCAACCAGCGCTTTTGGCGCAGGATCGGATGTTCGCGGCGGAACTTGATGATCCGGCGACAGAATTCGAGAAATTCCGGCTCTGCGCCCCGGTTGTCCGGCCCCCAGTCGATCCAGCCGATCTCGTTGTCCTGGCAATAGGCGTTGTTGTTGCCCGACTGGCTGTTGCCCAGTTCGTCGCCCGCAAGGATCATCGGCGTGCCCTGGCTCAGCAGCAGCGTCGCCATGATGTTGCGCCGCCTGCGGGCACGGGCCGCCTTGATCCCAGGATCATCGGTCGGGCCTTCGACGCCCATGTTGTCGCTGAGGTTGTGATTGTGGCCGTCGGCATTGTCCTCGCCGTTGGCCTCGTTGTGCTTGGCGTCATAGCTGACAAGGTCCATCAGCGTGAACCCGTCGTGGACGGTGACGAAATTCACCGATGTGGTCGCGGGCCGGCCATCGTGATCGAAGCGCAGCGCCGATCCCGCGACCCGCTGGGCAAGCCTGCGGGCCATATCGTCGTCGCCGCGCCAGAAGCCCCGGACCTGATCGCGGAACTTGTCGTTGTGCTCGTGCCACGGGGGCGGGAAGGCGCCCAACTGATAGCCGCCGGGGCCGGTATCCCACGGTTCGGCGAACATCTTGACGCCGGCCAGCACCGGGTCCTGCCGGATCGCCTGAAAGAACGGGGCACGGCGATCGAACCCGGTTTCGGTCCGGCCAAGGGCGGCGCAAAGGTCGAACCGGAACCCGTCGACATGCATCACCTCGACCCAGTAGCGCAGCGAATCCATGACGAGCCTAAGGACCATCGGGTGGTCAAGGTTCAGCGTATTGCCGGTTCCGGTATCGTCGATGTAATAGCGCGGCGTTTCGGCGAGCCGGTAATAGCTCGCATTGTCGAGGCCCCGGAAACTAAGCGTCGGGCCCAGTTGGTTGCCTTCACAGGTATGGTTATAGACGACATCCAGGATCACCTCGATCCCGGCGGAATGCAGGCGTGCGACCACATGCTGAAACTCCGCGATCTCGGTGCCGGACATGTAGCGGGGCTCGGGCGCGAAGAAGCCCATGGTCATGTAGCCCCAGTAATTCCGGAGCCCCTTGGTCAGCAAATGTTGTTCATCGAGAAAGGCGTGGACGGGCATCAGCTGGATCGCCGTGACACCGAGCGAGGTCAGGTGATCGAGCATTTCCTCCGACGCGAGGCCGAGAAAGGTCCCGGCATGATCGATATCGGACCGGCCCGCCGTCAGGCCCTTGGGATGCGCCTCGTAGAGGATCGTCTCTTCCATCGGGTGGCGCGGCGGCGCGTCGTCGCCCCAGCTGAAGGACGTGTCTGTCACGATCGCGCGGCTCATGTATGGGGCGGAGTTGCGGGTATCGAGCGTCAGGTCCAGATGCTTGGCGCGCACGTCATAGCCCATCAGCGCCTCGTGCCAGATCGGATGTCCGGTGATCTGCTTGGCGTAGGGGTCGAGAAGGAGTTTGTGCGGGTTGAAGCGGTGCCCTTCATCGGGCCGGTAGGGGCCGTGGGCGCGGTATCCGTATTGCTGGCCGGGGCGAATGCCCGGGATGTAGCAATGCCAGACATGGCCACTGTTTTCCGGCATGTTGACCAGAAGGTTTTCCTGACCGTTCTCATCGAACAGGCACAGCGTGATCCGCGTCGCATGTTGCGAGAAGATGGCGAAATTCACGCCATCGCCATCGAATGTCGCGCCGAGCGGTTCGGGGCGACCGGGCTGAACCGAGAATGTCTGTTTGGTCATGCCGGGCGCGCCAGCTCCCCGTAGAGTTGCGCATAGGCGGCGGCAGAGCCTTCCCATCCCACGGGCTGCTTCATCGCGTTTCGCTGCATCCTTTGCCAGACATCCGGCACCGCATACAGATCGCAAAGCCGGTTGAACGCGGCGCGCAGGCTGTCGGCCGTGACCGGCTGGAACTGGATGCCGGTTGCCACGCCCACGGCCATTGCGGCGGGCGAGGCGTTGATCACCGTATCGGCCAGCCCGCCCGTCATCGCCACCAGCGGAATCGTGCCATACCTCAGCCCGTAAAGCTGGGTCAGGCCGCAGGGTTCGAAGCGCGACGGCACAAGGATCGCATCGCCGCCGGCAATCATCCGGTGCGACAGCGCCTCGTCATAGCCGATCCTGACGGCCACCGACGGGTGGTTCGCCGTGGTCCTGAGCGCCTCTTCGAAGGTGGGGTTGCCCGATCCGAGGACGGCCAATTGCCCGCCGCGGGCCAGAAGGTTCGGGAGCGACTCGAGCAGGAGATCGATCCCTTTCTGTTCTGTCAGGCGGGTCACGACAACACAGAGCGGGCCTTGCGCCTCGCCCAGCCCCAATTCGCGGCACAGCGCCGTTTTGGCGGCGGCCTTGCCGCGCGGGGTCTTGAACGTCTTGATGTGCCTGTCCGTCGCCGGGTTCCAGACATCTTCGTCGATGCCGTTCAGGATGCCCGATAGATCGTCGCGCCGATACCGCATCACCCCGTCAAGACCCATGCCGAAATCCTCGGTCATCAGCTCTTCCGCATAGGTGGGCGACACCGTGGTCAGCTTGTCGGCGGCCATCAGACCGGCCTTCAGGGCCGAGACCTTGCCCCAGAATTCGAACCCGTCCCGGTCGAACCGGTCAGGATCGAGCCGCAGCTCGGGGATCAGGCTTTCAGCGGCCAGCCCGTGAAACGCGATGTTGTGCACCGTCAGAACCGTGGCGGGTTTCGGCCCGTCCATGGCAGCGACGTAATCGGGAACGAAGCCCGCCTGCCAGTCGTGGCAATGCAGGATTTGCGGGGTCCAGCCCGGGTCGGCCCCCATGCCGATCCGCGCCCCGATCCAACTGAGCGCGGCGAAACGTTCGGGATTGTCGGGCCAGTCCCGTCCCGACGTGTCGAGATAGATCGAACCGCCCCGGTCAAACAGGTGCGGCGCGTCGATGGCATATAGGCTCAGACCGGCGGCATGACCCGTCAGAATACGGGCCGCCCCGCCGAAAAGGTCGGGCTCCTCGAAGGCTACTTTCCCGTCCTCGAGGGCGGAAAGAACGGCGGGGTAACCGGGCAACAACACACGCATCTCGGCCCCTGCGGGGGCCAAGGCGGCGGGAAGCGCGCCCACCACATCGGCAAGCCCGCCCGTCTTGACGAGCGGCGCGCATTCCGAGGCAACTGATAAAACCCTGATCATCGTCTTGGTGATCTCACTCCAGTTTTGCCGCCCGGGCATCGAGCATATTCTGCGTGATCAAGGTCACGCCCTTTTCCGTCACCCGGAACCACTTCGCGTCTTCGGCGGGATCCTCGCCCACGACAAGGCCCTCGGGGATGATGACGCCCCGGTCTATCACCACGCGGCGCAGCCGGGCAGAGCGATTGACGGTGACGTAGGGCATTACGACAGCCTGATCGAGAACCGCATAAGAATTGGTGTGCACTTCCGTGAAAAGCAGCGAATTGCGCACTTCGGTCCCCGAGATGATGCAGCCGCCCGACACCATCGACGAGATCGCGACACCGCGCCGGTCCTTTTCATCGTGGATGAATTTCGCGGGCGGGACGCTTTCGGAATAGGTCCAGATCGGCCAGTTGCTGTCCCAGAGGTCCAGCTCGGGTGTGAAATCCGTCAGGTCGATATTGGCCTGCCAGAAGGCATCGACCGTGCCGACATCGCGCCAGTAGGCCGGCGCCTGCGGATCGCTGCGGACACAGGAGGTATCGAACCGATGCGCCATCGCCTTGCCGTTGGCCACGATGTCGGGGATCAGATCGTTGCCGAAATCATGGCTCGAATTCGGATTCTCGGCGTCCCGCTGCAACAGGTCCCGCAGGAACGGCCAGCTGAAGACATAGATGCCCATCGAGGCCAACGCCCTGTCCTCGTCGCCGGGAATGCCCGGCGGATCGGCCGGTTTTTCAAGGAATTGCGTGATCCGGTCGCCCTGATCGACATGCATGACGCCAAAGGCGGTTGCTTCCATCCGGGGCACGGTCAGGCATCCGATCGTCACGTCGGCGCCGGATTCGACATGCTGGCGCAGCATGATCTCGTAATCCATCTTGTAGATATGATCGCCCGCGAGGATCACGACGTAATCCACGTCATAGCTGTCGACGATATCGATGTTCTGGGTCACCGCATCGGCGGTGCCCTGATACCATGTTTCGTCGCCGCCGCGCTGCGAGGCAGGCAGGATATCGAGGAATTCGTTGCGTTCGGCGCGGAAGAAGCTCCAGCCCCGCTGACAATGGCGGATCAGCGAATGCGCCTTGTATTGGGTGGCGATCGCCATCTTGCGGATACCGCTGTTCATCGCGTTCGACAGGGCGAAATCGATGATCCGCGCCTTGCCGCCGAAATAGACTGCCGGTTTCACCCGTCGGTCCGTCAGCTCTTTCAACCGGGACCCACGGCCACCGGCCAGAACAAAGGCCATCGACCTGTTCGTCAGTCGTCTGCTCTGCTGCATCGTCGTCCTCCCTTTGGTGTCTCCGGTCATGATACGGCCTCGAAGATGAGGGTCGTCAGTGGCGGGACCGTCATTTCCGCCGAACAGGGCTGCCCCTGGTACGGATGCTCCTCCGCATCCACGCCGCCCAGATTGCCACGGTTCGCGCCGCCATAGGCATCGCTGTCCGTGTTGAGCACTTCGCGCCAATATCCACCCTTCGGCAAGCCCACGCGGTAGCCGTGCCGTTCGACGGGCGTGAAATTGCAGACCACGACGCAGGGCGGATCGCCCTCGGCGCCGAAGCGGGCGAAACTCAGCATGGAATGTTCCGCATCGCCGCCTTCGATCCAGCCGAACCCCGACGGCTCGCAATCCCGGGCATGAAGCGCGGGCGTGTCGCGATACAGCCGGTTGAGATCGCGGATCAGTGTCTGGACGCCACGGTGGGGCGGGCGCTGCGCCGCGTCCCAGTTGATGTCATCGTCGTGGTTCCATTCCTCGGGCTGGGCGAATTCGCAGCCCATGAATAGCAGTTTCTTGCCCGGATGACCCCACATGAACCCATAATAGGCCCTCAGATTTGCAAATTTCTGCCATTCGTCGCCGGGCATCTTGGCCAGCATCGACCCCTTGCCGTGCACGACCTCGTCATGGCTGATCGGCAGGATGAAATTCTCGGAAAAGGCATAATCGATGCCGAAGGTCATCTGGTGGTGGTGATATTTTCGGTAGACCGGTTCCCGCTCGATGTAATCGAGCGTGTCGTTCATCCAGCCCATGTTCCACTTGTAGCCAAAGCCCAGCCCCCCGGCATCGACGGGGGATGACACGCCCGGAAACGAGGTGGATTCCTCGGCCACGGTCATGATCCCGGGATTCTTGCCATAGGCCAGCCGGTTCATCCGCTGAAGAAAGGCGATTGCCTCGTAATTCTCGCGTCCGCCATCGCGGTTGGGCACCCATTCCCCGTCCGCGCGCGAATAGTCGCGATAGAGCATCGAGGCCACCGCATCCACGCGCAGCCCGTCGATGTGGTATTCCTCCAGCCAGTAAAGCGCGTTGGCGACGAGGAAATTCTGAACCTCGGTCCGCCCGTAATTGTAGATCAGCGTGTTCCAGTCGTTGTGGAACCCTTCGCGCGGGTCGGGATATTCGTAAAGCGCGGTGCCATCGAACCGGCCCAGACCATGTTCGTCGGTCGGAAAATGTCCCGGCACCCAGTCGAGGATCACGCCAAGACCGGCCCGGTGGGCGGCATCGACCAGATCGCGGAATTCATGCGGCGGGCCGAAGCGGATCGTCGGCGCATAAAGTCCGATCGGCTGATAGCCCCACGACCCGTCGAACGGAAATTCCGACACCGGCAGGAATTCCAGATGGGTAAAGCCCATGTCGCAGGCATATTCGACCAGCTCTTCGGCCAGTTCCCTGTAGGACAGGGGCCGCCCGCCCTCCTGATGGCGCCTGCGCCATGATCCCAGATGCACCTCGTAGACCGAAATCGGCTGGTCGCGGCGGTTGCGGGCATCGCGCGCCGACATCCACCCGGCATCCTTCCAGCCATAGCCCGAGATATCGGCGACGACGCTTGCGGTCTCGGGCGGGTGCTGGGCGCGGAAGGCCACCGGATCGGCCTTGAGAGGTTGCACCACGCCGTCATTGCCCATGATCTCGTATTTGTAGGGCGCGCCATCCCCTGCGCCGGGGACGAAAATCTCCCAGATGCCAGAGGTGCCGCGCCGGCGCATCGGGTGGCGACGCCCATCCCAGGCATTGAAATCGCCCACGACCGAGACACGACGCGCCGCCGGTGCCCAGACCGCGAAATGCGTGCCACGGATGCCGTCGATTTCCATGACATGGGCGCCGAGAGCCTCCCACAGGCGTTCATGTGTGCCCTCGGCGATCAGGTATTCGTCATCCGCCGACAGGACCGGTCCGAAGCGGTAGGCATCTTCATAGTCCCAGCTTTGGCCATCCGCGCCGGTGCCGCGCAGATGGTAGGGTTTGGTCCCCGGAACCTTGCCGCAGAACAGGGCGTCCATGAGCCGGGGCAGATCATGTTTGCGCCCGTCGACCACGGCGGCAAGCGCATGCGCACCGGGATCGATCGCCGTGACCCACCTGCTGCGCCCGTGGCGATGTGGCCCGAGCACGGCGAAGGGGTCATCATGGCTCGCGGTCAGAAGTCGCCTGACATCGTCGTCCGGGATTGGCGGCGGGGCAGGGGACGTGCTCATGATCTGGCCTTTCCTTCAAGGGGCGGCAGCGGGGGCCGTCAGGCGACCCGGAATGTCTCGAGCGTCAGATCGGCGGGCAATGCATGGCCGATGATCGACTGGGCATTGGGGATATCGTTCTTTTCGGCGCGGCGGGTCGCGGCGGCCCGCGACAGGCCGTGATTCAGCCAGCGTTGTATCAGCCTCGACCGGATTTCCGGCATCGGGACATGAAGGCGGGCCGACAGGTCCCAGCACGCCGCAAGTTCAGTCCAGGGCGCCCTGTCGTAAAGCAGGTAATTGCCTTCGACGATCACGACCGGACAATCGGGCGGCACCGAAAGCGCCCCCGCGATCGAGATGTCCCGCTGACGATCAAAGATCGGCAGAACGACCTCCCGCCCCGATTTCAGGCGCTGCACCGCGAGGATGAAGCCCTCGACATCAAAGGTTTCGGGGGCCCCCTTGCGGTTGAGAAGGCCACGGTCCTGAAGAATGGCGTTATCGAGGTGGAACCCGTCCATGGGAACAACCATGGCCGGACATTTCTGACCGTTCAACCGTCTGGCGAGTTCACTGGCCAGCGTCGATTTCCCGCTGCCGGGGGCGCCGGCGAGGCCGACGATGATCCGGTCTCTACCGGTGCGCATCTCGTGGATCGGGTCCGCCAGAAGGTTCACGTGTTCGGTGATATCTCGCATGTTCTGTCAGCTGTCTTCCTGTAACGCGTGACACGAAACGGTCGGGGCCGCACGGTCAGTTCAACCCTGTCTGTAAGCGATGATAGCGATAACTGAAAAGGGCGAAAGGGCTTTAGCGTCGGGTCAGACCCGTGCCGACCGCAACGTCGATCGCTCGACGAGCAGGGGCTCCGCGACGAAAGCTTCGGGCTTGAGGGAGGGGTCGTCGCGCAGCCGCGCCAGAAAATCGACGCAGTAGCGCGCGATCTCGGCCCTCGGGAACGCGATGGTCGACAGGTCGATCTCCGGCCAGGCCGACGCCGCCAGGTCGTCATATCCGATCAGCCCGATGTCTTCGGGCACCGCGCGGCCCGCGGCGCGAACCGCTCCAAGGGCTCCGATGGCCAGCGTGTCGGATGCGCAGAACACCGCGTCGCAGGCCCCTTGGGCCAGAAGGCCCGCCATGGCGCGGGCGCCGGCGTCCGGGGACCAGCTTTCGGCATGAACCACCCGGTTCGGGAGGCCCAGCCGGTCGAGCGTTGTGGTGAACCCGTTCGCGGGTTCCCGGAAATGACGTGTTCCTTCTGGCCCGGCGATCATCGCGGGGGCGACATAGCCGCGCTCTGCGAATGTCGCGGCGGCCAGCCGCGCGGCCAGTATGTCGCGCACGCCCGCCTGTGCGGCGGCCGGGTCGGCGCTGTGGGCCTCGAAGGCATGGGCATAGCGGATGCCAGATTTCTGGACGCCCTGCACGAACCGTCGCGACAGGCCGGGCGACAGCAGAAGCAGCGCTTCGATCCCGTAATCGTGCACGATGCGCTGGATGTCCTCGAAGCTTTCCTGACCTTCGGAATTCAACAGGATCGGGATCAGCCCATGGCCCTTCATCGCGCGGGTCGCATGATCGAGCAGGTCAAGGAGGCCCGGGTCCGCGAAGCCATCCGCCACGATACCCACGAGCCCGCTTCTGCCGCCGGCCAGCCCCGCGGCCATGCGGTTCGGGCGATAACCGAGGCCTTCGGCCGCCTCGATCACGCGGGCGCGCAGCGCGTCCGAGATCGGCGAGCCGGGCGTGAAGGCGCGCGATACCGCCGCCGGCGATACGCCCGCGTGCTCCGCGACCTCGCGCAAGGTCGTCTTTCCATTCGAGGTGCCTTGCCTCTTTCGACGCGTGGCGCCGACTGCTCCGTCTGCCATGGCCGACCTTTCCCGGGGGCCTCATTTTGGTGTCAGGTTGCACATTCTGCGCCGCTTTCGCAAGCTTCGACACCTCCATCCGGTTGAAGATGGCCCGCAAGCCACATATCGAAGGGGTATGGAACCCATGCAAGACACCCGGAGCAGGGTCGGTCCGATGCTGCGTCTTTTCGGCGGTGCAAAGGCGCTCTGGTCGGTCTACCTTGCCGCGGAACGCGCCAATCTGACCCTGATTTCGGCCGGTGTCGCCTTCTTCGGCATGTTCGCGATCTTTCCCGCGATGGCGGCGCTGATCGCGATCTTCGGGCTGGTCGCGGATCCGGCCGTCGTCGAGACGCAGCTGGAATTGATGCAGGATGTCATACCCGCCGAAGCGTATAATCTGTTCCATGCGCAGTTGATGCGCCTTCTGGGCGCGCGCAGCGAGACGCTTGGGTGGGCAACCGCGCTGTCGACGGGACTTGCGCTATGGTCCACTCGCGCCGGGGTGGCGGCCTTGATGCGCGGGCTGAACGTCATTCATGGTGGCCGGAACCGGAGCGGGCTGAGGCATTATGCCGTGGCACTGATGCTCACGATCTGTCTGATCGGGATCGCGGTTCTCGCGCTTCTGGTCGTGGTTGTGTCGCCGATCCTTTTGGCGTTCCTGCCGCTGCCGGTGGGCGTGGGGCTGTTGTTGTCGGCGGTGCGCTGGCTGGCTGCGCTGTTCATTCTGATGGCGGCGCTGGGCCTGCTCTACCGGTTCGGTCCCAACCGGGCCGATCAGCGAACGGCCTGGATCACGCCCGGTTCGATATTCGTTGTCGTTACATGGCTGATCGCGTCGATGGGGTTCTCTGCCTACCTGTCGAATTTCGGCAGCTACAACGAGGTATACGGGTCGATCGGCGCAGTCGTGGCAATGATGATGTGGCTTTATATCAGCACTTATCTCGTGCTCTTCGGTGCGGTCCTGAATGTCGAGCTGGCCTCGGCAGGCCTGAACAGGGCAACCTCTGACCCGCCTGCCAACGAAAGTGATGCAAAACGGACTCACACCTCCGATGATCCGGCGTCGCATCGCGGGGCGGAGACGTAGACGTCAACTTTTCTGTAGAAATCGCTCCGTCTTGTGGCTAACGTCAGGTCAAACAACGTGCCGCGCGGCTAAACGCGACGGTTTTTGAGGCGGAGTAGTTGGTATGTCGACGATAGAGTTCGTCGTCCGCGATGGTGCGGGCGGGTTGAATCGTGGGTTTGTAGGTGGTGCGGGTAACAGTCAGCCTCTTCTGGTTGAACCCGGTTCGAATATTTCCCTGAATCTGAATCAGGGACAAATCCTTTCCTACGGGCGAAGTGGGACCTCTCTGGAAATAACGCTGGTCGACGGTCAGGTGATCGTCATCGATAACTTCTTCGGTATCGATGGCCGCGCCGCGAACGACCTGTTTCTCTCGACCGGAGGCGGGTTGACCGAGGTCAACCTCGTCGAGGGGCAGGGCGGCGTCTATTTCTCGACCTACACCGAAGCAGATGTCTACGGAAAATGGGGGCCGGACGAGGACCTCTACTTCCTCGGTGACAGCCCTGTCCTGCTGGCCGGTGCGCCAGAGGCGGAAACGGGCATGCTTGCCACCGGCTTTCTCGCCGGTTTCCCGGTCGTTCCTGCGCTTCTGGCCAGTGGTGCCGCGGCAGCGGCGGCCGGTACGGTTCTCGACGACAACGGGACCCGACCGGATGAAGATACGACTACGGATGATCCCACCGACGACGCGGGTGACGACGATGTAACGGGCGGTGACGGCGACGTGACCGGCGGTGGCGGCGGCGACGACGCGACCGGCGGTGGCGGCGACGACACGATCGGCGGTGGGGATGACACGACCGGCGGTGGCGGCGGCGACACGACCGGCGGTGGGGATGACACGACCGGTGGCGGCGATGACGACACGACCGGTGGTGGTGATGACGACAGCACTGGCGGTGGCGACGACGACGACGACGATGACGACACACCGGTGGATGACGACACCGTCGTGTCCTTCGACGAAGACGCGGTCGGGGGCGATGGGGTCGTCAACGCCGAGGAAGAGGCCGCAGGCGTTGTCCTGACCGGGACGACCGAAGAAGGGTCCACCGTCGTCGTGACGATCAATGGCACCGATTACGAGGCCGATGTCGAAGGCGAGGAATGGACGGTCACGATCCCGCCGGGCGATCTGCCACAGGGTGAATACGTTCAGGACGTGACGGTCACAGCGACGGACGAGGCTGGCAACACTGCCACGACGGACGGAAGTTTCGACGTGGACACCGTCCACGAGGTTACACTCGACGGGCCGATCACGGCTGACAATGTCATCAACAATGCCGAAGCAGGCCAAGGGGTTACCCTGACCGGCACTGCCGAGCCGGGCGCGACTGTCGTCGTCAACGCCGGCGGGCTCGAGGCAACCGTGACGGCCGACGCAGACGGCAACTGGTCGGTGACCTACGAGGCCGAACTGATCACCTCGGGTGAATACGGTGCAGACATCACCGTGACCGCGACGGATGGGGCAGGCAACGTGGCCACCACATCTGGGACGGTCGATATCGATACCTTCGTCAACGATCTGTCGGTGACAAGCGGTCCCGTCACGGCCGATGACATCGTCAATGACGTCGAACAGGGCCAGACCATCACGTTGTCGGGCACCGTCGAGGCGGGTTCGAGCGTGACGGTAACGCTGGCCGGTGTCACGCTTGAGGCCGAAGTCTCGGGCGGGTCATGGACGGTGACCTATCCGGCCGGCGCCTTGCCGCCCGGCGAATACGAGGCCGACCTGATCGTGTCCGCGACCGATGCGGCCGGCAACTCCGCGACGATCACCGACACGTTCCAGGTCGATACGGAAATCGACGTCTCGATCGATCAGCCGGTCGAGGGCAATGACGTCATCAACGGCCAGGAGGCGCTTGACGGCACGCTTCTGACCGGGACGGCCGATGCCGGAGCCATCGTGACGGTGACCTTCGCGGGCATCACCCGGACCACCGTCGCGACGCAGGATGGCACATGGTCGATGGGCTTCGCTGCATCGGAAATTCCGGCCGGCGAGTCGATGCAGAACATCACCGTGACCGCGACCGACGTCGCGGGCAACGTGGCGGGCGTGTCGCACCAGGTCGAGGTTGACACCTATGTCAACGAACTGACCTCGAACGATCCGGTCGAGGGCGACAACATCGTCAACCGCGAAGAGGCGGGCGACGGCATCACGCTGACCGGTACGGTCGAAGTGGGCTCTACGGTTTTTGTCACATTCGAGGGCCTGACCCGCGAAGCCACGGTGTCGAATTCCGGCAACTGGTCGGTGACCTTCGCTCCGGGTGAAATCCCCGCGGGCGAATACGAGGCGCAAGTCACGATCGCGGCCACGGATGCCCATGGCAATACCGACCAGATCACCGACACCTTCCTTGTCGATACCAACCCGCCCGAGGCACCGCTTGTCGAAAGCTATACCCGCGCCGGCGAAGGTGTGCGGAGCATCTCGACGACGCTGACCGATGAAGAGGTCGACCTGTTCGCGGTCTCCGCCGATGGCGGTGTCACGAACGTGGCGCATGATCAGGAGGTCGACACGGCCTTCAACGAGCTGAGCTTCGATTTCGACGCCCCGGTGCCGAACGGCTCTCAGCTGGTGATCAACGCAAGCGATGAGAGCGGCAACTCCACAGCGACGCTTTTCGTTCTCGAAGAACAGGGCACCAATGTCGTCGACGTCAGCAACAGCGGATATGACGGCTTCGATCTCGAAGCGATCGATCTGCAATTCGCTGAAGAGGCCGAACTGACCCTGTCGGCCAGCGATCTCGAGGCGCTGTGTGCGCATTCGAATACGCTGACCATTCACGGTGGTGCAGACGACACCGTGCGGATCGAAGGCGCCAGCTCGAACTCCGAGACGTCCGAGATCGCGGGCAAGACCTATGTCCACTACGACCTGGGCGACAATGGCGGGACGCTGATCATCGACGAGACGATCAACGTCATCACCTGATGCACAGCGAGACGAGGGCCGGGAAAACCGGCCCCGTCGACCCCATGATGCGGGTATCGAGTGGGCAGGGGAGACCCTTCGTGACAGCGGGAACGGGAAGATCACGCAACATGACAGGATTGTCCGCAATCCTGGCCATGGCGCTTTGCCTCGCGGGATGCGACCAGGTCGATCAGGCCAGCGTGGGCCGTGCGGACGGGACACCCGGTGCGGGGCTGGCAGCGCCGGATCAGGCCTTCATGCTCGACCCCGAAATGGAGGACGGAACCACCTCACCGATCATCGAGGCACTTCTGGTGCGCCGGTCGGTGCTTGAGCCGGGGCCTCTGCGCGACGTGGCCGATGCGGTCATGGCCGCCAATACCCGGGCCGCCGAGGCCGATCTGCGCGCCGCGCTGCTGCGCGCCGAGGCTGAAAGCTACAACTGGTTGCCGACGCTGGGCCCGAGTGTGAGCCTGACGTCTCTGGGCTCGGTGGTGGCGAACCTCGTTCTGAATGCGGCGCTTGTCGATCATGGCGCCCGCAAGGCCGAGCGCGACTTTGCCAAGCATGATGTCGAGGTCACTGCCGTCGCGCTGGCCGAGGACAGCAACGCCCGCGTCATGCAGGCACTGGAACTCTATGTGCAGGCCGAGGCTGCCAGCGCCCGCGCCGATGTCACCGCGCAGGCGATGGAGCGGATGAACCACTTTGCCTATGTCATGCGCGAACGCGTGAACGCGGGCATTTCCGACCGGGCCGATCTTCAGGTCGTGACACAGAAACTGAACCAGATGGCCGCCGACATGGCCTCTGATCGGGAAACGGCCGCCTCGGCGATGCGCGAATTGCAGGCCATGGCCGCCGTGCCGGTCGCGGGCCTGTCCGGGATTTCGTCACTGGGCAGGCCGTCGTTGACGGCCGAAGCGCTGAGCGTGATGCGCGCCCGCGCCGAAAGCGCGCGTGCCGTGGCCAGCGCAAAGGCCGCGCAGGCGGGTCTGTTGCCTGGGGTAAGCCTCGGGGGATCGGTCGGCACGGAGGGACGTGACCTTGCCGTGAACGCGGGCTCCGACGGGATCGGCTTCGGGATCGGCGCGAATATGCGGGCCATCGAGGCCGAGGAACAGGCCGCCGCCGCACGCGTCGGCGCCGAACGCGAGGCCGCCGCCCGGGCCATCGCCGCGCTAGAGGGGCGGCTGCAAAGCCTGCGACGCCAGCACGCCGAAGCGGTGCGGCTGGCCGATCAGGCCACGCAAAACTACGAGCTTTTCGCGGAACAGCAGCGCGCGGGTCAACGCGGCGTGAGCGAGGTCGTCGGCGTGTTCGAGACCAAGATCCGCGCCGATCGCGCAGCCGTCGGCCTGCGCTATGACATGGTGCTCGCCGAACTCGGCATCGCTGAAAGGCTGGGCCTTCTGGTGGATGGAGACAAGATGTGAGCGGACCTGTCCTTGCCTTCGACATCACCCGCACGACAGGCGCACGCCTGCGCCGTATCGAAGAGGTCGAGGCCGAAGAACCCAAACGTGATCTGGGCCTGACGCTTGACGTCGTGGCGGCCAACAGCCCCGGCCCCGTCGTCGCGGACCCGCCGACGCGGGAAAACGCACCAACCGACCCCGCCATCCACACCACGATCGATCCCGCGCTCGAAGACGTCCCCGAAAACGCTCCCCTCGACGAGCCATCCGACGTCCCGCCCGAAGATGATCCATCCGACGGCAAGCAGGCCAGCCGCGGTCTGGCAGACAAGGTTCAGGCCCGGGCCGAACTCGCGGCCGTTTACGCAGGGATCCTTGGCGTCGACGTGTCGCGCCGCGATATCCTCGAGCGGATGTCACGTGACGGGGGCGACGAAATCTCGCCGCAGGTGATCTCGGGCGCCCTGACGGTTGCCGGGCTGATGACGCGCATTGCGCGACCCTCGAAGCTCGAGCCCGGATTGTGGCCCGCGCTTGCCGAGATGACCTCGGGTCAGGTCGTGCTGGTCCTCGAACAGACGCGCGGTGGGCTGATCGTCTATGACACCACCCGGACGGCGAACCGGGCCGAGGTCGCGCTGGACGAATTCTCCGCCGTCTTTGCCGGGACGATCATCCGCGCCGATGTGGGCGTGGCAGAGCTGGGCCGGCGTCATGCTGAAAAGGGCCGTGAGGCACATTGGTTCTGGGGGCAACTCGGTCAGTTCCGCCGCCACATCTTTGAAGTGGCACTGGGATCGTTCGTCGCCAACCTTCTGGCCGTGGCCGTCGCCCTGTTCTCACTGCAGGTCTATGATCGGGTGATCCCGCATCAATCGACCGCCACTCTGTGGGTGCTCGCGATCGGGGCGGGGATCGCGATGTTGCTGGAGGCGTTCCTGCGGATCGCCCGGGCACGGCTGATGGACGGCGCGGGCCGCCAGATCGAGATCAAGGTCCAGTCGCTTCTGATGGACCGGATCCTCGGGATGCGTTCGGGCAATGCCGCCAGCGCACCATCGAGCACCTTTGCCGCGGTTCGGGAATTCAGCTCGATCCGCGAATTCTTTACCGCCTCGACTGTGGGCACTCTGACCGACCTGCCGTTCATCGTGCTCTTTCTCGCGCTTGTGGCCTCGATCGGCGGCAACGTGGTCTGGGTCCTGTTTGCCGGCGGGATCCTGATGGTCCTTCCGTCGTTCTTTCTGCAAAAGCGGATGATCGAGCTGACCCGGGCCTCGCAAGGGGCCTCGGTCAAATCGAGCCGCCTGTTGCAGGAGGCGATCTACAATGCCGACACCATCAAGGCCCATCGCGGCGAGGACCGGTTTCGGCGGGTCTGGTCGGAACTTACGGCGCTCGGTTCTCATGCCACGTCGGAACAGCGCAAGCTGGCCTCGACGCTGACATTCTGGAGCCAGGGCGTCCAGCAGGCGACTTATGTCGCCGCCGTTGTCGCCGGCACCTTCATGGTCTTTACCGGCGAGTTCACGGTGGGCACGATCATCGCCGTGGGCATTCTGACCTCGCGCACGTTGGGCCCGCTGACGCAGCTGGCCGCGACGCTTGCCCGCTGGTCGAACGTGCAGGCCTCGCTTGAGGCGCTCGATCAGGTGGCCTGTTCCGAACAGGACGAGGCCGAAGACCGGATGTACCTGCGCCGCGAGACGATCCGCGGGGCGTTCGAGTTGCGCGATGTGGCCTATGCCTATGACGAAGATGGAACCCGCTCCGTCGATATCGCGGCGCTCGCGATCGAGCCGGGCCAGAAGATCGCGATCCTGGGCTCCAACGGGTCAGGCAAATCGACGCTCCTGCGGCTTCTGTCAGGGCTTTACCAGCCGACCGGCGGGCGCATCCTGATCGACGGCGTCGACATGGGGCAGGTGATGCCGCGCGATCTGCGGCGCGCCATCGGTTATCTGGGTCAGGAGGTGCGGCTCTTCGCGGGCACCCTGCGCGACAACCTCAACCTCACGCTTCTGGAGCGCGATGACGACCGGCTGCTCGAAGCGCTCGATTTTGCCGGGATCGGCCCCTACGTGCGCGCCCATCCCAAGGGGCTCGACATGGAGATCCGCGATGGCGGAGCCGGGCTTTCGGTGGGTCAGCAGCAATCCATCGGCTGGGCGCGCCTGTGGTTGCAGGACCCGGCGATCTGTCTTCTGGACGAGCCGACGGCCGCGCTCGATCAGGCGCTGGAAACCGCGATCGTGTCGCGGATGGCGGAATGGCTCGACGGACGCACGGCGCTGATCGCGACGCACCGCATGCCGATCCTGACGCTGACGGATCGGGTCGTCGTCCTGCAGGCGGGGCGGCTCGTGCTCGATGGCCCGCGCGACGAGGTGCTGGCCCATCTGGGTCGCGGAAAGGATGATGGCTGATGGCGCTCTGGGAGGGTGAATTCGAACGCCGCCTGCGCGGCCCCAGCCTGATCATCTGGCTTGTGGGGGCGACGGTCCTGTTGTTTCTCCTGTGGGCAAAATTCGCCTGGATCGACGAGATTGTTCGCGCCGAAGGCGAGATCGTCTCGGCCAATCGGCCACAGATCATCCAGAATCTTGAGGGCGGGATCCTTGCAGAGCTGCGCGTCTCCGAAGGTGACATCGTTGAACCGGGCGATGTGCTGGCGCGGCTGAGGGCCACGAATTTCGAGTCGCGCGTGGATGATCTGAAAGAGCAGATCGACGCCGCGAATATCCGGCGGATGCGGCTCGAGGCCGAACTGGCCGGCGCCCATGATTTCGACGTGCCCGCCGATATCGCAGCGCGCAGCCCCGAGATCCTTGCCTCCGAACGCGCGCTACTGGCGGCGCGGCAGGCCGATTACGAAAGCCGCACCGAAGGCGCCGCCCGCATCGTGGCCGAGACCAAGCGCGAACTGGATGTCATGGAAGACCTTCTGAACCGTGAGATCGCCGCTCTGATCGAGGTGACGCGGGCGCGCAACGCGCATTCGGATGCCGAGATCAGGTATAACGAGATCGTGACGGGCACCGAGCTGGAACGGGCCAGCGCCTATTCCGAGACGCTTCAGGAACTGGCGCAGCTGCGTCAGGATCTTCGCGTGGCCGAGGATCAGCTGACCCGGACGATCATCACGTCGCCCATGCGCGGGGTGGTCAACAACCTCAGCATTAACACGATCGGCGGCGTCATCCGTCCGGGCGAGGAGATCTTCGAGATCATCCCGCTGGGCGACGAATTGTTCGTCGAAGCCCGCATCCGGCCCGAAGATATCGCCAATGTCGTGCCCGGCCAGAAGGCCACGATCAAGCTTACGGCCTATGATTATACGGTTTACGGGTCGCTCTCGGGTGAAGTGATGGTGATCTCGGCCGACACGTTTGAGGACGAACGCCGCGCCGATCTGCCCCCCACCTATCGCGCCACGCTGCGCGTCGACATGAGCCAGCGCGACGAGCGGCAACGCAACATCGAGATCCGCCCCGGCATGCAGGCCGCGGTCGAGTTGCACACCGGCGCAAAGACCGTCTTGCAATACCTGACAAAGCCGCTCTACCGGTCGCGCGAGGCGCTGCGTGAGCCCTGATCGCCGGTGCCTGTTCGACGGCAATCGTCGAGGCGACCTTGAAGCCCCTCCCACGGCCCACTAAGACTCTCGAAAGTCATTCGGGAATAGTCAGCCAGCAGGCTGCACAATGAGGCGAGAGCATATGCGTGATCCAGTCGAGACCTACATGAACCTCGTTCCCATGGTCGTCGAACAGACGAGCCGCGGCGAACGGGCCTATGATATCTTTTCGCGTCTGCTCAAGGAGCGGATCATCTTCGTGAACGGCCCCGTTCATGATGGCATGAGCCAGCTGGTGGTGGCGCAGCTCCTGCACCTCGAGGCGGAGAATCCCAAGAAGGAAATCTCCATGTATATCAACAGCCCCGGCGGTGTCGTGACCTCCGGCCTGTCGATCTACGACACGATGCAGTACATCCGGCCGAAGGTCTCGACCCTCGTCGTAGGGCAGGCGGCATCCATGGGGTCGCTTCTGCTGACGGCCGGCGAGAACGGCATGCGGTTCTCCCTGCCCAACAGCCGCATCATGGTGCACCAGCCCTCTGGCGGGTATCAGGGTCAGGCGACGGACATCATGATCCACGCCGAAGAGACGCTGAAGCTCAAGCGGCGGCTGAATGAAATCTACGTCCATCACACCGGCAAGAAGCTCGAAGACGTGGAAGCCGCGCTCGAGCGGGACAATTTCATGGATCCGAAGGAAGCCAAGGATTGGGGCCTGATCGACGAGATCGTCTCGAACCGCGACAAGGCTGAAGAGAGCTGAATTCGTCCCGGGTGTGGGGCCTTTTTGACGTTGTGGAGCGTGGCGGGCTGTCTTAGGGTTGAGCCAGCGCAGTCCGAAACGACAGACAGATGGGCCACCGGGCCCGAAGGAGCGAGATGGCGAACGCATCCGGCGGCGACAGCAAGAATACCCTCTATTGCAGCTTTTGCGGCAAGAGCCAGCACGAGGTTCGCAAACTCATCGCGGGTCCGACCGTGTTCATCTGCGACGAATGCGTCGAATTATGCATGGATATCATCCGCGAAGAGACAAAGACGGCGGGTCTCAAATCCTCCGACGGCGTCCCGACGCCGATGGAGATCTGCGAGGTTCTGGACGATTACGTCATCGGCCAGTCGCACGCGAAGCGTGTGCTCTCCGTTGCGGTTCACAACCACTACAAGCGGCTTAACCATTCGGCAAAAGCCGCCGATATCGAGCTTGCGAAATCGAACATCCTGCTGATCGGCCCCACGGGCTGCGGCAAGACGCTGCTTGCTCAGACGCTCGCCCGCATCCTGGACGTGCCATTCACCATGGCGGATGCCACGACCCTGACCGAGGCGGGCTATGTGGGTGAGGATGTCGAGAACATCATCCTCAAGCTGTTGCAGGCCTCCGAATACAATGTCGAACGCGCGCAGCGCGGCATCGTCTATATCGACGAGGTCGACAAGATCACCCGGAAGTCCGACAACCCGTCGATCACGCGTGACGTGTCGGGCGAGGGCGTGCAGCAGGCGCTGCTGAAGATCATGGAAGGCACCGTGGCTTCGGTGCCCCCGCAGGGCGGGCGCAAGCATCCGCAGCAGGAATTCCTGCAGGTCGACACCACGAACATCCTGTTCATCTGCGGTGGCGCCTTCGCGGGCCTCGACAAGATCATCTCGCAGCGCGGGAAGGGATCGGCCATCGGCTTTGGCGCCGACGTGAAAGGTCAGGAAGAGCGGGGCATCGGCCAGATCTTTACCGAGCTTGAGCCCGAAGACCTTCTGAAGTTCGGCCTGATCCCCGAATTTGTCGGTCGTCTGCCTGTGATCGCGACGCTTCGTGACCTTGACGAAGAGGCGCTTGTCACGATCCTGACCGAGCCCAAGAACGCGCTGGTCAAGCAGTATCAGCGCCTGTTCGATATCGAGGGCACGCAGCTGACCTTCACCGACGATGCCCTCAAGGCCATCGCGCGCCGCGCGATCGACCGCAAGACGGGCGCGCGGGGTCTGCGCTCGATCATGGAGGAAATCCTTCTTGATACGATGTTCGAGCTTCCCGGTCTCGACAGCGTGACGGAAGTCGTGGTCAACGAAGAGGCTGTCGGCTCCGAGGCGGCACCTCTGATGATCCATGCAGAGTCCAAGGATTCGGCCACAGCGGGCTGAGGTCCTTTCAGAAAACGGAAACAGGGCGCCTTTGGGCGCCCGTTTTCTTTCGGTCCGGGCGCTTGGCCGCCATTGTCCGGCATGGGCACTGGACCTGAGCCGCGGCATGGTGCAAAACGCGTCTGAACGCTCAGGAGTCCTCAGATGTCCAATCTCTTTACCCGCATCTTCACCTGGTGGCAGGGGCAAACGCTCAACACCCAGCTGTTCACGTGGCGCAAGGGGGAAAAGGTCGGTGAGGATGCCGAGGGCAACATCTATTACCGCAACGCCGATGACAGCAAGCGCTGGGTCATCTTCAACGGTGAGGCCGAGGCCAGCCGCGTGAACCCGGATTGGCATGGCTGGCTGCACCGGACATGGAACGAACCCCCCACCGAACGGCCGTTGCCTCACAAGAGCTGGGAAAAGCCGCATGTCCCGAATCTGACGGGAACGGCCGCGGCCTATGCGCCCGCCGGTTCGATCCGAAATGCCGATCCGGCACCGCGGTCCGATTACGAGGCGTGGACCCCGGAGTGACGCCGATGCGTCTTGTTCTGGCAGCAGCATTCCTGTCGTTGTCCATCGCGCCGCTGTCGGCGCAACAGGCCTCGACGGCACCGGGCGGTGTCCTGCGCGTGCTGGACAAGATCACGAGCGAGGTCCGCGACATTCGCCTGCGCAACGGCGAGACGGGGCAGGTTGGCCTTTTGCGGATCACCCTCGATGAATGCCGCTACCCTGCGAACAATCCCTCGGGCGATGCCTATGCCATGGTCACGATCCAGTATCGCGACGATCCCGAGCCGGTGTTTCGCGGCTGGATGATCGCGTCGGAGCCGTCGATCAGCGCGATGGAGCATCCGCGCTATGATGTCTGGCCCCAGCGCTGCAGCACCTCCTGAGACGAGGGATGCGGCCCCTGACGATGGAAATCCGCCTCTACTGACAAGGCTTCGGACAGGCGGGCCCGGTATTCGGCCCTCGATATTTCGACCGCGCCAAGGCTTGCCAGATGCGAGGTCAGGAATTGCGTGTCGAACAGAACGAAACCGCCCGCCCGCAGCCGGCTGACCAGATAGGCCAGGGCCACTTTTGATGCATCGGTGCGGCGCGAGAACATGCTCTCGCCAAAGAAGGCGCCACCAAGCGCGACGCCATAGACCCCGCCCACCAGGTGATCGTCCTGCCGGACCTCGATCGAATGGGCAAGCCCCCGGTGATGCAGATCGACATAGAGCCGCGCGATCGTCTCGCTGATCCACGTCTCTTCGCGGTCTGCACAGCCGGCCAGAACACCGGGAAAATCCTGATCCGCCGTCACGGAGAATTCGCCACGCCGGATACGCCGCGCAAGGCTGCGGCTGACATGGAATCGATCAAGCGGGAAGACGCCCCGCCGTTTCGGATCGACCCAGAAGACTTCGGTGTCCGTCTGGCTCTCCGACATCGGAAAGACCCCGGCCGCGTAGGCCTGAACGAGAAGTTCCGGTGTCAGGGGGAAATCGTCCTTCATGTCCTCCGGGTCCTTTGGGCCGGGGCTACATGTTCTCCTCGAGCCAGCGTTCCAGCCAGTGGATGTTGTAGTCGCCGGATAGAACCGCGTTCTCCTGCAAGAGCGCGTGGAACAGCGGGACGGTGGTATCTACGCCATCCACGATCAACTCTCCCAAGGCCCGGGCCAGCCGGGCCAGCGCCTCGGGGCGGTCGCGTCCCTGCACGATCAGCTTTGCGATCAGGCTGTCGTAATAGGGCGGGATCGAATAGCCGTCATAGAGCGCCGAATCCATCCGCACACCCAACCCGCCTGGGGCGTGGTATTGGGTGATCCGTCCGGGGCAGGGCGAGAAATGCGGCAGCTTTTCCGCGTTGATCCGCACTTCGATCGCATGGCCATTGATCTTGAGGTCGTCCTGCGTGAACGACATCGGCAATCCTGCCGCGACCCGGATTTGTTCGCGAACAAGGTCGACGCCGAAAATCGCCTCGGTGACAGGATGCTCGACCTGAAGCCGGGTATTCATCTCGATGAAGTAGAAATTCCCGTCCTCGTAAAGGAACTCGATCGTGCCGGCGCCGATATAGTTGATCTTGGCAACGGCCTCGGCGCAGGTCTTGCCGATCTCGGCGCGCATCTCGTCGCTGATGGCGGGGCCGGGGGCCTCTTCGAGCACTTTCTGATGCCGCCGCTGGAGGGAACAATCCCGCTCTCCCAGATGGACGGCATTGCCCTTGCCGTCGCCGAAGACCTGGATCTCGATATGACGCGGCTTCTGCAGATATTTCTCGATATAGACTTCGTCATTGCCGAAGGCGGCCTTCGATTCGGACCGAGCCGTCAGGAACGCCCGCTCCATTTCGGCATCATTGCGGGCCACCTTCATGCCGCGTCCGCCGCCACCGGCAGTGGCCTTGATGATCACCGGATAGCCGACCTCGGCCCCGATCCGCTTTGCATCCTCGAGCGTCGGTACGCCGCCATCCGATCCGGGGACGCAGGGCACGCCAAGCGCTTTCATCGTGTCCTTGGCAGTGATCTTGTCGCCCATGACGCGAATATGTTCGGCGGTGGGGCCGATGAATGTCAGATCGTGATCTTCGACCGCCTGAACGAAGGCCGCGTTCTCGCTGAGAAATCCGTAGCCGGGATGGATCGCCTGCGCGCCCGAGATTTCGCAGGCCGAGATGATGGCCGGGAAGCTGAGGTAGCTTTGCGCCGACGGCGGCGGGCCTATGCAGATGGCCTCGTCAGCCATCCGGACATGCATGGCATCGGAATCGGCGGTCGAATGGACGGCGACCGAAGCGATACCCATTTCGCGCGCGGCGCGGACGACGCGAAGGGCAATCTCTCCGCGGTTGGCGATCAATATCTTGTCGAACATGGGAGGTCCCTTATTCGATGATCATCAGGGGAGCGCCGAACTCGACCGGGGCGCCGTCCTCGACCATGATCCGTTTTACCGTTCCCGAACGCGGGGCGGGGATGTGGTTCATGGTCTTCATCGCTTCGATGATCAGAAGCGTGTCGCCTTCCTGAACCGCCTGTCCTACCGAGACAAAGGCCGGTGCGCCGGGCTCGCCCTGCATATAGATGGTGCCAACCATGGGCGAGGTGACCGCGCCGGGATGCTCGGCCGGGTCACCGGATTCGGCCGCTGCGGGCGCGGGGGCTGCGGCCGGGGCAGCGGCGGGCGCGGGGGCTGCCGGGGGCACGGCGATCTGGGCTGCCTGCTGGACATGCCGGCTGACGCGGACATTCAGCCCGTCGTTTTCGCCATAGTCACGCTTGACCTGAAGTTCGGTCAGGTCGTTTTCCCTCAGAAGTTCCGCAAGCGACCGGATAAACGCTACATCGCTGTCATGCGTGTTGTTCTTGCTCATGTCTGTCCTCAGCCCAAAACCTTCCCGAACCGCAGGAGCGGGCCGTTTTCCGGCCTCATCGTCCCCGTTCGGGCGCATTATAAACCACGCTTATAGGGCAAGGGTGGCCGGGAAGGAAGCGGCTGCGGACGTCAGGTCCGTGATTGCGGGATCAGCGCGGATCGGGCGACAGCGGTGCGGTGGGCTCATCTGTCGGCTGCGTTGCCTCGGCCCCGGGCGTCTGCGCCGGGTCACGGGTGTCGTCTGGCAACATGGCGATTCCCCAAGGCTTCAGAACGCGCTCAGGCCCGCGGACATTCTGTCCCGTCTCTTCCTTTGAGACCCGAACCATGGCCTCGACGACCAGCCCGGCCTGAGATCTGTCCGAACCGGGCGTCATTGCATCTTCCTGGCCGGTGCCGGTCTGCGTCTTTGTCATGGACGGAACGATTTTTTCCGGGGCTCGCGGCAGGGCAGGGCCCGGCGCGGTTGTGGCGATATCGTTGATGATCTGAAGTTCCATGCCTCTATCCTCTTGCTGATGCGATCCTGTTGCGATCGACCTGGAACGAGGCGTCGGGACGGGTGCGGCGTTGGGTCCGGTGCCGCGGCCAGCGGCTCCGGTACCTGTCCAAGACGCCCCTCCCGAACTGGAATTGAAGATAGCATTACCGGGCCCGATTGCGGATCCGAAAAAGTCTGAACTGGTAAAGGGATCCTTAACGCCGAAGGGTGAAAAAAGGGCCGCGCTGCTTTCGCGGCACGGCCCCTGCTGCTGACTGGAGAGCGGTGTCAGCTGCGGTTCATCCGGTTGTCGATCAGGTCGTCGACGACCGACGGATCGGCCAGGGTCGAGGTGTCGCCAAGCGCGCCATAATCGTTCTCGGCGATCTTGCGCAGGATGCGGCGCATGATCTTGCCCGAGCGGGTTTTCGGCAGGCCGGGCGCCCATTGGATCAGGTCGGGCTTGGCGATGGGGCCGATCTCGCCACGGACCCAGACCTCAAGCTCCTTGCGCAGTTCTTCGGTGGGTTCCTCGCCGGCCATGAGCGTTACATAGGCATAGATGCCCTGACCCTTGACGTCATGCGGGTATCCCACGACCGCTGCCTCCGAGACCTTGGGATGGGCGACCAGCGCGCTTTCCACCTCGGCCGTACCCATCCGGTGGCCGGAGACGTTGATCACGTCATCGACGCGGCCGGTGATCCAGTAATAGCCATCGGCGTCGCGGCGGCAGCCATCGCCCGAGAAGTAATACCCCTTGTAGTCCGCAAAGTAGGTCTTCTCGAACCGGTCGTGATCGCCCCAGACGGTTCGCATCTGGGCGGGCCAGCTGTCCCTGAAGCACAGGACGCCCTCGGCCTCGGTCGTGGCGATCTCTTCGCCGCTGGTGGGATCGAGGATGGCGGGCTGCACGCCAAAGAAGGGCAGGGTGGCCGAGCCGGGCTTGGTCGCGATGGCTCCGGGCAGGGGGGTCAGCAGGTGGCCGCCGGTTTCGGTCTGCCACCATGTATCGACGATGGGGCAACGCTCCTTGCCGACCACTTCGTTGTACCAATCCCAGGCCTCGGGGTTGATCGGCTCGCCCACGGTGCCGAGGATGCGCAGGCTCGACAGATCGTACCCCTCGACCCATTCCTTGCCCTGACCCATGAGTGCGCGAATCGCGGTGGGCGCGGTGTAGAACTGGTTCACCTTGTGCTTGTCGCAGACAGCCCAGAACCGGCCGGCATCCGGGTAGGTGGGCACACCCTCGAACATCAGTGTCGTCGCCCCGTTGGCCAGCGGGCCATAGACAATATAGCTGTGGCCCGTGACCCAGCCCACATCCGCCGTGCACCAGAAGATATCGCCATCGTGGTAGTCGAAGACGTATTGATGGGTCATCGCGGCATAAACCAGATAGCCGCCTGACGTGTGGACCACGCCCTTGGGCTGGCCCGTGGAGCCGGAGGTATAGAGGATGAACAGAGGATCCTCTGCATTCATCTCTTCCGGTGGGCAATCGGCCGAGACACCGGCCTCGAGTTCGTCAAGCCAGAAGTCCCGGCCCTCCGTCATCGGGATGTCGCCGCCCGTGCGCCGGACGACCAGCATCTTCGTCTCGCCCTCGATCTTGTCGAAGGCGCGATCGGCATTGACCTTGAGCGGCGTGTTGCGGCCGCCGCGCGGCGCCTCGTCCGCGGTCACGACGACCTTTGCATCGCAGCCATTGACGCGCGCGGCCAGCGCATCGGCGGAAAACCCGCCGAAGACGACGGAATGGATCGCGCCGATCCGCGCACAGGCCAGCATCGCATAGGCGGCCTCGGGGATCATCGGAAGGTAAAGAACGACCCGGTCGCCCTTGGCCACGCCCATCTCGCGCAGAACATTGCCGAAGCGCGACACCTGTTCATGCAGTTCGGCATAGGTGATGTGGCGCGCCTCGGCGTTCGGATCATCCGGTTCCCAGATGATCGCGGTCTGTTCGGCGCGGGTGGCGAGGTGCCGGTCGACACAATTGGCCGCCACATTCAGCGTGCCGTCCTCGAACCATTTGATCGAGACTTCGCCGGGCTGGAAACTGGTGTTCTTGACCCGCGTATAGGGTTTCATCCAGTCGATGCGCTTGCCTTCCTTGCCCCAGAAGGCGTCGGGATCGGCCACCGAGGCGGCATACATCTCGTCATACTTCGCCTTGTCCGCATGGGCGGCCTTGGCGATTTCCGGGCTGGGGGGATAGATTGCGTCGGTCATGGGTCGTCCCTTGAACTCAGTCTTGTATTGCGCGGGAATATGGGCTCCCGCAGGGTCTTGAAGTGAAAGCGCCCCCGCCTTTCGGGCAGGGGCGGCGCTCAGATGGCCAGATACTGCGCCCTGAGTTGTTCATTTTCCAGCACTTCCTTCGCGCTTCCGTCGAATACGACGGAGCCGGTGTCGAGGATCACAGCCCTGTCCGCCAGTTTCAGGGCCGCGACCGCGTTCTGTTCAACGATGATCGTCGTGATGCCCTGTTCGCGGATGATGTTCAGCGTCTTGGCGATTTCCTGCACGATCACCGGGGCGAGGCCCTCGTAGGGTTCGTCCAGAAGCAGAACCTTGATGTCCCGGCACAGTGCGCGAGCGATCGCCAGCATCTGCTGTTCGCCGCCCGAGAGCGTCACGCCCTCTTGCTTGCGCCGTTCGCCCAGCCGCGGGAACAGGTCATAGACCCGGTCGATCGACCAGCCGTGCGGCGGCGCGATCTGCGCCAGCTTGAGGTTTTCTTCGACCGTCAGTCCGGGGATGATCCGGCGATCTTCGGGCACCAGCGAAATGCCGTTGGTGGCGGCCTCGTAGGATTTCATCTCGTGCAGTGGCTTGTGATCCAGCCAGATCTCGCCGTGCTTGAGTTCCGGATCGCCCAGCCGCGCGATGGTGCGCAGGGTCGAGGTCTTGCCCGCACCGTTGCGGCCCAGAAGGGCGAGGATCTCGCCCTCGTGAACGTTGAAGCTGACGCCCTGAACGATATAGCTCTCGCCGTAATAGGCCTCGATGTCCCAGACGGAAAGATAGGCCGGGGCGGTGGATGCGTGGTTGGCGTTGGGGTCGAACCCCGTTTGGGTATTCATCGCAAATCTCCTTCGCGTACCGGCTGACCCTAGTGGGCGGCCTCGCCCAGATAGGCTTCTTTCACCTTCGGATGGCCCTTGATGTTGTCGGGCGTGTCCTCGACCAGGGGGGTGCCCTGCGCCAGCACGGTGATCCGTTCGGCAAGGCTGAACACGACATGCATGTCATGTTCGATGATCGCCATGGTGATCTTGCGCTTTTCCTTGATCTCCTTGAGCAGGTCGATCGTGTTGTTGGTATCGGCGCGCGCCATGCCGGCGGTGGGCTCGTCCAGCAGCAGCAGACGCGGCTCCTGCACGAGGCACATCGCCATCTCCAGCCGGCGCTTGTCGCCCCGGCTCAGAGAGCCCGCATGCGCATTGCGCTTGTCGAGCATGTTGACCTCTTCGAGCATGGTCTCCGCCATTTCGCGGATGCCCTTCTCGTGGCCCAGGCTTTCCAGCGCATGCAGACGGAATGCCCCGTCACGCTTGGCAAAGCAGGGGATCATCATGTTTTCCAGAACCGTCAGATCGGTAAAGATCTCCGGCGTCTGGAACACCCGGCTGATGCCCATCTGGTTGATCTCGTGCGGCTTGCGGCCCAGCACGGACTGGTTGTCGAACATCACCGATCCGCTGTCGGGGATCAGCTTGCCGACAAGGCAGTTCAGAAGCGTGGACTTGCCCGCCCCGTTCGGCCCGATGATCGCATGGACCGTCTGCTCCTGCACGCTGAGGTTCACATCCCCCAGCGCCTGGAGACCGCCGAAGCGCTTGTTCACGCCTTTGACTTCGAGAATTCCCATCTCAGTCTCTCCTTATTCCGCTGGGGTCGTCTTGCCGGCCGAGGAGCCGTCTTCGGACTTGCGCCGCTTGCCGAACAGCCGCGCAATGCGCTGTCCGCCCTCGACCAGACCACCGGGCAGGAAGATCACGACAAGCATGAACACGATGCCAAGCGTCAGGTGCCAGCCCTTGCCGATGAAGGGGTAGATCAGGGTCACGACGAGATCCTCCAGCCCGTCGGGCAGGAAGGCGAACCAGGTGTGCAGGATGTCGGAATTGATCTTGGAGATGATGTTTTCCATGTACTTGATCAATCCCGCGCCCAGAACCGGCCCGATCAGGGTGCCGACACCGCCGAGGATCGTCATCAGGACAACCTCGCCCGACGCCGTCCAGAACATCCGCTCCGGGCCCACCTGCGTGTCCATCGCGACCATCAGGCCACCGGCCAGGCCGGCATACATGCCCGAGATGACAAAGGCGGCAAGCGTGTAGGGGCGGGGGTTCAGACCGGTGTAGTTCATCCGGTTCTGGTTCGATTTCACCGCCCGCAGCATGACGCCGAAGGGCGAGCGGAAGATGCGGATCGCGATGTAGAAGGCGATCAGCATGACAAACGCGGCCACATAGTAGCCCATGTTGAGCGTGAACAGCCAGTTGCCCATCTCCAGCTCGATGCTGGCGCGCATGTCCAGACCAAAGAGGCTGGCCCGGCCGATCTCGCCCTCGGCGAGGTTCGACAGGATCGGGTTGTCGGTGGACTTGAGCTGAAGCCCCGTCTCGCCGCCGGTGATCGGCGTGAGAACCGAATAGGCGAGCGCATAGGACATCTGCGCGAAGGCAAGTGTCAGGATCGAGAAGTAGATGCCCGAGCGTCGCAGGCTGATGAACCCGACGACCAGCGCGAAGAGGCCCGCGAAGATGACGCCCATGATCATGGCCGGGATCACGTTCAGCGAGACCAGCTTCATCATCCAGATCGCCGCGTAGGAACCGACACCGAGGAAGGCCGCGTGACCGAAGGACAGGTAACCCGTCAGGCCGAACAGGATGTTGAACCCGATCGCGAAGATGCCGAAGATCACGAAGCGCTGCATCAGGTCGGGATAGCCCGCGTTGAACTGCGCCATGCCGGACCCTTCGGGGAAGGGGTTCAGGATGAACGGCGCCAGCATCGTCAGCACCAGAACAAGCATCAGAAGTGAGAAGTCTTTTTTACCGAGACCGAGCATGGCTTATTCCTCCATCACGCCCTTGCGGCCCATGAGGCCCCGAGGACGGGTCAGCAGAATGATGATCGCCACCAGGTAGATGATGATCTGGTTGATACCGGGCAGGATGTCGATCACCGCGGCCATCGAGGCAAAGCTCTCGAGGATGCCCAGCAGGAACCCTGCGGCCACGGCACCCGGAAGCGATCCCATGCCGCCCACGACGACAACGACGAAGCTCAGGACGAGGAAGTCCATTCCCATGTGGTAATTGGGCGCGTTGATCGGCGCATACATTACCCCCGCTAGACCCGCGACACAGGCCGCGATGGCGAACATGATGGTAAAGCGCTTGTCGATGTTGATGCCCAACAGTCCCACGGTCTCGCGGTCGGCCATGCCGGCGCGCACGACCATCCCGAAGGTGGTGAACTGAAGGAAGGCAAAGACACCGGCGATGATGATCATGGCGAATGCGAAATAGACCAGGCGCCAGTAGGGATAGATGATCGTGTAGGGATCCATCCCGATCAGCGCGCCGAAATCGAACGAGCCGGTAAAGGCCTCGGGGGCGGGCGTCGGGATCGGGTTGGCGCCGAAGTAATACTTGATCACTTCCTGAAGCACGATCGCGAGGCCGAAGGTCACGAGGATCTGGTCGGCATGGGGGCGCTTGTAGAAGTGCTTGATCAGACCCCGCTCCATGGCGACGCCGACCACGATCATGATCGGGATCGAAAACAGGATCGCAAGTGGCACCGACCAGGAGATCACGGCGGCGGCGGTCTCTGCGCCAAGCCAGTCCTGAAGATAGGGCACCTCGACCTTGAGCGGGTTGCCCAGAAAGTCGGTGCGGGTTTCGTCCACCACCTCGTGGCTGAGGCTCAGCAGGCGCTGAAGTGTGACGGCGCAGAAGGCGCCGATCATGAACAGCGCGCCGTGGGCGAAGTTCACAACGCCGAGCGTGCCGAAAATGAGTGTCAGGCCAAGCGCGATCAGCGCATAGGCCGAGCCTTTGTCGAGGCCGTTGAGAATCTGGAGGATGATGGCGTCCATGTCCCCACCTTCATGGCTGGAGTTGGGTTGATTGGCAGGACGGGGAGGGCCCCCGTCCTGCCGGAGCGCATGCTATCAGGCGCCGGGGTTGCAGGTCCCGAGGGACGCTTCCGCACCACCGAACTGCGGGTGGTCGGGCGCATAGGTGACCTGATCGACCGGCGTGATCTCGACGATCTCGAGAAGGTCGAACTCGTTCTCCGGGTTCTCTTTCCCTTTCACGACCAGCACGTCCTTGAAGCACTGGTGGTCTTCGGCGCGATAAAGCGTCGGGCCGTTGCCAAGTCCGTCGAACTCGAACCCTTCGAGAGCTTCGGCCACCGCACAGGGGTTGAAGCTGCCGGCACGGTTGACGGCATCTGCATAAAGCAGCGTCTGAACGTAGCAGGTATGTGCAGCCTGCGACGGCGGGAAGCCATACTTGGTGCCGAACGACCGCACGAAGGCCTGCGAGCCCGCATCGGTCAGCGACCAGTGCCAGTTCGTCGAGCCGAAGATGCCTTTCACGTTGGCACCTGCGCCGCGCGCCATCAGGCGCGAATAGAGCGGAACCACGATCTCGAAGTTCTTGCCGTTGGCTTGCGCGTCACGCAGGCCGAACTGAACGGCGTTGGTCAGGGAGTTGACCATGTTGCCGCCATAGTGGTTCAGAACCAGAACGTCGGCGCCGGACTGCAGAACCGGAGCGATGTAGGACGAGAAGTCCGTCTGGGTCAGCGGGGTCTTGACGGCGTTGACCGTCTCCCAGCCCATCGCCTCGGTCGAGGCGGTGATGGCTTCCTCGGTGGTGTAACCCCAGTTGTAGTCGGCGGTCAGGTGATAGGCCTTGCGGTCGGTGCCATAGGCGTTCGCCAGCACCGGAGCGAGGGCCGCGCCGGACATGTAGGAGTTGAAGAAGTGACGGAAACCGTTGGCCTTGCGGTCCTTGCCGGTCGTGTCGTTGGAGTGGGTCAGACCGGCCATGAAGATGATGCCGGCTTCCTGGCAGAGGGCCTGCACGGCCACGGCCACGCCCGAGGAGGATCCGCCGGTGATCATCACCGCGCCGTCCTTTTCGATCATCGACCGGGCAGAGGCGCGGGCGGCGTCGGATTTCGTCTGGGTGTCGCCGGTGACATACTCGACGCGCTTGCCGAGGATACCGGTGCCGTCCAGCGTCTGGGACGAGAACGTCGGGATCATCCCGCCGTCGCCGCCGCCGTTGAGGTGCTCGACCGCCAGTTCATAGGCGCGCAGCTCGTCCGCGCCTTCGTCGGCATAGGGGCCGGTCTGCGGAACGTTGAAGCCGAGCGTGACGGTGTCGCCCTGCGGTGCATTTGTGAACCCGGAATGGGCGTCAGCCCAGACCGCGCCGGTGAAGATCGTCGGCATGGCAAGGCCGGCACCGCCGAGGGCACCGGTCTTCAGCAGGCCGCGACGAGTAAACTTGGATTTGGACATACATATCCTCCCTGTTGTCATCCGCTTGACTGGCCTCCTCCGACCAGGCAAGCGCACTCGCAAGAGCGCAGGGTCATTTGGGCGCGGATCCGAAAATTTCACAACAAGTCGCTCAGAACGCACACATATTCTGTAAAGACATGAACAGATTTCTTGGTTAATCTGTAAATTAGTTTTTTCGCAGCTGCGGAAAGTGCATGATAAACAACAAGGATTTCCGACCTTGCCGAAACAGCTGACCGGGACCCGGATCCGTGACAGGCGCCTGGCGCGCGGGATGCGACAGGCCGATCTGGCGCGCGAGGCCGGAATCTCGGCCTCCTACCTCAACCTGATCGAACACAACCGCCGCAGAATCGGCGGCAAGGTTCTCAACGATATCGCGCGTCTGCTGGACGTGGACCCGTCGATGCTGGCCGAAGGCGCGGCCGAGACGCTGGTTGCCGACCTCGAGACGGCGGCCCGGTCCGCGCGGGCAGAGATCGACACGGCCGAACCCGCCGTCGATTTTGCCTCGCGCTTTCCGGGCTGGGCGGCCCTTGTCACGGCGCAGGCGGCCCGGATCGACACGCTCGAGGACAGGATCGCGGCGCTCAGCGACCGGATCGCCCATGATCCGCAGTTGGAAACCGCGCTGCACGAAGTGCTTTCGGTCGTGACCTCGATCCGCTCGACCTCGTCCATTCTCGTGGGCAGTGATGGGCTCGACCGCGACTGGGAAACCCGGTTCTACAAGAACATCTTCGACGACAGCCTGCGTCTGGCCGAAAGCAGTCAGGCGCTGGCCGTCTATCTGGAGGCCCCCGAGGGCGGGGGGGCGGCGGGCCTTGGTCCGGCCGAGGAATTCATCGCATGGCTCGACGAGCGGGGCCATCATATCCCCGAGCTTGAACTGCCCGACGCCGATGTCCGGGCCTACATGGACCGGACCGATTGGCCGAGCGAGGCCGTGACCGCCGTCGCGCGCCCCTGGCTCGAAAGATATCGTGACGATGCCCGGGCCCTGCCGCTGGACCATTTTGCGGAGGCCGCCGCCCGCCATCACTGCCATCCCGGCGCATTGGCCGAGGACACCGGCGCGCCGCTTGCCCGCATCATGCGGCGGCTGGCGGCCCTGCCCGAAGCCGCGACGACGGGCCTGCCTGCGATCGGGATCGCCATCTGCGACGGGGCCGGAGCGCTGATCTACCAGAAACCCCTGCCGGGGTTCGAATTGCCGCAAACCGCGCCCGGCTGTCCGCTCCTGCCGCTCTATGGTGCGCTGTCACAGCCCGCGCGTCCGCTGCGGGCGGTGATTTCGCTTCCGGGCGGCTCGGCGCCCCGTTTGTCGGCCTATGCCGTGGCCGAACCGCGCGCTGCCGCGTCCTTTGATGCGCCCCCCGTCATGGAGGCGACGATGCTGGTTCTTGCCGACGCGCCGGCCGCGACGGCGCAGCCCGTCGGGCGCACCTGCCGGATCTGTCCGCGGCCGCGTTGCGCCGCGCGGCGCGAACCGGCGCTGGTGCCGATGACAGGAAGCTAGGACCGGATAAATCAGGCTTTTGACATGGCTCTCTTTTCCCGCGATAAATTCCGCAGGGAGGCGGCTCCGATTTGCTCCGGAGCCGGAAAAGCCATATGCCGGGACGCGTTCTTCTTATCGAGGACGAACCGAATATCATCGAGGCGATCAGTTTCATCCTGACGCGCGATGGTTGGACGGTTCATACACATTCCGACGGGGAGACCGCCGCGGAACGGGTGCGAAGAATGCCGCCCGATCTGGTGATCCTCGATGTGATGCTGCCGGGCCGATCCGGTTATGACATCCTGCGCGATCTGCGTGCCGATCCCGAGACACGGCTGCTGCCGGTCATGATGCTGACGGCGCGGGGCCAGACGAAGGATCGCGAACTGGCCGAGCAGCTGGGCGTCAATCTCTTCATGACCAAGCCGTTCTCCAACGCCGAGATCCTTGAACATGTCCGTTCGCTCGCCGGAACCTGACCGATGAGCGGCCCGGACCCGCGGACCACCTCTCAGTCCCGACGGGCGACCGTCGATGTCGACGCGCCGAACCCGGTTTTCCTTGAACAATCGGGCTATCGTCAGCGACGCCTGCGGGATGCGCTCCGGATGCTGCCGGTCTTCGGGGCCGTCCTGTGGCTGCTGCCGCTGTTCCGATCCGGCCCCGAGGAGGGCAGCGCACCGGGCAACGCGGCGATGCTGATCTATATCTTCGCGGTCTGGAGCAGCCTGATCGTCCTGGCCTGGTTCCTGTCGCGCAGACTGCGGTTCGATACGGATGCCGAAGATCGTGGCGGGGGCCGGCAGCCATGATCAACTTCAACCTTCTGGCCGGGATTTCGCTGGGCTATGTGGCGCTTTTGTTTCTTGTGGCGGCGCTGGCCGAGCGGCGGGCCCTTCGTGCCCCGTCAAGATGGCTGCGCTCTCCGCTGATCTATACGCTGTCGCTGTCGATCTATTGCACGGCCTGGACGTTCTACGGGGCGGTCGGATACGCGGCGCGATCGGGGCTGGAGTATCTGACGATCTACCTGGGGCCCAGCCTCGTCATGCTGGGCTGGTGGTGGATCCTGCGCAAGCTGGTCCGGATCGGGCGCACCCAGCGGATCACGTCGATCGCCGACCTGATCTCGTCACGGTTCGGGAAATCCACCTCGCTGGGCGTTATCGTGACCCTGCTCTGCGTGGTGGGCATCACGCCCTACATCGCGCTTCAGCTCCAGTCGCTGGCCCTGAGCTTCGGCGTCTTTGCCGGGGCGGCCGGGGCCGACTGGGAACGCTCTGATTTCAACTCGGTGGCGCTGTGGGCCGCGGTGGGGCTTACGCTGTTCACCGTGCTGTTCGGGACCCGGAACCTTGATTCGAGCGAACGGCACAACGGCGTCGTGACCGCCATCGCGCTGGAAGCCGTGGTCAAGCTGGCGGCGCTGCTGGCGGTGGGCATCTTTGTGGTCTGGGGGCTGGGCGGAGGCCCCACGGAGGTGATGGACCGGATCGCAGCCTCCGAGATCGGGGTCTGGGACCAATCGGCCGGGCGCTGGATGGGCCTGACCTTCCTCGCCGCGGCGGCATTCCTGTGCCTGCCCCGGATGTTCCATGTTCTCGTGGTGGAAAACAGCAGCGAGCGGCATCTTCTGACGGCAAGCTGGGCCTTCCCGCTGTATGTCCTGTTGATGAGCCTCTTCGTGGTGCCGATCGCGGTCGTGGGCCTTGAGTTGATGCCCGAAGGCGCCAACCCCGATCTCTTCGTGCTGACCGTCCCCTTGTCTCAGGGACAGGAAGGTCTGGCGACGCTGGCGTTTCTCGGCGGGTTTTCCTCGGCCACCTCCATGGTGATCGTGGCGACAATCGCGCTGGCCACGATGGTGTCCAACCATATCGTCCTGCCCCTTTGGCTGAGCAGCCGGCCCGCCGGCGGCGCGATGATGTCGGGCGATGTCCGCGCGATCGTGCTTGTCGCCCGGCGGTTCTCGATCGCGGGTGTGCTGGCGCTGGGCTATATCTATTACTACCTCTCGGGCGGCAGCGGGGCGCTGGCCTCGATCGGGCTGATCGCCTTTGTCGGGCTCGCGCAAATCCTGCCTGCGATGATCGGTGGCATCTTCTGGCGTGGCGCCACCCGGACCGGCGCGGCACTGGGCCTTGTCCTTGGCTTCGTGATCTGGCTCTGGACATTGTTCCTGCCCAGTTTCGGGGAAGGGGCGGTCATGTCGACGCAGGTGATGACCGAAGGGCCCTTCGGCATTGCTTTCCTGCGGCCAGAGGCCCTGTTCGGGACGATGGGGCTCGACCCGATCCTGCATGCGACCTTCTGGTCGCTGTTCCTCAATACCTTTGCCTTCGTTGTCGGATCGCTGGTGTCGTTCCCCACGCCGATCGAAAGGTTGCAGGGCGCGCAGTTCGTCAATGTGTTCGAACATTCGCCCGGCACACCGACGTGGAAACCTGCCGCCGGTCAGGCCGAGGATCTGCTGATCATGTCGCAGCGGATACTGGGTGCGAACGAGGCGCAGGAGGCCTTTGAACGGGCCGCCGTGCTTCAGGGCAAGACCGGCTTTCTGCCCGATGTGACGCCGGAATTCGTGCAATCGCTGGAACGTCAGCTGTCAGGATCGGTTGGTGCCGCCACGGCACATGCCATGGTCAGCCAGGTCACCGAAGGGTCAAGCGTTTCGGTTCAGGACCTGATGGCCGTGGCAGACGAGGCCGCCCAGATCCTCGAATATTCCAGCAAGCTCGAGGCCAAGTCCGACGAGCTGGAACGCACGGCCCGTGCGCTGAGCGATGCCAACGAGAAGCTGACCGCGCTGTCGATCCAGAAAGATGCCTTCCTCAGCCAGATCAGCCACGAATTGCGCACGCCGATGACGTCGATCCGGTCCTTCTCCGAAATCCTGCGGGACGGTGATCTCGATCCCGACGCGCAGGAGCGCTATGCCCAGATCATCCATTCCGAGGCGGAACGGCTGACGCGGCTTCTCGACAATCTGCTGGACCTGACGGTCCTGGAGAACGGCCAGGGCGTCATCAATCGCGAGCAGGGACAGCTGCGCGATCTTCTTGATCGAGCCGTGTCGGCCGCTTGCGGCGAAGGTGACAGGCTCCTGATCCGCCGCGACAGGGCCAGCGAGACGCTTGAGCTGGATACCGATCTTGACCGGCTTGTTCAGGTCTTTATCAACCTGATAGCCAATGCCCTGAAATATTGCGATGCCGAACGGCCCGAACTGAAAATCCAGCTGCGCCGCCTGCGCGGAGCCTATGTGATCGATTTCATCGACAATGGCTCCGGTATCCCCTCCGAAAGCCAGGATGTGATCTTCGAGAAATTCTCCCGGCTGGGCGATCAGGCCCGGGCGGGCGGTGCGGGGCTCGGGCTTGCGATCTGTCGCGAAGTCATGGAGCGGCTGGGTGGCCGGATCGCCTATCTGCCGGCGCAGGGCGGGGCCGCCTTTCGGGTCTGGCTGCCCCAGGCCCAGGCGATGGCCGCCCAATAGAAGCCGGATTAGTCACTCGGTAACCGGTTGGGCCCTAAAGTCCTGTCAGGGCGCTCTCCGGCGCGCAAATCATCCCGGCAGGTCCCCGACATGACGGAAAATCAGGTTCTGCGCCGCCTGCTCAAGGCTGATGGCGCCGAGAAGACGGAAAAACCCGGTCGCATGACGCCGGGTCGCGTCTTGCGCACCTCGATGGCGCGGGCGGCGGATACCTCTGTGGGTCTGTCCCTGACCGTGCTTGGCGTCGCGGATGAAACCGCCAATCTCGAGGAGGCGGTGTCGCGCGCCGGCGAAGAAAGCCTCTTTCTTGCGGTGACCCGGTTTGACGAGACAATCGGTTATGCGGCCCTAGACGGCGAGACGCGCTCGGCGCTCGTCGAGATCCAGACCGTGGGCCGGTTGCGCGAGACAAAGGATGACGCCCGTCCCTTCACGGCCGGGGACGTCGAATTGTGCCGGCCGCTTGTAGATGCCTTTCTAAGGGAAATCAGGTGTCTGGCGGATGATACGCCACTTGAAGGCTGGACAAACGGCGCCTCCAGCGGGCCACGCATGTCGGGTGCGCGGGCGGTCGGACTTGCCCTGTCGGAGGGGCGCTACAGGGTTGTGCGCCTGACGCTGGATTTCGGGGTGGGCGAGCGGGAAGGCACGATCGCTCTGTGCCTTCCGGTGGTGCGCCGCTCATCCGGCCCCGAACCCGAGCCCGCGCCACACGCAGATACCTTCGGGCGGGAGCTGCGTGCAAACGTGATGGATGCGCCCGCGCGCCTTCATGCAGTGCTTCACCGGGCAGAGATGTCGCTTTCGGATGTCGAGGCCTTTCAGGTGGGTCAGGTCCTGCCATTGACCGGGATAACGCTGGCCTCGGTCCGGCTGGAAGGGCCGCGGCAGCGGCTACTGGCCAAAGCGCGGCTTGGTCAGGTGTCGGGGTTGCGGGCCGTTCGGATCGAGCCTGCGCGGGGGGGCGACATGGCCGAGGCCGAGATCGCCGAGGCCTCCCGACCCGCGGTCGCGCCGCTGGATCCGACCGTTAGCGACCCTGAGGAACCGGTGGCACCGAATGCCCGCGCGTAAGCCTCCGGATCGCGAGGGCTGGTCACCGCCGATGGTGTCCAGCACATCCAATCTCGGCAGTAACACGCCTCCGGGGGGCAGGGGCCGGTCGTCGCAATCGGCGGCGTTGCACCGCGGGGGCGACACAATGGCGATGCGATTGCACTGGCCCGTCGCATCCCCTCATCGCGAACTCAGGATCGGTCCGCCGCCTCGAGCATCGGGCGCAGTCTCGACAGATCGTATCCCGCCCGGGACGTGGCCTCGATGATCTCATCGACCGGAAGCGTTCCGGCCTGGCCCAGCGACCACACGATCGAGGACCGGTTTCCCGAGGCGCAATAGGCAAGGACGGGCCCGTCGCTGTCGTCGAGTGCCTGTTTCTGAAGCTCAACCATCGCAGGGTTTAGCCCTGCGTGCGTGACAGGGTTGTCGATGAAGGTCAGCCCTGCGGCCTCTGTCGCGATCCGCAGCGTCTCGGCCTGCAATTCCATGGGCACCTCGTCATCGGGGCGGTTGCAGATCACCGTGCGAAACCCGGCGGCCACGATGTCGGGCAAATCCTCGGGTGCAATCTGGGGGGAGACGGCATAGCTGTCGGTGATCTTGCGGATATCCATCGCATCGCTCCTGTTGCGGGCAGCCGGTCGGCCAGTTGGCACGGGGCGAGGCAAAAAAGGCCCTGTCGCCGCACAGATGTCAACATGGGCGCCGATCCGGACTTGCAAGGCGCGGGGCCACGCCTTCAAATCAGGGCGCGTCTTCGACATTACGCGGCGTGACAACAGGGGGGCAGGGGTGAACGTTCTGGATGATCCGGCGAGGGAGGGGCCCATGGACGACCGGCCGCTGGTCCGGTTTCGGGTAACAGAGAACATCGCGCTGCTCTATCTGGCCAACCCGCCCGGCAACGCCCTGACGGCGCCCCTGCGGCGCGCGCTGTCGGACCGGCTCGACGAGATCGAACGGCGTGACCGGATCGAGGCCATCGTTCTCATGGCGGAAGGCCCGGTCTTTTCCGAAGGCCTGCCCGGTGGTCAGGGTAAGGGCGGGGGCGACGCGCATAGCCTCCGTGCCCTGTGTGGCCGGATCGAAGGGCTCCCCATTCCGTCGGTCGCGGTTCTGAACGGCGGCGCGCTGGGCGGCGGGGCGGACCTTGCGCTGGCCTGTCACATGCGGGTCGCGACGCGAAGCGCGCGGTTGGGTTTCCCCGACATCGCGATCGGCCTGCCGCCGGACGGGGGCGCCACCCAGCGTCTGCCGCGTCTGGCAGGGGCCGATATTGCGCTGAGGCTCTTGCTGACGGGGCGTCCGGTTGCCGGGCAGACCGCGCTGGACTTTGGCCTGATCGACGGGATCATCGAGGGCGACCCGCATTCGGCCGGGTTCGCCACCGCTCGGCGTATCATCGACGAAGGCCTCCGGCCCGTGCCGATCCGGGACAGACGCGACCGGCTGATCGACGGGGCGGCCGCGATGGCCGTGATCGCGCGCGCCCGCGACGCGCTCGGGCCCGCGCCATTGCTCGCGGCCCGCCGGATCACGGATTGCGTTGAGGCAGCACTCTTGCTGCCGTTCGACGCCGGGCTCGACTTCGAGGCCGAGGCCCATGCCGAATGCCACGCGCATTCCGAAAGCCGGGCGATGCGCGCTCTGTTTCTGGCCGAGCGGCGAATATCGCCTATGCTTCTGGTGGCCGATGACGCCGGGCGACGGCATCCTCGCCCCGATGGTCAGATCGTGATCGGGCGGCTTGGTGCGGCGCAAAGGCGGGCGATCGACTGGCTCATGGCCGATGGGGTTCGGGGGGAAGACATCGACGCGGCCTTTGTCACAAGGGGCTTTGCCCGCGGTCCGCTGGGCGCAGGGGGCAGTCCGGGCGCGCCCGTCAAGCCCGAGGTCTGGTCGCGGATCGCTGGTGCCCTTCTGGCCGAAGGCGCGCGACTGATCGAAGAGGGCAAGGTCCGTCGCGCCGGTGATATCGATGCGCTGGCCGTCCATGGCATGGGCTGGCCCCGCCGCCTTGGCGGGCCGATGATCTCGGCGCAGATCGCGGGCCTTGCCGGACAGTTGCGGCGCCTGCGCGACTGGCAGAACGACGATTCCTTGTGGATGCCGTCGACGCCGCTGGTTGAGGCAACGAAAACCGCGGACGGTTTTCCGACCTGATCCGCCGGTCTTGCCTTAACCCAGGATCACGCCGATCACGACCATCATCAGGCCCAGAAACGACAGGAAGAACGCACCTAGGTTGACAGGCAGGATGCGTTTCATCCTCTCGCGCAAGGCCGCGTCATCCAGCCCGGCGCCGCGCGCCCGCGCGACCGAGACAAGGCTCCAGACCACGCCGGCCAGACCCAGCACCGTCACGACCGTTCCGATCCAGACCAGAGTTTCCATGCCCATCCGCCCTCGTTGATTGACAGCCTCCGCCTAGCCGATGCCCGGACCTGTCGCAACACCTTGCGAAGCGGCGGCCCAGTCGCTAGCAGATGCACAAACCTCAGATGCCCCCGAAGGAGTGCCCGATGAACGATGACGTCACGACAACGTCCAGCACAGTCGCCGCGCAGGAATTGCGCCAGTTCATCGAGCGGTTCGAACGGCTGGAAGCCGAGAAGAAGGACATCGCCGACGCTCAGAAGGAAGTCATGGCCGAGGCGAAGGGCCGGGGCTATGACACCAAGGTGATGCGCAAGGTCATCGCGCTGCGCAAGCGCGACGCCGACGACATCGCCGAGGAAGAGGCGGTTCTCGAGATGTACAAGGCTGCGCTGGGTATGTAAGTCGGCGCGTGACGCGCGATCAGGGGGCGATGAAATCGATCCCCGGCATCGTCTCGATCACAGCGATTTCGGCCTCGTAGCCGCGGGTCAGGTCATCGACCAGTTGCGCGTCCCAGCCGGGGAGGTCCACTTCCTCTTCGATCTCGTCGACGATGGCGTATTTGTCGAGGAAGGCCGCGATCACCCGACGCAGCTGGACATCGCTTTGCGGAGGGTGGGTGCGCAGATAGGCCTCGAACCGCTTCATCCCGGCGGGGTTCATGATGGTCGAGAGCAGATCATATTCGCCCGACAACGGCGTCTCCCGGTCGATGCCGATCAGCCGGCGCATGATATCGCCCCAGATCAGGGGTGTATCCTCGTTGCACCAGACCGTCAGGCGGGCCTGCGGCGCCGTCGCAAGGATGCGCCCCAGCACATCTGACCAACGCAGGTGCATGGGGTCGATCCCCCCCATGAATTGTTCAAAGGTCTTGCGTTTCGACTGTTCCCAAAGCGCGGGAATGAAGGTCGCGGGATTGCGCAGTGCCATCCCGATGTGGATCTCGTCTTCGGGAAACAGCAGCGTCAGCGCCCGGATCTTCATCTCGAGCTGGCCATAGAACATGCCCTCTTCGAAGACCCGCACGGGCGGGCAGATGAAGGCGGAATTGCTCATCACAAGGCGCTGGACACCGTCGCCGTCGCAAATCGCATCGATCAGGATGTCGCGCGTTCCTTCGGAGGGCGAGGCACCGGCAAGGTTCTGGATCGTCTCGCGCAACAGGCGCCGGTATTTCGACGGGGAGGGGATGTGGATGCCCCTTGGCTTCATCGTGTCGCTGTTGCGCACAAGGGAGCGGACGAGCTTGTCGCCATCCGTGCAATTGGCCCCGATATGATAGACGATCTGCATCGCGGTAACCTGACGCTCTCTGCCCCTGCGGGCCGGTTTTCGGCCTCTGCATTTGGCACATGACACTACAGCCGGTTTGATGGACAGTAAATCGGGTTTCGGCTAAGGCGAGCCATGTCCGACGCTTTGACTCAGCTTTCGCGCAACATCCAGCGACGTATCCGGCCAGATCCCTGGTCTGTCGGGGCGCTGGTGATCGCTCTTGTCGTGCTGGCTCCGGTAGTCGCGGTGGTCTGGTTCGCCTTCCATCCAACAGAGAACATCTGGCCCCATTTGCTGAGCACCACGCTCCCGCGCTACATGGGCAACACGCTCGTGCTGATGGGTGCGGTCGGGCTGGTGACGGCGATGATCGGGACTGTCACCGCATGGCTCGTGACGATGTATCATTTTCCCGGGCGGTCCTGGCTGCAATGGGCGCTTTTGCTGCCCCTGGCGGTGCCCGCCTATGTGGGCGCCTATGCGCTGGTTGATTTCCTCGAATATGCGGGGCCGGTCCAGACCGGCCTGCGCAATCTGTTCGGGTGGGAGACATCCCGCGATTACTGGTTCCCCCAGATCCGCACGCGCGGCGCGGCGATCGTCGTGCTGTCGGCGGCGCTTTACCCTTATGTCTATCTCCTCGCGCGCGCGGCGTTTCGCGAACAATCCGGTGCGGGATACGAGGTCGCCCGCGCGCTGGGGGTCGGCCCGGTCGGCCGGTTCCTGCGCGTGGGCCTGCCGTTGGCGCGCCCGGCCATCGCCGCAGGCGTGGCCGTCGTCATGATGGAGACGGTCAATGACTTCGGCACGGTCGATTACTTTGCCGTCCAGACCCTGACGACGGGCATCTTTTCGGTCTGGCTTCAGGCGGGCAACCTGGGCGGCGCGGCGCAGATCGCCAGCGTCTTGCTGATCCTGATCGTCGTTCTGGTCACGCTTGAGAAGATAAGCCGTCGTCGCAGCCGGTTCTATTCCAGCGCCCGGTCACGCCGGCCGATCATGATGCAATCGCTGTCGGGCGTCCGGGGCTGGATCGCCTTTGCCGCCTGCGTGCTGCCGTTCGTGGCGGGCTTTGTCGTGCCCGTGGCCGTCCTGCTCAGCCATGCGTTCGAGTCGTCGAACTGGCTGGCGCCGGGCTTGCGCCGCGCGCTTCTGCACACGCTCAGCGTCGGCGGAATCGCGGCCGTCGTGACGGTTCTGGGCGGTTTGTTCATGGTCTATGGCGTGCGCCTCTCCGGGCGGCGGCTTCCGGCCCTGCTGCTGCCCGTGACGGCGATCGGCTATGCGGCGCCGGGCGCGGTTCTGGCGATCGGCATCCTGATCCCGCTGGCCACCATCGACAACCGTCTGGCCGATGCGATCCTGGTCGTAACCGGAACCGATCCGGGCCTGATCCTGACCGGCACGGCCTTCGCGGTGGGCCTGTCCTATGTCGTGCGCTTCTTCGCGATTGCTCAGGGCGCGGCGGATGCCGCCCTGGGCCGCGTCCCGCAAAGCCTGCCACTTGCCGCCCGCTCGCTCGGCCGCACCGCGGGCGGCACCTTGCGCGCCATTCACCTGCCGTTGATCCGGGCGTCGCTGGGGTCGGCCCTCCTGTTGGTCTTCGTGGATTGCGTGAAGGAATTGCCCGCCACGCTCCTCCTGCGGCCCTTCGGCTATGACACACTGGCCACCCGGGTTCACGCCAAGGCAAGCCTCGAGAACATCGCCGACGCCGCCCCCGCGGCCCTGACAATCACGCTCGTCGGACTTGTCGCAGTCGGTTTCCTCGCCCGATCGAACAGGTGAGGCTTGCACAGATCGCACGGCCAAAGTAGATGATCTGCCCAGTGCCCCTATAGCTCAGCTGGTAGAGCAACTGATTTGTAATCAGTAGGTCCGCGGTTCGAGTCCGTGTGGGGGCACCATTCCCAACAGGCAACCCACTATTACCCTTCAGCTTTCATTCGTGAACGCTGGAGGCGTAGCACGGAAATTGGGCTGCTCTCCACCGTTGGAGCGGGCGATGGTGATCATCAGGTGCAAGGCCGCTTCGGACGAGTCAGGTCTCAGAGCCAGGTGCGTCCGGCTTCTGCTCCAGCAGGTCCGCTGCGCTTGCGATCACGCCCGAGGCACGAAGGGCCGCGATCTCGGGTTCGCCGACCACCGAGCGGTCGTATTCATCGCGAAGCGTGCCCTCGTCGGCCTGCGCGGCCCAGCGTCTCCAGGTCCAGCCGAAGTTCGAGGCGATGCCGCCCGCGATCAGCGACTGGATATGGGCCACTTTCCTGGCAAACCGGTCGTAGTCCGACAGCCCGACATGTGCTGTGACGATGTCGGTGGCGGTTTCGGTGACAACCGTTGCCCCTTCGGCGGCAACGACGTTGTGTAGCCCATCCGTGAAGCCCGCGATGTCGCCATTGCGCAGCCGGTCCAGACGGAAAATGATCTTGGAATCCGGCGCGAATTGCAGCCACGTCAGTGTCGGGTTCGACTGGAGCTTCTTGCGAAAGTTCCTGTCGACCTGGATGTAGAGGTCCGTCTGTGCATAGGCCCCCGGATGAGGGGGAAGGGGCATGCGAAGACCCTGATCGGACAGCACGACGTTGTAGCGTGGGATCTTGAGCACGTCTGCCTTGGTCGCGGCCAGACAGGCGCGCAGATCACCCGCTTTCGGGAGGGGAAATTCATCGGCGTCCATTCCGATGAGCCAGTCCGAGCGCATCGCCAGAACCGCGTTCATGGCGCGCTGTTCCATGACCTCGTTGGAATCGTCGTCGCGCGTCTCGATCAGTTGCACATCCGGCTGGGCGGCCACCCATTCGCGCGTCCCGTCGGTAGACGCCACGTCATGAACCACGATCTCGGTCACCCCGATGGCACGAAGATTCCCGATGCAGGGGCCGATCAGGCTGAATTCGTTCTTTACCCCGACAAGTGCGGCGATCGTCGGTTGGGGCTTGCGTCCCAGACGACGCAACAGGGCCGACAGGCTTCGGGTGATCAGGTTGCCTTGAGAGTGGTTCAACAGGGAGGCTCTGTTTCGAACAGCCGAAATTCCAGCGCGATGCGGGTGGTGTCGGGTTGCGTATTATATCCCAGCCCGTGGATCAGGTGGGAGCTGAACATCAGAACCTCGCCGTCCGTGATGCGCACCCGTTCCAGCGCGGTCTGCCCGCCCCAGGTCAGGATGCTGTTCACCCGGTAATGCTTGCCCTGCATAATGCTGCCCGCGCGGGTTCTGAGTATCTCGGCCTCGCTGAGCAGATGTGATCCCGCGGCAAGGGGCAGCGCGCTCTGGGGGCCGACCCCGCAAATCGGGATCCAGAAGTTGATCATCCGCGGCACGCGGTCCGCATGATCGACGTCTTCATAGATATCCTTGTGGACCGGATTGAAATCGTCTGACCCGGGGCGGTTCACCCGAATGATGATATGGACCTGTTCGCCGGTTGGCGGCCAGATATCCGACACCGGAAAGCCCAGCTCGGCGCCAAGCCGCTCGTGGAGTGCGGCGATATCCAGATTGAAATCCGAAGGAAACAGATCCCGTGTCCGACCGACGACTTTGTAATGCAGGTCGTCATCCACAAAACGATGATACTGCTCGATCGGCGCGTCACCCAGATCGACGCCCAGATCCGAGAGGATGTGCACCAGCGTATTTCGAATTCCGGTCTTCAGGTCGGCGAACTCGGCGGGTGAGAAGACCTGGCTGACCGCGAACCCGGTCTGGTACCAGGGCTGGCCCCATGTCGGGTCGGTATCGGGGCTGGCCAGAACGCGGTCTGGGCCGAATTCCGCCCCCTCGGCACCGCTCAGGCGCAATGTCAGCGGTGTTCCATCGACTGTGTAGGTGTGGTCGGTCTCAGTTTCCATGCGGACTTCCTATTCGCTCATAACCGCGATCACAATGTCTACCCTCCCGGTTTGCAAGGGTATCCGCCAGTCCCCCGAAGGCAGGAAACCTAACGTCAAGAATGCCTGTCGTGCCCAACAGATCAAGCGTTTTCGCCCCGAGGGTCCCGGCCGGGCTGCGAGCCCGTGGCATTGCTCTTCCCGGGCCGATCGGTCGGATCAGTCGCGGTTGGGCAGGGCGGCAAGGAACCGGGCCGCAGCGTCGACGGCGGCGCCCATGTCGTCGGCGCTTGCGAATTCCTCGGGGCGGTGGCTGATGCCGCCCCGGCAGCGGACAAAGAGCATCACCACGGGGCAGAGGTCGGCCATGGCAGAGGCATCATGCGTGGCCCCCGAGGGCAGGCGGGGGGCGCCCGGCGCCGCCTGTTCGAGTGCCGCGACAAGTGCGGGGTCGCAGGGCACGGCCGGTTGGGCATAGGTCTGCTCGATCCCGAAGCCGGTGTTGCGCGCCTGCGCGATCGCGGCCCCGATTTCGCGCGCCTCGGCATGGAAATCGGCGCGGCGCCGATCATCCTCGTGCCGGATTTCCAGTGTCAGTCGCGCCTCTGAGGGGATGGCGTTGACGACATCGGGAAAGACCGAGATCGATCCGATCGTGGCGCGAAGCCCGGGCCAGTTGCGGGCCGTATCGTGAATCGCGGTGACGAAATCCGCCGCCGCGACAAGGGCGTCGCGGCGCCCCTCCATCGGCACCGTGCCCGCGTGGCCGGTCTGTCCCGCAAACCGCACGGCGTTGCGTTCGATCCCGCAGATGCCGGTGACGACGCCAAGCGGCTGATCGGCTTGTTCCAGCGCCGGACCCTGTTCGATATGGATCTCGAGATAGCCCAGAACCGAGCCCGGGTCACGCGCAAGACCCACGACATCGCCCTGCGCCCCGCCAAAGGCATCGAGCGCTGTACCAAGGCTGATCCCGTCCCGATCCTCGAGCGTGAAGACCTCAGGGTCCACCGTGCCCGCCAGCGCACGCGGGCCAAGAAGTGCCGTGGGAAAGCGCACGCCTTCCTCGTCGGCAAAGGCCAGAACCTCGATCGCGCAGGGCAGGGGCGTACCGCGGGTGTTCAGCGCCTCGATCGCGAGGCAGGCCAGTGCCACGCCCATGATCCCGTCGTATTGTCCGCCGCCGCGCACCGAATCCTGATGCGAGCCGATCAGGAAGGCGGGCGCATCGGCGGGCCCCGTCCGGCCGATCAGTGTGCCCGCCGCATCAAGCCGGATCTCGAGGCCCGCGCGCGTCATCCAGCCCTCGATGATCTTGCGCGCAGCCGCATGTTCGGGCGTGAATGGAAACCGGGTCACACCGGGTCCGGTCAGGCTACACCCGGCGATCTCGTTCAGCCTGTCTTGTGCTTCCAGACCCCAATCCATCCTGCCTCCGTCATTTATCATGATAAATTTGTGCTACACTTTGCGCAGACCAAAGTCTATGACATCTCCAGTGGAACCAACGGTGTGGCGCATGGATGGTGTAGTCGAAACGACGCCGCGGCCGCGGCGGTCGCGCCCGGTCAGGGTCGCCGACGAGATCAAGCAATGGGTCGTCGAGCGGGACCTGCGCCAAGGCGCCAAGCTGCCCAACGAGGCCGAGATGATCGCCCTTTTTGGCGTGTCGAAGGGCACGGTGCGCGAGGCCATGCGTATCCTCGAGGCACAGGGCCTGGTCGTGACACGCACGGGCCCCGGCGGGGGCAGTTTCGTTGGCAAGGTTTCGGCCGAACGCGCCCGGTCGCTTCTGGCGAATTACTTCTATTTTCAGGACCTTTCGATCAGCGACATCTACCAGATGCGCCGCGCGCTCGAACCCGAGATGGTCCGCTCTCTCGCGGGATCGCTGACCGGCGCCCAGCTGGATGAGCTTGAGGCTCTGGCCGAGCGGTATCCCGAACCTGCCCAGACTGCCGAGCAGGAAAAGGAACAGCACATCGCGTCGCTTGCGTTCCATGCCCGGCTGTCGGATTTCGCGGAGAACCGGCTCATGGGCTTCGTCATCGGGTTCATGGCGCGCATCCTCACGGACCTCACGGTCTATCGACGGCTTTACGAGCCGCCGAACCGCACGCTTTGGGAACGTGGCCGCCGTCACCAGATCGATCTCGTGGCGGCCTTGCGTGCAGGCGATGGTGAGGCCGCCGCCCGGATCATGGCGTCGCACATGAAGGGCGCCGAAGAGATGATGGTCGCGCAGGAAGTCCATCTCAAGCGGCAATTCATCGAGGATTGAGCCCCGTTGCGCGTCAGGGCGCGCGGGTCTTGTCGCGCAGGACCGGAACCTCGTCGAGCCAGCCATAATAGGGTTGGGACTGCGTTTTTTCGTAAAGCGAATGAAGGGCGGCGATCGGGTCGTCGGAATGGTCGATTCGCACGTCCAGCGGCGGTGAGTCGGGGGACAGGATCAGCATGGCCGCCGATTGCAGCCCCCGCGAATCCCCGCCGGCCGCCTGCGCTGCCGCGAACACCGAAAAGAGGCGCGCCGCTGCCGTCGGGTATTCGCCCTGCGCCGCATCCCGCATCGCGGACAGAACCTCGGGGCCCGCCAGCATGTTTCCCGCCACGACGAGGTTATCCTCGAGGATCGCGTCCGCATAGGGAATGCTGCGCGCCCCGGTGAAGGCCGCCGTGCCCCCCGACCGGTCAAGCGCGGCCATCTGGCGGTGATCGCGACCGCCATCCGCCCCGGTCAGCGATCTGACGACCGCCTCACTGCTCTGACCCGAATGCAGGCGTCTGAGACCCTCGTCGCGCCAGAACGTGCTGGGCGCGGTGCCCTGGCTCGCAACCATCCCTGATTCGATATCTCCGCGCAGGACCCAGCCCCCGACACAGAGCGACCCGGTGGCCGCGGCCCCCGCGAAGACGCCTGTTTTTCGGTCAAATGTGAGAATCGAGAAGGTCATCGCGGGCTCCTGTGACAATGCTCTTGAATTTATCATGAGAATTTGCGTGACTGCAATTAATCATGATAAATTGATGATCCAACAGAGAGGAACAGCCATGAATGTCCTGAAGATGACCCGCCGGGCCCTTTTGGCCACAACGGCGGCCGCGGGCCTCGCCCTCGGCGCGGCGCCGGCCCTTGCCCAGACGCCGCCCGGCGTGCTGATCGTGGGCCAGATCGCCGAGCCGAAATCGCTCGATCCGCATACAGTGACGGCGGTCAACGACTTCCGCATCCTGATGAACATGTATGACGGGCTCGTCCGCTATGCGCCCGGCACGCTCGAGGTGGCCCCGTCGCTCGCCGAAAGCTGGGAAATCAGCGAAGACGGCACGGAATACACCTTCAACCTGCGCGAGGGCGTGACGTTCCATGACGGCTCCTCGCTCGATGCCGAGGCGGTGGTCTTCAACTTCGAGAGGATGCTCAACGAGGACCATCCCTATTACGAGACCGGCCCGTTCCCGCTCGCCTTCTTCTTCTCGTCCGTGCAAACGGTCGAGGCGCTGGATGAGTTGACAGTGAAGTTCACCCTGAACGAACCCTACGCCCCCTTCCTGTCGAACCTTGCCTATCCGACAGGCCTGATCGTGTCGCCCGCCGCGGTGATGGAACATGGCGCCGATTTCGGACGCAATCCGTCGGGGACAGGTGCGTTCACCTTCGGGGAATGGCGCTCGAACGAGGCGGTCGTTGTCGAAGGGAACCCCGACTATTGGGACGGCGCTCCGGCGCTGGATGCCGTCGTCTTTCGTCCGATCACCGACGCCAACACCCGCACCGCCGAGATGCTGGCCGGCGGCATCGATCTGATGGTCGAGGTGCCGCCCGTCGCGCTCAGCGAATTCCAGGGCGACAGCTATACGGTGCATGAACAGGCCGGCCCCCATGTCTGGTTCCTGATTCTGAACGCCAAGGAAGGCCCCTTCGCCGATGTCCGCGTCCGTCAGGCCGCGAATTACGCGATCAACAAGGAAGCCATCGTCAACGACGTTCTGGAAGGCACGGCCGAAGTGGCCGCCGGCCCCACGCCGCCCGCCTTTGCCTGGGCCTACAATCCCGACCTCGAGCCCTATCCCTATGATCCAGAGCGCGCACGCGAGCTGATCGCCGAAGCCGGGGCCGAGGGTGCGGAACTGACATTCTTTGTCACCGAGGGCGGATCGGGCATGCTCGATCCAGTGGCCATGGGCACCGCGATCCAGGCCGATCTGGCCGCCGTGGGCTTTGACGTCACGATCGAGACCTACGAGTGGAACACCTTCCTTGGTGAGGTGAACCCGGGCCTCGAGGGCAAGGCCGACATGGCCGAAATGGCGTGGATGACGAACGATCCCGACACGCTGCCCTTCCTTGCGCTGCGCACCGCCGCCTGGCCCGATCAGGGCGGGTTCAACTCGGGCTACTATTCCAACCCCGAGGTCGACGCTCTGCTTGAGCAGGCACGCGTCGCCACCACGCAGGACGAACGGGCGGAGCTGTACAAGCAGATGCAGGTCATCGTTCAGGAAGATGCCCCTTGGGTCTTTGTCGCGAACTGGAAGCAGAACGCCGTGACCTCGGCCAATGTCGAGAATTTCTCGCTCGAGCCGTCGTTCTTCCTGCTTCTGGATGACGTGGTAAAGAACTGATCTCCCGTTCGGCCCGGTGACCTCCGGGCCGATCCTGAGGGCGGGTGTTCACGAACATCCGCCCCGTTTCCTTCGGAAACACGAATTCACACAACGCAAGCGGGGCAACGGCGCATCATGGCCGGCTATATCCTCAAGAGGCTGATTTCCGCGATCCCGGTCCTGCTGGGCATCTCGATCATCGTCTTCGTGATCATGGCGCTGATCCCGGGCGACCCGGCGACGGCGATCCTGGGCTCCTACGCCACGCCCGAGAATGTCGAACGGCTGAACCGCGACCTCGGTCTCGATAAGGGGATGGTGCAGCGGTATTTCATCTGGCTCGGCAACATGCTGACCGGGGACTTCGGGCGCTCGTTCGCCCTGAACCGGCCTGTAATCGACGAAGTTCTCGAACGCTTCAATGCGACGCTGGTTCTGGCGGGCACGTCATTCATCCTGTGCTCGCTTGTCGGGGTGGCGGCGGGCGTGGTCTCGGCCTCGCGGCAATACGGTCTGGCCGACAAGGCGATCACCTTCGTTGTTCTTCTGGGCATCTCGATCCCGTCGTTCTTTCTCGGCATGATGATGATCCTGATCTTCGCGGTGAACCTGCGGATGTTCCCGGTCTCTGGCATGTGGCCGATCTATGGAGACCGGGATCTGGCCGCCCTGATCAGCCATCTGACATTGCCTGCGCTGGCGCTTGCCGTGGTGGCCACGGGCGTGATCGCCCGGCTGGCGCGTTCCGCGATGCTCGAGGTGCTGCGGCAGGATTTCATCCGCACCGCGCGCGCGAAAGGCGTGCACGAGCGGTCGGTCATCTGGCGCCATGCGCTGCGCGCGGCGATGGTCTCGATCATCCCGGTTCTGGGCATTCAGGCGGGCTTCGTGCTGTCGGGCGCCGTCTATATCGAAATCGTGTTCCAATGGCCCGGCGTCGGCCGGATGCTTGTCGATGCGATCCTCAAACGCGATATCCTGCTGGTGCAGGGCGGGGTCGTCTTCGTCGCGGCCTGCTACGTGATGTTCAACATCGCGGTGGACGTGGCCCAAACCCTGCTTGATCCGCGGATCCGCTCATGAGGGCCTTTTTCGCACTCCTCGCCCGCAACCGGCTGGCGCTTGTCGGCCTGATCGTCATGGGCTGTGTGATGATCCTCGCGCTGATTACACCGATCCTGCCGCTGGCGGATCCGGATGTGACGGACACGTCCCAGCGGTTCCAGCGGCCGTTTACCGAAGGCGCGCTCCTCGGGACCGATCACCTGGGCCGCGACCTTCTGAGCAGGCTGTTGTGGGGCACGCGGCTGAGCCTTGCCGTCGGAATAGCGGCGGCCGTGATCGCGGCCACGCTGGGGGCCGCGATCGGCATTGTCGCGGGCTTTTACGGCGGGCGCACGGACAATGTCATCATGCGCGGCGTCGATATGCTGATGGCCTTTCCCTACATCCTTCTGGCGCTGGCGATCGTGGCGGCGCTCGGGCCGGGGCTGATGAACGCGCTGATTGCCGTGGCCGCCGTCAACATCCCCTTCTTCGCGCGCAATATCCGCGGCGTGACCGTTGGCATCGCCAACAAGGAATTCGTCGATGCCGCGCGCCTGTCGGGGATGGGCGATCTGCGCATCATCCTGACCGAGATCCTGCCCAACGTGATCCCCGTCATCGTGATCGCCATGTCGACCACCGTGGGCTGGATGATCCTCGAGACCGCGGGCCTGTCGTTCCTCGGCCTCGGCAGCCAGCCGCCCAAGGCCGATCTGGGCTCCATGCTGGGCGAGGCGCGCTCGGCCCTGATCACCAACCCGCACACCTCTGTCGTGCCGGGCGTCATGATCCTGATCATCGTCATGGCGGTGAACCTCCTGGGCGACGGGGTGCGCGAAGCGCTTGATCCGCGGCTGCGTTCGGGCGCGCTGACCCGGCCCATGGCCGCAACGCTGGTGCGCCGCAAAGGGCCGGTGCCCGAGGCCTCCGACGACGCGCTTCTGGCGCTGCGCGGGCTTGAGACGCAGTTTCATGTCAAGTCGCGCATCTACCGCGCAGTGGGCGGTGTCGATTTGCAAGTGCGCCCCGGCGAATGCCTCGGCCTGATCGGGGAAAGCGGCTCGGGCAAGTCGGTGACGGCCCTGTCGATCATGGGCCTTGTCGCCTCGCCGCCGGGTGTGATCACGGGCGGCGCCGTGCATTACAAGGGGCGCGACCTGATCGGCGCCCGATACGAGGACCTGCGCCGCCTGCGCGGCAACGAGATCGCCTATATCTTCCAGGATCCGCTGGCCACGCTGCACCCGCTCTATTCGGTGGGCGATCAGCTGGCCGAGGCGATCACCTGCCACCACAACGTCAGCAAGGCCGAGGCCCGCGCCCGCGCGGTCAATCTTCTGAAATCGGTCCGCATCCCCAATGCCGAGGACCGCGCGAACAGCTATCCGCACGAATTGTCGGGCGGGATGCGCCAGCGTGTGGGCATCGCGATGGCACTGGCCAATGACCCGGAGGTCATCATCGCGGATGAGCCCACGACCGCGCTTGACGTCACCGTGCAGGCGCAGATCCTGTCGCTTCTTGATGATCTGCGCCGGGAACGTGGGCTCGCCATCGTCTTCATCACCCATGATTTCGGCGTCGTGGCGCAGCTGTGCGACCGGGTCGCCGTCATGTATGCGGGCCGCATCGTCGAAGAAGGGCCGACGGATGCGATCCTGAACGCGCCGGCCCATCCCTATGCCGCGCGGCTCATGGCCTGCGTGCCCGAACTGGGCGAGGGCAGGCGGGAACTGGCCGCGATCCCTGGTCTGCCGCCAGCCGTCAACGACCTGCCCGATGGCTGTGCCTTCGCGCCCCGCTGCGACAAGGCGCAGCCGGCCTGCCGAACGGGCGAGATCGCGCTTGCGCGCAGCTCCGACGTCCGGCGTGTGCGCTGCATAGACCCCGAACCGATCCCCGAGGAGGCCGCCGGATGAGCATCGCGCTGCGCCTGACCGAACTGACCAAGACCTTCGAAGTCGGCAAACGGCTGATCGGTCCGCCCAAGGGCCGGGTTCGGGCCGTCCAGCCTGTCACTCTGGATGTGACCGAGGGCGAAACGCTTGGCATCGTCGGGGAATCCGGGTGCGGGAAATCCACGCTCGCCCGGATGCTGGTGGGCCTCCTGCCGCCCAGCTCCGGCACGATCGAGATCGACGGCGCGCCGCTGGACAATGCCGATCCGGCGATCTTCGGGCGCAAGATCCAATACGTGTTTCAGGATACGATCAGCAGTCTCAACCCCCGAAAGACCATTCGCCAGATCATGGAAGCGCCGCTGCGCCACCTGCACAAGATGGACGCTGCCGCCCGAAAGGCGCGGATCTCCGAGATCTTCGAGGCGGTGAATCTGCGCGAGGAATTCCTCGACCGCTATCCGCACGAGTTTTCCGGCGGGCAGGCTCAGCGGATCGGGATCGCGCGCGCGTTGGCCGCCGATGCCCGCATCCTTGTCCTTGACGAGCCGGTCTCCGCGCTTGACGTGTCGATCCAGGCGCAGGTGCTGAATCTTCTGGCCCGGCTCAAGGCCGAATTCGGCCTGACCTACCTTTTCATCAGCCATGACCTTGCCGTGGTCGAAGCCGTGAGCGACCGGGTCGCGGTTCTCTATTTCGGTGCGGTGGTCGAGGTCGGCCCCGCCGATCGCGTCTTTTCCGCGCCGCGCCACCCCTACACCAAACTTCTGGCCGACAGCGCGCCGGTCGTGGGCCGCGCACTTGCGGCGCCCGAGGGGCGCGAGACCGAATTGCCCGACCCGATGAACCCGCCCGAGGGCTGCGCGTTTCGCGCCCGTTGTCCCAATGCGACCGCCGTTTGCGCCACAGCGGCGCCCCCGCTGGAGCGGCAATCGGACGGGGTTCAGGTGGCCTGTTACAACCCTTTGTGACAGGGTCCGCGAAAAGGCCAGAGTAACCTATTATAAGTTACTGAAAAATCGTGATTAACAGGCAGGGGTGCGACCGGTATGTCATGCGCCCAACCGCCGCATACCGGGCGGCGGTTTCGCCCCTATCTCAAGTCACAAGCGGGGAGCCTCCCGCCGTTGCCTATGGAGATACAGGATGGATATGCTTGACGGTTTCATTTTGTCGCGGATTCAATTCGCGGCCAATATCTCGTTTCACATCCTGTTCCCGACAATCACCATCGCGCTGGGCTGGGTGCTCGTGTTCTTCAAACTCAGCTTTGCGCGCACCGGAAACGAGGCCTGGATGAAGGCCTATTTCTTCTGGGTGAAGGTCTTCGCCCTGTCGTTCGCGATGGGCGTCGTCTCGGGTATCACCATGTCGTTCCAGTTCGGGACGAACTGGCCCGGCTTCATGGAAAGCGTGGGCAATATCGCGGGGCCGCTTCTGGCCTACGAGGTTCTGACGGCTTTCTTCCTCGAGGCCGTGTTCCTTGGCATCATGCTCTTCGGCTTCAGCCGCGTGCCCGGCTGGGCGCATACCGGTGCGACCATCCTCGTGGCGTTCGGCACGACGATGTCGGCCTTCTGGATCCTTGTCCTGAATTCGTGGATGCACACACCGGCAGGCTTCGAGATGCGCGACGGCGTGGCCTTTGCGACCGACTGGTTCGCCATCATCTTCAACCCGTCGATGCCCTACCGTCTTGTCCACATGCTGCTGGCCTCGGGCCTGACGGTGGCCTTCCTGATCGCCAGCCTCTCGGCTTTGCGCTGGCTGATGGGGGATCGCGGAGAAGACGTGCGCAAGACGCTGCGTCTGGGCATGGTGATGGGGGCCGTCCTGATCCCCATTCAGATCCTCGCAGGTGACATGCACGGGCTGAACACGCTCGAACACCAACCGGCCAAGGTCGCCGCGATGGAGGGCAACTGGGAAACGCAATCCAATGTGCCGCTGTTGCTCTTTGCGATCCCCGATGAGGCCGCGCGCGAGAACCGGTTCGAAATCGGCATCCCCAACGGCGCGAGCCTGATCCTCAAGCACCATGCCGATGGTGTGGTGCCGGGGCTCAACGATTTCGTGGCCGAGGATGGCACGATCCAGCATCCGCCCGTGGCGCCGGTTTTCTGGTCGTTCCGCGTGATGGTGGCCACCGGCATGGCGATGCTGGTGATGTCCTGGGCCGCGCTTTTCTTCATGCGCCGGGGCCGGGGGATCGAGGGCCTGCCCCGCATCATGATCTGGGCGCTGGTCCCGATGGGCCTGTCGGGCTGGGTCGCGACGCTTGCGGGCTGGTACACGACCGAAATCGGACGCCAGCCGTGGCTCGTGACCGGCGTGCTCGACACCAAGGCGGCGGTGGGCGACGTGGCGCCGGCGCTCGTGGCCTCGACCCTGATCGCCTATCTCGTGGTCTATGCGGCCTTGCTGGTCGCCTATATCGGAACGCTGGTCTACCTCGCGCGCCGTCAGGTCGGGCAGGACCATGACAAGACCGAGGGCCGTCCCGCGACCGGGGCCGTCCAGGGCCTGCCGGCAGAATAGGAGAGACGTGATGATGACCCTTTTCGGGGACCCGGCCGTCTGGCTGCCCCTCGCCTTCGCAGGGCTCATGGGCCTGTCGATCCTGATCTACGTCGTTCTTGACGGGTTCGATCTGGGGGTGGGGCTGCTGACGCCGCTGGCAACCTCGGCCGAGAAGGACAAGATGGTGGCGTCCATCGGCCCGTTCTGGGATGCCAACGAGACATGGCTCGTTCTAGCGGTGGGCCTTCTGCTGGTGGCCTTTCCCGTGGCGCACGGGGCCATCCTGACGGCGCTCTATCTGCCGGTCGCGGTGATGCTGATCGGGCTTATCCTGCGCGGTGTCGCCTTCGAGTTTCGCGCCAAGGTGCCCGCACCGCGCAAACCGCTTTGGAACAGGCTGTTCTTCACTGGCTCTGCCATGACGTCGCTGTCGCAGGGCTACATGCTGGGCCTTTATGTGATGGGGTTGTCGAACACCCCGGCCGCCCATGCCTTCGCCGCGCTGACGGCGGTGTTCCTGTCGGTCGGATACAGCGCGATCGGCGCCGCATGGCTGATCCTCAAGACCGAAGGGGCGCTGCAGCAAAAGGCCTATGACTGGGCGCGCGGCGGCCTTTGGGGGTTGGTCCTTGGGATCGGGGCGATCTCGATCGCGACGCCGCTGGTAAGTGAACGGATCTGGGATCACTGGTTCTCGGTTCCCGAGATCTTCCTGCTCGCGCCGCTGCCGCTGTTGTCGGTGGGGCTGGTGATCGGGCTGTGGATCGCATTGCGGAAACTGCCGGACCTGCCGCAGGATCATTGCTGGATCCCCTTTGCCATGACATCGGCCCTGTTCGTTCTGGCCTTTTTCGGGTTGGCCTATTCGTTCTACCCCTATGTGGTTCCTGAACAGATCACCATCTACGAGGCCGCCGCCGCGCCCGAGAGCCTCTTCATCATCCTGTGTGGGGCGCTGGTCGTTCTGCCGATCATCTCGGGCTATTCGATCCTCGCCTATCGTATCTTCGGGGGAAAGGCGCAGGACTTGCGCTATGATTGAGCGATCGACGCGTTTCATCAGGGGTGAACCGGAATGCTGAAACAGGCCTTTTCCGCAGTCTTTCTCGCGCTTGCGACGCCTGCAGCCGCGCTTGATCTCGACACGCCGTTCGCGTCGATCGACGGCGGCACCCTGGCAGTCGCCGACTGGGCGGGACAGCCGGTTCTGATCGTCAACACCGCCTCGCAATGCGCCTTCACCCGGCAATATCGCGGTTTGCAGGATCTGTACGACAGGTATCGCGACCGCGGCCTTGTGGTGCTTGCCGTGCCGTCGGATGACTTCAACCAGGAGCTTGAGACCGAGGCCGAGGTCAAGGAATTCTGCGAACTGCAATATGGCATCGACATGCCGATGACGACGATCACCACGATCACAGGCCCCGACGCGCATCCGGTCTTTGCCGCCCTTCGCGAAGAGGCGGGCTTTGTGCCAGACTGGAATTTCAACAAGGTCCTGATCGCCCCTGACGGCAGCGTCGCGGGCAGTTGGCGATCGGTTGTGAGACCTGACGCACGCACCATCACCGGCGCGATCGAGGCGTATCTGCCGCCGTCCTGACAAGACGGTGCGCCAACGCACAGATGTCGTCTGCACTACGGCTCGATTTGTTCTGGGGAGTATTTCGAAACTGGAGCGGGCGATGAGATTCGAACTCACGACCCTTACCTTGGCAAGGTAATGCTCTACCCCTGAGCTACGCCCGCTCTCCGTTTCGTAGAGCGTCAGATATAAAGAGTCGCAACGCGCTGCAACCCCAAAATGATGCTGATCGGTGGAAAAAGCGATGCGGGATTACGCGGCTCAGCCCCGCTGCCAGATTGCCGTGTTTCGGGCGATGTAATCCCGGATCGGCGTGGCTTCGCGGCCCAGAAGATCGGGGATCGCGCGGCTCACCGTCTCTGCCTGTCCAAAACGCAAGCCCACATGCAGATAGGTCTGGATGATCGAGGCCATCCAAGGCCGACCCTCTCTGCGCAGGTGAAAGAGATAGGGCAGGATCGCGGCGGGCCGGTAGCTGATCCGGCGTCCCAGCGCGCGGCTCAGTTCGGCCGCGACCTCGTGGAAGGTAATCGCCCCCGGACCGGTCAGTTCATGCGCCTGTCCGGCCGGTATGCGCCCCTGCGCGGCGAGCACCGCCACCTCGGCGAGATCGCGCAGATCGATGAATGCCACCTTGCCGCGACCGGCCGGAACATGAAGCCTGTCCCTCTCGCGGATATCCTTGCGATAGGCGTCCTGAAGGTTCTGAGCAAAGAACCCCGCGCGCAGGATCGTCCAGTCGGTTGGGCCGGAGACCAGGGCCGCTTCGACCGCGTGATGCGGCACCCAACGCGCCGTATCCGCGCCGGTGACGGACAGGAACACGATACGCCCGATGCCCGCCTGACGGGCGGCAGCGATGAACGGGATCAGCGTGGTTTTCATGTCGGCGATCGGTGGAGGGCGCATCAGGAACAGGCTCGAGGCACCTTCAAGTGCCTTGTCCCAAGTCTCGGGTTCGGCGAAATCGAAAGGCACCGACCCTTCGACCGAGGCGGAGCCGGGCCTGTGGGTCGCGCGGACCGGAAAACCCGACTGCGCGGCGGCGCGCATGACTTCGCGCCCGGTGTTGCCGGAACTTCCCGTGACAAGCATCGGGCCGGCCGCGTCAGGCTCGCCGGTCCGGCGGAGATCACTCGAACTCGACAAGAAGATCCTTGGCGTCAATCTGCGATCCGGGGGTCACGTGAATGGCCTTGATGGTTCCCTCATGTTCGGCATGGATGCCGGTTTCCATTTTCATCGCCTCGATCGTCAGCAGAAGATCGCCCGCCTTCACGGCAGCACCGGCCTGAACGACGACGCTGGCCACCACACCGGGCATCGGCGCGCCGATATGGGCCGGGTTGCCAATTTCGGCCTTGGGTTTCTTGGCCGAGACGGCGGCAGATTTCCGGTTCGGCACGCGCACCGTGCGCGGCTGTCCGTTCAACTCGAAGAACACCCGGACTTCGCCGTCGTCATGGGTTTCGCCCACGGTCTGAAGCCGGATTTCCAGCGTCTTACCCGGGTCGATCTCGGCGGTGATCTCTTCGCCCGGCTCCATGCCGTAGAAAAAGGTCCGCGTGGGCAGGGTGCGCACGGGGCCATAGACGGCGTGCCGTTCCATGTAATCGGTAAAGACCTTGGGATACATCAGGTATCCGTTCAGATCCTCGTCGTCGATCTCGACGCCCAGCTGATCCGACACGTCCTTGCGCACGGCCTCGAGGTCGACCGGCTCGAGATGTTTTCCGGGCCGGTCGGTCAAGGGTGTCTCGCCCTTGAGAACCTTCTTCTGGATCGCCGCAGGCCAGCCGCCCGGCGGTTGGCCGAGGTTGCCTTTCATCATGTCGATGACGCTGTCGGGGAAGGCCACATCGACCTTGGGGCTTTCGACATCCGCGCGGGTCAGGCCCTGGCTCACCATCATCAGCGCCATGTCGCCCACCACCTTTGACGAGGGCGTGACTTTCACGATGTCGCCGAACATCTGGTTCACATCGGCATAGGTCTGGGCCACTTCGTGCCACCGCTCTTCAAGGCCAAGCGATCTGGCCTGCGCCTTGAGGTTGGTGAACTGACCGCCGGGCATCTCGTGGAGATAGACTTCGGAGGCCGGGGCCTGAAGGCCGGATTCGAAGGCGGCGTAATGGGCACGGACCTGTTCCCAGTAATTCGAGATCTCGCGGATCGCCGCGATATCCAGCCCGGTGTCGCGTTCGCTGTGACGCAGCGCCTCGACCACCGATCCCAGCGTCGGCTGGGATGTGTTGCCCGACAGCGCGTCCATCGCCGCATCCACGCAATCGACGCCCGCCATGGCCGCGGCCATGATGGTCGAGATCGCGGCGCCGCTGGTGTCGTGGGTGTGGAAATGGATCGGAATGTCGATCTCGTCCTTCAGGGCGCGGATCAGGCGATCGGCCGCGACGGGTTTCAGAAGTCCCGCCATATCCTTGAGGCCCAGCACATGCGCGCCCGCGGCCTCAAGTTCCTTAGCCATTCCGACATAATACTTCAGGTCGTATTTCGAACGGTCGGGATCGAGCATATCCCCGGTGTAGCAGATCGTGCCTTCGCAGATCTTGCCGGATTCGACGACCGCATCCATCGCCACGCGCATGTTCTCGACCCAGTTGAGGCTGTCGAACACGCGGAATACGTCGACGCCGGATTCCGCGGCCTGTGCCACGAAGAACTGCACGACATTGTCGGGGTAATTGGTGTAGCCGACCCCGTTCGAAGCCCGCAAGAGCATCTGGGTCAGCACGTTGGGCATGGCCGCGCGAATCTCGCGCAGGCGCTGCCACGGGCATTCCTGCAGGAACCGGTAGGCCACGTCGAACGTGGCGCCGCCCCAGCATTCGACAGAGAACAGATCGCCCATCTTCGCGGCATAGGTCGGCGCGACGGTGATCATGTCGATCGACCGCATGCGCGTGGCCAGAAGCGACTGGTGCCCATCGCGCATGGTGGTGTCCGTGATCAGCAGCTTCTTTTGCGCCTTCATCCAGTCGGCCACGGCCTTGGCGCCCTCGTCTTCCAGCAATTGCCGGGTTCCGGGATGCCAATCGACCGGCGGCTTCATCGGCGGGCGCGGCAATTTCAGATCGGGATGCGGACGGACCCGGCCTTCGGTCTCGGGATGACCGTTGACCGTGATATCGGCGATGTAGGTCAGAAGCTTGGTGGCCCTGTCCTTGCGCTTGCGGAAATCGAACAGCTCGGGCGTCTCGTCGATGAACTTGGTGTGGTATTCGTTGTTGAGAAACGTCGGATGCTTCAGCAGGTTCTCGACAAAGGCGATGTTGGTCGACACACCCCGGATCCGGAATTCGCGCAAGGCACGGTCCATCCGCGCGATCGCCATCTCGGGCGTGGGCGCGCGGGCCGTGACCTTGGTCAGGAGCGAATCGTAGAACCGTGTGATCACGGCGCCCGAATAGGCCGTGCCGCCATCAAGCCGGATGCCCGGACCCGTGGCCGAGCGATAGATCTGGATGCGCCCGTAGTCGGGGATGAAGTTGTTCTGCGGATCCTCGGTCGTGACCCGGCATTGCAGCGCATGGCCGTCAAGCTTCACGTCATACTGGCTGGCGCAGCCGGTGGCCTCGACGATCGACTTGCCCTCGGCGATGAGGATCTGCGCGCGCACGATGTCGATGCCGGTCACCTCTTCGGTGACGGTATGTTCGACCTGGACCCGCGGGTTGACCTCGATGAAGAAGAAGTCGCCGCTGTCCATATCCATCAGGAATTCGACGGTGCCGGCGCATTCGTAGTTCACATGCTGGCAGATCTTCTTGCCGAGGTTGCACAGCTGCTCACGCTGGGTTTCCGACAGATAGGGGGCGGGCGCACGTTCCACGACCTTCTGGTTGCGGCGCTGAACGGAACAATCGCGTTCCCACAGGTGATAGATGTTGCCTTCGCGATCCCCGAGGATCTGAACCTCGACATGGCGGGCGCGCAGGATCATCTTTTCCAGATATCCCTCGCCATTGCCAAAAGCGGCCTCGGCCTCGCGCCGGCCTTCGAGGACCTTGTCCTCCAGCTCGTCTTCATTCGCGATGGGGCGCATGCCGCGCCCGCCACCGCCCCACGATGCCTTGAGCATCAGGGGATAGCCGATTTCACTCGCCTGCTTGCGGATCGCGTCCATGTCAGAGCCCAGAACCTCGGTCGCGGGGATGACCGGCACGCCGGCCTCGATCGCGACCTTGCGCGCCGAGGCCTTGTCCCCAAGCGCGCGCATGGTGTCGGCCTTGGGTCCGATGAAGGTAATGCCTGCCGCATCGCAGGCATCGACGAAATCCGGGTTCTCGGAAAGAAGACCATAGCCGGGGTGGATCGCATCCGCGCCCGACATCTTTGCCACCCGGATGATTTCCTCGATCGAGAGGTAGGCCTCGACCGGGCCGAGACCTTCTCCGATCCGGTAGGCTTCGTCCGCCTTGAACCGATGCAGGCCCAGCTTGTCTTCCTCGGCATAGACCGCGACGGTTTTCTTGCCCATCTCGTTGGCGGCCCGCATGATCCGGATCGCGATTTCGCCGCGATTGGCGATAAGGATTTTTTCGAAATCGGCCACGGCAGGGATCCTCTTTGCAGTTGCAGAAACGGTTTATGAAGGATTCCGCGCGCCGTAAATGGGTATATCTGGGTAGGGGAAGGGCAGGGCCGCCGACGGTTTCTCGCCCGCAATCGTTTGCCCGGAAAAATCGGGCGGGTGGCTATTCGCGGCGTTAACGATTTGTTAACCTTTGTCATGGCCAACGAAGTCGAACTCGCAGCGATCCTGTGCAGCCTGATCATGGGCGGCGAGCCGGAGGTGCGCCATGACTACGTGGCCGCTGGGCGGGATCACTATGTTAGGGTCGATTGCGAGACGTCATCCCATGTGATCGAGGTGGGTTTCGATGCCAAACGGTCCAGCCTCGACAGCCTGCACCAGGTCCTGTTCGCGGCAGATCTGACCGGAAAAGAGCCGATGATCGTCGTGATCGACACAAATGGCGTCGAAGAGGCGGTTGAATACCAGATCGAGACGGTCGCCCGGATTGCTGGCGTGTCGTTCCTGACGGTGGACGAGGCATTCCTCGTCAGGTGGCAGATGACATGGCCGTTCCGGCAGGAACGCGCGATATTGTTCCGCGATGACACTCTGGCGCTGAACTAGCCGGGCCTGTCCGAGGTTTCGCCGATCACCACTCCATCTGTGCCGTGCCCTCAGGCGACCAGACCTGAACAAGCGCGCATTCCAGCAGGTATGGCCGGCTTTCCCTGTCACAGACGACCTGTTCCATCAGCTGTGGCGAGCCTTCCTCCGGCAGGCCGCAAAACGTCTCGTGCCAGTGGTTTCCCTCGGTGTGTTGAACAAAGAAATCTGCCGTCCAGCCGGCATAATCGCAGGCGGTGGTGACGAAACAATCCTCCGCCATGGCGCCGCCCGCGACGCATTCCGACTTGGCTCCCGCGATCGCCTCTTCGATCGTCGTGCCGAATCCGACCCCGCTCGATTGTTCGGGCGCCTGGGCGATGGCGATGGATTGCGCCGTCGCTGGCGCGGCGACAAAGGCGAGGGCGAGGACCGCAAGTGCGGCGGGGCGAAGGATCATATCGGTTCTCCACTGGAAGACTGGGTCGGAGGCTAGAGAGGGGGCCGCGCGTTGAACAGTCCGGAATTCCGCTGGCCACCGGAAAGATGGGTGCGAACATAGCGCGAACACGTCTTTCGTTTTGCGCGCGATGCCGCTATTCTTGCGCAATGAGCAGTTACGAAGAAGATGATGCCTTCGAAGCGGCGGTCGCGCGGCCGTCGCTGTCGCAGATGGCTATGGCCGCCCGGCCCATGCCTTATCTTGACGGGTTGAACGCGCCGCAACGGCAGGCCGTCGAAACGCTCGACGGTCCGGTTCTGATGCTGGCGGGCGCGGGCACCGGCAAGACGCGGGCGCTGACCGCACGAATTGCGCATCTTCTGGCCACGGGGACCGCGCGGCCAAACGAAATTCTCGCCGTGACGTTCACGAACAAGGCCGCGCGCGAGATGAAATCGCGCATCGGCCAGCTTCTGGGCGAAACGGTCGAAGGCATGCCATGGCTCGGCACGTTCCACGCGATCTGTGTCAAGCTGTTGCGCCGGCATGCCGAACTTGCCGCGCTGAAATCGAATTTCACCATCCTCGATACCGATGATCAGATCCGGTTGCTGAAACAGCTGATCGTGGCCGAGGGGATTGACGAAAAGCGCTGGCCCGCGCGGCAATTGTCCGGGATCATCGACGGCTGGAAGAACCGCGCCCTGACGCCGGACCGACTCCCCGTGGCCGACAGCGGCGCGTTCGATCGCAAGGGCCCACGGCTTTATGCCGCCTATCAACAGCGCCTCAAGGAGCTAAATGCCTGCGATTTCGGCGACCTGCTGTTGCATGTCGTCACGATCTTTCAGACGCATGAGGATGTGCTGGCGCAATATCGCCGCTGGTTCCGCTATATCCTCGTCGACGAATATCAGGACACGAACGTTGCCCAGTACCTGTGGCTCAGGCTTCTGGCGGGCGGGCATTCCAACATCTGCTGCGTGGGCGACGACGATCAGTCGATCTATGGCTGGCGCGGCGCCGAGGTCGGCAACATCCTGCGCTTCGAGACGGATTTTCCGGGCGCCGAGGTGATCCGGCTCGAACAGAATTACCGCTCGACCGGACATATCCTCGCCGCGGCCTCGGGCGTGATCGCCGCGAACAAGGGCCGGCTGGGCAAGACGCTGTTCACCACCGGCGAAGAGGGCGACCGCGTGCGCCTGATCGGCCATTGGGACGGCGAGGAGGAGGCCCGCTGGATCGGGGAGGAGATCGAGGCCATGCAGGGCGGCTCTCGGGGGCATGACCCGATGAGCCTTGATGACATGGCGATTCTCGTGCGGGCGTCGCACCAGATGCGCGCCTTCGAAGACCGGTTCCTGACCATCGGCCTGCCGTATCGGGTGATCGGTGGCCCGCGATTCTATGAACGGCTCGAGATTCGGGATGCGATGGCCTATTTCCGGCTCGCCGTGTCGCCCGATGACGATCTGGCCTTCGAGCGGATCGTCAACACGCCGCGCCGGGGCCTTGGGGACAAGGCCGTTCAGACGATCCAGCGCACCGCGCGTGCCAACGGGGTGAACCTCGTCGAAGGCGCGCGCCTGTGCGCCGAGGGTGGGCTGATCAAGGGCAAGGGCGGCAAGGAACTGGGCATTCTCGTTCAGGCCATCGACCGCTGGCACGGGCAGGTCGTGGCCGAGGCCGATACCCATGTGGAACTGGCCGAGATGATCCTCGACGAAAGCGGCTACACCACGATGTGGCAGGACGACAAGACGCCCGAGGCGCCCGGCCGGCTCGAAAACCTCAAGGAACTGGTCAAGGCGCTCGAAGGCTTCGACAACCTTCAGGGCTTTCTCGAACATGTCAGCTTGATCATGGACAACGGCACCGAGGAGCAGGGCGAAAAGGTCTCGATCATGACGCTGCACGCGGCCAAGGGGCTCGAATTTCCGGCGGTGTTCCTGCCGGGATGGGAAGACGGGCTGTTTCCCTCGCAGCGGTCGATGGACGAAAGCGGTCTCAAGGGCCTCGAGGAGGAGCGCAGGCTGGCCTATGTCGGCATCACGCGAGCCGAGCGGATCTGCACGATTTCCTTTGCCGCCAACCGCCGCGTCTATGGCCAATGGCAATCGGCGCTGCCCTCGCGGTTCATCGACGAATTGCCCGAGGCGCATGTGGATGTGCTGACGCCGCCGGGGCTTTATGGCGGTGGCTTTGGTGCGGCGGGCATGTCGGCCAGCGCATCGCCCGCAGCGCAGGCCGCGATGGGATCGAACCTTCAGGACAAGGCCAGCCGTGCCGATGTCTACAACTCCCCCGGCTGGAAACGTCTTCAGGCCCGCAGCGCACAACGCGGCATGTCCCAGCCTTCGGAGGCGCGGAACATGACGATCGATCTGGACGCCGTGTCGTCCTTTACCGAAGGGGAGCGGGTCTTTCACCGGAAATTCGGCTATGGCCGGGTCGCGGGGATCGAGGGCGACAAGCTGGATATCGCGTTCGAAAAGGCGGGCGACAAGAAGGTCGTGGCCCGTTTCGTCGTCCCGGCCGATCAGGCCGACGACGTGCCGTTCTGAGCCTCAGACCAGCCCGCGCACGATCGGGATCGTCGTCAGCAGAAGCAGGACAGCCATCGTCCGGTTGAACAGCCGCAGGTGGCCGGGCTTGCGCAGGAGCCGCCGCACCTGCGTGCCGAACCCCGCCCAGACAAGGATCGCGGGCAGGTTGGTGGCCGAAAAGATCGCCGCCACCATCACCGCGCCAAGCGCCCCGGCCTCGGGCGGCGTATAGGCCGCGATTGCGGTCAGCGCCATGTACCAGCCCTTGGGATTGACCCACTGAAAGCCGGCTGCCTGAAGGAATGTCAGGGGCTTGCCTTCGATCTGCGCCTCGCCGGGCGGGGCGGCATTGGCGACTTTCCAGGCAAGCCAAGCGAGATACAGCAGGCTTGCCACCATCATCGCGCGCCTGAGCAGCGGATAGGCCTCGAAGATCGCGGCAAGGCCAAGGCCCACCATGATCATCATGAACCCGTGGCCGAGGCTGATGCCCAGCATATGCGGCACTGTCCGGCGCAGACCGAAATTGGCGCCCGACGCCAGAAGCATCAGGTTGTTCGGCCCCGGCGTGATCGAGGTGGCAAGGGCAAAGCCCATCAGGGCCGTGATCATCTCGAGAGTCATCAGGTCATCCTTGATCGCCGGGCGAGAGCCATCAGCCGCGGCGCACGATGCCGGCGGTCAGCGGATAGATCGCCATCATCAGCGCCAGAACCCAGAACGCCGTCGGCAGGCTGGTCTGATGTGCGGCAAAGCCCACGATCGCGGGGCCCAGCAGAACCCCGGCATAGCCTGTCGTGGTGACCGATGCGATCGCGAGGCCCGCGGGCATGATCGTCTGCCGACCCGCGATGCTGAAGACGACCGGCACGAGGTTCGCGGCCCCAAGTCCCACCAGAACGAATCCCGCCAGCGTGATCGCGGGCGTCGCCGCCAGCAGGCAGACGGCCAGCCCGGCCATGGTCAGAATACCGCCGCCCACAAGGATCGGACCTTCGCCCAACCGGGCGACCGTCCAGTCGCCGCTGAGCCTTCCGGCGACCATGGCGACGGAAAACAGCATGTATCCGAGGCCGGCGCTCCGGGCCTCTGTCATCTCGCGTTCGATCAGGAGAAGCGCGCCCCAGTCGAGGATGGCGCCCTCCACCAGAAAGGCGACCGCAGCCAGAACGGCGAGCAGAAGCACAAGCCCCCGGGGAAACACGAAGGGATCGGGATCGCCGCCGCGTGCGCGCAACAGGCGGGGGGCCGCAAGGGCCATCGCGCCCAACGTCAGCGCAGAGCCGATCAACGCGGCCAGAATCGGCGACAGTCCGAAGGATAGCAGCGCGGTCATGGACCCGGCACCGGCAAAGCCGCCGATGCTGAATTGCGCGTGAAACCCCGACATCAGCGGCCGGGCCTCTGTGCGTTCGACCTCGGCGGCATGAACATTCATCGCCACGTCGAGCGTTCCGAGCGCGGCACCAAAGACGAACAGGGTGGCGCCGAGGCTCACGGGGTGTCCGGCCAGCGCGAGGAAGGGCAGGGTCAGGCCCATGCCGAACCCGCCCAGCAGGATCATCGGCCGCGCGCCGCGCCGCGCCGAGATGATCCCGGTGAGCGGCATCGCGATGACCGAGCCCATGCCCAGACACAGAAGAAGGATACCCAGAAGCGCCTCATCGGCGCCGACACTGTTCTTTGCAAAGGGAATCAGCGGCGCCCAGCACGAGACGGCAAAGCCCCCCGCAAGGAAGGACAGCCGCGTGGCAAGCCGAGCGGGCGCCGTCGCGCTCCGGTCGGGAACGGTCATTTGTGTCATCTGCTCCTCCCTCGCGCACATCACTACAGCGCGCCGCCTGAAACTCAAGCGCGGGTCTGTCGGGGGTGTAACGGGGATGGGGAAAATGCGGTGCCCCAGGGAGGAGGAGAGGGGCACCGCATCACCTTGGTGCAGTTCCCGGGCCAGGGAGGAGGAGAGGCCCGGTCTGCCGTCCGGGGCGCCATTAAGGGAGGAGGAGGCGACCCCGTTTCTCGTCTGTCGGTAGCTGCGGTGCCCCAGGGAGGAGGAGAGGGGCACCGCATCACCTTTTGCAGGGTCCGGGCCAGGGAGGAGGAGAGGCCCGGTCTGCCGCCCGGGGCGCCATTAAGGGAGGAGGAGGCGACCCCGTTTCTCGTCTGTCGGTAGCTGCGGTGCCCCAGGGAGGAGGAGAGGGGCACCGCATCACCTTTTGCAGGGTCCGGGCCAGGGAGGAGGAGAGGCCCGGTCTGCCGTCCGGGGCGCCATTAAGGGAGGAGGAGGCGACCCCGTTTCTCGTCTGTCGGTAGCTGCGGTGCCCCAGGGAGGAGGAGAGGGGCACCGCATCACCTTTTGCAGGGTCCGGGCCAGGGAGGAGGAGAGGCCCGGTCTGCCGTCCGGGGCGCCATTAAGGGAGGAGGAGGCGACCCCGTTTCTCGTCTGTCGGTAGCTGCGGTGCCCCAGGGAGGAGGAGAGGGGCACCGCATCACCTTTTGCAGGGTCCGGGCCAGGGAGGAGGAGAGGCCCGGTCTGCCGTCCGGATCGCCGTTAAGGGAGGAGGAGGCGATCCGTATTCCGTCTTTTGGTAGCTGCGGTGCCCCGGGAGGAGGAGAGGGGCACCGCATCACCGTTTGCAGGGTCCGGGCCAGGGAGGAGGAGAGGCCCGCTCTGCCGTCCGGATAGCCGTTAAGGGAGGAGGAGGCGACCCGTATTCCGTCTTTTGGTAGCTGCGGTGCCCCGGGAGGAGGAGAGGGGCACCGCATCACCGTTTGCAGGGTCCGGGCCAGGGAGGAGGAGAGGGGCACCGCATCACCGTTTGCAGGGTCCGGGCCAGGGAGGAGGAGAGGGGCACCGCATCACCTTTTGCAGGGTCCGGGCCAGGGAGGAGGAGAGGCCCGGTCTGCCGTCCGGATCGCCGTTAAGGGAGGAGGAGGCGATCCGTATTCTGTTTTTCGGTAGTTGCGGTGCCCCAGGGAGGAGGAGAGGGGCACCGCACCACCTTGATACAGGTCACCGGCAGGGAGGAGGAGGAGCCGGTGATCTGCGAGCCGGAGGCGCCATTAAGGGAGGAGGAGGCGCCCCCGAAATCCATTAGCGCGCCGCTTGGGACGCCTCGTAGGCGATCCCGCGGATGTTCGAACGGGCAATGCCCAGATCGGCGAGTTCGCGATCGCTCAGCCGGTCAAGCTCGTCAAAGGTTGTGCGATAGGCGCGGTTTTGGGCGCGCTTCTCCGCGATAGCCTGACGCAGCGTGTTGAATCGTTCGCCCAGCGTGATGCCGGGGGTGAAGATGTCGGTTGCATATGCCATATGCGTTTACTCCTGATGCACGGACCTCTGTCCGCCTTACTGCTCGGCCGCGTTTTCTTCGGCCACATCCATGCGCCCTGTTAGCGCTGTCGTGAGCCAGAATTAGGCTTTTGCTGCAGTTGCACAATAGACGGTTCGTCAATGCTGCTATGCAGCAAATGCATAAGCATAATTGACCTATTTTTCGGGCGGTTCGCATGGGAATTCACCGCTTTTGAAACGGGACGGCAAAGGCTTACGTAGGGTTACGTTGCAGGCTGCCCGCGCATCGGGCACAACGCTCGCGAACCGAGGATGGAGGCCCGAATGACCGACCGCGCAGAAATCGAACAGGTCCTGTCACGCATCGCCCTGCCGGGCGGCGGCGATCTGATGTCACGCGATATGGTCCGGGCCCTTGCCGTCGAGGGTCCGACCGTCCGCTTCATCATCGAGGCGCCCAGCCCCGACGAGGCCCGCGCGCTCGAGCCTGTCCGCAAGGCAGCCGAAGCCGCGGTCGCGGCCCTGCCGGGAGTGGAGACCGTCTCCGTTCTTGTCACTGCGCATGGCCCCTCGACCCCGCGCGCGCCCGCGCGGCCTGCCGCCGCGCAGGGCGAGCCTCCCTCTCTCAAGATCGGGCGACACCCCACGCCACAGGCCGGCCCCGCACCGGTGCCGGGTGTGGACCGGATCATTGCCGTCGGATCGGGCAAGGGGGGCGTCGGGAAATCCACCGTCTCGACCAACCTTGCCGTCGCGCTGGCCCGGGAGGGGCGCAGGGTCGGTCTTCTGGATGCCGATATCTATGGGCCGAGCGTTCCGCGCATGATGGGCGTGTCCGAGCGTCCGAAATCCCCCGATGGCAAGACGATCATCCCGCTTCATGCGCATGGCGTGACGACCATGTCGATCGGCCTGATGGTCGATCCCGACAAGGCCGTCGTCTGGCGCGGCCCTATGCTGATGGGCGCGCTGCAACAGATGCTCGGTCAGGTCGAATGGGGCGAGCTGGACATCCTGATTGTCGATCTGCCGCCCGGAACGGGCGATGTGCAGCTGACCCTGTGCCAGAAGACGCATCTGACCGGCGCGATCGTCGTATCGACCCCGCAAGACGTGGCGCTTCTCGATGCGCGCAAGGCCATCGACATGTTCGGCACGCTCAAGACGCCGATCCTCGGGCTGGTTGAGAACATGTCTCTATACATATGTCCCAACTGCGGACACGAGGCGCATATCTTCGGCCATGGCGGCGTCGGCGTGGAGGCCGAGAAGATGGGCGTCCCGCTTCTGGGCAGTCTGCCGATCGACCTCGACACCCGGCTGGCCGGTGATGGGGGCACGCCGATCGCGGCGGGCGAGGGGATCATGTCCGATGCCTATCGCCGGATCGCCCGGGGTCTGATCCAGGGCGGGATGGCCTGACGCCCGCGGTCCGATTGCCCGACCTCGTCGGGAAATCATGGCACTCGCTATCGGGAATGCATGGAACCTGCCGGCTGATTGGCAGGAATCAGCTGAATCAGCTTGGTTTGCACCATTGATTCGAGGGAATCTGCGAGGCAGGATGTGATCCTTGCCAGTCTTGCGCAGGTGACCGGGAATTCGTGGAACGCGTCGAAATGGGGAAAATCCGCCGTTCGTTCGGCCTCTTGCGCGAAAGATATACTAGATATTGATGTGATTTGACGGGTTATCAACATTTTGTGGGTCAATCAAAATTGTTTCAATCGTGTCTCTTTTCGAAATCAGCTGTGACTTCCCAGTAAGTTCCATGAATTCCCTTGATCGGCCGGCGGGCTCATGTCATTCATTTACCCAAGGAAACGAGGGCAGACACTCACAAGGGACATCAAAAGAATCCCACAGGTAAACGAGGCAGCTTCATACAGGCGCCCCTCCTTTCCGAACAAAGAGATCCGGCGCGCGAGCGAGCAGACATCCCCCCAGGTGGCGCGCGCAGTCGGACTAACCCCGAAAGGGGTATGGCGGCGGATCAAGCAGTGGCAGCAGCTTGATCCGCCGTTTTCACATCCGGCCACCCGCCGGGGGACAGGATAAAAGGGGCTTCGTTCGGTGGCTCTCAGTTTCAGAGGCGAGTTCAACCAGAAGGTTGACGCGAAAGGCCGGGTGTCGATCCCGGCTGATTTTCGTGCCGTGCTCGCCGATGGCGATCCCCGCTGCCCCGAACATCCCTTGCCCCGCCTCGTTGTGCTGCATGGGCCCCACCTCAAGAATTGTCTTCATGCCTACACGATCGAAGCCATGGAAGAGATCGAAGAGGGCATCAAACGCCTGCCGCGCGGTTCGGTCGAGCGCAAACGCGCCGCGCGCATGATCCTGGGCAAGTCCTGGGACACCGAGGTCGACAAGGATGGCAGGATCGTCCTGCCACAGCGCCTGCGCCAGCAGATCGGGCTGGACGGCGAGGCCGTCATGGTCGCCATGGGCGACTATTTCGAGATCTGGAACGCGGCCACCTATGATGAGGTCGAGGCCGCCGAGACCGACGAATGGCTCGAAACGCTGCCAGATGATTTCGATCCCCTGAGCCTGCTAGACACCCCGAACGGAGGCTGACCAATGGGGAGTGCTGCCGCCGATCCCCCGCATATACCTGTTCTGATCGATCCTCTGATCGAGACTGTCGCGCCGGTGACAGGGGTCTGGCTGGACGGCACCTTCGGTGCGGGTGGCTACACGCGCAGGCTTCTTGATGCGGGCGCAGACAAGGTGATCGCGGTCGACCGCGATCCACTGGCCTTCGATCTGGCCGCCGGTTGGGCGGCGGGTTACGGCGACCGGCTGGTGATGCAGCAGGGCACGTTTTCGCGACTTGATGAATTGGCAGGCGAACCGCTTGACGGGATCGTTCTCGATCTTGGTGTCTCGTCGATGCAGATCGACACGGCCGAGCGGGGCTTTTCCTTTCAGAAGGACGGCCCGCTCGACATGCGAATGGGCCGTGACGGGCCCACCGCCGCAGATATCGTGAACACAATGGACGAGGGGCCGCTGGCCGACCTTCTTTATCTCTATGGCGAGGAACGCGCCTCGCGCCGGATCGCAAAGGCGATTGTGGCGGCGCGGCCCTTGTCCCGCACGCTTGAACTGGCCGAGGTCGTGGCCTCCTGCCTGCCGCGTCAGAAGCCGGGCCAAAGCCATCCCGCGACCCGCAGCTTTCAGGCGCTCCGGATTGCGGTGAACGATGAATATGGTGAACTTTATCAGGGACTTATGGCGTCCGAGAGGGCGTTGAAGCCGGGCGGGTTGCTGGCTGTCGTGACCTTCCATTCGGTCGAGGATCGCATGGTCAAACGCTTCATCCAGCTGCGTTCGGGCGCGGGTGGCAACGCCAACCGCTATGCCCCCGAGGCCGAGCATGAGGTGCCGGCCTTCGAAAGGGTCAATCGCAAGGCCATTGAGGCCAGCCCCGATGAGATCGCCGTCAATCCCCGGTCGCGGTCGGCGCACCTGCGCGTGGCCCGCCGCACCGAGGCGCCCGCGGGCACGATCGCACCGCGGGATCTTGGCATGCCGGAATGGAAAGGAGCTCGCTGATGCGCGGCCTGTTGCACATCTTCGCTTTTCTCACCGTGATCGGGCTCGCGTTCTGGGCCTACCAGGAGAATTACCGCACCCAGGCCTCGATTGCCGATGTCCGCCAGCTGCACCGCGATATCGGCGCGGCCCATGTGCGCATCAATGTGCTCGAGGCCGAATGGGCCTATCTGCGCCGGCCGGACCGGTTGCGCGAGCTGGCCGATCTCAACTTCGACCGTCTGGGCCTTCTGCCCCTGTCCGCCAGCAATTTCGGCCAGGTCGAAAACGTGGTCTATCCGATCCGGCCGCTTGGCGTGATCACCGATCCGATCGAGGTGTCCTCCGACATGATCGACGAGGAGAACCCGCTGTGAGTTACGACGCGCTCCGCCGGCCGCTCCGTCCGCTGGCCCGGATCATTCGGGCCCGGGAACAGGGCGAAAACCCCGATGATATCGCGCGTGAAAACCTGCGCCTTCGTCACGAAAAGATGCAGAAGAAGGCCCGCGACCGGGCCGAAAGCCGCCTTCTGGTGCTGGGCCTTGCCTTCGTTATCGCCTTCGGCACCATCGGGGCGCGGATGGGCATTCTGGCCAATACCGATCCCGAAGAGCCGCGCGCTGTGGCCAGTGGCAATCCGATCATCGGGCAGCGCTCCGATATCGTGGACCGCAACGGCCGGATCCTCGCGACGAATTTCGACACCCATTCGCTCTATGCTCATCCCGACGACCTGATCGATCCCGCGAACGCGGCCCGCGAACTGGCGCGCATCTTCCCCGAACTTGAGGCCGAAAAGCTCTATGCCGATTTCACCGGGTCGCGGAAGTTTCTCTGGGTCCGCCGGCAGATCAGCCCCGAACAGATGCAGGCGGTTCACGATATCGGCGATCCCGGTCTGCTGTTCGGCCCGCGCGAGATGCGGCTTTATCCCAACGGGCCGATCGCGGCCCATATTCTGGGCGGTGCCTCCTATGGCAACGAAGGCGTCAGTTCGGCCGAGGTGATCGGTGTGGCCGGTGTCGAACGTCATTTCGACGAGGTGCTGCGCGATCCCGCCAACGAGGGCCGGCCCCTTGCGCTTTCGCTTGACCTGACGGTTCAGGCCGCGCTGGAAGAGGTTCTGGCCGGCGGCATGACCCTGATGAATGCCAAGGGCGCCGCCGCCATCATCATGGATATCGACACCGGCGAGGTCATGGCCATGGCCAGCCTGCCCGATTTCGATCCCAACAACCGGCCCCGTGTCCTCACCGAGGGCGACCAGTCCGACAGCCCGCTGTTCAATCGCGCGCTGCAGGGCGTTTATGAACTGGGCTCGGTCTTCAAGATCTTCACCGTGGCGCAGGCCATGGATCTGGGGCTCGTCAATCCCGACACCATGATCGACACGACCGGCCCGCTGCGCGTCGGAGGGTTCCCGATCCGGGACTTCCGCAATTACGGCCCCGAACTCAGCGTCACCGACGTGATCGTCAAATCCTCGAACATCGGGACAGGCCGCATCGCCATGATGATCGGCGCGGACCGGCAGCGCGATTTCCTCGACAGCCTCGGTCTTCTGGAGCCAACCCCGATCGAGATGACCGAAGGCCGGACAGGTCAGCCTTTGCTGCCCGGCAACTGGCGGGAACTGTCGACCATCACGATTTCCTATGGACACGGCATTTCCGTCTCTCCGCTGCATCTGGCGGCGGCCTATTCCTCGCTTCTGAACGGCACCCGGGTGACGCCCACGCTCCTGCGACAGCAGGGGCCGGTCGAGCAGGGACCCCGGATCGTCTCGGCCCCCGTCGCCGATCGCGCCCGCGATATGCTGGCGCAGGTCGTCAGCCGGGGCACTGCCTCCTTCGCCCGGATCGAGGGCTATACGATCGGCGGCAAGACAGGCACCGCCGACAAACCGCGTGAAGCGGGTGGCGGGTATTACGATGACAAGGTGATCGCGACCTTCGCGGGCATGTTCCCTGCCGAAGAGCCGGAATACGTGATCGTGGTGACGCTGGATGAACCGGTGGAAACCTCGGGGCCCGAACCCCGCCGGACCGCCGGCTGGACGGCCGTTCCCGTGGCCGCCGAGATGGTTCGCCGGACGGCGCCGCTCCTTGGGCTCAGACCGCAGGTTGAACTGGGCAGCCTCGACGGTGTAACGCTGACGGGAAGTCGCGACTGAGCGGTCGAACCCCGAGGGGGAGGGTGGCGAGATGAGCACTGATAGGTCCCTGAGCCTGGCCGATCTGGGGCTGACGGCGCGGCGCGGCACGCCGGCCAGGATCAGTGGCATCGCCATCGACAGCCGCGAGGTTCAGGAAGGCTATCTCTTTGCCGCGCTTCCCGGGACGCGGGTCCATGGGGGGGAATTCATCCAATATGCCCTGCGCATGGGGGCCGCGGCGATCCTGACGGATGCCGAGGGCGCCCGTATCGCGCGGGCAGAACTCGATGCCTCCGACGCGGCGCTTGTCCTGAGCGAGGATCCGCGGGCCGCATTGGCGCGCGCGGCGGCCCTGTGGTTCGGCCCGCAGCCCGAGACGGTGGTCGCGGTGACCGGCACCAACGGAAAGACGTCCGTGGCCAGTTTCTGCCGCCAGATCTGGCTTAACCTGGGTCTCGATGCCGTCAATCTGGGCACGACCGGCGTGGAGGGGGCCTGGACCTATCCGCTGCGCCATACCACGCCCGATGCGCTGACGCTGCAGCGTGTTCTGGCCGAGGCCGCGCGCGCGGGCATCACCCATGTGGCGATGGAGGCCTCGTCCCACGGTCTGGATCAACGCCGCCTCGACGGGGTGACGCTGGCTGCCGCGGGCTTCACGAATTTCAGCCAGGACCACCTGGATTACCACGGCACGTTCGAGGCCTATTTCGAGGCGAAGGCCGCGCTCTTCGGTAGGCTTCTGGACGACAATGGCGTTGCCGTGATCAACCTCGATGATCCCAAGGGCGCCGACATGGCCGCCATCGCCAGCGCCCGGGGCCAGGAGGTGATCGGGATCGGCAGCAGTGATCCCGACGCGCGGACGGCAGGCGTGCCGGTGCCGCGCCTGCGCCTTCTGGGCCAGCGGTTCGATGCGACGGGACAGGATCTGCGGTTCGACTGGCAGGGCAGCGTGCAGATGGTCCGGCTCAACCTCGTCGGTGGCTTCCAGGCGCAGAACGTCATGGTGGCCGCGGGCCTTGTCATCGCGGCGGGCGAGGACCCGCATGCCGTCTTCGCGGCCTTGCCCGAACTGGTGACGGTCCGGGGCCGGATGGAACTGGCCGCGACCCGCGAAAACGGGGCCTCGGTCTTTGTCGATTACGCCCATACGCCCGATGCGGTGGCGACCGCGCTTGGCGCGCTGCGTCCCCATGTGATGGGCCGGATCGTCGCGATCATCGGCGCGGGAGGAGATCGCGATATGGGCAAGCGGCCGCTGATGGGGGCCGCGGCGGCAGATCACGCCGATATCGTCATCGTGACCGACGACAATCCCCGCACCGAGGATCCGGCCGCAATCCGCCGCGCGGTCATGGCAGGTGCGGTTGCGCGGGGTGATGGCACGAAAGTCACCGAGATCGGGGACCGCGCCGAAGCGATCCTGCGTGGCGTGGATCAGCTGGGGCCGGGCGACGCGCTCCTGATTTGCGGCAAAGGGCATGAGACGGGCCAGATCGTAGGGTCCGACGTGTTGCCCTTCGACGATGCCGAACAGGCGAGCGTGGCCGTGGCGGCCCTGGAGGGACGGATATGAGAGGGTGCAAGACTTGGGCCGCGACCGGGCCCAAATTTCCCGAAATTTGGGGGCGCCGCCAAATTTCTGGAAATTTGGCCCGGCGTCGAAAGGCGGCACGATGACCGGCCGGGCTGCCTTGTGGTCGGCTGCCGAGGCCGCCCGTACAACAGACGGTACGGCGACCAAGGATTGGTCTGCCATGGGCGTGTCGATCGACACCCGCACATTGGTGCCGGGTGATCTGTTCATCGCGCTGCGTGCCGCGCGCGACGGCCACGATTTCGTGGCCGCCGCCCTGCAGGCAGGCGCCGCCGCGGCCCTTGTTTCCCGCGTTCCCGAAGGCGTGTCGCCCGATGCGCCGCTTCTGATCGTCGAGGATGTTCAGACTGCGCTCGAGGCGCTCGGCCGGGCCGGGCGCGCTCGGTGCACGGGTCGCGTGGCAGGGATCACCGGCTCGGTCGGCAAGACCTCCGCCAAGGAGATGTTGCGCGCGGCCCTTGCCGGACAGGGCCGCGTTCATGCCGCCGAGGCCAGCTACAACAACCATTGGGGCGTGCCGTTGACGCTGGCTCGGATGCCCGCCGATACCGACTTCGCGGTGATCGAGATCGGGATGAACCATCCCGGCGAGATCGCACCGCTGTCCCGCATGGCCCGGCCGCATGTGGCGCTGATCACGACCATCGCCGCCGCCCATCTCGAGGCCTTCGACGACATCTCGGGCATTGCCCGCGAAAAGGCGTCGATCGTCGAGGGGCTGGAGCCGGGCGGCACGGCGATCCTTCCGACCGACGTCGCCGAATACCCCATCCTGCGGGACATCGCCACGGCTGCGGGCGCTGGTCTCGTCACCTTCGGCACCGCCGATGGCGCGACAATGCGCCTGACCGACCTTCGTGTCGGCGCGGGTGCGACTGTCGCCCGGGCCCGGGCTGGTGACGGCGCGGATTTCGTCCTCAAGGTCGCGAGCGAAGGCGCGCATTTCGCCCGCAACGCGCTTGGCGTTCTGGCCGCCGCGGATGCGCTGGGGGCGGATCGGATGCAATCGGTGATGGGGCTCGGCCATTGGCAGCCGCCCCGGGGGCGGGGCACCAATGAGACCGTGCACCTCGACAGCGCCCGCGATGGCCAATCGCTGACCCTTATCGACGATGCCTTCAACGCCAATCCCACCTCCATGGAAGCTGCTCTCGACACCCTCTCCCGTGCGATCCCGCGCGACGGGGTGGGCCGGGTCCACCGGGGCCGGCGCATCGCTGTTCTCGGCGACATGCTTGAACTTGGCCCCACCGAGATGCGCCTTCATACCAAGCTTGCCGGGCTGCCCGCGATGCAATCCGTCGATCTCGTTCACTGCGTGGGCCCGCGGATGCGCGCGCTGTGGGCCGCGTTGCCCGAGCCCATGCGCGGCCATTGGTCCGAGACGGCCGAGGAAATGGCGGCACGCGCCGACCAGATCGTCGACGCCGGCGACGTCGTGTTGGTGAAGGGATCGAAGGGCAGTGAGGTCTCGCGGGTCGTTGACGCGATCCGAAAACTGGGGCAACGGGATGCCCGACCCGAGAAAGAGGCCGAGTAGATGCTGTATTGGTTGACTGTGCTGTCCGACGGTGGCGATTTCTTCAATCTCTTCCGTTACATTACCTTCCGGGCCGGCGGGGCCTTCCTGACGGCGCTCATCTTCGGGTTTCTGTTCGGCCGCCCGCTGATCAATGTCTTGCGCAAACGGCAGGGCCGGGGCCAGCCGATCCGCGATGACGGCCCTGCGGGGCATATCGCCAAGGCCGGCACGCCCACGATGGGCGGGCTGCTGATCGTGGGCGCCCTGCTGACCTCGACGATGCTCTGGGCGCGGCTCGACAACCCCTATATCTGGATGATCCTCTTCGTGACGATGTCCTTCGGCCTGATCGGCTTTGCCGACGATTATGCCAAGGTGTCCAAACAGACGACGGCGGGCGTGCCGGGCAAGGTCCGGCTTCTTCTGGGCCTGATCATCGCCGGGCTCGCGGGCTGGTGGGCCGCCCAATACCACCCGGTCGAGCTGACGAACCAGCTGGCCTTCCCCGTCTTCAAGGATTTCCTTCTGAACCTCGGCGTGCTCTTCGTGCCGTTCTCGATCATCGTGATCGTGGGGGCCGCGAATGCCGTCAACCTGACCGACGGTCTCGACGGCCTTGCCATCATGCCGGTCATGATCGCGGCCGCGACCTTCGGGATCATCGCCTACGCGGTGGGCCGGACCGATTTCACCGAATATCTCGATGTGCATTACGTCCCCGGTTCGGGCGAGATCCTCGTCTTTTCCGCCGGTCTCATCGGTGGGGGGCTGGGCTTCTTGTGGTATAACGCGCCACCCGCGGCCGTCTTCATGGGCGATACCGGGAGCCTTGCGCTGGGCGGCGCCCTGGGGGCCATCGCGGTCGCCACCAAGCACGAGATCGTGCTGGCCATCGTCGGCGGCATCTTCGTGCTCGAGGCGCTGTCGGTCATCATCCAGGTGCTCTATTTCAAACGGACCGGCAAACGCGTTTTCCTCATGGCGCCCATCCACCACCATTACGAGAAACTCGGCTGGTCCGAGAGCCAGATCGTCATCCGGTTCTGGATCATCTCCCTGATCCTCGCGATGATCGGGCTGGCCACGCTCAAGGTCCGGTGAGCGGACCGGCCCGCCCGATCCGCGACACCCACGACATGATCGCGGGCATGTCGCCCGTGCGGCGGCCCGGGACCTGGGTCTTCGTCACCTCCGACGATCCCAAGCTGCGGGCCGAGGCCATTGCCACCATCCGGGAACCCGAAGGCCTGTCCCTGATCGTGCCGGCAGAACTTGCCCCCGGCGGGCTGGAGATGGCGCAAATTACGCTTCAGGTTCATTCGGCGCTCGACGGTGTCGGCCTGACAGCGGCCGTTGCCACTGCGCTCGCCGATGCGGGCATCCCCTGCAACATGGTCGCGGGTCACCACCACGATCACGCCTTCGTTCCTGCCGAACGGGGCGATGAGGCTCTGATGATCCTCGAGGCCCGCGCCGCCGCTTCTGACTGAACCGCTCACCCCCCGCGGATCCTCCGCCATGCCCGGACCACCGCAATCCCCTTCGCGTTGGTCCAAATACTCATCTCTTCGCCTCCGCATTCGACCCGGCTTGCTCCTTCTCGCCTGAACGGTCAGGGTCCGACCGACGACAGCAGAAGGATGAGCGATGATTCCGGTGCGCGGATATGCGGGACGCAAGGTGGCGGTTCTTGGGCTAGGACGCACGGGTCTGGCGACCATCGCCGCACTCGAGGCGGGCGGAGCCGAGGTCATGGCCTGGGACGATGGTGCCGCCGCCCGGGACAGGGCGGAGGGCGTGACGCTCGTCGATCTGACCCGGGACCGAGCCTTCGAGGGCGTCGATCTTCTGGTCACCTCGCCCGGCATCCCGCATCTCTATCCCGCGCCGCACCCGGCCATCGCGGCGGCCTGGGCCGCCGGCGTGCCGGTCGACAACGACATTGGCCTCTTCTTTCGCTCCTTCGCGACCGAAGATTACGAGGAATTCGACACCGCACCGCGCGTCATCGCCATCACCGGCTCGAACGGCAAGTCGACGACCGCGGCGCTCACCCATCATGTGCTTGAGGAGGCCGGGCGTCCCACGCAGCTGGCCGGCAATATCGGGCGCGGCGTGCTCGATATCGACCCGCCCCGCGACGGGGAGGTCGTGGTGCTGGAGCTGTCCAGCTACCAGACCGACCTTGCCCGCGCGCTGACGCCCGACGTGGCTGTCCTCACTAACCTCTCGCCCGATCACCTTGATCGGCATGCGGGGCTGGGCGGATATTTCGCGGCCAAGCGGCGCCTCTTCGCCGAGGGCGGCCCGGATCGCGCCGTGATCGGTGTGGATGAACACGAGGGCCGCTACCTTGCCAACCAGCTGTCCGAAGGGCCGGGGGACGACCGGGTGATCCGCATCTCGGCCGCCGGAAAGCTGGCGGGCGAGGGCTGGATGGTCTTCGCCCGTAAGGGGTTCCTGACCGAATGGCGCAAGGGCCGGCAGGTGGCCTCCATCGATCTGCGCGGGATGGCGGGGCTCCCGGGGGCCCACAACCACCAGAACGCCTGCGCCGCCTATGCCGCGACCCGTGCGCTCGGGATCGGGCCGCGCAACATCGAGGCCGCCATGCACAGCTTTGCGGGTCTTCCGCACCGCAGCCAGCGCATCGCCGAGGCCGGCGGCGTGGCCTATGTCAACGACAGCAAGGCCACGAACGTGGACGCCGCCGCCAAGGCGCTGTCGGCCTTTCCCCGCATCCGCTGGATCTGTGGCGGCCTGCAGAAAGAGGGGGGGCTCGAGGGCCTAGCCGGGGCCACCGACGCGGTCGTCAAGGCCTATGTCATCGGGCGCGAGGCCGAAGCCTTCGCGCGCCAGTTGCCCGGCATCGAGACCGAGATCTGCACCACGATGGAGGTCGCGGTGGCCCGCGCCATGGACGAGGCCGAGCCCGGCGACACGGTCCTGCTGGCCCCCGCCGCTGCCAGTTTCGACCAATACGACAGCTTCGAGAAACGCGGCGAGGATTTCACGCAAGAGGTCCGTGCGCGGCTCTGACAGGTTCGACTACAAACCCCAGTGGGTCACATCGGGGGGGCATCACCGTCTTGCAAAGGCGCAAAGTAGCGCTGCGGCCGCAACCGGAACGTGATGCCGCTGCGTCTGGCCGCGTTGATCCGGTCGCACCGGAATGTGCGGGCGGCATCTTTCAGGTGATCCCAAGCGACAACATACCATACTGGATACTTCAATAGCATGTAGTGCGGTTCGATCTTGCGCTTCGACGCTTCGCCATCTTCTCTTTCATAGTCGATGTCGAGCGTCTCCAGATCGACGAATGCCTGATGCAATGTCCGAACAACCCGTTCCGACGGGCTGTTGAAACTGGCCTGTACATAGGTGGACGCGGTTACGCCGATCAGGATGCGCGACTTCAGTGCGTCGATCCGATCGCGCTTCTCCGGCGAAAAAGAGGCCGCCAGTTGCCGCCTGACGGAGCCAAGACCGGCAAGGAAAATGGGCGAATTCATCTGTTCGGCAACAGCGATGCTGATCAGCAGATCGACAGCCTCGGCATAGTCCAGATTGATCCGGCCGACGCCCCATCTGCGGTCCAGCCGCACGCCGCCGCCGCGCCCTCGGTCGGCGTCGATCTGCATTCCCTGCTCCCGCATCAGCGCGATATCACGGGCAATGGTTCGGGGGCTGACCTGATGCATTCGTGCCAGGTCCTCGATGGTGCAGTGTCCGTTCTGCTTGAGCTGGACGGCTAGCAATTCCATCCGGCGTAGTCTGCCGATCGCATTCGAACGTGTCATGAAAGAAATAGGACACAAATTGTCTTATTAAACAATATCCGGACATTGCGGTGCAAGGGTCCGCATAATCCTTGGCCGCGCTTGTCGCTGGCCTTCAAACACAGAAACCAGATGCTGAGATGGACCGAAGGACATTGCCCGATGAAAATGAATTACACCGTTCTCGGAACGAACAACATGACTGCCGCAATCGTGTTCTACGACTCACTCTTTGTCGGACTGGGCGTCAAACGCGTCGTGCCGAATGACAGGATGACCTACTGGCTGGGAGAGGATTTTGCCTTCGCCGCCGCGCTTCCGTTTGACGGACAGCCGGCGACGCATGGCAACGGAACGATGATTGGCTTCAGCGTCGGAACGATTGACGAGGTCAAGCGGATGCATCAACGCGCCGTCGATCTCGGTGGACAGTGCGAGGGTGCACCCGATCAAAGGGGACCAAGGTTTTCAGCATATGTGAGGGACCTTGACGGCAACAAACTGTGCTTGTCGGACTGAAGCGTTTTGCAAAGAGCCCGGCTCACCGGATCGGACAAAATCAAATCATCATCTGTCGGATCGAAGGGCCACAGGATGCATGCGGCCTCACCTAGCCCCGGATCGCCTGACCCGCTGCAAATCCCGAAGACCAGGCCCATTGGAAATTGTAGCCCCCCAGCCAGCCGGTCACATCCACGGCCTCGCCGATGGCATAGAGGCCGGGCAGGGTGCGGGCTTCCATCGTCTTGGAGGACAGGCCATCGGTGTCGATCCCGCCCAGCGTGACCTCTGCCGTGCGATAGCCTTCGGTGCCGTTGGGCCGCAGGGTCCAGCGGTGCAGGGCTGAGGCAATCTCGTCGATGGCCGCGTCCGACAGATCGCCCGCCCGGCGGGTCAGCCCCAGATCGGGCGAGAGCCTGTCGACCAGCCGCTGCGGCAGGTGGGCCGACATCAGGGTCGCGGCCTGCCGTTTGCCCGAGACCCGCCGCGCCGAGGCCAGCAGACCGCGCAGGTCCTGATCGGGGAGCAGGTCGATCTCGACTGGCTCGCCCTCGCGCCAGTAACTCGACACCTGAAGGATCGCGGGGCCGGTCAGCCCGCGATGGGAAAAGAGAAGCGCCTCGTCAAAACTGGCGCCACCCGCCGTGGCGCGCACGGGCGCCGCCACGCCCGCGAGATCGGCGAATGCGCGGTCGGGAAAGGTCAGCGGCACAAGCGCGGGGCGGGTCTCCGTCACCGCCAGCCCGAACTGGCGCGCGATGTCATAGGAGAGCCCCGTCGCCCCCATCTTGGGGATCGACTTGCCCCCCGTTGCAAGCACGAGGTTCCGGGCCTCGACCTCGATCTGTTTGCCCTCCCGCTCCAGCCGGGCGCGGAAGGCCGCGCCGTCATGGGTCAGCTCGCGCAGTTCGGTGCGCAGCCAGAGCCGGGCGCCCGCCTGTTCCATCTCGGACACCAGCATCGCGACGATCTGGCGAGAGCTGTCGTCGCAGAACAGCTGGCCCAGCGTCTTTTCGTGCCATGCGATCCCATGCCGGCCGACGAGGTCGAGGAAATCCCACTGGGTATAGCGGCTGAGCGCGGATTTGTGGAAATGCGGGTTGCGGCCCAGAAAAGCATGCGGCCCGCATTCGAGGTTGGTGAAGTTGCAGCGCCCGCCGCCCGAGATACGGATCTTCTCGCCCGGCGCGCGGGCGTGATCGATCACCAGCGTGTCGGGCCCGGCATGAGCCGCGCAAAAGAGCCCCGCGGCCCCTGCGCCAAGGATGAGAGTGCGTAACTTCATGATCCCTTGGCCTGCCCCGAAGTCTCGCCGGGTGCAATGGGCAAAACTCTGGCCAAGTGGGGCCATTGGCGTTATCATAAGCGTCAGATCCGGGATGAACCCGGGCAGTTCGAGGCAGAAGCGGTAGCTCCATGACGGAAATGGTCTATGGAACGGCCCCGGTGGCATCCGGGGATCCTGTTCTTCCACGCTGGTGGCGCACGATCGACAAATGGTCGATGACGTGCATTTTCCTGCTGTTCGGGATCGGGCTGATGCTCGGGCTTGCGGCCTCGCCGCCGCTTGCGGCGCGCAACGGGCTGGAGCCGTTCCACTATGTCATCCGACAGTCGATCTTCGGCGGTGCCGCGATCGTGGCGATGCTGATCACTTCGATGATGTCGCCGATTCTGGTGCGCAGGCTTGCGGTGCTGGGCTTTGGCATTGCGCTGGCCTCGCTGGCGCTCCTGCCGTTTTTCGGCACCGATTTCGGCAAGGGGGCGACCCGGTGGTACAGCCTCGGCTTTGCCAGCGTGCAGCCCTCGGAATTCCTCAAGCCCGGTTTCGTCGTAGCCGCCGCATGGTTCATGGCCGCGGGGCAGGAGATCGGCGGACCGCCGGGCAAGACCTATTCCTTCGTCCTGACGATCCTGATCGTCGCGCTTCTGGCGCTGCAGCCCGATTTCGGACAGGCCGCCCTGATCCTTTTTGCGTGGGGCGTCATGTATTTCGTGGCCGGTGCGCCGATGACCCTTCTGGTGACGCTGGCGGCGGGCGTCGTGCTGGCCGGCACGTTCGCCTACAACAATTCCGAACATTTCGCCCGCCGGATCGACGGGTTTCTGTCGGCCGATGTCGATCCCACGACACAGCTGGGTTATGCCACGAATGCCATCCGTGAGGGCGGTTTCTTCGGGGTCGGCGTGGGCGAGGGGCAGGTGAAATGGTCGTTGCCCGACGCGCATACCGATTTCATCATCGCCGTCGCGGCCGAGGAATACGGGTTGATCTGTGTTCTCGTGATCATCCTGCTCTATGCCACGATCGTGGTGCGGTCGCTCTTTCGGCTGATCCGCGAGCGGGACACCTTCATCCGGCTGGCGGGCACAGGGCTCGCCTGCGCCTTCGGCGTGCAGGCGATGATCAACATGGGGGTCGCGGTCCGGCTTCTGCCCGCCAAGGGCATGACGCTTCCCTTCGTGAGCTATGGCGGGTCATCCCTGATCGCGGGCGGTATCACCGTTGGCATGCTTCTTGCCTTTACCCGATCGCGCCCGCAGGGCGAGATCGCCGACGTTCTGGGTCGGGGTCGGGGCCGGTGAGAGACGGGACGATCTTCGTCCTGCCGCTGACGGCGCGGGCCAAAATTTCGAAATTTTGGCATCCCGCCCGACATTCCAGAATGTCGACCGGGGGTCCGGCGACCTGGTTCTCCGGACCAATGACCTTGTCGATCCGGGGGTGAAGATGACGACGACTCCGCTTCTTGTCATCGCGGCGGGAGGAACAGGGGGACATATGTTTCCCGCGCAGGCCCTTGCCGAGACGATGCTCGAGCGGGGCTGGCGGGTGCGGCTGTCGACCGATCCGCGCGGCGCGCGCTATACCGGCGGCTTTCCCGAAGCTGTCGAGATCGGCGTCGTGCGCAGCGCCACATTCGCGCGCGGTGGGCCGCTGGCCAAGCTTGCCGTGCCGTTCCGGATCGCCGTCGGGATCGCCAGCGCCGTCCGCCAGATGCTTGCCGACAAGCCCGCGGTGATCGTGGGCTTCGGCGGCTATCCGGCGATCCCGGCCATGGCCGCCGCCTGGCTGCTGCGGCGCCCGCGCATGATCCATGAACAAAACGGTGTCCTCGGCCGGGTCAACCAGCTGTTCGCCCGCAGGGTCCATCGCATCGCCTGCGGCACATGGCCCACCGAGTTGCCCGCCGGTGTCGAAGGCGTGCACACCGGCAATCCTGTCCGATCTGCCGTCCTGAAACGGGCGGGCGCGCCCTATATTGCGCCGGGCGATCACCCGATGGAGATCCTCGTGATGGGTGGCAGCCAGGGCGCCCGGATCCTGTCGGACGTGGTGCCGGGTGCGATCGCGGCCCTACCGGAGGCCCTGCGCGCCAGGGTCCGGATCTGTCAGCAGGCGCGCGAAGAAGACCTCGACCGCGTGGCGGGGTTCTATGCCGATGCCGGGATTGCCGCCGATCTGCACACCTTCATCACCGATGTGCCCGACCGGCTTGCCGAATGCCAGCTTCTGATCAGCCGCGCCGGCGCCTCGACCGTGGCGGATGTCGCCGTTGTCGGGCGGCCCGCGATCTTCATCCCGCTCGCCTCCGCGATCCGCGACGAACAAAGCGCCAATGCCCGGGGCCTCGTCGAGGCGGGGGCCGCGACGCTCATCCCCGAAGCCGATCTGACCAAAGCCACGCTGGCCCGCGCGATCGCAGACATTCTCGAGAACCCGGACAAGGCCCGGCACATGGCCCAAGCGGCGCTCGGCACCTCGGTGCCGGACGCGGCCGAGCGGCTTGCGGCCCTTGTGGAACAACTGGCCGGACTGCAAAAGGAAGAAAAACAATGATGGACGGAGCCCCCCTGATGTCGGCAGCAACCAAACTCCCCCTCGATGTTGGGCCCATTCATTTCGTGGGCATCGGCGGGATCGGCATGTCGGGTATCGCCGAGGTGCTTCTCAACCTCGGCTACGTCGTGCAGGGTTCGGATGCCAAGACCTCGAAGATCACCGACCGGCTTCAGGCCATGGGTGCGCTGATCTTCGAAGGGCAGGATGCGGCGAACCTCGCCGAAGCCGAGGTTGTCGTGATCTCCTCGGCGATCAAGCCGGGCAATCCCGAACTGGACGAGGCGCGCCGCCGGGGCCTTCCCATCGTGCGCCGGGCCGAGATGCTGGCCGAACTGATGCGGCTGAAATCCAACGTGGCCGTCGCCGGCACCCATGGCAAGACGACGACCACGACGATGGTCGCCACGCTACTGGACGCCGGGAACTATGACCCCACGGTCGTCAATGGCGGGATCATCCACCGCTTCGGCTCGAACGCGCGGATGGGGCAGGGCGAGTGGATGGTCGTCGAGGCCGACGAAAGCGACGGCACCTTCAACCGGCTGCCCGCCACCATCGCCATCGTCACCAACATCGACCCCGAGCATATGGAGCATTGGGGCACCGAGGAGAACCTGCATCGGGGCTTTCTCGACTTCGTATCGAACATCCCGTTCTATGGTCTGGCCATCTGCTGCACCGACGATCCCGACGTGCAGACGCTTGTGGGCAAGATCACCGACAGGCGCGTCCTGACCTATGGTTTCAACGCGCAGGCCGATGTGCGCGCGGTGAACCTGACTTATCGCGCGGGGGCCGCGCATTTCGACATCGCCTTGCAATCCGAAGGTGCGCTGATCGAGGGCTGCACCCTGCCGATGCCCGGCAATCACAACGTCTCCAACGCGCTGGCCGCTGTGGCCGTCGCCCGCCACCTTGGCATGAAGCGCGAGGAAATCCGCGAGGCGCTGGCGGGTTTCGCAGGCGTCAACCGCCGCTTCACCAAGGTGGGCGAGGTGAACGGCGTGACCATCATCGACGATTACGGCCACCACCCGGTCGAGATCGCGGCCGTGCTCAAGGCCGCGCGTCAGGCTGTGGCTGACACCGACGACGCCCGCGTGATCGCCGTGCACCAGCCGCACCGCTATTCCCGGCTCTCGCATCACTTCGACGAGTTTTGCGCCTGTTTCAACGAAGCCGACGTGGTGGGCATATCCGAAGTCTTCGCCGCCGGAGAAGACCCGATCCCCGGTGCCTCGCGCGATGATCTGGTCGCGGGCCTCATCCGCCATGGCCACCGCCACGCCCGCGCCGTGATCGACGAAGAAGACCTCGCCCGCCTCGTGCGCGAACAGGCCCGCCCCGGCGACATCGTCGTCTGCCTCGGCGCGGGCACGATCAGCACATGGGCCAACCGCCTGCCCGAAAGGCTGGGTGGGTGACGGCGCGCGCGTCCCGTTGGCCACGCAAACCGCCTGTCGCGCCAGCGGCCGGCACGCGCCCGCCCGCCTCATTGCGGACGCGCTACGCACCCAGCCGGGCGGACGCTTTGCACTTCTGGAGCGGTGTTGACAGGGCGGGGCAGGGTGGATGACCCCGGAGGAGCTGGAAGACTGGCTGAACGCGCGGCCCGAGGAGACCCGGCGGCAGGAGGCCGTCTGGATCGCCCACCGTTGCGCGATGCGGGTCTTGCCTCTGTGGTGGCAGGCCACACAGAATCATGATTTGACAGCGAGCCCTGTATTGCGAGCAAATCTTATCTTGGGGGTTGCGGCTCTTGTGCCAACCCCCAAGATAAATCGCGCCGCCACCTACGCCACCTACGCCGCCTCCGCCGGCGCCGCCGCCGCCCGCGCCGCCGCCTCCGCCTCCGCCCGCGCCACCGCCTCCGCCTCCGCCGGCGCCGCCGCCCGCGCCGCCGCCACCGCCACCGCCCTCCAGCGGGATGTCGACTATCTAAAGAACGGCAATCCGCCCGATGACCTTGCGCTCTGGTCTGATCCGGTGCCCGATCTGGGCTGGTCCGATTGGCAGCGCGACAGCGCCAGCCGCCCGAACGGCCCCTGGGCCTTCTGGACCGACTGGTACCGCCGCGCCCACGACGGCCTCCCCCAGCCCATGGACCTCCTCGAAAAAATCGCGCTTCAGCCCGAGGTCGAAGACGGCGAAGACTGGGACCCGGACACCTTCTGGGACGGCACCGACGCCGAAGTGAACATCCGCATCGCCGAAATCGTCGCGGAGTGGGAGGCGGGGCAGAAGCTTGAAGCCTTCATTGAACAGCACCCTTATGCGAACCGGATTGAAGCCGATCCTGCAAAGAAGAAGCTGGTTTCTGTGCCAGCTGAGACCGTTGATCTAACTGATATTGTTGACCGCATAAGGCAGGCCGCGAAGGATTTTACCGCGGGGTGCCGCAAGGACAAGAGCCCGAACAAGATCGGTGAACAGATGCAATCGGCATTTGCCCCTGTCATTGCCGATATCCGACGCGATCTGAGGCGACACAGAACCGATCCACTCAAGTTGTTTGATTCTATGGAACTTGCCCGTCGCGCAATGGGGCGAATCGCGCGGGCGGAGGGGTTTCCGCCGGAAGGCCCTTCCGGGCGGCTGATGGACGAGCTCGCCACAAGTTGCGAGGATATATGTATCGCCTCACCTGAGGTTCTGGAGACCCAGCGACATCGGATTGCAGTGCGGACAGAGCTGTTCAGTTTTGAGCAAAAGATCGTTGCACTACGCTTGTGTGCTGGCCTTCATGAGAATGCCGACGGTCATTTAAGGGCGACCGCTGCCCTTGCGATCAACACCATCCTCGACTCGGCCAGCAGCGAGGACGCCAAGAAGCATGCATGGTACTTCATGATCGCCGTGATCCCTCGCGGGGCGCGGGCCATGCGCCAGGCGGACATGAAACCAGCCGACAAGGAGCAAAGCGATTCAATGCTGAAGAGAGCAGCAGAGGCGGGTAACCAGTTGTCCAGCATCGATAGAGGCATCGACGCAGCGCAGGAAATGGCTGGCGAAGGTGCAAACTGGGTTGATGGCGTCTTGAATTTATTTGGTTCCGGCGGCTTTCCGGGGATAGGCGGATGAGTATTAGTGAGTGGAAAAGTCCGGTTCCTTATTTGCGAATCCTAGGATCTAGAGGGCGGGTCCTGACATGAACCTCTCCATCATCGCGGGTTGTATCTGGGTGTTCGTCGGCGCCGTCACGGCAATGCTGCCGATGCGGGGGCAGATGGTTCCCGGGTCGATCCTGTTGTTGTCGGCGCCGGTGATCATGATCTGGATCGGCTATGAAAACGGCTGGATCTGGACGCTGGTGGGCCTCGCGGCCTTTGCCTCGATGATGCGCAACCCCTTGCGCTACCTGATTGCGCGGGCGCGGGGAAAGACGCCGGAGTTGCCGCCGGAGTTGCGCCGATGAGCCTGTCGCTGATCCTCGCCCTCAGCTGGCTGATCCTGGCCAATATCCTCGCCCTGATCCCCAGCCGCGACAACCATTGGCGCCGGGCCTATCTTTTGATCGCCATCGGTGTGCCGCTGATCGGCTTTGTCACCTATCAGAACGGACCATGGGTCGGGCTTGCGCTTCTGGCCGCCGGCGCGAGCGTCCTGCGCTGGCCGGTGATCTATCTGGGCCGCTGGCTGCGCGCCCGGCTGGGCCGCAGCGCCGAACGCAACTGAGCGGGCGTCGCGGCACACGGTGATTGACGAGCCTATCTGCCCGGTGGTTTGATCGCCACATGGTTTATGTGGTGCCGCTTCTTTTCCTGACCGGCGGGCTTGTGCTGGGTGTGCTGTGCCTGCGCTGGGGCATCGGATGGCTTGTCGTTGTACTCGTGCTGATCGCGGCCCTCCTCGCGGCGGGCGCGATCCGGGAGGGGCGGGCGGTGTCCGGCTGGGACGGGATCGGCTATGCGATCTTTGCGATGCTGATGATGGCCCCGGCAATCCTCGGGCTCCTCCTTGGCGCTGCGATCGGGCTTTACCGGCGGCGCAAATCCCGGCACATAGCCGACCCATGACATCCCTTCCCGAAACACGCGGCCCGCTGACGCCCGACCGCCCCCTGAACGACCTGACATGGCTGCGCGTGGGCGGCCCGGCGGAATGGTTCTTCCAGCCTGCCGACGCCGAGGACCTGTCGGCCTTCCTCGCCGCCCTCGACCCGGCGGTGCCGGTCTTTGCCATGGGGGTCGGCTCCAATCTCATCGTGCGCGACGGGGGCGTGCCGGGCGTGGTGATCCGTCTGGGCCGGGGGTTCAACGTGATCGGCATCGGCGAGGGCCGGGTGCGGGCCGGGGCTGCTGCGCTCGATGCGCATGTGGCAAGGCGTGCGGCGGAGGCGGGGCTCGACCTGACGTTCCTGCGCACGATCCCCGGCTCGATCGGCGGGGCGGTGCGGATGAACGCGGGCTGCTACGGATCCTATGTCGCCGATTGCCTCGAGACGGTTCGGGTCGTGCTGCGCGACGGGCAGATCACCGATATCCCCGCCGCCGATCTGAACCTCCGCTACCGGCAAAGCGATCTGCCGGACGGGGCGGTCATCCTGTCGGCGGTCTTCCGCCCGCCACAGGGCGATCCGGCCGCGCTGGCCGCGCGGATGGAGGAACAGATCGCCAAGCGCGATGCGACCCAGCCCACCAAGGACCGGACGGCAGGCTCCACCTTTCGCAACCCGGCCGGGTTTTCTTCGACAGGCAAGGCCGATGACAGCCATGAATTGAAGGCCTGGAAGGTCATCGACGAGGCCGGAATGCGCGGCGCGCGCCGGGGCGGCGCGGTGATGAACGAGATGCATTCCAACTTCCTGACCAACGCAGGCGGTGCGACCGCCCAAGACCTTGAGTCATTGGGCGAAGAGGTTCGGAAAAAGGTTTACGACACAAGCGGCATCACGCTAGAATGGGAAATCATGCGCATCGGTCGAAAGGCCGACGCGACTGAATAACGAAAGCCCCGAAAACGGGGCGGCCCAAGGCAGGGCAAAGGCGGAAAAAGTCGGGTCCTTGAAGGCCCGCGATCGAGGCAGTGGGTCATGTCGAGCAGGGCACACCCGCATGTGGCTGTACTGATGGGCGGACCGTCGGCGGAACGAGAGGTTTCGCTGAGCACGGGGCGCGAATGTGCACAGGCATTGCGGGATTCCGGATGCAGGGTAACCGAGGTGGACGCAGGGTCCGACCTGGCCGAACGGCTGGTCGCGCTTGCGCCCGATGCCGCGTTCAACGCGCTTCACGGCCGTTGGGGTGAGGACGGCTGCGTTCAGGGCATCCTCGAATGGATCCGTCTGCCCTATACCCATTCCGGCGTGCTGGCCTCGGCGCTCGCCATGGACAAGCAGCGGTGCAAGGATGTCTACCGCGCCGCGGGCCTGCCCTTCGTCGAAAGCCGGATTGCCGGCCGCGATGAGATCGAGGCCCGCCACGTGATGGAGCCGCCCTATGTCGTCAAGCCCAACAACGAAGGCTCGTCGGTCGGGGTCTATATCGTGCAGGAGGCCGCCAACGGCCCGCCGCGCCTTGCCACCGAAATGCCCGAACGGATGATGGTCGAACGCTATGCCCCGGGGCGCGAGCTGACAGTCTCGGTTCTGGGCGACAGGGCGCTGACGGTGACCGATATCGTGACGGAGGGCTGGTACGATTATCACGCCAAATACGAAGAGGGCGGATCGCGCCACGTCGTGCCCGCCGAAATCCCCGGCGACGTGTTCGCGGCCTGCATGGACTATGCCTTGCGCGCCCATGACGCGCTGGGGTGCCGGGGGCTGAGCCGGACCGATTTCCGCTGGAACGAGGCCCGTGGGATCGACGGCCTGATCCTGCTCGAGACCAACACCCAGCCCGGAATGACGCCCACCTCGCTGTCGCCCGAGCAGGCGGCCCATGTGGGCATCGGATTTCCGGAACTGTGCCGCTGGCTGGTGGAGGACGCCTCATGCGATCGCTGATCCGACTGATCTCCCGCAACGTGGCGCTTCCGGGGGAACCGGCGCCCGTCCGGCGCGATCCGGCGCCGACGAAATGGGGATATCGCTATCAGCGGCTGATGCTGACCCCGCTGTTCCGCCGCACCGTCCGGATCGGGCTGCCGGTCCTGCTGATCATGTTCGTCGCGACCGCGTGGTTCGCAAAGCCCGAGAACCGCGATGCGCTGACCGCACAGATCGACCACATCCGCTACGAGATACACCATCGCCCCGAATTCATGGTGGCGGAAATGGAAGTGATCGGGACGCGGCCCGCCGTGGTTGCGGCGATCGCAGAGGTGATCCCAGTGGAATTCCCGGTGTCGTCCTTCGATCTGGATCTCAGCGGGATGCGCGAGACGGTGATCGACCTTACCGCCGTCAAGGATGCGGTCCTCAGGGTCCGGCCGGGCGGCACGCTCGAGATCAATGTCACCGAACGGCGGCCCGTCGCGGTCTGGCGCCATGTGGACGGATTGCGGCTGATCGATGCCGAAGGCGTCATGACGGGCATGATCGAGGCCCGCGCCGACCGGCCCGATCTGCCGCTGATCGCCGGTGACGGCGCGATGGAGCATATCGGCGAGGCGATGGCGCTGTTTCATGCGACGGGTCCCGTCTCCGACAGGGTGCGCGGCCTTGTCAGGATGGGCGAACGGCGCTGGGATATCGTGCTGGATGCGGGGCAGCGTATCCTGCTTCCGACCGAGAATCCCGTCGCCGCTCTCGACCGGGTCATCGCGCTGCATGCCGCACAGGACATGCTGTCGCGCGACGTGGCTGTCGTGGACATGCGCAACGGCGATCGCCCGACCCTTCGACTGACGCCGCTGGCCGCTGCGGCCATGCGCCCGACGCAGACAGGGGCGGGGCAATGAATGCACTCAACAAGAAAAAGAACGGCAGGTAACCCATGAGGGATCTCTACGAAAGCCAGAGAGCGATGCGGAACATGCGCCGCACGGCCATGCAACGCGGGGTGATCGCGATCCTCGACGTGGGCACGTCGAAGATCGCCTGTCTTGTCCTGCGTTTCGACGGACCAGACGCATTCGCCGAATCCGACAGTGTCGGATCGATGGCGGGGCAATCCTCGTTCCGGGTCATCGGGGCGGCGACGACCCGCTCCCGCGGGGTCCGCTTTGGCGAGGTCGACGCCATGCAGGAGACCGAACGCGCCATCCGCACCGCGGTGCAGGCCGCGCAGAAGATGGCCAATGTCCGTGTCGATCACGTCATCGCCTGTTTTGCCGGCGCGCGGCCCCGGTCCTATGGTCTGGACGGGGTGGTTGATGTGCAGGGGCAGGTGGTGGCCGATCACGATATCGGACGGGTCCTGGCCGCCTGCGAGGTGCCCGATTTTGGCGCCGACCGCGAAGTCCTGCACGCACAGCCGGTGAATTTCTCGCTAGATCATCGCACGGGGCTGTCCGATCCGCGCGGCCAGATCGGCAATCGCCTGACCGCCGATCTGCATCTTCTGACAGTGGACGCGACGGTGGTGAAGAACCTTCTGTTCTGCATCAAGCGCTGCGATCTGGAATTGGCGGGGCTTGCCTCGTCGGCCTATGTGTCCGGCATCGCAAGCCTCGTCGAAGACGAACAGGAACTGGGCTCGGCCTGCATCGACATGGGCGGCGGCGCGACGGGTCTGTCGATCTTCATCCGCAAGCACATGATCTATGCAGACAATGTGCGGATGGGGGGCGATCACGTCACCTCCGACATCTCGATGGGGCTTCAGGTGCCGATGGCCACGGCGGAACGGATCAAGACACTCCACGGCGGCGTCGTGGCCACCGGGATGGACGACCGTGAGATGATCGAGATCGGCGGCGACACGGGCGACTGGCACCATGACAGGCGGACGGTCAGCCGGGCAGAACTGATCGGGATCATGCGGCCCCGGGTTGAGGAAATCCTCGAAGAGGTGCGCCTCAGGCTCGATGCGGCGGGGTTCGAATACCTGCCCAGTCAGCAGATCGTGCTGACCGGTGGCGGCAGTCAGATCCCCGGACTCGATGGTCTGGCCTCAAAGATACTGGGTCAGCAGGTCAGGCTGGGCCGGCCGCTGCGCGTGCAGGGGCTGCCGCAGGCAGCAACCGGGCCCTCGTTTTCCGGGGCGGTGGGCCTGTCGCTCTTCGCCGCGAACCCGCAGGACGAATGGTGGGATTTCGACGTCCCCACCGAACGCCACCCGGCCCGCAGCTTCCGCCGCGCGGTCAAGTGGTTCAAGGACAATTGGTAGAGCGGAGCGGGGCCGTTTTTCTTGCGAAAGACGGCTTTCGGTTCGCGGATGATGTGCTAGAGTTTTCAACAAGGTCGAAAACGACCACCGGAGGCCGGGCAGGGCTCCTTCATGGCTGAATGAACGCGCCTCTCGGGGAATGGGTCGGCGTGCGTAGTTGCGTCTGGCGGTTGCACCGCCACATCTGGGGTCATCGGCGATATCCCGCGAGTCGTGCCCCGAATTGGCCCATATTTTGTATAATTTGGCCATATTTCGGGTGACCTCTTCGTCATCGAAAGTTAAGATCGCGGGAAGATTACGGGAAATCGCCCTGATTCGGGGCGCTCGGGATGCGCAGGCGGGCAAGAACGCCGCCGTATCCTGGCACATCCGGGCGGTTCGCGGCAGGCAACGGTAAAAAGACAGGCGGACAGTGCAATGACACTCAATCTCTCCCTCCCGGGGCAGGAAGATCTCAAGCCAAGGATCACAGTTTTCGGGGTCGGCGGTGCCGGCGGCAATGCCGTGAACAACATGATCCAGAAGGAGCTTGATGGCGTCGATTTCGTCGTGGCGAATACCGATGCTCAGGCCCTGCAGCAATCCATGGCCCAGTCGCGGATCCAGATGGGGGTGAAGGTCACCGAAGGTCTGGGCGCCGGGGCCCGCGCCACGGTGGGCGCCGCGGCGGCCGAAGAGTCGATCGAACAGATTGTCGATCATCTGGCCGGCGCGCATATGTGTTTCATCACTGCGGGCATGGGCGGCGGAACCGGAACCGGTGCCGCGCCGATCATCGCACAGGCGGCCCGAGAGCTGGGTGTCCTGACCGTTGGTGTCGTCACCAAGCCGTTCCAGTTCGAGGGCGGCAAGCGGATGAAACAAGCCGAGGAAGGTGTTGATGCGCTTCAGAAAGTCGTCGACACGCTGATTATCATCCCGAACCAGAACCTGTTCCGTCTCGCCAACGAGAACACCACCTTTACCGATGCCTTCGCGATGGCCGACGACGTCCTGTATCAGGGCGTCAAGGGCGTGACCGACCTGATGGTTCGTCCGGGCCTGATCAACCTCGATTTTGCCGACGTGCGCGCCGTGATGGACGAGATGGGCAAGGCGATGATGGGCACGGGCGAGGCCGAAGGCGAGAACCGCGCCGTACAGGCCGCCGAGAAGGCGATCGCGAACCCGCTTCTCGACGAGATCAGCCTCGAAGGTGCGAAGGGCGTCCTGATCAACATCACGGGCGGGCACGACCTGACCCTGTTCGAACTGGACGAAGCGGCCAACAAGATCCGCGAAAAGGTCGATCCCGACGCGAATATCATCGTGGGCTCCACGCTCGATCCGTCGATGGAAGGCGCGATGCGTGTCTCGGTCGTGGCGACGGGCATCGATGCCGCTGTGAAGTCGTCGGATATGCCGGTTCCGCGCCGGTCGATGTCGCAGCCGCTGCGTGAACGTGTCAGCCAGGAAGACACGCGCCAGACCGAAGTCGCTGCCGCGCCTGCCCCCCGTCCGACGCCGGTTCCGGCGCCCGAGCCGGTCGCCGCTCAGGCGGTCGAGCAGGAGCACCACATGGAGGAGCCGACGCTCTTTGATGCGCCGGCCGCCCAGTCCGAGGAAGAAGACGACTTCGCCGATATCCATTCGGCCCTGGTGGAAGATGAGCTTCCGCCGCCGGCCTATCAGCCGCGCGCGGAGCCGGCGATGGACTCGGCCGAAAGCTTCATCGCGCCCCGTGCGCCCGCTCCGGGAACACCGTCGCCAGAGGCGCTGGCGCGTCTGCGCTCGGCCGTTCAAAGCCAGCCGCGGGCGGCAGAACCCCGCCCTGCCGCACCGCAGCACGCCGCCGAGACAGAGCGGCCGCGCTTCGGGATCGGATCGCTGATCAACCGGATGTCGGGTCAGCACGGCGAAGCCCCGCGTCCGACACGGGAGCAGCCGCAGGTATCGAGCCAACCGGCCGCACAGCGTCATGACGAGGAAGACGCCTACGATCCGGATCAGGAACGGATCGAAATCCCGGCATTCCTCCGTCGTCAGGCGAACTGAGGGGCCAGCTGTCACATCATCTGTGACGTTGCGTCGAAATCACGGAAACGGGCTGCTCAAAGGCGGCCCGTTTTTGCATTTATAGCAATGAGTTAAGATGCGGTCCTTACTGTGATCGCTTGGCCATGGGTCACACTCGAAGATTTATTGCCGTCAGTAACAAAGAGTGAGTTGAGCCATGAAGGCCCGCCCCCTATCTCGATTCCCAACTGAGAGTTAATGGGCGATCATCGTGCAAACCACTTTAGCGTCATGCGCCACGTTCGCGGGGACCGGTCTTCATTCCGGTCGGCCCGCGAAATGTGTTGTGAAACCGGCACCCGCCGGCCATGGCGTGGTGTTCTGCCGGGTCGACGTGTCGGCCAGGACCGCGACGATCCCCGCGCTCTGGACGCATGTTCGGGCGACGGCGCTCAACACCCGGATCGGAAATGCCGATGGGATCGAGGTCTCGACCGTCGAACATCTGCTGGCCGCGCTGGCCGGTTGCGGCGTGCACAATGCGCGGGTCGAACTGCATGGGCCAGAGCTTCCCGCGCTTGACGGGTCAGCCGCCCGGTTTGTCCGGGGCGTGATGGATGCCGGGATCAAGCGGCTTGCGGCGCCGCTCGATGTCATCGAGGTGACGTCCCCGATCACGGTGTCCAGCGGCGATGCCTGGGCCAGGCTGACGCCGTCGGACGCGCTCGAGATCGATCTGACGATCGATTTCCCGGATGCGGCCATCGGCCGGCAGCAGAAAGTCCTCGATCTGGGCAACGGGACCTTCGTTCGAGAGCTTTGCGACAGCCGGACATTCTGCCGTCAGTCCGACATCGAACATATGCGGCGTCAGGGGCTTGCCCTCGGCGGAACCTATGACAACGCGGTCGTCTATGATGGGGCCGGGGTCCTCAATCCCGGGGGGCTGCGTCACAAGGACGAGGCTGTCCGTCACAAGATGCTTGATGTGATGGGCGATCTGTCCTTGGCGGGCTATCCTTTGCTGGGGCGCTACGAGGGCTACAAGTCCGGTCATGCGATGACCCATCGCCTTGTCGAGGCGCTACTGTCGGACCCGTCCGCCCACAGGCTCCGGCGCTGTGATGACGGATTGGCCAAACGCTTGCCGGGGGCCGGTCTCGTGGCCGCCGATCTGGCCGCCGTCGCCTGATCGGGGCTTTCGGATACGTGCGGCAAAAGGCATTTTGCACCCCGATTTTTCATGGTAGACACCCCATGCGCAGCAGTATCGTGCAGCCAATAGCGCGAGGAGACGGGGTTTGAGCAGAGCGGGCGACAGGATTGGGTTTCGGGCGTCGCTCCTTGCCGCCGGTTTGGCTCTGACCGTGCTCTCCGCCTGCGGAAGCGGTCTTCCCGACAATATCCCCCTCGAGAATTACACGGCAGAAGAGATTTTCGAGCGCGGCGAATTCGAGCTGGCACGCGGTCAGGCAGATGACGCGGCCTTCTATTTCTCCGAGATCGAGCGGCTTTACCCCTATTCCGAATGGTCGAAACGCGCGCTGATCATGGCTGCGTTCGCCTATCACAAGGATGAGGATTATCCCGCCAGCCGCGCCTCTGCGCAGCGCTACCTCGATTTCCACCCGACAGGTGAAGACGCGGCCTATGCGCAATATCTTCTGGCGCTCAGCTATTATGACCAGATCGACGAGATCGGTCGCGATCAGGGCCTGACGTTCCAGGCGCTTCAGGCGCTGCGGGTGGTGATCGAACGCTATCCCGACAGCGAATATGCCCGGTCATCGGTTCTCAAGTTCGATCTCGCCTTCGATCACCTGGCAGCCAAGGAGATGGAGATCGGGCGCTATTATCTCCGCCGGGATCATTTCGCCGCCGCGACCAACAGGTTCCGTGTCGTTGTCGAGGATTTCCAGACCACGTCCCACACGCCTGAGGCGCTGCACCGGCTTGTCGAATCCTACCTGTCGCTTGGTCTGACCGACGAGGCACAGACGGCGGGCGCGATCCTGGGCTATAATTATCAGTCGACCGAATGGTACGAGGACAGCTTTGCCCTGTTGACGGGGCAGGGGCTGGAGCCGCAATCCATCGGGGACAACTGGCTGTCTGCCATCTACCGGCAAATGATCCGTGGAGAGTGGCTCTGACAAGGGGCGGGGCCTCATGCTGCGATCACTCGATATAACAGACCTTCTCATTATCGATCGGCTGGAACTTGGGTTTCAGTCGGGTCTGAACGTGTTGACCGGTGAAACCGGTGCGGGCAAATCGATCCTTCTGGATGCGTTGGGCTTTGTGCTTGGCTGGCGCGGTCGGGCTGCGCTGGTGCGCAAGGGGGCTGCTCAGGGGGAGGTGACGGCCGTCTTTGATCTGCCCGCCGGCCATGCCGCGCATCAGGTTCTCGAAGAGGCAGGCATCCCGACCGAAGAGGGCGAACTGATCCTGCGCCGGGTGAATTCGACCGACGGACGCAAGACGGCATGGGTCAACTCGGTCCGCGTCTCGGGCGAGGTGTTGCGCGCGCTTTCCGATCACCTTGTCGAATTGCATGGCCAACAGGACGATCGTGGTTTGCTTAACCCGCGCGGACATCGCGATCTTCTGGACGATTTCGCCGCAACCGCGCCCCTGCGCGACGCAACCCGCCGCGCCTGGAGCGCGCGCCGGGCCGCTCAGTCCCGGCTCGACGATTTGCGCGCCGCCGCCGAGGCACTTCGGCAGGAAGAGGAATTCCTGCGCCATGCGGTGGCCGAATTCGACGCGCTGGCCCCCGAACCCGGCGAGGAAGACAGGCTAGATGCCGAACGCCGGCTGATGCAGGCGGCCGAAAGGATCCGCGAAGATATCTCGAAAGCCCATGCCGCGATCACGGGAGACGGTGCCGAAGGCATGGTCCGCGATGCGACGCGCTGGCTTGACGATGCCGCGGATGTCGCCGAAGGCCGGCTCGACTCGGCGATCGATGCGCTGTCACGTGCGATGGAAGCCTTGGGCGAGGCCGAACAGGGCATTGCCGAAACCCTCGACGCGCTGTCCTTCGATGTCCATGCGCTCGAGACGACCGAGGAACGGCTCTTCGCCATTCGCGCGCTGGCCCGCAAACATGGCCAGTTGTCCGACGACCTGCCCGCGTTTGCCGACAGCCTGCGTGAACGGCTCACGGCGCTCGATGCGTCGGAGGGCGATATCGCGGGGGCCGAGGCATCCCTTGCGCGCGCCGAGGCCGAATATGCCGCCGCCGCCGAAGCGCTGAGCGCCGCGCGGACCAAGGCTGCCCGCAAGCTCGAGACCGCGATGGCCGAGGAACTCGCCCCGCTCAAGATGGAACGCGCGGTCTTCGAGGTTTCGATCGCAGAGGGCTCTGCGGGCCCCGATGGACGCGATGACGTGCGCTTCCTTGTTGCCACGAACCCGGGCGCGCCCGCTGGTGCGCTCGACAAAATCGCCTCGGGCGGCGAGTTGAGCCGTTTTCTCCTGGCTTTGAAGGTCTGTCTGACACAGGATGTGCAGGGCCTTACGATGATCTTCGACGAGATCGATCGGGGGGTCGGCGGGGCCACGGCCGATGCCGTCGGGCGCCGTCTGAAGGCGCTGGCCGAAGGTGGTCAGGTGCTGGTGGTGACGCATTCGCCGCAGGTTGCGGCCCTTGGCGGGCATCACTGGCGCGTCGAAAAGGCCGTCTCGCGCAAGGATGGCGAAGAGATCACGACGTCGCGTGTTCTGGCTCTCGCACCCGAGGAACGAATCGACGAGATCGCACGGATGCTGGCTGGGGATCGGATTACCGATGCGGCGCGCGGTGCGGCGAAAGAGCTTCTGGCCGCAACGCCGGCGTGAGCCGCTTGCGGTCCGGCGTGGCGGGGATGCGGCGCAGGTGCTGGCCGGCAAAGACGGGCAAGCGCTGCCCGTATACGCCGATGCGAAGTCGCCCCGATGGTCTGAAAAGCAAAACGGCGGGAACGACGGTGACGAAGTCTGAATGTCTCGTCATGTCGCTCCCGCCGGTCTTTCCGGCCAAATACGCGCCGGTGTTCTCAAATATGGAACGGCAACCCACTCACGCTTACCCATTCCCCTAGACTATTTACTCTGTGCCTTGCGGCGGGAAACAAACAAATGATGCAATAGATATCTTTTGCACCGGATTTGACCCTCGCCGCATCCCCCAAATTGGGTATGCCTAGCGTTTTTGACGAATGATCGGGGTTAGTGCGTCGAGGATATCCCGCCACTTGAGGAAGAACAGAAGCTGCCCGGCATCCGGAAAGACCCGGAAATCGATCCAGGGATAGTTCTCTCGATGCTCGGCGAGGGTATCGGGATGAACCTGCGGGTCCTGCAGCCCGTTGAAGAAGATCACGGGGACCGGATCGGTCTTGCGCAGCGTCGCTTCGCGCATCAGGGTAAGGGTCCCGGTCCAGTCGATCGTCTCATGGGCGATGACCTCTCGCGAGAACGCGTCATGGGCGCTGTGTCCGTCGGAGAGGCAGACCTCGGAGCCGCAGACCATGGCCTCGTAGACCTCGGGTATCTCGAATGTGCTGCGGTCGGCGGCGGAGTTGCCATAGACCGCGTGAACAAAGGCCCGCTTGCCCATCCGGTTTGCCAGGGCAAAGCCTGCCTTGACCAGAAATGGCAGAACATGCGGTGTATAGCGCGCCCCGGCGAGGATGAACCGGTGCCACTTTTCCATCCGTTCGTATTGTTCGTGGCTTTCATTGGGAAGGACGCCAGCCGCGCAGAGGATCGCGGCCACCCGGTCGGGGTGCCGTTCGTTCAGCAGAAAGGCCAGGAAACTGTCACCACCGAGCGTGATCACCGGCACGCGCCCGTGGCCCAGATGATCGAGGAGTGCGGCCATGTCGTCGACAAGCTGCGGCCCGTAATCCACGTTCCGGGGCAGGGGTGTCGAGTGGCCAAACCCCGCCCGGACCGGAACGATGATCTTCAGGCCGCGCCGCGCGGCTTCCGCCTCGGCCGAGGCAGGCCAGCGCACCAGACCGTAATCCAGCGGGAGATAAAGACAGGGTTGTCCCGTCTCGTCGCCGAGGATCAGATAATCCTGCCGCCGTCCGTCGACGTGGTGCATCGTCCGGAACGGCCTGTCCTCCAGCGTTCCGAAGCCGATAGAATGGTCGTCCAGCATGCCAGTCAGGCTGCCGCTGTATTGCGCCATTTCCATCGTTGACAGCGTCAGGCGAACCAGCTCGGGCTGGCTGCGCGTGCCGGTCTTGGCCATGATGGATTTCACCTGCGCCCGGATCGTCTCGACGCTGCGGTCGCGCTGTTGTGCGATCTCGGTGACCGACGACCCGTCCGACAGGCCATGAACGATCTGCGCTTCGGCGGAGGTCAGGTCGAACGCCTCGGACAGGAGCCGTTCGAATCCCGGTGGCCAGCCCAGTTCCGACGTGATGGCCAGAACAAAGGGTTCCTCGCCGCGCGGGGCAAGGCGGCGCAGCGAAAAGAGCATTGTGCGATCCCGCACGGCGCCACGCAGCCGCAGGACGAAATTCTCGGTGCTGTTCGACCGCAAGGCGCGAAGAACCGCCTTGAACAGCACTTCGGCCTCGCCCTCGGCCAGCGGAAGTGCACTGAGCGCCGCGCCGGGACCAAGCCCGAAGACGGAGGCCGCAACCGGATTGGTCTGCGCGATTTTTCCCGAGGCGTCGATCGCGAGTGCCGCTGTCCGTTCGATCCGTGTCATGACCTGTTCGGGGGTCATCTCGGAGACGGGCAGGGTCACGTCACGCAGAACGCGATCGGCCCGCTGGAAATGCGATTCGAACTCGGGAAGCGGGATCTCGGGTAGCCTGCCCGCGTTGGCCGCACCACGATGGGGGGCGATCAGCCGTTCCCAATGATCGAGCAACGCCTCGTAGCGGGTCGGATCGACGGCCACTTCATAAAGCTCGTCGATGACCTTTTCCGCGAGAGCATCGTCGGAAATCAGAGGCTTGGATATTGTCATGGCGGATCCAGAATTTGACCTTATGGTAAGGAATTCCCCCCCAACTTGCCAAGAACTCTGTGAAAGAACGGTGACGATCCGTGCGAATTGCCTGTTTCTTGCCCGTGACTCGCCTATTGGTTGCCGGGAACCAGCTTTCCGGGATTCATCAGGTTGCCCGGATCAAGGGCGCGTTTGATATCCCCCATCACCGCCCAGCCATCGCCGTGTTCTGCCGCCATGTAGCGCCGTTTGCCCAGCCCCACGCCGTGTTCGCCTGTCACAGTCCCGCCCAGCCTGAGCGCGCGCTCGGCCATCTTGTGCGACAGCTCGAGAGCAATGTCATGCTCGGCGGGATTGTCGGGATCGACCAGCAGGACGGAGTGGAAATTGCCGTCGCCCACGTGGCCCGCGATCGGCCCCGGGATGCCGGATGCCGCGATATCGGCCTCGGTTTCCGCCACGGCCTCGGCCAGTGCTGTGATCGGCACGCAGACGTCGGTGACATATCCCGTCCGCCCCGGATGCGCGGCAAGGATCGCCCAATAGGCGTCGTGCCGGGCGCGCCAGAGGCGGGTGCGATCCTCCGTCCGGGTGGCGCGCTCGAAATTTTTCGCGCCGTGGTCCTGGGCGATTTCGGCAAAGCGTTCGGCGTCTTCGGCGGCACCGGTCTCTGATCCGTGAAATTCGACCATCAGATGCGGCATCTCGGGCAGATCAAGTCCGCTATAGACATTCACCGCCCGCACCGTGGGGGCGTCGATGAATTCGATCCGGGCCATGGGCACGCCCGACTGGATGGTCTCGGTCACGGCGTCGACGGCCGGGCCCATCTCATCAAAGGCGCAGACGGCCGCGGTGATCGCCTCGGGCTGACCGTAAAGCCTGAGCGTCAGTTCCGTGACGAGGCCAAGTGTGCCTTCGGACCCGACGAACAGGCCCGTCAGGTCATAACCGGCCGAGGATTTGCGTGCCCGGCTTCCGGTGCGGATCACGCGGCCATCCGCCAGCACCACCTCGAGCGCCCTGACGTTGTCGCGCATCGTGCCATAGCGGACCGCGGTCGTGCCGCTGGCCCGCGTCATCGCCATGCCGCCCAGCGAGGCATCCGCCCCGGGATCAACCGGGAAGAACAGGCCCGTGGCGCGGAGTTCTTCGTTCAGGGCACGGCGCGTGACGCCCGGTTGCACGACCACGTCCATGTCCTCGGCATTGACCTGCAGCACCCGGTTCATCCGGCCGAAATCGACGGTCAGCCCGCCCTCTGTCGCCAGCGCATGCCCTTCGAGAGAGGTGCCCGCCCCCCAGCCGATGATCGGACAGCCCTCTTCGGAACAAATGCGCGCGATCTCGGCCACTTCGGCCGTGGTTTCGGGCCATGCCACGCCATCGGGCGGTGCGGGGGCAAAATGCGTCTCGGACTGGCCGTGATGATCCAGATCGGCCTTGGACCGACTGAGCCGATCGCCTAAGACATCGGAAAGTCGCATCAAGGCGGTCTCGATCGACATGGCAGGTCCTCCCCCGATTGGGCGCGATCTTACCGGTCTCGACGGTGACGGGAAAGAGCCGGAGTAGGAGATGGCAGAACAGGACGCACCCGGCAGCCGCGACGGAAAGGGTGGCCCGTTGGCGACGCTGTCCCGCGGCTGGGCCGTCCTGCTGGAAAAGGGCCCGTCCGAGATCCAGTTCTGGTTCATCGCGCTGGCCGTCGGCATCGCCGCGGCGCTGGCCGCTATTGCCTTTCGCGGCGGCATCATCCTGTTGCAGGGGCTTGTCTACGGCACCGACGATATCGAGCACATCCATTCCTTTGCCGCCGGTCTCGACTGGTACTGGATCCTCGTGATCCCGATCCTCGGCGGGCTGTTCGTGGGTATCCTTCTGGACCGGTTCACCGACAATGCGCGGGTCCGCTCCGTGGCCGATGTGATCGAGGCGGCAGCCCTGCGCGATGGCCGGGTGCAACGGCGTCGGGGCCTTGTCTCGGCATTGGCAAGCCTGGTGACGCTGTCGACCGGCGGCTCGACCGGGCGGGAAGGGCCGGTTGTTCACCTTGCAGCGGTGATCTCGTCCTATGCCTCGGCGTGGATGCGGTTCGACGGCGTGCACAGCCGCGATCTTCTGGGCTGCGCGGTTGCCGCGGCCGTATCCGCCAGTTTCAACGCGCCGATCGCGGGCGCGATCTTCGCGCTCGAAGTCGTGCTGCGGCACTTCGCGGTCCATGCCTTCGCGCCCATCGCCATCGCCAGCGTCGCGGGCACCGTCCTGAGCAGGTTGGTCTATGGCGATGTGGCGCAGTTCGGCCTGCCACAGCAATCGCAGCTGGAATTCTATATCGAACTTCCGGCCTTCCTGATCCTTGGTCTTGTCTGCGGGCTGGTGGCCGTGGTGCTGATGCGTTCGATCTTTCTGGCCGAGACGCTGGCCGATCGCGCGCAGGCGCGCACGGGCCTGCCCCGCTGGGCGCGGCCGGCGCTGGCGGGCGCTATCCTTGGCGCCATCGCGATCTGGTATCCGCAGATCATCGGCGTGGGATACGAGACAACTTCGCTCGCGCTGACCGGGTCGCTTCTGCTGCACGAGGCGATCGTGCTGGTCATGGTCAAGGTGGTGGCTGTGGCCGTCACCATGGGCGGGCGCATGGGGGGCGGCGTCTTTTCACCGTCGCTGATGATCGGGGCGCTGACGGGTCTGGCCTTCGGGATCGTGGCGACGGGTCTGTTCCCCAATGTCTCGGGCGAGGGGATGCTTTATGCGCTGGCCGGGATGGGTGCGGTGTCGGCGGCGGTTCTCGGGGCGCCGATCTCGACCACGCTGATCGTGTTCGAACTGACGGGCGACTGGCAGACGGGCCTGGCCGTCATGGTCTCGGTCTCACTGTCGTCGGCGCTGGCAAGCCGGCTGGTTGATCGGAGTTTCTTCCTGACCCAGCTGGAGCGGCGCGGCGTGCATCTTGCCGCCGGGCCGCAGACCTGGCTTCTGGGGACCTTCCAGGTGGCGAGTGTCATGCGCGCGACTGGCGCGCCGCGCGCGGCCGATCCCGATGCTGCCCAGGAGATGGTCCTCGCCGGCACATGGCTCGCGCATGACGCCACGCTGGAACAGGCGATGCCGCTGTTCGAAAAGACGAATGCCCAGTTCATTCCGGTGGTGAAGTTCCCGGGCGACGATCAGCCGCCCGAGATCTGGGGCGCCCTCTTTCAGGTCGACGCGCTGAGGGCGCTGAACCGTGCGATGGCGCGCACGGCGGCGGAAGAGCATTCCTGAAGACGGGCCTCAGACCTCTTCGACCGCGACCTTCTCGGGATAGAACGCAAGGTGGCCCTTGATCCCGGCCACGGCGTCCTTCGGATCCTCGTAACTCCATGCCGCATCGCGGATCGCGCCGGATTTGGCGATGATGGAGTAATAGCTGGCCTCGCCCTTGTGAGGGCAGGTCGTCTTGGTATCCGTCACGTCGAGAAACGCCATCGCGATATCTTCGCGGGGGAAATAGATTACGGGGGGATAGCTTCCCTCGATCAGTTCGAGGGCATTGTTGGATTCGCCCAAAACGGCACCTCCAGCCCGAACGACCCATGTGCCGCCCGCAGGCCTGATCTTGATATGGTCCGACATCGGAAATCCTCCAGTCTGGGTTGGTCCCCGTCTACAGGGGTGCGCAGGCAGCTTCGAGCCACTCCCTCGCCGGACCATCCACGCGAGGTCCGATCGCGCGCAACGTAGCGTCATGATACTCATTGATCCAGACCCGTTCCGCCGGTGACAGCTGCGCGGGATCGATCAGCCGGCGGTCGAGTGGAACCCAGGTCAGGGTTTCGAAGGCCAGCATGTCGCGATCGTCCGCGCCGTCGAGTGCCGGGGCAGGGATCACGGCCAGAAGGTTCTCGATCCGGATGCCGAAGGCGCCTACGCGGTAGTATCCTGGCTCGTTCGACAGGATCATCCCCTCTTTCAGCGCCACATCCGACAGCCGCGATATGCGCTGCGGGCCTTCGTGCACGCTCAGATAGGCGCCGACGCCATGGCCCGTCCCGTGGTCGTAGTCGCGCCCCATCGTCCAGAGCGGGAACCGCGCCAGCGCATCGAGATGCGCCCCGCCCACGCCGCGCGGGAACCGGGCCCGGCTGATCGCGATCATGCCCTGCAAGACGGCTGTGTAGCTGGCCACGGCATCGGCCGGCGGCTCGCCGATCGCGATGGTGCGGGTGATGTCGGTCGTGCCATCGAGGTATTGCCCGCCCGAATCCACCAGAAGCAATTCGCCCGGGCTGACCGCACGGTCGCTGTCTTCGTTGACGCGGTAATGCACGATCGCCCCGTTTGGCCCTGCGCCCGCGATCGTCTCGAAACTGATATCGAGAAGCGCGTTCGTCGCGCGGCGGAACCCTTCGAGCGCGGTGACCGCGCCGATCTCGGTCACGCCGCCCTTCGGCGCCTCGGCATCGAGCCATGCGAGGAAATTGACCATCGCCGCCCCGTCGCGCAGATGCGCGGCGCGGGTGCCGTCAAGCTCTGCCTTGGTCTTGCAGGCCTTTGGCAGGAGGCAGGGATCGTCGCCCCAGACTGGTGTTGCGGCCGAGGCCTCGAGCGCCAGCGCAATCTCGTGCGGTGCCGATTTCGGATCGCAGCGCACCTTGCCCGACAGCGCGCGCACATCGTCATCGAACATTCCCTCCGGCAGGACGGTCACGCCGTCGCCCAGCAGTGTTTCGATCTCCTTGTGGGCGCGGCCATCGCGGCGATAAAGCCGGACAGAGCCATCGGCCGACAGGATCGCAAACGCCTGAAAGACGGGGTTACGCGGGATATCCGTGCCGCGCAGGTTCAGGAGCCAGCAGATCGAATCCGGCAACGTCAGGATCGCATGATCCTCGCCCACCTCTGCCAGTGCCTTGCCGATCCGGGCCCGTTTATCCGCCTGCGGCTCCCCGGCCAGGTCGTCGGGATAGGCCGTCACCGGTTCTTCGGGCGGCGCGGGTCGGTCGGGCCAGATCCGGTCGATGAACGGGCCATCGTGGCGGGCCATCGTGATGCCCGTGCCCTGCAGTTCGGCTTCGAGCTTGTCGATCTCGGCGCGGGTATGGAGCCAGGGGTTGAACCCCACCTTGCCGCCCGAGGGCAGGGCCTCGCGCAGCCAATCCCAAAGCTTGGTTTCGGGCCAGTGAACCGGGGTGAAATGGTCCGTATCGACCTGCGCGCGGACCTGAACCCTGTAGCGCCCGTCGATGAACACGCCCGCGCGTCTGGCGGTGACGGCACAGAAGCCGGCCGAGCCGGTGAACCCGGTCAGCCAGCCCAGAACCTCGTCATGCGGGGCGACATATTCGCCCTGATGGGCATCAGCCCGCGGCACGAGATAGGCATCAAGCCCATCCTCGGCCATGATCTGGCGCAGCGCCGACAGGCGCGGCGGCCCGTTTTCGGGCCGGGTGGCCACCTCGAATGTCTGGAACATAGCAGTCCTCCGGTCGTTTGGCCGGACCATGCCGCCAAACGACCGGGATGACCAGTGGCCTAGCTGCGCCGCGTCTCGGGATGCAGGGACGAGGCCAGTATGTGATCGGCCTCGCGGACCACGTGGCTTGCCTGTCGCACGATCTTGGGGTCGGGCGGCGTGGCGACGGTGTCGTCCTTGCCCGGATAGTCCAGCGTGGCCAGGAAATGCTTCATGCAGTTCAGCCGGGCGCGCTTCTTGTCGTTCGACAGGATCACCGTCCAGGGCGCATCGGCGGTATCGGTGTAGAAGAACATCGCCTCCTTGGCCTCGGTGTAATCATCCCATTTGTCGAGGCTGGCGCGGTCGACGGGGCTGAGCTTCCATTGCTTGAGAGGGTCGGTCTCGCGCGACTTGAACCGGCGCAGCTGTTCCTCTTGCGTGACCGAAAACCAGTATTTGTAAAGCCGGATGCCCGACCGGGTCAGCATGCGTTCGAATTCCGGTGTCTGACGCATGAATTCAAGGTATTCGGTGGGTTCGCAGAACGACATCACCCGTTCGACGCCGGCGCGGTTGTACCACGACCTGTCGTACAGGACGATTTCGCCCGAGGTCGGCAGGTGCTTGATATAGCGCTGGAAAAACCACTGCCCCTTTTCCTCTTCGGTAGGCTTGTTCAGCGCCACGACCCGCGCGGTCCGGGGGTTCAGATGTTCGGTGAAGCGTTTGATGGTGCCGCCCTTGCCGGCTGCATCGCGCCCTTCAAAGATCATCACGACCTTTTGCCCGGTCTCCTGGATCCAGAGCTGTGCCTTCAGCAGTTCCACCTGCAACGCGGCCTTCTCGGCCTCGTATTCCGAACGCCCCAGCTTTTCGGGATAGGGGTAGGCGCCGGACTCGAACCCGCTGACAGCGGAGTCCGATGCCTTCGGCGTCTGAGGGATCGTCGATCCGTCGGCGGGCTTCGCGGGCGGCGTCTTTGCGGCGGATTGGGTCGCGGCGTCTCTGGGCATGGTGTCTCCATTCCTTGTCCTGGGCTGGTTGGATCCTAATCCCTGCCGCACGGTTGCGCCTTGATTGAGGTCAAACAGCCCCGAACTTGCCCGTCTCGCTGATCTTCGACATTCTGATCGGGCGGAGGTGTGATTTCCATCGACGACCCGGAATGAGGGGCAGGATGCTCGAATTCGATGCGGCGACCACTGAAATACTCGAGCGGGCCTATCAGGGGGCTGATTTCGCGCGCAGGCGCAGGGCCTCGTTCGATGCGCTGGCGCCGGGGCCAAGTGACCACATCCTCGATATCGGCTGCGGCAACGGGCTGATGACCGCCGAGCTGGCCCTTGCCGTCGGGTCAGACGGGCAGGTGAGCGGGATCGATTCCAGCGCCCAGATGCTGGAGGCGGCACGCGCGCGTGTCTCGGGCATGCCATGGGTCACGTTTCACGAGGCACAGGCCGGGGCGCTGCCCTTGCTGGATCAGAGCGCGGATGGCGCGGTGGCGCTTCAGGTTTTTGAATACATCGCCGATATCGGTCCCGCGCTGGCCGAGGCGGCCCGGGTCCTGCGGCCGGGCGCCCGTCTGGTGATCGGGGACATGCTGTTCTCGACCTTGCATTGGGCCAGCGATGATCCGGGCCTGATGGAAAGGATGGACAGATCCTGGGCAAGCCATGTGGCACACAGGGATCTGCCGGCGCTGTTGCCGCCCGCCATGGCGGAGGCCGGTTTCGCGGTCGAGGATGTCCGGCCGCTGACCTTTCTCGATCACCGGCTCCGCCCCGACGGCCTCGCCGCGATGATGCTGATCCTGATGGAGCGGTTCGCAGTCACCAATCGCCACGTCACCCCCGAGGAGGCGCGCGTCTGGTCAGAAGAACAGATCGCGCGTGCCGCATCGGGGCGCTTTCACTTTGCGCTGACGCATGTGGTCACGACCGGGCGGCGGCTCTGAGATCGCCTATCGGGACTTGTTGATGCCCAGAACACGGGCGCGGGCGCGCGGGTCGCTGTCGAACAGGCCTGCCAGCTGTTCGGTCATCGCGCCGGCCAGTTGTTCCACATCGGTGATCGTAACAGCCCGATCGTAATATCGGGTCACATCATGGCCGATGCCGATCGCGATCAGTTCGACGGCACGGCGTTTCTCGACCATGGCGATCACATCGCGCAGGTGCTTTTCAAGGTAATTGGCGGGGTTCACGCTGAGGGTGGAATCGTCGACGGGCGCCCCGTCGGAAATCACCATCAGGATTTTGCGCGCTTCGGGCCGCATCAGCATCCGGCGATGTGCCCATTCGAGCGCCTCGCCATCGATGTTTTCCTTCAGAAGCCCTTCTTTCATCATCAGTCCGAGATTCTGTCGCGCGCGGCGCCACGGCGAATCCGCCCCTTTGTAGATGATGTGGCGCAGGTCGTTGAGCCGCCCAGGGCTGGCCTGGCGCCCGTCGGCAAGCCACTTCTCGCGGCTAAGCCCGCCCTTCCACGCGCGCGTGGTAAAGCCAAGGATCTCGACCTTGACCTGGCAGCGTTCCAGCGTGCGCGCGAGCACATCGGCACAGATCGCCGCGATCGAGATGGGCCGCCCGCGCATGGAGCCGGAATTGTCCAGAAGCAGCGTCACGCAGGTGTCGCGGAATTCGGTGTCCTTCTCGATCTTGAAGGACAAGGGCGTCGTGGGGTTGGCCACGACGCGGGCCAGCCGGCCGGCATCGAGGATGCCTTCCTCGCGGTCGAATTCCCAGCTCCGGTTCTGCTGGGCCTGAAGCCTGCGCTGCAGCTTGTTTGCCAGTCGGCCAACGGCACCCTTGAGGGGGTCGAGTTGCTGATCGAGATAGGCGCGCAGCCGTTCCAGCTCGGCCGGCTCGGCCAGCTCTTCAGCGCCGATCTCCTCGTCGAAATCGGTCAGGTAGACCTTGTAGTTCGGATCGGCATCCGAGATCGGCTGCGGGGCAGGGGGCTCCTGCGGGGCCTCCCCCTCGGGCATCTCGGTTTCTTCGGCATCCTCGGCATTGGCCTCGTCATCCATGCTGAGTTGCGCCTCGGAGGCATCCTGCTGCTGCTCCTGGCTTTGCTCGGGGCTGGCCTCGGCCTGATCGTCGTCGGACTGGTCCTCGCCGGTCGAGTCCGGTTCCTCCTGATCGTCCGAGCCCTCCTCGGCCTGATCGTCCATGTCGTCGTCTTCGGTGTCGGGATCGTCGCCCAGCTGATCGCCGTATCCCATGTCGCGGATCATTTCGCGGGCAAACCGCGCGAAGGCGGCCTGATCGGACAGCGTATCCTGCAACTGGTCGAGCCGCTCGCCGCAATGATCCTCGATGAAACCGCGCCAAAGCTCCATCACGTTGTCTGCGCCCTTGGGCATATCCCGACCGGTGGCGAGGTGGCGGATCAGGTAGCCCGCCGCGACGCTCAACGGGGCGTCCGAGGCCTCGCGGACCTGATCATATCCCTTGCGCAGGGCCTCTGCGCCGATCTTGGCGTCGATATTGCCGGCGGTGCCGGGCATATGCCGCGCGCCCATCGCCTCGACCCGGGCCGATTCCATCGCGTCATAAAGATCGCGCGCCATCTGCCCTTGCGGCATATAGCGGTTTGCGATGCCCGCATCGTGGAACTTGTGGCGCAGGGCGTAGGCATCCGCCGTCCCCCGTGCGAGCAGGACTTCGTCCCGGGTCATGCGTCGGCTGATCTGCGGCAGGCGGACGGTATCGTTCGTCAGGCCCGGTGGATCGACGCTGTAGGCGACGGTCAGCTCGGGGTCGTCGGCCATGACCTTCGTGGCCTCGGCCAATGCCTTCTTGAACGGATCTGCTGGGTTGTCGGACGGCTTGTTCATGTAGCCGGTAAAGCACTCCGCGCGGATCGAGACAAGTCGCCACTTTCGTCGCAGTCACCAAGGATACGGTTGCGCCAGAATGCCATCGTGAGCCGTTGCAGAACGTCCTGCCGCCGGGCGGGATCGGTGAAATGCTTGAGCAGCGTAGATCGCGCATAGGACAATGCCGGTGCCGACAGAGCGGCTTCGGTCCAGTCATCGACAAAAAGGACCGGGAATTCGCGATAGGCGTCTGTGGCAGGGGACCGGCGAATGATCGGAATGCGGCCATGCAGCAGCGTCTGCCATGCTTTCGGCGACGGATCGAGGCCGCCGCCCTCGACGCAGATCACGAAGGAATGCTCCATCGTCGCGTCAAAGAACTCGGCTTCTGTCAGTTCGGTACCCGGGGATGTGCAGAAGCCTGACCAAGGGCCTTCGACCAGTGCCGAGACCTTTTCGCGCCGCAACCACTGGTCGCCTTTCCGGATCCTGTGACCGCAAAACGCGGTGGCGGGGCAGCTCTCGATCCCGCGATCGGTTCGCGCGGTCCGTACATCGGACAGGCTCCGCTCGTCCGCGTTCTCGGGGAACACGATGCCAAGCGGGATCGGCGTGACCCGCGCAAGGCCGGCGGTATCGAGATTTTCGACGAAGATTTCGCGCACGGCCGGAGACGACAGGATCTCGATGATATCCTGACGAATCGACATCGGATAAAACGGCCGTCGCCGATCCATCTGGACGGGAAAGGTCCAGTCCTCGGACGCGAGGATAAGGGTGACCGACCGCCGGGCGCGCATTGGCGCAAGCAATTGCCTCAGGGTCGGCAGGACGGCTTCGGCGTTTCTCATGGAGACGAAGATATGCCTTGGCGAGGCGTCGCCGGCTTGCTTGACCAGATGGGTGTGCGGTGCGGTACGATCCGACAGCAGAACCCAGTCGCAATAGCGCGCGATGCCCGTGATCTGGTATCTGTCCGCACCAAGGCCCTTGGGGAAGAGCCGGGTGGACAGAACCTCGTTCGACCAGACGCTCGAGTATTCGTCTTTCATGCCCGACGCCCGATGATCTGGCGTGCAATCTCCCGGCGCACCTGCGCGTTTGCGCAACAGTGGCGACCAAGCCTCTTCGTCCAAGCAAAATACATGCCGGGGCCCCTCCTCCCAGTTGTCAGAAACCTTTCAACCATTAACCGGCGCAAACGCCGGGCCGAAAATGACCCGGGTCAGCGCTCTGACACTGCGGTGAAGGCTTGCGCCAATGGTCCGCCCCCTACCTTGGAAAAGACAACCAGCCAACGTCCCCACGTGGCCAGCAACTCGTCAAACCTCCGAACAGGAGAAGTGTGTACCAAGGTATCCCCATAAGATCTTGGTTTTGAACCTCGTTCAAGGAAAAATGGAAAACCTGTCCAATTGTATAGGCGTGGTGTATCCCGGCCTGAAACATCCGGTAAGAACGGGGCGCGATGTTTCCGTCTGCGGGTCGAATGACGCGTGGATGATGCTCGATCCGAAGGGCGTCTGTTCAGCTCAGCAGCATGGCGGTGCAGACCCGGACATGGGCCTCGGCGGTGCGCGTGGCCCAGGCCCTGTCGGCGGGATCGTCGCCGAAGGTTGCCCGACGCAAGAGCGCCGCATGCGCAGCCTTGGCCTCGATCCGAAGGTTCAGAAGCGCCGCTTCGGCTTCCGGCCCAGAGATGGCTGCAAGAACATCGAGCAGATGGGCACGATGCCGTTCCGTCGCTTCGGCCGCATCGGATTGCATCAGCCATTCATGCGCCATCTGCGCCGAAAGGCGGCCGGCACAAGAGGCAATATGCCTTGGCCCAAGCGGATCGTCGAAGCCCGATGCCATGAGCCCCTTCGACATGAACAGGATCAGACCTGCCACCGCAATTGTTCGTATTCCGCCCATAAATCAAGCATGGACCGGAGAAAATCGCCAATCAATAAGGCGATTTGAAAAGTATTACGAATGTGTCCGGGCTGACATTCCTTGGGTCTGACGTTACACGGCGCGCCACAGGGGCCATGGCCCGGAGCGACACCATCGGAAATCTGATCCGAAGTTGACCGAAGTCAGCCGGCTTTCCCGGACGAGGGCGGAGCCAGAACTCTGGACGTTCAACACGGTAGTACCGACGGCATTTGGTGCCGCCTAGGTCCGATCCATCCTGTGGAATAGCTGCCCCCGTCAGCAGGCCCGCACAGCAGTGCGCTTAGCGGACGCTCATGCTGGCGGCGCTTTCAGGCAGTTCCTCGTCAAAGCAGCGCTGGTAGAATTCGGCCACGGTCTGCCGCTCCAGTTCATCGCATTTGTTGAGGAAGGACAGCCGGAAAGCATAGCCGATATCGCGGAAGATCTCGGCGTTCTGGGCCCAGTTGATCACAGTCCGCGGGCTCATGACCGTGGAGAGATCCCCGTTCATGAAGGCTGTGCGCGTCAGATCGGCCACGGTCACCATCTGGGCGATGTCGCGGCGGCCCTTTTCGGTGTTGTAATGCGGCGTCTTCGACAGAACGATCGCGGTCTCCGCGTCATGGCTGAGGTAATTCAGCGTGGCGACAAGCGACCAGCGGTCCATCTGTGCCTGGTTGATCTGCTGGGTCCCGTGGTAGAGCCCGGTCGTATCGCCCAGACCCACTGTGTTCGCCGTCGCGAACAGCCGGAAGAACGGGTTCGGTGTGATGATCTCGTTCTGATCCATCAGCGTCAGCTTACCGTCATGTTCCAGAACCCGCTGGATCACGAACATCACGTCCGCGCGGCCCGCGTCATATTCGTCGAACACGATTGCAACGGGGTTGCGCAGAGCCCAGGGCAGGATGCCCTCGTGAAATTCCGTGACCTGCTTGCCATCGCGCAGCTTGATCGCGTCTTTCCCGATCAGGTCGATCCGGGAGATATGGCTGTCGAGGTTCACCCGGACGGTGGGCCAGTTCAGGCGCGCCGCGACCTGTTCGATATGGGTCGATTTGCCCGTCCCGTGGTAGCCCTGGATCATCACGCGGCGGTTGTGGGAAAAGCCCGCAAGGATCGCCAGTGTCGTGTCGGGATCGAACTTGTAGGTCGTGTCAAGCTCCGGAACCCTGTCGGATCCTTCGGCAAAACCCTTAACGGTCATGTCGGTGTCGATGCCAAACACATCACGGACCGAAACGGTCTCGGTCGGTTTCGCGTTCATGTCCGTGGTCCCGTCAGCCATCTCAGGCGCCTTTCCGATGCTTCCTCGCGTGCCTTGCGGGGATGCAACATATCTCGGGTGGCTGCAAGGGGAAGGGGTCAGAAGCCAAGCTTCTTGCGTCCGATCAGCCGAAGTGTCAGGGCCCGGCCCATCTTGAGCGGCGGATAAATCACCCGCGCCAGCCGGGGAGAGCGGAACAGCAAGCGCACGAGACGATTGAAGATGCCGGAGCGTGTGGTCAGCGACGCCAAGAGCGTCATCGCCTCATCCCCGTGATAGATACGGTCGTCCATGATGACCGCCATCCCGTCGTCGAGGCTGTAACCGGCAGCAAGTACCCGGCGCACCGCGCCGCTCATGCCGCGGGCATCCACAAGCCGAACCTCCCCGGCAGCCTCGCGCAGGCGCGTCATCCGCACGAAGGCAGAGCAGAAAGGGCATTCGCCGTCATAGATGACGGTGATGGAATCGGAGGAGATCTCAGTATCTTTCATGAGCCTTACATAAGACGATTTGTCTCCTTTGCACGATAAACCCTTTGCGTAATTTGCCCGGATATACCGTGGGTTTATTGCAGCAGACTGCACGAAACGGGCAGGGAAGGGACAACAGAGACGTATGGGGGCATGGCATGACCGTGACGAGAAACATCCTCGGCAGTGGGGGGCGTATTGCAGACCGGATCGAGGCACTGCGTGCGCATTTGTCCGCCCCGGTGTCGATCCAGTCGCTGGTGGTGCTGCGTATCCTGTTCGGAGGAATCCTTCTTTGGGATTGCTGGCGCTACATCAAGTACACCCGGATCGAGCGCTACTATGTGATCCCCGAGGTCAACTTTCCCTATTTCGGACTGTCCTTCATCCAGCCTCTTCCAGAGCCGTGGATTCACATCCTGTGGCTGGGCGTCGGACTGACAGCGGCGCTGATCATGCTGGGCCTGTTCTACCGGGTGGCCACGATCGGCTTCCTGGTGATCTTTGGTTATTTCTTCCTCTTGGATAAGACCCAGTATCTGAACCACAATTACATGGTTCTTCTTTACGCGTTCCTGCTGGCCATGGCGCCTGCGAACCGGGCCTTTTCCCTCGATGCGTGGCTGGGTCTGACGGAACGGTCGCTTGTGATCCCGCGCTGGCCTGTATCCGCGATCAAGCTTCAGACCGAGATCATCCTGATCTATGCCGGTATCGTGAAGATCACCGACGACTGGCTCCGGGGGGAACCGCTCCGGATGTGGATGCATGCCCGGATCGATGACGTCTGGATTGCACCGATCTTTCAGTATGATGCGATCCTGCTGGCGGCGGCATGGGGCACGGTTGCGCTGCATATCCTTGGCGCACCGCTATTGCTGTGGAAACGGACGCGGTTGCCGATCTTCGTGATCTATTGCTGCTTTCACGTTTCGAATTCGGCCTTCTTCAATATCGGCATCTTCCCCTGGCTGACGATCGCCGTCACCACGATCTTCTTCGCGCCGGATTGGCCCCAGAGATTGCTGCGTCGCGGCCTGAGCCTTGTCGAAGAACTGCCTGCGCCGCCGCGTGCCAACGGCGTTGCGGCGCCGCGCGTCGTGTCGAACACCCTGATGCTGGTTCTCGCGGCTTGGTTCGCGGTTCAGATCGCGGTCCCGCAGCGGCAGCTGTTCTTTCCCAACCTTGTCGGCTGGACGGGCGACGGACACCGTTTCTCCTGGCGGATGCGAATCTATGATCGCGATGCCGAGGGGCATTTCCGGGTCGTCGCGGCCGATGGCAACTACTGGCTCGTCGATCCGAGGCATTTCCTGACGCGACGGCAGGCGCGCGCTGTCCTGACCCGAACCGACCTGATCCATGAATTCGCCGGCTGGCTCGAGACGCGCTGGGCCGAAGACGGGCACGGCGACGTGGCGGTCTATGCCGAAATCCAGAAATCACTCAACGGTCGCCCGGAACAGCTCTATATCGATCCGCAGGTCGATCTGACGTCGGTGTCTTACAATGCCTTCGGGCCTGACCCCTGGGTTCTGCCGATAGAATCCCGCGCCGCCGAGGAGATCATGCCGGCCTGGTGGCCACCGCTGCCCTTGCAGAAACCGTCCGCGAATTCGCCTGCGGCCACCGCGGGTTTGGAACAGGATCCGGGACAATCCATGGTCGCGACCTCGGATTGATCAGAATAAACAAAGGTCCGAACCGTTCTTTCCGTGCCTATGCCACAATCTCACCGTGGCTGCATGAGACAAGCTCCGGAATTGTTTCTTGGAGTGTCACATGGGCGGTATGCTCGCGCGGGATCCTTTCCTGTCCAGAGGTGAAGCCAGACTGGTTTTGGGCTGCGTGTTCACCGCGCTCTTCGGGGCGGCGCTGGCGTTCGTCGTCGTTCTGCGTCTGGATTCGGGCGCCGTCTTCAACCGGGCGATGACCACCTATGAATACTGGATCGTGACCTCGGGCTTCATCGGCGGCGGAGTGTCCGTCTATCTGAGCCGTCATGCGCTGGGTCACAGCGGATTTGCGATCACCCTGCGGGGAATGGCGTCGACCACCTTCCTTGCGGCCCTGATCGCCGGCACGCTGGCCCTGCCGCTCTATGGCACGATGTTCGGGCCGTTCACGCTTGTTCTGATCTTTGCCGCCTCGCCCGTCGTCGCATTTCTGTGGTTCTGCAACCTGTTCGCGGTGCATGTGCTGGTTCGGGAATGGCAGCGTGAGCGCAATTCGATCTTCGGCGAAAAACTGCCCGAACCTCTGTTGCAAAAGGCGAGACGCATCTGGTCCCGCCTGTCGCTGGGAAACTGACCGGAGGCGGGCGACCCCCCCCGGTCTTTTCCGGTCAGCTGTCTTCGCGGAAGTTGCGGCTGCCCTTGACCTGATCCCAGGCCCAGACCACTTCGGCAAGCTGCTCTTCCTGGCTGCGGTCTCCGCCGTTCATGTCGGGGTGAAGAACCTTGATCAGTGATTTGTAGGCCTTGCGGATCTCGGTCTTGGTCCAGTGATCCTTGGCCTCGAGGATCTCGATTGCGCGGCGTTCGGTGGGCGGCAGACGACGCGTGCCGGTGACCGACTTGCCCGGATTGCGCGTCGCGTTCTCGCCAAGGACCTCGTGCGGATCGTTGACGCCCAGACGGGCCCAGGCGCGCTGTTCCTCGCTGCGTTTTCCGAAGGGCTTGGTCTCGCGCTCCCAGACGCGGTCCTTGTCCAGCTGTTCATTGAACTCCTGCTCGGAGGCGCCGTCGAAGAAGTTCCACTTCAGATTGTACTCCCGCACATGCTCTTTGCAGAACCAGTAATAGTCATCGAGGATATCGGGACTCTTGGGCGCGCGATACTGCCCGGCCTCCGAACAGCCCGGGTGATCGCATTCGCGCGTGGATGTTTCGAACGCCCCCGACATGCCGCGGCGGCCGCGGGGGTTCTTCTTCTTGGAGCTCGACACCGAGATGTCGAAGCCAAAGGGATCGGGTTTTGCCATCTGCCTCACCTTTCCGACTCGGACGCGTGAGTTTAAGGCAGGATGAGCAGGATTGAAGGGGGTAGATCGAAATAATGACACTTGAAGCGGAGATTCGCGATGCTCTGACCGGAGCATTCGCACCCACCTCTCTCGAGGTGATCAACGAAAGCCATCAACATGCGGGCCACGCAGGCGATGACGGGTCGGGCGAGAGCCATTGGCGCGTCGTCATCCGGTCCGATGCCTTCGAGGGACAAAGCCGGATCGCACGACACCGCGCGGTTCATGCCGCATTGGGCGAGGGGATCATGGGCCGGCTCCATGCGCTGGCCCTCGATATCGGAACCTGAGCCCGGCTCGCCCGGGGCGGGTGTTTCGAAAAGGCTGTGCGCCGTTCGGTGCACAGCCCGGTCACCCGATTTGTTCCGAAAAGGGGGCGCTGCCCCCTTGGCCGAAATCCGGTGGATTTCGGCGCAACCCCCGGAGTATTTCAGCCAACGCGAAAGGGATTATTCCGCCGCGACGCTTCTGTCCCGGGTCAGGGTCGCGGCCACGCGCGGATCGGGCGCACCGATCGAGGGGCTTGGCCCTTCGGGCGCATCGACCGACAAGGTCAGCGGCGTGACCGGTGCGGGCTCTTCGGTCCGGGCGACAGGCTCCGGCGCGGGCAGGGCGGCCGGTTCCGGCGTCTGGCCTGCCGCAGTCTCGGCCTCGACGGGCCGGCGAAACACCAGCATGTTCTGGAACACGGTTGTCCGGCCGGTCAGGCCCTGCCGTTCTTCGCAGGGAAGGCTGTCGGTGCGCTGGTATTCCCAGCCCTCGGCGGCAGCTTCGTTCATCAAGTGGCTCAGGGCATTGGCGAATTGTGCCTCGGTGCCTTTGATGCCCTTGCCCTTCTTGCCGCGTCTGGGCGCGGGCACGACCTTGTATTCGTAGCGCTGCATGGCGATTCCCCCCGGAACTGGCAGATCTAAGCCATTGTCATAGCAAGAGCGTGCGCCAAGTCCAAGCGCAACAAGGGAAAACGCAGGCTAGAGCCCCAGCTTGGCCGTCACCAGATCGTTGACAGCCTTGGGATTGGCCTTGCCGCCCGTGGCTTTCATCACCTGGCCCACGAACCAGCCGGCAAGTTTCGGGTTGGCTTTCGCCTTTTCGACCTGCGCCGGATTTGCGGCGATGATCTCGTCGACCGCGGCCTCGATCGCGCCGGTGTCGGTCACCTGCTTGAGACCTTCGGTTTCGACGATCTCTTCGGGGTCGCGGTCGGACGTATAGGCGATTTCAAAGACATCCTTGGCAATCTTGCCCGAGATGGCGTCCGATTTGATCAGCCGCACGATCTGTCCGATGCGTGGGGCCGAGATCGGGCTGTCCGAAATCGTCCTGTCGTCCTTCTTGAGGCGGCCGAACAGTTCGTTGATCACCCAGTTGGCGGCCAGCTTGCCATCGGTGCCCTCGGCCGCGGCCTCGAAGAAGGCGGCGTTGTCGACATCGGCCGTCAGCACGCTGGCATCGTAATCCGAGAGACCGAAGTCGCGGATGAACCGGGCCTTTTTCTCATCAGGCAGTTCCGGCAGGCCCGAAGCGATGTCATCGACCCAGTCCTGTTCGATCTCGAGCGGGAGCAGATCGGGGCAAGGGAAATAGCGGTAGTCATGCGCCTCTTCCTTGGAGCGCATGGACCGCGTTTCCACCTTGTCGGGATCGAAGAGTCGGGTCTCCTGAACCACGTCCTTGCCATCCTCGAGCAGGGCGATCTGACGGCGCGCCTCGTAATCGATGGCCATCTGGATGAACCGCATCGAGTTCATGTTCTTGATCTCGCAGCGCGTCCCGAGATGGGAGAAATCCTGCGTCTGCTGATATTTCTCGTAGTCGCCGGGGCGGCAGACAGACACGTTCACATCGGCCCGCAGGTTGCCATTCTGCATGTTGCCGTCGCAGGTGCCCAGATAGCGCATGATCTGGCGCAGCTTGCCGACGTAGGCCGCCGCCTCTTCGGGGCCGCGGATGTCGGGGCGGCTCACGATTTCCATCAGCGCCACGCCGGTGCGGTTGAGGTCTACGAACGACATGTGCGGGTCCATGTCATGGATCGACTTGCCGGCATCCTGTTCGAGGTGAATGCGTTCGATCCGCACAAGACGCGCCGTGCCATCGCCCATCTCGACCAGCACTTCGCCTTCGCCCACGATGGGGTGATAGAGCTGGCTGATCTGATAGCCCTGCGGAAGGTCGGGGTAGAAATAGTTCTTCCTGTCAAAGGCCGAGCGCAGGTTGATCTGCGCCTTGAGGCCGAGACCGGTGCGCACGGCCTGCGCCACGCAGCCTTCGTTGATCACGGGCAGCATGCCGGGCATGCCCGCGTCGATGAACGAGACGTTGGAATTGGGCTCCGCTCCGAACTGGGTCGAGGCGCCGGAGAACAGCTTGGCCGCTGTCGCGACCTGGGCGTGAACCTCGAGGCCGATCACGAGTTCCCAATCGCCGGTGGCGCCGGCGATGGTCTTGGGTTTGGGGGCGTCATAGGTCAGGTCAAGCATCTCGTGCGCTCCGTCGCGGCTGTCTGCGGTCTGTCTAGGGCCAAGGTGCGCGGGCTTCAAGTCGCGGGTTGCGGGGCAGTCCGGAGGGGCAGATATGCAAGCTGGTGCGCAACTGTCTGAAATCGCGTCTGAATGATTGCTTGCCCCTGCTGCATGCCATGGGGCAGTCTGTGCGCATGTCTGCCTTGGTGAGAATCCTGGGAGGGCTTCTGGCCCTCTGGTTCGGTTTTGGTGCGCCGGTTTCTGCGCAGCAGACCCCCTCCGACGTGCCGGGATCGGCAGTGTTCGAGGCGCTTCCCGCGCTTGCCGGCTACCGGCCCGTGGCGCGGCCGGCCCACATGGTGCGATATCCCGTCCCCGTGCAAACCGGTGCCCTCATCCGCCCGGTCGCGCGCGATCCCTATCTGCCAGAGGCCAGATGGGACGATCTGCACCACGGCCCGCTCTGGACCCGGGCGGCCATGTCGGCGCTGGAGGCGAATGCGCCGCGGATCACCGAGATCGTGCCGCGTGATATCCAGGCGTGGTGCCCCGGCTATGCCAGCAACCCGCCCGAACTGCGCCGTGCCTTCTGGGCCGGCATGATGTCGGCTCTCGCCTATTACGAGAGCACCCACAGGCCCGAGGCCGTGGGCGGCGGCAATCGCTGGTTCGGGCTGTTGCAGATCTATCCGCCCACCGCGCGTGGCTATGGCTGTCGGGCGCAATCGGGCTCGGCGCTGACCGATCCCGAGGACAACCTGTCTTGTGCCGCGCGGATCATGAATGTCACCGTCTCGCGTGATCGGGCCGTGGCCCTGCACGATGGTCGCTGGCGCGGCGTCGCTGCCGATTGGGGGCCGATGACCAACAGTGTCAAGCGGTCCGCCATGGCGGAATGGACCCGATCGCAAAGCTATTGTCAGCCGCAACCTGCCCTGATGCGCGCAATTCGCCCAATGGCGCGCCCTGTTACGCTGACCGCTACGATCAGCACGTCGGGTCGTCTGGCCCAGCCGCTAAGGCCGCAACCGCGCCCCCAGTGATCATGCCCCTTTTCAGGAGCGCAGAAGGGGGCGCGTTGTCCGCACGAGGCTGACCGTCGGCGCATCGACGCCACCCAGCGCCAGCGTGGCGCGGCGCAGCAGATCGATCCCGTCTTCAGAACTCGCGGGAAGGGAGGCGGGCGAAATCGCCTCACCCACCGAGACGACATAGGGCTGCTTGGACTTGTTCAGCGTCTCGTAGAACAGCGTGATGTCGCGCAGCGTCGGATGGATCAGGTCGAACAGGTAGAACAAGGCTGAGTTGCGCGCCCGCAGATTGACGGGAATGACCGGCAGATCGAACTTCTTCGCCAGCATCGCGGCCGAGGCCATCCACGGCCGTTCATAGAGCCGCAAGCCCTGACGCTTGGCCAGGCGGCCCGAGGGGAAGATCACGCCAATCCGGTTATCGTCGACGGCCTTGCGCGTGAAGGACATCGTCTCGCGGGTCTTGCCATGGCTGCGCTTGTCTTTCCGCCATTCGACCGGGGCGATCATCTCGTCGAGTTGCGGCATGACCCGCAGGATGTCGCGGTTCGCATAGAAGTAGAGGTCGGGCCGGATCGGTGCGATCAGATGCCACAGGATGATCCCGTCGGCGATGCCGGTGGGATGATTGCATACGATCATCGCAGGCCCGTGCCGGGGAATGTTCGACAGGCCCGAAACCGTCACTTCGCGGGCCAGCATCCGACCCATGTGATCCATGATTTCCGATGCTTCGGACTGCTCGAGCGACTCGGCAATGCGGATCGTCTTGTCGTAGGACAGCGTCCGGTCCAGAAGCCTGCGGATAGCCTGAATATGGGGCTTCTCAGCGAAGAGCCACGGCGCGCGTTCGGCAATAAGCGGATCGAAACGGTCTTTCATGGCCCACCAGAAACATGATCAGGTCAATGTAATGTGACAATGCCCTTTTTGCGACCCCAGCCGCAAGTCAGGCCCTCGAACCATCGGCCGAAGGGCGCTGATCAGAGGGGGTCAGGACAGGATCCTGTTCACCATTTCCGCGGTGTCCGCCGACAGGCCGGTCTGTGAAGAAAGCCTTTCAAGTGACTGACGCATAAGTTTTTTTCTGCCATCATCCCAGCGAGAAATGGTCTGGAAGGCCGCCACCGACCGGGCCGCGACCTGCGGATTGCGCGGATCCAGCCGGATCAGCCAGTCGATCAGCAGGTCGTATCCGGCGCCATCCGCCCGGTGAAATCCTGCCTGATTCATCGCGAATGCTCCCAGGACCGAGCGGAATCGGTTGGGATTCGTCCAGTCAAAGAGCGGATGTGCCGTCAGTTTCTGCACTTTTTCAACGGCTTCTGCGGGGGGGGCGAGAGACACCTGAAGGCCGAACCACTTGTTCATGACAAGCCGGTCCGTCTTCCACCGGGCTTCGAAACGGGCCAAGGGGTCGTTGCCCTTGCCGATCCGGACAAGCGCGCCCAGAGCGGCCAGCGATTGGGTCATGTTGTCGGCCGTCTCGAATTGCGCCTGGGCCCGGTCCGGACCTTCGGTCAGGACAAGGTAGCGCAGGGCCGCATTCGCAAGCGCGCGGTTGCCGGCGGCGCGGGCGTCCGGGCTGAACGGGCCGGGCAATTGATGATCCGTGTGCAGCCGGGCAAGGGTCGCGCCGCTGCGTTCGGCGATCGCGTGGGCGAGGGCGTCATGACTGGCATGGATCAGATCGGGGTCAGGCGTCGTTCCGGCCTCGAAGAGCCGTTTCGCCATGTCGTCTTCGCTCGGCAAATCCAGAAGGAGCGCGCGGAACGCCGGGTCGCGATCCGGGTCCGAGATCGCGCGGTCGAGCGCGTCGAGAAAGTCGCGCGAGGCATCCGAACCATCGAGGATCATGTCCGTCAGAACGTCCTCGGCCAGCCGTCGCCCGGCTTCCCATGCGTTGAAGGGATCGGTGTCATGGGCCAGCAGAAAGGCGCTTTCTCTCGCGGACCTTGGCTGATCAAGGATGACGGGCGCGGAGAATCCACGCAGCACCGATGCCACGGGTCGCGTGGGCAAGCCTGTGAATTCAAAGGTCTGTTCAGCTTCTTTCAATGTCAGTATCCGGGTCGGAACCACCTCGTCGCCGTTCTGGCCCAGAAGGCCCACGGCAACCGGAATATGCAGCGGGGATTTCTCGGGCTGGCCCGGTGTGGGCGATGTCTCCTGCGACAAGGTCAGGCGGAATGTGTCGCCGTCATGATCCTCGCGGGCACTCAGGCGCGGGGTGCCGGCCTGCGAATACCACAGCGCGAATTGCGACAGGTCTTCGCCCGTCGCGTCCTCGAAGACCTGCAGCCAATCCTCGATCGTGGCGGCATCTCCGTCATGGCGTTCAAAATAAAGATCGAGCGCCTTTTCATACCCTTCCCCCCCAACGATCCGGCGCAACATGCCGATCACCTCGGCGCCCTTTTCATAGACGGTCGCGGTGTAGAAATTATTGATCTCGACAAAGCTTTCGGGGCGCACCGGATGGGCAAGAGGGCCGGCATCCTCCCGGAACTGGTAGGCCCGAAGCTCCAGCGCGTCGCGAATCCGTTTGACCGAATGGCCGCGCATGTCGCCGGTGAATTGCTGATCGCGAAACACCGTCAGACCTTCTTTCAGGCAAAGCTGGAACCAGTCCCGGCAGGTGATCCGGTTGCCTGTCCAGTTGTGAAAGTATTCATGCGCAATGACGCCCTCGATCCGTTCGAAGTCTCCGTCGGTCGCCGTCTCGGGAGAACACAAAACCAACGCAGAGTTGAAAATGTTCAAGCCCTTGTTCTCCATCGCACCCGCATTGAAGTCATCAACGGCCACGATGTTGAAAATATCCAAGTCGTATTCCCGGCCATAGACGTCTTCGTCCCAGCGCATCGACCGTTTCAGCGCGTCCATGCCGAAGGCACATTTGCCCCGATCTTCCGGTCGCACCCAGATATTCAACGCGACCTGCCGGCCGCTCTTGGTGACGAAACTGTCGGAATGCGCGGCCAGTTCTCCGGCCACGAGCGCGAAAAGATAAGCGGGTTTGGGCCATGGATCATCCCATTCGGCCCAGCCTTCACCCGACGACACAGGGTTGCCGTTCGACAACAGGACGGGTGCATCCCCCTCGAGCCGGACGAAGAACGGCGCCATCACGTCGGGCCGGTCCGGATAATAGGTAATTCGCCGGAACCCTTCGGCCTCGCATTGGGTGCAATACATGCCGTTCGACATGTAGAGACCCTCAAGCGCCGTATTGTCGGCCGGCGCGATCTCGACCTCGGCCTCCCAGACAAAGGGGGCATCGGGCACATCGCAGGTCAGGCCCCGGTCGGTCAGCTCCGGTGAAACGGCCTCGCCATCGATCCGCGCCGAGATCAGTTTCAGCTCCTCACCATGCAGGAAGAACGGCCCGCCTGCGCTGTCGGGATTGGGTCTGAACCCGACCCGGGAGACGACGCGCGTGGCCCGTGGATCAAGCCTGAAGACCAGCTCGACGCGATCGACCAGATAGGCGGGCGGCGTGTAATCCGCGAGGTGAATCACGGTCTGCTGGCGAGGGCTCATGGTTGACTGCTCCGGTTTCGACCACAGGTGTTGGGACCTAAGGGTCATCTCCGGAGCCGGAAAAGACAAGCGCCGCGTGACCCCCAAAACGAAAGGAGAGCAGATCATGTCCGCACCCAAAACGGATATCGAGACACAACACAAACGCCATGGCGGCGCCCTACGCGGGATCGCCGCTGTCGTGGTCTTTGCCGCACTCCTCTTTGGCGCGTTCCTGATGTGGACGGCCGAAAGCGGCGAGACGCCGGTTGAACCCGAAACCCAGATCGACGGCCGGACCGGCGACGAGGTCGAATAGGATCCCGCCCATGCCGAAGGGCGTCAAGAAGGCCGATCTGCCACGAAAGACCTGCGCCACTTGCGGCCGCCCGTTCACGTGGCGTCGGAAATGGGCGCGGGTCTGGGACGAGGTGCGCTATTGCTCCGACCGGTGCCGCAGGCAGCGGGCCGGTCGCGTTTAGCGCTTTGTTGCCTATAGGAAACTTTTGTTCTAATCCGACCCGGACCCGCGGCATCTGGCCGCGACATCATCTTTCCGGGGCAGGAACATACAATGGCAGACAGAGTTGAGGTTGGCGGCCTTCGCGTCGCAACGGAATTGCATGATTTCATCGAGACCCATGCGCTTCCGGGAACGGGCATCGATGCAGACCGGTTCTGGTCGGGGTTCGGCGCGCTGGTGGCGGATCTGACCGCACGGAACCGCGATCTGCTGGCGCGCCGGGAGGAGTTGCAGGGCAAGATCGATGCCTGGCACATCGCGCGCCGGGGCCAGCCCCATGATCCCGATGCCTACCAGGAATTCCTGCGTGAGATCGGCTATCTCGTTGAGGAGGGCGCGGATTTCGAGATCGGCACCCAGAACGTCGATCCCGAGATATCGTCGGTTGGGGGCCCGCAGCTCGTGGTTCCGATCACCAATGCGCGCTTTGCCATCAATGCCGCCAATGCCCGCTGGGGCAGCCTCTACGATGCCTTCTATGGCACCGACGCGATGGGCGTGACACCGCCGAAAGGCCCCTACAACCGGGGGCACGGCGCCCGTGTCGTGGCCCGCGCCCGCCTGTTCCTCGACGAGGCGTTCCCCATCGAAGGGGCCAGCCATTCGGACGTCTCGCGCTATTACGTCAGGGACGGCGCGCTTCTGGCGGATGATATGCCGCTGATGGAGCCTGCGAAATTCGCGGGCTATCGGGGCAATCCCAAGGCGCCCGATGCGATCCTGCTGCGCAACAACGGCCTGCATGTCGAGCTTGTCTTCGATCGCGCCCATCCGATCGGATCGCGCGACCGGGCGCTTCTGGCCGATGTCCGGATGGAGAGTGCGGTTTCGGCGATCATGGATTGCGAGGATTCCGTCGCCTGCGTCGATGCCGAAGACAAGGTTCTGGCCTATTCCAACTGGCTTGGCCTGATGAAGGGCGATCTGAGCGCGACCTTCGACAAGGGTGGCCGCGAGATGACCCGCGTCCTTGCACCCGATGCTGACTGGACCGGCCCCGATGGAACCCGCTTCACCATGAAGGGCCGCGCCCTGATGCTGGTGCGCAATGTCGGCCACCTTATGACCAACCCCGCCATACTCGATGCGCAGGGGGACGAAATTTTCGAAGGCTTGATGGATGCGGCCATTACCGTCCTGATCGCGATGCATGACCTTCAGCGCGAGGGCGGCAACTCGCTTCACGGTTCGGTCTACGTGGTCAAGCCCAAGATGCATGGCCCCGATGAAGTGGCGTTCACCGACCAGATCTTCACCCGGGTCGAAGAGATGCTGGGCCTGCCGGCCAATACCGTCAAGATCGGCATCATGGACGAGGAACGGCGCACCTCGGCCAACCTCAAGGAATGTATCCGCGCGGCGAAGGACAGGGTCTGTTTCATCAACACAGGCTTCCTCGACCGGACGGGCGACGAGATCCACACCTCGATGGAGGCCGGGCCCTTCAGCCGCAAGGATTTCATCAAGCGCAAGGGCTGGATCACCGCCTACGAGAACCAGAACGTGGACATCGGTCTGGAATGCGGACTGTCCGGCCGGGCCCAGATCGGCAAGGGCATGTGGGCTATGCCCGACAAGATGGCCGCCATGCTGGAGCACAAGATCGAACATCCCCGCGCCGGCGCCACCTGCGCCTGGGTGCCCAGCCCCACGGCCGCGACGCTGCATGCGCTTCATTATCACAAGGTCGATGTCTTTGCCGTGCAGGACGCGCTGCGCAAGGGCGGACGGCGTGCCTATGTGACCGGGCTTCTGGATATTCCGCTGGCCAGCTATCGCAAATGGACTGACGCCCAGATCACGCGCGAGGTTGAGAACAATGCGCAGGGTATCCTCGGCTACGTCGTGCGCTGGATCGATCAGGGGATCGGCTGTTCCAAGGTGCCCGACATGAACGATGTCGGCCTCATGGAGGATCGCGCGACGTGCCGGATTTCGGCCCAGCATATCGCCAACTGGCTGCATCACGGCGTGATCGCCGAAGATCAGCTGATGGAGATCATGCGCCGCATGGCCGCCGTGGTCGATCGCCAGAACGAGGGCGATCCGGCCTATACGCCCATGGCGCCCGGTTTCAACGGGATCGCCTTTGCCGCGGCCTGCGATCTGGTCCTGAAAGGGCGGGAGCAGCCGTCCGGCTATACCGAGCCGGTTCTTCACGCCCGCAGGCTGGAGCTCAAGCAGGCCTGAGCCGCAAGGGCAGGCGCGGCAGGCCGCGCAGCCCGATCCGGCGGCCATGCACGATCTCGTCACGCCGCACGGCGAATTGCGCGTTCGGATAGCGCAGGAACAGCCGCTCGATCGCGACCTGCGCCTCGATCCGGGCCAGCTGGATGCCAAGGCAGACATGCGGGCCATGGCCGAACCCCAGATGCGGGTTCGGCCGCCTTTCCGGGCGCATCTCGGACGGCGCCTCGACGCGGGCGGGGTCGTGGTTGGCACCGATCAGCAGCGCCACGATCTTGTCGCCGGTTCGGAGCGGTGTGCCCTCGAATTCCGTGTCGTGACGGGCAAACAGGGGCTTGGTCATCATGACCGGCGTGTAGAACCGCATGAATTCTTCGACCGCGATCGCCATCCGTCCGGGCGAGTTCGCCAGCTCCGGCCCCAGGTTCCCCGCATCGATGCAGCCCGCGATTCCGTTCGAAACCAGGTGCACGGTCGTTTCGTGCCCCGCGATGAAGAGCATGACGACCATGCTCAGCAGTTCGTCCTCCGACAGCCGGTCGCCATCCTGCTCGGCCAGAACAAGGTCGCGGATCAGGCCCGGTCGCCCACCCGTCCGGCGGACGTCGGCGAATTCGGCGCGGAAATAACGGATCAGCCGGTAGAGCCCCGGAAAGGCACGCAGCATGGCCCATCCGTTGACCGGTGCCGAGATCGGGCTGATCCAGCGTTGCACGCGGGCGCGGTCCGACTCGGGGATCCCAAGCAGAAGGCAGATCACCTGAAGCGGCAGGGGCCGCGCATAGGCCGCGACCATGTCCTGTGGCCGGTCCGGGTCGATCTGATCCAGCAATCCGTCGGCCAGGGCCATGATCTCTGGGCGCAGGTCCAGCATGGCATGGCGTGCGAAGGCCTGATCCACCAGCGACCTGAGCCGTTTGTGCGCCGCGCCGTCATGCAGCAGCATGTTGTGCATCAGCGGCCGCATGAAGGGCGGCATCCACCACATGATCTTCTGGTAGGATCGCCCGCCCGCATGACCGGGGTCGCGCGCGAAGCTGTCGGTCGCCTTCAACAGCCGGCGCGCGGCCTCGTCGGTGGTGGTGAGGTAGACCTCGCCCATGAAGGGTATCCGCGCCCGCACGATCGGACCTTCAGTGCGCATCTGCGCCAGCATCGGCCCGGGCGCGCGCAGGAAATCGGGGTCGGTCAGGTCAAAAGTCATCCGACAGCATTGCGACACGGCCCCCCGACGCGCAAGTTTTCATCGTTTTCGTGCATCCATGCTCCGCTGGGCGACCGGTAACCTTTTCATGCGCGCCCGTAGCCTATATCTCTTGCACAAAGAGGAAAGGCGGGATCATGAAACGCCCCATCGTCGGCATCATTGGCAATCTGCACCTGATCAACGATCAATATCCGACCCACGCGGCCGGAACGATGAATTCGCAGGCAATCGCTGAGGTGTCGGACTGCCTGCCGATGATCGTGCCGTCCGATCCCAAGCTTTCGGATGTGCCAGACCTGCTGGACGCCTGCGACGGGTTCCTGTTCACCGGCGGGCGCCCCAATGTGCACCCCGAGGAATATGGCGAGGCGCCCACCGAGGCGCATGGAACCTTCGACCGGGATCGTGATGCCGTGGCCCTGTCGCTGGTGCGGGCCTGCGTCGAACGCGGCCAGCCCTTCTTCGGCATCTGCCGCGGCTTTCAGGAAGTGAATGTCGCGATGGGGGGATCGCTTTATCCCGAAATCCGTGATCTGCCGGGCCGCGACAATCACAGGATGCCGCCCGACGGCACGCTGGAAGAAAAGTTCGAGCTGCGCCACGAGGTGACCTTCGTTGAAAACGGCCCGTTCCACCGGTTGATGGGCGCGCAGAAGGTGATGACGAACACCCTCCACGGGCAGGGCATCAAGATGCCGGGCCCGCGGATCGTGATCGACGGCCATGCGCCCGATGGCACGCCGGAGGCAATCTACGTCGCCGGGGCACCGGGGTTTACCCTCTCGGTGCAATGGCACCCCGAGTATAATGCCGCCCGCGACCCCGTCTCGCGCAAATTGTTCGGCGCCTTCGGCGACGCGGTGCGCGCGTGGTCGGGGGCCAGGCAGCCGGTCCACCTCAGGACCGCCTGACCCTAGACCAGCAGCCGGGCCTCGTGACGCTTGAGTGAGCGGCGGGCGGCAGGTCCAAAGCTCGACGGCAGGGCGCGCAACTCTGGGAAGATCGCAAAGATCTCGTCTCGGGACGCTTCGGTGATGGCCGACAACCCGACCTCCCCGGGATGGAAGCTTTCGGTGGCCGCCCCCTCGGCATAGACGATCTCGTGATCGTCAAACAGCATGTGGATATAGGTGACGGTCTCGATTTCTTCGATGCAGGCGTCGATCCCGTCGACCAGATGCAGGGCAGGGACCAGAACCTCACGTTCCCCGAACAGAAGCTCGGCCCGATAGCCGTTGAACATCAACCGGTGCTGCGGCGAGACGATCAGGTCACGTTCGAGGCCGGTCAGGACGCCTTGCTTCAGGCGGATTGGCGCCAGTCGGCCCTTGCCGGGCACTGTCCGCCGTCCGATCCAGCGGATCTGCTGAAGCCCGTGATCGCGGGTGACGACAGGATCGCCCACGGCCAGTTCCTCGACCGGCCGTGCGCCACGCGGCGTGGCGATCCGGGTGCCGGGGGTAAAGCAGATGATGTTCTCGATCTCTGAGAAGTTCAGGATCGTCCCGTCATCCAGCGTAACAGAGCCGGAAAGACTTCCCGTGCCGTCATCGGTCGCGCTCAGCGTCGACAGGTCGGCCAGATCGCCCAGCTGAAGCGTGTCGCCCGTTGTCTCGTCACCCGATCCGCCATCGACGGTGATCGTGGCGTTGCTCGTCTCGCCCAGATCCTGCAGGACGAACAGATCGTCACCGGATGCGCCATCGGCCAGATCGCCTTCGGCGATGTTGAGAATGTCGTTTCCGGTGCCGGCATACAGCTGGTCGTTGCCGGTGCCGCCGGTCAGCGTGTCTCGGCCGCCATCCCCGACCACAACGTCATTGCCGGCAGACCCGTCCAGCACGTCGTTTCCGGCGTCGCCATCGACCATGTCATCGCCAAGGCCGCCGTCGATCACATCGTCATCGGCCCAGCCGAACAGGGCGTCGTTGCCGTCACCACCGGTAATCGTGTCGTCGCCGGCAAGGCCATCGACCGTGATGCCCGTCGCGTCGGCCGAGGCGTCGACCGTGTCGTTGAACCCGGAGCCGGCGATTTCCTCGATCTCGTAGAATTCGCCCGACGCCGCGCCGGAGCCGACGTTGTAGGTGCCTTGCTCATCGCCGTTGAACGTCACGGTGACGCCGCCCGGATCGGCCGATGGGTTGAAGTCGATGCGGTCGCCGTCCGTGCCGGTCTCGCCGCCATAGATCACGTCGACGCCGTCGGTGTCGGACTGGATGAAGGTGTCGCTGTCGGCACCGCCGTAGATTTCGTCGTTGCCGTCACCCGCGATGATGAAGTCATCGCCCGCGCCGGCCTCGATCAGATCGTCATTGCCACTGTCGCCGGGCAGGATCGCGTCGTTGTTGTCGACGAGGTCGCCCTCTGGATCACCGGCATATCCGGCATTGATGACATCGCCACCGGCCGTGCCCGACACGGTTCCGTCACGCGGATCGGCCGGGATCCCCATCGCCTCCAGCGCGGCGGGATCGGAGACATCGGCGGGCACCACGCCGATCAGCGTGATCGAGGCGCCTGACGGGAAGGTCAGGACCGCGTTGCCGTTTCCGTCGTCCGATACGACGACATTGCCCGTATGGACCGGCGTTGACCCGTCCGATGTCATGTTCGAGACATCGAGCTGATCCTGGCCCGTGTAGTTTCCGTCACGGTCGGCAAACGGGGCGACAAAGCCCTGGACGACGTCGTCTCCGCTTGTGTCGGAGAGGACGAGCGTGTCGACGCCGGCGCCGAGGATTATGTTCTCGATTTCGGTGAAGGTCGCGGTGGAGGTGCCGTCGGTAAAGCTGCCGTTCTCGCTGTTGCCGTCGGTCAGGTCGATCGTCAGATCCGAGGCAACGGCCGAGAAATCCAGCGTATCGCCCAGCGTTTCATCTTCGCTGTCGCCGAAATAGGTGTCGTTGCCGAAATTGTCCTCGACGACGTGAAGGTCGTCGCCATAGCCGCCCCAGACATAATCGTCGCCTTCGCCGCCATAGACGGTGTCGTTGCCGAACGAGCCGCGAATGAAATCGTTGCCGTCACCGCCGAAGACGGTGTCGTTGCCCTGATCGCCGTTGATGGAATCGTCATCGGCACCGCCATAGAGGGTGTCGTCGCCAATCCCTGCCTCGATCGCATCGACGCCGCCGCCGCCGTAAAGCACGTCATTGCCGTCGACCCCGTTCAGGAAGTCGTTGCCCACATCACCGGAAAGAATGTCATTTCCGGCCTCGCCGATGACGCTGTCGTTTCCGGCCCCGCCGCTGACGGTGTCATCGCCGATGCCGCCATACAGCAGGTCGTCACCGGTGCCGCCGGTGATGTCATCATCCCCCGTGCCACCGTCGATCGTGACGCCAAAGCTGTCATTGGTGGCATCGACCGTGTCGTCGAAATCCGTCAGGAAGAGGTTCTCGATCTCGGTGAAGGTCCCGTCGGCGGCACCGGTGCCGATATCATAATCGCCGGCCTCGTCACCGGTGAACAGGATGTTCACCCCGCCGGTATCGGTCGTCGAGGCGAAGTCGAGCGTATCGTTGTCGTTGCCGGTCTCGCCACCGCCGATCGTGTCGCTCCCCGACGTTTCGTTGACAACGATCAGGTCGTTGTCACCGCCGCCGAAGATCGTGTCATCGCCCGCGTCGCCATAGATGAAATCGGCGCCACCCATCCCGTCGACAAGGTCGTTGCCCGCACCGCCATAGATCGTGTCCTGGCCGCCATAGGCCGAGATGTCGTCATTGCCGGTGCCGCCAAAGATGGTGTCGTTGTCCACCCCTGCGAGGATGAAGTCGTCGCCGGCATCGCCGTGGATTTCGACCCCGCCCGCGTCATAGCTGACGATTTCGTCATTGCCGTCGCCGCCATAGGCGATGCCGCCGTTGTCGAAGCCGAAGTCGATGATGTCGTCGCCGGCATCCCCGAACAGGGTATCGAAGCCGAAGCCGCCGTCGATGACGTCGTTGCCCGTGCCGCCATAGACAACGTCGTTGCCTTCGCCGGCATAGATTTCGTCATTGCCGTCCCCGGCCAGCACGATGTCATCATTTGACCCGTCAAGCGCATCGCCCCGGTCGATCTGGTCGCCATCGGGATCGTCGACATAGGTGAAGTCGATGACGTCGTCGCCCGCCGTGCCGTCGACCGTATAATTGAGGTCGAGCGGGATCCCCATGGCCTCGAGCGCGAGGGGGGAGGACAGGGTCGAAACGCTGACACCCACCAGCATGACCGACGTCCCGTCAGGGAAGGTCAGGATCGCGTCACCGCTCCCGTCGCCGTTCGAATCGCTCAGGACGACATCGCCGGTATTGACCGGATCGCCCCCAAGATCGAGCAGGCCCGACACGTCAAGCTGATCACCGCCCGTGAAGGTGCCGTCGCCGTTGTAGACAGGCGCCTCGAAGTTGAACAGGACGTCGGCGCCATCGCCGTTCTGCAGGACGACCGTATCGACCGCTGAATCCAGCAGGCCGAGATCGACCGTGTCGTCGCCCGCGCCCATATCGACCGTGTCGGCGCCGGTATTGGTCGCCACCGTGTCATTGCCGACGGAGCCAGTGACACTGTCGTCGCCCGAGCCAAGGATTACCGTCTCGATTTGCGAGAAGCTGGCCTCGTTCGTGCCTTGCATCAGCGTGCCTGTCTCGGCCGCCGACAGCAGGAGCGAGATATCGCCCGTCAGCGCCGAGGCATCGAGCGTGTCGCCCGTGGTTTCGTCAAGCTCGCCGCCGGTGATGACGTCGTCGCCGAACGTCCCGGTCATGATGAACGTGTCATCGCCGTCCGAACCGAAAAGAGTGTCATTCCCGGCACCGGCGTCGACAGTGTCGTTGCCGGTTCCGAGATCGATCACATTCGCGCCGGATCCACCAATGACCGAGTCGTCGCCTGCATATGCCGAAATCTTGATATCGGACCCGTCGGCAGTCAGATCGACGGTGTCGTTGCCGTCATCCGTCTGCAGCCACTCGATTTCGGAATAGGTGACGCTCAATCCGCCCTGAGTCATCGTGCCGGATTCATTGCCGCCGGCGATGATAGTGGCGTCGGAGCCAGAATTCGTGTTGAGGATGTCGCCCAGTCCGGCATCCGCCGTCTCGCCACCCACAACGGTGTTGATCCCATCGGTGTCACTGAACTGGAAGGTGTCGGTCCCTTCACCGCCGTAGAGGGCGTCGGTTCCGGTCCCGGCAAAGAACTGATCGTTGCCCGTCCCGCCGTAGATCGCGTCGTTGCCGCCCTGACCGTACAGCAGGTCGTTGCCGGCGCCGCCGTCGATGGAGTCGTTGCCCGAACCGCTCTGAATGTTGTCATTCCCGTCGCCGCCGGCGAGGGTGTCCTCACCGCCGCCGCCATAGAGACTGTCTTGGCCATCTCCCCCAAACACAGTGTCGTTGCCGTCACCGCTGAAGACGACGTCGTTGCCAGCGCCGGCTTCAATCAGGTCGTCATTGCCGGAATGGCCTGCGATGAAGGCGTCGTTGCCGTCGACCAGGTCGCCGTCAGGGTCACCTGTATAGGCCGCATCGATGATATCGTCGCCGGCCGTGCCGCTGACGGTGCCGTCGGCGGGCAGGATCAGGTTTTCGATCTCGGCGAAGTTGACGGTGATCCAGTCGCCATTGCTGTTGAGAACCTCGACAGTGCCCGAGACGGAGTCCAGATCCGCGTTGGTGCCGACGGCGAGGTTGCGGTAGCCATCGTAGGCCGACAGGTCGAGCGTGTCGTTGTCCGTCGTGCCGCCAGTGCCGCCGTCGACAGTGATCGTGCCCGTCTGCGTGCCGCTGCCGTCCAGCGCGGACGGATCGAGCGTGATCGTGTCGGCGTCATCGCCGCCAAAAAGGGTGTCGCCTGCGCCGCCGGCGATGACGTCGTTGCCCGACCCACCGTAAAGCTCGTCGTTCCCGGCTCCCCCAGAGAGCACGTCGTTTCCGGCGTCGCCCAGCAGGCTGTCGTTGCCGCTCCCCCCCGTCAGCGTATCGTCACCGGCGCCCGCAGAAACGCTGACGCCCAGAGTGTCGTTGGTCGCATTCAGCGTGTCGTTGCCCGACCCGAGTTCGAAGGCCTCGATCTCGCTGAAGGTCGCGTTTCCGGCGAAATGGGTGATCGAGCCGGCCTCGTTGCCGGTATAGGTGACGCCAACGGCCGAGGTGACGTTGGTGATGTCGACGGTGTCGAAATCCCCGCCGCCTGTCGTGCCCTCGCCGCCGAAGATCGTGTCGTCGCCGGTTGTGCCATAAAGCGTGATGCGGTCGGCGTCGTCGCCGCCATAGATCGTGTCGTTGCCGGCCTCGCCCGAAAGCTGGTCATTGCCCGCATCGCCGAAGATGGTGTCGTTGTCGATTCCGGCATGGATGATGTCGTTGCCGTCGCCGCCATAGAACAGGTCGTTGCCCGATCCGTCCGTGCCGGCATCGAATTCGTCGTCGATGACGTCGTTGCCTGCGCCGCCATAGGCGGTGTCGTTGCCTGTCATGGCCTCGATGTCGTCGTCGCCGGAACCGCCATAGATGATGTCATCGCCCGCGCCGGCATCGATGATGTCGTCGCCGAACTGCCCTTCGATGATGTCGTTGCCATCGCCGGCAACGATGCTGTCGCCAAGTCCCTCGTCGCCATAGACATAGGTCTGGTTCGCGGCACCTTCGATCAGGGCCAGGTAATGGCCGTCTTCATCGCGCAAGACCCAGTTGTGTTCCTCGAAGGTCGACTGGACATAGGTCTGACCCGGCTCAATGGTGCCGTAGGCGACCAGGCTGCCGGTGCCATCGATCCACCAGAGCTGGATTGCGGCGTCGCTGTCGTTGATGACGGTCAGAGTTGTGGCCGCCGAGGCAACCGAGGCATATTCGGCCGGGTCGAGCCAGATCGTATCCCCGCCGATGAAATCATCGCCCGCGCCTCCGAAGAGCACGTCGCCACCCGCGCCGCCCAACACCTGGTCGTCGCCCAGTTCGCCCGAGAGGGTGTCGGCCCCTTCCTCGCCCGACAGGATGTCGTTTCCTGCGTCGCCCGAAACAGAATCGTTGCCATCGCGGCCATAGATCGTGTCATCGCCGCCGCCACCGAAGACGATGTCGTCGCCCGCACCTGCATCGATCAGGTCGTTGCCATCGTCGGGCACCATCGTGTCGTACTGGATATCTGTGATCCAGAGCGCCTGACCGGAGGTGCCGCCGTTCTCGTAGATGATCTCGATGGAACTGACAGGCCCCGCGATTTCCACGAGGACGGCGCCGTTGATGACGTCTTGCGTGTCGTTCGTGCCGCCCGCACCGCTGACGGTCTGGCCCGTGACGGTGTCATTCCCAAGCGCGGTGAGCGTGACGACAACCGGGTTGCCATTCTCGTCATAGGCGTTGACGGTGATGATGTCCTGCCAGCCGGAAATGTCGACATCGTTGATGACGAAGACAACGTTCTCGACCTCGTTCGAGAGGCCCGACCCGGATTCTGCACCGAACGAAATGGAGGTGGTGACATTGGGGCCGCCATTGCCTGTCAGGTAGAGACCTGAATTGGTGGCAAGCCCGGTCGCGCCGACATATTGGGTGCTGGTGGACGTTTGGATGGCGGTGTTGCTGCCGTCGTTGGTGAACGACACGGAAACCTGCATGCCGCCGGTGTCCTGAATGAAGCCGGCGGACAGGTCGGTGCCGCTGGCGCCCTCGGCAATCCAGTTCAGCGTCTCGGTGCCGGTCGCGGGCGGGACGAACTGATCGCCGTAAATCTCGTCATTGCCGTCGCCGCCAAAGATCACGTCATCGTCGCCGCCGCCCCTGATGGTGTCAGCCCCGTCGCCGGAATAGATGACATCCTGTCCATCACCGCCATCGATCGTGTCGGCCCCGGTCGAGGTGGGGGAGGCCGTCGCCCCGCCATAGATGATCTCTGACCCGCCATCGCCGAACTGAACGTCGTCACCGCTGCTTCCGAAAGCTTCGTCGGCATAGGTGGGAGTCGTCGTCGCAGAGGCGCTGGTGACGTCGTCTTTGGTTCCGCTGTCAGGAACGAAATACACGTTCCCGTCGGAGCCCAGATAAAAGGTGCCGGTCTCGGTCTGGTTGGTCACCGGAACGCCGGCATCGGTGCCGGACCATGACCAGGAGCCTCCACCGAGGGTCTGATCGATTTCAAAGCCGATGACCGACAGAGCGATCGTATCGTCCGGATTTAGAGATCCATCACCGAGCTGAACCAGATAACCTTGTGCCATGTAACATGCCCCGACAAACAAATGGCGAACTACGCGCCGAATTCTATTCTTCCGGCGGACTGTTTCCTGATGGTTCACATTCTGCCTTGATCACGGGGTAGGGGGGCAGTCGGGCGACAATGGGCAGCCTTTCGGGCATTTCTGAGAACGTTGCGGGGCGAGTTCGTCCGAAACCTTGCCATCCGCCGAAACGCCTGCCTGCCTTGGCGGACGAGTAAACCGATATTTTCCGGTGTTTGGAGCGGTCTAACCGCTGCTTCGTTTTCTTGCGCGCGGCCACATTTTGGCCCGATTGGTTGCCAGGCCTTCCCGGCGATGGGGCGCGACTTGTCAAAGGCTTATTGACGGTATCGACACAATGACGCGACGGAGGCTCGGGCCCGGGTTGCACAAGGTCGGCAATGGGCTTGGCAGCGGGCGGCACTTTCGGTGATATGGCGGCATGAAATGGATTGATCTTCCTCCGATCTGGCTTGCCGGGTTCATTGTCTGCACCTTTGCCTTGGGGCGGGCCGGGATTTTCGGGGGCGTCTTCGGGGATTGGGCGGATCTGCCGGGCGCGGTTCTGGTCGGTCTTGGCGTCCTGCTGATGCTCTTGGCTGTGGTGCAGATGACGCGCCACCGGACGACGGTGATCCCGCACCGTGACGCGGATGCCCTTGTTACGACAGGAATTTTCGGCCTGAGCCGCAATCCGATCTATCTTGGCGATGCGCTCGTGCTGGCCGGGGCTGTCCTGATCTTCGGGCCACCTGTCGCCTGTCTTCTGGTGCCGCTGTTCATGCTCGTGATCCGGCAGAGGTTCATCCTGCCTGAAGAGGCGCGGCTGTCGCGGCGGTTCGGTTCCGAATTCGAGAGCTATGCCCGCCGCGTGCGCCGCTGGATCTGATCTGGCGCCGATTGGCTGTGCAATCGATTGCTGCATGCCAATGTATACTGTAGTTGCGCCTTTTCGATCGCTTGTGAAACTTTATTTCACGCGATATCAGCATGTCCGAATGACCGAGAAGGGGGACCGTCCGTGAAGATCGGCGCACCAAAAGAGATATTTGAAGGCGAGGCCCGCGTTGCGATGACGCCGGCATCCGCCCGCGACATTCAGAAGCTGGGTCACGATTGCCTGATCGAGGCCGGCGCAGGGGAGGCCGCTGGCTTCACCGACGACGCCTACCGCGAGGCCGGGGTCGAGGTCGTCAAGACCGCCGCCGCGCTGTGGAAAGAGGCGGACATCATCGTCAAGGTCCGTCCGCCCAGCGACACCGAGGCCAAGCGTCTGACCAAGGACAAGACGCTGATCTCGATGTTCTATCCGGCCCAGAACGAGGCGCTGATGGAACTCGCCAATTCCAAGGGCGCAAGTGTCATCGCAATGGACATGGTCCCGCGCATCAGCCGCGCGCAGAAGATGGATGCCCTGTCCTCCATGGCCAATATCGCGGGCTACCGCGCGGTGATCGAGGCGGGCAACAATTTCGGCCGCTTCTTCACCGGTCAGGTGACGGCGGCGGGCAAGGTTCCGCCGGCCAAGGTTCTGGTCGTGGGCGCGGGCGTTGCGGGTCTGGCTGCGATCGGCACCTCGACCTCGCTCGGCGCGATCACCTATGCCTTCGACGTGCGGCCCGAGGTTGCCGAACAGATCGAATCCATGGGCGCCGAATTCGTCTATCTCGATTTCGAGGAACAGACACAGGACGGTGCGGCGACGGGCGGCTATGCGGCCCCCTCGAGCCCGGAATTCCGCGAAAAGCAGCTTGAGAAGTTCCGCGAGCTGGCACCCGACGTGGATATCGTAATCACGACCGCGCTGATCCCCGGCCGTGACGCGCCCGTGCTCTGGACCAAGGACATGGTCGAGGCGATGAAGCCCGGCTCGGTCATCGTCGACCTTGCCGCCGAACGCGGTGGCAATTGCGAACTGACCGAGGCCGACAAGCGGATCGTGTCGGACAACGGCGTGATCATCGTCGGCTACACAGATTTCCCGAGCCGGATGGCGGCGCAAAGTTCGACGCTCTACTCCACCAACATCCGCCACATGCTGACCGACCTCACCCCCGAAAAGGACGGTGTGATCGAACACAACATGGAAGATGACGTGATCCGGGGCGCCACGGCGACCCATCACGGCGAGATCACCTTCCCGCCGCCGCCGCCCAAGGTGAAGGCCATCGCGGCCGCCCCGAAGAAAGAGGCGCCCAAGGAACTGACGCCCGAGGAAAAGCGGGCGCAGGAACTGGCGGCCTTTAAGGCGCAGACCCGTCAGCAGGTGACGCTGATCGCCATTGGCGCGGCGCTTGTGCTGGCGGTGGGCCTTGTCGCCCCGGCCAGCTTCATGCAGCACTTCATCGTCTTCGTTCTGTCCGTCTTCATCGGGTTCCAGGTGATCTGGAACGTGGCGCATTCGCTCCACACGCCGCTGATGGCGGTGACCAACGCGATTTCGTCGATCGTCATCCTCGGCGCGCTGATCCAGATCGGGTCGTCATCGATCCTGATCACCCTGCTGGCTGCGGTCGGCATCTTCATGGCCGCGGTCAATATCTTCGGCGGCTTCCTCGTGACACGGCGCATGCTCGCCATGTTCCAGAAATCCTAAGAGCGCGAGGTTAAGAAAATGGACTTCGGATTCACCATTGCGGCTTATGCGGTCGCGGCCGTCCTCTTCATCCTGTCGCTCGGCGGTCTGTCGGGGCAGGAAAGTGCGAAACGCGCTGTCTGGTACGGCATCGTCGGCATGGCCATCGCCATCATCGCCACGTTGATCGGCCCCGGTCAGGGGCTCTGGCTTATGTCGCTGGTGCTGATCGCGCTGGGCGCGGGCGTGGGCTACCAGCTGGCCACCCGGGTGCAGATGACCCAGATGCCCGAGCTTGTGGCCATCATGCACAGCCTTGTCGGCCTTGCTGCCGTCTTCGTGGGCTTCAACGCCGACATCATGATCAACTCCGTTTCTGCGCTCTACGCCGAGAACGGGGGCGTTCTGGGCGCGGTTGCCGAGGACGGGCTGACCGCTGTCGGCCTGCCCAAGGAGGTCTATGACGGCCTGTCGTCGTTTGGTCAGCTGATCGCCAAGAAAACCGGTGTCGAGATCACGATCCTGCAGGTCGAACTCGTTCTCGGCATCTGGATCGGTGCGGTCACCCTCACCGGCTCCGTCATTGCCTATGGCAAGCTGGCGGGCCGGGTCGACAGCGCCGCCAAGAAGCTTCCGGGCGGGCACATGCTCAACGCCGGTGCTGCGGCCCTGTCGGTGATCTTCGCTGCGATGTATCTGGGCGACTCGGGCAGCTGGACGCTTGTTCTGCTGACGCTTCTGGCGCTCTTCATCGGCTATCACCTGATCATGGGGATCGGCGGCGCCGACATGCCCGTGGTCGTGTCGATGCTCAACAGCTATTCCGGCTGGGCCGCGGCGGCGATCGGCTTCTCGCTCGGAAACGACCTGCTGATCGTGGTGGGTGCGCTGGTGGGCTCCTCGGGGGCGATCCTCAGCTACATCATGTGCAAGGCGATGAACCGGTCCTTCGTATCGGTCATCCTCGGCGGCTTTGGCGGCGCCTCTGGCCCGGCCGCGGCGATCGAGGGCGAACAGATCGCCATCGATGCCGATGGCGTGGCCAATGCGCTCAACGAGGCGGACAGCGTCATCATCATCCCGGGCTACGGCATGGCTGTGGCGCAGGCGCAGCAATCGGTCAGCGAACTGACCCGCAAGCTGCGTGCGGCCGGCAAAGAGGTGCGCTTTGCGATCCACCCCGTCGCGGGCCGTCTGCCGGGGCACATGAACGTGCTTCTGGCCGAGGCCAAGGTGCCCTATGACATCGTCCTCGAGATGGAGGAGATCAACGACGACTTCCCCAACACCGACGTGGCGATCGTCATCGGCTCGAACGACATCGTGAACCCCGCCGCACAGGACGACCCCAACAGCCCCATCGCCGGGATGCCGGTTCTGGAATGCTGGAAGGCCAAGCAGGTCTTCGTCTCCAAGCGGGGGCAGGGCACCGGCTATTCCGGGATCGAGAACCCGCTCTTCTTCAAGGAGAATACGCGGATGTTCTATGGCGATGCGAAGAAAAGCATCGACGACCTGCTGACCCGGATCAGCTGATTTTCGGGGCCAAAGCGCCCCGGTGATCACCCAAGTCAAAAGGCCTCCGCCCGTATCCCGGGCGGAGGCCTTCCATTTTGGGGAGGATCGTGGCGGTTGGTCAGAACGCCTTGGTGGGGTTCTTCTGCCGCGCGAGTTGCCAATGATGGCTGTCTGCCGCGAGAGTGGACTTCGGCAGCTTGCCCTTCATGCGTGCGGTGGTGCGGGCGTTGATATAGGCGAAGGCGGCGACGAAGCCGAGCGTTCCGAACATAAGCATTCCGAGTAGTGAGGTCATATCGAGATCTCCTCTCTGTTGCGATGTAGGGGTTACGGTCCGTTCCCGGCGCCGGTTTAGAAAAATTGTTCTAATTCAGCGGTATACGCATGTATACGTCGGGCTAACCGCCTGACTGTCTTTGCAGAAATCGCTGCGCTGCGGCAGGCTGTCGCGTCAGCGGATCAGCCACAGAACAATGCCGAAATAAAGCCCAAGCCCGATCCAGCCGAATTGCGCGAAAAGGATGGCCATGATCGCAAGGACAAAGATCACGAGAGCCTGGAGCCCGGTCTGACGCGCGGGGCTTTGCGCGTCGAGCCAATCGGAAATATCGGGTTCGTCCCGGCCGGGCCAGAGAGCGGCGATCACGCCGATCGTCACCACCCGGACCGCATCCGGGATGCGCGTTGTCGCACGGAAGACGTTCCTGATCATGGAGAAAGTATACAACGGTCTGCCGAACGCTGCAAAGGGCGGATCAGCGACCCGTCGGGGCCCATGCCCATTCGCCCGGCGCAAGGCCCGCCAGCGTCCAGTCGCCCACGGACCACCGTACCAGCCTGAGCGTCGGAAAACCGATATGCGCCGTCATCCGTCGCACCTGCCGGTTGCGCCCCTCGCGCAAAGTCAGCTCGATCCAGCGATCGGGCACCGTCTTGCGATAGCGGACCGGCGGGTCGCGCGGGGGCAGCTCGGGCGGGTCGATCAGGCGCGCCTGCGCGGGTAGGGTGGGCCCGTCCTTCAGCGTGATGCCCCGACGCAACGGCTCGAGGTCTGCCTCGCCCGGCGCGCCCTCGACCTGCACAAGATAGACCTTGGGCCACTTGTTGCGCGGATCGGCGATGCGGGCCTGAAGCCTGCCGTCATCGGTCAGGACCAGCAGCCCCTCGCTGTCGCGGTCCAGCCGGCCTGCAGGATAGACCCCGGGCACGTCGATATAGGCCGACAACGTCGGACGCGGCGTCTCAGAGCGCGCATCTGTGAATTGCGTCAGCACGCCGAAAGGCTTGTGAAACAAGAGGGTTCTGGCCATGGGGCAGGCTTAGTTTCTGGTTTCCGCGCCGTCCACAAAAAGAAATTTTTCCTGACCCAAAGAAATTCCTTGAAACGACTCAGGTCATGCTCCACATGGCCCCTCACGGACGCCAACGCACGCGCCTCTGGCCGGTAAAGCTCTCAGCTGAACGTGTTAAAGCAGCGACGGTAACGTCTCCATTGGAACTGAGCGGTCTGAGTCGGGTTCTCCGTCATGGCCGGGTCTATAGGAGATGACCATGACACTGCATTTCAACGGCGCTGTTGCGCCGCTGTTCGACGTCGAATCCCGCCTTGATGCCTTTGTCGCCTCGCGCGACTTCGATCGGCCGACGCTTGTCGTCGATGTCGATCGGGTGGCAGCCCAGTTCCGCGCGCTGCGGCTGGGTCTGGGTCGGGCCGATATCCACTATGCCGTCAAGGCGAACCCCGCGCCGGAAATCATCGCGCGGCTCGTTCACCTCGGGTCGCATTTCGATGCCGCCTCGCGCGGCGAGATCGAGCTGTGCCTCGAGCAGGGCGCCCGGCCCGACCAGATCTCGTTCGGCAACACGATCAAGCGGCCGTCGGATATCGCATTCGCCTATCGCGCGGGCATCCGTCACTTCGCCGTCGATTCCGACGAAGAGCTGGAAAAGATCGCCGAACATGCGCCCGGCGCTTCGGTTTACGTGCGTCTTCTGGTCGAGGACGGTGGCGCAGACTGGCCGCTCAGCCGCAAGTTCGGCTGCGACGGCGAGATGGCGATCCGCCTTCTCGAAGAAGCGGCCCGTCTTGGCCTAGTGGCCGAGGGGCTGTCGTTTCACGTGGGCTCCCAGACCCGCAAGGCCGAGATGTGGATTGCCGGCCTCGATGCCGTGGCCCGCGTCTGGGCAACCGCGCAGGCCCGGGGGCTTGGCCTCACGCTCCTGAACATCGGGGGCGGGTTCCCGGCCTTCTATGACGAGGATATCGAGGCGCCCACCGCCTATGCCGCCCGCGTGATGGAGCTGATCGCCGAGCGGTTCGGCGATGTGCCGCGCATCATGGCGGAGCCGGGCCGCGGCATGGTCGCCGAGGCCGGTGTCATCGTGGCCGATGTCGTGCTGGCCTCGCGCAAGTCGCGCGATGACAACAACCGCTGGGTCTACCTCTCGATCGGCCGCTTTTCGGGGCTGGCCGAGACCGAGGGCGAGGCGATCCGCTACAGGATCGAGACGTCTCGCGATGGCGATCCGGTCGGTCCTTGCGTGATCGCCGGCCCGTCCTGCGACAGCGCCGATGTGCTTTACGAGAGACAGCCGGTAAATCTGCCGCTGACCCTGAAATCGGGCGACAGGGTGCTGATCCGGAATACGGGGGCCTATACCTCGACCTATTCCTCAGTTGGATTCAACGGCTTCCCGCCGCTGGACGTTGTCGTGATCTGAGCGACTGCAAACGATTGCCTGAGTGCAGTATACCATTGCACTCAGGTAACAAACTGAGAAATAACACTTTTTCCTTTACTCGGCCTGCATGTTGGCTAGGTTCCGAACCAATTCGCAACCTGGAGTCCGACCGATGACCGGCGTCACCGACCACCCATTGCGCTACCAGCTCGCCAACGAGCTGCACGCAAGGCCCTTCCCCGAGGTCAATGCGCCGGGCCGCGCGGCCTATCTCGCGATCAAGCCGGTGGAGAATGCCGCCGGTCGCGACCGCGAGGCCGATCGCGCGCACCTGATCTCGCTCCTGGACCGGTTCGGCGCGGCACATCCGCAGCCCGATGCGACCCATTATTCCGGGAAGCTGGGCCGGCATCTTCTGAAATGGGAAAGCCACACCGAATTCGTGACCTACACGCTCTTCGGCGATGGCGTGGCGGAACGGCCCTTCGATGCGGCGACGTTCTCGGTTTTCCCGCAGGACTGGCTGGAAGCGGCGCCGGGCGCGCGCATCACCTCGGCCCTGATCCGCATCGAGGAAATCGACGATGAGGGCCCCGTCGTGGGCAAGCTCGACGATTGGTTCGTGCCCGAAAGCATCGCCGTGTCGCGCGTTCTGGACGATGATCTGATCGTTGCGGGTGATTTTCGCATCGATCCCGCGGGCCACATGCGCTTTGCCGTCTTCGCCCGGCCCGGCACCGGCGACCGCCGGATCGGCCGCGTCGTGCAGCGCCTGTGCGAGATCGAAACCTACAAGGCCATGTCGATGCTGGGCCTCGCACGGGCACGCGAGATGCGTGCGCGGATGGGATCGCTCGATAACAGGCTGTCGGCGCTGGTCTCGGCCATGGCCGAGGAACATGTCGACGCCGAGGTGACGCTCCAGAACCTGCTGTCGATTTCGTCCGAGCTGGAAAAGATGGTTACGGACAATTCCTTCCGCTTCGGCGCGACGGGGGCCTATGAACGGCTTGTGCACCAGCGGATCGGGGTTCTGCGCGAGGAACGGTTCGAGGGTCGGCAGACCTTCGCCGAATTCATGATGCGCCGCTTCGATCCGGCGATGCGGACCGTCAAGTCGACGGAACGGCTGTTGCACGACATGTCCGACCGCGCGATCCGCGCCGCCGAGCTTTTGCGCACGCGCGTCGACGTCGAGCGCTCGGCCGAGAACCAGCAGCTGCTGGAAAGCATGGATCGGCGGTCCGACCTCCAGCTGCGCCTGCAGCGCACCGTTGAAGGGCTGTCGGTGGTGGCGATCAGCTATTACGCGGTCAACCTTGTCCTGTATCTGACAGGTCCGGTCGAAGCGGCCTTTGACCTGGGCAAGCCCCTGATGGCCGCGATCGTCACGCCGCCGGTGATCCTCGCGGTGTGGTGGATGATCCTGCGCATCCGCAAGGCGGTCGAGGGCGAACACGATTGATCCTTGTGCCGGAAGGCGCGATGTCGGTTTCGGGTCAAAATCGCGGTTTTCCCCGCGTGGCCGCCGGGCTAGCCTGCGCCTGCCAGCAAGGAGCATTCTGACAATGGCCCAACGCCTGAGCGCGCATGACATCCTCGATCGGCTCGTGTCCTTCCCGACCGTCAGCCGCGACAGCAATCTCGATCTCGTGGACTGGCTCGAAAGCTATCTGGCGGGGCAGGGGATCGCGACGACCCGCGTGCCCAGCCCCTGTGGCACCAAGGCCGCCCTCTATGCCTGTGTCGGGCCCGATGCACCGGGCGGCGTCGTGTTGTCGGGCCATACCGACGTCGTGCCTGTCGAGGGGCAGGCCTGGACGAGCGATCCCTTTGCCCTGACCGAACGCGATGGCCGTCTTTATGGCCGGGGCACCTGCGACATGAAGGGGTTCGACGCGCTGGCCATCGCCGCGCTGGTCGAAGCAAAAGACAAGCCGCTGAAACGGCCCCTGCAACTGGCGCTGTCCTATGACGAGGAGATCGGCCTCTTGGGCGCGCCGCCGATGATCGAGCATATGCTGGCCTCGGGCCTCGTGCGGGCCGAGACGGTCATCGTCGGAGAGCCGTCGATGATGAAGGTCGTGACCGGCCACAAGGGCGGGTCGGGTTGGCGCGTCCGGGTGCGCGGGCACGAGGTGCATTCCTCGCGCCTGCCAGACGGGGTCAGCGCGATCATGTGGGCCGCGCGTCTGATCAACTGGGCCAATGACCGCAACGCCGAGATCATGGCTGCCTCGCCGACAGATCTGGCCGCGATGTTCACCCCCCCCTTCACGACGCTGCACGTCGGCCTGATCGAGGGCGGTACAGCCCATAACATCACCGCCGGCTCCTGCACATTCGAGATCGAGATGCGGGTCGTGCCGGGGGAAAGCGCTGCCGAATGGGATCGGCGCCTGTTGGCCGAGGCCGCCCGCCTGACCCAACAGATGCAGGCGATCCACCCTGATGCCGGGATCACGCTGGACCGGGATTTCGCCGTGCCGCCGCTTCAACCCGAAGAGGACGGCCCGGCCGAGCGGCTGGCACGCCGCCTGACCGGCGACAACGGCACCCATATGGTCAGCTATGGCACCGAGGGCGGCCAGTTTCAGGAACGCGGCTATTCCGCGGTCATCTGCGGCCCCGGCGATATCGCGCAGGCGCATCAGGCCGACGAATTCCTGTCGCTGGACCAGTTCCGGCAGGGGCAGGATTTCATGGAGGCTCTGATCGCGGATCTCAGCCGATGACGACCTTTCCCTTCTCGACCGCGACGCCCCCCGAATGGGCAGGCCCCCCGCCCGCCGAGGCCGATGTCGCGGTGATCGGTGGCGGGGTGATCGGCGTGATGACCGCGCTTCACCTCGCGCAGGCGGGTCTGCGCGCCGTGCTGATCGAAAAGGGCCGGATCGCGGGCGAACAATCTTCGCGCAACTGGGGCTGGATCCGCGTGCAGGGTCGCGACCCGGCCGAAATTCCCATCGCGATGGAGGCACAGGATCAGTGGCAGGCCCTGTCGCGCGAGACGAATGACGCATTGGGCCTGCGCCAGACCGGCGTCGCCTATATCGCTCGCTCCGAGGACGACATGGCCCGGCACGAGGCATGGCTGCCGCACGCCCGGGCCCATGGCGTGGGCTCGCGGATGCTGAGCCGGGCCGAGATCATGGAGCGAATCCCCGACGCGCGGGGCGACTGGATGGGCGCGCTCTGGACAGCGACGGACATGCGCGCCGAGCCGTGGATCGCGGTTCCCGCGCTGGCGCGGCTGGCGGCGCGCGCCGGGGCCCAGATCGTGGAGAATTGTGCCGTGCGTGGCCTCGATCTCGAGGCGGGCCGGGTTGCGGGTGTCATCACCGAGGCCGGCAGGATCAAGGTCGGCGGCGCAGTCGTGGCGGGCGGGGCGTGGTCATCGCTGTTTCTTCGGCGGCACGGCGTCTCGATCCCGCAGCTGTCGGTGCGCTGCACCGCACTGGCCACCGAACCCTTGCCAGAGGTCTTCGACGGGGCGGCGTCAGACGGAACGATCGCCTTTCGCAGGCGTGAGGACGGCGGCTACAATCTTGCCGTTTCGGGCTTTCAGGAGCTTTTCATCGGGCCCGATGCCTTCAGGGCGTTCCGGACCTATCTGCCGCTCCTGACACAGGATCCGCTGGGCACGAAGTTCCGCCTTTCCGCGCCCCCGGGCTATCCCGACGGCTGGCGCACGCCGCGCCGCTGGGCGATGGACGGGCCAAGCCCGTTCGAGAAGCACCGCATCCTCGATCCTCAGCCGAACATGGCCAAGGTCCGCGATATCCTTGAACGGTTTCACACGCGGTTTCCCGATCTGCCGAAGCCAAAGCTCAAGAAAGCCTGGGCTGGCATGATCGACACCATGCCTGACGTGGTGCCGGTGGTCGATCACGCCCACGCGATCCCGGGCCTTGTCGTGGCGACGGGCATGTCGGGCCACGGCTTCGGGATCGGCCCGGCCTTTGGCCGGATCGCCGCGGATCTGGTTCAGGGGAAGGCGCCGGGGCACGACCTGTCCCGGTTCCGGCTGCAGCGCTTCTCCGATGGCTCGCCCATCGACGTGGCTCTGGATGTGTGATTTGCCCTTGCCGGGGCAGGGGTCATGACACACCTTGTGGCCCAAAGACACCCGACCGGAGGCTCCGATGCCCGTAAAGAACCGCTTTGCCGAACTGCACGATGATATCACCGCCTGGCGCCGCGATATCCATGCAAATCCCGAGATCCTGTTCGATACCCACCGCACCTCGGCCCTTGTCGCGGACAAGCTGCGCGAATTCGGCTGCGACGAGGTGACAACGGGGATCGGGCGCACCGGCGTTGTGGGCGTCATCCGGGGCAAATCCGACAACTCGGGCAAGGTGATCGGTCTGCGTGCGGATATGGACGCGCTGCCGATCCACGAACAGACCGGGCTCGACTACGCGTCCAACACGCCTGGCGCGATGCACGCCTGCGGCCATGACGGACATACCGCGATGCTGCTGGGCGCGGCCCGCTACCTTGCCGAGACACGCAATTTCGACGGCACCGTCGTCGTGATCTTCCAGCCCGCCGAAGAGGGCGGCGGCGGCGGGCGCGAGATGTGCGAAGACGGCATGATGGACCGCTGGAACATCCAGGAAGTCTACGGCATGCACAACTGGCCCGGTCAGCCCGTGGGCAAGTTCGCGATCCGGCCGGGTGCCTTTTTCGCCGCGACCGACCAGTTCGATATCACCCTGCATGGCAGTGGTGGACACGCAGCCAAACCGAACGAGACGATCGACACGACCGTCATGGCCTCCAACCTCGTGATGGCGCTTCAGACCATCGCATCGCGCAACACCAAGCCGGTGGATGAGGTCGTCGTCTCCGTCACCTCGTTCGAAACCTCGTCCCATGCCTTCAACGTGATCCCCGCACGGGTGCGGCTGAAAGGCACGGTCCGGACCCTCTCGAACGAGACCCGCGAAATGGCCGAGACGCGGATCCGCGCGATCACCGAGGGCATTTGCGCGGCCTACGGGGGAAGGGCCGAAATCACCTACATGAAGGGCTACCCCGTCATGTCGAACCACGCCGAACAAACGTCTTTCGCCGCCGAAGTGGCCCGCGCCGTCTCGGGCGCCTGTGACGAGGAGTGCGAGCCCACGATGGGGGGCGAGGATTTCGCCTACATGCTCGAAGAGCGGCCCGGCGCCTATATCCTTGTCGGCAACGGCGACAGCGCGCCGGTGCACCACCCGGAATACAATTTCAATGACGAGGTGATACCGGCGGGCTGTTCCTGGTGGGCCGAAATCGTGGAACGTCGGATGCCCGCAGCCTAGGGCGGCTAGGCGGGAGGGACGATCTTCAGGCGCGGATCCGCCTTGGCCAGTGACATGACCCAATCCCTTTCGGCCTCGAAATCATGAGGCACACGGGTGGCATCGCGCCGGCCCGAAAGCGACTTCGACGCAAAGAAATCAAAGCCATGGAGCGTGATCCGCCGCGCCTCGGACCTCATTGCAAGGTCGATCACCATGGCCCCTGTGGTGGCAGGCGAGCCAAGCCTTCGGGCAAGCGTCTGACCGCGATCCCGTGGATTGAGAAAGAAGCGCGGATCGCGGGCAATGCGCCATGGCAGACGCTTGCGCTTGCGTGTCATCCACAGAAGAAGCGTTGGTGTCCGGCTCTCGATCACGGCGGGCGGGGCGGGCGTTGACATCGCCAGCCAGTCGGTGCGCGTCCCGTGGCTTTGCGGCGAGGGCAGGGGGGCGGCGTTCAGGCGAACAATGATATCGGCCCCGTCAATCTCGGGGCCTTGCCGTGACCTGGCCAGCGCCCGTGCATTGCCGACAATGGCCACCGATTTGCCGGCAAGCCGCCCAAGGACGTCGTCTTCGGGGAGGGAATGACGGGTCAGCGCCGCCTCGTCTCCGGTGAGCCGCGCGAGGTGGAAACCGATCATGTCTGTCCCCCTGCGAGTGCGGCAATGTCGGTGAACAGGGTCTCGGCCTCGCGGGCGGCCCTGCTGCGGAATGCCCGGATCGCGTCGACCTCTCCGGGCGTGAACGGGGCGCAGGGCGGCGGGGCGGTCAGTTCTTGGGCCGTAACAAGCCGGTCGCGGCCAAGCCCCACATCCTCGAGCAGCCGTTCGACCTTGGAGGCGTTCGAGGCCAGCGCGAGGAAAGGCGTTTCGGTCAGCATAGACAGACAAACACCGTGGAAGCGGCCCGTGATATGCAACTCCGCCGCCGCAAGCGCAGCGAGGTAGTCGCTTTCGCTCTGGGCCAGATCGAAGGGCGGGATGCGCAGGGTCCAGCTGTTCATGTAGGCTCGGTAGAGCAGGGCCCGCGCCACGGGCAAGCGCCAGAGCCGCCCCGAAAGCGTCTTGGTGGGCAGGACCCGGGCCCCGGGCAGGGCGAGCGCGGCCCGGGCCAATGCCTTGCGCGCGGAAAACCGCACGCTGTCCCCGATCAGCACGCCATCGCGTCGGGGTCCGGCTGGTTCGGCGGGCGCGCTCAGCGACAGGTCGGGCAACCACCGCACTTCACGTCCAGTCGCCTGTGCCATGGCGGCCGCGCTTGCGCTGTCACGTGCCGCGACAAGTGCCATGGTCTTCAGTGGCTCGGCCCATGCCGTCGGATTGTCTTGCCAGAGCGCGTTGACCAGTGCGACGGGGGCCCGCGTGGCCGGATGCGTCGCCACACGCAAGAGACGCTCCCCCGCTTCCCGGCCGTGATGAAGCGTGCCCTCGCCGTTGATGACGACCACATCCGCCTCGGCGAGGGCGCGCAGGAACGTCTCGTCCTTTTCCCAGTCATGTCGGGCAGGGCTGCGCGCCGCAATCGTCAGGCCCGACCTCTTCAGCCCCTCGGTCAAAAGGCGCATGACGCGGACGCAGCCATGATGATAGCGCGTCGACGTGTCGTTGAGGATGACGGCATTGCGGATCATGGGCGGGATCTAGGCTCCGGCGTCCGGCGTGTCACGCCCGAGGAGCGGACGCAGCAGGTCACGCGTCGCGGCGCGCGCACCGGACTGCGCCTCGGCATAGGCGCGTGCCGCGTCGCCCATGATCTTCGCCCTGTCCGACGCCAAAAGGTCGGTCACCGCCTCGGCCAGCGACTGGGCGTCCTCGACCGACCGCGCGGCGCCTGCTGTGTCCAGCGCCTGAAAGGCGTCGTGGAAATTGCGTACATGAGGCCCGTGCAGGATCGCGGTTCCAAGCGCGGCCGGTTCGAATGGTGTGTGGCCGCCGGGGCCGGCCAGAAGCGATCCGCCGACCAGCGCCAGCCGGGCCAGACGATAGACCAGACCCGTCTCTCCCAGCGTATCGACAAGGTAGACGGAGGCATCGCCCGGCGTTTCACCCGTGCTTCGGCGCCTGACGGAATGACCGCTCCGGCTGATCGCATCCATGATCTCGTCGCCCCTCTCCGGGTGCCGCGGGACGAGCAGGAGGATCGCGTCGGGAGATTGATCCCGCACATGGGCCTGCGCCTCGAGGACGATCTCCTCTTCGCCGGGATGGGTGGAGACAGCAGCCCAGACGGGGCGGCCGTCCGTTGCGCTTTCAAGGCTTGCAAGCGACGCCGCGTCGCACGGCAGGAGCGGCGTGTCGGCCTTCAGGTCACCCGGGGCATGGACCCGTCCGGCATCGAGGCCAAGCGAGACCAGCGCGTCCCGGACCATGCCGGATTGCGCTGTGATCACGGCCATCCGCGACAGGAGCGCCCGGGCCACACGCGGCGCCCGTGCGCGGCTGCGCGAGGCGCGGGCATTGAGAAGCGCCATCGAGATCCCGCGCGCCTCGCAAGCGAGGATCGTGCGGGGCCAGAGATCTGCTTCGACAAAGAGTGCGAGATCGGGGCGCCAATGGTCGAGGAATCGCGAAACAGCCTTGGGCGTATCAAGTGGCTGGAACTGGTGGAGCGCGCCCGGCTGCATCCTGCGCGAGGCGGTTTCAGCCCCGGTGGCCGTCGCGGTCGTGATCAGAAGTGTGGCTCCGGTCTCGTCGGCGAGTTCACTGGCCATCGCGATCGAGGAGGTCAACTCGCCCACCGACGCGGCCTGAAGCCAGATCAACGGTCCCCCGGGTCTCTGCAGCGCGGGCCGCCCAAGCCTTTCCTGCCAGCGTGCAGACTCTGCCCCCTGTCTTGCGTGGGCCCGGGCTGCGGGGCGGGTCAGCACGATCGGGGCGATGGCCGTGACCGCGAGGTAGGCGCGAACAGCCCAGGGCAGGCTCATCCGCCGGTATGGCTCATGTGGCGGGTCATCTGGCCTTCGACCGTCTGGCGCGAATAGTCGAAGTCGTGGCCCCGGGGCTTGAGCGCGATGGCCGCACGGATCGCGTCTTCGAGGGGGGCATCATCGGGCGAGGCGCGCAGGGGGCCCCGCAGGTCGGAATGACCCTCCTGGCCGAGGCAGGTGTAGATCTCGCCGGTGCAGGTGATCCGGACCCGGTTGCAGCTTTCGCAGAAATTATGCGACAGCGGCGTGATGAAGCCGATCTTCTGTCCCGTCTCTTCGAGCCGGACATAGCGCGCCGGCCCGCCGGAGCGTTCGGCAAGATCGGTCAGCGTGAACCGCTGTTCCAGCTGCGCGCGCAGGTCCTTGAGCGACCAGTATTGATCAAGCCGGTCCTCGTTGCCGATATCGCCCATGGGCATGACCTCGATGAAGGTCAGGTCCATGTCGCGACTGGCGCACCATTCGGTCAGATCGAACAATTCCACATCGTTGAAACCCTTGAGCGCCACGGCGTTGATCTTGACCCGCAAGCCGGCCTTCTGCGCCGCGTCGATCCCGCGCAGGACCTGTGGCAGCCGGCCCCAGCGGGTGATCTTGGCGAATTTCTCGTCATTGAGCGTGTCGAGCGAGATGTTGATCCGCCGGACACCCGCATCGGCGAGGGGCTGGGCGAATTTCTCAAGCTGCGATCCGTTCGACGTCAGCGTGAGTTCCTTCAGGGCGCCCGACGCGAGGTGCCGGGACATGGCGTTGAAGAACGTCATGATATCGCGGCGCACCAGCGGCTCACCGCCGGTAATGCGCAGCTTTTCCACGCCAAGCCGGACAAAGGCCGAACACAGCCTGTCCAGTTCTTCGAGAGTCAGGAGTTCCTTCTTGGGCAGGAACGTCATGTTCTCGGACATGCAATAGACACAGCGGAAATCGCAGCGGTCCGTGACCGAGACCCGAAGGTAGCGGATGGCCCGGGCGAAGGGGTCGATGAGAGGGGCATTCTGCGTCATGGCGGCAACGTATGTGCAGGCGAAGGCCCGCGCAAGGCGGATCGGGCCGGGGCGGCCCCCCCGGTGGACAGGATCCTTCTGCCGCGCATAGTCTCCCCCCATGAGAAACGTGATTCTTGCCAGTGCCCTTGTCCTGTCGGGCTGTGCCGAGCTCGACGCTTTGCTTCAACCCGGGGAGCTGGGCCCGGCACCTCTGCCGGTCGAAGAGGCGTCGGTCGAGACGCTCGATCCGACACCGCCGCCCCCGCCGCCGCCCGAGGCCAATACGGCCGAGGAATTCGACACCACCACGGAGGAGGATCGCGACGCGGCGCTTGAGACGCCGGCTGCGACCGGTGAGGTCAACCTTGGCAGAACGCTCGCCACGCTGGGCAACCCGGCCGATCCCGGCATCTGGATCGAGACGCCGCTGGTGAGCCAGCTTGTCATGGGCCGGGTCGAGGTCGCGGCCACGGGTAAAAGCATCAATATCGAGCTGCGCCCCTCCGGCGGAGAGCCGGGGTCGGGCAGTTCGATCAGCCTGCCGGCAATGGGTCTTCTGGAAATCCCGCTGACCGCGATCGAGGAAGTGATCGTCTATTCCGGGGCGGCCGCCTGATCGGGCGTGCCCATGTGGCGCTGCGCCTCTTTGACGGCAAAGGGCTTCATGGCGGGGCCATGCACCTCGAGGAAACTGCGCACCCGGTCGGGATCATGTTTCGACAGATCCCGCAGCCACCATGCGATGGCCTTCTGGATGAACCAGTCGCGATCGGGCACAAGGCTTTCCGCCCAGCCCAGAATGCGTTCGCGGGCCGCGATCTCGGCCGGCTTGGGCGTGTTCATGCGGGTCCAGGGCAATGTCATGACAAGGGCCGCGCGCCGCGACCACATGTGATCGGCGGTGATCCAGCCCTCGACAATCTCCAGCCGTGACGGATCTGCGATCAGGCGCTTGGCCCCGGAAATGCTGGCATGATCGGCGATGGCCCAGCCGTCGAACTGCGGCACCCACGAGACGATCAAGTCCCATGCCGCGCGATCATCTGGGCGAATCCGGGCCTGTTCCAGAAGCTTGGCAGCCAGTATCCGGCCCTCGTGCACATTGCTGTCCCACAGGCCCGAAGCGAGGGCGAGCCTCTCGTCGAGCGGGAGGCTGCGGCGCAGATCGCGGGCCAGATCGCTGAGAACGGGGTTCCGGACGCCGAGGTAGGGGCGATCCACCTTGTGATAGGCGGCCGAGCCTGCGGCATCGGCCTCCGATCCCATGGCGCGCAGCCGGTCGAGCAACTCGTCGGCGGTCATCGTCCGCGACCGCCTGCATTGATGTCGCGGACGCCAGCCCGTTGCCCCGCGATCATGGTGAGACCTTTTTCGATCAGACCCCGCCGGAGCGGCTGAGTTTGCGAGTTCACCCGATCACTCCACCGTCACGGACTTGGCAAGGTTACGGGGCTGATCCACGTCCGTGCCTTTGGCGATCGCGGTGTGATAGGCCAGAAGCTGCGCCGGGATCGCATAAAGCAGCGGTGCGAAAAGCGGGCTGACCTGTGGCATGACGATCCTGTCCCATGTGCCGTCGCCCGCCACCTCCGCCCCCTTGGCATCGGTGATCAGCAGGACCTTGCCGCCGCGGGCCATCACCTCCTGCATGTTCGAGACGGTCTTGTCGAACAGTTCGTCATGCGGGGCCATGACGATAACGGGCACCGTCTTGTCCACCAGCGCGATGGGGCCATGCTTGAGTTCGCCTGATGCATAAGCTTCGGCGTGTATATAGCTGATTTCCTTTAGTTTCAGAGCGCCCTCCAGTGCGAGAGGGAACATCCGGCCACGCCCGAGGAACAGGATGTCACGCGCCTCGGCAAGCGCGCGGGCGATGCGGGCGCAATCGGCCTCGATCCCCAGCGCGTGATGAACCAGCCCGGGAAGTCCGCGCAAATCCTCGATCCGGGCGGCAAGGGCATCGTCGCTCAGATGGCCGCGCTGATGGCCGGCGGCCAGCGCGACGAGGACCAAAGTCATCAACTGGCAGGTAAAGGCCTTGGTCGAGGCGACCCCGATCTCGATCCCGGCGTGGATCGGCAGGACCAGATCGCTTTCGCGCGCGATCGAGCTTTCGGGCACGTTGACGACCGAGACGATCTTGTCGGTCTTGCCAGCGCAATAGCGCAGGGCGGCCAGCGTGTCCGCCGTCTCGCCCGACTGGCTGACAAACAGGCCAAGTGTCCCCGCCACGAGCGGGGGTTCGCGGTAGCGAAACTCCGAGGCGACATCGACATCGACGGGCAGGCCCGCGATCTGCTCGAACCAGTACTTGGCGACGTGGCAGGCGTAGGAGGCCGTGCCGCAGGCGACCATGCTGATCCGCGTCACCTCGCGGAAATCCAGCCCCTCACCGGGCAGGGCGATCTGGCCGTCCGTCAGGTAATGCGCCAGCGTATCGGCCAGCACCGTTGGCTGTTCGGCGATTTCCTTGGCCATGAAGTGGCGGTGGCCACGTTTGTCGATCTGGCCGGTGTCGATGCTGATCTTGCGGATCGGTCGATTGGCCAGCTGTCCCGCGGCATCGCGGATCTCGACGCTGTTGCGGGTGACGACCGCCATGTCTCCTTCGTCGAGATAGGTGATGCGGTCGGTCATCGGCGCAAGCGCGATGGCGTCCGAACCGACGAAAGCCTCGCCCTCGCCATATCCGATCGCGAGCGGCGATCCCTTGCGCGCGGCGATCAGCAGATCGTCATCGCCCTCGAACAGGAAGACAAGCGCATAGGCCCCCTCGAGACGAGCCAATGTCTGTTGAGCCACATCGCGCGGCGAGAGCCCCTGATCGAGATAGGATCGCGCCAGAAGGGCCACCGTCTCGGTGTCGGTTTCCGTCTCGGGATGGAGGCCCTTGGCCGCCAGTTCATCCCGCAATTCGCGGAAATTCTCGATGATGCCGTTATGCACGACGCAAACCGTGCCCGACCGGTGCGGGTGGGCATTGGTGACAGTCGGCGCGCCATGGGTGGCCCAGCGGGTATGGCCGATCCCGGCCTTGCCGGGCAGGGGCTCGTGCACGAGAAGGTCCGACAGGTTTACCAGTTTGCCCACGGCGCGGCGCCGGTCGAGCGTGCCGTTGTGGATCGTGGCGATGCCCGCGCTGTCATAACCGCGATACTCGAGCCGTTTGAGCGCCTCCACAAGGATCGGGGCCGCCTCGTGCCTGCCGAGAACGCCCACGATGCCGCACATCAGCTGTCACCTTTTTTCATGAGTTCGGCCTTGGTCGCGCGGAACCGTTCGAACATGCGCTTTGCAAGGCCCGGCTTGTTTTCCTGGCGTGCCCGGGCGATCGCAAGGTCGCCTTCGGGGACATCCATCGTGATCACGGCACCGCTGGCGGTTGCCGAGTGATCGCCGAGGCTGACCGGCGCCACCAGCATCGTGTTCGATCCGACAAAGACATCGCGCCCGATCGTCGTGCGGTGCTTGAAGACCCCGTCATAATTGCAGGTGATCGTGCCCGCTCCGATATTCGTCTTCTCGCCGATCGTGGCATCGCCGATATAGGACAGGTGGTTGACCTTTGTTCCCCTGTCGATCTGGGCGTTCTTGACCTCGACGAAATTGCCGATCCGGACATCCGAGGCCAGCTGTGCGCCGGGGCGCAGCCGAGCATAGGGCCCGACGATGGCGCCGCGGCCGACATGGCATCCCTCGAGATGGCTGAACGCCCGGATACGGGCGCCTGATTCGACCGTTACCCCGGGGCCGAAGACGACATGCGGCTCGATGATCGCATCCCGGCCGATCACCGTATCATGGGCGAAGATCACGGTTTCGGGCGCAACCAGAGTCACCCCGTCATTGAGCGCTTCGGCCCGGGATTTCGCCTGAAAGGCGGCTTCGGCCTCGGCAAGTTCATGGCGGGTGTTGATGCCCAGCGTCTCGGATTGCGAGGCGTGGACGACGGTTGCCTTGTGACCGTGTTCACGGGCGATCGCGACGATATCGGTCAGGTAGTATTCGCCGGCGGCGTTGTCGTTGGTGATCCTGTCCAGAAGATCGAAGAGGATCGCCTTGTCGGCATAGACCACCCCAGAATTGCACAGGCTGAGCGCGCGTTGGGCCGGGGTCGCGTCCTTGAATTCGACGATCTCGACAAGGTCCTCGCCCTCGGTCACCAGCCGGCCATAGCGCGCGTCGGGATCGTCGAGTTCGAAGCCCAGAACGACGATATCATGGGTGTCCCGCGCATCCTGCATCGCATCGAGCGTTTCGGGCCGGATGAAGGGCGTGTCGCCGTAAAGCACGATCACATCGCCGCCCAGCCCCTCGAGCGCGTCGCGCGCCTGAAGCACGGCATGGCCGGTGCCCAGCTGTTCCTCCTGCCAGACGCAGATGATATCGGGATCCCATGCGCAGGCGGCCTCCTCGACCAGATCGGCCCCCACGCCGGTGACGACCACCGTCGCCTCGGGGACGAGCGCGCCTGCGCATTTGAGCGCATGAACCATCAGCGGCGCCCCGCCGATTTCGTGCAGGACCTTCGGAAAGGATGACTTCATCCTGCTGCCTTGGCCTGCGGCCAGAACGATTGCGCTTACTTCCATGTCGCCCGCCTCGGTTTTCGTCTGTTCACCACGTTGCCCCGCATATCGCAAGTCGACGGGGCTTCACATCAGTTTACCTGTCGTTACACCGGCTGTGGAGAGGAGCTTTCATGCGCAATGTGATTTTCGACCTCGACGGCACCCTTATGGATACCAGCGGCGATCTGGTCGCGGCGGCGAATTCGCGGTTTCGCGATCTGGGCCTTGGGGACCTTCTTGACCCGGTGGCCGACGCGGGCATCGCCCTGCGTGGCGGGCGCGCGATGCTGCGGGCCGGGTTCGCGCGGGTGGACGGCTACGGCGAGGAGGAGGTCGATCGCCAGTATCGACCGTTGCTTGATGCCTATGCGCAGGATCTCGACAGTCGCACCACGATCTATCCCGGTGCGATGGAGGCGGTCGAGGCGCTGATCTCGCGAGGCTACCGGGTGGGCATCTGCACCAACAAGCCCGAGGCGCTGGCCGATGAACTCCTGCGCCGCAAGGGCGTGCGCGAGGTCTTCGCGGCGGTGCTGGGGGCCGATACACTGCCCGTGCGCAAACCCGACCCCGAACATTTGCGCGAAACCTCGCGCCGGGCGGGCGGCGATCCGGCGCGGGCCTGTCTGGTGGGCGACACAGACACCGATCGCAACACGGCCCGTGCCGCGGGCGTGCCCTCGATCCTTGTCACCTTCGGTCCCGCCGGTGCCGAGATGCCCGCGCTGAGGCCCGAGGTGCTGCTCGATGACTATGCCCGGCTTGTCGAGGTGGTCGAACGGCTCGCGCTGTGACCTCCCGTCGCGATTGACGAACCGCGCGGCGCGCCGCAAAGTCCCGTCATGACAGAGCGTTTCACAGGCAGTTTCACCCAGCAGGAGCCGATCCCCGAAGAGGGGATCGAAGCGGCGCTGGATGTGCTGCGCAGCGGCAGGCTTCATCGCTACAACACCGCGCCGGGCGAAGTGTCGCAAGCCGCACTGCTGGAGCAGGATTTTGCCCGGATGACCGGTGCGAAATACTGCCTTGCGCTGGCTTCGGGCGGGGCTGCGATGACAACGGCCCTGCGCGCCGCGGGCGTTGGGCCCGGCGATCCGGTCCTGACGAATGCCTTTACGCTGGCCCCGGTGCCGGGCGCGATCGCGGCCGTCGGTGCGCGGCCGGTCTTCGTGGAGGTGACGCCCGATCTGGTGATCGACCTCGCGGATCTGGAGGCCAAGGCGGGGCAGGCCAAGGTCCTGCTTCTGAGCCATATGCGCGGTCATCTGTGCGACATGGCCCGCCTGATGGACATCTGCCGCGCGGCCGGCCTGATCGTGATCGAGGATTGCGCCCATACGATGGGGGCCGCCTGGAACGGCACGCCCAGCGGGCGCTGGGGGGATTTCGGCTGCTATTCCTGCCAGACCTACAAACATGTGAATTCGGGCGAGGGCGGTCTGCTGATTTCCGACGATGCCGAGGCGATGGCGCGCGCGATCGTGCTGTCGGGCAGCTACATGCTCTATGACCGGCACATCGCGGCTCCGGAGCCGGAGGTGTTCGAGCGGGTGAAATACGACACGCCCAATATTTCCAGCCGGATGGACAACCTGCGCGCCGCGATCCTGCGGCCGCAACTTGCCGCGCTGGAGGCGCAGGTCACACGCTGGAACGCGCGCTACCACGAGATCGAGGCCGGTCTGATGGGTGTGCCGGGCCTGACGCCGGTTCCCCGACCCGAGGCCGAAAGCTTCGTGGGCTCCTCGATCCAGTTCCTTCTGCGCGACTGGCCCGAGGCGTCGGTCCGCGAGGTGGTTGCCCGCTGCGCCGCCCGCGGGGTCGAGCTGAAATGGTTTGGCGCCGCCGATCCGGTGGGCTTCACCTCCCGCCATGACAGCTGGCGCTATGCCGAACGCCAATCGCTGCCCAGAACCGATGCGATCCTCGCGGGGCTTCTGGATATGCGCGTGCCGCTGACCTTCAGCCTCGAGGATTGCCGCCTGATCGCCCGGATCATCCGTGCCGAGGTTTCCGCCGTCTGGCAGGGGCAGGCCGCGGCGGAGTGATTGCCCGGGGCACGATGATTTCATCCTCCGGTCATGCGAATGCCGTGAACGGACCGAGGATACCCGGCCATGGCGCGACCCTATGTACCTCTTACCGTCATCGACGGCGGCAGGCCGAATCGCAGTCCGAAGTCCCGACGGGCCGACCTTGGGCCGATATGGCTCCTTGCCCTCGTGCTGGGGCTTGGCCTCGGGATGCCCAGCCCCCTCACGAACGAACTGCCCCCCGACGACCCGCCGGCGCGCGAGCCCGCGCCGGGTTGTCAGGTGGTCTCGGTGACTGATGGCGATACGATCCGGATGTGGTGTCCCGGACGCGGCACCGAACGGGCGCGGCTGCTGGGGTTCGATACGCCCGAATTGTTCTCGCCGCGATGCGCGGCCGAATACCTTGCCGCCCGGGAGGCCAAGGCAGCGCTGTCGCGTCTGATCCGGCGGGCGGACGAGGTCTCGATCGTGCGCGAGGGCACGGATCGCTATGGCCGCGCGTTGATCGGGCTTTACGCCGATGGCCAGCCGATTTCGCGCGCCATGATCGACGCGGGCCATGCCCGGCCCTATATGGGCGATCAGAGACGGGATTGGTGCGACGAGCTGCGCCGCTGATGCAGCCTTCGGGGCAGAATGGACGCGCAAGATGACCAAACGACTTGAGGAACGGGATGCCTACAGCGGGCTGACATGGGTCTATGTGGCCGCGCGCGATGTGCGGGGCCATCCCAGGGGGCGGCTCAACGCGGCGCTCTGGGCCATTGTGCTGTTTCTCGTGGGAACCGGGCTGCTCAAGCTGGTAGTCTTCTTGAATGCGGGGGCCGCGCTGTCGATGGCGGCGTTGTCGGGGCTCTTGCCGGTGCTCACGGGGGTGGGGCTCGCGCTGCGGGTGCCGTTTGCCCTTGTCATCGCGATCATCATGGCGGGCATCACGCTCTACACCACGGTGGGCGCTATGGGCAGCGACCAGAGCATCTGGTTCCTTGTCGACAGCCTCGTCGCTGTGGGCATCATCTTCTATCTGCTCGAGGGCGACCGGCCGAATTTCATCTATCGGCACCGATATCGCAAATATTCCGAGCTTTCGGACGAGGGGGCAGAGTGAGGCGTCACGGTCGCCGCGCAGCCGTGACATCGTCGCACGTGGGCCCGCATGGCGTTGACCCTCACGGCTGCCGATTGTAAGTGTCGGTCAATCTCCCGCAATGTGTCGGGATAGGGTGCCTTCTTCAGGGAAAGGGTCGTTTCGTGGACGGACTTCTTCGGGAATATCTGCCGATCATCGTCTTTCTGGGCGTGGCAATCGCGCTCGGAGCTGTTTTCCTGCTTGCCGCGCTGATCGTTGCGGTGCGCAATCCCGATCCGGAGAAGGTTTCTGCCTATGAATGCGGGTTCAACGCATTCGATGACGCCCGGATGAAATTCGACGTGCGATTCTACCTTGTCTCGATCCTGTTCATCATCTTCGACCTCGAGGTGGCGTTCCTGTTCCCCTGGGCTGTGGCCTTTGGCGAGATGTCGATGGTGGGTTTCTGGTCGATGATGGTGTTCCTCGCGGTCCTGACGATCGGCTTTGCCTATGAATGGAAAAAGGGCGCGCTCGAGTGGGAGTGACATTCGGCGCGATTGGCCGGGTGCGCTGAACGCTGACACCGCCGTCTGATCGGACACGATAAAAGGCCGCAGCGAACTGCGGCCTTTCGTTTTTTCGGCACCGTGTCCGGTGCGTCCCGGTTGCCGTCAGGCTCCGCGTCGACGCAGGAGAGCAAGGCCACCGAGACCTGCCAGGAGCAACGGCAACCCCGCGGGGAGAGGAATTGGCGATACGCCCTTGGCAGTGAAGGACAGGTCATCGAGGGCATAGTCGTTGCCGAGGAACGCGGTAGAGACCTGAAGAAGCGAGATCGTGATGCTCGTGTTCGCGCCCGAAAACCACGTGAACCCGAAGTTTTCCCAGACGCTCGATGTGGTGGTTGAAACCGATCCGAGGTTGTCCGTGCCGATCTCGAGCGCGATCGTGTTGGCGCTGCCAAAGAGACCGGCGATCCAGCCTGAGAATTCGTATTCGGTATTCGCCACGACGTTGACCGTTTGCGACCAAACGACGGCTCCGGCTGTGGTTCCGCCATTGATTGCCATCATGTTGCCCGACCCGCTTGTGTGATCGGAGAGGTTGGCGAAAGCCCCGTTCCAACTGCTGGCCAGTGTGGTTATCGCATACTCACCTGCGGTGCCGTTGCTGGCCGTCTCGACATAGTCCGAGGTGAACCCGACAGCCCCGCTCTCGAAGTCACCATTGATCAGTACAGAAGCAGCATTTGCCGCTGCTCCCGTCATCGAAAGCAGAGCCGCCAAGGCAATAGCTTTGTTCATTCGAAACCCCCACCGGTTGAAATATCTCCTTATTGCCCTGAAATCTGGCAGACTGGTTCCAGCCCGGGGAAGGGATTTCTGCACAGGTTTTCGAAACGCAAAGCCGGGGTTATGGCCGATTGCGAAAAACACCGGCGGATCTCCGATCAAAATTTTTCGAATTGAAAATCCGGGCGCAGGGCGCGTTTTCAGGTTTTCCAGGCAGACTGGTCGTTCGAAGGCTCGGGCAGGGCCCGATACGAGGCAATGATTCGGTCGATGGACCGGCGCGCGATATGCTTGTGATCCTCCGACAATCCCAGCGTGGCCACCATTTTCCAATGGCCGTACATGATCGTCACGAACAGGTAGGAAATCTCGGCGCAGCTGGCCATGGGGATGTCGGGGTAGCAGCTCCGGATTTCGTGCGTCAGCGTCAGTCCCAGCAGGGAGTATTGGCCGCGCAGGTTGTCCCGGATCGGGGCAGAACCCGCCGCGAGGCTGAAGAGCGCGTCATAGGCCTGATCATCCCGGGGCTTGGCCTGCCCCTCGAGAAGATCGAAGTAGAAATCGAAAAAGACCTTCAGCCGATCCGGCCCGCTGATCCCGGCCAATCCGTTCGTCAGCGCCTCGCGATAGGTTTCGGCCAGTCTGTCGGCCAATGCGAGCATCAGATCGTCCGGTTCCGGAAAGTAATAGCGCACAAGTTGCCGGGACACATTGGCCCCGCTTGCAATCCTGTCATATGAAAGCGTCGCCAGACCTTCCCGAAGCAGAACGGCAAAGGCGCCTTCGATTATTTCGGCGGATTTCGTGGACTTTTCATTAGGCATGACCGGCTCACGTAACCTACACTGAATGTGTCTCAGCCTAGCGGCGGTTTTGTCGCTCTGACAAGCCACCTGCGATGCCGCGACGCGTTGACGGGCCTAGGCTGGCGGGATAGATCCCCGGTCAAGTTGGATACAGATGTCGTCGATACACGGGAGACCCAGACATGGGCGTAGCCACCGGGCTGAACACGGCAGGGGCGGACCGCGAGGTCGCAACTCAGGAGCTGAACCGCGAATTGCAGGACAAGGGCTTCCTTGTCACATCGACCGCGGACATCATCAACTGGGCGCGCACCGGGTCGCTGCACTGGATGACCTTCGGTCTCGCCTGCTGCGCGGTCGAGATGATGCATACCTCGATGCCGCGTTATGACCTCGAACGCTTCGGCACCGCGCCGCGGGCATCCCCGCGCCAGTCGGACCTGATGATCGTGGCGGGCACGCTCACCAACAAGATGGCGCCGGCGCTGCGCAAGGTCTATGACCAGATGCCCGAGCCGCGTTACGTGATCTCCATGGGCAGCTGTGCCAATGGCGGCGGCTATTACCATTACAGCTATTCCGTCGTGCGCGGCTGTGACCGGATCGTGCCGGTCGACATCTATGTTCCCGGCTGCCCGCCCACGGCCGAGGCACTGCTTTACGGCATCCTTCAGTTGCAGCGCAAAATGCGCCGCACCGGGACGATCGTCCGCTAGTCACATTCCGGGGCGCGCTCGCGCCTCCCAGTCACCGATAGGTCCGTCCGACATGACAGAAGCGCTTAACGAACTTGGCCAGCACCTGGAACTCAAGCGGCCCGATTGCGTGCTGAGCTGGGAGATCGCGAATGACGAGCTGAACGTCACCGTCGCGCCGTCCTCGCTGGTGGGCTTCGTCGAGTTTCTCAAGATGGATGCGACGTGCCGGTTCTCGAGCCTCGTGGACATCACGGCGGTTGATTATCCGGGCCGGGGCAAGCGGTTCGACGTCGTCTATCACTTCCTGTCGATGTACCAGAACCAGCGCATTCGCCTGCGCGTCCAGATCCGCGAGGACGAGATGCTGCCGTCGATCATTGAGGTGCATCCCAGTGCCAACTGGTTCGAACGCGAAGTCTTCGACATGTTCGGCATCCTGTTTTCCGGCCACCCCGACCTGCGCCGTATCCTCACCGACTACGGCTTTCGCGGCTATCCGCTGCGCAAGGATTTCCCGACCACGGGCTATACCGAAGTGCGCTATGACGAGGTGCAGAAGCGCGTTGTCTACGAGCCGGTGAAGCTGGTTCAGGAATACCGGCAGTTCGATTTCCTCAGCCCTTGGGAAGGCGCCAAATACGTCATGCCCGGAGACGAGAAGGCGGAGAAGGCCGAGTGAGCGAGCGCGTCGGCATATCGTGCCCGCCTTGTGGGGTGGGTGATGTCTGATCGCATCGTTTTCGGCGTCGGCGCGACAAAGGCGGGCACGTCCTGGCTCTGGGAATGCCTGGCGTCCCATCCGGAGGTGGGCGCGCGCGCAGTGAAGGAATTGCATTACTTCGACACCGACGACACCGGCGATCAGGCCCGTCAGCTGGCGGGTTTTTCCCGGGCGCGGGCGCGGCTGGTCGCCAATAATGCGGCCCCCCGCCGGATCGGGGACCTCGATCGCCTGTGCGAGGTGATCGCGGGTAACAGGGAAGGCGACGCGGCCTACCGCGCATTCGTTTCGGGCGACGGTGTCGCGCTTGACGTGACCCCGTCCTACGGCTTGCTGCCCGTGTCCGCCTATGCGCGGATGATTGCCGGCTTTCCCGGTGCGCGGTTCATCTATCTCGTGCGCGACCCGGTGGAGCGGCTGTGGTCGCATATCCGCATGGAAGTCTCGCGCCGGATGAAGCCCGAGGCCGATTTCGATGCCCGGACCCGCGGCATGCTGCGCCGGATCGTCGATGACGCAGGCGAGCCGCAGATCACGACGCGGGGCGATTATGCCGATGCGATCACGCGGCTGACGCAGGCCGTGCCGCGCGCCCGGCTCAGCGTTCTGGTCAGCGAAGAGATGACGGCCGAGACCGTCTGCCGCGCCGCGGGGCTGGAGCCCCATCCGGCGGCGAAGGAGCGGGCCCACGAGGGTCGCCCCGCCGAAATGAAGGACGGTCTGCGCAGGCGCGCGGCCCGGTTCCTGCTCGATCAATACAGGTTCATGGCCGAGTTTCTCGGCCGTATCCCCGCCGCGTGGCGGGCCAACTACGAAAGGGCGATCGCATGATGGACGGAAGCAATATCCGGACCGACCGCTACGATGACGGGTCGACCGACGCCGCGACGGGCGAACAGCAGATTCGCAACTTCAACATCAACTTCGGCCCGCAGCATCCTGCGGCCCACGGCGTGTTGCGCCTTGTCCTCGAGCTTGACGGCGAGATCGTGGAACGCTGCGATCCGCATATCGGCCTGCTGCATCGCGGCACGGAAAAGCTGATGGAAAGCCGGACCTATCTTCAGAACCTGCCATATTTCGACAGGCTCGATTACGTGGCCCCGATGAACCAGGAACATGCCTGGTGCCTTGCCATCGAAAAGCTGACCGGCACCGAGGTGCCGCGCCGCGCCTCGCTGATCCGGGTTCTGTATTCCGAAATCGGCCGTGTCCTGAACCACCTTCTCAACGTCACGACGCAGGCGATGGACGTGGGCGCGCTGACCCCGCCGCTCTGGGGCTTCGAGGAACGTGAGAAGCTGATGATCTTCTACGAACGGGCCTGCGGCGCGCGGCTTCACGCGGCCTATTTCCGCCCCGGCGGCGTCCATCAGGACCTGCCGCCCGAATTGCTTGACGATATCGAGACTTGGGCACACGAATTCCCGGCCGTGCTTGACGATATCGACGGTCTTCTGACCGAGAACCGCATTTTCAAGCAGCGCAACGTCGATATCGGTGTTGTCACCGAGGACGAGATCCTCGACTGGGGCTTTTCCGGCGTGATGGTGCGCGGATCGGGCCTCGCCTGGGATCTGCGCCGTGCGCAGCCCTACGAATGCTATGACGAGTTCGATTTCATGGTGCCCGTGGGCAAGAACGGCGACTGCTTCGACCGCTATCTCGTCCGCATGGCGGAGATGCGGGAATCGACCAAGATCATCCTGCAAGCCATTGAAAAACTGCGGATGCCCGAAAATCAGGGCGACGTAATGGCGCGCGGCAAGATGGCCCCGCCCAAGCGCGGCGAGATGAAGACCTCGATGGAAGCGCTGATCCATCACTTCAAGCTTTATACCGAGGGCTTCCACGTCCCGGAGGGCGAAGTCTATGCCGCCGTCGAAGCGCCCAAGGGCGAATTCGGCGTCTACCTCGTGGCTGACGGCAGCAACAAACCCTACCGGGCCAAACTGCGCGCACCGGGATATCTGCACCTGCAGGCCATGGATCACATCGCCTCGGGCCATCAGCTGGCCGACGTGGCCGCGATCATCGGCACGATGGACGTCGTTTTCGGCGAAATCGACAGGTGAAGCACTTTGCAATTGTCCTTGCGGGGACGATTGCGTTGGCGGCCTGTGAAACGGAACAGGCCGCACCCACGGGTGTCATCATCGCACCAGGTGCCGCGGAGGCGGAGTTCCTCGTTGCTCGGCCCGACGCCGTGCCGTTATCGGAGCTCAGCCCCGAGGGCGCCGAGATCATGCGCGCCTTCCTCGAGACGCCGCGCAATTCCTATGGCGCGCTCCTCGCCTATGCCGCACTCGGGTTCGATTGCGGGCGGTTTCCCGTGAACCAGCAGACCTTGCCGGATTTCGAACGATTTGTCGGCCGGTCGCTGTTGCGGGCCAACGGGATGCCGGATGAAGATATCCCGCTGGTGGCCGATCGCGTGGGCTTCGACGTGGTTTCCCTTGGCATATCGCAGCTTCCGGACGATGATTTCGTTTATGATGGTGCGGGGAATCTGATCGGTCTCGCCCGTTGTGCCTGATTGTGCCTGATGGAGTCGCCCTATGATCAAGTTCTTTTCCCACGCATCCCGGATCGCCGGCCTGAGCATTCTTGCGATGCCCGCCGCGGCTGAAATCGCCCCCGCCGACATGGCGGGCCTTCTGCGCGAGGCCGAGTGTCGCGTTGACGCGGCCAGCCTCCAGTCGATTGCCGAAGACAGGGGCCTTGATGCGGACGAGGTGCAGGACGCGGTTCAGAATCTCTTTGCTCTCGGGGCTTCGCGGGTGGCCGAAGATGGCGCGGTCGAGCTGGCCCCGGCCTATTGCGGGCTGTTCGCGGCAGACACGGTCGAGGAGGTCCTGATCGCGGGGCTGCGTCTGAACGGATGCCGGATGGGCGAATCCACGGCCGAAGGCCTGCTGGCGCCGCTGGGGCTTGACCGGACGAACACGACGCCCGCAGTCGAGGCGCTGGTTGCGCGCGGCGATGCCCAGCTGATTGACGACTCCATTCTGATCCTGTCGCCCGAAGTCTGTGACGGGGCAGGGACGGAGGCCGGCGTCGATCCGGGCTCCGACATTCTGGCGACGATCCTCGATCTCGCGGGGGCCAATGGCTGTCGGATCACGGAAGAGGTCGCCGAAACGGGCTTTGCCGCCGCGGGCATCAGTATCTCCGAGGCCGAAGAGGTCGCCGAAGAGATGATCGCCGCGGGCCAGGCGCGGTTCATGTCCGATGTGTTCGAGATCTTGCCGCCGCTTTGCATCGCGGCCGAGGGCACGGCGCCGCCGCCGCCCGCATCCTCCGATCTCGTGGCGATGCGCAACCCCGACTGGCCCGCGTTCCTCGCGCTGTTCTCGGGCTATGGCTGCGCCATGACATATGAACAGGCCGTGATGATGGGGCCTGAATTCGGGCTTGATATCCGGGCCGCCGACGAACTGGCCGATCAGCTGATGGATGCGGGCCTTGCCTCTGAAGGGGGCGATTTCCTGATCCTCGATCCGTCTGTCTGCGCCCCCGGGCCCGAGAGTGCTCTGAACAGCCTCAAACTGGATCTCATGATCGAAATGGTTGCCCGGGATTGCACGGCCTCTCTGCTCGATCTGACCCAATGGGCGGCCGAGACGGGTGACGACCGGATGCTGGCGCAACGGGCGATTTCGGCGCTGTTGCGCGAAGACCGGCTCGTGCAGGACAGCCTCGCCCTTGTGCTGGACCATCCGGACTGCCGATAGCTGCGACCAAATCCGGTCTGGCACCTGCCGGCTGGCATGGTATCAAGGAAACGTCCGGGCGGAGACGCCCGCAACGCGACCGAAAGAGTTCAAGATGACCCTGTTTCGTACCTCCGGAATCCCGTTTCTCTTTGCCGCCATCGCGCTTGCAGGCTGCACGTCGCTGTCTCCGGAAGACATCGTTGTCGGCCCGGGCGAGGTGGCAAATCCGGCCCCCGTGGTCGAACCCGATCCGCCCGAGGTGCGCCTTGTCTCCGCGATCGAGGAGCAGGGCTGCGTCCTGACCGCCGCCAATGTCGAAACCATCCTGCTGGCCGCCAGCCTTACACAGGCCGAACTGGCCGAGATCACGCCGCGTCTGGCTGATGCGGGCCGGGTCGAGGTCGTGGGCAGCGGGGCAATCCGCGTCAACACCGAGGCCTGCGCATGATCGCGATCTTCGGGATCGTGCCCGGACTGCTTGTCATGACCGGCTTTGGGCTTCATACGGTGCCCCTGATCGTCCTGATTGGCGCGACTGGCGCCGCAATTCTAACCGGAACGTCCTGATGCTTCGCAGACTTCACGCCGACCAACCCGACAGCTTTGCCTTCACCCCCGATAACGAGGCCTGGGCCCGCGCCCAGATCGCCAAATATCCCGAGGGGCGGCAGGCCAGCGCGATCATCCCGCTTCTGTGGCGGGCGCAGGAACAGGAAGGCTGGCTCAGCCGGCCTGCCATCGAACATGTGGCAAGCATGCTCGATCTGGCCTATATTCGCGCGCTCGAGGTGGCGACGTTTTATTTCATGTTCCAGCTCAAGCCCGTCGGATCGGTGGCCAATGTCCAGATCTGCGGCACGCTGAGCTGCATGATCTGCGGCGCCGAGGATCTGGTCGGCCTGTGCAAGGAAAAGATCGCGGCCAAGCCGCACACATTGTCCGCCGACGGTAAGTTCAGCTGGGAAGAGGTCGAATGCCTCGGGGCCTGTTCCAATGCGCCCATGGCCCAGATCGGCAAGGATTATTACGAGGATCTGACGGTCGAGAGTCTTGGCCGTATCCTTGACGAAATGGCCGAAGGCAAGGTGCCGACGCCCGGCCCGCAGAACGGACGCTACGCGTCCGAGCCTGCCTCGGGCCTTACCAGCCTGACGGAGTGGGAAAGCGACAAGCTGCCGGCCAACGCCTCCGTCACGCTGGCCACCGAGGTCGGTGACACGCTCAAGCGGATCGACGGGACCGAGGTTCCGCTGGTCGCACCATGGACCGGGCCGAACGCGGGCGAGATGGCCCGGGCGAATGCCAGCGCCCACGGCGACCCCGTTCAGCATGCCGCAGAGCCCGCCGCGCGTGAAAAGGCACCCCGCCCGGCACCCGAGCCGGCCGCGACCGAGATGCCCAAACCCGCGAAGCCGGCCCCATCTGCGGCCGAGCCCGCAGCCCCCGTGACCGAGAGCGAGCCCGCCCGGCTTGATTCGCCCAAAGGTGGCACAGCTGACGATCTGAAGCGGATCACGGGCGTCGGACCAAAGCTGGAAGGCGTTCTCAACGAACTGGGGTTCTGGCACTTCGATCAGATCGCGCAATGGGGCCCCGCCGAGGTGGAATGGGTCGATGCGCGGCTGAAATTCAAGGGCCGCATCACCCGAGACGACTGGATCGCCCAGGCGCGAAAACTGGCAAGTGAGGGGTAAAGCCGGCCCGCGTCTTGATCAACGTGACGATTTGTTATGCCTGTGTACGATTTTCGATTATGAATGGCGTCATAAAGCCGCAGTAAGTGGAGCGGTGCCAGTCAAGACCGACAAGGGAGAGTAGAAGATGGCGGAACCAGCTGGAAACCTGAGGTGCACGATCACCTGTTGGCTGATCGGTTTACTGGTCGGGATACTCGCGATTGTCCTGCTGCGTCTGATCGGGGACCTCTCGTGGCCCGGCGCGATCTTCACCGGCGGATTGCTGTTCGTGGTGCTTGGCGCGCTTCTGAGCGTGATCCTGTGCAGACCGCTGCCCACGCTCGAAGAGGTGCAGGCCCGGCATGCCCGGACAACGACCGTCAGTTCGAGCAAGCCCGCCGCTGCGGCTGCCGCACCCGTTGCGACACAAGAACCGGCCCCCGCGCCTGAACCGGCACCTGCGCCGGCGCCTGTGGCCGAAACCGCGCCGGAGCCCGAAACAGCTCCCGCGCCCGCTCCCGCCGAGCCTGAGGCCACAGACCCCCCCGGCGAGGCCGACAAGCCCGAGATGCTGGGCGGACCGCGCGAGGGCGGGGCCGACAATCTCAAGGAGATCAAGGGTGTCGGACCCAAACTCGAGACGCTGCTCAACAGCATGGGCGTCTATCATTTCGATCAGATAGCATCCTGGACTGGCAAGGAAATCGCCTGGGTCGACGCCAACCTCGAAGGGTTCAAGGGGCGGGTGTCCCGGGACAACTGGGTCGATCAGGCCAAGGTCCTTGCGGCCGGTGGCGATACTGAATTTTCGAAGCGCGTGGAGGATGGCGACGTCTACTGACGTCGTCGCCCCGAGACGGAGAACGGATGAAATCCGATCGGGACAAGGCCAAGGAACAGGCAAGGGCAGGGCGTCGCGCTGCCCTTGTTGTCGTGGGCAGCGGCATATTCTGGATCGCGGCCATGTGGCTTGGCCCGCAACTCGGCCTGACCCAGCGCGTGCGCGCGCTATTTGATCTGATGGCTTTGGCGGGTTTCGGCCTTGGCCTCTGGATGACATACCAAGCTTGGCGTATAGGCCAGTAAATGACCCAACCCGGGCGCACGACGCCCGGCTCGTAAAGAGGCAAGAGAATGCTCAAGGACCAGGACCGGATCTTCACCAACCTCTACGGCATGCATGACCGTTCGCTCGCCGGAGCGAAGGCGCGCGGCCATTGGGACGGCACGAAGGAGATCCTCACCAAGGGCCGCGACTGGATCGTCGACGAGATGAAGGCCTCCGGCCTGCGCGGCCGTGGCGGGGCGGGGTTTCCCACGGGTCTGAAATGGTCCTTCATGCCCAAGGAATCCGATGGTCGCCCGTCCTATCTTGTCGTGAATGCCGACGAATCGGAGCCCGGCACCTGCAAGGACCGCGAGATCATGCGCCATGATCCCCACACCCTTGTCGAAGGCTGCCTGATCGCATCCTTCGCGATGCAGGCCCATGCCTGTTATATCTACATCCGCGGCGAATATATCCGCGAGAAAGAGGCCCTTCAGGCTGCCATCGACGAGGCCTATGACGCGGGCCTGATCGGCAAGAACGCCTGCGGCTCTGGCTATGATTTCGACCTCTACCTGCATCACGGCGCCGGCGCGTATATCTGCGGCGAGGAAACCGCGCTTCTGGAGAGCCTCGAAGGCAAGAAGGGCATGCCCCGGATGAAGCCGCCGTTCCCGGCGGGTGCGGGCCTCTATGGCTGCCCCACGACGGTGAACAACGTCGAATCGATTGCCGTCGTGCCGACGATCCTGCGGCGCGGCGCATCGTGGTTCTCGGGCTTTGGCCGGCAGAACAACGCGGGCACCAAGGTCTTTGCGATCTCGGGTCACGTGAACAACCCCTGCGTCGTCGAGGAAGAGATGTCGATCTCCTTCGAGGAACTGATCGAAAAGCATTGCGGCGGCATTCGCGGCGGCTGGGGCAATCTCAAGGCGGTGATCCCGGGTGGCTCGTCCGTGCCCTGCGTGCGCGGCGAGAACATGAAAGACGCGATCATGGATTTCGATTACCTGCGCGGCGAGCTGGGGTCCGGCCTCGGCACGGCGGCGGTGATCGTGATGGACAACTCGGTCGATATCATCAAGGCGATCTGGCGGCTGTCGGCCTTCTACAAGCACGAAAGCTGCGGCCAGTGCACGCCCTGCCGCGAAGGCACCGGCTGGATGATGCGCGTGATGGACCGTCTGGTGAAGGGCGAGGCCGCCGTCGAAGAGATCGACATGCTGTTCGACGTGACCAAGCAGGTCGAAGGCCACACGATCTGTGCGCTTGGGGATGCGGCCGCATGGCCGATCCAGGGCCTGATCCGCAACTTCCGCGACGAGATCGAGGATCGTATCCGCCACAAGCGCGGTCCGATCGCGGCGGAGTGACAGCCGCGCGGCATATTGCGCATTTCAATTGGGGCAAGCTGAGGGCGCCTGTCGGCGACCCTCGCGTCGCAGGATTTGTTGACGCCGTGGGCCGCGTCAACGCCATCGCCGAACGATCGCCGGGCTTCGTCTGGCGCCACGGGGACGAGATGGCCGGGGCCGTGTCGATCGGCTGGCCGCTTTTTGCTCGGGATGACAGGGTCGTCGCCTCCTTCTCGGTCTGGGAGAGGCCCGACGATCTGAGGTCGTTCGTCTACAACACGGTTCACGGCGCGTTCTTTCGCCGTCGTGAGGAATGGTTCGAGCCTGGAACGCGGGTGAACTACGCGCTGTGGTGGATCGCGCCGGGCCACGTCCCGAAGATGGCCGAGGCAAGGGATCGGGTCGACCGGCTTGTGTCCGATGGGCCGAGCGAGACGGTTTTCACCTTCGATCAGCTGGGCACCGCCTGATGAAGCGGGCCCTGTTCGCCCTCCTGCCTGTGCCGCTGGCCGCACTCGCGGCCTGCGTCTCATCCGATCAGCGCGTTGATACGCCGGACGGTCCCGTTCTCGTGGTTGCGGACGACACGCTGGCCTGGTTTACCGCCGTGGTCGTCGATGGTGTCGAGGTTTCACCCTTTCCCGAGATCGGTGGCCTTCTCGTCCTTGATCCCGAGGGCGCGCCGCTGGCCTTGGGCGAGCGGAGCCGCGCCGAAATTGCGCTTGAACGTTATTGCGGTGCCCCGGTCGCGGACCTGTCTTATCGCGGCTTCGGCGAAGACGGCCTGTCGACATGGTCGTCGGCGCCATGCGTTGACGCCTCTGTTCCGGCTGCCCCCCCATGAGGATCACGGCAATGCTCGGGGTGCTCCTCGCGGCCTGTGTTCCGGCGACCGATCCCCCGGGCAACCTCGCACCAGCGCCGATGCAATTGCGCGACGGTGTCACGGTCACCGTCGAGGGTCAGGCGCTGGAAGTCCGGCGCACGCTTTACCGCTGGGTGCGTCCTTCGGCGGCCGAGATTCAGCCCGACGGCACATTGGTCCAGCCCCCATCCCCGGCAGCGGGAGAATTCTCGGATGGCGTGCCCGCGATCGCCATCGACGGCCTGACGCCCGGCCCGGGCGATTACGAGACGGCCTTGTCCGCGATTCTGCTGGCCTGCGGTTTCAGGGATGCCGGGGACGCGGTGGGGCGCGGCGGTCTTCAGGGCGATGTCGCGGCCTATGCGCCGCAGGACCCACGGACATTCTATATCCGTCTTGAAACCTGCCCGGCCCTCGACGGCTGAGGCGGATCAGTGTCACGAAAAGAAAGGTGCGATCATGTTTGAAGGTCAGGACATTGCAGAGCTGAACATCGGTCGTCTGGTCGCGTCCACGGATGATGCGCGCGTCGCCGAATTCATGAACGCGCTCGACCGGATCAACGGCATGGGAAAACGGATGCCCGGCTTTGTCTGGATGATGGAAGGATCGGGCGAGCCGGGCACAGGCAATACAGAGAACGCGATCGGGGGCGATCCCCAGTTCGTGGCGAACCTCACCGTCTGGGAGGATGTGGCCAGCCTCGAAGCCTTTGCCTTTGGCACCGTCCATCGGCAATTCTACGAACGTCGGCAGGAGTGGTTCGAGATCATGGGGCGCATGCATTTCGTGATGTGGCCCATTGCAAAGGGCCACCGGCCAACCCTTGACGAAGGGCTCGGCCGGCTGGACGCATTGCAAATCGATGGCGACGGACCGGGTGCCTTCGGCTGGGAATGGGCGCGGGCGCAGGGCCTTGTCCAGCCGCGCCGCTGCGCCACGCAATGATCTGCTCCCTGACCAACCCCCGAGACCCGGTTTGGCACGGGGTAAATCGCGCAGGCCCGACAGGATCGGTGCCCATGAAGCGATGACCGCAAAGATGCATCTGGCCGAACTGAACTTTGGAACCCTGCGCTACGATTGGGACGATCCCCGCATCGCGCCGTTTCAATCCGTGCTGGGCAAGGTCGGCGCCATCGCGCAGCGTTGCCCCGGTTTCATCTGGCAGATGGACGAGGACGAGATGGACGCCGCGCAGCGCGATCCCGCAGGGCCATTCGGAGCCAAGCCCCGGACGGCCTCGACCCTCTCGGTCTGGGCGGATGCGCAAAGCCTGTGGTTCTTTGTCGAACGCTCTGTCCACGGACGGTATCTGCGCCGGGCCGGGGAATGGTTCGAGCCCGAGGACAGGGGGAATCTCGTTCTGTGGTGGGTGCCCGAGGGCCATCGCCCGGGCCTTGCCGAAGGCATGGCGCGGTTCCGGCAGCTTCGGAGCCGGGGCCCGTCCGAGGACGCATTCGATTTCGACTGGTTGCGGCAGACAGGCAAATTGCCCGCGCCCACACGGTAACACCGCGTTTCAAAAGGGGCGGAGTTCCGCCTTGGGCGGGGAAACTGCCGGTTTTCCGCCATTGATTAATGGCCGCCCTCTGCCCAACTCGTCGGATAGAGCAAAAAACAAGAAAAGAGTTGGTTATGAAGGCAGGGCGGCGGCGGAAACTCACATCGATCCGGGCCTATCTGGCGGCTGTGGCCGTCCTGTTCGGGTTTATCGTGATTGCGGGCGCCACGGCGGCGCGGGCAGAACTGCGTGACGAGCGGCAGATCACCGAGGGGCTGATCGCCACCGCGATCGCCTATGAAATCGGCGACAAATGCGACAGCCTCGACGCGCGGCTGGTCGCGGGGGTGAATTATCTCTGGTCCCTGCGCCGGCTGGCCAGCGAACTGGGCTATTCCGACGCCGAAATCGACGCCTATGTCGACGACCGGGCCGAACAGCGCCGGCTCGAGGCGATTGCGCGCGACAGGCTGCGTCGGATGGGCGCGATCGAGGGGCAATGGGAGACCTATTGCACGATCGGGCGCGCCGAAATCGCCGGCGACAGCCGCATCGGGCGGCTTCTACGCTGAGCGATTGGGCTGCGCGCCCGCGGATCGGGAAATTTCATGGCGCACACAGGTATACCGTCTGGCATCACCCAACCAGCCGCGTTAGAAGGGCGCAAATCGTCCGCGTCCGAGTGCGGACACTGTGAACGCGAGACCTGTCATGTCCGAATTGCGCAAGATCATCATCGACGATCAGGAAGTGGAAGTGCCGGGAGCGATGACGCTCATCCAGGCCTGTGAACAGGCCGGGATCGAAATTCCACGCTTCTGTTATCACGAACGGCTGTCGATCGCGGGCAATTGCCGGATGTGCCTTGTCGAGGTCGTGGGTGGCCCGCCGAAACCCGCGGCGTCCTGTGCCATGCAGGTCAAGGACCTCCGCCCCGGTCCCGAAGGGCAGCCGCCGGTCGTGAAGACCAACAGCCCCATGGTCAAGAAGGCCCGCGAGGGCGTGATGGAGTTTCTCCTGATCAACCACCCGCTGGATTGCCCGATCTGCGACCAAGGCGGTGAATGCGATCTTCAGGATCAGGCGATGGCCTATGGCGTCGACTTTTCCCGCTTCCGCGAGCCCAAGCGCGCGACGGAGGATCTGGACCTCGGCCCTCTGGTCGAGACGCATATGACGCGCTGCATCTCCTGCACGCGCTGTGTCCGCTTCACCACCGAGGTGGCGGGCATCAGCCAGATGGGCCAGACCGGCCGCGGCGAAGATGCCGAGATCACGTCCTACCTGAACGAGACGCTCGATTCGAACCTTCAGGGCAATATCATCGATCTGTGTCCGGTCGGCGCGCTCGTGTCGAAGCCCTATGCCTTTACCGCCCGGCCGTGGGAGCTGACCAAGACCGAATCCATCGACGTGATGGATGCGCTGGGCTCCTCGATCCGGGTGGATTGCAAGGGCCGAGAAGTGATGCGGTTCCTGCCGCGCAACCATGACGGCGTGAACGAAGAATGGATTTCCGACAAGACGCGCTTTGTCTGGGATGGCCTGCGCCGTCAGCGGCTCGACACCCCGTATATCCGCGAGAACGGTAAGCTGCGCCCGGCGACCTGGCCCGAAGCGCTTGGCCGCGCGGCCGAGGCGCTGAAAGGCGCCGCGAAGCCTGCGGGCCTTGTGGGCGATCTTGCCCCGGTCGAGGCGGCCTTTGGCCTCAAGCGGATGATCGAGGGTCTGGGCGGTGTCGTCGAATGCCGCACCGACGGGGCCAAGCTGCCCGCCGGGAACCGGTCTGCCTATGCGGGCACTGCCGCCATCGAAGATATCGACAGCTCGGACGCGATCCTGATCATCGGCTCCGATCCGCGGAACGAGGCGCCGGTCCTAAATGCCCGTATCCGCAAGGCCTGGGCCCGGGGCGCCTTCGTTGGTCTGATCGGCCCCGAAGTCGACTTGACCTATGAGTATGTCCACATGGGCACAGGCCGCGCCGCGCTGGCCGAGGCGCTCGATGCCGGCCGAGAGATGTCTGCCACGTCGCCGTTGGTGATCGTGGGACAGGGTGCCTTGACCGAGGCCGATGGCGCGGCCGTTCTCGCCATGGTCCAGAAGATGTGCGAGGCATCCGGATCGAAGCTTCTGGTTCTGCACACGGCGGCCGCCCGCGTAGGCGCGATGGATGTGGGCGCCGTCGCGCCGAACGGCATGGCCGATATCCAAGATGCGGACGTGATCTACAACCTCGGCGCCGACGAGGTCGAGATTAGCGACGGCGCATTCGTGATCTATCAGGGCAGCCACGGTGACCGAGGCGCGCATCGTGCCGACGTGATCCTGCCGGCCGCGGCCTATACCGAGGAAAGCGGCCTGTTCGTGAATACCGAAGGCCGCCCCCAACTGGCGCTGCGTGCCAGCTTCCCGCCGGGCGAGGCCAAGGAAAACTGGGCGATCCTCCGGGCGCTTTCGTCCGAACTGGGCGCCCAGCTTCCGTGGGACAGCCTTGCGCAGCTGCGCAACGTCCTGATCGCGGATCACCCCCATCTCAAGCAGATCGACCAGGTGGTCGAAAACGATTGGCAGGCGGTTGCACCCGGCCCCTTGGGCGACGGGGATTTCCGGATCGTGATCAAGGATTTCTACCTGACGAACCCGATTGCGCGCGCGAGCCAGCTGATGGCCGAACTCAGCGCGATGGCAAAGTCCCGCGCCGAAACCCAGATCGCGGCGGAGTAAGCCGTTTGCTTGTCTTCCCGGCCATAGATCACCGGATGCGTCCGGTGGCACCCCTGTGCTGTGCGGTCCTGCTGACCGCCTGCAGCACCGGGGACGGTGCCGGCATTTCCGCGTCGGGCGATCCGGTCTATCGCGGCATCGAGACACGTCTTCTTGACGGGGATCTGGTCGGATTCGCGGTCGAGATGTCAGGCGCAGGCGGCCCGGAGGACGTGGTCGCCTATGCCGAATGCGCCGCGGCGCAATATACGCTGATCCGCGGCTATGGATTCGCGCGACATGTGCGCACTTTGGTGGACGAAACGGGTGGAAACTGGCGCGCGGATGCTGTTTACACCATCTCGGCGGCGCTCCCCCAGGGGGAGCGGACGATCGACGCGGAAGTCACGGTTGCCAATTGCGCACTGAACGGCATTCCGACGGTATAGAGGCCAAGAGGTCCGAGGGAACGAAACATGGTAGACTTCTTCACCAACACCAACCTTGGCATTGTACTGCTTGTGACGGGTCAGGTCCTGCTGGTTCTGGTGCCGCTTCTCGTCTCTTTGGCGTTCCTGATGTATGCCGACCGCAAGATCTGGGCCGCTGTCCAGATGCGGCGCGGCCCGAACGTCGTGGGCGTCTTCGGGCTGCTGCAATCCTTCGCCGATTTCCTGAAATATATCGTCAAGGAAGTGGTGGTTCCCGCCGGCGCCGACAAGGCCGTTTTCTATCTCGCGCCGATGATTTCGCTGGTGATGGCGATCATCGCCTGGGCGGTGATTCCCTTCAACGAGGGCTGGGCTGTCGCCGATATCAACGTGGCGATCCTCTATGTTTTTGCCGTCTCCTCGCTCGAGGTTTACGGCGTGATCATGGGCGGCTGGGCGTCGAACTCCAAATACCCTTTCCTCGGCTCTTTGCGGTCCGCCGCGCAGATGATTTCCTACGAGGTGTCGATCGGCCTGATCATCATCGGTGTCATCATCTCGACGGGCTCGATGAACTTCGGCGCCATCGTCGCCGCGCAGGATGGCTCGGCGGGGCTGTTCAACTGGTATTGGGTCGCGCATTTCCCGATGCTGTTCCTGTTCTTCATCTCGGCGCTGGCCGAGACGAACCGCCCGCCCTTCGACCTGCCGGAGGCGGAATCGGAACTCGTGGCGGGCTACCAGGTCGAATATTCCTCGACACCGTTCCTGCTGTTCATGATCGGCGAACTGACGGCTGTGGTGCTGATGTGCGCATTGGTGACCCTGCTGTTCTTCGGGGGCTGGCTGTCGCCGGTGCCGTTCCTGCCCGATGGCATGTTCTGGATGGTCCTGAAGATGCTGTTCGTCTTCTTCATGTTCTCGATGGTGAAGGCGATCACGCCGCGCTACCGCTATGACCAGCTGATGCGCCTTGGCTGGAAGGTGTTCCTGCCGATGTCGCTGGCCTGGGTGGTGATCGTCTCTTTCCTCGCAAAATTCGAAGTCTTTGGCGGGTTCTGGGCCCGCTGGATCGGAGCGTAAAATGACTCAGATCGACTATTCCCGCGCCACGAAATACTTCCTGCTTCAGGATTTCTTTCAGGGCTTCAAACTGGGGCTGAAATACTTCTTCCGGCCCAAGGCGACGCTGAACTACCCGCATGAAAAGGGGCCGCTGTCGCCGCGATTCCGGGGCGAACACGCGCTGCGCCGCTATCCCAACGGCGAAGAGCGGTGCATCGCCTGCAAATTGTGCGAAGCGATCTGCCCGGCGCAGGCCATCACCATCGATGCCGAACCGCGTGACGACGGCTCCCGCCGGACGACGCGCTACGACATCGACATGACGAAATGCATCTATTGCGGGTTCTGCCAGGAGGCGTGCCCGGTCGACGCGATCGTCGAGGGCCCGAACTTCGAGTTTTCGACCGAAACCCGCGAAGAGCTGTATTACGACAAGGCCAAGCTTCTGGAAAACGGTGACCGCTGGGAAGCGGAGATCGCCCGCAACCTCGAACTGGACGCGCCCTACCGATGACCGACAACAACCCCTTCATGGCCATGATGAAGGCCGGGCAGGATTGGGCACGGTCACTCAACCCGGCGCTGGAATCCTTCACACCCAAGGGGTTCGAAACCCTGTGGCCCACCATGTCGCGCGAGATGATGGAAACCGTCATGGGCAAGACCTTCAATCCCGACGGTCTGGATGCCAAGACACGGCTCCTGTGCACGCTGACGGGGCTTACCATCCTGGGCGCGCAGGCGGAATCGCAGGTTCGCCTGACGGTGCGCCACGCGGTCGAGGCCGGGGCCACCAAACAGGAAATCGCCGAAACCATCGCGCAGGCAGGCCTTTTCGGAGGGGTGCCCGCGATGACGAAGGCCATGGAACTCGCCACCGAGGTCCTTGACGGAGACGAAGGGGAACAGGGCAAATGACACCCGCGGCATTCGCTTTCTATATTTTTGCCACCACGACCGTGGCGGGCGGCCTGATGACCGTCGTCAGCCGGAACCCGGTGCACTCGGTGCTGTGGCTGATCCTTGCCTTCCTGTCGTCGGCGGGTCTCTTCATCCTTCTGGGTGCCGAATTCGTCGCGATGCTTCTGATCATCGTCTATGTCGGCGCGGTCGCGGTGTTGTTCCTCTTCGTCGTCATGATGCTGGATATCGATTTCGCGGCCCTCAAGGCCGAAATGGCGCGCTACATGCCGCTCGCCCTGCTGATCGGGGTGGTGATCCTGATGCAGCTGGGCGTTGCCTTCGGCGTCTGGGGCTTTGCGGACGGGGTCGAGGATCGGATCGCCGCGCCGATGGGCGACGCGCAGAACACCGCAAGCATCGGCCTGTTGCTGTATGACCGTTACATCCTGCTGTTCCAGCTGGCGGGCCTGATCCTTCTGGTCGCGATGATCGGGGCGATCGTGCTGACGCTGCGCCACCGGGTCGACGTCAAGCGGCAGAACATCGTTGCCCAGATGATGCGCGATCCCGAAAAGGCGATGGAGTTGAAGGACGTGAAACCGGGGCAGGGGCTATGATCGGCCGGGGACTTCTTGCCCTCTGGCTGGCCGTTGCCGCGCAATCAGCCGGCGCTCAGCCGCTCGCCTGTTTGCCGGACACCGGCGACAGTGCGCCCGAAGGCTTTGCGCTCGCGGCCGATCCCGACCGCGACACGGCAACGGTCGAGTTGATTGCCGACGATGTCGCCCTCTGGACCCGGACAGGTGGCCCCGAGCGCGGCGGACTCATGGCCATGGTCAATTGCCCGCGCGGGCGACTGTCCGTGTTGCTGTTTCTTCCTGCGGACCGCGTGTCCGAAGCGGTGGACACCCTGCGCGCCGAGTCGCCGGGGCCGGGCGCGGAAATGGGCAGCCAGTTTCTGGCGCTCAAAAGGCAGGCCACACGCCGCGCCTACGATGTTGGCGGTGCGGCTGACAATGTCTCCGAAGAGTTCGGCGCCTGCGTCTGCGCCGCTGCGGCAAACGGTTGAAGGTGAGAATATGATCGGAATTGAACATTACCTGACGGTCGCGGCGATGCTGTTCGTCATCGGTGTCTTCGGCCTGTTCCTGAACCGCAAGAATGTCATCATCATGCTGATGTCGATCGAGCTGATGCTTCTGGCGGTCAACATCAACCTCGTCGCCTTTTCGTCGTTCCTCGGCGATCTGGTGGGCCAGATCTTCACCCTTTTCGTGCTGACCGTCGCCGCCGCCGAGGCCGCGATCGGGCTCGCGATCCTTGTTTGTTTCTTCCGCGTCCGCGGGACCATCGACGTTGAAGACGTCAACGTGATGAAGGGCTAAAGACCAATGGAAACCATCATCCTCTTTGCCCCTCTTGCAGGCGCGCTGATCTGCGGCTTCGGGTGGAAGATCCTGGGCGAGACGGCGGCGCAATGGGTGGCCACCGGCCTTCTGTTCCTGGCGGCCTTCCTCAGCTGGATCGTCTTTCTAGGCCATGATGGCGTGACCGATCAGATCACGATCCTGCGCTGGATCGAAAGCGGAACGCTGGCCACCGACTGGTCCATCCGGCTCGACCGTCTGACGGCGATCATGCTGATCGTCATCACCACGGTCTCGGCGCTCGTGCACCTGTATTCCTTCGGCTACATGGCCCATGACGACAATTTCCGCGAAGGCGAGAGCTATCGTCCCCGCTTCTTTGCGTACCTGTCGTTCTTCACCTTCGCGATGCTCATGCTCGTGACGTCGGACAACCTGATCCAGATGTTCTTCGGCTGGGAAGGCGTGGGCGTGGCGTCCTACCTTCTGATCGGCTTCTACTACCGTAAACCGTCGGCCAATGCCGCGGCGATCAAGGCCTTCGTGGTCAACCGGGTTGGCGACTTCGGCTTTGCGCTGGGCATCTTCGCGATCTACTTCCTCGTCGATTCCGTCAAGTTCGATGACATCTTCGCCGCCGCGCCGACGCTGGCCGAGACGCAGATCACCTTCCTCTGGAGGGAATGGAACGCCGCGAACCTGATCGGTGTTCTTCTGTTCATCGGCGCCATGGGGAAATCGGCACAGCTGATCCTGCACACTTGGCTGCCGGACGCCATGGAAGGCCCGACACCGGTGTCGGCGCTGATCCACGCGGCAACCATGGTTACGGCGGGCGTGTTCCTCGTCTGCCGGATGTCGCCGATCTACGAATTCGCGCCCGAGGCCAGCCAGTTCATCGTCTTCCTCGGCGCCTCGACCGCGTTCTTTGCCGCGACCGTGGGTCTGGTTCAGAACGACATCAAGCGCGTCATCGCCTATTCGACCTGTTCGCAGCTGGGCTACATGTTCGTGGCCGCCGGCGTGGGCGTCTATTCGGTGGCGATGTTCCACCTCTTCACCCATGCCTTCTTCAAGGCGATGCTGTTCCTCGGCGCCGGTTCGGTGATCCACGGGATGCATCACGAACAGGACATGCGGAATTATGGCGGGCTGCGCCACAAGCTGCCCTACACCTTCTGGGCCATGATGATCGGCACGCTTGCGATCACCGGCGTGGGCATTCCGCTTCTGTATCTCGGCTTCCCGGTCGGCTTTGCGGGCTTCGTGTCGAAGGATGCGATCATCGAGAGCGCCTATGCCGCCCATAACGGCTATGCCTTCTGGCTTCTGGTCGTGGCCGCGCTGTTCACCAGCTTCTATTCGTGGCGGCTGATGTTCCTGACCTTCTATGGCAAGCCGCGCGGCGATCACCACACGCATGAACATGCCCATGAAAGCCCGATGACCATGTTGGCCCCGCTTGGTGTGCTGGCCCTCGGCGCGATCCTTGCGGGCATGATCTGGTACAAGCCCTTCTTCGGCGACAGCGAGAAGGTCGCGAAGTTCTTCGGCATCCCCGAGGCCGTCGCCATGGCCGAAGAGAGCCACGGCGAAGAGCCTGCCGCGGATGAGGCGCATTCCGGCGAAGAGGCCGCGGGCGATCATGGCGAGGATCACCATTTCGCCTTCGGCGGCGATCCGGGCGATGGCGCGATCTATATCGGGCCCGACAACCACGTCCTCGACGAGGCGCATTCGGTGCCGATCTGGGTCAAGCTCGCGCCCTTCATCTCGATGCTGCTGGGCTTCGGGACGGCGTATCAAATGTATATCCGCCGCCCCGACTGGCCGGCCAAACTGGCTCAGAACCAGCGTCCGCTCTACGAGTTCCTGCTCAACAAGTGGTATTTCGACGAAATATACGACTTCCTCTTTGTTCGCCCTGCGCGCGGGATCGGCATGTTCCTATGGAAGCGGGGAGATCAGGGCACGATTGACGGCGGCATCAACGGTATCGCGCTGGGCATCATCCCGTTCCTGACCCGCCTCGCGGGACGGGCGCAGACGGGATACATGTTCACTTACGTGTTCTGGATGGTCGTCGGCATTGCCGCGGTCCTGACATGGGTCAGCATCACCGGGGGAACGAACTGATGGGCAACCTTCTGTCACTCACCACCTTTATCCCCCTTCTGGGCGCGCTGATCCTCGCGCTGTTCCTGCGCGGCGATGACGAGGCGGCACAGCGCAATGCCAAGTGGGTGGCCTTTGCCACCACGGTGTTCGCCTTCGTGGTGTCGCTGTTCGTGCTGTTCGGCTTCGACCCGTCCAATACCGACTTCCAGTTCGTGGAAGAACGGGAATGGCTTCTGGGCATGACCTACCGGATGGGTGTGGACGGGATCTCGATCCTCTTCGTCATGCTGACGACGTTCCTGATGCCGCTTGTCATTGCCTCGTGCTGGGATGTGACGCATCGGGTCAAGGAATACATGATCGCCTTCCTCGTGCTGGAAACGCTCATGCTGGGCGTGTTCATGGCGCTCGATCTGGTGCTGTTCTACGTCTTCTTCGAGGCCGGTCTGATCCCGATGTTCCTGATCATCGGCATCTGGGGCGGCAAGAACCGCATCTATGCCTCGTTCAAGTTCTTCCTCTATACCTTCCTCGGCTCTGTCCTGATGCTTGTGGCGATGGTTGCGATGTTCCAGCAATCCGGCACCACCTGCATCGGCGCCTGCGGTCCGGGCGAAACCTCGCTTCTTGATTTCCGCTTCGGCACCGAAAGCTTCGAGCTTTTGGGCATGCAGGTCGTGGGCGGCATGCAGACCCTGCTGTTCCTCGCGTTCTTTGCCTCCTTCGCGGTCAAGATGCCGATGTGGCCCGTCCACACATGGCTGCCCGATGCGCATGTTCAGGCGCCGACCGCCGGGTCGGTCGTTCTGGCGGCGATCCTGCTGAAGATGGGGGGCTATGGCTTCCTGCGGTTCAGCCTGCCGATGTTCCCCGTCGCCACAGATATCTGGGCGCCGCTGGTCCTGTGGCTGTCGGCCATCGCGATCGTCTACACGTCGCTGGTCGCGCTGGTTCAGGAAGACATGAAGAAACTCATCGCCTATTCGTCCGTGGCCCACATGGGATACGTGACGATGGGGATTTTCGCGGCCAATCAGCAGGGGCTTGATGGCGCGATCTTCCAGATGCTCAGCCACGGCTTCATCTCGGGCGCGCTCTTCCTGTGCGTGGGCGTGATCTATGACCGGATGCATACCCGCGAGATCGATGCCTATGGCGGCCTCGTGAACCGGATGCCCGCCTATGCGCTGGTGTTCATGCTGTTCACCATGGCCAATGTGGGCCTGCCGGGCACCTCCGGCTTCATCGGCGAATTCCTGACGCTGATGGGTGTCTTCCAGGTCAACACCTGGGTGGCCCTCGTCGCCACGTCGGGCGTGATCCTGTCGGCGGCCTATGCGCTCTGGCTCTATCGTCGGGTCGTGATGGGCGACCTGATCAAGGAGGCCCTGCGCTCGATCACCGACATGACCCGGCGGGAGCGTGCGATCTTTGCCCCGCTGATCGTCATGACGCTGTTGCTGGGTGTCTATCCTGCGCTGGTCACCGACATCATCGGACCAAGCGTCGCCAATCTCGTGTCGCAAGTCGACGTGGCCGTTGCCGATTTCGAGGCCGCCACGATGCTGGCCCAGAACTGAGGAATAAGAGATGATCGCAGCCGATATCCAGGTGGTCCTTCCCGAACTGGTGCTGTCCGTCTTCGCGATGGCGGCGCTGATGGGCGCGGTCTACACCATTAAGGATCGCGCAGCACCGCTTCTTGTCTGGACGACAAGTGGCGTGATGGTCCTCGTGGCCCTGTGGATCGCGATTGCCGGACCGCAGGGCTCTGCCTTCGAGGGGTCGTTCACCTCTGACGGCTTCTCCGTCTTTGCCAAGGTCATGATCCTCATGTCCGGCGCGGCGATCCTGCTGATGAGCGAGGGCTACATGGCCCGCCACGGCATCCTGAAGTTCGAATATCCCGTGCTGATCACGCTGGCGAGCGTGGGCATGATGGTCATGGTCTCGGCCGGGGACCTGATCGTCCTTTACATGGGGCTCGAACTGCAATCGCTCGCGCTCTATGTCGTGGCGGCGCTTCGGCGCGACAGCATCAAGTCGACGGAAGCCGGGCTGAAGTATTTCGTGCTGGGCGCGCTGTCTTCGGGGCTCTTGCTCTATGGCGCGTCGCTGACCTATGGCTACACCGGAACGACCTCGTTCGCGGGCATCATCGAGGCGACCGAAGGCGGCGTCTCGACGGGTCTTCTCTTCGGTCTCGTGTTCCTGCTGGCGGGGTTCGCCTTCAAGGTCTCGGCCGCGCCCTTCCATATGTGGACACCCGATGTCTACGAAGGCTCGCCCACGCCGGTCACCGCGTTCTTCGCGACCGCGCCCAAAGTTGCGGCGATGGGTCTGTTTGCGCGGGTCGTGCATGACGCCTTCGGCGGCGTGGTCGGCGACTGGCAACAGATCGTGGCGCTTCTTTCGGTCTTGTCGATGTTCCTTGGTGCGATCGCCGCCATCGGTCAGCGCAACATCAAGCGCCTGATGGCCTATTCCTCGATCGCGCATATGGGCTTTGCCCTGATGGGCCTTGCGGCCGGCACCGTTCTGGGTGTGCAGGCGATGCTGATCTATATGGCGATCTATGTGACGATGAACATCGGCACCTTCGCCTTCATCATGTCGATGGAGAAGGATGGCCGGGTCGTGACCGATATCGACGCGCTCCAGATGTATTCCAAGCGCGAGCCGCTCAAGGCGCTTGCCATGCTCGTGCTGCTGTTCAGCCTTGCGGGCGTGCCGCCGATGGTGGGCTTCTTCGGCAAGCTGTATGTCCTGCGCGCGGCCTATGATGCGGGCCTTGGCTGGCTGGCCGTCGCGGGCGTTCTGGCAAGTGTCATCGGCGCCTTCTACTACCTGCGGATCGTCTACTACATGTATTTCGGAGAGGAGCGCGACGCGCTTGATCCCGGCATGTCGCCGGTTCTCTGGGGGTTCCTGATGGCATCGGCCGCGGTGATGGTCGTGGGCATCGTGAACCTCTTCGGCATCGAGCCCGCGGCAGCCGCCGCGGCGGCCTCGCTTGTCAACTAGGTCGTCAGAGGGCCGGGGTCTTCCCTGGCCGTCGGGCTACGACAAGGTCGTTCTCGACCAGGTCGACAGCACCATGCGCGAGGCCGCGCGCCAGATCCGCACGCTGAGCAAGCCGACTTGGTTCCTCGCCCGGCGCCAGACCGAGGCGCGGGGCCGGCACAACCGGACATGGCTGGAACAGCCCGGCAACTTTGCCGCGACCCTGATCTTCCGGCCCGATGCTTCCCCCCAGGAGGCGGCCAAGCGGTCATTCCTTGCGGCCAATGCACTGTGCGAGGCGCTGGCGCTCTATGTCGAACATGAAAAGCTGGCCCTGAAATGGCCCAACGACGTTCTTCTGAACGGCGGGAAGGTCGCGGGGATCCTGTTGGAGAGTTCGTCGCGTGGCCCGTTTGTCGACTGGCTGTCGATCGGGATCGGCGTGAACCTCGCCCATGCGCCCAAGGGGATCGACGCGCCGTTCCCGCCGATCTCTCTGGCCGAGGAACTGGGCGATGCGGTCGATCCGGAGGAATTCCTTTCGGTCCTTGCCAATGCCTTCGCCACGCAGGAGGGCAAGCTTGCCACCTTCGGCTTTCCACGCATCCGTGACGACTGGCTCAAACAGGCGGCGCGACTGGGTGAAACCATCGTCGCCCGGACGAGCAAGGAAACGGTCAAGGGGCTGTTCGACACGGTGGATCTGGACGGCAACCTGATCCTGATCACCGCGACCGGTCCGCGCCGCATCACCGCGGCCGACGTCTACTTCTAGGCCAGGACCCGTTCCAGGGAGGATCCCATGCTTCTTGCCATTGATTGCGGCAATACCAATACCGTGTTCTCGGTCTGGGATGGCACGCGCTTTGTCGCCACGTGGCGGACCTCGACCGAATGGCAGCGCACGGCGGATCAGTATTTCGTCTGGCTGTCGACACTGATGAAGGCCGAGCACCTCGATGTCACGATCAACGAGGTGATCATCTCGTCGACGGTGCCGAGGGTCGTGTTCAACCTGCGTGTCCTGTGCGACCGGTATTTCGGGTGTCGGCCCATCGTGGTGGGCAAGCCCGAATGCGCGCTCCCCGTGCCGCCGCGCGTGGAAGAGGGGGTCCGCCCCGGGCCCGACCGGCTTGCCAATGCCGCGGGCGCCTTTGATCGCCATGGCGGCGACGTGGTTGTCGTGGATTTCGGAACCGCCACGAATTTCGACGTGGTTGCAGAAGACGGTGCCTATGTCGGCGGCGTCATTTCCCCCGGTGTGAACCTCAGCCTCGAGGCGCTGCATCAGGGGGCGGCCGCGCTGCCCCATGTCGATATTACCATGCCCGCGAAAGTAATCGGCACGAACACGGTGGAATGTATTCAGTCCGGTGTCTTTTGGGGGTATGTCGGGCTCATCGAAGGAATTCTCCGTCGCATCAAGGCCGAATATGGCCGCCCCATGACCGTGATCGGAACGGGCGGGCTTGCGCCCCTGTTCGCACAGGCCGAGGCGCTGTTCGATTTTGTCGAAGATGATCTGACGGTCCATGGCCTTACGGTCATCTACACATTCAACAAGGAAACTGCATGAGCAACGAGCGATTGATCTACCTGCCCCTCGGGGGTGCCGGTGAAATCGGCATGAACGCCTATGTCTATGGCTACGGCGCCCCGGGGAAAGAGCGGCTGATCGTCGTGGATCTTGGCGTCACATTTCCCGACATGGACGGCACGCCGGGGGTCGATCTGATCCTGCCCGATATCTCCTGGCTCAAGGAGCGGCGCGAACAGATCGAGGCGATCTTCATCACCCATGGGCACGAAGATCACATCGGTGCGGTCGGCCATTACTGGGACGCGTTGCGCGCGCCCATTCTGGCGCGGAAGTTCACCGGCGCGCTGGCCCGGCGCAAGCTGGATGAGCATGGCGCACCCGACACTGCGCTCAGGATCGTGGAAGCATGGCCCGAGACGGTCACCTTCGGCCCCTTCACGGTGGGATTTGTCCCGATCAGCCATTCGATCCCCGAAAGTGCGGGGCTCGTGATCGACACGCCCAAGGGCCGGGTCGTGCATTCCGGCGATTTCAAGATCGACGAGACGCCCATCGTGGGCGAACCCTTTGACCGCGCCCTGTGGGCCGAGATCGCCAAGCCCGGGGTGCGTGCGCTGATCTGCGATTCGACCAACGTCTTTTCTCCCGAACCGGGCCGGTCCGAGGCCACCCTGTCCGATAGCATCGAAACCTTCATGCAAGAGGCCACCGGCATGGTTGTGGCCACGACCTTTGCCTCCAATGTCGCCCGGCTCAAGACGCTGGCCACGGCGGCTGAACGGGCAGGCCGGTCGGTCTGCCTGCTGGGCCGCGCGATGCGCCGCATGGTCGAGGTCGGCACTGAGACGGGCCTTCTGGACGGGTTCCCCTCGACCATCAGCCCCGAAGACGTGCTCGACATGCCCCGTCAGAACGTCCTTCTTCTGGTGACCGGCAGCCAGGGGGAGCGGCGCGCCGCCTCGGCCCAGCTGGCAAACGGCAAGTACATGGGTCTGACCCTGACCGAGGGCGACACCTTCCTGTTCTCCTCCAAGACGATCCCGGGCAATGAGCGTGGTGTGATCCGGATCATGAACCAACTGTCCGAGATGGGCGTCGACATCGTCGACGACGACGGTGGCAAATACCACGTCTCGGGCCATGCGAACCGCCCCGATCTCGAGGAAATGCATGCCATCATCCGCCCTGCGATGATGATCCCGATGCATGGCGAACACCGCCACCTGCGCAAACATGCCCGCATCGCCGAAGAGGCGGGTCTGCCGTCGATCGTCGCGGTCAATGGCATGATGATCGATCTGTCGGGCAACCGCCCCTCGGTCGCCGAATATATCGAGACGGGCCGGACCTACATCGATGGAACGGTCCAGATCGGGGCGCTCGACGGGATCGTGCGCGACCGGATCAAGATGGCGCTGAATGGCCATATGGTCGTGACGCTGATCCTCGATGAGAATGACCAGCCCCTTGGCGAGCCTTGGGTCGAACTGGCGGGCCTGCCGGAAACGGGCATTTCCAACGCGGCTCTTGTCGACGTGATCGAGGAGGATCTGGGCCAGTTCGTGAACCGCGCGGATCGCAAGACATTGCGGAGCGAGGAGAAGCTGGATCACGAGCTGCGCCGCATCGCCCGCAACAGCGCGCAGTCCGAAATCGGCAAGAAGCCGGAGGTGACGGTCGTCGTAAGCCGATTGTCATGACTGCGCCCGTCGTCTTCGATCTGGATGGCACCCTGATCGACAGCCTCCCCGGTATCGCCGGGGCGGCCAATGCGCTGTTGGGCGAATGGGGCCTGCCGCCGCTGGGGATGGCCGAGGTCGGAGGCTTCGTCGGCCATGGTGAGCAGGTGTTTCTGGATCGGCTGATCGCGGCGACAGGGCTTGATCCTGCTGACCGATCCGCCCTGATGGCGCGGTTCATTCCGCTCTACAAGGATGCCGCGCGGGGGACCCGCCTGTTCGACGGTGTGGCCGAGATGCTGGATGCCTTCGATGCGGCAGGTGTGGCGATGGGGCTATGCACCAACAAACCGCTGGCGCCCCTGATCCCGGTTCTGGAAGAGACGGGCCTTGCACACCGCTTTGCCGTTGTCGTGGCCGGCGATGCCCTGCCGCGCCGCAAGCCCGACCCGGCGCCCCTGCATCACGCCTTTGCCGAACTGGGGCAGGGGCCTGGGCTTTATGTCGGGGACAGCGAAGTTGACGCAGAAACCGCCCAGCGGGCTGGTCTGCCCTTCGCACTTTACACCAAGGGCATTCGTCAGACGCCTGTCGCCGATATCCCGCATCAGGCAGCCTTCGACGATTTTTCGGAATTACCGGATATCCGGGCCCGCCTCTGCGCGTGATCCATCCCTCGACTGGATCGCGAATGCGGCGCGTGCCCAAGCGCACTGATGACACGCAGCCGTGAGCGGGCGCCTGCGTCAGATATCGTGATAGGCCGGCTCGAGGTCCAGCCCGACGCACCTGACAGCCTCGATCAGTCGTCCCCGGAAGACCGGCTTGCGCAGGGTGATATCCCCGATCGGTCGGCGGTGCCCGGAGAAGTCGTCCCGGGTGACATCTCCGGACAGCAGAATGACAGGGACGTCCGGGCAGGTTGTGCGGAAATCCATGAGATCCATAACGGCACTGTCCAGATCCGTCGCGGCATCGATGTCGAATACCATCAGGCTCCAGCGATCCTGCCGGACCTTGACCGTTTCGAGGAGGGCATCATGGTCGGCACATTGATGAACATCACTGCCGATCTCGGTCAGCACGCGGGCGATACTGGCGGTCTGGCCGGTGCGCCGCGCGATCAATGCGGAACGATACTGCCGTTCGCTGCTTTCGCGACGGGAATGGAAAATCCAGGTCTCAGGGAGTTCCCGCTGGCCCGGCGTCTGGTCCTGCGTGCCGCTGCCGTTCTTCTCCTCATCGGTCTGAACCATGATTCCGATCACAACGATGCTGCCGATCACGACAAGCTGTATGGCGACGGTCAAAGCCAGGCTCGCGAGCGCGGACAATCCGGCAAGGAAAAGGGCAACGAAAACGAAGATCCCGATCGGGCCGGCCGCCAGGACCCCGGCCATTGCGATCGAACTCGATCGTTCCTCGTAAGGTGTCTCCCGCCTTGGGCGGGCCGAGCTTTCGCTCTTTTTCCGGCGAAAAGCGTGTCTCATGGGTATTGACCTATGAGACAGGTCAGGAGCGGCAACAGACACTTTCCCGCGCCTGGGGCGGGCGGCAGGCTCTTGCTTCCGTTTGGGCCTCGCATGGCGAGAAATCGCCGGGACCGCAGGAAGCCAAAATCAAGAATTGAAAAAGCGATTCGGCTTCAGATTGTTATTTTGATTTTATAGGCAGATCCAAAGCTCAGAATATGCGTTATCTGAATATTCCGATTTGAGTTCGAAGAGAGGCCCGACCTAGTTGGTCAGGCGCTCTTCAAAGCTCTTGGCAAGGAAACCGGGCGTGTCGTCGCCAAGGCCAATCACCTTTTCGTCCCGGCCACCCTTGTGGTCCCGACCGCGCCGAGCGTTCTGGCGTTCGGGCACGGGCTTCGCGGGCGGCTTTGCCGCAACCGCCACCGTTTCGGCCGCTTTGGGTTCGACCACTTCGGCGGTCTTGGTCTCGGTCGTCTCGGCCGGGGGCTCTGTCTTGCGCGACCTGCTGCGGCGACGGGGCTTCTTTTCTTCGGTCTGTGTCGCGGCCTCAGGGGCCGGGGCCTCCGGAGCGGCGCCCGGTGACATCGGGGTGTCGAGACGCGGGATCTGGTTCTGGACCAGCTTCTCGATCGCGTCGAGGTTCTTCTCATCGCGGGGCACGCAGATCATGATCGTCTTGCCCTTGCGCCCGGCACGGCCCGTGCGGCCGATCCGGTGGACGTAATCCTCGGCATGGGAGGGCACGTCGAAATTGAACACGTGGCTCACCGCCGGGATATCCAGCCCGCGGGCCGCCACGTCAGAGGCGCACAGGAACCGCACGCTGCCATCGCGGAACCCGTCAAGCGTGCGCATGCGCTGGCTCTGGTCAAGGTCGCCATGAATCGGTTCGGCATTATAGCCATGCTTTTTCAGGGACTTGGCGACAACATCCACGTCAACCTTGCGGTTGCAGAAGATGATCGCGTTCTTGCATTCCTCGCCCTCGTTGTCGATCAGCGCGCGCAGCAGGTCGCGCTTTGCCTTGGCTTCGGCATCGCGGCGGCCAGCGCGGAACATGACGACACCCTGTTCGATGTTCTCGCCCGTGGTCGCGGCGCGTGCGACCTCGATCTTGGCCGGGGCCGACAGGAAGGTGTTCGTGATCCGTTCGATCTCGGGCGCCATGGTGGCCGAGAAGAACAGTGTCTGCCGGGTAAAGGGCGTCAGGCCGAAGATACGCTCGATGTCTGGGATGAACCCCATGTCGAGCATCCGGTCGGCCTCGTCCACGACCATGATCTCGATACCGGTGAGCAACAGCTTGCCCCGTTCGAAATGGTCGAGAAGGCGGCCCGGCGTCGCGATCAGAACGTCGACGCCCCGGTCGATCAGGGCATCCTGCTCCTTGAAGCTGACGCCGCCGATCAGCAGGGCCTTGGTCAGTTTCACATGCTTGGCGTAGGTGTCGAAATTCTCGGCAACCTGAGCTGCCAATTCGCGCGTCGGGCACAGAACAAGGCTGCGCGGCATCCGCGCGCGGGCGCGTCCACGGGCCAGCATGTGGATCATCGGCAGGGTGAAGCTTGCGGTCTTGCCGGTGCCCGTCTGGGCAATGCCCAGCACGTCCTTGCGTTCCAGCGCGGGCGGAATGGCGCCGGCCTGGATCGGGGTCGGGATCGTGTAGCCCGTCTCCTCGACAGCCTTGAGAACCTTGCGGTCAAGGCCAAGGTCGGCAAACGTGATCTGGGGATCGGCTTCGGCGGGGAGTTCAGTGACGTCGTCTGTCAATTCGGGTCCTTTCGTGACATATGCGGCCCATTGTTCTGGCCGCAAAGTCACGCGGCCCGCACCTGCCGGATTGCAGCTGCGTCGAATTGAATTCGCCCCTACGCGTTAATCACCCTGAGGTCAAGGTAATCAGCACCGATCAGCTGACGACGGCCGCCTGGACAAGTCGCACCGATTGCATCGTCTCGGGGTCGAGAACGGGCTCGAGCACACCTTGCACAGTGATCCGCATGCCTTCCTCGAGTTCGGACATCGGAATGTCGAGTTCGACCTGAACGGCGGTGCCATGTTCGGGATCGCCGCAGAACGGACAGAAGCCCATGTCCGAGACCAGAATGAAATCCTTGATTGCCCCGTCGTTCCAGAGCGGGACGACGAAGCCCGTCAGCGAAAAGCCCTCGACCGGGGCTTCGAGGCTTTCGGGGAATGACTTGCGGACCTCGTAGCTGGTCTCCGTCACGATCTCTTCGAGACCGATGCTCTTGAGAAGATCCCATCCCGCGTCATTGGCAATCGCCTGGCTGGCGGGGGCGGCGGCCGCGAAGAGGCCAATGGCTGTCGCGCTACGAAGTTTCTTGCTCACAAGCGTCATGAAGGTTTTCCCTGCAAATCATGGCGTTGCCCCACAAGTTGCAGCGAGTGGGGCACGAGTCAACGAAAAGGGGGCCCAGTGCCGGCGGTGGGCAGATTCCCGCCTTTTGCCTGCGCTCACTGTGGCACGGAGGTCGCGATGAACTCGCTTTGCGTTGCGGAGATTTGCCCATCGACGGTGACGTCGGTTGTCACATCGCCGGCGACATAATCGGTCGCGAGGAAGAAATCCCCGCTGAGCGTTCCATCGATGGCGAATTCGACCGTGTCTGTGTCGATCAATGTTCCGGAAAGGTCCCCGGCAAAGGACGGAGCACTCGTATCGGTCGTGTTCACGATGACGCCGCCGATGGCAAGCGTGCCCACATAAGTCTGGTTCGTCTCGTCGATCATCTGGGTGACGGATCCGGTGCCAGGACTGTCGTCGAAGAAGAGGGTCAGGTTCAGGTCGCCAAGGGTTTGCACAGATGTATCGCCTTGCGGCAGCACAACGCCGAGGACGCCGTCATAGGTGCTCGACCCCGTGGTAGGAAGGTTCGAAAGGCGCGTGCGGAACGGATCGTCAAACCAGCCAAAGGCAACACCAATAAGGTCCGCTTCATCAAAGTATTCATCATACAAGGTAGGTTCTGGGCTATTGTCTTCAGCGCCTGTCGGAGGAGCGTCGGTGGCGTCGGGGTCGGGTGGTGTGTCGACGGGAGTTATGGGGTCGCCGTCTACGGGAGCGACCTCTGCGCAGCTTGCAATCGTCAGGATCAGTGCGGAAATAACGAGCATGCGGATCACGTCCGGTCCTCCGTTGGAGCGATTCAGAAGAGGCCATTCAAAACCATCGTTCACAATCGGAGAGAAAAAGGCGACAGCGATCACTGGACCATTGGCCGAAACCTGCCGACCCGCGTCATAACGTGATCTCGGCAAGTGCCAGAGCCGCCTCGGCCCCGAAGCCGAAGGCAAGTCAGACCACGATCATCGCGAATGCGGCGGGAACTTGCATCTGCCTGGTGGTGGATGGATCGGAAAACTGCGGTCCCTAAACCTCAGTTGGATGGTCGGCCGGGCTGGTTCGTGCAAGCCTGTAAGTACCGCGTGGCTCCTTTGGTCGGTGAGTCGTGGAGCAATTTCATTGCCGCGCCAGAACCAGACAACCAGCCGAATTCGGACAAGGAGGATCTTCTTATGCGCACCCAGAAAGGTCAGATTTCAGAAACCCGTTCTGCTCTGGACAACCCGTCCTTTACCGAGAGGGGAGCCACGGCTCTTCCCGTAGGGATCAACGTCGTCATTGGCACTGCGGAGGGTGATTTCACTGACGGAACCGCGGTCCAGGACCTGATTCTTCTGCTCGCCGGCGGCGATTTCAGCTACGCCGGGGCCGGCAACGACCTCGTATTCGGTGGTGAGGGTGCCGATTATATCTGGGGCGAGGATGGAGACGATTTCATCTTTGGATCGAGTGGTGCCGACGTTCTTCACGGCGGGCTCGGCGACGATTTCATAATCGGCGGGATTGATGGGGACAGGTATTCCTTCGGCTGGCTCAGCACCACGGAAACCGGCCAGTGGGGCCACGACGTGATCGTCGACAACGGTGACGCGCCAAGTTACCTCAACGAGGATCTGATTGACATCTACGGGCTCTACGGTCCTTCCGACGACGATCTGGCGGGGGCCATGGCGCGGCTGAGCTTCGGGCGCTCGGCGGACAATATGGTGGTCTGGCTCGATGGCGGGACAAGCACGATCACGGTTGTCGACCAGTTCGCAGGAGACGAGTCACGGGTGATCGAGTATCTTGAGCTGGACGCCGCTTATTGGACCGCCCCGGCCTTTGAGATCGTCGACGGAGAACGCACCGATCTGGGCAATGACCGCGACCACGGCAGCTTTGGCAGCGAAGCCAACGAGATCATGTTTGGCACCGATCTCGGCGAGGAGATCTTTGGCGGCACCGGCTACAATTTCATCTGGACCGGTGGCGGCGCGGACGTGCTCATCTACAAGCTGGGCGACGGAGAAAGCTTCTGGCCCTACGGCGGCGGGGTCTCTTCCGACATCGTGGAGGATTTCGATATCGCCATGGACCTGTTGGATTTCAGCGAGACCAAGCTTGGCTTTGCCGATCTAACCATTTGGGAGCAGGCGGATGGCGATGCCACGGTTTCGTGGATCAGCCCGGACTACGAAGTGGCCAGCATTTTCATCGAGCTGCGCGGCGTCGACATGGTGGACGTGACCGCGGACCTGTTCATCTTCTAGATCGGATGGATCAGGCGAGCTGGAAACGGGCCATCGCAAGTCCCGCCTCGCCCCCGAAACTGTAGACAAGAAAGACCCGGCCATCATCGCGAAACAGGTGCGGGTCGCGCAAGGCCCGTTGGAATTCCATGATCTTGCCCTCTTCCGAGGGAACCGCAGGCATATCGCCGCCTTCGAAATCGGCATCGGGTGACAGGATCACGCCGTGATCCTCGATCCGCCAGTCCCGCCAATCGCCGTGAAGCCCCATTGTGCCGTAACGCAGCGCCTCGGGCGCGTCGCCGATCCGGGAAAAGACCACATGCGCCATGTCGCCCTCGACGAGGACGGCCGAATGCCGCAGCGCCTGCGGCCCGATCTGGCCCGGCGTCTCAGGGCTCAGCGGATAGACAAGCGGGCCTTGTTCGAAGGTCCGCCCACCGTCGTCCGAGCGGTAGATCCGCGCCTTGCCAAGTGCATGCACCCGCCCGCCATGATCGAAATGTCGGAAATAGAAGGTCCCGAGCCGATGCGGATCGGGCGTGAACGTCACCCCGTCGGTGCTTTCCGCGCGAAAGCTGAACTGGCCCTTCGGATCCGTCATGTCGCCATGGAAATACATCACGATCCGGCGATCTTCTTCCTCGATCCGCAGGTCGGGGGAGGCGATATGGGTCGCAACCCACGGGCATTCATCGCGATGCAGCGCACCGCCGTCGACCAAGGTCCATGGCCCGGTGACGCTGTCGGCATGGGCCAGTCGGATGTAGTGCCCCTCGTGATGCGCGAAATAGAGGTAATAGTGCCCCAGCCGCCCCTCGACCCAATCGGGCACCCGGAACAGCGTCGCCCCGTTCATGTTCTCGGTCACATGGTCGGGCAGGGGGCTGGCCCAGTCCAACGGGCCCAGCCGCCGGATCCGGGGAAGATTGCTCACACCATCATTTCCTTGGTCGCTGTCAGTGTGATGTCGGGGTAATCCCGTTCGACCCGGTCGATGTCCCATTGCAGGCGTGTCAGATAGACGGGATCGCCGTCGTGGTCATAGCTGATGTGCTGCTTGTTGGTATTTGCAAAAGCCTCGACCGCGGCCTTGTCGCCTGACACCCAGCGGGCCGAGGTGAATTGCGAGGGCGAGAAGGATACGGGAAGCCCGTATTCCAGCTCGATCCGGCTGGCCAGAACCTCGAATTGCAGTGCGCCCACGACCCCCACGATAAAGCCAGAGCCGATCATCGGCTTGAAGACCTTGGCGGCGCCTTCCTCGGCGAATTGCATCAGCGCCTTTTCCAGGTGCTTGGCCTTCATCGGGTCGCCCGCGCGCACACCCTGAAGCAGTTCCGGCGCGAAGGACGGGATGCCTGTCACGCGCAGCGCCTCGCCTTCGGTCAGCGTATCGCCGATGCGCAGCTGTCCGTGGTTCGGGATGCCGATGATGTCGCCGGCCCAGGCCTCTTCGGCCAGTTCGCGGTCGGAGGCGAGGAACAGAACCGGGTTCGTGATCGCCATGGGTTTCTTGCTGCGCACATGAGTCAGTTTCATGCCGCGCGTGAAATGGCCTGAGGCAAGCCGGACAAAGGCCACCCGGTCGCGGTGCTTGGGGTCCATATTGGCCTGAACCTTGAAGACAAAGCCCGCAACCTTGGTCTCTTCGGGGGCGATCGCGCGGGGCTGGGCGGACTGGATCTGCGGCTCGGGCCCGTAGTGGCCGATGCCGTCCATCAGTTCCTTGACCCCGAAGGAGTTGATCGCCGAGCCGAACCAGATCGGCGTCATGTGCCCTTCGAGAACGGACTGAGGATCAAGGGTGGGGAGCAGTTCGCGCGCCATCTCCACGTCTTCGCGCAGCTTGGCCAGCAGATCGGCGGGAATATGCTCTTCCATCCTCGGATCGTCGAGGCCCGCGATCTGCACTGTCTCGGCCACCTTGTTGCGATCGGCCCGGTCCATCAGTTCCAGCCGGTCGTTCAGCAGATCGTAGCAGCCCAGAAAGTCGCGGCCCATCCCGATCGGCCAGGAGGCCGGGGTCACGTCGATGGCCAGGTTTTCCTGTATCTCGTCGATGATTTCGAACGTGTCGCGGCTTTCGCGGTCCATCTTGTTGCAGAACGTCAGGATCGGCAGGTCCCGCAGGCGGCAGACCTCGAACAGCTTGCGTGTCTGGCTTTCGACACCCTTGGCCCCGTCGATCACCATAACGGCGGCATCAACGGCCGTGAGCGTCCGGTAGGTGTCTTCGGAGAAGTCCGAGTGGCCGGGCGTGTCGACCAGATTGAAGCGGAACCGCCCGAAATCGAACGACATGGCCGAGGCCGAAACCGAAATGCCGCGATCCTGTTCCATCTTCATGAAATCCGACCGCGTGCGCCGCGCCTCACCCTTGGCCCGGACCTGACCGGCAAGCTGGATCGCCCCGCCGTAAAGCAGGAACTTTTCGGTCAGCGTCGTCTTGCCTGCATCGGGATGCGAGATGATCGCAAATGTGCGCCGGCGGGCGATCTCGGAGGGGAGTGTGGGGCGGTTTGTCATGATGTTCGCTCTAGCGCGGCGTGGTGTGCAGGGCAATCGAAGCGTGATAAATCTGCAAAAATTGAGTTGTTCAAAATTCGGCAAGTATCTTTTGACAGACTTGTCGCAAGGACTGTGACAAGTTTAACCCCAAATGACCCTGATCCAGTGAGGAAAACCGCTTATGTTTCGCTACTCTGCCTTGATTATCCCGTTTGCATTGTCATCGTGCGGAATTCTCGACAATATCGCCGACGTGCAAGAGCTCGAATCTCGTGCTGAAGAACTCGAAGCGATTGTGGACAATGCGGGCGACATTGATGAGCTGCTCGCGGGGAACACGGAAAGCCTTCAAGACATCCAGCTTCTCACTGAAGACAACTTTGCCGCGAGAACCGGTACGACCACTTATGAAGGATTTGCAGGTTGGTCGATTCCGGACGGCAATCAGGAAACGGTTCTGACTGCCGATGCTGTGATTACCGCGAATTTCGACGATGAAGTTGTCACGACCGAGTTCACCCGGTGGCTCGGGGCTCGTCTTGACGCAAATGACAGCGTCTTGGGTGGGGCTTTTCAGGACTTTGACGCCCGTGGCGACATCGAGTTCACCAATGGTGAGTTCGTATTGGACGGTGGGGATATCAGCTTCGTCGGTGATATCTCGGGCGAGCTCGAATTCCAAGGCGATGATTACGGCATCGACGGATCGGTCGAGGGGTCAATTGCCAATGTTGAGGATGATGCAACCGGAGATCTGGTAGAGACGATCGCGGCCGGGGCGGTTGACGACACTGTCTTCACGATCAATGGCGAAGCGGTCGAAGGTGCCGAATTCGGCTTCGGGGGTGAGATCGTCGAATAAGCGATCTCTGATCTTCGTCGTGCAAAGATTGGCCGTCCCTCACTCGGGGCGGCCTTTTCTTGATCAATCCGACCGCGAGGCGCGGCGCAGTTTTTCGACCGCGTCGCCGCTGGCCAGCAATCTCTCGCTGACTTCGTAGTTCAGGTGGGCGCGATATTCGTGGCGGCCGCGCCGGGTGGCGTCGGGCGGCAGGGCCGGTCGGGTTCGTTGATCGATCAGCAGCGATTCCGCGGCGATGCCTTCGGCATAGATGATCTGGTGCTGGTCAAAGAGCAGCTGGTAATACTCCATGAAGCCGCCGTCTTCCTGCACGACCGAGGTGCCGTTCGTCAGGTGCCGGACCTTGACCAGAACCTCCGCCCGGCCCGCGCCAAGCCTGTCCTGTCGCTGGTAGACGAAGATCCTGTGATCGGGGCTGAGCCGCAGGTCGTTTTCGTTGTGCAGCGCACCCTTGCGGATCACGATCGGGGCGAATTCGCCCACGGCGCGCAGGGTTGTCTGGCCGATCCAGCGGATGGCCTGCGGCCCGTCATCGCGGGTCAGAACCTTGTCGCCGACCTGCAAATCCTCGATCCGGCGCTGTTCGCCCGAGGCCATGGTGATGTGCGTGCCACGGCAGAACGAGACGCAGGCCACTTCGGCGAACCGCAGGGGCGCTGCGTCGAGGTCGAAACCCACGAGGCGATATTCCGTTTCAACGGAGAGGGGGACGAGGGGAAGAAGATAAATCTCCTCGACCGCGCCATCCTCGACCTCGACGAGGATCAGGAGCTCGTATGTCGTGCTGTCGGGCGCCATCAGCGTGACGCAGCTGTCGAGGTGGACCTGCCGACCGACGCCCCCGGCCGCGCTGTCGAACGACACCGTGAAGGATCGCGGACCGTCCCCCAGAATGATCGACAGCCTCTCGCGCTGTGCCCTGCTGGCCAGCATGTAGACATCGTCCATCACCAGTTCATCGGCGAATGAGATCGGATCCCCTTCGGCCACGCCGTCGGAACATACGAAATCGCGCGCGCGATAGACCTGTAGGGATTGCGTTGTTGGCGTTTCTTGCTTCGCGTACATCTTGTTCTGGTTAACCTATGAACCACTTCCAGGAAGTTAATTGAAAACTATGGCCAAATCGGGCCGGCCGTCAGACATTGTTGCCGACCGGCGGCCCGAATGCTAGGCCATGTTTGCCGCAGGACGGGAGAACGGGATGGAACTGGGTATTTCAGGAAAACGGGCGCTGGTCTGCGCCTCTTCAAAGGGGTTGGGCCGGGGATGCGCCGAAGCGCTTGCCGATGCCGGTGTTTCGCTTGTCATGAATGCCCGGGGTGCCGAGGCGCTCGAGGCCGCCGCCGCCGAGATCAGGGCCAGATATGGCGTCGAGGTGATCACGGTCGCGGCCGACATCACGACGGATGAAGGCCGCGCCGCGGTTCTGAAGGCCGCGGGCGATGTCGACATCCTCGTGACCAATGCCGGTGGTCCGCCCCCCGGCATGTGGACGGATTGGGAGAGGGCGGATTTCATCGCGGCCCTCGACGCCAACATGCTCGCGCCGATCGCCCTGATGAAAGCGCTTGTGCCCGGGATGATGGAGCGAGGCTGGGGCCGGGTGGTCAACATCACCTCCATGTCCGTCAAGTCGCCGATCGCCGTTCTGGGCTTGTCGAATTCGGCCCGCGCCGGGCTGACCGGCTATGTCGCCGGCACCGCGCGCCAGGTCGCGCCGAGCGGTGTGGTGATCAACAACCTGCTGCCGGGGATCCATGCCACGGATCGGGCAATCAGCCTCGACAAGGGCGTCTCCGATGCCGAAGGCATCAGCATGGACGAGGCCAAGGCCCGCCGGGAAGCCACGATCCCCGCGCGGCGCTATGGCACACCCGAGGAATTCGGGGCGGCCTGCGCGTTCCTGTGTTCGCAGCATTCGGGCTTTATCATCGGGCAGAACATCCTGCTGGATGGCGGCGCCGTGAATACGGTGATGTGAGCCGGGTTGCGGGGGCGGGTCGGGATTGCTATCTGGCCTATATCCTATGATTTTTGTAAGGATCCCGTCCCGTGTCTGCTCCTCCCCGACTTGAGGTCAGAAACCTGACACGCCTGTTCGACGGCCGGAAGGTCGTCGAAGACGTGTCTCTTTCCATCGGGCAGGGGCAGGTGACCTGTCTTCTGGGGCCATCGGGCTGTGGGAAGTCGACGACTTTGCGGATGATCGCGGGCGTTGACACGCAGGATGCCGGAGAAATCCGTGTCGAAGGTCGCCCGATCTGCAACGACGAGGTCCGCGTTCCCCCCGAAGAGCGCCGGATCGGCCTGATGTTTCAGGATTTCGCGCTGTTTCCGCACCTTTCGGTCGCGGGCAACGTGGCGTTTGGGCTGAAAGGGCCCAAGGCCGCGATCCGGCAACAGGTCGAAACGCTCCTGCACAAGGTGGGCATGTCGCGCCATATCGACCGCTTCCCGCATGAATTGTCGGGCGGCGAACAGCAGCGCGTGGCGCTGGCCCGGGCGCTGGCGCCCAAGCCGTCGATCATGCTGATGGACGAGCCGTTTTCCGGCCTCGACGACCGTCTGCGTGACGAGATCCGGGACGAGACGCTGGCGGTTCTCAAGGCCGAAGGCACGGCGGTTCTGCTTGTCACCCACGAACCGGCCGAGGCCATGCGCATGGCCGACGAAATCGCGTTGATGCGGAACGGCCGCATCGTGCAGCGCGGTGCGCCTTACAATATCTACAATGCGCCTGCGGATCGTGAGGCCGCAGCATTTTTCAGCGATATCAACGTGATCCGGGGCAAAGTTAATGGTGCCCTGACCGAAACCGCCTTTGGCCAGTTCCTGGCGCCCGGCTTCGCGGACGGGACCGAGGTCGATATCGTGATCCGGCCGCAGCACCTGAAGATCGATTTCGACAGGCATGGCCGCGGCCCCAACCCGACCCCGCAGGACGGCACGCCCGCCCGCGGCGTGGTCGAACGGGCACGGTTCATGGGATCGGAAAGCCTTGTCGAGTTCCGGATGGATTTCGACGGCTCGGCGCTCAAGGCGATCGTGCCGTCGGTGTTCCTCCCCAAGCCCGGCACACCGCTCTGGCTCATGATCCGCCGGGACCGGTGTTTCGTTTTTCCGAGCCTTGGCGCGACCTGAAATCGGCGAGGGATTTTCCCTCTTCTTCGACGAAAAGCTGCGGCAGAACAACGACCTGCGAGATCGTGTCGAGCCGGATCGTGCGGAAATCGCCGTCGGTCTCGGACCATGCCGTCATCATCCACAGCCGACCCCAATATTCCAGATGGAGCGGGCGCACGATCTCTCCCGTGGCGGGGCCGTCGTCTGTCATCAGGCGCAGTTTCTGCCGCGCGCGGATCGCGGCCCGGATCGCGGCGTGGTGCTGAAAGCCCAGCGTGGCCTGCGCGAACGGATAGACCGCCGCACCCCAACCCGAAGGCGGCGCGCTGCGGTCTTCGGGCAGGATGGCGTCGATCTTGGCCGACAGGCTGCGCGCCGCGTCGCCGAGTTCCGCGTCGCCCGCCTCGTTCACGACCGCCAGCCCGAGGTGCAGCGCCTCCAGTTCGGCCATGGTCAGGTTCAGCGGAGGCAGGGTCATGTCTGCGGTCGCGCGATACCCCAGCCCACGATTGCCCTCGAGCGGGACGCCCGAGGCCATCAGCGTATCCATGTCGCGATAGATCGTGCGCAGCGACACGCCCAGACGGTCGGCGAGGTCCTGCGCCCGGTGAAGCCGGCCGTCGCGCAGGATCTGGATCAGGTCATAAAGCCGGTCGGTGCGAGGCATGATTTGTCACTATTCTGTCAACTGACAGGTTTTTGACAAAAAATGTGTCCGACTGCCAGCCCCCGGCCGAGAATTCATGCATTGGCATCTTTTCCACCCGCCGACATCAGCCTAAGACCAAGACGAAACGCAACGCCCCCGGAGGGATAGACATGCTCAACAACATCGGCCTTCCCGGCCTTCTTCTGATCGCCGTCGTGGTCCTCGTGCTGTTCGGCCGTGGCAAGATCTCGTCGCTCATGGGTGAAGTCGGCAAGGGTATCACCGCCTTCAAGAAAGGCGTCGACGATGGCAAGGCCGAGATCGAAGAGGCCGCCAATGCCCGCGACGTGACCCCCGAAGAAGAGAAGGAAAAGGACAAGGTCTGATCTGACCATTGATCCATTTCCTGAGGGGAGACTGACATGTTCGGCATGGGCTGGAGCGAACTGATCCTGATCGGTGTGATCGCGTTGATCGTGGTCGGCCCGAAGGATTTGCCGAACATGTTCCGCACGATGGGGCAGTTCACGGGCAAGGCCCGGTCGATGGCGCGGGAATTCAGCCGCGCCATGGAGGCCGCCGCCGACGATGCCGGCGTCAAGGATATCCAGAAAACGGTTCGCGCCGCCGCGAACCCGTCGTCTTTCGGCGCGGACCAGATCCGCAACGCCGCCAAGAATGTCGGAAAGCCGCCGGATCGGGGTCTGAAAACCACGGCCAAAGACACGACGCCCACCGATGACGCCAAGAAAGCGGCCGCAGACCAGAAATGGGCGGCCCGCGATGCCGAGATCGCCGAGATGGAGGCAGAGGCCGCCGCCGACGAGGTCGAGGCCGCGTCAATCCACCCGACACCGGAACCGCCCGCGCCGAAGCCTTCCGCCAAGGCCACCGGCACGACCAAGGACGAGTAATCCAAGATGAGCGACGCCTCCGATGAAATCGAGGACAGCACCGCCCCGCTGATCGAGCATCTTGCCGAATTGCGCTCGCGGTTGATCTGGTCCCTGCTGGCCTTTGTCGTGGGGATGGTGATCTGCTTCACGGTTTGGAAACCGGTCTTCGATTTCCTCAGCTCGCCGCTGTGCAATGCGCTGATCGAACGCGGGCAGGAATGTCAGACCTACCTTCTGCAATTGCAGGAGGGTTTCTTCCTCGCGATCTCGATCTCGTTGTTCGGCGGTCTGGTGCTGTCGTTTCCGATCATCAGCTACCAGATGTGGCGCTTCGTGGCGCCGGGGCTTTACCGCACGGAAAAGAATGCGTTTCTGCCCTTCCTGATCTCCTCGCCTGCGATGTTTCTGCTGGGCGGGGCTTTTGCGTTCTACATCATCACGCCGCTGGCCTTTAACTTCTTCCTCGGGTTTCAGCAGGCGGGCGCCCTGGGCGAAGGCCCGACCACCGACACGACCACGGCGGGGATCGCCTTTCAGGGCTCCGCACAGGGTTACGTCCTTCTGACGATCAAGTTCATCGTGGCCTTTGGCCTGTGTTTCCAGCTGCCCGTGCTTCTGACCCTGATGGGCAAGGCGGGGCTGGTCAGTGCCGAAGGTCTGGGCCGGGTCCGCAAATACGCGATGGTGGGCATCCTCGTAGTTGCAGCTCTTGCCACGCCGCCCGATGTCGTCAGCCAGGTGATCCTCTTTACCGTGGTCTATGGTCTTTACGAGGTATCGATCATTCTCGTCCGTCGGGTGGAACGTCAGCGCGAAGCCAAGCTGCGGGCCGAAGGCCTGTGGTTCGAGGATGACGAGGAAGAGGCCGACATTGCCGAGGCGGCGGCCGCCGACGATGATGCGACCGACGTGAAGGACCGCTCCTGATGAAGAAATCCGAGTCTCTCGCGCGGATCGCGCGCGCGCTGGAGCGGATCGCCCCGGTGCCGGCGGAGGCCCCCGATTTCGACGCCGCCACCGCCTTTGTCTGGCATGCCGATCCCGACAAGCTTGTTCCCGTCGCGCATGTCAGTCGCGTCGATGTCGACCTGCTGCTGGGGATCGGCCGGGCCCGCGACACCCTGATGGAGAATTCGCTTCAATTCGCGAAGGGTCTGCCCGCCAACAACGCCTTGTTGTGGGGTGCGCGCGGGATGGGGAAATCAAGCCTCGTCAAGGCTGTGCATGGCGCGTTGAGCGCCGAGTTTCCCGGGCTAAAGATCGTCGAGATCCAGCGCGAGGACCTGCCGACGATCGGACGCTGCCTTGCGCTTCTGCGCGAGGCGCCCCAGTCACGGTTCATCCTGTTCTGCGATGACCTGTCGTTCAGCCACGACGACGCGCATTACAAATCGCTCAAGGCGGTTCTGGATGGCGGGATCGAGGGGCGGCCGGATAACGTGGTGCTTTATGCCACGTCGAACCGCCGTCATCTTATGCCCCGCGACATGATCGAGAACGAACGATCAAGCGCGATCAATCCCTCCGAGGCCGTCGAGGAAAAGGTTTCATTGTCCGACCGCTTCGGCCTGTGGCTGGGCTTCCATCCCTGCGATCAGGATGAATACCTCGCGATGATCCGGGGCTATTGCGATGCCTATGGCGTCGAGATCGACGACGAGACTCTCCGCGCCGAGGCCATCGAATGGCAGGCCACACGCGGGAGCCGCTCGGGCCGGGTCGCATGGCAATACTTCACTGATCTGGCGGGCCGACGGGGCGTGTCCCTGTCGTAGGGCAGGACCTGTCCCGCCGCGCTCAGGGCAGGAAATTCGACGGATCGACGCTGTCGGTGCCCTGACGAACCTCGAAATGCAGAAAGCTCGGGTCGCCGGCAAGAACCGACCCGATCACCGTTCCCTGACTGACCTGCTGGTTTCGCTCGACCTGCAGGGCGTCGACATGGGTATAGACCGTCAGGAGGTTGTCGGGATGGCGGATCACGACGATCTGGATCCCGGCGGTATCGGTGGTGATCGCGGCGACGGTTCCGGCGGCGGCGGCCCTGACCGGGGTTCCCGCAGCCACGCCGATGTCGATCCCCTCGTTCCGACCCCGCGCATAATCGCGGATGATGGTGCCCGTGACCGGATAGATCATCGGCGCATCGCTGGGCGCGGCCTGTGATTGTTCGCTGCCCAGATCGGGGGCCTCGCTGGCGACCTCGTCGTCATTGGCCCCGGCCTGTGCCACGGGTTCGGGGTTCTCGTCAGGCAGCGGTGCGGCTGCACTTGGCGGCACCGGCGTCGCGCTGCCCTCGCCGGGAAGGGCGGCATCCGATGTTGCGGGGGGGGGCGCGGCGCCGGGGACCGGGATCAGAAGGAACTGGCCCTCGCGGATCGACAGATCGGAACCCAGCCCGTTCCATTCCGCGATGGCGCCCACATCGGTTCCATAGACCCGCGCGATGGAATAGATCGTCTCGCCTCGGATGACCTGGTGGCGGATCGGTTCAACCCCGGTCTGCGGCTCGGGTGTCGAGGGCTGGGCTGCGGGTTGCACCGTGGGTTCGGTCGTCACGTCGCCGGCCCGGTCGATCGCATCCGAGGCGATCGTTGTGACATCGACTTCGGACGGCGGCTGGATCGGGCCCGATACACTTGCACCCGTGGCTGGTGAAGGCTCTGCCACCCGAACGGGCAGGGCAATGATCTCGTCGCGGCGCAGCGTGACGTCGGGGTCGATCCCGTTGTAACGGGCCAGCTGATCGGCATCCAAACCAAGGCGCGCCGCGATGGTGCGCACCGTGTCGCCGCGCCGGGCCACGACAACCTGATAATTGGGATAGGAAATCACGCCGCGATTGTCAGGCGCAGGTCGTGTCGGGGTCGCGGCCAGCGCCGCTGTGGTGTCGAACCCCGACGTCAGATCCCGAAGATCGAGGTCGAACGGTTCATCTGAACAGGCGGCAAGCAGGGCGGCCGAACAGGCAAGAAGGGTTCCGCGCCGAATGGCCGGACCGAACGAGTAAAAGGGTCGCTGCATCATATCCTCAATCGCCTCTGACCTCTTGAGCGGGTCCTTGCGCTATATGTGTCGTCGCTTTGCCACCGGCCGCTCAATCCCGACCGAGCCCCTCCATCAGGGGCACGAACCGCACCGTCCGAAGTTCTTCGTAATCGAACCCGTCCTCGGACCGGCGCACCCTGATCAGGCTTTGCACCGTATCAGACTGCCCCACCGGCAAGACCATGATACCCCCGATCCGCAGCTGGGCCAAGAGGGGGCCGGGCGGGTCCTCGGCGGCCGCCGTGACGATGATCCTGTCGAACGGCGCCTGTTCGGGCAGACCATGGCTGCCATCGGCGGTAAAGGCGGTGATATTGGTCAGGCTCAGTTCGTCAAAGATCCGTCGGGCCCCGTCGACCAGCCTGCGATACCGCTCGACCGTATAGACCCGGCGCGCCAGCAGGCTCAGGATCGCGGCCTGGTAGCCGGAGCCTGTGCCCACCTCGAGAACCTTGTGCCGTTCCTCCACCTCGAGCGCCTGCGTCATCAGGCCCACGACCGAGGGTTGCGAGATCGTCTGGCCGCAGGCGATGGGCAGGGGCATGTCCTCGTAGGCGCGTCCGGCAAAGACGCTGCCGCTGATAAAGCGGGCGCGGTCGATCTTTTCCATCGCCCGAAGCGTGCGGGCATCCGTCACGCCGCGCGACCGAAGCGCGAATAGGAACTGCATCTTGGCTTCGGCGTCGAAACTCACGCAAAGCTCCCTTCGAGGGACGCCAGCGCATCATGCGCGGTCAGATCGGCCCGCATCGGCGTGATCGAGATCCGACCCTCGAGGTTGGCTGTCACATCGGTATCGGGGCCTGTCGCCTCGTCCTGTTTGCCGCCGCGGATCCAGTGAAACCTGCGCCCGTTCGGCGCGACCGAGGGTTCGGCGACAAAGCGCGATGTGGGGCGGAAGCCTTGCGCGACCACGGCCATGCCAGTCACTTCGTCGGCGGGCACGGGCGGAAAATTCACGTTGTAGAACAGCCGGTAAGGAGCGTGGCTGCCCTCGTCTGCCGCGAGAATGCGGTTGATCACCTCTGCACCGTGCGCTGCCGCGGCCTCGAACGGCTGATCGAGGCCTACGTTCCGGGGTCCATAGAATTGCGACAGCGCGATCGCGGGGATGCCCTGCAACGCGGCCTCCATCGCGGCGCCGATCGTGCCGGAATACAGCGTGTTCTGGCCTGCGTTGTTACCGCGATTGACACCCGACAGGACAAGGTCAGGGGGGCCGTCCTTCATCACGTCATGCAAGCCCACGAGCACGCAATCGGCGGGGCTGCCCTCTAGCGCGAAGCGCCGTGGGCCCAGCTCTGCCATCATTGTGGGGCGCGAATAGCTGATGCAATGACCGACGCCCGATTGCTCGAACGCGGGGGCAACGGTCCAGACCTCGCCATCCCTGCCGGCGATGGTATCCGCGATCTCGGACAGGATCCGCAGGCCGGGGGCGTTGATCCCGTCGTCATTGGTGATGAGTATGCGCATGACGCCCCCCCCGGTAATCCCGGCCCGTGTCTCGGCCCTTGGGACCTGATTACGGGAGCGGGCAGGGGCGGGCAAGCGCCCGCCGGTCAATCCGCAAGGATCGCAGGGCAGAGCGTTGCGGCCGCGTCGTGAATATCCGTCAATGCGTCTCGATTTTCGCCCGGAAAGAACCGCGCGCGCACGGCTGTTGGCATCGGCGGCGGGCTCAGTATCTCGATCCTTGGGCCGGTGCGGCGGCTTTCGGCCTGCCAACTGCGGGCCAGAGCGATCTGCGCGGCCTTCGTTGCGCCGTAATGGCCAAAGAATTTCTCGCCGGCGCGATCATCATCCAGAAACACCGCGCAACCCGTCTCGCCCAGAAGCGGCTGGACATAGCTGATCAGGCGCTGCGTGGCCTTGATGTTGACCGCGACGGATTTGTCGAAATCCTTGTCCGACAGATGCGGTGCGGGCGCGAGGGGGCCGGCGTGGATGGCGGTATGGATCCAGATATCGAGCCTCCCCCAGCGGTCATGGATGCCGCGGCACAGCTGCTGCATTGCCTCGGGCACGGTGATATCCATCGGCGCAAGCGTCGCCTGTCCGCCCTTGGCGCGGATCCGGTCATCCAGTTCTTCGAGCCCGCCCACGGTGCGGGCCACGGCCACTATATGGGCATGGGGCGCCAGCGCTTCGGCCAGCGCGGCGCCCAGCCCGCGGGAGGCGCCGGTGATCAGGGCTGTCTTCATGAATTGGCCTTCGTTGCGTTATGGGAAATGCGCAGTTCGGCCCGCGCGGCCTCGAGATCGCCTTCGGCCCCGATCCACTGGGCCAGCCGGTCGAAATCCGTCTCCATCGTTTCCAGCGCCATGGACATGACATGGGTCTTGTCGCGCAGGAACAGCTCGATGTTGCTGGTGACGTTGTCAACGTAATCGCGGCAGAACTCCATCACCGGCACCCCGCGCGACCGATAGCGCGACCGCGACAGGATATCGGTGCGGTAGGCCTTGAGGATGCCCTGATGGGCGCGTGCCGCAAAGCTCGCCGCCACCGCCTCGGGGTCCCGGGTCAGGTGCACATAGGCCGCCCGGTCGCCCCAGGCCCGGTCAAGCCGCCCCAGAAGCCAGGCCAGCCGGTTGTCGATCTCGATCCGGTTCGGGCCGAAATCGAACCGCTCCGGTCCCGTCAGGTGGGTCCGGGTTTCGTGGCCCGCGCTGAAATTCGTGAAATGCGCGCAGGCCTTGGACAGGGTCATCGACCCGCAGCGCCCGGTGCACAGGACGATCACGGTCGAGGGCAGCTTCATGCCGCGATCTCCACAAGGCGCAGCGCAACGATCTGTCCGACAAGCGCTGATGGCAGGCGGGTGTCTGGGGCGAAAAGGACGCCGCTCTTCGAATGCTTCAGGCCCAGCGACTCCAGTTCCGCGGCCAGTTGAGGGATGATTGTTCCGGAATGCGGATACAGCCCGCAATGCGCCTTGAAGGCGGCGTAGCCCGCGACCATCTTCCCGCGCCGGAGCCCGGGCATCCCGTAGGACATGACGTCCTGCGCATCGGGGACATGGCGCCTCAGCTCTGCCCTGAGATCAAGCAGGCAGCGCCGCTTTTCCTCCGAAAGGCCCGAGAGATAATCGTCGACTGCGTCACAATCCGTCATGGCCGCTGCCTATGCCGCGAAATCGCATCCGGCACAAGCGGCGGGCCTATTCGGCGGCCTTCATGACAAAGCCCTGCTCGATCATGTCGGCCGGTCGCACGGGATAGTCGCCCGAGAAACAGGCATCGCAATATTGCGGCTGTGCGGCATTGCGGCCACCGGCCTCGCCCACGGCGCGGTAGAGCCCGTCGAGTGAGATGAACTTCAGACTGTCGACGCCCAGATGCTCGCGCATCTCGTCTTCGCTCATGGTCGCGGCCAGAAGTTTTTCGCGCTGCGGCGTATCGACCCCATAGAAACAGGGCCATGCCGTCGGCGGGGATGCGATGCGGAAATGCACCTCGGCCGCGCCTGCATCGAGGATCATGTCCTTGATCTTCTGGCTGGTCGTGCCACGCACCACGCTGTCATCGACGAGGATCACCCGTTTGCCCCGGATCAGGGCACGGTTGACGTTCAGCTTGAGCCGCACACCCATGTTGCGGATCTGCTCGGTCGGTTCGATGAAGGTCCGGCCCATGTACTGGTTGCGGATGATCCCCATGGCGTAAGGAATGCCCGAGGCAAGGCTGTATCCGATCGCGGCCGGCGTGCCGCTGTCGGGCACCGGGCAGACCAGATCGGCCTCGACCGGGCTTTCCTTGGCCAGTTCCCGGCCGATCGCCTCGCGGGTTTCATAGACCGACCGCCCGCCGACGCTGCTGTCGGGGCGCGAGAAATAGACATGTTCGAAGATGCAGAACCGCGGTTTGGCCCGGCGGAACGGAAAATGGCTTTCGACGCCCTCTTCGGTGCAGACGACCATCTCTCCGGGTTCGACTTCGCGGACCAGCTCGGCCCCGATGATGTCGAGTGCGCAGCTTTCGGAGGCCAGAACCCAGCCATCGCCGATCTGGCCCAGAACAAGGGGCCGCACGCCCAGCGGATCGCGGCAGCCGATCAGCTTTTGCCGTGTCATCGCGACGATCGAGAACGCACCCTCGACCTTGCGCAGCGCATCTTCCATTCGGTCGGGGATCGTTCGGCCCATGGACCGGGCCATCAGGTGAATGATGCATTCGGTGTCCGACGAGGACTGGAAGATCGAGCCACGCTCAATCAGTTCGCGCCGCAGTTCGAGCGCATTGGTGATGTTGCCGTTATGGGCAACAGCCGCGCCGCCCATCGAGAACTCGCCGAAAAAGGGCTGCACGTCGCGAATCGCGGTCTGGCCCTTCGATCCGGCGGTCGAATAACGCACATGCCCGATGCCGATGGGGCCGGGCAGGCTGTCGATCATCTCGGTCGAGGTGAAATTGTCCCGAACAAGCCCCATGCGGCGGGCCTGGTGAAATCCGGTGTCGGGATCGTGCGTGACGATACCGCCGGCTTCCTGGCCGCGATGTTGCAGGGCGTGCAGGCCGAGGGCCACGAGGCTGGATGCGGTTCCGACGCCGACGACGCCAAAGACTCCGCATTCCTCCCTCAGTTTGTCATCGTCGAATGGGTGGGCGGGAGGCATGTCATTCGTCACGGCGGGGCAGCTCCGAATCCGGTGTGACAGTTCTGTGACGTCATAACGGGATGCAGCGCCGCTGTCATCCCGCCGTTTCGGTCAATTACCCAGCATCGGGCGAACCGCAATCGCCGACCAGCTGTTCATACTGGGTGGTGATCCAGCCGAGCGCGGCTTCGGGGTTCTGTTCTTCAAGCTGGTCGGTAAAGCGCGAGAAGACGGCGGCGGAGCGGCTGTCCTCGACCATCTGCACCGATTGCGCGGTCAGGACGGTGTCATAGACAAAGAAGGCGACCGCGACCAAGAGGATCCCCCGGAACACCCCGAACAGGAAGCCAAGGCCCTGATCGACCCCGCCAAGCGCCGATCGCTGGACGATCGACGAAAACAGCGGGGTGAAGACGGAAAAGACCACCAGCGTGACGGCGAACACGGCCGCAAAGGCCGCGATGATCGACAATTCGCAGCTGTCTCCGATGAAATCGCCCAGAACAGGGATCTGGCGCACAAGCGGCTGAACCTGATCGGCGAAGATGAAGGCAAGGATCGTCGCGCCGATCCAACCCGCGATTGCAAGCGCCTCACGCACGAGACCGCGGCTATAGGCCAATAGGGCCGAGAGCACGATCACGGCCGCAACGACGCCGTCGATAATGGTAAAACCTTCCATGGGCCTCGACTCTTGTCCCCGTCATCCGGATTCGGGTGTTATCCCGAAGACCGTTTCGATCACTCCTGCCAGATCCTGCATGTTCTGCAGCTCCAGCCCCACCTCCTGATCCGGATCCGCGCGACGTTTCGCGCGCGCGGGCAGGATCGCGGAGGAGAAACCAAGTTTTTGCGCCTCTTTCAACCGGTTTTCGGTCTGGCTGACCGGACGCACCGCACCTGATAGGCTGATCTCGCCGAAAATGACACAGGTTTCGGACAACGTCGTATCTTCGCGCGCGGAAACAAGTGCGCAGGCCACGGCAAGGTCGGCGGCAGGTTCGGTGATCCGCAATCCGCCCGCCACGTTGAGATAGACATCGAGCCCGGCGAAGGTGATCCCGCAGCGCGCCTCGAGCACGGCTAGGATCATCGCCAGCCGGCTGCCATCCCACCCGACGACCGAGCGGCGCGCCTGACCCTGAGGGGCAGGGGCGACAAGCGCCTGTATCTCGCACAAGAGCGGCCGGGTGCCTTCGATCCCGGCAAAGACGACCGATCCCGGGGCAGGGGCGCTGCGTTCGCTCAGGAACAGGGCCGAGGGGTTCCTGACCTCAGCCAGCCCCTTGCCCGTCATCTCGAAGACGCCGATCTCGTCGGCGGGGCCAAAGCGGTTCTTCACGGCGCGCAGAATACGGAACTGTTGGCCGCGTTCGCCTTCGAAATAGAGAACGCAATCGACCATGTGTTCAACGACACGCGGCCCGGCAATGGCGCCTTCCTTGGTCACATGCCCCACGAGGACGACGGCCATGTTGCGGGCCTTGGCAAAGGTCGTCAGCTCATGCGCCGCAGCCCGGACCTGACTGACGGAGCCCGGCGCGCTGTCGACGGTGTCGGCCCACATCGTCTGGATCGAATCGATGATCGCGAGGTCGGGTTTTTCCTCCTCGAGCGTCGTGAGGATGTCGCGCAGGTTGGTTTCGGCCGCCAGTTTGACGGGGCTTTGTTCCAGCCCGAGCCTGCGTGCCCGCATCTGGACCTGTGCCGAGGATTCCTCGCCCGTGACATAGATCACCTTGAGCCCGTTGCGGGCGAATCGTGCCGCCGCCTGAAGCAGGAGCGTCGATTTCCCGATCCCCGGATCGCCGCCCAGCAGGATCGCAGAGGCCGCAACAAGGCCACCGCCCAGCACACGGTCCAGTTCCGCTACGCCCGCCTCGGTGCGGGGCGGGGCGTCCTCTTGCGTGGCAAGGTCGGTCAGCGGCACGGTCCGGCCGCGTTTTCCGCCCAGCGTCTTGGATTTCGGCCCCTGAGACAGGGGCTTGTCCTCGACGATGGAATTCCACGCGCCGCAGGCATCGCATTTGCCGGTCCATTTCGAATGGGCCGCGCCGCATTCGGTGCAGTGAAAACTCAGGTCCTTTGCCATGGCCCTTTCATGCCCCGCGGCGCGGGAAGGGGCAATGGCTCACCCCGCCTTCCGCGTCAGGCCCGAGATCACGATCGAGGCGAGGATGCAGCCGGTAAAGAGATAGAGCCCCCATGACGTTTCGACCCGGCCGATGCCGATGCCCTTGAGGATCACGACATAGAGCGCAATGAGAAAGACATCCGCCATCGCCAGTTTACCTAGCCATGACAGGACAGGCTGCACCGCGGGTTTCAAAAGATCGAAATGAATCAAGCTGATACCGATTGTCTTGAACATCGGAGCAAAGAGGGCGAAGGCCGTGACCAGAAGCGCGAGGATCACGTCGGTATCCCAGAGCGCCCTCAGCCCCGAGATCACGCTGATCTCGTCCAGTCCGAAGACAGGAAGAAGCCCCGCCTTCAGGAGCGGCGCGAACCACGACACGGGAAACAGGACGAGAAGCGCGAGATTCGCGAGTTTCAGGGCTGTCATGATCGGGTCCTCGCCTTGGCGCGCATCCGGGTCGACCTAATGACAGGCGCCGTCCCCGACAAGGGCAGCCCGGTCATTCCGCAGCGGTGCGCGACAGGCTGAAGACGTTCATCCGTTTGCGCATGAGCGTCAGGTCGGCCCCGGCCGCCTCCGCCTCTGCGCTGTCGAAGTAATGATCCGAATAATCCGGCTCGATCATGTAGCCAAGCTCGGGCAGGGTGGCGCGCAATTGCTGGTCGAGCCGGTCCAGCTGGCTAGCGACCACGCGTTCTTCCAACTCGACCTGATGTGTCCAGCGCCGAATCTCGCGGCAGACATGCAGCGCCTCGACGATCCGGGCCTGCTGCGTTTCCGCCTCGTGCTGGCGCTGGGCGAGGAAGTCCTTGGCCCGGCGGACCTTTTCGTCGGAATAGACATCGGCCAGACGCCGGGCCTGCTGGCTCATCTGGGCGGCCACGGTCAGGACGTCGGTTTCAAGTTCGGGCAGATCGGGATGATCGCGCAGATAGGCCAGCCGTTCGCGCACCTGATCGAATTCGGATGACATGGTGAACACGCCGGCACGGTCGGCCGCATGACAACGATGATAGGCAAGGGCCACGTCATCCATCGTGATGCGGAAATCCCTGTGCGCCTTTTCCAGTGACAGGATCCGGACCTGGCTGGGAATGAAACAGAACAGCATGACAAACAGGGCCGTCACCCCGATCTGAACCGCCTGTCCGGCATGGAGATAGGTATAGTCCCCGAAAGTCGCCTCGAATTCGAGCCAGGGCAAAAGACCCAGCGCAGATCCGATCGTGAACGCAAGAAGGGCCAGACCGATAAGTCCGATCAAGGATATTGCAGCGACTTGCATCGCTTGCGACGCGCGGAAAATCAGCAACTGGTACGACACTCAAGCTTCCCCCAAAGCCATATCTCGGGCTTCAGGATATGCGTATAAAGGCCCGGCTCCCAAGGGAAATTGCTCTCAGGCCACCGACTTTCGCGGGCAAGTCTCCACGTTACGGCGGCGAGGCCGTCATTGTTTCCCGACGTGTAACAATGGCGGATATCAGCCCGGAATGTAGCGTCGGTAATAGCGCTGGCCGAGCGATGTCAGTATCTCGTAGCCGATGGTGCCGATCAGATCGGCCAGATCGTCGACACCCTGATGTGGCCCGAGGATGCTCAGCACGTCTGGCGATTCGCCCAGGTCGGTCACATCGACGGTGATCAGGTCCATCGAGACCCGGCCGACAAGCGGGCAGGGCCGATCGCCATCCCAAAGCGTCGCGAGGTTCGACAGGGCCCGGTGCAGACCGTCGGCATAGCCCGCCGAAACGGTCGCGATCCGCGAGGGGCGCTTGGCCTGCCAGCTGTTGCCATAGCCGACGACCTCGCCTTCGCGCAGGTCGCGGATCTGGATGACGGGAAGATCAAGCTGCACCACGGGCCGCGCGTCGGTGAACGGACGCCCGCCATAAAGGCCGATGCCCGGGCGGGTCATGTCAAAATGATAGTCCGGGCCAAGCAGGACACCGCCTGTTGCGGCAAGCGATCTTGGCACGCCAAGCCCGTCCGTCATCCGGTGGAACATATCCAGCTGATAGGCATTCATCGGATGATCGGGCTCGTCGGCGCAGGCCAGGTGGCTCATCAACAGGCACGGGCCCTGTGCAATCGCCATTTCCGCCACGGCGCCCCATTCGTCCCATTCCATGCCAAGCCGGTTCATCCCGGTATCAAGCTGGATCCCGAAGGCGTGGCCGGGCAGCGCCTCGAAATGTCGGGTCAGCTGATCGAGGGAGTTCAGCATCGGCACGAGACCCAGATCGCCGATCATCTCGGTATCGCCTGCCATGTGGCCGGAAAAGACGCGGATTTCGGGCTCGGGTCCGATGGATTGGCGTAGGCCGGCGCCTTCTTCGGCGGTGGCGACAAAGAAGGTGCGACAGCCGGCGTTCAGCAGGCTGCGCGCGACGCGCCCCGCGCCCAGACCGTAGCCGTCCGCCTTGACAACAGCTGCCGTCTCGGCCGCCGATTTCGCGTCGAGCGCGCGCCAGTTCGCAACCAGCGCAGCAAGGTCGATTGACAGGATTCCAGTACTCATGGCGGCCCTTTTGACAGGGCGCGTCAGGCGCGGCAAGCGCGAACAGACGCCTCGCAGGTCAGCTGTCTTCCGGCGCCCCTATCAGCCCGAATCCTTTGAGTTCTTCGGGCAGCAGAACATAGATTTCGTCGGGCGGTGTCAGCAGGGCGGGCTCCATGATGGCGGGGTCGATGCCCATCTCGATCAGGTAGCCCATGACCTCGCCCTGGCCGCGCTGGATATCCTCCACGGCCAGAAAGGCGGGCAGCGCGATGTTTTCACCGAAATAATGCTGGTGCACGCCGACCATGGCCCCCGGCGCCACGTCGCGTGGGGTGCCGCCGGCCAGAACATAGGGGCAGGCGGACAGGCAGATATCGCTGTCGGTCATCGCCGTTTCGATGCCCATCCGGCGCAACTGGCGCCCGATCTCGATCGCGTCGGTCACCGATCCGCCGGGGCTGTTGAGAAAGACGATCTCGGGCCGCACATGGGTTCCGATCCAGTCGGCGAATCGCGCGCCATCGCCCGGCGCGATCGTGCCCGTCAGGGTCAGCGCCGGACGCTCGCCCATCTGGCCTGCGGTGAATTCAAGCCGCGTCGGCATGTCCTGCGTCGCGGGCACCGGTCGCGTGCCGGGCGACGGGGTGCGAAAGGTGATGTCGCCGGGATCGAACCGCCGCCGCTGATCGCCGGGGCCCACCGGCGACAGGAGGGCGGGTGCCTGCGAGGGCGACAGCAGCGCCGGCAGAGACCGCATCACATCGGCCCCCATCAGGATCAGGGCAAAGCCCACCTGCACGACGAGGATGCCCATGATCCATCGCCGGATCGTGTGGCTGCCTTCGGTCATTCGCCGCGACGTCCGGGATCGATCGCCGAAACCTGCGGCCAGGGCTGGCCCGCCTCGGTGGGCTGCGGCGGTGGCCTGTCAGCTTCGGTCTCGGATTCGGGGTGTTGATGGCTGTGGGCAAGGGTCTGTGCGTGGTCCATCTGGCGTTCGATCTCGTCGATGCCGGCCATGGCGGCGCGGAGTTCGGCCAAGGTCAGCTGATCGCTGACCGGCGTCGTTTCTCGGCCCGAGCGGATCGCGGCCTGCGCGATGGCCGTGATGAACACCAGAACGGCCGGCAAAAGGTCGATCGCGATGGCGCCCGCCCAGCTGGGCACGAAATTGCCCGCATACAGGATCACGGCGTCGGCGGCGGAAATGGGTGTGTAGACCGTCTCTTCGGGTTGCTCCATCGACATGACCGATTCGGCGGCGAGCCGCAGCGTGTCGGCCCTTTGTGCCAGAACGGTGCGCACGGAATCGATCGTGGCCTGCTGGCCCGCGCGGGTATCCTCGGTCGACCCGTCCAGCTGCGGCAGGATCACGGATTGCGACAGATCGAGCGCCGAGCGCCGGACGAGCGGGGCCACCGACAATTGCCTGAGGCGCGTGATCACGTTGGCCAGACGCACCGCCTCTTCCGAGAACTGGACAGACCGTGTCTCGACCGGGCCGGGCGCCACCGTCAACGCGCGCATCCGGCTGAGTGTTTCGTTTCCTTCGGCAAAGGCTGCGGCCACCAGCGCATCCTGCGTCGCGATCTGCGCCTCGAGCGCGGCCAGCTCATCGGATTTCTGGCGCAAGAGCCGGAAGACAGCGCCCTGGCCTGCAAATCCGGACAGCTCGCCACTGGCCTCCTGTTCAGAGAGGTCTTCGAAGCTCTGGCGCAGGCGGGCCACGTCCCGTTCGAGGCTCTGGGCCGAAATGGCGATGGTATTCGCCCGCTCGAGCGCGCCCTGATACCTCTGGACCGTGACCGCAAGATGCTGTTCGACCGCAGCGGCCCCTGCAAGTGCGGCTGCGTTCAGCCACGACGACATGGCGATGATCGCGACGCATCCAAGCCCCATCGCCCCCATCAGTCCCAGCCGCGACGCCATGGTCCGCATCGCGGGCAGAAGGCGCAGCATATAGGACCAGAAGACGAAGATGCCGACCGAGACTGCCACCGAATAGGCCATCGCGGCAAAGGCCGACATGGCGCCGGTATCATCCAGCAGCGACGAGACGCCGAGATAAGTGTAGATGCCCGACGCCACCGCAAGAACGGCGAGCGCCGCGCCGGTGAAGCCGTCGAGCCATCCGAGGTGCCCCTCGATCTCGCGGGCCTGGCGCAGGCCGTTTCGGCCGCTCTGCGTCGTCTCTTGGTCCTGGCTCATACGATGCTCTCCCCGGGTTAAACACGAAACTAGTTTGATGTGGGGTCCTGCGCGAGTCACGACCCCGTTTGCCCGTCACGGCCCGCCGAATTGGCCAACGCCGTTGCGATACTGCTGCCAGAGCTTTTCGCCGATCTGGCAGTCATAATCGGGAATGGGTACAAACTGTGCCTGCATCACCCGGGGGCTGTGACCGGCCAGTTCCAGAACCAGCTTGCGCCGGACGGCGGTCGCGAAGTCCTCCCACCGGGTGACGGGCAGGACGAAACTGCCCGGCCCGCCTGTGACGCAGGCGCGGTAATAGACATCCAGATCGTCCAGTTGCAGGTGGGAGAACCCGCCGTCGCGGGTCATCAGGGGCAGGCCGTTGATCACGATACCCGCCGACAGAACCGCGTCACGCCGCCTGTCGACCGCGCCGCCCTGATTATTCGGACCGTCGCCCGAGATATCAATGACGCGCCGCAACCCTTCGAATTCATTGGTCTCGATCATCTGCTGACCAAGCTGGAGCGCGCCGGTCAGCGAGGTGCGGCGCAGGGCCGTCGGGAAATGATCGTCAAGCGCCGAGGCAAAGGCGCGTGCATCCTCGCGTGTCTCGATCAGGCGCCAGTCGACGACGATGTTGTGCGAATTCGAGCCGGCCCATTCGACATAGGCCACGGCAACCCGGCCGGTGAAACCGCTGCTGATCGCGGCAAAGACTTCGTCGCTGGCAATCGCCTCGGCATAGCCGCGCCTCTGGATTTCAAGCTCTTCGGGCGACATCGACAGCGAGACGTCGACCATCAGCAACAGCTCGACATCGACCTCTTCGGCACGCAGGGGCAGGGCCACCATCAGCATGGCCCAGATCAGGAACAGGAACCGCATGCGCCGATCTTGGGCCGGGCGGGCGCCCGGCGCAAGTGAAGCGCGATCAGCCGAAGCCGTTGTCCTGCTGCCACGGCTTGGCGAGGTTGCCAAAGCGGGTGAACTGGCCCTCGAAGCTCAGATCGACAGAGCCGATGGGCCCGTGCCGCTGCTTGCCGATGATCACCTCGGCCTTGCCATGCAGCCGCTCCATCCGTTCCTGCCAGGCGGCCATTTCCTCGAGCCGGTCGTCGGAGGGCTTTTCCCGCTCGACATAATATTCCTCGCGGAAGACGAACATCACCACGTCGGCATCCTGCTCGATCGAGCCCGATTCGCGCAGGTCCGACAGCTGCGGGCGCTTGTCCTCCCGGCTTTCGACCTGACGCGACAGCTGCGACAGCGCCACGACGGGAATGTCGAGTTCCTTGGCGATCGCCTTGAGGCCCTGGGTGATCTCGGAGATTTCGTTGACCCGGTTTTCCGTCCGGCCCGCGCCGCGCAGCAGCTGAAGGTAGTCGACGAACAGCGCGTCGAGCCCGTGCGTCCGCTTGAGCCTTCGCGCGCGCGCCGCAACCTGGCTGATCGGCAGGGCGGGCGTGTCGTCGATATAAAGAGGGCAGGCCTCCAGTTCCTTTGCGGCATCGACGAATCGGCGGAATTCCACCTCTGTCATGTCGCCGCGCCGGATCTGTTCCGACGGCACTTCCGAGGCCTCGCTCAGGATACGGGCGGCAAGTTGTTCGGCGCTCATCTCGAGGCTGAAGAAGCCGACCACGCCGCCGTTGACGGAGCCTTCGCTGCCATCGGGCAGCTGCCCCTTGCGATAGGCCCGGGCGATGTTGAAGGCCACGTTGGTGGCAAGCGACGTCTTGCCCATGGAGGGGCGCCCGGCAAGAATCAGAAGGTCCGACTTGTGCAGCCCGCCCAGTTTCTTGTCGAGATCGACAAGACCGGTCGATACGCCGGCCAGCCCGCCATCGCGCTGATAGGCGGCATTGGCCACCTGAACGGCATCGGTCACGGCCCTGAGAAAGCTCTGGAATCCGGTGTCGGAGCGCCCCTGTTCGGCAAGCTTGTAAAGCTTTTGCTCCGCCTCGACGATCTGTTCGCGCGGCTCCGAGGCGACATCGACCTTGCCGGCCTTGGCGGCAATCTCCTGACCCAGCTGGATCAACTCGCGCCGGATCGCCAGATCATAGATCATCTGTGCATAATCGCGCGCCGCGAAGGCCGAGATGGCAGCACCGGCCAGCCGCGCCAGATAGGCCGGCCCGCCCAACTCCTTGAGCCCCTCGTCATCCTCGAGAAACGCCTTGAGCGTAACCGGAGAAGCCAGCGCGTTCTTTGAGATGCGCTGGGCGGCCACGTCGAAGATGCGCGCATGAACCGGATCATAGAAATGATCCATGGTGATGATCGAACTGACCCTGTCGAAGATGTCGTTGTTCGTCAGGATCGCGCCCAGAAGCTGCTGTTCCGCCTCGACGGAATGCGGCATCGCGCTTTGTTCTTCGGAATTGCCTGCCGGATTGAAAACCGTGATCTCGTTCATTTGGTCCGTTTCCCCTGCCTGCTCACCCTCGTATCCCCGTCCGATGCTCTACATCGCCCGAAGGCGTCCGGCTATCGGGATATCTGCGGGGACAACCCTGTGGGCGAACCGGGTTTGCCCCGCGGCTGGTTTGCCTGTCTGATCAACATATACCGCAAGTCGGTCGACATGTCACAAGATGAAGGGTCACGCCTGACCGCAAGGGCCGTCATCCCCCGTGGGCCGCAATGACTTTCCCTGATTCTGTGGGCGATTTCTCCACACCCGAGCCACGCGTCAGGCGGGCGGCGTCCAGCCGCCGGGATCGCGCAGATAGGCCTCGACCGCGTCCAGCGTGGCCGCATCGAAGGTGCTGCCCTCGCGGGCCGCGGCGATCACGTCCCACCATGTGCACAGCGACAGAAGCGTGATCCCGTGATCGGCCAACCGATATTCGACGCCCTCATGGATGCCATAGAAAAAGACGACCGCCGTGTAGTTGCAGGTCGCGCCCGTCTCGCGGATCGCATCGACGAAGGAGATCTTCGATCCGCCGTCGGTCGTCATGTCCTCGACAAGGCAGACCCGCTGGCCTTCTGTCATCGCGCCCTCGATCCGGGCGTTCTTGCCATAGCCCTTGGGCTTCTTGCGGACATAGGTCATCGGCAGGGCCAGCCGCTCGGCGATCATCGCGCCAAAGGGGATGCCAGCCGTCTCGCCGCCGGCGATGTTGTCGAAGGCTTCGGTGCCGGCCTCGCGCATGATCGTGGCCGCCAGGAAATCCATCAGCACCGACCGCGCGCGCGGGAATGAGATGATCCGGCGGCAATCCACATAGACCGGCGCCCGCCGGCCCGAGGCATAGGTGAAGGGTTCTTCGGAATTGAAATTGACGGCCCCGATATCAAGCAGGATGCGGGCCGAGACCCGGGCGATTTCGGTTTTGTCGGGAAAACTGGATGGGATCATGGTGTCTTGTCCTGCGTCGGTAGGGGCGGGTTCAGGCGTCAACGCGCCAGTGCATCGGGAAGCCGGGATCAAAGATGGTGACGGGGCCATCCTCCGTCTCGATCCGGTCTGGCCGGTCGAATGGTCCGTCCTTGACCAGCGTGATCGTTTCCTCATTGGGCGGCAGCCCATAGAAGGCGGGCCCGTTGAGCGAGGTGAACGCCTCCAGCTGGCGCAGCTTGTCGGCCGTCTCGAACACTTCGGCGAGGCAGGCCATTGTCACCGGCGCAGTATAGATGCCCGCGCATCCGCAGGGCTGAAGCTTGGCCGGGTCATTGTGCGGGGCGGAATCGGTGCCGAGGAAGAACCGCCGGTCACCGGACACCGCCGCCTGAACCAGCGCCACGCGATGCTTTTCCCGCTTGGCCACCGGCAGGCAGTAATAATGCGGCCTGATCCCGCCTGCGAGGATGTGGTTGCGGTTGATGATCAGGTGATGGGTGGTGATCGTCGCGGCAAGGTTCTTGGGTGTGTCGCGGACGTAATCCACCGCGTTCTGCGTTGTCACATGTTCCATCACGACGCGCAGATCGGGCGTCTTCTTGCGGATGGGTTTCAGGATCTTGTCGATGAACACGGCCTCGCGGTCGAAGATATCGATCGACGGATCGGTCACCTCGCCATGAACGCACAGCGGCATTCCGATCTCGGCCATCTGTTCCAGAACCGGACGGACCTTTGCGAAGTCCCGCACGCCCGAGGCGGAATTGGTCGTGGCGCCCGCCGGATAAAGCTTGACCGCCGTGGCGATACCCTCTGCATGGGCGCGGGCCACGTCGTCGGGATCGGTCTCTTCGGTCAGGTAGAGCGTCATAAGCGGCTGGAACGTCATGCCCTCGGGCAGGGCCGCCATGATCCGGTCTCGGTAGGCATTGGCCTGCTCGGCCGTCACGACGGGCGGGACGAGGTTTGGCATCACGATGGCGCGCGCGAAATGGCGGGCCGTGTCGGGCAGCACCCCTTTCAGCATCCCGCCGTCGCGCAAGTGCAGATGCCAGTCGTCAGGCCGGCGGATGGTCAGGCGGGGCGGGGTCGCATCATGCATCTCTGTCATGACCTTCCGTTACACCCAGCGGGCGCGACTGGCCATAGGGACTTGCCCCGCACGAGCCGCTTGGTGATAGTCCGGGTTAGGTCATTTCAACGAACGGTGATGCGATGTTCGGATTTGTCATTGCTCTTGTGGCGGGCTTTCTTGCGCCACATGCCGAGGCACCGCTTGCCCGGCCGCTGGCCGAAACCCTGCGCGGCGCGATCAAACTCGAAGACGGGGAAATGAAGCTGTTCAGCTTCATGGTCGTGATGGTGATCGCCGGTGCGCTTTGCGCGATGTTCGACGCAGGCTCGCCTCTCGGTGTGATCCTCGGCGGCGTGATCGGCTATTTCGGCTTGCGGCTGTCGGCTTTTGCGAAGTCGCGGATCGACGGGAAGCGCCCATGATCCGGCACGGCGCAACCGCGGCGCTGTGCGCGGCGCTGGCGGTCGGTGCGGCGCAGGCAGAATGCCTCGGCCCTGCGGACCTGACCCGTGGCGTGGTCGTCGAATACCAGACGGGCGACTACACCACGATCCGCCGCATCGGGGACGGCACGCATCTTATCGAGGAGCGCTATGCCTCGGGCGATGCGCCGTGGGTCCTGCGGGCGTGGCACGGCGTCTATTTCGTCGAGGAATGGCAGTTGAACGCGGCCGGAGGGCGGGAGCCCGGCACCACGCTGGTGGTGGAATTCCCGATCGATCCCGCCCGCTTTCCTCCGCCGTTGCCGGGGCTGGGCTGGACAGGCCGGACGGTCAACCAGTTTGACGACGGAACCAGCCGCGAAGAGACGACGATCCTGCGGTTCTCGCAGGGGGCGCCGCTTGAACTGTCGGGATGCACCTATTCGACGATCCTTGCCGAGCTGCGATACGACTGGGGCGAAGAGGGCGGTCTTGACCTGCGCTATCTCTACCTCGAGGAGCTGGGCACGGCGATCCTCGAATGGAGCGAGCTTGACGGTGAGGATACCGCAGCCCTTGTGCCGGTTGCGCTCAGGCGGGCCAGCAAATAGGCCGCTACGCCGGCGCGCGGGCGGACGCCGCACCGCCAAGCGCCGCGAGCCGGTCGCGATAGAATTCCGCGTCGGGTGTTGTGAGGCCGAAGGCGCAGATCCGCGCGGCCAGCCCGGGCCGGTCGTCCATATCCACCCGTTTCAGCAGGTTGCGCACATAGGAGGCCGAGGTCCGGCGCCTGCGCCACAACTCGGCAAAGCGCGACGGGTCGAGCCTGTCGTCCATCGCGGCCTTGAGCAGGTCGCCGGTGATGCCGATTCCGTCGAACAGCGCCTCGATCCGGGGGCGGGCCTGACGGGTCGGATAGAAGCTGACATTGGGTCCGCGATACAGTGCGGCATGCATCGCGTCGGCGGCCTTGGTCGGGTCAAAGACCACATGCGCCTTGTCGAGTGCTTCGACCATGTCGGGCGCATAGCCATAGCGGGTGGTGAAATCGAGCCGCCTTTTCGAGGTGAACCGCCGCTCCCATGGGGTGATCGCCGGATCAAGAGTTGCCACCGGCCGGATCAGAAGCGCGCTCGCCCCCGGGGACGTGACCGAATAGGCCGCCGCCGCATAGCCCGCATCATGAATGCCGAAGAACAGGACCCGGTCAAAATCCTCGAGAAAGGCCTCGTCCACCAGCCGGTCGAAATAGCCATAGAGTTCGGGCGCGCGGAACCACGTATCGCCGTCGGCCAGAATCGTCAGCAATGACCAGTTCTCGCGTGTGGCCATGTCAAATCCGCGGGGCCTGCCGAACGGGTTCGACATGGCCGTCGCGCGGTTTTCGAAACTGACCAGAAGTTTCGGCCCCGCATCTATGAACAGCGCCGCATGCCGGTCGCCGATCCGTTGGTAATAGCCTTCGTCCTCGCCGATCTCATCGATACGACGGGTCCATTCGTCCGGATCCAGCCCGGACAGATCAACATCGAGATCTGGTGACTCGTTCACAACATTGCCCCCCAAGAGCCTGATCGATACTTTTCGCGTTCCGGCGTGGAAGGGCAAGTCCGCACAGGTTTGCGCCAGGTTTTTCGCAACCAAGTGCCGACAATGATGGAAATCGATGTGAATTGGTGCATGGGTGGCAACAATCCGTGGCGAATTGCGGCAAAAGTTTGGAGAAGCGGGACCGGCGGACGTGATCCCCGATTTTCACCGAGGATCAACCTGCGCTGTGATCCCGGCAAAATGGGCGGAAGACAGAATTGCCGTCTCGGCGTGACATTCGGGATAGTTCGGCAATTGTCTGCTCAAAAATCATTGACTTACCCGATCGGCGGAAAGACGCTGAATTCCATTGGCCTTTGCCAAACATTTTTTTCTGGAGGACAGCTTATGCTGAAAAGAATTCTTGCGGCGTTGTCAGTCGGGACTGCAATCGCCGCAGCCCCTGCCGTTGCCTGCCCCAACTTCAATCTCAATCCTCATTTCGGCCAGATCGGGCTGAGTGCCGGGTTCCAGCCTGATCCGATCGTCCGCAACATTACGGCGGGCGGATCGACCAACCTGAACAACTGCTACTTCGGGACTATCCTTGGCCGTGGCCAGCAGAACGTGAACGGCTTTGTCACGACACGGCCGGATTTCTCCCTGTCATGGAGCGGGACCTCCTCGCAGTTGACGATCGCCGTGCAAAGTGGTGCCGATGCGATCCTGCTGGTGAACGCGCCCGACGGCCAGACCTGGTTCTATGATGACGATTATCGCGGAACCAATCCTGCGGTGACGATCTCGAACCCGATGGCCGGTCGCTATGATATCTGGATCGGCTCCTATGACGGATCGCGCCGCAATCCTGGCCAGCTGATCTTTACCGAATACGACTACTGACGCAGGGATCACGGGCACGCGCTGCCCACCGGCCCTTTCTGCCCCGCCCCGGAGACCCGGCGGCGGGGTTTTTCATTCCACATCGGAAGGTCCGCTTCCGTCTGCCGTGGGCATCGCCTAATCTGCAGCGACCGCAACTTCGGGAGGACAGCATGGACGACCGCACCGACGACATTCCCCGACTTGCGCTCGACTGGCATCGCGCGGGGCGGGGTGCGGCCATCGCCACGGTGGTCGAAACCTGGGGCTCCGCGCCGCGCCCTGTGGGCAGCCAGCTGGTGATCGACCGGGAGGGCGCGATGGAGGGCTCCGTCTCGGGTGGCTGTGTCGAAGGCGCGGTGATCGTCGAGGCGATCGAGGCGCTGGATGAGGGCCGCACGCGCCTTCTGGACTATGGGGTCAGCGATGACGAGGCTTTCGCCGTGGGGCTGGCCTGTGGCGGGCGCATCCGTGTCCATGTGGATACGGTCGGCGGCACCTTGCCCGAGCAGACATTGGCCCGGCTGGTCGAGGCGCGTGACGCGCGGCAGGCCATCGGCCTGTCCGTCGATCTGGAAGGCGTTTCGCGTGAATTGATCGGCCCCGATGCCGCGCCCGAGAGGTTCCGCCTCGACAGATCCGGCATCGAGCCCGATGAGCGAACCTTCATCGGCGTGCACAACCCGCCCCTGCGCATGGTGATCGTGGGCGCCGTTCACATCGCCCAGCCTCTTGTCGTCATGGCGCGGCTTGCGGGCTATGATCCCGTGATCATCGATCCCCGCCCGGCCTTCGGGGCGGCGGCGCGTTTCCCCGGCGAGACGATCCTCGACGATTGGCCCGACGAGGCCCTTGCGGCCCATGGCCTTGATCCCAGAACGGCCGTGATCACGCTGACCCACGATCCAAAGCTGGACGATCCCGCGATCGTCACGGCGCTGCGCTCGGAGGTGTTCTACCTCGGCTGTCTCGGCTCGACACGGACCCATGCCAAACGTGTGGCCCGGCTTGAGGAGGCGGGCTTTGGGGCGGGCGATATCGCCCGTATCCATGCGCCGGTCGGGCTCGACATCGGGGGGCGCTCCCCGGCGGAGATCGCCGTTTCGATCATGGCAGAGGTAACCCGGACATTGAGGCGCGGATGAAGTTCGGTCCGGTTCCCGTGGCTGCGGCCGAGGGGGCGATCCTCGCCCATTCGGTGGGCCTGCCCGATGGTCGGCTGCGAAAGGGCAAGGCTCTTGAGCCTGCCGATCTGGAGCGGTTGGCGATGGCCGGTTTGACAGAGGTCATCGCCGCCCGCCCCGAACCGGGCGACGTGACCGAGGATCGCGCGGCGGAGCGGCTGGCCCGCGCCATCCTGCCCGATCCGGACGGCGCGGGATTGCGCCTGGGCCGGGCCACGACCGGCCGGGTCAATATCCATGCCACGGGGTCGGGGATACTGGGCCTCGACACGGCGGCCATCGACCGGTTGAACCGGATCAATCCGGCGCTCACGCTGGCCACGCTGCCCCCCTATGCGCGGCTCGAGGACCGGACCCTGGTCGCCACGGTCAAGATCATCACCTATGCCGCTCCCGAGGCCGACGTGGCCGCCGCCGAGGCGCTGGGCGGGCAGGGCCTCTTGCAGCGGCATGCGCCGGTGCGGCGCACCGCCCGGCTTATCGAAACCACGGTTCCGGGCCAGACGATCGGCGCCAAGGGCCGCGCGGCGACCAAGGCGCGGCTCGACCGGTTCGGTGTCTCCCTCGGTCCGAGAGAGATCATCCCGCACGAGGTCGGTGCACTTGCCCAGGCGCTGACCGCGTCGTCCGCCGATATCGTGCTGATCCTGACGGGCTCCGCCACATCCGACCCGCTCGACGTGGGCCCCGCCGCCCTGAGGCGCGCCGGCGGCACACTCACCCGGTTCGGGATGCCCGTCGATCCCGGCAACCTGCTTCTTGTCGGGCAGTTGCGCGGGGTGCCCGTGATCGGGCTGCCGGGATGCGCGCGGTCCGTCGCGTTGAACGGGGCCGACTGGGTGCTGGACCGGCTCCTGTGCGGGGTCGAGGTGTCGGATGCCGATATCGCCGCGATGGGCATCGGCGGGCTGCTGAAGGAGCCGCCAAGCCGTCCGCGACCACGCGAGGCCAAGTAGGGCAGGGCGCCTCCGGAACCGGTGCCTGACGCTGTGGCGCGCGCCGCGATCCGGAGCCCGAAAAATGCCTTCCAATCCCCGGGGCCGCGTGATTATCTGCCGCCGATCATTCGAACACGGGGGAGAATATCTATGACACAGGTCTCGATGACCGTGAATGGCGAGGCCGTCTCTGCCGAGGTGGAGGGGCGCACGCTTCTGTCGGATTTCCTGCGTGGAAACTTGCGGCTGACGGGCACCCATATCGGCTGTGACACGAGCCAGTGCGGCGCCTGCCTTGTTCACGTGGACGGTGAGGTCGTGAAATCCTGCACCATGTTCGCGGCCGAAGCCGCGGGCACCGAAGTGACGACGATCGAGGGCATGGCCAATCCCGACGGTTCGCTGTCAGCGATCCAGCAGGCCTTTCAGGATCAGCACGGCCTGCAATGCGGATTTTGCACCCCGGGGATGGTCATGGCGACCGCCTCGTTGCTGAAAGAAAACCCCAAGCCGAGCGTGGCCGAGATCCGCGACTATCTCGAGGGCAACATCTGCCGCTGCACCGGGTATCACAACATCATAAAGGCGGTCCTCGCCGCGTCCGGTCAGGACGTGGACGCGATGGTCGCCGGCTGATCAAGACGCGCGGCCGGTCGATCCGCGCCGACAGGAGAAGACAGCATGTATGCATTCGAGATTGAACGCCCCGAAACGATCGCCGAGGCCTTGGCGCTGCTGTCCGAAGAGGGCGGACAGGCGCTGGGCGGGGGGCAGACATTGATCCCTACGCTGAAGCAGCGTCTCGCGATGCCCGAAACCCTCGTCAGCCTGACAGCGATCGGCGAGATGCAGGGCGTCTGCATGAGTGACGCGGGCGAGGTGTGCATCGGCGGGGCCACGTCGCATGCCGTCGTTGCCCGCGAGGCCGCCGACAGCTTTCCCGCGCTGGCCGCGATGGCCGGGCATATCGGCGATCCGGCCGTGCGCAACCGGGGCACAATCGGCGGGAGCCTCGCCAACAACGACCCCTCTGCCTGCTATCCGGCGGCGGCTCTTGGGGCCGGGGCCACGATCAAGACCAACACGCGCGACATCCCGGCCGACGCCTATTTCATCGGCATGTTCGAGACCGCGCTGAACGAAGGCGAGATCATCACCGAGGTCCGGTTCCCGGTGCCGCGCCGGGCCAGCTACCAGAAATTCGTGCAGCCGGCCTCGCGCTTTGCGCTTGTCGGCGTCTTCGTGGCGCAATTCGACGATGGCGTGCGGGTTGCTGTGACCGGGGCCAGCGAAAACGGCGTCTTCCGGTGGAGCGAGGCGGAAGAGGCGCTGAATTCGGATTTCAGCGCCGCAGCGCTCGAACCGCTGAGTGTCTCGGCCGATCAGATGATCGGGGATCTGCACGGATCGGCCGAGTATCGCGCCCATCTGGTCAAGGTCATGGCAAAGCGCGCGGTCGAGGCTGCCTGATATTCGCGAGGGGGCCTCAGGCCCCCTGACGTTCGCGTTGTGCGTCGAGCGCGGCCCGGAACGCATCGATGCTGTAGCCATCGTCCAGTGCCTGTCGCATCAGATCGGCCATGCTGGGCGGGGCAAGCCCGCCAACCGGCGGATCGGTGTCAAGGTTGGTCGGGAAAGGATAGCCTTCTGCGCAGCAGGCGATGGCGGCATCCACCTCGGCCTCTGACAGGCCCGTTTTGCCTTCCAGAAGAACAGGATAGAGCGCAAGGCTCATCTGGTATCTGTCGACATTCTCAAGCGTCCGTCCAAGGGCCGAGCCGATTTGCATCAGGTTCACGAAGCGTTCGACATCTGTCGTCTTGTTCTCGCCCGCGGCGTGGAAGAGCGCCGGGTTGAAGAACAGAAGATCGCCTTTCGCCAGTGGTAATTGCACATGGTTCGCCTCGAAATATTCGGCGAATTCCGGCAACCGGTAGGCGGCATAGCCCGGGCGATAGGCCTGACTGAACGGCAAGAGCTTGGTCGGCCCCGACGCCAGCGACATGTCACAATGAGCAATCCCGGCCTGCAGCGTCATTACGGGTGAGAGGTCATGCACATGAGCCGGGTAGCGCGCGCAGGTCTCGGCGGTCTGGAAGCCAAGGTGATAGTCGCGATGCGCGGTCTGGGCCTTCCCGCCGGGATGCACGAGGTTGACCTGTGCAGTCATCTGGTAGTTCGGGCCAAGCCACGCCTCGCAGGCCGCGTCGATCAAGGTATTTCCGAAATACCGTGCAAAAAGCCGGGAATCGGCAAGGCACAGCTTCTGGAGCGAATTCCAAAGGCGATCATTCGCGCCACCCGCCGCAAAGTGGTCGGCGCCGACATGGGCCTCCCTCTCGGCCTCGATCAGGTCGAGATAGACCTGGGTCGCTTCATCGATGACGGTGGTGTCGGCATAGCCGCCCGAGATCACCACGATGCCGGAGCCCGTGCGGAAGTTGCGCGCCCATTCCGCCATGATGGCCCGACGATCGGCGGGATCGGTCAGCCGGTCGCGCAGCGCCGCGCCGTCATAGATGGGGATGTTCTTTTCCACCCGCGCCGCATTGGGCACGGTCTCGGGGGCGAGCGTCTGTTCGCACAGTTGCGCGAAATCGGCCAGATCGCAGGTCTCGGCGGTGAAGTAGGCGGGGTTCTTGTCTTGAACGTCTTTCATCGGGTCCTCCTCCCATTTGGTGTGATCATAGGGGCACAGGCGCTTGCCGCCGAGGCGGAAACACATCAATAATCCATCAATGACCCATCGCTTTCCCATCAAGGAGATCGCTGCCCAATCGGGACTGTCGACCGCAACGGTGGACCGGGTTCTGAACGCCCGGGCTCATGTCAGCGCCCAGTCCGCGGCACGGGTCGCCGCGGCCATTGCCGAACTCGAGGGGCAGGAGGCGCAATTGTCGGCGCGGGGGCGGCGGGTCTTTGTCGATCTGGTGGTCGAGGCGCCGCGCCGGTTCAGCACCGAGATACGCGCCGCCGCCGAAGCCGTCCTGCCCCTGATGGGGGGCGCCGCGGTGATCCGGCCCCGGTTCAGCTTTCACGAACGGCTCAGCGGGCCTGACACGGCCACGATTCTCGACAGGATCGCGCGGCGGGGCAGTCAGGGCATCTGCATCAAGGCGCGCGATCTGCCGCCGGTGCGGGCCGCGGTCGCCCGGCTGGCCGAGCGGGGTATCCCGGTCGTCACGATCTTTACCGATCTGACCGGAACAGAGCGGATCGCCTATGCGGGCCTCGACAATCCGATGGCCGGGCGCACGGCTGCATGGCTCATCGCGCGGATGAACGGCGGTCAGGGCGGGACGGTGCTTACCGCGATGAGCGACGCGCGCTTTGCCGGGGAGGAACAGAGATTCGCGGCCTTTGCCCAGGCTTTGCGGCGCGAGGCGCCGCAACTCGCCATTCTGGATGCAAGCGGCGGTGGCGGGCTCAACCCCGATACCGCGCGGCGGATCGCCGAGGTGACGGGGCAGTGCCGCGATCTCAGGGCGGTCTATTCGATGGGTGGGGGCAATCGCGGGATCCTCGCCACGCTCAAAGACCTGGGGCGGCTGCCCGATATCTACGTGGCCCACGATCTTGACGCCGATAACCGCGAGTTGCTGCGCCGCCGTTCGATCTCGGTGGTGCTGGATCACGATCTGCGGGCGGATATGCAGTCGGCCTTCGGTCACATCCTGAGCGCGCACCGACTGACCCCGCCATCGGCAACCCCGTCGGGGCCGTCGCCGATCCGGGTGATCACGCCGGAAAACATCCCGCCCTGAAACGGCAAACGCGCGCCCGGCGGGGCGCGCGTCTTCAGAACTGTCCGGAAACCGAGGCTTACTTGGTCGGGCCGATCATCATGACCATCTGGCGGCCTTCCATCTTGGGCATGTTCTCGACCTTGCCGATCTCTTCGACATCGGCCGCCACGCGATGCAGCAGGTCGCGACCCAGATCCTGGTGCGCCATCTCCCGGCCCCGGAACCTGAGAGTGACCTTCACCTTGTCGCCATTTTCTAGGAATTTCAACACGTTGCGCATCTTGACGTCATAGTCATGCGTGTCGGTGTTGGGGCGGAATTTGACTTCCTTGACCTCGATGATCTTCTGTTTTTTCCGAGCCTCGGCCTCTTTCTTCTGAGTCTCGTACTTGTACTTGCCATAATCCATGATCTTGCAGACCGGCGGATTGGCGTTTGGAGAAATCTCGACCAGATCAAGCCCGGCCTCTTCGGCGAGGGCCAGCGCCTTTTCCGGGCTGATCACTCCGATATTTTCACCTTCTGCCCCGATAAGGCGGATTTCCGCGGCCCTGATGCGGCTGTTGACGCGAGGGCCTGTGTCACGCACCGGGGGCGCGTTATGTGGTCTGCGGGCTATGGCTTTCGTCCTTTGTTCAGTTGAAAATTGCGTTCGAAAGGTAATCTGACGGCTCTGCGGGTTCAAGCCGGAAAAGGCCGTCCGGGGGATTGCGCCTTTTACATCACTTTCCCATCTGACATAGCGAAGGCGTTCGATCAACGGACGATTACTAGTGATTCCGGAGGGAAATGGACATGAACCGCATTGTTGCCATTATCGGCGTGCTCGTCATTGCGGGCGGTGGGTATTGGTATTACTCGAGCCAGCAGGCCCAGCAGGCCGCGATCGAGGCGGCCGAGGCCGCCGCGGAAGCCGCAGAAGCTGAAGCCGCCGCCGCCGCCGCTGCCGCAGAAGAGGAAGCCGCAGCCGCTGCTGCCGCCGCCGAGGCCGAAGCTCAGGCTGCCGCCGAAGCCGCCGCGGCCGCTGCTGCCGAGGCTGAAGCCGCCGCCGAAGCGGAAGCCGCCGAAGCTGCCGCCGCTGCCGAGGCTGCCGCCGCCGAGGCCGCGGACATGGCCGAAGAAGCCGCCGAGGCCGTCGAGGGCACCGTCGAAGAGGTGACCGACGCCGCCGGTGACGCGATGGATGCGACCGAAGAGGCCGTCGAAGGCGCCGTTGCCGATGCGACCGAAGCCGCCGAAGACGCCGCCGCGGCGAGTGAAGAGATGGTTGACGAGGCGATCGACGCGGCCGAAGGGGCCGCCGATGTGGCAGAAGACGCCATGACGGACGCCGCAGACACCGCGGCGGACATGGTCGACGGAGCCGAAGAGGCCGTCGAAGAGGCCGTCGATGGCGCCACCGACCTCGTGGACGGGACCGACGCTGCGGTCGAGAACGCGACCGAAACCGCCGATCAGCCTGCCGAAGTCGTCGTCGAAGAAGGCACCGAGGCCGCGGAAGAGGTGGCCGACGAATCCGCTGCCGCCACAGAAGAAGTGACCGAAGAGATGGCCGAGGAGGCGCCCGCCGAAGGCGGTCTCGACCTCGACAGCCTCCTCGATCCCGAGAACCTCGATCTCGAGGCGATCACAACCGCGATCAATGGCAGCTCGCTGGATGACGGCACCAAGCAGACGCTGGTCACCGCCATCGAGGGCGCGATCAACAACCCGCTGATCCGCGACGCGGTTCTGGGCCAGATCCGGGACGCGCTCGGCCAGTAACGGTCTGAACGAAAAAGAAAAAGCGCCGCGCGAGGATACTCGCGCGGCGCTTTGCATTCCGGGTGGCGGACCGTGTCAGATACCGTCGCCTACAAAGGCCTTTTCGACCACGAATTCCTTGGGCTCCGAATTCGCGCCCTCGCGCAGGCCTGCCTGTTCCAGCAGCGCCTTGACGTCGATGTTGAAGGCGAGGCTTCCGCAGATCATGGCGCGATCGTGTTCGGGGTTGAGCGGCGGCACGCCCAGATCGGCGAACAATTCGCCGTTCTCGATCAGCGTGGTGATCCGGCCCATCTTGGGGCTCTCTTCGCGGGTCGTGGTGGGGTAATAGCGCAGCTTGGCGAGGTTTTCCTCGCCGATCAGTTCCTGCAACAGCTCGTCATTGCGGATGCTTTCGATCAGGTCGCGGCCATAGGTCAGCTCGGCCACCTCGCGGCAGGTATGGGTGATGATGACCTCGTCGTAATCCTCGTAGGTCTGCGGATCGCGCAGGAGCGAGGCGAAAGGCGCAAACCCTGTCCCGGTGGAAAAGAAATAGATCCGTTTGCCTGGCAGAAGCGCGTCATGGACCAGCGTGCCCACGGGTTTGGGCCGCAGGATGATCTCGTCGCCCGGCTGGATATGCTGCAGCTTCGATGTCAGCGGCCCGTCGGGGACCTTGATCGAATAGAATTCCAGCTCTTCGTCCCAGGAGGGCGAGGCGATCGAATAGGCCCGCAACAGCGGTTTGCCATTGTCGCCCATCAGGCCGATCATCACGAATTCGCCGGAACGAAAGCGGAGCGATTGCGGGCGCGTTACCCGAAAGGCAAACAGCCGGTCGGTGTAATGCTGAACGGAGGTCACTGTCTGCGCATCGGGCAGGGCTGCGACCTTGGTGGCGGTGGCTTGTGTCACGGGTGCTTGCTCGGTCATCTCTGTCATGGACAGCCATCTAGGGCCGCCTCTCCTCATAGTCGTTGATCTGGATCAGTTAAAGCCCGGTCGGAATCAGGCGCCCGGGCGGGCCAGCCTGTTGCGATAATCATGCGCCTGCCAGTCGGCGCGGGCGCGCCAATGCGGCTCTGGTTGTCGGGTGGCGAGCTCGTCGGCGATTTCCACCTCGTCAAAGCCCGAACGCCGCGCCATGGCGTATTGATCGGCGATCACGTGGCCCGCCGCGCGCAGCCGTCCGCGATAGCCGTTGATCCGCAGAAGCCGCGCCAGGGTGAAGCCGCGCCCGTCGGCAAATGTCGGAAACTCGATCCGGATCATCGCGGCCTCCAGCAGAGGGCCTGTGAGCGCATCGGGTGCCGTATCGGACGGCAGGGTCACCGCGAACCCCGCGCAATCATTGGCCGGTAGCGCCTCGACCCGCAATTCGGGTCCTGCGAAATCATCGGGTGCAAAGCCCGTGTCGGTGACGATGATTGTCATCTGTCTCTCCTGTCGCCGCGTCTCAGCCGGGCGTCTGTTCGGTGGCGCCGGAGCGCACGAGGCGCCCGCCGGCGAAGTGGATGCCGCATTCGACCTTGTCGAGGTCGCGCCAACGGCCGGCACGCGGGTCTTCGCCGTCGTTGACGCGGGTGGTGCAGGGGGCGCAGCCCACGGAGGGATAGCCGCGCGAGACAAGCGGATGCCGGGGTAGCCGGTTCTCCGCGATGTAATCGGCGACATCGCCCTTGTCCCAATGGGCCAGAGGATTGACCTTGATCCGAAGTCCTGCCTCGGATTCGAAGAAATCGAGGTTGGTGCGCGTGGCGCCCTGGTATCGTTTGCGGCCCGTGATCCAGCTGTCATAGCCCTCGAGCGCGCGTTGCAGCGGCTCTGTCTTGCGCAGATGGCAGCAGGCATCCGGGTCATGCAGGTGCAACAGGTTTTCGTTGTCACGCTCGAAGAGCGCAGACCTGTCGGCGCGGATGACCTGAACATTCTCGAGCCTCAGCCGTTCGGTCAGTTCCATCTGGTAGGTCAGCGTTTCCGCGAACAGCATCTCGGTGTCGATGAACAACACCGGAAGCCGCCGGTCCATCACCGAGACCATGTGCAACAACACGACCGATTCCGCCCCGAAGGACGACACCAGTGCGATCCGGCCCAGATCGGCGTCGCGCAGGGCCGTCTCCATGACGGCGGTGGCGCCGTGGTGGCGATACCGCGCGTTCAGCGCGGTGACCTGCGTGTCTATTCCATCAAGCGGCATTGGCCTTGGCCTCCTGTGGATAAAGAAACGCCTTGAACGGGGCGGCCCCCAGCCTGCGATAGGCCTCGATAAAGGTCTCGTCCGGTGCCTCGCGCAGGTCGAGATAGCCCAGAACCAACCGTTCGACCGCTGGCACGATCTCGTCTGCCGAAAATCCGGGCCCGGCACGTTCACCGATCACGGTGGTTTCGGTGCCGTCGCCGCCCAGCGTGATCTGGTAGTTCTCGACGCCGGCGCGGTCGAGACCGAGGATCCCGATATGGCCGACATGGTGGTGCCCGCAGGCATTGATGCAGCCCGAGATCTTGATCTTCAGGGGCCCGATCTCGTGTTCCAGCTTCAGTTCGTCGAACCGCATCGCGATTTCCTGCGCGACCGGGATCGAGCGGGCGGTCGCCAGCGCGCAGTAGTCCATGCCGGGGCAGGCGATGATATCCGAGACGAGGCCGATATTCGCCGTGGCAAGGCCCGCCGCGCGCAGCTGAGCGTAGATCGCGGGCAGATCGGATTTGTGGACATGGGGCAGGATCACGTTCTGTTCGTGACTGATCCGGAGTTCATCATGGCCATAGCGCTCTGCAAGCTTGGCCATGATCCGCATCTGCTCCGAGGTCGCGTCCCCCGGGGTGGCGCCGTGGGACTTCAGAGAGATCGACACGATCGCATGACCCTCGGCCCGGTGCGGGGCGAGGTTTGTGTCGGTCCAGGCGCGGAATGCGGGGTCGGCCGCCCGGGTCGCCTCGTATCCGTCGACCGGAGCGGCCCTGAAGACCGGTAAAGCGAAAGATTGTTCGATTTGTGCAAAATATTCGGGGTCGATAGGGGGTATTGTCGGTCTAATCTGTTCGAAACGTTCATTGACCAGCCGGCGGATCTCGTCGATCCCGTGCTCGTGAACTGTGATCTTGATCCGGGCCTTGTACTTGTTGTCGCGTCGCCCGAGCAGGTTATAGACGCTCACGATCGCCTCGACATAGGGCAGTAGATCTTCGCGTGGCAGGAAGGGGTTCAACACCTTGCCGACCATCGGCGTCCGGCCAAGGCCACCGCCCACGATGACCTCGAACCCCGGCGCGCCCGAAGCATCGCGCACCATCCGCAGCCCGATGTCATGGGCCCGGGTCACGGCGCGATCGTTGGGGCTTCCCGTCACGGCGATCTTGAACTTGCGCGGCAGGAACTGGAATTCCGGGTGATCGGTCGACCATTGGCGCAGCAGCTCGGCATAGGGTCTTGGGTCCTCGATCTCGTCGGCGGCGGCACCTGCGAAATGGTCGGCGGTCACGTTGCGGATCGTATTCCCGGATGTCTGGATCGCATGCATCCCCACATCGGCCAGCGCATCGAGCATGTCGGGCACGTCACGCAGCTCGGGCCAGTTGAACTGGATGTTCTGGCGGGTGGTGAAGTGGCCATACCCCCTGTCCCAGCGATCCGCGATCATGGCCAGCTGCCGCATCTGTGCCGCGTTCAGGGTGCCATATGGGATCGCGACCCGCAGCATATAGGCGTGGAGCTGGAGGTAGAGGCCGTTCATCAGGCGCAGCGGCTTGAATTCGTCCTCTGTCAGGTGGCCCGCGATGCGACGCGCGACCTGGGCGCGGAATTCGGCCACGCGGTTGCGGACAAAGCGTTCATCGAAATCGGTGTACGTATACATGTCTCTTCCTTTCACCAAAATTCGCGAATTTTGGTCCGCCCGAATTTCTAGAAATTCGGGCCCGCTTCCTGTTTGCCGTGGCGATAGTTCGAGGGGCCGCGCGTGCGGAAGGCCTCGCGGAAATGGATGGGCTCCGGCCCGGCCTCACCGGCTTTCGCATCGGCCAGATAGGCGCCGACGACGGTCTCGGACTGGCTCTGCGCGAACAGAAGCCGGATATCGCCATGCGCCTCGTCCTCGATCAATTCGGCCTCGGCCATGTTGCGCGTCCAACGGTCATCTTCGGTCAGCCAGACCGCGTCGCCCTCGAGAAGCGCGCTCGCGGTGACGACCTTGGGGGTGAAGTCTCGTGTCATCAGGCTGTTCCTGCTGCTTGGATTTCAGAGGTTCTCGTGGCGGCAGGGGCGGCGCAGGCCGCGCGGGGGGCGAGGCCCAGGAATGTCAGGGCAGGGCCGGTCAGCCCCGCCTCGCTCAATGTCGGTTCCAGACGGGAGAGCGTGGTCGTCAGGACCCGCTGATCAGGGCGAGACGCGTTCTCGACCACCGTCACGGGCGTCGCGGGATCGGCGCCGTGCATCAGGAGCCGCCCCTGAATGAAACGCGCGCTTTTCTTGCCCATGTAGATGGCCGCGACCTCGCCCGGACGGGCCAGCTGCGCCCAGTCATGTTCGGCAAAACCCTTGGTGTCGTGGCCGGTCAGGAACCGGACGCCCGAATTGCGGCCCCGCTTCGTCAGGCTTTGCCCGATGCCCGCCACGGCGGCCGAGGACGCGGTGATCCCCGGCACGACCGACCAGTCGATACCGGCGGCCTCGCAGGCCTCGATCTCTTCGTCGAGGCGGCCAAAGACCGTGGGATCGCCGGATTTCAGGCGCACGACATGGGCGCCCGCTTTGGCATGGCTGATGATCAGCTCGTTGATCCGCGACTGCGGCATCGAAGCGCCGAAGCCCTCCTTGCCGGCATGGATCATCACCGCCTCGCGGCGGGCGAGTTCAAGGATCGGGGCCGAGACCAGCTGATCGAAGATCACGACATCGGCCCGGTCGAGCGCCTTGCGTGCCTTGAGCGTCAGAAGATCGGGATCGCCCGGACCTGCGCCCACCAGATCGACCCGACCCACGCGCACGGGCGCGGCAAGGTGTCGGTCGAGGAGGGCGTCGAGTGTCGGGCGCAGCGCCTCTTCGCCGCCTTCGTCAAAAGCCGCGGGTCCGGCCCTGTCGTAATACTCGGCCCAGAATTCCCGCCGCACCCGACCCATGGGCAGCCGCTCTGCCACGCTGCGAAAGCCCTTTCCGATCCGGGCGAGGATACCGAGCGAGGCCGGCAGCCGTTCTTCCAGATCGGCCTTGATGCGGCGGGCCAGAACCGGGGCCGCGCCTTCGGTGCCTATAGCCACCGTCACCGGATCGCGATCCACGATCGCGGGGGTGATGAAGGCGCTGTCTTCGAGGTTGTCGACGATATTGACCAGCGCTCCTTCGGCCCGTGCGAGGGCCGCTACCCGGCGGTCTTCGCGGGCATCGTCATTGGCCGCATAGAACAGCGCCGCGCAGATCGCGTCTCCCGCCTGCATCGGGCGCGGGATCAATGTGATCCGCCCCTGATCGGCCAGATCGCGCAGCCCGTCGGCGGGGTCTGCGCCGATCACCGTGATCCGCGCTTCTGTCTTGAGAAGAAGCCGCAACTTGGCCAGCACCGTTTCCCCGTTGCCGGAGACGACGATGCGGCGGCCCGCGACGGCCAGGAAGATGGGGAAGTGCTGCATGACGTGGTCTATCCCATGAATTCTGATCCCAATATAGAATATTGTTCTGTAATTTTGCTAGATCATGGGCTATATAAGAACATGTGTTCCAAATGAGCCGTCAGATGTGACGGCTGTTTCTCGCGAGGGGAAAAGGGCGAATGGCTGTTCGGATTGACGAGACGGACCGGAAGATCCTCATCGAGCTTCAGACCGATGCGTCCCGGTCCCTCGATGAAATCGCCAAGGCGGTGGGCTCGTCCAAGACGCCGGTCTGGAACCGGATTCGCAAACTGCGCGACGCGGGGATCATCGGCGCGCAGACCGTGGCCCTCGATGCGGAGGCGCTGGGTTTCGAGGCGACCTTCTTTGTCCTGATCCGCACGAGCGAGCACGAGGCTGACTGGCAGGCGCGGTTCCTCGCGGCCCTCAAGGCGCGCCCCGAAGTGCAGGAGGCGCACCGGCTGGCTGGCGATATCGACTATATCCTCAAGGTGCGCGTCCCCAATGCGCGCGCCTATGACGCCTTTTACCAGGCGCTGATCTCCGAGGTCCGGGTGTTCAACGTCACGGCCTTGCTGAGCATGGAAGAGATCAAATCGACAACGGCGCTGCCATTGTGAAGCGCCGTGTCACACTCTCAGTAGGGTCAAGAATGAGGTATTTTAATACCTAATAATTAAATTATTGACTTTAAATAAAAAAAGGCGCCTGCCTGTTGGAGCATGTATTGCTGCAAACTGGATTGGGGGGAAGCCTATGAAGACGAAAATGGCATTGATGGTGTCTGCGGTGGCACTCGGTGGATGCGTGTCGTCAGTGGGCGACGGGGGGCAAGGGGGCCAAGGGAGCGATACCTTGTCGAGCGCCGATATTGCCGATGCCTCGAACGCGACCTTCGGGGTTGGTGAGCCAATTCCGATTCCGCAAGACCAGATTCCGCAAGGCAACGTTCGCTACGACGGGATCGCAGGGTTCCAAATCTCTGACGCTTCGGGCCCTGTTGGGGTCAACATGACTGCTGGCGTCAGCGACGAGATCATCGGAGAAATGACTGCCAACGTCAATTTTGATGACAATACTGGCAACGTCGAGATCAGCAATTTGGGCATCTACCAGCTCCCTCTTTTCGAGGAATACGAGACCCTGGCCCCGAGCGATATCGAGTTGATCGGCGAAGTGTCAGGCGGGTTTTCCGGAAGCGGATCGGTGCTCGTCGATTTTGATGACGGAGCCGCTGATCCTGCGATACTGTCAGGCGACTTGAGCGGTTCTTACTCGGACGGAACGTCGTTTTCAGTGTCCGGCGATCTGGAAGCCGAACTGGCGGTTTTCGTCGACGAGGCGAGCGGCACGACGTTCTTCACCTTTCCGCTTTCTGGCGAGGTGGGCGACGAGCTCGACATCGAGCTTGACGGTGTAGCCCAGGAGTCGGCCTCCGTCGCAGGCTTCGGCTTCGCAGCCGAAGGCGGCCTCTGAGACGAGGGATCAGGACCCAGCTGGAAATCTGACCTTCAAGGGCGGGTTCAATTCATGCTCGCCCTTCCAGTCGTATGGGAAATCAAGTGGATCGCAGCCCGGTCGCTTTAGCCCGTCTCCACCATCAGCCGTTCCAGCCCGTGGAAGTGGTAGAGGTTGGCGAAATGCGGGGACTCGGCCAGGCGCAGGTCGGGGCAGCGGGCGAACAGGATGCGGAAGGCCACGTCCAGTTCCAGCCGGGCGAGGGGTGCCCCGACACAGAAATGGATGCCGGCCCCGAACGATGTATTCGCCGGGCCGGTGCGGGCCGGGTCGAACCGGGCCGGATCGGGATAGGCCAATGGATCGCGGTTCGCGGCGGCCAGCAGGCAGCCGACCTCGTCGCCGGGGGCAAAGCGATGTCCCGCGATCTCGACCTCCTCATAGATCCAGCGCGTGAACAGGTGCAGTGGCGGGTCAAAGCGGATGACCTCCTCGACGCAAGCCGGCGTGATCGGCGGCGTTCCGGCCTCGATCAGGGCCTTTGCGCCATTGCCGATGGTGTGAACCGTGGCCTCGTGGCCCGCATTGAGAAGCAGGATCGCGGTGGTGATCAACTCATCCGTCGAGAGCCGTTCTCCGTCCTGTTCCGCCGCGATCAGATGCGTGATCAGGTCGTCGGCGGGATGATGGCGTTTCTCGGCCACGTAGCTGCGCATGAATTCGGCGAATTCGATGGTCGCGCGTGACGCCTCTTGCTCGATCTCGGGCGTGCGGCGGGCCTGATACATGGCGACCATCGCGTTGGACCAGGCGAGCAGGTCCTCGCCCCGTTCCTCCGGAACACCCAGAAGGCGGCAGATGATGACGACCGGGATCGTGCGGGCATAGGCAGCGATCAGATCGAAGGGTTGGTCATGCGGGAAGGCGTCGATCAGTTGATGGCACAGGGCCTCTATCTCGGGCTCCAGCGCGGCGATCCGGCGCGAAGTAAAGGCCCTTAGAACAAGGCCCCTCAGCCGCGTGTGGCGGGGCGGTTCGATTGCCAGCATGGAATGGGCCTCGACCTCGTAGAAGGGGCGGGTCCGTTCCGTGATGACGGGACCCTTGCCAGGCGGAGGCTCGCGCCCCATCCGCTTGTCACGCAACAGGGCCGAGACCAGCTTGTGTGACGTGGCGCAGGGCATGGCATAATCCTGCCAATAGACCAGATCGCCCATGGTGCGGGCGCGTTCATAGAACGGGTAGGGGTCCTGCACGAAGGCCGGGTCGGTCGGGGATTGCGAGATCGTTTCCATGCGCGAAGGCTGGCCTCAAGGGGCGGGTGATGCAAGCGCCGACGGGGCGGCGTTCCGGAACATTGGATGTCAGCTGGCCTCGAGCGCCGTGACGATGGGCGAGAAATCGGCCGCCGTGAGAGAGGCCCCGCCGACCAGCGCGCCGTCGACATCCTCGACCGCAAAGATCTCGGCCGCGTTCGATCCCTTGACCGAGCCGCCATAGAGGATCGCGATATCCGCAAGCCCCCGGGCGGCCAGACGCGCACGCAGATGGCGGTGAACCTCGTCAATCTGGTCGATCGTGGGGGTCAGGCCGGTGCCGATGGCCCAGACGGGTTCATAGGCGATCACCGTGTTACCCGCGTCCGCCCCATCGGGAAGCGAGCCCGCAAGCTGGTCATCGAGGACGGAGAGCGTGGTGCCGGCCTCGCGTTCCTGCAGCGTCTCGCCGATGCAGATGATCGCGGTCAGGCCGGCCGACTGCGCGGCGATGGCCTTGGCCGCGACATGTGCGCTTGTCTCCGCGTGATCGGTGCGCCGTTCCGAATGGCCGACGATCACGGCACTGGCGCCTGCGTCCACCAGCATCGTGGCCGCGATGTCGCCGGTGTGCGCGCCCGAGGCAGCGGCGTGGCAATCCTGCCCGCCGATCGCGATGGCCGACCCCTCGGCCCGGCGTGAGGCACGTTCGATCAGCGTGGCGGGCAGGCAGATCAGAACCTCGACCGACGGGGCGGGATGCGCGGCGGCCAGCGCCTCGAGTTCGGAAAGCGACCCGGAGGTTCCGTTCATTTTCCAGTTTCCTGCGGCTAGTCTTTTGCGCATGCTTGCTCCTGCGGGCTGTCGTGCGTCACGGTGGACGGATGATTTTCGTCTTAGCACCGGGCCCGTCGGGGCACAAATGCAAGGCGGAGGGGCCGGGATGATCCCGAGGTTCGATCTTGAGGCGCTGATCGCGCGCGATCCGGCCGAAATGGCGCGGCTGGGTGTCGCGGTGCGCGAGGTGGGCTTCCTGACGTTGGGCAATACCGCGCTGGGCGCCACCGAAGTGGAGCGTGTTCTGGACGCTTATCGCCGCTTCTTTCGTCTGCCCGAGGCGCGCAAGCGCTCGGTCGACATGGCCCGGACTGGGGCCAATCGCGGTTGGGGCGGGCCGAAATCCGAACAGGTCGATCCCGGCGCGAACCCCGATTTCAAGGAAGTGTTCGATTGCGGACGCGAATTGCCCGAGGGTCATCCGATGGCCGCCCGCAACCTGCCGGTCTATGCCCCGAACCTGTGGCCCGAGGATTTGCCCGGGTTCCGCCCCGAGATCGAGAGCTATTTCGCGAGCGCGATGGATGTCGCGATGGATATCCTGCGCGCCCTTTCGGCAGCCACGGGCGGCGACGGCGGGGCCTTTGATCGGGCGTTCGATCCGCCGATGGCGCTCTTGCGCGGCAATTACTATCCCCCCCGCCCTGACTGGGCCGGGGACAAGGATTTCGGGATCGCCGCGCACACCGATTACGGCTGCCTGACGCTATTGGCGACCGATGGTGTGCCGGGGCTCGAGGTGCGGATGCCATCGGGGGACTGGCTGCCGGTGCGGGCCGATCCCGGGGAATTCATCATCAATTTCGGCGAAATGCTGGAATTCTGGACCGATGGTGCCGCCAAGGCCACGTTGCACAGGGTTCAGGGCGGCCCGGAGGAGCGGATTTCCGTACCGCTTTTCTTCAACCCGTCTTTTGATGCGAATGTGGCGCCGCCCGGTTCGGGCCAGCTCATCCGTGCAGGCGATCACCTGAACCGTCGCTTTGCCGAAACCTATGTCCACCTGCAACACAAGGCCTGACGGCCCAGGGTGTCACAGCGCGGCCAGCGCGCGGCGCGCCCAGTCGGTGGCGAGGTCGGGATCGTCAAGCGCGGCGTCGGGGAGGGTCCAGTATCCCATGCTACGCCCGCCCATCTCGAAGATTTCCGCGCCTTCAGCGGCCAGCGCCTCGGCGAAATCGCCCGTGGCCTTGAGGTATATGCGCGCCTCGCTCGACAGGATGGCGAAGATCTGACCCTCGCAATAGATGCTGAGGCCACCCATCATCTTGCGGGTCGTCAGCGGGCCCACGCCCGAAAACAGCTCGGTCGCGTAGGCGATGTCGGCGTCGGTGACGCTCATTCCCCGGCGCTGAGGCTCTCGTCGAACTTGATCGATTCGCCGCATCCGCAGGCATCGACAACATTGGGATTGCGGAACTTGAAGCCCGATTCCAGAAGCGAGGTTTCGTAGTCGATCTGGGTGCCGAACAGGAACATCTGGGCCATCGGCGCGATGATCACCTTGGCGCCGTTCTGTTCGACGACCTCGTCATGGGCCTCGATGCTATCGACGTAATCCATGGTGTATTCCATGCCCGCGCAGCCGCCCTTCTTGACGCCGATGCGAAGACCCTGGTGGCCGCCATCGGCCATCAGCTTCGCGATCTGGGTCGCGGCCGCATCGGTGATCGTGACAGGCGGATTGCCGGGAATGCCGAACATTGGAAAACTCCTTTTCGTCGACTTCAACCTAAGGCGGACGGGATCGCTTCTCAAGCCTCGAGCGCAAGTTCGTGATTGAGAACCGGCAGGGCGACGATCAGCGCAAGGACCGAGGTCGCCACGAGGAGCATCAAGAGCCGGAGCGGATCGGCCGCCCCGGTCAGGATCCAGCCCGTCAGGTAGGACATCACGGCACCCGAACCCACCATGAGCGCCCCCGACAGGCCCGCGGCGCTCCCGGCCAGATCGGGCTCGACCGACATCGCGCCCACGTTCGCGGCGGGCAGGGTCAGGCCGTTTGCCAGCCCGATGAAGGGCATGAAGGCAAAGAAGGACAGCGCCGTCCCGCCGGTCAGCCACCATGTGATCAAGGCAAGGCTCAGACCGATGACCGAGACCAGCCGTCCGGCGATGACAAGCTGGCCCACCGACATGCGCGTGCTCAGCCGCACCGAGAGCGCATTGCCCAGCAGAAAGCCCACGGGCGGCGCGCCGAGGGCAATGCCCAAAAGGGCCGGGCTCAGCCCGAAGGTTTCGGTCGCCAAGAGCGGCGCGCCTGTCAGGAAGCCGAAGAACACCCCGACAGAAAGGCCGAGGCTCATGGCATAAGACCAGAATTTGCCGTTGCGGATCAATGCGCCATAGGCGCGCCCGTGCTGGGCCAGTGTCTTGCCCTGCGCGCGGCCCGTCTCGGCCACGTCCGCCCAGCACAACCACAGCAACGCCAGCCCCAGCACCCAGAAGACATGGTAGGTGGCCCGCCATCCGAACGCCTGATCCAGCAGGCCACCCAGAAAGGGTGAGACCATGGGTCCCAGCGAAGTGACCATGCCGATGGTTGCCAGCCGTCCGGTTGCCTCTTGCGGGGCGGAGGTGTCACGCACGATGGCCCGCGACAGCAGGTTCGCAACGATGACAGCGCCCTGAAGCACCCGGAAGATCATGAATGTCAGGTAGTTCGGCGCCAATGCGCAGCCCGCCGAGGCCAGCAGAAAGATGACCAACGAGGCCAGAAGCACGGGGCGCCGGCCCACCACATCGGCGATCGGGCCGACGATCAACTGCAGGACTGCCGTCACGATCATGAACAACGAGATCGACAGGCTCGCTTCGGCATAGGTGATGTCGAAATCGCCGGCCATGTGGGCCAGCGACGGCAAGGTCATGTTGAGCGCAATGATGCCGATGATTGCCATGAGGACAAGTGTCGACAGGCGCGGTGGAGAGACGGTCGTCATGTCAGGAGGTCCAATCGCGAGTCGCGTAACTCTATGACGCAACCGGTTGACCTACCAGACGAATCCTCGGCGGTTTGCAGTGTGGGACGTGGCCGGTTGACGGGCTACATGAAGCCCAGTTCAAGCCGCGCTTCGTCGGACATCATGTCCATGCCCCATTGCGGCTCCCATGTCAGATCGACATCGACCTGCTTGATCCCCGGAAGCGGCGCGACGGCATCGGCGACCCAGCCGGGCATCTCACCCGCGACGGGACAGCCCGGTGCGGTCAGCGTCATGATGATCCGGACCTCGTTTTCGGGCGAGATGTCGATCGTGTAGACAAGCCCCAGATCGTAGATGTTCACCGGGATCTCGGGATCATAGACGGACCGGCAGGCCTCCACGACCGACTCGTACATCGGATGGTCGGTACTCGAGGGGGCGATGAGGGGCGTGCCTTCAAGCTGGGTGTCTGGCATTGCGAACTCCTTCGCGGTCCGTGATCCTAATTCCTGACTGTTCATATAGGAATTGGATCGGGGAGGTAAAGCGAAGGCTGTCTTGCGGCTCTTCGCGGCGGTGTCGGGCCGGTTCCGGGCTTTCATTTCCGCGGGCCCCGGTCCAGAAGAGGGCCGGACCTACGGATTAAGACCATGACACAGCCCTTTTCCTTTTCGCTTGCCGCCACCGATGGCGCGGCGCGCACCGGCACGATCCAGACGATGCGGGGCACGATCCGCACGCCCGCCTTCATGCCCGTGGGCACGGCGGCGACCGTCAAGGCGATGATGCCCGAAAGCGTGGCCGCGACCGGCGCGGATATCCTTCTGGGCAATACCTATCACCTGATGCTGCGCCCCGGGGCAGAGCGGATCGCCCGGCTGGGCGGGCTTCACCACTTCATGAACTGGAACAAACCGATTCTCACGGATTCGGGCGGGTTTCAGGTGATGAGCCTCGCCGACCTGCGCAAGCTGACGGAAAACGGCGTCACCTTCCGCAGCCATATCGACGGCTCCCGGCACGAGTTGACGCCCGAAAGATCGATGGAGATTCAGCGGCTTCTGGGCTCTGATATCGTGATGGCCTTTGACGAATGCCCCGCGCTTCCGGCCAGCGATGAGGCCGTCGCGGCCAGCATGCGGCTGTCGATGCGTTGGGCCGCGCGGTCGCGCGACGCGTTCGGCGACAGGCCGGGGCACGCGCTTTTCGGGATCATGCAGGGGGGCGTCACACGCGAATTGCGCGAGGAATCGGCCGAGGCGCTCAAGGCCATCGGGTTCGAAGGCTATGCGGTCGGCGGCCTTGCCGTGGGCGAGGGGCAGGAGGCGATGTTCGGCGTTCTGGATTATGCCCCCGGGTTCCTGCCTGCCGACAAGCCGCGCTACCTGATGGGCGTGGGCAAGCCCGATGACATCGTGGGCGCGGTCGAACGCGGGATCGACATGATGGATTGCGTGCTGCCGTCCCGCTCGGGCCGGACGGGTCAGGCCTGGACCCGGCGCGGTCAGATCAACATCAAGAACGCCCGCCATGCCGACGACCCCCGCCCGCTGGACGAGGCCTGCACCTGTCCCGCCTGCCGCAACTATTCGCGCGCCTACCTGCACCATGTGTTTCGTGCCGGCGAGATGATCTCGGGCATGCTGCTGACATGGCACAACCTGCATTATTATCAGGAGCTGATGTCAGGGCTGCGCGGGGCGATCGCCGAGCAGACGCTGTCCGCATTCGTGGCCGATTTCCATGCCCAGAGAGCCGAGGGCGATATCGAGCCCCTGTGACGGCCAAAAAACGCGGTCAGGTTTACTTGGCCAAAGCTCTACACGTCGGGTATCGTTCTCCTCATGGGATATGATTACGACAGGCTCTATGGCGAGACGCCCGACGCCCTTGGCCCGCCAAGCCGGGAGTTCGTGGATTTCTTCGGCCGATATGATCTGCCCGGCGCCCGCATCCTCGATCTCGGCTGCGGACAAGGGCGCGATGCACTGTTTCTCGCGCGGGCGGGACATCACGTGGTGGGGGTCGATATCGCGCCCAACGGGATCCGCGACCTTCTCGCCGTGGCGGCGAAAGAGGGTCTGCCCATAGAGGGGATCGTTGGCGATATCGTCTCGTTCAAGCCCGAGGGCACGTTTGACGTGATCCTGATCGACCGCACGCTTCATATGCTGGACCGGGACCCGCGGAACAGGGTTCTGGAGGGGCTTCTGGATCACGTGGGCGCGGGCGGGTGGATGCTGATCGCGGACGAGGAGACGAATATCCCCGATTTTGAACGCGCGATGGTCCAACATGAGGCGAGTTGGGCGGTCGAATACCGCAAGCCCGGATACCTGTTTGCAAGACGTAGCTGACCACGACGGGGAATGCGTTTCCCGCCCAAAGGTCGCCGCTGGAAAAACGCGCATGATCGAAGAGACAGTGACCGTCACGTCCTCACGGGCCCGCCTCGAGGGCACATGGGTCCGGCCTGATGGCGTGGCGCGCGGCATGGTCCTGTTCATCCATGGGTCGGGGCCTCTGGACCGGAACGAGAATGCAAAGGGCGCGCCGCTTAACGCCTTCAATACGATTGCGACCGCCTTGGCGGCCAAGGGCATCGCGTCGATCCGCTATGACAAGCGCGGCTGCGGCGCATCGACCGGGACATATCTCGAAGCGGGGCAGGCGGAGTTGACCGACGATGTCTGCGCATGGATCGCGAAGGCCCGAACGCTGTCAGCGGCACCGATCTACCTTTGTGGCCATTCCGAGGGCACGGCGCTTGCCGCCATGGCGGCCGAACGGGAGCCGGTCGCGGGGTTGATCCTAGTGTGCCCCTACGTGACGCCGGGCGACGATCTGTTGCGCTGGCAGGCCAGTCATGCCGAGGCGATGGTTCAGTCCATGCCGGGCCTCAAGGGCCGGATCGCGCGGGCCGTGGGCCGGGTCGTGGGCACGCCCCTGCAGATGCAGCAGCGGCTGATCGACAAGGCGCGCGCCAGCACGACCGGGACGTTTCGGCTCATGGGTCAGAAGGTGCCCGCGCGCTGGCTGAGGGATTTTCTCGACGCCGATGTGCGCAGCCTGCAACTCCGTCAGACCTTGCCGACGCTGCTTTTGGTCGCGGCAGAGGATGTGCAATGCCCGCCCGCGGACGGCGCCGCCATCGCGGCGGCCAATCCGAATGCCGAACTGCTGGTTCTAGACGGGCTCTCGCATCTGCTGCGGCGGAGCGAGGCACCGGGCTTCGCCGATTATCCGCGCCAGCTGAAGACCGGGATGGACAGCCGGGTGCCGGAGGCTGTGGCAGGCTGGCTTGATCGGCAGCTGCCTCCGGGCTGACGATTGCGACACGCGTCCCGGGTCAGGCCGGGTGCGGCAGCGCGGGCAGGGGCGAGCGGTCACGGTTGTGAAAGACCCAGGTGCGCTTGCGTGTCGACTTGATGCCCGGGCCGTCCCATTCGTCGCCCATGAAATCATCAAGGATCCGGTCAAGCGCGACGCGCGGCAGCATGGCATGCTGCGCCATGAAACTCTCGACCACCGTTTCTTCGTCGCCAATGGGGTCGACGCTGAACGTGGTGATGGATTCGTCGATGATCCCGTCCGTCCTGCGTTCGAGGATATAGCGGCAGCTGCGATCGGCGACATAATCGATGAAGGTCAGGGTCATCTCTTCCAGCAGGCCATTGATCCGGCGCCGGCGCAGGTGGAGCGTCATCGGATCGTCCGGATCGGCCATGGTGTCGGCGAGGTTTCCGGTCCAGTGATGTTCGGGTTCGGCCTCGCCCGGGATCAGCTGATCCCAGACCGCCTCGACCGGGGCCGAGACCTTGGCGGCGCGCGAACTGAGCAGCGAGATACGCAGCGGAATCCGGTCAGACCACGGGCCGTAAAGGACATGAAAGGCGAGATAGCTTCCCGCGGGGATCAGCGTCAGAAGGCTGACCGCCGGTGTCGGCATGGCCGCGATCACCACAATCCCAAGCGCCGTCGCCTCGATCGTCCGCCGCAGGTCGGGGGCGTATTTCACGATCAGCGCCGGAAGACCGATGCCCGGAATCGCGAACAGCACCACGAGCGGAGATAACCCGATCCGCAGAATGGCGGCCAGCAGAAGGCATGATGTGAACAGGATTACCCTTCGGCGCTGTCGGATCAGAATGCTTGGCATCTTGTATTACTCTTTAAGACTTGAACGGGCCGGGGGCTTGTCGGCCTGCGGCGCGGAACGGGGCACCCGTTGAAAGGCGCCCATCAGGGTCGGTTGGGGGCGGATGACGATCTTCGCGTCTCGGGGCTTGCGTGCAGCCGATCTGCCGGGACGCCCCAACAGGCGCGGTCGTGATATCTGAGCGTCGGTATGGCACCTCATCGATCCAGTTCCGGTTTTCCCCACCCGAAGCTGATCTTGCAAAAATCGCCTTGATTTGCGGCTTATCCGGGGCGGTGGTGAGGAATTTTCCCGGAGTGAATCGATCCGGCGTCAGGCGCGGTTCACTGGCCGGCCGAAACCGGTCCCCGCGCGTCGATACCTGCGTTTTGCATGGAATTCACGGCAAAGGCCACTTGTGGCCGCGCGCAGCTAGGGGCACAGTCGGCATCAAGGAACTAAGCTTGAAAGAGGGCGGTCCGCGCCCCAGATTAAGCGTTCGGAAACGGAACGATCCCAGATGTTGCCGCTGATGCGGGACCGCGGGTCGTTTGCCAAGAACAAGGAAACGAGCATGGAAAACCCAATGAGCGCCTCCTACCCGGTCCTGCCGCTGCGGGACATCGTGGTATTCCCGCACATGATCGTGCCGCTCTTCGTGGGCCGCGAGAAATCGGTGCGCGCACTTGAGGAGGTGATGGCCGACGACAAGCAGATCCTGCTGTCGAGCCAGATCGACCCGGGTGAAGACGATCCCGGTTCGGACGGCATCTACAAGGCCGGGGTTCTGGCCAATGTGCTGCAGCTGCTGAAACTGCCTGACGGGACGGTCAAGGTCCTGGTCGAGGGCAAGGCCCGCGTGCAGATCACCGAATTCATCGAGAACGAGAACTTCTTCGAGGCCCGCGCCGAACTTCTGGACGAGGAACTGGGCGATCCGCAGGTCGTCGAGGCGCTGGTCCGGTCTGTCGCGCAGGAATTCGAACGCTATTCCAAGGTGCGCAAGAACATCCCCGAAGAGGCGCTTGCCGCCGTGACGGAAGCCACAGAACCGGCAAAGCTGGCCGATCTGGTCGCTGGTCACCTCGGTGTCGAGGTCGACCAGAAGCAGGAGCTTCTGGAAACGCTTTCGATCGCGGAACGGCTGGAAAAGGTCTATGGCCAGATGCAGGGCGAAATGAGCGTCCTGCAGGTCGAGAAGAAGATCAAGACCCGGGTCAAGACCCAGATGGAGCGGACCCAGCGCGAATATTATCTGAATGAGCAGATGAAGGCCATTCAGAAGGAGCTGGGCGACGGCGAGGACGGAGCCAACGAACTGGCCGAACTCGAGGAAAAGATCGCTGAGACCAAGCTGTCGAAAGAGGCGCGCGAAAAGGCCGAGGCCGAGCTGAAGAAGCTCAAGAACATGAGCCCGATGTCGGCAGAAGCCACGGTCGTGCGCAACTACCTCGACTGGATGCTGGCGATCCCGTGGGGCACCAAATCCCGCGTCAAGAAGGATCTGTCTCGCGCCGAGGCGATCCTCGACGCCGACCATTATGGTCTCGACAAGGTCAAGGAACGGATCGTCGAATACCTCGCCGTGCAGCAACGCTCGAAAAAGCTGAAGGGCCCGATCATGTGCCTTGTCGGCCCTCCCGGCGTGGGCAAGACGAGCCTCGGCAAATCTGTCGCCAAGGCCACGGGGCGCGAGTTCATTCGCATCTCGCTGGGCGGGGTGCGCGACGAATCCGAGATTCGTGGCCACCGTCGGACCTATATCGGCTCCATGCCGGGCAAGATCATCCAGGCGCTGAAGAAGGCCAAGACGACCAACCCGCTCATCCTGCTCGATGAAATCGACAAGATGGGACAGGATTTCCGGGGTGACCCGGCGTCGGCCATGCTCGAAGTGCTGGATCCGGAACAGAACAACACCTTCGTCGACCACTATCTCGAAGTGGAATACGACCTGTCGAACGTGATGTTCCTGACTACGGCGAACTCCTACAACATGCCGGGGCCGCTTCTGGACCGGATGGAGATCATCCCGCTGGCCGGCTACACCGAGGATGAAAAGCGCGAGATCGCGAAACAGCACCTCCTGCCCAAGGTCATGAAGAACCACGGCTTGCGGGAAAAGGAATTCGTGCTGACCGACGAGGCCATCAGCGAGATGATCCGCACCTATACCCGCGAAGCGGGCGTGCGGAACCTTGAGCGCGAGATCGCCAAGGTCGCGCGCAAGGCGGTCACCAAGATCGTCAAGCGCGAAGCCGAAAAGATCGAGGTCACGGCCGAGAACATCAACGACTATCTCGGCGTCAAGAAGTATCGCTTCGGCCTTGCCGAGAAGGAGGATCAGATCGGTGTCGTCACCGGGCTGGCCTATACCTCGGTGGGTGGCGAGCTGCTGTCGATCGAAGCCCTGCGCCTTCCTGGCAAGGGCCGGATGAAGACGACCGGCAAGTTGGGCGACGTGATGAAAGAATCCATCGATGCGGCGTCAAGCTATGTCCGCTCCATCGCGCCGAAAATTGGGGTGAAGCCGCCGAAATTCGACAAGATGGACATCCACGTCCACGTCCCCGACGGCGCCACGCCCAAGGACGGTCCGTCCGCGGGCCTCGCCATGGTGACCTCGATCGTGTCGGTGCTGACGCAGATCCCCGTGCGCAAGGACATCGCCATGACCGGCGAAGTCTCGTTGCGGGGCAATGCGATGCCGATCGGCGGGCTCAAGGAAAAGCTTCTGGCGGCATTGCGCGGCGGGATCACCACGGTTCTGATCCCCGAAGAGAACGAAAAGGATCTCTCCGAGATCCCTGACAACGTGAAAGAGGGGCTCAAGATCATCCCCGTCAGCCATGTGTCGGAAGTTCTTGAACATGCGCTGGTCCGCCGGCCGGAGCCCATCGAATGGGACGAAGCCGCCGAGGAGGCCGCGGCACTTGCCGCCTCCAAGTCCGATGACAGCGGGGCCGCAGCCACCGCGCATTGAGGCAGGCCTCGGTCGCCACGCGGCCGAACATGAAACAGGGACGCGACCCTCGGGCCGCGTCCTTTTTTTGTTCTTCATGCTCCCATACTGCGCAATGTGCCCGCGATCCGGGGCGTTGCCGCAACCGTCTGCAACGATCTGTCAGATTCGACATATCCACGACCGATAGTAGGGTGACGGGCGCGCACCACGCCTGCTAGTCATTTCTCCGAGTAGTGGGAGAACGTGTATGACCAGCAAGGTCACCAAACTGAAAACAACAGCCCCCAAGGGCTCGGCCAAGGCGGATGTGACGGAGAAATCGACGGATCAAAAGATCGAGCCCCGGCTGCAATTGCGGATGCGCGATGTGCTGGAGCGCGTGGTCGACCGTTCTGGCATGCGCAAGGGTGAGGCCCGGACCGCGATCGAGACCACGATGGCGGTGATCGGCGAGGCGATCGAGAATGGCGAGGACATTGATCTGCCCGGCTTTGGCAAGCTGAAGCTTCAGCGTGAAAAGGCGACACCCCGAGGCAAGACCTTTGTGCTCCGGCTGGTCCGGAATTCCGCGACCCCGTCTGACAGCTGAAGACGGGAGGCGCTGACGGGCGGGCAGTCCCGGCTGGAAAGCGAGGGGCCCTGGCTTTGTGTGCGTCGTTGCCTCTTGAACAGGGGGCGCGGCTTGGCTAAACGATGCCTCGCGGGTGATTAGCTCAGTGGTAGAGCGCTTCGTTCACATCGAAGATGTCGGGAGTTCAAATCTCTCATCACCCACCATTTCCCTCTGTATGATCTTGATCCGGGGCGGGCTTTGGTTTTGAACAGGCGCGCGATCGGCGGGTCGGGCCGGTTCATACCCGAAGCTGTCATCGGACAATTGGCGTGAGATATCCTGAACTTTTTGTGCTGCGCCACGGCGAAACGGAATGGAACCGCGAGGGGCGCTGGCAGGGCGTCTTTGATTCCCCGCTGACCGAGATGGGCCGCGAACAGGCCCGAAACCTTGGCAGTCTCTTGCGCGATATTGGCGTCACACCGGTGACCCACCGCTTCTTTGTCAGCCCGCAGGGCCGGGCGCAGCAGACGGCGCGGATCGTTCTGGGCGACACCGCGGAGGCAACCACCGACCAGCGGTTGTCCGAAATCGGCGTGGGCGACTGGGCCGGGATGCGCCGCGAAGAGATCATCGCCGCCGCGGCACTGCCGCCCGGCGCGAGTTTCCTCGATCACTACAGAGCGGCCCCCAACGGAGAGCCTTTCGAGGCGCTTTACGCACGGGTCCAGGCGTTCCTGGGCGATCTCGACGGTCCGGCCGTCGTCGTGACCCATGGCATTACATCGCGCTTTTTGCGGGCCGCGGCGCTGGGATGGGGGATCGAGCGTGTGGGCGATCTTCCCGGCGGGCAGGGCGTGGTTCACAGGTTGCGCGACGGTTGGCACGAAACGCTTGATGCCAGCGGATCGGCGGGGTAATCCGCCTGTGTCGGGTGGTTAGCTCAGTTGGTAGAGCGTCTCGTTTACACCGAGGATGTCGGGGGTTCGAGCCCCTCACCACCCACCACCCCTTCCTGACAAGCGAGTCCTGTCCGCTGCCTGTGCCTGGCCACGGCTGGTATCGGCTATTCTGCTTTTCGAGAGAATTTCTGTGTGAAATCGCACATACCAATGCGGCGATCATGCGATATGTTCAGTTACATGGATGATTGAGGAGAACATCTTGAGCTGGAACCCGTCACTCGAGCCTGATTACCCGACCGGAGATGCCGTCGATTCCGTGGAAACCGTCATCGTCCCGCGCGCGCGCGATCTGGGTGGATTCGAGGTGCGCCGTGCGCTTCCGTCGCCGCAGCGGCAGATGGTCGGGCCGTTCATCTTCTTCGATCAGGTGGGCCCCGCTGAATTCCTGACGGGGCAGGGCATAGATGTCCGCCCGCATCCCCATATCGGTCTGGCCACGGTCACCTATCTGTATGAGGGGCGCATCCACCACAGGGATTCGCTTGGCACGGATTCGTGGATCGAATCGGGCGATGTGAACCTCATGGTCGCGGGCCACGGCGTCACCCATTCCGAGAGGATGGATGACGAGAAGCCAGAGCCGGTGCGCCGCGTGATGGGTGTGCAAAGCTGGATCGCACTTCCCGAGGATCGTGAAGAGGGGGCCGCCGACTTCATCCATGTCGCCAGCGGCGCGCTGCCCGAACTGGAGGGCGAGGGCAAGAAGGTGCGCATCATCCTCGGCTCCGCCTATGGCGAACGCGCCCCGGTCGAAACTCCGTCAGAGATGTTCTACCTCGATGCCGTGCTGGAGCCTGGAGCGAAGATGCCGCTTCCCGATAATCACGAGGACCGGGGCCTTTATGTCATGACGGGCGAGATAGAATTGGCCGGCGATCGGTTCGAGGCCGGGCGGATGATGGTCTTTCGTCCCGGTGACCGGGTCTCCTTCGCGGCGGGGCCCGCGGGCGCGCGCGTCATGATCCTCGGTGGGGCCACGATGAACGGGCCGCGCCACATCTGGTGGAACTTCGTGGCCTCCTCGCAGGAGAAGATCGAGGCCGCCAAGGAAGCCTGGCGCGCAGGCGACTGGGAAAGCGGCCGGTTCCAGCTGCCCCCCGGTGACAATCAGGAGTTCATCCCGCTGCCGTAGGGCGGGCCAAAATTAGCTAATTTTGGCGCGCCCCCGGGCCGACGCCATTGATCCCCCCCCGGGCCGCGTGCTGTCTTGCATCGGGAACTTTGGAGGGAACGATGGTGATCGAGGCGGCAAGACCGGAGGATCTGGGCGAGATTGCCGAGATCCAGATCGCAAGCTGGCAATCGGCGTACCGGGGTCTTGTCTCCGATTCCTTCCTCGACGAGGAGGTGCCCGGCATCATGGCACGCAAATGGGCGGATCTTCCGGGGCCGGACTGGATCGTGCTTGTCTCGCGGGAAGGCGACAGGGTCGCAGGCTTCGCGGCACTGCACATGACACATGAGGGCGGACCTTACGTCGACAATCTGCACGTTCGCCCCGACGCAAGGGGTGGCGGCTTCGGGCGCGCGCTGATGGCCTCGATGGCGGCAGAGGTAATGGCGCGGGGCGGATCGAACATATGGCTGACCGTCATGCGGGACAACGCCCCGACGCGGGCCTTCTACCGCGCCATGGGCGGCACGGAGGGGCCTGACGGCCACGACGACCTCTTTGGCCAGAGGATCATGTCGCGCCCCGTGGCCTGGGATGATCTGGCCGCACTCGCGGCACTTGGACGTCAATGAAGATTTCTGCGAATTTCGGGTCGGTTCGCGCTTGACGGCCCCGGCGCGTTGGCCTAATCCCCCGTCTCACGCGGTTGTAGCTCAGTTGGTTAGAGTACCGGCCTGTCACGCCGGGGGTCGCGGGTTCGAGCCCCGTCAACCGCGCCACTTCCCCCTTTCGGGGACGATCCCGCCGCACCGTCAGGTGCGGCGTTCGTCGTTCAGGGGGTGAGAAAGGAGTGGGCGATGCGCCTTCTTGATCAGATACCGCTTTCGATCGCGTTCATCCTCGCGTTGACGCTTGGGCTGGCGCCGTTCACGCCCGAACCGCATCTTTGGGAGAAGCTCAAGATGCTGGCAGCGGGCGAGCTGCGCGCCCCGATCGATGTTTTCGATCTTCTTCTGCATGGCGTGCCCTGGCTGGTTCTGATCCTGAAGCTGATACGGCTCGCCACCCGGCGCGGTTAACGCATCCTTCACCATCCTGCGCCGATGATCCTCCTGTTCCATGCGAGAGGAGGCGTCGATGCGCCGCAATAGCCTGTTCCAGATCGATCCCGACGAAATCGACGCCCGTCTGAGAAGTGTCAATGCGCCGCTACTGGATCAGGCGGATGCCCTGTTGGACCAGGCGCGCCAGACCTGGAAAACGGGAGACGCGGACCGCATGCGCCGCGATGTCGAGCGGCTTGGCCGCTTGTCGGAGGATATCCGCCATATCCGCCTGTCGGACACCGCCCCGCTGCGCGCGGCTGCATTGGCCGGCAAACGGGTCTTTGGCGAATTCGAGGCCAGCCTGTCGCGGGCGCGCTCTGCGCTGCGTCTCCGGATCAGCGCGCTTGAATCGCCGGTGACGGTCCTTGCATCACCGGCCCCCGCAAAGGCCGATGGGTCAGGCTCCGCCGAAGATGTACCTCCCGACGCGGAGATCGCGATCGAGGATTTCGATCGTGAAGACCTGCCGCTCGAAGCGCTGCGCCCCTACCTCACGGATCATGCCCTGAAGATTGCTTTGACCAAGCATCTGTGCGCCCACGGGCCCAGCCTCGGGCCGGCGGTGCGCTACAGGGAATTGGCAAAGGTCTGACCTTCGGGGGGCTGGCCGCCCTAGTCCTCGGCCGCCAGCGTGTCGAGAATGCGCGCCCAGCTGCGCATGCCACGATGAAAGCTGTCGAGACTGTATTTCTCGTTCGGGGAATGGATCAGGTCGTCCTCGCGGCCGAAGCCGATCAGCATCGAATCGATGCCGAGGATATCCTTGAAATAACCCGCGATCGGGATCGAACCGCCTGATCCGATGAAGGCCGCAGGCCGGGGCCATTCCTCGGACAACGCCTGCCGCGCCGCCTCGAATGCCGGATCGTCGGTCGACATGACGGAGGCGGGCGAGGCGCCGTGGGGATGGAAATCCACGCTGCAATCGGCCGGCAGCATGTCCTGCACCATCTTTCGGAAGCTTTCGCGGATCGCGAGAGGGTCCTGCTGGCCCACGAGCCGGAAGCTGATCTTGGCCCGCGCCTCTGACGGCAGAACGGTCTTGAACCCGTCGCCGGTGTAGCCGCCGGTGATGCCATTGACCTCGCAGGTGGGGCGCGACCAGATCATCTCGAGCGCGCTGCGCCCGGCCTCGCCTGCCGGCACCGACAGGCCCACATCGCCAAGAAAGGCGTCGGCATCGAAGCCGAGGTCTTCCCATTGCGCGCGCAGCTCGTTGCTCAGTTCGGGCACGCCGTCATAGAAGCCCGGGACGGTGACCCGGCCCTCGTCGTCGTGAAGGGCCGCGATGATCCCGGCCAGAACCCGGATCGGATTGCGGGCAGGGCCCCCATACATGCCCGAATGCAGATCCATGTCGGGGCCACGGATCACGATCTCTTCGCCCAGAAGTCCGCGCAGCATGGTGGTGACGGCGGGGGTTTCCTCGTCGAAGAGGCCGGTGTCGCAGATCAGCGCCAGCTCGGCCGCCAGTTCGTCGGTATGTTCTTTCAGAAACGGAACAAGAGACGGGGAGCCCGATTCTTCCTCGCCCTCGAAGAAGAAAGTAATCTTCGCAGGCAGGCTTCCGTGAACGGCCTTCCATGCGCGGCAGGCCTCGACGAAGGTCATCAGCTGCCCCTTGTCGTCGGACGAGCCGCGACCGCGGATGACGCGGCCCTTGGGCGTGTCCTGGATTTCGGGGTCGAAGGGGTCGCGGTGCCACAGGTCGAGCGGATCGACCGGTTGCACGTCGTAATGGCCATAGAACATCAGGTGGCGACCCGGCCCGTCCACATGGCCGATCACCATGGGGTGACCGGGGGTCGGGCGCTTGGTCGCATCGACGCCGATCGAGGCGAGGTCGTCCACCAGCCAGTCGGCGGCGGCATCGCATTTGTCGGCAAAGGCCGGATCGGTCGAGATCGAGGGAATGCGCAGGAGCGTCATGAGCCGGTCGAGGGCCGCATCGAGATCGGCGTCAATCCGGTCGAGCACGGGGGCAAGGCGGGCAGAGGTCATGGTGAAGGGCTCTTCCTGATGATCGATTTGCTGAAAGAGTGACGGCAGGGCGGGGGGATGTCCAGCCGGGAGAGGCGGACCTATCTGCCCTGTGCGGGGATGGGGCAGGGGCGTCAAATTGTAGCGTATTGCCCGATCGTTGAGCGCTCTATATGACAGCCCATCACCGGGTTTGCGTCCCGGATTTCGACGACTGAGGAGATGGCTCTTGGATTATGCCGCGCATCTGGACACGGCGCTGACGCGTCTGCATGACGAAGGCCGCTACCGGACCTTTATCGATATCGCGCGCAAGAACGGTCAGTTTCCCCATGCCACGTGGCGCCGTCCGGACGGGACGGAACAGCCCGTCACGGTCTGGTGTGGCAATGACTACCTCGGGATGGGGCAGCATCCTGTGGTGCTTGCGGCGATGCACGAGGCGATCGATGCCGTGGGCGCGGGCTCTGGCGGGACGCGCAACATCTCGGGCACGACGGTCTATCACAACCTGCTCGAGGCCGAGCTTGCCGACCTGCACGGCAAGGAAGCGGCGCTGCTTTTCACCTCGGCCTATATTGCCAATGATGCCACGCTCAGCACGCTGCCGCGTCTGTTTCCCGGTCTGATCATCTATTCCGACGCGCTCAACCATGCCTCGATGATCGAGGGTGTGCGCCGCAATGGCGGGGCCAAGCGCATCTTCCGCCACAACGACGTGGCGCATCTGCGTGAATTGCTCGAGGCTGACGACCCGGCCGCGCCCAAGCTGATCGCCTTCGAATCCGTCTATTCGATGGACGGCGATTTCGGACCGATTGCCAAGATCTGCGATCTCGCCGAGGAATTCGGGGCGCTGACATATATCGACGAGGTTCATGCCGTGGGCATGTACGGCCCGCGCGGCGGCGGCGTGTCCGAACGCGATCGCCTTGCGCATCGGATCGACATCATCAACGGAACGCTCGCCAAGGCCTATGGCGTGATGGGCGGCTATATCGCGGCCTCGGCGCGGATGGTCGACGCCATCCGCTCCTATGCGCCGGGCTTCATCTTCACCACGTCACTGCCACCTGCGGTGGCCGCGGGGGCCGCGGCCAGCGTCGCGCATCTCAAGACCGACGCGGCCCTGCGCGATCTGCACCAGCAGCAGGCGGGCATACTCAAGCTGCGGCTCAAGGGTCTTGGTCTGCCCATCGTCGATCATGGAAGTCATATCGTTCCATTGATCGTGGGGGACCCGGTCCACACCAAGATGATGTCCGACAGGCTCCTGTCCGATCATGGAATCTACGTGCAGCCGATCAACTTTCCGACCGTTCCCCGCGGGACGGAGCGGCTGCGATTCACGCCCTCTCCCGTGCACGGACCGCGTGAAATGGATGCACTTGTTCATGCTTTGGACAGACTTTGGGGCCAATGTGCGCTGAATCGCGCTGATCTCGCAGGCTGATAAATTTCTGCGCTGCAACGTTTTTTGCTCTGTGTTATGAAAACATAATTGGCCCGCCGCACTGCCGAATCGTGGCGAGGTCAACTGGGGCAAAAGGCAACGGGACCAGGCATGATCGGACGCGGCTTCAGACGCTCGAAGGCCACGAATGAGGGAGTTGAAGCCAAAGGCTTCGATGCCTTTGAACTGCGTCTTGGCGACCTGATGCGCGGTGAGCGGGCGACCATGGGCAAAAGCCTTCTGGACGTTCAGCGCGAACTGAAGATCAAGGCCGCCTATATCGCGGCAATCGAGAATGCTGATCCTTCTGCCTTTGATACGCCGGGCTTCATCGCGGGTTACGTGCGATCCTATGCGCGCTATCTGAACATGGATGCCGACTGGGCGTTCGAGACGTTCTGCAAGGAAAGCGGTTTCGTCACCTCGCATGGCATGTCGGCCGAGGCCTCGTCGGTTCTGGCGTCGCGCGAGGACAGGATGCTTGGCGCGGCCGGCAAGGATATCTTCGCGTCGTCTGCCACACCGTTCATCCCCTCTGCCGAACGCGCCTTTTCGGGCATCGAACCGAGGGCTGTCGGCTCGATCATGGTTCTGGTTATGCTGATCGGTGGCATCGGATACGGCAGCTGGTCTGTCCTGCAGGAAGTCCAGAAGGTTCAGTTCGCCCCCGTGGAACAGGCCCCGACCGTGGTGTCGGATGTGGATCCTCTCGCGGGCGCGTCCCGGCCCGAAGGTCCGCTGACGCAAACCGTGGCCGATGCCACCATCCCGTCTCCCGATGCGCTCGACCGGCTTTATCGGCCGCAGGCGCTGGACGTGCCGGTGATGGTCGCGCGCGACGGTCCGATCTCGACCCTCGATCCATCGAGTGTGGGAACGCTGGTCGGCGAAACGGGCTTTGGTGCCCGCCCGGAACTGATCGCCCAAGTCGCGCCCGGCCTGCCGTCGGATGACCTTGCCGTGCCATCCGTTCAGGTCAACGAAGGGCCCGCCCCGGAGCTGGCATTGGTGGCCGTGCGTCCCGCATGGGTCAGGGTCCGTTCGGCCGAGGGCACGACGCTTTTCGAGGGCATCATGAACGCCGGGGATACCTTCGAGGTTCCCGCGACCGAGGATCCCGCAACGCTGCGCGTCGGGGAATCCGGTGCCGTCTATTTTGCCGTCAACGGCACGCATTACGGCCCGGTCGGGCCCCGTGGCACCGTAACGTCGAATGTCGCGCTTGCCGTCGACAGCCTGACACAAAGCTATACGGTAGCCGATATCACCGCCGATTCCGATCTGGCCGAGCTTGTGAACGTCGCATCCGCCGAAACCACCGAATAGGGCCCTTTCCGGTCGAAAACAGCACCGCCCCCGGCTTGTGAGCAGGCATCGGGGCGATTAGGTTGGCACCAACCAGCCAGTCAAAGGTCGCAGTCTCATGTCGCTCAATCACATTCGTCCCTGGCGCAACATCTATCGCCGCAAGTCGCGCCAGATCATGGTGGGCAATGTGCCGGTCGGTGGTGATGCACCGATTTCGGTGCAGACGATGACCAATACGCTGACCACCGATGTGAAGGGCACGATCGCACAAGTTCAGGCGGCCGCGGATGCGGGTGCCGATATCGTGCGCGTATCTGTACCCGACGAGGGCTCGTCGAAGGCCCTGAAGGAGATCGTGGCCGAAAGCCCGGTGCCGATCGTGGCCGACATCCATTTCCACTACAAACGCGGCATCGAAGCCGCCGAAGCGGGTGCCGCCTGCCTGCGGATCAACCCGGGCAACATCGGTGACGAAAAACGCGTGCGCGAGGTCATCAAGGCGGCCCGAGACAACAACTGCTCCATGCGGATCGGCGTGAATGCGGGAAGCCTCGAAAAACACCTGCTGGAAAAATACGGCGAGCCGTGCCCCGACGCGATGGTCGAAAGCGGGATGGATCATATCAAGATCCTGCAGGACAACGATTTTCACGAGTTCAAGATCAGCTGCAAGGCCTCTGACGTCTTCATGGCGGCGGCCGCCTATCAGCAACTCTCTGAACAGACCGACGCCCCGATCCATCTGGGCATCACCGAGGCCGGTGGCCTGACTTCCGGCACGATCAAATCCGCCATCGGTCTGGGCAACCTTCTGTGGATGGGGATCGGCGACACGATCCGTGTCTCGCTTTCGGCCGATCCGGTCGAAGAGGTTAAGGTCGGCTACGAGATCCTCAAGTCGCTCGGCCTGCGGCACCGCGGCGTGAACATCATCTCTTGCCCGTCCTGCGCGCGGCAGGGCTTTGACGTGATCAAGACCGTCGAAATCCTCGAAAAGCGGCTGGAACACATCAAGACGCCGATGAGCCTGTCGATCATCGGCTGCGTCGTGAACGGCCCCGGTGAGGCGCTGATGACGGATGTGGGCTTTACCGGCGGCGGGGCGGGCAACGGCATGGTCTATCTGGCTGGCAAGCAAAGCCACCGGATGGACAACGACAAGATGATCGACCACATCGTGGAACAGGTCGAAAAGCGCGCCGCCGATATCGAGGCCGGCGAGGCAGAGCGCCCCGCCGCCGAATAGATCAGGCCCGCGCCGTGTCGTGGCGCCGTTCGGCCAGCGCCTGACGGATGATCTGCCACGAGGACGACAGGAACAGCGACGCCATGATCGCGGCCACGATCAGGTCGGGCCAACCCGTGGCCGTGCCCCAGACACCCAGCGCCGCGATCATGACCGCCACGTTGCCGATCGCGTCGTTGCGCGAGCATAGCCAGACCGACCGGACATTGGCGTCCCCGTCCTTGTAGCGCATCAGTATCAGCACGCTGGCCAGATTGGCGGCAAGAGCCAATGCGCCGATCGCGCCCATGACGCCGGCCTCCGGGACGCCGACATAGACGACCCGGTAGAGGGTGGAGCCCAGAACCCAGACACCCATGACAAAAAGACTCAGCCCCTTGGCAAGGGCCGCCGTGGAGCGCACCCGCAGCGAGGCGCCGATCACGGCAAGCGAGATGCCATAGGTCAGCGCATCGCCCAGAAAATCCAGCGCGTCCGCCTGCAATGCCTGTGATCGGGCATAATGACCGGCCGTCATTTCTACCGCGAACATCGCGGCGTTGATCGCGATCACGGCCCAGAGGCGCCGTTTGTAGTCGGGCGACACCCCATCGAATTTCGCGTCTTCTCCGCAGCAACCTGACATATCGGTCTTCCCTTTGTATCTTGCTGCACCGGAAGGTAGTCTCTCTAGTGGCTAGAGGTTCAAGAGGTAAATCAGATGTTTTCCATCGGAGAGTTGTCCCGAAGGACCGGGGTCAAGGTGCCCACGATCCGCTATTACGAGGAGATCGGTCTTCTGACCCCCGCCGGGCGCAGTGCCGGCAATCAGCGGCGCTACGATGCCGCGGGGCTGGAGCGGTTGGGATTTATCAGGCATGCGCGCGCGCTGGGTTTCGGCATCGACGAGATCCTCTCGCTGATCGATCTGCAACAGCATCCCGACCGGTCCTGCCAGTCGGCGATGGAGATTGCCGAGGCGCAGCTTGCCGCCGTGCGCGACAAGATCGCGCAGCTTCGCTCGCTTGAGCAGGAATTGTCCCGCATCGCGGATGGCTGCGAAGGGTCGGGCCCCGCGCGGCAATGCTATGTGCTCAGGTCATTGTCGGATCACGGGCTGTGTTCCAACCCGCATTGAGGTCAGTCCTGCGCGCGGGCCTCGGCCACGACCAATTCCATCTGGTCGCCCGGGATATATCCGCGCACCAGCCGATCGCCGATCACGAAGGTCGGCGTTCCACTGATCGCGAGCGCCTGCGCCAGCGCCCGGTTCTCAGCGATGATGCGCGAGACGTCCTCGCTCTCCATCTCGGCGCTGATCGCCGCCGTATCCAGCCCGAACGTGTCGGAGATCTGGACAAGGGCCGACATCGTCACGTCCGACCGCATCGTCATCAGCGTGTTGTGCACATCCTCGTAGGCAGCATCCCCCTCGACCCGCAGCACGGCGATCGCAAAGCGGGCCGCAAGCGTCGACTGGTCGCCAAGGATCGGGAATTCCTTGACGATGAAGCGGATGTTGCCATCGCTTTCCAGCAGGGTTTCGACCTCTTCGAACGCGCGTTTGCAATAGCCGCAGCGGTAATCGAGGAATTCGACAATCGTCACGTCACCATCGGGATTGCCGCCCACCCAGGAATGGCCATCGTCGAAAAGCTGATCGGCATAGGTCTGTGCAAGCGCCACATCATTGGCAGCCTGCGCCTCGCGTTCGCGCGACTCGAGGACCGAGATCGCCTCCATCAGCACTTCCGGGTTCTCAAGCAGGTAGGCCCTGATCTCCGAACGGAAGACACTGCGTTCGTCGTCTGTCATCTCGGACAAGTCGAAGGCGGCGGCAGGCAGCGCGACCCCAAGGGCAAGCGCTGCGGAAAGGGCGAGACGGGCGAACATGGCGAACCTCCGATTGGGGCAGCCGATTATGGCCCGGACGCCTCCCGATTGCACCGTCCCGCCCGGATCGCGGGCAATTGCGCCGCAACGATTGACGCGAGGGGGTGGGCGGGGGCAGATGGACCAAACCGGATCTGCACGTTGTTGCTGCGGACAATAGAGGCCAGAGCATGAGAAACTCAACCCGCGGACTTGTCGATCCCTTCATCGTGATGGACGTGATGGAGGCCGCGCGCGCCGCCGAAGAGGACGGACGCCATATCATCCACATGGAAGTGGGCCAGCCAAGCACCGGTGCGCCTGCCGCCGCCCTTGCCCGGCTGTCGGACGAACTGGCCCGCGATCCCATGGGCTATACCGTCGCGCTGGGTATGCCCGAGCTGCGCGCACGCATCGCGCGCCACATGGGCGAATGGTACAATGTCGATGTCGATCCCGCCCGGGTGATCGTGACGGCGGGCGCTTCCGGTGCCTTCATCCTTGCATTCACCGCGCTTTTCGATCCGGGGGCACGCGTCGGGCTGGGTCTGCCGTGCTATCCGTCCTACCGGCAAATCCTGCGCGCGCTCGATCTCGAACCCGTCGGCTTGCGCACCTCGCTCGAGGCGCGGATGCAGCCCCGTCCCGCGGATCTGTCGGGGCAATATCTCGACGGTCTGATCGTGGCCTCACCCGGCAATCCGACCGGCTCGATGCTGGGCAAGATGGAACTGGCCGCCCTTGCCGAGGCCTGCGAGGTGAGCGGTATCCCCCTGATTTCGGACGAGATTTATCACGGGTTGAGCTATGCCCAAAGGTCGGTTTCCGCGCTTGAAGTGACCGATGAAGTCTATGTGGTGAACTCCTTTTCCAAGTATTTCTCGATGACGGGGTGGCGCGTCGGCTGGATGGTCGTCCCCGAGGATCATGTCCGCATCGTCGAGAGGCTGGCGCAAAACATGTTCATCTGCCCGCCGCATGCGTCGCAGCGGCTGGCCCTTGCGGCAATGGATTGCGAGGACGAACTGCAGGCCAATGTCGCCGTCTATGCGCGCAACCGCGACCTTCTGCTCGACGGTCTCGCCAGGGCGGGCTTCGCCACGATGGCCCCGCCTGACGGGGCGTTCTACATCTATGCCGATGTCAGCGCGCATACCGATGACGCTCTGGCGTTTTCGTCCGAGATCCTCGACCGGGCGGGCGTCGCCGTCACGCCGGGGCTCGATTTCGATCCCGAGGACGGGCATCATTGGCTGCGGTTTTCCTATGCCCGCGCCACGGCCGATATCGAAGAGGGGATCGAACGACTGACCCGGTTCATGGATGAAAGGCGGTCGGCATGATCCGCGCCCTGTTGTTCTTGATTGTTCTTCTGTGGCCGTTCGCCACCACCGCGCAGGAATTCAGCGGGCTGGCCCGTCTGGACGTGGCCCAAAGCCAGGTGCGCGACGCCGAAGACGGGCTGGACGTGACGCTCTACCTCAGTCAGCCGGTGCCGTTTCGCGTCTTCACCCTCGATGATCCGCGCAGGCTTGTCATGGATTTCCGCGAGGTCGACTGGCGCGGCGCGTCCCGCGCGGGGCTTCTGAATGCCGACAATGCGACCGATCTGCGGTTCGGCGCCTTCCGCCCCGGCTGGTCACGGCTGGTGATCGATCTTGCCGGGCCGACCTTGATCGAAACCGCCGGGATGGAGGTCGACGAGACCGACGGCACCGCCGTCGTCCGGGTCCGCCTGAGCCGCGCCGACCCCGACCGATTTGCCGCAGCAGCGGGCGCACCGCCTGATCCGGATTGGGATATCCACGCGACGGACCGGCCGTCGCTTGTGGCACCGCCCGACGGCGGTGATGACGATCTGGTCGTCGTGATCGATCCGGGCCACGGCGGCATCGATCCGGGCGCCGTGCGTGGCGGTATCAAGGAAGCCGACATCATCCTGCAATTCTCGATCGAACTGGAAGAGGCGCTCGCACGGGCAGGGGGCATCCGGCCGGTTCTGACCCGAAGGGCCGATATCTTCGTTCCTCTGGAAGAGCGGATGACCATCGCCCGGGCCGCCGGTGCCGATGTGCTGCTCTCGCTTCATGCCGATGCGCTGGACGAGGAGGTCACGCGCGGGGCGTCGGTCTATACCCTGACGGGAGAGGCGAGCGACGGGGCCTCGGCCCGGATGGCCGAACGCCATGACAGGGGGGATCTGCTCTCGGGGCTCGATCTCAGCGGTCAGGACGACACGGTCGCCACGGTCTTGATGGATCTGGCGCGCCTGGAAACCGGTCCGCAGTCGCTGCGCCTTGCCGATCAGGTGGTGACCGCGCTGGACGACGCGGGTGTGGCGATGAATTCGCGGCCCCGGCGAACGGCCCCGCTTGCGGTTCTGACGGCGCCGGATTTCGCCTCTGTCCTGATCGAGATCGGGTTTCTGTCGAACCCGCAGGATCGCGAGGTCATCGGCTCTCCGGCCGGTCGGGCGCGGATCATCGGCGGCATTGTTCAGGGCGTTCAGCGCTGGGACGCCGAACGACGGGCCCGCGCGCCCCTGCTCAGGCAATAGCGCGGGCAAGCCAGACCGAATGGCCGTTGCACTCGGGGTCTTCGGGGCGGAAATCGACCACGGCGAACCCCGCTTCAGCCAGAAGGGCGCGATACTCGTCCGGATCGAGGCTTTCGTGAAAGATCGGCGCCCCGCCAACCGTTCCAAAGGCCGTGCCGGCAGTAGGGCCGGAGGTGAACATCAGCGCCGCACCCGGGACCGCGTGATGGGCGAACGTCGCCATCGTGGCCCTTTGATCCTCGGCCGACAGATGGAAAAAGCTGTTCCAGGCGAGGATCGCCTCGAACGTCTCGGGCAGCCGCAGGTCCTGCATTGCGGCCTCGATGCAGCGGGCCTCGGGCATGGCCTGCCCGAAGAGCGCGCACATGGCATGTGAGGCGTCGACCCCGGTGACCTCGGCCCCGCGCTCGGCCAGATAGGTCGCGATCGGCTGGCCGGACCCACAGCCCAGATCAAGAACCCGGAGGGGCCGGGACCTTGGCGCAAGCGTAAGCCACCGGTCGATCCAGCGTCTTTCGAACAGGCTGCGATTGCGGGACCGGGCCCAGTCGGCCGCGACACGGTCATAGGTCGCGATCACGTCCTGTGCCGTGGGCAAAGAGGCGGAGAGTGCTGTCATCCCGTGGATATCGGAGCGATGCCACTCCGGCGCAAGCGGCACAGGCCCCAAAAGGTCACGAACGGCGCGGGCGACTTGGCAAGTTCATGCCGGGCCGCGACCCTTTCGCTTTTGACCCCAACCGCCCCCATCTCTATAAGCGAAATCAGCGCAATCAGCCGGGGCCACAATGGTTCGTTTCGTTTTTTCCTTCTTTGGCGGACTGTTCTCGATGGTCACGCTGGGCATCGGCATGGGAGCGCTCACGCTGGGGGCGGTCTTCTACATGTATGGCCGCGATCTGCCGAGCTATGAGGTGCTGGCCCAATATGCCCCCAAGACGATCAGCCGGATCTATTCTGTCGAGGGCCGTGTCATCGACGAGTTCGCCTCGGAACGGCGGCTGTTCACCCCGGCCGAGGAAATCCCCGACCTCGTGAAACAGGCCTTCATCAGCGCCGAGGACAGGAATTTCTATTTGCATCCTGGCTATGACATCCGCGGCATCGCCGCGGCCTTTGTCGAGGCTGTTCAGAGCCGGGGGCAGGATCTGCGCGGTGCCTCGACCATCACCCAGCAGGTGATGAAGAACTTCCTTCTGTCCGCCGACCGCACGGCCGAGCGCAAGATCAAGGAGATCATTCTCGCCACGCGGATTGAACAGGCGATGGACAAGGAACGGATCCTCGAGTTGTATCTCAACGAGATCTTCCTGGGTCAGAACTCCTATGGCGTCGCTGCGGCCGCCCAGACCTATTACAACAAGCCGCTTTCCCGGCTCACCCCCGGTGAGGCCGCCTATCTCGCGGCGCTGGCCCAGCGGCCCGGCAACCTGCATCCCGTCCGACAGGAAGAGGCGGCCATCAATCGGCGCAACTATGTCCTGCGCGAGATGTATGAAAACGGCTACCTCGATCTCGCCACGATGCGCGCGCAACAGGATGCACCGCTTCTGACGGTGCAGGCGGGCGACGTGGAAAGCTTCCGCGCCAGCCTGCCGCCGCGCGATTATTTCACCGATGAAATCCGCCGCCAGCTGAGCCGTGATTTCGGCGAAGAGGAATTCTTCGGCGGCGGCCTTTCAGTCCGCGCGACGATCGACCCCGATCTTCAGGTCGAGGCGGCCCATGCGCTTCAGCAGGCGCTCGAACAATTCGACCGGGGCAGCGGCAGATGGCGCGGCACGGGCGAGACGCTCCCTCTCGAGGCGCTGTCATCCGAAGAGGCATGGCGCGCCGCGCTTTCCGAGGTATCGGTCGCGCGTGACGTCACGCTGGAAAGCCAGTGGTATCCTGCCGTCGTTCTCGAAGTGGCGGATCAGAGCCTGCGCCTCGGGATCGAGGGCTGGCAGGACGGCGATCCCGAGCCGGTCGTGCCCCGGCGCGATATCGAATGGATGCGCGGCGACTTCTTCGACAATTTCGAGGTGGGCGACGTGGTTCACGTGCGCCGGATGGTCGCGGATGGAGATGGCGCGTTCATCCGCTGGACCTTGCGGCAGATCCCCGAGGTGCAGGGCGCCTTCATGGCGATGGATGTCAACACGGGCCGGGTTCTGGCGATGCAGGGCGGGTTTTCCTACCAGCATTCGGTCTTCAACCGCGCGACGCAGGCTTTCCGGCAGCCGGGGTCGGCCTTCAAGCCCTTCGTCTTCGCCGCCGCCCTCGACAGCGGCTATACGCCCGCGACGATCGTCGTCGACGCCCCGATCGAGATCAACACGCCGCAAGGTGTGTGGCGTCCGCAGAACGCCTCCAACCGCTATTATGGCCCGACACCGCTGCGCACGGGCATCGAACAATCACGGAACCTGATGACCATCCGCCTTGCGCAAGAGGTCGGGATGGATGTCGTGGCTGAATATGCCGAACGGTTCGGCGTCTACGAGGACATGGGGCAGGTTTTGGCCGGTTCTCTCGGGGCCGAGGAAACGACGCTGTTCCGCATGGTGGCGGCCTATTCCATGTTCGCCAACGGCGGCGAACGGGTGGAGCCGACACTGGTCGACCGCGTCCAGGACCGCTTTGGCAACACCGTCTACCGGCACAACCAGTCGATCTGCCCCGATTGCGGGGAGGCCAGCCTGCCACGCGGACAGGCGCCCCGCATCCAGACCAACCGCGACCGCATCATGAACGCGGTGACTGCCTATCAGTTGACCTCGATGATGCAGGGCGTCGTGCAGCGCGGCACCGCGCGCGGGATCAACCTGCCCGTGCCCATCGCGGGCAAGACCGGCACCACAAACGATGCCAAGGATGTCTGGTTCGTGGGCTTCTCCTCCAACATCGCGGCGGGCTGCTACATCGGCTATGACACGCCGCGCTCCATGGGCGGGGCGTCCGGTGGCGGCGTCTGCGGCCCGGTCTTCGAGCAGTTCATGCGGGCCGCGATCGCCCAGTACGGCGGCACGTCCTTCTCAGTCCCCGAGGATTGCCGGTTTATCAATATCGACCGGTTCTCGGGTGCGCGCCTGCCGGACGACGCCTCGGGCGACAATGTCGTGTCGGAATGTTTCCGTGATGGGGAAGAGCCTGTCTTCGGGATCACCTTCGACGGTGGTTTCGCCATGTCTGGCGACCTGCCGTTGTTCGACGAAGTCCGCCAGCAGGTTCAGACCGCGCCCTCCGCCTCCGGAGGCACCGCGCAGATCGGGCCCCGGGCGACCTTTGGCACCCTGTCGTCGGGCGGTCTGTACTGACGCAGACCGCGCCCGACCGGGACGCGACGGTGCCCGCCCTTGCCGAGGCTCGGCCCGCGGGATATGCCTCGACGGGTAATAACCGGGAACCGATCCATGCGCGCCGAGACGCAGAACACCATTGCCGCCATCGAGAAATCACTGAACCTTCTGGCCCAGAGGCTGGACTGGAACACGGCCAAGCACCGGCTCGAGGAATTCGACGCGCGGGTCGAGGATCCGACCCTGTGGGATGATCCGGCCGCCGCGCAAAAGCTGATGCGCGAACGTCAGATGCTTGTCGATGCGATCTCGAACTACGAGACGCTCAGCCGCGAGATGCGCGAAAATGTCGAGTTGATCGAACTGGGCGAAATGGAGGGCGACGACGAGATCGTGGCCGAGGCCGAAGGCGCGCTGAAGGCCGTTCGCGAACGCGCCGCCCAAAAGGAGATCGAGGCCCTTCTCGACGGGGAGGCCGATGGCAACGACACCTTCCTCGAGATCAACGCAGGCGCCGGCGGCACCGAGAGCTGCGACTGGGCGGCGATGCTGGCGCGGATGTATGTGCGCTGGGCCGAAAAGCACGGCTACAAGGTCGAGCTGCAATCCGAGAGCCCGGGCGAAGAGGCCGGCATCAAGTCGGCGGCCTACAAGATCAGCGGACCGAATGCCTATGGCTGGCTGAAGTCCGAATCCGGTGTTCACCGTCTGGTTCGGATCTCGCCCTATGACAGCTCTGCCCGGCGGCACACCTCGTTCAGTTCTGTCTGGGTCTATCCCGTGGTCGACGACAATATCGAGATCGAGGTGAACCCGTCCGACATCCGGATCGATACCTACCGGTCCTCGGGTGCGGGCGGTCAGCACGTCAACACGACCGATTCGGCCGTGCGGATCACCCACATGCCCACCGGCATCGTGGTGACCAGTTCCGAGAAATCCCAGCACCAGAACCGCGACATCGCGATGAAGGCGCTGAAATCCCGGCTCTACCAGATGGAGTTGGACCGCCGGAACGCCGCCATCAACGAGGCGCACGAGAACAAGGGCGATGCCGGCTGGGGCAACCAGATCCGCTCCTACGTCTTGCAGCCCTACCAGATGGTCAAGGACCTGCGCACCTCGCACGAAACCAGCGACACGCAGGGCGTGCTGGACGGCGATCTCGATGCCTTCATGGCAGCGACGCTGGCGTTGCAGGTCTCAGGCAAGAGCCGGGCCGAAGCCACCGCCGAGGAGTGATCGGGGCGGTCGATCCCCGTGGGAGGAAACCAATGGACGATCTGATCAGGGCAGGGGGCCTTGCGCTTTCCGATGCGGTTGCGCGCAAGGATATCTCGGCCTCAGAGCTGATGGCGGCCACGCTTGACCGGATCGACCGGATCAACCCTGATCTGAATGCGATCGTTTCCCTGCGGGATCGCGACAGTCTGATGGACGAGGCTCGTCAGGCCGAAGGCGCAGAGCGCAAGGGCTGGCTTCACGGAATACCGATCGCGATCAAGGACCTCTCCAATGCCAAGGGGTTGCCGACCACGATGGGGTCGCCGCTTTTCGCGGGCCAGGTGGCCGAGGGCGACAGCCTTTTCGTGTCCCGTCTGAGGGCTGCCGGCGCGATCGTGATCGGCAAGACGAATACCCCCGAATTCGGATTGGGCAGCCAGACCTACAACGCCGTCTTCGGCGCGACGTCGAACCCCTATGACCGGGCCCGGACCTGCGGCGGCAGTTCGGGCGGCGCAGCGGTGGCACTGGCAACCGGACTTCTGAGCGTGGCCGACGGGTCGGACATGATGGGCAGCCTGCGCAATCCGGCGGGCTGGAACAACGTCTACGGAATGCGGCCGTCATGGGGGCTGGTCCCGGCCGACCCGATCGGCGACAGCTTTCTTCACCAATTGTCGACCGCTGGTCCGATGGCGCGAAACCCGCGTGATCTGGGCGCGATGCTTGAGACGATGGCCGGGCCTGACCCGCGCCTGCCCCATGCACGGGGCTCCGGATCGATGGCGGATATCGCGCCTTTGGCCGACGGTGTGCGCATCGGATGGCTGGGCGATTGGGGCGGGGCCTTTGCCTATGAGGCGGGGGTGGCTGACTTGTGCCTGCGCGCGTTGCAGGCTTTCGGCGATCTGGGTGCCCGCGTCGAAGAGATTGCCCCGCCGCATTCGGCCGAGGCCATCTGGCGGTCCTGGACGACGCTGAGGTCGTGGCAGGTCACCACCGGGATCGAGCCGCTTTATGCCACGCCGGCAAGCCGTGAACGGCTCAAACCCGAGGCGATCTGGGAGGTCGAGCGGGGCCTGAGCTATTCGGGGATGGAAATCCACAAGGCAAGCGTCCTGCGGTCGGATTGGTTCCGCAAGGCGGCCGAGGTCTTCGGGCAGGTCGACGTGCTGGCCCTGCCGTCGGCGCAGGTCTTTCCCTTCGACAAGACGGTCGAATGGCCGCGCGACATCGCAGGCCGCCAGATGGACACCTATCACCGCTGGATGGAAGTCATGATCGCGGCGAGCCTGATTGGCCTACCGGTCGTCAACGTGCCGGTCGGATTCTCGGAGGCGGGTCTGCCGATGGGGATGCAGCTGATCGGCCCGCGCGGGTCCGACCGGCGTTTGCTTGAACTCGCGCAGGCCTGGCACGAGGCGACCGACTGGCCCGCGGCCCAAAGGCCACCGGGGACTTGACACAAGGCCGCTTCGGGACGCCAAATCAAGGCGGGAGGAGCAGCCAGATGTCGGGAACACCTGTGATTGGCGCCGCCGATACCTTGCCGTTGATCGGACGGGTAACGCTGGGCGAGTTGTGGATCTGCCTGAAGGCAGGGGCCTATGATTTCAGACGCGCGCCGGCCTTTGGCCTGTTCTTCAGTGCAGTCTATGTGCTGGGCGGGTTCCTGCTGTTGATGTTGGGGGCAGGGCACGTGACCTGGACGCTTGCGGCGTCACTTGGGTTTCCGCTGGCGGCACCTTTCGCGGCAGTTGGCCTATACGAGGTGAGCCGCAGGCTCGAGGCCGGGCAGCCGCTGGAATGGCGCCCGATCCTTGGGGTGGTCTGGGCCGAAAGGGGACGCCAGATCCCGTGGATGGGTGCGATCATCGTGTTCTATTTCCTGTTCTGGACCTTTCTCGCCCACATGATCTTTGCGCTCTTCATGGGGTTCTCGACCATGACGAACATCTCGCAAAGCTTTGACGTATTCTTCACCAACGAAGGGCTTCGGATGATTGCGGTGGAACTGGCGATTGGCGCGGTCCTCGCCTTCCTGCTGTTTTCGCTGACGGTGGTGAGCCTGCCTCTCCTGCTGGAGAAGGAGGTGGATTTCGTCAGCGCCATGATCCTCAGTTTCCGGATGGTGATGCAGAACCTTCCGGTCATGCTGGTCTGGGCCGCGGTGATCGCGGTTCTGACGTTTCTCGCGCTCTTGCCGTGGTTCCTGGGGCTGATGATCGTGTTGCCGATCCTTGGCCATGCCACGTGGCATGTCTATCGGCGCGCCTTGTACGATCCGGTCTGACAGGAGCGGCCCGTGCCCTGAAACGCAAAAGGGCGCCCAGCGGGCGCCCTGTCGTTTTCCGGAAGTGTAAGCCGGTTGGCGATCAGCCGTCCTTCGACTGGACCGGCGGCATCGTGGGCGCAGAGGCCTGCGTCGGTGCCGAGGTGCCGGAGCCGGGCTTCGGCGCGGGCTTGGCCGCTCCGCCGGTGGCAAGCGGGTCTTCCTGACGCTGGACGGAACCTTCGAAATGCGCACCGGATTCGATGGCGATCGTCTTGTGGATGATGTCGCCTTCGACCCGTGCGGTCGACGTCAGGCGCACCTTGAGACCGCGGACCCGACCCACGATGCGGCCGTTGATCACGACATCGTCGGCCACCAGTTCGCCTTTGATCATGGCGCCTTCGCCGATGGTCAGCAGATGCGCGCGGATGTCGCCCTCGATCTGGCCCTCGATCTGGATGTCACCACTGGTCTTGAGGTTGCCCTTGATGTGCAGATCCGACGACAGGATCGACGCCGGCGGCTTTGCCTTCGGAGAGGACGGTGCCTGGCTCGGCTGCGACGAAGGTGCCGGGGCGCTGCTGGCGGCGGGCTGGGCGGCGGGGGTCTCTCCGGCCTTGGGGCCCGGCTCGTTGATTTTGCTTTTAGAAAACATCTCTTCCAGCTCTTATGTAAATCATGGGGTTCACGGGTTCACCGCCGACACGCACCTCGTAGTGCAGGTGAGGGCCGGTCGACCGTCCGGAATTCCCCATATCACCTATCCTCTGCCCGCGCGAGACCCTTTGGCCCACTTCGACACGAATGGCATTGAGATGCGCATACCGGGTCTCGATTCCGAACTCGTGCTGGATCTTGATCAGCCGTCCATAGCCAGACGACCAACCGGCACTTGTCACGACACCGTCGGCGGTTGCGTAGATCGGCGTGCCGATGGGTGCTGCGAAATCGGTGCCCGCATGAAGCCGGCCCCACCGCATCCCGAAGCCCGAGGTGAAGCGGAAATTGGATTTGACCGGCATGTCGAACGGGGCCCGTTCGGCCGCGATACGGTAAAGGTTGATGCGATCCATCGAATCAAGGATGCGATTGGCGCGTTCCGCCTGCGGGTCGGGCTCGCCTCCCATCGTCGAGAACGACAGGGGTGTCAGCGGCCCGCCTGTCCCTGAATAGCCACGGCGCACCTGTTCGATCAGGTTGTCGGTGTTGAGCCCTGCGGCCCGGAACATGTTGTCGAGCGGTTCGACCGAGACGAGCATCGCCTCTTCCAGCTGGCGGAAAATCTCGTCGTTGCGATCCTCCATGAGGCGCAGTTCCAGCTCGAGCTCGGAGGCGCGGTCGATCGCGAATTCGGCGTCCGCCGCGATCAGGTCGCGCTCGGCGGCGGTCTGCGCAAGCGCATCGGCAAGGATTTCGACCGTGCCGTTCATCTCTTCGCTGACCGCGCCGGACCGGGACAGACCGTTGCCGTCGTCGGCGCTTGCCAGAACGGTGGCAAGTTCGGACTTGAGCGCTTCGCGTTCGCGCATGATCGTGGACATTGTCGCATGAACGACCTCGAGACCGGTCTCGAGTTCCCGGCGCCGGTCTTCGGACGCCAGAAGTTCGGTCTGCATGATCGATATCTGCTCGAGCGCCGAGTTGAACCGCTGCTGCGCGGCAATGGCTTCGGCGGCGCGGTTGTCGCGTTCGGACGAGATGGCGCTCAGCCGTTCTTCATAGATCATCTTGTCGCGCTGCGCCTGCGCACGGAAATTTCCGGCACCGATGGAATCCATCAAGATGATCGCGGTCGCGACAATCGCCCATCCGACCACCAGAACGGAGCCTGCCCATGCAATGAGTTGCGTTTCGGATTTGAGGCGGATGAACCGGGTTTCGGTATCCGATCTCAGAAACAATCGCTTTTCCGGAAAGCGCTTTTCCAGCGCCGTGTGCAAAATTTGTCCTGCGCGCGTCCTCAAAGGCCCGCAACCTCCCGTCCCGTCCCCAATAACGCCAGCCCGCTTAGGAGGGGCTTTGCGCTCTCAACGGGTTACTGACTGGTCGTCCCGGGTGCAAGAAATTTGACCGAATTTCGAGGCATTAGGCTCCGGATCGTGCCCGATGGGCATGATCTTGCCGATGCCGCGGGGTCATTGCCTTCAAGACCGGTCCGGCAGGCTTTCGGCCAGTGGCCAGTAAAAGTCGGGGGGAATGCCGGCCTCGGCCCGTTTTTCCTCGTTGAAGGGCGGCTTGAGCGTCGCGTGGAAATAGCGCCGCACGAGGTCGTGAAAGGCCTCGGTCGGATCCATCTCGTGCCGGCCGCAGAGGAAATTGAACCACTTCGATCCATAGGCCACATGGTGGACCTCTTCGGCATAGATCGTCTCGAGCGCCGCGATGGCCATGTCATCCCCGTGCTTGCGGAAGATCTCGATCATGCCGGGCGTCACGTCGAGCCCGCGCGCCTCGAGGACCATCGGCACCACGGCCAGCCGGCCCATGAAATCAGTGGCCGTGTCTTCGGCGGCGCGCCACATGCCCGCATGGGCGGGCAGGGCGCCATAATGGCTGCCGCGCGCCTCGAGCCAGTCGCAGATCAGGTTGAAATGCTTGGATTCTTCGTCCGCCGCCTTGACCCAGTCGTCGTAGAAGCCGATGGGCATCGGTGTCCCGGGAAACCGGGCGATGATGTCCCAATGCAGATCGACGGCGTTGAGTTCGATATGCGCCACCGCGTGCAAGAGCGCGATGCGGCCCTGCTCTGAACCCGGCCTGCGGCGCGGCACGTCCCGGGGCGGCAGAAGCTCTGGCCGGGCGGGGCGCGCGGGGCTGTCGGGTGGCGTGGCATGGCCGATCTCGGGCCGTTCGCCGGCGGCGCGGGCCGACATCCACTCTGCTGCGTATTTCCTTGAAAGTGCGGTCTTTTCGCGGCCATCGGCGGTGCGAAGAACATCTTCGGCCATCTGGGCGAGCGGCGTCATGGGGCGGGCTCCTGCAAGGGGATTTCCAGATCGGGATGGGGTGTGTTGGTCACGAATGTCTCTTCGATGTCGCGCAGAACGCGGCGCTGGCCGGTAAAGCTGACCCGGGCGATCGCCTCGGCAAGACCCAGCCATTCGGCGGCGTCATGTTCGGCATCGATCCGCGGCTGGGCATCGGACGGCACCATCGCCACGAAGACCGGCCCGATGATGACCCGGTCGAGGCGCGCCTCGTAGAAGTGTTCGACCGTGTCTCCGGAAAAGAACCGATCGGGCACGAGGCCCGTCTCCTCGTGCAATTCGCGCAGGGCGGCCCTCCACGCGGTTTCGCCGGGTTTGACCTTGCCCGCGACCTGGCACCATGCGCCGCGCGGCCGGTTGACCCGTCGCATCAGCAGAACCTCGGGGCCTCCAGCCCCATGACGCATCACGATCACTGACACGATGGGCGCGACAAGGGCGGTTTCTTGCATGTGGGTCCTCGCGGCTGGGTGACAGGATCGAACGCCTGATGGCCCAGCCGCGGGCAAAGGTCAAAGGGCGCGCACGGCCTCAAGCACCTCTTCGGCGTGGCCCGGCACCTTCACCTTGCGCCAGACGCGGGCGATCTTGCCTGCGCCATCGATCAGGAAGGTGGCCCGCTCGATGCCCATGGATTTCTTGCCATACATGTTCTTTTCGACCCAGACGCCATAGCGTTCGCACAGGTCGCCTTCGGCGTCGGACAGAAGCGGGATGTTCAGGTCGTACTTGTCGCGGAACTTGTCATGCTTGGCCTCTGTGTCTTTCGACGCGCCGAGGATCACGGCGCCCGCCGCCTCGAATTCGCCGGCAAGGCCGGTGAAGGCGATCGCCTCCTTGGTGCAGCCCGGCGTGTCGTCGCGCGGATAGAAGTAGAGAACCACCGCCTTGCCCGCGAAATCGGAGAGGGAAACCGTGTCGCCCCCGTCGCGGGGGAGGCTGAAATCGGGCGCGGTATCGCCGGGCTGAAGCGAGACGTCGGTCATGGGAACTGTCCTTTCGGGTTGGCCTTGATGTCGGCTTTTGTTCTAGGGTCGCGCGGGGCGAATTAAAGGGCAAGTGCCGACAGGAATGACAGAGCGACCACCTTCCTCGGACGATCCGCCGGAGACGGAGGCCGACGCGCCCGAGGCGCGTGCGGTTCTTGCCGCGCATCCTGAGGTCCGCACCGTGCCGCCCGATCCCCACCTGCACCGGCACCGCCCGGTTCTGCCGCGGGTCTGGTTCGGGCTGAGGGCGGTCGTGCTGATCTGCCTGATCCCGCTGGTATTCGCGCTTCTGACACCTTTTCTCCTGATCGGTCAGGAAATCTCCGCCCCCAGCTGGCTCAAGGCGCGGGTCGAGGCGCAGGCCGCGTCCGCGCTGGGCGGCGGATCGCTGACCTTCGGGGACATCACGGTCGAGGTGGCCCGTGACCTGCATCCGACGGTGCGGATGACCGGAACCGAGATCCGCGATGCCGAGGGCCGGACGCTGGCCCGCATCCCGGTCATCGCAACCCGGATCTCGCCGCGCGGTATCATGTTTCGCCGCGAGGTCCTGCCACAGGAGATCAGCCTCAGCGGGGCGCAGGTGTCGCTGACGCGCGGCGCGGATGGCACCGTCGCGGTCAGTTTCAACACCGGCGGCGCCACGATGCAGCAGGCCGCGAACCTGCCCGCGCTTCTGGGATCGCTGGATGCGATCCTCGATCAGCCTGCGCTCGCGGCGCTGGAGCGGATCACCGCCGACGGGTTGATCCTGAACTATGACGACGCCCGCGCGGGCCGGGCCTGGACCGTCGACGGCGGGCAGGTCGCGCTTGATTTCACCGGCGGCCGGACCCGGCTCGACAGTGACCTTGTTCTTCTGTCGAGGCGGGATTTCGTGACCACGCTGGCGCTGTCGTTCGAAAGCCCGCGCGGCTCGCCCGAGGCGCAGCTCTCGGTCCGGGCGGATGACGTGCTGGCCACTGATATCGCGACGCAAAGCCCGGCCCTCAGCTGGCTTGGCGTTCTGGAGGCACGGCTCTCGGCCGAGCTGGATGCCGAACTTCTGCCCGACGGCAGCCTCGGGCCGTTTCGCGCCGAGCTGGATATCCGCGACGGCGCGCTCAGGCCCGACCCCCGGACGGAGCCGGTCAAGTTCCAGTCCGCCCGCGCGGTTCTGGATTTCGATCCGGCCACGGGGCGCATCGGGTTCGAGACGGTCGAAGTGCAATCCGACTGGGGCGCAGCCCGCGGCGAAGGTCAGGCCTTTCTACAGCGCGAGGCCAGCGACTGGCCCTCTGCGCTTGTGGCGCAGTTCAGCCTGAGCGACATCGTGCTCGATCCGCCGGGGTTCTATCCCCAGCCCCTGACCCTCGCGGGGGCATCGACGGACTTCCGGCTGCGGCTCGATCCGTTCGCCGTCGATCTGGGCCGCCTGATGATCGAGACCGGTCCGGGCCCGGACGCGGTGCCCGCCGCCCGGCTTGCCGGGTCCGGCCGGGTCACGGTGGACGAGGGCGGCTGGCGGGTGGCCCTCGATGGCCGGGCGGACCAACTGGACGTGGCGCAGCTGTTGGCTCTCTGGCCCGAAGAGATCAAGCCGGGCACGCGCCGCTGGCTTGCCAATAACGTCAGCCGCGGCACGGCGACCGATATCGCGGCCGGCATCCGGCTGTCGCAGGGGGGCGGGGGCGCCGATATTGCCCTGACCCACGAGTTTCGCGATGCGGACGTGCGGGTCATGCGCAGCCTGCCGATGGTTCGCGACGCCATGGGCGTGGTCGCGATCCAGAACAACGCACTGACCGTGACGGTTCACGAAGGGCGCATGGCCGCGCCGCAGGGCGGCGAGGCCGAAGTGGCGGGATCGATCTTTCGCATCCCCGATACCCGGATCCCGCAACCCACACCCGCCCGGCTTGACCTGAGGGCCCGAAGCACGGTCACCGCGGCCTTGTCGCTGCTTGACAGCGAGCCGTTCCGGTTCATCAGCCGGGCGGGGCGCGAGGTGACGCTTGCGCAAGGCCGGGTCAGTGTCGAGGCGGGGTTCGATCTGATCCTGAAACGGCGTGAGCCCGGCGGGCCGCTGGAACGGGTGCCCTTCGTGGCCAATGCCGTCCTGACCGATCTGCGCAGCGACCGGATCGTGCCCGGACGCACCATCGCGGCCGACCGCCTGGCCCTGCGCGCCGATACGGATGGTCTGGCCATCGGCGGCCCGATGCGGATCGGGCAGGTCCCCGCAAGTCTGGAATGGCGCACGCTGTTCGGCCCGGCCAACGGCGGGAGGTCCGAGGTTTCGGGACGGATCGAGTTGTCGGAGCGATTCATCGACGAGTTCGGCATCGCTCTGCCGCCCGATCTGGTGCGCGGCTCCGGCGAGGGCGGGATCGATATCGCGCTGGCGCGAGGCGCACCGCCCGCGTTTCGGCTGACCTCCGATCTGCGCGGCTTGCGCATGTCGATCCCCGCGCTCAACTGGTCGAAGGGGGCTGATACGGGCGGTGCCTTCGAGGTGTCGGGCCGTCTCGGCCCGGTGCCGCAAATCGAGGTGCTGACCCTTGATGCGCCGGGCCTCGATGCGCGGGGCAGCCTGAGCCTGCGGGACGCCGGCGGTCTGGACCGCGCGACCTTCTCGCGGGTTCGCGTCGACGGCTGGCTTGACGGGCCTGTCACGCTGGTGGGGCGCGGCGCGGCCCGGCCACCCGAAATCCGGATCGGGGGCGGAACCTTCGATCTGCGCCGCGCCCAACTGGGCGGCGGCGCGGGGGGCGCGGGCGGGCCGATGCGCATCGCGCTCGACCGGCTTCAGGTCACCGACGGGATCGCGCTGACGGGGTTTCAGGGCGATTTCACGACCAACGGCGGTTTTCAGGGGGAATTCGTGGCCTCGGTGAACGGCGGCGCGCCGGTGCAGGGCGTGGTCGCCCCGATGTCGGGTGGCACCGGGGTCCGCATCCAGAGCAACGATGCCGGTGCGGTTCTGCGTGCGGCCAACCTGTTCGAGACCGCCCGGAGCGGTGCGCTCGACATGAGCCTGACACCCACGGGTCAGGAGGGGCAGTTCGACGGCGTTCTTGATATCGACAACCTGCGTATCCGCGATGCGCCCGCGCTGGCCTCGCTGATCGACGCAATCTCGGTCGTGGGATTATTGCAGCAGTTGGACGGGCAGGGGCTCTTGTTCACCGAGGTGGATGCCAATTTCCGCGTCTCGCCCAGCCAGATCGCCATCCTGCAATCCAGTGCGGTCGGCCCCGGTCTTGGCATTTCTCTCGACGGTTATTACACGCCCGCCGACAGGAGGATGGATTTCCAGGGAGTGTTGTCGCCGCTTTACCTGATCAACGGGGTGGGCTCTGTCCTGACCCGCCCGGGAGAGGGGCTGTTCGGCTTCTCCTACCGATTGACGGGACCGGTGGGCGAGCATCGGGTGGACGTCAATCCGCTCTCCGTGCTGACACCCGGCATGTTCCGGGAAATCTTCCGCCGGCCTCCGCCGGAGGCCACTCAATAGGACCCATGCGATGAAGCTGAGCGACTTCGATTTCGACCTGCCCGAGCACCTGATCGCGACCCGGCCCGCGCGGCCCCGATCCTCTGCACGGATGCTGGTGGCCGAGGGCGACAAGATCACCGACGCCCATGCGATCGACCTTCCTGGCTTTCTCCGGCCGGGCGACAGGCTTGTCCTGAATGATACCAAGGTGATCCCTGCGCGGCTGAACGGTCAACGCCACCGCCCCGGTGCCGCAGGCGAGGGGACCGCGAGGATCGAAGTGACCTTGCTGGAGCCGCAGGCCAACGGCACATGGGCCGCACTGATCAAACCGTTGCGCAAGCTGCGCGAGGGCGAAGAGGTCGTCTTTTCGGATGAGCTGAGCGCGGTCCTCGAGGCAAAGGAAGACGGGCAGGGACGGTTGCGGTTCAACCTGACGGGCGATGATTTCGACCGCGCGCTCGATGCCGCGGGCATGATGCCGCTGCCGCCCTACATCGCCGCGCGCAGGGCGGCGGATGCCGCTGACCGCGACGATTACCAGACGCTTTGGGCCGCGCGCCCGGGTGCGGTGGCCGCGCCGACGGCCTCGCTTCATTTCGACGACGCATTGATGGCGGGGCTCGCCGCCCGGGGCGTGAGTTTTTCGCATGTCACGCTGCATGTGGGGGCGGGCACGTTCCTGCCGGTCAAGGTCGACGATATCCGCGACCACCGGATGCATGCCGAATGGGGCGAGGTGTCCGAGGCCGCCGCGGCTGAAATCAACGCAACCCGCGCCGCGGGCGGTCGCATCATTCCCGTCGGCACGACAGCCCTGCGCCTGATCGAAAGCGCGGCGACCGATGATGGCATCGCGCCCTGGGTCGGCGAAACCGACATCTTTATCACGCCGGGCTTCAGGTTCCGCATCGCCGATGCGTTGATGACGAATTTCCACCTCCCGAAATCGACGCTGATGATGCTTGTTTCAGCCGTGATGGGAGCCGAAAGAATTCGGCGGATCTATGCTCATGCCATTTCCGAAGACTACCGGTTTTTCTCTTACGGAGACGCATCCCTGCTTGTCCCTGATCCGTAAGCGGCATAGGGCGTCGCCCGAAGAACAGAGCCGCATGTGCGCATCGGCCTAGATTGCCGACTGATCATCGAGTTTTGGTGCGAAAATGCTGGACGTTTTTCGAAATTCCTGGGCCCTCTTTCTGGGGATGTTCCTGCTGATGATCGGCAATGGCCTGCAAGGCACGTTGCTGGGTCTGCGGGGGGATATCGAAGGATTTTCGACGTTTCAGATGTCGATCATCATGGCGGCCTATTTCGCGGGTTTCCTGTTCTCGAGCAGGCTTGTTCCGCGTCTGATCCGGTCGGTCGGGCATGTGCGAGTCTTCGCGGCGCTGGGCTCGATGATTTCGGCGGTCCTGATCCTGTATCCAGCCCTGACCGACCCGATCGCCTGGACGATCGGGCGGCTGATCTTCGGCTTTTGCATCTGCGGTGTCTACATTACCGCCGAAAGCTGGCTCAACGACGCCTCCACCAACGAGATGCGGGGCAAATCTCTGTCGGTCTACATGATCGTGCAGATGGCGGGGATCGTGGTCGCGCAATACATCATCCTGCTGGGCGATGTGTCGGGGTTCATTCTGTTCATCATCCCCTCGGTCCTGGTCTCGATCTCCTTCGCGCCGATCCTGCTGTCGGTGGGCAAAGCGCCCCAGTTCGAGCTGACGAAGCCCCTGCCGATCCGCCAGCTGATCGATGCCTCGCCTCTGGCCTGCACCGGCATGTTCCTGTTGGGGGGCGTGTTCTCGGCGCAGTTCGGCATGCTGGCCGTCTATGGCGCGCAGGCCGGACTGACCGTGGCGCAGGTCTCGGTGCTGGTGTCGGCCACCTATATCTCGGCGCTGTTCCTGCAATACCCGATCGGCTGGCTTTCCGACAGGATGGACCGGCGGGTCCTGATCGTGATTGCCGCGGCCGTGGGTGGCGTCGGCGCGCTTCTGGCTTTCGTGGTGCCGGGCATCTATGTGCTGACGCTTGTCAGCACGGTGATCGTCGGCGGCATGTCGAACCCGCTTTATGCGCTCTTGATCGCCTATGCCAACGACCACCTCGACCGCGCAGATATGGCGGCGGCCTCGGGCGGTTTTCTCTTTATCAACGGGGTGGGCGCGATTGCCGGTCCGATCCTCGTTGGCGTGATCATGGATGGCTTCGGCGTGCACGCCTACTGGCTCTTTGTCGCGGTTCTGATGATGGCGATCGCCGTCTATGGCCTGTGGCGCATGACGCGCCGCCAGACAACGACATCGGTCGAGGACCTTGTCTCCTATGCGCCTGTGATGGCGCAGGCCTCACCCGTCATGGTCGAGACCGCCCAGGAGGTCTACATCGAAGCCGAGGAAGAGGCGATCGACGAGCGGGCCTCCGACGAGGAGGAGGCCGCACGTGTCGAGGTCGCGAAGTGAGTCCTTTCGGCCACCCCTCCGGGCCTCGTCGCCCGGTCCGGATCGAGAAATTCCTTGCGTGCCGGCCCCTTGGCGCGACAGGGTTGATCAAGCTGAGAGGGGCGAGTGTAGAGGAGCGTCATCATGGCGAACCCTGAAACGATCCTGAACTTCTGGATCGACGAGGTCGGGCCCTCGGGCTGGTACAGTGGTGAAGACGCCCTGAATGCCGAAATCCGTGACAAGTTCGAGGACGACTGGAACAAGGCCATGGCCGGATCCTGCGGGCTTTGGCTGACTTCGCCGCAGGGGGCGCTGGCCTACCTGATCCTCGTGGACCAGTTTCCGCGCAACATGTTCAAGGGCACGGGCAAGTCCTTTGCCTCCGACAGGCAGGCCCGCGCTGCGGCCAAGACCGCGATCGCGCGCAAATGGGACTTGCGGATCCCCGAACCGCAGCGGCAGTTCTTCTACATGCCGCTGATGCATTCGGAGAACCTGATCGATCAGGACCGGGCCGTGCGCCTGTTTCTGACCCGGATGCCGGAAACGGGCGAACAGAACCTTCCCCATGCCCGTGCGCACCGCGAGATCATCCGCCGGTTCGGCCGGTTCCCGACACGAAACGCGGCGCTGGCGCGGTCCAGCACGGCAGCGGAGCAGGCATGGATCGACGAGGGCGGCTATGGGCGCGAGTTGCGCGAACTGGCGGGCGCGGCCTGACAGGCGGAATTTGACGAAAATCCCGCGCGTTTTCTGCCGGCCGGTTTAACCCGGAACAGAGGTTCTTGGGCGATCCTTCTCTTGTCCGCAAATGTGTCAGGAGAAGGCCCTTGAAGCATGACCCCCCGGGGGATGCGCACTTCAGCGCATCCCAGATCATGTCATCGACCGATGGTTCGGTCGGCGTGATCATCGACGATGACGGCGCGCTTACGGCCGGAATTCTCGACATCATGGAACAGGGGATCGTGCAGTGGTCCGCTGATGGCATCTGCAAGCTGCACAACAATCGCATCTACCGGGTGCTGGAGCTTTCGGGCGGCGATCTGAAAGTCGGCAGCAGCATCGACGATTTCTGCAAACGCGCGGTGGCGCGCGGGGAAATCACCGAAACCACGATGCGCTATTATCAGGGGCAGGTCACGGCGCATCAGCCGTTCACCTTCGACCTCAAGATGCCGTCGGGTCGGATGATCCTGACCAATGGCCGTCCGACGCGCGGGGGCGGCTATGTCGTCACGTTCACCGACGTGACACAGGCACGCCGCGCCGCACTTGAACTCGACGCCGCCAAGAAAGAGGCCGAAGAAGCCCGGACCCGGGCGGAAGAGGTGCTCGCTCAGGAACGGGCCCGCCGGAACGAGGCCCGGCTTCTTGCCTCGCTCGACGAATGGCTGCAATCGTGCAAGTCGCTGGACGAATTGTTCCGCATCGTGCGCAGTTTCATGGTCAAGCTGATGCCGGGCAGCGCGGGGGAATTGTATGTCTATTCCAATTCGCGCGATGTTCTGGACGGGGTCTGCAGCTGGAACACCGAGACCCTGTCCAGCCATATCACGCCCGACAGCTGCTGGTCGCTCAGGCGCGGACGGCATTATGAATTCACCCGCGAGGGCATGTGTTTCGTCTGCGACCATGTCGACGAGGCGCTTGGCGCCGATGCCGACGCGGCGGATCATTACCTGTGTGTTCCCGTCGTGGCCCATGGCGATACGGTCGGTCTTCTGCATTTCCGCTTTGACGGGCTGCGAAAGGCCGAGACCGGGATCGAGGATCCCTCCCGTTTTGCGGTCAGCTGTGGCGAACACATCTCGATGGCGATCGCCAACGTGAAACTGCGCGACGAATTGCGCGATCAGTCGATCCGCGACCCGCTGACAGGCCTGTTCAACCGGCGCCACTTCATGGAGGCGATCCGCCGCCAGATGGGGGCCGGCGCCACCGGTTTCGGGCTGGTCTCCTTCGATGCGGATCACTTCAAGGCATTCAACGACAATCATGGGCACGATGCGGGCGACATGGTCCTGCGCACGATCGGAGACACGCTCAAGGAACGCCTGACGGCGGGCGAGATTTCCTGCCGGATCGGGGGGGAGGAATTCGCGGTTCTGGTTCCGGGGGCCGACCGCGAGGCCGCGCGCGAAGTGGCCGAAAGGATTCGCGCCGCGATCGAGGCGACGCAGGTCCGCTATCTCGACAAGGTCCTGCCGGCGATCACGATTTCGGCCGGCGTGGCCGCCTGGCCGACGGACGGCCCTGATCCCGCCGCGGTCCTGCGCCGCGCGGATGAGGCGCTCTACCGGGCCAAGGACGGCGGTCGCAACCGGGTGGACGCGGCGACCTGACGACCCATGCAGAATGATTATGCCGGCCATGCCGCGAGGTCACTGGTTCGCCTCGAAGAATTAGTTTAATGTCAAACTAATTTGTGGCCGGAGGAGATGACATGGCAGGCAAGAGCTTCGATATGATCGTGATCGGCGCAGGTCCGGGCGGATACGTGGCCGCGATCCGCGGCGCGCAGCTTGGGCTGAAGGTGGCCTGCGTCGAACGCGAGCATCTGGGCGGCATTTGCCTGAACTGGGGCTGCATCCCGACCAAGGCGATGCTCCGTTCCTCCGAGGTGTTCCACCTTATGCACCGGGCCAAGGAATTCGGACTGAAGGCCGAAAACATCGGTTATGACCTTGATGCGGTGGTCAAACGATCACGCGGCGTGGCCAAGCAATTGTCCGGCGGCGTCGGCCATCTTCTCAAGAAGAACAAGGTCGAGGTCATCATGGGCGAGGCTTCCGTCCCGGCGCCCGGCAAGGTCAGCGTCAAGACGGACAAGGGCACCGAAGAGCTGACCTCGAAGAACATCATCCTCGCGACCGGCGCCCGCGCCCGCAACCTGCCCGGCCTCGAGGCCGACGGAGAGCGGGTCTGGTCCTACAAACATGCGCTGATGCCGCCCCACATGCCAAAGAAGCTTCTGGTCATCGGCTCGGGCGCCATCGGCATCGAATTCGCAAGCTTCTTCAACACGCTGGGCGCCGACACCACGGTTGTCGAGGTGATGGACCGCATCCTGCCTGTCGAGGATGCCGAGATCAGCGCCTTTGCCAAGAAGCAGTTCGAAAAGCAGGGCATGACGATCCGCGAAAAGGCGACCGTCAAGCAGCTCGACCGGGCCAAGGACAAGGTGACCGCCCATATCGAACAGGGCGGCAAGACCGAGAAGGTCGAATTCGACACGGTGATCTCCGCCGTCGGGATTGTCGGCAATACCGAAGGGCTTGGTCTCGAAAAACTGGGCGTGACGGTCGACCGGACCCATGTGGTGACGGATGAATATTGCCGCACCGGCGTGGATGGCGTCTGGGCCATCGGCGATATCGCCGGTGCGCCGTGGCTTGCCCACAAGGCCAGCCACGAAGGCGTCATGGTGGCCGAGATGGTGGCAGGCGGGCACCCGCATCCGGTGAAACCCGAAAGCATCGCGGGGTGCACCTATTGCCATCCGCAGGTCGCCAGCGTCGGCTATTCCGAGGCCAAGGCCAAGGAACTGGGCTATGACGTCAAGGTTGGCCGCTTCCCGTTCATCGGCAATGGCAAGGCCATCGCGCTGGGCGAATCCGAGGGCATGGTGAAGACCGTCTTCGACGCCAAGACGGGCGAGCTTCTGGGCGCGCATATGGTCGGCGCCGAGGTGACGGAACTGATTCAGGGTTATGTCGTGGGTCGCCAGCTTGAGACCACCGAAGAAGACCTGATGCACGCCGTCTTCCCGCATCCGACGCTGAGCGAGATGATGCATGAAAGCGTGCTCGACGCCTATGGTCGGGCAATCCATTTCTAGGAACGTGCGTTTCGCCCTTGTCTGCCGTCGCGCTCCGGCGTGAGATGTCGCCATGCGCACGAACTGGCGGCTGATCTGGGCACTCTATGCCGCCGGGCTACTGGCAGGGGCGCAATTCGCGAAGATTGCGCTCACGCTTGAGGCGTTGTCGGCCCAATGGCCGGGCGCGCCCGTGACGATCGCGGTCTCTGCGCTCAGTATCATGGGCATCATCTTCGGCGTGGCCGCGGGGGTGATCGCGGCCCTTTTCGGACCGGCCCGGGTTCTGTTGACAGGCCTTTTCGCGGCGGCGGTGCTGTCGGCCCTTCAGGCATTCCTGCCGCCGTTCTGGATGTTTCTGGGCCTGCGGCTTGTCGAAGGGGCGGCACATCTGGCGATCGTCGTGGCGGCGCCCGCCCTGATCGCGGGGGCCGCAATCGGGCCGGACAGGCCGGTCGCGATGGGGCTCTGGGGTACGTTCTTCGGCGTGAGTTTCGCGCTGACGGCGGCGGTGGCTTCTGTCCTGACAGAGCCGGGCCCCCTCTACCTCGCTCATGCGGCCGCCATGCTGGCGGTTCTGATCTGGCTCAGGCCGCAATTGTCCCGCGGCTTCGACGGGGTGCGTGAGCGTCTGGATTTCTGGCGCCGCCATATCGACATCTATGGCGATGTCCGGCGCATCGCTCCGGGGCTGTGTTTCGTGTTTCATACGGTGCTGTTCCTTGGGGTCCTGACGTTTCTGCCGCGTTTCGTTGGTGGCTGGACAGCGCCGTTCCTGCCGCTTGTGGCGATCATCGGCACCTTTGCGGCGGGGGTTCTGTCGCGGCGCATCGCGCCCTGGCGCGTGACGGTTTGGGGCTATCTCCTGTCGGCTGCGGGCCTTGGCCTACTGACGCTGTGCCCCGAGGCGTGGCGCGGGATCGCGGCGATGCCGGTCATGGTGATCCTTGGCATCGCGCCGGGATCGGCCTTTGCCAATGTGACCGCGCTGAACCACGAGGCCGGCGATCAGGCGCGCGCAACCGGCGCGATGGCGCAACTGGGCAATGTGGGGACCGCGCTATCGGTCCCGCTGTTCGCGACCGTCCTCTGGGCCGGGCTGCCGGGGCTGGTCGTGCTTGCCGCCGCGCTGAGTCTGATCGCGGCCGGCGTGGTCTGGCTTATCCACAGGAATCTGCCTCAAACTGCGTGACGGGCCCTTGATGTTCTATTAATGTTCCTATGCAGCCATTGAGTCGGCGATCAAAGCCGCTATGTCTCGGCTGGAATTGACGAGGTAGGTCATGGCCGAGCTGAAGAAGATCGAAGTGCGCGGCGCGCGCGAGCACAATCTCAAGAACATCGACGTCGATATCCCCCGCGATGAGCTTGTGGTGATCACCGGCCTTTCGGGGTCGGGCAAGTCGTCGCTCGCCTTCGATACGATCTATGCCGAAGGGCAACGGCGCTATGTCGAAAGCCTCAGCGCCTATGCGCGGCAGTTCCTCGACATGATGGAAAAGCCCGATGTCGATCATATCTCGGGCCTCAGCCCCGCGATCTCGATCGAACAGAAAACCACGTCGAAGAACCCGCGCTCGACCGTCGGCACCGTGACCGAGATCTACGACTACATGCGTCTTTTGTTCGCACGCGTCGGCACACCCTATTCCCCCGCGACCGGGCTTCCGATCGAGGCGCAGCAGGTGCAGGACATGGTCGACCGTGTCATGGCGATGGAAGAGGGGCTGCGTGGCTATCTTCTGGCGCCGATCATCCGCGACCGTAAGGGCGAATATCGCAAGGAAATGCTGGAGCTGCGCAAGCAGGGCTTCCAGCGGGTCAAGGTCGACGGGGAGTTTCACGACCTCGACGATCCGCCGGTCCTCGACAAGAAGTTCCGCCACGATATCGACGTGGTGGTCGACCGCATCGTGGTGCGCGAAGGGCTCGAGACGCGGCTGGCCGACAGTTTCCGCACCGCGCTGGACCTCGCCGATGGCATCGCCATCCTCGAGACCGCCCCGCGTGAGGGCGAGGGGGAGCCGGAGCGGCTGACCTTCTCGGAGAAATTCGCCTGTCCTGTCAGCGGATTCACCATCCCCGAAATCGAGCCGCGGCTGTTTTCGTTCAACGCCCCCTTTGGCGCGTGTCCGTCCTGCGACGGCCTCGGGGTCGAGCTGTTCTTCGACGAACGGCTGGTGGTGCCGGACGTGACGCTCAAGATCGCGGACGGGGCGCTGGCGCCCTGGCGCAAAGGGAAAAGCCCCTATTTCCTTCAGACGATCGAGGCCATCGCAAAGCACTACGGCTTTAACCAGAATGCGCGGTGGAAAGACCTCGATCCCAAGGTGCAGGAAGTTTTCCTGCGTGGGTCTGGGAAAGAAGAGATCAAGTTCCGCTATGACGAGGGCGGCCGCGTCTACCAGGTCGAGCGGCCGTTCGAAGGCGTGATCCCCAACATGGAGCGGCGCTATCGTGAGACCGATTCCAGCTGGATCCGCGAAGAATTCGAGCAATATCAGAACAACCGGTCCTGCGGCACCTGCGGTGGCCACCGGCTCCGCGCCGAGGCTCTGGCCGTCAAGATCGGCGGTCTGCATGTGGGCGAAGTCGTCCAGATGTCGATCCGCGAGGCGCTGGCCTGGATCGAGGCGGTTCCGGATCACCTGAGCAAACAGAAGAACGAGATCGCCCGCGCCATCGTCAAGGAAATCCGCGAACGACTGGGGTTCCTGAACAACGTGGGCCTTGAATACCTGACGCTGTCGCGCAATGCGGGCACGCTGTCGGGCGGCGAAAGCCAGCGGATCCGTCTGGCCAGCCAGATCGGCAGTGGGCTGACGGGGGTTCTTTATGTCCTCGACGAGCCGTCCATCGGCTTGCATCAGCGCGACAACGACCGGCTTCTGACCACGCTCAAGAACCTGCGCGATCAGGGCAATACTGTCATCGTCGTGGAACATGACGAAGAGGCGATCCGCGAGGCTGATTACGTCTTTGATATCGGCCCCGGCGCCGGGGTCCATGGGGGGCAGGTCGTGGCCCACGGCACGCCGGCCCAGATCATGGCGACCGAGGCCAGCCTGACCGGCGACTACCTTGCCGGGCGGCGCGAGATCTCTGTGCCCGCGACCCGCCGCAAGGGCAACGGCAAGAAGCTGACCGTCAAGAAGGCGACGGGCAACAACCTGCGTGATCTGACCGTCGATTTCCCGCTGGGCAAGTTCATCTGCGTGACCGGCGTATCGGGTGGCGGCAAGTCGACGCTGACGATCGAGACGCTGTACAAGAACGCCGCGCAGAAGCTGAATGGCGCCCGCACGACGCCCGCCCCCTGCGAGACGATCAAGGGCTTCGAGCATCTCGACAAGGTCATCGATATCGACCAGCGCCCGATCGGGCGCACGCCCCGCTCGAACCCGGCCACCTATACCGGCGCCTTCACCCCGATCCGCGACTGGTTCGCGGGCCTGCCCGAAGCGAAGGCCCGCGGCTACAAGCCGGGGCGGTTCTCGTTCAACGTGAAGGGTGGCCGCTGCGAGGCGTGCCAGGGGGACGGCGTCATCAAGATCGAGATGCACTTCCTGCCCGATGTCTATGTCGAATGCGAAACCTGCAAGGGCGCCCGCTACAACCGCGAAACGCTCGAGATCAGGTTCAAGGGCAAGTCGATTGCAGACGTCCTCGACATGACGGTCGAAGAGGCCCAGGACTTCTTCAAGGCCGTGCCGTCGATCCGCGAAAAGATGGATGCGCTGGTGCGCGTCGGCCTTGGCTATATCAAGGTGGGCCAGCAGGCGACCACGCTGTCCGGCGGCGAGGCGCAGCGGGTCAAGCTGTCAAAGGAACTGGCCAAACGATCGACGGGCCGCACGCTTTACATCCTCGACGAGCCGACGACAGGTCTGCATTTCGAAGATGTGCGCAGGCTGCTCGATGTGCTGCACGAACTGGTCGAGGCTGGCAATTCTATGATCGTGATCGAGCACAACCTCGATGTGATCAAGACCGCCGACCACATCATCGACATCGGACCCGAAGGCGGAGACGGTGGCGGACAGGTGGTGGCGACCGGGACGCCCGAAGTCGTGGCCGAGGTCACCGAAAGCCATACGGGCCGCTATCTCAAGGACATGTTGCGCCCGAAAAAGGTGGCTGCGGAATAACGCGCCGGGGGGCGGGTTCGCACCACCGCCGCCCCGACGCAGACCCGCGCCGGGGGCGCAGGCCTGATATGGGCGTCAGCCCTTCTTGGTCGGGCAGGTCGAGAAGCCGAAGACGCTGTAGAGGGGACAGGTGCTCATCAGGCCTGTGGCCAGCGGCACGATCCCGATCAGGTAGAGCCAGCTGTAGCTGCCGCCCGAGTTGAGGAAGAAACCCGCGATAAGCGCGAGGCCGACGACGATTCTCAGGACGCGATCGATGTTTCCGACGTTCTTGGTCATGGTGCTCTCCACTATTGGAATATGGGTTCAGTCTGACACACGGGGCGGCCACGGTCTGTGACACAGGTCACAAACCATCGCTCGCAAGTGCAGAAAGTGCGGCCCTGTCCTGCACGGTGATCGTCCCCCGGCCAACGCTGACCCAGCCCGACCGCGCCCAGCGTTCCAACCGCCGTGAGACGACCTCGCGCGCGGAGCCGACCTGACCCGCCAGATCGGCATGGGTCAGGTGGATCGTGCCATTCTCGGGCGCCAGCGCCAGAAGCCGTTCGGCAAGCCGGGTTTCAACCTTCTGAAAGGCAACCTTTTCAAGAAGTTGCATCATCGTCTGCATCCGGTCGGCAAAGGCCGCAAAGACCAGCGCCCGAAACGCCGCGCTGCCATCGACGAGCGACAGGAACAGTGCGCGTGGCACAAGGACCATCTCTGTCTCGACCGAGGCCACGGCTTCGGCCGAATAATCGTCGCCCGCCAGAAGGCCCAGCGTGGTCTGGATGCAGCTTTGGCCGGGGGCCACGGAGTAAAGCATGATCTCGCGCCCCGTCGGCCCGGTCAGCGAGACATCGATCCGGCCCGACAGGACAAGGGCATAGCCCTGCACCGAATCGCCCGGGCGAAAGACGATCGCCCCCCGTGGCAGGGCCATCACGCCCAGATCCTCGAGCATGGATCGATCCCCCGGCTCAAGCGAGGCAAAGGCAGGAACACGATCCGTCCAGTTCATGTCGGGCGGCCCTTGTCCGCGAGATAGGGCAGCATCGCCGAGAAATCCCGGCCCCGTCCGGCGTCCTCCTCGACAAAGCGACGATAGAGGCCGAGCGCCGCCTGGCCCATCGGCGTGGCGGCATCGACCGCTTCGGCGGCCTGCTGGCTCAGCCCCAGATCCTTGAGCATCAGTTCCGCCGCGAACCCGGGCGCATAGTCATTGTCGGCGGGTGATTTGGGGCCCACCCCGGGGGCCGGGCAATAGGCGGTCATCGACCAGCTGGACCCCGACGAGGTCGATACGACGTCGAACATGGATTTCCGGCTGAGCCCCAGTTTGTCCGCCAGAACAAAGGCCTCGCAGGTCGCGATCATCGTGGCGCCGAGGATCATGTTGTTGCAGATCTTGGCCGCCTGACCGGCACCGGCCCCGCCGCAATGCACCATCTTCGCGCCCATGATCTCGAACAATGGGCGCAGATCACCAAAGGCCTCGGCCGGGCCACCGGCCATGAAGGTCAGCGTCCCCGCCTGCGCCCCGCCGATGCCGCCCGACACGGGCGCGTCCGCCGCAAGCAGGCCATGTTTCCGGGCCAGATCGGCCACCTCGCGTGCGCTGTCGACATCGACGGTCGAACAATCCAGATGGATCGCGCCTTGCTTCATGAAGGGGTAAATCTCGCGTGCGACCTGCCGCAGGATCGGCCCGTCCGGCAACATCGTGATGACGACATCGGCCTCGGATACGGCGCCTGCCGGGCTGTCGGCCAAGGGGATGCCATCGGGGCGGGCCGCGATATCATGCCCGATGACGGAATGGCCCGCCGCGAGGAGGTTTGCGGCCATGGGCGCCCCCATGTTTCCCAGCCCGATAAACCCGATCTTCATGTCGCATCCTCCAGTGTCGGGGCGTCCGCGCCCAGCGGCATCAACATGCGTGCCACGTCCATTTGGTTGACGTCGCCGAGCCTGTGTTTCCACTTTGGCGACTTGTCTTTGTCGATGATAAGCGCTCGAATTCCTTCGAGAAAATCGCCATGCTCCATGGATCGGAAGGTGAAGCGCGCCTCGAGATCCAGCGCGCGTTCGATCGTTGCGCCGGGACCGCGGAGGCGATGCACGATCTGCACCGCGCTTGCCATGGCCAGTGGGGAATTGCGCTCGAACGCCATCAGCGTGGCTGCATTCTCCTCGCTTCGTTCCGCGCGCAGCGATCGGACAATATCGTCCAGAGTTTCCCCGGAGAAATGATAGTCGATCCGCGCCTGATCCGCCGCAAGCGCCGAGGCCGGGGCGGGGCGCGCGGCGGCATCGATCAGCGCGGGATCACCCGTGCCGCACACGCGCTGTTTCAGTGTGGGCCAGTCCTCGAACGGGATGTAGTAATCGGCAAAGCCCGCATGAATGGCGTCCCCGGCCGTCATCCGCGCCGCCGTCGTGCCGAGGTATTCCCCAAGCCGGCCCGGCGCCTGCCCCAGAAGGTAGGAGCCGCCCACATCCGGCACGAGCCCCACGCCGCATTCCGGCATCGCGATGCGCGAGCTGTCGCAGACGATCCTGTGCGATCCATGACACCCGACACCGACGCCGCCGCCCAGAACATGCCCCTGCAGGAACGACACCACCGGTTTGGGGAAGCGGAACAGACGCCGGTTCATCCGGTATTCATCGGCCCAGAACCGTCGCCCATAGTCGAAATCACCGGCCATGCCGGTGCGGTACATCTCTGTCAGGTCGCCGCCTGCGCAGAAGGCCCGCTCTCCCACCGCGTCGATGACCAGAAGCCGGACCTGCGGCGCATCGGCCCAGTCGATCAGCGCTGCATCGATGCGGCGGCACATCTCCCATGTCAGGGCATTGAGCGCGTCGGGCCGGTTGAGCGTGATGCGGCCGGCGCAGCCGTCGATTCGGATGTCGATATCTGTCATGAGACGATCATATCGCGGGCGACGATGACCTGCATGATCTCGTTCGTCCCTTCGAGGATTTGATGCACCCTCAGATCGCGCACGATCTTTTCGATCCCGTAGTCGGCGAGATATCCGTAACCGCCATGCATCTGCAGGCATTGGTCGGCCACGTCGCTGCAAGTCTCTGTCACCAGTTTCTTGGCCATGGCGCACTGGATTGTCGCGTCCTTTGCCCCGGCGTCGAGTCTCCATGCCGCCTGCCGCAGGAATGTGCGGGCGGACTGCATCCGGATCTCCATGTCGGCCAGCCGGAATTGCAGGGCCTGAAACTGGTCAAGCCGCTGGCCGAATGCCGATCGCTCGCGCAGGTAGGCGACGGTCCGGTCGAGCGCCTCCTGCGCGGCGCCCAGGCTGCAGGCCGCGATGTTCAATCGGCCGCCATCCAGCGCTGACATTGCATATGTGAACCCTTGACCCGGTTTGCCAATCAGATTGCCCTCCGGGATGTTCGAATTCTGAAAGTATACTTGTCGTGTCGGTTGGCTTCGCCAGCCCATCTTGTCTTCCAGCGCACCGAAACTCAGCCCCTCCGTGCCCTCTTCGAGGACGAGTGCGCTGATCCCTTTCGGCCCCGGTCCCCCGGTGCGCGCCATGACGATATAGGCATCCGAATAGCCGCCGCCCGAGATGAAGGACTTCGTGCCCGTCACCCGGTAGCCGCTCCCGGTCCGGTCGGCGCGGGTGCTCAGCGCGGCCGCGTCCGAGCCGCAGCCCGGCTCTGTCAGGCAGTAGGACAGGACCTGCTCCATCGACACGGCACCGGGGAGCAGACGGTCGGCCAGGTCGTCCGATCCGTATCGGTCGATCATCGCCGCGCACATGTTGTGGATCGACAGGAAGGCTGCGACCGACGCGCAGGCCCGCGACAGCCCCTCGAAGACGAGCGTCCCGTCGAGCCGCGACAGCCCCGTGCCACCGCGCGCTTCGCTGACGTAAAGGCCGCCAAAGCCCAGTTCGGCCATTTTCGGCCAGAGGTTGCGCGGGATCGTGCCCGCTCTATCCCAGTCGCGTGCCTTCGGGGCGATGTGGTCCGCCCCGAAGGCCGTGGCCATCTCGAGGATGGCCTCTTGTTCGTTGCTTAGCGCGAAATCCACCCGATCTCCTCCGTCTCCCCGGGATCAGGGTATTGGACCTGAGGTGGGGGGCAAGCCTCGGCTGAGGGTAGGCACCACTTTTGAGGTCAGTTTCAGGTGACTTGCGCAATTCTCTGCGGTCGCAGTCAGGCCCCACCGGCAGAGCCTCGACTGACCGCCAGAATGTCAGAGATCGCTGACGAAATCCTCGGTCATCCGCTGCGTCACACGCACCAGCGCCGCGTCGTGATCGAGCCCCTCGCTTCGTGCGGCGGTATAGGCGGCCCGTTGCCTGTCGGCGCCGTTGCCGGTGGCAAGGATATCGCGCGCGGCCTCGAGTTCGGACAGGCACCCCAGCGCCTCAGCATCGGGTGACAGAACTTCGATCAATTCGTCGAAGAGGTCGGAATAGGGCACAAGCTTGCCCAGCCCGAAATCGATCAGTTCCGATTGCAACCCATAGCGCTGTGCGCGCCAGCGGTTCTCGTTGATCAGGAACGCCTCGTAGATCCGCCAGCGCTGGTTCTGCGTGCGCAGGCGCCAAAGCATCCGCATGACACATTGCACGATCGCGGCGATCGAGATCGCGTGGTCCAGCCGGGGCGCCGTGTCACAGATCCGCACCTCAAGCGTGGGAAAGCGGTGGGCCGGGCGCACATCCCACCAGATCTTCGTGGTGTCTTCGATCAGGCCGCAATTGATGAGCGTATCGACGGACCGCCGGTAATCCGACCACGAGGTAAGCCGGGGCGGCAGCCCTGTTCGGGGCAGATTGTCGAAAACCGTCAGCCTGTAGGAGGCCAGCCCCGTATCCCGCCCCTGCCAGAAGGCCGACGAGGCCGACAGGGCGAGGATATGCGGCAGGAAATACGAGACCTGGTTCATCAGGTCGATCCGCAATTCATCATCATCAAGGCCGATATGCACATGCATCCCGCAGATCAGCATCCGTTCGGCCACGCCGGCCAACTCGCCCTTGAGCGCGTCATACCGATCCTTGGGGGTGTGGTGCTGCTCCTTCCAGTCCGCGCTGGGATGGCAGGCGGCGGCGATCGGGCTAAGGCCTTCGGCGGCGGCATGGCGGGCGATCGTGCTGCGCAGGCGGGCAAGATCGGCGCGCGCCTCGGTGATGTTGGCGCATTTGCGGGTGCCCACCTCGACCTGACAGCGCAGAAATTCCGGGGAGACCTGTTCCTCCAGCTCGGCGGTCGAGGCCTCCATCAGGGACGCCGGCGCCTCGGCCAACGCCATCGTTTCGCTGTCGACGAGGAGGTATTCTTCCTCGATCCCGATGGTGAAGGACGGCTCTGTCATCGTGACTCCCGGTTTGGTCACAGAAAAACCGGAGAGGCAGATTTTGCCAAGAAAAATCGCGAACGCCGCATCCGACCACCTCGGCAAACCACGCGAATGCCCTTGGGTGGGTGGCATGGGTGATTCGCCCCGATCTGCCTGTTTTCCACCCGAGTTGTTTCCGGATTTGCAACAATAATTAGAGGTCGGTCACACTGCTGTCGCCTTTTGGGCGAAGTCTGGCCGCATTTTTGACAAAAAATCAACCATAGAGAGAATTTGAATGAAACGCTTTCCCCCTGTCGGGGCGACGTGATATCTTTCGTTTGTTGATTGGTGAGGCCGTTTTGGCAAAGATTTCCGTAACCTCTTGGGGGGGTCACCATGACTTTTAGGAAAATACTCTTGGCGGCAGGCCTTTCCCTTGCCGCTTCTGCTGCGAGCGCGTCCACGGTGACGCTTGCTGGTGGCGGAACGACTGATGACTGCGACCTTGCGAACCTGACCGTATCCGTCGCGTGCGACGGAGATTTCAGCACTGCCAATCCCGGGGGCAACGTCGCCGGAGGCGATCTTGACGGATTGTTCGCCCTCGACGGTCAGATACTGACGGGTTGGTCCCTACTTGACCAGATCGGTTCAGTCGATAGTAGCGGAACCCAGGTCAGTGCCGGCGGCCTGTTCGAATTCACGACGACTGATCGTGAGAGCGGGAGTTGGTCGCTAATCAATCCGTTCGCGTTCGCGGCGAACAAATTGTATATCTTCACGCTCAAGGGTGCCAACGACCAAGCTGCATACGTCATGGACGGCGCAACTCTCCTCGGAGATTGGTCAAACGGTGATCTCTTGACGAAGAAATTCAATATTCCGCAGCTTTCCAACGTTCGGCTCTTCGAGATCGAAACTGCGGTGATCCCGGTTCCGGCGGCAGGCTTCATGCTCTTGCTCGGCCTCGGTGGTCTGGCAGCGGTGCGTCGGCGCAAGTCGGCAAGCTGAGGCATAGCCTTATCTGAATTGAAGAAGGGCGGCCGATCTGGCCGCCCTTTTTCGTTGTTGTGACAGGGCCGGTCGGATGACCGGCCCCAAAGATCAATCCATGGCCTTGAAATTGAACTCGCCGCCTTCCTTGATGCCCGAGGGCCAGCGGGCCGTGACGGTCTTGGTCCGGGTGTAGAACCGGAAGCTGTCGGGCCCGTGCTGGTTGAGATCCCCGAACATGGATTTCTTCCAGCCGCCGAAGGTGTGATAGGCCAGCGGCACCGGGATCGGGACGTTGATGCCCACCATGCCGATGTTGATCCGGCTCGCGAAATCGCGGGCCGCGTCGCCATCGCGGGTAAAGATCGCGGTGCCGTTGCCATATTCATGATCGAAAGCGAGGCTCAGCGCTTCTTCATAGCTGCCCGCGCGCACGGTCGACAGGACGGGGCCGAAGATCTCTTCCTTGTAGATGTCCATGTCGGGGGTGACGCGGTCAAACAGGTGCGGGCCAACGAAGAAGCCGTCCTCATAGCCCTGAAGCTTGAAGTCTCGGTTGTCGACGACAAGTTCCGCGCCCTCTTCGACGCCGCGGTTGATGAGCCCGAGGATCCTGTCCTTCGCGGCCTTGGTCACGACGGGGCCGAAGTCGACGTCATTGCCGGCCGTGTAGGGCCCGACCTTCAACTTCTCGATCCGGGGGATCAGCTTTTCGATCAGGCGGTCGGCGGTTTCCTCGCCCACCGGCACCGCGACCGAAACGGCCATGCAGCGTTCGCCCGCTGCGCCATAGCCCGAACCCACCAGCGCGTCGGCGGCCTGATCCATATCGGCGTCGGGCATGACGATCAGGTGGTTCTTGGCACCGCCGAAGCATTGTGCCCGTTTGCCCGAGGCGGTCGCGCGGGAATAGATGTATTGCGCGATCGGGGTGGAGCCCACGAAGGACACGCCCTGGATGATCTCGCTGTCGAGGAGCGTATCGACGGCCTCCTTGTCGCCGTTGACGACCTGGAAACAGCCCTTGGGCAGACCCGCCTCGACAAACAGCTCGGCCAGCATCAGCGGAACCGAGGGGTCACGCTCGGACGGCTTGAGTACGACCGCGTTGCCACAGACAAGCGCCGGGCCCACGTGCCACAGCGGCATCATGGCGGGGAAGTTGAACGGCATGATCGCGGCGACCACGCCCAGCGGCTGACGCATGGAGTACAGGTCGATGCCGGGGCCGACGCTGTCGGAATACTCGCCCTTCAGCAGGTGCGGCGCCCCGATGCAGAATTCGATCACCTCGAGCCCGCGCTGGAGATCGCCCTTTGCATCGGGCAGCGTCTTGCCGTGCTCGCGGGACAGCGCCTCGGCCAGCTTGTCCATGTCGCGGTTGATCAGGCCGACCATGGCCATCATGACGCGCGCACGCCGCTGCGGGTTCATCGCGGCCCATTGGGGCTGGGCGGCGGCGGCATCGGCGATGGCCTTGTCGGTTTCCGACGCGCTGGCCAGCGGTGCGCGATACTGCACCTCGCCCGTGGCCGGGTTGAAGATATCGGTGAACCGGCCGGATGTGCCGGCGGTCATTTCACCGTTCAGGAAATGGGTGAGATCGGACATGGAGCCTCCCTTGCTGTCATTCGGATCGCCGGGCCGGGATGGCACGGCAAGGACGAAAGCTGCGCTTAGACTAGTCTTGCAAATCTGCGGGCTAAAGAGGAAGCTTTCCAAATTCATTTTGCATGAATGCATGGGCCTGAACATGAACTGGGATGATCTGCGCGTCTTTCTTGCGGTCGCCCGCGCCGAAAGCCTGTCGGCGGCGGCCCCGGTGCTTCGTATGGATCCTGCAACCGTCGGGCGGCGGATCGCGCGGCTGGAAGACAGCCTTGGCACGGCGTTGTTCATCAAGTCGCCACAGGGTTATTCGCTGACCGAACGGGGGCAACGGCTGCGCGATCATGCGGCCTCGGCGGAGGCGGCCCTGCGCGCGGGGCTCGAAGCGGGGCAGGGCGAAGACGGGCTGAGCGGCCAGATCCGGATCGGCGCGCCGGACGGCTGCGCGAATTTCCTGCTGCCTTTGGTCTGCGCCCGCATCCGCGAGGCCAATCCCGGGCTCGAGTTCCAGATCCTCGCATTGCCGCGTGTGGTGAACCTGTCGAAACGCGAGGCGGATCTCGCCATCACGGTCAGTCCCCCGGATGCCGGTCGGCTGACCGTCCAGAAGATCACCGACTATCGGCTCCACCTCGCGCAGCATCGCGATCTGGCCGTGCCGAAGCGGCTGTCCGATCTCGAGAGGCGGCCGGTGGTGGGCTATATCCCGGACATGATCTTTGACCGGGAACTCGACTATCTCGGCGATCTGGGCCGGAACGGCGTGCAGATGGCGTCGAATTCGGTGGCGGTTCAGCTTCAGATGCTGCGGCAGGGGGTCGGCGTCGGGATCGTGCATGACTTTGCGCTGCCCTTCGCGCCCGAACTGGTTCGGGTGCTGACGCAAACGCTCTCGCTGCGCCGGTCGTTCTATCTGGTTCGTCACGCCGATGATCGCCGCTCGGATCGGATCAACCGTGTCGCCGGTGCGATCCTGTCGGGGCTGAAAGCCGAGGTAGAGCGGCTTGAGGCGCTGGCGGCTTGACACAAGGGTCGCGTGCAAGCCACGATTTGAGGGTGCGGCACCCCCGTGCCGCGCAGCATGGGAGAGGGAGGTCGCCTGATGCTGGTTATGAAAATCCTTGAATCGAAGGCAGATTCGTCGGTCCTGACAGTGCCGGGCACAACCAACGTTTCAGATGTCGTGGCCTTGTTGTCGGAAAAACGTCTGGGCACCGTCGTGGTGTCCGAAGACGGGACAACGCCCGCGGGCATCCTGTCAGAACGTGACATCGTCCGGGAACTGGGCAAGCGCGGCCCGGGCTGTCTGTCGGAGACCGCGCAAAGCATGATGACCCGCGATCCCGTGACCTGCGCCCCCGAGGACAGTGCGCATGCCGTTCTCGAAAAGATGACCGACGGTCGGTTCCGTCACCTGCCGGTGATGCGCGACGGCGAAATGATCGGCCTGATTTCGATCGGCGACGTTGTCAAGGCGCGCTTGTCCGAACTTGCGATGGAAAAGACTGCTCTCGAGGACATGATCTCCGGTCGCTGAGCATTATTCCTTTGCTGCGCCCTTGCGTCCCGTGGCGCAATGATGTTGCGTGCGCGCCAAAGTGACTTTCGGCCCAAGGACCTCAGACATGCGCATCGGCCTATATCCCGGAACCTTTGATCCCGTCACACGGGGTCATTCCGACATCATCCGCCGCGCGTGCCGGCTGGTGGATCGCCTTGTCATCGGTGTGGCGATCAACCGGGACAAGGGGCCCTTGTTTTCGCTTGACGAGAGGGTGGCCATGATCGAGGCCGAAGCAGGGCCGATCAGCGCCGCGACGGGCTGCGAGATCGCGGTCCATCCCTTCGAGAACCTCTTGATCGATTGCGCGCGCGATGTGGGGGCCAGTGTGATCGTGCGCGGGCTGCGCGCCGTGGCGGATTTCGAATACGAATACCAGATGGTCGGCATGAACCGCGCGCTTGATGACAGTATCGAGACGGTTTTCCTTATGGCCGAAGCCCAGCATCAGGCCATCGCGTCCAAGCTGGTCAAGGAAATCGCGCGGCTCGGAGGCGACGTGTCGAAGTTCGTGTCTCCCGAGGTGCGCGCTCATCTCGGGGCCAAACTCTCGGCCTAAAGTCGCCGCGCATAACCCGGACTTAAGGTTTCGGCGGCATCAGGAACTGCCGATTCAGTCTGAACAAGGTCGCGTGTTGAGTGTCCTGCCGCCAGAATTTCCGGGCCTGATGGGGCACCGTGTCGCCGAACGCTCGCGTCAGCGGGATGTGGTCTTTGTGGCCGTGGTGGTGGCTGTGTCGGTCGTCTCCTCCGTCATCTTCACGATCATGCTGGCGCCGCCGGAGCCGCAGGCGTTCATTCCCGCGGTCATTATCCCGCTTTGCGTGTCGTTGCCGGTGTCCCTCTATCTTGTGCGACTGAGGCGCCGGATCGAGGCGCTCAACCGCGAACTGATCCAGCTGGCGCGGCACGACCAGTTGACCGGCCTTCTGAACAGGGCCGCGTTTGCCGCGGATGTCGCGGCAACGGGGGAGGGAGGTGCGCTGATCCTGATCGATGTCGACCAGTTCAAGGCAATCAACGATCAGCTGGGTCATCTCGCGGGCGATTTCGCGATCCGTGAACTTGCCCGTCAGATCGCGGGAGCACTGCCCGCGGGCGCGATGGCCGGCCGGTTGGGCGGCGACGAATTCTGCGTATTCCTGCCCGGATTGGGGCTGGATGCAGGGCTGGCCGCGGCCGATGCCCTGCGGATCAACATCGCCGAGGTTGAATTTTCACATGAAGGTCGGATCATCGATCTGACGATCTCGGCGGGTGTCTCGAACCTCGTGGCCGAAGACACCCTTGATCTGGCGATACGCTCGGCGGACCGGGCGCTCTATCACGCGAAGGACGCGGGCAGGAACCTTGTTCGTCCGGGGCAGGGCGAGGAGTGAACCTGCTCGGCCCCCGGATGCGTGATCCCTAGCCGTAGACGGCCTGGCGGGCGATCTTGTCGGCATCGCCGGGATAGATATCGAGGTCGAGCGCCACGTCGAGGGGTAGGCTGGCGATCTCGTGCCGGGTGCGCAGATAGGCCCGGCGCTTGGCGATGGCGGTCTGGAGTCCTTGGATCAGGGTCATGGCTTGGCCTTTCCTGTTTGCGTTTCGTTACCGCTAACTTAAGCCAATGCTGCACCTGCACAATGAACAGAATGGAAAGCCCGCCCTGCATCAAATGCATGGCGAGCATGGGGGCACACACGAAAAGACCCGGGCTGAGGGCCCGGGTCTTTCGGATTTCGGAACGTCTGAAAAGTCAGATCAGCTTGCCCATGGCGACGGCGGTATCGGCCATCCGGTTGGAGAAGCCCCATTCGTTGTCATACCAGCTCAGGATGCGGACCATGCGTCCCTCCATCACCTTGGTCTGATCCATGTGGAAGACCGAGGAATGCGGGTCATGGTTGAAATCCGTGCTGACCAGCGGCTCGTCCGTATAGCCCAGAACCCCCTTGAGAGGGCCATCTGCGGCGGCGCGGATCGCGGCGTTGATTTCCTCGACCGAGGTGTCCTTGGCCGCCATGAAGGTCAGGTCCACGACCGAGACATTCGGCGTCGGCACGCGGATCGCCACACCGTCCAGCTTGCCCGCCAATTCGGGCAGGACAAGGCCCACGGCCTTTGCCGCACCCGTCGAAGTGGGGATCATCGACAGCGCCGCGGCACGTGCGCGATACAGATCCTTGTGCATCGTATCCAGCGTCGGCTGATCGCCGGTATAGCTGTGGATCGTGGTCATGAAGCCCTTTTCGATCCCGATCGCGTTGTTGAGAACATAGGCCACCGGGGCGAGGCAATTCGTCGTGCACGATGCGTTCGACACGACGATCTGGTCGGACGTCAGGCTGTCGTGGTTCACGCCATAGACGATCGTGTTGTCCGCCTCCTTGCCCGGCGCCGAAATCAGGACCCGCTTGGACCCGTTCTCCAGATGCGCCTGGCAGGCCTCCTTCGAGGTGAAGATGCCGGTGCATTCCATCACCACGTCGACATCTTTCCAGGGCAGGTCGGCGGGATTGCGGATCGCGGTCACCTCCATGGGGCCGCGACCGACATCGATCGTGGTCTCGGTCGTGGTCACTGTGGCGGGAAAGCGCCCATGCACAGAATCATAGCGCAGAAGGTGGGCGTTGGTCTCGACCGGGCCGAGGTCGTTGATGGCCACGACTTCGATATCGGTCCGACCGGACTCGATGATCCCGCGCAGGACATTGCGTCCAATTCGTCCAAAGCCGTTAATGGCGACGGTTACAGTCATCTTCTTCCTCCGGCTGGAAATGTTAGCGCTACCAAATCGAATTCGACCTGATTGTCAACTGCGCAGCCCCGCTCATCTCCAGAAGGCCAGCGCGCCGACGAGGTCAACAAAGTGCCGTGCCGCGAGGATGGAACCGCGCCCTTCGAAAAAGATCAGGTCGATGCCAATGAGCGCCAGGATCGTCAGGAAAAGAACCAAAGCAACTCTGGTGGTCATGGGCGCACCATTCCAGCAACACGGGACAACACGAGCGTGCCAGAGCGGACCGTCCCCTGCAAGCGCGCCGTCAGGCGGTGGTGGATGTGTTCGACGCGGGCGGCACCGTTTCTTCAAGACCGACGAGATCCTCGATCAACAGGCTCAGCAGTTCTCCGCGGTTGCCCACCCCCGCCTTGCGGTAGATCGCATTGAGGTGGGATTTCACCGTTCCTTCGGCGCTGCCGCGATACCGGGCGATGTCCCCGATCGAAGCGCCCTTGACCAGGAAATGGGCGACGTCCGCCTCGGAGACGGTCAGGCCCCAGTCCTTGAACTGATTTTCGATGATATCGTGGAACGCCGTTGCGGCAACCGAGACTTGCCTCTCGAGATGGGCCTTGCGGCGCAAGAGACCCCGAAGAAAGCGCATCTCGATGATGACGGCCGAAATGAGGGCGACCGCAGCCACCGCCTCGATCACGAAATGCAGATCGCTCAGGCTCTTGATGCCCATGGAGACGCCGTCTCCCCAGACATCCCAAAGAAAGAAGGCCGCGCAAAGACCTTGCGCGGCGATCAAGGCGCTGAGGGCCAGTGGCCCTCCTGTTCCAGACTCGCTCATGGAACGAGCTTAGCGTCTTCCGGAACCGATTTCACGCCCGTAACCATTGCGCGAGGCAGGTTCACGCCTGTTCTGAGGCTTTCGAAAATGACGGCGGCGACATGGGCGACGATGGAAATCTCGGCCCAGATAACAAGGGCCTCATGCGTCTCTTCGACCCATTCGACGCCCCAGAATGCATTTGTCGTCATCAGGTAGCCCGTGGCCCCGATGGCCGCGAGGGTCGCAAGCAGGTTCAGGATCATCAGCGCCCCAAGCGGGGTGTGCCCAAGATGGACAGACCGGCGCCCGGTCGCGATATCCGAAATTTGCGCAAGAACCCCCGCGGGTGTGGGAAAGAAGTCCGCGAAGCGCGCGTGTTTCGAACCGATCACCCCCCAGACAAGCCGAATGGCCACAAGGCCGATCACGACATATCCGACATATTCATGCAGGCTGCTTTCGTCGTCGGTAAAGAAGGCATTGGCGGCAAAGGCGATCACGAGCGTCCAGTGAAAGAGCCGGACCAGCGGATCCCAGATACGATATTTCTTCATGTCATCACTCCGGTGTGTCGGCGCAGGCCGGGGGCACGGGTGCCGCCCGGCCCGGGCTGGGATCAATCGTCGGTCTTGGTCATCGCGACGGCCAGCGAGTCATCGAGATAGATTTCGAAGCGCTCACCGTCCTTGAGGGCATAGACCTCGTACATGCCGTCCTCGATCTGGACCTGGCGCACCTCATAGCCCTGCTCGGTCAGAAGCTGTGTGATCTCGGCCTTCCGTTCGTCGGTCAGGTCGGCGCGGGTGGCGGCATGGCCGGTGGTGGCCGAACCGAGGAGGGCGATTGCAAGCATGAAGTGTTTCATGAGGTAGGTTCCTTTCTGGCAGACGGGCCGGAATGGCGCGTCTTGCAGTTGGGAACTTCTGGCGTCCGGCCCGGTCTTGCCATTGATCCAGAGTTGGAAACGGACTGGATTTACTAGCAGTTTATGCGTCTCGAACCCCGGTTGCAGAGCGGGAACCCGCCGTAATCTGCGCCCCGTGAGCGAAGAAGGGGGTCGATGGGCCCCCTTGGTTCGAGATGATTTCGCGTCGCGCCTAGTTCAGGCGGCCCATTGCGCCCGCGACATCGGCCATCCGCGCCGAAAAGCCCCATTCGTTGTCGTACCAGGCCAGCACCCGCACCGTGCGGCCTCCGACGACCTTGGTCTGGTCCGGGGCAAAGATCGAACTGTGGGTCGTGTGGTTGAAATCGACCGAGACCTTGGGCTCGGGATCATAGCTCAGAACGGCGCCCATGTGACCCGAGGCCGCCTCGCGCACGATCTCGTTCACGTCCTCGACCGTCACGTCCTTCCCGGCCTCGAAGGTCAGGTCCACCGCGCTGACATTCGGGGTCGGAACGCGCATCGCCGTGCCGTCCAACTTGCCCCGCAGGTTTGGCAGAACCTCGCCCAATGCCTTGGCGGCACCCGTCGAGGTGGGGATCATCGCCATGGCCGCCGCGCGCGCGCGATACAGGTCGTTGTGCCGACGATCGAGCGTCGGCTGATCCCCGGTATAGGAATGGATCGTCGTCATGATGCCCCGTTCGATCCCGATCGCCTCGTCGAGGACCTTGGCCAAGGGGGCGAGGCAATTGGTGGTGCAGGAGCCGTTCGAGATCATCGTGTCGCCGGGTTCCAGATCGCGGTGATTGACGCCGTAGACGATCGTTTTCGCAACATTCTTGGCCGGTGCCGAAATCAGCACCGATTTCGCCCCGCGCCTGAGATGGGTATCGGCCTTGTGCCCGTCGTTGAACTGGCCCGTGCATTCCAGAACGACATCGCAGCCCGACCAGTCAAGCTCGTCCAGGTCATAGGTCGATTGCATTTCCATCGGTCCACGCCCGATGTCCATCGTGGTTCCGCTCACCCGGACATCGAAGGGAAACCGGCCATGCACGCTGTCATAGCGCAAGAGGTGTGCGCTGGTCTCGAGCGGACCCGTGGCGTTCACCTTGACGACCTGCACGTCGTTGCGCGCGCTCTCGGTGATGTAGGCCAGTGTGCTCCGACCAATGCGGCCAAATCCGTTGATCCCCAAGGTGACAGTCATGAAGAGGCTCCGTTCGATACATGCGCGACTCGTATTGACGGTTCGCTACGATTTCCGGCCCGGGGTGAAAAGGGAAAAGGCGAGTAATCATAGTATGTTAACGTTAACCGTCCGCCGGTTTTGCGATGATTGCGCTAACGCTTCGGCCCGGATGCCTGCGCCGAGCGGGAACTTGCCATCCGGGCCATGTCGTCTAGGCTGGCCGGACGCAGGATGAGAGGGTTTTCGATGAGTGGGTTGCTTGCACTGCTGGATGACGTGGCCGCGATCGCCAAGCTGGCCGCGACGTCGGTCGATGACGTGGCGGCGCAGGCCTTCAAGGCCGGGTCCAAGACGGCGGGTGTGCTGATCGACGACGCCGCGGTGACGCCGAAATACGTGACCGGCTTCAAGCCCGATCGCGAATTGCCGATCATCGGTCGGATCGCGCTCGGTTCGATCCGCAACAAGATGCTGATCCTTCTGCCTGCTGCATTGCTGCTGGCGGCCTTTGCGCCTTGGCTGATCACGCCACTTCTGATGTTGGGCGGAAGCTACTTGTGCTTCGAAGGGGCGGAGAAGGTCTTTCACTGGCTCTTTCCCCATGGCAATGCCCGTGTGGAGGAGGATCTCGACGTGCGCGATCCCGCCCACCTCGAAGAGGAGCGTGTGGCCGGTGCGATCAAGACCGACTTCATCCTGTCGGCCGAGATCATGACGATTTCTCTGGCAACGATCCCCGAAAGCAATTTCTGGTTCGAGGCCACGACGCTTGCCGTGGTGGGCGTGGGTATCACGATCGTGGTCTATGGCAGTGTCGCGGTCATCGTGAAGGCCGATGACATCGGCCTCCGGATGGCAGAACGGGGTCGGCTCGGCCTGACCCGGGCCATGGGTCGGGGGCTGGTGCGGGGCATGCCGGGGTTCCTCAGGCTTCTGACGATCGTGGGCACGGCTGCGATGCTCTGGGTCGGCGGATCGATCATCATCCATGGGCTCGAGGCGCTCGGATGGCCATGGCTTTATGACACGATCCATCATGTGGCCGAAGGCGTGGGAGGGGCTATCTCGCAGGCGGCGGGCTTCATCAAATGGGCGGTCACGGCGCTTTTGGATGGGATCGTGGGGCTGGCTCTGGGCTTCGTGCTGATCCCGGTGGCAACGCGGATCGTGGGACCTGCGATTGCCCTCGTTACGGGAAAGAAGGAGTCCGCTCACTGAGCGCCAACAAAATTCTCGAATTTTGTTGGCCGCCCGAAATTCCCCGATTTTCGGGCCACCAGGCCGCGTCGCTCAATACCGGGCAAGCACGTCCTGCACTGTCATCCGCGGCGGAATTGAGCTCTCATTGCGGGGGATGAAGCCCCTGTCGACCGTCACACAGCCCAGACCGCAGACCTGAAGCGCCGCGCGTTCGTCGATTTCGACCCGCCAGACACGGCCGCCGGGGGTGCTGATATAGCCGTCGATGCCGAAGGCGAAATCACCCAGCATATCCTCGGGCGAGGGGACTTCGTTGTCGTAGTCACGATCAAAGGCCCCATGCGTATGATACGAGGCGAAGGCATTGGGTGGCGGCGCGGGCTGCGTGCAGCTGGCTGTCGTGCCGGGAATAGGTGGCGTCGCGGCGATCCGACCCGCGATCACGAGGAAATAGCCGCAGAATTCCCGACGTTCCGCAAAGGAGCGGGGCTGGATCGTGTCGAGAAAGGCCACTGCAAACGCGTCGGCCTCGGCGGTCGGCGGCGGAACGATCGCAAGGTTCGGTTGTCCGGGAAACGCGACGGCTGTGCTGGCCGTCCCACCCGCGGCAGGGCCGGGAAGGGAGACACCGGGCATGACATTGCCCGGTGACGGTGATGGGGGCGGCGGCGCGGCGCAGCCCGCCAGCGCCAGTGCTGCTGCAAGCGCCGCGCCCCGCAAGATCATTTCAGAAGTGCCCGCACCTTCTCGGCGGTGGCCTCGGCGGTGATGCCGAACTTCTCGAACAACTCGCCGGCGGGCGCCGAGGCACCGAAACCGTCCATGCCGACGAAATCGGCCTTGTCGGCGCGACCGCCTTCGCCGATCAGCCAGCGATCCCAGCCGAACCGAACGCCGGCCTCGATCGCCACGCGCACCGCGCCGCGCGGCAGGACCCGGCGGCGATACTTTTCGTCCTGCTGTTCGAACAGCTCCCAGCACGGCATCGAGACGACGCGCGTGCCGATGCCTTCGGCCTGAAGGATATCGCGGGCTGCAAGGGCCACCGAAACCTCCGAACCCGTCGCCATCAGAACGGCCTGACGCTTGCCCTCTGCCTCGGCAAGGACATAGGCGCCCTGTGCGGTGAGGTTGCGGGTCTTGTGTTCGGTCCGGACGGTCGGCAGACCCTGACGGGTCAGTGCGAGGATCGAGGGGGTCGTGCGCGACGTGAGCGCCAGTTCCCAGGCTTCGGCGGTTTCGACCGTATCGGCGGGCCGGAAGACATTGGCGTTGGGCGTGGCGCGCATCATCGCAAGATGTTCGACAGGCTGGTGGGTCGGACCGTCTTCACCGAGGCCGATGCTGTCATGCGTCATCACATAGGTGACCGGGATACCCATCAGCGACGACAGGCGCACCGCGCCTCGCGCATAATCGGTGAAGCAGAAGAAAGTCCCGCCATAGGGCCTGACCCCGCCATGCAGCGCCATGCCGTTCATGGCCGCAGCCATGCCGTGTTCGCGCACACCGAAATGGATGTAGCGGCCCTTGCGATCGCCCGGGGCGAAGACGGTCATGTCGCCCGACTTGGTGTTGTTGGACCCAGTCAGGTCGGCCGAGCCACCCAGCGTTTCCTTCATCACCGGATTGACGACCTCAAGCACCATTTCCGAGGATTTCCGCGTGGCGACCTTGGGTGCGGTCTCGGATATCTGCTTTTTCAGCGCGCGAAGGCGTCCGGCCAGCGATTTCGGCGCGTCTCCTGCGAAGCAGCGCTCGAATTCGCGGCGGCGTCCTTCGGGAAGCGTCTCGAGGCGGGCCTGCCACTCGGCGCGGGCCTGAGCGCCACGCGCGCCCATCGCTTCCCATTGGGCCTTGATCTCGGCGGGGATTTCGAAGGGGCCGTAGGGCCAGCCATAGGCCTCTTTCGCGGCCTGCAGTTGATCGCCGTCGGTCAGGGCGCCGTGGCCCTTGGCGGTGTCCTGCGCGGCATGGCCAAGGGCGATATGTGTCTTGCACGCGATCATCGAGGGGCGCGGATCGGCCTTGGCCGCGGTGATGGCCGCGTCGATCGCGACGGGATCATGTCCGTCGATATGCTGAACGTGCCAGCCGGAGGCTGCGAACCGGGCGCATTGATCGGTGGTGTCGGCGATCTCGACCTTGCCGTCGATTGTGATGCCGTTGTCGTCGAAGAAGACGACGAGGTGGCCCAGCTGCTGCATCCCGGCAAGGGCGATCGCCTCCTGGCTGACGCCTTCCATCAGGCAGCCGTCGCCCGCGATGCAATAGGTGTGGTGGTTGATCAGCTTGGCGCCGAAGCGCGCACGCAGCGATTCCTCGGCAATCGCGAAACCGACCGAATTGCCGATCCCCTGACCCAGCGGGCCGGTGGTTGTCTCGATCCCCTCGGCATGGCCGTATTCCGGGTGGCCCGCGGTGCGCGAGCCCCATTGCCGGAAATCCTTGAGCTGCTGAAGCGTCATCTGCTCGTAGCCCGTCAGGTAGAGCAGGGAGTACAGCAGCATCGAGCCGTGCCCCGCGGACAGGATGAACCTGTCGCGGTCGGGCCAGTTCGGCGCCTTGGGGTCGAACCGAAGGTGTTTCTCGTAAAGAACCGTCGCGACGTCGGCCATGCCCATGGGCATTCCGGAATGGCCGGAATTGGCGGCGGCGACGGCGTCGAGCGTCAAGGTGCGGATGGCGGCGGCCCGCATCCAGTGATCGGGGTGTGCGTCGCGAAGGGCGTCGATGTCCAAGGGCCTGATCCTGTCTGGTCTGAAAGCGTTGAGCGGTTGATAGCAGGGCAGGGGACAAGATCAAGCTGGCACGCGTCAACATCAAGGCTGTTTCCTAACGCCCTGAAATCAGGGGGTCTTGTTGAATTGCCGCGTCGGGGGCTTTGGCATAGTCTCTTTGAACGAGGCACGATTCGCATGTTTGCGGCCTCTGGTGCCGGTCCAAAGGTGCTGTGATTGTGGCCAGTGGCGCGCCACACCGCTATGTTTCGATGCGCGCGATGGAGAGCCCGCGAAGAACGGGCTGGTAGACGACAGGGCAAGACGGTCATGAGCGAAATATCTGAATTCGAGTCGCGGATCACGTCTGCGCTTGCGCGGATCCGGCGGCAGGTCGAGGCTCTCGAAGAGCCTGGCGATGACGACGTCGACACCGTGCCTGCCCTGCGCCAGAAACTCGACGAAGAGCGGACGGTGAACGCCCAGCTGGAAGAACGTGTCCGCGCGCTCAAGGACCGGCAGGAAACAAAGATCGCCGAACTCGAAGCGGCCGTGGCCAGCGGTCGGACGCGGATGTCGGAACTCGATCATGAATTGCAGCGGCTGCAACAGGTGAATGCCGAACTGCGCGCGGTGGCCGGCGAAATGTCGACGGCACTGAGCGAGGGGGTGGCAGAGCCGGAACTGGTCAACCGGGCCATGATGGCCGAGCTCGAGGCGTTGCGCGCCGCCCATGCGGCAGACCGCGCCGAGATGCAGGCGATCCTCGCCGAACTGGAGCCGATACTTGGAGGGCAGAACTGATGCCGCAGGTGGAAATCCTGATCGGAGGCCGGAGCTTCGAAGTTGCGTGTCAGGAGGGAGAGGAATCCTATCTCGTCTCGGCGGCCAACATGCTTGATGCCGAGGCGACGGCCCTGTCTGAACAGATCGGACGGGTGCCGGAGGCTCGGATGCTGTTGATGTCCGGGCTGATGCTGGCCGACAAGACCGCCGCTCTTGAAGAAAAGCTGCGGATCGCGGAGGCCCGGTTGCGTGCCTTCGAAGAACAGCCGGCGCCCGAACCGACGCGGATCGAGGTGCCTGTCGTGCCCCACGAAGTCATGGAGATGCTGGCCGAGCTGGCGGCGCAGGCCGAAGCGCTGGCCGATACCGTCGACGAAAAGGCGGGCAGTGCGCGCTGATCAGGGGCGTGAGAACAGCCGGTAGAGACCGGTGGAATAATCCACGAATCGTTCCAGCCCATCTGCACCATTGACCGAATGGCGCAGCCTGACCCTAAGGCCGCTGTTGCCGAGAATCACGACGATCTGGCCGCGAGGCCCGGCCTTGAGCGGCTCCCAGTCGAGAAACACCTTCGCCAAATCGCCCAGATCGACCCGGAACGACGGGTCTGCGCTGGCATAAACGATCATCCGTTCATGGGCGGGCCAGACCTGAAGGGGAGGGATCGAATCTCCGATATCCTGCCCGACAAGCGCGCGGACCTCGTCCTGGTCGATGGCGCCGGTATTGCTGGCTGATGTGGCCCCCCCGGCCTCGCCCGCGCTGTCTCCGGGGCGATGACAGATGATCATCAGGTTGTCGGCCCAGCTCGTCGCGGTGCTGTGGTATTCGGTGATGTTCTCGGCTTTCACGCCGGATCGCGCCTCGAACCGCTTGGTTTCAGCCTGCCAGGCCGGGCCGGAGCGCGACGCAAGCCGGAGGATCGACGGGCGGCCGAGGCTCTGGCTCGTGATCATCAGTGACCATCCGCGGCGGGCCGCAAGGGCCTCGATCGCCTCGCGACGGGTCTGATCTCTCTGGCGCAGATAGACGATCAGCAGGCTTATCGTGATCACGATAAGCAGCAGCACGATCAAGGCCCATAGAATGGTCATCATGATAAACGACTCCCGTCCGGCCAGAACAGGCCGATCGGTCCCGGGCCCAGGGCCCGGCCGGCAACAGTTTGGCGTTTGAAAAACCTCCCCCGGCGCACACTGCCCCCACAGTTTCGGCGCCGAGCCTTCCCAAGCGGGTGCACCATGGCCCCCCGATAATGACAGCTCGGCACACTGAACCACGGCGCCGTCGAAATGAATAGCGCGGCGCCCCCAAGTGGGGAAAACGCCGCGCCAATGTGTTGCAATCCCGCAAATGCGGGATGTGTCAGGCGTTGGCCTCCCGGATCTTGTCCGCGGCATCTTTCGAATAGACCACGCCCTTGTCGTCCAGCAGCTGGTCCAGCTCGCCCGACAGCGTCATCTCGGTGATGATGTCGCATCCGCCGACGAATTCGCCCTTCACGTAGAGCTGCGGGATGGTCGGCCAGTCGGAATAATCCTTGATCGCCTGGCGGACGTTTTCGTCCTCGAGGACGTTCACGTCCTGATACTCGACGCCCATGAAATTCAGAACGCCCGCCACGCGGGAGGAGAACCCGCATTGCGGCATGGACTTCGTGCCCTTCATGAAGAGCACGACATCGTTGTTGGTGACGGTATCCTTGATCGTTTCTTGTGCGCTCATTGCATTGGCTCCGCTGGGGTGTGTCCCGGGATAGGTAGGAGATTCCTACCCATTCGACAAGGTCGGTCGACCGGGCGCGGCGTTCAGGGCAGATCGTCGGCGATCCAGGTCAGGATCTGACGCCCCATGTGAAACTGCATCGGCTGGCCGAGATCGGAGCGCCGCAGGACGATGGCCGACTGGATCATGTAGTCGCCGGCCACCGGAGACTGGGAGACCGTCAGGAACGCATCCGGCACGATGGCCGGGACCTCGCCATCGACTGGAAAGAGCCAGTTTGCGAGGCGCGTGAGGGGGCCGGGGCTGACGCGGGCGATCTCATCCGCGACAGCCTGGCTGCGGACCGGATCGAGGGCGAGCCGGTGCCCGGTTGCGGGGTGTTCGAGAATGACATGTGCCATGGCGCTCACCAGTTGGGGAAGGCGTTGTAGGAGGCGACAGTGCCGTTGGCCGTCTTGCCGTCGGGGTAGGCCGCGTGAACGATACGCACCCGGCGGCCCGGGATCCGGATGATGGACCGCCCCAGCCGCACGGCCCGTTCCCCGCGCACGAGTTCGATGACTTCGCGTTCGGTCCTTATGCCGATGGACATGCTGCCGTAGCAAAAGCCCACGGTTCCGAAGACCGTGATCTTGTGGGCGAAGGATTGCGGGTTGAAGGGGATAGCCTGGGCCAGGCGTTCGGCAATGGGGCCGTGATCGCTGAAATTCAGCGACCGGTCGAGGCTGATGCCCGTGTTGCAGCCGGACAGATAGACCCGGGCCTCGTCCGCCCAAGGCAGGGTTTTCAGGTAACTGGCCCAGTTGGCCACATCGGACAGGCCGAGCGAGTTGTGAGAGATCGGGTTGCCATGGGCGGAGTGATCGATGAGGCCCAGAACGTCGTTTGGCCGGTTGGCGAGGATGGTGTTCAGCTTCGACTTGATGTCGTCGAGCTTGCGATAGCCGCTGATGATCTCGTAGTCCGGCAGCGAGGGGGAGGGATCAAGCCTGACGGTGCTGCCGGACCGCCCTTTCTTGAAGTCCCGCAGCGTGACACCGTCGGGAAGCTGGTTGTGGATGAACACCTTGATTTAGGCCATGCGCGGACCCCTCGCGCCGGTATGCCAGGCCCGTCCTGACGACAGTGATCATCGCAGAGGAGTCCTGCAATCCAAGGTTGTGGCGGGCGATGCGCTGTGGCTCTTGCTTTGCTCAGCCGGGGGCCTTCGTGGTCAGGGCGAGCGCGTGCAACTCGCCGTTCGCGCCGTCCATCTTGCCTTTCAGCGCGGCATAGACGGCGCGCTGTTGCTGGACGCGGTTCTTGCCGCGAAAACTTTCGTCGATCACTTCGGCGGCGAAATGCGCGCCGTCATCGCCCTGCACCTTGATGCTGGCATCCGGGAAGGCCTCGCGCAGGAGCGTTTCGATTTCATGTGCTGTAATTGCCATTCCGTGGGATCCTCGTGAACTGCCAAAGATGTAGGACGCGGGGACCGGCTCTGCAAGCGTCGCTTGCCTATGTGATCCCTCCGATGCAACGTCGTCGAAAGAGACCGGAGGAGACGACCCATGGAGATCACGGCAGACGATATCAGCCACCCGCTTGGTGCCGGTGTCACGACGCAATTGCGCGATATCAGGAAGGAATTGCCGCTTCGTGTCCTGTCCGAAGAGGATTGGCAGCACTGGATTACCAAGGGCTATGTAATCGTGCGTGGTGCCGTGCCCCGGGAAAATTGCGACAGGCTTGCCGCGCTGCTTTGGGAATTCGACGAGAAAGACCCCGACGACCCGTCGACATGGTACGCGCCCGAGCGTCGCCCGCATGTCCGGGCCGAGCTGAACAATGCCGGCATGGTCGAGATCTACCATCACCAGTATCTTTGGGACAATCGGATGGAGCCGCGCGTCTATGACGCCTTTGTCGATATCTGGGACAGAGAGGATCTCTGGGTCGCCATCGACCGGGCCAATCTAAATGTCCCGCGGAAGGATCGCAGCGGTTCTCCGGACGGGTTCATCCACTGGGATGTGAACACGTCACTCGACCCGCCGCCGATCGGCGTTCAGGGCGTGCTGAGCCTTTTGCCGCAGGATGGAGAGACCGGCGGGTTTCAATGTGTGCCCTACCTGTTCGAGCATTTCGCCGACTGGGTGAAGACCCAGCCCGCCGACCGCAACCCACTCCTGCCGGACATGACCGGGCTGGAGCGGGAAAACATCGTGATGGAACCGGGCGACCTGATGATCTTCAACTCGCTTCTGGCCCATGGCGTCCGCCCGAACCTCAGCGAGGGACGGGTCCGGATGGCGCAATATATCTCGATGCAGCCTGCCGATCAGGAGAACGCCGCGGAGCGGGAGGAGCGGATCCGCCTGTGGCGCGAGATCGAACCGCCGAACCGGCCCGATTTCCCCGGCGATCCGCGCGACTGGGAAAAGCGGCACAATGGCGGCCCGGCAGACTTGAGCCCCCTTGGCCGCAAGCTTCTGGGGCTTGACCGCTGGTAGACGGGCGAAATGGCGGAAGAGTCCCGGCAAAGGTCGTTGTTGTGAGCAAGTCCTGACATCTGCGCGCCAGATTTCGTTTCTAATGTCCTAACGATTACCGATGACATGGTTGACGAGATGACCCTGGAATTTCTGCTTCGAAACGCGATTACCTGTGCTGTTGGCCTGATGTTCGGAACATCGGGCGGTTACATCGACACGCTGCTTGGCCTCGGGATGGGGCCGATGGTTCTTCTGATCCTGTTCGGATTGGGTCTTGTCTTCGGCATCAGCGCGGCGGCCCAGATGATCTCGGCTTCATTGTCGCGCGTCGCGGCCGACCGGATCGCGCCCCGTCTCGCCGAACTCGCCTCCGGGCAGCCGGGTTGGTACATCCGTTCGCGGATATCGGTATTTCTGGTGGCCTATGCGGGCGGGGTCCTGTTTTCCGCCCATGTCCCGCTGGACGCTCTGGGCAGGATCCTCGGCGGCTACTAGGCCAACCGGACGGCGCCGCGTATCCGGGGCGCCGTTGGTCGGATCATCCGAAAATCGCTTCTTCGAAGGCGGAGCGATAGAGCGGGGCGAGTTCTGACATCGGCGCGACCCTGTCGCCGAATGACAGTGCATCGCCGCCAAAGCTGCCGACCTTCTCGATGGGAACAGAGCCTGCCTGCGCGGCCGCTTCAAAGGCATCGGTCGCATCGGGGGCCACGGCCACAAGATAGCGGGCCTGATCCTCCCCGAAGAGGGTTGCGATATCGCTGATCCCGAGCGAGACGCCTGTTTCCGAGCATTCCGCCATTTCGAATGCCGCAAGGGCGAGCCCGCCATCCGACAGGTCCGTCGCGGCCCGGATCGCGCTGGCCTGCGCGCGCAGGAAGTCGCCGTTCCGCCGTTCGGCGGCAAGATCGACCGGCGGGGCATCGCCCTCGGCGCGGGCGAACATTTCCCACATGAGAGCCGATTGCCCAAGATGGCCGGCCGTCGCGCCGATGACATAGGCTGCGTCGCCCGGTTGCGCGACCGTGCCGATGATGGCGTCGATATCCGGGATCAGCCCGACCGCGCCGATCGTGGGCGTGGGCAGGATGCCGGTTCCGTCAGTTTCGTTGTAGAGCGAGACATTGCCTGAAACGATCGGCATTTCGAGCGCCGAACAGGCCTCTCCGATGCCACGGATGGCGCCGACGAACTGGCCCATGATGCCCGGCTTTTCGGGATTGCCGAAATTGAGGTTGTCGGTCGAGGCAAGCGGCTTGGCGCCCACGGCGCACAGGTTGCGGAAGGCTTCGGCCACGGCCTGTTTTCCGCCCTCGACCGGGTTTGCCATCACATAGCGCGGCGTCACGTCCGAGGTGAAGGCCAGCGCCTTTGTCGTGCCATGCACGCGGACGATGCCCGCCCCCTGTCCGGGCGTGCGGATCGTATCGGCCATGACCTGGCTGTCATATTGCTGATAGACCCACTGCTTGGCCGCGTGGTTCGGGCTGCCGATCAGCGCCCGGAGGCCATCGATCGGGTCGATCTGCGGCACAGCGCCCAGCGGCGTGGCGGCGGGCGTCTCGACCCACGGCCTGTCATATTCCGGCGCCTCGCCCGACAGGGGCGAGAGCGGAAGGTCCGCCTTCACCTCGCCCTTGTGGCAGATGATGAACTTGTCCTCGGCGATCGTCTCTCCGACGATGGCAAAGTCGAGGTCCCACTTGTCGAAGACAGCCTTGGCTTCGGCCTCTTTCTCCGGGCGCAGGACCATGAGCATACGCTCCTGGCTTTCCGACAGCATCATTTCGTAGGCTGTCATGTTCTCTTCGCGCTGGGGCACGGCATCGAGGTCGAGCCGGATCCCGAGGCCGCCCTTGTCGCCCATCTCGACGGCCGAACAGGTCAGGCCCGCGGCCCCCATGTCCTGAATCGAGATCACGGCGCCGGTGGCCATCAGCTCCAGAGTGGCTTCCATCAGGCGCTTTTCGGTAAAGGGGTCGCCAACCTGAACGGTGGGGCGCTTTTCCTCGATCGTGTCGTCGAATTCTGCCGAGGCCATCGTCGCGCCGCCCACGCCATCGCGCCCGGTTTTCGCGCCCAGATAGACAACGGGCATGCCGATGCCCGAGGCTTCGGAATAATAGATCTTGTCGGTATCGACGAGGCCCGCGGCAAAGGCGTTCACGAGGCAATTGCCATTATAGGCCGGGTGAAACCGCACCTCGCCACCCACCGTCGGTACGCCAAAGCAATTGCCATAGCCGCCGACGCCGGCCACGACCCCCGACACGAGGGAGGCTGTCTTGGGGTGATCGGGCACGCCGAACGACAGCGAATTCATTGCGGCGATCGGGCGCGCGCCCATGGTGAACACGTCGCGCAGGATGCCGCCGACGCCTGTCGCCGCGCCCTGATAGGGCTCGATATAGGAGGGGTGGTTGTGGCTCTCCATCTTGAAGACCACGGCCTGACCGTCCCCGATGTCGACGATGCCCGCGTTCTCGCCCGGGCCGCAGATCACCTGAGGGCCTGTCGTCGGCAGTGTGCGCAGCCATTTCTTGGATGACTTGTAGGAACAATGCTCGTTCCACATGGCCGAGAAGATGCCCAGCTCGGTGAAGTTCGGCTCCCGGTTCAGAAGCCGGACAATCCGGGCATATTCATCGTCCTTGAGGCCGTGGGCTTCGATCAGGTCGGGCGTGATCGCCGGCTCTTGCATGGCATATCCTCGGGGCGGCCGCATATGGGCGCCCTGTTACGTCAGTTGCGCGAGGGAGGGAAGGGCGGAGCGCGGCGTCGGCCCGCATTTGGGCCCCCGGGCGGAAAAGTTTTTCCGCGCCTGTCGAAATCGGGCCGGGCTGTGCGTCCTTGGGGTATCGAAACCACAGACGGAGGCCCTGATATCCTGACCCGCCGCACGGCCCGCCCTGAATGAAATGAGGCATGCGGCTTGCCCGAATCCCGCCCTTTGGCGACACTTCTCATATTCTGAAAGGACCAATTCCATGCAATACATGTGCCTGATCTATTCCCCGCCGCCACCTGCCGATCAGCCCGATCCGGAACCCGGAACACCGGAGTTCGAGGCCTATATGAAACCTTGGAACGACTTTTCCGAAAAGCTGGTCGCCGATAGCGTCATGGTCGGAGGCGAGGCCTTGATGCCGGTCGAGATGGCCACGTCCGTGCGGGTCCGGGGCGGCAAGACCGAAACCATGGACGGCCCCTTTGCCGAGACGAAAGAGCAGCTTGGCGGCTATTACATCATCGATTGCAAGACACTGGACGATGCCATCCGCTATGCCGCGATGATCCCCGTGGCCGATTTCGGCACGATCGAGGTGCGGCCGGTGATGGACCTGTCGGCGGCGCAGGGCTGACCATGCGACCGGGAGAGATCGATGCCGAACTCTCCCGGCTCATGCGGGAGGACAGGGGGCGTCTTCTGGCCGCCCTTTCCGCCGATCTCGGCCAATTCGAGCTGGCCGAAGAGGCGCTGTCGCAGGCCTTCGAATCAGCGCTCGCGCATTGGGGCCGGCACGGGGTGCCGCAAAAGCCTCTGGGCTGGCTGCTGCGGGTGGCGCGGCGCAAGGCGATCGACCGCATCCGCCGCGCCGCACGATGGACGGAGCGGGAACGCACGCTTGCCGTCCTTGCCGAGCGGGAGGGTGATGGCGCGAAGATGGCCGAGATACCCGACGAACGTCTCAGGCTGATCTTTACCTGCTGTCACCCCGCGCTTGACCCCAAGAGCCGTGTCGCGCTGACGCTTCGGTCGCTGTGCGGGCTGACCACCTCCGAGATCGCGCGGGCCTTTCTCGATACAGAACCCACGATGGGGCAGCGGCTCAGCCGGGCCAAGGCCAAGATCGCGAAGGCGGGCATCCCCTTCCGCATTCCGGACCGGGCCGAATGGGACGACAGGCTGGGATCGGTGCTGGCCGTGATCTACCTTGTCTTCAACGAAGGCTATGCCGCCACCTCGGGGCGGGACAGGCTGCGCGTAGACCTATGCGACGAGGCGATCTTTCTGGCGCGGCTGCTTGTCGATCTGCGCGCCGATCCGGAAATCCTGGGCCTGTTGTCCCTGATGCTGACGACCCATGCGCGCCGTGCCGCCCGGGCGGATGCCTCGGGGCGGCTCGTTCCGCTGCGCGAACAGGACCGCGAATTGTGGGATCACGCGCAGGCGCAGGAGGGCCTCGCGACGCTCGACAGCGCCCTTGTCATGGGCGCCGCGGGACCGTTCCAGATCAAGGCCGCGATCTCGGCGCTCCATGTCTCTGCGTCATGCCATGATGCGACGGACTGGCGCCAGATGCTCCTGTTGTATGATGCACTTCTTGTGCATGAACCCTCCGACGTGGTTCGGCTCAACAGGCTTGTGGTTCTGGCGGAACTGGGGGGTGTCGAGGTGGCGCTTTCGCAATTGCGATCGCTCGAGCCTCAACTGCATGCCTATCAGCCGTTTCATGCGGCCCGGGCCGATCTTCTGAGCCGCGCGGGCGCGCATGCTGCCGCGCAGGAGGCCTATGACAGTGCAATCTCTCTCAGTCGGAACGCAGCCGAGCGCGATTTTCTTGTGCGGCGCAAGTCTGCGGTCGGGGGTGTCGGAGATGCGGGTGAGGGGGCCACACAAAAAAATGCCGGGCACAACGGCCCGGCGAAGTCCAACAGGGAGGTATGAAGATGCTGCACAACCAGTGTGCATCGCCTTCGACAGTCGACATAAGATTGGGCATCTGGTGGATCAAGTTTTTTGTATTGGATCCACGTCAAAGCAGATATGCGCCCTGTGCATGGCTCTGCTACGCCGGGGCGACGGCCGCCTCTTTCATCCGCCGCCGATGGGCAATGATTTCTTCCTGAACGAAGTCGCGGAAAACCATGATCCGCTTGGATTGCCGCAGTTCTTCCGGATAGGCCAGATAGACGGGTATGTCGCCGGATTCGAAATCCGGCAGCACCCGCACAAGTGCCGGGAAATCCTCGGTCACGTAATCGGGCAAGACGCCGATCCCGAGATTGTTCAGAACCGACTGCAGCACACCGAAATAATTGTTCACGGTCAGCAGGCTCGGGATGTCGTAGGTCAGAATATGCTGGACCATTGCCGCACCAGCCGAGACCTGCGGCGATGACGGGCTGAGCGAAATCAGACGATGCCCCGCGATCTCTTCGATCTCCTGCGGGGTTCCGTTGGCCGCCAGATAGGTCTCGGACGCGAAGAGCCGCATCTTGATCGACATGAGTTTCTTGCGGATCAGATCGGCCTGGCTCGGCTCCTTCATGCGGATCGCGACATCAGCCTCGCGCATCGGCAGGTCGAGGACACGTTCCTCGAGCATCAGATCGATCTTCAGATCGGGATATTTCTCGTAAAGCTTGGGCAGCCTCGGCGCGAGCCAAAGCGTGCCGAACCCGATCGTGGTCGTCACGCGCAATTCGCCGAACACCTCTTCCTCGCTGTCGCGGATGCGCGCCGACGCCGCCTCGAGCCGCTTGTTCATCGACTTGGTGGCGTCAAACAGCAATTCGCCCTGTTCCGTGAGGATCAGGCCGCGTGCATGGCGGTGAAACAGCGTGGTGTTCAGTGATTCTTCGAGCGACCGGATCTGACGGCTGACGGCAGATTGACTCAGGTGGAGGTTATCCCCAGCATGGGTCAGGCTGCCCGCATCGGCAACCGCATGAAAGATCCTCAACTTGTCCCAATCCATACCGGCCCCTCGGGTTGCGTCAATGCCAACGCGGCCTCTCGTTACCGGTCCGAACATGACCTATGCAACCGCGTTTGTCAGCGCATTCCGGATTTTGTCTCGGGAATTTTGACCTTGATCGGGCTCGCGCCTAATTTCAGCCAGGGAGGGCTCAATGAGCAGGCAGGATGTGACATTGCACGACAAGTTCGATCTCGGCAAGACCGAGGTCCTTCTCAATGGCACACAGGCGCTTGTTCGACTGATGCTCATGCAGCGTGCGCGCGATCTTGCCGCGGGGCTCAACACGGCCGGGTTCGTGACCGGCTATCGCGGCTCCCCGCTTGGTGCCGTCGACATGCAGATGATGCGGGCAAAAGCCGATCTGGAGGCCTCGCACGTCGTGTTTCAGCCGGGTCTGAACGAGGATCTGGCCGCAACCGCCGTCTGGGGCACGCAACAGGCCGAGCTGCGCGGGCAGGGGCGCTATGACGGCGTCTTCGCGCTTTGGTATGGCAAGGGGCCCGGCGTGGACAGGTCGGGCGATGCCATCCGGCACGGCAATCTTGCCGGCACGTCGCCCAGGGGCGGCGTCGTCATGGCGCTGGGCGACGATCATACGGGCGAAAGCTCGACCACATGCCACCAGTCCGACTGGGCGATGGTCGATGCCTATGTTCCTGTTCTGAGCCCCGCAGGCGTGCAGGAGATTCTCGATTTCGGTCTATACGGCTTTGCAATGTCGCGTTTTGCGGGCATCTGGACCGGGCTCAAGCTGATGAAGGACACGGTCGAGGTGACAAGCGTGGTCGATGGCCGGCCGGACCGGATGTCTTTCGTCACGCCCGAATTCGACATGCCGCCCGGTGGTCTGAACATCCGGCGCAACGATCCATGGGCCGCACAAGAGGCGCGGCTCCTGAATCACAAGCGCTTTGCCTCCGAGGCCTTTGCCCATGCCAACGGGATCGACAGACGAGTTCACGGGCACGCCGGTGCCCGGATCGGGTTCGTGGCGGCGGGCAAGAACTGGCTCGACCTGACCCATGCGTTCGGCCTTTTGGGGATCGACGCGGATCGCGCCCGGGCGCTGGGCGTCACGACCTACAAGATCGGCCAGACCTTTCCGCTTGATGTGAAAGGGTTCCTCGATTGGGCAGAGGGGCTCGATCTGATCGTCGTGGTCGAGGAAAAACGCAAGCTGATCGAGGTTCAGATCAAGGAGGCGCTGTTCGATGATCCCAGAGGCCGGCGTGTGTTCGGCTGGCACAAGGGCGGAACGGGCGCCACGCGCGGGGAAGAACTGTTCCCCGTTCCGGGCGTGCTCGATCCCGTTCAGGTCGCCGTCAACATCGGCTCCATCCTGATCGACGAGGGGCGCGGCACCGACGAAATGGTTGCCCGTCTTGCGCGTCTGACCGAGATGCGCCGCGCCGACAACGCAACCGAGCTGGCCTCCCGCACCCCGTATTTCTGTGGTGGCTGCCCGCACAACACCTCGACCGTGGTGCCCGACGGCAGCCGCGCCTTTGCGGGCATCGGTTGCCATACGCTCGCGATCTTCATGGATCGCGGTGTCGAGGGCTATACCCAGATGGGCGCCGAAGGGGCCAGCTGGATGGGCGAGGCGCCGTTTTCCCACACGCCCCATGCCTTTCAGCAGATGGGGGACGGGACGTATAATCATTCCGGCGTCATGGCGATCCGCGCCGCCGTCGCCGCGGGCACCAACATCACCTTCAAGATCCTCTATAACGACGCCGTCGCTCTGACCGGCGGGCAGGGCAATGACGGCGATCTGCGCCCTGAACAGATCGCCCATGAACTCAAGGCGCTGGGGCTCGCGAAGATCGCGGTGGTCTATGACCCGAAAGAGGAGCCGGATCGCGCTGGCTTCCCCGATGGGATCGGATGGCACGACCGGTCTGATCTGGCCTTGGTGCAGAACGATCTGGCCCGGGTCGCGGGCGTGACGGCGATCCTCTACATCCAGACCTGCGCCGCAGAAAAACGCCGCCGGAGGAAGAAGGGCACGTTCCCGGACCCCGACAAGCGTGTCTTCATCAACCCCGATATCTGCGAGGGTTGCGGCGATTGCGGGGCGCAGTCGAACTGCGTTTCGATCGTGCCGCTCGAGACGGAATTGGGCCGCAAACGGGCGATAGACCAATCAAGCTGCAACAAGGATTTCTCCTGCCTCAAGGGGTTTTGCCCCTCCTTCGTCACCGTCGAGGGTGGCACGCCGCGCAAGGCCGCGACGGGCGGGATTGATCTGCCCGACATGCCCGAAGCCGAGATTGCACCGATCAATGGCACCCATAATATCGTGATCACCGGGATCGGCGGCACCGGCGTCGTCACCATCGGGGCGGTTATCGCCATGGCCGCCCATCTGGACGGCAAGGGCGCCGGCATGATGGAAATGGCGGGCCTGTCGCAAAAGGGCGGCGCGGTGCATATCCATTGCCGTCTGGGCGAACGACCCGGCGACATCTCGGCGATCCGGGTCGCCTCTGGGGAATGCGATACGCTCATTGGCGGTGACCTGGTGGTCAGCGCCGGGGCCAAGACGATCGGGCTGATGCGACACGGCGAGACGCAGGCCATCGTCAATGGTCATGTGGTGGTAACGGGCGCTTTCACCCAGGACCCGGAGTTCCGCATCCCCTCCGACAGGCTGGAGGTCGCTTTGCGCGCGCGGGTGGGCGACGGGCTGAGCCTTCTTGACGCGACGGCCCTTGCCCGCACCCATCTGGGCGACAGCATTTATTCGAACATGATCGTCTTTGGCGCGGCATGGCAAAGGGGCGCGGTCCCCGTAAGCCGCGACGCTGTCCGGGAGGCGATCCGTCTCAATGGCGCCTCGGTCGAGGCCAATCTCATGGCGTTCGAGATCGGCCGTTGGTCCGCGATTGACCCCGAGGCCTCGAAGGCAACATTAATAACGACTGATAAGACATTGACATTGCAGGGGAAGATTGATTTTCGCGCGACCCATCTGGAGGCCTATCAATCGCCCGCACTGGCCCGCCGATACCGCGAGACCGTTGGGCGGTTCACGGACCCGGCGATGCAGGCGGCGGTGGCCGAAGGCTATCACAAGGTGCTGGCCTACAAGGACGAATACGAGGTGGCCCGCCTGCTTGTGTCGTCGCGCGAACAGGCCCGAGAGGCCTTCGAGGGCGATCTGAAGCTGATCTACCACCTTGCCCCGCCGGTTCTGTCGAAAACGGGCCCGGATGGCCGCCCGGCCAAGCGCGCGTTCGGGCGATGGCTCGACCGGGCGCTGCCGATCCTGGCGGGGATGAAAAGGCTGCGGGGCACGCCGTTCGACCTGTTCGGCCGCACGGCCGAGCGTCGGATGGAGCGGGCGCTGATTGCGCAATACGAGGCCGATCTGGCAGCGCTTGCGCCCGATGAGGCGCGGGCCGCGGCCATTGCGCTGGCCCGGTTGCCCCTCGACATTCGTGGTTTCGGCCCGGTGAAACAGGCCAATGCCGCCAAGGCCGAGGCGCGACGGGCCGAATTGCTTGCCGCCTTGCAGGGCGATGCGTACCAGAGCGCGGCGGAATAGGTCACAAAGGCTTTACATATGGGCGATACGCCGAACCCCTGTTTCCTTGTGACCGAGGCCTCAACGCGATGACCTTTCGCCAGATCGCCCGCGATATCAGCTATGCCAGCAGCGCCGGATCGCGGGCCTCGCGCGTCTTGATCAGGACGCTGGAAAACGTCACCGGTCGCATCTCCCTGATCCGCAGGGCACGCGGATACGAGGATGAAGTCGCGGCGGGTGGCGATTTCTGGGAGGTGATCTGCAACCGGTATGGCATCACGATGGACATCCGGTCCGGGTCACTTGACGCGATCCCCCGGACAGGACCGGTCATCGTCGTGGCCAATCACCCCTACGGCATCCTCGACGGTTTGATGATGGGGCGCATGCTAAGCGCGCGTCGGGGCGGCGACTTTCGTATTCTCGCGCATCGTGTGTTCCGGAAATCCCCCGATCTGGAAAAGGTCATCCTGCCGATCAGTTTCGACGACACCAAGGAGGCCGCACGCCAGAACCTCGAAACAAGGGCCGAGGCGCTGAGATACCTCGGGCAGGGCGGCGCGATCGGGGTCTTTCCGGGCGGCACGGTCAGCACCTCGGCACGCGTGTTCGACCCGCCACTTGATCCGACATGGCGGAATTTCACGGCCAAGATGATCACCCGGTCCAATGCGACGGTGGTGCCCGTATTCTTCGAAGGCGCGAACAGCGGCCTGTTCCAGATCGCGAGCCGTGTGCATTACACATTGAGGCTCGGCATGTTGATCCGGGAATTCAAGACGCGGGTGAACCAGCCGGTGCGCATTCACGTGGGCCAGCCGGTCCTGCAGGAGCGTCTGGCGGAATTTCGGGCCGACCCGACAGCAATGATGGATTTCCTCCGGCGCGTGACGTATGAGCTTTCTCCAGACCCGGTGGAGACCGGGCGTATTGGCCACGAATTCGAGGCCAGATACAGAATGCGAAGGCAGGAGAGCAGCCATGGCGGTGGGCATATTCGACAGCGGGCTCGGCGGGCTGACCGTCCTTGATGCGATCACCAAGCGACTGCCCGATCTGCCGCTGGTCTATTTCGGCGACAACGCCAACACGCCCTATGGCGTGCGCACGGCCGGCAATATCTATGACCTGACGACCGCGGGGGTTCAGCGCCTGTTCGATGAAGGCTGCGATCTGGTGATCCTGGCCTGCAACACGGCCTCCGCCGCCGCGCTGCGCCGCATGCAGGAAGCCTGGGTTCCGCGCGACAAGCGGGTTCTGGGTGTGTTTGTGCCGCTGATCGAGGCGCTGACCGAACGGCAATGGGGCGACAATTCCCCGCCGCGCGAGGTGGGCGTGAGCCATGTGGCGCTGTTCGCCACGCCTGCGACGGTGTCGAGCCGGGCGTTCCAGCGCGAGCTTGCGTTCCGTGCCATCGGCGTCGATGTCGAGGCGCAGGCCTGCGCCGGCGTTGTCGATGCCATCGAGGAAGGCGACATGATCCTTGCCGAGGCGCTGGTGCGCAGCCATGTCGAGGCGCTCAAGCGCAAGATGCCCGAACCCGATGCCGCCGTTCTGGGCTGCACGCACTATCCGCTTGTCGAAGAGACGTTTCAGGAGGCCCTTGGCACCGAGGTTCGTGTGCTGAGCCAGCCCAGACTGGTGGCCGACAGCCTTGCCGATTACCTTGCGCGGCGCCCCGAGATGGTGGGCACGGGCACGGAGAGCAAGTTCCTGACATCGGGCAAACCGCGGGCCGTTTCGGACAAGGCCACACAGTTCCTGCGACGACAGATTGCCTTCGACGCCGCATGATGCGGCAATGGCGCAATTGAACCGGCGCCGCTTTCTGACTATTTCCCTCTGAGAAAGAGAGAACCATGACCCATTCCGTCGCCATCCTTGGCGCCTCGGGCTATACCGGGGCCGAGCTTGTCCGCATCATCGCGACCCATCCGGGTCTGTCGATCGCCGCGCTGTCGGCAGAGCGCAAGGCTGGCATGGCGATGGCCGACGTGTTTCCGCATCTGCGCCACCTTGATCTGCCCGGGCTGGTCACCGTGGACGAGATCGATTTTTCCGGCATCGAACTGGTGTTCTGCGCGCTGCCCCATGGGCTGAGCCAGGCGCTGGTGCGGGATCTGCCGCGCAGCGTGAAGGTCGTCGACCTCGGCGCCGATTTCCGCCTGCGCGATCCGGCGGCCTATGAATTCTGGTATGGCGCACCGCATGCGGCGGTCGATCTGCAGAAAGAGGCGGTCTACGGGCTGACCGAATTCTACCGTGACGACATTCGCGGCGCGCGGCTCGTGGCCGGGACGGGCTGCAACGCAGCCACCGTGCAATACGCGATCCGGCCGCTGATCGAGGCGGGTGTCATCGATCTCGACACGATCATCTGCGATCTGAAGAACGGGATTTCCGGGGCAGGGCGCGCGCTAAAGGAAAACATGCTCTTTACCGAGCGGTCCTCGGACGTGGTCGGCTATTCGCAAGGCGGCAAGCACCGCCACCTGGGCGAATTCGATCAGGAATTCTCGGCCCTTGCCGGCCGCGACGTTCGAATCGTCTTTACCCCCCACCTCGTGCCGCAATCGCGGGGCATCCTTGCCACCTGCTATGTGCAGGGCGATCCTTCGGCGATCCACGCCGCGCTCGAGGCGCGCTATGCAGACGAGCGTTTCATCGTGACGCTGCCCTTCGGCACTGCGCCGGGCACGGGCCATGTGCAGGGATCGAACTATTGCCACATCGGTGTGATCGGCGACCGGATTCCCGGCCGGGCGATCGTCGTTGTGGCGCTCGACAATCTCAACAAGGGGTCGTCTGGTCAGGCGATCCAGAACGCGAACCTGATGCTTGGCCTCGATGAGGATGCCGGGCTCGGGCTTGCCCCCGTTTTCCCATGAGGTGAACAGATGGCTGGAATGAAGGGATTGAAGAAACAACGCCGCGTGCAGGTCATCGTGATCGGCTTCGTGGCGCTTGCGGTATCGACGGCGCTGATCGGATATGCGCTGCGCGACGGGATCAGTTTCTTCCTGTCTCCAAGCCAGATCGCGGCCGAAACCCCTGAAGAGACCGAGGTCTTTCGTCTGGGCGGGCTGGTGGCCGATGGCTCGATCCGGCCGGATGAAGGTGTGAAGTTCTTCTTTGAAATCACCGATGGCGGGGCAACCGTTCCGGTTCATTATGTGGGCAACGACGTGCCGCCCGACCTGTTCGAGGAAGGGCAGGGCACGGTCGCGACAGGCCGTCTGGTCGACGGGGTTTTCCTCGCGACCGAAGTGCTGGCCAAGCATGACGAGACCTATATGCCCGCCGAGGTGATCGACGCGCTCAAGGAGCAGGGCGTCTATGTGGAACCCGATCCGTCGGACGGTCCCGCAGTCATCAATTAACCAAACCATCCCAGCTTCTGCCCTTCGACACATGTTTGGGGGCAGAAGCAATGAAATCCGTCAGAGAAATCGCCGAGGGCATCGTCGCCCGTGAAGGCGGCTATGTGAACGATCCCGACGATCCCGGCGGGGCCACGAATTTCGGGGTGACCATTCATACGATGCGCAGGCTGGGGCTCGACCTCGACCGGGACGGCACGGTGACAGCGGCCGATGTGCGCGCGCTGACGCGGGGGCAGGCCGTCGATATTTTCGTCGAACATTATTTCGACCGGCCGCGCATTGCCGAACTGCCCGAGACGATCCGGCCCTCGGTCTTTGACATGTATGTGAATGCCGGGTCGAACGCGGTGCGTATCCTGCAACAGCTGCTGCGCGACATGCGGATCGAGGTGACCGTCGACGGGATCATCGGCCCGCAGACCATCGCGGCCAGTCAGCGCGCCTATGAGGCCGCGCCCGAACACCTTGCCGATGCCTATGGCATCGCGCGGCGGAATTACTACTACCGTCTTGCCGACCGGCGCCCGTCGAGCCGCAAATACGCCCGCAGGAACGATGGCGGGAAAGGCGGCTGGATCGTCCGGGCCGAGGAATTCATCTCGCCCCGCTATCACCTGACCGACGTGCAACATCGCGACCGGGTGGCATCATGGGGCTGATTACCGATATCGCGACGTTCCTGTTCGGCTCGGGCCGCAACGTGGTGGCCGAGACGGCCGAGGTGTTCCGGGTGAACGCCGATGCCTCGGATGCGCGCGGCGCGCAGATGCGCGCCGCCGCCATGCAGCAGTTCTCGACCGAATTCTCATCGCCTCGTGCCGGACTTTTCGACAGGTTGATCAATGGGTTGAACCGGTTGCCCCGGCCGCTCATGGCCTTTGGCACGATCGGTCTGATGGTCTCTGCCATGACGAACCCGGTCTGGTTCGCCGAACGCATGGTGGGCATCGCGCTGGTGCCAGAGCCGCTGTGGTGGCTGATGGGCGCGATCGTGAGCTTTTATTTCGGGGCGCGCTATCAGGTGCAGGGCCAGCGGTTCCAGCGTTCCATCGCCGAGACGATGGCGCGGGTTCCGCAGGTGTCGGCCGATCTCGATATGCTGGCCGGAATGCCGCGCGCGCCCGGGGCGCCACAGGTTGCCGACACGGGCAGCGATGCCCGCGAAACAGGCACCGTCACCGCGCCCGCCGACAATGCCGCGCTTGCCGAATGGATGCGCACACGGACGTGACACTTTGGCCGCCCGACGTGGATTGGCGAGGGCGGGCGGCTGATCTATACTCCATCTCATGATCACAGAGCTTGGACATTTCACCCTCATTCTCGCCTTCGCGATCGCGATCCTTCAGACGATCGTTCCGCTGGTAGGCGCACACAAGGGTTGGCGGGGATGGATGGAATTCGCCTCGCCTGCCGCCTCTTCCCAGTTCATCCTTCTGGCGTTTGCCTTTGGCGCGTTGACCTGGGCGTTCGTGACCTCGGATTTCTCGCTGAGGCTCGTCTACCTCAACTCCCACAGTGACAAGCCGATGATCTACAAGATCACCGGGGTCTGGGGGAATCACGAGGGCTCGATGCTTCTGTGGGTGCTGATCCTCGCCCTGTTCGGCGCCTCTGCGGCGTGGTTCGGTGGCAACCTGCCGCCCAGCCTGCGGGCCCGCGTTCTGGCCGTGCAGGGCTCGGTCGGCGTCGCGTTCATGGCCTTTCTTATCTTTACGTCGAATCCCTTCCTGCGGCTCGAAGTTCCGCCGATGAACGGGCAGGACCTGAATCCGCTTCTGCAGGACCCGGGCCTCGCCTTCCATCCGCCGTTCCTCTACCTCGGCTATGTCGGGCTTTCGATGTCGTTTTCGTTCGCCATCGCGGCCCTAATCGAAGGCCGCGTCGACGCGGCGTGGGGCCGCTGGGTGCGCCCCTGGACGCTGGCGGCCTGGCTGTTTCTGACGATCGGCATCGCGCTGGGCTCCTGGTGGGCCTATTACGAGCTGGGCTGGGGCGGCTTCTGGTTCTGGGACCCGGTCGAGAACGCCTCGTTCATGCCATGGCTTCTTGCAGCCGCGTTGTTGCATTCCGCCATCGTGGTGGAAAAGCGCGAGGCATTGAAAAGCTGGACGATCCTTCTGGCCATCCTTGCCTTCGGCTTTTCGCTTCTGGGCGCGTTCATCGTGCGGTCGGGCGTGCTGACTTCGGTTCACGCCTTCGCCAACGATCCGGCGCGCGGCGTCTACCTTCTGGCGATCACGGGTGTCTTCGTGGGCGGTGGTCTGACGCTCTTTTCAATCCGCGCAAGCGAGATGGAAGCCAAGGGCGTCTTTTCCACGATCAGCCGGGAATCGGCGCTGGTCTTCAACAACGTGCTTCTGGCGGTGTCGGCCTTCGTCGTCTTCGTGGGGACCATCTGGCCCCTCTTCGCCGAGATGGTCTTTGGCCGCACGCTCAGCGTAGGTCCCCCGTTCTTCGACGCGGCTTTCACGCCGTTCTTCATCGGGCTGGCGATCATTCTGCCGCCGGGCGCGATGCTGGCGTGGAAACGCGGCAGCCTGAGCAAGGCTATCCGACCATTGATCCCGGTCGCGATCCTCGCGGTCGCGGTGGGGGCGCTGGCCTTCGCGCTGCAGACGGGACGGTCCGCGCTGGGGCCGATCGGCATGGTTCTTGGCGTTTGGGTGATCGGTGGCGCCGTAATCGACCTGTGGACCCGCACCGGCCGGGAGAGCATCGGGGCACGGCTGGCGCGCCTGACCCGTCTGCCACGGGCGGATTGGGGCAAGGCCACCGCCCATATAGGCCTTGGCGTGACGATCATCGGCGTGGCGGGCATCACCGCATGGCAGGTTGAGGATATCCGCGTGGCCCAGATCGGCGACAGGTTCCCGGTCGGCGGCTACGAGATGGAACTGCGTGACGTTGTCCAGACCGAGGGGCCCAACTACTTGACCACGATCGCCAAGATCGCCGTCTGGCGCGGGGACCGCGAGATCGCGGTCCTCGATCCCGAAAAGCGGTTCTATCCGGTGGCGGGCATGCCCACCACCGAAGCCGCGATCCGGAACGGGTTCCTGCGTGACGTCTATGTGGTGATCGGCGATCCGCAGGCCAATGGCGGCTATGCGGTGCGCAGCCATATCAAACCATTCGCCAACTGGATCTGGGGTGGCTCGATCCTCATGGCTTTGGGCGGTGCGGTGTCGCTGACAGACCGGCGCCTGCGCATCGCCGCCGGCGCGCGCAGAACCAGTGCCAAGGCGGTGCCCGCGGAATGAAAAAGCTCCTGCTGCTTCTTCTGCTGCTTGCGGCACCGGCCTTTGCCGTTCAGCCCGACGAGGTGCTGGATGACCCGGTGCTGGAAGAGCGGGCCCGTGATATCAGCGCGGGCCTGCGCTGCCCCGTCTGCCGCAACGAGAGCATCGACGATTCCAACGCCCCGATCTCGCGCGAATTGCGGCTCATGGTGCGTGAAAGGCTGGTCGAAGGCGACACCGATCAGGAGGTCGTCGACTTCGTTGTCGCCCGCTATGGGGAATACGTGCTTCTGCGCCCTGACACGCGGGGCTGGAACATGCTCCTGTGGCTGTCTGCGCCGATCCTGCTGATCCTCGGGCTGGCGATTGCTCTTGTGACTGTGCGCAGGCGTAACGCGGCCCGCCCGGCCGAAATGCTGAGCGCCGAAGAACAGGCCCGGCTCGACGAATTGCTGAAAGAATGACGGACAATTGTCCGTGCCGCGGACTTTGACGCAGGATCACGCTTTCCATTGTGGCCCCGGTGACTAAGTTGCCCGTCAGCATATAGAAGGACGGGTCCATGGACTATCAGGCGATCAAGCTCGACATCGCGGACGACATTGCAACGATCACCCTGTCGCGGCCAGAGGTCATGAACGCGCTCAACACGCAGATGCGCGCGGAGATCACCCACGCCGTCAAGGCCTGCGAAACAGAGGCGCGTGTCGTCGTCATGACGGGGGAGGGCCGGGCATTCTGTTCGGGGCAGGATCTGGGCGACGGCGGCAATGCCGCCAATATCGATCTCGAGCGGACATTGCGTGACGAATACATTCCCATGCTGCGCGTGATCATGGGGTGCAGCCTGCCGACGATCGCCGCTGTCAACGGTCCGGCGGCAGGGGCGGGGGCGAACCTCGCGCTTGCCGCCGACGTGGTGATCGCGTCCGAGGATGCCTATTTCGTTCAGGCCTTCACCCGGATCGGCCTGATCCCCGATGCCGGTGGCACCTATTGGCTGCCCCGTCAGGTGGGCACGGCCCGAGCCATGGGGGCGGCCCTGTTCGCCGACAAGATCACGGCGCGGCAGGCGGCCGATTGGGGCATGATCTACGAGGCCATCGAGGCAGGGGCCTTTCCTTCGCATTGGCGGGCACGGGCCCTGCATCTGGCAAAGGGTCCGACGGTGGCCTACCGGCACCTCAAGCACGCCATCCGCGAAAGCTATGACAATGACCTTGAGACCCAGCTTCTTCTGGAAGCGCAGCTTCAGGGCAAGTGCGGCCAGACGCGCGATTTTCAGGAGGGGGTCGTCGCCTTTCTTGAGAAGAGAACAGCCCATTACGAGGGCCGGTAACTCGACTCGCGGGCTGTGTTCGGACAGATATCGATCAGTCGTCTTTCCTGAGATTGTCTGAGATCACGTAGCAGCAAGACAGCCCGAAGCTGAGTTACGGCCTGAATATGGTGGAATCATTCCGCCAACCTCGCGTCTGACACCACTTTGAGATGGTCTGGTCAGTCACATGTGGGGTTTCCGATGTCATGAAATGGTCCGGTTGCATCCGTTGTTCCTGGATGCGAGCCGAAGGTCATTCTCGACATCTTCGGGAATGCCAACAACGGGTCCAGCGTCGTTATCATCACGCAACCCGAGCGCTCTGACCCCGTCGATGTCGGTTGCATCTTCTTCGATCTGACGAGGGGCTCGGCGGTCCAGACGCTCGAGGTGTTTCCCTTCGTCGACACCGCTCAGGTCACGGGGTTCTCGATATCGAGACTTACTACAGCTACGTCCAGGCCTGTGACGCCGACTGGAATTTCCTGGGCTACCAGCAGATCCCCTATACAGGTGACAATGGCGCGGCCGAGGTCGAGCTGACCTTCGAAACCGCACTTGCCTCCATGTCGACCTGTGCGGATCGGGAGCGATCGACGATCTATGCTTCACCCCGCCGGGCGGCGAGTGGCAGTCCTTCTTGATCCCGGTTCTGCAGAGCCGCAGATCCTGCTTGAAGAGGACTTCGACGACATCCGCGACCCCGGCGACAGCAGCGCCATCGACAGCGACGCGGGTTGGGACATGGAACATGACCAGCTGGTGACCGAGGGTTGGAACTCGACCAGCTGTCAACCGATCAACCCGTTGAATTCACCTTCGATATCGCCGCAAAAAACGCCGACAATTTCGAGGAATCGGGCCATGACGCGGATACGTCCCGCGTCGAGGTCGATGTCGACGGGGAGGGCGGTGTTCTCGCGGACGTGGATCACAATGTGCAGGTCCGCTTCGACAGGGACATCAATGCGTCGAACAAAGAGCGGATCATCGACAATGTATCGGTCACGACAGATCCGAACAGCGCGATCCCGATGTCGATGAAGGCGAGCTTTATGGCGCGAATGAGGACGATCTGTCCGAACACAGCCCGAACACAGCATCTGCTGATCGCGACCCGACAAAACAACAACGCCCCCGGGGATTCGGTCCCGGGGGCGTTCGTGTCGGGCAAGACCCCGAAGGATTACCGATTCTCGATATCCACGTAGTCGCGATGGGTCTCGCCAAGATACAGCTGCCGCGGGCGGCCTATCTTCATCTGCGGATCGCCCAGCTGTTCCTTCCACTGCGAAATCCAGCCCACCGTCCGGCTCAGTGCAAAGATCGGCGTGAACATCGAGGTGGGGAAGCCCATCGCCTCGAGGATGATGCCCGAATAGAAATCGACGTTCGGGAACAGCTTCTTGTCCGCGAAGTAGGGATCGTCGAGCGCCTGCTTTTCCAGTTCCTTGGCGACCTGCAGGACAGGATTGTTCTCGATCCCCATGAGATCGAGCACCTCATCCGCCGATTGCTTCATCACCTTGGCGCGGGGATCGAAATTCTTGTAGACCCGGTGGCCAAAGCCCATCAGGCGGAACGGATCGTTCTTGTCCTTGGCGCGGGCGATGTATTCGGGGATGCGGTCGACGCTCCCGATTTCCTGAAGCATCTCGAGGCAGGCCTGATTGGCGCCGCCATGTGCCGGGCCCCAGAGGCAGGCGATGCCGGCCGCGATGCAGGCAAAGGGGTTTGCGCCCGAAGACGAGGCCAGACGCACTGTCGAGGTCGAGGCGTTCTGTTCGTGGTCTGCATGCAGCGTGAAGATACGGTCCATCGCGCGGCTGAGGATCGGGTCGACCTCATATTCCTCAGCCGGAACCGCAAAGCACATCCGCAGGAAGTTGGACGCATAGTCCAGATCGTTGCGTGGATACACGAAGGGCTGGCCCACGTGATATTTATAGGCCCATGCGGCGATGGTCGGCATCTTGGCGATCAGCCGGATCGAGGCCACCTCGCGCTGCCATTCGTCGTTGATATCGGTCGAATCGTGATAGAAGGCCGACATCGCCCCCACCACGCCGACCATGACGGCCATCGGATGCGCGTCACGGCGGAAGCCGCGGAAGAAGTTCTGCATCTGCTCGTGAAGCATCGTGTGCTTGGTCACGCGCTCTTCGAAATCCTCAAGTTCCGCAGCCGAAGGCAATTCGCCGTAAAGCAGAAGGTAACAGACTTCGAGGTAATGGGATTTACCGGCCAGCTGGTCGATCGGATAGCCCCGGTGCAACAGCTCGCCCTTGCCGCCATCGATGAAGGTGATCGTGGAATCGCAGGAGGCGGTGGAGGTAAAGCCCGGATCATAGGTGAACAGGCCCGCTTCGGCATAGAGTTTGCGGATATCGATGACGTCCGGCCCAGCGGTCGGCGAATAGATCGGCAGCTCGTGGGACACCCCGTCGATGGTCAGCGTCGCGGTGCGTTTGGTCTCAGCCATATGAATTCCCTTCTGAGAGGCCGCGGGACTGGCCCGTGGCGCCTGTTTCGTCTTTCCGGGGTTAACGCCCCGTTACTACGAAACCATGTCAGCCCGCCGCATCCTTCAGCCGGGCAAGGGTTTCGTCCCTGCCAAGGACCAGCATCATGTCGAATACACTTGGAGATACGCTACGCCCGGCAAGTGCGGCCCGCAATGGCCCCGCCATCTTGCCCAGACCCAGATCGTGAGCCGCGCCCACGCCTGTCACGACGGTCTCCAAACTGTCTCGCGACCAGCTAGCATTTTGCAACTGCGGCGTCAATTCGTTCAGTATACCACGGAATACATCTGTCAGTTGCGCCTCGGATTTCTCATCCGGGGAGAGCGGTCTTTGCGCAAGGATAAAGTGCGCTTTTTCAAGGAGTTCAGGGAGGGTCTTCGCGCGATCTTTCAGGCAATAGAGACTGCGTAACAGGCCGTCGCGTTGCTCCGCCGTCAGGGCAGGATCGCCGATTGCCTCGCGGAATGCCTCAATTTCTTGCAGCAGTGCAGCATCTTCCGCCGCGGCGATATGCTGGCCACAGATATTGGCCAGCTTCTTGAAGTCGAAGCGCGCGGGCGATTTGCCGATCCCGCCCAGGTCGAACCAGTCGCGTGCCTGCGCATCGGTAAAGAATTCGTCGTCGCCATGGCTCCAGCCCAGCCGCGCGAGGTAATTGCGCATGCCCGCCGCCGGATAGCCCATCTGTTGGTATTCCGCGGCCCCCGTCGCACCGTGACGTTTCGACAGTTTCTTGCCGTCGGGGCCGAAGATCAGGGGGATATGCGCCATGACGGGGATTTCCCAGCCCATGGCATCATAGATCATCGACTGGCGGAACGCGTTGGTCAGATGATCGTCGCCGCGGATCACATGGGTGACGCCCATGTCGTGATCGTCCACCACCACGGCCAGCATGTAGACCGGGCTTCCGTCCGAGCGCAGAAGAACCATGTCGTCCAGCTGGTCGTTGCCGCGCGTGACCGGCCCCTGAACCGCGTCGTCGATGGTCGTCGCGCCCTCGCGTGGGGCCTTGATCCTGACCACGAAGGGCGCATCGGGATGATCGGCCTCGGGCACGTCACGCCAGGGCGACTGGAAAAGGGTCGAGCGGCCTTCTGCGCGGGCCGCCTCGCGGAAGGCCTCGATCTCCTCCGGCGTTGCAAAGCACTTGTAGGCCGCACCGCGGGCCAGCATGTCATGTGCCACCTGGGCGTGCCGTTCGGCGCGGGCGGCCTGGCTGATCGGCTCCCCGTCCCAGTCGAGGCCCAGCCAAGTCAGCCCGTCAAGGATCGCCTGCCGGTTCTCGGGGGTGGATCGGGCCTTGTCGGTATCCTCGATCCTGAGCAGGAATTTCCCGCCGCGCCCGCGCGCATAGAGCCAGTTGAACAGTGCCGTGCGGGCACCGCCGATATGAAGCGCACCCGTGGGCGAGGGGGCGAACCGGGTGACCACGGGGCGTGAGGGGGCAGAGCTGCTCTCGGTCATCTGGGATTAACCTTTCGTTCACCATGGGGCGCCTAGGTTTATTCCGGCGCGCGCCCGCAGGGCATACTTTTTGAAAGGTCCAAGGACAAGTGCGGCCCGGATACCAGCTTTCTCAATCCCTGCTGCGGCAGCGCGGTCACCTGTTCGGTTGGGTTCCGGTGACGATCGGGGCGGGCATCGGGCTTTACTTCTCGGCCCGGATCGAGCCCGACTGGCTCGACCTTCTGGCGCTGACGGTCCTCATGGGCCTGTCCATCGCGCTTGTCCGGCCTCTGGGTTCGGCCTTGGGGCCGCTGGCGCTGGGGCTTGCCTTGATCCTTGCGGGCTATGGCATGGCGGCGATGCGGGCCCAGCAGGTCGCGGCCCCTGTTCTGGGGTTTCGCTATTATGGCGCGATCGAGGGCCGGATCGTGGCGATCGACCGCTCCTCTTCGGATGCGTTGCGGTTGACGCTCGATCAGGTGCGGCTTGAGCGGGTGGCGCCCGGGGCGCGGCCCGAACGGGTCCGCATCTCGCTTTACGGCGCGCAGGACTGGCTCGATCCTGTGCCGGGGCTGCGCGTGATGACGACGGGGCATCTGTCCCCCCCCAACGGACCTGCCGAACCGGGTGATTTCGATTTCCGCCGCAAGGCGTGGTTCGACCGGATCGGGGCGGTGGGCTATACGCGCAATCCCGTGCTCGTTGCGGCTCCTGCCAGCGACGGGCAGAAGGGGCTCGCCGTCGATCGGCTTCGTACACATCTGGCAACCGCCGTGCGCGCGCGGATCCCCGGTGATGCGGGGGGCTATGCGGCCGCCGTGATGACGGGGGACCGCTCGGGGTTGAGCGAGGCCGCGAACGAGGCGATGCGCGCCTCCAATCTCTATCACCTCGTCTCGATCTCGGGGATGCACATGGGCATGCTCGCGGCCTTTGTCTTTGCGCTGGTGCAGGGGATCGTTGCGGCGATCCCGCCGCTGGCCCTGCGGGTGCCGGCTAAGAAGGTCGCGGCCCTCGTCGCCCTGCCGGTCGCGGCTTTCTATCTTGCGCTTGCGGGCCGCGACATTCCGACGGAGAGGGCCTTTGTCACGGTCGCGGTCATGCTGGGCGCGGTCCTGATGGACAGGCAGGCGCTGACCTTGCGCTCCGTTGCCATCGCGGCGCTGATCGTGATGGTTCTGCGGCCCGAAAGCCTCGTCAATCCGGGGTTCCAGATGTCCTTTGCGGCGGTGATCGCGCTTGTTTTCGCCTGGAGCCTGCTGCCCGCGCCGGATCGCGATGTCCCGATCTGGCGGCGGCTGGCCCTGCCGGTGCTGGCGCTGGTCTTTTCATCGCTTGTCGCGGGATCGGCCACCGCGCCCTATGCGGCAGCGCATTTCAACCGGATCGCGCATTACGGCGTGCTTGCCAACCTGCTGGCGGTGCCGGCCATGGGCATCTTCGTGATGCCCGGCGGCGTCATCCTTGCCGTTCTTGGGCCGCTGGGACTTGAACAGCCGGCGCTCTGGATGATCGAGGGCGGGTCGAGGTGGATCCTCTTCGTGGCGGATCGCATCGCGGCGCTTGACGGGGCCATGTCGGCGGTGCCCCGGCCGCCGCCGCTCGTTCTTCCGATGATCACGCTGGGCGGGCTTTGGCTCGTGCTCTGGCAGGGGCGGGGCAAGGTTCTGGCGGCCCTGCCGGCCGCACTCGTGGTGGTTCTCTGGGCCGGTGTCGAACGGCCTGCGGTTCTGGTGGCGCAAAGCGGTGGACTTGTGGGTATCCTGACAGAAGAGGGGCGGCTCCTGTCCCGGCCCCGCGGCGACGGTTTCACGGCCGGTGTCTGGCTGGAAAATGACGGGCAGCTGATCTCTCAGGAGCGGGCCGCCCAAGAGGCCGAGACGGCGTGGTCCGGCCGGATCGCGCGGTTCGACGTCGAGGGCACCCGGATCGTGCAGGTACGCGGCAAGACCGCGCTCGAGGCGCTGGACGGCTGCGGAGGCGCAGAGATCCTTGTCACGAACGTGGCATTGGACGGACCGCGCCCCTGCGACGCCTATGATCCCATCCGGCTGCGCGATACCGGATCACTCGCCCTTTATCCCTCGGACGATGGCGGGCTCAGGATTCTGACGGTCAGGGATATCTCGGGCGACCGCCTTTGGCACCCGGATGCCGGTCAGGCGCCCGGCCTCCTGCGCGCGATGATGAACCGCCCGGACCGGACCGATGATCCGATCCGGCAGGCCAGCGCCGGCATTCAGTAGGTGCGGATCAATCCTACCAACCGGCCCTGAACCCGAACCTGATCATCGCGGTAAAGACGTGTCTCATAGGCCGGGTTCGCCGCCTCGAGCGCGATCATGCCGTTTTGCCGGCGAAACCGCTTGAGCGTCGCTTCCTGTTCCTCGACGAGGGCCACGACGATATCGCCGGTCTCCGCCGTCTCGCATTCGCGGATCACGACCACGTCGCCGTCGTTGATCCCGGCCTCGATCATCGAATCGCCCCGCACTTCAAGCGCGTAATGCTCGCCCGTGCCGACCATGCTTTGTGGCACGGCCACGTTGTGCGAGACCTCGGAGATCGCCGCGATCGGAACACCGGCTGCAATCCGGCCCATCATGGGCAACTCGATCGCACCGGACAATTCGATCTGCTGGGCGGCCCGCGGCCGGGCCGGGGCAGGATCGGGGCGTGTGCCGGGGATCACCCGGGGCTCGAACCCGCCGGGTCGGTCCATCATGCTGTCAGGAAGCTTCACGATTTCGAGCGCGCGAGCCCGATGCGCCAGACGCCGGATGAACCCCCGCTCTTCCAGAGCGGTGATCAGCCGGTGGATGCCGGATTTCGACCTAAGATCCAGCGCTTCCTTCATCTCGTCGAACGAGGGCGGCACACCATCCCGCTGTACCCGCTTGTGGATGAATTCCAACAGATCGAGTTGTTTCTTGGTCAGCATATCATACCCCTGAGCGGACGCTGTTTGGGTTATGTTCTACCGATGTTCTCTTTTTGTGTCAACAATGACCGTTATGCGTGTGCAAGCGGGAGATAGGTGACGGCCTCTCCCGCGTCCGCCGCAGGCGCGTGAGGGGGACGGATCAGAAGGGCATTGGCTTCAGACAAGACCGTCAGCAAGGAACTGTCCTGCCGGTCGAACGACCGGATGGTGGGGCCGCTATCTGTCTGGTCGAGCCGCGCCCGCATGTAGTGGGCGCGCGGCCCGTTGGCGCGCACGGGTGCCGCAAGCCGTGCAGCGCGCGGCCTGGGCAGGGGCTCGGGGTCGCCCATCAGCCGCCGCAGGACGGGCAGTAGGAACAGATGCCCGCAGACGATGGCCGAGACCGGGTTTCCCGGCAGGCCGAGGAACGGGCGCCCGGCGATCCGGCCGCTCATCAGGGGTTTGCCGGGGCGCATGGCGATCTTGTAGAACTGCCGCTCCACGCCCCAGGCGCTCGCGGCGGGGCCGACCAGATCATGATCGCCGACCGAGGCGCCGCCGATCGTCACGACGACATCCGCGCCTTCGGTCAGCGCAAAGGATTGGGCCAGAGCCTCCTCGGTGTCGGCGGCGATGGGCAGGATGCGGGGGCGCCCGCCCGCGGCCTCGATCATGGATGACAGGGCAAAGATGTTCGAGGCGATGATCTGGTCGTCCCGCGGGGCGCCGCCCGGCATGACCAGTTCGTCGCCGGTGGCCAGAAGCGCGACCTCGGGTGCCCGGTAGACGTGGACGTTGGCCACATTCATCGCGGCCAGAAGCGCAAGCTCGGACGGGCCAAGTCGCCGCGGTGACGTGAGCTCGAAGCCCTGAGGGAAATCAGCGCCTTGAGGGCGAATGTTAAGGTTATCTCCCGGATCGGAGACGATGGTGATTTCATCCCCGTTGCGGGCCGTATCCTCCTGGATCACGACCTGGTCCGCGCCGTTGGGCAAAGGTGCGCCGGTAAAGATGCGCAGGGCTTCGCCGGGGCCGAGCGTGCCGTCCCATGCATGGCCCGCGGGCGCCTCGCCCACGACCGCAAGGCGTGCGCCCGGTGTCAAATCGACGGAGCGGACTGCGTAGCCATCCATCGCGGACGAAGCGAACGGCGGCTGCGGCCGCGTGGCCCGTTCAGGACGGGCCAGGATGCGGCCCGCGGCCCGGACAAGCGGCAGTGTCTCGGTGGGCAGCGGGGACAGCCCGTCAAGACAGAGGGCCTGTGCCTCCTCGACAGGGATCACGGCGCGGCCTCGTAGGTGCCGGATTTGCCGCCCTCCTTGCGCAGGACGCGAATCCCCTCGATCCGCATGGATTTCTCCGCGGCCTTGAGCATGTCATATATCGTCAGCGCCGCGACCGAAACGGCGGTGAGCGCCTCCATCTCGACGCCGGTCCGGCCTGTCGTCCGCACCGTGGCCGTGATCGTGACGCCGGGCAGGTCCGCGTTGGGCGCGAGCTCCAGCGCGACCTTCGAGATCGGAAGCGGATGGCAAAGCGGGATCAGGTCGGCGGTGCGCTTCGTTGCCATGATCCCGGCGATCCGCGCGATCCCCAGAACGTCACCCTTCCTCGCGGTGCCGGCTTCCACAAGGGCAAGTGTCTCGGGCGCCATGATCACCTTGCCCTCGGCGATGGCCACGCGGTCCGTCTCGTCCTTGTCGGTCACGTCGACCATGTGGGCCTGCCCACTGGCGTCGAAATGGCTGAGTGTCATGACAGGCCCGCCAGAGGCGCCCGCCAAAATTGGCTAATTTTGGCAACCGCCCTCATGCCGGCGCGTCCGCGGGATGAAGAAGCGCGCGGGTCGCGGCCTCGACATCGTCCTGCCGCATCAGGCTCTCTCCGATCAGGAAGCTGCGCGCGCCATATCCGGCCAGATCGGCCATATCGTGATGGGTGAAGACGCCGCTTTCGGCCACGATAGTCCGCCCTTCGGGCACTCGGGGCGCGAGCGTCCGGGTCGTGTCGAGCGTCACGTCGAAGGTCTTGAGATTGCGGTTGTTGATCCCGATCAGCGGTGATTTCAGGGCCAGCGCCCGATCCAGTTCGGCCCCGTCATGCACCTCGATCAACACGTCCATGCCCCAATCGAAGGCCGCGGCTTCGAGTTCTGCGGCTTGCGTGTCCGTGACCGATGCCATGATGATCAGAATGCAATCGGCGTGCAACGCGCGGGCCTCGGCCACCTGGTAGGTGTCGTACATGAAATCCTTGCGCAGCGCAGGCAGGGATGTCGCCTCGCGGGCTGCCGTCAGGAAGGCGTCATCCCCCTGAAACGAGGGCGCATCGGTCAGAACCGACAGGCAGGTCGCGCCTCCCGCCTCGTAGGCCCGTGCGAGCGCGGGCGGGTCGAAATCGGCGCGGATCAGCCCCTTCGAGGGGCTGGCCTTCTTGATCTCGGCGATCAGGCCAAAGCCCGTCTGGCCGGCCTTGTGCAACGCGGCGGCGAAGCCGCGCACAGGGGGGGCCGTGCGGGCGGCCTCTTCGACCGATGATAGGGGCCGGGCGGCCTTGCGGGCGGCCACGTCGTCAAGCTTGTAGGCTTTGATCTTGTCCAGAATATCCATGGGCCCGTTCTAGCCGCGCCCCGCGGCCAAGGAAAGAGGGCTCAGCCCCAGACGATGGGCGCCCGGCCTGTCGCGGCAAGCCAGTCGTTCACCCGCGAGAACGGGCGCGATCCGAAGAAGCCGCGATGCGCCGACAGGGGCGAGGGGTGGGCCGAGGAGATCACGAGGTGATCCTCGCGCCGCAGGTGCCGGGCAAAGGCCTGCGCAGGACCACCCCAGAACAGGAACGCGCGGGGGGCATCGTCAAGTCGGGCCAGAACCTGTGTGACCAGCGCGGTCCAGCCAATCCGGGCATGGGCCTTGGGCTGGCCAGGCGGCACGCTGAGCGCGGTGTTGAGCAGCAAAACCCCCTGATCGGCCCAGTCGGACAGGTCGCTATTGGTCCGGGCAACACCAAGATCGGCCTCCAACTCCTTGAAAATATTTCCAAGACTGTCCAGTCGGCCACCAAACTCCCTGGGGATCGAGAAGGCCAGGCCGTCTGCCTTGCCGGGCGTGTGATAGGGATCCTGGCCCAGGATCACGACCCGGGTTGCCTCGGGTTGGCTGCGTTCGAGTGCTGCAAAGGCACGATCGGGCGGTGGCAGGACACGCTGACCCGCCAGAGCCGTCTCGATGCGGGGCAAATCCTCGGACCAGAACGGGAGATCCGACCATCCGCCCAGCCGGGATGTATCGAACATCACGCGGCTGAGGTCACGCGGGCCAGTGTCTCGACCGCGCGTTTGGCCGCGCCGCTGTCGATGCTTTCGGCCGCCCGTTCGGCGCCGTCCCTCAGCCCTTCGACCACGCCCGCGACGACAAGTGCCGCCGCTGCGTTCAGAAGGACCGCGTCACGGTAGGCGCCCGGCGCCCCGTCCAGCAGCGCCCGGAAGGCCTGCGCATTTTCGGTCGGCGTTCCGCCGAGGATTTCGGCGAACCTGTGTTCGGGCAGGCCGGCCTCTTCGGGATGGACCTCGCGGCCCGTGATCTTGCCATCCTTCAGCACGGCGACGTCGGTGGGCCCCGCGATCGAGATCTCGTCGGTGCCGTCCGAGCCGTGAACGAGCCAGACCGAGGTCGACCCCAGATCCTTGAGCGTTTCGGCCATGGGCCAGATCAGGTCCGGCGCGAAGGCGCCGGTCAGCTGCATCTTGACCCCGGCGGGGTTCGTGAGGGGCCCGAGGATGTTGAAGATTGTCTTGCACCCCAGTTCCTGCCGCACAGGCATGACGTGTTTCGTTGCCGGATGGTGCATCGGCGCCATCATGAAGCCGATCCCCGCCTCGGCGATGGCCCGTTCCACCACCTCAGGTCCCACCATGACGTTCACGCCCATCTCGCCCAAGGCATCGGCCGCGCCGGACTTGGACGACAGGTTGCGGTTGCCGTGTTTCGCAACAGGCACGCCGGCGCCCGCCACCACGAAGGCCGTCGCGGTCGAGATATTCAGCGTCCCCATCCCGTCGCCGCCGGTCCCCACGATGTCCATCGCCCCCTCGGGTGCGGTCACGGGCACGCATTTGGCCCGCATCGCGGCCGCCGCGGCCGTGTATTCCGCCACCGATTCGCCGCGCGCGCGCATCGCCATCAGAAGGCCGCCGATCTGGGCGGGCGTGGCTGCGCCTTCGAACAGGGCGTTGAAGGCCGTCTCGGCCTGCGTGCGCGACAGCGGGCCTTCGGAGGCGGCATAGATCAGGGGTTTCATCGCATCGCTCATGCCGGCACCGGGATTGTCTTCAGAAAATTCTTCAAGAGCGCATGGCCATGTTCCGACCGGATCGATTCGGGATGGAACTGAACGCCGTGGATCGGCAGGTCGCGGTGGCGCAGGCCCATGATCGTTCCGTCTTCGAGGGTTGCGTTGACGATCAACTCGGGCGGCAGGCTCTCACGTTCGACCACCAGCGAATGATACCGTGTGGCCGACAGCGGCGAGGGCAGACCGGCGAAGACGCCTGTCGCATCATGCGTGATCCGGCCCGGCTTGCCATGGACGATCTCATGGCAGCGCACGACCTTGCCGCCAAAGGCCTCGCCGATCGTCTGATGCCCGAGGCACACCCCCATAAGGGGTATCCGCGCGTCGGCGGCCGAGCGGGTCAGCGCAAGGCAGATGCCCGCGCGCGCCGGATCGCAAGGCCCGGGCGAGAGCACGATACCGCTTGGCCGCAGCGCCATGGCCTGCTGCACATCAAGTGCGTCGTTCCGGCGCACATCGACCTCGGCCCCCAACTCGCCCAGGAAGTGGACGAGGTTGTAGGTGAAGCTGTCGTAGTTATCGATCAGTAGCAGCATGATGTCGCCATCCGGGCCAATTGGGGCTATCACCGTACTCGCGGTCGGCGATATACTTGGCGCCATTCATGGGCCGCGAGGGCGGGGAAGGTCAAGCGCCGCCTCGGATCGCGGACACCGGGGGCAAGCAGAGGCGCGGCAAACGCGCCGACAACGGAAACGGGGGCAGTCTCGTGCTACGCGGATTCATCTCGGGCAGTTTGTGGGGGGGCGTCGTGTCCGCTCTCGTGCTTGCTGTCACCTCTCTCAATTCAGAACCGCCCCCCGGCAACAGGCCTCCGCTCTCGCCGCTGACGACCGCCCCCGATCTGCAGCCGGGCGCGGGCGATCTGCTGCAGGAGGGGGGCGATGCGGTGCCCGGCGGATCGACCGATGCCGGCGGTGCACCGGCCCCGTCTGAAACGCCCGAGGTCTCGAACCCTTCGGAGGCGCCCGCCGGGATCGCGGCCTTGCCCGACGCCGACACCGCGCCGCCGGCCGTGCCGCAGACGGGTGACGTCGACCACGCGATCGCGGAGCCGGCGGCCCCCCGCTCCGCGCCCGTTCTGGGGGGCAGCTCGGATGAGCCGGCCCCGGTGATCGCCGAGACAGAGGCCCCGCCCGCGCCCGAAACGGACGCCGCGCCCGAGGCCGATCAGGCCAGCGCAGACCCCGTGTCCGCGCCCGCCGATGTCAGCACCGATGCCCCGGCCATCGTGGCGCCCGAAACCTCGGCCGATGCGCCCTCGGTCGCAGAGACGGATGCGCCAGCCCCGGTCAGCGGGGCCAGCCCCGGGGCGCCCGCGCAGCCCGATGCGCAGGAGCCGGCCGCCGCGCTGTCCGAGGCACCCGAAAGCGCGCCGCCGCCCGAGGCAGACACAGATATCGCGCTTGCGCCTGCGCCGCAGGCCACGCCGGCTGCGCCACAGGTCCCGAGCCTGCCCGAGGAAGGGGCGGTTGAAGCCGAAACCCCCGATATCGCACCGCCCGCGATCGACGACCTCCCGCCGCGGAGCCCGGGCGATCCGTCGCCCGATGGCGGCGCGGTCCTCGTCGAGGTGCCCGAGACCGCGCCCGAGCCGACCACCGAAGCGTCAGTGGCGCCCGAGGTGCTGGAGATTGCCCCCGAGGCACCCGAGATTGCGCCCCCTGCGGCCGATGCCACCGACGAGGCGGCCCCGGATGAGGATGACGCGCCGCGGATCACCCTTCGAGGCTCGGACGCGGCCTTACCCGCTGGCTCGGCCGAGATCCGCGTCATTCGCCCCGATTCGGAGGCAGCCGCCGAAGACGAGGCACCGGTGGCCGAGGCCTCCTCCGCCGCGATTGCCGACCCCGATACACCGGCCCTTGTCGCCCATGCCGCCAAGTGGGCGCCGGAGGTGCCCGACCTGCCGCTGCTTTCCGTCATCATGATGGATGAGGGGGGCCTCGGAGAGGCCGGACCTGCGGCCGTGTCGAGTATCCCGTTCCCCGTCAGTGTCGCGATCGACGCGACCCGGCCCGATGCCGCGGCCCGGATCGCGGCCTACCGGGAGTTGGGAATCGAGGTGCTGGCCATTGCGCGGCTCCCGGACGGGGCCACGCCGCAGGATGCCGAGGTGATCCTCGGGGCATCCTTCGACGCGGCGCGGCAGACGATCGGATTGCTCGATCCCGGCGATGGCGGGTTGCAGGGCGACCGCGACGTTACCGGATTGGCCATGGCGCGGCTCGCCTCCGAGGGGCGGGGCTTCGTGACCGCGAGCCGGGGGCTGAACACCGCGCTGCGCCTGGCCGAGGCCGAAGGCGTCGCGGCCGGCGTGCTCTACCGTGATCTCGATTCAGAGGGCCAGGATGCCCGTGTGATCCGCCGCTTCCTCGACCAGGCGGCGTTCCGGGCGCGCCAGCAAAGCGGTGTCATCCTGCTGGCGCGGGTCCGGCCTGATACCATTTCGGCACTGACGCTCTGGGGAACGGCCAATCGCGCAAGCCAGGTCGAACTGGCCCCGGTTTCCGCGGTGCTGCGCGGACCATAGGGCGAGGGCACCAAAATTATATAATTTTGGTGGCGCTCCGCCCGCCTCAATTGCCGTCGCGTCGGAACCGTGTGGCGTCTTCGGCGGCGGAGCGCAGCGCGTTCGATTTGTGAACGGTCTCCATGTATTCCGCCTCCGGGTCGCTGTCATGGACAACGCCGCCGCCCGCCTGGATATAGAGCTTGCGATCCTTCAGGATCGCAGTCCTCAGCGCGATGCACATGTCCATGTCACCGCGCGCCGAGAAATAGCCAAGCCCGCCGCCGTAGACTCCGCGCTTTTCGGGCTCCAGCTCGTCGATGATCTCCATCGCGCGGACCTTGGGGGCGCCTGACACGGTGCCGGCGGGCATGCCCGCGAAGAAGGCCGACAGCGCGTCATGTTCCGGCGCAAGCTCCCCCACGACGTTCGACACGATGTGCATCACGTGGGAATAACGCTCCACCACGAATTCCTCGGTCGGCCGGACGGTGCCGATCTTTGCCACCCGGCCCACATCGTTGCGCCCCAGATCGAGCAGCATCAGATGCTCGGCCAGTTCCTTTTCGTCGGCCATGAGGCTGGCCTCGTTGGCGCGGTCCTCGTCGGGTGTCGCGCCGCGCGGGCGGGTGCCGGCGATGGGCCGGATCGTCACCTCACGGTCGAAGACCCGGACGAGGATCTCGGGGCTTGCGCCCACGACCTGGAAGCCGCCGAAGTTGAAATAGAACATGAAGGGCGAGGGATTGGTGCGGCGCAGGCTGCGATAGAGCGCGAAGGGCGGCTCGTGGAAATCCACAGACCAGCGCTGCGAGGGCACGACCTGAAAGATGTCGCCCGCTCGGATATATTCCTTGGCCTTGTCGACCGCGGCCATGTAGGCGCCCTTGGTGAAATTCGACACGGGCGGCCCCGGCGGGCGCGGCTCGGACAATGCGCGGCTGTCGGTGGGCACGGGGCGGTCGAGTGCGCGCTGCGCGTCCATGACCCGCTCGGCGGCCTGCGCGAAGGCGGCCTTGGCGGTCAGCCCCGAATTTGCCCAGGCCGGGGCCACCAGGATCACGTCGCCCTTGACCCCGTCCAGCACCGCCACGACGGAGGGCCGCAGCATGATGGCATCGGGCAGGCCCAGAGGATCGGGGTTGATGTCGGGCAGATGCTCCACCAGCCGGATCATGTCATAGCCCAGATAGCCGAACAGGCCGGCCGAGGCTGCGGGCAGATCGGCGGGCAGGTCGATCCGGCTTTCATCCAGAAGCGCGCGCAGCGAGGTCAGGGGATCGGCCGCCTCCTCGACGAAGGCCGCCTCGTCATAGCGGGCCTCGCGGTTGATGCGCGCAGAGGTTCCCCGGCATTCCCAGATCAGGTCGGGGTTGAAGCCGATGATGGAATAGCGCCCGCGCACCTCGCCGCCGGTGACGCTTTCCAGCATGAAGGCATGTTTGCCCGCGCCCGCCAGTCGCAGCATGAGCGACACGGGCGTGTCGAGATCGGCGGCAAGCCGGGTCCAGACGATCTGGTTGCGGCCGGCCTCGTATCCGTCGCGGAAGGCGTCGTATTCGGGAAGAAGCGCCATGTTACTGGAACGAGCCGTGGACCGCGTTGATCGCCGCCTGGTCGAGCGTGACCTCGGTCCGCGACCGGACGGCATTCGTATAGGCGGAGTAGATATCCTGCGAGATGCCTTGCGCCGCGCGTTCGGCGATTGCCTCGCGCTCGGCGACCATGGTCGGATCGTCCATATCCGCGGGGGCGATGCTGTCCAGCCGCACGACCGCGACCAGACCGTCGGGATCGCTGACGACCCGCGCCTCGCCCGGCGCCATGTCGAAGACGGCCTGCATGATCCCGCGCGGAGCGCCGGCGATGAAATCGCGACGGATCATGTCGATCTCGGCAAAGCCGGCAAGGCCAAACTCCGAGAATTCGGCCCCGCCCGCCACGGCCTCGGCGATCCGCTCGGCTTCGGCCTCGATGGCCTCGGCGCGGGCAGTGGCGGCGCGGTCGACGGTGACGCGCTGGCGCACCTCGTCGAGCGGCTGGAGTTCGGGCGGCAGGATTTCATCGAGCCGCAGCACGACCAGTCCGCCATCGGCCAGTTCGGTCAATTCGGGAAAGGCGCCCACCTCGGCAGCACGGGCCGCGGTGCGGAACGCCTCATAGGCGGCGATCCCCGTCGTCTGGCCAGTCTGCCAGTCGAGGCTGCCTTCGGTCAGGATCGTGCGGTCGGCCAGATCCTCGATCGTCGCCCCGCCGGCCAGCAGATCCTCGATATCGCCGCGCGCCGAATCGATTTCGCGTCGCGCCCGATCCTGCGCCAGCTCGGCGCGCAGATCGTCGCGGGCCTCGTCGAAGGTGATTTCCTGCGCCGAAAGGATCGCATTCACCCGGAAAAGCGCCGGGCCCAGCCCGGTCGCGAACGGGCCAACCACGTCGCCGGACTCGGCGGTGAAGACACCATCGCCGGCGTCGTCAAGATCGTCGCGGGCCACGTCCCCCATGTCGACATCCGCCAGATCGAGCCCGCGTTCCGCGACCAGATCATCGAAACCGGCCTCACCCTCGGCGATCCGGGCAAGGGCGGCCTCGGCCGCGGCGGTGTCGGAAAAGACCAGTCGTTCGACAAGGCGCCGTTCCGGCTGGACATATTGGTCGAGCCGCGCGTCATACAGATCGCGGATCGCCTGCTCATCGACCTCGACCGCGTCCTGCAGATCCACGGGGTTGATGGCGGCATAGGTGATGCGGCGCCGTTCGGGGCGGGTATAGGTTTCGGGATTGGCCTCGTAATGGGCGATGATTTCCTCTTCGGTCGGGGCGGGCAGTTCCCCGGCAAGGGCGGCATCCGTGATCGCGGCCCAGCCAAAGCTGCGCCGTTCGCCGATAAAGGCGGTCAGGGCTTCGGCATAGGCATCGGGCGTTGTCGTGCCGCCGATCACCGCCACCTGAAGAAGCGTCCGCGCCATTTCCTCGCGCAGGCGGGTTTCGAACTCGGCTTCGGTCAGGCCATTGGCCTCGAGCGTGAAGCGATAGGCCTCGCGGTCGAATTCACCCGACAGGCCGTTGAAGGCGGGCAGGGCGCGGACCCGTTCGGCCACCCGCGCATCGCCGACCGACAGACCCAGGCTGGCGGCTTCATTGTCCAGAACCCGTTCGGACACGACCTGGCTCAGCACCTGACGGTCCAGACCGATGGATTGCGCCTGTGGAAAGCTGATCGTCGTGCCCAGCTGGGCCGAGAAGGCGTCGATCTGCTGGCTCAGCGCATTGGCATAGGCCTGAACCGGGATCGGTTTGTCGCCTGCCGTCCCGATCGATCGGATCGAACCGCTCAGGTTTGCGCCACCAAAGCCGATCAGACCCACGAAAAGCAGGATCATGATGACCCAGCCGCCGATGCGCCGGTTGTTGTTCTTTGCCATGGGTTTGCCCGCTCCGCTCGAATTGGCGTCCGGTTTTCTTTATTGACCGGGGGGCGGCTCTGCAAGCCTCGGCCCGCGCCGTGGATAGTCGAGACCGGCGAGACGGTCGAAAAGGGTGGCGATCCCGCCGGCATCTATATTGGCGAAGGCGATGCGCAGCTGATCGGCGCCGCCCGGGATGTCGTCGGGCATGAACATCGTGCCGGGCAGCAGGAGCACGCTCGCGTCCCGCACCAGCTGGCGCGCGAGGTCATCGGACGGGATCGCGAAGGGATGTTCGACATAGGCGAAATAGGCGCCAAGCCCCATCAGCCGCCAGCCCTGCGACGCAAGCGCGGGAAAGCCCTCTGCGATCGCGGCGCGACGGGCAAGGATTTCCGCGCGTTCGGCGGCCAGCCAGTCATCGAGGTTCTGCATCCCCCACAGGGCCGCGCGCTGACCCAGCTGGTTGGCGCAGATCGCGACCGAATCAAGGAATTTCTCCGCCTCGGCGATCCGGTCCGCGCCCGCCGTCATCGCGCCGACACGGTGGCCTGTCAGCCGGTAGGCCTTGGAAAAGGAATACAGCTGGATCAGCGTCTCCTGCCAGCCGGGGCGGGCGAACAGGTCGTGTGGCGGGCCGGGGCGGGCGTCGAAGTCGCGGTAGGTCTCGTCGATCACCAGCGCGATCCCCGCATCGCGGGCCAGATCGAAGAACGCGCCCACCAGGTCTGGCGGATATTCCACGCCGCCCGGATTGTTCGGCGAAACCAGAACGATAGCCCGCGTTTCTGACGTGATCAGGGCCGCGGCTTTGGTCGGGTCGGGCAACAGATCGGGGCCAGTGGGCAGGGGCACGGTCTTGATCCCGCTCATGTCGTTCCACATCCGGTGATTGAAGTAATAGGGCACGGGCAGGATCACGTTCGATCCTTCCTCGCACAGCGACATCATCGCGGCGGCATAGGCCTGATTGCATCCCGAGGTGATGGCCACCTCCTGCGGATCGACATGTCCGCCGTCTCGCGACCATTTCGCGGCCAGCGCCGTGCGCAGCTCTGGCAGGCCCAGAACCGGGCCGTAAAGATGCACGTCCGGATCGTCACGGACAAGCGCGGCCATGGCCTCGCGCAGGGCCAGCGGTGGCGCCCCGACCGGGGCCGCCTGGCTGACATTGATCAGCGGCCTGTCGGGCGGAAAGACGACCCCGCGCAGCCAGCTTTGCGCGGCCATGATCGGTGGGGCGAAGGCGCTTGCGGTGCGTCCCGGTGTCATGTCGGCCCCTTTCTGGTCGCGGTCGGGCTGTCTGATCAGTTGGTGCCGCGATAGGGTTCCACGTATTGCAGTGCCATGTCCCACGGAAAGAAGATCCACGTGTCCTGGCTGACCTCGGTGATAAAGGTATCCACCTGCGGCCGGCCCATCGGCTTGGCATAGACAGTGGCGATATGGGCCTTGGGATAGAGGCTGCGCACCAGTTCGAGCGTTTTTCCCGTGTCGACAAGGTCATCGACGATCAGGATCCCTTCGCCATCGCCCATCAGGGTATTGTCGGGCGATTTCAGGACCTCCGCATCGCGGCGTTGATCGGCCTTGCCGCCGCCGGAATGATAGGACTTCACGCTGATCGTATCGACGGTGCGGATATCCAGCTCGCGCGAGACGATCATCGCGGGTGCCATGCCGCCCCGGGTGATGGCGACCACGGCACGCCATGCGCCGTCGTCGGGGCCCTGACCATCGAGCCGCCACGCAAGGGCGCGGCTGTCGCGGTGGATCTGATCCCAGCTGACGTGGAAGCCTTTTTCGTGGGGAAGACGGTCTTTCATGGCGTTACCTGTCGATAAGCAATCGCAGACCAAGCGCGCCGAGGATCAGCGCGGCAGCCCGGTCGATCGCGGGTTTGAGCCGAAGATAGCCCGCGCGCGCGGGCCGGGTGGTCAGAAGTATCGCGAAGCCGGAATAGATCGCCAGCTCAACGAGGAAATGGTTCGCCACGATCAGCGCCTTGTCGACGAGCGCCAGCCCCGGCGGAAAGATCACCACCAGAACGGCCGCCGCGAAGAGCACCGATTTCGGGTTCAGCAGGTTGACGAGAACGCCGCCTAGAAACGCGCGACGGCCCGGATGCGCGGCCTCGGCCACAGGGCGCGTGGCGTCGCGCCAGACATGGATTGCGATCCAGATCAGGTAGGCCGCCCCCGCGACCTTCATCGCGAGATAGGCGGCGGGCACCAGCGCAAAGACAACCTCCAGCCCCAGAAGGGCCGCCGCCGTCCAGCATGCCGCCATCAGTGCAAGCCCCGCGCCGGTTGCGATTCCGGTGCTCCGGCCGGCCGAGATGGATTGGCGCAGCGCGAACATGAGGGCAGGGCCGGGGCTGGCGAGCGCGGCGAGTAGCGTCAGGTTGAAGGCGATCAGTTGGGCCGGCTCCATCGCCTAGCCGTCCTTGCGGCCCGTCACGACATCGATATCCGGGGCATCGACGGCCTTCATCCCGACCACATGGTAACCGGCGTCGACGTGATGGACCTCGCCCGTGACCCCCGAGCCGAGATCGGACAGAAGATAGAGAGCGGATTTGCCCACATCGTCGATCGTCACGTTGCGGCGCAGCGGTGAATTCAGCTCGTTCCATTTCAGGATATAGCGGAAATCCCCGATGCCCGAGGCCGCCAGGGTCTTGATCGGTCCGGCCGAGATCGCGTTGACGCGGATGCCGTCCTTGCCCAGATCCTCGGCCAGGTACATCACCGACGCCTCGAGCGCGGCCTTGGCCACGCCCATGACATTGTAATGCGGCATGACCTGTTCGGCGCCGTAATAGGTCAGCGTCAGGGCCGCGCCGCCATTGTTCATCATCTTTTCAGCGCGCTGAACAACGGCCGTGAACGAATAGACCGAGATATCCATCGTCATCATGAAATTGTCGCGGCTCGTATCGACATAGCGGCCGCGCAATTCGTTCTTGTCCGAAAACCCGATGGCGTGAACGATGAAATCGAGATTGTCCCAGCGTTCGGCCAATGCGTCGAACAAGGAATCGATCGAGGCCGGATCCGACACGTCGCAGGGCAGCACGATATCCGAACCCACCTCGGCCGCGAGTGGACCGACCCGCTTTTTCAGCGCCTCGCCCTGGTAGGAAAAGGCCAGTTCAGCGCCAGCACCGGCCAGGGCGCGAGAGATGCCCCAGGCAATCGATTTGTCGTTGGCCAACCCCATCACGAGGCCGCGTTTGCCCTGCATCAACCCTGTCATTGGTGATCCGTCCTTCTACTGCCCGGATGACCGACCGGGATTTCCCTCGTTTATGCCATCGGTTATCCCGCATCAAGGTGAAGCGGCCCCGATGAGCAGGCCCCTTGCGTGCCGGAATTTCTCAGAGGATGATCAGATCATGAGCGACAGAACAGGCATATTCGCAGGCGACGACCCGTTCGAGCTGGCAAGGCGCTGGCTGAGCGAGGCCGAAGAATCCGAAGTCAACGACGCCAACGCCATCGCCCTGTCCACCGTGGATGCGGACGGGATGCCGAATGTGCGCATGGTTCTTCTCAAGGAAATCGCGGCCGACAGTTTCGTGTTCTATACCAATTACGAAAGCGCCAAGGGCCGCGAGCTGGAACTGTCGGGCAAGGCGGCCTTCGTGCTGCACTGGAAATCGCTGCGCCGCCAGATTCGGGTGCGGGGCAACGTCACCCGGGAAGACGGACCCGAGGCGGATGCCTATTTCGCATCGAGATCGCTCAGAAGCCGGCTCGGCGCATGGGCGTCGCGCCAGTCGCAGCCCCTGTCTTCGAGGGCGGCGCTGATGGCCGAAGTCGCAAAAGTCACCGCCACGAAGGGCACGAATCCCCCCCGCCCTCCGTTCTGGGGCGGATTCCGAATCTCGCCGATCGAAATTGAGTTCTGGGCTGATGGCGACTTCAGGTTGCATGATCGCTTTCGTTGGTCGCGCATAGATGGTTCCGGTAGGTGGAACGTTAACCGTCTCAACCCCTAAATTTCACGCTTCGTGAGTTGCAATTTACCTTGAGGGCTTGTGTTTCCGGGGCGAAACGTAGTCTTGTGAAGCCGTCGCAGGTGCGAGCCGTCAGGGGGGCTCTTTTCGCGATACGGGACAAGTTGAATGACTGATATGCAAGACACCAAGCGCTCGACCGTGGTCGGGCACGTTAAGTGGTTTGATCCGTCCAAGGGTTATGGGTTCGTAGTGACGGATGAAGGTGGGCCGGACATCCTGCTGCATGCGAATGTACTGAGGAATTTCGGACAGAGCTCTCTGGCTGACGGCTCGGGTATCGAGTTGGTCGTGCAGGAGACCGATCGGGGGATGCAGGCGGCAGAGGTTCTGTCTGTCACGCCGCCATCCACAACCTCGATGGGCGCGGGGCTCGCCGACCTCGAAGGACACGATCCCGAGGAAATCGCCGCAAGACCGCTGGAACCCGCGCGCGTTAAGTGGTTCGATAAGGCGAAGGGCTTTGGCTTTGCCAATGTCTTCGGCCGGAGCGAGGACGTCTTCGTTCATATCGAAGTGCTGCGCCAATCCGGCCTAGCCGATCTCGCCCCGGGCGAGGCCGTGTGTATGCGGGTAATCGAGGGCCGGCGCGGAAGCCTGGCCGCGGAGGTGTTGGGATGGGACTCGGGCGTGCGCGAGGTCGGGTCGGACAGCTGACCATTGCGCTGGCGATTTGGTTGGCAGGTGTCGGCTCCCCGGCGCTGGCCACATGCCAGCAGGATGTCGTCAGCATAGAAGGCGACTTCGGAAAGGTGAGGTTCACGGTCGAAGTGGCCGACGAACCCGCCGAACGATCCCGGGGCCTGATGTTCGTCGAAGAGATGGGCCGGTTCGAGGGAATGCTGTTCGTCTATGAACGGCCCCAGCGCGCATCGTTCTGGATGCGAAACACCCTGATCCCACTGGACATGCTGTTTGCCGGTTCCGATGGAACCGTGACGCGCATCCACCGCGATGCGATCCCGCTGGACGAGACGCCGATCCCGGGGGGCAACGATGTGCAATTCGTGCTCGAGATCAATGGCGGTCTGGCCGAGAGGCTGGGGATCGAAGAGGGCGCCGTGATGCAGCATCCCGCGATTGGCCCCGATGCGGCGTTGCCCTGTCCTTAGGGGCTTTTCAATGGCGCGCGCGCCGCGTATGGAAGGCCTCGGTCCGGGGCGTAGCGCAGCCTGGTAGCGCACCTGTTTTGGGAACAGGGGGTCGTGAGTTCGAATCTCTCCGCCCCGACCACATCCTTCTTCTGTTTGAGTAGGCGGCCCGACACCTGGATACCCGGTGTCGCGCGGTATGCCGTTGCATTCAGGGCCACTACATCTAGAAGAGAATTGGCCACGGTGCGTGAATTCCATCTAGATGTGGGGTGTCGTGGCTTGTGGGCAACAGCCTGTCGGTCGCCTGGCGTGTCATCCCCCTGGCCGCTCCGGGCTGTGGGCAAGTCGGGGACAACTTCACCCGATGTCTGAATTCGATCGTCTAAACCCTTTGCTTGCCGGGGTTTCCGCGATCCGGTCGCGATCGCGCAACGACAGGTGGTCCGGGGGATGAATCGGTTGGCGCCGCGCGCCAATGCGGCGTCTCTCTGGGTCAAGTCATTTTTTGGCTCATCTTGTGTCAAAATTGCGTTGACCCGCTAGGGCTGGTTGGGCAGTTTGTGCTCGTTGCCCGACGGAACACAAGATTTGGTGTCGGGCATCGAGGGACAACCAATCTTTCTGGCACGATACGCTGGCTTTAGCCGGGCGGGAAACCGCTCCGGGAGGGAAGGGTTTGTCTCGGGGCATGTGGCGGAACGACGTCACGAAAGGTTTCATCAGGCGGCATCAGACCGCGCGACAGAGGGGCATCACGGTGAAGATCGAACGCGCATTCACGAAAAAGGGCCGGGACGCCTACGAGGGCATCGAGTTCCGTCTCGGAACATCCGAGATTCGCAATCCCGACGGCACCGTGGTGTTTAAGCTGGAAAACCTCGAAGTGCCGGCCGCGTGGAGCCAGGTTGCCTCGGACGTGATCGCGCAGAAGTATTTCCGCAAGGCAGGCGTCCCCTCCGAGGTCGACCCCGTAAAGGAAAAGGGCGTCCCCGGCTGGTTGTCGCGCAGCAAGCCCGCCAAGGGCGCCGTCATGGGGGGCGAGACCTCGGCCAAGCAGGTCTTTGACCGCCTTGCCGGCGCGTGGACCTATTGGGGTTGGAAGGGTGGCTATTTCACCTCCGAAGAGGACGCCCGGGCATATTACGACGAGATGCGGTACATGTTGGCCCGCCAGATGGCCGCTCCGAACTCGCCTCAGTGGTTCAACACCGGCCTGCATTGGGCCTATGGAATCGATGGCCCGGCGCAGGGTCACCACTATGTCGACTACAAGACCGGCAAGCTGACCAAATCCGACAGCGCCTATGAACACCCCCAGCCGCATGCCTGCTTTATCCAGGGCGTGCAGGACGACCTCGTGAACGAGGGCGGCATCATGGACCTGTGGGTCCGCGAGGCGCGCCTGTTCAAATATGGCTCGGGCACCGGCACCAACTTCTCCATGCTCCGCGGCGAGGGCGAAAAGCTTTCGGGCGGTGGCAAATCCTCGGGCCTGATGGGCTTTCTCAAGATCGGTGACCGGGCGGCCGGTGCGATCAAGTCGGGCGGCACCACGCGCCGCGCGGCCAAGATGGTCATCGTCGATGCCGACCACCCCGATATCGAGGCGTTCATCAACTGGAAGGTCATCGAGGAACAGAAGGTCGCCTCGATCGTCGCAGGCTCCAAGATGCATGAACAGAAGCTCAACGCGATCTTCGCCGCGATCCGCGCATGGGACGGTATCGAAACCGATGCCTATGACCCGAAAAAGAACGAAGGTTTGAAAAGTGCAATTCGGGAGGCGAAGAAGGTCTCGATTCCCGAGACTTACGTCAAGCGCGTGTTGGATTATGCCAAGCAGGGTCACACGTCGATCGAATTCCCGACCTATGACACCGACTGGGACAGCGAGGCCTATGCCTCGGTTTCGGGCCAGAATTCCAACAACTCCATCCGCGTCACCGATGCCTTCCTCAAGGCCGTCGAGAACGATGAGGACTGGGAGCTGATCTCGCGCGTCGACGGGTCGGTCATCAAGACCGTCCGCGCCCGCGAATTGTGGGAGCAGGTGGGCCACGCGGCCTGGGCCTGTGCCGATCCGGGCATCCAGTATCACGACACGGTCAATGCGTGGCACACCTGCCCGGCGGACGGGGCGATCCGTGGCTCCAACCCCTGCTCGGAATACATGTTCCTCGATGACACGGCCTGTAACCTTGCATCGATGAACCTGCTGCAATTCTTCCGCGACGGGAAATTCCTCGCCGAAGACTACATGCACGCGACCCGGCTCTGGACCCTGACGCTCGAGATCTCGGTCATGATGGCGCAGTTCCCGTCCAAGGAGATTGCCCAGCTGTCCTATGATTTCCGCACGCTCGGTCTGGGCTACGCGAATATCGGCGGGCTGCTGATGAACATGGGCCTCGGCTATGACAGCGACGAGGGTCGCGCCATGGCCGGTGCGCTGACGGCGATCATGACCGGTGTCTCCTATGCCACCTCGGCCGAAATAGCGGGCGAACTGGGGCCGTTCTCGGGCTACAAGCGCAACGCCGACAACATGCTTCGCGTCATCCGCAACCACCGCAACGCGGCCTATGGCAACGCGTCGGGCTATGAGGATGTCAACGTCGCGCCGGTTCCGCTCGATCATGCGAATTGCCCCGACCAGAGGCTTGTCGAGCTGGCGCGTGCCAGCTGGGACGAGGCGCTGGAACTGGGCGAAAAGCACGGCTACCGCAACGCGCAGGCCACCGTCATCGCGCCGACCGGGACGATCGGCCTGGTCATGGATTGCGACACCACCGGCATCGAGCCCGATTTCGCACTGGTAAAATTCAAGAAACTCGCGGGCGGCGGCTATTTCAAGATCATCAACCGCTCGGTTCCTGCGGGCCTTGAAAAGCTGGGCTACAGCTCATCCCAGATCGAAGAGATCGTGAGCTATGCCGTGGGTCACGGCACCATCGGCAACGCGCCGGGCATCAACCACACCGCCCTGATCGGCCACGGCTTCGACCCCGCGCAGATCGAAAAGGTGGAAGCGGCGCTGGCCTCGGCCTTCGACATCCGCTTTGTCTTCAACCAGTGGACGCTGGGCGAGGAGTTCTGCCGGGACACCCTTGGGATCCCCACCGAAAAGCTGAACGACCCGACCTTTGACCTGCTGCGTCACCTGGGCTTTGACCGGGCCGCGATCGAGGCCGCCAACGACCATGTCTGCGGCACCATGACCCTCGAAGGTGCGCCGCATCTCAAGCCCGAGCATTACGTGGTCTTCGACTGCGCCAATCCCTGCGGCAAGAAGGGCAGGCGGTTCCTCTCGGTCGACAGCCACATCTACATGATGGCCGCGGCGCAATCGTTCATCTCGGGCGCGATCTCCAAGACGATCAACATGCCCAACGACGCCACGATCGAGGATTGCCAGAAGGCCTATGAACTCAGCTGGTCGCTGGGTGTGAAGGCCAACGCGCTTTATCGCGACGGCTCCAAGCTGAGCCAGCCTCTGGCCTCTGCCCTGATCGAGGATGACGAGGAAGCCGAAGAAATCCTCACCTCGGGCAGCCAGCAGGAAAAAGCGGCCGTGCTCGCCGAAAAGATCGTGGAAAAGATCATCGTCAAGGAGATCATCCGGTCCGAACGGACGAAGATGCCCCAGCGCCGCAAGGGTTATACCCAGAAGGCGAATGTCGGTGGCCACAAGGTCTATCTGCGGACGGGCGAATACGAAGACGGCTCCTTGGGCGAGATTTTCATCGACATGCACAAGGAAGGCGCAGGCTTCCGCGCGATGATGAACAACTTCGCCATCGCCGTGTCGGTGGGCCTGCAATACGGGGTCCCGCTCGAGGAATTCGTCGACGCCTTCACCTTCACCAAGTTCGAGCCGGCGGGCATGGTGCAGGGCAACGATTCGATCAAGCAGGCGACGTCGATCCTCGACTACATCTTCCGCGAACTGGCGGTGTCCTACCTCGACCGCACCGATCTTGCCCATGTGAAGCCCGAAGGCGCGGCCTTCGACGATCTGGGCCGTGGCGAGGAAGAGGGCATCTCGAACGTGCGGCAACCGTCCGATGTGGCGGCGACCAAGTCGCTCGAGGTTCTCAAGCAGGTGATCTCGTCGGGTTATACCCGCAAGCGCCTGCCTCAGGATCTGGTGGTCCTGCAGGGCGGCATGGGGGCCGTGGCCTTCAACAGCGCCAGCGACCCGCAAACGGCGATCGAGACGATGATGCCCGCCGTTTCTGCGGCCGCCGAGACGGCCGTGGGCACGGTCACCACGCTGACCGCGCGGGACAAGGCCAAGATGCAGGGCTACGAGGGCGATCCCTGCGGCGAATGCGGAAACTACACGCTGGTGCGCAACGGCACCTGTATGAAATGCAACACCTGTGGCGGAACGTCTGGGTGTAGCTGAGACGAACAAAGGCGGCGGAACAAAATTCCAGAATTTTGTTTTGCCGTCACTCTTCCGGGGCGGGTGCGCTCGCCCCTGACGCGGATCAGGCCGCAGGCAAAAAACCGGGCGGTAACTCAAATAGTGAGCCTGATCAGCGAGACTTACAGGGCCCCTTCGGGGGCCCTTTTTTCTGTGTCGGCGCGTTATTGTCGGGCGGCGGCTGACCCTGGACCCGCGTCAGAACTGGCGCGACAGGGTGAACCCGAGCCCGTTCTGGCTGACAGAGGGGGTGGCGTCGAATTCACCAACCCGCAGCGCATCGGCATTGCGCAGAACGACTTCGCCGATCCCGATGCCCAGAAGCGTGCCCGCCACCATGTCGGAGACCCAGTGATTGTGCCCCTCGATCCGGCTTGCCGCGACGACGCCCATGGCCACATAGGGCCAGACCGCATCGTCGTAGACGCCCGACAGCGTGTGGGCCACGGCGGCATATTGGGTGAAGTGATAGGACGGGAAGGCCGTCCCCTCAAGCGTCGGCTGGATTTTCACGCCGTTCGAATTTCCGAAATCGAAGGGATCGATCGTCTGCGGCCCCTCCGTCTCGACCGCGTTGGCCAGATCGTCATAGGGCCGGTTGCGGCCGAAGATCGTCTTGAGCACGACCTGCGTCGTGATCACCGAATAGGCCAGCGCCTTGGTTGCGAGGATACCGGCCTGCTGATGCTGTTCGTTGCCGGTGGCGACGCCATAGGCATAAGCGCCGGCGATGCCTGTCATGATGTAGACATCCTCGTAGACGAAGCCCAGATCCTCGATCGGATCGCTCCACGGCAGGTCCAGGTCGGGCAGGACAAAGCCGGACAGGCCACGTTCGATCGTGTCCTGATAGGCTTGGGTGACCGGCACGTCCGCCACGATCAGGGCGCCCAGACCGAGGGCCGCGACGCCAAAGGCCTTCGGATAATCCAGCGGCAGGCGGGCGATGCCTAGAAGGTCCTCATCGACCGTGCGGATGCCGTCCCAGATCAACTCTCCGCTGCGTTCCAGATCGGGGCCAAAGCTGAGCCGTATGGGTCCGTCATCGAAGTCAAAGCCCGCGTCGAACCCTTCGGGCATCGCGTCGGCACCTGCGACCCCGGCCAGACCAATGGCTGTGGCGGCCGCAAGGGCCATCATCTGTCTTGTCATCCGAACCTCACCCTGACGAACCGCCATCCTCATAGCAAAGAGCAGGGCCGGGGCCTTGCGACGCCCGGCCGCACCGCGCATTGAGCGCGCGCGATGATGCAGGAAATCCACAAATGGCAGCGTGGGGCAGCGCGGCTCGATTATCCGATTAGCTCGAACCTTGTGACGTCGACCATGCCGCGGTCGGTGATTTTCAGGGCGGGGATGACGGGCAGGGCGAGGAAGGCCAGTTGCAGGAAGGGTTCGTTCAACGTCACGCCCAGCGATTTGGCTGCAGCGCGAAGCTCTTGGAGCCGGGCGCGCACCTCTTCGAAGGGGGCCAGGCTCATCAATCCCGCGACGGGCAGGGCAAGTTCCGCCAGAACCTTGCCGTCGCGAGCCACGACGAAGCCGCCCTCGATCTCTGACAGGCGGTTCGCGGCCAGCGCCATGTCATCGTAGTCGATGCCCACGCAGGCGATGTTGTGATGGTCATGGCAGACGGTGGAGGCGATGGCCCCGGCCTTGAGGCCAAATCCTTTGACAAAGCCCGTGGCGATATTGCCGTTCTTGCCGTGCCGTTCCACGACCGCGATCCGCACGAGGTCTCGGGCGGGATCGGGGCGCTTGTCGCCATCCTCGATCGGGATCTCTTCATGCAGATGTTCGGTGATGATCTTGCCTTCGAGGATGCCGATCACGTCGGTGTCCTCGCGGTTGGCGGTGGTTCGGAAATCCTGCGGGCCAACCTGGGGCGCCTTGACGGAGTGCCGGCCCACGGGCGGGATGGTCGCGCGCGCGGCAAAGGCCGCGCCGGTCACCGGCACGCCGCCGGCAAAGACCTTCTCGACCTTGCAGCCTGCCACGTCCGACAGGGCCACGATATCGGCGCGCCGCCCCGGCGCGATCTGGCCGCGGTCCTTCAGGCCGAAGGCCTCCGCCCCCGAGAGCGAGGCCGCGCGATAGGCCGCCAGCGGCGGGCTGCCCAGACGGATCAACTCGGCCACCATGAAGTTCAGATGGCCCTCTTCGCCGATATCCAGCGGGTTACGGTCATCGGTGCACAGGCACATATAGGGGGCGGTGATCTGCGTCAGGAGCGGTTGCAGCGCGTGCAGATCCTTCGAGACGGAGCCCTCGCGGATCAGAACCCGCATCCCCTTTTGCAGCTTCTCGCGGGCCTCCCCGGCGGTGGTCGCCTCGTGTTCGGTGCGGATGCCGGCGGCGGCATAGGCGTTCAGATCGCTCCCCGACAGAAGCGGGCAATGGCCGTCGATATGGCGCCCTTCGAACAGGGCCAGCTTGGCCATCGCCGCCGGGTCGCGATGGATCACGCCGGGGTAATTCATGAATTCCGCCAGCCCGATGCCCGAGGGGTGGTTCATCAGGGGGGCAAGATCCGCAGCCTCGATCCGGGCGCCCGCGGTTTCCATGTCGGTCGAGGGGACGCAGGACGACAGCTGCACGCGGATATCCATCAGTGTATGTGCGCTCGCCTCCTGAAAATAGCGGATGCCGTCGGGGCCGATCACGTTGGCGATCTCGTGCGGATCGCAGATCGCGGTGGTGACGCCCAGGGGCGTCACGCAGCGATCGAATTCGAAGGGCGTCACGAGGGAGCTTTCGATATGCAGATGCGTGTCGATGAAGCCCGGCACGAGGGTCAGACCCGTCACGTCGATCACCTCGCGGCCCTCGTAGGCGGCGCCGATGCCCACGATCGTGTCTCCACAGATCGCCACATCGCCCTCGATCATCGTGTCCGTGACCAGATCCCAGATCGTCCCGCCGCGCAGGACAAGATCGGCCAACTCGTCCCCACGGCCCTGGGCGATGCGCTTTTCAAGATCAGCCATGACGGAACTCCTTTCACAGGGCAGGCTCTACACCTTTCCATGCGCAGTCTAGCCCAGCAAAGGGGCACGGGCGAGCCTTGGCGTGCCGCGCGGCTAGCCGGTTCCGAAATAGGCCGCGTCCAGCCTGGCGGGCTCTGCGCGAAGGGTCTGGGCGGGTCCGGCATAGCGGGGAATTCCGCCGCGCAGGACGATCGCGGTATCGGCAATGCCGAGGGCCAGTTCGGTGAATTGCTCGATCAGGAGAACGCCGGTGCCGCCCGCCTTGAGGCCCGCCACGAAGGTCATCAGCCGCTTGACGACCAGAGGCGCGAGGCCCAGCGACATCTCGTCGATCAGCAGGAATTTCGGCCGGCTCATCATGGCGTGGCCAAGGGCCAGCATCTGCTGTTGCCCGCCCGACATGGTGCCCGCGATCTGGTCCTTGCGTTCGGCCAGTTCGGGGAACAGGGCGTAGGTTTCGCGCAGCGTCTCGTCGAGGCCGGTGTCGAGGATCGATCCCGCCGCGCGCAGGTTGTCGTCGACGCTCAGCCGGGTCAGGACCCTGTGACCCTCGGGCACGGCCGCGATGCCGGCCCTGCGGATCGTGGCCGCGGGCTTGCCCGTCAGGTCCACACCGTCGAGGCTGACCGTGCCGCCGGTGACGGGCATCATGCCTGCAAGTGCCAGAACAAGCTCGGATTTTCCCGCGCCATTGGCCCCCAGAACGGCCGTCACACTCCCGGGCGCGAGCGTCAGCGACACGCCATCGACCAGCTTGCGGCTCCCCCCGCCGACAGAGAGGTTGGCAACCTCGAGCGTCATATCCCGATCTCCTCTGTGCCCAGATAGGCGGCCTTGACCTTGGGATTGTCCAGCACCTCGGAGGTTGGGCCAAAGGCGATGCGCTTGCCGAAATCCAGAACCAGCGTCTCGGCGCAGATCTCGCGGATCAGGTCTACGTCATGGTCGATGACAAGCGTCTGGGCGCCGGTCTCGTCGTGGATCGCGCGGATCAGGCGGCCAAGCTGGCGAGTCTCGTCGATCGACAGACCACCTGCGGGTTCGTCGAACATGACGATCCGGGGGCTGCCGACAAGGCATTTGGCGACATCCGTCAGACGCCGTTCGAAACTGTTGAGCGCCTCACCCGGTTTGTCCATCCGGTCGGCCATCCCCACCAGTTCGAGCATTCGAAGGACCTCGGCCGACTTGCGGCCCCGTTCGGCGCGGCCATGGTCGATCTGGACCAGAACGTTTTCGAAGACGGTCAGATCCTCGGCGATTTCCTCCTTCTGGAACGACCGGCGCAGGCCCCAGTGCGCGCGCCGGTGCGGGGCGAGGGCCAGGAGGTTCTGGCCGTCCCGTTCGATCCGTCCGCCTGCGGGTTCCACAAAGCCCGAGATGACGTTCATCAGGGTCGTCTTTCCGGCGCCGTTGGGGCCGATGATCCCGCCGATGGGTTGGGTGAATCTGGCCGAGACCTCGTTCAGGGCCACGACGCCGCCAAAGCGGACGGTGATGTCTGTGATCTCAAGCATCGGCGCGCTCCTTCCGGGCGAACCGCGCGACAATCGCGCCGCGCAGCTGACCGGCGATCCCGTCAGGCGCGGTGATGACCGCATGGAGGAGACCCGCGCCGAAAATCACGAAGGCAAGGTCCGCATCGACGCCCCATGTCGACAGAAGCGGGGGCAGGATCTTGTAGAGCGCCGCCGCGATCACCGCGCCCTGCCAGTAGCGCGCGCCCCCCACGACGGCGAGCGCGAAGACCATCACGCTTTCGGATGCGCGGAAGGTGCCGTCATCCAGAAGACCCAGCGATCCGGCCAGTAGTGCGCCCGCCGCACCCCCCAGAAGGCCGCAGATCCCGAAGGCCCATGTTTTGTAGAGCGTGACATTCACGCCCGCCGCCATCGCAGCCGCCTCGGACCTGCGGATCATCGCCCAGGCGCGGCCCGGTTGCAGGCGGCGATGCAATTCGATCAGCAGGAAGCCCAGAAGCGCACAGATCGCGACATAGCGCAGGTAGGCCTCGGGCGACTGGGCAAGGGCAGGGCGGCGAAACGGCTCGCTCGACCCGATGGTCACGCCCCAGAACCCCTCGCCGCCATTGGGGAACTGGAAGGTGGCAAAGACGATCTCCAGCCCGCCCGCGGCCATCAGCGTCACCAGCGCGAGGTAGAGCCCGCGCAAACGCAGCGCCGGCAGAGCGAGGATCCAGCCGAACACCATCGTGGCAAGGGCGGAAAGGACGAGGTTCACCTCGAAGGGCAGGTCTGTGCCGTGGTTCAGCCGCAGCATGACCCAGCCGCCCACGCCCATCAGGCCGACCTGCGTCAGCGAGACAAGGCCCAGCCGGGCATAGAGAAAGGCCACGCCCGCGATCGCCAGCGTGAAGCAGGCGGCCGAGGTAAAGACCGACAGCCAGTAGCTTCCGGCGAGTTCCGGAACGAGGAGGATGACGAATGCCGCGAAGCCGAGGCCGCTCCATCCGGACGGGGTGACGTGAAACAGGCCGCGCATGATCAGTCCCTCCCGCCGAAGGACAGCCGCTGCCCGCGTTGCAGCCATAACAGGACGACCGCCGCGATGACGAAGGGCGCGATGGGCCGCACGCCGCGCAGGGGGGCGGACAGGGTCAGAAGGTTCTCGATCACACCCATCGAGAGCCCGCCGATCAGGACAGCGGTCAGATTCTCGAGCCGGCCGCAGATCGCGGCGGCGATGGAGGGGATGACCATGAAAGTGATCACGACAGGTTCAAGCCGGATCAGGTCGGCGAACATCAGCCCGGTGAAACCGGCCAGAACACCGGCGATCGTCCAGGCAATCGTCTCGACCTTCAGGATCGGGATGCCCAGAAGCGCGGACAGGTCGCGATCATTCGCCAGCGACCGCATCTGAAGCCCGATCCGGGTATAGGTCAGGAAGGCCCAAATGCCGATGACGATGGCGACCGAGGCAAAGAACACAAGAAGCCGGGTGGCGGTGACCCGCATGCCCAGGATGCGCACGCCGATCGCGTCGGTCGGCAATTCGATCGAGCGTGGATCGTCGGCCCATATGAAGGATACCAGCCCCAGAACGATCAGCGCAAAACCCAGCGTCGCCACGGCCTTGACCACGGTATCCCGCCACGCAAGGCGCGGCGCGATCAGCCGTCCGTAGAACAGCGTGATCGCCAGCGACACGGCCAGACAGCCGAGCCACGATATCGGCGGCCAGATGCCCCAGTCGACCAATTGCCAAGCGGTCATGGCGCCCGCGGCCCCCGCGGCGCCGCCCGCGAAATTCAGAACGCCGGTCGCACGGTAGAGCACGACAATGCCGATCCCGCCCAACGCATAGAGCGAGCCCACGGCAAGGCCCGATGCGATGAACAGCCCCACCATCTGGGGGCGGGGCGCGTCCCACGACAAGACACCGATGATCAGCGTCATCGCGACGGCCCAGGCCAGCCAGTTGGAATATTTCGACAGGTTCGCCATTCGCACCCCGCTTTGAATGACCGGCCCCCCGTCCGGTTCGATGGACGGGGGGCCGGGTGACGTCGTCAGGGCCGATCAGCGCAGGCCCAGTTCCGTCTCGATCGCGATGTGGCGCTCGAAATAGGGGCTGTCGTATTCGTAGCAGTCCCGCACGATTTCAAACCCGCCTTCGACGATCTGCACCATGTAACCCGCGTGGTTGGGCATGTGGAAATCGGCGTCGCCCACATAGTAGGGGCCGCACATCAGGTCGGAGGTATAGCCCGAGATGCCGCGGATCGCCTCGCTGACTTTGGCGCGGTCGCCCACATCGGCCGGATCCATCTCGAGCATCGCCTTCACGAAGAAGCGGGCCGACAGGTAACCCGCCTGGCCGAACGTGTCGCGCGGATCGTCTTCATTGCCGAATTCATCCAGCACCGCCACCCAGTTGAGCGCGTCGGGGCCTTCGAGGTTCAGCGGCGCAAGTTCCGCGTTCACGAAGACATGGCCATGCCAGTAGCTGCCCAGCTGATCGGGCACCGACAGGTCATAGAGCGGGGTCGGCGCGATCCAGTTGAACATGTCGCGCAGGTCCTGCTCCTCGGCGGCCGAGAGGATCGCAAGCGCGATGCCCGCGGGCTGGTTGATCAGGATCGTATCCGCACCCGAAGCCAGCGCCTCGAGCAGGGCGGAGTTCACATCCGGTGCGCCGGGGTTGATCAGAACCGGCGTCGACTGACCGCCACGGCTTTCCATGAATTCGGCCACCGCGTTGCACGACCAGATGCCGTTGTTGGGGATGTTGAGCCCCATGCAGGCGATGTGTTCGGCGCCAAGTTCCTCCTGCGCATATTGCGCGGCGCCAAGGTTCGACGGCAGCGGCCCCTGGTTGGTGGAGACGAGGTTGGGCGTCTCGAAGCATTCCGAGATCGCGCAGGCCGAGGCCATGACCATGATGTCGGCCGCCTCGTAGGTGCCGGCGTTCACGGCCATCTCGATGAACGATCCGTTGCCGACCATCGCCACCGTGTCGGTGTCGTTGACAAGGCGGGCTGCGGCCTGTGCCGCGGCCTCGGGGTTCCACTGGTCGTTCTCGACGAGGTATTCGATCGGACGGCCATGGATGCCGCCATTGGCGTTGACGCAGGCGAAATAGGCGGCGGCGGAATCCGTCGACGAGGTCCAGTCGCCGGGCGCGGCGTTGCCGTGGATACCGCCCACGAAGATCGGCTCCCCGGTTGCGGGCTCGCCGGTATTCGCGCCGCATTCGGCGGCGGCGAACGCGGGGCTGCCGAGCGCCAGAACCGCGACGGCGGCGGCGCCCAGTTGTTTGAGATCGGGTTTCATCTTGTCGTCTCCTCCCTGGTGTGTGCCCCTCTCCCGGGGCAATTGTCCGACCGGGCCGTAATGGCCCGGGTCAGGTTCGATTGCGGGGCGCAGCGTGGCATCTGGTGTCACTCCGCTGCCTGAAGCTGGTCGGCCCGGATCAGATCGGCCGCTTTTTCGGCGATCATGATCGTAGGCGCATTGGTGTTGCCCGACACGATCCGCGGCATGATCGAGGCATCGACCACGCGCAGACCGCGCAGGCCGCGCACCCGCAGCGCGGGATCGACGACCGCCTCGGGGCCGGTGCCCATCGCGCAGGTGCCGACCGGGTGATAGACCGTCCGCGTCTGGGCGCGGATATGCGCCACAAGCCCGTCGTCTTCGGTCACCTCGGCGCCGGGGATCACCTCGGTCAGCCCGTGGCGGGCAAGGGGCTCCTGGCGCAGGATCTGACGTGCCAGCTTCACCCCGCGCAGCATCCGCTCCATGTCCGCGTCTTCGCGCAGAAGGCCAAGATCGATATCGGGCGGGCCGTCGGGGGCGGTGCGGGTGACGCTGCCCCGGCTTTCGGGCCGCAACAGGCAGGTGTGCAACGAGATGCCGTGGCCATATTCGATCATCCGTCCCCGGTGGCTTTTCAGGCCGGGGATGATGTGAAACTGGATATCGGGCCGCGCCTCAGCGGGGGAGGATCGGACGAATCCGCCGCCCTCGACCATGTTCGAGGCGAACATCCCGCGCTGCCGGGTCAGCCAGTTGACCGCATCCATGGCGCGGGCGGGCAGGGCGCGCAGCGACACGCCGTAGGGCACGGTCGAGCGGCTTCGGTTGATGATCATGCAATCGGCATGATCCTGAAGGTTGCGGCCCACGCCCGGCAGATCGTGAACCGGCGTGATGCCTGCGGCGCGCAGCGCCTCCGCCCCCCCGATGCCAGAGCGCATCAGGATGTCAGGGGACCCTACCGCCCCGGCGCACAGCACGATTTCTGCCCGTGCCGCAAAGTCGATCGCCGTGCCATCGGCGCGGCGCGCCCTGACCGTCCGGGCGCGTGTGCCGTCGAGTTCGATGCCGACCACCTCGAGGTCCGTCTCGATGCACAGATTGTCCCGTTTGCGGGCGGACGAGAGAAAGGCCTCGGCGGTGGATTGCCGCCGCCCGCCGCGCTGGGTCACCTGAAACAGGCCCACGCCCTCGGGTTTGGGGACGTTGAAATCCGGGCAGGCCCGCATCTGCAACTGGCCCGCCGCCGCGACGAAATCGGCGTTCACGGGTGAAGGGTCGGGAATATAGGTCACCGAAAGCGGACCTGTCCGGCCATGCCAGTCATCGTCAAGCGACGGGTCGTCATTCGCCTCGGAGCGTTTGAAATAGGGCAGGACGGATGCGTAATCCCAGCCGGTGCAGCCCGCCTCGGCCCAGCCGTCGTAATCGGCGCGGTGGCCCCGGATATAGATCATGCCGTTGATCGCCGACGATCCGCCCAGAACCTTTCCGCGCGGCACCGATATGCGCCTGTGATCCAGCGCCTCCTGCGGTGTCGAGGCATAGAGCCAGTTGTGCCGCGGGTCCTTCGAAAGAAGCATCACGCCCAGCGGGATACTGATGCGCGGGGATCGGTCGGCCGGGCCGGCCTCCAGCAGGCAGACGGTGACATCGGGCCGTTCGCTCAGCCGGGCGGCAAGGGTCGCCCCGGCAGACCCGGCCCCGATGATTACGTAGTCGAAGACCCGCCCTGACCCCATGACGGGCTAGTCCCGGCCAGGGATCCCGGCTTTGTGCCGGGCGCTGGTCTGCCATGTCCCGAGTGCCCGCGCGCGACCGGCGCGGCCTGGTGTCGATGTCACCGATGCATCCTCCCTCGACGCCCGGGTCCGGGCGTTGAAGAAACGCTAGCGTCACGGCTTTGGTTTTCCTTTGGCAAATTGGCTGGGATCGCGTTAAGATAGGACTGAACCGGAAGGAACGATGCCCATGCCAGACACTGGCGCCACCGTGCCGAACGAAATCAACGCGACGCTGTTCTTTGCCGCGGACGAACCCGAATTCGTGGCGGGTGCGATGTCCCATGCGACGGGCGGCGAGCCTGTCCTTGCAATCACCGGATCGGATGCCTTCGCGCGGCTGTTCGGTGCCGGTCACAGCATGGACTTTGCCGAGGCCCAGCTGGATTCGGTTCCCCTGAATATCGACGATGTTCTCGACCGGCTGCGCCAGCGGCTGGCCGCAGTGCCCGACGTGGCCTGCGTCGTGATCGACATGTCCTGGACACATGCCCCCGCGACAAGCGTCGGCGGCATCGAGGGATGGGGCGATATCGCCGAGCGGCTGTGCGCGCGGCCCGGCGTGGCGGTCGTCTCGGCGTTCGACAAGGAATTCCTGGTCGAGGATCAGCTTCAGGCCGCGATGCGGGCGACACAGCAATTCATCTCGCCCTCGGGTCTGCGGGAAAACCCGCATTGGCTGCCCAATGAAATCCGGCTTGGTTCCACGCTGGATGAGAAGCTGGGCTTCATGCTGGGGCGGATCGTGCCGGAATTCGCGGGTTCGGGCGGGCTGCGTCGCATTGATCAGATGGCCGCGCGGGGCGGGGCGCCGGACTGGCTCGACCGCGCGCCGCTTGTTCCGGCCGAGACCAGCGATCGGCCGCCGTGGTACATCCGCTGTCTCGGGCCCCTCGAAGTCTTTGCGGGCGGGCCTGAACCGGTCGACTGGCGCCAGCCGGGCAGCGCGCCCAAGAAGACGCGAACGCTTTTCGCCTACCTTCTGAATGCCGGTGAAAAGGGTGCCCATGCCGATCAGATCTGCGAATTGCTCTGGCAGGGGGAGGAGCCCAACGCCAAGAAGCGCGCGCGCCTGCACCATACGGTCGCAATGCTAAGGCGGACGCTGGGGGGGCAGGATGCCGTGCTGCGCATCGACGAAAGCTACCGGCTCAACGTGCCGCCGGGCAGCCGGATCGACGTCGACAGTTTCGAGCAGATCTGCAGACGCGGCCTGTCCTTTGCGCGCGCCGGCAAGAACGAGGCGGCGCTGAAGCTCTATCTCGAGGGGGAACGGCAATATCGCGGCGATCTCTTCGAGAACCTGCCGCATGAATACCTTTCGACCGAAACCGAAGACTGGATCATCCCGCGCCGGACGTGGCTGCGCGATATGGCGGTGCGGCTGCATTATGACATGTCCAAGCTGCTCCGCCGCTACAGCCGCCTCGGCGAGGCGCTCGATCATGCGCTCAAGGCGGTGGCGCTCGATCCGCTGAACGAGGCCGCCAACACCGAAGCCATGCGGGTCTTTCATGCGCAGGGCCGGATCGAGGCGATGCACCGGCAGTTCCGGCAATACAGCGCCGCGCTCAATGCGATCGGTGTCTCGGCGCCGGGCCCGGAGGTGACCTCGGTGTATGGCGAGATGTGCCGCTCGCTCGATCATCTGTCGCCCACGCGGCGCAAGATGCGGGATCTGAGCCTGCGATAGCGCGAATCGGACCGGCACCACGAAGGCCGCTTGCCCTTTGGGCTTTGGAAGGAGGCTGCTCCGCCTCGATCGGAAAAATCTCTTTCAAACAGGTGTTTGGCTTGGATTGCGTGGGCCAAAGAAAAACCAAAGACTAGTCCCTAGGCTCATCCTCGACGGCGCGACACCACGGAGGATCGGTGGCGCGCCACGAGGGAGGACAGCATGAACGCCTTGGATACCATCCGCGGGTCGGATGCCTATGATCCGTATGATCTGAACAACCCGCATCCCGAATGGCACCGGTTCCGCGAGGAACAGCCCATCTTCTATCACGAGCCGTCGGGCTACTGGATCGTGTCGCGCTATGACGACATCAAGGCCATCTTCGACGACTGGAAGACCTTCTCGAGCGAGAACGCGCAAAAGCCCATGAGGCCGATGTGCGACGCGGCCCGGCAAGTCATGAAAGATGGCGGTTTCAGCGCCTATTCGGGTCTGACGGCGCGGGTTCCGCCCGATCATACGCGGATCCGCAAGATCGCGCAGGGCTGTTTCGGGCCTCGCCGCTTCAAGGCGATCGCCCCCCAGATCGAAGAGATCGTGGCCCGGCACCTCGACGACCTCGAAGAGGCGGGGCGCGCCGGCGGCCCGGTCGACTTCTGGCAGATCGTTGCCCATCCGGTGCCGGCCTATGTCCTGTTCACGCTGATGGGGATCCCCGACGAGGACGTGCCCCGGATCAAGAAATACGGCGAAAGCCGCTCGCGGATGACATCGTCCGACCTGACCGACGAAGAACAGGTCCCGGTGGCCCACGACATGGTTGCCTATTGGCAATACATCCACGACCTGCTGGATATGCGGCGCGCGGAACCGGGCGACGATTTCCCCTCCGACCTGCTGCGCCTTCAGGCCGAGGGCGCCGAGATCAGCGACGAGGAAATCGCGGGCGTTCTCTATTCCACGCTGTTCGCGGGCCACGAGACCACGTCGACCTTCATGGGCAATTACGTGATCGAGGCGCTGCGCAATCGCGACGCCTGGGAGGCGATCAAGGCCGACCATTCGCTCATTCCCAACGCCATCGAAGAGATGCTGCGCTTTGCGCCCTCGGTTGTGGGCTGGCGCCGCAAGGCGCGCCATGCGACCCAGCTGGGTGGGGTGGACCTGGCCGAAGGGGCCGAGATCCTGATGCTGACGGGCTCTGCCAATCGCGATGAGACGACTTTCCCCGAAGGCGAGCGGCTCGATATCTCGCGCGAGAATGCCCGAACCCATCTGAGCTTTGGCTACGGCATCCACTACTGCCTTGGGTTCCACCTCGCCAAGATGGAAGGGCAGGCCCTTGTGCGGCAATTGGCCGAACGGTTCCCGGACATGCGATTGGCCGAAGATTTCGTTCCCGAATACAATCGCAACATCACCTTCCGTGTTCCGAAATCGGTCATGGTCGAATGGGAGCACGCTTGATGAACGATCTCTTTACTCTTGATTTTTCAGAGATTGGTTCAGCGGATCATGCCCGCGTCGGCGGCAAGTGCGCCTCGCTTGGGGAGATGACGCAGGCCGGTGTCGCGGTGCCCCCGGGCTTTGCCGTGACGACGGAGGCCTTCTCCGCCATGCTCGATCATCACGGACTGCGCGACGAGATCGACCGCGCGCTCGATGGTGTGGACCCCGAGGATCTCGACGCGGTCGACCGTGCCGCGCAGGCGATCCGTATCCGCATCCGGTCGCACAAGTTGCCACCCGAGGTCGAGACCGCGATCCGCGAAGCCTATGCCGCGCTCGGCGATGATATGCCCGTCGCTGTCAGGTCGTCGGCCACCGCCGAGGATTTGCCGGATGCGAGTTTCGCGGGGCAGCAGGACACCTATCTGTGGGTGCGCGGCGCCGATGACGTGGTGACCCATGTTCGCGATTGCTGGGCGTCGCTCTATACGACGCGCGCTGTGGCCTACCGCGAAAAGAACAACATCGCGCATGCCGGCGTTCTGATGAGCGTGGGCGTGCAAAAGATGGTCAATGCCCGCGCCGCGGGCGTCGCCATGACGCTTGACCCCGGAACCGGCGATCGCACCCGGATCGTGATCGAGGCCTCTTGGGGCCTGGGCGAAATGGTGGTTTCCGGCGTGGTCACGCCCGACAATTTCGTGGTGGAAAAGGTGCTCGAGGAAATCCTCGACCGCAAGATCGCGGACAAGCATGTGGAACTGGTGGGCGACGCCGAACTGGGGGAGGCTGTCGAACGCGAGGTCGAGGCGGCCCGCCGCACGGCCTGTTGCCTGAGTGATGCCGAGATACTGGCCGTCGCGCGCTTGGCCAAGCGTCTGGAAAAGCAGAACAAATGTCCGCAAGATGTGGAATGGGCCATCGACGCGGACCTGCCCGATGGCGAAAACCTTCTGGCGCTGCAATCGCGCCCCGAAACGATCTGGTCCCAGAAGAAGGCCGAGAAAAAGCCCGCGAGCTACATGACCGGCATGATGGGCATCGTGAATACGCTGAATAATCCGATCAGCAGCAAAGGCTGATCATTCGATCCATTCCAGGGAGGAAATTGAATGGACGCTCAGAAACCAATGTTCCCAAGCGCCTTCGAGGTGGAGACACCGGCCGGTGCCGAGGGGTGGAAGGATCTCTACCCCTATTACACGCATTTTCAGCCCGCGCGGCGCGAAGAGGATGATGCGACCTTCTGGTTCTGCAATTCGCAGCACTGGCCGACGCCGTTCCGTCCCTTCGATACGATCATGCTGGATTTCGCGATCAAGGGGCTGGGGCAATACAACACCCGCCATCTGGTGGTCCCGCCCGCGAATGGCGTCGATTACCGTATCCTGAACGGCTATGTCTATTTCTCGCCCGTGGCCGTCGCGCCCGAGCTGATCGAGGCGCGCGTGCCGCAATTCATGGAACGTGCGGGCCATTATTTCCAGAACTGGGGCGAGCTTTACGCCAACTGGAAGGAAAAGGTTCTCGCCATGATCGGCGAGTTGGACGCGATCGAATTCACCGCGCTTCCGGATGTGGAGGACATCGCGGTCGTGACCGGCGGCAAGGGGCTCGATTCCACCAACCAGCTGTTCGATCAATACGACAAGGCGATCGAGCTGTGCTACAAGATCTGGCAGTATCATTTCGAGTTTCTGAACCTCGGCTACGCGGCCTATCTGGATTTCTTCGGCTTCGTGAAGGAGCAGTTTCCGACGATCCCTGATCAGGCCATCGCCAAGATGGTTCAGGGCGTCGATTCCGAGCTGTTCCGCCCCGATGACGAGATCAAGAAGCTTGCCAAGCTTGCCGTCGAACTGGGCTGTGCGGATGCCCTGAAGACGGGAACGGTCGACGAGGCGCTGGCCGCGGTGGCCAAGGCCCCGGGCGGGGACAAATGGCTTGCCCAATGGGAAGAGGCCAAGGACCCGTGGTTCAACTTCACCTCCGGCAACGGCTTCTATTCGACGGACAAGTACTGGATCGATCACCTCGATATCCCGATGGCCTATCTGCGCGACTACATCGAGCGGGTCGAGGACGGTGACGAGATCATGCGCCCGACCGCCAAGCTTCTGGCCGAGCGTGACCGCATCACCGCCGAATACCGCGAGATGATGGACGCCGACGCGCAGGAGGTCTTTGACGGCAAGCTGGGTCTGGCCCGCGTCGTGTTTCCTTATGTCGAGGATCACAACTTCTACATCGAACATTGGGCGCTGGGCGTGTTCTGGCGCAAGATGCGGCAGCTGTCCAAGCTCCTGTCCGATCAGGGCTTTTGGGAGAATGACGAGGACATGTTCTTCCTCAACCGCAACGAGATCCGTGACGTGTTGTGGGATTACTCCTCGTCCTGGGCCATCGGCGTGCGCAAGCGTGGCACCGAACTTTGGCCTGCCGAGATCGAACGCCGGCGCGGCATTCACAAGGCGCTGTCCTCGGTCCGGCCTCTTCCCGCGCTCAACAACCCGCCCGAGGTCATCACCGAGCCCTTTACCATCATGCTCTGGGGGATCACCTCGGATGCGGTGGAACGCTGGGTCGCCGCCGACGACACGTCGGGCGAGCTGAAGGGCATGGCCGCCGCCCCCGGCGAGGTCGAGGGCGTGGCGCGGGTTCTGTCGAGCCCAGATCAATTGTCCGAATTGCAGAAGGGCGAGATCCTTGTCACGCCCGTCACGGCGCCGTCATGGGCGCCGGTCTTCGGCAAGATCAGCGCCGCGGTCACCGATATCGGCGGAATGATGAGCCACGCGGCCATCGTCTGCCGGGAATACGGCCTGCCCGCCGTGACGGGAACCGGCAATGCCAGTTCGCGGATCGAGACCGGGATGCGTCTGCGCGTCAACGGCAACACCGGCACCGTGACGGTGCTCGACGAGGCGTAAGCCACGACAGGGGCCGGGCGTCTGTCGCGCGGCCCCCTCACAACCTTGCAGAGACACACCCCGATGACGAAGATCGCCGATACGGCGCGCTATGACCCTGTCTGGCGCGCGGCCGAACCCTACATGCGCGCGCGCCGCAACGACGTGCACATCCCGCTCAGCTTTGCATGGTGCCAGAGGCTTCTTGATCTGCACCCCGAGGCGGACCGCGATGTCTGCTCTCTTGCGATCCTGCTGCACGATATCGGCTGGTATTCCATCGACATGGACCGGATCATCGAAGAGGGCTTTCGCTCCGACAACCCGCTGCAATCGGACGTGCGCTACCTGCACGAGGCCGAGGGCGTGCGTCTGGGCACCGAGGTTCTGCGCGCGACCGGCTGGAGCGAGGAGATCATCGCGCAGGTGTGCGAGATCATCGACGGCCATGACACCCGCCCGGATCCGCACCATCTGAATGACCGGATCGTGCGCGATGCCGACAAGCTCTGGCGGTTCGAGGTGACAGGCATCGCGGTGGCCTGTGACTGGTTCGCGGTGACGCCGCATGGCTATGCCGACATGCTCGAGGCGCAGAAGGATATCCTCGAGACAGCGCCGGGCCGCGAGATGGCCGCGCGCGAACTGGCCGCGACGCGGGCCAAGCTGATGCTTCACGTGTTGTAGGGAAGGACCCGGGCCATGGAGATGTTCATCGACGGCACGTGGCAGGCCTCTGACGGCGGCGCGACGTTCGAGGTGTCGAACCCCGCAACGGGCGCGGTGGTCGATCACGTCCCCGATGCCACGGCCACGGATGCCGATCGCGCCATCGCGGCGGCCGCACGTGCCTTCGACACATGGCGACACCGCCCGGTGACGGAGCGGGTGGCGATCCTCAAGGCCTGCGCCGGGGCCATGCGCGACCGCGCGGACGAAATCGGCGCGCTTCTGCACGCAGAACTGGGCCGGCCGCTTGCGGGCTGCATCGGCGAGATATCCCGCTCTGCCGATCTGATGGACATTTACGCCGAAGAGGGCCTTCGCCTTCAGGCCACGATGGGCCTTGGCGGGGCCACGGGCGAAAAGACCATCGTGACCCGCGACCCCGTGGGCGTTGTCGTGGCGATCACCCCGTTCAACTATCCCGTCACGCTTCTTCTGTTCAAGCTCGGCGCGGCCCTCGCGGCGGGCTGCACGATGGTTGCCAAACCCTCCGAAGACACGCCGCTGTCGACACTCAGACTGGCCGCGATCTTCGCCGAGGCGGGATTGCCGCCGGGCTGTTTCAACGTGGTCACGGGGCAGGGCAGGGCTCTGGGCGAGGCGCTCGTCGAACATCCCGTCCCGCGCAAGATCGCCTTCACCGGCAGCACCGCCGTGGGCAAGGCCATCGCGGCGGCGGCGGCCGGCACGATGAAGCGTCTGACACTCGAACTGGGCGGTCAGTCTCCGGCCATCGTCTGCGCCGACGCCGATCTCGACAAAGCCACCAGTGCCATCGCCCGCCACGGCTTCGCCAATTCCGGGCAATTCTGCTACCGGGTGAACCGGGTCTATGTCGACCGTGCCATCCATGACGCGTTCGTCGCGCAACTGACCGACAAGGTCGCGACCCTTACGCTTGCGCCCGCAGGGGGCGACGGGGATCTCGGCCCGCTCGTCAATTCCAAGATATACGCCAACAGCGCCGCGCAGGTGGCCGATGCCCGGGACAAGGGCGCGCGGATTGTTCTGGGGGGCGACCGACAGACCGGTCCGGGCTTCGACGGCGGCCATTACCTGCCGCCCACGATCATCGCCGATGCCACGCCCGACATGCTGATCCTGAGAGAGGAAACCTTTGGCCCGGTTCTGGGGATTTGCGCGGTCGACAGCCCCGCCGAGGCCCTCCGCCTTGCCAATGACAGCCGGTATGGGCTTGCGGGTTTCGTCTTCACACGCGATCTGGCCCGCGGTCTTGCCCTGTGCGAAGGGATGGAGGCCGGGTCGGTCTGGCTCAACGACATCCAGCGATCGTCGCATTTCGTGCCCTTCGGCGGCATGAAAGAAAGCGGTCTGGGTCGGGAAAAGGGCCGCTACGGCGTTGAGGCTTATCTTGAATACAAGACCCTTTACCTGAGCTACGAGGTGCCGGAATGACCGCAGAGACGCTGTTTCTTCCCCGCGATCTTCCACTTTGGCGGGATGCGCGGCCCTATCTGGATGTGCGCAACAACGACGAACACACGATCATCGCCTATGCGCTGGCCAGACGGCTGGTCGCGCTGACGCCGGGGGCCGAGGAAAGCGTCGTCCTGCCCGCGATCCTGCTGCATGACGTGGGGTGGAAAAAGGTCCCCGAAGACCTCTTGCTTCATGCGGTCGGGCGCAAGCCGACCCGGCCCGACCTTGTCCGCGACCACGAGCTTTACGGGGTCGAGATCGCCCGGGAGATACTGGAACGCCACGCCCCCGAAGGGGTCGATATCGATGCCGTCTGCGAGATCATCGACGGCCACGACACGGTGAAGGAAGCCAAGTCGCTCAACGATGCGGTGGTGAAGGATGCCGACAAGGGCTGGCGCTCCACGCCGCATGGCATGCGCACCATCGGTGGCTGGTATGGCGTGGGCCCCGACGAGGTGCTGATCATGCTTGAGGAGAAATCCAACCCGCTGATGCTGACACCTGCGGGCCGCGCGCTGGCCGAAGGGCAGACAACGGCCGTCCGGACCGAGATGATGATCGAGGCCTGTCTCGGCCACGGGCCGGAATTCACCACGGCCCTGCCGCCGGGAAAGGGAGCCGACAAATGGCAACGCAACTGAACCTCGAGGGCAAGCGCGTCATCGTCACAGGCGCCGCGGGCGGCCTTGGCCGCGCCTTTGCCGAGGCCTTTGCCGGGGCAGGGGCACGGGTTCTTGCCGCCGATATCGACGAGGCCGGCGCAGCGGAAACAGCCACCCGGATCGGGTCTGCCTGCTATGCCGCGCCGCTCGACGTGACGGACAGCTCCAGCTGTGCCGCGCTGGCCTCTGTCGCGCATGACGCGATGGGCGGCGTCGATGTTCTGGTCAACAACGCGGCTTATTTCGGCGGGCTGACCCGCGCGCCTTTCATGGAGATCGAAGAGGCCGACTGGGACCGCGCGATGAACGTCAATGCCAAGGGCGTCTGGCAGGTCACCCGGGCCATCGCACCGATGATGCAGCAGGCCGGCGCCGGATCGATCATCAACATCGCCTCGGCCACCGTCTTTTCGGGCTCGCCCCAATGGATGCATTACGTGGCCTCCAAGGGTGCGGTCATCGCCATGACCCGCGTCATGGCAAAGGAACTGGGCGGCGACGGGATCCGGGCCAATGTCATCGCGCCGGGCTTCACCCTGACCGAGGCCAGCTTTGGTCATATGGAAGACGCCCGGAATTACGGTGTCGATCGCGCGGCCCTGAAGCGCAACGCCGAGGCCGGAGATATCGTGGGCGGGGTGCTCTACCTCGCCTCCGATCTTTCGGGCTTCATGACGGGCCAGACGCTGGTTATTGACGGCGGCAAGCAATTCATCTGAGGAGACGAGATGGTCAAGGTCACCTTTATCGAAGCCGACGGCACTCGCCGCGAGGTCGACGCGCCGGAAGGCGAGCCGCTGATGTATGCCGCGCGCGATGCCGGCGTGGCGGGCATCGTCGCCGAATGCGGCGGCTCGGCCATGTGCGCAACATGCCATTGCTACGTGATCGAGGCTGCGCCCGGCACCTTGCCCGAGCCGCGGGCCGACGAGGCCGACACGGTCGAGTTCATGGCCAACGAGCCGCGGGAAAACAGCCGGCTGACCTGTCAGATCACGGTGACGCCGGCGCTCGACGGGGCCGTCTTCGAAGTTGCGACGGGGCGATAGGCCCCGACCACGCCCCCCTTGGTCTGCGCCCTGCTTCGGGCGGAAAAACGTCCGCCCCCGACAGAAGAGACCTGTCCGCGGCCCCGGCAATTCTGCTTTCGGCGACGGCCGGGGGCTGATAGATTAAAGCGGTCTTTTGTTGTTGCGGGGTTTGATCGTGTTGCGTGCCTGCGTGTTTGTCGTTGTCCTTCTTGCCCATGAGATCGTCTTTAGCCTGAGTGCACAGGCGCAGGGTCGCGATGACGTGGCCTATGCACAACGTGCGCTGACGTTTCTGGGGTTCGAGCCGGGCGTCGTTGACGGGCAATGGGGCCGGAATTCCGACACAGCCCTGTCCGGGTTTCTCGGCGCGCTTGACAGGGCGCATGACGGAGCGCTGGACGCCGGAGATCTCGACCTGCTCCGACAGGCCGTCGCTGAGGTGCCGCCCGGTCCGGCCACGTCCTATGCAACAGCCAGGGAACCCGGGACGCCTCCCTTTCGGATACCGCGCCTGAGCGTTCCGGTCGGTCGGTATTTCCAGGACATCTTTCGCACCACGCTCGATATCGACGGGGATGGCGCGCGGGAGCTGTTCGTCGCCACCGCGATCTACGATCCCAGGGACGCGCGCGAACAGGCATCGCCCGGCTATTACGCGTTCTTTGCCAAAGGGGAACGGCAGCGATGGGAGCACCTCGATATCCTGACAGGCGACCATGATGATATCTGCATCCACGCCCGAAAAGCCGTCGTCGCCGATTTCAACGGCGATGCGGTTCCCGACGTCTTCGTCGCCTGCCACGGATGGGATGGGCCGCCGTTTCCCGGCGAACGGAACAACATCCTGCTGTCACAGCCGGACGGGACCTACAGGATCGCGATCCCGTCTCCCGATGTGGGCTTCTTTCATGGCGCTGCCGCCGCGGATTTCGACCGCGACGGCGATCCGGATATCCTGGCTGTCGCGGGGACCCAGAGGGATCCACTCTTTGTCCTGCTTAATGACGGGACAGGACAATTCCAGCGGGTCGACGGGTTCATTCCGCAGGGCACGCGCGGATCGCATACCTGGTTTACCGTCGAGGTCCCCGACATCAACGGGGATGGGTTCTACGACATCCTTGTCGGGGGCCATGACTGGGAAGGCGGGCCGACCCGCGCGTTTCTCAATCCGGGGGACAACGATTTTTCGCGCGTCCGGGGCGAGACGTTGCCGGCCGTCCCCGGCATGGGTGTTGTCCTCGATTTCGCGGTCTCCGACGACGGCGCGCGGAACATCTGGGTTCTGCGCACTAGCGGGGGAGATGGCTCCTTCTATGATGGTGTTGCGATCCAGCGGGTTTCCTGGCCCGGTCTTGTCTCCGAGATCGTGGAGGAAAAGCGCGGGATCCGTTGGGTGCCTCATATCGCTGTCTGGGAGGAGGATGGCATCGGCTATGTGGGAAGCGACGATGTCGCGGCGCCCTTCGGGCCCTTGATGCGTCGCCCGGCTGACTGAGTGACGAATTCTTTGAAAGAATTCGAACCGGAAACTTTGAAAGTTTCCGGCCCCCCGGCAGGCGTCATCGCGCCAGAATGCCGCCGTCGATGACCAGCATGTTGCCGGTCATGTAATCCGTGGCAGACGAGGCAAGGTAGACCACGGTGCCGCGTATCTCTGCCGCTTCCGCCAGTCGGCCCATGGGCGTGTAATCCGCCATTTGCTGTGCGTGCTCCGGCGAGCGGGGGCGGGTTTTGGTTCGGAAAAAGCCGGGGATGATCGCGTTTACCTGGATGCCGAGCGAGGCGTATTCCAACGCAAGTTCGCGCGTCAGGCTCACCACCGCGCCCTTGGCCGCGGCATAGGCCGGGCGGGGGAAGATGCCCGCCGCCGCCACGATCCCGAACATTGAGCCGATCATGATCACCTTGCCGCTGCCCTGCGAGACCATCTGCCCCAGCGCGGGGCGCACGGTGTTGTAGACACCATCGAGGTTGACCGCCGTGACCCGGTCCCAGTCCTCGCGGGGCATCTCGTGCAGGCGCCCGGGCTGGGCCTCAGATATCCCGGCATTCGGGATGACGATGTCGAGCGTGCCGAAACGCGCCACGGTTTGCGCCACCGCCGCCTCCATGGCCGCGGCGTCGGTCACGTCGGCGGTGAGGGGCAGCACCTCGGCTCCGGAAATCGTCGCGGCCGTCTCGGCCAGCGTCGCCTCATCGCGATCGAGCAGCGCCAGATGCGCACCGGCCTCGGCCAACGCGGCCGCCATCTCGGCGCCAAGGCCCTGACCAGCGCCGGTGATCAGGGCCGTCTTGCCTGTCAGGTCGAACATCCGGGGAAGGGGCAGGGCGCCGGCCCCGTGGGTATCACCGGTCATGGAGCGGGGAACCATGGCTGCGCGTCGATGCCGGCCAGAGTGTCGAGCAGGAGATGCGCCCGATGCGCGGGCTCGACCGCCTCGAAGGCGGCCGCGTCATAGGCGCCCGTCGTCACGCCGATCGTCAGCGCGCCCGCCGCCCGGCCCATCCGGATCTCCAGCTTCGGATCGTCGCCGATCACGGCGCTGGCCTCGGCGGGCACGCCGGTCAGGCCGCAGGCGATCTCCATTCCGGCGACAGAGGGTTTGCCCATCACCTCGGGCGCGATCCCCGTGCAATGCTCGATCGCGGCGGATACCGCGCCCGGTATCCCCACGATCCGCCCCTTCGAGGAGGCGACGAAGGGCGCGACGGAGCTGGTGAAGGGCTTGGCCCCGTCCCAGATCGCAGCGACGATCGCCTCGAGCGCGTCTGAGGACAGCGCCCGCGTATAGCCCACCATCACTGCACTGACGGGACCCGCGGTCTTGACCGGCTCGACCATCTCGATCCCGGCCTGTGCGAGCGGGGTCCGGATCCCGTCATCGGCCAGCACCATGACCCTTTCGTGGCCGCGCGCCTTCAGAACGCCTGCGGCCACGACCGCCGGCGTCAGGAGATGGCCCGGATCGATCACGAGGCCCGCGTCGGCAAGCCTCGGGTAGTAATGATCGGGCGGAAAGAAGGTGCCGTTGGTATAGGCCACCACGGGCACCCCGCGCGCGCGGGCGAGCTCAAGGGCCTCGACCGCGCCGGGAAGCGGCTCGTAGGTGCCGGTTTCCTTGTCCATCATGGCCAGCGTGCCGTCGATATCGAAGACAAGCGCGCGGATCGGGTGGGGATGGGTCATGGGCGTCCTCCGGACAGCGAGAGTTTGAACCCCGGTTTTTCGACCCGCACCGATCCCAGCCCCTTGCGGGAGGTCAGTTCCCGGATCAGGTCGAGCGCGGGGCGGGTGGCCGGATCATAGCTCCGCCGGGCGGGGCCCGCGGCCTTCATCGCATCGACCTGATCGCCGGGCATGACGGCGCGCAGCAGGAACTCCTCGTCCGGGCAGTCCCTGCCGATCCGCGACCTCAGCTCATCGAGCGAGGCCATCCGCGGCTCATCCTCCAGCTCGCGGGCGCGTTTCGACCCCCTGATCCGATCCTCGACCGCACCGTCCATCGGCATGGCGGGCGTGCCGAACCGGCCCAGCACATAGCGCGTCACCTCATCGGGCACCGTCTGGTAGCGGTCCTCGGAGGTGACGTTCAGCATCGCCTGCGTTGCCACCAGCTGGCTGAACGGCGTGACCATGATCGGATAGCCGAATTCGGCCCGGACGCGCGCGACCTCCTCCAGCACCTGCGGCAGAAGGTGTTCGCGGCCGGTTTCCTTCAGCTGGCGGATCATGGTGCCCATGACCCCGCCGGGGATCTGGTGGCGGAAATAGCCGCGGTCATAATCTCCGGGCCCGCGCGCAGAGAGCCCCTCGGCCCGGGCGAGCGCGGTCATGTAGCCATCCATCTCGGCCACTGCGTCATCGTCGACGTCGACCCGATGGCCCATGTCGCGCAGGTTGGCGGTGGTCTGGCTCATGGCGGGCTGGCCCGTGCCATTCGCCGCCGACGAGGCCGAAGTGTGCAGGCAATCGACGCCCGCCTCCGCCGCCTCGAGGTAGGAAAAGGCCGCAAGCCCGATCGTGGTGTGGGAATGGAATTCGAACGGGACGCGGCCCGCCGCCTGCCTTAGTGCGGGAAAGAGTCTGGCGGCCCGTTCGGGTGAAACAAGCCCGCCGGGATCCTTGACATAGATCTTGTCGAACCGGCCGGAGGCGCACAGCTCCCGGGTCTTGTCGCACCAATGCGCGTCGTCATGAAGCGGCGACAGCGTGAAGGTCAGCGCCGCCACGATCTGAGAGCCGCCCGCACGGCGCGTGACATCGGCCATGTTAAGCATCGCCTGGGTGTCGTTCATCGGGTCCATCACCGCGAACCGCTCGATCCCGTTCTTCACCAGAAGACCGAAGGCGAATTCCATCAGCTCTTCGCTGGCGATTTCCCACGAGATGAAGCGCATGCCCGTGGTCAGGAACGACAGGGGCGTGTTGGGCGTGGCTTCCTTGAAGAGACGGAGCCTCTCCCACGGGTCTTCCTGCTTGAACCGCACAGCCACGGCCATGTGGGTGGAGGTGGTGAAATCGATCGCCTCGAAGCCGATCCTGTCCATAACCGGCGCGATCTGGAGCATCATGCCCGTGTCGAGCCCGGTCGCCCCCCAGTTCGACTGGTTGCCGTCGCGCAGGGTCGTGTCGATCAGCGAAATATCGGTCATGGCGTCGTGTCCATCCGTGTCAGAAGGTCTGGCAGATAGGTCGTGTCGACCCCGCCCGCGACAAAAGCCGCATCCTCCATGATCGCGGCATGAAGCGGGGCGTTGGTCCTGACGCCCTCAAGTCGGATCACGCGCAGGGCGTCGCGCATCCGGGCGATGGCCTCGGCCCGGGTCGCGCCATGGGTGATCAGCTTGGCGATCATGGAATCGTAATGCGGCGGGATCATCGCGCCCGGCTGCATGTGGGTATCGACCCGCAGGCCGGGGAGGGAGGGGAACCAGGCGTCGCTCACCCGCCCCGGCGAGGGCATGAAGTTGTTGCCGATATCCTCCGCGTTCAGACGGCACTCGATGGCATGTCCGACAAGCCCGATATCGTCTTGCGAAAGCGCCAGCGGCTGCCCTTCGGCAATCGCGATCTGGAGGGCGATCAGATCGAGGCCGGTCACCTCCTCGGTCACCGGGTGTTCGACCTGAACCCGGGCATTCATCTCGAGGAAATAGAACTCTTCCCGCGCCACATCGACGAGGAATTCCACCGTTCCGAGGGAGCGGTAGCCTATATGGCGCGCGAAGGCGCAGCCGGCCTCGAGGATGGCTGCGCGCAGCGTGTCGGGCAGATGCGGGGCAGGCGCTTCTTCGACCACTTTCTGATAGCGCCGCTGGATCGAGCAATCCCGTTCGCCGGCGTGCAGCACCTGCATCCCGTCGGACAGGATCTGCACCTCGATATGCCGCCCGGAGGTCACGAGGCGTTCGATATAGACGCGGGCATCGCCGAAGGCCGCCGCCGCCTCTGACATCGCGAGGTCAAGCTGCGAGGCCAGTTCACCCGCGTGATCGACGCGCTTCATCCCGCGCCCGCCGCCGCCCGCCACCGCCTTGATCAGCAAGGGAAAGCCCAGCTCGTCGGCAAGGCGCATCGCCTCTTCGGTGGTCGCGACCGTGGCGCCCGGAACAAGCGGCACGCCCGCATCGCGGGCATGGCCGCGTGCGGTAAGCTTGTCGCCCACGGCCGCAAGGTTGTCGGGGCTGGGGCCGATGAAGATCAGCCCCACGTCGGCGCAGGCCTGCGCAAGATCGCGGTTTTCCGACAGGAAGCCATAGCCCGGATGGATCGCGTCACAGCCCATGCCCTTGGCCGCCTCGATCACCGCGCCGACCGACAGATAGCTCTGGCTTGCCGGGGCGGGGCCAAGACAGACCGCGCGGTCCGCCAGCCGCGCGCCAAGGCTGTCGCGGTCGGCCTCCGACACGCCCAGAACCGTCTCGATCCCGATCGCGCGGGCCGTGCGGATCACGCGAACGGCGATCTCGCCGCGATTTGCGATGAATATCCGGGCGATCCGGGGCATCTCAATCCGGCTTCACACGGATCAGCGTCTGGCCATGTTCGACCATCTCGCCATTCGGGGCCACGATCTCGGTCACGAGGCCGGTCACACCGGCGGTGACCTGGTTCATCAGCTTCATCACCTCGATGATGCCGATCACGCTGTCGGGGCCGACCCTGTCGCCCACCGTGACAAAGGGCGGGGCGCCCGGTTTTGGGGCATGGTAGAAGATACCCAGCAAGGGCGCCGGCACCTCCAATCCTTCGCCGGTCAGTTCTGGTGGTGTCGCGGGGGCAGGTGCCGGCCTTGGGGTGGATGCGGGCTCTGCCGATGGTGCGAGGGGGGCAGGGGCGCCTGCCTTGCGCAGTTCCAGCTTGAGATCGCCCATCTCGAGGGTCAGTTCCTCGAAATCGGAGCCGTCGACAAGCCTGAGGATGTAGTCGATGTCTTCTCGCGTCAGCCCGCTCATCGCACGCGCCTCCCGGTTTGCGGCATCAGGTGGAGCAAGGCTAGGCAGCACGCGCCCGGCGGTAAACGGGTGGTCGCCGCTGGTTTCACCAGGTGAAACATCTAGTGCGACAGCACGCGCCCGATGTCTCGCGCCGCCTCGGTGAGGGGGGGCGCGAAGGCCGCGATCGCGGCGTCGCGGTCGAAGATCCGGCGCGCCCAGGTGATGTTGATCACGCCGGGCACATCCGCGCCCGCGCGGATCGCCACGCCCAGCGAGTCGCGGGCATCATCGGCCTCGGACCGGCCAAGATCGAAATCGCCGCCGAAATCCGGGTCGCGCAGACCAAAGCCGCGGGTGCGCGTTTCGGTCAGAAGCCTGTCCACATAGCCGGGCAGATGCACCACTCTGTCGCCCCGGCGCTGCGACAGGCGCAGTCGGTCAAGCGTGGCCTCGCGCACGTTGTCGGCGCAGGCGGCAAGGTAGGCCCGCCCCGAGGCCGAGCGCAGCATGTTGATCTGGAACCCCACCGGCCCGAGCGGCACCTCCGCGACCCGGGTCCGCGAGGCGTTGGTCTCGAGCACCTCCATATGGGTCAGGCGCGGCGCGGCCAGTACAGATGGCCAGCTGACCTCGCGGCTCAGCCGGTCGAGGATGGGGGAGGCGGCCTCGACCAGTTCGGTCTCCCGGTCGATGGCCTGCGCCAGCGTCGAGAGCGAATAGGAGGCGATATAGGCGTTGTCGGCCATCCTTTGCCAGACGACGCCCTGTTCCGTCAGGGTCTTCAGGATCCGCAGAAGCGTCGCCTTGGGAAGGCCCGAAAGCCGGTGAAGATCGGCCAGCGACAGCGCGCCCGAGCGTTGCAATAGGCGCAGCACATCCAGCCCGCGGGCAAGCGATCGGATCGACTTGACGTTCGGTGTGACCATGGTGACCGCAGTATGGGCGCGCGGGGCGCCGGCGCAATCGGCAATCGGGGCAAAACGGGCAAAGATAGTTGTGAAAGTCGGGCCCCGCCGACCCCGAGGGGGCTGGACAATTTGCCTGCCAGACCCAAACCTAGAGCGAATGAAAAATCACCGGGGAGTCACCACATGAAACGCATCACGACCTCTGCCCTCGCCCTTGTCCTGTCGGCCGGAACCGCCATGGCCATGGGGCACAGCGACTGCGCGGCCGGCAAGACGCTTGTCGAAGACACGCTGACCATCGCCACCGGCAATCCCGCCTATTACCCATGGGTGATGGACGACAATCCCGAAAGTGGCGAAGGCTTCGAGGCGGCCGTCGGCTATGCCATCGCCGAAAAGATGGGCTATGGCCCCGACATGGTGACCTGGGTCCGCACCAGTTTCGACGAGGCGATCCAGCCCGGTGCGAAGAATTTCGATTTCAACATGCAGCAATATTCGATCACGCCCGAACGTGAGGCGATGGTTGATTTCAGCCTGCCTTACTACACCTCCGCGATGGCTGTCCTGACCACCAGCGCCGTCATCGAGGGTGGGGCGGAGCCCACGCTCGAGAGCCTCAAGGGCCTGAAATGGGGCGCCGTGGCCACCACGACCGCTGTCCCGATGCTCAACGAGATCATCCAGCCCGACAGCGACCCGCTTCTGTATAACGACAATGCCGATGTGAACGCCGCGATCATGGCGGGCCAGATCGATGCCGCCCTCTATGACCTGCCCACCGCGCTGTATCTGTCTGCGGTCGTCGTCGATAACGGCGCGCTTCTGGGTCAGTTCCCGCCGGATCAGTCGGAAACGCCCGATCAGTTCGGCCTCCTGATGGAGGAGGGCAACCCGCTCAAGGAATGCGTGGACGCCGCCATCACCGAGCTGACCGAGAGCGGCGAGTTGGCCGCGATCGAGGTCCAGTGGCTGGCCGAGGCGACGGGCGTCCCGGTCATCCAGTAAATGGCCGAGCAGGACCTTTATCAAAGCGCGGCGGGGGATAAACCCGCCGCACCGACCCGGCGCGAAGCCTACGAGGCGTCGGTCAGGCGGCGATCCAACAGGATCGCGCTGACCTCGACGGCGGTTGTGCTTCTGTCGGTCTTCATCCTCGTGCCGCTGGCTCCGGGATGGGAGGCGGTGCAACGGTCCTTCTTCAACGGCGAGGTCTTTGCCAAGACTTTCCCGGGGCTGCTGAACGCCTTCCTTCTGGATGTGATGATCTTTGCATGGTGCGCGCCGCTGATCGCGCTTGTCGGTCTTGGCATCGCGCTTTGCCGCGATGTGCGGGCGCCGGCGCTGTTCCCGCTGCGGCTTTTCGGGGCGGTCTATACGGATGTGTTCCGGGGACTTCCTGTCGTTCTGGTGATCTACCTGATCGGCTTTGGCATTCCGGGTCTCGGCCTGCCGCGACCTTGGAATTCGCCTTATATCTGGGGCTCTCTCGCGCTGATCCTTGTCTATGCGGCCTATGTGGCCGAGGTCATTCGTTCGGGCATCGATTCCATCCACCAGTCGCAGCGCGCGGCGGCGGCCTCGCTGGGCTTGTCGGATGCCGATACGATGCGGTTCGTCGTTCTGCCGCAGGCGATCCGCAACGTGGTTCCCGCGAACATGAACCTGTTCATCGCGCTGCAGAAGGACGTGGCGCTGTTGTCGTTCATCGGCCCGGTCGAGATCTTCCGGCAGGCCGGGGTCTACAAGTCCCTTTACGCCAATTTCACGCCCTATGTGGGCGCTGCGCTGATCTTTCTGGCGCTGACGATCCCGGCGACCCGCTATGCCGATTACCTGATGAACAAGCAGAACAGGCGCCGCAGATGAGCGCGAAATTGTCCTTGCGCGGGGTGCGCAAGAGGTTCGGCGATCACGAGGTCTGCAAGGGCATCGACCTCGACGTGGGCGAGGGCGAGATGGTCTGCCTGATCGGCGCGTCAGGCTCGGGTAAATCGACGCTTCTGCGCTGCATGAACCTGCTCGAGCCGATCGACGATGGGGCGATCTGGCTGGACGGGGACGATATCTCCGAGCCGGGGCGCGACCCGCAGCCGGTGCGCCAGCGCATCGGCATCGTGTTCCAGAGCTATAACCTCTTTCCGCACATGACCGCGTCCGAGAACGTCATGCTGGCGCCGCGCCGGGTCAAGGGGCTGAGCCGGGACGAACTGCGCCCGCAGGTGACGGAGCTGTTCACCCGGTTCGGCCTTGGCGACCGGATGGAGCATTATCCCGACCAGCTGTCCGGCGGGCAGCAGCAGCGCGTGGCGATCATCCGCGCGCTTGCGATGGCGCCCGAAATCATGCTCTTCGACGAGATCACGAGCGCGCTTGACCCAGAACTGGTGGGCGAGGTGCTCGACGTACTGCGCGATCTGCGCCGGCAGGGCATGACGATGGTTCTGGCCACACACGAGATGGGCTTTGCACGCGAACTGGCCGACAAGGTCTGCTTTCTGGATGCCGGCCGTATTCTGGAGCAGGGCCCGCCCGAGGCCGTCTTCGGCGCCCCGCGCGAAGAACGGACCCGGGCCTTCCTGTCGCGCGTGCTTTAGGCCGCGCGGCTGGGCTCGGCTGTCAGGCCGAATTCGGCAAAGACATCCGCGTAATCGGGATCCTGGCTGGCAAGGTGCAGGGTCGCGGCAAGCATTCCGGCCTTCGATCCGCAGTCGAACCGCTGACCGGAAAACCGGAAGCCCCGGAGCCCCAGTCGCGCCGCCCCGCGCGAGATCGCGTCGGTCAGCTGGATCTCGCCGCCCGCGCCGGGGGCCTGCGTTTCAAGATCGGCAAAGATCGACGCGTCGAGCACATAGCGCCCCACGACCGCCTCGCGCGACGGCGCGGTTGCCGGGGCGGGCTTTTCCACCATGCCGCGGGCCTTCATGATCGGGCCGTCCTGTTCTGTCACGGCGAGGATGCCGTATTTCGCGGTCTCCTCGCGCGGCACGGTCATGGTGGCCACCATGTGGCCCCCTTCATGGGCCGCGATCATCTCGGACAGAGCGCCCGGTGTGCCAAGGATCAGGTCATCGGGAAGGATGACCGCCACGGGACCTGGCAGAACCTCGTCCCGGGCGCACAGAACCGCATGGCCCAGACCCAGAGGCTCGGGCTGCATGACAAAGCGCACGTCGTCGGCCACGGGGCAAAAGGCACTTTCGGCCAGATCCTCGGCAAGGCCGTCCTTGCCGCGGGCCTGCAGTTCTGCGCGCAGGGCCTTGTCATCCATCACATGGCGCTCGATCGCCGGTTTGGACGGGTGGGTGACGAAAACCATCCGTTCGATACCCGCCGCGCGGGCCTCGTCGATCGCATACTGGATCAGGGGGGTGTCGATGACCGGGAGAAGTTCTTTCGGCGTCGCCTTGGTCGCGGGCAGGAACCGGGTGCCAAGTCCGGCCACGGGGAAAATGGCGGTGCGCACGCTCTGTGTCATCGAAAAGCCTCCTGTTGAATTGCTGCGTTGCGGAAAAGCATAGGGGCTGAGGTGAGATAGTCAAAAAACGACCAATGAATGTCGCTTTTGATACATGACCTGCTGTATTTTGAGGCTCCGAGCAAGGTGATGTGCACATTTAGTGACCCCGGACGCGCCAATTTCCCGGTTTTGACGGTGCGCTCGGGGCTTTTTGCGGGTGCAGCATTGATTTTGGCGCTGCGGGATGTACATTTTACGACATGAATGGCCTGTAAGCGACATCCCGACCGTCCCATCGCACCCGCTCTCGGTGTGCACCCGACCTCGGCGCAACAAAATCCGGAACAGACATGAAGCATCAGCCTTTTCGCGGCGATCCTCGCCCCTCCCATTCACATGCCTATGACAAGGTTGCCGTGATCGGCGCCGGGTCATGGGGCACAGCCCTGGCCGCGACCCTTGCGCGGGCGGGGGTCGCGACGCGGATTTGGGGCCGCGACGGGGAGGTGGTCGACACGATCAACCGCAGGTCCGAAAACGCACGCCACTTGCCCACGATCGCCCTGCCGCCACGGCTCAGGGCGGTGCATGATCTGTCGTCGGCCCTGCAGGGCGCCGAGGCTGCGCTGATCGTGGTGCCTTCGGGCAGCATACGTACTGTCGCGCGGCAGGTCGCCGAACATGCGCCAAAGGGCATCCCCATCGCCGTCTGCGCCAAGGGGATCGAGGCCGAGACCGGCCTTCTCATGACGCAGGTCGCCGAAGAGGAATTGCCGGGCCACGTGGTGGGCTGCGTCTCGGGGCCGACCTTCGCGCGTGAAACCGCGATGGGCCATCCGACGGCCGCCACGGTGGCCTTTCCCTTTGCCTATGCCGACAGGCTGCGCCCGGATGACAGCCCGGCCGCCCGGCTGGCCATGTCGCTGTCGACAGAAAGCTTCCGGGCCTATGTCTCGGACGATTTGGTGGGGGTCGAGATCGGCGGGGCGGTCAAGAACGTGATCGCCATCGCCTGCGGGATGATGACGGGCGCGGGCTTTGCCGAAAACACGCGGGCGGCCCTGATCACACGCGGCCTCGACGAGATGAAATCTCTGGCCGAGGCGCTGGGCGGCCGGCGCGAGACGGTGACGGGACTGTCGGGCATCGGCGATCTGACACTGACCTGTTCCAGCCCCACCTCGCGCAACATGGCGCTTGGGATGCAACTGGGCCAGCGCGTGCCGCGCGAGCAATGTTTCGACGGCAAGCCGGTGGTCGTCGAAGGCGAGGCCAATGCCCGCTCCGTCACCGATCTGGCCCGCAGGCTGAGCGTCGAGATGCCGATCTGCGAGGCCGTCCGCGCCATTCTCCACGACGGTGCCGATCTTGGCACGACATTCGCCGCGCTGTGGGCCCGCCCCATCGAGGCCGAGCCGAAGGCGATGGACTTGTCCTTCAGCCACCCGGCCTCGGACAGCGCGATCCAGCAATTTGCAGAAAGGTTCTCATGACCCTGATCGAACAGACACGACCCAACCCCGATCTGTCCTCCAAGCCGCTTGTGCTTGCGACCGATCTTGATGGCACCTTCCTTGGCGGGACAGAGCAGGCGCGCCGCGCGCTCTATTCCTGGATTGAGGACAACCGCCACATCGTGGGGCTTGTCTTCGTCACGGGGCGCGATCCCGGCTATATCCGGTCGCTGACCCGATCCAAGGGCATCCCGCGTCCCGATTACGTCGTGGGCGACGTGGGCACGACCATCGCCTCGGTCGATCGCGATCACATGCTGACGCCGATCCCCGAACTGGAGGCCGAAATCGCCACCGCTTGGAACGACGCCTCGGCCCGTGTGCAATCCGCGCTGCACCGGATCAAGGGGCTGAGGCTGCAATCGACGGGCTTTCGCTACCGGGTCAGCTATGATCTCGATGCCGAAACGTTCGACGACAGCGCCCTCGATATCGTGGCGGGGCTTGGTCTGGATGCGCTGGTGTCGGACAACCGGTTCTTCGATGTCCTGCCCAAGGGTGTGAGCAAGGGTCCGTCGCTTCTGCGCCTGATGACGCATCTGGGGATCGAGAACGATCGCTGCCTTGTGGCGGGCGATACGCTCAACGACCTGTCGATGCTGTCGCTTGGCCTTCCGGCCGTGGCAGTCGGCAATTCCGAACCCGCTCTGATCGAGGCGCTGAACGGGGCGCCGCATGTCCACTTCGCGAAAGGCGCGGGGGCCGCGGGCATCGCCGAGGCGATCCTCACACTCAACATGATCGACCGCACCGCAGCCTGAAGAAAGGAGACGCCATGTCATCCGATCTGGTTATCGTCTATCACCGTCAACCCTACGAAGAGGTGGAGGAGGGCGGAAAGACCGTCCTTCGGGAAAACAAGAGCCCGAACGGGATCGTGCCGACGCTGAAAAGCTTCTTCGGCTCGGTCGACCGGGGGGCATGGATCGCGTGGAAGCTGGCAGAGGACCCGTCGAAGCCCGACTTCGACAAGGTGATCGAGATCAACGATGCCTATGGCTCCTACTCGGTCTCGCGTCTGCCGCTTTCGGCCGAACAGGTGAGCGACTTCTATCACGTCACCTCGAAAGAGGCGTTCTGGCCGATCCTTCACAGCTTCAAGGAGCGCTACAATTACGACCCGGTCAACTGGCCGAATTTCCGCGAGGTGAACTGGGCCTTTGCAGAGGCCGCGGCCGCCGAGGCCGCGCAGGGGGCGCTGGTCTGGGTGCATGACTACAACCTGTGGCTTGTGCCCGGTTACCTGCGCAAGCTGCGCCCCGATGTGAAGATTTCCTTCTTCCATCACACGCCCTTCCCGTCGGCCGACATGTTCAACGTCCTGCCCTGGCGCAAGGAAATCGTCGAAAGCCTGCTGGCCTGTGATGACGTTGGCTTCCACATTCCGCGCTATGCGGCGAATTTCGTCTCGGTCGCGCGGAGCCTGTTCGACGTGGATACCGTCGAACGCACCCGCGTGCCGGACAAGTGGATTTCCGAGGGCACGGCGCTGACCGAACGGGCGGTTCCGACGCGGCTGTCCTATGATGGTCACGAAGTGGATATCAGCGTAACACCCGTGGGTGTCGACGTGACCTATATCGATGAGCAGGCCCGCTCTGACGCCGCGCGCGACAAGGCCGCTGTGATCCGCGCAGAACTGGGCGATGCCCAGCTGATCCTGTCAGTCGGCCGCACGGACTACACCAAGGGGGGCATCGAACAGCTCAGCTGTTTCGAACGCCTCCTGGAAGCCGATCCCGATATGCGGGGCAAGGTGCGGCTGATGCATGTCTCGGTCTCGGCCAACCGCAACATGACCGCCTATGAGGAGATCCAGAACGAGATCGAACAGATTGCGGGCCGGATCAACGGCCGCTTCGGCACGCTGGACTGGCAGCCGATCACGCTGATTTCCCGCGCGATCCCGTTCACGGAACTGGTCTCGTATTATCAGGCCGCCGATGTGGCATGGATCACGCCGCTGGCGGACGGGATGAACCTCGTGGCCAAGGAATATGTCGCCTCGCGGATCGACGGCGACGGCGTTCTTGTCCTGTCGGAATTCGCGGGCGCCGCGGTCGAAATGGGCGATGCGGTCATCACCAATCCGTTCTCCAACCGCTCGATGGACAGCGCGATTCGCGCGGCCCTCGATATGCCCGAGGTGCAGCGCCGAGACCGGATGGCCCGCCTGCGCCGCGCGGTCGAGGAAACGGATGTGCGGGACTGGGCGCCCAAGAGCCTTCTGGCCTACAAGGCGCCGGTCGTTCCCGCGGCCTGAGACGGGCTGGCGCGAAACGAAAAAGGCCGGGCAGAGCGCCCGGCCTTTTCACCTTTGGGGTATGCTTCAGCTGACGCCGCGCGCGGGATATCCCTTGTCCACAGCGAACGGCACCTTGGAGAGCAGGAATTCCAGATCGGGCCGCGACCATGGCATGTTCGAGATGTCGATCAGGTAGAGCCGTCCGTCGGGCCGGACCCAGTAAAGGCCGGGCTCGCAGAACATGTCGGCCTCGGCTTCCTTGATCGAGTTCGAGATCCACAGACCCCAGCTGCGCGCCGTGGCCTCATCCAGCGAATGCGCGATCTGAAGGTTCTTCAGCCCCCAGTCCGCCTTGGTCTGTTCGGCCAGTTTGCCCGTGTTCATCGAGGCCGCAACGACCGAGAAGCCGGCCTCTTCATAGGCCGGAACAAGTGCGTCGAGCTTGCCGAGATAGCTTTGGCAGACCGGGCAATGCAGACCGCGATAGAACACGACCATGGTGAAATTGGCGGGCGTCTGCGCCGCAAGGTCGAAGGTGCCGCCGCCGACAAGGGGCAGGGACAGGGCCGGAGCCTGGGCTTCCGGCATGAGTTTGTATGTCATGTGCTTTCCTTCAAAGGGGTTTCGTCGACCAGTTTTCCGTAATCGTCGTGCCCGCGGCACGCATCACCTTGGCGACCGGGCAGAACCGGGCGAGATCGGCTTTCATGGCCTCCATCTGCTCGGGCGTGCCATCTGTGGCCACGTCGATATCCATGATGACGTCCGGGAACGGAACGTCGATCTCTTCCATCAGCATGGTGCCGCGGCGGTCGAATTTCGCGGTCAGGACGATGGTCATCTCGCCCATCTCGAAGCCCATCTGCTGGGCGATCCGCTTGGAGATGACGTTGGTACAGCCGATCAGGGACGACATCAACGTCTCGGTCGGGGTGAGGCCCATGTTGGTGCCATCCCGCTCGAACGGCTCGTCGATCGTGCTTGCGACGTCGCGCGCGGTAATCTGCGAACGGGCATGCGTCTCGCCCGTCCCGGTCACTTTCATCTGCACGACTGTCTTTGGTCGGATCGCCATGTCGTCTCCCCGCTTGCTATTTATAGAATGATAAATAAGCTGCGGGTCAGGGAGATGTCACGTCACCATATCGTGGCTTGATATGCAGGGAGGATAGCTGTGAAAGCTCAGGATTTCCGCTATGAGCGTCCGTCCACCATGGACGAGGCGCTTGCGATTCTGGCAGATACGGATCAGGAGGCGCAGCCGCTTGCCGGCGGGCAAAGCCTGATGCCGATGATGAATTTCCGACTGGCCGCGCCGGACGTGCTGGTGGATCTGGGGGGTGTGCCGGAACTGTCCGGCATCTGCGAGGATAACGGCGAGATCGTCATCGGCGCGATGACGCGGTACCGCGATCTCATGGCCTCCGAGATGGTGGCGCGCGACGTGCCGCTGCTGGCCGCGGCGCTGCCGCATATCGCGCACCCCGCGATCCGCAACCGCGGCACCCTCGGTGGAAGCCTCGCGCTGTCGGACCCGGCAGCCGAAAGCCCGGCCGTTCTTCTGGCGCTGGGCGGCAGCGTCGATCTGAGGTCGGCCAGCGGGCAACGCAGCGTGGCGGCGGACGAGTTTTTCTTCGGGCTCTACGAGACGGCCCGTCAGCCCGAGGAACTGATCACCGCTGTTCGCCTGCCAAAGGCGGCGCCCGGACATCGCTTCGGGTTTTACGAAATCACCCGGCGGCATGGGGATTACGCGATGATCGGCGTCGCGGTCGCGCAGGCGCCCGATTGGCGGATCGCCTTCTTCTCGGTCGCGGGCACGCCGCTCCGCGCCACGGACGCCGAGGCTGTGCTGAATGCGGATGCCTCGGATATCGACGCCGCCGTCGCCGCGCTTGCCTCGCTCGAGATCGACGGCGACCGGCATGGCGATCCTGCGATGAAACGGCATCTGGCCGGCGTTGCACTGCGCCGCGCCATCGGAGGGATGAGCTGAATGAGCCAGACACAAGATATCACCGTCACCATCAATGGCGAGACGATCCACGCGACCGTTCCGGTGCGCCAGAACCTTGCCGATTTCCTGCGCAACGGGCAGGGGCTGACCGGCACCCATGTGGGCTGCGAGCATGGCGTCTGCGGGGCCTGCACGCTCCTGATGGATGACCAGACAGTCCGGTCCTGCCTGACACTGGCCGTGCAGGCCGATGGCGCCTCGATCACCACGATCGAGGGGCTTGGCGCGCGCCCCGATACAAAGGCGCTGAAGGCGGCCTTCACCAACCGCAACGCCCTGCAATGCGGCTATTGCACGCCGGGCATGCTGGCGTCGGCGCTCGAATACATCGAAAGCGGTGCGCCCGCCGATCGCACCGCGATCCGGGAGCACCTGTCGGGCAATTACTGCCGCTGCACCGGGTATCAATCCATCGTCGACGCCGTGTGCGAAACCATCGAAGGGAGGCAGTCATGAGCGGACCTCTGACAGATCTGGACCGGCCGAACAGCTATATCGGTCGCGCGGTGCCCCGCGCGGATGCCGCCCGCCTTCTGGAAGGGCGGGGCCGCTTCGTGGATGATCTGCAACTGCCACGCATGTTGCATGCCGCCTTCCTGCGATCCCCCTATGCCCATGCCCGGGTGAACGGCTTCGATCTCGAGGCCGCGCGCGCTGTGCCGGGGGTCCATACCATCCTGACGGGCAAGGACCTCGAAGGCGTGGTCGAACCCTATGTCGGCGTCCTGAGCCACCTCGCGGGCCTTCAGTCGGCGCCGCAGATGCCGATGGCCGTCGATGTCGCCCGCTGGCAGGGCGAACCGCTGGTGATGGTCATCGCCGAGAGCCGCGCCATCGCCGAGGATGCGCTGGGCCTGATCGAGGCCGATCTCGACCCGCTCGATCCGGTCACCGACCCCGAGGCCGCGCTTGAGCCGGGTGCAGCCCTGATCCACGACAGCCTCGGGTCGAACCTCGCGTGGGAACGCACGGTCGATGTGGGGGACGTGGACGCGGCCTTTGCCGCCGACGGTGTCACGACGGTCGAGCGCAGCTTCACCTTTGGCCGGCATACCGGCGTCACGCTGGAAACCCGGGCCGCTGTGGCGGCGTTCGATCCGTCGACCGATCAGCTGACGTTCTGGTATTCGGGGCAGGCGCCCCACATGATGCAGTTCATCTTCGCCAAGCATCTTGGCCTGATGGAAGAGGACGTGCGCGTCATCGCCCATGACGTAGGCGGCTCCTTCGGGATCAAGATCCATACCTATGGCGACGAGGTGGCCACGGCGGCGGCGGCAAAGTTGCTGGGCCGGCCGATAAAATTCGTGGCCGACCGGCTGGAAAGCTTTCAGACAGATATCCACGCCCGCGATCACATCGTGAAGGGGCGCATGGGCCTGACGGCCGACGGCAAGATCGCCGCGCTGGAATTCGATGACATCACCGGGATCGGGCCGTTCTCGATGTATCCGCGCACCTCGGCCATCGAGGCCAACCAGGTGCTCAACCTGACCGGCGCGCCCTATGAGATCGAGAATTACCGCGCCCGGTCGCGCGTCGTGTTCCAGAACAAGAACCTGATGTGCCAGTATCGCGCGGTGGGCCATCCGATCGCCATGGCGATCTGCGACTGCCTGCTTGAGGATGCCGCGCGCGAGATCGGGATGGACGTGGCCGAGGTCCGCAGACGGAACCTGATGGCCGATGACAGCTATCCCCGGCAATCGGCCTCTGGCATGAAGCTGGCCGATCTGAGCCACCAGCAAAGCCTCGAGAAACTTCTCGAGATCATGGACTACAACGGCCTGCGCGCCGATCAGGCACAGGCCCGCAAATCGGGCGTCTACCGCGGGATCGGTCTTGTGAGCATGGTCGAGGTCACCAATCCGTCGCCCGCCTTCTACGGGATCGGCGGCGCCCCCATCGCAAGCCAGGACGGCGCGACCGTGCGGCTGGATGCGGGCGGTGGATTGCGGATCAGTTCCTCGGTGACCGAACAGGGGCAGGGGACGAACGGCATCCTTGCCCAGATCGCGGCCGATCGGTTCGGCATCCCGATCGACAGGGTCCGGGTCACGACCGGCGACACCGACACCGTGCCCTACGGTGGCGGCACATGGGCATCGCGCGGGGCCGGCATCGGCGGCGAGGCGATGTTGCAGGCCGCGGTCGCGCTTCGCGATCAGGTGCTCGACGTGGCGGCGGTCATGCTTCAGACCGAACCCTCCAAGCTGGATATCCGCGACGGTGCGGTGACCGATCTTGACGGGTCCGAGCGCATGACCCTGTCCGATCTGGCCCGCACGGTCTATTATCGCGGCAACGAATTGCCCTCGGACATGAAGCCCGAACTTGTGGCGACCCGCCACTACAGGGTCACCGATTTCCCCTTCGTCTTTACCAATGGCGCGATGGCCGCCCAGGTCGAGGTCGATGTGGAAACGGGGATGGTCAAGGTCCTGGGCTTCTGGGCCGTCGAGGATTGCGGCCGGGTGATCAACCCGATGCTCGTCGATGAACAGGTGCGCGGCGGTGTCGTGCAGGGGATCGGCGGCGCGCTCTACGAGGAATGCCTTTATGACGAGGAAGGGCAGTTGCTGAACGCATCGATGGCAGATTATGAAGTGCCCATGGCCGCCGAGATGCCCGATATCGTCGTGGCGCATGTCGAAACGCCGACACGGACCTCCGAGCTTGGCGCCAAGGGCGCGGGCGAGGCGGGGACGGGCGGTGCACCGGCGGCGCTGATGAATGCCGTCAACGACGCGCTGTCGCCTCTGGGGGGACGGATCCACCAGATGCCGATGACGCCCGAACGTATCCTCAAGGCGTTGGGCACGGTGTAATCCGCAGCCCTCCCGACGACCGGGACGCCAAATCTGTCACACAATGACGCGCCGGTTGGGCGCGAAGGAATGAGTTCATGACAACCCTGTGCTACGCGAAAAAGACCTGCTCCATCGGCATCCACGTGCTGATGGAGGAGATCGGGGAACCTTACGATTTGCGGATCGTGGATTTCTCGAAGAAGGAACAGAAGACGCCGGAATACCTCGCGCTGAACCCGAAGGGCAAGGTCGCGGCGCTGGTGCGCGACGACGGAAGCGTGGTGACGGAATTCGCGGCAATCGCCATCTGGCTGGCGCGCCAGCACCCCGAAAAGAACCTCTTGCCCGAAGATACCGAAGGTCTGATCCGCACGCTCGAGGCCATGGATTTCATCATCGGCACCGTTCACATGCTGTCGTGGCGGATGTACCGGCGCCCGGACGCCTATTCCGACATCCCCGAGGCGATCGAGCAGCTGAAGGTCCGCGGCAAGGACGCGATGATGGCGGCACTTGCCGTGGTCGACGAACAGCTTGAGGGCAAGGAATGGGTCATGGGCGACACCTTCACCATCGCCGATACCGCCCTCTATTATAACGAATATTGGGCCGTTGACGTGGCGGGCTGGGAGCTGCCGCCCAACGTCATGGCGCATTACGAGCGGATGAAGCAGCGTCCCTCCGTTCAGGCCAGTCGCAAGCTGGAAGGCGTCGACTGAGGCGCGCCAGCCGGACGGCATGGTCCTGGACCTGACCGAAGTTCGATCATTGGTCGCGGCGGCGTGCAAGCGCCGGCGCGGACCTGTCTTCACGCGAGCAGTGGCGTGAAGGCGCCGATCGCCGTGGTGTCCGATTCCTCTTCCGTTTGACAGGCCAACCGGGCGCGGGTGATGCTGGGCATATGAGCCACAAGATTTTCGGGATGGCCGTTTCGGCGGTCTATCCCCACTACATCAGGAAAGTCGAAAAGAAGGGCCGGTCGCAAGCCGACCTCGAGACCGTGGTGTCATGGCTGACCGGCTATGATGCTGCGGGTCTCCGTCAGCAGCTGGACGCAGGCACCGATTTCGAAACCTTCTTTGCCGAAGCCCCCGCCATGAACCCGGACCGGCGAAAGATTACCGGCGTAATTTGCGGGATCCGGGTGGAGGATATCGAAGATCCGCTGATGCAGGAGATCCGCTACCTCGACAAGCTGGTCGACGAACTCGGCCGCGGCAAGAAGATGCAGAGCATCCTGCGGAGCTAGAGCTGCGTGGCCATGGAAGTAACCTTGAAAGGAACGCCAAGATGAAGAAACTGATCGCTCTTCTCGTGATGGTGCCGGTATTCGCCCTGTCGGCCTGTGATGAACTGAACCTCGATCCTCAGCTGGAACGTGCGGCCATCGGTGCGGCGATTGGCTGTGCTGCGGGAGAATACCTGGTCGATGGGCGTTGCGTCGAAGGCGCCGTCATCGGTGCAGGCGTCGGTGTCTTCACGGACTAGGACGCGTCCACTCCCGTTGCGGGGCCAGCCTTGCCCTTGGGCGATTGTCGGTGATCCGTGCCTTTCGCCAGAAGGTTCTTCTTGCAATTCCATGTCCGATTTGCAGGGTGTTATCTGTCGAACCGGCCGTGAATACAGTTCCTTGGTGTGAGGGTTGCCCGTGAATTTCGAGGACAGGATCAGAACGGTGTTTTCGATCCCGCTCGGGTTCATTCTGGGTGTAATCGGGTCGGGCGTGGCAGAGTTGGCCTCCGTGACCAGCTGGAAGATCTTTGCAATATTCCTGGGTGTCGTGGCCCTGTTTTTCCTGTTCGAGTGGATTTCGGACAAGGGGAGCCTGAAGGCCATGGAAGCGCTGAGCGACCGGTCCGAGGCCGAACTCAAGGACATTCGCGAACGCAAGCTCCTGGGCAGCCATTCGCCATGGCCCCGTTATCTTTTCCTGATTTCGGCGGCTGTGGGCGTTCTGGCGTGCCTTGTCTGGTCCCCGCTGGAGATACTGGAAGCTCTAACCTGAGGGCAGGGCGCATGCCCCGCCCTCTCCTGCGCTGGTCTCAGCCCTCTTCGAGATCGCCTTCTGCGTTGACCCGCAGGCCTGTCTTGTGGCTCTGCTCGAGGATCTGTGGCGCCCAGGCGACGCGGCCGCCGTCCTGAGTCGTCTCTTTCGAGCCGATGATCGCCATCAGCATCGCATAGTCGTCGCCCACGTTGCGAAAGCCGCGAAAGACGCCCGGCGGGAAAGAGATCACGTCAAAGGGATCGATCTCGATCTCCTTGTCGCCCTCCGCGCCCCAATAGGCCGCCCAGCGGCCCGTGAGGGGGATGAAGACCTCGATCGTCTCGTGCGCATGGAGTGCCGCGCCCTTGCCGGGTTCCGCACCCACATAGGTGATCCCGAAGTAACGGGCATCGGTGATCGAGGGGGCAAGGTCCTTGTCTTCGGTCACGCCGCGCCCGATGACGTTGAAGATGTCGCGGTGATATTCGGGGATGCGGGTGTCGACGTAGGCCTGCTTCGAGCCCTTGAGCTCCTTGTAGCGGGCCACGCGCTCCAGCATTTCCTCGACGCTTGGTTCGATGATATCCATCGGTCTGGTCCTGTCTGAAGGTCTTGGAATCAAAACGGGCGGCCCGTTCGGGCCGCCCGTTGTATCGATCTTAGTCGATCACGTATTCGACTGGCCACTCATAGCTGCTAGCGGCCACCGCATCGAGATAGGCCTGCATGACCTCCGATCCCGGCATGCCACGACCGTCGGCTTCCTTGGCCTGCTGGTTCGGGAAGCTGGTGAGTGACTCGGCCCAGCCCGCACGCACCTCGGGGGCAAGGTCGTTGACCCTGGCGCCAACCTCGATCAGACCCTCGATCCCGCGCTGCTGGGCGGCGTTGAGCGAGGCACCGGCCTGCTCCTCGTAGGCGCGGCCCACTTCGAGGATGATCTGCTGAACATCTTCGGGCAGGCGGCTCAGCGAGCGTTCGTTCATTGTCAGCGCGTTCACCGCCATCGCACCGAAACCGATCCGGGTGTAATAGGGCGACGGCTCATAGAACTTGAAGCCAAGATAGGCGGACGGGAACATCAGCCAGCCGTGGTAGACGCCCGTCTGAAGCGACAGATAGCCGTCGGGCAGGGTGGACTGAACCGGGATCGCACCCGCGAATTCAAGCCACGGCAGGTTCGGACCGGCGCCGCCGATCTTCACACCTTCGAGGTCGGCCACGGTTTCCCACGGGTCGGTCGTGCCGAGATGGTAGTTGTCCCAGCCATGCAGGCCCAGAAGGATCTGGCCATATTCTTCCGAGAATTGCTCGGTCAGCCACGGCACCTGGTCATAGACGGCGCGAGTCGTGGCCATGGCCTCGATCGAATCCTGCGGCCCGAACGGAGCATAATAGGGGAAGTTGTGCAGGAACAGCTTGGCTGGTTCAAAACAGATGCAGAAGGCGCCGATGTCGAGGATGCCGTTCTGAACCGCCTCGAGCGTTTCGGCCACGCCCGCGATCGCGCCGCCGTAACCTTCGACGAATTCGATCTCGTGCTCTGTTTCCTCGGCCACGCGACGCACCACTTCGGGCACGAAAAAGTTTGCCGTATCAGTCACATAGACGGACGGCCCGTTCGGGTGACCCGATCCGATCCGAAGCGTGAACGTATCGGCTGTCGCCGCTGCGCCCCAGACCATGGCCATTGCCGTACCAGCGGCAACTATTGCGTTCTTAAGTGTCATCAGTTCCTCCCATCAGACATGAAACACGTCCCTCGGCCCCTTCCTCCCGAGAAAGGGCTTATTTATCGTTCGCTAACTACCTCACAGAATCTGCAACCGGTCAAGCCTCGAGACGCGCTATTTATCGATTGCTAATCTTGGCTTGACCCTTCGTCTCGTTCCGCTAGCGTTGCACGAAACAAAGGTCGAGGGAGGGGCCGATCATGTCTGTGGACACCCGTGTTGCACGGGCCATTCACCTGTTCGCGGCGTTTTGGACGCTGTGTCTAGCGGTTTTGATCTTCTTTGACGTCATGGGACTAAAGTTCCTGGGACGCCCGGTGCCCGGCACCAAGGAGATCATCCAGAACTCGGTGGTGGCCATTACCTTCCTGCAGATCCCGCTGGCGATCTACTCCGGTTCGATGTTGCGCACCTCGATTCTGGCCGATGCGGTGCCGCCGTTCGTGCAAAAGCTCTTGCGCACATCCATGTCGATCCTCGGCTTCCTCGTTTTCATGACGATTCTCTGGAGCACCTGGCCCGCCTTCTTCGATTCCTACCGGATCGGGGAATACGAGGGCGAGGGCTCTCTCAGGGTGCCGACATGGCCCGTGCGCGGCACGGTTCTGGTGATGTCGGGCTTCGCTGCCTGGGCCTACCTGACGATGATCTGGCACGATTGGCGCGGAAATCTGATCGACGGGCAGGCCGCACCGGGCGCCTATATGGGCGGGGAGAACTGATCCATGGGTGGTGATATCGTTCTGTGGATGCTCGGCCTTCTGGTCCTGCTGATCCTTCTGGGCACGCATATCGGCGTGGCGCTTGCGATCTGTTCGGGGATCGGCGTCTGGCTGATGCTGGGCGCGCTGGAGCCCGCGATTTCGATCCTCGGCAACACCGCCTACGAGGCGGTAAGAAAGGACGTCTTCGCGGTGATTCCGCTCTTCGTTCTGATGGGGGAATTCATATCCAAATCCGGGGCGGCCGGGGATCTGTACCGCGTCTGCGACCGCACGATGAAGCGGCTTCCGGGACGGCTGGCAATCGCCACGATCACCGGCAACACGATCTTTGCCGCCGTGACCGGGGTGTCGATCGCCTCGGCCGCAGCCTTCAGCCGGATCGCCTATCCCGAGATGATGAAGGTGGGCTACAAGCAGACCTTCGCGCTGGGGGCCGTGGCGGGGTCTGCCTGCCTTGGGATGCTGATTCCGCCCTCTGTCCTGCTGATCGTCTGGGCAATCCTGACCGAACAGAGCGTGGGTGCGCTGTTCATCGCGGGGATCATTCCGGGCATCGTTCTTGCGTTGTTGTTCATTGCCTACGTGATCATTGCTGCGGTCCGTTCGCCTGACGTGGCGCCACCCTTCGATGGCGATCTGGTGAAACTCACGCCCGAAGAGGTCCGCTCCGAGGTGATCGGCAGCTTCGGCATCATCTTCCTGATCTTTCTGGTGATCGGCGGAATCTGGACGGGCTGGTTCAACCCGACGCAGGCGGCAGGTTTCGGCGCGCTGGGTGCGCTGCTGATCGCGGTCATCAAAGGGCTGGGCTGGCGCGAACTCTATCAGGCGGTCCTGCAGGCGGGGCGCACGACGGCGCCGATCATGTTCCTTCTGATCACGGCCTCGATGTATTCGCGGCTTCTGGGGATCGGCGGCGCGGTCAACTTCATCCAGGGGCTGTTCGCGCAGGCGGGCCTCGATCCCTGGCAGGTGATCGCGCTGATGGTGGTGATCTGGCTGATCATGGGGATGCTGATCGACAGCGTGTCGATCATCCTTCTGACGGTTCCGATCTTCTCGCCCATCGCCGCCAGCATCGGGATCGACCCGATTGCCTTCGCGATCTTCGGCATCCTCGTGATCGAGGCGGGGCTGCTGACGCCGCCGTTCGGGCTTCTGGTCTATACCGTCCGGGGGGCGGTGCCGGACAAGACGGCGACGCTGGGCAAGATCTTCATCGGATCGACCCCCTATTTCGTGCTGATCCTCGTGGCGGCCTTCATCGTCTTGTTCATGCCGTGGCTGGCGACGGCCTTGCCCGCGGCGTTGCTATAGGGAGAAACATCATGTCCGCTTCGCTGAAAGCCCCGATCCGCCCCGCGATCCACCGCTTTCGTCTGGGCGAGGCGGACGTGACCACGATCCTCGACGGGGCGATTGTCCTGCCGCAGGTGTCGCCGCCCTACGCCACCGACATGACGGAGGAGCGGCGGGCCGAGGTTGCGCACGAGAATTTCGTGCCGGCCGACAAGACGGAAAACGCCTTCACGCCGACCCTGATCACGACCGGTGGCAAGCTGGTCGTGTTCGATACCGGTTGGGGCGCGCTGGGTCATGACAAGGGTGCGGGCAATCTTGTCGCGCGCATGGCCGAGGCGGGCTATGCACCCGAAGACGTCGACGTGCTGGCCCTGACGCATTGTCATCCAGATCACATGGGCGGGCTTCTCACCGATGGCGAGATGACCTTTCCCAATGCACGCCACGTCGTGGGGCGTGTCGAATTCGAGGCCTGGAGCACGGGCGAGGGCATCCCCGAGAAGCGCGCCCACAACAAGGAATTGTTCGACAAGATCGTGGCGCCCGTCGCCGACAGGTTTGACCTGATCGAGGGCGGGGCAGAGATCGCGCCCGGCCTTTTCGCCGAGGAGGGCTTTGGCCATTCCCCGGGCCACATGATGTACCGGCTCGATCAGGGCAAGGATCAGCTTCTGGTCTGGGGCGACGTCACGAACCATTATGCCTTTTCGCTGCGCCATCCGCGCGCAGCGATTGCCTTTGACGACCATCCCGAGGCCGCGACCGCGACCCGGCTGCGCGTGCTTGACATGGTGGCGACCGACCGGATTCTCGTGGCTGGTCATCACATGCCGTTCCCCTCTGTCGGATATGTCGAGGCGACGGGTGACAGCTATCGCTGGGTCCCGCTGACCTATCAGAACTGGATCTGAGCGCGCGTCGCGCAGCTATCGGATTTCGTGATCCACACTAGCCGAATCGATAATGGTTTACCCCATTGACCGACTCACTCTGACAGTCTTGTGATATTTCACAGGGAGGACAGTTGAGTGGATCTAATTCGTCACCGAGTACTAGATCGTATACGTAGTGATATTTTCACCTGCGAGATCCCGCCAGGCGCGGAGATCCGTGAAACCGAACTTGCCGAGAAATACGAGGTTTCAAAGAGCCCTGTGCGCGAAGCGCTTCAACGACTGGAGTTTGAGGGTCTGGTAGAGACGCTGCCCCGCAAGGGCCATCGCGTGACGCCGATCTCGATTTCTGATGCCTCTGATATTTTAGAGATGCGCGAAACGCTCGAGGCTGCGGCTGTTCGCCGGATGGTCAATGAATGCGAGGACGCGCAACTCAAGCCTCTGGATCGCTGGCGGGATGCCGATACCAGCTCGATCGAGGCCTTCGCCGAATACAACCGCGATTTCCACATCGCGCTGGCCGATCTTTGCGGGAACGGCCGGCTGGCCGAAGACGTGCGGCGGCTGATGTACAGTTATGACCGGCTCTGCGTCGTGTCGCTGTCGCAGATCAGGGACGACCTTGGCGGCTTCGAACAGCCGCTGGCTGATCACGTGGCCCTGATTGATGCCATCCAGGCCCGCGACGCCCGTGCGGCAGTGCGTATCGTTGACCGGCATCTTGGCGCGTCGCGCCGAAAGATCATGAAAGGGCTTTCGCGAAGGCCCATCGTCGAATGACGACCAAACGGAATCTGAGAGGACAGGATGCTCATGGAAACATCTGAGATCGCACCGGCCGAGACGGCAGGCATCGCACCGGGTGCCCCGATCGTGCATGGGACGAATGTCGGCAAGACATTCGCCGGCGGCTCGGTCGTGGCGCTGGAAGGGGCGACTTTCGATATCGCTAAGGGAGAGTTCGTGTCGCTTGTCGGGCCTTCGGGCTGCGGGAAATCCACGCTCCTGCGCCTGATTTCCGGCCTGATCGACCTGAGCAGCGGCCAGATGTCGGTGCATGGCGACCCGGTCAAGGGGCCGCGCACCGATGTGGGCATGATGTTCCAGAAGGCCACGCTTCTGGAATGGCGCACCGCGATCGAGAATGTCCTTCTGCCGACCGAACTCAACGGGACCATCACCGCCAAGGACAAACGCCACGCGGCCGAGTTGCTGGAACTGGTGGGGCTCAAGGATTTCATGTTCAGCTATCCCAGCCAGCTGTCCGGCGGGATGCAGCAGCGCGTCGCGCTGGCGCGGCTGTTGCAGACGGGCGCGGACGTGCTCCTGCTGGACGAACCGTTCGGCGCGCTCGATGAATTCACCCGCGAACACCTGAACGTGGAACTGATGCGGATCGTTGCCGAATTCGGCGCGACCACGATCTTCGTGACGCACAACATCACCGAGGCGATCTTCCTTGCCGACCGGGTGGGTGTCATGACACCGCGCCCCGGTCGCCTGGCCGCCATGGTTCCGGTCAATTTCCCGCGTCCGCGTGAGCTGTCGCTTCAGACGACGCCGGAATTCAACGTGCTGGTCGAACAGGTTCGAAACACGCTGGGGTCGCACTGATGGCTGTCACCGATCAGGTTGCGGGCGAGGGCGGTGGCAAGCCGCTGATGAGCATCGGGATGCGGCGGATGATCAATCATGCCGCGATCTTCCTGACGCTGATCGCGCTTTGGGAATTCGGATCGCGGATCGGCTGGCTCGACCCGCTGTTCTATCCGAGGCCCACCGCGATTCTCGAATCCTTCTGGCGCATCTACGTCACCCAGGCCAACGTCTGGCATCATCTTTATGTCTCGCTCGGGCTGGTCTTCATCGGGTTTGCTGCAGGCTCGATCCTCGGGGTCGGGCTGGGCGCGCTGGTGGGCTTCAATCCGGTCGTGCGGCGGTTCCTTCAGCCCTATGTCATCGTGCTCGAGGCCACGCCCCGGATCGCCGTGGCGCCGCTTCTGATCGCGGCTCTCGGCTTTGGTGCGCCGCCCAAGATCGCGATCATCATGCTGGTCTGTTTCTTTGCGCCCTTCATCAACACCCTTTCGGGCGTGGTGAACGTGAACGAGGAGAAGCTTGAACTCTTCCGCTCCATGGGCGCCTCCAAGATGCAGACCCTGCGCAAGCTGGTTCTGCCCGAGGCCGTCCCCGTCATCATGGCGGGCGAGCGGCTGGCGCTGACCGCGGCCCTGTCGGGTGTGCTCGTCGCCGAATTCATCCTGCGCGATCAGGGGATCGGCGCGCTGATCCTGACCTATACCCGCAACCTGAACATGGCCTCGGCCTTCGCCTGCATCTTTACGCTGACGATCATCGGGTTCCTGATCTTCAAGGGAATGGAAGTGCTCGATCACCGGATCGCATTCTGGAACCATTCCGATGCGACCGACCGGATGAGCGAAAAGCGCGCCCGCGCCTGGGGCAACTTGACGGGAGGCCGGAATGTCTGACGCAACCATCGCATCCAAGGAGCCGAAGCCCCTCTACCTGCGCCTCGTGCCGCATATCGGGCTGTTCCTGCTGATCCTGCTGCTTTGGGAAATCGCTGTGGTCACCGATGTGATCGCCACGATCATGATCCCCAAACCCACCGCGATCATGGGCGCCATTTGGGAGTTGTATGTCACCGAAGGCACCATCTATTCGCATTTCTTCATCACCCTGTTCGAGGCTGTCGCAGGCTTCATGATTGGGGCGGCGATCGCGATCTCGCTGGCCGTCAGCTCTTCGCTGTCAGAGACGTTCAAGCGCTATGTCACGCCCTACGCGGTCGTGTTGAACGTGACGCCGGGGATCGCGCTGACACCTGTTGTCATCGCGTGGTTCGGCTATGGCATGGGCTCGAAGGTGGCGCTGGCCGCGATCATCAGCTTCTTCCCGATCTTCGTGAACACGCTGACGGGCCTGACCAAGATCGACCGGGAACGCGAGGAATTGTTCCGTTCGCTCGGTGCATCGCATCGCGATATCTTCACCAAGCTGCGGGTGCCTGCGGCCCTGCCGCTGATGTTCGCGGGGCTCAAGATCGGTCTGACCACGGCGCTGATCGGCGCGGTCGTCGCGGAATTCGCGCAGGCGACAGCCGGTGTGGGTGTCCTGATGAACCGGTTCTCGTTCCAGCTTGATATGGCCTCGTCCATCGCCACGCTTCTGAGCATGACGGTGATGGGGCTTCTGATGTTCTATTCTATGGAGTTTCTCGACGACAGGATTGTCTTCTGGCGGAGAGAAGCGCGCAGGGCGGCCGCCTCGCGCGCAAGGGCCCGAGCCTGGGAGGCAGGGCTGAAATAGTAAAAGAGATATCACTCTTTTCAGGGAGGAAAGACCCATGTCCTACATGAAGTCACTTGTTGCATCCACGGCGCTTGCCGCCATGCTCGCGCCCGGGGCGCTGGTTGCCCAGGATCTCGACGCGGTCCGCATGATCAACCCGCTGCCGCGCTCGACCGTTTTCTACCCGCTCGTCGTTGGTGAAGCGATGGGCTACTTCGAGGAAGAGGGCGTTGTCGTCGAACTTCTGCCGTCCGACACCTCGATCCCCTATGTGGCCTTCGTCCAGAACGGTCAGGCCGATCTGGCGATGCTCGACGCGACCGAAACGCTGAACGCGGTCATCGCCGGGACCAACATCAACACCGTCTACGAAGTGATGCAGAACGCGCCGGAAAGCGTGGCCGTGGCCGCGACCAGCGACGCGACCAGCATGGCTGATCTTGTCGGCACCACCGTCGGCCTCGTGTCGGACCGTGACCGCGCCTTCCTTCAGGCCGCTCTCGATGCCGAAGGCCACTCGATCGACGATGTCCAGACGGTTGTTCTGGGCGAAAGCGGCCCGACGCTGGCCGCCGCCGTGCGCGATGGCTCGGTTTCGGGCCTCGTGGGGTCGATCAACGACTGGGCCGGCCTTGAAGGCGCAGGCATCCAGGTCAAGCTCATCACCCCCGAAGAGCTTCTGGCGAGCCCCGCCAACACCTTCGCGATGAACGTCGACATGATCGAAGAGCGTCGCGAGTCGATCGAAGGCTTCCTGCGCGCCTGGAGCAAGGGCATGTATGTGTCGGTCAACCACCCCGACGTGGTCGAGACGATGCTGCGCGCCGCTGTTCCCGAAGAGTGGGAAAACGAGGCCGCCGGCATCAGCCTTCTGAACGGTGTGATCGGCATGAACGTGTCGACAACCCCGCGTGCGGGCGACCTGCAGACCGAAGTCTGGTCCAACATCCAGCCGCGGCTTCTGTCGTCGGGCGCGATCGAGCGTGAAGTCGATCCGGCCGACTTCCTGAACGACACCTACATCGACGCCGCCAACGATTTCGATCGGGCCGAGGTGGATGCCGAGGCAGAAGCCTGGCGCGCAGAAAACATGTAATCTTCGCCTGATTTCAGGCGAGACGACTTAAGACTGCCTCGTCCGGAGCGATCCGGGCGGGGCTTAACCTCACCCCTGACCTCGGCACAATGCAGGATTCCCGATGACACATGCCACGATCGATACGCCGGAACTCGGCTCTGAAGACAACCGATACGGCCCGACCGCCGCGCGCCCCGCGCCCAGCGACAAGCGACGCCTTTCCTCCAAGACGGTGGATATCCACGCCCACGTGAGCATTGCTGCCGCATGGGATTACATGACGCCGCATTTCGACGCGTCCAAGATCGCGATGGTCAAGCACTCCAACGACGAGACCCGCGCGCTCAACATGAAACAGGACAAGGACCGGACTGTGGCGATGAAGGATCGCGACGACCGTCTGCGCGTTCTGGATGCCATGGGCATCGACATGCAGGTTGTGGCGCCGATCCCGTTCCAGTGCTGGTATCAGTCGCCGCCCGAGCATTGCATCAAGGGCAGCCAGATCGTGAACGACGGCATCGCGGAATGGGTCGGCGGCGCTGCTGACCGGTTCGTGGGTCTCGGCACCGTGCCAATGACCGAACCCGAAGAGGCCGCGGCCGAACTGACCCGCTGCATGACTGAACTGAACATGAAGGGCGTGCAGATCCTGACCAATATCGACGGCGAGGAGATTTCCAATGCCCGCTTCGAACCCTTCTGGAAGAAGGCCGAGGAACTGGGCGCGCTGGTCATGGTCCACCCGAATGGCTTCACCCAGGGTGACCGGTTCGAGGATTACTATTTCGCCAACGTGATGGGGAACCCGCTCGAGACGTCTCTGGCGCTCGCGCATCTGATCTTCTCCGGCACGATGGAGCGGTTCCCGAACCTCAAGATCCTCGGCGTTCACGGGGGCGGTTATCTGCCCGCTTATTCCGGTCGGATCGACCACGCCTGGGGCGCACGCAAGGACAGCGCCGCGGGCCTGCCCAAACCGCCGACCGAGTACCTCAAGCGGATGTATTTCGACTCGGTCGTCTTCACGCCCGACCAGCTGGAATACCTCGTCGCGCAGTATGGCGCAGACCACATTGTCATGGGCACCGATTACCCGTATGACATGGCTGATTACGACCCGGTCGAGCACATCGTCTCGTCCGATCTTTCCGAGGCCGACAAGGCCGCCGTCGCAGGCGGTTCGGCCCTGAAGCTGCTCGGTCTAGACTAAGCAGCGCCGCCGTCCGGCTTTGGGAGGGGCCGGACGGCGATGATCTTCTAGATGAACATCCGGATGACCATGCGCAGCCCGATCAGAAGCATCAGGCCAAGCAGCAGTTTGCGGAACAGTTCTGCATTGATCCGTTTGCGGATCACGGCGCCCAGCTGAAACCCGACGACCGTCGCCACGACCGCGCCGACCGACAGGGGCAGGAGCGACAGCGTGAAGACCGACGCCAGCGACAGCCCGGAGACGAGGCCAAGCCCCCCCATGAAGAACAGGAACCCCGCCGAGATCACGAATTCCTCGCGCGGGGTCTTGAGCGCGGCGCAATAGATCATCACCGGTGCCTTGACCGCGGACAACCCGCCCGCGATCCCCGAAGCGATGCCGAAGGCGGCCTGCCATCCGGCGGCCTTCGTTACAGGGAAGTCCACCTTGAAGAGGGCGGCCACCGCAAACAGGATCAGCGTGATCCCGACGATCCCGCCGACGATGTCGCTGGGGATATGGGGCAGGGTCTGCGACACGATGAAGGTCGTCCCGAAGGTAAACGCCCCCGCCACCCAGTATTCGGCGACCACCTGCCGCCATCGCTCGCCCGTCACGATCTGCTGGATATTCGTCACCACGATGGGCAGCGACAAGAGCGCGACGCCCAATGCGGGTTCGATGAACAGCGGCAGGATCGACATGGCCACGGCCGGAAGGCCGATGCCGATGGCGCCCTTGACTGTGCCGGCCACGACAAGGGCGACCATGACGATCACGATGGTGATCGGATCGAGGATCACGTCTCGTCCTTCTCCAGCCGGCCCTCGCGATAGACCTCGTAGACGCCGGCGGTATCCAGATCCATCGGCAGTTCGGCATAGGCGATATCATAGACTTCGCGCACCGCATCGAACATAGGCGTTGCGCAGCCCTGAACCGCGATATCCCCGCCGATCACCGAAAGGTCTTTCTCGAACATCGACATGTTCGCCGTGGCGGGCCGGTATTCGCCCGAGATCATCATCGGCATCCGCAGTTCCAGCATCCGCGACTGGCCCGCACCGGTGGACAGCATCTTGTAGACGAGGTCATCCGGCAAGCCGTGGGAACGGGCATAGTGCAGCGTTTCGGCCGCCGCGCAATTGTGGAGCGCCACCGCATGGTTGGCCACGTATTTCAGCCGTGCGCCGTTGCCGAATTCGCCACCATAGATCGTGCCCTTGGTGAATTTCTCGAGGATGGGTTCGATCTTGCGCACCGCCTCTTCGGGGCCGGAGGTCATCATCAGCAGGTCCTTGACGCGGGCCTGCGCCCCGGTGCCGCTGACCGTGCAATCCAGCATTACGCCGCCCGCCCCGTCGATCACCTCGCGCGCCGCGTGTTTGTCGGCAAGCGCGAACGTGCCTGTCTCGGCCACGATCTGCCCCGGCGCGATCAGGCCCGCCAGTTCACCCACGACCGCGTGCAGAACCTTGGGCGAGGCCAGCGACAGGATGATCAGGTCCGCATCCTGCACCCACGGCCCGAGCGTTTCTTGCGGCGTGCCGCCGACCTCGGCCAGCGCGGTGCGCGCGGCCTCCTGAGGGTCGGCGCCCTCAACCTCCGCCCCGCCCGCGAGCAGATTGCCCGCATAGGCGCTGCCCATGATCCCAAGACCTATGATGGCAACCTTCATGATGCACTCTCCCCTTTGCATTCGACATCAGGCTAAGGGGCCAACCGCCCGTGATCGCATCCGCAAATGGATGCGCGGCATTGGTCCCGACATTGCGGCGGGGCCGGGGCCCCGACCGCCTAAAGTTCGACGGCCCGGCCGTTCTCGGCCGAGGCGATGATCGCCTCGAGGACCTCGATGTTATGGGTCATCTCGAAATCCGAATAGGGATAGGGCGTGCCATCCAGGATCGCCTCGCGAAAGGCCTCGAGGTTGGCGGTGACGCTATCGGTCCAGTCGAATTCCTCGATGATCGTGTCGTCGATCGAACGATATTTCTCCATCGTGCACAGCCCGCCGGGCGTGTCGGGATGGGTTGCGTTGCGAATCTCGACCCACATGTCCGACCCGAAGATGGCCGTGCGCAGGTTGTGCGGCGTGTTCAGGATCGCCTGAATGCTGGCCGTCATCCCCTCTTCGAATGCCAGATGCACGGTGACCATGTCGCCGGTCTCCCAGCCGAGGCTGCGGTCGGCGGTGATCGCGTGAACCCGCTTGACCCGGCCGAAGAACCAGATCAGCAGGTCGGTCAGGTGGATGCCCATCTGGGTCATCCCCGCCGCCGGGGCATGCGCCTTCGAGGTGCGCCACGAGGTGGGCGGCAGGTCCTTGAGCTTGTTGTGGCTGAACGACAGCTCGGCATGCATGATCGTGCCCAGCTCCTGCGCATCGAGCATCTTGCGCAATTGCTGGATCGCCGTTTCGAACCGGCGTTCGTGACCCACGCCCAGAACGACGCCCGCGTTGCGGCAGGCCTCGACGCTTCCGCGCGCACCCTCGGCCGTCAGGGACAGGGGCTTTTCACAGAACACGTGCTTGCCCGCCGCGGCACAGGCGGCCACATGGGCGTCGTGCTGATCGTTGGGCGAGGTCAGGATGATGGCCTGTGTCGCGTCGTCGGCGAGTGCGGTCTCGAGGTCGGGCAGGGGGATCAGCCCCATCTCCCGGATCTCGCCATGGGCCTCGGTCGCGGGTTCGACCACGCCGCGCAATTCAAAGCGGGGATGATCCTTCAGACGCGAGGCGATATGCCGGCCCCACCAGCCGAAACCCACGACGATGACGGGAAGTTTCTGATCACTCATGCGATGCCACCCATGCTGCAAGAAGCGAGGCATCCCGGGTTCCGAACCCATCCGCCTCTGCCCGTTTCGCCTGTTCCAGAGCCGCCGAGATTAACGGCACGTCGCTGCCGCCTCCCAGTGCCTGCATCAGGCCCATATCCTTGATTGCCGTCTCCATCTGGAACGCCGTGGCGCCATCTGTTCCATCGGCCAGAAAGGCCCCGATGGGCCCGACGCGCCGCTTGGCCGCGCCGATCGCGCCGGAGCTGTCGGCCAGAATGCTGAGCGCCTGTTCGGTGTCGATGCCTCCCTTGCCCGCAAGGCGCAGCGCCTCGCCAAGGGCGCCCCAATAGATCATCAGTGGCAGGTTGATGGCGAGCTTCATCGCCGCGCCCGAGCCCATCGGCCCAAGGTGTTCCAACCTGCGGGTGATCTTTTCCAGAACCGGTTTCGCGGCCGCAAAGGCCGCCTCGCTTCCGCCGGCAAGGCCCAGAAGCTGGCCCTCGCGGGCCGGCCCCACCGTGCCCCCCACCGGGCATTCCAGCAGCTGACCGCCCGCGGCGGCCACCTTGGGTTCAAGGGCGCGGCTTGTCTCGGGTGCGGTCGTCGTCATCTCGACGATGGTCTTGCCCGCCAGATCGGCGGACAGAAGCCCGTCCGGCCCGTCATAGACCTGCGCGATGGCCGCGTCGTCGGTCAGGATCGACAGGATCACATCGCACTCGGCGGCAAGTGCGGCAGGCGATGCCGCGACCTTCGCGTCAAGCCCCTCGGCCTTGCCGGGCGATCTGTTCCAGACGATCAGGTCCACCCCGTCCTCGACCAGCTTTTCAGCCATGGCGCGGCCCATCTTCCCGAGCCCCAGGATTCCGACTGTCATGATCTGTCCTCCCTCTTGTCCGATGAAACTAGCCCCCCGACGGGGCACGATGAAGCCCTTGAAACCGCGGGGTGATTAATCTTTCCGATAGAAGGAATGCGGGATCGTGATGGGCTCAGAACGCCTCGAGCACGTCGCGGATGGATCGGGTGATCCTGTCCGACAAAAGCCGCGCGGCATCCGACAGCGCCTGATCGGACCGCTCGACCATGGCATAATCGAGCGGCAGGTCAGGGTGGCTCACGGGATTGAGCTGTCGCACCAGCCCGCCCTTGTCGGGATAGCAGATCGCCGAGGGAAGGATCGCGACCCAGTCGGATTGCGCGACCATCTCGAGCGTGGCGAGCATTCCGTCAAGTTCCACCATCTCGGCCACGCGGATGCCCTGCGCCTTCAGAACATCACCTATCCGCCGCCGCCGGACGTTCAGTTCGGTCGGCACGACAAGCCGCGCGCCTTCGAGCGCGGATAGCGGGGCGGGTTCAAGATGGGTCAACCCCGCGATGGCCCCCGGACGCGAGACCAGAACCTCGCGGTCGCGGCCCGCGAAATTCGCGGTCAGCCCGTTGGGAATGTCGCCGGCGGGCACGAAGGCGAATTCCAGTTCACCGTCCAGAACGCGGCGCAGCAGGGAAAAGCTGTATTCCTCGGTCAGCGAGACCTGAACATTGGGGTGATCGGCCCGCATTCCCTCAACCAGATCGGTAAAGATGGCGCGGGTCAGCGACGGGATCATCCCGAACTTGACCTTGCCCTGTATCTCGCCGCGCATCCGCATGACTGCGGCCTCGGTCTCCCACAGGGATTTGAGGATGCGCTGCCCATCGCGATAGACGATCTCGCCCGCCGGCGTCAGGCCGATCCGGTTGCGCTCGCGCACCAGAAGCTGGGTCTGAAGCTGCTCCTCGAGGTTCTTGACCTGGGTCGACATGCCCGACTGGGTCGTGTTCTCCCGTTCGGCCGCGCGGGAGAAGGATTGCTCCTGATAGACGGCCACCAGCGCCTGAAGCGCCCGGATGTTGATCCTGTGAAGGGGCATGGGATATTCCTGAAATCTGATTTCTACATAGGAGATATGACGTTTTATCATTTTTCCAGATTTATCTCGCCGCCTATCTTTCGCTTGCTAGGTGTGAACAAACGAAACGGGTGGCCGGATGCTGGATATGAAGTCATTTGATCCCAAGGAATTGCGGAACGCCTTTGGCTGTTTCGCAACGGGAGTGACGATTGTGACGTTCTTCGATCCAGACGGTAATCCGTCCGGCGTGACCGTGGGGTCTTTCACCTCTCTAAGCCTGGATCCGCCGCTGTGCCTGTTTTCACTGGGCAAGGACAAGATCTCGAGCCAGTGGATCGAAGAGCATGGCGCATTCACGGTGAACGTTCTGGCCCGCGATCAGGGTGATCTGGCATGGCAATTCGCCACCCCCAAGGACGACAAGTTCGAGGGTGTGAACTGGACCGAAGCCAGCAATGGCACGCCCCGGATCGAAGGGGCGGTGGCCCATTTCGAATGCGGTCTGTGGAAGACCTATGACGGTGGCGACCATGTCATCGTGATCGGTCAGATCACCGAGATGGGATCGACAGATCGCGAACCGCTGATCTTTTGCCGGGGCAAGCTTGCCTCTGTCTCCGAAGGCTAGAAATTGACAAATCTGCGCGTGCCCGACGCTGAGGCGGGGCCGCTGACGGATCGTCAGCGTGAAGTTATCGACCGTATCCGCAACGGGCCGCGCGGCGCCGTTCAGGGGCCGCTGCGGGTCTGGGTTCACAGCCCCGAACTGGCCGACCGAGCGCAGGCGCTGGGGGCCTTTGTTCGGTTCGACAGCAGCCTGACGCCGATCCAGTCGGAACTGGCGATCCTCGTGACCGCGCGGATCTGGTCGTCGGGTTTCGAATGGGCGCATCACGCGCCGATCGCCGCGCGCGAAGGTCTGCCAGATGCGGTGATCGATGCCATCGCACAGGGCAGGCAGCCCAGTTTCGACAGGGCCGATTTGCAGGCAATCTTCGATTTCTCGGTCGAATTGCACCGCGACCGTGCCGTCAGCGACGCCACATTCGAGGCGGCCATCGCCGAGGTCGGTCAGGTGGGAACGGTCGATCTGACAGGGATCTGCGGCTACTACACGCTGATCTCGATGACGATCAACGCCTTCGCCGTTCCCGACGGAGAGGGGCCGCGCCTGCCGCGCCTCGACATGGCGCCAGAGGCCATGTTCCGCGACTGACACGCCCCGGTTGCTTAGACGGGGGCAAGTCGCTACGGTTGGTTTCAAGTCGGGCAAATACCCGATGTAGCCAACAGCAAGGGACCTCGCCAAGGTTCCTGACCGGGAGATATGACTGATATTGCCGCCCCATCATTGAGGCCGAAGCAGAAGCGTTTGAGTTCTGAGGAAAGGCGCCGGGACATCCTTGAAAAGGCGATCCGCTTTTTCGCGATAAACGGGATGGCCAGTTCGACGCGCGACCTTGCCCGGGAGCTGGGGATCACCCAGCCTCTTCTGTATCGGTACTTTCCCTCGAAGGACGCCTTGATCCAGGAAGTCTACGAGGCCGTCTATCTGGACCGCTGGAATCCCGAATGGGATGAAATCATCTGTGATCGGTCCAGGCCGTTGCGGGACCGGTTGATTGATTTCTATGGAAAATACACAGACGCCATCTTCGAACCCGAATGGCTTCGGATCTATCTTTATTCCGGTCTGATGGGCGAAGAGATCAACCGCAACTATGTCAATTTCATCGGCCAGAAGATCCTCAACCGGATCGTGCGCGAATATCACATCGAGCGCGGACGTCGCGCCGACGGGGTCAGCGACAAGGAGATGGAACTGGTCTGGAACATGCAGGGCGGCATCTTCTATTACGGCGTGCGCGAAGTGATCTTCAACGCGCACGTCCCGCTGGACAAGCACTCCGCCATCGCGACCGCTGTCGACACGTTCCTGATCGGACTCGACGCTCAGCTGCCAGAGGCATCCTGAAGCGCCGAGCGATACCAGTCGCCGATCTCGCTGGCCGTCATCCACGCCACGCCGTCATGACCCTTGATGTAGTCGAAGAGCGCCTCGAGATACTTGATGCGGTGCGGAACGCCGGTGATGTAGGGATGGATCGAGATCGCCATGACGCGGGCATTCTCGGCGCCTTCCTCGTAGAGCCGGTCGAACTGGTCGCGGCCCCGGTTAAGGAATTCGTCCGAGGTATGGCCCTGAAGCGCATAGACGGTGATGTCGTTCGTCTCGACCGTATAGGGCACCGTCGTCACGCGGCCGTGGGGTGTCTCGATATCCTGCGGCAGATCGTCGATGACCCAGTCGGCCACGTATTCGATCCCGGCCTCCCGCAACAGATCGAGGGTCTCGTCCGTTTCCGTCAGGCCGGGGCTTTCCCATGACCGGGGCGCCGTGCCGGAAAATTCGGTAATCGCCTCGACGGCATCCTGGATCGCCTTGCGCTGATCGTCCAGCTTGTGCATCGGGCCTTGCAGGAAGCCGTGGCCCATGAACTCCCATCCCGCATCCTTCGCGGCCTGCGCGATGCGCGGGTAGGATCGGCAGACATGGCCGTTGATCGCAAGCGTCGTGGGGATGTCGCGGTCGATCAGGGCCTTGTGATGGCGCCAGAAGCCGGACCGCATCCCGTATTCATGCCAGCTCCAGTTCGGAACATCGGGCAGCAGGGGCTGGCCCATCGGCGGCGGCAGCACGGTGCGGGGCATCGGTTTCTCGATGCGCCACTCCTCGACGTTCAGGATCACCCAGACCGCGATCCGGGCATCGTCGGGCAGGTGCAGGCGCGGACGGTCCACGATGGCCTGATAGGGAACGCGGGACGTGAGGCTCATGTCGTGATCTCCAGGAATTCGGCCACGGCGGCGTTGTAGAGCGCGGGTTGGCCGGCGTTGACGATATGGCCCGCGTCGGGAACCTCGACAAAGCGTGAGCCGGGCGTCGTTTGGGCCATGCCGCGCATCACGTCGGGCGCGGCGCCAATGTCCTTTTCGCCTGCGATGAACAGGGTCGGCGTCGACACACCGCCCAGATGGCGCAGGTAATCGAGGGTCTTGAGCGCCTCGCAGCAGCCCGCATATCCATTGCTCGACGTGCGCATGAACGCCTCGCGGAACCGCTCGACCCGGCCGGGCTCGGCCTCGCGGAAGCCTTCGGTGAACCACATGCCCTGCGTCATCGCCCAAAGCCCCTCGAGCCCGTCCTCGGCAAGGATGCGCAGCCGGTTGTCCCAGTTCTGGACAAAGGGTTCCGGCGCGTCGGCGCGGCCGGCGGCACAGATCATGCGGCCGATCCTGTCCCCGTGGGCAAGTGCCACGCCAAGCCCGGTCATGCAGCCCAGCGACAGCCCCATGAAATCGGCGCGGTCGACACCATGGGTGTCGAGGACGCCGATCACATCCGCCACGAGCCCGTCAAAGCTGTAGGGCCCCTCTGCCGGATCGGAACCGCCATGGCCGCGCGTATCATAGCGGATCACGCGGTAATGCGGCTCGAGCAGGGCAAGCTGTTCGTCCCACATGGTGTAATCGGCACCAAGCGAGTTCGACAGAACGATGGTGGGCGCGTCGGAATACTGGCCGCTCACATAGCTCGCCAGCCGGTATCCCTCCCGCTCGATCCAGATCGGCGCCGTCATTCGGCGGCAGCAGAGCTGGCGCCGATGGCCGCGTTGACGATCGGCATGGATTTCTCGGCCAGAAGCGTCATCGACTTGCGGCCCAGTTCCGGGTCTGCCCAGTCCTTGCCGGCGTACAGCAGCGTGCCGAAATCGCCCACTTCCTCGCGCAGGCCAAGGATGCCGTCGGCCACCTTGTCGGGCGTGCCCCAGATCACGCATTCCTCCATGACGCCATCGAGCGTCACCTCGTCGTCGGACATGTCCTGGTCGGGCTTGAAGAGGTTGGCGCGGCCATGTTTCTTCATCTTCGACAGAAGCTGGCTGTAGTAGAACCGGTAGGGGCTTTGTGGGCCGAGCGCATATTCACGCGCCGTATCCATGTCATCGGCGACAAAGACCGAACGGGCCACGCGCCAATTGGCGGGATCGGCCGGCCGACCGCCCTGCTCACAGCCCTCGACATAGCGGGGCCAGTGCGTCTTGACCCATTTCTTGAGAAGGAAGTTCGCCGAGATCGGATCCCAGCCGCGTGCCGCGGCGGCCGTCACACCCTTGGAGAACGGGGCAACTGCCGTCACGACGATCGGCGGATGCGGGCGCTGCAGCGGCTTGGGCATGATGCCTTGGCCGATGTCTGTCATCTGCGTCCGCTCGGTCGAGATTTTCCAGTATTTGCCCTCGATGTTGTAGGGGGCTTCGCTCTCCCAGATCTTGAGGATCGTATCGATCCCTTCGAGGAACATGGCGTTGCGATCATTGTCGAGATTGCCGAACACCTCGGCATCCGAGGCCAGACCACCGGGCGAAATGCCGAAGTTGAACCGGCCGTCGAGCATGTGGTCGAGCATCGCGACCTGTGCGGCGGCCGCGGCGGGATGGGTGTTGGGCATGTTCACCGTGCCCGTTCCCAGCCGGATGTTCTTTGTCGCCGCGGCAAGCCAGGCGATGAAGGTGATGCAGTGGGTGATGTTCTCGGCTGCATCGGTCACATGCTCGCCGACATAGGCTTCCTTGAAGCCCAGCTGATCGGCCAGAAGGAACGCTTCGCGATCCTCGGCCAGCGACACACGCCAATCCTTCCCGACAGGGTGGATCGGCATCGTGAAAAATCCCAGTTCCATGGCGCACTCCATTCCAGATTGCACGAAAGGATAAGCCTCGGGGCCGGAACGTGAAATGAAGAATCCCGGACATGGCTATCGGACTTTGTGATTTGTAACTGCAGCGGCGGGTTGGGTAGGTTAGAAATGGATCCGAAGGAGGAGCTAGTCACGATGCGCGACGACATCAGAACATCCGATCACATAGGTCTGGAAACAGACCGCGCGGCCTTTGTCGATTGGCCGGCCGAGATCTATGAAGAACTGATCACGAGCATGGACAACGGAGTGGTCGGAACGACCCTCGTGTCCGAGACGGACAAGCTGCGGGTCTGGCACCTTGTGCTGGAACCCGGAACACGCTGTGCGTTCCACCGTCATGTGAATCCCTATTTCTGGACGGCTTTGTCGGCCGGGTCGGCGCGGACCTATTTCGCGGACGGCCGGATCGTCGATATGGAGTATTTCAAGGGTCAGACGCAGCATTATTACTATGACGAAGGTGAATACATGCTGCATTCGCTCGAAAATATCGGCGACACCGCTCTTGAATTCACCACTGTCGAGTTCATCGACGGGCCCAACGCGCCGCTCGATGTGCCCGATACCGTCCGGCTCGATCCGCCGGCCTGACCAGCAAGACAAGGAACGCCCATGGCGAAGCGTATCTGGCTGACCGAGCACGGCGGCCCCGAAGTGATGCAATTGCAGGATTTCGACCCGCCCGCGCCGGGGCCGGGGGAGGTTCTCGTCGAACAGACGGCCATCGGGCTGAACTACATCGACATCTACCAGCGTCGCGGCTTCTATCCGCATCCCGTGCCCGGCGGTCTGGGGCTTGAGGCCGCGGGTCGGGTTGCGGCCGTGGGCGAGGGCGTGTCGAGCCTCTCGGTCGGGGATCGCGTTGCCTATTCCGGGCTGATGGGCGCCTATGCGACCCATCGGATCGCACCGGCCAACAGGCTTGTGCCGATCCCGGATGCGATCACGGATCGTGATGCGGCAGCCCTGATGTTCAAGGGGCTGACAGTCGAATATCTGATGGAGCGGCTTTATCGCGTCCAGCCCGGCGAGGATGTCCTGTTCTACGCCGCGTCCGGCGGTGTGGGCCAGATCGCGGGCCAATGGGGCCGCCATCTGGGCGCAAGGATGATCGGGGTCACCTCCGGACCCGAGAATTGCCAGACGATCCGGGACTTGGGCTATGATGCCGCGATCGACCGGCTGTCGGAAGATATCGGCGCGCGGACCCGCGAACTGACCGACGGGCGCGGCGTGTCTGTCGTCTATGACAGCGCGGGCAAGGCCACGTTCGAAGCCTCGCTTGCCGCGCTCAAGCCCCGGGGCATGTTCGTCTCGTTCGGCTCGGCCACAGGCGATGCGCCCGATGTGCCGCCTTCGCGGCTTCAGCACGCGGGCTCGCTCTTCTTTACGCGACCGATGCTGGCCCATTACATCGCCAGCGACGCTGAATACCATGCGGCGGCCGAGCGGGTCTTTGCCCTTGCCCAGGAGGGCGCGATCCGCGTCAACGTCAACCAGACCTTCGGTCTGTCGGGCGTGTCCGCCGCGCATGAGGCTCTCGCATCCGGAGAGACGACTGGATCGACAGTGATCCTGCCTTAGAATACTCCCCGAGGGGACAAAGGATCGAAGGGACATCGGGTGACAGGCACAGCAATCGTGGCGGGGGGCTCCATCGGCGGGCTTTTCGCGGCCAATGCCCTGCGGGCAAAGGGATGGGACGTCCGGCTTTACGAGCGCTCCCCGGTGGAGCTCGCCGGGCGCGGGGCCGGTATTGTCACCCATGACAAGCTGATTGCCGCGCTCGAGACGGTGGGCGCCTCGACCCGCGATATCGGCGTGGCGCTCGAGGACAGGGTGGCCTTTGCCAAGGACGGATCGGTCGCCCATCGCATCCACTTGCCGCAGATCGTGACCTCATGGGACCGGATGTATCAGGTGCTGCGTCGCAACTTCCCCGATGACCGGCATCATCTGGGCCGCAGCGTCGAGAAGTTCACCCAGACGGCCGATGGCGTCCGCGTCGATTTTGCCGAAGGCGGCAGCGCCGAGGCCGACCTGCTGGTCGGTGCCGATGGGTTCCGCTCGAACGTCCGGGCGCAGATGCTGCCCGACGTGGTGCCGCAATTCTCGGGCTATGTGGTGTGGCGCGCGCTGGTGTCGGAGGCCGATTTTCCCGATGATCTGCGCGACAGCGTGTTCCCGCATTTCGGTTTCTTCCTGCCGCGCGGCAACCAGATCATCGCCTATCCGATCGCGGGGCCCGACAACGACCTGCGTCCGGGACACCGGCGCTACAATTTCGTGTGGTATTCCCGCGTGGCAGAGGCCGAACTGGCGCAGATGCTGACCGATGCCGACGGCGTTAGGCACAGCCTGACGATCCCCCCGCCCAAGGTTCGCGACGATCTTCTGGCGGCGATGTTCGCGGATGCCGAACGCGATCTGGCCGAGCCGTTCGTGCGCATCCTCGACAAGAGCGAACGCCCCTTCTTCACCCCGATCTATGATCACCACAGCCCGATCATGGGGCAGGGCAGGGTGGCGCTGTCAGGGGATGCGGCCTGTGTCGCGCGCCCCCATGTGGGGATGGGCGTGACCAAGGCCGCCGAAGACGCGGTCACGCTGGCCGAATGCGTGACCGAGCATGGTGTGATCGACGGTCTGGCCGCCTATTCCGAGATCCGTGTTCCCGCCTCGATGAAGGCGCACCAGCTGGCTCGCGATCTGGGTAAACAGATATTCGAGGCGGGCGAAGAGGGCAGCAACACCGATGGCCGCAGCCACCCGGCGTGGGAATGGGCGATGAAGACGACGGCCGTCTATCCCGAGGACTGATCCCTCAGGTCCCGGTCCCCTGCAGAACCCCATGCTCCATCGCGTAGCGGGTCAGCCCCGCGGTGGAGGAGATATCGAGCTTGCGCTTGATGTTCTTGCGGTGGGTTTCGACGGTGCGGACGGAAATGCCCAGCTCTTCGGCCACTTCGCGGTTCGACTGACCCCGGGCCAGCCGCAGCAGGATCGTCTGTTCGCGCGAGGTCAGCGGCTCGCGCCCGTCCGATGTCCTCGGCTTTAGGGATGTTCTGGCCCCGGTGCACAGATAGGTCTCGCCCTGCATGACCGCATCGATGGCCACCTTGATCTCATCGGTCGGAACGTCCTTCAGCAGATATCCCCGCGCCCCGTGGCTCAGCGCCGTCGAGATGTATTCGGGGCTGTCATGCATCGACAGGATCAGGATCCGCGTATCGGGCATCCGCTCGAGCATCATTTCGGTGGCCGAAATGCCGCCAAGGACCGGCATGTTGAGATCGAGCAGAACCACGTCGACCTCCAGCGTCTCGATCCGGTCGACCGCTTCCTGTCCGTTGCACAGCGTGCCCACGACTTCGATGTCGTCATAGGTTTCCAGAATGGATTGGATGCCTTCCGCGACCATTGGATGGTCGTCGACGATGAGCGCGCGGATCGGCATTGTCAGGCACTTTCCCTGTTTTTCTGGGCCTCGGGTCTATCCGGCTTGAGCATGTGGCTCAAGGGGACTTGTGCCTCGACCACGGTTCCGGAGCCGGTGGCAAAAATCCGAAGCGTGCCGTCCAGCTGTTCGACCCGCTCGGCCATGTTGCGCAAACCAAGGCCACGGCCGGGCTGCTTTGCGGAATTCGTCTTGTCGATCCCCGCGCCATTGTCGCTGATCCTCAGCACGCCGCCGGCCCGGTTGCCCCGCAATGTCATCGTGACTTCGGTCGCCTCGGCATGGCGTTCGACATTGGTCAGCGCCTCCTGGGCGATGCGGTAGAGCGCGATCCGCGCCTCGTCGTCGAGCCGGTTGCGGAACACGACCGTCTCGAAGGTGACGTTGATGCCCGTTCGGTTGCTGAAGTCATCGGCCAGCGCCTGAAGCGCGGGGCCAAGCCCCAGATCGTCAAGCGCGCCGGGCCGCAGGTCGCGGCTGATCCGCCGGACTTCCTGAATCGCGATGCCAAGGGAGTCGATCCCCCGCTGGAGGCTTTCCAGCGCGCGGACGTCGCCCTGTTCGACGCGCCTTCGCGTGACGTCGAGCGTGTATTTCACGCCAACGAGGATCTGGCTGATCCCGTCATGCAATTCCCGCGCCACCCGCCCGCGTTCTTCTTCCTGGGCATCGAAGACCCGTTGTGTCAGAGCCTTGAGCTTTGCATCGGCCAGCTTTCGTTCCCGGATGTTGAGGAACAGCCCCGGAAGGAAGACCATCATCAGGGCCGCGAAGGTGATGACCCCGATATAGAGGAACGTGCGCTGCGCTCGGGCCTCCACTTCGGCGCGCGACGCGGCCACGGAGGCGACCACGTCGTCGATGAACACGCCGGTGCCCACGACCCAGCGCCACGCCGGGAAAATGGTGACATAGCTGATCATCCGTGCCTCTTCGCCGGTGGTGGGCTTGGGCCACAGATGCTCGACATATCCCGAACCGGTCCGTGCGGTCTGGATGTATTCCTGCACGACAGGGGTGCCCTCGCTGTCGGTGTAATCGATCTGGTTGGTATTGATGAGCCAGGTCTGGCGGGGGCTGACGATGTTCTTGCCGTCGTAATCATAGACGAAGAAGAATCCTTCATCTCCGTAGATCATGGCCGACAGGATGCGTTGGACCCGGTCTTTGCGGTCGATGTCGTCGACGCGTGCATTGCCATAGAGAAAGAAGACGGCGTTTCGGGCCTGCGTCACATAATTCCGCAGCTCGCGTTTCTTGGCTTCGATCAGCTGGGTCTCGAGTTGCTCGAGTTCGCGCTCGGCCGAGGCACGCGACTGGATCGCGACGACCGCCGTGATCCCCGCGACGGCCAGTATCATTGGGACCGCCGCCAGGATGAACAGCTTTTGCGCATAGCCGAGCTGTAGGCGATTCCAAAGCGTCAACATGCGCGCAGTAATGCCCCAGGTGCGGGGGCGAATCAAAGAGCGATGACGCGATGGGCCGACCGGGATGACGCAATGTCATGCGCTAACAGGTCATTTTGTCGCAAAATCGGCTGGCTCCCTCCGTAGCTCTGGGTATTTCTTTGGTCAGAGCGCGGCAATATGGTCTGCCGGACTAACCGATCCGTCCGGAGTAAGGGCTCCGGACTTCAGTTCCACGGGAGGATATACATGGATCGTCGTTCCTTTTTGCGCGCCTCGACGGCAGGCGCCGGTGCTGCTGCCGCGACTGCGCTCGCGGCTCCTGCCTATGCGCAGGGCAACCGCACCCTGACCATGGTCACCTCGGTGCCCGATGGCTTCGCCATTTTCGATGATGCGGCCTCGCTGGCCGCCTCGATGATCACCGAAATGACCGATGGCCAGATCACCATCAACAAGATGCCCGCAGGCTCGCTCGTCGGCGCGTTCGAAGTGTTCGACGCCGTGTCGTCGGGCCAGGCCGACATGTATCACTCGGCCGAATACTACTTCCTCAACCAGCATCCGGCCTTTGCCTACTTCACGGCCGTGCCCTTCGGCATGACCGGCGTGGAAATGCTGTCGTGGTACTACCACAAGGGCGGGATGGAGCTTCACCAGGAACTCGCCAGCCTGTTCAACCTCAAGCCGTTCCTTGCCGGTAACACGGCGATGCAGCCCGGCGGATGGTTCAACAAGGAGATCACGTCCGCCGAAGACCTTCAGGGCCTGCGGTTCCGTATGCCGGGCCAGGGTGGCCAGGTTCTCGGTCGTCTGGGCGCCTCCGTCCAGAACATCCCGGGCGGCGAAATCTACCAGGCGCTGGCCTCCGGCCAGATCGACGGCGCCGAATGGATCGGCCCCTTCGCGGACGAACGCCTTGGCTTCCAGGAAGTCACCAACATCTACTACACCGCCGGCTTCCACGAGCCGGGCTCGGCGCTGGCCCTGTCGATGAACCTCGACGTGTTCGAGTCGCTGACACCCGCGCAGCAGCGCATCGTCGAAGTGGCTTGCGAAGCGACCCACGCCAACAACCTGGGCCTGTCCTGGGCCGAGAATGGCGCAGCACTTGCCCGTCTGCAGTCCGAGGGCGTGCAGGCTCGCGAATTCCCCGATGACGTCTGGGAAGCCTTTGGCCGCGCCGCCGCCGAAGTTCGTGAAGAGAACATGGGCGACGAGATCTACGCCAACATCGCCAACAGCTATTTCGCGGCGATGCAGGAAACCGCCGCCTGGTGGGAAATCGGCGATGGCGAATACATCCGCCAGCGCAACCGCGTGAACGCGGGCTGATCCCGACCTGAAAGATCGGGCCCGTCCGGATTGCTTGCGATCCGGGCGGGCCTTCGCGCATAGTTAACGCGACAGGGGCTCTGGGCCGGAGCCCCGAGAACGGGGGAGCAGCATGATCGATTTCATCCTGTGGGTTCTTAAGAATATCGCTCTGGCGCCGTACAATCTCGTGGTGGCTCTCGCCAACCCGGGGAGTTGGCTGGACTGGAGCAATCCCGAAGCCGTGATGCGCTTTATCTACTATGGCGCCTCGGTCGAGCTGTTCTTCATCGTCTTTACGACCGTGCTCGTGATCACCCTTCTGGGCATGTTCTGGAACCGGGACATCCTGTGGCGGGGCGTGCGGATCCTCGAAGGGTTCGGCAACGGGGTCGGCCGCGCGGCCGCCTGGGCCGGTCTTCTGATGGTTCTGATCCAGGTGATGATCGTCTTTCTTCAGCGGATTTTTCGCGTGGCGGAAATCCAGCTGGGACCGATGGGCACCGCACTTGCGATGGATCTCAGCTGGTGGGCCGAGGGGCTGAAATTCTACAACGCGCTCGTCGTGTGCCTGTGCGTCTCCTATACCTTCATTCAGGGCGGGCATGTCCGGGTCGATCTGGTCTATTCCGCCGTCAAGTTCCGCACAAAGCGCGTGATCGACATGTTCGGCTGCCTGTTCTTCATGGTTCCGGCGATCACGATCACCTATCTCTACGCATGGTTCTTCATGTGGCGGCACCTGATGACGCCGGCGGTCACGGCCACGAGCGATCTTGACCGGATGCTGATGCAATCGCGGATCTTCCGCTGGAACGTGGAAACCATCGGATTCAGCCCGAACGGCTTCAACGCCTATTTCCTGTTCAAGGTCCTGCTCGTCCTGTTCTGCGTCATGGTCCTTGTTCAGGCGATCGCGTTCTTCTGGCGATCCTACCTCGAGTTCGTCGAGGGCGAAGAGAGCGACGGCAAATACCGGGACATGGATTCGACCGGCGATCCCGCCGAACAGTTGGAACACGCCGCGCATTCGGGCTCTGCCTGAAACACGACTGAAACACGCCGCTGACGGCAAGAACCGAGGGGACATCAGGGGATGTTGTTTGGTCTGGATGGGGTCGAGATCGGTCTGATCATCGTATTCCTGACGCTTTTCGCCGGGATCATGACCGGCTTCCCGGTGGGCTTTGCCATCGGCGGGGCTGCGGTCATTTCCTTTGCAATCATCGCGGCCCTCGATTCCGCGGGGTTGTTGATCCATCAGGCCATCGACAGCGGTTCGGCGGAATATGCGGCCCTTCTGGCCGAAGGGGTCGCGCGCGACGCGATCTCGGTCTTCCGATACCCCGAATTGCCCCGCGTCGAAGAGGCGCTGTTCCCGGGCGGCTGGGAACAGGCGATGGAGCGCAACATCTCCTTCATCGTCAACCGGATGAACGAACGTGTCATCGCGGGCCAGTCGATCGAGACGCTGCTTGCCGTTCTGATGTTCGTGATGATGGGGATCACGCTGGAACGCTCGCGGATCGCGGAGGATCTTCTGACGACCATGGCGCGCGTCTTTGGCCCGCTTCCGGGCGGTCTGGCCGTGTCCATCGTTATCGTCGGCGCTTTCCTTGCCGCCTCGACCGGCATCGTTGGCGCAACGGTCGTGACCATGGGTCTGCTGGCGCTGCCCACCATGCTGCGCAACGGGTACTCGCCCAAACTCGCAACCGGCGTCATCGCGGCCTCGGGCACGCTGGGCCAGATCATCCCGCCCTCAATCGTCATCGTTCTGCTGGGCACGCTGGTCGGGGATCTGTATGCCACCGGCCAGGAAACCCGCGCGCAGCTTGCCGGGTGCGGCGATGCGCTCACCTTCCTGGGCAAGCCTGCGGTCTTGTCGGTCGGCACGCTGTTCCAGGCCGCGCTTTTGCCGGGCCTGTTCCTCGCCGGCCTCTATGCGGCCTATGCCTTCGGCTTTGCCCTGTTCCGCCCCGAGGCTGCACCGCCGGTGCAGATCGACGGAGCCACGGGCGAGTCGATCACCCGGCAGGAAGCACTGACATGGTATCTCTTCGCGCCGGCCGGCCTGATCGCCGCTGTCGTGATCGCGGCATCGGTCGGGATCGTGGGAAGCCAGTCGATCACGGTTTCCGATTATGCCGAGCGCGCAGACGGGCCGGCCCTGCGGACCAACGTCTCCGAACAATGTCAGGCCTCGATGATCGAGCTGCATGGCCAGGAGGCCTGGGACGAGGCCGTGGCACAGCGCGCGGAGATGACCGCGGCCGGAGACAGCGGCGCCGTCGTTGAACTCACCGAAGAGGAACGTGAAGCCGCGCTCTTGAATGCGCTGGAAACGGCGCCCGCGATCGGCAGCGGTGTCGCGGTGATCTTTACCCTTCTGGGGCTTGTCCTGATCATCGCGCGGGGCGTTTCGCCCACCTCCGAACCCTGGCCGCTGATCGTTGGCGGCGTCGGGGTCGCCCTGGCCTTCCTGTTCGACGTGCTTTTCATCTCGCCCCTGACCGGGTCGGGCGCGACCTTCATGATCCTTGCGGTGCCGATGGGTCTGGCGCTCTTCGGGTGCCGCTTCGCGATGGCGAGGCTGTCGCAGAACGAGCTTTTGCGCGTGGTCTTTCCGCCGCTGATCCTGATCGTCGCCGTTCTGGGCTCGATCCTCGGCGGGATCACCAACCCGACACCGGCTGCGGCACTCGGGGCGGCCGGTGCGATCATGCTCGCCGCCTACCGCAAGCTCAAGGAAGAGAACGGCACCGGCAAGATCATCATCTGGGCCTCGTTCGCGCTGGTGATCATGATCCTTGTCGGGGTGAATTTCGATCTGCGCGTCACCCGCGAGGTCGTGCCGCTTCAGGACTGGATCGCCTATGTGATCGCGCAATTCGCCTATCACTTTGCCTTCTTCGGCCTGCTCTACGCCTGTTGGGTCCTGCTGCGGATGAGCATCCTCGGACCGGTCGTGCGCGAGACGGCCAAGGTGACGTCGATGGTCTTCACCATCCTGATCGGGTCGCAGCTTCTGAACCTTGTCCTGATCTCCTTCGGCGGGGAACATTACATCCAGCAGTTCCTGCGGGCCTTCGACAATGAATGGACCGTGTTCCTTCTGGTGATGCTGATCCTCTTCATCCTCGGCTTCGTTCTCGACTTCCTCGAGATCATCTACATCGTCGTCCCGATCGTGGGGCCGGTGATCTATGGTGGCACGCTGGAGCCGACGTGGGTCACGATCATGATCGCGATCAACCTTCAGACTTCGTTCCTGACCCCGCCGTTCGGCTTTGCGCTGTTCTACCTGCGGGGGGTCGCGCCGCCGGGCGTGACGACAGGTGACATCTATCGCGGGGTTCTGCCGTTCGTGGCGATCCAGGTTCTGGGGCTCGTGATCCTCGCGCTGGCACCCGGGATCGTGACCATCGTGCCGAACCTGCTGGGCGGCTGACAAAGGGGGTAGGGCGGGTCCTGTGGCCCCGCTCTGTATCGCCTCCGTTCAGTAGCGCTCTATCAGATCCCAGCGATTGCCGAAGCGATCTCGGAAGACTGCGACAATGCCATAGCTTTCTTGCCTGGGCTGTTCCTCGAAGATGACGCCGGCCGCCGTCATCCGGGCATGATCTGCCGCGAAATCCGCGGTGGCGAGGAAGAATCCCACCCGCCCGCCGGTCTGGTTGCCGATCGCGCCGCGTTGCCGGTCGTCCGCCGCTTGCGCTAGAAGGAGAGCCGTCCCACCGCCCGGCGGTGCCACGGTTACCCAACGTTTTCCTTCGCCAAGATCGATATCCGTCAGGAGGACAAAGCCCATCGTGCCCACATAAAACGCAATTCCCGCGTCATAGTCGGGCACGACGACGGCCACCGCCTCGATATGCATCAGCGAGGGACAGGGTTCGTATCGGGAAGCCGGATGCGGGCAACCTGCTCAGCGATGGGATCCACCGACAACGGGTGCTTTTGCGCACTGTAGGCCTCGGGATCACGCAGCTTGTGCCAGTCGCGGTCGTGATAGACCTCAAGCCCTGAGAACCGCGCCTTGTATCCCATCTTGTCGCTGCCGGGCACCCAATAGCCCAGATAGACATAGGGCAGCCCCATCTCACGCGCGATGCGCACGTGATCGAGGATGATATAGGTGCCGAGAGAGGCCTTCTCGAAGTCGGGGTCGAAGAAGGAATAGACCATGCTCAGCCCGTCATCGAGCACATCGGTCAGGCACACGGCGCGCAACGCGCCGCCTTCGTCCTCGTGATTGTCATCCCGGGGGGAGCGGTATTCGATCAGCCGGGATCGGACCGGCGTCTCCTCGACCATGGCGGCGAATTCGAACACGTCCATATCGGCCATACCGCCATCCGAATGGCGCTGGTCGAGGTATTTGCGGAACAGTTCGTATTGATCGTCGGTGGCCCAGGGCGAGGTCGCACGCCGATGAATGTGCCGGTTGCGGCGCAAGACGCGTTTCTGGCTTTTCGACGGGCTGAAATCGTCGACCCGGATACGGGCCGACAGGCAGGCCGCGCAATCGGCGCAGGACGGGCGATACAGCACGTTCTGGGATCGGCGAAAGCCCTGTTTCGACAGGGCATCGTTCAACCGCTCGGCCTGATCGCCCTGCAGCGCGCAGAACAACTTCCTTTCCATCCGGCCCTCGAGATAAGGGCAGGGCTGGGGGGCCGTCACATAGAATTGCGGGGCGACAGGAAGGGTATGGCGCATGGTTGTCCGTCGGTGAGATTACGATGACGTTAGCAAGCCCGAGGCCATGAGAAAAGCCCCTGCCCGACATCCGGGGCAGGGGCGGCAACCCTGTGCTGAAGCGGGCGGTGTCAGGCCGGGCGATTGATCGCGGCGGTGCCGAGGATCGCGTCGCTGAGGCCCTGTTTGCGATCCGACATCAGCATCATGACGATCGACAGAAGCTGAAGCGGCGGCATCGCCACGCTGACGGTGTAGCCCAGCGTGTGAAAGAAGGCGGTCTCGTTGGTCAGGCGCCCGCCATCGGATTGCCGGATCTCGACAGCCATCAGCCGCATGCCCCAGGTGGCCGATCCCCCCGCCAGCGTGAACCAACGGTAGAAGAAGCCCACGACAAGCATCAGGGCGGGAAAGAAGAACAGCCCCGTAAAGGCGGTGAACGGTAGAACAAGAACACTGGCGAACCCGATCAGGACCATGTCGGCAACCCAGGCCAAAAGCCGTTTGGTCGGAATGCCATCGTAGAACTGGGATAAATGATGGGGGTCGGGCAAACCGTTGAGATGGGCGGCGGCGGGCATCGGACTGTCCTTTCTGGCGCGCGAATGGGCTGTTTGGTCGAAGGTGGGAAAGGGGCCGGGCCCCCGCAAGGCGGGGACCCGTTCCGGGCGTATCAGGCCTGAGAGGCTGCGGCGTCGTCGGTGCCGGCGTCGGCCTTGCGGGCCCGGTCGTTCATGAACTGGTCGAACTCGGCCTTGTCCTTGGCCTCGCGCAGACGCTCGAGGAACTCTTCGAAGCTGCGCTGCTCGTCCTCAAGCCGGCGCAGGGTCTCGGTCTTGTAGGCGTCGAAGGCCGAGTTTCCCGAGGACCGCGTCGCGGTGCGGAAAGAGGAACGGGTCGAACGTGCGGTGCAATTCTTCGAAAACATCTGCTTGCTCCAGATCATATAGGCGAGAAGGGCGAGGCCGACGGGCCAGAAGGCGATGAAGCCAAGGACCATCGCGGCGATCCATGCACCCTTGCCGCGCTCGTCGAGCCAGGTTTCGGCCCGGGCGAACCAGTTGGGGCGGTCGACCCCGCGATGCATGGCATTGGGGGGCTGGATATCGGTGGTGGACATGCGGGTCTCCTTGTTTGGTCGGGGCCGCGGGGTTTGGTGGCATCCCCGCGGTGTTGAATGTGAATGCCTTTCACATCCTCGATATTGGCAACCGGACCCCGTGGATCAAGACGTGATGTGAATGTTTTTTACATTTATTTTAATTTCGTAGTGAAATCAGATACTTGCGCGCCAGATATCTCGATAAGGCGCGTTGGTGCGATGCGGAAAACATGCCGTGGCGTGCCTGCAGCGGCCCAGATTTCCGCGAATTCGGTCAATCTCGGGTCGAAATAGACGGGCCCCGGCGTCAGGTGCCCGACAGGCGAGACCCCTCCGATGACAAAGCCTGTCCGCGCGCGGACAAAGGCCGCGTCCGCCGCATCGAGCGCTTCGCCCGCGACCTGTTGGGCCAGACCGGGATCGACCCGATTGCCGCCGGCGGTGACGAAAAGGTGGACGGCACCGCTGTCGGCCCCCCGGAAAATGATGGATTTCGCGATCTGATCCAGCAGGCAGCCGACAGCAGCGGCGGCTTGCGCGGCGGTGCGCGTCTCGTCCCCAGTCTCGACGGGTTCGATCTCGAGGCCGGCCCCCCGGAGGGCAGTGATCACGCGTTTGAGGCTCTTGCTCATGGGCCTGTCTCCGACATCTCTTTTCCGGATGGAGCTGGGCTGCTAGGTGAAGCTAGACCGTCCTGCGCCGTGACGGAACCCGAAACCGCCCCGTCTTTCAGGAGGCTACTCACGTGGCAGATCACCGCCTCGTCACCCGCATCACCCGCCAGCCCCGGCCGTTCGATCCTGACCGCGCGGAGGAGGCGCGTGCCCTTGCGCCGTGGGCACAAGGCCCGGCGGCCGAGTTGATCACGGGGGCCGGCGGATGCAGCCCCTACCTATTGTCGCTGATCGCGAAGGAGGCCGACTGGCTCGAACGCGCCTTCGACAACCCCGAAGCCGCCCGCGATGAGACGCTGGCCGAGGCCGCGTCCCTCCCGCTCGATCAGTTGAAATCGGGCCTGCGCCGGGCGAAACGGCGGATCGCGCTTCTGGCGGGGCTTGCCGATCTGGGCGGTGTCTGGCCACTGGAGGAGGTGACAGGCAGCCTGACCCGGCTGGCCGATATCGCCTGCCACCGGACACTGACCGAACTGTTGCGCCCCGAACTCGCCCGTGGCCGCATCCCCGGCAAGACCGAGGCCGATGCCGAGGCGGGCGCGGGCTATGCGGTTCTGGCCATGGGAAAGATGGGCGCGTTCGAGCTGAACTATTCCAGCGACATCGACCTGATCTGCCTGTTCGATGATACCCAGTTCTCCCTCGAGGACGTGGCCGAGGTGCGATCGGCCTTCGTCAAGATCACCCGCAAGCTCTGCGCGATCCTCGGCGACAATACCGGCGAAGGCTATGTCTTCCGCACCGATCTGCGCCTGCGGCCCGATGCGGCGGTGACGCCGGTCTGCCTGTCGATGTCGGCGGCCGAAAGCTATTATGAAGGCGTCGGCCGGACGTGGGAACGGGCGGCCTATATCAAGGCGCGTGCCTGCGCGGGCGACATTTCGGCGGGTGAGAGGTTTCTCGAAACGCTGACCCCCTTTGTCTGGCGGCGGCACCTTGATTTCGCGGCGATCCAGGATGCCCACGACATGCGCCTGCGCATTCGCGATCACAAGGGGTTGCACGGCCCCCTGCGCCTGCCGCGCCATGACATGAAGCTGGGCCGGGGCGGCATTCGCGAGATCGAGTTCTTCACCCAGACCCGGCAGATCATCGCAGGAGGGCGCGATCCGTCGCTGCGGGTGCGCGGCACGGTCGAGGGGCTGGCGCGTCTGGCCGAGGCGGGATGGCTCCCGGCCGAGACGGCCGCGACGCTGACCCGCCACTACCGCCTGCACCGCGAGGTCGAACATCGCCTCCAGATGATCGCCGACGCCCAGACACATGCGCTGCCCACCAATGACGAGGGCTTCGACAGGCTCGCCGCGTTCATGGGGCAGGATCGCGCGACATTCGAGGCCGACCTGACCGCCCGTCTGGAAGAGGTGCATGACCTGATCGAGGGCTTCTTTACCCCTGACGAGGCGCAGGGCGACGAGGGCGACGAGCAGGAATTCGGTGCCGAGATCACCGCCCGCTGGCCGGATTACCCGGCGTTGCGCTCGGCCCGCGCGGGCGAGCTGTTCCGCCGCCTGCGCCCCGAGATCCTCGGCGCCATGCAAGAGGCCGCCCGCCCGGAAGAGGCGCTGGTCAATTTCGACCGCTTCCTGTCTGGTCTGCCGGCAGGCGTCCAGCTGTTCTCGCTCTTCGATGCCAACCCGCAGCTGACCCGGCTGATCGTCGATATCGCCTCGACCGCGCCCGCGCTCGCGCAATACCTGTCGCGCAACGCCGGTGTGTTCGATGCGGTGATCGGGGGCGATTTCTTTGCGCCCTGGCCGGGGGTGGGTGTCCTGACGGAACAGCTTGCGGCACAGCTGGCCGCAACCGAGGATTACGAGGCACGGCTCGATGCCACTCGTCGCTGGGCCAAGGAATGGCATTTCCGGGTGGGCGTGCACCACCTGCGGGGCCTGATCTCGGCCACCGATGCCGGCGCGCAATATGCCGATCTGGCCGAAGCGGCGGTGGCCGGTCTCTGGCCCCATGTGGTGGATGATTTCTCGGCCAAGCACGGGGCGCCCCCGGGGCGCGGCGCGGTGGTTCTGGCGATGGGGTCACTGGGCGCGCAGCGGCTGAACGCGGCCTCGGACCTTGACCTGATCGTGATCTATGACGGGCAGGGGGTCGAGGCGTCCGAGGGCAGACGCCCGCTTGCCACGCGCAGCTATTTCTCGCGCCTGACACAGGCCCTGGTCACCGCGATGACCGCGCCCACGGCCGAGGGGCGCCTCTACGAGGTCGACATGCGGCTCAGGCCGTCGGGGCGGCAGGGGCCGGTGGCCACGTCATGGGATGCGTTTCGCACCTATCAGCGCGACGAGGCCTGGACATGGGAGCATCTGGCCCTGACCCGTGCCCGCCCCATCGCAGGAGACGCGTCGTTCCGCGACGAGGCCGAAGCCTTCCGGCAGAGCCTGCTGGCCGAGAAATCGACGGGTGCGGGCATCGTGATCGAGGTGGCCGACATGCGCCGCCGCATCGCCGAGGCCAAGCCGCCGCAGGGTGACTGGGATGCCAAGATCGGCCCCGGCAGGCTTCAGGATGCCGAGCTTGCCGCGCAGACGCTGGCGCTTTTGTCGGGATCGGAGGCGCGGCAACCCTTGGCGCAGGTCGAGGCCGGGGCGGCCGCGGGACTGGTGTCTGCCGATCAGGCCCATGCGCTGCGTCGGTCCCTGACCTTGTTCTGGCAGTTGCAGGCCACGGCGCGGCTTCTGACCGGTGGTATGCTGGTGCCGGACGAATTGGGCGAGGGTGGCCGCCGGATGGTGCTGCGCGAAACCGGGCAGGACGATATGGAAACGCTCGGCCGTGCCATGAAAGAGACGGCCTCGCGCGCCGACGATGTGATTGCCAGCTTGCTGAAAGGGACGACATGAAGGGAACGCCCGAAGACCCGCGCGGTCTGATACAGGAAGCCTACAGGATGGTAGGGATATCAGCGCCCGAATGCCGGTCGATCTTTCTGGACTGGGCGCTTGGTGTGCCGCCTGATCGCGAGACCAAGACCGAGGTGCGCCGGCTCCTCAACCGTTATGCCGAGGCCAATCCCGGCCACCCGATGACGCAGACGCTGATCGAAGCGCTGGACGAACCCGCCAGCGCCCGCCGGCGCGGCGGGCGCGCCGGTCGGCTGCGTGACACGAACACTTAGCGGGGAAGGGCCGCGGCCCCGCGGGCGAGCTGTTCGATCCCGGCCCAGTCGCCCGAGGCGATCAGTTCCTTGGGGGCGACCCAGCTTCCGCCGACGCACACAACATTGGGCAGCGACAGGTAATCGCGCGCATTGGCAAGGCTCACACCGCCCGTTGGGCAGAAGCTGACCTGCGGGATCGGCGCGCCGATCGCCTTGAGCGCGGGTGCCCCGCCCGAGGCTTCGGCCGGGAAGAACTTCTGAACGCTGTAGCCCCGCTCCAGAAGCCGCATCGCCTCTGTCGCGCTGGACGACCCGGCCAGAAGCGGCAGGTCGTTGGCCTCGCAGGCATCGAGAAGTCGGTCCGTCGAACCGGGCGAGACCCCGAAATTCGCGCCGGCCTCCTTGGCGGCCTCGACATCGGCCTCGGTCAGGAGCGTGCCGGCCCCCACCACGCCGCCTTCGACGCCCGCCATCTCGCGGATCGCATCGAGTGCGGCCGGGGTGCGCAGCGTCACTTCGAGCACGGGGAGCCCGCCGGCCACGAGCGCCCGCGCCAGATCGGCGGCGGAGCCTGCATCCTCGAGCACGAGAACAGGAATGACGGGGGCCAGTCCGCAAAGATCGGCGTTGAGTTTGCTGGCTTGTTCAGGGGTCATGGCTACTTTCCCGGTATGTGACTGGTGACGGGCGGTGCGCAGGGTCAGACGACCACGCCCGCGCCTTCGGCGGCAAGGCCGACATTGCGGCGGAACACCTCGAACAGCTCGCGGCCGACGCCGTTTCCGTTGCCGCTCAGATCTGCCACGGCCGGGGTGCGGCCCGACAGGTCCTCGAGGCAGGTCAGCGTGCCGGTCGTCGCATCGAGCCTGAGCATATCACCGTCGCGCAGAAGCGCGATCGGCCCGCCATCGGCGGCCTCGGGGCAGACATGGATCGCGGCGGGCACCTTGCCGCTCGCGCCCGACATGCGCCCGTCGGTGACAAGTGCGACCTTGAGCCCACGATCCTGCAACACGGCAAGGGTGGGCGTCAGGGAATGCAGTTCCGGCATCCCGTTCGATTTCGGCCCCTGAAAGCGGACGACGACGATCGTATCGGACGTGATCTCGCCGTTCTGGAAGGCTGTCTTCACATCGCCCTGATCGTGAAAAATCCGGGCCGGCGCTTCGATCACGTGGCGTTCGGGGGCGACGGCGGAGGTCTTGATCACCGCGCGGCCGAGGTTCCCGGCCAGCTGGACCAGACCGCCGGTGGACTGGAACGGATCAGACGCGGGACGCAGAATCTTGTCGTTGAGTGTCTCGCCCGCGCCTGCGGCATAGACGACCTTGCCATCTTCGAGCTTGGGTTCCTGAGTATAAAGTGACAGCCCGTCGCCCGCGACCGTGGTCACATCCTCGTGCAGAAGGCCCGCATCGAGAAGCTGCCCGATCATGTAGCCGAGGCCGCCGGCTGCGTGGAAATGGTTCACGTCGGCCAGGCCATTGGGATAGACCTTGGCCATCAGCGGCGTCACCGACGAGATGTCGGAGAAGTCCTGCAGGTCAAGCTGGATGCCCGCGGCCTTGGCCATCGCGGGAAGGTGCATCACGAGGTTGGTCGAGCCGCCCGTGGCCATCAGGCCCACGATCCCGTTCACGAAGGCCTTTTCATCGAGAATCTCGTAGACCGGGCGGAAATCGTTGCCGAGCGCGGTGATCGAGGCCGCCCGTTCGGTGCCCGCGACCGTCAGCGCCTCGCGCAGGGGGGTGCCGGGATTGACGAAACTTGCGCCCGGCAGGTGCAGGCCCATGAACTCCATCAGCATCTGGTTGGAATTGGCCGTCCCATAGAAGGTGCAGGTGCCCGGCCCGTGGTAGGAGGCCATCTCGGCCGCCATCAGCGCGTCGCGCCCGACCTCGCCATTGGCGAATTGCTGGCGGACCTTGGCTTTTTCGTCATTGGGCAGGCCGCTTGTCATCGGGCCTGCCGGCAGAAAGATCGACGGGATATAGCCGAAGGTCGCCGCGGCCATCACCAGCCCCGGCACGATCTTGTCGCAGACGCCAAGATAGATGGCCGCGTCGAATGTGTTGTGGCTCAGGCCGACGCCGGCTGCCAGCGCGATCACATCGCGCGAAAAGAGAGACAGCTCCATCCCCGTCTGGCCCTGGGTCACCCCGTCGCACATGGCCGGAACGCCGCCTGCCACCTGCGCGGTTGCACCGGCGGCACGGGCCGCGCTGCGGATCAGGTCGGGATAGGTCTCGAACGGCTGATGCGCGGAGAGCATGTCGTTATAGGCGGTGATGATCCCGATATTGGGCGCACGCGCCTCGATCAGCGCGTCCTTGTCCGCGCCCATCGCGGCATAGGCATGGGCCTGGTTGCCGCAGGTCAGGTGGGCGCGGCGTGGCCCATCGGCCGCGGCGGCACGCATTGTTTCCAGATAGCGACCCCGGCTTTGGGCGCTGCGTTCGATGATGCGGTCTGTCACTTCGGCAATTACGCGATCAAGCGGCATGGGGCCTCCTTTAACCTGGGTGCGGGACCGGCGCCCGCAGCGTTCGATGGCCGGATATCATCTTCCGTTAGCGCTAACAACAGGGGATTCCGTCTGCTTTGCAGCGGTGCAGACGCCTGAGAGCCTGCAATTCAACTCAAATTTGCACCTAAGTCTCCTCATTTCGGCCCCGTTCGGCGGCTACGACCAAACAAAGGCCCGGTAATGGAAACAATCGCCGGGTCAGCCAAGGAGATTGTCATGACCCTGCGTCTGATTGCCGCCCTCATCCTCGCCACGGGCCTGTCGGCCTGCGCCACGACCGAGACCGTGTCCCGGAACGTGCCGCTCGAAGCTCAGGGCCTGACCGCGCCGGAACAGCAGATCATCCGCGACTACAACGTCACCTCGATCATGGTGAACGTGCCGCGCGATCTGCGCGTGTCCGAGAACAACAGCTATTATCCCAACGCCGATATCGTCTGGCGCGGCGACCCGGTCGGTGACCGCCACGCCCAGATCGAGGAAATCTTCCGCACGGCGACGACACAGGCGGCCGAGGACATCGATGGATCGCGCGACGTGATCGCGGTGGTCGATGTCGTCCGCTTCCACGGTGTCACGGAACGCACACGCTATTCGGTAGGCGGTGTCTACAACATGGTCTTCAACCTCGGCATCTATGATGGCGAGACGGGTCTGGTCATCGAAACCCCGCGTCAGTTGGCGGCGAACCTGCCGGCCCCGGGTGGACAGGCGGCCGTTCAGCTTGAACAGGCGGGCCAGACCGAAAAGGTGCGGGTTCTGAACTACCTCACCTTCTTCATTCAGCAGGAGCTTTCGACGCCTGCGGGCGTCTGAGGCTTCCCACTTCATTTCAATCACGCTAGGAGGACGGCATGTCGCTGTCCTCCCATTCCGTTGTAACGGACCGCCCCGTCATCCGGTTGCTGCCCAAGGCAGAGGCCCGCGCCATCCGGCACGGGTTTCCCTGGGTCTATGCCAACGAACTGGTCATGGATCGGCGCACGCGCGCGATTGTTCCGGGCAGTTTCGCCACCCTCGAAGACAACGACCGGCGGCCTTTGGCGACGGTTACGTTCAACCCGCAGTCGCGCATTGCCGCCCGGGTGATGGACGCCGACCCCGACGCGGCGATCGACCGCGCCTGGATCGAGGCGCGACTGACCCGCGCGCTCGACCTTCGGGACCGGCTGTACGATCAGCCGTTCTACCGGCTTGTCCATGCCGAGGCCGATGGCCTGCCCGGTGTCGTGATCGACCGGTTCGGCGATCATGCCGTCGTCCAACCCAACACGGCGTGGTCCGAGGCGATGATCGAGGATATCGCGGAGGCGCTGGTCGCGGTCTGTGGCCTCTCGACGATCATCCGCAACGGCACCGGCCGGGCCCGACAGCTCGAAGGTCTTCCCGAAGAGATGTCGATCGTGCGTGGCGCGGCGCCCGAGGCGCCGGTCCAGGTTGTGATGAACGGTGCCACCTATCTGGCCGACCTCATGGGCGGGCAGAAGACGGGGCTGTTCTATGATCAGCGCCCCAATCATGCCTTTGCCGCGGGGCTTGCCCGCGATGTCCGCGTGCTCGATGTCTTTTCGCATGTGGGGGGCTTTGCGCTGGCTGCCCTTGCCTCCGGCGCACGCGAGGCGCTTTGCGTCGACGGCTCGGCCCCGGCGCTGGAGCTGGCCGAAGGCGGCGCGCGCGCCATGGGCATGCGGGACAGGCTTAGCACGCGCAAGGGCGACGCCTTCGCCACGCTCGAGGCGCTGGCCGGGGAGGGTGCGCAGTTCGACCTCGTAATCTGCGACCCGCCAGCCTTCGCGCCGTCGAAAAACGCGCTCGATGCGGGGCTGCGCGCCTATGAAAAGGTCGCCCGTCTTGCCGCGCCGCTGGTGGCCGAGGGCGGTGTCCTGATCCTGTGTTCCTGTTCGCACGCCGCCGATCTGGCAAAGTTCCGGGCGGCCTGTGCCCGCGGCATCGGGCGGGGCGGCCGACGCGGGCCGATCCTTTACACCGGGTTTGCCGGCCCCGACCACCCGGTCCTGCCGCATCTGGCCGAAAGCGGATATCTCAAGGCGCTGGCGTTCCGGCTGTGACGCGCGCGACCCCGCCTCGCGTCGTTCTGGATGCCTGCGTCATCTTTCCCACCGTGACGCGAGAGATGCTTCTCGGCGCCGCGCGTGAGGGGTTCTTTACCCCCCGCTGGTCGGACAGGATCACCGAGGAATGGGTGCGGGCTGCCGCCAAGCTCGGCCCGGAGGGAGAGATTCTGGCACGCGGCGAGGCCGCCCGGCTCGACGCGCTCTGGCCCGATGCCGCGATCCCGCGCCACGAGGGTCTCGAGGCGCGGCTCTGGCTGCCCGATCCGGCGGATGTGCATGTTCTGGCAGCCGCGATCGCGGGCTCCTGCGACGGGATCGTCACCGTGAATGCCAAGGATTTTCCCCGCAACATCCTTGCCGAGGAGGGGCTGTTCAGGGCTGATCCGGATGCGTTTCTTCTGGGGTTCCGGAAGGCCGATCCCGCGCGGATGGGGCAGGTCGCGGACAGGGTTCTGGCTCAGGCGCGCCGCCTGTCGGGAGACGACTGGTCGATACGGGCCCTGATGAAGAAGGCGCGCCTGCCGCGTCTGGGAAAAGCGCTGGATCAGGCCTGACGGCGCGGTTTCAGGTCGACCACTTCGCCTCGTTGGCCTCGATCGCCTTGATCCGCTCACCCGTCTTGGGATGGCTCAGAAGCCATGCGGGCATCGCCGCGCCATGCGCGCCGGTCAGATGTTCGAGCTTTTGAAACAGCGATTTCTGCGGCTCTGTCCCGATCCCGGCCTTGACCAGTAGGGCCGAGGCATAGGCATCGGCCTCGTATTCGTCGTTGCGCGACAGCCGCGCGGACAACAGCGTCATCAGCCCGTTGGCGACCATCGGCCCGACGCCGGGCAGGAACCGGTTCAGGATCATGGCGAGCGCGGTGCGCAGGGCATTCTGGCCCGAAAAATCGATCATCCGGCGGCGCGAATGGCCAAGGGCCACGTGGCCCAGCTCATGCGCGATGACGGTGGCCATCTCTTCTGCCGAGACTTCGCCCGCGCGATACTTGTTGTAGAAACCGCGCGTGATGAAGATGCGCCCGTCCGGCGCCGCCAATCCGTTGACCTGCTCGATCTCGTAGACGTTGACGCGGATCCGCTCGATCTCGAGCGCGCGGGCCATCCGGCTCATCAACTCGCGCAGGCGCGCATCGGCAAGCTCGGTCGATTTCGCGTCCAGCTCGCGCGCGGTGCGCCATGCCGAAAAGCGATACATCGCATAGCCATAGAGAAGGGCCAGAAGGATCGGGGTGAATTTTATCATGGGCATGATATGGGGCCGCCGGGCCCGCTCTCAATAGCTAGGGTGTCGCAGAGGCATCACGACCTGCACGAACCAGAAGGCGATGGGCGGGAATTCGGGCAAGGGCGGCCAGGATCGCAGGGTCCGTCAGGCCCGTTCTGCTGGCGGCAAGGCAGGCCGCCATCGTCACTTCGGGGCCGTCTGCATAGGGCAGGAGCCTCGCGGCATCGCCCGCGCGCACGGGGCCCGGTGACAGAACCCGCGCATAGGCGCCGGAATGACCCTCATCGAAGAAGCGTTTCACGAAGCCCGGGTCGTCCATGACGCGGGCAAGCGTGATGCAGGGGATGCGGGGGGCGGTCAGCTCCAGCAGGACGTCGCCAATGGCGATCCGGTCACCGATTGCGGCCGTGGCGCTTGTCCAGCCGTCGATCACGATGTTCTCGCCAAAGCTGCCCGGGGGCAGATCCCGCCCGAGGCAGCGCGCCCAATGCGCGTAATCGCCTGACCCCATGAGATAGACGGCCTGATCTGGGCCGCCGTGATTGTCTGTGTCGACGATCGTATCGCCTTCAAGGCCCCGGGGGCCGATCTCCACCACGCCCTTCCGGGGCCTCTTGAAGAACCCGGTCCACCCTGATTTCGTGTCGATCGGCTCAGCCGCGCCGGTCAGAACGGCCCGGATCGTCAGCCTAGCGTCCATTGCGCAGAACCCTGAGCAGAACAAGGGCGCCGAGCGTCAGGACGGCCACCGCGATCACCCATGACCACCGAGCCGCCGCCGCGATCACCGCGTCGATATTGCCGGCGAAATGGAACCCGATCAGCGTATAGCCCCCGACCCAGATCGCCCGGCCCGCGAAATGACCAAGGTGGAATTGGCGCCACGACACCTCGGCCGCGCCGGCCAGAAGGTTGATCGCAGGACCCGCCTGCGCCGCGAAGGACGATCCCAGAAAGATCGCGGCCCCGCCCCATCGGTCGTGGCGCGCGCGGGCCGAGGCGATCAGCTTGCCCCAGCCGCGCCGCGTTTCCATCCGCGCGACCGCCGCCGCGCCATAGCGGCGGCCAAGGGCGAAAACCACGATCCCGGGCACAAGCGCGCCCGCGTAGCCAAGGATCAGGTAGGGGGCGAGCGGCACGCCAGCCGTCGCCACCCAGGCCCCCGCGATGATCATCACGACAAGCGCCGGGATCGGAAACCCGAGACACGACAGGAAGTTGATCACCATCACACCCGCCGGGCCGTAGCTTTCGATCAGCGGGGTCCAGTCGCCGTCCATCAGCCCAGACGCCTCATGCCCGCCGTCAGCCCCTCCAGCGTCATCGGGACCATGCGGGCCGGATCGTCGAGGATGTCGCGGATCATCCGGGTCGATTCGGTATATTGCCAGTGGCGCTCGGGCAGGGGGTTGAGCCAGATCGTATCGGGCCAGTGTTCGAAGGCGCGCCGCAACCAGACCTCGCCCGCCTCACGGTTCCAGTACTCGTTGGCCCCGCCCGGCATCGCGATTTCATAGGGGCTCATCGAGGCATCGCCCACGAAGATGCATTTCCAGTCCGACCCGTAGGTCCGCAGCACATCCCATGTGGGCATCACGTCGGCGTGGCGGCGGCGGTTGTCCCGCCAGACCCCCTCGTAGAGGCAGTTGTGGAAATAGTAATGTTCGAGGTTCTTGAATTCGGCGCGCGCGGCCGAGAACAGCTCTTCGACCACGCGCACATGCGCGTCCATCGAGCCCCCCACGTCGAGAAACAGCAGCACCTTGACCGCGTTGCGCCGTTCGGGCCGGGTCTTGACGTCGAGATAGCCATGCTCGGCGGTGGCGCGGATCGTGCCGTCGAGGTCGAGTTCCTCATGTGCGCCATCGCGGGCCCAGTTGCGCAGGCGTTTGAGCGCAACCTTGATGTTGCGGGTCCCGATCTCGACACTGTCGTCGAGATTGCGGAACTCCCGCTTGTCCCAGACCTTGACGGCGCGCTGGTGGCGGCTTTCGTCCTGCCCGATGCGCGCGCCTTCGGGATTGTATCCATGCGCGCCGAAAGGCGAGGTGCCGCCGGTGCCGATCCATTTCGATCCGCCCTGATGCCGGCCCTTCTGTTCCTCGAGTCGCTTTTTCAGCGTCTCCATCAGCGCGTCAAAGCCGCCAAGCGCCTCGATCTCGGCCTTTTCCGCGTCGGTCAGGAATCTCTCCGCCTGCTTGCGCAGCCAGTCCTCGGGCAGGTCGAGCGCGCCCAGAACCTCCTCCGGGCCGATCTGTTCCAGCCCGTCGAACGTCGCGGCGAAGGCGCGGTCGAAACGGTCGATGTGGCGTTCGTCCTTCACCATTGCGGCGCGCGCGAGGTAATAGAACCCCTCGACATCGTAGATGACGATCCCGGCCTTCATGGCCTCGAGAAATGTCAGGAACTCGCGCAGCGTGACGGGCACGCCTTCGCGCCGCATATGATCGAGGAAGGGCAGGAACATGCCCTGCGCCCTCAGACCATCGAGCGTTCGATGAAGATCAGCACGAACAGGCCGACCAGCCCGAAGATGATCGCGAAAACGGCGCTCCATTGCGCGATATCAAGGCCCTTGCCGCCATTCATCTTCGCCCGGATGGCGCCGAGGATCGCACCGATAAGCAGGCCACCAAGCGGATAGATCATGAAGGCTCAACCCCTTGTCAGGTCCGCCCGCCCGGATTGAGAGATGCGATCTCGGCCAGCCGGGCACGGACATTGTATTCGGAACCCAGTCCGTAACGTGCCCAGCCAAGGCTGTCCAGACGCACCGCCTCTGCCTCATTGACGCGGCCCTGAAGGTCGAGAGCCTCGGCCTTGAACATCATGAGCGTCGCCAGAAGCGCCGCGTTCTCGGCGCGCGACGCGACCGGGATCGCCCCATCGACCAGCCGCAACGTGGTCTCGGCATCCCCGGAGCTGAGCGCAAAGGCCGCAAGCTGCACCGCGACATGCGCCTCGTGGATGCGCGCCTCGGGCGCGGTCCGGAATTCGCGGGCGGCCTGATCGAACGCCGCGCGGGCGAGGTCGGGATCGTTCGAGATCTGGAGCCTGCCATAGGCGTAATAGGCAAACCCGGGCCGGGTGCCCCGCCATCCGAAGGCGCGGGCCAGGTTGATGGCGTCTTCGGCGGCGCGGCGCCGCACGAAAGGCGATCCGCCGGGGGACAGCGCTGTTTCCATCGCCTCGATCCAGTCCCGCGACGTGTCGTTGACCGAACGGCGCGGGACGGATTGGCCGGCGGGATTCAGCTGTGCGAGGATGCCGGGCAGGCGGGCTGCCACCTCGCCACGGGACATGCCGCTGCGCAGTTGGGGGGAGTAATAGGCCCGCAGAACAAGCATGTCGAACCCGGTCAGGACGGCATGGATATTGTCATCGTTGAAGACGCTGTCGGGCAGGCGGTAAAGGTCGTTCAGCGGACCCAGTGCCTGGGCGAGTTCCTCGTGCAGACAATCCCGGATTTCCTGTGGCGCCACGTCGGCGGGCACAAAGATCGTGGCACGGTCGCGACGTGTCAGCGTCGTCCAGTCGACCTGAGGGGTGCGACGTGCGCGCAGGAATTCCTGCCAGCCGGACACCCGGGGCACGACGAAACAGGCCGCGCGCGGCACGGTGCGCTGCAATTCGCTGCGCGGGATCGCCTCGATGGTGATGCTGGCCGATGGCGCGCCGGTCAGCGCGATGTCGATCCCCGCCTCGCTGCGCAGCCGCGCGAGAAGCCCGCGGAGATCGCTGATCAGCGAGGGCGGCGCCATGCCCGTCACCCGGACGGAGACCGGCTGCTCGAACCTTGTCATCACGGGCACGGCCCGTCCGCTTTCCATCCGGAAAGTCAGGTCGAGGAAGTCGTTCGCGATGTCGGCATTGGATCTCGTGGGCCGGGTCGCGGGCGCGGCCGAGAAGCTGCGCATCGGGGGCAGGGCCTCGGCGAACGCGCTGGCGCGCGTGGGTACGGGTTGCTGCGGCGCGGGCGCGCAGGAGGCCAGACAGGTCAGGGCGGCAAGGACGATCCGCTTCATGCCGGCCTCTGATACTTGATAAAGGGTGTCAGGGTGCCGATCCGGTCATAAAGTCGGCGGGCCGTCGCGTTGAAATCCTGTGTCGTCCAGTAGACCGATGGCGCGCCCATCGCGTCGGCCGCGGCATAGACGGCCTCGATCAGCGCGCGCCCCACGCCATGGCCGCGGGCGTCGGGAGCGGCATAGAGATCCTGAAGGTAGCAGACATCCTCGATCTTCCAGCCATGGCGGTGAAACAGGTAATGGGCAAGGCCCACGGGTTTGCCGTCCAGCTCGGCGATCATGCCGTGAAGATCGCGGGGATCATCGCCCAGAAGCCGCTCGAACTGGCTGGCATAAATCTCTTCGGGCAGAGAGGTTTCATAGAACGCGAGGTAGCCACGCCAGAGTTGGCGCCAGACGTCCCGGTCTGTCCGCGCCAGAGGGCGGATATGGACGCGCACAGATGGATCGGCCAAGACCGATGTCTCCTCTCATCCATGGCGCGAAAGACCAACGGGCCGGATCCGATGATCCCGCCGCATCGCGCGCTATTCGCAACCAAGCGCCCCCACCTGGTCCGACGATCTAGCGATGAGTTTGAGGTGAAATCATCTCTAATTCGTGGTTAATTCAGGGAAATCAGGGCCACAGTGGCCGCTATGCCGCAGATGCGTAGTGCTTGCTTGTGGGGCAGCCGCAAGATGTGGATTTCGCCTGAATATATGGCTCTGTCAGCGCCGCGAACGCGCCATGAAGGCGAGACGTTCGAACAGGTGCACATCCTGTTCGTTCTTCAGAAGCGCACCGTGCAGCCGTGGCAGGGCATCTTTCGGATCGCCCTGAAGATCGCTTGCCGTCAGGTCCTCGGCCAGAAGAAGGCGCAGCCAGTCGAGGACCTCGGATGTCGAGGGCTTCTTTTTCAGGCCCGGCGTCTCGCGGATCGCGTAGAATTGGGTCAGCGCCGCGGTCAGGAGGGCCTCCTTGATGCCCGGGTGATGGACCTCGACGATCTGTTTCAGAACCTCGGCCTCGGGAAAGCGGATGTAGTGAAAGAAGCAGCGGCGCAGGAACGCGTCGGGCAGCTCCTTTTCGTTGTTCGAGGTGATGATCACGATCGGGCGCACCTGCGCCTTGACCGTCTCGCCGGTTTCGTAGACGTGAAATTCCATCCGGTCGAGTTCCTGAAGCAGGTCGTTCGGAAACTCGATATCGGCCTTGTCGATCTCGTCGATCAGAAGGACGACCTTGTCGCTGGCCGAGAACGCCTCCCACAGTTTGCCGCGACGGATATAGTTGCGCACGTCATTGACCCGCTCGTCGCCCAGCTGGCTGTCGCGCAAGCGGCTGACGGCATCGTATTCATACAGGCCCTGCTGGGCGCGGGTGGTCGATTTGACATGCCATTCGATGATCGGAAGCCCCAGAGATTGCGCCACCTGGCGGGCAAGTTCGGTCTTGCCGGTGCCGGGCTCCCCCTTGACCAGAAGCGGCCGCTCCAGCGTGACGGCGGCATTGACGGCGACGCGCAGGTCATCCGTGGCGACATAGGTTTCCGTGCCGTCGAACCGCATTCCGGTGCGCCCTTCTCTGGTTTGCATCCGCGGCAATCTAGCATGCCGGGAGCCCGCCACAACCATGCCGTCTTCTCCTGACAATGTGACGTTTCGGGGGGTGACAGCCACCCGCCGCCACTGTAATGGGAAGCCAAGGATCTGAGGGGTGTGCCGATGTCTGGTGAAGCGAGTGGGCTGGAAGTCGGCGCTTCGAAAGGAGCAGAAATGAAAGCGGAAACTTTTCTGCCGGAGGATTACCGCCCGGCCGAGGATGAACCATTCATGAATGACCGGCAGCTTGAGTATTTTCGCCGCAAGCTGTTGAACTGGCGGGCCGACCTTCTGGCTGACAGCCGCGATACGATTTCCGGCATGAAGGACCAGACCCGGAACATCCCCGACATCGCCGACCGCGCCAGCGAAGAAACGGACCGGGCACTGGAATTGCGCACCCGGGATCGCCAGCGCAAGCTGGTCAGCAAGATCGACGCGGCCCTGCGCCGCATCGAAGAGGGCGAATACGGCTATTGCGAAATCACCGGCGAGCCGATCTCTCTCAAGCGGCTTGATGCGCGGCCCATCGCCACGATGAGCCTCGAGGCGCAGGAACGTCACGAACGCCGGGAAAAGGTCCATCGCGACGACTGAGGCGTTCGGCCCGCATCTGACGGGACGGCAGATCACGGTCATCGGCGCCGGGATCGGCGGGCTTGCCTGTGCCGGAGCAATGGCGCAGGCGGGTGCGAACGTTACCGTTCTGGAACAGGCCGCCGAATTGCGCGAGGTGGGCGCAGGCCTTCAGGTCACACCCAATGGCGCACGGGTGATCCGCGCGCTTGGGCTGGGCGCGGACTATGACGCGGGCGGCCTTGCCGCTGCTGCCGTCTCGCCCACGGATGCCCTGACGGGCCGCGTTCTGGCCCGGTTCGATCTGGGCCACACCGATCCCGCCTACAGGTTCTTTCATCGCGCGACCCTGCAACGACTTCTGGCCGACGGCGCAGTGGCGCAGGGCGCCGCGATCCGCACCGGCATCCGTGTCGACAGGCTGGCGCGCGGTGGCAGGATCATGACGGACGAGGGCGCGCGGGAGGCCGATCTTGTGATCGGCGCCGACGGCATTCATTCCGTGGCACGCCGTTTTTGCGAACCGGATGCGCGCCCGGCCGAATTCACGGGGCAGGTGGCGTGGCGGGCCGTCGTGTCCTGCTCGGACGTCCCGCCCGTCGCCCGCATCTGGATGGCCCCCGGACGTCACGTCGTGACCTATCCCCTTTCGGCAGAGCGGATGAATATCGTGGCCGTTCAGGAACGCACGGAATGGGCCGAGGAGGGCTGGCATCATCCCGACGACCCCGAGAACCTTCGCACAGCCTTTGCCGATTGCGGCCCCGATCTCCGGGCAATCCTCGACCGGGTCGAGGAGGCGCGGCTTTGGGGGCTGTTCCGCCACCCTGTCGCCCGGCACTGGCACAACGACAGGGTCGCGATCCTCGGCGATGCGGCACATCCGACGCTGCCGTTCCTTGCGCAGGGGGCCAATCTCGCGCTTGAGGATGCCTTCGTTCTGGCGCGCTGCTGTGCCGGTTTGCCGCTGGACAAGGCATTGCCGCGCTATCAGGCGCTGCGCCGCGACCGGGTCAGCCGCGCGATCGACGCGGCCAATGCCAATGCACGGAACTATCATCTGAGCGGCGCCGGGCGTCGGGTCGCGCATCTGGGGCTTGGCCTGATGGACAGGCTCGCCCCCGCGCTGTTTCTGGGCAGGTTCGGCTGGCTTTACGATTATGATCCGGCGGCCGTGACGCCCTGAGCGGTCTCAGGCGTCGAGGTCGATCCAGACAGGCACGTGATCGGATGGCTTTTCGCCGCCGCGCACTGCTGCCTCGATCCAGCAATCGCGCATGATGTCGGCCGCCTGCGGGGTAAGCAGCATGTGATCGATGCGAATGCCGTCATTCCTGTCCCATGCGCCGGCCTGATAATCCCAGTAGGAATAATGGCCCGGACCCTGTTTGCAGGCGCGGAATGCCTCGGTGAAGCCGAGGTTGACGATCCGGCGGAATGCCGCCCGCGATTCGGGCAGGAACAGCGCATCTTTGGTCCATGCGTCGGGGCGGGCCGCATCCTCCGCCATGGGAATGATGTTGTAATCGCCGGCCATGATCGCGGGCTCTTCGGCCTCCAGCAGATCGGCCGCGCGCGATTTCAGCCGCTCCATCCACGCAAGTTTGTAGTCGTATTTCGGCCCCGGCGCCGGGTTGCCGTTGGGCAGGTAGAGGCAACACAGCCGCACGGCCCGATCGCCCACTACCGTGGCCTCGATCCAGCGGGCCTGCACGTCCTCGTCATCGCCGGGCAAGCCCCGGCTCACATCCTCGAGCGGCAGTTTCGACAGGATCGCAACCCCGTTGAAGCCCTTCTGCCCATGGGTTTCGACGTTATAGCCCCGGTCTTCGAACATCTCGCGGGGGAACGCCTCGTCGACGGACTTAATCTCCTGAAGGAGCGCCACGTCGGGGGCGGAATTATCCAGCCAGTCGGTCAAGGCCCCGATCCGGGCCTTGACCCCATTGATGTTGAACGTCGCGATCTTCATGGCCGTCTCCCGTTTTGCGGCAGACTAGCCGTTCGCGGCCCGGGCACAAGCGGCCCGGTGTGATCAGGCGATTTCGACCAACTCGACGTTGAAGGTTAGGTCCTTGCCGGCCAGCGGATGGTTGGCGTCAAGCACGACCTTGTCCTCGGTCACCTCGGCCACCGTCACGGCCATGGCGCGTCCTGTCTGGTCCTGCACCTGAAGCGCGGTTCCCAGATCGAGCGGGATGTGGTCGGGGATTTGCGCCCGCTCGACCGTTTGCATGGCTTCGGGGTTCACCGGGCCATAGGCTTCGTCACAGGGGACGGTCACGGTCTTGCTTTCGCCGACCTGCATCCCGGGCATCGCCTTGTCGAGGCCGGGGATGATGTCACCCGAGCCCACGGTGAATTCGAGCGGGTCACGGCCCTGCGAACTGTCAAAGGTCGTTCCGTCACTCAGGGTGCCGGTATAGTGAATACGTACGGTGTCTCCCGCTTTGGCTGCGGTCATATGTCTCTCCGAATATCAGGGGGGTGAATTTCGAGGCCGCGTTCAGCGCGGGTTCTCGGTGATAGCCCATAGTAACGCGCTCAGACGCGCTGTCTACCGGGCAGGGGCGGGCTGCGGTAGTCGCGCCCGTCGATCAGATGGAAAACGACGTGCCGCAGCCGCAAGAACTGGTCGCGTTGGGATTGTCGATCACGAATCGCGCGCCGATCAGCTCTTGCGTGAAGTCGATCGTCGCATTGGCCAGGAAGGGCAGGGACACGCTGTCGATCACGACCTTTTCGCCCGCGCCTTCGAGCACGAGATCGTCGTCCTTGGGCTGGTCAAGGTCGATTTCATACTGAAAACCGGAACAGCCGCCGCCTTCGACGGCCACGCGCAGCACTTTGCCATCGGCAGAGGCGCCGATTTCAGCCAGTCGGGCGAATGCCCGGTCAGTCACCTTGGGGGGGAGCGTCAACATGGATCGGCCCTTACCGTTTTGGTTCAGTTCACATATAGGAAAGTCAGGCTGATCCGACAAGCGTCGCAAAAGACGCGGGACAAGAAACCAAAGGCGAGGCAACGCCATGACAGCGGTCTATGCATGTGACCCGGGCTCGGCCCGGGGCCGGCTTCATCCCGAGCAGGAAAGCCGATTTCGGTCTCCGTTTCAAAGGGATCGCGACCGGATCATCCATGCGAGCGCCTTTCGCAGGCTCAAGCACAAAACGCAGGTCTTCATCGAACACGAGGGCGATTATTTCCGCACGCGTCTGACCCATTCCATCGAGGTGGCGCAGGTCGCACGCACGGTAGCCGCAGCCCTTGGCCTCAATGTCGAACTGACCGAAGCCGTGGCGCTGGCCCATGATCTGGGCCATCCGCCCTTCGGCCATACCGGAGAAGAGGCGCTCAATGCCCTGATGCGCCCCTATGGCGGGTTCGATCACAACGCGCAGGCGATCCGCATCGTCACCTCGCTTGAACGCCATTACGCCGATTTTGACGGATTGAACCTCACGTGGGAAACGCTCGAAGGCATCGCCAAGCACAATGGCCCGGTGCCCGAGCCGATCCCCTATGCGCTGGCCGATTACAACGCGCGCCACGATCTGGAACTTCACACCCATGCCAGCGCCGAGGCGCAGGTCGCGGCCCTGTCGGATGACATCGCCTACAATCACCATGATCTGCATGACGGGCTGAGGGCCGAGTTGTTCTCGACCGATGAACTGGCCGATCTGCCGGTTCTGAAAGGCTGCTTTGCCGAGGTCGACAGGATCTATCCCGGCCTGAACTACTATCGCCGCCGGCACGAGGCGCTGCGCCGGTTCTTCGGCATCCTTGTCGAGGACGTGATCGACCTTGCGCAGGAGCGTTTCGCGCGCGCGGCCCCGGAATCCGTCGATGATGTGCGTCACGCCGGACATATGATGATCAGGTTTTCCGATGGGTTATGGGCCGATCTTAAAGTGATCCGCGAGTTTCTGTTCTACCGCATGTACCGTGCCCCGGTGGTCGTCACGATGCGCGAACAGGTGACCGAGATCGTCGAGGACCTGTTCCCCCTGTTCATGGAACGGCCCGAGGAATTGCCTAAGCAATGGCGCAAGGACGTGGCCGACGCGACCAGCGATCTCGCGCTTGCGCGGATCGTGGCGGATTACATCGCGGGCATGACCGACCGCTTTGCCATTCAGGAGCACACCCGTCTGTGCGGTGGCCGGATCACCGCCAAGGGAATACTCGACGGCGGGTGAGGCGCGGTCCGGGCCAATTGCGCCAATCGGACCGGTCAGGACCCGCTGTCATCCTCTGCCACACGGCCCGGGCGATCGGTCCGCCGCCACCTGATCGCGACGAGGCCCGCCAGTGTCAGAACGGCGATCGCGACGCCCGCGCCGGTGCGCAATTGTGTGCCCCGGGCGAGCGCCGCCCGTATCTCGGCAAAGTTCGTCGGCATCGCGTCCGAGCGGAACTGGTCGAAGACCGGCGCCATGCCCGGGGTCAGATAGGCCATCGCCCCGAGGATCAGCACCGCGTGAAGCCATTGGATCTGTGCCGCGATCCGGGGACGGCGTCGATGTGCCGCCAGCATCAGAAGCGGCAGGGCCACGAAGGCGGGCCGCAGGTCGATGCGCTGTCCGGCATCGGCGGCCAGAAGGCCAAGGCCCGTCAGGGTCGCCACGATGGCCGCGATCGCATAGGCGCCGCCCGGTTGTTCGGCCTCTGCCATCTGAAGCGCCAGCATCAGCAACACGATCAGCGCGGGCAGGGTCAGAAGCGACAGGGCCGCGATCTCGCCCGTCGCGGCGGCCGTGGCCAGCAGCACAAGCGTCGCGGCGGTGGTGATGCGGACAAGCCACCTGTCGGGTGTGCTGTCTTCGCGGGCAAAAAGGCAGGCTGCCCCGATCAGTGCGAGGCCAAGGAAACTGCCCAGCCGCAGAAACGGCAGGTTGCCGCGCAGGGCGTCAAAGGGGTCAACAAGGCCCTCGGGCACAAGCCCCGTCACGCGCGGATCGAGTGTTGCGGCGGCAAGCGCGAGGCACAGAACCGAAAGCCCGATACCCAGCGCCGCGAAACCCGGCCGACCCGCCACGGCGAAAATCCATGCCACGGCCATCAGCGCCATCGCTGCCCCGGTCTGGGTGTTGCCCCATCCCAGCGCCAGATCGACCGCCCAGCCCATCTGATCCAGATCGGGCAGATCAAGGCGGGGCAGGGCCAGGGCCGCAAGGCTTGTCGCGCCCCACAAGAGCGCAAAAAGCCAGAAGAGGAGGGAGCTGAGGGTCGTCAAGGGTCGAATACTCCGAGGGTCGCATTGACCTAGCCCGCGCGCATGTTAAACGCAAATCTCAGTCCGAAAACAGCCCAGAGCGGCAAGGGAACCCCGATCATGAACCTCTTTGCAGATATCCGCGATCTTGTCCTCGATTGTCTCGACGGGCTGGTGCGCGACGGTCGTCTGCCCGAGGGGCTCGAGACGGGCAATGTCGCGGTCGAGCCGCCCCGCGATCCGGGCCACGGTGACATGGCCACGAATGCCGCGATGGTTCTGGCCAAGCCCGCGGGCATGAAGCCGCGCGATATCGCCGACATGCTGGCCGAGGCGCTGCGCGCCGATCCCCGCATCACCGAGGCGACGGTCGCGGGGCCCGGCTTTCTGAACCTGAGGCTGGATGCCGCCCGCTGGCAGGACGTCGTGCGCGCCGCGCTGAGCGATCCGACCTATGGCCGGTCCTCCATGGGGGCCGGGCAGAAGGTTAATGTCGAATATGTCTCGGCCAACCCGACGGGGCCGCTGCATGTGGGCCATACGCGTGGTGCCGTCTTCGGCGATGCGCTGGCCTCGCTTCTGGATTACGCGGGCCATGACGTCACGCGCGAATATTACATCAACGACGGCGGCGCGCAGGTCGATGTTCTCGCGCGGTCCGTCTATCTGCGCTACCTTGAGGCGCATGGCCACGAGGTCGAGTTTCCCGACGGCACCTATCCCGGCGACTACCTCATCGAAGTGGGCGAGGCGCTGAAGGCCAAGGTCGGCGATGCCTATCTGGGCAAGGACGAAGACGAGTGGCTGATCCCCGTCCGCGAATTCGCCACCGAGGCGATGATGGACCTGATCCGCGGCGATCTGGCCGCACTCGGTGTCGAGATGGATGTCTTCTATTCGGAAAAGTCGCTTTACGGCACCGGCCGGATCGAGGCCGCGATCGACGATCTGCGGTCCAAGGGCTTGATCTACAAGGGCACGCTCGAGCCGCCGAAGGGCAAGATGCCCGAGGATTGGGAGCCGCGGGAGCAGACGCTCTTCCGCTCCACCGCGCATGGCGACGACGTGGACAGGCCGATCATGAAATCCGATGGCGCCTGGACCTATTTCGCCCCGGATATCGCCTATCATTACGACAAGATCAGCCGGGGTTTCGATCAGCTGATCGACATCTTCGGCGCCGATCACGGCGGCTATGTCAAGCGGATGAAGGCCGCCGTCTCTGCGCTGTCGGACGGAAAGACGCCGCTCGACATCAAGCTGACCCAGCTTGTGCGCCTGTTCCGCGACGGAGAGCCGTTCAAGATGTCCAAGCGGGCGGGCAATTTCGTGACGCTGCGCGACGTGGTCGATCAGGTGGGCTCCGACGTGACCCGGTTCCACATGCTGACCCGCAAGAACGACGCACCTCTGGATTTCGATTTCGCCAAGGTGACCGAGCAGTCCAAGGACAACCCGGTTTTCTATGTGCAATATGCCCATGCGCGGGTGCAATCGGTGCTGCGCAAGGCGGTCGAGGCCGGGATCGCGGTTGATGAGGCGACGCTGGCCTCGGCGCAACTTGGCCGGCTGGATCACGAGGCGGAACTGAACCTGATGAAGGTTCTTGCCGAATGGCCCCGTCTGGTCGAGATCGCGGCCCGCACCCATGAGCCGCACAGAATCGCCTTCTATCTTTATGATCTTGCATCGAATTTCCACGCCTTGTGGAACCGCGGCAACGAAGAACCCGGCCTGCGGTTCCTGCAGGAAGGTGACTCGGATGCCACACAGGCGAAAATCGCGCTCGCGCGGGCCACTGCCGTTGTGATTTCGCACGGTTTGGGTATCCTTGGCGTCACTCCGGTCGACGAGATGCGCTGAAGCGCACGATCGGGCTTTTGCCCGGACCGGACATAGAGGCAAGGCAAGAGACCCCGGCGCGGGGCAATCTCGCGTGGTCGGGGCAGTGAGGCAGACATGGCAGAAGTGACGCAAGAACCCGCATACGGGTCCGGCGCCACGTCCGGAACCGCGATCGGCTCCCGGGCGGGTATGGCTGTGCAGGTAACGGGTGCGGTGATGTCCCTGGCGCTCCTGGCCGGGATGGGTGTCTGGGGATACAAGCTCGTGATGCGTGACGTGAACGGCATCCCCGTGGTTCGCGCGATGGACGGCCCGATGCGGCAGGCGCCAGAGAACCCCGGCGGAGAGCTGGCGCTTCATACCGGGCTTGCGGTGAACGAAGTCGCCGCGCAGGGCGAGGCCGCCCCGCCCGAGGAAACACTGGTTCTGGCGCCCGCGACGCCGGATCTGACCGAAGAAGACCTACTTGTGCAACCCACTGCCGAGGCCGGCGAATACCTGCCGGAGGATTTGGATCTGGCGGGGACCGCACCCATCGCGGAGGAGCCCCAGCCGATCATACTGGCACGCCCCGAAGATGCGGTCATGAGCACCGAAGACATCCTTGCTCTGGCCGATCAGATCGCCGCCGGGGCGGAACCGCTGACGGATCTGTCCTCTGACCCGGTCGTGGCCGAGACCGCACCGGCCGAAAATCCATTGGCCGATGCTGTCAGTGCGGCCGTGGCCGAACTCGTCCCCGAGGCGCCGGAGCCCGAGCCGCAGGACACCGAGCTTGCGGTGGCAGATGTGCCCGATCCGGGCGAGGGTCTGGCCCGTGCGCTGCGCCCGCCATCCCGCCCGGCCGGTCTGACGTCGACCTCTGCCGCGACGCCCGCGGGCGAACCGGCGCAGGCCTCGCAATCCTTTGCGGTATCGACCGACGAGATCCCCGAAGGCACCGTTCTGGTCCAGCTGGGCGCCTTCGACAGCGTCGATCTTGCGGGCGGCGAATGGGTCGATCTGGCGGACCGGTTCGAGGATTTCATGGACGGACGGGACCGGCTGATCCAGGTCGCGACGAGTGGCGGACGCGACTTCTATCGCCTCAGGGCCACCGGTTTCGCCGATCTCGACGATGCGCGGCGGTTCTGTTCGGCGCTGGTCGCCGAGGACGCGCCCTGCATTCCGGTCGTGGTCCGGTAATGACGGCGCAGGCCGCCGCGATCCTCGGCGTGTCCGGGCCCGAACTATTGGCCCGGGAGCGGGAGTTTCTGCGCGCGGCCGATCCGTGGGGCTTCATCCTGTTTGCGCGCAACGTCTCGGAGCCCGGGCAGCTGCGTGCCTTGTGCGCGGACCTGCGGGAGGCCGTAGGCCGCGACGCCCCGATCATGATCGATCAGGAAGGTGGCCGTGTGCAGCGGATGCGCGCGCCCCATTGGCGGGAATTTCTGCCCGCGCTGGACCAGATGGCGCGGGCCCGCGATCCGATGCGGGCGCATTGGGTCCGCAACCGGCTGATCGCGCATGAGCTGCACCAGGTTGGCATCGACGTGAATGCGGCCCCGCTGGCCGATCTGGTCGAGGAGGCGACCCATCCCGTTCTTCTCAACCGGCTTTACGGGCGCGACATCTCAACGGTGGTCGAGGCCGCGCGCAGCTGCGCCGCGGCCTTTCTCGATGGGGGCGTCCTGCCGGTTCTCAAGCATATTCCCGGTTATGGCCGGGCCTCGGTCGACAGCCACCTCGATCTGCCGCGCGTCAGCGCCGGTCGCGCGGAACTGGCGGCCCGGGACTTTGCCCCCTTTCACGCCCTGCGTGACATGGCGATGGGAATGACCGCCCATATCGTGATGGAGGCCATCGACCCGGATCGCCCGGCCACCGTCTCCCCGTTCGTGATGCAGGTCATCCGCGAGGAGATCGGCTTTGACGGGCTGATCATGACCGACGACATCTCGATGGAGGCGCTGTCGGGAACCGTCGCGGACCGGACGGCCGACGCCATCACCGCAGGCTGCGATATCGTCCTGCACTGCAACGGCAAACTGGCCGAGATGGAGACAGTGATCGATTCCGCAGGGGCTCTGTCCGATGCCGCGCAAGGCCGGGCCGACCGCGCCCTGACCGAGCGGCGCGCCCCGCGCGCCGTTGACATCGCGGCGCTGGACGCCGAACTTGAGGCGCTTGTGACCGCGGATGTGACATGACCGACGCCGATGGGTTCGACCAGACCCCGACCAGCCTGACCGAGCGCCTTGCCGCAGAGGCGCTGATCGTCGATGTCGACGGCTTCGAAGGTCCGCTTGACCTGTTGCTGACGCTGGGCCGGACGCAGAAGGTCGATCTGCGCCAGATCTCCATCCTGCAACTGGCCGAACAATACCTGTCCTTCGTCGAAGAGGCCCGGTCGCTGAGGATCGAGCTGGCGGCGGATTACCTCGTCATGGCGGCATGGCTCGCCTTTCTGAAATCGCGTCTTCTGCTGCCGCCCGACCCCGAAGAGGAGGGCCCCTCGGGCGAAGAACTGGCCGCGCATCTGGCCTTTCAGCTGGAACGGCTGTCGGCGATGCGGGAATCGGCGGCCAAGCTGATGGCGCGCGACCAGAAGGGCCGGGATTTCTTTGCCCGTGGCGTGACCGAAGACGTCGCCAGCGTGCGGCGCATCAGCTACACGGCCTCGCTTCTCGACCTGATGCAGGCCTATGCCCGGCTGCGCACCAAGGACGATTTCCGCCCCTACGTGATGGACCGGGTCGAGGTGATGACCCTCGAACAGGCGCTGGAGCGGATGCGGGGCCTTATCGGATATGCGGGCGACTGGATCGATATCTCGTCCTACATGCCGGAAGGCTGGGGCGCGACCGGCACGCGCCGCCGCTCGGCCACTGCGGCGAACTTCGCGGCCAGCCTGGAATTGGTCAAGGAAGGCCGCGCCGAGATTCGGCAGGGCGACATCTTTGCCCCGATCTACATCCGAAAGAAGGCACGCGACGATGGCTGAGGATCAGGAGCCACAGGAAGAAAGCCTCTTCACCGCGCCGCCCATGGCCGAACAGGAACGCATGGTCGAGGCGATCCTGTTCGCCACCGCGGAGCCGGTGACGATCCGCGAGCTGACCGGGCGGATGCCCCATGGCTGCGACCCGGCCGAGGCGCTGGTCCATCTGCGCAAACGATATGAGGGCCGCGGGGTCAGCGTGATGAAGATCGGGGACGCCTGGGCGATCCGCACGGCGCCCGATCTGGGCTTCCTGATGCAACGCGAAAAGGTCGAGACCCGCAAGCTCAGCCGTGCCGCGATCGAGACGCTGGCCATCATCGCCTATCACCAGCCCGTCACCCGCGCCGAGATCGAAGAGATTCGCGGCGTCAGCGTGAGCCGGGGCACGATCGACCAATTGCTTGAAATGGAATGGATCCGCTTTGGCCGGCGCAAGATGACGCCCGGCCGGCCCGTGACCTTTGTCGTCACCGAAGGGTTCCTCGATCATTTCGGTCTCGAGACGGCCCGCGATCTGCCCGGGCTCAAGGAACTGCGCTCGGCCGGGCTTCTGGACAACAGGCCACCGCCCGGACACGGGCTCGACGATGACGAGGGGGATGAAGACAGTGATGGGAGCCAGCCGCCGCTCTTTGACGAGGATTAGCGATGCTGAAATTCTTTCTGACCTTCATCGCCCGGCTTCTGGCCCGGTTCCTGTGGATCGGGGTCGGCTTTGCCGTCGTCGCGATCTTTGGGCGGGGGCAGCGGGCGCGGCAGATCAAGACCTCGCTGATGGTGCTGCGCAAGCTGGGCCGGTTCTAGACCCGCGTTCAGGGTGCCCTGAAATGCTTTGACAGCTTGAGCCCCTGTCCCTGGTAGTTGGACTTGATCTCACGCCCGTAAAGCAGGTCGGGCACCTCGGCCATGCGTTCATAGACCAGCCGGCCCACGATCTGCCCGTGTTCCAGAACGAAGGGCGCCTCGTGGCAGCGCACCTCGAGCACGCCGCGCGATCCCTGACCGCCCGCCATGTCATGGCCAAAGCCCGGATCGAAGAAGCCTGCGTAATGCACCCGGAATTCGCCCACCATGGCAAGATAGGGGGCCATTTCGGCAGCATGGGTCGGCGGGATCGTCACGGCTTCGCGGCTGACAAGGATATAGAACGCGCCGGGATCGAGGATGATCTGCCGATCGGCGCTGTGGATCGGCTCCCAGAACTCTGCCGGAGGATAATGATCGATCCGGTCGAGGTCGATCACGCCTGTATGGGGCTTGGCGCGGTAGCCCACGAGCGTGCCCTCCTTCGGCGCGAGATCGACCGAAAAGCCCAGCCCGTCGCTGATCACGGGCGGCGTATCGACCAGCGGATCGCTGGCATGAAGCGCGCGCAATTCATCGTCCGTCAGAACCGCCTGACCCTGCCGGAACCGGATCTGGTTGAGCCGCTGGCCCGGGCGCACCAGAACCGAGAAGGAGCGCGGACAGATCTCGGCCCAGAGCGGGCCGGAATAGCCCGCGGGGATTCGGTCGAATTCGACCCCGCCATCGGTGATCGTCCGGGTCAGAAGATCGAGCCTGCCGGTCGAGCTCTTGGCATTGGCGATCGCCTGAACCTCAGGTGGCAGATCAAGCCGCTCCATCAGGGGCACGACGTAGACGCAGCCCTTTTCCAGGACCGCGCCGTCGGTCAGGTCGATCCGGTGCATCTCGAATTCGGGGAGCCTCTCGCGCACGCTGCGCCCGGCGCCCGCAAGGAACGAGGCGCGCACGCGGTAGGCTTCGGTGCCAAGCCGCAGGTCGAGGCTGGAGGGCTGGATCTGTTCCTCGGCCACGGGCGGATCGGCGGCGATCGCGCCGCTGTCGATCATCTTGCGCAGTTTCTGGCTGGGCAGAACCCCGATCATGTCGACCTCCCTCGTGGCACGCGGCCAACAAAAACGCCCGCACCGGGAACCGGGCGGGCGGTTTTTGGTCGGGCTAGCAGGACTTGAACCTGCGACCTTCCGTCCCCCAGACGGACGCGCTACCAGGCTGCGCTATAGCCCGACGTGATCGCCTTCTTACCAATATCGCCGACAAGGGCAACCCCCGTATTTCGCCGTTTCACGAGCCTGCCGCATTGATCCGCACGGCAAGGTCGTGCAGGCGGGCAGCAAGGGGAGCGATCTGGCTTGACTGACGCGCAAGCTCTGCCGGGTTGGCGCGCAGAACACGGCTCAGGGCGCCGGGCCGGCCCCCGATCGCGTCTTCGTCGGGCAGGGGGGGCGGCGGCGGCAGGCTTGGCCGCGAAAAGGGCAGGACGTCCGCCTCGGGGCCGGGGGGTGGCATCGTGGCGGCCTCGGCCCGTTTGCGCACGAAAGGCAGGGAGACCTCTTCCCGGACGGGTGGGTCCTCGGCCGCATCCTTCGCAGACAGGGGCTCCGGCTCCACTAGGGGTTCCGGGTCCGGTTCGGGCGGTGGCGCAGGCTCCGCGGCAGCGGGGACCGGATCGGCGGGCCATGGGTCTTCGGGGTCCCATTCGACCGGATTGATCTTCGGCGCAGGCTCCGCCTCGACAGGGGCCTCGGCCTCGACGACTTCCTGTGCGTCGCCGTCAATCAGCTCACCGGCCTCGGCCTCTGACGTGGCGCGCGGATCGGCACCAAGGGCCGAGACGTATTTCACGCCCTTTTCGCGCAGAAGTTTCTGCGCGCCCTTGATCGTCAGACCCTGATCATGAAGCAGCGTCTTGATCCCGGCCAGAAGCGCCATGTCGTCGGGGCGGTAATACCTGCGACCGCCCGCGCGTTTCACGGGCTTGATCTGACTGAACTTGCTTTCCCAGAATCGCAGGACATGTGCCGGTGTATCCAGCCAGTCGGAGACTTCGCTAATCGTGCGAAATGCGTCCCGGGATTTTGCCATGTGCCCGACCTCAGCGTCGGTTTCCGGCAGCGACCCGTTCCTTCATCAGGTGCGATGCCCGGAAGGACAAAACGCGCCTCGGGTGGATCGGCACTTCTTCGCCGGTCTTGGGGTTGCGTCCGATCCGCGCGGATTTCTCACGCACGGAAAACGTCCCGAAGGAAGAGATCTTCACGGTCTCCCCGTCGACCAGCGCATCCGAAATGTGGCGCAGAACGGCCTCGACAAGATCAGCACTATCATTACGCGACAAACCAACTTCGCTATGGACAGCCTCGGCTAGGTCCATCCGGGTCAGGGTCTTCTCGGCCATGTCTGTCTCCCTGTTTCCGAGACATTAGTGCCGGTCGCAATTTAGAGTCAATATCAAGGGCTTGCGCAGCAGGGCTGAGAGGCCGGGAGACAGGCTACCAGCGCAGCACGACAGAGCCCCACGCAAGGCCGCCGCCGATTGCCTCTGTGACCAGCAGATCGCCCTGCCGAATCTGCCCGCGCTCGACGCCCACCGACAGGGCCAGCGGGATCGAGGCGGCCGATGTATTGCCATGATCCTGAACGGTCAGAATCACCCGGCTCAGCGGGACGCCCAGTTTCTTGGCGGTGGATTTGATGATGCGGATGTTGGCCTGATGCGGCACGACCCAGTCGACGTCATCGGCGCCGAGGCCCACGCTTTCCAGCGCGTGATGCGCGGTTTGGGCCAGCTTCTCGACGGCATGGCGAAACACCTCCGGCCCCTGCATCCGCAAGAAACCGTTCGTCCCGGTCGAGATGCCACCATCGACATAAAGCAGGTCGCGATAGCGGCCGTCGGAATGCAGATCGGTGGCGAGGATACCCCGATCGTCCGAGGTGCCCGCGCCTTCCTCCGCCTCGAGCACAAGCGCGCCGGCCCCGTCTCCGAACAGGACGCAGGTGGAGCGGTCGGTCCAGTCCATGATCCGGCTGAAGGTTTCCGCACCGATCACGAGGACCCGTTTCGCCTGGCCCGACAGGATCAGCGCATTGGCATTCGACAGCGCATAGACGAACCCCGCGCAGACGGCCTGCACATCGAAGGCAAATCCTGTCGTCATGCCGATTTCGCTCTGCACCATGGTCGCGGCCGAGGGAAACGTCAGATCAGCGGTCGAGGTCGCAAGGATCACCGCGTCGATGTCGGACCCTTTCAGCCCCGCAGAGGCCAGTGCGGCACGCGCGGCGTGGGTGGCCAGATCGGAGGTGTTCTCGTTGTCCGCGGCGAAATGGCGCCTCTCGATCCCGGAACGGGAGCGGATCCATTCGTCGCTCGTGTCGAGGGTCTTCTCGAATTCAGAATTCGGGACCACCCGCTCGGGCAGATAATGCCCGACGCCCCGGACGACCGCACGTAGTGTCATTGTCAGTCTTTCCTTGCCCCCGCACTGGCGCGTGCCCCGGTCTGTTCCGGGATCTCGCCAACTGCCCTCCCGCTTTGCGGCGCATCTTGTGCAAGCGCCGCCGCAGATGCAACCCGCGCCGCCAGCCTGTCGGAAAAGCCCGATTTCCCAAGATCATAAGACAGAACCAGCGCCGCCGCGACGCCCGTTTCATCCGCCGAACCATGGCTTTTGACAACCGTGCCGTTCAGGCCAAGGAACACGCCGCCGTTGACCCGCCTGGGATCGATCCGCTTGCGCAGCCGGCTGAGCGATCCGCGCGCCAGAAGCGCCGCAACGGTGCTGAGCAGGGTCTTGCGAAACGCTTCGCGCAGGAAATCGGCGATGATATTGGCCGTGCCTTCCCCGGTCTTGAGCGCGACATTGCCCGTAAAGCCGTCCGTCACGATCACATCGACACGATCCGATGGCAGATCGCCGCCTTCGACGAAGCCCACATAGGCGAATTCGCCCTTGTCGGCGGCCGCCGAGATCAGCTCGTTCGCGACCTTCAGTTCGGCCCGGCCCTTGTGCTCCTCGACGCCGACATTCAAGAGCCCGACCCGCGGCTGCGTGATGCCCAGCCCGTTGCGCGCATAGGAGGCGCCCATCAGGGCATAGGCCAGCAGATCGTCCTGATCGGCCCGGATATCGGCACCCGCGTCCAGCATCACGTTGAAGCCTGACGGGTTGCGCGATGGCCAGAGGCAGGCGATGGCCGGCCTGTTCACGCCATCGACCTTGCGCAGGCGCAGCATCGACACGGCCATCAATGCCCCGGTGTTGCCGCAGCTGACGCAAACCGAGGCCTCGCCGTCGCGCACGGCATCGATCGCCGACCACATCGAGGTGGATTTGCCATTGCGCATGACCTGGCTCGGTTTGTCCGACATCGCCACGACATCGGGCGCATGCACGACGGTCACCCGCGCGCCGAGGCCGCGTCTGGCGACCAGCGGATCGAGCGTGTCTTTCGGCCCGTGCAGAAGGACATGGGCGTCGGGCGCGGATTTCAGGAAATGCGAAAGGCCCGCGACAACCGTCGCAGGCCCGGAATCACCGCCCATCGCATCGACTGACAGGATTACCCGGCCGGTCCCGACTGCCTTGTCAGGAGATGCTCCCGCGGCGTCCGACATTCCAGGCGGTCCGATAGCCGGCCTCAGGCCGCGTCGTCGTCGAGATCGATCTCGTCGGCCTGTGCGATCACTTCGCGATCAGCATAGGAGCCGCAGGACGGGCAGATGTGGTGCGGGCGCTTCAGCTCGCCACAGCTGGGGCATTCGTTCGGGTTCGCAGCAACGAGCGCATCGTGCGACCGACGCATGTTGCGGCGGGATTTGGAAATTTTATTCTGTGGGACAGCCATGTCTCAACCTCGGTTCGTTCGGGCCCGTCCGGCCCCTGTGTCAGGATATATCCGCCAGTCTTTGGACCTGAGCAGCGTCATTCGGGCGCGTCTTACAGATGAATGGTTCCCCTGTCGAGGCGCGATATCAAAGAGGCCGCATACATACTGCCCCGCTACGAAAGAGCAAGCGTTTTCTGGCCGGTTTTCGCGGGATCGGCCAAGGCCTCAATGGTCGTCGCCGCTGTCGCCGCTCAGCTTGTCGCGGAGCGCCTCGAGCCCGGCAAAGGGTTTAAGATCGGCATCCCTCAACGGCGCCGCCCCGGGTTCCGTTACGACGACCTCGCCCAATTCGGCCTCGGCCTTGCGCGGAAAGGGCGGCAGGGCAAGCGACAGGGCTTCGATCATGACGGCCGCCAGATCGATTTCCCGGGGCAGGGCCTCGACCGTGTCGTCCTCGGGCATCTCGACCTCGCCGGCCTCGAGCTCGGATATATCCGACAGGTAGCGCCGGGTGACATCCTCGTCGATTCGGGTGGTCACCGGGTCAAGCGTGACGACGCATTCCTGCGCGACCGTGGCGCCCAGATGCGCGTCAAGGCGCCAGTCGTGGCTGCCTTCGGCGGTGATCCGGCCTTCGAATCGCAGTTTGCGCAGAGACAGGATCGACAGCTCTTCCGCGATCCGGGCACGCCATTGCGCATCGGGCTCGATCAGGAAATCCCGACCCGCCTTCGCATTCAGGTCTGCAACACGGATGATCTGTGACGGCGATCTCCCGCCGGTCTGGTCAGGGGTCATCCTGTCATCCTTTCTTGAACAGGGCGGTTCCATTGATATAGACCCCGATAAAAGGCACGCGCCACCCGGGACAAGGGGGTGCGACGACAAAAGGGCGGATGATGGCGGCGCGACAGGTGGAAATATCGGGCACCCGACCGATGCGGAGCAGGGGCCGCATGGTCATTCTCGCCGGCGCACTGTCGATTGCGACTGCCTGTGCCCCAACATTTCAGAACCACGGCTATATTCCGTTCGAGGAGGACCTGGCCCAGATCGCCGTCGGTGTGGACACACGCGAAAGCGTGGTGGCCGCCGTCGGATCGCCGACCTCGACCGGGGTCAGCGGGTCGGACGCCTTCTACTACGTGTCCAGCCGGTTCCGGCATTTCGCCTTCTTCGCGCCCGAAGAGATCAACCGCGAGGTTCTGGCGATCTCCTTCACCGAGGCGGGCGTCGTGCGCAATATCGAACGCTTCGGCCTCGAGGACGGGCGCGTCGTCGTCCTGTCGCGCAGGGTCACAGACGACAACCTGCCGGATACGACCTTCCTCGGGCAACTTCTGGACAATATCGGTAATTTCGACCCGACCACCCTGATCCCCGAAGGGATCTGAGCGGCCGGCGACGAATGCGTCGAGCCCGGCCTATTCTTCGGGTTCGAAGGTCAGAGCCACGCCGTTGATGCAGTAGCGCAGGCCCGTGGGCTGCGGGCCATCGGGAAAGACATGGCCCAGATGCGCATCGCAGCGATTACAATGCACCTCGGTGCGGCGCATGAAAAAGCTGCGATCTTCCTTCTCGCCGACCATCTCGGGATCGAGGGGCTGGTAGAACGACGGCCATCCGGTTCCACTTTCGAATTTTGCCCCCTGATCGAACAGGGGCGCTCCGCAGCAGACACACATGTAGGTGCCCGGCTCTTTCGGAAAATCCTCATGGGTTCCGGCCCGCTCCGTTCCGTGTTTGCGTGTCACCTTGTAGGCTAGGTCGGACAGCTGTTCGCGCCATTCCGCTTCTGACTTAACGATCTTGTCCATCTGCTGTTATCCTCTTGCCATCTGCCTCGTATCTAGGTCGGATCGCATCTGTCGCCAACAGGGCCAGCATGACCGAACATCTCGAAAAGGGACGCTACCGGGCCAGATGGGCCAATACCGCCGCCGAGATCGAGGCGGCGATGCGCCTGCGGCATCTGTGTTTCATGGCCTCGGGCGGAGGGCAGGGCCGCGACGACGGGCTCGACCGCGACGATTTCGACGACCGGTGCCGCCATCTGCTGATCGAGGAGATCGACGGAGGGCGGCTGGTCGGATGTTGCAGGCTGATGCTGCTGCGCGACGGGACCGAGATCGGATCAAGCTATTCGGCGCAGTATTACGAATTGTCGCGGCTGTCGGGCTATGGCGCCCCGATGCTGGAACTGGGGCGCTTCTGCATTCACCCCGGGATCCTCGATCCCGATATCCTGCGGATGGCCTGGGCCGCGCTGACGCGGCTTGTCGATGCCGAGGGCGTCGAGCTGATCTTTGGTTGTTCGTCCTTCGCCGGAACTGAAACGGACCGCTATCTCGATGCCTTCGGATTGCTGAGCGATCGCCACGTCGCGCCGCGCCGCTGGTTGCCGCGGGTCAAGGCGCCGCGGGTGTTCCGCTTTGCCGAAACCCTGCGCCGCGCACATCATGAGACCGACCGGAAATCCGGCCTGCAACGGATGCCGCCACTTCTGCGGTCCTACCTCGCGATGGGCGGCTGGGTCAGCGATCACGCGGTCGTGGATACCGATCTGAACACGCTCCACGTGTTCACCGGGCTCGAGATCCGGTCGATCCCGGAGGCGCGGGCCCGCGCGCTCAGGCTCGTGGCGACATAGCCCACCTTGCGCCCGGCGCCTGCGCGGTCTAGCTCCCGGTCATGGCACGCGCACCCCTTCTTCAACTGACCGACATTTCCCTGACCTTCGGCGGGGATCCCGTATTCGATGACCTGTCCCTCGCCGTCCAGAGCGGAGAGAGGATCGCGCTTGTCGGGCGAAATGGTTCTGGCAAATCCACGCTGATGAAGGTGATGGCCGGTCTGGTCGAGCCTGACCGCGGCACGCGGGTCGTCTCGCCGGGGACGGGCGTGGGCTACATGGAACAGGATCCCGACATGTCGGGATCGGTGACCCTGGGCGATTTCGCGGCCCGCGATCTTGATCCCGGGGAGGCCTACAAGATCGAGATCGCGGCCGAGGGCCTGAAATTCGACCCTTCCCGCGAGGTTTCCGTCGCCTCCGGCGGAGAGCGTCGCCGCGCGGCATTGGCGCGGCTGATGGCGCAGGCGCCCGATCTGATGCTGCTGGACGAGCCGACGAACCACCTCGATATCGAGGCGATCGGCTGGCTCGAGGGGCAATTGTCGGAAACCCGCGCGGCCTTTGTCCTGATCAGCCACGACAGGGCGTTCCTGCGGGCGCTGACGCGCAGCACGCTCTGGATCGATCGTGGCGCGGTGCGCCGGCGGGATGCCGGGTTCGACGGGTTCGAGGAGTGGCGCGACAAGGTCTGGGAAGACGAGGATACCGCCCGCCACAAGCTGAACCGCAAGATCAAGGCCGAGGCCCGCTGGGCCGTCGAAGGCATCAGCGCCCGGCGCAAGCGCAACATGGGCCGGGTGCGGGCGCTGCACGAGCTGCGCGCTGAACGCGCCGCCCAGATCAAGCGGCAGGGTGCGGCGGCGCTGAGCTTCGAGGCCGGTCAGAAATCGGGCCGCAAGGTGATCGAGGCCAAGGGCCTTTCCAAGACTTTCGGCGGGCAGAAGATCGTAACCGATTTCACGCTGACCGTGCAGCGCGGCGACCGGGTGGCCTTTGTCGGCCCCAACGGCGTCGGCAAGACGACGCTGATCCGAATGCTGCTGGGCCAGCTGGAGCCCGACGCGGGGCAGGTGACCCACGGCACCAACCTCGATATCGCGGTGTTCGATCAGTCGCGCAGCGCGCTCGACCCGGAGATGAGCCTGTGGGATTCGCTCGTGGGCGATCCGGCGATGCGGGTGTCGGGCAAGGCCGATCAGGTCATGGTGCGGGGCACGCCGCGCCACGTGGTGGGCTATCTGAAGGATTTCCTGTTTGACGAATCGCGTGCCCGTGCGCCCGTGCGGTCGCTCTCGGGCGGTGAAAAGGCGCGGCTCCTGCTGGCGCGGCTGATGGCGCAGCCATCGAACCTTCTGGTTCTCGACGAACCGACCAACGATCTGGATATCGAAACGCTCGATCTGTTGCAGGACATCCTCGGGGAATATGACGGGACGGTGCTTCTGGTCAGCCACGACCGGGATTTCCTCGACCGCACGGCGACCACGACGGTCGCGATGGAGGGCAATGGCCGCGCCGTTGTCTATGCAGGGGGCTGGTCTGACTACCGTACGCAGCGCGGCGAGGTTGAGGAAAAACCTGAAGAACGCCCCGCAAGTCATTCACCAAAAACGGAAAAATATACATCTAAGGTCGAGAAAAAGCCCTCCCTCAGCTTTACGGAAAAGCACCGCCTGGCCGCCTTGCCCGACGAGATCGCCCGTCTCGAGGCCGAGATTGCAAAGCTTGGTGACCTGCTTTCCGATCCCCAATTGTTCTCGCGTGAGCCGGTCAAGTTCAAGAAGGCCACCGAGGCGCTGACCGAGCGGCAGGCAAAACTTGCCGCCGCCGAAGAGGAGTGGCTCCTTCTCGAGGAAAAGGCCGAAGGCTGATCCAGCCTCCGGCCCTTTGGGTTCTCACGCAGGCCGGCGACCGGCCTCAGCCGTCGAAATTCACCTCTTCCATGATCCGCAGCGCCACGCCGCGCTGATCGGCAATCTCGGCCAGATCGGCTGTGTCGGGCTCGAAGCTGCCCCATCCGGCCACGATGTCCGACACTTCGGCCTCTTCGAGGACGGGATACTCATAGTTCTCTTGCGCATAGATCTCCTGCGCCTCGGGCGAGACGAGAAATTCCATCAACTGCAGCGCCTCGTCGCGGTTCGGCGCGGCCTTGGTCATCGCGATGCCCGAGACATTCACATGGGTTCCGCCGTTCTCGAACGTCGGAAAGACGATGCGCACGGAATTCGCCCATTCCGTCTGTTCCGGATCCTCGAGCATCTGGCCCATGTAATAGGTGTTGCCGAGCGAGATATCGCATTCCCCGGCCCAGATCGCGCGCACTTGCGCGCGGTCGTTGCCTTCGGGCTTGCGGGCAAGGTTCTCGCGCACGCCGGCGGCCCACTCGCGGGCATAATCCTCGCCGTGATGCGCGACCATCGCGCCCAGAAGGGCAAGGTTGTAGTTGTGAACGCCCGAGCGGGTGCAGATCCGGCCGTCCCAAGTGTCGGAGGCCAGATCCTCATAAGTCGTGACCTCGCCTTCGGCCACGCGATCTTTCGAGGCATAAACGATCCGCGCCCGTTCCGTCAGCGCGAACCACAGGTTGTCTGGGCTGCGCAGCTCGGCCGGGACGGCAGCGGTCAGAACCGCGCTCTCGACGGGCTGGATCACATCCGCCTCGACGATCTGGCGCAGGTTGGCGATATCCACTGTCATGACCAGATCGGCGGGGGAGCGGGCCCCTTCGGCGCGCAAACGCTCGACGATGCCGCCATCGACAAAGGCCAGGTTCACCGCGATGCCGGTGGCCTCGGTGAAGGCATCCATCACCGGCTGAACCAGCTCGGGCTGACGGGTCGTATAGATGTTGACGTCGGCCGTGGCGGGGGCGGCGGCGCAGAGGGCGGTGCCTGCAAGAAGGGCGAGGCTCGGTTTCATGGATTGCTCCGTTGAACGTGTTGCGAGTATCATGGGATAAATCTGAGTATTTTTGTCAGGTCAATGATCGATTTCGTCGTCAGGCCTTTCGATCCGCCTTGTCGAGGGCGCGTGCGGCGTTCCAGATTGCGTCCATCTCGGCCAGATCGCTTTGCGCCGGAGTTTTGCCGCGCTTGCCAAGTTCGCGCTCTATATACCTGAAACGGCGTGTGAATTTTGCGTTTGCGGCGCGCAAGGCCGCCTCGGGTTCGACGCCGAGATGCCGTGCGAGGTTCGCCACGACGAACAGCAGATCGCCCATCTCCTCGAAGATGGCGTCCGCGTCGCCGGTCTCACGGGCGTCGGCGATTTCGCGCGCTTCTTCGGTCACCTTGTCGAGCACCTGATCGATCTCGGGCCAGTCAAAGCCGACCCGCGCCGCCCGTTTCTGAAGCTTGTGCGCCCGCAACAGGGCCGGAAGGCCGATCGCCACCCCGTCGAGCACGCCAGCCTGATCCTTGCCCGCGCGTTCCGCGGCCTTGATCGCCTCCCAGTCGCGGGTCTGCTGTTCGGCGCTTTTCTCGCGGCTTTTCGATCCAAAGACATGCGGATGCCGGGACACCATCTTGTCGGATATGGCGCGGGCCACACTGGCAAAGCTGAAATGCCCGGCCTCTTCGCCCATCTGCGTGTGATAGACGGTCTGGAGCAGCAGATCGCCCAACTCGCCCTCAAGTTCGGGCCAGTCCTCGCGTTCGATCGCATCGGCCACCTCGTAGGCCTCTTCGATCGTATAGGGCGCGATGGAGCGGAAATCCTGTTCGATGTCCCACGGGCAGCCGGTCTCGGGGTCGCGCAGGCAGGCCATGATGTGGCGCAGCCGCGCCATCTGGACCTCGGCGTCGTCTGAGGTGTCGTGGATCAGGGGGGCGGTCGGGTCGGACATGGCACTTGCTCTCGGCTTTGGTCGGGTGCAAGCCTGACCCCCGTCCGAAGGGGAGTCCAGCCATGCCCGTGATCAATTCCATCGCCGCCCAGTCGGCCGAACTCGCCCATTGGCGCCGCGACATGCATCGCTGGCCCGAGATCGGCCATGAGTGCCACCAGACCGCGCGTTTCGTGGCCGCGCGGCTGCGCGAATTCGGGGTCGACGAGATTCGCGAAGGGATCGCCGGGACGGGGATCGTGGCGCTGATCCACGGGCATGATGCCGGGCCCGCCATCGGTCTGCGGGCGGATATGGACGCGCTGCCCATGGACGAAGAAACGGGTCTGGAACATGCCTCGCAGGTGCCCGGCGCGATGCATGGCTGTGGCCATGACGGGCATAGCGTGATGCTTCTGGGTGCGGCCCGGTATCTGGCGCAGACGCGCAATTTCGCGGGCACGGCCGTCCTGATCTTTCAGCCCGCCGAAGAAGAGGGGACGGGCGCTGCCGCGATGCTGGCCTCTGGCGTGTTCGACGATATCGACCTGCGCGAGATCTATGCGCTGCACAACTTTCCGGGCATGCCCGCCGGTCATTTCTCGACGACGAAAGGGCCGATCATGGCGGCGGTCGACACGTTCGAAATCCATGTCGACGGGCAGGGCGGTCACGGGGCCAAGCCGCACGAGACGACCGATCCGGTCATTGCCGCCTGCGCGATCGTGCAGGCGCTGCAAACCATCGTGAGCCGCAATATCCACGCGCTCGAAAAGGTGGTGCTGTCGGTCACGCAGATCCACAGTGGCAGCGCCGACAACGTGATCCCGTCACATGCATGGATCAACGGCACCGTGCGCAGCTTCGACAGGGGCGTGCAGGAGACGGTGCGGCGCAGGATGGCCGAGGTCGTGGCCGGGCAGGCGGCGAGTTTCGGCGTCACGGCGCGGCTCGACTATGTTCCTGGCGAGCCCGCGGCAATCAACGACCCCGACTGCGCGACCTTCGCGGCCCATGTCGCGGCCCAGGTCGGGCAGGCCGAGATTCGCGAGGCGCCCGAGATGTGGGGCGAGGATTTCTCTCATTTTCTCGATCGTATTCCCGGCGCCTTTGTCTTTGTCGGCAATGGCGACAGCGCAGCGCTGCATCATCCAAGCTATGATTTCAACGACGAGACAGCGCCTTTCGGCGCCTCGTTCTTTGCCCGGATGATCGAAGAGACCCTGCCGTTGCGCGGCTGACCGCTTGACCTTGGCCGGCGACGGGGGCCATCTGGCGCACATGACTAATCTTCCACTGTCGCGCCTCGATCAGGCGCATGCGCTTCACCCCTGGACCCATTTCGACAGCTTCACCCGTGACGGCCCAAAGGTCATCGTTCGGGGCGAAGGATGCTGGCTGTGGGACGAGGGGGGCGACCGCTATCTTGATGCGGTGGGCGGCCTGTGGTGCACCAATATCGGGCTGGGCCGCGACGAGATGGCCGAGGCCATCGCCGATCAGGCGCGGCAACTCGCCTTCAGTTCGACCTTCGTCGATCTGTCGAACGATCCCGCCGCGCGGCTGGCCGCGAAGCTGGCCGAACTGGCGCCCGGCGATCTGAACCGGGTGCATTTCACCACCGGCGGATCGACGGCCATAGATTCGGCCTACAGGCTGGCCCAGTACGTTCAGGCGGCACGGGGCTTCGAGGGGCGCACCCATGTGATCGCGCGGGATAATTCCTATCACGGCTCGACCTTCATCTCGATGTCGATCGGGCTGCGCGACGGCGACCGGGTGCCGGGTTTCACCTATGAGGACGACACGATCCACCACCTCAGCGCGCCGAGCCTCTATCGCAGGCCGCAGGGCATGGAAGGGGGCGATCTGACCGCCCATCTGGTGGCCGAGTTCGAGGCGAAGATCGCCGAGATCGGGGCAGAGCGGATCGCGGCCTTCTTTGCCGAGCCGATCCAGGCCTCGGGCGGGGTTCTGGTGCCGCCGCCTGCCTACCTGGCTGCGATGGCCGCGGTGTGCCGGCGGCACGGCATCCTCTTCGTCGCAGACGAGGTCGTGACGGGCTTTGGTCGTCTGGGCCACTGGTTCGCGAGTGAGGATGTCTATGGCGTCGTGCCCGACATCATCTGCTGCGCCAAGGGGTTGAGCTCTGGCTATCAACCCATTGGCGCAGTACTGTTTTCCGATCAGATCTGGTCCGATATGCAGGGGCAGGAGTGGTTCACCTCCGGGTTCACCTATTCGGGCCACCCGGTCGCCTGTGCGGCGGCGCTGAAGAACATCGAGATCATCGAACGCGAGGATATCCTTGCCCGCGCCATCCGGGCCGGCCGCCGCTTTCAGGAGGGGCTGGCGACCCTGTCGGACCTGCCCATCGTGGGCGACGTCAGGGGCCATACTCTGATCGGCTGCGTCGAGAACGTTGCCGACAAGGCGACGGGCAGGCCCTTCGGCGACGATGTCGATATCGGCAAGCGCGTCTCCGATGCGGCCGAGGCGCGCGGCGTCATGGTGCGGCCGCTTGGCGCGCTGAATGTGATGTCGCCGGCCCTTGTGATTTCGGATGAAGAGATAGATCTGATCGTGACGGGGTTGCGCGGTGCGATCCGGGATGTGACCGATGCGCTGGTGCGTGACGGGGTAAGGATCGGCTGATGGCTCTGGAAGATGCGAAAGCGCAGGTCGATCAGGCCTTTACGCGCGATGACCTGAAGGGGCTCTCGTTCGAGAACACCTTCGGAGGGGCGACCTCCTTTCTTCGGCGGCGATATTCCAAGGATCTCGCCGGGGTCGATCTTGTCGTGACCGGCGTGCCCTTCGATCAGGCCGTGACGAACCGTCCCGGAACGCGCTTCGGCCCCCGCGCGATCCGCGAGGCCAGCGCGCTTCAGACGTATGATCCGCCCTATGGCTGGGGCTTCGATCCGCTGTCCGATTTCGCGATCGTCGACTACGGCGATCTGGCCTTCGACTATGCCGATGTCGCGGCGTTTCCCGCGACGCTCGAGGCGCATATCGCGGGGATCATCGGGGCAGGCCCGGGGACGATCACGCTGGGGGGCGATCACTCGATCACCCTTCCGATCCTGAAGGCCTATGCCGCGAAGTTCGGGCCGCTGGGTGTTGTCCAGTTCGACGCGCATTCCGACCTCTGGCCCGATGACGACATGAACCGGATCGATCACGGCACCTTCATGTACAAGGCGGTGAAGCTGGGTCTGGTCGATCCCGCGCGATCGGTTCAGGTGGGCATCCGCACCGAATGCGCCGATTACCTTGGCGTCGAATTCATCGACGCGCGCACCGTTCACGAACAGGGCCCGGGATGGACAGGTGCCCGCATCCGCGAGATCGCGGGCGACGGGCCCAGCTATCTGACGTTCGATATCGACTGCCTCGATCCGGCCTTTGCGCCGGGGACCGGGACGCCGGTCTGGGGCGGTCTGGCCTCATGGCAGGCCGCCGCGATCCTGCGCGATATCGCGGTCATCAACCTTGTCGGAGGTGACGTGGTCGAGGTCTCTCCGCCTTACGACACCACCGGTGCCACCGCCATTGCCGGGGCGCATGTCGCCACCGAAATCCTGTGTCTCTACTGCTGGAACAATCGATGAAAACTCTTGGTATCATTATCCTGTTGATCATTGTTGTGACCTTGGCGATGGCATTGTGGTTCAGGCTTGCCCCGTCGCGCGAGGCAGAGTGGCACGTGGATGTGGCGGCCCCGGGGTTCCAGCCGGGCGAGAGATGGGCAGCCTTCTGCCCCGCACCCGGCAGCCGTTGGGCCACGAGCGGCGAGCCCGATCTTGAACGGATGCGTCAGATCGCGATGGACTGGCCCCGCACCGAATTGGCCTTCGGGCAGCCGGAAACGGAATTGATGACCTTCATCACGCGGTCCCGCCTTATGGGGTTTCCCGATTACACGACCGTGGGTATCCGCGACGGCCAGCTGTGCATGGTGGCGCGGCAGCGGTTCGGGCTCGAAGACCTCGGCGTGAATGCCGCGCGTCTGAGCGCATGGTCCAAGGCCTATCTCGGCACCGAAGAGGCGCCCGATCTGGGCTGGCCCGAGACTTGACGCGGGGCCGGGCCTGCGCGAAGGCAAGGTCATGATACAGGACGCCACGCTCGATCAGATCATCCAGAGGTTTCAATACCTCGAGGCCAAGCTCTCCGGCGGTGTGCCCGGGAACGAGATCGCAGGCATCACCCGCGAATATTCCGATCTGCGCCCCGTGGTCGAGACGATCGGCAACTTTCGGTCGCTGGTCGACGAGGTGGCCGAGACCGAGGCGATGCTCTCCGACCCCGAGATGCGGGGGCTGGCCGAAGAAGAGCTTCCCGATCTGCGCGACAGGCTGCGGGCAGCGGAGGCCGCGCTGAAGCTGGCGCTTCTGCCCCGCGACGAGGCTGATGCCCGTCCCGCCATCATCGAGATCAGGCCGGGCACGGGCGGCGACGAGGCCGCCCTGTTCGCCTCGGATCTCCTGCGCATGTATCAGCGCTATTGCGAGGCCCGCGGCTGGCAGTTCGACGTGATCGAGGAGCAATGGACAGAGCTTGGCGGGCTCAAGGAAGTGATCGCCCGCATCTCGGGAGACAACGTCTTCGCGCGGCTGAAATTCGAATCCGGTGTCCACCGGGTTCAGCGCGTGCCCGAGACGGAATCGGGCGGGCGCATCCACACGTCCGCCGCGACCGTCGCGGTTCTGCCCGAGGCCGAGAATGTCGATATCGACATCCCCGCAAGCGACATTCGCATCGACACGATGCGATCCTCGGGCGCGGGGGGCCAGCACGTGAACACGACCGATTCCGCCGTGCGCATCACCCATATTCCGACCGGTATCGTCGTCACCTCCAGCCAGAAAAGCCAGCATCGCAACCGCGAACTGGCGATGGATGTGCTCAAGTCGCGGCTCTACGATCTCGAGCGGAGCCGAATCGACGGCGAACGCTCTGCCGACCGGCGCGCTCAGGTGGGGTCGGGCGACCGGTCCGAGCGGGTCCGCACCTACAATTTCCCGCAAGGCCGGATGACGGATCACAGGATCAATCTGACGCTTTATAAACTCGATGCGATCCTGCAAGGTGATCTCGACGAAATCATCGATGCGCTTCAGACCGAGGCGCAGGCCCGGCAACTCGCGGAGATGGAAGCATGAACCTGACAGCGAATGTCGCCCTGGCGGAGGCCACGCAAAGATTGCTCGCGGCAGGCGTTCCCGATGCCGCGCGCGATGCGCGCAGGCTGCTGTCCCATGCCGTGGGGGTGGAGCCTGGGCGCCTGACGCTCCTGCTGTCGGAACCCGTCGATCCGGACGCGCTCGCCAGTTTTCGCGGACTGATCGATCTGCGGGCCGAACGGCGCCCGGTGTCACATCTGATCGGGCACCGGTCCTTCTATGGCCGTGATTTCCTCGTGACGCCGGACGTGCTCGATCCGCGCCCCGAGACCGAGATCCTAATCGAGGCCGCGCTGGCCGTGCCTTTTGGTCACGTGCTCGACCTTGGGACAGGCTCGGGCTGTATCCTGCTGACTTTGCTGGACGAGATGCCCGATTCCGAAGGAACCGGGGTCGACATCTCCCCCCATGCCATCGGCGTGACCGAGGCCAATGCCCGGGCGCTGGGGCTGGAGGATCGCTGCCACGCGATCGTGTCAGACTGGGTGTCCGAGATCGAGGGCGTGTTCGACCTGATCGTCGCCAATCCGCCCTATATCTCGCGCGCCGAGATGGAGGAGCTGGAACCCGAAGTCCGCGACTTCGAGCCGCGACTGGCCCTGACCGACGAGGCCGATGGGCTCGCCTGCTATCGCACCATCTTTTCCTCGATCGGGCCGCACCTGACCGAAACCGGCCGCGTCATCGTCGAGATCGGCCCCGATCAGGCCGATGATGTCACCGCGATCGCCGCGATCCGGGGCTTTGACGTCATCGCCGTGATTCCCGATCTCGATGGCCGTGACCGGGTCATCGTCGCAAGCTGGAGCGACATTCCCTTCTAGGGTCTGCGGCTTCGGGGTTGCAGCCCCGCCATGGCGTGACAATTCAAGGGAATTTTTGCTTGCCCTCGGGGCAGAGCCGTGATTAGTCATTATCAGCCAAAGGGGCGAGGGCGCTTTTTGCTCCCCCAGGTATGCCGCCAGATCACAGCTAGATCGACGACGAAACAGAGCACGCGTATGGCGTGCCCGAAATGGCAAAGCAGGGACGCAGCCATCATCCCGATGTGACCGATGTCACCGGGCAGCAATCTTCAAAACTGGACAGACAGTTACATGAGATCATCCAAGTCACGGTCGCGGAACAAGAACCGCAACAACCGCCCCTCGGGCGGCAATATCATCAACCGGGTTTTCGACAGTTCCGGTCCCGAGGGCAAAGTGCGCGGCACGCCTCAGCAAATCATCGAGAAATACAATCAGCTGCATCGTGACGCGCAGCTGTCGGGTGATCGCGTGAATGCCGAGAACTATGCCCAGCATGCCGAGCATTACACCCGCCTTCTGGCCAGCGCCCAGAAAGAGGTCGAACGCCAGCGCCTTGATCAGGAGCAGGCCAACCGCGACCGCCAGGCAGAGCGTGACCGCGAACGTCAGGCCCGTCTGAAGACGCAGGAAGAGGTCGCCAATGGCGGGGAGGACAACGCGCCTCACCGCGACGAAGAACCCCAACCTGCCCAGTCCGAGCAGGAACAGAAGCCCGCGCCGCAGAAACGCGCGCGCAAACCCCGCCGCCAGCCAGAGCCTCAGCCCGATCCGGGCTCCTCTGAGCAGCCGGATGTCGATCTGGGTATCAGCTCGGTCGGCTTCCTTCAGGCCGATGACGGCGACAGCGGTCTGGTCGAGACGCCCGAGGAAAAGGCCGCCGAAGCGGAGCGCAAGCCCCGCAAACCGCGTGCCCGCAAGCCAAAGGCCGACAGCGCCGCCGATGAAGGACCGGCCGAGGCCGCCGAATAGGCGCCTAGCCGTCCATTTCCTGTCGCAGTGACCGGGCGAGGGCGCAAAATCCCTCCAGAGGCACGCGTTCGGCGCGCTCGGTCGGCGCGATGCCCACAGCATTGAGATGCGCCTCGATATCGGGGCTCAGCCCCTTCAGCGCCGCGCGCAGCATCTTGCGGCGCTGGTTGAAAGCCGTCGCCACCACATGTGACAGCGTGGCCGCATCCGCAGGGAACCTCGGTTCGGAAAGCGCCGTCAGGTGCACCACCGCGGACGAGACCTTGGGCGGCGGCGAAAATGCCTCCGGCCCCAGTGTCATGACGATGCGGGCCTCGGCGCGCCATTGTGCGAGGATCGCGAGCCGTCCATAGGCCTTGGAACCTGGCTCTGCCACGATCCGTTCGGCGACTTCCTTTTGAAACATCAGCGTGAGGCTGTCCCAGAAGGGCGGCCAATCCGCCGGCGTCAGCCAGCGCACCAGAAGCTCGGTCCCGATATTGTAGGGCAGGTTGGCGGCCACCCGGATCGGCGGGGTCAGGTGGGCCAGCGGATCGACCTCAAGCGCATCACCTTCCACGATCTCGAGGCGGCCGGGATAGGCCGCAGCGATCTGTTCGAGCGCCGGAATGCAGCGGCGATCCTTTTCGATAGCCAGAACCTTGCGCGCCCCTTCGGCCAGCAGACCGCGGGTCAGGCCGCCCGGTCCGGGACCGATCTCCAGCACGTCGCATTGGCTCAGATCGCCGGCCGATCTGGCAATGCGGGCCGTCAGGTTCAGGTCCAGCAGGAAGTTCTGGCCCAACGCCTTGCGGGCCGAAAGCCCGTGCTCGGCGATGACCGCGCGCAGAGGGGGAAGATTGTCGATCGCGCTCATGCCCGGGCCCGCGCGGCGCCCATCCGGGCCGCCATCCGGATCGCCGCGATCATCGAGGTCGGATCGGCCAGCCCCTTGCCCGCGATGTCGAAGGCGGTGCCGTGATCGGGTGAGGTGCGCACGAAGGGCAGGCCCAATGTCACGTTGACGCCGCCCGCGAAATCGATGGTCTTGATCGGGATCAGCGCCTGGTCGTGATACATGGCGATGGCCGCGTCATAGCCCGCCCGCGCGCCTGCGTGAAACATCGTGTCGGCCGACAGCGGACCGATCAGGTCGAGCCCGTCCCGCCTGAGCGCCTCGAGCACGGGTGTGATCATCTCGATCTCCTCCCGGCCCATCTTGCCGTCTTCGCCCGCATGGGGGTTGAGGCCCGCGATGGCGATGCGGGGCGCGGCGATGCCGAAATCCCGGCGCAGGGCGGCATCTGTCACGCGGATTGTTCGGGCAAGGCCCTCCGCGGTCAGTTGGCGGGGCACCTCGGACAGGGGGATGTGGATGGTCGCGGGCACCACGCGCAGCGCGTCGCAGGCCAGCATCATGACCACATGGGCCCCGCCCGCCAGCGCGGCAAGGTATTCGGTATGGCCGGGATAGGGGAAATCCGCCCCGTCGATCAGTGCGGCCTTGTGGATGGGTGCGGTGCAGAGCGCCTGTGCGTCTCCTGCGCGGACGATCGTCACGGCGTCGGCAATGGCGTCGATCACGCCCTGCGCATGGGTGGGATCGGGCTTGCCCGGCATGGCCGGGCTGCCGAAATCGCGCGCCAGAACGGGCAGAGCACGGCGCGAGATGGCGGCGGCGTCCGACGCATGGTCCACCGCCTGCCAGTCTGCCCCCTCGGGCAGGTGTCGCGGATCCCCGATCCAGACAAGATCGATGTCATCGCGCAGTGACTGCCAGGCCCTGTAGGCGATCTCCGGCCCGATCCCGGCCGGTTCCCCGCAGGTCAGGACAATGGTCATCGCGGTTCAATACCGGACGATCGTGGCCGCGGCCCGTTCATCGGCAAGAAGCGCATCGGCGAAACCGGCCAGCTGCTGGCTGACCAGCTGGGTGCGGATCGTTTCCCGGTCGATCTCTTCGCCGCCCGCGGGTATCCGGTCGCAGAGCATCAAAAAGACGAGTGTCTGTCCGTCTGCCCGCGTAAGCGCGGTCGACACCTCGCCGCGATCCAGCTTGGCCAGTTCGAGCGCCACGTCCTGGGGGATCTCCGACAGCGGGAGCGTGTCACGGTCCAGAACCTCGGGCGACTGGTCCTGCGCGACGCCGTAGAGGTCGTCACAATGATCGACACGGTTCCGCACCGCTTCGGCCGCACGCAGACCGGCTTCGCTGCGTCCGCCTGCGATGTAATAGGCCGCGTATTCCAGCGCGGCGGGCGGTTCGGCCGCGCGGCTGACCTCGCGAATGCCACGCAGCTGGAACAGCGCGATGCCATTCGGGATGGCGATGGGCGCGGTCACCTCGCCGGTGCCGAGGCCAAGGATGAGTTGCCGCAGACTGGCCGGGAAATTGTTCACCGGGACCCAGTCGAGCCGCCCGCCATCCTCGCGCGAGGGCAGGGCCGACACGCGCCGCGCCTCTGCGGAAAAGGCGGCGGTCGAGGTGAGCCGAGAAATCCGTTCCGCCGTCACGCGCGCCTCAGCAGCCTCGGGCGGAGGGGCCGGGATGATGATCTCGGACAAGAGCACTTCGATTTCCGTTGCGCCGCCGGCTTGCCGGTCAATCGCTGCGCTGACCTCTGCGTCCGAGATATCGACCCGGTCCTGAAACCGCAGGCGAACAAAGTCCCGCCAGCTGATCCCGACCACGACATAATCGCGCAGGGTTTCTTCGGCGACACCCTCCTGCGCCAGTGTTTGCAGGAATTCTTCGAGCGACAGGTTCGTGCGCGCCGCAAAATCCCGCATCGCGGTCTCGATGCCTTCGTCGCTCAGCCGCAGGCCGGCGCGTTCCAGAATCGCGGTCTTGAGACGGTCCTCGATCAGCTGTTCGAGCGCGATCTCGCCCAGATCGCCCTGCGTGCCAAAGGCCTCCAGCAGGCGCATTCTCTGATCGAGTTCCCAGCCCGATACCGCGCGGTCATTGACCGTGATGATCGGTGAAAACAGCCCCTGCGCAGGCAGCTGCCCCGGTAGCGCTGCAAGGGCCAGAAAAAGCGAGAGGCCCAGCTGCAAGACGGGCAAACGGAGAAGGCGCATAGGCCGGTTTCCTTCACATCTGGCGACTTGCCGTCCCGGCGGCCGCTCTTGGTTCCTCATGGCCCGCCATTGCCTTGGCAATGTCCTGCGGGCCCGGCATTCGAACGTCCCGCCGAAAAGCCTGTCAGGTTGACCGAGAGGCCGAATTCCGTCGCTGGTTCGACTGTTTCGATAATGGTGTAGCGGCGGGATACCGAAAGGTCCACCGTGACGCATTCGTTGCGATATCCCACGCCGAAACCCGCCCGCGCCAGCTCGTCGGCCGAGACGTCGTAGCGGCCCTCGGCACTGACCGACCAGTTCGGGGTCAGCTGGAAGCCCACGTCTGCGGACCATTCCGAAGCGACCTCGTCACGTTCGCGTGTGGGATCAGCGGGCAGCCAGACATAGCCCGCCGACAGATCGATCCGGTCATTGCGCCAGGAGATGAGGGCCTCGGTCTTGTTGAATTCGAAAGAATTGTCGAACAGCGATCTTGCGTCGATGCCGAAGCCTCCGGGCGCGTCGATTTTCGCCGAGACAAGCCAGTCCGAGAACGGTTCCGCCTGACCCGAGGCGCGTGAATAATCGGGCTGGGCGCGGGATTGATAGATGCGCCCGAATGTCAGGCTTTGATAGCCGCCTGCGGGGCCCGTCCTGCTCATCTGAAGACCCGCGCTTGCACGAAGGCCGCGTTCGCGGGCATCGTCGCCCGGAAACCGGCTCAGCGACCAGAGGTTGCCTTCGTCCAGTTCCGACAGGGTCGCATCCTCGTTGGGTGGCGCGAAGCCGTAGCTTTCGGACCAGCCGATCCCCACGACGGGTTCGATGGTCAGAGCGGCGCGGTCTGTCCCCCCCCGGGCGCACGAGCGGCCAGCGCAGCGTCACGGCGGCCGCGGGCCCCGCGCGCCAGCCCTGTCCCGCCTCGGGGTCGTCTTCGACGTTGTAGTAATCCAGCCGCAGCTCTGCCTCGGCATCGACGATCAGGCCCGCGGGCGCGATCCAGCTGTCTTGCCAGCCCAGTTCGGCGCCGAGACGGGCCACGTCCCGGCTGTCATCGGCCTGCGCCCCGATACTGCGCAGGGTGGCGTCGCCGCTCACCCCCCAGTTGAGCCTGCCCCCCAAAAGCCGCGTGTCGATCGTCTCCTCATAGGCAAAGCCAAGAACGATCGGGGGGAGCGAGGCGTCAGGTTCATCGAGCCGGAGACTTTCGTAGAGCGTGCCGCGTGCCTGAAAGAGGCTCGTGTCGCCCACCCGGAGGAGCGACAGTCTGTTGGCGAGCCTGTCACGGTCGTCATAGCCATAATCCCGGAGATAGAACGGGTCGGACACGGATTCACCGGAAAACCGAAGCTCGATCCCCGCGCCGATATCGAAAATGGCGTTTGAAAACAGGTACCAGCGCCATTCGTCGGGGCGGATCGAATCGCGGCTGATGGCGCCGTCGATCCGGAGCCCGCCCTCGAGAAAGGCCTGCCTGTAGCGGGCCTCGAGGGTCCGGGTCTCGGATGACACGAAGGGGGCGACCAACAGGTCGCGATTTTCACCCAGCGTTATGAAATAGGGAACCCGGAGGCCAAAGCCCAAAAGGTCGGACGAGCGGATTTGCGGGATCAGCAGGCCCGTCGAGCGCGGGTTGCTCGGATCCGGGAGCCGCATGCGCGGGACCCAGAGGATCGGAACTCCGCGCACCCGCAAGGTGGCATTCTCGAAATAGAGCTGTCGTGCCTCGGTGTCGTGCAGCAAGCTGTCGGCCCGGATTTCCCAAAGCGGCGCGCGGCCGGGGCACACCTGACACGAGCTTGCAACGGCCCGCGTCAGCGCGGAATAGCGGCCATTGTCGATCCGGGCGATCTGATTGGCGGCCAGCTGCAATTGCTGATCGAGAACGATGCGCGCGCCTCTCAGAAGCCCGTTTTCGAACGACGGGTCCAGTTCGGCACGCTCGGCGGTGATGATCTGGCCATCGGGGCTGCGCAGAAAGATCGGCCCCTCGATCACAAGCCTGTCGGAGCCGGGATCATAGACGATCTGCGCCGCCGACAAAGTGCTGCCGTCATAGAAGGCCTGAACGTTGCCCTGCGCCACAAGCCGTCCCGAACCGTCGAGCGTCACCGTATCGGCCACGAGGCTTGCCGTGCCCTGAGCCCAGAGGATCATGGGCCACAGCGCGACAACGAGGGCCGCGATCAGGCGCCGGAGGATCATCCGTCCTCCAGGTGCAGGATCAGCCCTGCGGCCAGCCCGATCGCCGCGAGCGGCGGTGCCCAGGCTGCAAGAAGGACGGGGATCTCACCGTTCTCGCCCAGGATCTGGGCGAAGTTCCTGAGGAAGTAGGTGCTGAAACTCAGAAGCACGGCCGTCAGGATATAGAGCCCGGTGCGCCCGCCTCGCTGATGGCGGAGGGTGAAGGCCGCGCCGATCAGGACCATCGCCACCAGAAAGACCGGCAACGCCAGTTCCATGTTGAGAAAGACCTCGTGCCGCAGGGCCGAAAACCCGGCCTCGTTCAGCCGGTCGATAAAGGCGGGCAATTCCCAGATCGAGATCGAGGAGGGCGTGCCGAAGGAATTGCGGATCTCGTCGGCGGTCAGATCGGATGGCAATGTCAGGCTGGGGTGCGCGCGGGCCTCGGCCTCCGGGTTTGGCGCGCCCGCAAGCGGCCACAACTTGGCGCCTGTCAATTGCCATGCGCCCCGCGTCAGAACGGCCGCATCGGCATCGATCCGACGCTGAAGCGACCCGTCGGCCCCGAAACTCAGAAACATCGCATCCGACAGTTCCGTGCCGTCAAGATTGGCGCCGGCTGCGTGGATCACGGTCTGGCCAAGCGCATTGCCCTGCCTGAGCCAGAGCCCGTCGCCGGCCAGCGCCAGCACGCTTTCCTCGCCCGTGATCTCGCCGATCCGGGTCTCGTAGGCCCGGGAGGTCGCGGCAACCAGCGGGTTGAACATGGCGACCCCAAGCCCGCCCACCAGCAGCGTCACCAGAACCGGCGGCACAAGCGCCACGACCGCCGAACGGCCGGCCGCCCGGACGACGACCATCTCGGAGGTACGGGCGAGTCCAAGGAAATGCGACAGGGTCGCAAGAATGAACACGAGCGGCAGGATCCGGTAGAGCGCTTGCGGCAGGTTCAGCAGGCTCAGCGATATCAGCGCGCCCGCCCCCTCCAGCGTGTCACCGTGCCGCCGGGCCTGTTCGACCAGGTCGATCAGGAGCGTCAGGACAAGGAAAATGGCCAGCACCCCGAGAAGGGAGCGCAGAAACCGCCGGGCCATGTAGAAATGCAGGGTCATGCCGTGGCCCTTCTGAGGGCGCGGCGCAGGAACCGGGGACGCATCGACCAGACCACAAGCCCCGTCACGAAGACCGCACCGGTGAGCGACGGCACATAGGCCAGCGGCCATAGGCCCGGCTGCGTCGCCAGCTGGGCGGCGGCCGCGCTTTCCATGCCTTTGACGATGATCACCAGAAGGATCGCACCGATGATCTGGCGCCAGACGCCAAACCGGCTGAACTGCCCGACAAGAAGAGCGGCAAAGCCGATCAGCGCACCGATCACCGGCAAGAGGCTTTGCGCCACGCGTTCATGCGCCTCGGCGAACAGCCGCTCGGCGGACCGGCCGGTCTCGGTCGCGAGCGCCTCGGTCGGGCGCAGCAATTCCAGCGTGGGCACTTCGCGCGATTGTCGGCGGGTGGTGTCGGGCAGACGCATGATCGTGCCGATGTCGTAGGACAGCTCGCCGAATGCCGTGGTCGAGAGGCGCGATGTCTCGGCATTCAACGACTGGATCATACCGTCGATCATCACCAGCTGTGGTCCGGTATCGGTCCGGATCAGGTAGGCGCTGCTTGCGGTGAAAATCTGTTCCCCGCCCGAGCCGCGATTGTCCGACAGGAAGATGTTGCGCAACTCGCCCGCATCCGTGATCTCGCGCACATAGAAGGTGACGCCATCGGTGGGCGACAGGAACTGTCCGTCCTGAAGCAGCCGCGCGGTCGCGTTCTGCGCGATCTCGGCGCGCTGCCGGTCAAGCTCGGTCGCGGCGGCCGGGACAAGCACATGCACGAGCGCCGACATCAGCACGCCGACGATCAGGCCGAAGACCAGGACCGGGCGCGCCATCCTGAAGGACGAGGTGCCCGTTGCCCGCAGCACGATCAATTCGCTGTCCGAGGTCATGCGGTTGGCCACATAGACCCCCGCCGCAAAGGCCGCGATCGGCAGGACGATGCTGATCAGGCTGGGAAGCGCGAGCGCTGAGAACAGAAGGAAGGTCGCCATCGACTGGCCGTCGCCGATCAGCTGATCAAAGAGGATGACCGCGCGGTTGACCCAATAGACAAGGATCAGGACGAGAGAGAAAAAGCCGAACGCCACCAGAAGCTGCGCCAGGAAATACCGGTCGATGCGCGACACTCTGCCGTCCTCTTACTGGGCGCCGAAACCTGCCCGAGCCTATCCCATCGCGACAGGGGATTGAACCGCAATCTGGCCAAGCGGCGCGTGGCGCGCTAGGCCAATGCCAAAGGAGGGCAGTTCATGGGTGCGGCCTATTTCTATCATCTGACGGAACAGCCGTTGGAGGCGACGCTGCCGGCCCTGATCGGCAAGGCGCGCGCGGCGGGCTGGATGGTCGAGGTCCGGGGCAGGGAGGCCGGGCTGCTCGACCGTCTCGACGAACACCTGTGGACGGGGATCGACGACATGTTCCTGCCGCATAGCCGCGCAGGCGGCCCCTATGATGCGCTTCAACCCGTTCTCCTGTGCGTCGAAGGCCAGGTGGCCGCAAATACGCCGGCCTGTCTCATGGCCGTGGGCGGCGCAGGGGTCACGCCCGGTGAATGCGCCGCGCTCGAGCGGGTGTGCATCCTCTTCGACGGGCATGACCCGGAGGCCGTGCAGCAGGCGCGCAGCCAATGGCGCGACCTGACCGGCGCGGGTGTGGTCGCGCAATACTGGGCGCAAGAGGGTGGCCGCTGGATGAAAAATGCGGAATCGGGCGGCTGAAACGCGGATCAGGGCGTCAGGATCAGGCGCCCCTCGACGATCTCGATCCGGGCCATGCGGCTGAGATAGGTCATCCCCAGAAGCGACTGGAACAGATCGCCCTCGTTCACCACGGCCCGCACCCCCTGTTCGGACCAGCCGCCGAGGCGGACCTCGTCCAGCCAGACATTGGCGGTGCCAACCGGACCGTTGGCCGTCAGTGCGCGGCCCACGTAGGCGAGCGTTGCGGGATCGATACCGACCCGCCGGGCGTCATCCTGCGTGAGAACGATCTGGCTCGCCCCGGTGTCGACCACGAAATCGATGGGCGTGCCGTTCACCTCGAGCGTCAGGTGGTAATGGCCGTCGCGGCCCACCGGCACCTCGATCCGACCATCGGTGAGCACCGCCTGCGTGGGCGTCACGTCGCGCCGGATGTCGGACCACAGGCCCGCCGCCGCGATCACGCCCAGAAAGATCAGGACCCAGACGATCGCCTGTTGCGTCACCTTGCCCAGCGACTCGCGGTTGGCGGCAAAGAACCATCCCGCCACCGCCGCGCCGAGAAGGCCGAGATAGGCCAGTTGTGCTATGTTGTCTCCGCTCATGACCCCGATATAGGGATCAGACGCCAAAGCCGGAAGAGCGCAGCCCGTCGATGATGAACTGAACCGCCAGCGCGGCCAGCAGCATCCCCAGAACCCGGGTCACCACGTTGATCCCCACTCGGCCAAGCGCCCGCGCGATCAGCCCCGCCGACAGGAAGGCCACCAGCACGATCAAGAGGATCGTCAGCACCACGCCGCCGATCGCCGCCACCTCGGCCGGGCCCTCTGCCTCGCCGGTCAACAGAATCACGGTGGTGATCGCGCCGGGCCCGACGATCAGGGGCAGGGCGAGCGGGAAGACCGAAGGGTCGTGATCCGGCTCCGACCCGTCATCGGCATTGGATTGCCGCCGCGCCTGTCGCTTCTGGAACAGCATCTCGAGTGCCGTGAGGAACAACAGCACGCCCCCCGCGACCCGGAACGCGGGCATCGAGATGCCGAGGAATGCCAGAACCGCCTCTCCGGCCAGCAGAAAAACGAGCATCAATCCCGCCGCCACCGCCACCGCCCGGACGCCCACCCGCCGGCGCTGCACAGGCGTCATATCCTGCGTGAGCGCGATGAAGATCGGCGTCAGCCCGATCGGATCGACGATCACGAACAGCGCCGTGAAGGCAGGGATGAGGGTGACGAGATCCATGGAGCCCGTGATGGACCGGGAAGGCGAGCGGAGCAAGGGGGGGCTGGCGCTCGCTGGGGCGGTCCCTGCGCGGAGCGGACGGTCGCTGAGACTTGCACAAAGGTCTTCCGGGCGGGCAAAGCTGCCGTTCTACGAACGTCGGCTTCCGCGAGGATGGGACAAAACTGCAATCTCCACGGAGCTATTTCATTCTTTGAGCTGGAGGTATTTTTCAAAACGGTGGGAAGTATTGCTTGCAGACCCCGGGCAAATTTTCGCGTAGCCCTCTCCTTGCTTCAAGATCGCGAAAAAGATCACTCCGCGCTTCTGCAAGCTCTTCAAATTCGGTTTCTAGTTTTGAGACTATTTCGCGACGCTCGTCCAAATCACTTTCGAGAAACGCTAGTCTCCTTTCAAGACTGGATTGGAGTGGTGGTTCTGGTGGATCACTTTCACAGTCTTGGATGGCGCTTCTTACATCGGAAAATTCGCCCGTCTGCTCGTTTATTTCACCAAGCAACTCGTCTAGTTCAAAAAATCTCTGGTTACGTTCCTCTATGGTTCTGTCTTGCGGCCAACGCCCTAGGCGGATATCCCGCCACTCTGTCCAGACTTCCAACTGTCTCGCTGTGAGGCGCTCGTATTCTTCCACTGATATTGGGAGTGATAGGCTCGAACAATACTCTATCCGCTCGTGGTAGTTTCTGATTCTTTCGTCGAAGCGTATTGGCTCTTCTTGCAAACTGCGCTCGTGGTCACGTACCCAAGAGCGGTTAAGCTGTAAATCATTCTCCACTGCATCGGCCTGGCGATTGGTGGTCTGATATGCAGTCATCAATACTTCTGGGTTCCCGAGCTTCTCACTGTGAAGACCATTAATCAGTGCACATCCAGGGTAGGAAAGGGGCGCGCCCAAATGCTGAAATGGTGCAAAAAATGGGCCAACGAATATCGATAGAGCAGCGCCGGCCAGAGCTCCACCTACCCAGACTATCCTCCGACGATACCACATAGTCCAATCTCTAGTTTGCAGGTCATCCGTCAGTGCCACAGCTGTTACGTACGAATGAAGTATAGTGTGCTAGGATTATTCTGACGATACCGGTATCTATGCTAGGCTTCTAAGTCATTTTCGACACGAGATCAGAAAATACCGGTCGTTTCGGAACCGTCTGGCGCACTGCCGCTTTGTCAAAAGGTTGACCAAGGCAGACCCGAAAGGCAAAGCCGATGTGGTTTTGGCACGTCTTTGGCTGGTCGTGGGAGTGGCCGTTTGCTGCACCCGGACGAACTGGTAGACTGCAGTCAAACTGGACCTTGGCCGCAAGTAACATGAGGAACCGCTAAGGGCCGAGAGCTGCCTTGGGGCTTGCCCCGGAAACCTCCAAAAGGCCCCCTCCAGCTTTTCAAGCGCGGCCGTCCACAGCGCTTCGGTGCGGTGGAGGCCGTCCATCACTTCGGTGTATTTCCTGTTCCATGTCTCCAGTTTGCCCGCGCGGCCGTCTTCCCGAAGGGCGGGGTGGGAAGTCTGTCGTGCATCTGGATGATCCTGGCGACGTGGTCCTCGCTCTTGCGGGCCTCGGACCCGAGGGCCGCAATCTCGCCAATCTCCGACCTCTGCCCGACCCTCTCCAGGGCCTTCCCGATGTTCCCGCGGCCTTTGGGTCGTCGTCCAAATGGGAACATATTCCCGTGGTAGGAAAGGTCCATATTCCTCCGACGGCTCGGGGCACTATGGTCCATATCTTGTTCAGTTTCTTCGTGATCCTGCCGTCTGGCGTTCTGGGTCTCTGGATCGCGGTCGCCCCGGACAGCCTTCCTGCGTTCTTCCCGGACGAAACGGTGCCTGCGTTCGTTCGTGGAATTGCAGGCGTCGCCGGTCTCATCCTGACAGCCAGTTCACTTGCGGGTCTGCGACATGCCCTGCGTTTGAGGTGGATCATCCGAAGTCGTGACCCAAGGCCGGTTCAGGTTTCCGTCAAGATGCATGACGACGGCGACACAACCACATACCTCGCGAGAGTCCTCCCCGAGGGGTCAGAGGCTGTCTGGCTGGCGCCGATCCATTACAATCGGGCAATTGATCGCCTGCTGGATGGCTCGGTCCATCGTGTCGAAGCCTGGAGCGACAAGACCGGCATGCCGATCGCCCTGCGGGTGGACAGCCGGATCGTGGAGACCTACCCGAACGTGACCCGCAGAAACGGGAATGTCCGCGCCTAGGGAAACGCGTTGACCAGACATGACGGAGGCAGGACGCCCCATCCGTGTCTCCGAGGCCGAACGTCAGGCACGTCGCTGCCTATCCCTCCGCCGCTTCCAGCTTCTCAAGCGCGGCCATCCAGAGGGCTTCGGCGCGGTGGAGGCCGTCCATGACCTCGGCGTATTTCTTGTTCCATGTCTCCAACTCGCCCGCGCGACCGTCTTCGTAGAGGGCAGGGTCGGCGAGCTTGGTGGCGAGTTTGTCGCGCATCTCGGAGATCTTGGCGACGCGGGCCTCGCCCTTGCGGACCTCGGAGCGCAGGGCCGTGATCTCGTCCCGGGTGGCCTTCTTGGGCTTGGGTTTGGACTTCTCCTTGTCGGCGGGCTTGTCCTGCCCCAGAAGCATCCGGCGATAGGCGGCGAGGTCCTCGTCATAGGGCGCGACGCGGCCATCCTTCACAAGCCAGAGCCGTTCGGCCACGAGGCTCAGCAGGTGCATGTCGTGGCTGACAAGGATCACCGCGCCGGAATAGGCCGTCAGCGCCTCGACCAGCGCCTCGCGGCTTTCGATATCGAGGTGGTTGGTCGGTTCATCGAGGATCAGCAGATGCGGCGCATCGAGCGTCGCCAGCAGAAGCGACAGCCGGGCCTTCTGTCCGCCCGACAGGCGGCCCACCTCGGTCTCGACCTGGGCGGCCATCAGGCCGAACCCCGCAAGGCGCGCGCGCAGTTTCGATTGCTGCTCGCCGGGGCGTTCGCGGATGATGTGCTGGAGCGGCGTTTCGTCGACGCGCAGCTCCTCGACCTGGTGCTGGGCGAAGAAGCCGATGCGCAGCTTGGACGATTGCGTGATGCGGCCGGTAAAGAGATCGAGCTTGCCGCACAGCATCTTGGCCAGCGTCGACTTGCCCTCGCCGTTGCGGCCCAGAAGCGCGATGCGGTCGTCCTGATCGATGCGCAGGTTCAGCCCCGACAGAACCGTCACCTCGCCATAGCCCACGGATCCGTTCTCGACCGCGACGATGGGGGGCGACAGCTCCTCGGGTTTGGGAAAGGTGAAGACGGTGCGGGCGGCATCCTCGGGCACCCGGATCGTTTCCATCTTTTCCAGCATCTTGACCCGGCTTTGCGCCTGCTTGGCCTTTGAGGCCTTGGCCTTGAAGCGATCGACGAATGCCTGAAGGTGCTGGCGTTTGGCGTCCTGCTTGGCGGCGGCCGAGGCCAGGAGGGCGGCCTGTTCCCGCCGCTGCCGGGCAAAGCTGTCGTAGCCGCCGGAATAAAGCGTGATCTTGCGATCGTTGAGATGCAGGATCGCGCCCACCGACCGGTTCAGCAACTCGCGGTCATGGCTGACGATCAGCACGGTATGCGGATAGCGCGTAAGATAGCTTTCCAGCCAGAGCGCGCCTTCGAGATCGAGGTAGTTGGTGGGCTCGTCGAGGAGCAGCAGGTCAGGTTCCGAGAACAGGACCGCCGCCAGCGCGACCCGCATACGCCAGCCGCCCGAGAAGGCGGAACACGGCATCAGCTGTTCATCGGGCGTGAAGCCCAGGCCCCGCAGGATCGAGGCGGCCCGCGCCTCGGCCGACCAGGCGTCGATATCGGACAGCCGCGTCTGGATATCGGCGATGCGGTTCGGATCCTGCGCCGTCTCGGCCTCGGCCAGAAGGTCGGCGCGTTCGGTGTCGGCGGCCAGAACCGTGTCGATCAGCGAAACCTCGTTGCCCGGAACCTCCTGGCTGACGCCGCCGATCCGGGCGCCGCGGGGCAGTTCGATCGTCCCGGTATCAAGGGTCAATTCGCCCCGGATCAGGCGGAACAGCGTGGTCTTGCCCGTGCCGTTGCGGCCCACGACGCCGACCTTGTGGCCGGTGGGAATGGTGGCGGAGGCATCCTCGAGAAGCGAGCGGCCTTCGACCGAGTAACCTATGTTGCGGATCTTAAGCATGAGGCGCGCTTAGCAGAGCGCCGGGGCAGGGGAAAGGCTCAGCCGCGCCCGTCCGCGTATTCCGCCGGGCCCTTCACCTCCAGCAGGTTTCCGAACGGGTCGCGGATGTAGAACGACAGGCCCACGCCGCGGGCGCCGCCGTGGGTGGCCTCGCGTTCGATCGTCACGCCATGGGCTGCCAGATGGGCGCGCATGGCCGCGGGCTCGAAGGGCGAGGTGGCGATGCAGACGTGATCGACGTTGCGGCCCCCCGCCACCGGCGGGATGGCATTGCCCGCGCCCTCATGTGTGGTGTCCCACAGCACGATCAGCGCGTTGCCGCACCAGACCTGCTCCATCCCCAGCGCGGGGTAGGAATAGCCTGGCACACAGCCCAGCACCTCGCCATAGAAGGCCAGCGCCCTGTTCATGTCGTCGACCAGAAAGACCACGTGATCCAGACCGGCGAGGGTGAAGGGGGGTGATGATGCGGTCATGGCGGGCCTCGGCTCTCTAAATCGATTTAGGACAGACAAGCACGGATCCTGCCGCGCATCAACTCGGGCCGGGCAACCGGGCCTGCTTTCGCTTCTTTCCTTCACCCCGACCCCATGCTAGGGGGCGCGCATCATTTTCCGGCGGGCCAAGGCGCCCGCGCAATTCAGCAACGAGGCAAGTCCCATGGCGACCGAACGCACGCTTTCCATCATCAAACCCGATGCCACCCGCCGCAACCTGACCGGCAAGATCAATGCCAAGTTCGAGGATGCGGGCCTTCGCATCGTCGCGCAGAAGCGCATTCACCTGACCAAGGCGCAGGCCGGCCAGTTCTATGCCGTCCATTCCGAGCGTCCGTTCTATGACGAGCTGTGCGAGTTCATGGCCTCCGAGCCGGTCGTCGTTCAGGTTCTCGAAGGCGAAGGCGCCATCCTCAAGAATCGTGACGTCATGGGCGCCACGAACCCCGCCGATGCGGCCCCCGGCACGATCCGCGCCGAGTTCGCCGAGAGCGTTGGCGAAAATTCGGTCCACGGCTCCGACGCGCCGGAAACCGCGAAAGAAGAGATCGCCTTCTTCTTCTCGGGTCTCGAACTGGTCGGCTAAGCCTACCGATCCCGCGAATCGAAAGGGCCGTCCCGGGAAACCGGGGCGGCCCTTTTCATTGGGGTCAGCCGGTAATCAGGCCTCGCGGCAATGACGCGCGACTTCGCGCTCGAGAAGGCCCGTCTCGATCAGAAGGCAATTGTCGCGTGCCTCGTAGTAATAGCCGCGCGCATACCACATGACCGCCTCGTCGATATCGCCGCCCGAGACGAGCCACGCGCCGCGCAGGTATTTGCCCGCATAGCGAAGCGTCACCTCGGGATCGAGGAGTTGCGACGGGGGGCCGTCATGACCCATCTGCGCGGCCGTCTGAGGCAGGATTTGCATCATGCCCCAATAAGGCCCGTTGCGCGCCTCGGGCCGGTAATCGCTTTCGCGCTGGATGACGCGGTGGATCAGCTCTGACGGGATCTGGTGAAATTCCGCGTATTCGTTGATCAGCGCACGCAGTTCGGGCGTTTCATTGGGAAAGAGCCCGACGTCGGCAAAGGTATCGTCGCTCACCGCGGCCCGTTCTGAGGTATTCGAGCAGGCCGCAAGCCCGAGGGTCAGAACCATCATCGCAGCCCGGATCATGCGCGCGCCCCTTCGACAACGCCGATCCGGTTGAGGAAGGCCTCGAGTTCGGACCGGCCCTGATCCGAATTGTCCGACCGCAAAGCGTCGAACCTTCGGCGGAGGGCGTCTTTCTCGGGGCCGCGGCAATCGTTCCATGGCCGCCCCTGAAGACCCATCACCAGGGCGTAATAGCCTATGAAATGGGGCCGGACGCCCGCCTGCAACAGCTGCGCATAGGCGGCGTCCGCGCCCAGATCGCGCAGCTCTTCGGCGGTATGGATGCCGGCGCGGGCGAATTGCGCGACGCTGGCGGGCCCGAGATTGGGAATCGTGTCGATCGAACTCATGCCGTCAGATTACCCGGCGACGTGCAGCCGGTCCACGCGGCACGACGGGCACGCGCGTCGATCCGCCGACGACGGGGGCGAAAACGGGGCTGTCAGAAGGAAAAATCGGGCGATATAGAAAGTGCAACGGAATTGAGGGAGACTTGAGACATGAAACTTCTCAGATTTGGTGAGCGCGGGGCCGAGAAGCCCGGAATGTTGGATGCGGAGGGAAACATCCGTGACCTGAGCGGCCATGTGGACGATATCGCGGGCGAGGTTCTTTTCGACGAAGGCCTTGCGAAACTTGCCGCGATCGACCCCGAGACCCTGCCGGTCGTCGATGGTTCGCCCCGGCTGGGTGCCTGCGTTGCAGGCATGACGAAATTCATCTGCATCGGCCTGAACTATGCCGATCACGCCGCCGAATCCGGGATGGAGGTTCCGCCCGAGCCCGTGATCTTCATGAAGGCCAATTCGGCGATCTGCGGCCCGAACGATCCGATCATCGTGCCGCGCGGGTCGGTCAAGACCGACTGGGAAGTCGAACTTGCCGTCATCATCGGCAAGCCTGCCAAGTATGTCAGCGAAGAGGACGCGCTGGATTACGTCGCGGGCTATGCGCTGACCAACGACGTGTCCGAGCGTGAATACCAGATCGAACGTGCGGGCAACTGGACCAAGGGCAAAAGCTGCGACAACTTCGGCCAGATCGGCCCGTGGCTCGTGACACGCGACGAGGTCGCCGATCCTCAGGACCTCGCGATGTGGTGCGCCGTGAACGGCGAACGGATGCAGGACGGCTCGACCAAGACCATGGTCTATGGCGTCAAGCACCTCGTCTCCTATCTCAGCAACTTCATGACGCTGCACCCCGGCGACGTGATCTCGACGGGCACGCCTCCGGGCGTCGGCATGGGCATGAAGCCGCAGCGCTATCTCAAGCCGGGTGACGTGGTCACTCTGGGAATCGACGGTCTGGGCGAACAGCGGCAGGACGTCATCGCCGATACGTAAGGCCAGCTTATGGAAGGGCCGGGACCGGCCCTTCCATCCTCGCGGTCAGAAACCGCGCCGCGCCGTCGGTGACGGCAATCACCTCTTCATGCACCAGCAAGGTGCCGGGGCCGGTCGCGATCGACGGCTCCAGCGTCAGGACCATGCCCGGGCGCAACCCGGTCCGGTCGGCAGGCAGGATCGAGGGCCATTCCGTCAGTTGCATCCCCAAGCCGTGGCCATAGCGCCCGGCCCCGGGATCGCCGCTGCCACCGGTCAGAACCGCATCCATCGCGGCAAAGATATCCGAGGCAAGGGCACCGGGACGGGCGGCCTCGGCCCCGGCTGTGACCGCGTCGATCAGGCGATCATGCGCGGATTGGAGCGGTGCAGGGCAGGGGCCGACACAGAAGTTGCGGTTGAAGTCGCAGAAATACCCGGCCCGGATCAGCCCGGTATCCAGCATCAGCATATCGCCATGCTCCAGCGGCAGGTCCGTGGCGGGCGATATCACATCACCATACCCCGTCTGGCCCGCGCCACCCGCCAGATAGGGCACGAAATCCGCCCCTTCCTCGAGGCAGAGACGCTGGAAATCGCGGAAGATTTTCGACAGGGGCACGCCGCGTCCGGCGATCTCGGGCACCCTCGAAAAGGCCCGGTCGCCGATGGCGCAGGCCTCTTCGATCCGCGCCATTTCCGCCGGGGACTTGATCAGGCGCAGCGCGCGCAGGATGCCCGCGTCGTCGGTCAGGCTGGCATCCGGAAGCTCCCGTTCCAGCCTGCGGAAATCGGCCAGCGGCATGCCCAGATGACTTTCCATCCCCGAGGGCAGGCCGATGCGCCCGCGCGGCCCCGCCAGTTCGTGCAAGGTGCCTGCCAGCAGGCTCACCCCGTCATCGGAATAATCGGGCGCGCGCCATGTGCGGATGTCGTCGATCCACGTCCGCCCCATCAGATGCGCGCCGATCTCGGGGATCACGGCCACGGGTTTTCCTTGCGCGGGCAGGATCAGGAACCACGGCCGCGTCGGGCTTTCCCAGAACCGGGTCAGGAAGCCGCTGAAATACCGCAGATCGGCCTCGGTCGTCAGCAACAGCGCGTCGAGGCCTGCCGCGTCCATCATCTGCTGCGCCGCGTCGCAACGTGCCTGATATTCCGTCGGCGCAAAGCCCGACGGATCGGTCATTCCGGCCCCTCGCTGAGGATGCACAATACCCGTGCCCCGGGGCCAAGACCCAACTCACCGGCCCCGGAAAGGCAGCCCGCGATCCCCGCCGCCCCCGACGGCGTCGAGGGCAGACCGGCAGCCTCGGTCTCGGCAAGGCCCGATGCGGCCTCCTCTTCGGAGATCGTCATGAAGATGTCGGCATCGCGGGCAAGCCCCTTCAGCGCGATCAGCGACGGCTCCTTGCAATCCAGCCGGCCCATCGCCGAAACCGGCCCGTCGGCCACCACGGGCCCGCCTGCCATGATCGACGCAAAAAGCGCGGGGGCGGCCTCTGGCTCAACGACAATGATCTGAGGCGCATCGCCCCATGCCACCCGCGCCAGCGCCGCCGCGGCGGCTGCCAGACCGCCGACACCGGCCTGAAGGAAGATGTGGGTCGGCGGAGCCTCAAGCGCCGCGATGGTCTCTTCCATGAGGGCGAGATAGCCTTCCATCAGGACATGCGGCCGTTCGTAATAGCCGGGCCAGGAACTGTCGCTAAGAAGACACCAGCCATTGACCTCGGCCGCGCGGGCCGCGGCTTCCATGCTGGCCTCGTAGATCTCGCCCTCGCGGACGACCTCCGCCCCTTCGGACCTGAGCCGCGCGGCAAAGGCCTCGGGCACCGTCCGGGCGAGGTAGATCACGGCGCGCGCGCCAAAGACGCGGGCCCCCGCGGCGACCGACAGGCCGTGATTGCCCGCGCTTGCCGCAACATAGGTCGCGCCTTTTGCGCGACCTTCCTCGGCGTCGCGCGCGATCACATAAGCGGCGCCAAGCGCCTTGAACGAACCGAGGCCCATGCGGCCTCTCTCGTCCTTGATGTCGAACCGGGCGACGCCTGCGCGGCTTGCCAGTTGCGGTGCCTGGACAAGCGGCGTCTTGCGGGCCTCGGGGCAACGGTCGAGCAAAGCACGCGGCCGGGCCGCATCGGTGCTGGGCCATGGCATCGGATCCAGATCGGGATGGTTCAGACCCATGCCGCGATAGGGGTTGGTAAGGAGGTTCATGGGCTTGTCACCGTCGCACCGCTTTCATGAACCTTTCGCGGATCACCACCGGATCAAGCGGGATGACGGGCATCTTCTCGTTTCCGCTGTCACATTTGGCGACGATGATCGTCATCTCGCCGCAATCCAGCGCCTCGCGCAGAACCTCGCCCGTTTCCTCGCCCATGCATTCGATCACCCGGTCGCAACCGCAGGCCTCGGCCACGCGCGCCAGCGATGTGCGCGCGCCGGTGTAGGTCGGCTGATCCCCGGTCGAGCCATAGGCGCCGTTGTCGATGATCAGGAGGATGAAATTCGGCGCGGGGTTGTTCGCGATCGTGGGCAAGGTGCCCAGATTTGTCAGGATCGAGCCGTCGCCGTCGATGGCGATCACCGGTTTCGGCTGCGACAGCGCAAGCCCCAGCCCGATCGACGAGGCAAGGCCCATCGTGCCGAGCATGTAGAAATTGCCGTCCCGGTCGTCGATTGCGTAAAGTTCCTGGCTGGGAATGCCGATGTTGCACACGACAAGCGCTTCGCGCAGCAGGGGCGCGATCTCGCGCAGGATCTCGGCCCGGATCATGTCAGTAATCCCCCCAGAATGTCGCATCCGTCAGGATCGCCACGGGTTTGCTGCTCATGAACGTATGATCGAGGATCCGAGGCAGCTCCTCGGCGTCTTCGCGCCTGTGGAAATGGTATGTCTGGATGTGAAGTTGGGACAGCAACGCCTTGGTATGGACCGCCATTTCCACCTGGCAGGCGACCGGTTCGCCGACCTCGCCCCGGTAGGAAATCAGCATCGGCAACGGCATCCGGTAGAACTGGATCAGGGTTGCCAGCGCATTGATGGTCACGCCAAGGGCGGTGTTCTGCATGATGATGCAGGGCCGCACCCCGCCAAGCCAGGCCCCGGCGCACAGGCCCATGCCTTCGTCTTCCTTGTTCGCGGGCACGTGGCGGATCCCGTCGCGATCCTCGATCTCGGCGATGACGCCGGCCAGCTGTTTGCAGGGAACCGTCGTGATGAAGCCGATCTCGCGCGAGATCAGGTCATCGACGATCTGGGCATGGATGGACATGGGCGGCCTTTCGGGATGTCGTCCCCGACTAAACGCGATGAATGCCTAGCCCGCAAGCCCGCGCAAGACCGCACGCGCCGCCGCGCGAAGGTCGGGCTCGATCCCGCCCAGGATCGCGATGCGGTCGAAGGTGTCGGGGTCCTGCTCCAGACGGTTGCGCAGGGCGCGCCCGAAGGTCTGGCGAAGCTCTGTTCCGATGTTGAACTTGGTGATCGGTGTCTCCCGGGCCAGGCGCAGGCGCTCGGCGGCGGGGACGCCCGATCCGCCATGAATGACCAGAGGCAGGGAGGTGCGCGCGGCGATGGCGTCGATCCGCGCGCGGTCGAGGCCCTGTGCCGCCTCGGTCTGAAGGTGCACGTTCCCGACCGAAATGGCGAGTGCGTCCACCCCCGTCGCTGCGGCGAAACGGGCGGCCTCGTCGGGGTCGGTGCCGCGCGAGGGCGCGCCGTCGACATAGCCCACGACGCCAAGCTCACCCTCGCAGGACAGGCCCGCCGCATGGGCCATCTCGGCGATGCGGGCGGTATCCTCGATGTTCTTGTCCAAGGGGTCGAGGGAGCCGTCATACATGATGCTGGTGAAACCGGCATCGATCGCTGCGCGGGCCTCGTCAGCCGACTTGCCATGGTCGAGATGGATGACAACCGGCACATCGACCTCTTCGGCAAGATTACGCAGCGTCGCGCCCCAGACGGGGATCGGCATGTGCGCCCGCGCCCCTGGACCCGCCTGAAGGATGACGGGCAGGCCCTCGTCCTGCGCCGCCATCGCATAGGCGCGGGCATCCTCCCACCCCAGGCAGACAAGGCCCGCGACGGCGCGGCCTTCTTCAAGTGCTGGTTTAAGAACGTCGCGTAACGTCACGAGTGTCATTTGAATTTCGCGATCATGTCCTTGATGCCCGGGATCGTTTCGATCTGGTAGGCGTGGGTCGGCTGGAAATATTGCACAAGGCTGCGCTGGCTCAGCCCACCAAGGATGGTGAAGTAATACATCTCGTATCCCGGTAGGGCCGCACAGGGGTGATAGCCGTTGTCGATGCAGATCGTGGAGCCGTCGACGATATGATAGGCATCGCCCGGTTTGCCATCCTCCCGCTGGAGCATCTGTAGCCCGGAGCCGTGGTTCGGACGGAAGCGGAAATTATATGTCTCGTCGTGGCGCGTCTCATCGGGCAGGCGGTCGGTGTCGTGCTTGTGGCTGGGAAAGCCGGACCAGCCGCCTGCGCCCACCGTGAACAACTCGCTGACAAGGAGCCGGCCGACGCGGTCGGCCTGCTTCTGGCCAAGGATATGCTTGATCTTGCGATGCGTCTTGGTGTCGTCAGAGCCGTATTGTACAAGGTCGAGTTCATCCGCGCGCACCGCGAAGGGGGTCAGGGTCTCATCGAATTTCGCCCCGGCCACAAAGACTTCCGCCGTGTCGCTGGTGCAGATCATGCGGGCCTTGGCGCCGGACGGGACATAGACGCCCTCGGGCTCCCCGTCCCAGACATCGACGCCGCGTCCGCCGATGGCCTGCCAGCTTTCGCCTTCGACCTCCACGTCGACGGTGCCCGTCGCGGGCACGATGCAGGTCTCGTAGCCCGGCACCTGGTAGTCGAAGGCCTGATCGCGGGACAGCTTGACGATGTTGAAGTAATTGAGCGGCACCGTCGTGTCGCCCGCATCCACGATGGGTTTGTTCTGGTTGTCGAAGGGGGGGATATGCATGGCCTGTCCTTTCGGGGGTCAGATCGGGGCGTCGTGAGTGGCAAGAAACTGGGTGAGTTCGGTCTCGGTCGGCATCGCGGGTGCGCATCCGACGCGGGCGACCACGATGGCCGCGGCGGCAGAGCCGCGCAGGACCGCCTCCTTCAGCGCCCGGCCAGAGGCGAGTGCCGCGAGGAACGACGCCATGAACGCGTCGCCCGCGCCCGTCGGCTTCAAGGCTTCGGTCCGGTAGATTCCGGTTCTGAATTCCTCGCGATCACAAATGGTTATCGCGCCTTCTTCACCCATCTTGTAAACAACGATCCGGTCACGGGTACGTGCAAGGCTCCGGGCGGCATCGAGGCCCTTGTCATAGTCACCCGCAAGAAAGCCGAATTCCACATCGTTGCCGACGATGATGTCGGCCATCTCGGCGGCGCGGGAATAGGTCAGTTCGGCCTCGCGCGGGGACGACCAGCTGTACGGCCGATAGTCGATGTCGAAAATCACGGGGATTGCGTGATGGCGCGCGGTCTCGAAGGCGCGGAACGCCGCGCCGCGCGACGGCCCGGCGGCGAAGACGGTGCCCGTGGTGACCACGGCATCGAAGCCCGAGAAATCGACACCGGCCACCATTTCTTCGGTCAGTTCAAAATCGGCCGCGCCGTTGCGATAGATGACCGATTGGGTGTTTTCGAGCCGCGTCTCGACCACGGCGAGCGAATTGCGCGCCTCGCCGCCCACCGCCGTCACATGGCTGTCGTCGACGCCGTAGGCGCGCAGCTGGGCCTGCGCGAACCGGCCCACCGCATCGTCCGACACCGGCGTCAGGAGCGCCGCCTGCGCCCCCTGTCGCACGAGACCGGCTGCGATATTGGCCGATGATCCGCCAAGCGTCGCGGTGAATTGCGTGGCCGCCTCGATCGTCGTGCCGGGCGGATCGGCATAGAGATCCATGCCGGCCCGGCCGATGACGAGAAACCTGTTTCCACGAATCTCATGCATGACATGGTGCCCTTTTTACTCGCACGCCGCATTGGGCGCTTGCGTGGGTTCGCGGCGAACGATACGAATTTTGCAACCGGTTGCAAATCGAATCTGACGGGAGGACGCGATGACCGAGATCGGGATCGGCGTGGTTGGCGGCGGCTATATGGGCAAGGCGCATTCCGTGGCCATGGCGGCCGTCGGTGCGGTCTTCGAAACCCGTCTGCGCCCGCGTCTTCAGGTCATCGCCGCAAGCTCTGACGCCAGCGCCGAGCGCTATGCACGCGCCTTCGGATTTGCCCGCGGCACCGGCGATTGGCGCAGCCTCGTGGAGGACCCGGCCGTCGAGGCGGTGATCATCGCTTCGCCCCAGTCGACCCATCTCGAGATCGCTCAGGCCGCGCTTGCCCTCGGAAAGCCCGTTCTGTGCGAAAAGCCGATGGGCCTTGATGTGACGGAGGCCGCGCAGATGGTCGCCGCCGCCGAGGCCGCCGGGGTGGCCAACATGGTGGCCTATAATTACAGCCGCACGCCTGCGACCCAGTTCGCGCGAAAACTGATCGCCGAGGGCCGGATCGGGCAGGTGACGGGCTTTCGCTGCGAGCATATGGAAGATTTCGCAACTGAGGCGGGCCTTGCCGCGTGGCGTTATCAGGGGGCGGCCAATGGCTGTTTGGGCGACCTTGCGCCGCATCCGATCAACGCCGCGCTGGCGCTGATGGGCCCGATCGCCGAGGTCAACGCCGTGATGGAGACGGTGATCCCCGAACGCGACGGCGTGCAGGTCACCAACGATGATCAGGTTCAGATGATGGTCCGGTTCGCGACGGGCGTGCATGGCCATATCGCGGCCAGCCGTGTCGCGACGGGGCGCAAGATGGGCTATGCCTACGAGGTCTTCGGCACGAAAGGCGCGATCCGTTTCGATCAGGAAGATCAGAACGCGATCTGGCTATATCATGCCGATGCACCGCTGGCCGAACGCGGGTTTCGCAAGATCCTGACCGGCCCCGCCCACCCCGATTACCTGCCGTTCTGCCAGGGGCCCGGGCACGGCACCGGCTACCAGGATCAGATCATCATCGAGGCGCATGATTTCCTGCGTGCCATCGATGGCGGCGCGCCGGTCTGGCCGACCTTCAGGGACGGGCTGGAGGTGCAGTCCGTCATCGCCGCGGCCCGCGCCTCGGACAATACACGAAGCTGGCAAAGTCCTTCGAACTTCTTGGGATAACATCATGATAAAAGTGGGAAATGCGCCCTGTTCCTGGGGCGTCGAATTCGCGGATGACCCGCGCAACCCGTCCTGGCGGGAGGTTCTGCGCGAATGCGCGGCCGCAGGATATTCGGGGATCGAACTGGGGCCCGTGGGCTTCATGCCCGAAGACCCGGGCATTCTGGGCGAAGCGCTGGCCCAGGAGGGGCTGACGCTGATCGGCGGGGTCGTCTTCCGGCCGTTCCACGACGCGGGCGCCTGGGACGAGGTGATGGATGGCGCGGTGCGCACCTGTCGGTCGCTCGTGGCGCATGGGGCCAAGCACCTCGTGCTGATCGATTCCATCTCGCCCCGGCGCGCCCCGACCGCCGGGCGCCCCGACGAGGCGGAACAGATGGACGAGGCCGAATGGGCCGCCTTCCGCGACAGGATCGCCACCGTCGCCAAGATGGGAGCCGAGGATTACGGGCTGACCGTGTCGATCCACGCCCATGCGGGCGGGTTCATCGATTTCGAGCCCGAGCTGGAACGTCTGCTGGACGAGACCGATGCGGGCACTCTGAAGATTTGCCTCGATACCGGGCACCACGTCTATGCGGGCTATGATCCGCTCGCCTTCATGAAACGGCACATGAGCCGGATCTCCTACATGCATTTCAAGGATATCGATCCGGCGGTGAAGGCCACGGTCGTCGAGAACCGGACCGGATTCTATGACGCGTGCGGGCAGGGTATCTTCTGCAATCTCGGCGATGGCGCGGTCGATTTCGAGGCGGTCCGGAGCCTTCTGGTCGGTGCCGGGTTCGAGGGCTGGTGCACGGTCGAACAGGATTGCGATCCCACGCTCGACGTGGCGCCGCTTGACGATGCGAAGGCCAACCGGGCCTATCTCGAAAGCATCGGGTTCTAACCACATCTGGGTCACTGCCGGCGTAGGCCGGCCCGGGAGGATATCATGACGAAACTGAACTGGGGCATGATCGGCGGCGGCGAAGGCAGCCAGATCGGCCCGGCGCATCGCTTGGGTGCGGGGCTGGACGGGGCATTCGATTTCGTGGCCGGCGCGCTGGACCACAGGGCCGAGGCCGGGCGCGACTATGGCCAGCGGCTGGGCCTTGCGCCCGACCGCGCCTATGGCGACTGGCGCGAGATGCTGGAGGGCGAGGCCGGCCGCGACGATCGGATCGACCTGGTGACAGTGGCCACGCCCAACGCCACCCATTTCGAGATCACGAAGGCCTTCCTCTCCAAGGGCTTCCACGTTCTGTGCGAAAAGCCGATGACGATGACCGTCGAGGAGGCTGAAGAGATCGTGGGCCTGGCGCGCGAGACGGGTCGGATCTGTGCCGTCAATTACGGCTATTCGGGCTATAGCCTCGTGCGTCACATGCGCGCCATGGTGGCGCGCGGTGACCTGGGCAAGATCCGGGTCGTGAAGGCGGAATTTGCCCATGGCCACCATGCGAATGCCGCTGACGCCGATAATCCGCGCGTGCGCTGGCGCTATGATCCGGCGCAGGCCGGTGTCTCGGCGCAATTCGCCGATTGCGGGATCCATGCCATGCATATGGCCAGCTTCGTCACGGGGCAGGAGGTCGAGCGTCTTTCGGCCGACACGGTCAGCGCGATCGAGAGCCGGGAGCTTGAAGACGACGCGATGGTCAATTTCCGGATGTCGGGCGGCGTCGTTGGCCGGCTCTGGACCTCGTCCATCGCGCTTGGCAATCAGCATGGCCTGACGCTTCAGGTCTTTGGTGAGAAGGGTGGCCTTCGCTGGGCGCAGGAACAGCCGAACCAGCTGTACTGGATGCCGCTGGGTGAGCGCCTTCAGGTGATCGAACGGGGCGAGGGCAACCTGTCGCCCGAGGCCGACCGGACGAGCCGGGTGACAGTGGGTCATGCCGAGGGCATGCCGCTGGCCTTCGCCAATATCTACAGCGATCTGGCCGAGGCGATCCGCGCCCGAAACGAAGATCGGCCCTGCGATCCCGCGGCCGACCTTTATCCCCGGGCCGAGGATGGTCTGCGCTCGATGGCAGCGGTCTTTGCCGTCGCCCAATCGGGCAAGTCCGACGGGGCCTGGGTCGATGCGCGTCCGCCGATGTTCCGGTGAGGCGCAACAAATTTGGCCAAATTTGTTGCCCCGGTGCCGGACAGGTCCGGCACCGGGGGCTCACAAAATTCTGGAATTTTGTGGCCGCAGTGTCCCGCGTTCGACCACATCGCAGGCGAAGAGCCGCACATCGGGCGGCGTCTCCGGCGCCTCCAGCAAGAGCGCCATGCGTTCGATCGCGGCATCGACGATGCGCGCGATCGGCTGGCGGATCGTGGTCAGCGCGATGTTCTGCCAACCCGCCATCTCCATGTCGTTGAGGCCCAGAAGGCCGATGTCCCCCGGCACGTCGAGGCCCGCCTCCCGCACCGCCGAGAGCGCGCCGATCGACAACACGTCATCGCCGCAGAAATAGGCCTCCGCCGGCCCAAGGGGCAGAAGCCGGGCCATCTCTTCGCGCCCGGCGGCAAAGCTGTAGGCACGGGCGAAGTGGATTTGCGCCGTCACTGACGTGTGCCTCTCGAGCGCTTCGCGGAACCCCGCCAGTCGATCCTGCGTTGAACTGGCCGCCTCGGGGCCGCCAAGAAAGCCCAGCCGCCTGTAGCCGCGCGCGACCAATGTCTCGACGGCAAGCCGGCCGCAATCTCTATTGTCGATCCCCACGACCGGGACCGTGGGCCGCGCCGAGGCCCGGCCGAAGGCATGCACGACCGGGACGCCGGCCGCGCTGAAGGCCTCGGCGAATGTCGGGGGCAGCGTCGAGGAGGCCACGACGACGCCATCCACCGAATAGGCGCGCAGCATTTCGAGGGAACCGCTTGGGTCGGTCTCGCTCGACAGGTTGACGAGAAGCGGCCTCAGCCCGCGCGCCTGCAAGCCGCTGGTGAACAGATCGAAAACCTCGAGAAAGATCGGGTTGCGGAAGTTGTCCGCCACCAGCCCGATCAACTCGGTCCGGCGGGTCGTCAGGCTGCGGGCGATCAGGTTGGGGCTGTAGCCCAGCTCCTGTGCGGCCTTTTCGACGCGCGCCCGCATCCGGGGCGAGACCGAGGCCCCGGCGGTGAAGGTGCGCGACACGGCCGAGCGTGATACGCCCGCCCGTTCTGCCACGTCTTTCAGGGTCACCGACATGCCCGCTCCTTCTGTCGCGCGCCAGAATGATCCGGCACGCGCAGGGGGGCAAGTCCTACTCGGCGGGCTGGGCGAGGGGGGCGCCCCCGAGGGCCGCTTCGTGAAGGTCCTCGCGGTAGGGCCGGGCCGTGCCGGGCAGGGTGCGGCGCAGATAGACCTCTTCGTTCTTCAGCTGACGCAGCAGGACGGGCACCATCTCCCGGTAGCCTGCAAGGATCGAGGGGGTCGGCTCGGGCAAGTCATCCTTGATCCGGGCATGCAGCTCGGGCAGCCGGTGATAGGGCACCATCGGGAACATGTGGTGTTCGATGTGAAAGCTCATGTTCCAGTAGATGAACCGGCTGATCGGGTTGATGTAGACGGTGCGCGTGTTGAGCCTGTGATCGATCACGTTGTCGGCGAGCGCGCCATGCTGCAGAAGCCCCACCAGCACATAATGCCAGGCGCCATAGATGCTGGGCAGACCGATCACCATCAGCGGCAGGATCGACCCCATGGCCAGCGCGAGCACGATCACCGCGGCATAGATCGCCGTCCAGATCCGCGCCACGCGGATCACCTTCGATTGTTCGGTTTCCGGGATGTAGGATTTCTCTTCGGTGCTCAGTTGCCCGGTCGCGTTGAAGAGCATCTGTTTCCACCCCATGATCGGCCCCAGAAGCCCGATCAGGTTGAGGATCACACGCGCCAAATCCGGCGGGCGCATGATCGCGATCTCGGGGTCGCGGCCGACGATGTAGGTGTCGGTATGATGGCGTGCATGGGACCAGCGCCAGGTATGCGGATTGCGCACGATCATGAAGCAGGCGATCTGGTAGACCACGTCGTTCATCCAGCGCGTCTTGAAGGCCGTGCCGTGACCGCATTCATGCCAGCGCGAATCAGAGGCCGAACCATAAAGCACCCCGTAGGCGATCCAGAACGGGGCCGACCACCACGACGGCCAAAGCGCGATCCCGATCCCGGCAAGGACGACCATCGCGCCGATCCAGATGATCGTGTCGCGAGTCGCGGGCCCATCCTCGCGTTTCATCAAGGCTTTCATCTCCTTGCGGGAGATGTCCGAATGATACCACTCGGCCGTGGCAAGGCCGGTCTCGATCGCGCGTTCGCCATCGAGCCCGAGGAGACTGTAGTCACGTTTCGTCATCTCGATCCTCCCTGTGACGCGGCCCAGATTAGGGCCAGCCTCGCCCTGCAATAAGAGGGTGTCGGAGGGTTCTTGTCAAAATCCATCAACTCGGGCCATCATGAATGATGGAATTTCGTCATTTCGGGCAAGAACAGGAGGGTGTGTGATGGGAAAACGGCCGACCATCACGGATGTGGCCCGGGTGGCAGGCGTCAGCGTGGCGACCGTCGACCGGGTGCTGAACGGACGATCCCGTGTCCGCGAGGAGACGGCGCGCCGGGTGCTGGAGGCCGCGCGCGAGGTCGGCTATCACGCCGCCGGTCTGATCGCGCAACGGCTGGCGCCCGACGTTGAACGGATGCGGCTGGGCTTCGTGCTGCACAAGGAAAAGCAGGCCTTTTACCGCCAGTTCCGGCAGGCCATCGAAGAGGCCGCCCAATCGATCACGACCGCCCATGTGGAGCCCGTGATCCGGTTCTCCGCCTCGCAGAGTCCGGCCGATTTCATCGCCGAGATGCGGGCCATCGCGGACGAGGTCGACGGGATTGCGGCCTCTGCGATCACCCATCATTCCATTACCGATGCCGTCATCGAATTGCAGGAGGCAGGCACCCCGGTCTTTGCGCTTCTGAATGATTTCGCCCAAGGAGTGAGACAGGCCTATATCGGGCTTAACAACCTGAAAATAGGACGAATTGCTGGCTACATGGTCCACAAATCCGCGACCCGGAGCGGCAAGCTGGCGGTCTTCGTCGGCGGCCATCGCTGGCATGGTCATGAGCTGCGCGAGACAGGTTTCCGAAGCTATTTCCGGGAATATGCGCCCGAATTCAGTGTCCTTGATACGCTCGTCAATCTCGAAACCCGGCAGCTGACCTACGAGGCGACGCTCGATCTGCTGGCACGCCACGCGGATCTGCGGGGCATCTATGTTGCGGGCGGCGGCATGGAGGGCGCGATCGCCGCCCTGCGCGAAGCGCGCGAGCCGGGGGCTGTGGCGCTGGTCGTGAACGAACTCACGCCGGAGTCGCGGGCCGGGTTGTCCGACCGGTTCGTCTCGATGGTGATCGGCACTCCATTGGGCGAGGTCTGCCGCGACACGATGGAGATGATGATCGCTACGGCGCGGTCGGGCTTTGTCGATCTCACGGGGCAATACTTCCTCGAGCCGCGACTTTACCTGCCGGAATCGGTATGATGGAAAACCATCATCTTTATGATCGAGATCTATCATGATTTGACAGAATGCGATCCGCTGCGATTGACCGAAGGGGGGGATAGCAGACAGATTGGCGCAGCGGATCGCCGGGGAGGGCGGTCCCGGCCGGCCATGCCGGCACCTGGGAGGATATTGAAGTGCTGCGCTTCGCGATCAACCACATGACCGTTCCGCGGGCCCGTTTCGACGGCCTTCTGGATATGGCGGCGGATTTGGACTGTATCGGTGTCGAGTTTCGCAACGATCTGCCGGGCGCTCTTTTCGACGGGGCTGATCCCGCCGAGGTGGGACAGGCGGCCGCGGATCGCGGGTTGCGCATTCTGGCGCTGGCCGAGGTGAAATCCTTCAACATCTGGTCGGACGACAAGGCCCGCGAGGCCGAAGCGCTGATGCAGATCGCAACATCCTGCGGCGCCGAGGCCATCGCCCTGATCCCGCGCAACGATGGCGGCGGGCGTGGCAACGGGGAGAGGCAGGCCAATCTTCGCGTCGCCCTGCGGGAGTTGGGTCCGATGCTTGCCCAGTATGATCTGATGGGTCTGGTCGAGCCTCTGGGCTTCGAGATCTCGTCGCTCAGGCTGAAGTCCGAGGCGGTCGACGCGATCACCGCGCTTGGCCATGCCGACAGGTTCCGCCTTGTCCACGACACGTTCCATCATCATCTGGCCGGCGAGACCGAGGTCTTCCCCGAGATGACGGGCATCGTGCATATCTCGGGCGTGAAAGATCCGACGCTCTCGGTCGGCGAGATGACGGATGCGCACCGTATCCACGTGGATGCGCGCGACCGGCTTGGAAATATCGAACAGATTTCGACCCTCATCCGTGGCGGATACGAGGGGCCGATTTCGGTGGAGGCCTTTGCCCCTGCCGTTCACGAGAGCGCGGATCCGGCGGGCGAGCTTGCCGGGTCTTTCGAATTCATCCGCGATCAGATCGCCGCGGAAGTGGCATGACGATACGGGGATGAGTCAAAGCCCCGATCCGGGGCGCACCGGCGTGAGATGACTGGGTGAGCCGGCACCCGTTCTGGGAGGAACACAATGAAGAAAACTCTTATTGCTGCCGGTCTGGCGACGTTGCTTGGCACCACCGCGATGGCCGAAACGATCGGTGCCTCGATCGCGCGCTTTGACGACAACTTCCTGACCGTCATGCGCAATGGCATGGTCGAATACGCCGACAGCCTCGATGGCGTGGATTTGCAGGTCGAGGACGCGCAGGACGACGTGGCCCGCCAGCTTGACCAGATCAACAACTTCATCGCCTCCGGCGTGGATGCGATCATCGTCAATGCCGTCGACACCTCGGCCACCCAGGCGATGACCGCCGCCGCGGAATCCGCGGGCATTCCGCTGGTGTATGTCAACCGCGAGCCGATCAACGTCGATGTGCTGCCCGACAACCAGGCGTTCGTTGCGTCCAACGAAATCGAATCCGGCACTCTGGCCGCCTTCGAGGCCTGCAAGATGCTGCGGGCCATGGGCTATGCCGGAGGTGCCTCGGGCTATCTGATGATGGGTCAGCTGTCCAACCAGGCCGCCGTTCAGCGCACCAAGGACGTCGACGACGTCATCGGCATGGACATGTGCAACTTCATCTCGCTCATCGACCGCCAGACCGCCAACTGGTCGCGCGACGAAGCGCAGGACCTCATGACCAACTGGCTCTCCTCCGGTGAGGAATTCCAGGTCGTGTTCGCCAACAACGACGAAATGGCCATCGGTGCGATCCAGGCGATGAAAGCGGCCGGCATTTCCATGGAAGACGTGGTCGTGGTCGGCGTCGACGCCACCCAGGACGCGCTTCTGGCGATGCAGGCGGGCGATCTTGACGCCACCGTCTTCCAGGACGCCTTCGGTCAGGGCGAAGGCTCGGTCGATGCGGCCCTGGCGTTGGCCCGTGGGGAAGAAGTGGAGCAGAAGGTCTACATTCCGTTCCAGCTCGTCACCATGGACAACCTCGAGAACTTCCTCGATCGCAACTGATCCTGAACGCGTGCAAACGGGCAGGGCGCCGCGCGCGCCCTGCCCATTCCGCTGCCCTCGTGGCGCGGCAATAAGGTGAAAACCAACAGGGGAGCGACGCATGGCGGATCATGCTGACGGTATCGGCGGTCTGAAATATGACCGGTCCAAGCGGGCCTGGCCCAACGAAATGAACATCTTCATCGCGCTGGTCCTTATCGTCGCGGTGTTCGAGGCGCTCGGGCAGATCCTGCCCTACATGGATGGTCAGAGCTTTCTCTTCGATACGAACGACCGGTTCGACACGATCTTCAACGAGGCGCGCCTTCGGATCATCATCCTTCAGGTCGCGATTATCGGGATCATTTCGCTGGGCGTGACGCAGGTGATCATCTCGGGTGGGATCGACCTGTCATCGGGGCCGCTGACCGCGGCGACGGCGATGATCGTGATGTCCTTCGCCCAGACCGAACTGGTCAACGGCAACCCCAACCCCGCCGCCGTCTTCGGCCCCTGGGCCATGGACCTGCCGGTGATCGTCCCCGTGATCGTGGGTCTGTGTTTCGGCGCCTTCATCGGCAGCATCAACGGCTCGCTGATCGCGTTCACACGCATTCCGCCCTTCATCGCCACGCTGGGCATGTTCCTGATCTGCCGCGGCATCGCGCAGTGGTGGACCCGCGGCCAGCCCGTGTCGTTCCCGACGGAAGGCTACGCCTGGCTCGGCTCGGGCATGATGCCCGTCATCTGGTTCGTGCTGCTGGCGATCCTGTGCCACGTGCTTCTGCGCTACACGGTTTATGGCAAGCACACCTATGCCATCGGCTCGAACGAGGATGCGGCTCGCATGTCGGGCATTAACGTCAAGCGGCACAAGGTCATGGTCTACATGATCGCGTCGATGCTGGCCGCCTTTGCAGCGATCGTCCTAAGCTCTAAGAACCTGACGGCGCAGTCGGGCATGGGCCTTTTCTACGAGCTTTACGCCATCGCCATGGCGGTCATCGGCGGTGTCAGCCTTCAGGGCGGACGCGGCTCGATCATCGGCACGGTTCTGGGCGCGATGGTCTTTGGCGTGATCCAGTCCGGGTTCACCTATGTGAAGCTGGACGCCTATTTCCAGATCATGGCCATGGGCTTCATCATCATCAGCGCCGTTGTTCTGGACCAGTGGCGGCAGCAACGCGCCGCATCACGGTCCTGACAAGGGAGGAGAGAGACATGAGCGACATTATCCTCGAAACCCGCGACCTGACCAAGCATTACGGCGGGGTCCACGCGCTGGAAGGTGCCAATTTCGTCCTGCGCAACGGAGAACATGTGGCGATCATGGGCGACAACGGGGCGGGTAAATCCACCTTCGTGCGCCAGATCACCGGGGTCGAGCAGCGCACGCGCGGCGAGATCATCTTCGATGGCAAGCCGGTGAACTTCTCCGGCCCGCTCGATGCCCGCGAGGCGGGGATCGAGGCGGTGTTCCAGACGCTGGCTCTGGCCGATCACCTCGACGTGCCGGACAACCTGTTCCTTGGGCGGGAAAAGACCAAGTTCGACTGGCTCGGCCCGTTTCGGCTTCTGGATTACAAGGCGATGCGCGAGGATACGCTGGCCGCGCTGGAAAAGACGGGGGTCAAGATCCCCAACATCCGCAACACGATCCAGAACATGTCGGGCGGTCAGCGCCAATGTGTGGCGATCGCGCGCACGGCCAGTTTTCATTCCAAGCTGACCATCATGGACGAGCCGACGGCGGCCTTGGGTGTGCAGGAAACCGCGCAGGTGGAAAACATCATTCGCACCCTGAAGGACCAGGGCGAACCGCTTGTCCTGATCAGCCACAACATGCGGCAGGTGATGGACCTGGTGGACCGGATTATCGTCTTCCGCCGGGGTCGGATCGTTGCCAACCTCAACAAGAACGAGACCGACGGGCAGGATGTCGTCGCCTATATCACCGGCGCCAAGACCCAGCCCGAGTATGACGTGGAAGGGGTCGCCTGACGGCGATCCCCCGATAAAGGACCAGATCATGGCGCGTCCCACCGTTGCGGATATCCGGGCCCTCAAGGGCAAGCGTCAGCTGTCGATGCTGTTCGTCGACACGCTCGACGAGGCCGCGGCGGCGGCTGCGGGGATCGACATGCTGTCGATCGTCGATCACGTCTGGACGCCCGAGATGCGCGAGGCGGCGGGCGATTGCTTCGTGCAGGTGGGGTTCGTGCCCGGCGATCAAGTCACCACCGAGGATTACCTTCGCGCGACCCATGCCGCGATCCGCATCGGCGGTGACAGCTGCTATTGCGCGGCGGGCCTGCCCACGATCCGCGCTCTGGCGGCCGAGGGCATTCCCGTGGTGGGGCATGTGGGCCTGATCCCGTCCAAGAACACATGGACAGGAGGGTTCCGCGCGGTGGGCAAGGATGCTGTCAGCGCGCTCAAGGTCTGGGAAGACGTGAAGGCGCTCGAGGCGGCTGGCTGTTTCGGTGCCGAACTGGAGGTCGTGCCCGACCGGGTGTCGGCCGAGATCACCAGGCGCACCTCGCTGATCATGCTGGGCATGGGTGCGGGAAGCGGGGCGGATGCGCAATACCTCTTTGCCGAGGATGTGCTGGGCTATACCCGGGGCCACAAGCCACGCCACGCCAAGACCTACCGTAATTTCCGGGCCGAACTGGATCGTCTGCAACACGAGAGGATCGCGGCCTTCGGAGAGTTTCGCGCCGATGTGGAACGCGGAACCTATCCGGGTGCCGAACATGTCGTGCCCATCGAGGATGGTGAGTTCGCGGCCTTCATGGCGGGGATCGAGACCCGGCCCGGCTAGCCTCCAGGCGGCTCGGCGCATGACGGGCCGCGATCCGCAGCCAGGATTTTCAGATGACCACTCAGGGCGGTGCGCCGCCCGTCAGAAAGGACGACAGCAATGACTACAGGTTTCGCCATTCTGGGTGCGGGCCGGATCGGCCGGACCCATGCCCGCGCGATTGCGGGCAGTGCGCGGGCGCGGCTCGTGGCGATCGCCGACCCGGTCGAGGCCGCGGCACAGGAGCTTGCCGCGCAATATGGCTGCGACATCCGCGAGATCGACGAGATTGCCGACAGCGCCGATGTGGATGCCGTCGCGATCTGCACGCCAACCGACACCCACGCCGACCTGATCGAGCTGTTCGCCCGCAAGGGCAAGGCGGTGTTCTGCGAAAAGCCCATCGATCTGAGCGTGGACCGCGTGCGCGACTGTCTGAAGGTGGTGGACGAGACGGGCGCCACGCTCATGGTGGGGTTCAACCGCCGCTTCGATCCCGACTTCCGCGCCGTCAAGGCCGAGGTCGACAGCGGTCGGCTGGGCGAGGTCGAGATGGTCACGATCATCAGCCGCGACCCAGGCGCCCCGCCCGCCGATTACATCAAACGCTCGGGCGGGATCTTCCGCGACATGACGATCCACGATTTCGACGTGGCCCGCTGGCTGTTGGGTGAAGAGGTCGAGACGGTGATGGCGCAGGGCTCTGTCCTGACCGATCCCGCGATCGCCGATCTGGGCGATTACGACAGCGCGAACATCATCCTGCGCACAGCCTCGGGCAAGCAGGCGATCATCACCAATTCACGCCGCGCCACCTATGGCTATGACCAGCGGGTCGAAGTTCTGGGCTCGCGCGGCATGGCCTCGGCGCAGAACCGCCACGAGGTGGGGATCGAGATTGCCGGGGCTGGGGGCTTCATCCGCGCGCCGCTTCTGAATTTCTTCATGGATCGCTATACCGAGGCCTATGCCGCCGAGATCGACGCCTTCGTCGCTGCGGTCGAGGACGGGACGGAGACGCCCACCACCGGCCATGACGGGCTGATGGCGCTGATCCTGGCCGATGCCGCGGTGACATCCGCCAAGGAGGGCCGCGCCGTCCGCGTGTCGCAGACAGGAGACTGAGACATGTCCGACAGCCTTGACGTGATCACCATTGGCCGGTCGTCGGTCGATCTCTACGGCGCGCAGATCGGCGGGCGGCTGGAGGATATGGGCTCGTTCGACAAGTATATCGGCGGCTCGCCCACCAACATCGCCTGCGGCACGGCACGGCTGGGCCTGCGCTCGGCCGTCATCACGGGGGTGGGCGACGAACATATGGGGCGGTTCATCCGCGAACAGCTGGCCCGCGAGGGCGTGAATACCGAGGGCGTAAAGACCGATCCCGATCGGTTGACGGCGCTTGTGCTGCTGGGGATCCGCGATCAGGAAAGCTTTCCGCTGATCTTCTACCGCGAGAATTGCGCCGATATGGGCCTGACGGAGGCTGATATCGACCCGGCCTTCATCCGCCGCGCGCGGGCCGTGGTGGCCACCGGCACCCACCTGTCGCATCCGCAGGTCGAGGCCGCGACCCTCAAGGCGCTGGGCATCGCGCGCGAGGCGGGGCTTCAGACGGCGCTCGATATCGACTACCGCCCCAACCTTTGGGGCGTGGCGGGCCACGGCGACGGCGAAAGCCGGTTTGTCGAAAGCGAGAAGGTCACCGCCAAGCTGCAATCGACGCTGCATTACTTCGATCTGATCGTCGGCACCGAAGAGGAGTTTCACATCGCCGGCGGCACCACGGATACCGTTGCCGCCCTGCGCGCCGTGCGGGCGGTGTCGGATGCGACGCTCGTGTGCAAACGGGGAGCTGCGGGGGCCGTCGCCTTCACCGGCGCGATCCCCGACAGCCTTGATGACGGCGAGGCAGGCCCCGGCTTCCCGATCGAGGTCTTCAACGTGCTGGGCGCGGGCGACGGCTTCATGTCGGGCCTTCTGAAGGGCTGGCTCGACGGGGAGGATTGGCCGACCGCGCTCAAATACGCGAATGCCTGCGGCGCCTTCGCGGTATCGCGCCACGGCTGTACGCCCGCCTATCCCAGCTGGGAGGAGCTGCAATTCTTCTTTGAACGCGGGATCAAGCGCCCCGATCTGCGCAACGATGCGGAACTGGAGCAGGTCCACTGGGCGACGAACAGGGCAGGGGATTGGTCCACCTTGCGGACCTTTGCCTTCGATCACAGATCCCAGCTTGAAGAGATGGCGGGCTACTGCCCCGACAAGGGCGCGGCCTTCAAAGAGCTGTGCCTCGATGCCGCGCTGCGCGTGGCAGACGGGCAGGCCGGCTATGGCATCCTGTGCGACAACCGGATCGGGCGGTCGGCCTTGCACCGGGCCTCCGGTTCGGGGCTCTGGATCGGGCGGCCGACGGAGCTACCCGGCTCGCGCCCCATCGAGTTCGAGCCCGAGTTGGGTGCGGATCTCGGCGGCCTGGGCGAATGGGCGCGGGAAAACGTGGTGAAGCTGCTGGTCTTCTGCCACGCGGATGATGATTACAAGACGGCCAAGATGCAGGTGGCGCGGGTCAAGCGGCTGTTCACGGCTGCGCGGCGCAACGGGCTGGAATTCCTGCTCGAGGTGATCCCCTCGAAGGTCGGCCCGGTCGACGATACGACGACCGCCACGCTGATCCAGACCTTCTATGACGCGGGGGTCTTCCCCGACTGGTGGAAGCTGGAGCCGTTCCGGACCGAGGCCGCCTGGACCAATGCCACGGCCGCCATCACCCGCAACGATCCGCGCACACGCGGCATCGTGGTGCTGGGGCTTGATGCGCCGGAGGCCGAACTGGCCGAAAGCTTTGCGCTGGCGGCGCGGCAACCGCTGGTCAAGGGATTTGCCGTGGGGCGCACGATCTTTGGCGATGCGGCGCGGCGCTGGTTCGCGGGCGACATGAGCGATGCCGAGGCGGTTGAACAGATGGCAGAGCGCTATGCGCGGCTCTGCGCGATATGGGACAAGGCACGGGCCGGGACCCGTGCAGGAAAGGAGTGATCCGATGGGCAAGACGATCCGACTGACCGCGGCTCAGGCCATGGTGCGCTGGCTGGCGGCACAGCTCAACGAAGAGGGCGAGACCTATATCGCTGGTGTCTGGGCTATCTTCGGCCACGGCAACGTGGCGGGGCTGGGCGAGGCGCTGCAACCGATGCAGGACAAGCTGCCCACATGGCGTGGCCACAACGAACAGACCATGGCGCATGCCGCCATCGCCTATGCCAAGCAGATGCGCCGCAACCGTGCCATGGCGGTGACCTCGTCGATCGGGCCGGGGGCCACCAACATGGTGACCGCCGCTGCGCTGGCGCATGCCAACCGGCTGCCGGTCCTGTTGATCCCGGGCGATGTCTTTGCCAATCGCGGGCCCGATCCGGTTCTCCAGCAGATCGAGGATTTCACCGATGGAACGGTGAGCGCGAACGACTGCTTCCGCCCTGTCAGCCGCTATTTCGACCGGATCAGCCGGCCCGAACATATCCTGACCGCGCTGCCGCGCGCGATGCGTGTCCTGACCGATCCCGCCGATTGCGGGCCGGTCACGCTGGCCTTCTGTCAGGACGTTCAGGCCGAGGCCTATGATTATCCCGAAAGCTTTTTCGAGCCGCGCGTCTGGCACCAGCGCCGGATCCATCCCGATCCGCACGAACTGCACCGCGCCATCGAGGTGATCCGCGCGGCCAAGCGGCCGGTGATCGTCGCGGGCGGCGGCGTGCATTACTCGGGCGCGACCGAGGACCTGCGTCTTTTCGCAGAGGCGCACAACATCCCCGTGACCGAAACGCAGGCTGGCAAATCCGCGCTGCCCTGGGATCATCCGCTGAACCTCGGGCCGATTGGCGTGACGGGGGGGGAGCCCGCCAATGACCGCTGCGCGGAGGCCGATCTGATCCTTGGCATCGGGACGCGGTTTCAGGACTTCACGACCGGGTCGTGGGGTCTGTTCCGCAATCCCGACCGCCGGATCATCTCGCTCAACGTGCAGGCGCATGACGCAATGAAGCATGGGGCCCTGCCGGTTCAGGCGGATGCCAAGGCGGGTCTGACGGAACTGGCGATCGAACTGGCCGGCTATGCGCCCGAGCCGCCCGCGGCCGGGGCCAAGCCCGACTGGTTTGCCAAGGTCGATCCGCTGACCGCTGCCCCCGGCGACGGGAACGCTCTGCCCACCGACATGCAGGTCGTGGGGGCCGTCCAGCGGCAGGCAAACGACAAGACCGTCGTCATGTGCGCCGCAGGCACCATGCCCGGAGAGCTGCACAAGCTGTGGAAGGCGGGCCGCCCGGGGTCCTACCACATGGAATACGGCTTTTCCTGCATGGGCTATGAAATCCCCGGCGCCATCGGCATCAAGATGGCCGAGCCCGAGGCCGACGTGATCTGCTTTACGGGCGACGGCACCTACATGATGGCCAATTCCGAGATGGCGACGGCGGCGATGATGGGCATTTCCTTCACCGTGGTCGTGACCGACAACCGCGGCTTCGGCTGCATCAACCGGCTGCAGATGGGCACCGGCGGGGCGGAGTTCAATTGCCTTCTGGATCATACCGTCCACGAGGTTCCCTCTGCCATCGATTTCGCGGCGCATGCGGGCTCCATGGGGGCGACAAGCGTCAAGGTGGGCTCCATCGCCGAGCTGGAAGAGGCGCTCGCCAAGCGGGGCGAGGTCAAGGGGCCCTATGTCGTCGTGATCGACACCGACCCCTATCCCAGCACCGAATATGGTGGCACATGGTGGGAAGTCGGCGTGCCCGAGGTGTCGGACAGGCCGCAGGTCCACGACGCCCGCGCCGCCTTTGTCGAAAACAAGAAGACGCAGCGCGCAGATTAGGAGCCGCCCCCATGGCCGTGAAGATCGGGATATCTCCCATCGCCTGGCAGAACGACGATCTGCCGGACCTGACCGCCGCCTATACGATGGAGCAGGCCCTCTCCGAGGCCCGCGAGATCGGTTACTCCGGCGTCGAGCGGGGCCGGCGAATGCCGCATGACACCGAGGGTCTGCGCGACTACCTGCGGACCTATGACATCGCGCTGTGCGGTGGCTGGTGTTCGGGTAACCTGATGGCCGATGACGTGGCGACCGAGATCGCCAACGTCGGCCAGCAGGTCGCGCAATTCGTGGCGCTGGGCGCGCCCTGCCTTGTTTATGCCGAATGCTCCAACACGGTTCAGGGCGATATCGCGACGCCCGTGTCCCATCGGCCCAAGCTGACCCGGGACGAGATCGCGGGCTACGGCGCCAAGCTGACCGAAGTGGCCCGCTGGATGGCGGATCAGGGGATGACGCTGGCCTATCACCACCACATGGGCTCGATGATCGAGGATGGCGAGGATATAGACTGGCTGATGGAGACCACGGGACCAGAGGTCACGCTCCTTTATGACACGGGCCACCTGCGGTTCGGGGGCGCGGATGTGATGGGCGTGCTCGATCGCTGGGGCGACCGGATCAGCCATGTCCATTTCAAGGATGTCCGCGCCGAGGTGACGGCCCGGATGCGCGCCGAGAACCGCAGCTTCCTCGATGCGGTGATCGCGGGCGCCTTCACCGTGCCGGGTGATCCCGAAGGATCGATCGATTTTCAGGCGGTGGCCGACAGGCTCCGCGCGATGGACTACGAGGGCTGGATCGTGGTCGAGGCGGAACAGGATCCGTCCCGCGCCGATCCCAAGGCCTATTCGAAAATGGGCTATGACCACATCGTCGATATCTGTGCCCGCGCGGGGATCACGATCGATGGCTGATCGCAGGGATTTCTTCAACGTCCGCCATCCGTTCTTTCTGCCTGTCGGGCGCCGGTTGGCGGTGGTCGTTGTGACGGGCGGTTGGGCGATGCTCGAACTGGCGTCGGGCAATGCCGGCTGGGCGATGATCTTCGGCGCGGCGGCGGCGTGGTGCGGATACGAGTTCTTCGTGGTCTTCGACCCCGAGAACTACAAGGAGAAGAAAGATGACTGACCTTCTGCACAAACCCTTCGGGACCCACGGCAAGGTCCACCAGATCACGCCCGAAAGCGCGGGCTGGCGCTATGTCGGTTTCTCGCTGTATCGCCTGCGCGCGGGCGAGACGGCGGCCGAGGCCACGGGCGACCGCGAAGTCATCCTCGTCATGGTCGAGGGCAAGGCCGCGATCCGTGCGGCGGGTCAGGATTGGGGCGTTCTGGGCGACCGGATGGACGTGTTCGAAAAGACGCCGCCCCATTGCCTCTATGTCCCGAACGACGAGGCGTGGGAGGCCGTGGCCGAGACCGACTGCGTCATCGCCGTCTGTTCCGCACCCGGCAAGGGCGGCCACGCCGCCCGGCGCATCGGGCCCGACGGGATCACGCTGACCGAACGTGGCCGCGGCACCAACACCCGCCTGATCAACAACATCGCGATGGAGGCCGAGGATTTTGCCGACAGCCTTCTGGTGACCGAGGTCTTCACCCCGGCGGGCCATTGGTCGTCCTACCCCAGCCACCGCCACGACGAGGATGATTTCCCCCGCATCACCTATCTGGAAGAGACCTATTACCACCGGCTCAACCCGGCGTCGGGTTTTGGTATCCAGAGGGTCTATACCGATGACGGCGCGCTGGACGAGACGATGGCCGTCAGCGATGGCGATGTCGTTCTGGTGCCGCGCGGACACCATCCCTGCGGCGCGCCCTATGGATTCGAGATGTATTACCTCAACGTGATGGCCGGGCCGCTGCGCAAATGGCGCTTTGTCCCGGCGCCCGAGGTCGAATGGATCATGGAACGCGACGCCTGATCGCGCATTTTCGCCCAGAGGAATGCGGGCCTATCTGCCCGCCGCCTCCCAGACCTCGAATTCCGCCGCGCATTTGCGCCTCAGCTTGGCCTCGGTCTGCGGGGTCAGCGAAACGTCCATCGTCGGAGAGACGTTGAGCCGGGGCAGATCGATCCGGAGCGACAGGCGGTCCGACAGGAAGGCGATTAGCTTGTCCTGTTGTTCGTAGCGGAACAGGTGATCGACCGCGATCACGCCATCCGCATCGGAGACGAACTTCGCCTGGCTGCCGACATTGGCGAACGGCGCGGGCTTGCCGCGGGTGTATTCGCCTACGAAGGCGTCGAAGGTCATGCCCTTGGTGCTGTTGGGGCGGCCATCCAGATCATCGCGCCGCCTGTATCGATACCAGCTCGACAGCCAGTCGACGGGATGCCGGATCACCGCGACGGTCTCCATCTCCTGGCCGCCGGCCTTCTCGAAGAACGGGGCAAGGAATCGCCGGTAACGATAGACCGGCGAATGCTTCAGATGCGGCGGATCGCGCAGAACCATGCCGGCGCGCGGGGCCAGTGCGCCCTCGATCGCGGTGGTTCCGGTCTTGGGCACAGCCAGAAAGACCAGACGTTCCTTCCAGAAAACAAGCACATAGACCTCCCGACCACAGCGAGGAGACTGCCCCGAAGATGGTAAACCACTAATTAACCAATCTGACCCAACGTTGATAGGTGAGAATTGACTTGAAATGTTCCCGTTTTGTCCGCTATCAACGGCGGAACAAGAGGTGAACAAAGCAGTAATTGCCGCCCTCCGGCGGGTATGAAATAAGGATGGGAAACATGGCAACGGCAGATCTCCTGAACATGACCAGCAAGAAGACGGCGGACAAGCAGAAGGCCCTCGATTCGGCGCTTGCGCAGATCGAACGCCAGTTCGGCAAGGGCTCGATCATGAAGCTCGGCGGCCAGAACCAGATGCCCGATATCGAGGCGACGTCGACCGGTTCGCTGGGTCTTGATATCGCGCTGGGGATCGGTGGCCTGCCCAAGGGGCGTGTGATCGAAATCTATGGCCCGGAAAGCTCCGGCAAGACGACGCTGACGCTGCATGTGGTGGCCGAAGAACAGAAAAAAGGCGGCGTTTGCGCCTTTGTCGACGCCGAACACGCACTTGATCCGCAATATGCCAAGAAGCTGGGCGTGAACCTTGACGAGCTGCTGATCTCGCAGCCCGATACCGGGGAACAGGCGCTTGAGATCGTGGATACGCTTGTGCGCTCCGGCGCGGTGAGCCTTGTCGTGGTCGATTCCGTCGCTGCCCTGACGCCGCGCTCCGAGCTTGAGGGCGATATGGGCGACAGCTCGGTCGGTGTGCATGCCCGCCTGATGAGCCAGGCGATGCGCAAGCTGACCTCCTCGATCTCGCGGTCGAACTGCATGGTGATCTTCATCAACCAGATCCGGATGAAGATCGGCGTGATGTTCGGAAGTCCGGAAACCACGACGGGCGGCAACGCCCTGAAGTTCTACGCGTCTGTCCGCCTGGATATCCGCCGCATCGGCTCGGTCAAGGACCGGGACGAAACTGTGGGCAACTCGACCCGGGTGAAGGTGGTCAAGAACAAGGTTGCCCCGCCCTTCAAGCAGGTCGAATTCGACATCATGTATGGTGAGGGCATTTCCAAGACCGGTGAGTTGCTCGATCTCGGCGTCAAGGCAGGCGTGGTCGAGAAGTCCGGGGCCTGGTTCTCCTACGGGGACGAGCGGATCGGGCAGGGCCGGGAAAACTCCAAGACTTTCCTCAAGGAACATCCCGAGATGGCCATGGAGATCGAGGACAAGATCCGCGCGGCCCATGGTCTCGATTTCGAGATGAGTGCCGGTGACGGCGAATCCGACGGGGGCGATGACCTCGTCGAGATGTAGGCGCCGATCCGGGCGCCAGACGAGGGCGGTCCGCTTCGCGGTGCCGCCCTTTTTTGTTGCGTGGCGCGGCTGCTGTGGACACCTGCCCGGGGCGGGGCTATTCCTCGCATCCGTCAACCCATCACGCGAAAGACGCTCATGACTTCGCTTGCCGATATCCGCTCGACCTTCCTCGACTATTTCGCCCGGCAGGGGCACGAGATCGTGTCCTCCTCGCCGCTGGTTCCGCGCAACGATCCGACGTTGATGTTCACTAATTCCGGGATGGTTCAGTTCAAGAACCTCTTCACCGGGCTGGAACATCGCGATTATGCCCGCGCGACCACGTCTCAGAAATGCGTGCGTGCCGGCGGCAAGCACAACGACCTCGACAACGTGGGCTATACGGCGCGGCACCTGACGTTTTTCGAGATGCTGGGGAATTTCTCGTTCGGGGATTATTTCAAGGACGAGGCGATCCCCTTTGCATGGGAGCTTCTGACCAAGGATTTCGGCCTCGACAAATCGAAGCTTCACGTCACGGTCTATCACACCGATGACGAGGCCGCGGCCATCTGGAACAAGATCGGTGTCCCCGACGAGCGGATCATCCGCATTGCCACGGATGACAATTTCTGGCGCATGGGCCCGACCGGCCCCTGTGGCCCTTGCACCGAGATCTTCTATGACCACGGCCCCCACATCTGGGGCGGCCCTCCGGGCAGCGCCGAGGAGGATGGCGACCGCTTCATCGAGATCTGGAACGTGGTCTTCATGCAGAACGAGCAGTTCGAGGATGGCACGATGCGCCCCCTTGATATGCAGTCGATCGACACCGGCATGGGGCTCGAGCGGTTCGCGGCGCTGATGCAGGGCACCAACAACCTGTTCGAGACCGATCTTCTGCGCTCCATCGTCGAGGCCGCGGCCCATGTGACGAACCGCGATCCCGAGGGCGATACATTGCCCCATCTGCGCGTCATGGCCGACCACCTGAGAACCTCGTCCTTCCTGATCGCCGAAGGCGTGCTGCCCTCGAACGAGGGCCGGGGCTACGTGCTGCGCCGGATCATGCGCCGCGCGATGCGTCATGCGCATCTGCTGGGCGCCAAGGATCCGGTGATGCACCGGCTGGTCCCCGAACTGATCCGCCAGATGGGTGGTGCCTATCCCGAACTCGGGCAGGCCAAGGCCCTGATGGAAGAGACGCTCATGGCCGAGGAAACCCGGTTCAAGCAGACACTCGACCGGGGGCTTCGCCTGTTGGACGAGGCGCTCGACGGGCTGCCGGACGATGCCGACCTTCCGGGCGAGACGGCGTTCAAGCTTTATGACACCTTCGGCTTCCCGCTTGATCTGACGCAGGATGCGCTCCGCGAAAAGGGCCGCCTGGTTGATGTCGCCGGGTTCGACCACGCGATGCAGGAACAAAAGGCCAAGGCCCGTGCCGCATGGTCCGGATCGGGAGAGGCCGCGGATTCGCCGGTCTGGTTCGACATCGCGGAAAATCGCGGCACGACCGAATTCCTAGGCTACGAGACCGAAAGTGCCGAGGGCCAGATTCAGGAACTCGTCCGGGATGGCGCCACGCTTGGCGAGGCCTCCGAGGGTGAAACAGTCCAGATCGTCGTCAACCAGACCCCGTTCTATGCCGAGGCCGGTGGCCAGGTCGGCGACACGGGCTTTATCCGGACGGATACGGGCCTCGCCGAGGTGACGGAGACCCGAAAGGTCGCGGGCGTGTTCATCCATTTTGCCACTGTGCGCGAAGGCTCGATCCTGCGCGGCCAGCCGGCCAAGCTGGATGTGAGCCATGCGCGCCGCACGGCGATCCGCGCCAACCATTCGGCCACCCACCTCTTGCACGAGGCCCTGCGCGGTGCGCTTGGCGAACATGTGGCGCAGCGCGGCTCGCTGAATGCGCCCGACCGGCTGCGGTTCGACTTCAGCCATGGCAAGGCGCTCTCTGCGGAGGAGCTGGCCCGCGTCGAAGCCGAGGTCAACGCGATGATCCGGCAGAACAGCCAGGTGTCGACCCGGATCATGACGCCCGATGACGCCCGCGCCATCGGCGCGCAGGCGCTTTTCGGTGAGAAATATGGCGACGAGGTTCGGGTCGTGTCGATGGGCGAGGCCGATACGGGCAAGGGGACCGATGGCCGGACCTACTCGATCGAGCTTTGCGGCGGTACGCATGTCCGCCAGACCGGCGATATCGGCGCCTTCGTGGCGCTGGGTGACAGCGCCTCGAGTGCGGGTGTGCGCCGAGTGGAGGCACTGACGGGTCAGGCGGCGCTGGATTACCTCGCCGGGCGCGAACGTCTGTTGAGCGAGACAGCCTCGGTTCTCAAGGCGCAGGCCAACGAGGTGCCCGAGCGGGTGCGCGCGCTACTGGATGAGCGCAAGGCGCTGCAGGCCGAACTGGCCGATCTGCGACGCGATATGGCGATGGGCGGCGGCGCGGGCGGGGCCGGACCCCGCGAAGAGCAGGTCAACGGAATCCGTTTCCTTGGTCAGCGGCTTGAGGGCGTGACCGGCAAGGACCTGCCGCCGATCGTCGATCAGTTCAAGGGGCAGGGCGACAGCGGCGTCGCGCTCCTGATCGCGGATACCGGCGGCAAGGCGGCGGTGGCGGTGGGTGTCACCAAGGATCTGGCCGGTCGGTTCGATGCGGTCGCCCTGCTGCGGCTCGCGGTTGAAACGCTGGGCGGCAAGGGCGGCGGAGGCCGTCCGGACATGGCCCAGGGTGGCGCGGCATCGGCCGAGAATTCAGGGGCCGCGATCGCCGCGGTCCGGGCAAAACTGGAGGAGGGTTGAATGCCTGCACTATGGATCGCTCATGCGAAGGTCACCGATCCCGAATCGTACGGGAAGTACGCAGAACTCGCGGGGCCCGCGATCAACAAGCACGGGGGGTATTTCATTGCGCGCGCCGGACGTTACGTCCAGCTCGAAGGCAATGACCGAGCGCGCAATGTCGTGGCGAAATTCCCCAGCGTCGAGGCGGCAGAGGCCTGTTATCACAGCCCCGAATACCAGGAAGCTCTCAGCCACGCCCGTGGCGCGGCCGAACGCGACCTGGTGATTGTCGAAACCTCGGAATAGGGCGACCAAAATTCTGACGAATTTTGGTCTGGCCCCAAAATTTGGAAATTTTGGGCTCAGCCCGCCTTGCGGGCTTCGCGCTTGCGCTCATGCGGATCGAGATGCCGCTTGCGCAGGCGCACCGCGTTCGGCGTGACTTCGACCAGCTCGTCATCGTCGATATAGGCGATCGCCTGTTCGAGGCTCATCTGAACGGGCGGGGTCAGGCGCACGGCTTCATCGGTGCCCGAGGCGCGCACGTTGGTGAGCTTCTTGCCCTTGAGCGGGTTCACCTCGAGATCGTTGTCACGCGCATGTTCGCCGATGATCATGCCCTCGTAGACGGCATCCTGCGGGTTGATGAACATCTTGCCGCGATCTTCGAGGTTCCACAGCGCATAGGCGACCGCCGTGCCGTTCTCCATCGAGATCAGGACACCCTGACGCCGACCCTGGATCGCGCCCTTGTGCGGGGCCCAGCCGTGGAAGATGCGGTTCAGCACGCCCGATCCGCGGGTATCGGTCATGAATTCGCCGTGATAGCCGATCAGGCCGCGTGAGGGGACAAGCGCCACGATCCGGGTCTTGCCGGCGCCTGCGGGCTTCATCTCGGTCAGCTCTCCCTTGCGCGGGCCGGTCAGCTTCTCGATCACGGCGCCGGCATAATCGTCATCGACGTCGATCGTGACTTCCTCGATGGGCTCCAGCTTCTGGCCGTTCTCTTCGCGCAGGATGACCTGCGGGCGCGAGATCGACAGTTCGAACCCTTCGCGACGCATGTTCTCGATCAGCACGCCCATCTGCAATTCGCCGCGACCCGCGACCTCGAAGGCCTCGCCACCGGGAGTGTCGGTGACCTTGATCGCGACGTTGACCTCGGCCTCGCGCATCAGGCGTTCACGGATGACGCGGCTCTGTACCTTCTTGCCATCACGACCGGCAAGCGGGCTGTCATTGATCCCGAAGGTGACCGAGATGGTCGGCGGGTCGATGGGCTGCGCGGGCAGGGGCAGATCGAGGGACAAATCGCAGATCGTATCGGCCACGGTGGCCTTCGACATGCCCGCCAGCGTGACGATATCGCCGGCCTCGGCCAGGTCGATGCCCGATTGGGTCAGACCGCGAAACGCCAGGATCTTGGAGACACGGAACTGCTCGATCCGGTCGCCGGTGCGGCTGAGCGCTTTGACCGTCTCGCCGGTCTTGAGCGTGCCACTTTCGACGCGGCCTGTCAGGATCCGACCGAGAAACGGGTCGGCCGACAGCGTGGTGGCCAGCATCCGGAACGGCTGATCACGCGCCGCCTGCTGGCGGGGTGCATCGACGTGGCGGACGATGAGTTCGAACAGGGCGGTCAGGTCCTTGCGGGGGCCATCAAGCTCGACATCGGCCCAGCCGGCGCGGCCCGAGGCATAGAGATGCGGAAAATCGAGCTGTTCGTCATTCGCATCGAGCGAGGCGAACAGATCGAACACTTCGTCGAGCGCGCGGTCGGGCTCGGCATCGGGTTTGTCGACCTTGTTCAGCACGACGATCGGTTTGAGGCCGAGGGCCAGCGCCTTGGAGGTAACGAATTTTGTCTGCGGCATCGGGCCTTCGGCGGCATCGACCAGAAGGACGACCCCATCGACCATCGACAGAATCCGCTCGACCTCGCCGCCGAAATCGGCGTGGCCGGGCGTGTCGACGATGTTGATGCGCATCCCGTTCCATTCGACGGAGGTCGCCTTGGCCAGGATCGTGATCCCGCGCTCGCGTTCGATATCGTTGGAATCCATCGCCCGTTCGGCCACGGCCTGGTTTTCCCGGAACGCGCCGGATTGTTTCAGAAGCTCGTCGACAAGCGTGGTCTTGCCGTGGTCGACGTGGGCGATGATCGCGATATTTCGCAGGTCCATGGGATATCCTCAGGCGGGTGTGCGTCGGGCCATAACGCGGCGGCGCAGCATTGGCTAGTCTGAAAGTTGCCGCGCCTAGTGACGGGCGCTGTCGGAAAACAGCTGGATCGTGATGATCCCCGCGAGGATCAGCCCGATCCCGATGATCGCCGGCAGGTCCAACCGCTGGCCGTAAACCAGAAAGGCGATGATCGCGATCAGCACGATCCCGAGCCCCGACCATATGGCATACATGATGCCCACGGGGATCGTTCGCAAGGTCAGCGACAGCAGGTAAAAGCTGATGGCATAAGCCAGAACGACGATGACCGAGGGCCAGAGGCGGGTGAATTGCTGGCTGGCGTGCAGGGCGGTCGTCCCGATCGTCTCGGCGATCACGGCGAAGAGCAGGATCAGGTAGGGCATGGGCGGTTTCCTCGTGCAACGCGCCCCTCCTAGTCGGTCGGGCGGGCCTTGTCAGGTGGCGATATAGCGGTCGCGCCGATGATTGACCGCGATGGTGAGGTTCAGGATGACAGCGCCCAGAAGCGACCACAGGATCGCCTCGAGCGGAAAGATCAAGGCCGCCAGCGCAAAGATCACCGCATCGGCCAGAAGCTGGACATAGCCCGCGCGAAATCCGGTCGTGTCCTGAACCAGAAGCGCCACGACCCCCATGCCGCCCATCGATCCGTTGTGCCGGAACATGGCCAGAAGCCCGATGCCGGCACAGGCGCCGAAGGCCACGGCGGCGAGGCCGGGATGCAGCGCGTCGATCGTGATGCCAAGGGGCAGAAGTTCGCTCAGCGCCGACAGGAGCGTGACGGAGATCAGCGACTTCACGGTGAATTCCACGCCGAGCCTGCGATAGGCCAGCACATAGAACGGCAGGTTGATGACGAAGAAGGTGACACCGAACGACCAGCCCATCGCATAGCTGAGGATCACGGCGATCCCGGCGGTCTGCCCCGTCATCAGGCCCGCGGTGGTCAGGAAATGAATCCCCAGCCCGCACAGGAAGATGCCCAGCGACAGACCCTGGACGTCGTCCAAAGTCGTATGGCGCAGGGTTTCGGGATCGGTGTCGGGACTGTTCATCCCCCGACAATAGGGCAGTAATACTGACATTTCCACCCATGCCGAAAGAAAAAGGGGCCCGCGCGGTGCGAGCCCCTTCGAAATGCCGGTTCTTGTGGCGGATCAGCCGGCCAGAGCCTTGTTGAGGTTCTCGTCGACCTTCTCGAGGAAGCCCATCGTGGTGAGCCACTTCTGATCGGGGCCGACCAGCAGGGCGAGGTCCTTGGTCATGAAGCCCGCTTCGACCGTCTCGACGATGACCTTTTCCAGCGTCACTGCGAAGTTCATCAGCGCATCGTTGCTGTCGAGCTTGGCGCGGTGCTTGAGCCCGCCCGTCCAGGCATAGATCGACGCGATCGAGTTGGTCGAGGTTGCCTCGCCCTTCTGATGCTGACGGTAGTGGCGGGTGACGGTGCCGTGGGCGGCCTCTGCCTCGACGATCTGGCCATCGGGCGTCATCAGCTGCGAAGTCATCAGGCCCAGCGAGCCGAAACCCTGTGCCACGGTGTCGGATTGCACGTCGCCGTCATAGTTCTTGCAGGCCCAGACAAAGCCGCCGTTCCACTTCATGGCGCAGGCGACCATGTCGTCGATCAGGCGGTGTTCATAGGTGATGCCGGCTGCCTTGAACTTCTCTTCGAACTCTTCCTCGTAGACCTTCTGGAACAGCTCCATGAAGCGGCCGTCATATTGCTTGAGGATCGTGTTCTTGGTCGACAGGTAGACGGGCCAGCCGAGGTTGAGCCCGTAGTTCATCGAGGCGCGGGCGAAATCGATGATCGAATTGTCGAGGTTGTACATCGACATGAACACGCCCGACGAGGGGGCGTCGAATACTTCGTGCTCGACGACGGTGCCGTCCTCGCCCACGAATTTCATGCTCAGCTTGCCCGGCCCGGGGAATTTCATGTCCGTTGCGCGATACTGGTCGCCAAAGGCGTGGCGGCCGATCACGATGGGCTGGGTCCATCCGGGAACGAGGCGCGGCACGTTCGAGCAGATGATTGGCTGGCGGAACACGACGCCGCCGAGAATGTTGCGGATCGTGCCGTTCGGGCTGCGCCACATCTTCTTGAGGCCGAATTCCTCGACCCGGGCCTCGTCGGGGGTGATCGTCGCGCATTTGACGCCGACGCCCACTTCCTTGATCTTGTTGGCCGCGTCGATGGTGATCTGGTCATCGGTGCGATCGCGTTCCTCGATGCCGAGGTCGTAATACAGCAGGTCGATGTCGAGATAGGGCAGGATCAGCTTCTGCTTGATGAAATCCCAGATGATGCGGGTCATTTCATCGCCGTCGAGTTCGACGACCGGGTTGTCTACCTTGATCTTGGTCATGGGGGCCCCTTTGATGTGGCGGGTTTCTGGGGCGGCTCTTAGACCAAATTCACCGGCCTGTGAAGGGCCTGTATACACTGGTATACGGTTCAGCCGGCGCTTTTTCGCGATTTCATCCAGAGCCACGGGGTCGGACCGGCCCGCCATTCCCACAACATCAGCAATCGATCGAGGTCCGAGAGAGTTTCGGCCCAACCGGGCAGGGCATCGGGCACCAGCGTCCGGTCGATCCGTGTGATGTCGTGGCTGCGGGCAAAGCGGCCCGACAGGGCGGTGACGAGGCCGGGGCGGAACGTCTCGTGCACCTCGACGAGGATATCGCACTGTCGCAGCGCGGGCGCTGCGTCGGGATCGAGCAATGTGCCTTCGGCCCCTTCGATGTCGCACAGGATGAGCGTGCCGGGCACGGCCCTCGCGTCAAGTTCGGCGTGATCGATCTCGCCGCCGATCTCGATCCGCTCTTCGACACCGTTGGCGCGCGCCAGATCGGCGCAAAGCGCGCGCGCACGCGCGTCGCTGTCATGGGCAAGGATACGCGCCTCGGGCATCCGCCGCGCAAGGCCCACCGCGTAATAGCCTTCGGCACAGCCGATATCGAGGATCTTCGGGTATTCGGCCAAGACGATCTCTTCGATCACGGGGGCAAGGCCCGCCTCGTAGGCGCCCAGCCTGCGGGGCACATACCCACCCTCCGAGGCTGCGACGCCGTAGATCATGCCCTCGAACGGGCCGCTGCCGATGACGTCGCCATCGCGCGTGCGGACCGTGTTGGCCAACATCTGCGACCGCCACTTGGCCAACAGCCTGAGAGCGGCGGCCAGGCGCTCGGGCGACGGCGGGCCGTCGAGCGCGTCGGCCAGCGCGGACCACGCGGCGCGAGTCAGCGCGCTGGGTCGAGCGGCTTCAGTCATTGGCCGCGAACCAGGCGTCGATCCGATCCTTCAGCGCGGCCCACAGCGCCGGCGCGCCGCGCTGGACCTTGACCCCGACCCGGGTTTCCAGCTGCTGCGCGGTCACCTTGTATTCGGGCCAGGTTCCGCCACCGGATTCGAGGTTGGCCATCACCGGCTGCACCCGGTCGACAGATTTGGCGAAGATCGCGTCATCGGTTTCGGCGGCTTCGAATTCCTCCCAAAGCGCGCGCAGGGCCGCGCCCTGATCGGCAGGAAGCAGCCCGAAGATCCGGTCTGCGGCCAGCCGCTCGATCCGGACCTGTTCCGCCGGGTCGTGATCGCCGTGAATGGGCGCGTCGCCCGCGTCTATCTCGACCAGGTCATGCAGAAGAAGCATCCGGATCACCCGGTCGATATTCACCGGTCTATGCGCATGTTCCGACAGGATCAGCGCATAAAGCGCGATATGCCACGAATGTTCGCCGGAATTCTCGCGCCGCGATCCGTCGCATAGCGTCGTGGCACGGTGAACCGTCTTCAGACGATCGGCCTCGTTGAGAAAATCGAATTGCGCGGCGATCCGCGTGGCGGGAGATGGGGCTGTCATGCGCGCGACCCTAGCCCTCGACCGCGGGGGCCGCAATCGCCGGCGGCGAAGGGGGCGCCGGATCAGACAGGGCGCGCCACGCCGGGCCGCAGCAGCGCATCGAAGACCGCGTTGCTGCCGAAGGCATCCCACGGGTAGAGGCCGTGGCAGGCGTTGACGAAGGCTTCGATCAGACCGGTCTCACAGACCCGCGGCGCATCCCCGTCCCGATCCGAGAGCCGCCGCAATTCAGCCTCCCGCCGGAGCGGTGGCAATTGTTCAAACCCGACGACAGGCCAGATCGCGTCGCGAAGCGGGGTCGGATCGACCAATTCGACCGAGATCACCTCGGACAGCGCGATCGGGATGCAGCTTACCTCCGGGGCCATCCGGCGGGCCGTAAAGATGCACAATGGCGCGGAATACAGCCCGTCCTGATCGACGGCGACTGCGGGATACAGGACCTGACCCAGCCCGAAGCTGCCATCGAGAAGCGGGATCAGAAAGTGATCGGCCTGATCGTAGACGGGAGAGGCCATGACCAATAACCCTTACAAAGAACCTGTGTGCTCAGATATCGGGATTGTCGATGGTGGGCGGTTTGGGCGCCGATCCCGCGTTTTTTCCGGCGGCCAGCTTGCGTTCGATGTATTGCTTTCCCGCCACCGCGGAGCGGCGCACGCGGATCGCGGTCATGAAGGCCTCTTGCATGATCTGCGATTGCGCCAGGATGACGCTCGCCACCTCGTCGACGAGGTTGGGATCGTTCAGCTGACGCTCGGCCTTGAGCGCGTCGCGCGCCAGCTGATCGGCCAGGTCATCGATAACTCCCATCCGGCCGTCCTCAGCGCGAAGATTCCGTCAGGCGGCGGCTGACATAGGTCTTGGTCGAATTGATCATCGTGTCCATATGCGTGTCTTCGAAGAAATGGCCTGCCCCTTCGACGACCTCGTGGGTCACGGTGATACCCTTCTGCTCGTGCAGCTTGTTCACCAGCGTCACGGTATCCTGAGGCGGGGCCACGCGGTCGGCGGACCCGTTGATGATCAGACCCGAAGACGGGCAGGGCGCAAGGAACGAGAAATCGTACATGTTCGCCGGCGGCGAGACGGAGACAAAGCCCGTGATCTCGGGCCGGCGCATCAACAGCTGCATCCCGATCCACGCCCCGAACGAGAACCCGGCAACCCAGCAATGCTTGGAATTGGTGTTCATCGATTGCAGGTAGTCGAGGGCAGATGCCGCATCGCTCAACTCGCCCACACCCTGATCGTATTCGCCCTGACTGCGGCCGACGCCGCGGAAGTTGAACCGAAGAACCGTGAAACCGAGATCGAGAAAGGCGTAATGCAGGTTATAGACGACGCGGTTGTTCATCGTGCCGCCGAACTGCGGATGCGGATGAAGGATGATGGCGATGGGCGCGTCGCGCTCCTTCTGCGGATGGTAACGGCCTTCGAGCCGGCCTTCTGGGCCGGGAAAGATCACCTCGGGCATGGCGTTCCTGTCATGTGGGCCACCGCCACGCGGGACGGAGGCCGGGGCTTCATGTGTCAGAACCTCGGGTCGACGCTTTCTTGACGAAAATGGTCAGACACCTTAGAACTGTTCTAATCTGCCGTGGATCTCCGCGGCAGGCTCTCGCAGCGTAGGTAATCAGCGTGTTGCGTGAGGTCAATTGAATTGCGTTTGCCGGCGGCTCGGTTGCGCCCGCAGGACCCGCCATTTTTGGAGTAACGCCGATGAAGCTGTCGACAAAAGGCCGCTATGCGATGGTTGCCCTGTCCGATCTGGCGCTTCAGCCGGAGGGTGCGCTTGTCTCGTTGTCCGAGGTGTCGCGCCGGCAGGACATCTCGTTGCCCTATCTCGAGCAGTTGTTCGTCAAGCTGCGCCGTGCCGGACTGGTCGAGAGCGTGCGCGGTCCGGGGGGCGGCTATCGCCTTGCGCGGCCCGCATCCGAGATCCGGGTGGCCGATGTTCTGGGCGCGGTGGATGAGACCGTCGATGCCATGCACAAGGGGGCCGGGGCGTCGGGCGGGACATCGGGCTCCAAGGCGCAATCCCTGACCAATCGTCTTTGGGAAGGGCTTTCGGCCCATGTCTATGTCTTTCTGCATCAGACACGCCTGTCCGACGTGACCGAGAACACGCTCGCACCTTGTCCTGCGGTTCCGTCCCTGTTCGAGGTCGTCGATGAGTGATCCGGCCCGGATAAATGCGGGGCGGGCCTGATGGCGCGGATCTATCTGGATCATAACGCGACGGCGCATCTCAGGCCCGAGGCGCGCGAGGCGATGATCGCGGCCATGGACGTGATCGGCAATCCGTCGTCCGTCCATGCCGAGGGTCGCGCCGCCAAGGCGCTGATGGAGCGGGCCCGCGCGCAGATCGGCGCCGCACTTGGCGCGGGCGAGGCGGATATCGTCTTTACCTCGGGCGCGACTGAGGCCGCGGCGCTTGCGCTCAAGGGGCGGGGGCTTGCGGGTGCGGGCATCGAGCATGATGCCGTCCGCTCTTGGATCGACGAACGCCTGCCGGTCGATGGCGATGGCCGCGTGACGGTGGATGATCCGGCGCGCAGCACGCTCCAGCTTGCCAATTCCGAAAGCGGGGTCATCCAGGATCTGCCCGAGGGCCTTGCCGTGTCGGACCTGACGCAGGGCTTTGGCAAACTGCCGTTTTCCTTTTCCTGGTCCGGGATCGGCATGGGCTTTGTCTCGGCACACAAGATCGGGGGCCCGCGCGGGATCGGGGCGCTGGTGATGCAGCGCGGCACCGATCCTGATCCGATTCTGCGCGGAGGCGGGCAGGAAATGGGCTGGCGCGCCGGCACCGAGAACCTTGTCGCGATCGCGGGTTTCGGCGCCGCGGCCGAGGCCGCGATGCGCGAACTCGAGGTCGGGACATGGGACAGAGTGGCCAAACTTAGAAATATTCTAGAAAAGACCATTGAGGCTGAGGCTAAGGAGACTATTTTTGTCGGGAAAGCCTCTCGCCGGCTGCCGAATACCAGCTGTTTCGTGACCCCCGGATGGAAGGGCGAAACGCAGGTGATGCAGATGGACATGGCCGGCTTCGCGGTCAGCGCGGGATCCGCCTGCTCAAGCGGCAAGGTCCGGGCCTCTCATGCGCTCCGCGCGATGGGCTTTGACGAGGGATCGGCGGCATCGGCGCTCAGGGTGAGCCTCGGGCCGGCGACAGGCGAAGACGAGATTGCCCGCTTCTGCGAAGCGTGGCTTGCGACATATCGGCGGCACCGGGCCCGGGCCGCATAGAGAGAAGGGAAAGACATGGCTGCGTTGGACGAAGTGACGGCGAAGGACGGTGTCGATCAGGAAACCGTGGATGCGGTTGCCAAGCTTTCCGGAAAATACAAGTACGGCTGGGAAACCGAGATCGAGATGGATTACGCCCCCAAGGGCGTGAACCCCGATATCGTGCGTCTGATCAGTTCCAAGAACGAAGAGCCGGGCTGGATGACGGAATGGCGCCTGTCGGCCTTTGACCGCTGGGAACGGATGGAAGAGCCGGAATGGGCGATGGTGTCCTATCCGAAGATCGATTTTCAGGACCAGTACTACTATGCCCGCCCCAAGAGCATGGAGACGCGGCCCAAGTCGCTGGACGAGGTCGACCCCAAGCTGCTGGAAACCTACAAGAAGCTGGGCATCCCTCTGAAGGAGCAGGCCATTCTGGCTGGGGTGGAGATGCCGGAAGAAGAACGCAAGGTCGCCGTCGACGCGGTCTTCGATTCCGTCTCGGTCGGCACCACGTTTCAGGCCGAACTCAAGAAGGCCGGCGTGATCTTCTGCTCGATCTCCGAGGCGATCCGCGAACATCCCGAACTGGTCAAGAAATACCTCGGCTCCGTTGTGCCGCCGTCGGACAATTACTATGCCACGCTGAATTCGGCCGTCTTTTCGGACGGGTCGTTCGTCTATGTGCCGCCCGGCGTGCGCTGCCCGATGGAGCTGTCGACCTATTTCCGGATCAACGCGGAAAACACCGGCCAGTTCGAACGCACGCTGATCATCGCCGACAAGGGCTCTTACGTGTCCTATCTCGAGGGCTGCACCGCGCCCCAGCGGGATACGGCCCAGCTGCACGCCGCCGTCGTCGAGATCATCATCGAGGAAGACGCGGAGGTGAAATACTCCACGGTCCAGAACTGGTTCCCGGGCGACGAGAACGGGAAGGGCGGCATCTACAACTTCGTGACCAAGCGTGCCGATTGCCGGGGCGACCGCGCCAAGGTGATGTGGACACAGGTCGAGACGGGATCGGCCGTCACGTGGAAATACCCCTCCTGCATCCTGCGCGGCGACGACAGCCAGGGCGAATTCTATTCGATCGCCATCACCAACAACATGCAGCAGGCCGATACCGGCACCAAGATGGTTCATCTGGGCAAGAACACGAAATCCCGCATCGTGTCGAAAGGCATCAGCGCGGGGCGCGCGCAGAATACCTATCGCGGGCTTGTCTCGATGCACCCGAAGGCCAAGAACAGCCGCAACTATACCCAGTGCGACAGCCTTCTGATCGGCGACAAATGCGGGGCTCATACGGTGCCCTACATCGAGGTCAAGAACAACTCGAGCCGGGTCGAACACGAGGCCACCACATCGAAGGTGGATGACGATCAGTTGTTCTATTGCCGGTCGCGTGGCATGGATGAGGAAGAGGCCGTCGCCCTTGTCGTGAACGGGTTCTGCAAGGAGGTGCTTCAGGCGCTTCCGATGGAATTCGCGATGGAGGCGCAGCAGCTTGTCGCCATCAGCCTCGAGGGATCGGTGGGGTGAGCAGGAAGGTCTGGTTCCGGCCCAAGTCGCTGGGCGTGGGCGCTGTGCCCGTGTCCTGGGAAGGCTGGGCGATGACCATCGGCATGATCATCTACGTGATCGGACTGGCGCTGGTCTTTCGGCCCCGCGCTTTTCCCGACGGTGCCCCGACTGAACTGGTCCCGCTTCTGATCTGGGGCGGGCTCACGATCGGGGGGCTGGTGGTCTACATGATCATCGCGTGGAACCGGACGAGCGAGCCGTGGTTCTGGCGTTGGGAAAAGTCGGAGAAGTCGCGATGAAGACGGTTGCCAACGCGCCGCCCCCGACGCTCGACCGGGCGCCGGCGCTGACCTTGCCTCCGGCGGAGGCGGCGTATCTCCGGGCCGCCTACGAAAAGGCCGGGACGATCCTCGAATACGGCTCGGGCGGGTCGACGGCGATGGCGGCCGACATGCCCGGCAAAACGATCTGGTCGGTCGAAAGCGACTGGCAGTGGATGAAGGGGCTCGATGCGTGGTTCAAGGCGAACCCGCCCGCCTCGAAGGTCAACCTGCGGCACGGTGACGTGGGGCCGACCGGCAAATGGGGGCGGCCGAGCGGGACGGGGCATTATGCCAAGTTCCACAAATACGCGCTCGATGTCTGGGACGAGCCGGGGTTCGTTCAGCCGGACACGGTGCTGATCGACGGGCGCTTCCGGGCTGCGTGCTTTCTGGCCGTGGCCTACCGGACCGAACGGTCGGTCTCGGTCTATTTCGACGATTACGTGGGCCGTCCCTCCTATCAGGTTGTGGAGCGGTTCGGCCCCCCGGCCGAGACGGTCGGACGGATGGCGCGGTTCGATCTGGAACCGCAGGAGATCACCGGGGCGGACCTGAACTGGGTCCTCGACATTTTCGCGCGCATTCAGTGACGCGCCAGGAATAAGGAAAGAAAGATGCTTGAGATCAAAGGCTTGAAGGTCAAACTTGAAGAAGAGGACAAGGCGATCCTCAAGGGTGTCGACCTGAAGGTGAACGCCGGCGAAGTTCATGCGATCATGGGCCCGAACGGGTCGGGCAAGTCGACCCTGTCCTATGTTCTGTCGGGCCGTGACGGATACGAGGTGACGGACGGCACAGCGACGCTCGACGGAGACGATCTTCTGGACCTCGAACCCGAAGAGCGCGCGGCCCTTGGCCTGTTTCTGGCGTTCCAGTACCCGGTCGAGATCCCCGGCGTCGGCAACATGACGTTCCTGCGCACGGCAGTGAACGCGCAGCGCAAGGCGCGCGATCAGGACGAACTCAGCGCCGCCGATTTCCTCAAGCTGGTGCGCGCCCGGGCGAAAGACCTCAAGATCGATGCGGAGATGCTCAAGCGTCCGGTCAATGTCGGCTTCTCGGGCGGCGAGAAGAAGCGCAACGAGATCCTGCAGATGGCCATGCTCGAGCCGCGGATGTGCATCCTTGACGAGACGGATTCGGGCCTTGACGTCGACGCCATGAAGCTTGTCTCCGACGGCGTGAACGCGCTGCGCGACGAAGGTCGTGGTTTTCTGGTTATCACGCATTATCAAAGGCTTCTGGATCACATCAAACCCGATGTCGTCCACATCATGGCCGATGGCCGCATCGTCAAGACCGGCGGGCCCGAGCTGGCGCTCGAGGTCGAGACCAATGGCTATGCCGATATTCTGGCGGAGGTGGCCTGATGTCGCGAGCAGCGCTTGCCCGTCAAAAGATCGAGGCCGCAGAGGCGCGGCTTGACGGGCTGATCCTGCCCGATGGCGCGACTTGGGCAACGGAGGCCCGCCGGGCCGCCGAGGCGCGCGTGCGGGCCGCCGGTCTGCCCCAGCGTCGAGATGAATACTGGCGCTTCACCAATCCCGCGCCACTTCTGTCGGACGAGGTCGTGCCCTCGTCGACGGATTTGCCGGAGGAAAGCCCCGTCTTCGGCGAGGTCGATCGCCTGCGCATCGTCTTTGTCGATGGCATTTTCGATCCCGCTCAGTCCGATGCGCTCGAGATGGCCGGGCTCGAGATCGAAACACTGGCCGAGGCGACCGCCACCGATATCCACTGGGCCAAATCTGTCTTCGGTGTTCTCGAAGAGGCAGGGCAGAAGCCGGTCGATCGCAGCCTTGCGGCGCTGAACACGGCAAGCGCCGAGGAGGGCATCGTGATCCGGGCAACGGCCAAGGCAGAAAAGCCGGTGGCCCTGGTCTATCTGCAAAGCGCGCCCGCGTCGGAAGCGATGATCCATCATGTGATCCGGGTCGAGGAAGGGGCGGAGCTGACGCTTCTTGAGACCGGCCCCGCGGCCGCCCGGTTCTCCAAGGTGATGGAAGTTGATGTCGCGGATCGTGGCACGTTCCACCATGTCCGGGCGCAGGGGCGCGCGCACGAAAGGCTGGCACATACCCACGCTTTTGCACGCCTTGGCACGGAATCTGTCTACAAGTCGTTCACCCTGACGGCCAACGGACGGCTGACCCGCAACGAACATGTGGTCGAACTGACCGGCGATGATGCGGTGGCCCATATTGCGGGCGCCTGTGTCGGTGACGGTTCGGATTTCCTTCACGACGACACGGTCTTCATCACCCATGACGCGGTGAATTGCGAAAGCCGTCAGGTCTTCAAGAAGGTTCTGCGCAACGGCGCCACGGGCGTATTTCAGGGCAAGATCCTCGTGAAGGAAGGTGCCCAGAAGACCGACGGCTACCAGATCAGCCAATCCCTGCTTCTGGATGATGACAGCCAGTTCCTCGCCAAGCCGGAACTCGAGATCTATGCCGATGACGTGGCCTGTTCGCATGGCTCGACATCCGGCGCGATCGACGACGAGGCGCTGTTCTACCTGCGGTCCCGCGGAGTGGCGCATGAGGATGCGACAGACCTCCTGACGCTGGCCTTCCTCGCCGAGGCGCTGGACGAAATCGAGGATGAGCGCCTTGCCGATGATCTGCGCGACCGTCTGGAAAACTGGCTCAAGCGGCGGAAGTAATGGCCGTTTCCACCGACATGATGCGCACCTGGCGCGGTCCGCGCCGCGTGATGCGCAACCTGCTGGCCATGGGGCCACGCGAAGACAGGGCGATCGCCTACCTGATGGCGGGCTGTTTTCTTGTCTTCATCGCGCAATGGCCCCGGCTCGCCCGCATTTCTTATCTTGAAGGGCAGGAGATGTCGCGTCTGGTGGCCTATGAATTCCTGTCCTGGATGATCGTCTGGCCGCTGGTATTCTATTTCATCGCGTTCCTGCTGCATCAGGTGACGCGGATCACGCAGGGCAGCGCCCCGTGGGAGGTTCGGCTGGCGCTGTTCTGGGCGTTCCTTGCGGCGGCGCCCGCGGGCCTGCTTTACGGGTTGTTGTCGGGGTTTGTCGGGCCAGAGCCGGGAACGCAGCTTGTCGGTGCGATCTGGCTTGGCGCCTTTGGCCTGTTCCTTGTGCAGGGTCTTCGGGAAAGCGGGAACGCGGATGGCAGTTGAAACAGAGCTCTTGCGCGACCTGCTGCGGCGGACGCTGAACAACCCCGCAGAAGGCGCGCGGGGCGTGATCGACCTCGGGCTCGACCGGCGCGACCTGTGGCTCGCGTTGATGCTGACCACGGTTCTGAGCGTGCTTCTGGTGACGTTCACCCAAGGCCCGGGTCTTGTCCTGCCATTGGGGGGCGATCCGGTCGTCGTGGGACCGCTGACCTATGCGGTGATCCTTGGCTCCGGGCTCGTGATCCTTGTCTTTGCCCTCCATTTCGTGGGGCGGATGCTGGGCGGCACGGGCAGTTTTCCCGCGACGCTTTCGGTCATCGTCTGGCTCGAGGTTCTGGGCCTGATCGCGCGCACCGCGCAGGCGGTGGCGTCATGGGTCAGCGGTTCGGCGGAATCGATCGTCGCGATCCTCGGAACCATCTATCTTCTGTGGTGCCTGATCCGGTTCACAAATGAACTGCATGGCTTCGACAGCGTTGGGAAATCGATCCTGACGCTGTTTCTCGTCTTCATCGGCATCACTTTCGGAATTCTTCCCATCCTCACGCTGATCGGCGTGGGGGCAAGTCAGGGGCTACCAGATGTTTGATGTCGAAGCCGTTCGCGCCGATTTCCCGATCCTGTCGCGCGAGGTGAACGGCAAGCCGCTTGTCTATCTCGACAACGGCGCCTCCGCGCAAAAGCCGCAGGTGGTCATCGACGCGGTGACGCGCGCCTATGCAGAGGAATATTCCAACGTCCATCGCGGCCTGCATTACCTGTCGAACCTCGCCACCGAGAAATACGAGGGCGTGCGGGCCAAGATCGCCCGGTTCCTTGGGGCCGCGTCGGAGGACTCGATCGTCCTCAATTCCGGCACGACCGAGGGGATCAACATGGTCTCCTATGGCTGGGCTGCTCCCCGGATGCAGGCGGGTGACGAGATCGTCCTGTCGATCATGGAGCATCACGCCAATATCGTGCCGTGGCATTTCCTGCGCGAACGTCAGGGCGTCGTGATCAAGTGGGTCGATGTCGATGCCAATGGCGATCTGGACCCGCAGGCGGTGATCGATGCGATCGGCCCGAGGACCAAGCTGGTCGCCATCACCCATATGTCGAACGTGCTGGGCACGGTCGTCGACGTGAAGACGATCACCGAGGGCGCGCACGCCAAGGGCGTGCCGGTCCTCGTCGATGGCAGCCAGAGTGCGGTGCACATGCCCGTCAATGTCGCCGACCTCGGTTGCGACTTCTATGCGATCACGGGGCATAAGCTTTATGGGCCCTCGGGCTCAGGCGCGATCTATGTCCGGCCTGAACGGATGGCCGAGATGCGCCCCTTCATGGGTGGCGGTGACATGATCCGCGACGTCACCCGCGACGAGGTGACGTGGAATGACCCGCCTATGAAGTTCGAGGCCGGCACGCCCGGCATCGTCCAGACCATCGGCCTTGGTGTTGCGCTCGATTATCTTGAGGGGCTGGGGATGGAGGCCGTGGCCGCCCATGAGCGCGACCTCTGCGCCTATGCCCGCGACAGGCTCGACGGTTTGAACTGGCTTCAGGTTCAGGGGAAATCCGCCAGCAAGGGGGCGATCTTCTCCTTCACGCTGGATGGCGCGGCCCATGCGCATGACATCTCGACCGTGCTCGACAAAAAGGGCGTTGCGGTGCGCGCAGGCACCCATTGCGCGATGCCTCTGATGGAGCATATGGGCGTGGGCGCCACCTGCCGCGCCTCGTTCGGGATGTACAACACCCGCGCCGAGGTCGATGCGCTTATCGACGCGCTGGAGTTGTGTCACGATCTGTTTGGCTGAGAGGCACGGACGCCGGGGGCGGGTGAACTGATCAGCTGGCCCGAAAGGCCGGGGCCCGTCCATCACCGGCGCATGCGAAGAAGCCCGATTTCCCGTTGCGGCGGACCCAAGCCCCCGCTATAGAGCCTGCCAACGCACCTGTAGCTCAGCTGGATAGAGCGCTGCCCTCCGAAGGCAGAGGCCAGAGGTTCGAATCCTCTCAGGTGCGCCAATGTCTGCCAAGTCTTGATCTGATGCGGGCCGCTCCCAGTGGCGGTTACTTGTCGTGGGCGTCACCTCGGTCAAGGGCGACGACAGGACCGCGCGCGGCGTTCATTGTGGATGTCGCAGGTGGGGCAGCCGCGCTCGTCGGTGGCTCTCAGTCAGGCGCAATGGAAATGGCGCGTCCGATTTCGGGGCCGACGATGCCCACGGCCGTCGCGGCCCGGATGCCGGGCAGTGCGGCCACGTCGAACAATTCATCGACGATGCCCTCGATCCGGATCCATTCCGTCGCATCCCCGGTCATTGTATCGACAACGAGCAGGCCGCAGCGGGCCTCGCTGTCCCGAGAGGCGAGTGCGTCGTGCAGTTCGAGCCCCTCGAAGGTGCGGTTTTCGCGGGCACGCGACAGGCCCACGACGGCGTATCTCCCGAAAAAGCTCAAGCCCCGCGCATAGCCGGGACAGAAGGCGATGGCGGTGAAGCTGCCGGTCTGCGGGTCGACCCAGCCCAATTCGCCCGTCCCCGAATTCAAGAGCCACAACCGCCCCTCATGCAGGCGCGGCGAATGCGGCATCGACAGCCCTTCGGCGACGATCCCGCCATCGGTGACGTCGACGACGATGCCGCCATCGCGGCGCCTGTCGCGCCATCCATCCGTGACATCCGAACGGGAAACACAGGTGACATAGCGCGGCGTGCCGTTCTCCATCGCCAGACCGTTCAGATGACACCGGTCCTCCGCCGCGATGCGCGAAATGAACGGCGGTCGCCAGAACGGGCGGAAACTGTGCCCATCGGCCGTCTGTGCAAGGCAATTGAACAGGGTATTGGCAAAAACGGGTCGTCCATCCGCACCAACGCCCACGTCATGGATATCGACGTCGCCGGTGATCCACGTCTGGTTTGGCAGGTAGACGGCGTCGTAATCGCCCTGCCGTTCGCCGGGCAAGAGCGCGTTGTCGAACCGGTAGAGCTGGACCTGCGTGGCAAGGAACAGGGTGCGTGCATCGGTCGAGACGGCGATGCCCATCGGCCTCGGAAAGCTTCGTTCGAAGACCGACAGACTGCCGTCGGGCTTGAGGCCGAGAAAGAAGATCTTCCCCCCCTGATAGGTCGAGAAGACAAGCGATCCGCCCGTCGAGGCGAGCCAGCCAGTGAAACCGCGCGACGTGGTCAGGGTAAAGGCGGGCTCTTGATTGGCTGTCATGGCCTCGTCTCGATCGGAACTATCAAAGGCCGTTCATCGCAGCCTTCGCGGGCCGATGGCAAGACCCTTGGCTGACTTGACAGCCGGCACGAAGGTCATCACCCTGAGAACAATTATTAAATCGCCCATTTCTGTCCTGTCCTGGATTGCTGATATGAGTTCGCCGATTTCCGGACCGTCGCGTTTGTCCGAAGACCAATTCTTGCACGCGGAACCGCGGGGGACGGCCCCGCAGGCATTGTCGCGAGACGGCGTTTCGGCAGGCGAGGGGATGACGGAGGTAACCGAACTGGTCGGGACACTCCTGCCCGTCCAGGCCGATACAAGCCAGGCCGGCGCGCGCCTCGACACGGCGATCATCGCACATCCACCGTCCGTGCGGAAGCAATGGCCCGGCCAGACCGGGGCCGAACCTGATCCGGCATCGGCAGAGCCGGACGGGGCCGAGCCGCAGCTGAGCGGTGACGGATGGCGCGCCGCCGTGCCCCAGTTTCCCGGCGCCACCGGTGAAACCCTGCGAACGATCGATACCAACGGCCTCGATCCAGCGCTTGGGTTCATGATCACCGGCGCTGCCTTGAACGATGAGGCGGGGTATTCGGTTGGCTCTGCGGGCGATTTCAACGGCGACGGGATCGACGACGTCATCGTGGGCGCATTGAATGCCAATGGCGGGACAGGGGCGGCATATGTCATTTACGGCCGGGCGGAGGCAACCCGCGGTCCGATCGATCTGGCGAACCTGTCGCCCGATGACGGCTTTGTCCTGAACGGCGATCAGTCGAACGACAAGGCGGGAAACAAGGTCGCCTTCGCCGGTGACGTAAACGGCGACGGCATCGACGACGTGATCATCGGCGCGCGCAATGGTGACGAGGGCGGCAACAACGCGGGCACGGCCTATGTGATCTATGGCCGCGAAGGCGGCAGCGGCGACATCGACCTTGGCGCGCTCACGACAGAGCAGGGCTTTGCCGTCATTGGCGCCACGAATTTCAGTCAGTTCGGCTATAACGTGTCGACGGCGGGTGACGTGAACGGCGACGGCATCGACGATTTGATCATCGGGGCTCTGGGCGGGGCGACCGATGGCGCCAATGCCGGCGACAGCTACGTCATCTATGGCCAGACCGAGGCGCGAGGTCTCGTCGATGTCACCCAGTTGACCGAGAGCGAAGGCTACCTGATCCGGGGCATCGAAGCCATTCGCGCAGGCTCCGTCTCGGGTGGGGGCGACATCAACGGCGACGGGATCGATGACGTGATCGTGGGCGCGCACCGCGGCGTCACGGCGGATCTTGATGCGGGCGAGGTCTATGTCGTCTACGGGCAGGCCGGTACGCGGGGCACGCTGGATCTCGCCGCGTTCAGCGAAGAAGACGGCTTTCTCATCGTCGGCGACGAGCGGAAGGATTATCTGGGCCTGAGCGTGGCCGCAGCCGGGGATGTGAATGGCGACGGGTTCGACGACATCATCGCAGGTGCGTTCCGCGGCGATGACGGCGGCGAGAATGCGGGTGAGGCCTATGTCATCTATGGCATGGCCGGGCCGCGCGGCACCGTCGATCTGACAGGGCTCGCCCCCGAAGACGGCTTCATCATTCAGGGCGATCAGGCGGGCGATCTCGCGGGTCTCAGCGTGGCGGCTGCCGGTGACATCAATGGTGACGGTATCGACGACGTGATCGTCGGCGCGCGCTATGGCGACGACGGCGCCATCGACGCGGGCGAGGCCTATGTGATCTATGGCAAGACGGGGGACACGCGTGGCACCGTTGATCTGACGGACCTCTCGGCAAGCGATGGTTTCATCATCCAGGGCACCGCGGAAGGGGATCAGGCCGGACGCAGCGTCTCTGCCGCCGGTGACGTCAACGGCGACGGGATCGACGACCTGATCGTCGGTGCGCCCGCCGCCGACGGGGAGACCGGCGAGGCCTATGTGATCTATGGCTTCCGTAACGCGCCCGAGGCCACGGGCGATCTGCCCGCGACGGTCGATGCGGTGGCGGGCGAGCCGCTTGCGCTTGACCTGTCGTCGCTGGTCATCACGGATGTGGATGCGACGGGCGACATGCGCGTGACGCTGGTCGCCACGGGCGGCACGCTGGCGGCCGGGGCGGGGGGCGGTGTCGCTGTCGCCCTGTCCGACGCGGATCAGACGCTGACACTGACCGGCACGCTCGAGGCGCTCAACAGCTACCTCGCTATGCCCGGCGCGGTCAGCTTCACCGGGGATACCGAGGCGGCGCCCGAAGAGGCGATCACGGTGACGATCGACGATCTGGACGGATCGGGCCCGGTCGAGGTCGGCGTGATCGGCGTCGGGATCGCCAACCGCGCGCCGGACGCGTCGGGCCTGCCTGACGCCGTGGAGGCGGTGGCGGGCGAGCCGCTTGCGCTTGACCTGTCGTCGCTGGTCATCACGGATGTGGATGCGACGGGCGACATGCGCGTGACGCTGGTCGCCACGGGCGGCACGCTGGCGGCCGGGGCGGGGGGCGGTGTCGCTGTCGCCCTGTCCGACGCGGATCAGACGCTGACACTGACCGGCACGCTCGAGGCGCTCAACAGCTACCTCGCTATGCCCGGCGCGGTCAGCTTCACCGGGGATACCGAGGCGGCGCCCGAAGAGGCGATCACGGTGACGATCGACGATCTGGACGGATCGGGCCCGGTCGAGGTCGGCGTGATCGGCGTCGGGATCGCCAACCGCGCGCCGGACGCGTCGGGCCTGCCTGACGCCGTGGAGGCGGTGGCGGGCGAGCCGCTTGCGCTTGACCTGTCGTCGCTGGTCATCACGGATGTGGATGCGACGGGCGACATGCGCGTGACGCTGGTCGCCACGGGCGGCACGCTCGCGGCCGGGGCGGGGGGCGGTGTGGCGGTCGACCTGTCCGACGCGGATCAGACGCTGACGCTGACCGGCACGCTCGAGGCGCTCAACAGCTACCTCGCTTTGCCCGGCGCGGTCAGCTTTACCGGGGATGTCGAGGCGGCCCCCGAAGAGGCGATCACGGTGACGATTGACGACCTCGACGGATCGGGCCCGGTCGAAATCGGCGTGATCGGCGTCGAGATCGCCAACCGCGCGCCGGACGCGTCGGGCCTGCCCGCGACGGTCGAGGCGGTGGCGGGCGAGGCGCTGGCGCTGGACCTGTCGACGCTGGTCATCACGGATGTGGACGCGACGGGCGACATGCGCGNCGCGACGGTCGAGGCGGTGGCGGGCGAGGCGCTGGCGCTGGACCTGTCGACGCTGGTCATCACGGATGTGGACGCGACGGGCGACATGCGCGTGACGCTTGCCGCCACCGGCGGCACGCTGGCGGCCGAGGCGGGGGGCGGTGTGGCGGTCGCCCTGTCCGACGCGGATCAGACGCTCACGCTGACCGGCACGCTCGAGGCGCTCAACAGCTACCTCGCTATGCCCGGCGCGGTCAGCTTTACCGGAGATGCCGAGGCGGCCCCCGAAGAGGCGATCACGGTGACGATCGACGATCTGGACGGATCGGGCCCGGTCGAGGTCGGCGTGATCGGCGTCGAGATCGCTGGACTTGTCCCTGATCCTGTCGTCATCGTTCAGGGCGGCGGGGGCGCGGAGATCGAGGGCGATGATGGAGATGACGTCTTGTCGGCCACTTCGGGGGCCAACGTCATCTCTGGCGGGGAGGGTGATGATCTGCTGGGTGGCGGTTTTGATGACGACATCCTCTTCGGCGGCGCTGGCAACGACATCCTGTTCGGCGACAATTCCGATTTCGTGGCTGGGGCCGACCGGATCGACGGTGGCTCGGGCGACGATCTGCTGGAAGGTGGCGGCGGGGCCGATACCTTCGTGTTCACGACGGGCGACGGCTCCGACACGATCGGGCAGATCGCGTTGGACTATGATGATCCCGCGCTCTCTGTCGCCGATGGCGCCGATTTCGTGAGTGGTATCGACAGGATCGAGCTGTCGGGCTTTGGCTTCGAGGATGGGGCCGCCGCGCTGGCCCTTGTCTCGGACGTCGGAGGCGTGGCGATCTTCGCATCCCAAGGCACGACGATTACCTTCGCGGGCCTCACGACGTCCGATCTGGACGCCAATGACTTCATCATCCTTTAGGGGCGCTGCGATGACCTCGAGACAATTCCTCCGACTTTGTGCCGCCGTGCCGCTGGTCATGGTGACGGGATGCATATCCACGTCATCCGAGACGCCGCCGGACCCGGATAGTCCTGAACCTGAGGTGACGGCCGCTGTCCCCCTTGCCGCCGTGATGATCGACAGGCAGGCGGGGCAGGCAGTGACGGCCAGCGGTGAGGTCGATGAAGACACGGGGGTCTGGACGCTTGGCACGCTAAGCGGAACCCTGTCGGACAACGGGACCGAAGTGACGCTTGATCAGGGCGGGATCGTCACGCTGGAGCCCGGCACGACCGATTTTGCCTCGATCTATGTCCTGACGACCTCAGGCGGCGGTCAGACGCCGGGCGTTCTGGGCAGCCCGACAGACGAGGCCGATCTCGCGACGCTCGGAGACGTGACCTATTCGGGCATGACGACGCTTTTGATCGAGGATGGCAATGTCTCCTATGATCTGACGGGCACCGCGACCATCGAGGCGGATTTCGATGGGGGTGGCGTGACCACGACGCTCGACGTCCTTTCGGGGCAGCGTCGGGAGGGCTTTGCGGAACCGGTCGATGTCAGCGATATCGGGGTGCTCACGGTGACGGGCTCCGTCATCGAGGGCGCCGCCTTCTCCGGTGGTACACCGGCCTTCGCCTCGGATCAGATCAGTGACCTGAGCGGTTCGCAGACCAGTTCGCTCGAGGGGGCCTTCTTCGGGCCGGAGGCCGACGAGGTTGGCGCCGCGCTCGTCATCGATGACACAGACGCTGGGAGTGTCACTGTTCTTGGCACGATCCTCGCCGATTAGGGCGCGCCGCGGCCGGCGCGCGTCCGGCCGGCCGACCTGGCGACGACGACCGTTCGGCCGCGGCCTTACTCGGCGGGCAGGGCGTCCATGTCGTCGGCGGCTTTCGGCGTGACCGTCAGGACCAGGCGGAGCAGGGGCGGCACCGTCAGGAGCGTCAGGAAGGCCGACATCGACAATCCGCCGACAACGACCGCGCCCAACCCGCGATACAATTCCGAACCTGCGCCGGGGAAGATCACCAGCGGCAGCATCCCGAACACCGAGGTGAGCGTCGACATGAAGATCGGGCGGATGCGGTTGCGGGTGGCCTCTTCGATGGCGTCGACCGGCGTCATGCCTTCTTCGCGCAGATGAAAGAGGGATTGGTGCACGATCAGGATCGCATTGTTCACCACGATGCCCACGAGGATCACGAAGCCCAGCAATGTCAGCATATCGAGTGGTTGGCTGCCCACGAGGTTCAGGACGGCCAGCCCGCCGACGCCTCCGGCCGCCGCGACAGGCACCGAGATCAGGACGACCAGCGGCAGAACGAAGCTTTCGAAGAGGATCGCCATCACGAGGAAGACGATCAGCAGGGCCACGATCAGGTTGATCTGGATCGCGTTCCAGGTCTGCGACGGCTGATCCGCCGTGCCCGAGACCGACAGGCGGACACCGGGTGGCAGGCCCTGTTCCTCCAGGGGGGCGATCACCTGTTCTTCGAGCAATTCGACAGCCGCCTCAAGCGGCAGGGCATCCGAAGGGCGCACTTCAAGCGTCACTGTCCGAAGCCGTTCGATATGGCGGATCTCGGTCGGACCGGCGGTCACGCGGACCTCGGCCAGTTCTGAGGCCGGCACGATCTGACCCGACGGGGTGACGACGGGAAATGATCCGATGTCCTGTGTGCGCAGCGCGTTCTGGACGGTCTCGTCGCCCTTGAGCGTCAAATCGATCCGCCGGTTGCCGACGTTGATCTCGGCCACGCGGATGCCGTCGTTATAGGCGTCGATCGTCGAGGCCAGCGCCTGTGTCGTCAGCCCCGCATCGGCCAGCCGCATCCTGTCGGGGATCAGCCGCACCTCGGGCGCGCCCAGTTCAAGCCCCGGGATCGGCCGGAACTGATGCCCTTCGGAGCGGGGCAAGACCCGCGCGATCGTTCCTGCGGCCTGACCGGCGACGGCAAGGATATCCTCAAGCTCGTTGCCCGTGACATTGAGCTCGATCGTGCGCCCGCCGCCGACCCCGCGCCCGAAGAGCGAGGGCTGGGTCAGGAAGCCGAATGTTCCGGGTTCGGCAAAGATCGGCCGCGACAGGAGTGGGACGACCTCTGACACGCGCGTGTCGTCGACGGCAGCCGCGGCAAGGATACTGTTGCCGGGCGTAGCCACGAAGAAAAAGCTGTCCAGCGACGGCCTGCCGTCTTCGGTCTGGTCCGCGGGCGCGGCCTCCCACAGGGGGCGGGCCACGTCTTCGATCCGCTCGGCGATCGTTTCGGTGGTGGCCAGATTGTAGCCCGGTGGCGGGATCAACAGGCCGAAGACAAGGTTCCGGTTGCCCTCGGGCAGGTATTCGAGCTTGGGCAGGAAGGTGATGGCGGCAACGGCGGCCCCGGTCGCGATCACAGAGACGAACAGCAGGCCAAGAAGCCGGAACCGGACTGTCAGCTTGACATATTGCATGACCAGCCAGCTGAACCCGCGGGCGATGTGGTCGATGCCCGGAACACTCAGCGTCTTGGTCTGGCCGCTGGCCAGAAGGCGGCTCGAAAGGGCCGGAATGACGGTGACGGCAACCACCAGCGACAGAAGGACCGAAACCGAAATGGCAACGGCAATGTCGCGGAACAGCTGCCCCGCCTCGAGTTCCATGACGAGGATCGGGATGAAGACCATGACCGTCGTCAGCGCCGAGACAAGGATCGCGCCCCAGACCTGTTTCGCACCGTGATAGGCGGCATCGCGGCGGTTCATGCCCCGTTCTCGCAGGCGGTAGATATTCTCCAGCACGACGATTGCGGCATCGACGATCATCCCGATCGCGAAGGCGATCCCGGCCAGCGATATGACGTTGAGCGTGCGCCCGGTCGCGGCCATGGCGACAAAGGTCGCGACGATAGAAACGGGGATCGCAAGGCTGATGATCAGCGTGGCCCTTGGGCTGCGCAGGAAGACCAGCAGAACCGCCGCGGCCAGCAGGCCACCGATCCAGATGTTCTGGACAACAAGGTCGATGGCCCCCTCGATATAGATCGTCTCGTCGTAGATCTGTTCGAGAACAAGGTTCTCGCGCGCAATCGGCCCGGCCTCGAGTTCGGTCAGAACCTCTCTTACCTCTTCCATGGTCGAGATCACGTTGGCGCCCTGTTCGCGCACGAGGTTGAAGGCCAGCGCCGGTTCGCCCCTAAACCGCAACTGGGATGTGTTCTCCTTGTAGGCAAACTCGACCCGGGCCACATCCGCCACGCGAACCCGGCCCAGAATACCGGAATTGCCTTGGCCTTCGCTGCGCAACACGACGTCTTCGATGGCGCGGATCGTGTTCAGCTTGCCGTCGGCGCGCACGATGTAGCGGCGCTTTCCTTCGTCGATCTGGCCTGCCGAGACGCTGATGTTCTCGGATCGAAGGCTGGCGACGACCGCCGGGATCGTCATGTTGTAGCGGGCAAGTTCGTCCGGATTGATCACGATCTGCAGTTCGCTTGCGACGCCACCAAAGACGTTGACGGTCGAGATGCCTTCGATGCGTTCGAGGCGTTCCTTGATTTCATCTTCGAGAAAGTCGCCGTATTCCGCCATGGGCCGGGTGTTTCCCTCGCCCGCGCTGACCATCACCCAGGCAATCGGGCTATCGTCGGAGCCGGAGGTGTTCAGCGTCGGCTCGCCGGCTTCTTCGGGATAGCCGCCCACGCGGTCGAGCCGGTTCGATACCAGCAAAAGCACGTCGCCCATGTCCGACCCGATGGAGAATTCGAGCGTGACCGCCGCGCGACCGGTCCGCGACTGGCTTGTCATCCGTTCGAGGCCTTCTAGCCCGCGAAAAGCGTCTTCCTGCGGGTTCACGATCTCGCGTTCGACTTCGGCTGGCGCAGCGCCGGGCCAGGCCGTTTCGACCACGACGATCGGTTTGCGGACGTCTGGCGCAAGCTGAACCGGAATGCGCGTCAGGGCGAGCGCCCCGAAGAGAACGGCCATGATGACCACGGCGACGACGGCAATCGGTCGGTCGATGGCAACGCGGATCGGATTCATGGCTTAGTTCCTTTCCACATCTGCGGTCGTGTCGGCGGCATTCGGCGCCGCTGGCGTAGACGCGGGCCGCTCGGAGACCACGTCGCTCGGAGGCCCTCCGCCCGGAGGTCCGCCCGCACCCGGGGGGGCCCTTCGCCCGGTGGTCCGCCGCCCGGCGGCCCGCCAGCGCCCATCGGGGCGATGTCCTGCCCGGGCCGCAGTCGTTCATTGCCCCGCACAACGACCTCGTCCCCCTCGACCAGGCCGCTGAGAACTTCGAACGTCTCGCCCAATGCGGCACCGATCGTGACGGTCCGGGGCGAGGCCTTGCCCTCGTCATTGACGAAGGCCGTCCATCCGCCGCGGGCCTGGATCAGGGCGTCCTTGGGGACAGTCAGTACGTCCCGCGCCTCGCCGATCGGCAGGTCGAGGGTCACGGGCTGGCCGATTGCGAACGAGGGTTCGATCTCGGTCAGTGTGAAGCGCACCGGGCGTGTCCGGGTCTCGGAAAATTCGGTGGGAAGCACGGCCCGCAGGGTCATCGACAACGCGTCGCCCGCGTCATTGCGGCCTGTCACCAGGCGCCCGACCTCCAGCGCCGGGATATAGCGGGACGGGACGTTGGCCTCGACCTCCATCGTGCCGGTATCAAGAAGCGTCGCCACCTGGCTGCCGGACGCGGCGAACTGGCCGGGCTGCGCCTGCACTTCGAGGACGATCCCGTCGAAGGGCGCGAGCACCGTCGCATTCGACAGGTTGTAGCGGGCAAGTTCGATTGCGCTTTGGGCCGCTGTGATCCGTGCCTGCGCAATGGCAAGCCCGCCCTGTGCCTCAGCCAGCGTCGAGGCCCGATCGTCTAGCTGCGCGGCAGAAATCGAGGAATTGGCCGTCAGGTCCCGCGCCCGTTCGAATGCCTTCTGCGCCCGATCCGACTGGGCGGTCGCGACTTCCAGACCAGCGGTCGCGATGGCGAGCTCCGCCTCGGCACCTGTCAGTTCGATGGCCAGCCGGGCCGTGTCGATCACGGCGATGATATCGCCCTGTTCGACCACCGAACCTGTCTGAACCGGAACCTCGTTCACGACGCCGCCGATCCGGGTCGCGATGTTGCTTTGCCGCACCGCAACGATCTGGCCGAAGACCGTGACGGTCTCAGTCATCGCCCGCATCTCGACCGTGTCGGTCAGCACGCCCGCCGGACGACTTTGGGAGGCGCTGAAACCCGGTATCACCGCAATGAGAGCGGCGACCAGAAGGATCATCTTGTGGTGCATCAGGCTTCCCGCAATTGGATAGGTTTCAAATATCCTTAAGTATACGTCCGGCTCCCCGAGTTGGATCGTTTGTCCCTGAAAAGGCCCGCCTCAGGCAGCTTGGACCTGCAAAGTGCCTGCCCTTCGGTCTGCTGGTTCGGGTGCGGGTGAATGCGCTCGGGACGGTCGATGCCTGGTGTGGCCGGCGGGGATTCGGCCTGCGTCGAGCCCTGTCCCGTGACGTGACGGCATCGCGTGGAATGCCGCGCGCAGGACAGCGGTCCGTCAAACCGTGCGCGAGGGCATGACCTGCTGGAGCCGACCTTCGGGCACCGAAAGCAGTCCATGATCGCGGCACTACGCAGGACTTGCTTTGTCTCCTGATGGAATCCGCGCCGGCTGTCACAGGACAGCCCGGTTCAAAAGATCCGCCGGGCTAGAGTGGCGCCTTGGTTCCACGAGCCGCTGTGGTCGCGTCGGACTGTGGTTCTTCAACCAGACGCCAAAGGCTCTTGCGCCAAGTCACAACACCGAAGTCCCGCAAACCATCCTGAGCGGTTTGCCAAATGACTGCGAACGCCAAACATCCCTGAGCCACCTCATCAAGGTGTCTCGTAAATCTATGATCTACTGAGGGATTTTGGCTCCGGCGGTAGGGATCGAACCTACGACCAATTGATTAACAGTCAACTGCTCTACCGCTGAGCTACGCCGGAACACGAGGCGGCATATAGCAATGCTGATTGGTGGCGTCCAGAGGGTATTGCACGGAAAATTCCGGGCCATGGAATGGGGGTCAGACCGGGGTGAACGGGCTGTCGGGTGCAAGGGCGCCGGGTGTGGCCACCATGCCCTTGACCGCGAGGTCGATGAGGTGCGCAAAGACGTTGCGTTGGGCGGCAGGCAACAGGTGCGGCGGGATGTCCGCGTAGATGCGCGACGCGAGCGTATCCGCCGTCAACGGGCCGGGACCCGCGCCGAGCGCCTCGAGGATCTGTGCCTCGCGTCCGCGCCTGTGGCTGATCAGCCAGTCGAGACGGGCCAGCGGGTCCTCGATCGGCGCGCCGTGGCCGGGCGCGAGCCTGCGCGCTTGGCGCAGGGCAAGCCGCGCGCAGGAGCCCATGAAATCCGAGACGTCCCCATCGGGCGGCGAGACCAGCGAACTGGCCCAACCCATCACGTGATCGCCCGTCAGGATCACGTCACCGAGGGCGAGACACAGGTGGTTGCCCATGTGACCCGGGGTATGGAGCGCCTCGAGCGACCAGTCAGGCCCTGCGATCACCTCGCCATCCGACAGGAGCCTGTCGGGCGCAAAATCCGCGTCGACCCCTTCGCCACCGCCCGCGAAGCCCGAAGCGGCGAGGGCTTGCATCACCGGGCTGCGCCCGGCCTCCGACGGGCCGAATGCCGCGATGCTCGCACCCGAATGCGCGGCCAGCCGTGCGGCAAGGGGCGAATGGTCCTTGTGCGAATGGGTGACGACGATCTGGCTGATCCGCGCGCCGCGCGTGGCGGCGAGGATCGCCTCGAGGTGGCCGCTGTCCTCGGGGCCGGGGTCAACGACGCAAATCTCGCGGCCCGAACCCAGCAGATAGGTATTCGTGCCCCAATGGGTCATGGGCGACGGGTTCGGAGCGAGCACGCGCCTCAGGCCCGGTTCGATCTCGGTGGCCGCGCCCGGTTCCGGTGCGGTGTCGGTCATCGTGCTTTCCCCCGTGGTCTCGCGGCGCTAGCCTTAGCGCATGATGTTGGGGTGGCTCAAACGATCTCTGCCGCGCGGCCTGTTCGGCAGGTCGTTGCTGATCCTCGTGTTGCCGGTCGTGACGTTGCTTCTGATCATTTCGGTCAGCTTCGTGCAGCGACATTTCGAAGGCGTCACGCGGCAGATGACCGATATGGTCATCCTCGAGCTGCGATTCATCATCGACCGCGTCTCGGCGGTGCCGGATGTGGCCTCGGCCAATGCGGTCGCGGCTTCGATCGCGACGCCTCTGGAATATGCCTTCATCTATCCAGTGGCCGACGTGCCCGAGGGTGATTTCAAACAGGTCTATGACCTGTCGGGCGGCTTCGTGATCGACCGGCTTCGAGAGGGCATGGCGGAGGTTCTGGCGGTTCACCTCGTCACCGACCGGCGGGTCGAACTGTGGCTTGATATGCCGCTCGGGCCGATGCAGGTTTCGTTCGAGAGGTTGCGCCTCTCGGCCTCGAACCCGCACCAATTGCTGGTGATGATCGTCGTTCTCGGGGCGCTGATGATCGCGATCGCGTCGGTGTTCCTGCGCAACCAGTTGCGGCCGATCCGAAAGCTGGCGGAGGTGGCGTCGGATTACGGGCGCGGGCGGCTGGTGCCGTTCACGCCTTCGGGCGCAGCCGAGGTGCGGGCGGCGGGCATGGCGTTTCTAGACATGCGCGCAAGGATCGAACGGCACACACAAAGCCGGACGATGATGCTTTCGGGCGTAAGCCACGATCTGCGCACGCCTCTGACGCGGCTCAGGCTGGGCCTGTCGATGCTTGACGATGCGGAGGCCGCGCCTCTGATCGGCGATGTCGACGAAATGCAACGGCTGGTCGATGCGTTTCTCGATTTCGCGCGCGACGAGGCGGGCGACCTGATGGAAGAGCTGGACCCGGCCGAATTGCTTGCCGACATCGTGGCCGATTGCAGGCGGGCAGGGGAGCCCGTGCTGTTCGAGCCCCATGCCACCCCGATGCCCGCCATGGCGCTGAGGCCCATGGCAATCCGCCGGGCGGTCGAAAACCTTGTCGGCAACGCGCTGCGTTATGGCGACAAGGCCTGGGTGTCGATCCATCGGGGCGAGAAATCCGTCACGATCACGGTCGAGGATGACGGGCCGGGCATCCCGCCCGACGCCCGCGAAGAAGCGCAGCGCCCCTTCACCCGGCTCGATCCCGCGCGCAATCAGGACAAGGGGTCGGGTGTGGGGCTTGGCCTTGCGATCGTGGCCGAGGTGGCCCGCGCCCATGGCGGCACGCTTCGCCTCGGGACGTCCGAGCAACATGGCGGGCTGCGCGCCGATATCGTTCTACCCCTTTAGCCTGGGCTTTTGCCTTGACCGTCCGGGCCTTCTTTGCCAGTTGGAGCCAACGGGCCTGTAGCTCAATTGGTTAGAGCAGACCGCTCATAACGGTTTGGTTGGGGGTTCGAGTCCCTCCGGGCCTACCACGCGTCCCCGTCGTTGATCTGCGCTCGCGTGGCGCGTTGCAGTCGCGTCGGCGATGGTCTATCGCAGCGGCGAAATCTCAGTGAGGCAGGGTGATCGGATGACTGACGGGAAAAACGGGCTGACCTATTCCCAGGCCGGTGTCGATATCGATGCGGGCAATGCGCTGGTCGACCGGATCAAACCCGCCGCGAAACGCACCGACCGCCCCGGCACGATGTCGGGGCTGGGCGGCTTCGGCGCGCTGTTCGATCTCAAGGCTGCGGGCTACGTCGACCCGGTTCTGGTTGCCGCGACTGACGGCGTGGGCACCAAGCTGCGCATCGGGATCGCCACGGGCGAGGTTGACGGACTGGGGATCGACCTTGTCGCGATGTGCGTCAATGACCTTGTCTGTCAGGGTGCGGAACCTCTGTTCTTTCTCGATTACTTCGCGACCGGAAAGCTCGAGGTCGACAAGGCCGCCCGCATCGTCGAGGGCATAGCCGAGGGCTGTGTCCGATCGGGCTGCGCGCTGATCGGCGGCGAAACGGCCGAGATGCCGGGCATGTATGACGCGGGCGATTTCGATCTTGCCGGATTTGCCGTGGGCGCGATGGAGCGCGGCACGGCGCTGCCCGATGGCGTGGTCGAAGGCGACGTGATCCTTGGCCTCGCCTCTGACGGGGTCCATTCGAACGGCTATTCGCTCGTGCGGCGGATCGTGGATGTGGCCGGCCTGTCGTGGTCGGACCCTGCGCCCTTCGGTGACGGCCCGCTGGGCGCGGCACTTCTTGCGCCGACGCGGCTATATGTGAAACCGGCGCTCGAGGCGATCCGCGCGGGCGGTGTCCATGGGCTGGCCCATATCACGGGCGGCGGGTTGACCGAGAATCTGCCGCGGGTTTTTCCCGAAGGCTTGGGCGCTGAGATCGACCTCGATGCATGGTCGCTTCCGCCGCTCTTCCGGTGGATGGCGCAGACAGGCGGGATCGTGCCCGCTGAGATGCTCAAGACATTCAATTGCGGGATCGGCATGACCCTCGTCGTCGCCGCTGATCGCGCCGTGGAACTGTCGGCCTTGCTGAGCGACGCGGGCGAGACCGTCTTCGAACTCGGCCATGTCGTCGCGGGCGAGGGCGTCACCTACAGCGGGAGCCTGGGGTGAGCGACGGACCTGTCCGTGTCGCGATCCTGATTTCCGGATCTGGCAGCAATATGGTCACGCTGGCCGATGACATGACCGGGGCGCACCCGGCACGCCCCTGCCTTGTTCTGTCGAACAGACCCGGGGCCGGGGGGCTGGACAAGGCGCGGGCCCGCGGCATTCCCACGGCGGTCGTCGATCATCGCGACTTCGGCGGTGATCGAGAGGCCTTTGAAGAGGCCCTGATCGCCGCGATCGAGCCCCATGCCCCCGACATTCTGTGTCTCGCGGGCTTCATGCGTATCCTGACGCCACGCTTCATCGGCCATTACGCCGGGCGGATGCTCAACATCCACCCCTCGCTGCTGCCGAAGTATCGCGGGCTGAACACCCATGCGCGCGCGCTTGACGCCGGAGACGCGGAGGCGGGCTGCACGATCCACGAGGTCACGGCCGAGCTGGACGGCGGGCCGATCCTCGGGCAGGCGCGCGTGCCGGTCCTGCCGGAGGATACGCCCGAGACGCTCGCCGCCCGGGTTCTGGTGCAGGAACACCGGCTTTATCCGGCTGTCCTGCGCCGGTTCGCGACCGGCGACAGGACGCCCGTCAACCTGTGACCCGATCTGCCTTTGTCGGCTGACAGACGGCCGAGGGACATTCTTTCCATCCCCCGCAAAACCGCGTATGAGCCAAGGGTTACTGGCTGAGCAGAGATATCCAGACGATGCGCACGTTGACGACGACCGAAGACCTCGCCCTGTTCTGTGCCGAGGCTGCCAAACATCCCTACGTCACCGTCGACACCGAATTCCTGCGCGAACGCACCTATTATTCGAAGCTTTGCCTCGTCCAGATGGCCTATCCCGGCAAGGGCGACGAGAACGCTGCGCTGATCGATCCGATGGCAAACGGTCTCGACCTCGGGCCGATGTATGATCTGTTTGCCGATCCCGGTGTGGTGAAGGTGTTTCACGCAGCCCGGCAGGATCTCGAGATTTTCTTCATCGACCGCGGGATCATCCCCGCCCCGCTGTTCGATACGCAGGTGGCCGCGATGGTTTGCGGCTTCGGCGAACAGGCGGGCTACGAGACGCTCGTGCGCAAGATCGTGAAGGGCCAGATCGACAAATCTTCCCGGTTCACCGACTGGTCCCGCCGCCCCCTGACCGAGGCGCAACAGCGCTATGCCTTGGCTGATGTGACGCATCTTCGGGGTGTCTACGAATACCTCGCGGCCGAGCTTGAAAAATCGGGCCGGGCCCGCTGGGTCGCCGAGGAGATGGCCGTTCTGAACGATCCCGCCACCTATCGTGTCGATCCCGAAGACGCGTGGCAGAGGGTCAAGACCCGGACGAATTCGCCCAAGTTCCTCGCCGTGGTCAAGGAACTGGCCCGGTTCCGCGAGACCTATGCGCAGGAGCGCGATATCCCGCGCAACCGCGTCTTCAAGGATGACGCGCTGATCGAGCTGGCCTCGACCAAGCCGATGAATGAAAAGGATATGGGCCGGTCCCGGCTTCTTCTGCGCGAGGCGCGCAAGGGGCCGATCGCGGACGGTATCCTCGAGGCGATCCGGCGCGGGGTCGAGATGCCCGCCGACAAATTGCCCAAGGTCGACAAGAGCCGGGATCAGCAGCAGGTCAATCCTGCACTGGCCGATCTGTTGCGTGTCCTGCTGAAAGCACGGGCCGAGGCCGAGGGCGTGGCGCAGAAGCTGATCGCCACATCGGCCGAACTAGACGCGATCGCCAGCGGCGACCGGTCGGGTCACGCGCTGACGGGATGGAGGAACGAAGTCTTCGGCGCCGAGGCGCTTGAGCTTTGCGCGGGCAAACTGGCCCTGACGGCGCGCGGCAGCAATGTCGAAACGGTGCGGCTCGACCGCTCAGAATGACCGGCTGATCACATTCTGCCCGGCCACGACGCGCACGCCCCTCAGACCGGCACGCTGCCTGTCGTCGAGAACGAAACCCGATGTCAGCCGCGCCTGACCGGCCACCGCCGCGGACGGCGGTTCGGCGCGAAATTCGAGGATCAGGTATCCCCCCTCGATCCCCGCAGGCACCAGCGCTGCGTTGAAATGGCCCGGAGCGGAGGTCTGGGCCTCTGCCGTCACGAGGATCGCGTCTGGCGTGCGGTCAAGGTTCACGGCAAGCACACGATCGACCGGCACGCGCGGATCGGGCGCCGCCTCCCCAGCCTGTGGGACAAGCGCGGGCGGGACATAGACCACTTCGGCCCCATCAGAAGCCGCGACATCCTCTGGGGCCGCGCCGCCGCCGAACCAGTTCAGCGGATTGAGGGGCGATGTCTGGATCGTGGCGCAGCCGGCCAGAAGGACGAACGCGCCGAGCGCGGAAAAAACGGGTCTTGGTGTCACGGGTGCGTCCGCTCCTGGATATTCTGAAATCTGATTACCCTGTTTGAACGGGTGTGAAAAGCCGCGACGCCCGCCCCATCGACTGGACCTTTAGGGGCCAAGCCCCTAAGTCCCCGACAGAGCAGGAGGGATGACACCATGGCGACCGAAGCTTTCGAAGAGATCGCGGATACGTTCGAATTTCTCGACGATTGGGAAGATCGCTATCGCCACCTGATCGAGATGGGCCGCGATATGGAGCCTCTCGACGATGCGCTGAAGGTGCCCGCCACCAAGGTCAAGGGCTGCGCAAGCCAGGTTTGGCTGGTCCCGCGTATCGAGCAGGGGCGATTCCATTTCGACGGGGACAGCGATGCGATGATCGTGCGTGGTCTGATCGCCGTTCTGCGCGCGCTCTACAACGGTGTTCCCGCCGAGGAGGTCGCGGCGGTGGATGCGCGCGCCGAGCTTGGCCGGCTTGGCCTGAACGATCACCTCTCGGCCCAACGGTCAAACGGTGTGCGCGCCATGGTGGAACGGATCAGGCTGACGTCCCAGACCTCGTGACGACGCGCGATCTGTTAGCTCAGAGCGCGGTGATGGCCGGTGCCAGATCGCCATAGCCCGTGAAGCGCCGCTCGAAGGACAGGCCGAGGCGGGCTGCGCAGTCGCGGGCCTTTTCGGTGAGCGCCGGATCATCAGTCTGCGCCTGATAGACGAGCTTCTCGTAATTTCCGAAATACATGTCGCGCAGCTCTGGGTGCCGGTCGAGGCCCAGCGGCTGCCAGACGAAGGCGTCGAACTGACGGGCCAGGAAATCGGTCAGGTAGAAAGCAGTCACCTCGCCGCGCGCGGCGAATTCCGCGTTGCCCTCGAAAAAGCTGTAGCAATGGGGGCCTTCGATCATCTCGACCCCGAGCCGTTCGCAGGTCTCTGCCAGCCGCCCGCCGGTGCCGCAATCGGCATAGGCCACGAAGATCCGGTCATAGGCGCCACGCCGCGCGGCGATCGCCTCTTCGACAGCGCCGGGGATATTGTCGGGGGAATTGTGCAGGATCGCGGGCAGGCAATGCAGGTCGAGATGGTCCATCCCGTTGGCGCGGATGATCGCGAGGATCTCGCGCGCCAGCGCGCCGCAGGCCAGGATCAGAACGCGACCCGCGCCACGGGCCTCAAGCCCGTTGCGCGTCAGGTCCTCGTCGGAAGGGATCACCGAAGGCGCACGGCCGTGCCATAGGCCACGACCTCTGAGGCGCCCGACATGATCTGCGCGGTCTCGAGCCGCGTGGCCACGATGGCATCGGCGCCAAGCCGGGCCGCGTCTTCCATCATCCGGTCAATCGCCTGTTCGCGCGCACCAGCCATGAGGGAGGAATAGCTTTTCAATTCTCCGCCCACGATCGCCCGGAGCGCGGCCATGATATCGACGCCCACATGTTTCGTCCGCACCGACGAGCCGCGGACAAGGCCCAGCGGTTCGACGATCTCACGGCCGGGCACCGCGTCGGTGGTCAGAATAATCATCAATGATCGATCTCGTCGTAGTGGTCGTCCTCACGGCTCGAAAGCCGTTCGCCAATGGCACGGATGACGATGTACAGAACAAGCGCCGCCGGAATCGCGACGCCGAGGGTGGCCCATGGCGGCAGAGTGAAGGCTGACAGGATGAAGGATGCCAGAAGGACCGTGAGGCCCGCCGCGGCAAGCACGATGACAATGATCAGCACGAGTCGTTCAAGTGGCATGGACCGGTCCTCCTGACCAACATATGGGCATTGCTGCCCTCAGGTTCTAGACCTCGGCCTTCACCGCAAGTCCGCGCGCCGTGGCGCCAACAGACAAGAGCGTCGATTTCACCTCGACCCGGACCATGACGACATGCGTGGCGCCCATCGCCTCGGCCTTGTGGCACAGCTCCTCCTCGACCTCGGAGACGACCTTGGCAAGGCTCCCGAAAAGCTGGGTCGGGCGTTCGGCCATGACCGGGCCCAGCTCCTCGACCACCCGAAGTCCGGGCGGCTCCGGCGCATCTGTCAGCCCCACGGTCGAGCGGGGCCGGCGCAGGGGATCGCGCATCGGTATCAGGCCGTCGCACCCTGGTTGTGCTTGCGGGCAACAAAGGTCTTGGCGGTTTCCACGGCCACGGCGGCATCGCGGCAATAGGCGTCGGCGCCGATGGCCTTGCCGAATTCCTCGTTCAGGGGCGCGCCGCCCACCAGAACGATGTAATCGTCGCGGATGCCCTTTTCGACCATCGTGTCGATCACGACCTTCATGTAAGGCATCGTCGTCGTCAGAAGGGCCGACATCCCGAGGATGTCCGCGCCTTCGGTCTCGAGCGCGTCAAGATAGTTTTCCACCGGGTTGTTGATGCCCAGATCGACAACTTCGAAGCCTGCACCTTCCATCATCATCGACACGAGGTTCTTGCCGATGTCGTGGATGTCGCCCTTGACGGTGCCGATCACCATCTTGCCGACGCGCGGCGCGCCGGTTTCGGCCAGAAGCGGCTTGAGGATAAACATCCCGCCCTTCATCGCGTTGGCCGCCAGAAGCACTTCGGGAACGAAGAGGATACCGTCGCGGAAATCGTCGCCCACGATCTTCATGCCGCCAACAAGGGCCTCTGTCAGGATCCTGTAGGGCGCCCATCCCCGGTCGAGCAGGATGGTCACCGATTCCTCGATCTCCTCCTTCAGCCCGTCATAGAGATCATCGTACATCTGCGCGACGAGTTCCTCGTCGTCGAGTTCCGAGAGAATGATGTCGTCTTCTTCGTCGGCCATGTGTCACGTCTCCAAGGCGCTTGATCCATCCTGCAATGCATCAAAAGGACGCGGCAGGTCTGGATTGATTGCGACACTGACTGACGCGCAACCGACCTGTGATCAAATGAAAAATCCGGGCCTCCGTCATGAGGGCCTTTCACTTGTTCCCGTTATGTTCTATTTCGGGGGCATGCCATCCGTTTCTGACAAGCTTCGGGACGATGCGCGCCGGGGGCGCGCGTCGCTCAGCAATCGGACCAATCGGTTCGAGAGGCTGGTCCGCGAGGCGTTCGACGATGGCTGGGGCCTCGAGGAAGAGATCGGTCCGACCCGAACCGAGGTGCGGGATGAGAAAATCGGAAAGGTGATCACGCGCAATACCTCGCCCGATCTGTCGTTCGATCGCTCGATCAATCCCTATCGGGGCTGCGAACATGGCTGCATCTATTGCTTCGCCCGGCCGAGCCACGCCTATCTGGGCCATTCGCCGGGGCTGGATTTCGAAACAAGGCTGATCGCGCGGCCGGGGGCCGCCGAGGCGCTGGCGCGGGAATTGCGCGCGCCGTCCTATCGGCCGGATGTGATCGCCATCGGGACCAATACCGACGCCTACCAGCCGATCGAGAAGGATCGCGGCATCATGCGCGATATCCTGTCTGTTCTGGACGCGCATGATCACCCGGTGGCCATCGTGACCAAGGGCACGCTGATCGAACGTGACATCGACATTCTTGGGCCGATGGCGGAACGCGGTCTTGTTCGGGTGGGCATCTCGGTCACGACGCTCGATCCGTCGGTGTCGCGCAAGATGGAGCCAAGGGTGCCTGCGCCCGCACGCCGCCTGCGCTCGATCGAACGGCTCAGCGCGGCGGGTATCCCGGTGCGGGTGATGATCTCTCCGGTGGTGCCCGGGCTGACGGATCACGAGATCGAGCCGATCCTTGAACGTGCGGCCGGGGCAGGGGCCGTCGCCGCAAGTTCCATCGTGTTGCGCCTGCCGAGGGAGGTGGCCGATCTGTTTCGCGAGTGGGTCGAGGAGGCTTATCCCGATCGCGCGCGCCGGATCATGGGCCGCGTCAGGGAATTGCATGGCGGGCGGGAGTATGACCCGGAGTTCGGCACGCGGATGCGCGGGCAAGGCGAATGGGCGCAGCTGTTTCGCCAGAGGTTCACGATCGCGTGCCGCAGACACGGGCTCGACCGGACGCTGGCGCCGTTGCGCACCGATCTGTTCCGGGTGCCGCCGCGGCCCGGCGATCAGCTGAGCCTGTTCTGAGACGCTGGCAGACCGGTCCGCTTTGAATTAACCTTGGACCATCAACCGCAAGAAAGGCGCACATCATGTGGGATCAACGCTACGACCGTGAGGATTACCTCTTCGGCAAGGCCCCGGCGGCCTTTCTTGCCGATCGTGCCGAGGTGATCCCGCCCGGTTCGCGTGTGTTGTGCGTGGCCGATGGCGAGGGCCGGAATTCCGTCTTTCTCGCGGGGCTCGGCCATGCAGTGACGGCCTTCGATGCCTCGGGCGTCGCGGTCGAAAAGGCACGCAAGCTGGCGCAGGAGGCCGGGGTTGCGGTGGATTTCAACGTCTCGGGCATCGAAGACTGGGATTGGAGCCGTCCGTTCGACGCTGTCGTCGGCATCTTCATCCAGTTCGTGGGCCCCGACATGCGCGCGACGCTCTTTGAGGATATGGCCCGCGCCGTGAGCCCGGGCGGATTGTTGGTTCTTCACGGATATGCGCCGCGTCAGGTCGAGAACGGCACCGGCGGACCGCCCCAGCGCGAGAACATGTATACCGAAGACCTGCTGGCAGATGCCTTCGCGGGGTGGGAAATCCTGCGCAGCGCCGATTACGACGCGATCATCGACGAAGGCCCCGGCCATTCCGGCCAGTCCGCCCTGATCGATTTCATCGCCCGTAAACCCGCCTGACGGCTCAAGAGGCAGGGCGCGCAGTCGTGACTGGCCCGCGCCGGATCAGCGCTTCGGTTTGACCATGGGCCAGGCCATGACCACGAACGCCCCGAAGGCGAGGGCCGTCAATGCGAGCCAGCCGACCCCCGATTGCGCCTGATGGACGACGCCGGCCTCCACGTCGAGGCAGCGGCCCAATTCGTTGAAACACCCGCGCCATTTGAAATATTGGACGTAGGCTAGGTATCCAGAGCCAAGGGTCACGCCGAGGAATATCAGGGCCAGCAGCCGCCGAACCATCCCCGGGAACCGCAACCAAGCCACGCGACCGGAGCCGTGTCAGGCGCGGCGGCGGCGACCTCGACGGGGTGCGGCGGCCGGCTCGGAATCGCCGGTGCCGTCACTGGCCGAGGAGAAGGGACCAAGTGCTTCGGTGATCGCGTCTAGCGTCGGGCGTTCGCCGACGGGCCGCGTTTCCAGCGCCTCTTTCATGTGGCGCAGATGTTCGCCCATCGTGCCGCAGCAGCCGCCGATGATCCGGGCGCCGCAATCGCGGGCCAGAACGGCATAATCGGCCATCAGCTCGGGCGTTCCGTCATAATGGATATGGCCGTCGTGGAATTTCGGGATGCCCGCATTGCCCTTGGCGATGATCGGACGTTCGACGCCGGTCGAGGCAAAGCCCAGAACGGTGCGCAAGAGGTCCGAGGCGCCGGTGCCGCAATTGGCGCCAAAGCCGATGGGCGGGTTCGGCAGCTTTTCGACCATCTTGACCATGGCCGCCGAAGTGACGCCCATCATCGTGCGCCCGGCGGTGTCGAAACTCATCGTCCCGCACCAGGGCATGTCTGCCTTTTCAAAGGCTTCCGCGGCGGCCTTGAATTCTTCTGCCGCCGAAATCGTCTCGAGCCACAGAACATCGACGCCACCGGCCTTGAGCCCCTCGGCCTGTTCGTGAAACATCTCGACCGCGCTTTCATGGGTCAGCGTGCCCATGGGCGACATGATCTCGCCTGTCGGCCCGACAGAGCCTGCCACGATGACCGTGCGGCCCGCCGTGTCGGCCACCTCGCGGCCGATCTCGGCGGCGACGCGGTTCAACTCGAACACCCGGTCCTGCGCATTGTGCAGCTTGAGCCGGGAGGCATTGCCGCCGAAACTGTTGGTCAGGAACAGGTCGCTTCCGGCATCGACGGCGGTGGAGTAAAGCGTCTTGATCTTTTCGGGTTCGTCGACGTTCCAGAGTTCCGGGGCATCTCCCGACATCAATCCCATGTTGAACAGGTTCGTTCCCGTCGCGCCATCCGCAAGCAGCCAGCCGCGGGTTTCGAGCATCTTGGAAAGTGCATTCGTCATGAAATCGACCTTGTTGGTGGAAAGGAAATCGGGAATGCCGGATCAGCGATGCGACCCGTGGTGCGCCACGACGCGGGGCAATCGTCCGCGACGGCGGTCCCGCGCCGAAGGCACTGACCCGCCGCGCCTTGGTCCTGCGGATCAGGTCTCGCTGACGATCTGGCCCTTTGCGACCAGAAGGAACTCGTCCATTTTCTGACGGATGACCGCCTCTTCGGCGAGACTGCCCAGATCGGCGACAAGTTTGCGGACGACGTCTTCGTGGCCGGCCTCTTCGAAATCGGCGTGGATCACTTCGCGCGCATAGGCATCGGCATCGTCGCCCGTCTTGCCCATCAGGTCGGCCGCCCAGAGGCCAACCAGCCTGTTGCGCCGTGCTTCGGCCTTGAAATTCATCTCTGCATCGTGGGCGAATTTGGCTTCGAATGCGTTCTCGCGATCGTCGAAGGTGGTCATGGCAGGATTCCTGTCTGAAAGGCTGTCATCTCTGATATGCCTTTCGCATGGCTTGCCCGCAAGGGGGGCTTGTCGTAAGAGGCGTTCAAACGGGATCGTCCGCCACGCCGAGCGGCACGCGGGGCCCGCGACAATCGGAGCGCATATGGCACGTCGCAAGAAGGTCTATGAAGGCAAGGCGAAGGTTCTTTACGAAGGGCCGGAACCGGGCACGCTCGTCCAGTATTTCAAGGATGACGCAACGGCCGGAAACGGAGAAAAGAAAGACGTGATCGACGGCAAGGGCGTGTTGAACAACCGCCTGAGCGAGTTTTTCATGACCGGTCTGCAGTCGATCGGCGTTCCCACACATTTCATCCGCCGGCTCAACATGCGCGAGCAGCTGATCCGCCAGGTCGAGATCATCCCGCTCGAGGTCATCGTGCGGAACTATGCCGCAGGCTCGATGGCCAAGCGTATGGGCATCGAAGAGGGCACGATCCTGCCCCGGCCGATCGTGGAGTTTTCCTACAAGGATGATTCCCTTGGCGATCCGCTGGTGCCCGAAGAATACATCATCGCCTTCGGCTGGGCGTCGCAGCAGGATCTGGACGACATCGTGGCGCTGGCGCTTCGGGTCAATGATTTCATGTCCGGCGTGATGCACGGGGTCGGGATAAAGCTGGTCGATTTCAAGATCGAGATCGGCCGCATCTGGGACGGCGATTTCCCGCGGCTCGTCATTGCCGACGAGATCAGCCCCGACAGCTGCCGCCTGTGGGATATCGAAACCGGCGCCAAGCTGGACAAGGACGTGTTCCGCCGCGATCTGGGCTCGCTTACCGATGCCTATACGGAAGTGGCGCGGCGACTGGGCGTTCTGCCTTCGAACGTGACGCACCGGCCCAAGCCCACGCTCATCAACTGAGCTCGGCTGCCGGATTATTGAAAGATGACGGGACGGGGCGAGAGGTCCGCTCCCGATCTGTAAGAGACAGGACAACCGGGGGTCGGCCGATGAAAGCTGTGGTTCACGTCATGCTGAAGCAGGGGGTTCTCGATCCCCAGGGCGAGGCCGTGCGCCATGCGCTTGGCGCGCTTGGGTTCGGCGGCGTCGAAGGGGTGCGGCAGGGCAAAGTGATCGAGCTGGACCTGGCCGAGACGGACCGCGACGCGGCCGAGGCCACCGTGCGCGAGATGTGCGAGAAACTCCTGGCGAATACGGTGATCGAAAGCTTCCGGGTCGAAATCGCCTGAGGCCGCCATGATCGGACGCGGCGCCATCATCCAGCAAATCGTGAACCGGTTGACCCGGGGCATGAAATGGCGGGCGCGGCTTTTGATCATCGTGTTTTGCGCGCCGGTTCTGTTCACCTTGGCAACACTGGGCTTTGGCGTGGCAAGCGCGGTCTATGTTCTGCGCTCGGATGTGGTGACGGGCACCGCTGTGCAGGTCTACGAATGGGAGGGCACGACGCCCTTCGACCGGGGCCAGATCAATTATGAGCCGGTTTTCACCTATCAGGATGCGGGCGAGGAACGTCGGGCCAGCGTGGGATCCGCACATTCCTCGTTCAAGATGGTGGTTGGCGACACCGCCGAGATCCGGCATATCCCCGGCAACCGGGGCAACGTCAAGATGAACACCTGGCAGGGCCTGTGGTTCATGCCGGTGGCTCTTGCGGGGTTCGCTGCGGTTGCATGGGTTCTGGCCGGTCTGATCTGGATCGTCCTGTCACTGCTGTTCTTTCGAAAGGGCGCCACATGAAAGCTGCCGTCATCGTATTTCCCGGGTCGAACTGCGACCGTGACATGGCCGTGGCGTTGCGCGCGGCCGGTGCCGACGTGTCGATGGTCTGGCACAAGGAGGCAGAACTTCCGTCGGGGCTCGATCTGATCGCCGTTCCGGGCGGGTTCTCCTTCGGCGATTATCTGCGTTGCGGAGCGATTGCCGCGCAATCGCCGATCTGCCGTGCGGTTGTCGATCATGCGGGGCGGGGCGGCTTTGTCCTTGGCGTTTGCAACGGGTTTCAGGTGCTGACCGAAACCGGCCTTCTGCCGGGGGCCTTGATGCGCAACGGGTCCATCCGCTTTGTCTGCCGCTCTCAGCCGCTGCGGGTCGAGACCAATGCCTCGGCCTTCACCTCGGGTTACGCGGCGGGTGCCGAGATCGCCCTGCCGATCGCCCATCACGACGGCAATTACTTTGCCGATGCCGAAACGCTCGCGGCGCTGCGGGCCGAGGATCGGGTTGCCTTCCGCTATGTCGGGAACCCGAACGGGTCCGTCGATGATATCGCGGGCGTCCTGTCCGAAAACAGGCGCGTGCTGGGCATGATGCCCCATCCCGAACGCGCGATCGAGCCTGCCCATGGCGCGACGGACGGCGCAGCCTTGTTCGCGGGACTTGTGGGCGCGCTCGTCTCTGGCTGAGCGCGCTTGTCGCGGGCGGGGTCGGGGCCTAATCTCGGGCCATGACGACGCATACGATCTCCAGACGTATTCGGCGCGGTCTGCGCCGCTGGCGCCTGCGCATTGCGCTTGCCCTGTTCTGCGTCACGGCGATCGCGGTCATCATCACGACGAATTCCTACCTGACCGAGAGGTTCACCGAAACGACCCGCAACAGGGCCGAGGTTCGCCTGACGATCTATGCCGGCAACCTGTTGTCCGAATTGCAGCGAAATTCCATCGTCCCGCAGCTTCTGTCGCGCGACCCCGAACTGATCGGCGCGCTGACCTCGTCGGATTATTCGCAGACGACGCTTCGGCTTCTGACCTTCGTCGACGAGATCGGGGCCGCCTCGATCATGCTGTTCGACAAGGACGGTCGGGTCGTCGCCGCGACCGATCGTAACCGGCTGGGCGAGAACCATCGCGGGGCCCGGTATTTCCTTGACGCGCAACGCTCGTCCGCCACGATTTTCACGTCTTCCCAGACAGATACGGGCGGTTTTTCATTCATCTATTCCCGCGCGATTGCCGAAGGCGGAACCAACCTCGGCGTGATTGCCGTCGAGGTCGACCTCGCCAAGCTGGAGCGCAACTGGGCCGGGACCGCCGACGCGGTTCTGGTGACCAACAGCGCGGGCGAGATCATCCTTGCGACCGAGCCGCGCTGGCGCGGCCAGACGATCGAAAGCGCTCTGGCCGTCCAGTCGGCCCCATCGGCCATCGAACGCGCGATCCGGGCGACGCAGGACTGGACGGCCCTTCCGATCGACGCCTACCTGCGTGGCGAGGCCGTGCTGCGCCGCGATCTGCGCATCCCGTTTCAGGGCTGGACGATCGTCAGTTTCACCGCCTATGCCTCGGTTCGCGAGCGGGTTAACGGCATCCTCGCGCTCGAGATCATGGGCTTTGCGATTCTGCTGGCCGGGGGGTTCTGGCTGACCTCCCGGAAAACGGCGTCTCGGCTGATGATCTTCCAGCGGGAGTCGGCGGAACTGCGCGCATTGAACGAACGCTTGCAGCGGGAAATCGCCGAGCGGGAAAAGGTCGAAAAGACGCTCGAAGTGGCGGAACAGACCATCGCGCAATCCTCGAAACTCGCGGTGCTGGGCGAGATGTCGGCCGCTGTCAGCCACGAACTGAACCAGCCGCTTGCTGCGATGAAGACCTATCTTGCGGGGGCGCGGCTTCTGTTGATGCGCAAGCGGCCCGAAGAGGCGCTGTCCTCGTTCCAGCGGATCGACGACCTGATCGACAGGATGGGCGCGATCACCCGGCAGCTGAAATCCTACGCGCGCAAGGGGGCGGAGGCGTTCGAGCCCATGGATGCACGCGATTGCGTCTCTGCGGCGCTGGCCATGATGGAGCCTCAGCTCAAGACCCGCTCGGTCCGGATCACCCGGACCCTGCCGGCCGAACCCGCCATGGTGCTGGGGGACCGGCTTCGCCTTGAACAGGTTATCGTCAACCTGTTGCGCAATGCGCTTGACGCCACCAAGTCTGAAAAAGAGCCGGCGATCGATATCCTGCTTGCCGCGGGAGAGACCGTCCGGCTGACATTGCGCGACAACGGGCCGGGCATCGAAGACCTCGATGCGCTGTTCGAGCCGTTCTACACGACCAAGGCCCCCGGCGACGGCGTCGGACTGGGCCTTGCCATTTCGTCGGGTATCGTCAACGACCTTGGCGGTCGCCTGACCGCAAGGAACGGCCAGAATGGCGGCGCGGTATTCGAGGTGCAGTTGCCCGCCCTTGGCGACAGGGTCGCCGCGGCGGAATAAGGAGAGAAGACCGATGAGCAAGTCGATGAAGGTGGCCATCGTCGATGACGAAAAGGACATGCGCCAGTCGATCAGCCAGTGGCTGGCACTGTCGGGATTCGATACCGAAACCTATGAGAGCGCCGAAGAGGCGCTCAAGGGCATGTCGTCCGATTACCCGGGCATCGTGGTCAGCGACATCAAGATGCCGGGCATGGACGGGATGCAATTCCTCAAGAAGCTCAAGAGCGTTGATTCCGCGCTGCCCGTGATCATGATCACCGGCCATGGCGACGTGCCTATGGCGGTCGAAGCGATGCGCATCGGCGCCTTCGATTTTCTTGAAAAGCCGTTCAATCCCGACCGGATGACCGAACTGGCCAAGAAGGCCACCCAGGCCCGCAGGCTCACGCTCGATAACCGGGCGCTTCGGCGGGAATTGTCGGACGGCTCGGCGATCATGAACAAGCTGATCGGATCGAGCCCCGCGATGGAACGGCTCAAGGAAGACATCCTCGATCTGGGGCAGGCCGACGGCCATGTGCTGATCGAAGGCGAAACCGGAACGGGCAAGACACTCGTCGCCCACGCGCTTCATGCCGTGGGGGCGCGGGCGTCCAAGAAATTCGTCCTCGTGGCCTGTTCGGCCTTCGACGACGACACCCTGTCGCGGCGCCTGTTCGGGCCGACCGACGAGGATCAGGGCCTGCCCGCCATGGAAGAGGCGCGCGGGGGCACGCTGGTTCTGGAGGATATCGAGGCGATGGGCGCGGCCCTTCAGGCCCGGCTTCTGACCGCGATCAACGAACAGGGCAGTCCGTCCGAGACCCGGATCGTCGCCATCTCGAACCTGCAGGACGAGGGTAAGACGATCGAGACCGAGATGCGCTCGGATCTGTTCTACAGGCTCGCCGCGCTTCGGATCACCGTCCCGCCGCTGCGCCAGCGGGGCGAGGATATCCTGACCCTGTTCACCCGCCTTTCCGAGCAATATGCCGACGAATACGGCTGCGATGCGCCCGAGGTCACGGCACAGGAGGCGGCCCAGCTTCTGCAGGCGCCGTGGCCCGGCAATGTGCGCCAGCTGATCAACGTGGCCGAACGCGCTGTCTTGCAGAACCGGCGCGGCACCGGCACGATCGCCTCGCTGTTGATGGCCGACAGCGACGAGAACGAGGTTGCGATGACGACCGAGGGCAAGCCGCTCAAGGAATTCGTCGAGGCATTCGAGCGGATGCTGATCGACAACACGATGCGTCGCCACCGGGGCGCGATCGTCAATGTCATGGAAGAGCTGTGCCTTCCGCGACGGACCCTGAACGAGAAAATGGCGAAATACGGGCTTCAACGCTCCGATTATCTCTGACGGTTTGAGATGAAGAGATTCTTCCGACGCCTGCTGATCCTGGCGGTCCTCGTCCTTGCATTGGCACTGGGCTATGGCTGGCTGGGGTTTCGCGATGCCCATGCCGACGCAGAAACGCTGCGCGCCCGCGCCGATGCCCTGATCGAGGCCGACAGGGGCGGGGTCGGGCTTGGCGTCAATCGACGCCAGATGCTGATCGACGTCGAAGACCCCGCTTTCCTCGCCCATGTGGGCGTGGATTTCACGACGCCCGGGGCCGGGTCTGCCACCATCACCCAATCCGTCGCGTCGTGGCTCGGGCTCGAAGGGCGGCAGCACGCGATCAGCTGGCTGCGCAAGACCGGTTTTGCGCTCGCACTCGAGCAGGAACTGACCAAACCGCAGATCCTCGCGCTGTATCTTGATATTGTTCCCATGGGGCCGGGCCCCGACGGGGACGGGATCAACGGATTCTGGCCGGCCTCACAGGCCTATTTCGGTGGGGATCCCGGCGACATCGGCGAGAGGGATTTCCTTGCCCTTCTGGCGGTGATGATCGCGCCCACCGATTTGCAGCTGGCCAATCCCGGCCCCCCGCTCGAAGAGCGGATCAACCGGATCGAGCGGCTTCTATCGGGCACCTGCGAGCCTCTAGGCCACGACGATGTCTGGTTCGAGGGCTGCGCCGCGACCTGAAGTCACGGCGCGCGAGGCAAATTGCAACTTTGACGATTTGCCCATTGTCAGGGGCCACTTCGCTCCCTTATGTAGGAAGAACGGTCGACTGCTCGACGCTGAGCAGACCGGACCGGTGAGTTTCTCTGCGGATCAGAGCGAAAAACAAGCGCCCCGATACGCAGCTGATTTGACCTTCTGGGTCATTTGAACGCCCTCGAGCGCGCTACTTTTCACATCGCGCCGGGCCAAATATTGGTCTTCCGTTCGGAAGGCCGGAGCAAGAACGCGATGCAGGGAACGCATCTCAGGAGCAGTAAGGAGGCAGGCCGAACAGGCCGCGCCACTTCGTTCCGCGACCCTCTCGCCCCAATCAGACATGACCCTGCACCTCTTGCACCCCCGGGTGAGGACCTGCGGCGTCATGCAAACGGAAAACATGGCGAAGAAAATGCTTATCGATGCCACCCACGCGGAAGAAACCCGCGTCGTGGTGGTGGACGGAAACAAAGTCGAGGAGTTTGATTTCGAGAGTGCCGCAAGGCGGCAACTGGCAGGAAACATCTATCTGGCAAAGGTGACACGGGTCGAACCGTCCCTTCAGGCCGCCTTCATAGATTACGGTGGCAACCGCCACGGGTTCCTCGCATTCTCGGAAATCCATCCCGATTATTACCAGATCCCGATCGCGGACCGCGAGGCGCTTCTGGCCGAGGAAAAGGCCTATGCCGAAAGCCTCGCCGCCGAGAGCGAAGAGGAAGAGAAATCCGGCTCCAAGTCACGCTCCCGCCGCCGGTCGCGCAGCCGGACCAAGGCTGCCGAGACGGGCGCGGACGCCGTGGCGACCGCAGATGTCGACGGGATGGAAACGATAGACCTCGACGAAGGTGACGGTGATGACGGAGCCGATCCGCTCGAGGGCTCGTCACCGATGGAACTGGTGAGCGAAACCCCCGTCGAGACGCCCGCCGCCGATGAAGACCTCGCCGAAGGTGACGACGCAACGGCCGGGGCGGATGGCGATACCACCGAGGCAGAGACCGAGACCGCCGAAGCCGAGGCGCCCCGTCGGCGCAGCCGTCGCCGGTCGCGTTCCAAATCAGCCGACGATGAAACACAGTCAGCCGACGAGGCCGGATCGGACGATGACGACGGCATCGAATCCGTGGCCGACGACGACGACAGCGAAGACGTGCGCCCCGTGCGCAAGCCGCGCCCGCGCCGCTACAAGATCCAGGAAGTGATCAAGGTCCGGCAGATCATGCTGGTGCAGGTCGTCAAGGAAGAGCGCGGAAACAAGGGTGCGGCGCTGACCACCTATCTGTCGCTTGCCGGCCGCTATTGCGTGCTCATGCCCAACACGGCGCGTGGCGGCGGCATCAGCCGCAAGATCACCAACGCCGTCGACCGCAAGAAGCTCAAGGAAATCGCAAATTCGATGGACGTGCCCGAGGGCGCGGGCCTGATCATCCGCACCGCCGGATCGCAGCGCACCAAGTCCGAGATCAAGCGCGACTACGAATATCTGCAACGGCTGTGGGAACAGATCCGTGAACTGACCCTGCGCAGCGTCGCGCCTGCCAAGATCTACGAGGAAGGCGATCTGATCAAACGGTCGATCCGCGATCTCTATTCCAAGGAGATCGACGAAGTGATCGTCGAGGGTGCCGAAGGCTACCGGACGGCCAAGGACTTCATGAAAATGATCATGCCGTCCCACGCCAAGAACGTGAAAGCCTATGCCGAAAGCCTGCCGCTCTTCGCGCGCTACCAGGTCGAAAGCTACCTCTCGGCGATGTTCAACCCGACGGTTCAACTGCCTTCGGGCGGCTATATCGTGATCGGGGTCACCGAGGCGCTGGTCGCGATCGACGTGAACTCGGGTCGGGCCACCAAGGAAGGCTCGATCGAGCAGACCGCGCTCAAGACCAACCTCGAGGCCGCCGAAGAGGTCGCCCGCCAGTTGCGCCTGCGCGATCTGGCAGGCCTGATCGTCATCGACTTCATCGACATGGACGAGCGGCGCAACAACACCGCTGTTGAAAAGCGCTTCAAGGACAAGCTCAAGACCGATCGGGCCCGCATCCAGGTCGGCCGGATCTCGGGCTTCGGCCTTCTCGAGATGAGCCGTCAGCGTCTCCGCCCGGGCATGCTCGAGGCGACGACCCAGCCGTGCCCGCATTGTCATGGCACGGGCCTCCTGCGCTCCGACGACAACGTGGCGCTCGCCATTCTGCGCCAGCTCGAGGAAGAGGGCGTGCGTGGCCGCACCCGCGAGGTTCTGGTCAAGGTGCCCTTCGGCATCATGAACTACCTGATGAACTTCAAGCGCGAACATATCGCCCAGATCGAACAGCGGTTCGGACTGGCAGTTCGGGTCGAGGGGGATCCCACGTTGGTCTCGCCCGACTACAAGCTTGAGAAATTCAAGACCGCGACACGGGCCGTGCCGGATGTGTCCGAAATCGTCGTGTCGGCCGATGCCGCCCTGATCGAGCCCGAGGAAGAGGACGAGGACGACACGGTCGAGGCCGCGTCCGAACAGCCCACCTCGGAAGAGGCGCAGGGCGAGGATCGTCCCCGAAAGAAGCGCCGTCGCCGGCGCAGGCGCAGGGGTGGTGCCAACGGTGCCGAAACCAATGGGGATACCGAGACAACGCAGGACGGCGAGGCTGACGCCGATGCCGAGGCACCCTCTGTAGAGGCGGCCGAACAGCCGGCGTCGACCGAACCGGCACCCGCCGATGCGGAAAGCACGGAAGAAAAGCCCAAGCGTCGCCGCAGCCGCAGCCGCAAGCCCAAGGCTGACGAGGCGGAGACGCCCGCCGCCGAAGAGGCCGCACCGGCCGAGGCAGAGACGTCATCCGAGGCAACTCCCGCTGCGGAGCCCGTGGCCGAGGTCGAGGCGCCTGCCGAGGCAGAGGCCGAACCCGCCCCCAAGCCCAAGCGCACACGGCGCAAGAAGGCGCCCGAGCCCGTGGCCGAGGAAGCCGCGCCTGCCGCCGAAGCGGTCACCGAGGAAGCTCCGGCCGCCGAAGAGGCGCCCAAGCCCAAGCGGACCCGCAAGCCACGCGCCAAGAAGGTCGAGGAACCCGCAGTCGCGGAAGCCGTCGCCGAACCCGTGGCGGCTGAGGCTACAGCGGCGCCCGAAACCGTCGAGGCCCCTGCGGAGCCGCAAGCCGCCGAACCGGCGCCGGTCGGTGCCGAAGCCGTGCCTGAACCGGAGCCCGCTGCCCCGGCTGAGGCCGCCGAGGAAAAGCCGGCGAAACCGAAAAAGCGCGGTTGGTGGGCGATGGGCCGCTGATCGCAGCGCCTGTGATTTGAGGAAAGGGCCGGTCCTTCGGGGCCGGCCTTTTTCATTCAGCCCGCGTCAGGCGCGGGGAATGTCGAATTCTTCGTCGGCCAGTTGAAAGCCCTCGAACCGGAAGCCGGGGCTGACGGTGCAGCCCACAAGGCTCCACCCGTCGCCCGCTCGGGCGGTCTGCCAGTGCCCTTCGGGCACGATCTGCTGGGGGTGTTGACCCCGGGCCAGATCAGCGCCGAGCAGGTAATCCTTGGCCGGTCCGGAATCGGTCGGCGAAATGCTGAGTTTCAGCGCGCTTCCGGCATAGAAATGCCAGATCTCGGTCGCGTCAACCCTGTGCCAGCGGCTCTGCTCGCCGGGCTTGAGAAGGTAATAGATGCAGGTTCCCGAAGGACGGGGCTGTTCCGAACCGCTCCAGGTCTGGCGATACCAGCCGCCCTCTGGATGGGGGGACAGGTTCAGGTGGTTGATGATGTCGTCTGCTGTCATCTGCGCACGCTAGTGCGGGCAGTGCCGACCCACAAGCAAAAGAGCAAAGGGCGTCCGGCGACCGGACACCCCCCTATGCCGCGCGGCATGGCTCAGGACTTGAGGATACCGCGGCCCGCGTATTCGGCGCTTGCGCCCAGCATTTCCTCGATCCGGATCAGCTGGTTGTACTTCGCCAACCGGTCCGACCGGGCAAGAGAGCCGGTCTTGATCTGCCCGCAATTCGTGGCGACGGCCAGATCGGCGATGGTCGCATCTTCTGTCTCGCCCGAGCGATGCGACATGACCGAGGTATAGCCCGCGCGATGCGCCATATCGACGGCCTTGAGCGTTTCGGTCAGCGTGCCGATCTGGTTGACCTTCACGAGAAGCGAATTCGCGGTGCCGGTGTCGATGCCCTGCTTGAGGCGCGTGGGGTTGGTGACGAAGAGATCGTCGCCCACCAGCTGAACCTTGTCGCCCAGCACATCGGTCAACGTGCGCCAGCCGTCCCAGTCGTCCTCGGACATGCCGTCCTCGATCGAGATGATGGGATAATCCTGAACCAGCGCCTGCAGATAGGCGACATTCTCATCGGCGCTGAAGATCTTGTCTTCGCCCGCCATGTGATACTTGCCGTCGCGGAAATATTCCGTCGCCGCACAATCGAGCGCCAGGTGAATGTCTTCGCCGGGCTTGTAGCCGGCCTTTTCGATGGACTTCAGGATGAAATCCAGCGCGTCGCGGGTGGACGAAAGGTTTGGCGCAAAGCCGCCTTCGTCGCCCACGCCGGTGGCAAGGCCCGCGTCCGACAGCTCTTTCTTGAGTGTGTGGAACACCTCGGAGCCCATGCGAACGGCCTCGCGAATGTTGTCCGCGCTGACCGGCATGATCATGAATTCCTGGATGTCGATCGGGTTGTCGGCATGTTCGCCGCCGTTGATGATGTTCATCATCGGGACCGGCAGAACCCGGGCCGACGTGCCGCCGACATAGCGGTAGAGCGACTGGCCCGTGTAATCCGCAGCCGCCTTGGCCACGGCCAGCGACACGCCGAGGATCGCGTTGGCGCCCAGACGCCCCTTGTTGTCGGTGCCGTCCAGCTCGATCATCAGCTCGTCGACCTCGACCTGTTCGGTCGCGTCCAGCCCGATCACGGCCTCGGCGATCTCGCCATTGACCGATGTCACGGCCTCAAGAACGCCCTTGCCCTTGTAGCGGCTCTTGTCGCCATCGCGCTTTTCCACCGCCTCGTGCACGCCCGTCGACGCGCCCGAGGGCACGGCTGCGCGACCGATGCTGCCGTCTTCCAGCGTGACGTCGACTTCGACTGTCGGATTGCCCCGACTGTCGAGAATCTCGCGGGCGTGAAGGTCGATGATGATGCTCATGAAAACGGGTCCTTGGGTTAAGACATGTGTCGCGCGCTCTATAACGCGGGTCCGGGTGGGGGGGAAGCGGCTGCTCGGACCCGCCGTTCCCGGATCAGAACATAAATCCCCGCGCAGATCACGATCGTCGTGCCAAGCACCGTCCACAGATCGGGCCGCTCTCCGAAGACGAGCCCGCCGAGGATCACGGCAAAGACCATCCGCGTATAGCGAAACGACGAGATGAAGGCGATGTCGCCGGCCCGGGTCGCGCCGACAATGGCCAGATAGCCCGCAAGCCCCACCACGACGCAGCCCAGAAGGATCAGGACATCGCGGAACGCGAGGAACACCAGCGGCGTGCCGGTAATGGCCGCGAGAAACATCCCCGACGGTACCAGCGCCACGAAGGCCATGAGCGTCAGTTGAACCCCCGATGCCCTGAGCCCGATGGCCCGGGTCACGATATCCCGCGCCGCAAGGCCCAGCATGCCCACCACCGTCAGAAGCGTCGCGGACTGGAATTCGCCCAAGCCCGGTCGCAGGATCATCAGCACCCCGGCAAGCCCCACGAGGATCGCGCTCCACCGTCGCCAGCCCACCGGTTGCGCCAGAAAGATCGCGCCCCCCATCGCAACGACCAGCGGCGTCGCCTGGATCACGGCCGAGACCGTCGTGATCGGGATCAGCGCGAGCGAGGAGACAAAGAACAAGGTCCCGCCGATCTCGAATGCCATCCTCAGGAGCGCGGCGGGGGAGCGCATCACCGGCACGACGATCGGCTGGCGCGTGGCCAGCAGCCACAGGATCAGGACAGTGGCCCCGCCGAACCCGATGACGGAAATGATCTGGCCCGGCGGCACGCGGCCGGTCATCAACTTGATCAACGTGTCCTCGATGGCGAACGAGGCCATCGCGGCTGTCATCATCAGGGCGCCACGGAGGTTTTCCATCGAGGGACTTTCGAAAGATGTTCTCCAATCCTTACCCACCCCTCAGGCGGAATTGAAGCGACCTTGGAGAGGGCGTTCAGTCTTTCGTGCGTTTCGACAGCGGAACGCCGTAAAGTTCAAGCCGGTGACCCTTGAGCCGGTATCCCAGCCGTTCGGCGATCTTTTCCTGAAGCGCCTCGATCTCGGGGTCGACGAATTCGATGACCTCGCCGGAATGCATGTCGATCAGGTGATCGTGGTGGTCGCGATCGGCGGTCTCATATCGGGCGCGGCCGTCGCCGAATTCGTGCTTTTCGAGGATACCCGATTCTTCGAACAGCTTGACCGTGCGATAGACCGTCGCGATCGAGATGCGTGGATCGATCGCCGAGGCCCGGGCATAGAGTTCCTCGACATCCGGGTGATCGACCGCATCTTCAAGCACCTGCGCGATCGTCTTGCGCTGATCGGTCATGCGCAGCCCGCTGGCCGTGCAGCGTTCGAGAATGGTATCTGTCATGGTCAATTGCCCGCATCTTTGGGTTTACCGCTTTAACGGCTCGACCATCGGTGATCCAGCCTTTCCTGTGAACCGTGCGCGCGCGACGATGGGCAGGCAAAGCCAGCTTCCGCCCAGAGAATGAAGCTCCGCCCCGGTGCCCAGCTTGAACCGGGCAAGGCCGGGGTTGGCCTCGGTGTCGATCTGGCCGAGGTCGATCCAGCGGACGTCTTCGCGAGAGAGCCTTTCGGCGGCCTCTGCCAGCAACAGGTGATGGGCGCAGGCGGCGCGCCCCGCGTCGGTCGTGGCGCCGATCAGGTAGGTGGCGGACTGCCCATGTCGGACGAAGAGCATCGCGGCGAGGGTTTCGGGGGTCGGTCCGCGTGTTTCCGCACTTATCAGGCAAAGCGCATCTGGAGCGCCGGCGACCAGCGCCCGGCTGATCGGGTTCGCGACCGAGCGGTAGCCTCGCGACTTGCGCAGCCCAGCCTCCTGCGTCAGCAGCCATTGCCCGCGTGTACCCCCGAACGGGCCCGCGATTGTCCTGAACCCTGCGTTCCGCGCCCGGGCGAGGTTTGCGCGCCATTTCGGATGCGCGCGCGGCATGTCGCGGGCGGTGTCGCCGGCCCCGATATCGAGCCAGCCCGTCGCCCCAGGCGACATCACCATCCGGTATCCGGCGCCTCGAAAGATCGGATCAGGCGCATCGGCCTCGATCAGATGGGGCAGGGAGCCGCCCAGGCCGTGCAAGGCCTCGAGCCGGGCAGGGGCGGACAGGTCCGCACTCCAGACGGGCCCGCGAACCAGCGCGCGAATCCGGCCCAGCATCGGCACCTTGCGAGACAGCACGAGCGCGTGGCCCACGTCCTGCCCGTTCAGCCTCAGCGTTTCGCGCTGCCCCTCGAGGCCCAGCGGGGAGAGCGCTTGCTCAAAGACGGAGGATTGCGTCAGGGCGATGGGGGTCGGTGCGAAGGACATTCCCGTATTAATTCGGTGGAAACCTAAGCGCGGGTTAATGGGGCCATGCAACAGAGGACCCCGCCGTCACATTCCGTTCTGGGCCATCGCGCCCCGGGGCCAAGGCTCACGCCATTTGGCGCCGCACTGATCGTGCTGGGCCTGTCCCTGCCGTTCTGGGTCGTCCTTGCCTTCGTGGCGATTGTTCGTGGCTAGCCCAGCTTCACCAGTGCATGGCGTTTTTTCCCGGCACTCAGCTTGACCGAACGGGCCAGCGTTTCGGCATCGACCATCAGGCCTGCGTCGGTGACGGGTTCGTCGTCCATCCGTGCGCCGTTCTCGGCGATCAGGCGCTTGGCCTCCTTGCCGCTGCCGGCAAGGCCCGACCGCACGAAGAGCTGCGTGATCGAGATACCGTCCGCCACTTCGTCTGCGGAAAGGGTCAGTGTCGGCAGATCGTCGCCCACGCCGCCCTTTTCGAACACTTCGCGCGCGGTGGCCTCGGCCGCCTGAGCCGCCTCGGCGCCGTGAAGCAGGGTCGTGACCTCGTTGGCAAGGATGATCTTGGCCTCGTTGATCTCGGATCCTTCAAGCGCGCCCAGCCGATTGCATTCCTCGACCGGCAACTCTGTATAGAGCTTCAGGAACCGGCCCGTATCTGCATCGGTGGTGTTGCGCCAGAATTGCCAGAATTCATAAGGGCTCAGCATGTCGCCATTGAGCCAGATCGCACCGCCTTGGCTCTTGCCCATCTTGCGGCCGTCAGACGTGGTCAGAAGCGGCGTGGTCAAGCCGAAGATCTCGGTATCGAGCACGCGGCGCGTCAGGTCGATCCCGTTGACGATATTGCCCCACTGGTCCGACCCGCCCATCTGCAACAGGCAGCCGTAGCGGCGGTTCAGCTCGAGAAAGTCATAGGCCTGAAGGATCATGTAGTTGAATTCGAGGAAGGACAGGGATTGTTCCCGGTCGAGTCGCGATTTCACGCTTTCGAACGACAGCATCCGGTTGACCGAGAAATGCCGCCCGATATCGCGCAGGAAATCGAGGTAGTTGAGCCCGTCCAGCCATTCGGCATTGTTCAGCATGATCGCATCGTTCGGCCCGTCGCCATAGGCGAGGTAGCGGTCGAACACCTTCTGCATCCCCGCGATATTGGCGTCGATCTGTTCATTGCTCAGAAGCGGGCGCTCATCGGCGCGGAAGGACGGATCGCCCACCTTCGTCGTGCCGCCGCCCATCAGGGTGATCGGCTTGCCGCCCAGCTTCTGGAACCAGCGCAACAACATGACGTTCAGCAGGTGGCCCACGTGAAGCGAACTGGCGGTTGCATCATAGCCGATATAGCCCGGAACCACACCGGCCCGGAACGCCTCGTCCAGCGCCTGGTAATCCGTGCAATCGGCAAGGAAGCCGCGCTCCATGATCGTGGCCATGAATTCGGATTTCGGATGGTAGGTCATCGTCTTGCCCCTGCTCAGCGGTCGGGGCACTCTATAGGACGCGGGGCAGGGAAGGGGAAGCGGATGTTGAAAGACATGCGCAAGGGGCAGGCAGGGCGCATTCTGGGCACGATGTCGGGCACCTCTCTCGACGGGGTCGATGCCGCCGTTATCGAGACGGATGGCGAGGGAATTACAAGTTTCGGGCCAAGCACCTTCCGGCCCTATAGCGACGAGGAACGCGCGATCCTTCGTGGCGCCCTTGGCAAATGGGACGGGCCGGCGGTGATCGAGGCGGGTGAGGTCGTCGTTCTGGCCACGGCCGAACTGGCCTCGACCTTCGATGATATCGCGCTGGTGGGGTTCCATGGACAGACGCTCGCCCATGATCCGCGCGGTCGCGGAACCCATCAGGCCGGAGACGGCGCGCTTCTGGCCGACCTGATCGAATTGCCCGTCGTGTGGGATTTCCGGAGCGCGGATGTGCAGCTGGGGGGGGAAGGGGCGCCGCTTGCGCCCTTCTATCACCACGCGCTGGCCCGCCGCATCGGCGCGCAGGGTCCGGTCGCGTTTCTCAATCTGGGCGGCGTCGGAAACCTGACCTGGGTCGATCCGGGTCGCGACCGCCCCGAAGAGGATGGCGCGCTTCTGGCCTTTGATACCGGGCCCGCGAACGCGCCGCTGAACGATCTGATGCAGTCCCGGCTGGGGCAGGCCCATGATGCGGGCGGCGCGCTGGCGCGCCGTGGAACGGTCGATGCCGATGTTCTGAACCAGTTTCTCGAGCATGTCTTTTTTTCCCGGATACCGCCAAAATCGCTGGACCGCGACGCCTGGCCGGATCTGCAAAGTGCGGTCTCGGGGCTGAACGACGCCGATGCAGCCGCAACGCTGACTGCCTGTGCGGCGGCGTCCGTCATGCGCGCGATTGAGCATTGTCCCGTCCCGCCGGGACGGGTGCTGGTCAGCGGCGGCGGGCGCCACAACGCCACGATGATGGAGATGATCTCGGCCAGCCTCGATTGTCCGGTGGAGCCGATCGAGACGGCCGGGTTCGACGGCGACATGATCGAGGCGCAGGCGTTCGCCTATCTTGCGGCGCGCGTGCTTCGGGGGCTGCCCACGTCACAGCCGGGCACGACTGGGGTCAGCGCCTGCGTGGGGGGCGGCTATATCAGCCTTCCGGGCGAAGGCTGAAGGAACAAAGTTGTCCAACTTTGTTGCGCCACCAAAATTCGGGAATTTTGGTCCGCGCTAGAGGCCGTCGTCTTCCAGAACGCCATCCGCCGACATCTGGGCATACAAGAGCCCCTCGCGCAGGCCACGATCGGCGACAGAGAGCCTGTCGGTCGGCCAGAGCCGCATCAGGGCCTGCAGGATCGCCGCGCCCGACATGATCAGGGCCTGCCGGTCCTGACCGATGCGCGGGTCCTTTCTGCGACCGGCCGGACCAAGCGCGAGGTAGTTGCGGATCACCGCATCGATCTGGTCCGAGGTCATCCGCAACCCGTCGACCTTCGATCTTTCATAGCGTTTCAACCCAAGGTGAGAGGCTGCGACTGTCGTGACGGTCCCGCTCGTTCCGATGATCTGGAACCCTTCACGGGCGTGTTCGGCAGCCGAGGGTGCGAAGGCCGAGAGGTTCTCTTCGAAGAACCAGCTCATCAGCGCAAATCGTGCATGATCGTCCTCCACGTCCCGGAACTGGTCGCGCAGGGTCGCGACGCCCAACGGAACCGAGATCCAGTCCACCACCTTGGCCGCCTGGAACGGCCCCGGATCGCTTGTGAACCCGGCATGCAGACGCATGATCGCGCGCGGCCGTTCGCGGCGCGGAACGTTGGTCAGGTCGATCCAGACCAACTCGGTCGAGCCGCCGCCGATATCCACCACCAGAAGCTGTTCGGTCCGGGTCGAGACGAGCGGCGCGCAGGAGATCACGGCAAGCCGGGCTTCCTCCTCCGGCTTGATGATCTCGAGGACAAGCCCGGTCTCGCGCTGCACCTGCGCGAGGAAGGCCGCACCATTGCGTGCGCGGCGGCATGCTTCGGTCGCCACCAGCCGCATCCGCCGCACCTTGTGGCGCGACAGTTTCTGCCGGCAGATACGCAGCGCGCTGATCGTGCGGTTCATGGAATTACGCGACAGCCGACCGCTCTTTTCAAGTCCGTGACCCAGCTGGACGGATTTCGAAAAGCTGTCCACCACATGAAACTGGTTGCCCTTCGGCTGGGCAATCAGCATGCGGCAGCTGTTTGTGCCCAGGTCCAGAGCCGCATAGAGTTCGGCCGGATCGGGCGAATTTGGCGCGGGGCTTTCGACCGCTTTCGGGAACGCGCCCGCGCGAGTGGGACGCTTGGGCGTCATCTCTCAACGCCCTCCGATTTCGAGTTGAGATCAGCTTAGGGTGCCGCGTTCTCCGGCGCAAGCGTAGTGATGGCCGCGAGGTCGCGATATCACCCGGCTCATGATCAACATGAACAATCCGGAGGCACGCGCGCATGGTATTCCCGGTCCGCTGGCAGTAGGTTTCACCTCCAATCGCGGGCTTGGTCGTTGCCGGCGTCGCAGATGTCGAAATTCGACGCTGCGCGCGGCAACATCGCGGTAAAGAGGCACGAGGAATTCGGGGACGAGTCGGATGAGCGATATCACGGTTGTCTATTGGCGGGACATCCCGGCACAGGTCATCGTCGGAAAGGGACGGCGGGGCACGAAGGTGCCCCTGTCAGAGCGTTTCGAACAGGCGATCGACCGCGCCGCGATGAAGAGCGGGGCAGCCGGGACGGATGACTACCTTGCCGAATGGCGCAAGGAGATCGTCGGCTCGGCCGAGGGCGACCCGACAGACGCCGCGAAGGCCAAGGCCGATGAGCTTGAGGCGGCCTATGACAAGCCGCGCCTGATGGCGTTGATCGAGAACAACGGTCATGCGTGATCCGCGTGTCCGGACTTAGGGAGTTGGTGATGTCGATCCTGTCGTTTGGAAAGCGCCGCGTCGCGCCGCAGTCAGAGGTTCCGGCCGAGATCGAGGCCTTTCTCGACGGCTTCTCCATCGAGGTCATGCCCCGAACGGCCGAAAAGGTCGAAGATTTCCGCGTGCTCCTGCCCGAGGGAACCCGCGTCTATATCGCCCATATCGACGGCACGCCGATCGAGGACATGGTCGCCACCGCAAAGCGTCTCAATGACGCCGGCTACCCGGTCATGCCGCATTTTCCCGCGCGGATCATCCCCGATGCCGCAACGCTCGAGAACTGGATCGCCATGTATCAGGGCGAGGCCGGTGTCGATCAGGCGTTGTTGCTGGCCGGTGGTGTGGCCGAGCCGCAAGGGGCGTTTCATTGCTCGATGCAACTGATGGAGACGGGTCTTTTCGACAAGGCGGGCTTCAGGCGGCTGCATGTGGCGGGCCACCCCGAGGGCAACCGCGATATCGATCCCGACGGTTCGGACCGCGCCGTGATGGAGGCTCTGCGCTGGAAGCAGGCGTTCTCGGAACGGACGGATGCCGAAATGGCGCTTGCCACGCAATTCTGCTTCGAGGCGCGGCCCGTGATCGACTGGGCCGACCGGCTGCGCGCCGAAGGCGTGACGCTGCCGATCCATATCGGCGTCGCGGGTCCGGCCAAGCTTCAGACGCTGATCAAGTTCGCGATCGCCTGCGGCGTGGGCCCGTCGCTCAGGGTGCTTCAGAAGCGGGCGATGGATGTCTCCAAGCTGCTTTTGCCCTATGAGCCGACCGACTTCGTGGCCGAGCTTGCGGCCCACAAGGCGGCGAACCCGGATTTCAACATCGAGAAGGTGCACTTCTTCCCGCTCGGGGGGATCAAGACCAATGCCACCTGGACACGTGAAAACGGCGGCGCCGCAGGCGTTCCGGCCGCAGATCAGTAAGGAAGTCACATGACGAAGACCGTCGTCGAATCGAAGACCAAGACCGCCATCATCGGCTTTGACCAGCCGTTCTGCGTGATCGGCGAGCGGATCAATCCCACGGGCCGCAAGAAACTGGCCGCCGAACTCGAGGCGGGCGATTTCTCGACCGTGGAGAAGGACGCGGTCGCCCAAGTGGCCTGCGGCGCCACGATTCTCGATGTGAACGCGGGTGTCGTCTACAACTCGAACCCCAATCCGAACGAGACGGAACCGCCGCTGATGACGAAGATGATCGAGCTGGTGCAGGGGCTGGTCGATGTGCCGCTCTGCATCGACAGCTCGGTTCCGGCGGCGCTGGAAGCGGGCTTGCAGGCCTGTGAAGGCCGGCCGCTTCTGAATTCGGTCACGGGCGAGGAAGACAGGCTCGAATTCGTTCTGCCGCTGGTCAAGAAATACAACGTGCCGGTTGTGGCGATCTCGAACGACGACACGGGCATTTCCGAAGACCCGGACGTGCGTTTTGCGGTGGCCAAGAAGATCGTCGAACGTGCCGCCGATTTCGGCATTCCGGCCCATGACATCGTGGTCGATCCTCTGGTCATGCCGGTGGGCGCGATGGGGACGGCCGGGCTTCAGGTCTTTACGCTTGTGCGGCGCCTGCGCGACGAGCTGGGCGTGAACACGACCTGTGGCGCGTCGAACATTTCCTTCGGCCTGCCGAACCGGCATGGCATCAACAATGCCTTCCTGCCGATGGCGATGGCGTCTGGCATGACCAGCGCGATCATGAACCCGGTGGCGCTTCCGGTGACGCAGACGAAGATCGCCGAAAAGCGGGCCGAAGTCGCCGCCCGAGGCGTGATCCTGCCCGAGGATATGGATGACGAAACCTTTGTCCAGCTGTTCGGCATGGGCTCCACCAAGCCACGCCCGGGTGGCGAGATGGCGGCGATCCGTGCCGCCAACTTCCTTACCGACAACGATCCCTCGGGCGCGGAATGGATCCGCTTCAACCGGGCCCCTGCGGCGCCGGGCGAAGAAGGCGGCCGAGGTCGCGGCGGGCGTTCGGGCGGACGTCGTCGCCGCGCCGGCTGATTTCGGGACGCCGACGGAAACTTGCAAAGTTTCCGACCGGCTTCTTTGAAAGAAGCCGGGTCCAGGCTTGGCTGTCCTGCCTCTGTCGGGACCGGGCTGGCGCGGGCTCGCTCGCCCGGTGTGGCCTGCCTGAACGGGGCGGCCCGGATTTCAGATCAGGATATCGCTGTAGTAGATGTCGCCACCGATGATCAGGATCGACGCGATGTCCTCGCTGGTGCCATCAAGGTCGATCAGGATGTTGTCTCCCTGCCAGGACCAGACGATGTTGTACACGTCGTCATAGCCGTATCCCCGCAGATCGAGCGTATCCTCGTTGCGCCTGAAATCCCAGATCTCGTCATGACCGCTGCCGATATCGAAGACGAACACGTCCTGGCCGCCCACCTGCGTGACGTGGGTTGCATCGGCGGGCAGCTTGTCGAGGAATTCGTCGGACGCCTCATAATCCCCCCACATCTTGTCATCGCCAGACCCGCCGACGATCGTGTCGCTGCCATAGTAAAGATAGGTGTGGTTCTGCTCGGCCACCGCGTTTCCGTCGCTGTAGTACCAGGGCGCTCCGATGGACAGCCCGGCGACATCTCCGAATAGGATATCGTTGTCGGAGCCGCCAAGCAGGGTATCGTGGCCGAAGAAGTGCTCGGTGTAGATGTCGGTCCAGCCGTAGTCGATCTCCAGCGCCCCGCCGTCGCCGATCAGAAGGTCGGCCCCCGACCCGCTGTCAAGAAGATCATCCCCGAATTCGTAACGCTGGGAATAGCTCGGGAATACATAGCTATAGATGACGTTGATACGCGTGTTCTCCAGATACCCCTGCAACCCGATCCCCCAGTAGCCCGTCAACTCTGACATGAAATGCGCGTCGCCAATGTCGCCGAACAGCCGATCCCCATCCGCGTCTCCGTAGAGCTCATCATCTCCAAAACTGAAAAGCGCAGGCAGGTTGGTGGCGAAGTAGCCCCCCACGGTATCCCCCGACAGGTTGTCCGCGCCGTTGCCACCAAACAGGATGTCGTCACCGAAAAAGAGGATCGTCTCCCCATTCATGGCGTCCAATGGGTCATCGTGGATGTTCAGGTCGAATTCCACGCCCAGAGAGAACGATGGATCGTAGATATCCCCGGTCAGGATGTCATTGCCGTCCATTCCATCCAGCATGTCGTCGCCGAACTGGAAATAGATGGAGCTGTTGGGAACATCGGTCCCCCCCCGAGGAAGCTCGTAGATCACGGACACGGAGAAATCGTAGACATCGCCGGATATAAGATCGTCTCCGCCGCCTGCGCTACTATCTCCTGATATCGTATCGTTTCCGAACTTGTATCGATGTCGCCCGCCGTCGCCCGGTTCGAGGGGCGAGGTCTCCTCCATGAGGAGAACATCACCTGCAATGAGAGACGCCTCATTCCCTCCGGTGATCGTCTCATTGGTTCCCACCTTGATCAGCTGACCTGTGCCTGGCACGAGATCAGGCAGTTCGACCAGGAATTCCGCGATCTCAGAGATTTCCTGATCCGCAACGAAGGCGGCGGCGGAGATTGAAACCGGGCTCGACCGGCCTGCAAGTTCGGCCAGAAATGCATCGAATGCACGATCGGCGCGCCAGAATGAAAATTCGAATGTATTGCGATAGGAAATCACGGACCCTCACCAACCAGCTAGGCGGAAAATCTAATCGTCCTTGTTTTCGCCGTGGAATGTCAAGTCAGGAGGTCCGCGATTGACCTGCCTTGCATGGGGCCGGGCGCTCGGGCATAGAACGGGAATGGCGAAGAAAACCGACAAGAAGGGCACCTCTGGCCGCGGCCAGCGCGATCTGACCGTGAAGGTCAAGACAGCGCGCGGCCGCAAGATGTCCTCGACGCTCTGGCTGCAACGCCAGCTCAACGACCCCTACGTCGCCCGCGCCAAGTCCGAGGGCTACCGCGGGCGGGCGGCCTTCAAGATCCTCGATCTTGACGACCGCTTCGGCTTTCTCGTGCCGGGCGCCCGCGTCGTCGATCTGGGCTGTGCGCCCGGTGGCTGGTGTCAGGTTGCCGTGCCGCGGATCAATGCGCTTGGCGACAACGCAAGGAAACCGCAGGGCCGGATCATCGGGATCGACATCCAGGAGGTGGAGCCGATCCCGGGGGCGGAGCTCCACGTGCTCGACTTTCTCGACGAGGGTGCCGACGATAAGGTCAAGGACTGGCTGGGCGGTCAGGCCGATGTGGTCATGTCGGACATGGCCGCCTCCGCCTCCGGGCACAAGCAGACCGACCACATGCGCATCATCGCGCTTTGCGAAGCGGCGGCCGAGCTGGCCTTCGACGTGTTGCGCCCCGGCGGAACCTTCGTGGCCAAGGTTCTGGCGGGCGGTGCCGAGGGCGATCTGCAAAAGCGGCTCAAGCAGAAGTTCGAGAAGGTCGATAACGTCAAACCGCCCAGTTCCCGCTCGGACAGTTCGGAAAAGTTCGTCGTGGCGCGCGGGTTTCGCGGCTGAGCCCCCATTGCCCTTGACCGGCCTTGACGACATTCTGTCGCCCAGCCGAATACAAGGGAGGACGACGTGACCCATATCCTTGCCATCGACCAGGGCACCACATCGAGCCGTGCGATCGTGTTCGATCCCGGGATGAACATCGCATCCGTGGCCCAGCAGGAATTCACCCAGCATTTCCCGAAATCGGGCTGGGTCGAACATGACGTGGACGAGATCTGGGACAGTGTCGTTGCCACCTGCCGGGACGCCATCGCCAAGGCCGGCCTTGCTGCCGGTGATATCTCCGGCATCGGCATCACGAACCAGCGTGAGACGGTCGTCGTCTGGGATGCCGAGAGCGGCGCGCCGATCCACCGGGCCGTTGTCTGGCAAGACAGGCGGACGGCCGATTTCTGCGCCGAACTGCGGGCCGAGGGCTTCGAGGAGCATGTGATCGCGACGACGGGCCTGCTGCTCGATCCCTATTTCTCGTCGACCAAGCTGAAATGGGTGCTCGATCACATCGACGGCGCCCGCGAGAGGGCCGAACGCGGAGAGATACTTTTTGGCACCGTCGACAGCTACCTGATCTGGAAACTGACCGGCGGCGCGGCGCATGTGACCGACGCGACGAATGCCGCGCGCACCATGCTCTACGATATCCGCAAAGGCGCATGGGATGCCACGATCTGCGAGCGGTTCGGCATTCCCATGGCGATGCTGCCCGAGGTCCACGATTCCGCCGCCGATTTCGGTGTCGCGGATGCCGCTATCCTCGGGGCCGCGATCCCGATCCTTGGTGTGGCGGGCGATCAGCAGGCCGCGACCATCGGGCAGGCCTGTTTCGAACCGGGCATGATGAAGTCGACCTATGGAACCGGCTGTTTCGCGCTTCTGAATACCGGGGCCGATCCGGTCCGCTCGGAAAACCGGCTACTGACGACGATCGCCTACCAGTTCGAGGGCAGGCCCACCTATGCGCTCGAAGGGTCGATCTTCATCGCGGGGGCGGTCGTGCAATGGCTGCGCGACGGGCTGGGCGTGATCGGCGCGGCGCCCGAGACGCAGGCGATGGCCGAAGGTGCGGATGCGGGCCATGAGCTGTATCTCGTGCCGGCCTTTACTGGCCTTGGCGCGCCGCATTGGGACCCGGAGGCCCGCGGTGCAATCTTTGGGCTGACGCGCAATTCGGGCCCCGCGGAATTCGCGCGCGCGGCGCTGGAAAGCGTGGGGTTCCAGACGCGCGACCTGCTGGATGCGATGCAGGCCGACTGGAAAGACGGGGCTGCGGGCGGTGTTCTGCGCGTCGATGGCGGGATGAGCGCGTCGGACTGGACGATGCAGTTCCTGTCCGACATCCTCGGCGCGCCGGTGGACCGGCCCAGGATCCTCGAGACAACGGCGCTTGGCGTGGCGTGGCTCGCGGGGATGCGGGCGGGCATCTATCCCGATCAACAGGGCTTTGCCGCCAATTGGGCGCTGGAGCGTCGGTTCGAGCCGGCTCTCGATGCAGCCGAGCGCGACCGTCGGATCGCCGGCTGGCGCGATGCGGTGCGCCGCACGCTGAGCGCGGGGTAGGGGCCTCAGGCGCGGATCGTCGTGCCCGCCGTGCCCATCACGGCGAAGACGTGGCTGGCAATGGCCGTGTCCTGCGCTCCGGTTCCGGTCAGATCGCAGATCGTCACTTGATCGGGCGCCGTTCGGCCCGGCACCTGGCCCGCGAGGATCTGGCCCAGTTCCGGCGGCGTGGCGGCCATCAGCCCCGCCGCGCGGGCGGCCTCAAGTTCGCCTGATACTTCGCATTGGCTGACCCGGTCGCAGACATAAAGATCCGCGCTCTCCAGGGCCTCGGGGGCGAGTTCCGTCTTGCCCGACTGGTCCGACCCCATCGCGGTGATGTGCAGTCCGGGGTGCAGCCAATCGGCCTCGATCAGCGGGCTGCGGGAGGGCGTTGTCGTGACCACAAGCTGCGACGCGCGGACAAGCGTTTCGGCGTCGGGCGCGACCTCGGCCACGATCCCGAGCGTTTGTGCCAGATCCGCGGCGCAGGCGCGGGCCTTTGCCGTGTCACGCCCATGAACCAGCACATGCTCGAAGGGCCGCACCAGATGCGCGGCTTCGATCTGAAGTCGCGCCTGAACGCCTGTGCCGATGACACCCGCGGTGGTCACTTCTCCGGGTGCCAGATGGCGCGCGGCCACGGCGCCGGCGGCGGCGGTGCGAATATCGGTCAGGTATCCGTTATCGAGGAACACCGCCTCTACCAGCCCCGTCTTGGTGGAAAAGAGGATCATCAACCCGTTGAGGCTGGGAAGCCCGATCTTGGGATTGTCGAAGAAGCCGGGGCTGACCTTGATCGCGAACCCGTCGACGCCGGGGATATAGGCCGTCTTGACGTCGACCTCGCCATTTGCGGCGATCATCTCCATCGAAAGGATCGGTGGCATGATGACCTCGCCCGAGGCAAGCGCGGCAAAGGCCCTCTCGATCACGTCGACCGTCTCGAGATCGAGCGCGACCGCCGCGCGCAATTCGGCCTCGGTCACGATGCGGATGTCATGTGCCATATGTTTTGCCCCTGATCGTCAGTTCGCCCAAATGCACGTCCTTGCCCGCCATCAGTGCAAGGAACATGCCCATGTCGAGGTTGCGGCCCGTGATGATCGTGGCCATAGGCCCCGTCGCCTGTGGCAGCTTGCCCGCCAGAAGGGCCGCGATGCCGACCACGCAGGCCCCCTCTGCCACGATCCTGTCCTCGAAGAACAGCACCTGCATCGCGTCGCGGATCTCCTCTTCCGACACGAGGATGGTGTCGTCCAGCAGGTCGCGGCACATGGCGAAGGACAGCTTGTTGTCCATTCCGATCCCGCCGCCCAGCGAATCGGCAAGGCTCGGCACCTCGTCGACCTCGACCGGGTGGCCCGCGCGGAGCGCGGCATACATCGCGGCGCCGCGCTCCATCGTGATGCCGATCACCCGGATGTCGGGCCTGATCGTCTTGGCCGCCAGGGCGACGCCCGCGGCCAGACCGCCACCCGACAGCGGCACGAGGATCGTTTGCAGATCGGGCCGCGCCTCCAGCATCTCGAGCCCGATGGTGCCCTGACCCGCGATGACCTTGGCGTCATCGAAGGGCGAGATCTCGACCAGACCGTCTGCCCCGACCAGTCGCAGGCATTCTTCCTGCGCGTCGTCCTGGCTCTGGCCCACGATGCGAACCTCGGCCCCCAGCGCGCGGATGCCGTCGACCTTCACCTGCGGGACAAGCTCCGACATGCAGATCACCGCCCGGATGCCGCGCTTGGCAGCGGCATAGGCCACGCCGCGCCCGTGATTGCCGGTGGAACAGCAGGTGACACCTGCCGTCCCGTCGGGGATCGACATCACGGCATTCATCGCGCCGCGCAGCTTGAACGCACCGATGGGCTGCATGTTTTCCAGCTTGAGCAGGAAGTCCTGCCCGATCCTGTCCGACAGGAAGGGGGAGGGCACAAAGGGCGTGTGATCCGCCACGCCCCGGATCGCCGCGCGCGCGGCAAGGATATCTGTGAGGGTCAGGCTCATGTCATGGCACGCCGGGGATGTTGTGTCGTCCCGCCTGTCTAGCCGAGCATGGGGGCGATTGCACCAGAACGGGCCGCAAAAAAAATCGGCGGGCGTGAGGCCCGCCGATTGTCGTCAAGAGGCTGGTCGCCTAGCGCAGGATACCAAGCTCGTCCATGTCGAGACCCAGCGGCCCACTGAGATCCTCGATCGAATCGTAGAGCAGTTCGAGCGAGTATTCCGGGTTGTGGGCATAGTTGCCGGGATCGGCCGTCACCAGTTTCCAGTTGAAGACGGTGCGCAGGCTTCTGGGGGTCCACGAGGCGTAGGCCACGTTTTGCCCATCCACCATGTCGATGGCGCCGTCGCCATTGGCATCTGTGAAGAAATAGGGATAGCGCGAGCCGTCATAGATCATCGGGACGCCCACGACCTCGGCGGCATAATCCTCGATCAGCGACAGCAGGGTTGCTGCGTTGTTCTGGATGTCAGAGCGGATGCCGACGGAAACGTCACCGCTGCCGTCATAGCTTTGCCGTGCGATCCGGACGTTTTGCGGGCTATCGGCGAGGTGGCAGGTCTGGCAGGGCTCGAATTCCACCTCGAGCGTGTGGGGCTCGTGGCAGGAATTGCAGCTTGCCACCGGGGCGGCATGGAAGAACCGGCCCGAATATTCACGACCTTCGTAGTGATAACCGGCCTGGCCATATCCACCCAGCCACGTCGCGGCGGCTGTCGCGTAATGGGGGTTGATGAAGCGCAGTTCAGGATTGGGTTCGTCAAGCGCCAGCGCGGCTGTCGCCGTTTCGACATCGATACCGGCCGACCGGCCCTGGTGGCAGGTCAGGCAGGAGGCTTCGACACCCTGAACCGGATGCACGACGCCGCTGGGCAGGCTGATCTCGCGGATCTCGGCAAGGCCCGCATTATGGCAGGTGCCGCAATCGACGACGCCGCCCACGTCGATCGGACCGTCGACCACACCGGCCTCGGTGCCGTCCAGCCCGTGGAAATCCCGGAACCCCTCGCCGGAATGGCAGGTGGCGCAGGCGGCACGGACCTCGCCGTCGTCGTCCCAGTGGCTGAAGGCCTCGGCCGCGGCATTGGCATGGGCCGATCGGAACCAGTCGCTGATCGCCTTGTCGTTGTCGATGTTGATTTCAGCGGGGGTAAATGGCCCCGACTGCGGCAGGGCAAAGGGGACAACACTTTCCTCGGCCGTCTCCGCATCCTCTGGTTCGGATTGCGCAAGTGTCTGAACACCGAGGAATAAAACTGAAATTAGGACCAGCGGAACCACCGCCCTTGAGGATAATAGACTGGGCAAATGCATTACGTTTCTCCTGCGCTTGCGGGTGAATTGCGTGCGCCGAGAATAGAGTGCTGCTGCCGGGCCGACTTTGATCTCGCTCATATTGGTGGGGGAATCGCGCTGTTAGGCTCTGCTCGATGCAAGACCGGCGTCACGGGGGCAATCCTCCGGGGTCGGGCTGCACCATGTGTGACCGGAGGCAGGATGACATTCGCCGGAACAGGGGCCGGACTGGCCCTCGATTTCCCCTCTCCCCCCATGGGATCGGCGATCGACGAGGTCGTGACCGAAGAGGCCGGCGTTCGGCCTCCGCGCGGCGCGTCCCTGCATGTCACGCCGCTCGTCTCCGAAGGAGAGGTCGTGGCGAAAGGCGCGGCCCTGGCCTGCCTACGGCATGCGCCCGACATCTGTTTCGCAGCGCCCATCGCGGGCCGGGTCGCCCGGCTCGATCTGTTGCCGGGGCGCAAGCTCTCGGAAATCGTGCTGTTCCGCGAGAACGAAGACGCGGTGGAGCACCACGACACGTCCCGTGCGGGCACTGCTGCCGGGGTGAGGCATCTGATGCAAGTCGCGGGCTTCTGGCCCCGGATCAGGCGGCGGCCCTTCGGCGGCATGCCGTCGCAATCGGAACAGCCCTCCGCCATCATCGTCATGGCGATCGACACGCGGCCCTTCGCCCCCGATCCGCGCCGGGCGATCAAGGGGCAGGCGGAAGTCTTCGACCGCGGGCTTGCCGCGCTCGCCGAACTGACCGACGGGCCGGTGCATGTCATCTGTGCCGAGGACGATCCTGTCCGGATCGCGCCGGGCCTTGGCGGGGGCCGCGTGCGGGTTGCCCGCTGTGGTCGTCGCCATCCTCAGGGCTCGGCCGGCATCCGGATCCACGATCTGTGTCCCGCTGCTCTCGACACGCCGGTCTGGGATCTGGGCGCCGAGGATGTGGCCGCGCTCGGCGCGCTCGTCGAGAGCGGCGAATTGCCGATGACGCGGCTCGTGAACATCGCCGGCGCCGCGCTTCGCGAGGCCCGCATTGTCCGGACCCATCCCGGTGCAGACCTGCGGCAACTGACCCAACGCTATGTGGAGCGGGGGCCGCATGTCCTGATGTCGGGATCGCCGCTCGACGGGCACATGGCCCATTGGCTCGCCCCACGCCACCGCCAGATCACCGTCCTGCCGCGGGAGGCTGTCCCGGACAAACCCCATTGGCTGATCGCCGCGCTGACGCGCGCGTCGCGCGCCAATCCGGTGATCCCGACGGCAGCACTCGATCAGGCGCTGGCCGCCGCCATGCCGGCGATCCCGTTCATCCGCGCGCTGAGTGCCAGCGATGACGAAACGGCGATGAAACTGGGCGTCCTGTCCCTGCTGGAGGAGGATCTCGCGCTGGCGGATTACGTTCTGAGCCAGTCGGGCCAGCTGACGGCCGATTTGCGCGGGATGCTCGACCGGATCGAGACGGAGTATGCTGCATGACACGGGGGCTCTGGAATCGCGAAACGGTGGCGCTGATGCTGATCGCGGCCTATCTTCCGCTGGCCCTGTTCTGGCTCTGGTCGGGCGGCGCGGATGCGGTCGCGCGGCTGGGCCTTGCGGCGCTGGTCATCGGTGTCTGGCACCTCGTCTTCATGCTGGCACGCGCGCAGGCGCCATCGCTGGCGGCATTGGTGAGCGCGCTTGCCATCGCGATGCTGGCGCCCGAGGAACTTGGCGTTCTGCGCATGGTTCTGGGCATCAGTTTCGGTGTCGTGATGGGAGAGCTGGTCTTCGGCGGCTGGGGCCGCAATGTCGTGAACCCGGCCACGATTGCCCTGTCGTTTCTGGGCTTTGGCTTTCCGGCCTTCGACTGGCCGGTCTTCGACCCGCAGGTCGCCTGGGCCGCGATCCCGGCGATCGTGATCGGCGTGGCGACAGGCGTCATGCCGGGGGCGCTTTTCGCAGGTGCGATCCTGACCGGGCTTGTGGCCTATGCCGGCGGTGTCCTCGGCGGGCCGGTCATCCTGATGGCGGGGATCGTGCTCGTCCTTCTGGTGGCCGATCCCGTGACATCTGCCGCCACCACCCTGGGCCGCTGGATCCACGGCGCGCTCTATACCGCACTCGTGGCGCTGTTCGCATCGGGCTGGGCTGGTGCAGCGCCCGTCCAGATCGCGGTGGCCGCCGCCCTTCTTGCCTCGCTGGCAGCCCCGCTCCTCGATGAGGCGGCGCTGGCGATCTGGCTTGCCAAACGCAGGAGACGTCATGGCAGAACGTGACTGGAACCCATGGCGCCGCTTGCTCGCCTTGCCGAACGAAAGCCGGACCAAGACCGTGATCGTGGCCTTTCTGGTCTCGGCGGTCTGTGCGGCGCTGGTCAGCGGGGCCACGGTCGCGCTGCGCCCGATCCAGGCGGCGAATCGCGCAGCAGAGGAACAGGCCCGGATCGCGGCGCTGGTCGACGGCATTCCCGGCATGGCCGCCATCCTCGAGCAATCGGGCGGCACGCTCAGCACTGTCGTGATCAACCTTGAAACCGGCCGCGCCGCCGACGGGGTGACGCCCGCGACGCTGGACGCCGCGCTCTCAGATCCGGCGAACTGGACCGCGCTCGAGGCGGGTGCCGATCTGGCGGGCCTTGGCCAGCGCCCTGATTTTGCGCAGGTCTTCTTTCTGCGCGAGGGCGACGAGGTGAGCCTTGTCCTGCTGCCGCTGAGTGGTCAGGGCTATGGCGGCATGATCGACGCGATCCTAGCGCTCCGGGGCGACATGAACACGATCGCGGGCATCGCCGTGACCCGGCATTCCGAAACGCCGGGCCTTGGCGGGCGCATCGAGGAAAGGTCCTGGCAGGCCAGTTTCCCGGGAACCGAGCTGCGCGACGACAGTGGAGAAATGCGCTTTCGCGTGGCGCGCGGGCCGTCATCCGGCGTGCACGAGGTCGACGGCATCACCGGTGCCACCCGCACCGGGCGCGGTGTCACCCAGATGGTGCGGTTCTGGCTCGGCCCCGATGGCTATGGGCCGCTTCTCGATGCCATCGCGCGGGGGGAGTTCTGAGCCATGGCCCGAACGATCGACTACCGAAAGATCCTCACTGAACCGCTGATCCGGCAAAACCCGGTGACCTTGCAGATCCTCGGCATCTGCTCGGCGCTTGCCGTCACGACGACGCTGGCCACCGCCGTGACCATGTCGGTGTCGCTGACCGTGGTCCTGACCCTGTCGGCGGGTGTCATCAGCATGATCCGGCGGCATATCCCCGACACGATCCGCCTGATCGTGCAGATCGTGATCGTGGCCTCGCTGGTGATCGTGATCGATCAGCTGCTTCAGGCCTATTTCGCCGAGATCAGCCGTGCGCTGTCGGTCTATGTCGGGCTGATCACGACCAATTGCCTTGTCCTTGGCCGGACAGAGGCCTTTGCCCGTCACAACGCGCCCGGGCCCGCGATGGTCGATGCCTTTGGCAACGGGCTGGGCTATTCGCTGATCCTGATCATCATCGGCGGCCTGCGGGAGCTGTTCGGCAAGGGCGAGCTGTTCGGCGTGCAGGTCCTGCCGCTGGCCGATGCGGGCGGCTGGTTCACGCCTCTGAGCCTGATGCTGCTGGCGCCCTCGGCATTCTTCCTGCTGGGTCTTCTGGTCTGGGCAATCCGGAGCCTGCTGCCCGAGCAGGCCGAGGCGCCGGAGCATGTGCCCCCCCTTCGGGCGGAGCCTGCGGAATGACGGGGCTGTGGGATCTCTTCGTGATGGCGGCCTTCGTCGACAACATGCCGCTGACGCTGTTTCTGGGGCTGTGCACCTTTCTTGCGCTGTCGAAGCGGCCCGGTTCGGCCTTGGGCCTAGGCGTCGCGATGATCGGAGTTCTTGGTGTAACAGTGCCTTTGAACAACCTGATATATAACGCGCTTCTGGCGCCGGGCGCGTGGAGCTGGGCGGGCTATCCCGACCTTGATCTGTCCTATCTCGCGCTGATCGCCTTCATCGGTGTGATCGCGGCGGCGGTGCAACTGCTCGAGATGGTTCTTGATCGCTTCTTTCCCGAGATTCACCGGGCCTTCGGTGTGTTCCTGCCCCTGTTGACCGTGCAATGCGCGATCCTCGCCGGGAGCCTCTTCATGGTCGAGCGCAGCTATACGCTGGCTGAATCGGCCGTCTTCGGGCTGGGCAGCGGGGTCGGTTTTGCGGTGGCCGTCACCATGCTGGGCGCGATCCGGTCGCGGCTGGCCTATGCCGACCTGCCGGCGGGCCTGCGGGGCCTTGGCATCGCGTTCGTTCTCGCGGGGCTCATGTCGCTGGGCTTTGCTTCCTTTGCACAGATGGCGGCGGCGCAATGACCGAGGTTGTTCTGGCCAGCCTCGTCATCGTGGCCCTGATCGTCGGTCTGGCGATCGGGCTTCTGGTGTTGCGCTGGCGGCTTGTTCCAGCGACCGGGTTCGAGGTTCTGGTCAACGGTTCCATGCATCTTGATGCCCGGCGCGGCGACAAGCTTTTGGGCGTGCTACATGACGGCGGTGTCATGATCCCGGCCGCCTGCGGCGGCTCGGGCACCTGTGGGCTGTGTCGTGTGACCGTGACGGGTGAGGGCGCGGGCGGCGCGCAGGCCACCGAGATGGGGATCCTCTCGCCCCGGGAACGGCGCGCGAACGTTCGGCTTGCCTGCCAGACAAGCCTGCGGGGCGACTGTGCCGTCCAGGTGCCCGACGACATTCTCAGCGCGGGCGGGGGCTTTGCCTGCAAGGTCGCCTCGACCCGGATGCTGGCCCCGCTGATCCGCGAAATCGTCGTCGATCTGCCGCCGGACCGGTCGTCGGATTTCCTGGCCGGCGACTTCATGCAGATCACCGCGCCACCCTATCGGCTTGATTTCGCACGTCTCGACGTGCCGCCGGAATACCGCGACGCTTGGGACATCGCGGGCTGGCGCAACATGAGCGTCAGCTCTGAAACCGACGTAACGCGCGCCTATTCGCTGGCCAGCCGGCCCGAGGATACCGGCCGCGCCGTGTTCAATATCCGGCTTGCGGTGCCGCCCGCCGGGCGCGAGACGGAGGTGCCGCCGGGGATCGTTTCGTCGTGGCTCTTCACGCTGGCGCCGGGCGATGACATCACGCTGTCCGGCCCGTTCGGGGATTTCCATGTGCAGCCGACGGATCGCGAAATGGTCTATGTCGGCGGTGGTGTCGGGATGGCGCCCCTGCGCGCGATGATCCATCAGGAACTTGGGCGCGGCACGTCGCGGCGCGTCCGGTATTTCTATGGTGCGCGCACCGCTGCCGACCTGTTCTATTCGGACGAGCTGGGCGAACTGGCCGCGCGGCACGGCAATTTCAGTTGGACGCCGGCCCTGTCGGACCCGGCCCCTGGCGATCGCTGGACCGGGGCCACAGGCTTCATCCACGAGGTTTTGCTGGACGAGATGCGCGGCCATCCGGCGCCCGAAGAATGCGAATACTACCTTTGCGGCCCGCCGCTGATGATCTCGGCCGTCCTGTCCACGCTGAAGCGACTGGGCGTCGAACCCGGTTCGATCTTCTATGACGATTTTGGAGCCTGATACATGTCGACATTGCCATTTCACCCCTCGAGACGTGCCGCACTGGGATTGCTGGGCGCGGCCTTCGTGGCCCCGGGCACGGCGATGGCCGGGCAAATGGATGTTCTGGAGGGCGCGGCATTTGCAACGCGGTGGCGCGTTCTGGCACCTCGGGGCGCGGGCCTGGCGCAGCTGCGGCCCGAGATCGAGGCCCTGTTTGCGCAGATCGATAGACAGTTCTCGCCGTGGCGATCTGACAGTGAAATCAGTCGCTTCAATGCCGAAGCTGAGGGAATACATACCGCTGGCACCGATCTGGCCCGGGTGGCGGAGGCCGCGCTTGATCTCGCGCGGCGGAGCGAGGGGGCCTTTGACCCGACGGTCGGGCCGCTTGTGGCGCAGCGCGGCTTTGGCCCGATTTCCCATGGCGCGGCCCCGGATTGGCGGGGCCTCGGGGCCGGGCAAGGCACCCTGACAAAGGCTCGTGCCGACCTGACGCTCGATCTGTGTGGCATCGCCAAGGGATGGGCGCTCGACCGAGCGGCGGAAATCGTCCGCGGGGCGGGAGCGCGTGATTTCCTGTTCGAGATCGGGGGCGAATTCGTGACGGCGGGCCATCATCCCGACGGACGCGACTGGCGGGTCGCGGTCGAGGCGCCGGTACCGTTCGATCCCGGGACAACCGCATTGCGCCTGCCGCCGGGGGCCGCCGTGGCGACCTCGGGCACCCGGGCGCAAAGCTATGATCTCAACGGGCGGCTCTATAGCCACATCATCGCGCCGCCCGAGGGCCGCGCGACATTTGTCGGGCACCGGTCCGTCACGGTGATCGCGGCGGATGCAATGACGGCCGACGGCTGGGCCACGGCGCTGTGCGCGGCGGGCGAAGAGGCCGGGCCCGACCTTGCCGCAGGCCAGGACATCACGGCCCTTTTCCAGTTCGACACGGGCGGCACGCGGCGGATCATCCGGTCGGGCGGTATGTCCGACCTGATCGTCTAGGGAGGGGCATGATGGAAATCCTCTTTGCGATCGTGATCGTCAGCCTTGCCGCCGGTGGGATCGGGCTGGGCCTTGCCTTGGGGCGGGGGCCGGCCAAGACCAGTTGCGGCGCAGCCGAGGGGCTTGCAATCGAGCGGTGCGAGGATTGTCCTCTCAGGCGCAGGCACGCGGAAAAGGAGCCGTCATGACGGAATTCACGATCGAGGCGATCATGCGTCGCGACATCACCATGCTGACCGAGGACACGCCGATCCGGCGGGCAGTCGCGGTTCTCGTGGATACGCGGGCGGCGGCGGCGCCGGTTCTGGGGGATGACGGGCGGCTGATAGGCATCCTTACCCAGAAGGACTGCTTTCGCCCGGCGCTTCATGCCAGCTATCACCGGGAATGGACGGGCCGGGTCGCAGATCACATGTCGCGTGAGGTTGTCACCGTCGACATCGGCGATGACGTGATCCGCGTGGCCGAGATGTTCATGGATCAGCCGCACCGCGTGTTTCCCGTCCTCGATGGGGGGAGTGTCGCGGGGCTGGTGCACCGGTCCGACGTGCTCGCGCTGCTGACGCGGGTGGGCTGACGCCGCGATCAGGTGCTGCGATGCAGCCGATCTTCGCGTTCCTGCAACTTGCGTGACCAGGTTTCATCTTCAGGACTTTGCAGAAGCTTCTTCAAAAGGCTCTGATAGGCCTTTTGTTCCAGTCTTTGCTGATCCTCGGTCACCGGTCTGCGGGTCAGCAGACGCCGTGTCATCGCTACGATATCGCGCGCCTGGAAAGACTTCTGTTCGACGCTTTCCACGGCGTCCGACATGAGATCGAGAACAACGCTGTCCGAACTTCCCGAGATGTGCACCGGATTACCAACCAGCATCCGGAACGGCGCGATCCCGGCTTCGGTCGCGGCGTCGCGGACATGCTGGGCCAGCACATCTTCCAGATGGGATGCGGCAGCGGTCATCGGTGGTTCGCACAGGCAGACGAACGCGCCGTTCCCGCGATAGGAAAACGCGCCGCGTTCCGAGGTCAGGGCGTTTCTGACAGCCCGGGCCGCCACTTCGACAAGCCGAATGAAATCCTCGGAGGATTTCTCACGGTAGTGCCGTTCAACATCGGCAATCTTGACGGCGCGGAACGCCGCGTCCAGTTCGCAGGACCGTGCCAGTTCCAGAACATAATTTTCGAATTCGCGATGACCCAGGGCAACCTCGCGGGATTTCAGGGGTATCGGCTGCGCCAGTCTGAAGACCTTTGCGCCGTCGCCGGTCTCGCGAAACTGACCGGCCATCAGCGGTTGCTGGGCCGCCTGCAACTGCTCATGCACCACACGGCGGGCCTCGATGATCCGGGTTCTGAGTTCAAGAAGATCGAAGGGCTTGGTGATGTAATCGGTGGCGCCCGCGGCAAAGGCGCGGTCGAGATAGGTTTTTTCGTCCATTGCCGTCAGCATCAGGATCGGGCTGTCGCGGTAATCGGGCGTGTCGCGGATCAGCCGGACAAGCGATATCCCGTCGACTTCGGGCATCTGAATATCGACCAGGAAGCAATCGAACTGTGTATCGGAATCGGCAATATATTCGAGGGCGGCCTTGCCATGCGGTGCGGTCGTGACGCGGTGATACCCGGTGACTGTCAGGATCTCGGTCAGCAGCTCAAGCACGCTACCGTCATCATCGACGACCAGAATTTCCATTGACGAACGCTCACCCAGGATCGTGTTGCGCAAAACCTTAATACCCAACCGCTAACGATCCGAAACTGCCCGGAGAATCCGGCGTTTCTGAAGCAACATTGCGTCAGGAATATGGCATGCGGATGCCGCGAGATATCCCTTGGTGGGTCAAACGATTATGTCGCCCATTTTTTCCTGGACAGGTCGCATAAGAGCCTGTTTGGCAGGATTTTAGGAGGATTGTCGCGAAAAATATCCCCTTGGCACCGCGTTTGTCGCAATGCCGAGAACAGTGTTTTTCCAAATGCGCAGAAGGGCGCGATGAATCGTTGCCGGGATGAGGGAATCTGAATAAATTAATGAATTACAGGATGTTGATCCCGGATCCTCGGGACATCGTGTCAAAGTCTGCACGCACGATGGCCGTAATTCCTACAAGCCTGCATGCGATACCCCGACAATGCAGACGTGATTGAAACATCGGCAGGTCCGAACATGGCCATCTCCCTTGTCAGCGCTTTGACGAATGCTGACAGTCTCGCGAGTGAACGGCTCCTTCAGAATCTGAAGGACTATACCGCCGTGAGCTTTGCCCTCTTGTGGCAAAGGCAGGCGATCTTTTTCGGCGCGACCTTGCTGACCGCATTCTATTTCGATCCCATCAATGCCCTGATCTTCTATTGCGTGATCCTGTTTGGCGAGATTCAGGATATCAATATCGCGCGGCGCGTCGCGCGGCTGGAACCAAGCCAGCGCGACGAAATCATCAAGTCGCTGATCTGGGTTCTGCAAAACACGCTTCTGACGTCTGGTGCGATCTGCGTCTATGCCGTGTCCGTCGCTCTCAAGCAGGAGACGGGCGGACATTTCACGCCGCTGTTTTTCCTCTTCGCCGCGGCGCTTTTCGCGGCGATGAACAATCATCAACTGCTGATGGCCCTTGTTGTCCGATTGGCGATGTATGGCCTGTCGTTCCTCGTGATCGTCTTTGCCGACATCCTGATCGAGCGCCCGCCCTTGTCGTCGGACATCTGGCTGCAATTCTTTACCACGATCTTCGTGATGTACTTCCTGATCGATTGTTCGATCGTCTTCCTGAAACTGTATCGCCGCAACCTCGACCAGCTCGAGGCGCTGAAGGAAGAGCACAAACACACCAAGGCCGCCTATATCGCCAAGTCGCAATTCGTATCGACCGTCAGTCACGAGTTGCGCACGCCGTTGACGTCGATCAAGGGATCGCTCGATCTGTTGAACTCCGGCGCCCTGGGCGAGGTCCCGGAAAACATGGCCGGGCTGATCGACATGGCAAGCCGGAACAGCCTGCGTCTGTCACGGTTGATCGACGATCTTCTTGACCTCCAGAAGATCGAAGCGGGCGAGTTGAAATACAGGATCGGAACGCTCGACGTGGCCGAACTGGTGCGCGATGCCGTCCGGAGCAATGCGGGCTATGCCAATCTCAACAAGGTCGAGATCGTTCTGGATTGCGAAGACTCCCAGCCGCTTCTGATCCGCGCGGACGAGGCGCGGATGATGCAGGTCATGGCGAACATGATTTCCAACGCCGTCAAGTTTTCGGACGAGGGCGGGGTTGTGCGGGTCGGCTGCCGGCGGCTGGGGCAAACGGTCCGCATCTTCGTGGACGACAACGGTCCCGGTATTCCCGATGGCATGAAGGAAAAGGTCTTCGATCGGTTCAGCCAGCTGGATTCCTCGGATCAGAGGCGCGCGATGGGCAGCGGCCTTGGCATGAACATCTCGAAGGAAATCGTGGAGCATATGGGCGGCACGATCGACTATGTCAGCCGCGTCGGAACGGGCACGACTTTCTTCACCGATTTCGAGGTCTGGGACGGCAGCGAAGATGTCGAACCCGCTGCCGATGCGGCGGCGATTTCGGGCTAGGGGGCCCTCGGCGGCCGTCAGATCGGCCGGACCTCCAGCATCATCGGGCCTTCGGGGCGCATCGTGAACGTCAGGACAGGGCGGGGGATCTCGGCCTCTGTCAGCAGGAATTCGTTCTGACGCAGCACGCTTGCCATCAGGACCATGATCTCCGTCTCGGAATATTGCGCTCCGATGCAGACCCGCGGCCCGTCGCCAAAGGGGATGTATTGTCCCCGTGGAATGATTGCGTCTTCGAACCTTTCCGGGCGGTAGCAATCGGGCAGATCCCACAATTGCGTGTGGCGGTGCAGGGAATAGACCGGGAAGAACAGGGCATCGCCCTTGCGGAAGGTGATGTCCTTGACGGTCAGGTCTTCGGCGGCATCGCGCGCGAAGAAGGCGGCCGAGGGGTAAAGGCGCAGCGTCTCCTTGAGATGCGCCTTCAGCAGCGGCATGTGCTGCAGATCTTCATAGCCCACGGGGCCTCTGGGCGCGGCACGTTGCACCTCCTTGCGGATGCGGGTCTGCATCTCGGGGAAAAGCGCCAGCAGGTAGTAGCCCCATGACAGGGCGTTGGCCGATGTCTCGTGGCCCGCGACGACAAAGGTCAGCAGGTTGTCGACCGTGGTTTCGAGATCCTCGAAATCTTCGTCAAGCGCCGCGATCATGAGGTCGAGGAAATCTTCGGGCTCGGTCCGCTTCTGGGCGCGCCGGTTCTCGATCACGATGCGGGCCAGGTCGCGCATCGTCGTGACCGGCTTGTCGCTTTTCAGCCAGTTCAGACGGGGCACCCATTTCGGCAATTGCATCAGATCGAACAGCGAGATGTCCGAGATGTAATCGAAATAGGTCTTGAGCCCGGCCCGGATCTGCTGCGCGCTGACCTCTTCGTTGCCGGAAAAGATCACGCGCGAGATGTTGGTGATGGTCGATGCGGGTGACATCTGGTTGATATCGACGATGCCGGGCGCATCACTTAGCGAATCCGCGACCTCGAGCCCCGTCTGCGCGAAATGCGTGGCCAGCATGGGCAGGTTGCGCGCGGCGAACAGGGGCGAATAGCGATGCCGCTGTTTCCGCCAGCGTTCACCCTCCGACAGGATCAACCCGTTTCCGACCGCCGATCCGATGATGTCCTTGGTGAACCGGGCCTTGGGGAACCGCCGACCGGCGCCGACCAGAAGTTCGGTGATGATCTCGGGATCGCAAATGTAGTGGATGTTGAGAGGGCCGCGCAGATAGGTCTGCCGCGTGGTTTCGACCGGGATCACTTCGAGCATGTTATGGCCGGCCAGCCGGGCAAATTCCAGCAAGCCCACGGGCTTCGTCGCAAGTTTCGCGGTGATCGGTATCGCTTCGAATGAATTGGCTTTCACCTGAACCCAAACCCCCAGCTTCTGACGACGAGCCTATCTAAAATACATGGCCGGACGCTCTGCCGGATGGGCAGGTTACAGGGCCGTGGCGAATGTTGCTAAACGAGGAACCAGTACGCGGAACACAAGTCCCGGCGGCGCAGTGAAATGGACATGTCGCGCCGACGGACCGTGCGCTAGCCAATCTCAATCATGCGATCGTCAGACACGTTTCTTTGTTGATAGCCCTGCCACCGGTGCGGGGCAAGCGGTGGGGGTTGCGCGGCCGCCGTGAACGGGAATTCGAGCGCATTTTGACCGAGGAATGAGCAAATCTGCCACGGGGCACCGCCCTCGGGCGGGGCGGTGATCAGCGGGCTTTCAGATAGCTGGCATTGCCATAAAGCTCGTGCAGGACCTGTTCGTACATCCGGTCCTCGCGGCGGGTCGTCGGACGGAAAAGCCGGGTTTTGGTCCGCCGGCTGGTACTTGCCTCGAGCGGGGTTCGCGCCCTCAGCATCTGGACCTGATCGACCGCCAGCTGAAGCGCCTTGGCCGCCCGTGACCGCGACAGGGCGGCCATCTGGATCGGCTTGCCGATGACAAAGCGGATATGCCCGCTTTCCAGATGTTCGGTCAGGCGTGCGGTGATCATCTCGTCGAGATTGTGCAGGTTCGGCAGACCGGCGCCGAGCTTGCGCCCATGCACGATCACAATGAAAACGCCACCGCCGCGATACGAGAACACGCGATCCATGTCTTTGGTCACATATTGTATGGCCGCTGCAAGGTTCTGAACCGCACCGCGGAACCGGTCCTCGCCCTCGTCGCGAAGGAACTGGTCGGCATCCTGCAACTTGATCGCGATCGCCTGTGATTTAAGGAGTTTCTGCCGGGCCAGCTGATCGAGGTAATTGTCGAATTCCACGTCCCGCAGAATCCGGTCCAGATCCTCGACAGCCAGAGCGTCGTTGAAGACGGGCCGCGTCTCGGGCCGCGCAACCTCGTCCTGCGCGGCGTCCTGAGGCTGGGGATCGGGTTGGGCGGGGGCTGAGGCTTCGGCCGCGGGCGGGGTCTCTTGCCTGGTCCGGGCTTCGATCAACTTGTGCGCACAGCGGATCCGGCCGCGCAATTCGAAGAAGTCGAAGGGCTTGCTGACATAATCGGTGGCCCCTTCGAGAAACGCGCCATCGATATATTTCCGCTCACTCATCGCGGTGAGCATGATGGCAGGCGTCTCGGCATATTCGGGCAGTTTGCGAATTTCTTTCAGAAGCTGGATTCCGTTCACATCCGGCATCTGGATATCCAGCAGCAGGCAGTCGAACGGCGTGTGCCGCGCCTGAAGCTGACGCATGGCGTCCTGCGCGCCATGAGCGGTGGTCACCCTGTAGGATTCAAGGTTCTCAAGCGCCACCTTGACCAGTTCGAGAATGCTGGGCTCGTCATCAACCACGAGGATATCGAGCGTTGCCCCACTGGCCGAAAGCTCGTCGGGCGCGGAACGGACTTCGACGTTATCGGAAAAAGGGCTATTCATATCCAACGACCACTCTGATCAAGATCACCCTAAAAAATTACCAATAAAATAAGATCAAATTAGGTCGGCGGCCGCTCAAACCGGGCGGAAACGGTGTGATCGTTCGACCAAATGATGGCGTTTGGCGCGAATAGGGATCAATCCCGTAACAACGGCCAGATTGTTTCCCGTCGAAGGGGCCGGATGGCCCGCCCGGTCCGGTTGCGGGTCAGGCCTCGTAGGTGCCGGTGCTGAACAGGACCGCTTGGCTTTGCGTGCCGTCGATCTCGAATTTTGCGCCGATCGGCGTCGCTGTTACTCCCATCGGGCGTGACCACCGCATCCACAGATACGGGACGATCCCGAGGATATGGGTCGCACCATGCGCGACGCCCGCTTCGATCATCTTGTTGAACAACAGGTGCCGAATGGTGAACCGGCGCTTGGCCGACACATCGTCGGTAATGAAAAAGCGGGTGGCCTCCCAGACGCTGTGTTCGACGGGCGCTTCGAAGAACAGAACATCCCGCGGCAAATCCGGCAGGATACCTTTCTGTGCGTCGCGCAACATGTAGCTGTAGATGCCGCAGCGCGCCGTTGTCGGCATCAGGCGCGCGCCGCCCAGAACCTCGCCGTATTCATGAAGGATGATCCAGCGGCATTGGGGGGTATCGTATTGATCGAATTCCATCCCATCGGCCTCGGAGACATGCCAGCCGAGCTTATCCAGGAAAATCGCTTTCCTGGCTTCAAGGTATTTTGCGAACAGCTCTCCGTACTCGTGAATATTTCGGGACGACATCGTCACGGACCGAACGTGACGGATTGTCTTGTTGTCTAGTTTGTCGTCCCTTGGTCTTGAACTCGTTACCCGCTGTCGTTCGTCGTAGTGCCGACCGTATGGTTCACTTGGTTCCAGGGTCGGCAGCAATGACGCTCTTGGTATTGCCCATGAGGGCGACCATGTGCGGTTCATCCAACACTCGATTTACTGCCTCGTTTTCGACACATATATGCCTGCTTTCGATCCGTTTGCTTCGCGGAGTTCGCTTTTGAGCGATCTTTTTATCCAATTTGCGGGTCTTGCTGCTTTTGCGCCACACACGGACTGACCAATGCTCGTTTTTCCGACGTGGGGCCCCATGATAGGCCGTGGTCTAACTTGCCGGGTCCGCAAGTTCAGGGCGGTCATAGATTTCGGGGTAGGGCATCGGGACGCGTGGACCAAGGGGCACGACCCCGTTCCATGACCGTCCGAAATAGCCCTGCCGGCAATGGACAAGCGATCCCGACGCGGCCACCCCCGGCAGCGCATGCACCCGGCACAGCCAGCGCCACAGATGCGGAAGATCGAGGATGCGGGCGCCGTTCAGCTTCATCCGAAGGTAATAGACCGGGTCGTGCCGGAACAGGGTCGGGAACAGTCTCAGGTCAGCCTCGGTAAAGCGATCGCCCGTCAGGTAGGGCCGGTTGTCAGAGGCCAGTCGGGCCTCAAGCTCGTTCAGCCGGTCGAAATAGGCCTCGAACGCGGCGGCATAGACGGCCTGATCCGAGGAAAAGCCCGCCTTGTAGGCGCCGTTGTTGATGTCGCGATAGATGTCGGCGTTGAGGCTGTCGATCTCGGCCCTCAACTCGGCCGTCTCCGGCCCGTGGGGGTAGAGTTCGGGCCGCTCATCATCGGGCAGGGTGGTGCCCAACGCGGCGGCATGCCGGTCGAGCATGCGGATGATCTCGGCGCTTTCGTTCGACACGATCCGGCCCGCGCGCTTGTCATAGAGGATCGGCACGGATTTTTCGTTCGAACCTTCGGCGGCATAGATATCGCGCACCAGCCGGTGGCCCTGTCCCGTCGCGGTCTCGGCTGTGCATTCGGGCAGCGGCGCGCCGGTCAGGCTGGCCGCGCGGTCGGGCGCGAAGTGCCACAGGTCGGGGCCTGCCGGGTCGTTCTCGTCGGTGCGGTTCGGGAAGGCCACATCCATGGTGATGGACTCGGTCAGGCCCAGCACGGCGCGCGCCAGCGTCACCCTGTGGCACCACGGGCAATTCAACGCGACGAACAGGTGATAGCGGCCGGGTTCGGGCGGAAAGTCCGGCTCGCCGATCGCATGGCGAAACGCGCTGACGCCGCGCACGAATTCGCCCCGGGCGCGCCGCGCTTCTGCATCTGTCTGATCCTCCTCGACGGAGCGGTCCTGTCCTGTCATGGCGCGCCTTTTCCTCTTGCAGCGATGTCACTCTCGGCTGACGCCTGCATAGCGCAGGCCGCTGAGGTCCGCGACGTCGCGTTTCCAGCTGGTCAGGTCACGCGGGTTGAAACCGCTCAGGTTGTCATGGCCACAGGCACGGGCCAAAACCTGCATCAATTCGACGCTTGCACCGAAGTATCGGGCCAGCCGTTCTGCGCCCTGCTGCACGTCCAGCCGTTTGCGCAGTTCCGGTTTCTGGGTGGCGATGCCGGCGGGGCAATTGTTGGTGTTGCACATCCGGGCGGCGACACATCCCACCGCCTGTATCGCGGAATTCGACACGGCGATCGCATCGGCCCCAAGGGCCATTGCCTTGACGAAATCTTCGGCCACGCGCAGCCCGCCGGTGGCGATCAGCGTGACCTCGCGGCCCACCCGCTGATCAAGGTGGCGCCGGGCGCGGGCCAGCGCCGGAATCGTCGGCACCGAGATGTGATCGCGAAAGATCAGGGGGGCAGCGCCTGTGCCGCCACCGCGCCCGTCAAGGATGATGTAATCGGCGCTGGCGGCCAGTGCGAAATCGATGTCGTCTTCGATATGGTTGGCCGAGAGTTTGAACCCGATCGGTATCCCGCCCGTGCGTTCGCGCACCTCGTCGGCCAATTTGCGAAAATCATCCGGCCCGTCGAGATCGGGGAACGTCGCGGGCGAGATCGCGGGTTGCCCTTCGTCCAGGCCGCGCACCTCGGCGATCTTGTCGGTGACCTTGTCGCCGGGCAGATGCCCGCCGGTGCCCGTCTTGGCGCCTTGCCCGCCCTTGAAGTGGAAGGCCTGCACCTCTTCGACAAGCGCGGGGTCCCAGCCGAACCGGGCCGAGGCCAGCTCATAGAAATAGCGGGAATTTTCGGCCTGTTCCTCGGGCAGCATCCCGCCTTCGCCGGAACAGATCCCGGTGCCGGCCAGTTCGGCCCCGCGCGCCAGCGCGATCTTGGCCTCTTCGGACAGGGCGCCGAAACTCATGTCCGACACGAAGAGCGGGATATCGAGGGTCAGTGGCCGGTCCGCCCTCGGCCCGATGATGACCTGCGTTGTGACGTCCTGATCCTCAAGCAGGGGTTTGCGCGCCAGCTGGGCGGGCAGGATCTGAATGTCATCCCAATGGGGCAGGTCCTTGCGCGGCACGCCCATTGCGCCCATCTCGCCGTGATGTCCCAGTTTGGAGAGACCGTCGCGGGCAAGATCGTGGATGCGGGCGACGGTCGGCTCCTCGGGCGTTGGTTTGGCCTTGGGCGCATCGGATTTCGGCTCGGGCGCGGGATCGCCCGGCTCCTTGTCGCCAAGGCTGGCATGGGTGCCGTCGCAGAACGGCGCATTCGCGCTGGCCTTGCAGCGGCACAGGGTGGCGGTTTCGCTTTTGTCGGCGGTGAAACTCAGCGGCGTGATCCCCGTCCCGGCATGGGAGCCGTCGCAGAACGGCTGATTGCCTGATCGACCGCAGCGGCACCAGTGGTAGGACTTGCCCTCCTCAAGCTCGACTTGGGTCGGCGATTTGGCGGCGATGATCGGGACGTCTTGATCTGACATGATAGTTCAGCCCTTGAGTTGATGCGGGTATCGGTTGGATTGAGCCTACCCCTCCGCGCGATTGCACGAAACATGGCAAGGGGCGCAATCATTGTGCGCGGGCGAACAATCTTAGGAACAGCAGTCCCGACTGTCGCGCAAACCCTCGGGGCAGGCCGATTATTGCATTGCAGGCCGGTGGCCTTCCGGGTTGATACTGGGTCTGTTAAGCGGCGAGGCAAGCACGAACCGGGCGCCACCGCGTGGTGGCGCCTGCCAGAACAGGGGAAATGACGTGGCGGAAGGCAAGACAATCCTGGGGCCGGACGCGCCCGATCAGCGCTGGCTGGAAGACCCCCGGCACCGGGACTGGCTCCGCTCGGACGCGATCCGGCAGATCGATTTCTTTCGCAGGAGCCTGAGGCCCGATGGCGGCTTCGACGCGCTTGAAACCGACGGCACCCCGATCCCCGGCGCTCCGCAAGAGCTTCATGCCACGACACGGATGGTCCATTCCTTTGCCATGGCCCATGCCGCGGGCGCGCCCGATTGCGCCGAGGTCATCGAGGCCGGGCTAGCCTATATCTGGTCGCGCCATCGCGATCCCGATCACGGCGGTTATCTCTGGTCGCTCCATCCCGACGGGCGCATCGACCGCGACGTGAAGCTGGCCTATGGTCATGGCTTCGTTCTGCTGGCGGCCTCGAGCGCGAGGGCCGTGGGCTTCGATCAGGCCGATCCGATCCTTGCCGATATCACGCAGGTCATCGAGACCCGGTTCTGGGACGACGGGGCAGGGCTCCTTTTCGATGAGTTCACGCGCGACTGGCAGCCCTTCTCCGAGTATCGCGGATATAATTCCAACATGCATGGCTGCGAGGCCCTGATGGCGGGGTTCGAGGCGACGGGCGATGTGGGGTATCTCGACAAGGCGGGCCGCATTCTCGATTTCTTCACCGCGCGCATTGCGCCCGCCCATGACTGGCGTATCCCCGAGCATTTCACGCCCGACTGGAGCGTCGACATGGCCTATGAGGGCGATCCGATGTTCCGCCCGCGGGGCACGACCCCGGGCCATTCCTTCGAACTGGCGAGGCTGTTGCTGCAATACTGGGATCTGCGCAGGCGGCCCGAGGGCGACATGCCGGCGCGCGCCCGCGCGCTGATGCAGACCGCCCTTGATGACGCGTGGGTCGCCGATGGGGGCGGCTTTGTCTACACGCTCGACTACGCGGTGGCGCCGCAGATCACCGACCGCTATTGGTGGCCCGTGACGGAGGCGATCGGCGTTCTGGCAGCCTTTCTCAAGATCGAGGACCGACCCGAGGACGAGGCTTGGTATCGCCGCGTCTGGGGCGCGGCGGCGGACCTGTTCGTCGATGCCGAAAGGGGCGGCTGGATCCCCGAGGTCGACGCGGCCGGTCGGCCCGCGCCAAGGCAATTCATCGGCAAGCCCGACATCTATCACGCGCTTCAGGCCGATCTTCTGCCGCTTGCGCCGGGGCTGTCGCGCAGCATCGATGCGCTGAAGGGATCAGACCTGCTGGCCCCGTAACGGGGCCGGTCAGTCGCGGATCGCGCGGCCCTGCGCGTCGAAGAAATGCAGGTTGCCGGGCCCGAGTGTCAGGCCCATCCGCTGGCCCGGTGTGATCTCCGCACCACCGTCGACGCGCACATTGACCTGACCGGCGCTGCCGCAATCCATGATGACGAAAGTGTCGGCGCCGAGGTATTCGGTGACATCGACCGTTCCGTCCAGCTCTCCGCTGCCCTCGGGGCCCAGTTCGATATGTTCGGGCCGGATGCCCAGCGTGACCGCAGGCCTGTCGCCCGCAAAGGTCCCGCCGCGCGCGCCGTCGATCCGGTAGCGGCCCGCTTCGGTGCTGACCGGCAGGACGTTCATCTTGGGGCTGCCGATGAATTGCGCGACGAACAGATCGGCGGGGCGCAGATACAGCTCCTTCGGGCTGCCCACCTGCGCGATGCGACCCGATTCCAGAACGACGATCCTGTCTGCCAGCGTCATCGCCTCGACCTGATCGTGGGTGACATAGATCATCGTGGCGCCCAGCGACTGGTGCAGTTTCGCAATCTCGTAGCGCATCTCGACCCGGAGCGCGGCATCGAGGTTCGACAGCGGCTCGTCGAACAGGAACGCCGTCGGATCGCGCACGATCGAGCGGCCAATGGCCACCCGCTGTCGCTGCCCGCCCGACAGGTCCTTGGGCCTGCGGTCGAGGTAACCGTCGAGCTTGAGAACATGAGCGGCCTCGGCCACCTTGGCCGCGACCTCGTCCTTGGGCAGGCCCGCGGATTTCAGCGGAAAGCCCACGTTTTCCCGCACGCTCATATGCGGGTAGAGCGCGTAGGACTGGAATACCATGGCAAGTCCGCGCTTGGACGGTGGCTCTGCCGTCGCGTCGCGCCCCGAGATCATGATCTGGCCGCGTGACGTCTCCTCAAGCCCCGCGATCATACGCAGTAGCGTGGATTTTCCGCAGCCCGACGGGCCGACGAAGATGACGAATTCGCCCTCGTGGATGGCAAGGTCGACACCCTTGATCACCTGCGTGTCATCGAACCACTTCTCAACCGATTTCAATTCGATCGAAGCCATCACGCCGCTCCTTGTGCAAGGGTTTCGCCGGCGCTCGGGCTGGCCCATGTCAGCCAGATCGCCGCGGTCCATGTGAAATCTGCCCCGCCGCAGGGCGTGGCGTCGAGCGGGTCGAAATATTCGTAGAAGCCGCCGCGCGTGATCAGTTCGCGCGTTTCCCGGCGCAACCGTGCCTCGAGTTCGGGCCGTCCGCCGCTGTGCAGGCCAAGCGCGATCAGCGCGTTGACGACAGGCCATGAGGGGCCGCGCCAATAGCGGCGGGACTCGAAAATCGCGCTTTCGGGGTCGGCGGAGGGAATGCCGAATTTCACCGCGTCCCAGGATCGCAGGAGGTGCTGTTCCAGTTCGGGCCGTTCCGCGCCCGCGAGATAGGCCAGAAACGCGCCCGAGCCCAGAACGCCCGCGAATTCGCCGTCGCGCAGGTTGCGCGCGTCATAGGCGCCCAGTGCGGGGTTCCAGATCGTTTCCAGCCCGGCGCGCAGGTCCGCGGCCCAGCCTTCGATCTCGGTCACGTCTTCACCGAGGGCGCGGCCGATGGCGGCCAGGTCGTCATGGGCGCGCAGCAGGATGAAGGTGATGCCCGGATCGGCCATGAGGAACGGCCCGTCGCGCACGATCCGGGCCTGATCCCAGCCGCAGCCGCGCCCGAACTGCACCATCGCAAGATAGCGGTCATAATCGGCCTTGCCCGGCCGCATCGAGGGATCGACATGTCCGGTATCGCGGCGCGTGTAGTCGCCTACGTTGGACCCGTCCACATCGGCCATGCCGATATCCCAGTCCGGGCAATTGTCTCGGCCGCTTTCCCATGGATGGGTAATCGCGGCCGCACCGCTGCCACAGCGATACTCGGCCCACCAGCGGTGCCACGCGCGCAGCGCGGGAAAGAGCGCTCGGATCCGGGCCTCGCCCAGATCGCGATCCCGGTCCCAGATCAGGCGCGCCAGGATCGCGGCTACGGGCGGCTGGCTGATGCCGGACGTGGCCGGCACATGGCCCGTGCCCCAGACATCCGGCCCCGGGAAATAGCCCGGATCGTCGCGGTGAAAGATGATGTGCGGCACCATCCCGTCATCCCATTGCGCCGAGAACAGCGTATCGAGTTCGTCCCAGGCGCGCGGCAGGTCGAAGGTCGAAAATCCCCAGGCTGCAAAGGCGCTGTCCCAGTTCCACTGATAGGGATAAAGCCCCGCCGTCGGCACCGTGTAGCCGCCGCGATCGTTGCCGCGCAGGATGGCGCGGGCGGTGTCGTCGTGTGTTGTCATCCTTTGACAGATCCTGCTGTGAGACCCTTGGTCATGAAGCGTTCCAACCCGAGGAAGATCACCATGATCGGCACCGTCGCCACCACCGATCCCGCCATCAGGTGCTGGCGCGGAATTTCAGAGGAATTGAGCGAGGCGATGCCGCGGGTCAGGGTGAATTTCGACGGATCATCGAGAAGCATGAACGCCAGAAGAAACTCGTTCCAGGCGATCATGAAGACATAGAGCGAGACCGACGCCAACGCCGGAAGCGACAGCGGCAGGGTGATCTTCCAGATCACGGCCAGCCGGGTCAGGCCGTCCATCAGCCCTGCCTCTTCCACTTCGGACGGCAGACCCCGGAAATAGCCCTGAAGCATGTAAAGCGCGACAGGAATGGTCGTGACGGGATAGATCAGCACGATCCCGAAGAACGTGTTGCGCAGCCCCGTCATCGAAAAGGCGATATAGATCGGCAGCGCGAGCACGATCATCGGCACCATGTAGATCAGAAGGATCGACCGCGAAAAAGCGGCCCGCCCGCGAAACCTCAGCCGCGCCACCGCATAGGCGCCCGGCACCGCGAACAGAAGCGTGATGATCACCGTGAGCACCGAAATCAGCGCCGAGTTGACCATGTAGGTGCCGAAGTTGAAGTCGCGGAACAGCTCCTCGTAGGAGCGGAACAGATCCCAGCCCTTCGACAGGTCGATCGAGAAATCGAGCGGGTTCATCACCAGTTCGGACTGGTTCTTGAGGCTCGTCATCACCATCACGTAGAACGGGATCAGCACGATTGCGGTGAAGAAGATATAACCGAAACCCGTCAGGAACCGGATCACCGCGCCTTCGAATTCGTGCCGCGTGAGCGCGCCGGGACTCAGGTCCTCCATGATCCGGAAGGTCGAGGCGGCAAAGCCGATCCCGAGGATCAGCCCGCATATCCCGCGCGACAGGGCCGGGACGTCCGGCCCCACCACCACCGGCCCCACGCCCGCGGCGATGAACACGACGACCGCCACAGCGACCAGCGCGCTTGCCGCGCGTCGGGGCCGGATCGCGAGGAAGGCCGCGCCACCGATCGCGCCCCAGACCAGCGACCAGAGCATCGCCGGACGGAATGCCTCGCCCGTGGCAAAGGACATGGCGACCGCGACGGTCACCGCCAGCGTCACCATCCACAACGCGCCCAGCAAGGGCGCCGCGACATATCCGAACCGCAGCGCGCTCACAGCCCTTCCTCCCGGCTGATGAATTTCAGGAAGAAGATGGAAAAGGTCAGCAGGCAGGCAAAGATCACCACCGCCACCGCAGCCCCCGCGCCAAGGTTCGACAGGGCAAAGGCCTGTTCATAGACATTGACCGTCAGCGTTCGCGTGCCCGCATTGCCGCCCGTCAGCAGAAAGATGTCGTCGAACTTGTTGAACGTCCAGATAAAGCGCAGCAGGAACAAGACGCTCAGGATGCCCAGCAGCTGCGGCATCGACAGATACCAGAACTGCTGGAACGGCGAGGCGCCATCCATGTCGGCGGCCTCGTACATGTCGTTGTCGATCGATTGCATCCGGGCGAGGATGAACAGGAACGACAGCGGGAAATAGCGCCATATCTCGAACACCGTGACGGTGATCAGTGCAAGCGGTCGTTCACCGAAGAAATTGATCGCCTCGTCCGTCACGCCCATCTGGATCAGGAGTGCGTTGGCCGAGCCCGAGAACGGATCGAACAGAAGGATCCACGCGAAGGCCACCGCAATCACCGGCGCCACATAGGGAAAGAGATAGAGCCCGCGCAGGATACCCTGACCCCGAAAGCTCTTGTTCAGCAGGAGTGCGGCAAACAGGCCGAAGACAAGCGCCCCGATCGTGCCGAAGACGGTATAGAACAGCGTGACCCACAGGACCGACCAGAATTCCCGCCCGTCAAAGATCCGGGCGAAATTCTCGAAGGTGAAGGTCGCATTGGTCAGCACGTTCGAGGCATCGCCGCGCACAACCGCCGGATCGTCGCGGGGGCCAAGACCCGCGTCGAAATAGGATTGCTCCACAATGACGGGGATTTCGATCGTCTCGCGTGCGCCCGGGTCCCAATCGCCGAATTCGCAGGTCAGGACGCCCGCCTCGATCACGCAGGTCTCGGGCAGTTCGCCGATCACCAGTCCCTCGGGGAGCGTGTCTGTAAAGCCCACGCCAAGGATCGGCTGCGCCTGGCTGCTGTTTCGCAGGCGGTAGCGCAGGGTCGCCTCGTCGCCGGCCACCTCGGGATTGCCGCGCAAGTCTTCGCGCATCGTGACCTCGGGCGGGCGCAGATCGGCCAGCGTCACCGGTTTCACCGATATCCAGAAGATCGCGAGAAGCGGCAGGATGACCACCAGAGACACCGCCGTGATCGTCGGCAGCAGCAAGCCCCAGGCAAGCCGTGCCTCGCGGCGCGCCAGCGGCCCCGTTCCTTTCGGTGGTGTGATCTCGGTCATCTTGGCGATCCTCGTTCATTCCGGCGCCTGCCGGAACGTCGGTCAGCTGTGCGCCGGGCCGGCCAGCGACCCGCCCGGCGCAAGTGCGCAATCCGTTACTGGATCGCAGCCAGCTCGTCGTTCAGCGCGGCGACGGTGGCGGCGGCATCCCGCTCCCCGTCGATATATTCGCGCACCAGCCGGTTGATGACCTGGCTGTTGATGATCGAGGAGGCGAGGCTCAGCTGACCCTCGTTGACACCCCAGCGCTGTGCCACGTCGAGGCCGCCGACGATCTCGTTGATCATCGCCGCGTCATACAGCTCGCCCAGCGGGGCCTTGCGGTCCACGCCCACATCCAGCGTCGACCACAACTCCGAGAAGGCGGTCGGATCGTCGGCCGTGCCGCGGCGCACCGGGAACTTGCCCTCGGGCGCGATGGCAAGGGTCTGGCCATAGCCTTCGCCCATCGAATATTCGACGAATTCCATCGCCGCGTCGGTGGCGGCATCAGACGTGATCCCGAAGTAGCGAACATCGCCCCATGCGGCGCCATCGGGGTTCGAGGGGCCGGCGAAGTTGGTGACGATGCCGGTCTTGGACGCCAGCTCGGACGAGGTCGGGTCATCGTTGATGGTGGGCGGCGCGCTGTCGCGCAGACCGGCCAGTTCGTCAAGGATGAAGGGCGACCAGATGATCATCGCGGCGTTGCCACTGAAATAGAGCGTGCGCGACTGATCCCAAAACAGATCACCCGGCGGAGAGGCTTCGGCGATCGCCTTGTAGAATTCGAGGACTTCGATTGTCGCGGCCTCGTCCAGCGGTTCGAACCCGTCGGGGCCGACGGGGCTCACGCCATTGGCTAGGAAGACATGCTCCAGAACCTGGCTCATGAAGTTTTCGTCCACCTTGGTGGCGGCGACAAAGCCATACATCTCGGGCGGGTTGTGCAGCGCATCGACGGCGGCCAGCACGTTGGCATAGGAATTCGGCGGCTCGAGCCCGTTTTCTTCGAACAGATCCGCGCGATAGACGATCATCTGCGTCCAGCCGTCCACCGGAACGGATGCATAGCCGCCGTCGAAGGACGCCATGTTCAGCGCGCCGGGCGCGAATGTATCGGCGCCAAGCGCCTCGACCACGTCGGTCGCGGCATCGGTATCAAGGATACCCGCCTCGGCCCACGGCAGGGCGTATTGCAGCGTGTGATAGATGACATCGGGCAGATCGCCCGCGGCAAAGGCGGCGGTGGTCCGCGTGCCCAGATCATTTTCCGAAACCGGGATCACCTCGACGGTGTGGCCCGTTGCGGCCGCGAAATCGGCAGCCATCTGTTCCTGACGGGCCAGCCGCTCGGGTTGTTCTTCCGTTGTCCAGAAGCGCAGCGTTTCCGCCTGTGCGCCCGATGCCAGGACCAGCGCCATCGCGGCGCCTGACAGGATTTTCGCTCTGAGTTTCATCGTTTTCCTCCCTACGATGTCAAAGATTGGGGAGCGCGCTGTTGCGCGGTCTCCCGGTCGGTCGAAGTTGGTGGGCCCATGGACCCCCGGTCCAGAAACCGGGCCGAGGCCAGTTCGCGCAGCGCCTCGGGGTCTTCGCCCCGGATGCGCCGGATCAGAAGCGCGGCAAGCCTTGCGCCACTGTAATGGTTGTCGACGGCGAAGGTATTGAGCGGCGGATCGGTGTGATCTCCCTCCGGGATGCCGTCATAGCCGATGACCGACAGGTCGCGGCCGATCACCAGCCCCAGCTTTTCGGCTGCGCGGTAGACACCGAGGGCGGCCATGTCGACGGCGCAGACAATCGCCGTGGGCCGGTCGGGCAGGGCGAGGATGCGGGCTGCGGCGTCGCTGCCGCCCTCGCGGGTGACGCAATTTCCGATCACTTGATCCTCGTTCACCGAAAGGCCCGCCGCCTGCATCGCGGCGCGAAATCCGCGCTCGCGCAGCCAGGCATAGGTATAGGTCTCGAACCCGCCGAGATAGGCGATCCGCCGATGTCCCAGCGCCACCAGCCGCTCCACCGCCGAGGCGATCGCGGCCTCGCCCTCAATGTCGAACCACGCGCAACCATGGGGATCGCGCGTGCGTCCGAACAGGACGAACGGCACGTCTTCATCGAGAAGGAGCCGGATGCGGGCATCGTCCAGACGGGCCCGAGGCAGGATGAAGCCATCGGCCTTGTGATCGGCCAGCATAGCGCGGAACGTCTCGAGCGTGGTCTCTTCGCTCGCGGAGGAGGCGACGGTCAGGGTATAGCCCTCGGCGCTGGCGGCATCAGACACGCCTGCGAGGAATTCGGCGAGGAACGGCCGGTGCGCGTCATGATCGGATTGCTGGATGACAAGCCCCAGCGACCGCGACAGTCCCGTCCGGATCGCCTGCGCCTGGCTCAGGGGCCTGTAGCCCATGGCATCGGCCTTGCGGCGGACTTTCAGGCGGGTGGCCTCGGAGATATCGGCATAATCGTTGAGCGCGCGCGACACGGTGGATTTCGTCAGACCCAGCGCGTCGGACACGTCCGAAATCGTCACCCGGCCACGCCGGCTGCGGGGTGTCGCCGCCTTCGATGTGCGTTCGGTCGCAGACATCATCTTGTCCTCCCGAGACTAGGCTCGGTTCCGAAACCGGTTTCGGCAAGAGGAAAAATCACCCTCTTCTGCCGCGCCGCAGCACGAGGTCAGGACGTCTGTAGCTGAAAGGGCCTCCGGGCGGACGAGCCTTCGGGTTATTCGCCCCGCGGGTCGGTCGTCTCGTTCAGGAGAGGCGGATCATCGTAAAGCGCCCAGCCATAGTCCCGGCCGGTCTCGGGCAGGTCATTGCGGGTCGCATTGTGGGCGAGATAGGCCTTGGCGATGAAATTCGCGGTGATCGGCGCCGTGAGGAACAGGAACAGCGTGATCAGCAACTCGTGGAACGAGAAGCTGCCCTTGACCAGCAGGAAATACAGCATCGACGCTATCAGCGCGCCGCCGACGCCAAGGGTCGTGGCCTTGGTCGGGGCGTGCAGCCGCTGCATCGTATCGTCGAGCTTGATCAGCCCGAACGATCCGACAAGTCCGAAGATGCCGCTCAGCACGATGAAAAAGCTGATGATGATCTCGACAACCATGGTCCTGTCCCCCGTTTATTCGATGATGTCGCCGCGCAGCATGAAGCGGCAATAGGCGACGGTTGAGACGAAGCCGACCATCGCGACCAGCATCGAGGCTTCGTAATAGACGGCCGTCCCCTCGAGAATCCCGTAGAGGATCAGAAGCGCGATCACGTTGATCACCATCGTGTCGAGCGCGAGGATACGGTCAGCGGCATCCGGCCCGCGCGTGATGCGCCACAGGTTGAAGATCAGCCCCAGCGTATAGCAGGCAAAGGCAAAGAGAAGGGCCGCAGATATCATACGAAGATCTCCTTCAGCCGGCGCTCATAGCGCGATTTGATCGTGTCCCTGACCTCGTCGGGCGTCTCGGTATGGAGGCAATGCACAAGGATGCTGCCCGCATCTGCCGACAAGGTGGCCGAGACCGTGCCGGGCGTCATCGTGATCGTTCCGGCCAGAACGGTGATGGCCTCGGCCGATGTCAATTCCAATGGGATGACGATCCACTGGGATTTCAGGTCGGCCTTGCGGCGGAACAGGATGATGGCGGCAACCTCGATATTGGCGACCACGATATCCCACAGCACGACCAGAAAATATTCGACAACGGCAAAGGGTTTCTGGATGCGTGGCCGGTCGGGCCAGTAGGGCGCGGTGATCATCGGCACGGCGAGGCCGAGGAACGTGGCCAGAACCACGTTGCCGACGGTCACCTTGTTCACGAGGGCCAGCCAGACGATGCCGAGTGTCAGGCTCAGGAGCGGGTGGGGGATCAGGCGGCGGATCATGGATCAACCCTCTTCCTGTTGGCCAAGGACCGCGGCGATATAGCCGTCGCGGTCGTATATCTGGGCGGTGGCGTCCTCGGCAAAGCTCATCACCGGGCCGGCAAAGATCGACATGCCGCCAAGGATTGCCAGGATCGCCATCGTGGGGGCGAGTTCCGCCACCGTCAGGCGCCGCGGTTCGGCGACCTCGGTCTCCGGCGCGGACTCATCAGGCGCGTCGGTCGGCGTGGTCTTCCAGAAGATCATGCTGCCCGCGCGTGCGAAGCCCACGATCGTCACGAGGGAGCCGATCAGGATCGCGCTCCAGGCCCAGGTGATCTGCCCGGGCATCCGCAGCGCGTCGAGAACCAGCAGCTTGCCGAGGAACCCGCTCAGCGGCGGCATTCCCGTCATCGCGATGGCCGCGCCAAAGAACAGCGCCGCCAGAAGCCCGGTCTGGGCCATGGCTGGGCGGGGCGACAGGGCCTGCCCGTCGCGGCGCGACAGCACGAGGTCGGCCAGAAGGAACAGGGCCGCCGCGGCAAGGGTCGAGTGCAGCAGGTAATAGAGCGCGGCGGCCGTCGCCTGCGGCGTCAGGGCCGCGACGGCGATCATCAGCGTGCCCATCGATCCCACGACGGAAAACGCGATCAGGGGCAGCAATTGCCGCGCGCCCAGCACGCCAAGCGCACCGAGGGCGATGGTGATGATCGCCGCCGGAAAGAGCCAGGTCCCCGGGATGTCCTGCGTCGCCTCGAGCCCCGGGCCGAACGACACGGTATGCACCCGGATGATCGCATAGGCCCCCACTTTGGTCATGATCGCGAAGAGGGCCGCGACCGGGGCTGGCGCGTTGGCATAGGTGGCCGGAAGCCAGAAATGCACCGGGAACAGCGCGGCCTTGACCGCGAAGACGATCATCAGAAGCATCGCGGCGACGCGGATCAACCCGGCCTCGGCCGGATCGGCCTCCTGGAGGCGGAGCGCGATATCGGCCATGTTGAGCGTGCCGACACTGCTGTAAAGCACACCCAGCGCGAACAGGAACAGCGTCGATCCCGCGAGGTTGATGACCACGTATTGCAGGCCCGCACGCATCCGTTCGCGGCCACCGCCATGGATCATCAGGCCATAGGACGCGATCAGAAGCACCTCGAAGAAGACGAACAGGTTGAACACGTCACCTGTCAGGAACGCGCCCGCGATGCCCATCAGCTGAAACTGGAACAGCGCGTGGAAATGGCGGCCCCGCGCATCCCATCCCGTTGCGATCGCGTGGATCAGCACCGCGAGGCCCAGAACCATGGTCAGCAGAACGAGGATCGCCGAGAGCCGGTCCAGCACCAGAACGATGCCGAAGGGGGCGGGCCAGTTGCCAAGGTCATAGACCTGCGTCTCGCCGCCCGCCGCACTGACCGTCAGACCCATTGCGATTGCAACTAGAACGATGGTTCCGGCGACCGACGCGATCCGCGCCATCGTCAGGTCGTGACGCATCACGAAGCCGATGATCGGCGCCAGAAGGGCCGGCAGAAGAACGGGAAGAATTATCCAGTGGCTCATCATGCCCGGTCCTCGTCACCTGCAGGGGCGGGATCGTCCATGTTGATCTCGTCGGTTTCCGCCTCGAAGAACGCGCCGAGCGCGATCATCACCAGAACGGCCGTCATCCCGAAGGAGATCACGATCGCCGTCAGAACCAGCGCCTGAGGAAGCGGGTCGGTATAGCTCGCCTCGCCGTATTTCTGCAGCACCGGGGGCATGTTGATGGCCAGCCGACCCGAGGCGAACAGGAATACGTTCACCGCGTAGGACAGCAGCGCAAGCCCAAGGATCACGGGGAAAGACCGCAGGCGCAGGACAAGATAGACGCCCCCCGCGGTCAAAACGCCGACGGCGCTGGCAACGATTAGTTCCATTGTCAGACCTCTCCCTTTTCGTCGACGATTGCCTGCTTGGGGTCGTAATCCATCGGATCGACGTTGATCGGCTCACCCGCATAGCGCGCGATCCGCGACAGGCTGTAGAGCATCAGCATCACCGCCCCCAGAACCGTCATGAACACACCCAGATCAAACAGGAACGCGGTTCCGATGCCGAATTCCTCGATCGGAGGCAGTTCGACATAGCCGTAGAGACTTGTCAGGAAGGGCGAGTTGTAAAGCCAGGCGGCCGCGCCGGTCAGACCCGCGACAAGCGCGCCGATGCCGATCAGCGCGTGGTATTCGACCCGCTGGCGGTTCTGCGTCCAGGCAAAGCCCGACGCCATGTATTGCATCAGAAGCGCGATCGAGATGACGAGGCCCGCGACAAACCCGCCGCCGGGCTGGTTATGGCCCCGCAGGAAGATGTACACGCCCACCATCACCGCGATCGGCATCATCACCCGGGTCGCGACAACCATCATCAGCGGATGGCGGTCGCGCGACCGGTTCTGTGCATAGTCGGTATTGCGCAGCCGCCGCGCGGCGGGTCCGTTCAGAAGCGTATCCATCAGGGCATAGATCACGAACCCCGCGATGCCGAGCACGATGATCTCGCCATAGGTGTCATAGCCGCGGAAATCCACGAGGATGACGTTCACCACATTGGTGCCGCCGCCCCCGGTGTAGGAGTTTTCAAGGTGATAGCCCGAGATCGTGTCGACATCGCGCAGCATGAAGGCATAGGCCAAGGCACCCACGCCGCCGCCGGCCGCGATCGCGATCACGCCGTCGCGCAGCTTGAGCAGGCCGGAGCTTTCCCTCGGCGTCGATTTCGGCATGAAATGCAGCGCCAGCAGCAACAGCATGATCGTCACCGTCTCGACCGAGATCTGCGTCAGCGCGAGGTCTGGGGCCGACAGGAACACGAAGCCGAAAGAAATCATCAGGCCGATGATCCCGATCAGCACGAGTGCCCGGAACCTGTGATGGTGCATCACCACGATCGACCCGGTCGCCACGATCAGCATCAGCCAGCCCGCCAGAACAGGAAGCGAGACCGGCAGCATCTCGCGCGACGGGGTGGCAAGCCCGCTTCCGCCGAAGGCCACGGCCCCCAGCGCGACCGAAGCGACGATCAGGATCGCCAGGTAGCGGCTGATCGAGCCATTGTGGCTTGCCTCCGTGACGCGGCGCGACAGGGCGGCCACCTGTGCCACGATCCAGTCGAAGATCGCCTTTGCCTCGGGGCGGGGCAGGGCGTTCCAGATGCGGTTCAGCCCGCCGTGCAGGGCAAGGAACACGAGCCCGCCCACCACGGCAATGATCGACATGAAGAGCGCGGCATTCACGCCGTGCCAGATCTTGAGCGAGTAATAGGGCATCTCGGCATCGCCGATCACCGCACCGCCTGCCACCGCGACCAGCGGGCCGACGATCGCCGCCGGCACGATGCCGATCACGACGACAAGAGTCGCCAGAAACGCAGGCCCGGCCCACATGCCGAAGGGCGGATCATGCGGCTTGGATGGATAATCGTCGCGCACCGGGCCAAAGAACACATGCCAGATGAAGCGCAGCGAATAGGCCACCGACAACAGCGCCCCGACGGTCGCCAGAACGGCGACGATCAGCGGGTTGCCCGCCCATGTCGTGTCATGCGCCGCGTCGAGCATCATTTCCTTCGACAGGAACCCGTTGAACAGCGGAATCCCCGCCATCGACAGCGCGGCGATTGTGCCGATCACGAAGGTCACCGGCATCAGCCTGCGCAACCCGCCCAACCGGTTGATGTCGCGGGTTCCGGTCTCGTGGTCGATGATACCGGCGGTCATGAAGAGCGCGGCCTTGAACGTCAGGTGGTTGATGATGTGAAAGACCGCGACCACGGCGGCAAAGGGCGTGCCGATGCCCAGAAGCATGGTCAGAAGGCCGAGGTGGCTGACCGTCGAAAAGGCCAGAAGCGCCTTGAGGTCATCCTTGAAGAGCGCGATCAGCGCGCCGATCACCATCGTGACAAGGCCGGTGGTCGCCACGATGTAGAACCACGCATCCGTCCCGGCGAGTGCGGGCCACATCCGCGCCATCAGGAACACGCCCGCCTTCACCATGGTGGCCGAATGCAGGTAGGCCGACACCGGCGTGGGCGCCGCCATCGCGTGCGGCAGCCAGAAATGGAACGGGAATTGCGCCGACTTGGTGAAGGCGCCCAGCAGGATCAGGATCAGCGCGGGGATATACCAGTCCGAGGCCCGGATCGCGTCGCCGGCCTGAAGGATCTCGGATATCTTGTAGCTGCCCGCGATATCGCCAAGGATCAGCATCCCCCCGATCATTGCAAGACCGCCGGCACCGGTGACCGCAAGCGCCATGCGCGCGCCCTGACGGCCCTCGGGCAGATGGCTCCAGAACCCGATCAGCAGGAAGGACGACAGCGAGGTCAGTTCCCAGAAGATCAGCAAAAGCAGGATGTTGTCCGACAGAACGATGCCCAGCATCGCGCCCTGGAACAACAGAAGATAGGTGAAGAACACTCCCATCGGATCGTTACCCGACAGGTAGAAGCGCGCATAGAGCGTGATCAGAAGCCCGATGCCGAGGATCATGCCCGCGAACAGCAGGCTCAGCCCGTCGAGCATGAAGCTGGCCGTCAGGCCAAGCTGCGGCAGCCATTCGATTTCGGCGTGAATTGTCTCGCCCCGCATGACGGCGGGCGCCAGCACCAGAAGAAGCAGGAGGGCGAGCGCGGTCGGAAACGCGGTAAACCATGCACACGCCGTGCGTCCGGCCCGGATCATGACCCCGGGGAGGAGTGCTCCAAGAAATGGCAGGAGCGCGATAATCACCAGAAAATTGCTTGAGTCTGTCACTGGCCCGATCTCTTGTTCCGATTTCGGGATGAGATAGAGTTCGAATGCCGGAATAACAATCAAAACCGGTCAGGAATTCGAAACGACAGCCGAAATACGGGACGCAAATTGTCGCATATTTGTGCAGTGGTAAAGATTTGGGCGCTGAAAAGAATGACCACACCCACCTCGCTTGGCCGGCGACCCCTGTGGTCGGCGGATGACCGCGTGACCGCCGACCGTGTCTCATCCGATGCGGGTGGATATCTGTCATGCTAAGTCTCTTCGCTGACCGGACCTATCGGCACCTCTTCCTCGCCCAGATCGTGGCGCTTGTGGGAACCGGGCTGGCCACCGTCGCGCTTGGGCTTCTGGCCTATGATCTGGCCGGCGGCGACGCGGGGATGGTTCTGGGCACGGTCTTCACCATCAAGATGGTGGCCTATGTGGGCATCGCGCCCGTCGCCGGGGCCTTTGCCGCGCGGGTGAACCGGCGGCGGCTTCTCGTGGTGCTCGATCTCGTCCGCGCGGCTGCGGCCCTGTGCCTGCCTTTCGTCACCGAAATCTGGCAGGTCTATGTGCTGATCTTCGCTCTGCAATCGGCCTCGGCGGCCTTCACGCCGACCTTTCAGGCCACGATCCCCGACGTTCTGCCCGACGAGGCGCGCTATACGCGGGCGCTGTCCCTGTCGCGTCTGGCCTATGATCTGGAGAATATCGCAAGCCCGACGCTGGCCGGACTTCTGCTCGCGGTGATGAGCTACAATTCCTTGTTCCTCGGAACGGTTCTGGGGTTCGCGGCCTCGGCGGCGCTTGTGGTGTCGGTCGTGCTGCCGGGGGCGAAACCGGCCGCGCCGCGGGGCATCTATGACCGCACGACGCGCGGCACCCGGATTTATCTGGCAACGCCGCGCCTGCGGGGATTGCTGGCGCTCAACATCGCGGTCTCGGCGGGCGGGGCGATGGTTCTGGTGAATTCCGTTGTGCTGGTGCGTGGGGTGCTGGGGCTTGATCCGACGGCGCTGGCCTGGACGATGTTCGCCTTTGGTGCGGGATCGATGATCGCGGCGCTCGCCCTGCCGCGGCTGCTTGATCATGTGGCGGACCGGCCCGTGATGATCGGGGGCGCGATGGTGATCGTGCTGACACAGGCGGGCCTTGCCGGCTCGATCGCGGCAAGCGGGCTGGGATGGCCGGCCCTGTTGATCGCTTGGCTTGTCATGGGGGTGGGATATTCCGCGGTTCTTACGCCGTCGGGGCGGCTGTTGCGGCGCTCGTCCCATGCCGAGGACCGGCCGGCGTTGTTTGCTGCCCAGTTCGCACTCAGCCATGCGTGCTGGCTTGTGACCTATCCGCTTTCGGGCTGGCTGATGACGCGCTTTGGCCCCGTCGTGGCCCTGATCTGCCTCGCGATCCTGTCGGCGTCGGGGGCCCTGGCCGCGCTGCGCCTCTGGCCCCGCGAAGACCCCGAGACCTTTGTGCATACCCATGACAACCTGCCCCTTGATCACCCGCATCTGAAAGGCAACCGGCGGCATGCCCATCGCTTTGTCGTGGATGATGAGCACCCGCGCTGGGGATCGCAGCTCTGACAGCCCCCGAGCCTTCATGAATTTTTCATGACACGTCGGTTTAGGGCTTCGAATGGCCTCTTATTTCGAATATTCGTGAAATATGGAAACAGAGATCTCATCCCGTCTCGCGATTCTGGGCCATCCGCAGCGGCTGGCGCTGTTCCGGTTGTTGATGCGCCGGTATCCCGACCACGTTCCCGCAGGCGAACTTGCCTCGGCGCTTGGCTGCAAGGCCTCGACCTTGTCGGCCTATCTTGCGTCCCTGATGCAGGCGGGGCTTGTCCGTCAGACGCGGGACGGGACGTCGCGTCTCTATGCAATCGACATGACACAGGTGGGGCGCACGCTCGATTACCTGATGCTCGACTGCTGCCGGGGCCGACCCGACCTCTGCTCCCCGTTTTCAAAAGATGAAGGAGTGCGCCACGTGCCCCAGACCAAATTCAAGGTGCTGTTCATCTGCACCGGCAATTCCGCCCGCTCGATCCTTGCGGAATCGATCCTCCGCAGGGAGGGCGGTGACAGGTTCGAGGCCTATTCCGCAGGCACCCGCGCGAGATCGGAGCTGAACCCCGTGGCGCTCGAGGTGCTGGCGCAGAAGGGACATGACGTGTCCATGCTGCGTGCCAAGAACATCGCCGAGTTTCAGGGCGCCGGAGCCCCGACATTCGATTTCGTCTTCACGGTCTGCAATCGTGCCGCGAACGAGGATTGCCCGGCATGGCAGGGGCAGCCCGTCAGCGCCCATTGGGGCATGCCCGATCCGGTTGCGGTCGAGGGCACGGCTGCCGAGAAAAGCCTTGCGTTCCATCATGCCTACGGCGCGCTCCTCAACCGGATCAAGACCTTCACAGCCCTGCCGATCGAGACGCTCGACCGGATCAGCCTTCAGCGCGCGGTCGATGATATCGCGCAGGTTGGCCGGGGGGTATCGGCATGACGGTCTATGCGATCAACGGCCTTGGCCGGATCGGGAAGCTGGCCCTGCGTCCCTTGCTGGAACGGGGCGCACAGATCGCCTGGATCAATGACGCGGTCGGCGATCCCGAGATGCATGCGCATCTGCTGGAGTTCGACACCGTCCATGGCCGCTGGCCCGCCGGGTTTGCGCATGACGAGAACAGCATCACAATCGGGGGCACACGGCTGCCCTTCATCGGGACGCGTGATCTGTCGGCGCTCCCGCTCGATGGCGTGGACGTAGTCATCGACTGCACCGGCGTCTTCAAGTCCGAGGCGGCCCTTGCCCCCTATTTCGAGGCCGGGGTGAAGCGGGTTGTCGTCTCGGCGCCGGTCAAGGACGGGCCGACCGCGAATATCGTCTACGGCGTGAACGAGGGCACCTATGCTCCCGAGAAACACCGCATCATCACCGCCGCAAGCTGCACGACGAATTGCCTCGCGCCCGTGGTTAAGGTTCTGCATGAAAAGATCGGGATAAAGCACGGGTCAATCACGACAATCCATGATGTCACCAATACCCAGACCATCGTCGATCGCCCGGCCAAGGATCTGCGCCGCGCGCGATCTGCGCTGAATTCTCTGATCCCGACGACAACGGGCTCGGCGACAGCGATCACGCTGATCTACCCCGAACTCAAGGGCCGGCTGAACGGTCATGCAGTCCGGGTGCCGCTCTTGAATGCCTCCCTGACGGACTGCGTCTTCGAGATGTCGCGGGATACGACGGTCGAAGAGGTCAACGGCCTGTTCAGGGCCGCCTCCGAAGGCGCGCTGAAGGGTATCCTCGGATACGAGACCCGGCCGCTTGTCTCGGCCGACTACACCAACGACACCCGCTCGAGCATCATCGACGCGCCCTCCACCATGGTGGTCAATGGAACGCAGGTGAAGGTCTATGCATGGTATGACAACGAGATGGGCTATGCGCACCGGCTCGTCGATGTGGCGTTCATGGTCGGAGCGGCGCCGTGAGTGACAAGGCCGAGGGCCTGAGCGCCTATATCGCCGTCACCGCGGCCTACTGGGCCTTCATGCTGACGGACGGGGCGCTGCGGATGCTGGTCCTGCTGCATTTCCATACGCTGGGCTTTTCGCCAGTGCAGCTTGCCTATCTCTTCGTGCTCTATGAAATCGCGGGCATGATCACGAACCTGTCGGCGGGCTGGCTCGCGGCGCGGTTCGGGCTGACCTCGACGCTTTATGCCGGGCTCGGCCTTCAGGTTGTGGCGCTTCTCGCGCTGGCGCAGCTTGATCCGGACTGGGCGATCGGCCTGTCGGTCGCCTATGTCATGGTCGTTCAGGGGGCGAGCGGCGTGGCCAAGGATCTGGCCAAGATGTCGTCGAAATCGGCGGTCAAGCTTCTGGCGCCGGAGGAAGGTGGTGGGCTGTTTCGCTGGGTCGCGTTGCTGACCGGATCAAAGAACGCGGTCAAGGGCCTTGGTTTTCTGCTGGGGGCCGCACTTCTGGCCATTTCGGGTTTTGTCGGGGCTGTGCTTGTCATGGCCGCGGTTCTGGGCGTGATCCTGATCGCCGTCGTCATCGCGATGCCACCGGGCTTGCCCAGAGGCCGAAAGGGGGCCAGGGTTTCGGACGTGTTCTCGAAATCGGCCAACGTCAACTGGCTGAGCGCGGCCCGTGTCTTCCTGTTCGGTGCGCGGGATGTCTGGTTCGTGGTCGGGATCCCTGTCTATTTCTATGCCGTCCTGTCGGACGGCACGGAGGCGGGCAACCGGGCGGCCTTCTTCATGATCGGAACGTTCATGGCGCTTTGGATCATCCTTTATGGTGGCGTTCAGGCGCTGGCGCCCCGGATATTGCGCGCGGCCACCCGACCGGAGAGCGCGTTGATCCGCGCGGCACGCGGCTGGGCCCTGGCGCTCGCGGCGGTGCCGCTGGCCCTGACAATCGCCGCGCTTGTTGCGCCGGGGCCGGCGCCATGGCTGACGGCCAGCCTAGTTGTCGGGCTTCTGGCCTTCGGCGCGATCTTTGCCGTGAATTCCGCGCTGCATTCCTATCTTATCCTTGCCTTTACCCGGGCCGAACGTGTGACGATGGATGTGGGGTTCTACTACATGGCCAATGCGGGGGGCCGGCTGGCGGGCACGATCCTGTCGGGCCTGACCTATCAATTGGGCGGGCTGCCCCTGATGCTGGGCACGGCCACGGTGATGGTCGCTCTGTCGGCGCTGGCGGCCGGCCGGCTGACGGCCGGGCAGGGCGGGGTGGCCCCGGCATGAGCGGGTTCGAGCGGTATCTGAGCCTCTGGATCGCGCTGGCCATGGCGGCGGGCATCCTTCTGGGGGCGGTGGCGCCCGCGCTGATCGAGGCGATCGCAGCGGCCGAGGTGGCCCGCGTGAACCTCGTCGTGGCGGTCCTGATCTGGGCGATGGTCTATCCGATGATGGTGGGCGTCGATCCGTCGAGCCTGCGGGACGTGGTCAAACAGCCACGCGGTCTGGCCATCACTCTGGTGGTCAACTGGCTGATCAAGCCGTTCACGATGGCAGCACTCGGCGTTGTGTTCTTCGAGGTGGTCTTTGCCGATCTGATCGACCCCGAAGATGCGCAGCAATACATCGCCGGCCTGATCCTGCTGGGGGCCGCGCCTTGCACGGCGATGGTCTTCGTCTGGTCGCAACTGACCCGCGGGGACGAGGGCTATACCCTGCTGCAGGTCTCGGTGAACGACGTGATCATGGTTTTTGCCTTCGCGCCGATCGTGGCCTTCCTTCTGGGGGTGACGGATATCGTCGTCCCGTGGGGCACGCTGGTCCTGTCAGTCGTGCTGTTCGTGGCCTTGCCTCTGGCGGCGGGCTTGCTGACCCGCGCCCGGCTGGGGACGGCGTCGCGGATCGCGGCCTTCCGCGACCGGATCAAGCCGTGGTCGATGGTGGGGCTGATCGCGACGGTCATGATCCTGTTCGGGCTTCAGGGGCAGGTGATTCTCGACGGGCCGATGGTGATCGCGCTGATCGCCGTTCCGATCGTGATCCAGTCCTACGGGATCTTCGCGCTGGCCTATGCGGCGGCATTCGTCATGCGGGTGCCGCACCGAATCGCGGCGCCCTGCGCGCTGATCGGCACGTCGAACTTCTTCGAACTCGCCGTCGCGGTGGCGATCAGCCTGTTCGGGCTGAATTCCGGGGCGGCGCTTGCGACCGTCGTGGGCGTTCTGGTCGAGGTTCCGGTCATGCTGTCGCTGGTGGCCTTTGCCAACCGCACCCGAACGCGATTCTCCTGAAACGCGACGACAGGTCATCGCGCGGTTGTTTCCTGATCGGGGGTGGGTATGATGGCGCCTGTCAATTGGGGGCCGGAAAGCGGGAAACGCTGTCTCTGGCATATTCGTGACAAAAAAAATGGAAAAAACAGGAAGGTATAGAAGATGTCGAATGACACCTATGGGAAAAGCATGACCACGCGCCGGGCCGTTCTTGGCTCGGGGGCGGCGATTGCCGGCCTCGCGATGACCGGTCTGGGAGCAGGGCCCGCGCGGGCCCAGCAGCGCGGCGGCACTTTCCGTGTTGCGAAAGGCCACGGCAACACGACCGATACGCTCGATCCGGCGACCTGGACCAACGGGTTCATGCTGGGCCTGTCCTACGGCATACATGGCTATTTGACCGGCTTTGCCCGTGACGGCAGCATCGAGCCGCAAATCGCTGAAAGCTGGGAGGCGTCGGCCGATGCCTCTGTCTGGCGGTTCAACATCCGTCAGGGTGTGACATTCCACGATGGGATGACGCTGACGCCGGAACATGTTGCGACATCGATCAATTATCATCGTGGCGACGATTCCACATCCGCCGCGAAGCCGCTTCTCGAGGCGGTGCAGGACATCTCGATCGATGGCAATGCGGTTGTCTTCACACTCGACGCCGGAAACGCCGACTTCCCCGCCGCTCTGACAGACTATCATCTGACGATCATGCCTCCGGGTGACGATCGCGGGATCGACTGGCGCTCGGGCAATGGATGCGGACCTTATCGTCTGGTGAGCTTCCAGCCGGGTGTGCTGGCCACGTTTGCGCGCAATACCAACGACTGGGATCAGAACCGGGGCTTCTTTGACGAAGTCGAGATGCTCTCGATCATCGACCTCAACGCCCGGACGACCGCGCTCATCACCGGCGATGTCCATTGTATCGACAAGCTCGATCTCAAGACCGCGGGGCTTCTGGGTCGCGACCCGAACGTGACCATCGAATCGGTTGCAGGCAACCAGCACTACACATTTGCCATGCACGCCAACACGGCTCCGTTCGATGACGTGAATGTCCGGCTCGCTCTGAAGTACGGGATCAACCGGCAGGAGCTTGTCGACAAGATCCTCTTCGGCTTCGGCTCCGTCGGCAACGACCACCCGATCGGTCAGGGCCAGCGCTTCTTCAACACCGAGCTGGCACAGACGGAATACGATCCCGATCGCGCCCGGTTCCATTTGACCGAGGCGGGTCTGGATGGCCTGAGCGTCCGGCTTTCGGCCGCTGACGCAGCCTTCCCGGGTGCGGTGGATGCCGCGACGCTCTTCCAGGCCTCGGCGGCAAGCGCCGGGATCGAGATCGACGTCAACCGCGTTCCCAGCGATGGCTACTGGTCCGATGTCTGGCTGAAGGATCCCTTCTCGGCCGTCTATTGGGGTGGTCGCCCGACGGAAGACGCGATGTTCACCACGGCCTATGCTGCCGATGCGGCATGGAACGATACCAAGTGGCAGAACGCGCGGTTCAACGAGCTTCTCGTGACAGCGCGGGCCGAGCTCGACGATGCAAAACGTCGGGAGATGTATTACGAGATGCAGGCCATCGTGAACCAGGACGGCGGCGCGATCATCCCGATGTTCGCCAGCTACGTGTTTGCCCTGCGCCCCGGGATCGAGACCGGCGGCGTCTATTCCTCGCATTGGGATATGGATGGCGAACGCTGGATGGAGCGTTGGTCGTTCGCATAAGATGTGACCGCGAGACAGGATCGGGCCGGGATGCGTTCGCGCGTCCCGGCCCTTTTCGTTCAGTCGCCCCGGCGACCGTGCCGCAGCCGCTCTGTTACCGGCTTGACCCCTTCATAGAGCGCGCGGAACGCGGCGAAGCGATCTTCCGCGAGCGCCGATGCTGACGGATCGGGCTCGAAGCTGCGGTCCGTGACGACGAGCGAACGGGCGGCCTGTGCCAGATCGGGCATCTCGCCCGAGGCGACCCCCGCCATCACCAGCGCGCCCATGGCGCCGGCCTCGGGTGCGGCGACCCGGTCGAGCCTGCGGCCCAGCGCATCAGCCCGTATGCCGCACCAGATATCCGACCGCGCGCCGCCGCCGCCATGGCGCAGCGCGGTGATCCGGCGGGCGCCGCTTTGCTCGATCGCCTCGATGGCCAGCCGCGCGGCGAAGGCCACGCCCTCCATGACCGCGGCCACCATCTCTGCCGGTCCGGTCGATAATGTCAGCCCGGCAAAGGCCCCCCGCGACGACGCGTCCCACAGGGGCGCCCGCTCGCCCTCCAGATGGGGCAGGAACAGGGGGCTCGTCGCCGTGATGTGCGCGGCCCCGGCAAGGGACGACAGGTCCCCGATGTCCCGGCCCAGCAGCCGCGCGACCCAGCCGAGCGAGGCGCCGCCCGATTGCGTCGGCCCGGCGTGCAGCGTGATGCCGCGCCAGTCGGGGAATGTGATGATGCCCGGCGCGCCGGGCCGGTCTGAGGAAATCAGGCCCAGAACCTCGCTCGTGCCCGACAGATACATCGCCTCGCCATCCGCCGCGACGCCAAGCCCGAACATGCTCGCCCAGGCATCCATCGTGCCATTGGCCACGGGCACGCCCGCGAAGGGCAGGCCGTCCCGGACCCGTCCCACGATATCGAGCGGGTCGCGCAAGGGCGGGAGCCGGTCCGCGGCCTCATCGATCAGGGCGAGGACCGCACCGGCATAGCGCAGATCGGTGCCTACAAGCCCGACGGAGGAGAGCGGGTCGGTCACGACCTCGCCGGTCAGGCGGGCGATGATGTGATCCTTGGGAAGCATCAGATGCACGGCCTCTGACCACATCCCGGGCGCTGTCTCCGCAAACCACGCCATGCGCGCAAGGGCGTGGCTGGCATCTATGGGGATCGGCGCGCCGAGGGCGCGCGTCTTGGCATCGGGGTCAATCGCCGCATCCAGCCGGGCCGCCTGCGCGGCGGCACGGGTGTCCTGCCATGTCAGCGCGGGGTGAAGCGGCATGCCTAAAGCGTCGGTCGGCAGATGTGTGTTGACCTGCGACGTGATCCCGATCGCCACAACGTCGCCCGCGCGCGGATGCGCGGCAAAGCGGTGGAGCGCGGCTTCCACATGGTGCATCCATGCGGCCGGGTTCTGCAGGGCCGCGCCGGGGGACGGACGGTCCGTGTCATGGTGGCCGGAATAGGCGTCGAGCCGGGCGCCGCCGGGGGCGCCCATCACCGCCTTGACCGAGCTTGTTCCCACGTCGATGCCGATGAAGACCGGCCCTGTTTCCCCGCTATGCATTACCTGCCTCTTCGCCGTTGCCGGATATGGACCATCCTGTGGCCTTATGACAATCTTACCGCCGGCCCAGGGGCCAGACCATAGGGAGAGGACAGAAGATGACGCTTCGCAAGACACTTATCGGGTTTGCCGCAGCCGCCGGAATGGCGGCCCCGTTGTCGGCTCAGGAGGTGGCGGTGATCACCCCATACCTCGCGCAGCCGGGCACGCAATTCTATGTGGACGGCTTTTCCGCCCGCGCCGAGGAACTGGGCTGGGATGTCAACGTCATCGACACCGCGGGCGACGTGGCCGCCGTCATCAGCCGGATCGAGGACGTCGTGACACAGGGCGTGGACGCCATCGTCATCAACGTCGATCCGGCCCAGATCGGCGCGGGCCTGAGCGTGGCCGCCGATGCGGGCATCCCTGTCGTGGGCATGGATGCGGGCAGCGATCCTCTGGTTGCCGTCAACGTCACCTCCAACGGCTACGCGATGGCCGTCGAGACCTCTGTCTATGTCGCCAACCGGATCGGCGGCGAGGGCAACGTCGTGATGTTCACCTTCGATCCCTTCCCGCCGGTGCAGGTGCGCGGCGTGATCGCGGACGCGGTCTTCGGCAACTACCCTGACATCGAGGTGATCGACCGGATCACCCCGGACGTCAGCGACGGTGGCATCGCCGACAGCCGCGCCCAGATGGAGGCGCTTCTGGCCGCCAACCCCGAGCCGGGCAGCATCTCGGCCGTCTGGGCCGCATGGGATCAGCCGGCCATCGGTGCGCTTCAGGCCATCCAGGCCGCGGGCCGCGAGGGCGAAGGCATCGTCATCACCGGCATCGACGCCAACCCGCAGGCCCGCGAGGCGATCGCCTCGGGCGGCAATTTCGAAGCCTCGGTCGCGCAGGATTTCGAACAGATCGGCGCCACCACCGCCGACAGCGTGGCCCGCATCCTGTCGGGGGCCGATATCGTGCAGCGCGTGGTCTATGTGCCGACCCGCCTGATCACTGCCGCCAACGCCGACGAATGATCCCGATGGATGCGCCCGGGCCCCGGGCGCATCCGACGACCCGCCATGCCTCAGCTTGATCTCGATACACTCGGCCGCCGCTTCGGGGCCGTGCAGGCGCTTGACGGCGTCAGCCTGACCCTGCGCTCGGGCGAGGTCCATGCCTTGATGGGCGAAAACGGTGCGGGCAAATCCACTTTGATCCGCATTCTGGCGGGCCTCGACCGGCCCGACACCGGTGCCATGCGGTTGGACGGCAATTCGCTGCCGCTGGCCAATCCGGTCGCGATGCGGGCGGCGGGTCTGCGGTTCATCCATCAGGAACTGCACGCCGTGCGCGGCCTGTCGGTGGCCGAGAACATGCACCTCGACAGGCCCTATCCGCGCAGGGCGGGGCTTGTACACTGGCGCAAACTGAATGCCGATGCGGCCGCGGCACTTGCGCGGCTCGGCCTCGACAGGCTCGATCCGCGCCGGCCCATGACCGACCTTGGCGCAGGCGACCAGATGCTGGTCCGCATTGCGGGCACGCTTGTGGGCGAGGCCGGGGCGGCGCCCTGGCTGTACGTCATGGACGAGCCGACCGCGGCGCTGACGACTGCCGAATCCGAGCGGCTGTTCGAAGTGATCGGCGAGCTGGTGCGGCAGGGGGCGGGCGTCCTATATGTCTCGCACCGGATGCCAGAGGTGCTGCGTCTGGCCCATCGGGTCACGGTACTGCGGGATGGCAAACACGTCTCGACCCGGCCGATGGCCGAGACGGGGCAGGATCGCATCATCGAGGAAATGACCGGCCGGTCGCTGAGCGGCCTCTTTCCCGAACGGCGCAGCGACATTCTGGGCGAGACCATCCTCGAGGTGCACGGCCTGTCGGCAGGCGCGCTGCGCTCGGCCGATTTCGACCTGCGCGCGGGCGAAATCCTCGGTGTTGCCGGTGTCTCGGGGTCGGGTCGGGGCGCGTTGCTGCGCGCCATCCTCGGCGAATTGCGCGCGCGCGCGGGCGAGGTGCGTCTTGACGGCCGAGCACTGATCGGTGGGCCGGCACAGGCCTGGGCACGGGGGCTTGCCTATGTTCCGCGAGAGCGGCGTTCCGAAGGGTTGATGCTGGGCCGCGCGATCACCGAAAACGTGGCGCTGCCGCATCTGGGGCCGCTGGCCCGCGCCGGGCTGTTTCTCGACCCGCGCAGGCAGGCGGGCCTTGCCGAAGAGCAGGGCAGGCGGGTCCGGCTGAAGGCAGCGTCACTGACGCAGGCCTGCGAAGAGCTGTCGGGCGGCAACCAGCAGAAGGTTCTGTTTGCCCGCGCGCTTGCGGGCGGCCCACGGGTTCTTCTGCTTGACGAGCCGACGCGCGGCGTCGATATCGGCGCCCGGTTCGAGATTTATCGCCTGATCCGGCAACTCAGCGACGAGGGGCTGGGCGTCGTGATGGCCTCCTCTGACCTGCCAGAGCTTCTGGGCCTGTCGGACCGGGTGGCGGTGATGCGCGATGGGCGGCTGGCCGAGATCGTCACGGCCGAGGGGCTGTCGGAGGCGGGGCTCTTGCAGCGCTTCTATCATCAGGACGGAAGGGAGAATGCGGCATGACCGGGATCATCCGGCGGTTCGGCGGGCTGGCGGGGATGCTGGCGGTGGTGCTGTTCTTCGCGATCAATCTGCCCGAGACCTTCCTGACAGCACGCAACTGGCTCAACATCTCGCAACAGGTGAGCATGCTGGCCGTGGTCGCGGCCACCATGACCGTCGTGATGGTGATGGGCGATTTCGACCTTTCGGTGGGGTCGATGGCCTCGCTGGCCGGCGTGGTGGCGGCGGTGCTTTTCGTGCAGGAGGTGTCGATCCCCGTTGCCATCCTCGCGGCCCTCGGCGTGGGCCTTCTGGGCGGGCTGTTCAACGGGGTGATGGTCAGTCTGGTAGGCATATTGCCCTTCGTGGCGACGCTGGCGACGCTCACCGTGTTCAGCGGGATCGCCTTTGTCGTGAGCGACGGGCGCACAATCTTCGGCCGGGACATCCCGGCGGCGTTCGGCGATTTCGCGCGCGGCGGGCCGCAGATCGGCATGGTGGACGAGAGGGCGTTGATCCTGCCCAACCTGACGCTGGTTGCCGTCGTCGTCATCGTCCTGATCTGGATCGTGCTGGAACAGACCAGCTATGGCCGCAGGCTGTATGCCATCGGCGGCAACAGCGAGGCCGCGCGGCTTGCCGGTTTGCCGGTGATGTGGTTGCGCCTGTCGGCCTTTGCCTTCACTGGCGTGGGGGCGGCGCTTGCTGGGCTGATGTATGCCAGCCGCGTGGCTTCGGCCAATCCGACGCAGGGCGACGGGTTGATGCTGACGGCGATCGCGGCGGTGTTTCTGGGCATGACGCTGACCCGCGACGGGCAGCCGCGGGTTCTGGCCACGCTGGCGGGGGTGCTTGTCCTTGGCGTGCTGGACAACGGGCTCACGCAGATGCGGGTCGACAGCTATGTGCGCGAGGTTCTGGTGGGCGCGATCATCCTGATCGCGGTGGGTCTGAGCGCACTTGGCCGGAGGGGGCTGACCCGGAGGGCCTGACGGCAAGGTGAGCGGGCGGGGGCCTTGTCTGCCGTGTCTGATCGAATATCTGAATGTCTGTGAGTGTAAGTGGTGCGGCCCCGGTGTGATTGGGGCAAGTCAGAGGGCCGCAGAGATACCCGCTTTGCGGAAACAAGAGGACGAGCACGAGCATGGCGAGCGGCGATTGGATAGAACAATTCAGCGGATTGGCACGGTTGCCGGACCCGGTGCGGACCAAACTTGTCGACCGCAGCCGCGTGATCAACGTATCGGCCGGGACCCACATCTTTGGCCCCGGGAACATCCCCGACAACCTTTTGCTGTTGCTGGACGGGACGGTACGCGTCTCGCAAACCTCTGAAAAGGGGCGAGAAATCGTGCTCTACCGGGTTGAGGCTGGGCAGAGCTGCGTTCTCACGACTGCCTGTCTTCTGGCTCACGAGGCCTATGCCGCCGAAGGCGTGGCCGAAACCGACATCAAGGCCGTGTCGATCCCGCGCGCCGTCTTTGACGAATTGCTGACAGTGTCGAGCCAGTTTCGCGATTTCGTCTTCGCGGCCTATGCGCGGCGGATCACCGATCTGTTCCGGGTCATTGACGATGTGGCCTTCGGCAAGATCGATGTGCGCCTCGCGGAACGGCTGATCGATCTGGCGGGCGAATCCAACGACCTCAAGGTGACGCACCAGCAACTCGCAACCGAACTGGGCACCGCGCGTGAGGTCATCTCGCGCCAGTTGGCGGACTTCCAGAAACGCGGGCTGGTGCAGCAATCGCGCGGGCATATCGTGCTGTCTGATCAGCCCGCGCTCGAGCGCCTGGTGGATGCCGTCTGACTCTGTTTCGGGCGAATTTCGAATTCAGTGCTCTGAATGTAACAAGGTCACCGACGCGGGCACCGCGTTTGGGTACCTAGGATCAGAACTGATTCCAGGGGAACGGAAATGACACGTAATAACAACAGGACATCGGCATCGGACATGCCGTTTGGCCGCGAACAGACAAACGGAGGACACACATGATCGAGACGGCATTCACACCCGTGCAATCGCTGGCCGGTGGCGCGCTTATCGGGACGGCATCGGTCCTACTGATGCTGACACTGGGGCGCGTCATGGGCGCGACAGGTGTTCTGGCCGGTGTGATCCGGCCCAACAACTTGTCCGATGCGGCATGGCGGATCGCGCTCTTGCTGGGGATGGCAACCGGACCGCTGATCGTGATGGCGGTAACCGGGCAGATGCCCGCGGTCCAGGTTCCCGTCTCGACCGCCGCCCTGATCGTGGGTGGCATCATCGTCGGGATTGGCGTGACCTACGGGTCGGGCTGCACCTCCGGACACGGTGTCTGTGGCATGGCGCGGCTGTCGCCGCGGTCGATCGTCGCGACATTCACGTTCATGGCAACAACTTTCGCGACTGTTTACGTCGTTCGTCATATACTGGGGGCATGACAATGCGTTTGCTCAGCACTTATCTGATCGGAGTCATCTTCGGTGTCGGGATTTCGATTTCAGGAATGGCCAATCCGGCCAAGGTCCTGAACTTCTTTGACGTCGCCGGAACCTTCGATCCGTCGCTCATCCTTGTGATGGCCTCGGCCTTCGTGACGGCCTTCGTGGGCTTCCGGCTCGTTCTGGGTCGCAAGGCCCCGATCTTCGAAGACGGGTTCAAGCTGCCCACCCGACGCGACATCGACGTGCGCCTTGTCGGGGGATCGGCCGTCTTCGGCATCGGCTGGGGGATCTCTGGCTTCTGCCCGGGCGGCGCACTTCCCGCCCTGGGGACCGGCCGGATCGAAGTTTTCTATTTCGTCGGCGCACTTCTGGCCGGCATCGCAATCGCCAACTTCCTGCAAGGGTTTGCAGGACGCACGCGCAGTTTCGTGCGGGCCTGACACCACAAACGGAAAGGACAAGACAATGAAGGACACGCAAATGACCAGCTATCCCGTCAATATGGACGTGACGCCCGAGGTGGATGCCTTCTTCGACGAGGCCACCAACACCATCAGCTATATCGTCAAGGATCCGACCTCTGACGCCTGTGCGATCATCGATTCGGTGATGGATATCGATTATGCCGCCGGCCGGATCACCTATGATCACGCCGACCAGCTGATCGAGAACATCCAGTCCCGCGGGCTCAAGCTCGAATGGATCATCGAGACCCATGTCCACGCCGACCACCTTTCGGCCGCGCCCTATATCCAGCAGAAGCTGGGCGGGAAGATCGGTGTCGGATCGAAGATCATGGTCGTGCAGGAAACCTTCGGCAAGGTCTTCAACGAAGGCACCGAATTCCAGCGCGATGGCAGCCAGTTCGACAAGCTGTTCGAGGATGGCGATACCTACAAGATCGGCAACATGGACGCTTTTGCCATGTACACCCCTGGCCACACGCCGGCCTGCATGGTGCATGTGATCGGTGACGCGTCGTTCGTCGGCGACACGCTGTTCATGCCCGACGGCGGATCGGCGCGCGCGGACTTCCCCGGTGGGGATGCGGGCACGCTTTATGACAGCATCCAGAAGGTGCTGACCCTGCCCGAGGACATGCGCCTGTTCATGTGCCACGACTACGGCCCCAACGGTCGTGACATCCAGTGGGAAACCACCGTCGGCGATGAGAAGGCCCACAACATCCACGTGGGTGGCGGCAAGACGAAGGAAGATTTCGTCAAGTTCCGTACCGAACGCGATGCCCAGCTGGCCATGCCCAAGCTGATCATCCCGTCGCTCCAGGTGAACATGCGCGCGGGCGAGGTGCCGACCGACAAGGATGGGAATCCCATGCTCAAGGTTCCGGTCAACGCCCTGTAATCGGAGTGAGCGTCATGGACATCAAACGCATAACCGACGATCTGTCGGTCAGCCCACAAATCAGCGCCGCCGACATGGCGGCGCTGAAGGCCCAGGGCTTCGGTGCGATCATCTGCAACCGGCCCGACGGGGAAACCCCCGACCAGCCGGATTTCGCCGAGCTTGCCGCCGCCGCCAAAGAGGCGGGGCTCGAGGCGCGGCACATTCCGGTCTCGGGGGGTATCTTTTCCGACGAGGCGGTCGCAGCTTACGCCGCGGCGCTGTCGGAACTGCCGGGGCCGATCCTCGCCTATTGCCGCAGCGGGACGCGCTCCGCGACGCTGTGGTCTCTGGCACAGTCTGGCGCGATGCCGCTTGACGATATCCTGTCGGCCACCTCGAAGGCCGGGTACGACATGTCCGGTCTGGCTGACCGGATCGCCGCGCGGGCCTGAGGGCCGCGCAAGCGCGCGCGCCTTCGGGGTGCGGCGCCAAGAAGACCAGATTGAGGGGCTGCCCCGTGTGGGCGCCCCCCGCCATGGGGCCCGCGCAGCCACGCGGCGCGCGCGCCCCGCATTCTAAGGCAAGACAATGATCGACCAATTGCGACGCTATCTCCCGGTCCTGGAATGGGGCCGGCACTACGACCGCGACGACTTCTCCAACGACATGATCGCGGCGGTGATCGTGACGATCATGCTGATCCCGCAATCGCTGGCCTATGCGCTTCTGGCGGGGTTGCCGCCCGAGGCAGGGATATATGCCTCCATCGCGCCGATCATCCTTTATGCGATCTTCGGCACCAGCCGGGCGCTGGCGGTCGGCCCCGTCGCCGTTGTGTCGCTGTTGACGGCCTCTGCCATCGGGCAGGTGGCCGAGCAGGGAACGGCAGGCTATGCCATTGCCGCCCTCACGCTGGCGTTCATGTCGGGCGCCTTTCTCGTGGCGCTGGGTGTTCTGCGTCTCGGGTTTCTTGCTAATTTCCTGAGCCATCCTGTCATCGCAGGGTTCATCACCGCATCGGGCATCCTGATCGCGGCGAGCCAGTTCCGCCATATCCTTGGCGTTGAATCGCATGGCCATACGCTGCCAGAAATCCTCAGCTCTCTCTTTGCCCATCTGGATCAGACGAACTGGATCACGCTCGTGATCGGCGTTCTGGCGACCAGTTTCCTGTTCTGGGTCCGCAAGGGGCTGAAGCCCCTGTTGCGACGGGCGGGTCTGTCGCCTCGGATGGCTGACATCGCCACCAAGGCCGGTCCGGTCGCGGCCGTTGTCAGTACCACGCTCGCCGTCTGGATCTTTGGTCTGGCCGACAAGGGCGTGGCAATCGTGGGCGAGGTGCCCCAAAGCCTGCCGCCCCTAACGATGCCCGGGTTTTCGCCCGAACTGATTTCTCAGCTCATGGTGCCGGCGATCCTGATCTCGATCATCGGGTTCGTGGAATCGATCTCGGTCGCGCAGACGCTGGCCGCCAAGAAGCGCCAGCGGATCGATCCCGATCAGGAGCTGATCGGCCTTGGGGCCGCCAACCTCGGTGCGGCCTTTACGGGCGGCTATCCTGTGACCGGCGGCTTTGCCCGGTCGGTCGTGAATTTCGATGCCGGCGCTGCGACGCCCGCCGCCGGTGCGTTCACCGCCGTGGGCCTTGCGATCGCGGCGCTGGCGCTGACGCCGCTGGTGTTCTTCCTGCCCAAGGCAACGCTGGCCGCCACGATCATCGTCGCGGTTCTGAGCCTCGTGGATTTCTCCATCGTTGCGAAGACATGGGGCTATGCAAAGGCGGATTTCGTGGCCGTTATTGCCACGATCGGCCTGACGCTGGGCATGGGGGTCGAGATCGGGGTTGCCACGGGGGTCATTATCTCCGTGCTGCTGCATCTCTACAAGACGTCAAAGCCGCATGTGGCCGAAGTGGGCCTGGTGCCCGGAACGCAGCATTTCCGAAACATCAACCGCCACGACGTGGAGACCGATCCCTCCGTCCTGACGCTGCGCGTTGACGAGAGCCTCTATTTCGTCAACGCCCGGTTCCTCGAGGATCTGGTGCAATCGCGGATCAGCGAAGGCTGCGAAATCAAGCATGTGATCTTGATGTTCTCGGCCGTGAACGAGGTGGATTTCTCGGCGCTTGAAAGTCTCGAGGCGATCAACCGGCGGCTCAAGGACCTCGGGATCGGGTTGCACCTCTCGGAAGTGAAGGGGCCAGTGATGGACAAGCTGATCTCGTCGCATTTCCTGACCGATCTGAACGGCCGGTTCTTCCTGTCGCAATACGACGCCTGGCAGGCCCTGAAGCCGCGTCACGAGACGCCTCGCGCTGCGGAATAGGCGCAAGGCGAGGTCCACAAACGAAGAAAGGCGCCCGGTAAGGCGCCTTTTTTCTTGCCGAATTCTAGAGAACCTAGGTCAGCGGCCCCAGGTGCGGACCGCGCCGCAATCCATGTGGACGAAGTTCGAACCGGAATAGCGGCCCACGCCACCGGCCCGGCAGGCCGCAGCCGCGCGGGCCATCTGGCTCACCGAACGGTCTGTTAGGCGCAGGTCAGCGGCCTGGCCACGCATGTGAAGCGAGTTGCGCGCAACGCCCGAGCTTTGGGAGCGCAGCATCGCGTTGGTTTCCGGGGATCGGTACCCCGACAGGAGCATGTAGGGCTGGCTCGTTTCCATGAGGTTGTGCGCGGCGGTCATGATATCGACCGTTCTTGTGTCGATCTCTATGGCCTTGCCGTTGCGCCAGTCCCGCATGAAGAGGTTCACTTCGCGGATCGCCTCGCCGATATAGCGACCATCGATCCAGTAGACGGTATCAAGACGTTCGCCTGTCCGGCCGGAATACATCCGGATCCGCCGGATGTCGCCACCACCGCGCAGAAATCCTGCCGCATTGGAGTAGGTGGGGGCCGCGGCAACGGCTGTTGCCGCAAACGCACCAAGCAAAGAACGTCGAGTCAAACTCGAAGAGCCATCTGTTTTCATATCAAGAGCGCCTGTCCCGTCGCTTACCTAATCCCGCGTTTTCGCAGGAATTGTGTCATCGTGTCCCCAGATGCAGCATTTTTATTGCACAAAGGAATTTCCGGGCCAAGGCCGGTCTTGTCGCAGGCCCCGGCCCCGCCAAAAATCGGCGGGATTTTGCGCAAATTCGGAGCAACCGCTGTCGCCGATAGCTCGGAAAGGGACGTCTCGGCTCGAAAAGCGGGGCAGATTGGCCACAAAATACGGTTTCAGCGCCCGTATGGCGTTTTTGTGAGTGGACGAAATGTCGCGCAATCGCGCTTACTTAGAAGACGTTGCTGCCACTTCGTAGAAAGATTCGTATTGTTCCAGATGTCCCGATTGCTCCCGCTTCGGTTCTGTGCGGCGCTTTTGTGCGCCGTGCCCGCCGTGTCCGTCGTGTCTGTCTCTGCCGCGCAGGCCCAACTCCAGATCACAGGTTTCCATCAGGCCGTTGCGGAAAACGCGGCCCGTGATGACGTGCTTGCCGAATTCTATCGTGAGAGGGGGTTCGACGGCATCTGGACCGGCTCCGATCCCGAGGTGATCAATCGGCGAAACGCGCTGCTGTTCGCGCTGAGCGAGGCGCATGCCCATGGGCTTCCGGCCGGTCGGTATGATGTCGAAGGTCTGATCGAACGTCTTCATGCCGCCAAATCGACGCTGGCCCAAGGGGGGATGGAGGTCGAGTTGAGCCGCGCGTTCCTCGACTATGCGCGCGATGTGAATACCGGCATCCTTGCACCGAGGCAGGTCGTCTCGGCAATCAAGCGTGAAGTGCCCCTGATCGACAAGCGCGAACTTCTCGAGGGGTTCCTTGCTGCGCGGTCGCCGCAGGGCTATCTGCGCGGGCTTGCTCCGCAATCGCCCGAATACACCCGGCTGATGCGGCGTCAGCTTGAACTGCGCGCCCAGATCGAAACGGGCGGTTGGGGCCCGACGGTCACTGGCGGCGCGCTGAGGCCGGGCGACACCGGCGACCGGGTCGTGACCCTGCGCAACAGACTCATGGCGATGGGCTATCTCGGGCGCAGCGTGACACAGACCTACGATGCCGAGATCACCGCCGCCGTCGAGCGTCTTCAGGCGGCCCATGGGATCACCGTCGACGGCGTTGCAAGTGGTGCCACGCTTGAGGCGATCAACACGCCGGCGAGCGAACGGCTACAGTCGGTGCTGGTCGCGATGGAGCGGGAACGCTGGATGAACATCGACCGGGGGGATCGTCACATCTGGGTGAACCTCACCGATTTCCACGCCAGTATCGTGGATTTCGACCGCGTCACCTTTACCACCCGCTCTGTGATCGGGGCCACGACCGGCAATCGAGAGACGCCGGAATTCTCCGATATAATGAGCCATATGGTCATCAACCCAAGCTGGTATGTCCCCCGCTCGATCATCGTGGGAACCTATAGTGGCCGGGTGCCGGCCGGGTTTCAGGCGATTGGCAGTTCGGGGCCGGTCAACGTGTCGAACGTGATCGTGAACGGACAGGTCCGGTATGGTTTGCGGCAATTGCCCGGGCCGCGCAATGCGCTTGGATCGGTCAAGTTCATGTTCCCCAATCAATACAACATCTACCTGCACGACACGCCGGCACAGGATCTGTTTGCCCGCGAGGTTCGGGCCTTCAGCCATGGCTGCATCCGGCTCGATGATCCGCATGACTTCGCCTACGAGCTCTTGTCGGCTCAGGAAAGCGATCCCGAAGGATTCTTCAACTCGATCCTGAACACGCGGGCCGAGCGCCGGGTCAATCTCGAAGAGCCGGTTCCCGTTCACCTTGTCTACCGGACGGCGTTCACGTCGGTGACGGGCGAGTTGCAGTTCCGCAATGATATCTACGGTCGGGACGCGCGGATCTGGGCGGCCCTTGCCGCGGCAGGGGTGGAGATCGGCGGCGTTCAGGGTTAGTCGTTTTCCCGGGACACCCACAACCGGGGACGACATGAGCCACAGCATCGGCGATATCGCGGCGGCCATCGGGGCCGAAGCGGTCGGTAATACCGCCTTGCAGGTCGATGGCGCGGCCGAGCCCGCAGAGGCGCGGTCCACGGATATCGCAATCGCGATCACCGCCGGGTTCCTCGCGTCCCTCGATCAGGGGAATGCACGTGCCGCGCTGGTCCCCGCGGGCACCGATTGGCAGGGTCTTGGCCTTGAGGCCGCAATCATAGCGCCGCGTGGCCGGTTGGCCATGTCCGGCCTAACGCGGCTTCTGGACCCGGGACCTGACCTGCCCGACACATGTCACGACACAGCCGTGATCGAAGCTGGTGCCCTGATTTCCGACACCGTGGGGGTCGGCGCGTTTTCCTACATCGGAGCAGGCGCCCGTATTGGTCCGGGCACGCGCATCGGACATCATGTCTCGGTCGCGGCAGGCGTCGAGATCGGGGCGGATTGCCATATCCATGATGGGGTGCGGATCGGGCGCGGTTGCCGGATCGGCGCGGGCTCCGTGCTGCACCCCAACGTCGTGATCGGGGCCGACGGGTTTTCCTTCGTGACCGAGGCCCCGGCCCGGGTCGAGGCGGCGCGCGATGCATTGGGTCAGCTCGACTTGCCCGACGAGGCACCTGAACAGGATTGGCGCAAGATCCATTCTCTCGGCGGGGTCGAGATCGGCGCCGATGTCGAGATCGGTGCAGGCAGCACGATCGACGCCGGGACGATCCGCGCAACCCGGATCGGGCAGGGGACCAAGATCGACAACCTGGTCCAGGTCGGCCACAATGTGATCGTCGGGCGCAACTGCCTGCTGTGCGCGCAATCGGGCGTGGCGGGCTCTGCCCGTATCGGGGACAGGACGGTGCTGGGCGGCAAGGCCGGGGTGGCCGACAATGTCACGATCGGTGCCGATGTCGTTCTGGGCGGCGGGTCGGTCGCGCTGTCGAATGTGCCTGCGGGGCGGATCATGCTGGGCTATCCTGCGATGCGGATCGAAAGCCATATTGAAAGCTACCGCGCGCTGCGCCGGCTGCCCCGGATACTCGACCGCCTGAGAAATGAGCAGAAACCTGTTCCAAAGCGGGCGGAGAGTGACTAAATCAGCGCCAGCGCGTTTTCACTCACCGAGCACGAGACCCCGAATATGGACGTCAAATCGACGATCATCGGCATCATCGCCGAACAGGCCCTTCTTGATCCCGCGGATGTGACGCCGGACAAGACCCTAGACGATCTTGGCATCGACAGCATGGGCCTCGTCGAGAGCATCTTTGCCATCGAGGAAGCGTTCGATATCTCGATCCCGTTCAATGCCAACGCCCCGGGAGAGAGCGAATTCGACATCTCTTCGGTGGCCGCAATCATCGAGGCGGTCGAAAATCTGATCCGGGACCAGTCGTGACGCGCGGGCATCGCGTTGTCATCACCGGGGCGGGCACGATCAATGCGCTTGGCCCCGACGTCGCCACGACGCTGGAGGCGATGCGCGAGGGGCGGTCTGCGATCGGCCCGCTCGAGATGCGCGATCTGGATCGACTGACGGTTCAGATCGGGGCGCAGGTCAAGGATTACGACGAATCCACGCATTTCAACCGCCAACAGATCGCGCTGTATGACCGGTTCACGCAATTCACCCTTCTGGCAGCCAAAGAGGCAATGGCCCAGTCCGGCCTGACTTTCGCCGGAGAGCTTGCCGCACGGTCGGGCGTCGTTCTGGGAACCTCGGGCGGCGGGCTGACCACGCAGGACGAGAATTACCGCGTGGTCTATGAGGGCGGCAAGAACCGGGTCCATCCCTTCATCGTGCCCAAGCTGATGAACAATGCCGCCGCCAGCCACCTGTCGATGGAATACAACCTCAAGGGCCCGTCCTACACGGTGGCCACGGCCTGCGCGTCGTCCAATCACGCGATGGGTCAGGCGTTTCAGATGATCCGCTCGGGGCTGTGCACCGCGATGCTGACGGGCGGGTCCGAGGCGATGCTCTGTTTCGGCGGGATCAAGGCGTGGGAAGGTCTGCGCGTCATGTCGCGCGATGCCTGCCGCCCGTTTTCGGCCAATCGCAACGGCATGGTGCAGGGCGAGGGCGCAGCCGTCTTCGTCTTCGAGGAATATGACCATGCGCGCGCGCGGTGCCGATATCCTGGCCGAGGTGGTTGGCTTTGCCATGACCTCGGATGCCGCCGATATCGTCATGCCCTCGCAGCAGGGGGCGGAACGCGCGATCACCGGAGCGCTGACGGATGCCGGCCTTTCGCCATCGGATGTGGGCTATATCAACGCCCACGGCACCGGCACCGCCGCAAACGACAAGACCGAATGCGCCGCCGTCGCCCATGCTTTCGGAACCCATGCCGACAGGCTGATGATTTCGTCGACGAAATCCATGCACGGCCATCTGATCGGCGGAACCGGCGCGGTCGAATTGCTGGCCTGTATCATGGCGCTGCGCGACGGGATCATTGCGCCGACCGTGGGTTACGAGGAGCCTGATCCCGAATGCGCGCTGGACGTCGTGCCCAATGTCGCGCGCGATGCCAAGGTGACGGCGGTTCTGTCGAATGCCTTTGCCTTTGGCGGGCTGAACGCGGTCCTGGCGCTCCGCGCGGCCTGAGACGCGAAACGCCGCACAGGGGGGCCTGCACGGCGTTTGTCTCTTGGGCAACGAAGGCTTTGGTCTATTCGCCCGACAGCTCTTCTTCCATGGTCGTGTAGCCCGCGGTGAAGCCGGACAGCCCCATTGTCAGCTCGATCCGCTGATCGGGCGCCGCGGCGGGCACGATTTCCATCGTGCCGGCGATGCCGGCCTTGAACTGGGCGACCTGCTCGGCGGTCAGGCCAAAGCGCGCGACACAGCCGGCCACGTTGCAGAAATCGAAATCATAACGCCGGCCCTCGCTGCCATCGACGCGCAAGGTCAGCTGTTCCGTCAACTGCGTCTCGAGCGGGACAACGACCACGACCCCGGCGGCAGCGTTCCCGCCATTGAGAAGCGGCAGGATGCTGACTTCGGAGATCGGGGTGCCGTCGGGGCCGAGCAGAAGCTGGTAGAGCTGGCACTGATCGCTGTTGTCTGCGGCGCGGATGCAGCGCAAGGCCCAGTCGCCAAAGGTTTCACGGATGAAGGGCGCGTTGGGATTGGCCTCACTCTCGGGGCTGCCGAGATCCTCGAAGGGCGAGGTTTCTTCGGCTTGCGCGGCAGGTGCCTCCTCTTGCGCGGTGGCAAGCGCGGCCCAGCAGGTCAAGCCGGCAGCCATAAGGAGGGTAATCGGTCTAAGCATCGGTCTTCCCCGTTGGACTGTATAATCTGAAGGTTCCCTAACATGCGACTTTGCCCATGTCAGTCGGATCCTTGCGCCCAAGGGCAGCATTCCGCCGGCGCCGGTCGCCGGGCCGGGATCGGGTGAGCCTGCCTCCAGACACAGAAAAAGGGGCCAATTGAGGACCCCCTTTTCACTTCTCCCTGTCGGACTTGGCCGACTTATCGTGGGCGACGCTACGCAAAGGACAGGCATCCGTCAACAGGCAAAATGGAGCGCCTCGCCATTTGGCGGGGTTGGGCCGTCAGGGATTGATTTTCCCTTGTTTTGCACAGAAAAAAGCCGCGCCCGAGGGCGCGGCAAGTCTGACAGGGAGGAAGTCATGCCCCCGACACCAAAGGTCCGTTGCCGGGAACAGAGACATTTGTGCCCGAAGACTGTTAAAATTGAATAAAGGCCTGCGCCTCCTGATACGGATCGCGTCGGTATGTGCAGGGAGACGTGAGTGAATGACGGATCATATCTTTATCGGAGGCGGCGGTGACGGCTATGCCGCGCCACAACAGCTTCTTCTGGAATATGCCAACCGCCACGGCCTGATCGCAGGCGCGACGGGCACCGGCAAGACGGTCACGCTTCAGATCCTTGCCGAGGGGTTCTCGGCGGCCGGTGTTCCGGTCTTTCTGGCGGATGTGAAGGGCGATCTGTCGGGGCTGGCCGCGACCGGGCGAGAGGATTTCCGCCTGCATGACGCCTTCATGAAGCGGGCCGGAACGATCGGGCTCGATCTGACCTATTCGGCCTTTCCGGTGACGTTCTGGGATCTCTTCGCCGAGCAGGGCCATCCCGTGCGCGCCACCGTGGCCGAGATGGGGCCGCTGATCCTGTCGCGACTGCTGGATCTGAGCGATGTGCAGGAGGGCGTTCTCAACGTCGTCTTCAAGGTGGCCGACGATCAGGGCCTGCCACTTCTCGATCTGGAGGATTTGCAGAAACTCCTGCTGTGGTGCGGCCAGAACGCGCGGGACCTGTCGCTGGAATACGGCAATGTCAGCGCGGCCTCGGTGGGGGCGATCCAGAGGCAGCTGCTGATCCTCGACAACCAGGGTGGTGCGGGCATCTTCGGAGAACCGGCGCTCGATCTGGCCGACATCATGCGCAATTCCGAGGATGGCCGCGGGATGATCAACATCCTCGCCGCCGACCGTCTGATGAACGCGCCACGTCTCTATGCGACGTTCCTGCTCTGGCTGCTGTCGGAACTGTTCGAGGAGTTGCCCGAGGTCGGCAATCCGGACAAGCCCAAGCTCGTCTTTTTCTTCGACGAGGCGCATCTGCTGTTCGACGATGCGCCCAAGGCGCTGATCGACAAGGTCGAACAGGTGGCCCGCCTGATCCGGTCAAAGGGGGTCGGGGTCTATTTCATCACACAGAATCCCGGCGATGTGCCTGACACGGTTCTGGGCCAGCTGGGTAACAGGTTTCAGCATGCGCTGCGCGCCTTTACTGCGCGCGACCGCAAGGACCTGGATAAGGCCGCCCAGACCTATCGCGACAATCCCCGGTTCGATACGGCGGAGGCGATCCGCGATGTCGGCACCGGGGAGGCCGTGACCTCGATGCTCGACGCCAAGGGCGTGCCGGGCATCGTCGAACGCACGCTGATCCGTCCGCCCGCGTCGCAATTGGGACCGATTGATATTGCACAGCGTGACGCGATCATGGCGGCCTCGCCCATGGGGGCGAAATACGACACCCGTCTCGATCGCGACAGCGCGGCGGAAATGCTGGCCCGTCGGGCAAGCGAAGCCGCCGATGCCGCCGCCCGTGCCGACGCGCAGGAGGCCGAGGCCGAGGACGAGGCCCGCGAATTCGCCCGAGCGCGCCGCTATGACGGCGGCCGGACCAGCCGGTCCCGCCGGTTGAACGACGACAAGGGCGGCACGGCAGAAGCCCTGTCAGAGGCTCTGACCTCTGCGGTGGTCAAGGAATTGCGCGGCACCACGGGGCGCCGCATCGTCCGGGGCATTCTGGGTGGGCTGTTCAAGGGCCGCTGACCCGGACGGGCCCGCGCGTCAGAGCTTGCGGATCTTGAGCGTCGCGATCCGGTTTTCCTGCTTTTCCTCTACCTCGAAGCGGAAGCCGTGAAAGCTGAAGACCTGGCCCTTGGACGGGATCACCTGAGCCTCGTGGATCACGAGGCCCGCGATCGTGTTGGCCTCGTCATCGGGCAGGTTCCAGTCCTTTGCGCGGTTCAGGTCGCGGATCGTCATGCTCCCATCGACAAGGAACGACCCGTCGGCTGCGCGCGCGATCAGGTTGTCGTCGCGTTCATCGAATTCGTCCGAAATCTCGCCCACGATCTCTTCGAGGATATCCTCGAGCGTGATCAGGCCCTGAAGATCGCCGTATTCATCGACAACGAGCGCGAAATGCGTGTGACGGCGCAGGAACTGGCGCATCTGGTCGTCGAGAGTCGTATATTCGGGGATGAAATAGGGCTTCATCACCACGGTCATGATGTCGAATCCCTGCAATTCGCCGGGATCGATGTGTCCGTCGTCGCCCAGCATCCGCTGCATGGCGCGCAGCAGGTCCTTGGCATGAAGGATGCCCACGATATTCTCGGGCTCGTCCTTCCACAGGGGCAGGCGCGTGTGCGAACTTTCGAGGCAGAGCCGCAGGATCTCGGTCACCGGAAGGCCGACATCGATCATTTCGATGTTGGAGCGGTGAAGCATGATCTCTTCGACCGTGCGATCGCCCAGATCGAGCGCGCCGAGGATGCGGTCGCGATCCTCTTTCTCGACGACGCCTTCGGAATGACCGATCGACAAGGCGCCCGCGATTTCCTCGCGCAGGGCAAGGATGTTGGTGTCCGGATCGGTCGGCACGCCCACCAGACGCAACACGCCGCGCACCAGCACCCGCACGGCCGAGACGACCGGGGCAAAGACGATCACGACAAGGCTGATCGGGCGGGCAACACGGCTGGCCACGGCCTCGGGGTAGGTGATTGCAAAGGTCTTGGGCAGGACTTCGGCGAAGATCAGAACAAGAAGGGTCATCACCAGCGTGGCAAAGGCCACGCCGCTGTCGCCGAAGATGCGCGTCAGGAACGCGGTCGCCAGCGAGGTGGCAAGGATGTTGACCACGTTGTTGCCCAGAAGGATCGACCCGATCAGGCGTTCGCCGTCCTCGGTGACCTTCAACGCCTGTCCCGCGCCGGTTGAGCCGCGGTCGGCGGCGGTGCGCAATTTGCCCCGGGAGGCCGCGGTCAGCGCCGTTTCAGAGCCGGAGAAAAAGCCCGACAAGATGAGCAGAACGAGGATAGCGCCCGCCGTGGCCCAAAAGGCGGCATCGGTAAAAAGGGATTCCATGTCTAACCGGTCAGATGAGAGTTGTGATGGTTATGGGTGCGAGGCCGCTCCGCTTCAAGTGCGCTCCCCGTCCTCCCGCTGAAGTGGGTGGTGTTTCAGCACCAGTTCCCGCAGCCGCGCATCCAGAACATGGGTATAGATCTCGGTCGACGAGACATCGGCATGGCCCAGCATCGTCTGGATCGCCCTCAGATCGGCCCCGTTGGCCAGAAGATGTGTCGCAAAGGCATGGCGCAGCGTATGCGGCGTGACCTTCGAGGGAGAGATGCCGGCGGCGACGGCCAATTCCTTGATCAGCCCGTAAAACCTGTGGCGGGTCAGGTGGCCTGACGCCCCGCGCGACGGAAACAGATAGCGGGACGAAGGTTTTCCCGCGGCCAGCGCGGCTTCTTCTGAGGCGTCACGTTCGGCCAGCCACTCGGCAAGCGCCGTGCGCGCCGTGCCCGACAGCGGCACCATCCGTTCCTTGCCGCCCTTGCCCCGCACCAGCAGCATCCCCGGATCACCGCGCGCCGCCGAGACCGGCAGGCCGACCAGCTCGCTCACCCGCATGCCCGTCGCATAAAGAAGCTCCATCAGGCAGATGTTGCGAAGCTGGTCGCGGCCCGGCGTCCGCGCTGCGACCAGCAGGGCCTCGACCTCGTCGACGGATAATGTTCCGGGCAGTTTCCTGTCCTTGCCGGGGCCTTTGAGGCGAATGGCCGGGTTGTCCTCGCGCCAGCCCTCTTCAAAGGCAAACCGGTAAAGCTGCCGGATGGCCGACAGCCGCCGCGCCCGCGTGGCGCGGGCAAGGCCCTGCGCCTCGCAATGGATCAGGTAGTCTTCGATCCCATCCTGCGAGGCTTCGGCGAAATGCAGGTCGCGACCTGCCAGCCACTCGGCGAAATCGCGCAGGTCGCGCGCGTAGGCAAGCCGGGTGTTGTCGGCCGCGTCCAGCTCTGCCGCCTGCGCATCGAGAAAGGCCGATATCCAGTGCGACATCGGCTGGGCCCGGGCCGTCATGCCGAGCGATCCAGGATCAGGTATTGCAACGCCGCACGCCGCGCCACATCCTCGAGCCCCACCTCGCGGAACAACGCCAGTGCATCCCGAACCAGCGCCGGATCGGTTCTGAGCCCCTCGTCAAAGAGGCCGATGCCGCGCAGGAGCGCCTCGCCCAAACGCTCATCGGGAAGGATCGCTTTCAGGTCTTCGGGGGGCGCGGCGCCGGAAAACGCCTCGAATATCGCGCGCTCTGGCGGGGTCGCAGGCTGGGCCACCCCGGTCATCTCGCCCGTCGCGATCCCGACCAGAAGGGGCGAGACAAGCGCGCCCAGGTCAGAGAGGGCCGTTTCCTCATAACTCGGAGACAGGAGGCCGATCCGGGCGATCAGCCTCTCGGTTGCCTCGTCCGTCTCGATGGCCCTCAGCTCTTCGGCGAATAGCCGCGCGAACGGCACTTCGGCGCGGATCTCTTCGAAGGCGGACCAGGCCAGCGGCAGGGTCGCTGCAATTTCATCGCTGTCACCCCGTTCAAGGGCGAGTTCGAACAACTGCACCGCCTGCGCCCGGTCCCAGACGCCGCCGGATGCGGCGGGGCGCTGGCGGGTATAGGCGGCCAGAAGCTGGGATTCGGAGATCGATCCATGTCGAACGAGCCGTTCGGCCGCGATCATCTCGTTTCGCCACGCAGCGGTCGAGCGCAGATCGGCATGGGCGAAGGCCAGCGGCAGGTTGGCCGTAGGCAGCCCCTCTCCGATCGCCTCGCGCATCAGGAAGACGAGAGGGCTCAGGCGCGATGGTGGAGGCAGGGGGTCGGCATCCTCGCTGATCGCAGGGTCGAGGAACCGGCTCAGAAGGCGGTCTTCCTCCTCCGTTACATCGCCCAGCGCGCGGGCGGTGTTGAGCGTCAGCGCCGCCCCCCGCCAATCGCCGTTCCGCGCAAGACAGAAGACACGCGCGGGATAGGTCGGCGCCAGATCAGGCTGGTTGCGCAGCGCCTCGCAGGCCAGATCTTCGGTGCCCGTCAAAAGGGATATGTCGAACCAGCGCCGATAAAGCCGGGGTTGCCCGATGTCGGCCGCCTCGACCAGCGCTTGGGCGGGCTGAAGCGCGCCCAGATCCAGAAGCTTGTCGATCCGCGCCAGCAGGAACAGGCCATCCGGCCCGGAGGCGCTCGGCGGATCGGCCGAGGCCAGAAGCAGCGTGACGAAAAGATCCCGTATCGCGGGCAGGGTGTCCGACCCGCCCGATGACACCAGATCTGTCAGTGTCTCCAGATCGCTCCCCGCCCAAAGCGTGCCGGGAAGGCCGGTCACATCGGGGGGCAAGAGCCCGGTTCCGTCGGGGGACGGGACATCGAGGGGCGTCACCGTGACTTCGGGCGCGGTGGCCGAATCCGCGATCGGAGGCTCGCCGGGCAGGCCCCGGGGCCCGGGTGCCGCGACAGGCTCGACCGCGACGCTTTGCGACAACCAGTCGATAGCGGACAGCGGTGCTCCGCCCTCCTGCGCGAAGGCGGGCCCGGCAGCAAGGCCCGCGACCAGCGCCGCGATCCGCATCGTCATTCCAGATCCAGCGTCACAGGGGCCGTTACCTCCTCGGACGGGGCGGCGAAATCCGCCGGGAACAGGATCGGCCCCACATAGGCATAGGCCACAAGGGCCAGGCCCGCCAGGATCAGCAGGATCAAGAGGTATTTGACGATGCGCCACATCATAGGCTGACTGCCCCCGCTCGGATCGGGCGGTGTTCGGACCCGCCTCGTGTTGCCTTGTCCTTATAGCGTGTCTTTTTCGCAAGATCACGCCATTCGGGTGGTCTTTCGCGATGGATTGGCGGAAAAGGGTCGAAACGGTGCGGGTCGGTGCATGCGAGGGGAGAAAATGGAACGCCGGAGCGAGGAAGACACGCAACCTGCAAAGGGTCTGAACGACCGGGCGCAGCTGAAGCGCAGTGTCGTTCTTGTGGGGATGATGGGGTCCGGCAAGACGGCGATCGGCCGGATGCTGGCCCTGAAACTGGATGTTCCCTTTCTCGATTCCGATGCCGAGATCGAACGCGCGGCCAATGCGACCATCGCCGAGATTTTCGCCCGCGACGGCGAGGCCTTCTTCCGCGACCGCGAGGCCGAGGTGATCGCCCGTCTCCTGAGGGGGCCAGCGGGTGTTCTGTCGACGGGCGGCGGCGCCTTCATGGCCGAACGCAACCGCACCCAGATCAGCGAGACCGGCGCGTCGGTCTGGCTCGATGTGGGGCTCGAGACCCTGTGGGACCGGGTCCGGCACAAGGATACGCGGCCCTTGCTGCGCACCGCCGATCCCCGCGCCACGTTGGCCGATCTTTACGAAAAGCGGGTGCCGATCTATGCGCTGGCAGACCTGCGCGTCGAGGTCCGGCCCGAATACTCGATCGAGGACACGACCGACCGCGTGATCGCGGCCCTTGGGACGCGCCCCGATATTCTGGAGCTTTGAGCATGAGCCGTATCGTCGACGTGAACCTGCCCGGCCGGGAATATGAAATCCATATCGGCGAGGGCCTGATCGACCGGGCCGATACGCTTCTTGCCCCGCATCTGCGGCGCAAGCGCGCGGCGATTCTGACAGACGAGACCGTGGCCGCGGCCCATCTGGCCCGGCTGACATCGGTACTCGAAGGGGCGGGCATCCATGTCGATGCGCTGGCCCTGCCACCGGGCGAGCAGACAAAAGGCTGGCCGCAGTTCAGCCGCGCGGTCGAGTGGCTGCTCGAGCGCAAGGTCGAGCGGGGCGATCTTGTCGTGGCCTTCGGGGGCGGCGTGATCGGCGATCTGGCGGGCTTTGCGGCGGCGGTCGTCCGGCGCGGTGTCCGGTTCGTGCAGATCCCCACGACGCTTCTGGCGCAGGTCGACAGTTCGGTGGGCGGCAAGACCGGCATCAACGCGCCTCAGGGCAAGAACCTGATCGGTGCCTTCTATCAGCCCGTGCTCGTTCTGGCCGATATCGGCCTGCTCGACACGCTGCCGCGGCGCGATTTCCTCGCGGGCTATGGCGAGGTCGTGAAATACGGTCTTCTGGGCGACGCGGACTTCTTCGGCTGGCTCGAACAGAACGGACCGGCCGTTGCCGCGGGCGACCCTGCGGCCCGCGCCCATGCCGTGCAGCGGTCCTGCGAGATGAAGGCCGAGATCGTCCTGCGCGACGAAAAGGAACATGGCGACCGGGCGCTGCTGAACCTGGGCCATACGTTCTGCCACGCGCTCGAGGCGGCGACCGGCTATTCCGACCGGCTCCTGCACGGAGAGGGCGTGGCGGTGGGATGCGCACTGGCCTTCGACCTGTCGGCCCGTCTCGGCCTCTGCCCGCAGGAAGACCCCAGCCGCGTGGCGGCACATCTGCGGGCCATGGGGATGAAGACGACGCTCTCCGACATCCCGGGCGATCTGCCCGATGCAGACGGGCTTCTTGATCTGATGGCTCAGGACAAGAAGGTGGTCGACGGTCAGCTGCGGTTCATCCTGGCCCGCGGGATCGGCGATGCCTTCGTTACCGCCGATGTTCCGCGCCCCGTTGTTCGAGACCTGCTGAACGAGGCCCTCGCCTCAAGGTGACATCTTCCGGATGCGCGTTCGCGATCCATCCTCAGGCGGCCAGCGATCACCGCCGCTCCGACGGAAAGAAATCCCGCTGCGCCCGCCATGCTCGCACCAAGGCTGATCCTTCGCGTTGGCCGAAATACTCCCGCCGGAGGCGACAAAAAATCGAATGCGCCGTCAGGCGCGCCTCATGACGGCAGCCCGGCTCAGAACGGGATCTCGTCGTCGAGGTCGCTGCGGCCACCGCCGCCGCCAACACTTCCGCCGCCATCCGACGGGCCGCTGTCATATCCGCCGCCATAGCCGCCGCCGGATTGATCCGACATGTATCCGCTGCCACCACCGCTGCCACCGCCCTGCGGGCCATCACGGCCGTCCAGCATGGTGAGTTCTCCGCGATAAGGCCGCAGAACGACCTCGGTGGAATAGCGATCCTGTCCGGACTGGTCCTGCCATTTGCGGGTTTCAAGCTGGCCTTCGATATAGACCTTGGAACCTTTGCGCAGGTATTGCTCGGCGATCTTGGCCAGCGGTTCGGAAAAGATGGCGACCGAATGCCATTCTGTGCGTTCGCGGTTCTCGCCCGTGTTCCGGTCGCGCCAGCGCTCGGAGGTGGCGATCCGCAGGTTGCAGACCTTGCCGCCGTTCGAGAATGTGCGCACCTCGGGGTCACGACCCAGATTGCCAATCAGAATTACCTTGTTCACAGATCCGGCCATCTTGCCCCCCGTCGTCCGTTACGCGCGAATCCGCGCCTGTTCCGTCATGGTTACACCATCCCATTGTGGTTAATGAAAGCCGAATCTGGGCGGTTTGTCTTCCGGAAGTCATCCGGCCATGTGGCAGTGCAGGCCCGGAGATGGCGTGTCTTGCTTGCCGTAACGCGATGGCCTGCATGGCATTCCGGACCCGGAATGTTTCTTGCATCCGCACGCTCTGGCGGGACTTTGCCGTTCGCTCAGGTCCTGCGCGCACAGGAATGTGGAAACCGGCCGCGCAATCGCTTATTGAGAGAAAAACAAGGTGGCGGTATTTTACATGAACGCGGTTTTTTCCCGACGGGTTGTCATGGCGGCGATCCTTGCCTCGGGCGGGGCGACCAGCCTTCCGGCAGAAACGGTGTCGACGATGTCGCGCAGTGCACTCTTCCAGAACCAGCTGTCGGTTCTGGATGGCCGCGCCTCCCAGCAATACGAGAACTCGGTTCGTCTTCAGCCGCCGCGCGCCGAAGTCCCGGCCGCCTCCGTACCAGCCTTTTCGGGCCGCTATACGGGCCCCTATCTCGCGGTCGCCCGGGATGCGGCGCGGCGGCACGGCATTCCCGAGGACCTGTTCCTTCGCCTCGTTCAACAGGAAAGCGGCTGGAATCCGCGGGCCATCAGCAACAAGGGCGCGATCGGTCTGGCTCAGCTTATGCCGGGAACGGCTGCCTATCTCAGGGTCGATCCCAACGATCCGGTCCAGAACCTGCAAGGCGGCGCGCGCTACCTGAGAGAGCAGTACAACACCTTCGGCGACTGGCGGCTGGCCCTTGCCGCCTATAACGCGGGGCCCGGCGCGGTCGAGCAGCACAACGGCATCCCGCCCTATCGCGAGACACAGAATTACGTGCAGGTGATCATGGGTCGCTAGGCGGCTACGCGTCGATCCACCACTTGTAGTGATGATGCTCGAAGGTCGGGTGCATCTCCGTGCCCCGCACCTGCGGGGCGGAATGACGATAGAGCCGGCGCCAGAATGGCTGGATCAACACGGCCTCTTCCTGAAGGATCGTCTCCAGCCGGGCCATGACCTCGCGCCGTTCGTCGGCATCGGCCAGACCCATGGCCTGGGCCAGAAGCGCATCGAACCGGGGATTGGCAAAGCCGGTCTCGTTCCAGACCCCGCCCGACTTGTATGCCAGCGCCAGAACCTGCACGCCGAGGGGGCGCATGTTCCATTCGGTGGCCGAGAAGGGGTAGCTTTTCCAGTTGGTCCAGAATTCGGCGCCGGGCAGGATCTTTTCATGCGCATCGATGCCCGCGTCGCGCAATTGCGCCTCGACCGCGGCGCCGGTCGCGGCCTGCCATTCATCGTCGAGGCAGATCAGTTCGAATCGCGTATCGGCCTCGCCCGCCTCTTTCAGCAATTCGGCGGCCCGGTCCGGATCGGGGGCGATCGGGGGCAGGGCGGCATATTCGGGGTGGATCGGGCAGACGTGGTGGTTTTCCCCGATCAGCCCGTGATCGCCATAGCCCAGTTCGAGGATCACCGCGTTGTCGACGGCCAGTGTCATCGCGCGGCGCACCAGCGGATTGTCATAGGGCGGCGTGGTCTGGTTGAAGCGCACCGCGATCGTCGCCGAGGTCAGAACCTCGCTCTGGCTCCAGCCCAGCGCGTCGAAGGCATCGATGAAGCGGCCGGTCGTCTGGTAGGTCGCGTCGATCTCGCCGGCTTCGGCGGCCAGAAGCGCGCTGCGCGGATCGGTTCCATGATCGAGATATTCGATCCGGTCGAGATAGGGGCCGCCATAGACCTCGGTGCCCCACCAGTCGTGATCGGCGTTGCGCACGAGGATTTGCCGGTCGCCGGGCAGGTTCACTTCGGGCAGGTAGGGGCCGGTTCCCAGAGGCGCGAGGGACGGATCGCCCCCGTCATAGGAGGGATGCACGATGGCCGCGGGGTAATCGGCCATGCCCATCATCACCGTGATGTCCGGCGCATCGAGGGTGATCCGCAAGGTCAAGTCGTCGAGCACATCGATCGCCCCGTCGCGGGCGCGCATCGTTGCGGGGTCGAGCAGGCCCGACATCCGGTTGGCCATGGAATTGCCGGGCAGATCGGCCTCGCACCAGCGCGCGATATTGTGTGCGACATCGGTGGCGGTAAAGGGATCGCCGTTCGTCCAGCGCACGCCGGCGCGCACATGCAGCATGTACGACGTGGCATCGTCGCTGGCCTCCCAGCGATCCAGAAGCATGCCGCGCAGCGTGCCGTCGGCATTGTATTCCACAAGGTATTCCAGCCACCCGCGGGTAAAATTGGCCATTTCCGACCAATCGAACAGGCGCGGATCGCCCACCGGCTTGGTGATCATCTGCATCCGCATCGTGCCGCCCGGTCGCGGCGCAGATTGTGCCGCCGCGGGACGCGTCAAACCGCCCAGACCATGGGCCAGCGTCGCACTCACGCCAAGCGCCGTCGCGCGGGTCAGGAATTCGCGACGGTCCATTCGGCCCAGACGCAGGTCTTGCGCGTCGCGCAGGACCACCGGGTGAGGAGTGCCAGAGGAACCGGTCATGATCGGGCCTCGCCAGTCTGTTTCCGGTCCAGATGCCGGACAGCACCAGTCCCGCACGAACCGGCCGGCGGGGTCAATGCGTCAGGTGCCCGGGGCCGACATCTTTCGAAAGGCGCTGGGGGTCATGCCGGTGCGGTGCTGGAAATTGCGGGTGAAATAGGCCGGCGAGTTAAAGCCCAGATCCTCGGCGATCCGTTTCACGGGCTTGCCCGAATCGCGCAGCTGAACGCGGGCCTCGTAGATCAGCCGGTCGCTCAGGATCGCATGGGCGCTTTTCCCGCAGGTCTGCTTGCAGCAGCGTGTCAGATGGGTGGGCGTCACCCCCAGCGAACGGGCGAATTCCGATACACCCTGTCCGCTGGCGAAGTCGCGCTCGACCAGATCGGTATAGGCGGCCACAAGTCGCGCAGAGGTCGTCTGCGCGCGCAATTCATTAGGATCGGGCGTCCGTGTCTCGACCTGGCGCTGGAAGAAGACCGACAGGATGCCGACGTAGTAATGCGCGGCGCGCGAATGCCCGGACCGGTCGGAATGCAATTCGCGTTCGAGGTTCTCGAAATGCGCCGTGGCCTCTTTCTGGACCACGACATCGCGCAGGCGCAGGTGGATCGGCTCGTCGGGCCACTCGGTGGCCATGGCGGCGGGAATCGACAGCATCTGGCCGAACACGCTGGAGCCGGCTTCGAAGCCGTACATGACATGGGCGGGGATGAAGATCAGGTTGTTCGGGCCATAGCCCGAGGTCAGACCGGCCAGCGTGATCCGGCCTTGCCCCTTGTTGAAATACAATAGGCGCGGGCTGGAATGGCTCCGCATCGCTTCGGTCCGCCAGCGGGCGGCGTTCTGGTTCTGACCTATCGAGGTCAGGCTGAGGCGATTTTTCGCATCGTCTGTCATGCTGTCCCGTTCAGATCCGCTCGGGGCCCCTGATCCCCGAGACATGTTCGATTAGTGCAACTGTCTGCGGCCCGGTATCGAATTTCAATGGCGGATTTGTGGCGCGCCCCATTTTCCTGTGGAGAAGTCGGTGGACAGCTTGAAAGCGCCCGTTGTTACAGCGTCGCGGCCGTGATCATCCGCCAACCGGCTGAACGCGCGCGAAAGAAGGTGCGCTGCCGCTTGGCATATTGACGTGAGGCGATGACGGCGCGGTCGCGCACTTCGTCCCGGGTCAGCTCGCCGTCGATATGGGCGATCAGTTCGGCCGCGCCGATGGCCCGTGACGACAGGTGCGTCGGGTCCCAACGGGGCCGCATGGCGCGCGCCTCGTCGATGGCGCCGTGGTCGAGCATGGCGTCGAACCGGGCCTCGATCCGGGGGGTGAGCCAGTCGGGTGGCGCCTCGAGGCACAGGGCCGTCGCCTGCGTCAGGGGCAGGGCAGGCGGCGGCGTCTCGTCCTGCCAGTCGGTGATCGGGCGGCCTGTGTTGCGGGCAACCTCCCAGGCGCGTTGCACGCGTGCGCGATTGTTCAGATCCAGCGCCGCGCGGCTGCGCGGGTCGAGGGCGGCCACCAGTTCGGTCAGGGGCAGGGCATCGCCCTCCGCCCGGATCGCGGGCGGCGTGGGCGGGATCTCGGCCAGACCTTGGGTCAGCGCCACGAAATAAAGCCCCGTGCCGCCGACGATGATCGGCCGATCCGCCCCTCCAAGCAACGGGCGCAGGTCGCGCAGCCAGTCCCCCGCGGAATAGGGCGCGTCGTAAGGCACATGCCCATAGAGCGCATGGGGCGCACGGGCGCGGTCTGCGGCGTCGGGCTGCGCCGTCAGGATCGGCCAGGCGTCGAACACCTGCAATGCATCGGCATTGATGACGATCCCGCCTTGCCGTTCGGCGATGGCCAGCGCCAGACCGGATTTGCCGCTCGCGGTCGGACCGGCAATCAGGACGGGCCGGTCGGGATCGATCGTCTCAAGGATTTCGTCGGTCCCCATCGCGCGCCGTCGCCTCTCATTTCGTCATTGCCCGCGATTTCCGTTCGCGCGCCGTTGAACCTCGGCCCGTTTTCGGACATTTTCCGCCCCAGCGAAAGACGCGGATCGGACGGGGCCACAAGTCACGCGCCGTCCCAGATGGAAAGGCCCCCCATGACAGATCACAAGAACAAGAAATACAGCCGCGTCCTTCTCAAGATTTCGGGCGAGGCCCTGATGGGCGAGACCCAGTTCGGCCTGCATCCGCCCACCGTCGAGAGGATCGCCCGAGAGGTGAAATCGGTGCATGATCTCGGGGTCGAAATCTGCATGGTCATCGGTGGCGGCAACATCTTTCGCGGGCTTCAGGGCTCGGCCCAGGGGATGGAACGCACCACGGCCGATTACATGGGGATGCTTGCCACGGTGATGAATGCGCTGGCGATGCAAAGCGCGCTCGAAGGGCTGGGCGTCTTTACCCGGGTGATCAGTGCGATCACGATGAACGAGGTGGCCGAACCCTATATCCGCCGCCGCGCGGTGCGCCATCTGGAAAAGAAGAGGGTCTGTATCTTCGCCGCTGGCACCGGCAACCCCTATTTCACGACCGATACCGCCGCCACGCTGCGCGCCAATGAGATGGCCTGCGAGGCGATCTTCAAGGGGACCAAGGTCGATGGCGTCTATGACAAGGATCCGAACAAGTACGACGACGCGGTGCGCTACGACGTCATCAGCTATGATGACGTGCTGCAGCAGCATCTGGGCGTGATGGATGCCTCGGCGATTGCGCTCGCGCGGGACAACCACCTGCCGATCATCGTGTTCAGCCTCGACGAGCCCGGCGGATTTCGCGGAATTCTGGCGGGCGAGGGCACCTATACCATCGTCAAGGATTGACCGGCGGGGTGACCGCGCGCGGAAAATTTTCCGGCTTTCCCCTTGTCTCTTGCTGCGCTGCGGCACAGCTATGAGTGAGGTGTTTGCAAGCAGGAGAATCACACATGTTCGAATTTCTCTTCGGTAAGAAACCCACGAAGAAAGCCGCCGCCGAGACCCTTCGCCAGACGGCTGAACGGTCCCTGAAAGAGTTGAACGCGGTTCTGGCCGCGCTGCCCGAACAGCCGGCGATCACCGTGCGCGGCGCCGGCGCGGGCGTCGAAATCGACTGGCCCGAACAGATGCCCGACGAGGCCAAGGCGCTGCCCGCGCCGACCCCGACCGGCGAGTCGTCGGAAACGCCCGAGGCAGAGACCACAGGGAAAAGCGCCGTATCCTCCGAGCCGGAAGAACCCTCTGAAACAAAGGCTGCCTGACCGGCGGGTCTTTGCCTGCAACAGAAGGCGATGAAGACGGTTCACGACCTATACAAGCCAAGACTTTTGCCGTAAGAGCCTAAAAAGTCGTGCCAAACGGCCGGACAATGAGCAGAAGACATGGCTGAAGAATTCGAACTTGATACCGACGACCTTGGCCGCCGCATGGACGGCGCGATCGCCAATCTCCGCACCGAACTTGCGTCTCTTCGCACCGGTCGGGCCTCGGCCTCGATGCTCGAGCCCGTCATGGTGGAGGCCTATGGCCAGATGACCCCGATCAACCAGGTCGGCACCGTCAACGTCCCCGAGCCGCGGATGGTCACGATCAACGTCTGGGACAAGGGGTTGGTCAATAAGGTCGAAAAGGCGATCCGCAATTCGGGCCTTGGCATCAACCCGCAGCTGAACGGCACGATCATCATGCTGCCGATTCCCGAGCTGAACGAAGAACGCCGCCGTGAATTGACCAAAGTTGCCGCGCAATATGCCGAGCACGGACGCGTTTCGATTCGCAACGTGCGGCGCGATGGCATGGATCAGATCAAGAAGGCCAAGGCAGATGGCATGAGCGAGGACGACCAGAAATTCTGGGAAGACGCCGTTCAGGAGCTGACCGACAAGTACATCAAGCTGGTGGACCAGACGCTAGAAACGAAGCAAGGTGAAATCATGCAGGTCTGACCTGCATGGCATGAGGGGAGGCCACGCATGGCCCGTGACATTCAGGACGACCGCCCCGCGACAGGGCCGAAGCACGTTGCCATCATTATGGATGGAAATGGACGCTGGGCCCAGAACCGGGGTCGTCCACGGCTGTTCGGGCACCATGCCGGAGCACGTCGCGTGCGCGAGATCGTCGAAGCCTGTCCCGATCTGGGCGTGAAATACGTCACGATCTTTGCTTTTTCGACCGAGAACTGGAAACGCACCCAGACCGAGGTCGCCGGTCTGATGAAGCTGTTCCACCGGTATATCACCCGCGAAGCGCGCGACCTGTTCGATGAGGGCGTGCGCGTCCGGTTCATCGGTGACCGGGTCAAGCTGGATGAGAAACTCGTCTCCCTCATGGATGAGCTTGAGCTTCTAACGTCCGGAAATTCCAGGGTTAACCTGACGATTGCGCTGAATTACGGCGGCCGGGACGAGCTGACTCGCGCGGCCAAGCGGCTGGCCTATGAAATCGAGGCCGGGCGTCTCACCCACAAGGACGTGGATGCCGAGACGCTGGCCAAGTTCCTCGATACTCATGTGCTGCCCGATCCCGACCTGGTGATCCGCACCAGCGGTGAGGCGCGCATCTCGAACTTCCTGCTGTGGCAATCGGCCTATGCGGAATATGAATTCATCGACACGCTCTGGCCCGATTTCACGGCCGAGGTGTTCGCCGGTCTGGTCCAGAATTACGGGGCCCGGGATCGTCGCTTCGGGGCCGTGAAGGCCTGAACCGGACAAGACAGACGTGCAGGATCAGCCTTCGTCAGAACCGGCCCGTTGGGGGGATCTGACGACCCGAATCGTTTCCGGACTGGCGATTGCCGTCGTGGGAATCGCCGCGATCTGGGCCGGTGGCCCGTGGTTCGAGATGTTAGCGATCTTCGTCGCGGGCCTGATGATCTGGGAATTGTGGTCGATGATCGACCCGGACCGCCCGGTGCCCGCATTGATCCTTGGTGTCCTGACATCGACGCTCGTGTCCGGACAGTTGACCATTGATACCTCGCCGGGTCTGCTTCTGTTCCTGATCGTGCCCGCCATCGGGTTCGCCCTGTCGCGGCGCATGGGTCTGATGTTCGCCATTTATGCGCTTGGCATTCAGCTTGCGGCATGGGGTCTGGCGTCGTTCCGAAATGAGCTGGGCCTTGTCTGGATCGTCTGGATCGTGGGGATCGTCGTGATCTCGGACGTGTTCGGCTATTTCGCGGGGCGCACGTTAGGTGGGCCGAAGTTCTGGCCCCGGATCAGCCCGAAAAAGACATGGAGCGGAACCATCGCGGGCTGGGTCGGGGCGGCCTGTCTGGCATTCATCTTCATGATCTCGACCGATGCCGGGCCGATGCTGATCCTGTTATCGGTCCTGACCTGCTTTGCCGGGCAGATGGGCGATATCGCGGAAAGTGCGCTGAAACGGCGGGTGGGCGTCAAGGATTCCTCCGATCTGATCCCCGGCCATGGTGGTGTGCTGGATCGGTTCGACGCGCTTCTGGGGGCCACGCTCTTCATGCTTGCGGTGACGGTTCTGTCCTATTTCACGGGGCTGTCGTTTTGAAACGGATCAGTATCCTTGGCGCGACCGGTTCCATCGGCCAGAGCACGCTCGACCTGATCCGCCGTGACCGCGACTCCTATGACGTCGTGGCGCTGACGGGCGGGCGCAATGTTGCGCAATTGGCAAGCGATGCCAAAGACTTGCGTGCCGAAGTTGCCGTGATCGAGGATGAGGCGGGCTATGCCGCGCTGCGCGATCTTCTGTCGGGGACGGGGATCGAGGTCGCCGTTGGCTCCGCCGCGATCGAGGAGGCGGCAAGCCGCCCTGCCGACTGGATCATGTCGGCCATCGTTGGCGCCGCGGGCCTCGCACCGGGCTGGCGCGCGCTTGAACAGGGCACGACGCTGGCGCTGGCCAACAAGGAATCGCTGGTGACTGCGGGTCCGATCCTGCTGTCCCATGCGCGGGATCACGGCGCGACGATCCTGCCCGTCGACAGCGAACATTCGGCGATCTTTCAGGCCCTGGTCGGCGAGGATATCGCTGCCGTTGAACGGATCGTCGTAACGGCCTCGGGTGGCGCGTTCCGCGACTGGCCGCTCGACAAGCTTGCCACCGCGACGCTGGCCGAGGCCTCGTCCCATCCCAACTGGGACATGGGACAGCGGATCACCATCGATTCGGCGTCGATGTTCAACAAAGCGCTCGAATTGATCGAGGCCAAGGAGTTCTTCGGGATGCGTCCCGATCAGATCGAGGCCGTGATCCACCCCGAAAGCCTGATCCACAGCCTTGTCGGGTTTCGCGACGGTGCGATGATGGCCCATATCGGCGCGCCGGACATGCGCCACGCCATTGGCTATGCGCTCCATTGGCCGGAACGCCGCGACCTACCTGTCGAACGGCTCGATCTGGCCAAGGTCGCGCAGATGACCTTTCGCGCGCCAGATCCCGCCCGCTATCCCGCGCTCGCGCTTGCGCGTCGGGTGATGGAGGAGGGCGGCCTGTCGGGCGCGGTCTTCAACGCGGCCAAGGAACGCGCGCTCGATGCCTTTATCGACGGTGAGATCGGCTTTACCGAGATGACCCCGGTCGTCGAGGCGACGATGAACAGAATATCGTCCAGTGACGGGCTGCAAAATGTCCATCTTGCCCTAGATACAGTTCTCGAGGCAGACCGGCTGGCCCGCATCCGGGCCACCGAAGTGATAAGAGAGACGAGATAGCAGCCGTGGATCCATCCCAGTTTCTTCCCAGTTTCGGCAATGCCGCCTTCACGATTGCCGCCTTCGTGGTCGCCCTGTCGATCATCGTGGCGATCCATGAATACGGCCACTACATCGTCGGACGCTGGAGCGGGATTCATCCCGAGGTGTTCTCGCTGGGGTTCGGCCCTGTTCTCTGGAGCCGGGTCGACAAGCGCGGGACGCGCTGGCAGGTCGCGGCACTTCCCTTTGGCGGCTACGTCAAGTTTCTGGGCGATGCCAATGCGGCCTCGGTCGGCAGCGCCGACGCGGTTCCCGATATCGACCGCCGCCGAACGATGCTGGGCGCGCCGCTCTGGGCGCGGTCCGCCACCGTGGCGGCAGGGCCGATCTTCAACTTCATCCTGTCGCTGCTGATCTTTGCCGCTGTCCTGTTTGCCCAGGGTCAACCCGCCGATCCGGCGCGTGTCGCGGCTCTCGAACCGCTTCCTGACGTGATGGCGCCGGGCCTCGAACCCGGGGATGAGATCATCGCCATTGAAGGTCAGCCCGTTGAAACCATAGAGGAATTCTATGCTGCGATGGGCGCTCTGACGCCGATGCCCGAGATCGGGTATACCGTGCGGCGGGGCGGTGATGTCGTTGATATCACGGGTCATTGGCCCTATCCGCCGATCGCGCTTGGCCTGAACCCGGCTTCGGCGGCCTATGACGTTGACATGCGTCCAGGCGACGTGGTCCTCGCCGTGGATGGCGAGCCGATCTATGCCTTCGGTCAACTGGTCGAAAAGGTTACCGAATCGAACGGCCAGCCGCTTCTTCTGGATGTCTGGCGCGATGGCGAGACCCTCGAATTCAGCGTGACGCCGCGTCGGATGGATCTTCCGCTGGCAGAGGGCGGGTTCGAGACTCGCTGGCTGATCGGGATCACGGGCGGCGTTCATTTCGATCTTGAAACAGAGCGTCCGGGCGTGTTCGAGGCGCTCTCGATGGCGGCGCAGCAGGTCTGGTTCATCATCACGAGTTCGCTGTCAGGCCTTGGCCACATGATCACCGGCGCGATTTCGACCTGCAATCTTTCCGGTCCGGTGGGAATCGCCCAGACAAGCGGCGCCATGGCAAGTCAGGGTGGCCAGAGCTTCATCTGGTTCGTCGCCGTCCTGTCGACGGCCGTGGGGCTTTTGAACCTTTTCCCGGTTCCGGTGCTCGATGGCGGTCACCTCGTGTTTCATGCCTATGAGGGGATCACCGGCAAGCCGCCCAGTGACGCGGCCCTGCGGATCCTGATGTCGATCGGACTGGCCCTGATCGGGACGCTGATGATCTTTGCGATCGCAAATGATCTGTGGCTTTGCCCCTGATTTCGTCCGAATAGGCGCCCCGCGCCATATTTCCGACAGATTTTCTGGCGAGAACATCGACCCAAGGCAATAAAACCATTCGCTGATTTGTCGGAGGCTTTCATGCAGACGATCCTGAACAGCACTCGTGGGCTGAGCGTCCTGTTCAACCTGAACTGGGACCGTATCCTTTATGTCCTGACCTGCATCGTGGCGCTTTGTGCCGGTGCGTGGGTCGGAACATTGGGCATCTTCTGACGCCATCAGCCACGTTTCGCCGAACCGCTTGCGCGCGCCTCCGGGCGCGCGTCTTCGTTTTGACAAGGCCCGACAATCCCGATACTCCGTTCCAACCTGTTAGCTGCTCTGGGCGGGAAGAAATGACGCGAATTCTGGGAGCCGTGGCTGACGCGGCCATACGGCTGACACGCCTCTGGGCTGTCCTGACACTTGCCATCGCAAGCGTCCTTCTTTCTCCGGAGCACGTTGCGGCCCAGACCTTTCAGTTTTCGTCGATCCAGGTCGAGGGAAACCAGCGCGTGGGCGATGCGGCGGTGATCAATTTCGCCGGATTGAACACGGGGCAGGCACTCAGCGGGGGCGAGCTGAATGATGCGGCACAGGCAATACGGGCGACGGGCCTGTTCGAAACGGTCGATCTGATTCCCCAAGGCGGCCGTCTTGTCATCCGCGTCAGCGAATATCCCACGATCAACCGCATCAATTTCGAAGGCAATCGCCGCGTCTCGGATGCCGAGCTTGAAACTGTCGTCGGCTCACGCGAACGGCGTGTCTACAGCCCCGCACAGGCCGAGGCCGATGTGCGCGCCATCACGCAGGCCTATGCGAACGAGGGCCGGATCAACGCCGTCGTGACGCCGGCGATCATTCGCCGCGCCGACAACCGCGTCGATCTGGTGTTCGAGATCACCGAAGGCGGGATCACCGAGATCGAACGGATCAGCTTTGTCGGCAACCGTTCGTTCGGCGACTATCGGCTGCGCGGCGTTCTCGAATCTAAACAGGCGGGGCTTCTGCGGGCGCTGGTCGGGCGCGATACCTTCATTGCCGACCGGATTGCCGCCGACCGCCGGATGCTCACCGATTTCTATCTCAGCCGCGGCTATGCCGATTTCCAGGTCCTGAACGTCGACGTGGCGCTGACCCGCGACCGCGAGGCCTATCTGATCACCTTCAACGTGCAGGAAGGTCAGCAGTTCCGGTTTGGCGACGTCTCGCTTTCGACGACGATCCCCGAAGCGAGTGCCGAGGAGTTCGAGGCCGTGTTGCGGACCCGTCCCGGCGCCGTCTATTCGCCCGAAACGGTCGATCAGGATATCGAGCGGCTGGAACGTCTGGCCCTGCGCCAGGGCATCAATTTCCTGACGGTCGAGCCGCGCATCACCCGTGATGACCGCAATCTTCTTCTGAATGTTGAATATGTCCTTGTCCGCGGCGAGCGTCTGTTCGTCGAAAGGATCGACATCGAGGGCAACAACACCACGCTTGATCGTGTCGTGCGCAGCCAGTTCGATATCGTCGAAGGCGACCCCTTCAACCCGCGCGCGATCCGTCAGGCGGCAGAGCGTATTCGCGCGCTGTCGTTCTTCGGGGCGACGGACGTCAACACGCGGGAGGGCTCGGCGCCGGATCAGGTGGTGGTCGATGTCAATGTGATCGAGGCGCCGACGGGATCGCTTTCGTTCGGAGCAAACTACTCGACCGATTTCGGGGTCTCGCTTCTGGCGTCCTATCGCGAACGCAACTTCCTCGGTCGGGGCCAGAACCTGAGTTTCGAACTGTCCACCGGCGCCAGCAACCGCGTTTTGGCGTTCAACTTCGCCGAACCCCAGCTCCTGGGCCGCGACCTTCGGTTCTCGTTCGGGCTGGATTACCGGACCACCGACAACCAGAACGCGCTTTACGACACCGAGACGTTCCGCGTGACCCCGGCCCTGCGCTTCCCGGTGAGCGAGAATGGCCGTCTGACGGTCTTCTATGCGGCCGAATACACCGACATCACCGATGTCAGCGGCGAACGCACCGATGCGCCTGCGGATCGGGCCAGCCTTCTGATCTTCGACGAGGCGGATGAAGGCGGCGTCTGGACGAATTCGCTTGGCTATTCCTACAGTTTCGATACGCGGCGCGAGGGCATCGATCCCACCGCAGGCATCCTGTTCCGCTTTGGTCAGGAACTGGGTGTTGGCGACAGCAACTTCCTCCGGACATCGGCGCTGATCGCGGCCGAGGCACGGGTGCTGCGCGAGGATGTGACCCTGCGGGCAGTTCTCGAGGGGGGTGTTCTCAACTACTTCGACGGGGCGAGCCGCGTGACCGACCGCTATTTCATGGGATCGAGCGTGATGCGCGGCTTCGAGCCGGGCGGCATCGGCCCCCGAGACGCCGCGACCGATGACGCGCTGGGGGGCGAAATCTTCGCCGTGGCCCGTCTCGAGGCGCAATTCCCCATCGGCCTGCCCGAAGAATACGGCATCAGCGGCGGCGCCTTTGTCGATTACGGCTCGCTCTGGTCGGTGGGCGACCTGCGCTCGCTGAGCGAGGCCGATGTTCTCTACAACGACTTCACCCCGCGTGCCGTCGGAGGCTTGTCCATCTTCTGGGAAACGCCGATCGGTCCCTTGCGGTTCAACTTCACCGAACCGCTTCTGGCCGAAGAGTTCGACAGGCCCAAGAGCTTCGATCTCACGGTTTCGACCAGCTTCTGATGCGACAGGTGCCGCGAGGGCTGTGGACCGGGGGCGCAGGGGCGATCCTTGCGGTGTTCACGCTGGCATCGATGGCCGTCGCACAGCAAGAGGCCCCGGTGCCGCCGAGCGCGCCCGTCCAGATCGACGGGCCGGCATCGAACCAGGTACGCAGCCCGGTTCTGACCATCGATACGGATCGGTTGTTCGGCGATTCACTCTTCGGTCAGCGCGTACTGTCGGAGCTGGGCGAGGCAACCGAGGCACTGGCCGCCGAGAACCGCCGCATCGAGGGTGAACTGAAAGAAGAAGAACGCAGTCTGACAGAGCGGCGCGCGGATATGGATGTCGCCACATTCCGGCAGGAGGCCGATGCCTTCGATGCCCGCGTTCAGCGGATCCGTCAGGAACAGGACGCCAAGGAACGGGCCTTGCAGGAACGCCTCGCCGATGGTCAGGAGGCGTTTCTCTCCACGGCGACCCCGATCCTCGGCCGCCTGATGCTGGATCGCGGGGCGGTCGTGATCCTTGACCGGCGGACGGTGTTCCTCGGGGTGGGGATCGTCGACGTCACCGATGCCGCGATCGAGGCGATTGACGCTGAAATCGGCGCCGGTGTCGAAATCGGGCAACCGACCCAAGAGTAGCGCGCAGGCCGGTGGCCTGTGGGTTGCCGCCCGCCATCGGGATTGCTAGTCAGTCCCGGGCCGAGCGCGGCCGATACCGACTTCGGCACCGCCCCCGCGCGGCTGACCGACACCTCCAAGGAATTCGTGAATGACCGACACCGCCACCACCCCGACCGAGGCCGACATCCAGCTGATCCAGCGGATCCTGCCGCACAGATACCCGTTCCTGCTGGTCGACAGGGTGACGGATATCGACGGCACAAGTTCGGCCATCGGGATCAAGAACGTCACGATGAACGAGCCCCATTTTCAGGGCCATTTCCCCGGACAGCCGATCATGCCCGGCGTGACCATCGTCGAGGCGATGGCGCAGACCGCGGCCGTGATGGTCGGCACGACGCTTGATCTGACGGACGGCGACCTGCTGATCTATTTCATGGCGATCGACGGCTGCAAGTTCCGCCGCAAGGTAATCCCGGGCGATCAGCTGCGCATGGAACTGACGACGCTTCGCGGCAAGCCGGGCGGCAAGGTCTGGAAATTCCGCGGCGTCGCGACCGTTGACGGTGAACTCGCCGCAGAGGCCGAATTCTCTGCCATGATGGACACGAAAGCAGGGTGATGTCCGGGATCCATCCCAGCGCGGTGATCGAGGACGGGGCCGAAATCGGCCCGGATGTCACGATCGGGCCATTCTGCCATGTGGGCGGAGAGGTTGTCCTTGGCGCGGGGGTGAGCCTGAAATCCCATGTGGTCGTCATGGGCGCGACCGAAATCGGGCCGGGCACCACCATCTGGCCCTTCGCGGTCATAGGCGAGGTGCCGCAGGATCTGAAATATCGCGGCGAGGCGACCCGGCTCAGGATCGGGGCGGGCACCCGTATCCGCGAACATGTCACGATCAATATCGGCACCGAAGGTGGCGGCGGGTTGACCGAGATCGGCGACGATTGCCTTCTGATGGCGGGCGCCCACGTGGCCCATGACGTCCGGATCGGGAATGGCGTGATCCTTGTCAATCATGCCTCGATCGCGGGGCATTGCCGGATCGGCGATCAGGTGATCGTGGGTGGGCTTGCGGGCGTGCACCAATGGGTGCGGATCGGGCGCGGGGCGATCATCGGGGCCCTGTCGATGGTGACCCATGACGTCATCCCCAACGGTCTGGTGCAGGGTCCGCGGGCCGAGCTGGACGGGCTGAACCTCGTCGGTCTGAAACGCCGTGGCGTGGCGCGCGACGAGATCAACGCCCTGCGCGGCGCCTTCGAGGCAATCCGCGCAGGCGACGGCAGCTTCGTCGACAGGGCCCGCGCATTAGGTGCGAGTAGCGACAGCGATCTCGTGGCGGAACTCGTGGCCTTCGTGACCGGCGAATCCGATCGGCAATTCCTGACCCCGCGATGATCGGTCTTTTCGCAGGACGCGGCGCATTGCCGGACATCGTTGCCCGTCATCTGCGGCAAGACGGCCGTGTTCCCGTCGTGTGCGAGTTGGAGGGCCAGACGCCCGCGATCTCGGTTGCCGTCCCCCGGCTGGGCTACCGGCTCGAGACTTTGGGCAGCACCCTTGAAACGCTACGTCTGATGGGCGTCACGGATCTGTGCCTCGTGGGCGCGCTGGATCGCCCCGCACTTGATCCGGCGCGTCTGGATGCTGAGACCCGGCCCCTGATGTCGCGCCTGTCGGCGGCTCTGGCCCGGGGCGATGACGGTACCCTGCGTGCGCTGATCTCGATTCTCGAAGACAGGGGCTTTGCCATCCGCGCGGTACAGGATCTTGTCCCTGACCTGTTGCCGCCGTCAGGTGTGCTCACCGCCGCCGCCCCTCCGCCGGGAACCGAGGTTGACGCCGCCGCAGGCGAGGCCGAGGTGGCGCGCATGGGTCTGGCCGATGCCGGTCAGGCCTGTGTCGTCCGCGAAGGACAGGTGATTGCCCGTGAAGGGCCCGAGGGCACCGACGCGATGCTTGACGGGCTCAAGGGGGCGCCGCGGCCTTCACGGCCACCGGCCGATCCGGTCAGCTGGCTGTTCGATACGGCCACCGATCTGGTGGGTGACGCGGCCGATTGGCTGTCGAACACCAGCGAGGGCCGGAAAGGCAGTGGCGCGATCCTGTTCAAGGCACCGAAGCCCGGGCAGGACCGGCGCGCCGATCTGCCCGTCATCGGCCCCGAAACCGCGCGGCGCGCGGTCGAGGCCGGGCTGAGCGGGATCGTCATAGAAGAGGGTGGTGTGATGATCGTGGACCGGACCCGCACGATTGCCACGCTCGATGCGGCAGGCGCCCATCTTTGGGTCCGCCCACACGGGGGCGCGGCGTGAGGGTCTTTGTCGTCGCCGGTGAGCCCTCGGGCGACAAGCTGGGACAGGCGGTGATGTCGGCACTGCGCGCCAAGGTCGAAGGCGAAATCGAATTCGCGGGCGTGGGCGGCCCGCTGATGAAAGGCGAAGGGCTGAAAAGCCTTTTCCCGATGTCGGAATTATCCGTGATGGGGCTGGCCGAGATCCTGCCGAAGTACCGCCACCTCAAACGCCGGATCCGCGAAACCGCCGAGGCGGCGATCGCCTTTGATGCCGATATCGTGCTGACGATCGACAGTCCCGATTTCTGCCTGCGCGTCGCGCGGATGGTGCGGGCGAGACGTTCTGCCTCGCGGCCGCGTCTGGTGCACTACGTTGCCCCCTCGGTCTGGGCGTGGCGGCCCGGGCGGGCGGAAAAGATGGCCCGATGCGTCGATCACGTTCTGGCGCTTTTGCCGTTCGAGCCGCCGATGATGGAGGTCGCCGGCGTCACGTGTGATTTCGTGGGCCACCCCGTGGTGGCCGAGCCGACCGCCAGCCCGGAAGAGGCACGGGCCTTTCGGGCGACCTATGGTCTGGACGATGCGCCCGTGATCCTCGCGCTGCCGGGGTCGCGCAGGGGCGAGGTGACCCGGCTGGCCCCGATCTTCGGTGAGACGCTGGCCCGGGTGCTGGGCGAACGCCCCGGCGCGCGGATCGTGATCCCCGCGGCCGGCTCGGTTATGTCGGAACTCGAGGATCTGGTGCGCGACTGGCCCGGCGCGCCGCTGATCCTTGCACCCGCGACGGACGCGGTCACGCAGGCCGCCAAGCGCGCGGCCTTTGCCGCCGCTGATGTCGCTCTGGCGGCGTCCGGCACGGTGTCGCTGGAACTGGCGGCCTCGGGCACGCCGATGGTGATCGGCTATGACATGAACTGGATCACCCGGCAGATCGTCTCGCGGATGCTGATGGTCGATACGGTGACGCTGGTGAACCTTGTCAGCGACACCCGCGCCGTGCCCGAGTTTCTGGGCAAGGCCTGCAGGCCCACGCCCATGGCCGAAGCGGTGCTGGCCCTGCTGGACGATCCGGGGGCGCAGCAAGCCGCGTTGTCTCTGACGATGGACCGGTTGGGCCGCACTGGTCTCCCCCCGGGGGAGCGGGCGGCGATCTCGATCCTGCGCCAGCTGGACCGCGCGGGCCACTAGTCCGAACTCTTCGCCATGTCGACGCCTGCCAGAAGGATGGGCAGGGTCTTGTCCCACCCGGATATGCCGGCCTCGCCGCTCTCCAGATGCCAGCACAGCGCGAGGCCCATATGCGCGGCGGCCCATTCCCGGATCCGCCGTTCCGCCAGATCGAGCACGCTTGAAAATCGCGATGCGAGCGCGCTGTGATAGGCTGGGTCTTGCGTGAGCTCCGGCATGCCGAGCGGATTGCCGAAGCTATTCGCCACCTCGTATCCCCGGCAGCCGATCACGCCCTTGGCGTCGATGGCCCGCCAGTTCCGGCCCTGGCCCATGATGTTGTCGTGATGCAGATCGCCATGGAGCGGAATGGCAGTGCCCGATTGCGCAAGGCACTGCCGGGCGAGCTGGGCGGCGCGTGCGATGTCGCCCCGCAGGGCAGGCGGCACGCGCGACAGATCAGTACCTAAGAGCGCGCCGAACCGATCCTAGAGTGATTGCAGAGGCGGGCAGGGGGTCCGCCCCCGCGCGTGAAGCCGGGGCAGGAGGTCTGCGATAACGTCGATCCCCCGGGCCACATCGCCGGCGCGCATCACCTCGCCAAGCGACGGCCCGTCCAGCCATTCGATCAGGATCGCATCGTCGTGCATGCCCAGCACGCGGGCCGTGCCAGCCCCGTCGCGCCAGATCATGAACCGCGCGCCGGTCAGTTCCTCCCGGCCCGCGTCCGTCAGAAGTTTCAGCGCGGCCGGCGTGCCGTCGGGCAGCGCCACCCGGAACACATGGCTCGACAGGGTGGTTGCGATCAGGGTCGGGTCCGCGACGCCAAGGGCCGTGCAGGCACGGCCCAGCCGGTCAGGCGCCACGCCAGATCCAGCCGCCTCCGAACACCCGGCTGCCCTCGGGGTCGTAGAATACGCAGGCCTGACCGGGGCTGACACCCTCTTCGGGGGTCAGCAATTCGACCTCGGCCGTCGTGGGCCCGGTGGGCCGGATCACCGCGTCTGTGGGTGGTCGGGTCGAGCGGACCTTGACCGCCAGCGGCCATTCGGCGCGCGAGGCAAAGGGTTCGTCCCCCAGCCAGTTGATCTCGCGCACCGGAATCACCCGGGTGGAGAGCATCTCTTTGGGGCCGACGATCACGCGCCGCGCCTCCACGTCGAGCCGCACGACATAAAGCGGTTCGGACAGGCCGCCGATGCCAAGGCCCCGTCGCTGACCGATGGTGTAGTGGATCACGCCACCATGGGTGCCCAGAACCCGCCCGTCCGCGTGCACGATCTCGCCCGGATCGGCCGCGCCGGGGCGCAATTTCTCGATCACGGCGGCATAATCGCCGTTCGGCACGAAACAGATGTCCTGGCTATCGGGCTTGTCCGCAACCGGCAGCCCGTGCCGGGCCGCAAGCGCGCGCGTCTCGGCCTTCGATCGCAGATGCCCCAGAGGAAAGCGCAGGTATGACAGCTGTTCGGCGGTGGTCGAGAACAGGAAATAGCTCTGATCGCGGGCGTGATCGGCGGCCATGTGCAGCTCTGGCCCCGCCATCCCCATCTTGCGCTGGATGTAATGGCCGGTCGCCATGCAATCTGCATCGAGGTCCTTTGCCGTTTCCAGCAGGTCGCGAAATTTCACCCGTTCGTTGCACCGGATGCAGGGAACGGGCGTTGCGCCAGCCAGATAGCTGTCGGCGAATTCATCGATCACCGCTTCGCGGAAGGTATTCTCGTAGTCCAGCACGTAATGCGGGAAGCCCATGGTCTCGGCCACGCGGCGCGCATCGTGGATATCGCGGCCCGCGCAGCAGGCGCCCTTCTTCGCAAGCGCCGCGCCATGATCGTAAAGCTGGAGCGTGACACCCACCACGTCATAGCCTTCGCCCGCCAGTTCGGCGGCGACGACGGAGGAATCCACGCCGCCCGACATCGCCACGACGACACGTGTCTCGGCCGGTGGCTTGGGCAGGCCAAGTGAATTCAGCGCAGGATCGAGAGGCATGGACAGGTCCCTTCGGGGCGGATTTCTCTTATGAACCGGAAATCCGTGGGAATATAGGAAAATGCCACATACTCTCAAGCCCCGGTTTCACGATGAATAAACCCTGAGTGCGAAAAATCGCGGCATGTGGATAATTATCGGGGTGAGACATGTATCTGCGAAAAGTCGAAGGGCCGCGGTCGGTCCGGCTCAAGGATGGAACCGTGATGACCCGGGCCGACCTGCCGCCCGCGGATACCCGACGCTGGGTCGCATCACGCAAGGCGGCGGTGGTGCGGGCGGTGGCCGCGGGATTGCTTTCGCGCAACACTGCGCTCGAGACCTATGGCCTGTCGGACGAGGAGTTCAGCCACTGGGAGGATTGCATTGAACGACACGGCGAATCTGCACTCAGAGCGACAGCTGTGCAAAAGTATAGACAACCATAGGTGGTAGTGGCATCATTCATCTGAAGTAACGTGCGATTAACCATTCCGAGTCATCAAGAACGGGATAGGAACATGGAGACTTCGGAATGCGCGTATTGCTGGTAGAGGACGATCCCGCCACCGCTCGGAGCATCGAGATGATGCTGACTCATGCGAATCTCAACGTCTATGCGACAAACATGGGGGAGGAGGCGGTCGACCTTGCAAAGCTTTATGACTACGACATCGTCCTCCTCGACCTGAACCTGCCCGATATCAGCGGGCTCGAGGTTCTGCGTCAATTGCGCGTGGCCCGGATCGACACGCCGATCCTGATCCTGTCGGGCGAGGATGGCACCGAAAGCAAGATCAAGGGCTTTGGCTTCGGTGCGGACGACTACCTGACCAAGCCGTTCCACCGCGAAGAGCTTGTGGCGCGCATCCATGCGATTATCCGACGCTCAAAGGGGCATTCACAGTCGATCATCCAGACCGGGAAAATCGCCGTCAATCTTGATGCCAAGACGGTCGAGGTCGATGACAAGCCGGTCCATCTGACGGGCAAGGAATACCAGATGCTGGAGCTTCTCAGCCTGCGAAAGGGCACGACCCTGACAAAGGAGATGTTCCTGAACCACCTGTATGGCGGGATGGATGAACCCGAACTCAAGATCATCGACGTCTTCATCTGCAAGCTCCGCAAGAAACTGAGCCAGGCCACAGGTGGCGAAAACCACATCGAAACGGTCTGGGGCCGCGGCTATGTGCTGCGGGACGACAAACGCGCAGCAGAAGCCGAGGAGGCATTGGCCCTGGGTGCCTGAGGTCTGAGCTCCGGCTATCGGAGTGCGTGTCGCGAGAGATGACCCACTCACGGGTCCCATCGGGTGCGGGGACGCAATTATGCCCCCCGCACCCAAACCGAGTTGTCGTGCCGGCGATAACGGTTCTGGAACTTGCGCTCCCGATCCATCGGCGTCCGGGCAAAGGATCATTGGCGATATCATAGTCATGCGGGTGTCCTGATCCGTACCTGGATGACGCCGAAAGAGGGCCCCTGCCGGGACCGCGTTCCTGCCATTTCGGGCTCGGCGCAGGACGGGACATACAAGACATCTCTGGTCCCGGCCCAAACGACCAAGCCCTTTTCGTGCGGCCGAGCGCCGGTCGGTGAGGCGGGCCGCGCGGCCCGCGACTTGCCCGGCTCGATGGAGCTGTTCCACGACTTGATCGGTGCCATTTCTACCTGTCCATGGCATGTCCCTGCGCCGCGATGCTGGACGGCCGCAGGCCTTGCTCCTAGAACCATGGCAGGGGCAGGCTCGACGGCCCCGTTCTGCAATCCGAACCGGGGGGTGCCGTGGCCCAGAATTCTACAGTGACGCGGGATGATCCCTCTGATCCACAGGTCATGACCCGCGCCATCCTTGGCACCCGGGTGGCAGATCTGACGCCCGAGACCGCAGCCGTTGCGCTGGCCCGACTGGCGGAGATCATTGCCCGGGCGAACGAGGCTTATCACACCGAGGATGCGCCGATCCTGTCGGACGCGGATTTCGATGCCTTGCGGCATCTGAACGCCGAGATCGAGGCTGCGTTTCCCGACCTCAAGCGGGCCGACAGCCCCAGCGATCAGGTCGGCGCGCGGCCGTCGGAAGGTTTCGGCAAGGTCCGCCATGCCCTGCCGATGCTCAGCCTTGGCAATGCCTTCGACGATGCCGAGGTCGCCGAATTCGACGCGCGCATCCGCAGCTTTCTGAACCTCGGCCCATCGGCGCCGCTGGCCTTCACGGCCGAACCCAAGATCGATGGCCTGTCGCTGTCGCTCCGCTACGAGGGCGGGTCCCTCGTTCAGGCGGCAACCCGGGGCGATGGCACGACGGGCGAGAACGTCACAGCCAATGCGCTGACAATTGACGATGTTCCCACGTCGCTCGAGGGTGCGCCCGACATCCTCGAGGTGCGCGGCGAAGTCTACATGAGCCACGCCGATTTCGCGGCTCTCAACGAACGTGCCGAGGCCGAGGGCAGCAAGACTTTCGCCAACCCGCGCAATGCCGCCGCCGGGTCGCTCCGGCAGCTTGATGCGCGGATCACACGGTCGCGGCCCCTGAAGTTCTTTGCCTATGCCTGGGGCGAGTTGTCCGAACCGCTGGCCGCCACCCAATGGGAGGCCATCGCGCGGCTGGATGCGCTGGGTTTCGTGACGAATCCGTTGACCCGGCGTTGTGACGGACCGGATGACCTGATCGCGGTATATCGCGAGATCGAGGCGCAACGCGCTACGCTCGACTATGATATCGACGGTGTCGTCTACAAGGTCGACGACCTTGATCTGCAACGCCGGCTGGGCTTTCGGGCGACGACGCCCCGCTGGGCGGTCGCGCATAAATTTCCGGCCGAGCTGGCCTGGACTCGGCTCGAGGCGATCGACATCCAGGTCGGCCGCACCGGCGCGCTCAGCCCTGTGGCGCGGCTGACGCCGGTCACGGTCGGCGGGGTCGTGGTGTCCAACGCGACGCTGCACAATGAGGATTACATCGCCGGGCGCGATTCCTCGGGCCAGCCGATCCGTGACGGCAAAGACATTCGCGTGGGCGACTGGGTGCAGGTGTATCGCGCGGGCGACGTGATCCCCAAGGTCGCCGATGTCGACCTGTCCAAACGGCCCGAAGGGGCCGCGCCCTATGTCTTTCCCGAGACCTGCCCCGAATGCGGATCCGAAGCGATCCGCGAGCCCGGCGACAGTGTGCGCCGCTGCACAGGTGGTCTGATCTGCCCCGCGCAGGCCGTCGAAAAGCTGAAGCATTTCGTCTCGCGCGCGGCCTTCGACATCGAGGGGCTGGGCGCGAAACAGATCGAGATGTTCTTCGAGGATGAGACCCTTCCGATCCGTGAGCCTGCGGATATCTTCACGCTGAAGGACCGCGACGCCAAGAACCTCGCCCGGTTGAAGAACCGTGACGGCTTTGGCGAAAAATCGGCCGAGAACCTGTTTGCCGCCATCGAGGAACGTCGGCGCATCCCGTTCGAGCGTCTGCTCTTTGGCCTTGGTATCCGGCATCTGGGCGAGGTCGCCGCCAAGGATTTCGCGCGGGCCTTCGAAACCTGGGAGGCGCTGGCACAGACGGTCGACGCGGCTCACCCGGCCGCGCTGCGCCACCTCGCCGCCGATCAGGCGGAGGAGGAGGAGCGCGCGGCCGCCGCAGAAGAGGGGCGGCGTGCCACGATCAAGAAGGCAAGGGATGCGGTCTGGGCCAGCCCGCCTGACGTGCCGGATGCGGCGATCGCCGCCTGGTCCGAGCTGCTGGATATCGAGGGTGTGGGCGCGGTGCTTGCCGCGTCGCTGGTCACCACGCTCTCGCAGCCCGAGGAACGCGCCTCGATAGAGAGACTGATCGCGCATCTCGAGATCGACCCCCCCGAGGCACGCGCCGAGGAAAGCCCGGTTGCCGGGCTGACGGTCGTTTTCACGGGAAGCCTCGAAAAGATGACGCGCGCCGAGGCCAAGGCCCGGGCCGAATCCCTCGGCGCCAAGGTGTCGGGCTCGGTCAGTGCCAAGACCGATCTTCTTGTCGCGGGGCCGGGCGCGGGGTCGAAGGCCACCAAGGCGGCCGAACTGGGCATCCGCACCATCGACGAGGATGGCTGGCTGTCGCTGATCGGGGATGGCGGATGACGGCGCGCGGCCGGCCCGAGATACTCTGGCCCCTCTTCGGGGCGATGTCGGGGCTGGATGGGATCGGCCCCAAGACCGAGGCCACGCTTGCCCAGGCCGGGATCGAAAAGCCCCGAGACCTGTTGATGACGCTGCCGGCCTCGGGGATCGACCGGTCGCGCAAGGCGTCGGTTCTTGATGTGCGCGCCCCTGCCGTCGCCACGGTCGAGGTCACGGTGGGCGCCCATAATCCGCCCGCGCGCAAGGGCCGACCCTACAGGATCATGGTCGAGGATTCGCGAACGCCGTTCGAGATCGTCTATTTCCACGCCCGCGGCGATTATCTCACACGGCTTCTGCCCACGGGGCAGAAGCGGATCGTTTCGGGCCGGGTCGAGCTGTTCGACGGGGTGCCGCAGATGGCCCATCCCGATCACGTTCTGCGCCCGGACGAGGCCGGCGATATCCCCGAATTCGAACCGGTCTACCCGCTGCATGGCGGGGTCACGCAGAAACTGATGTGGAAGGCCACCGCCAATGCGCTGGAGCTGCTGCCCGACCTGCCGGAATGGATCGACCCCGGCCTGATGGCGCGCGAGGGCTGGCCCGGCTGGGCCGAAGCTCTGCGCCGCGCCCACCGGCCCGAGGCCGCGACCGAGATCGCGGCCACTGCGCTGCCCCGGCTTCGGCTGGCCTATGACGAGGTTTTCGCCCATCAGGTGACGCTTGCGCTCGCCCGTGCGCGCGTGCGCCGCAAACGCGGGCGTCCGACCGAAGGCACGGGCGCGCTGCGCGCCATGGTGACAGCCGCCTTGCCCTATTCGCCCACATCCGCACAGCGCCGTGCGGTCGAGGAGATCGCGGCGGACATGGCCGGACCGCTACGGATGAACCGCCTGCTTCAGGGCGACGTGGGCGCGGGCAAGACGCTGGTTGCGCTGATGGCGCTTCTGATCGCGGTGGAAGCGGGCGGACAGGGGGTCATGATGGCGCCGACCGAAATCCTCGCCCGTCAGCATCTGGCAGGGCTCGCGCCACTGGCGGCGGCGGCCGACATCCGGTTGGAATTGCTCACCGGGCGTGACAAGGGGCGCGAGCGCGCGGAAAAGCTCGCCGCTCTTGCCGATGGCCGGATCGGGATCCTCGTGGGCACCCATGCCGTGTTTCAGAAGGATGTGCATTTCCACGATCTGCGCCTCGCGATCGTCGATGAACAGCACCGCTTTGGCGTGGCTCAGCGGATGGAACTGGGCGCCAAGGGCGACGGTGTCGACGTGCTGGTGATGACGGCCACGCCGATCCCGCGATCGCTGTCGCTGGCGCAATACGGCGATATGGATATCTCGGTTCTCGATGAAAAACCGCCCGGGCGCACGCCGGTGACGACCGCGCTCGTCTCGACGGGCCGCATGGGCGAGGTGGTCGAACATCTGCGCAGCGCCGTGGCCGAGGGCCGGCAGGCCTATTGGGTCTGCCCCTTGGTCGAGGAGAGCGAGGTCAGCGACATGACCGCCGCCGAGGAGCGGTTCAAACACCTGCGCGCGGCCCTGGGCGAGGGGGTCGTGGGGCTGGTTCACGGTCAATTGCCGCCTTCCGAAAAAGACGCGGCCATGGCGGCCTTTGCCCGGAACGAGACCAAGGTTCTGGTGGCCACCACCGTGATCGAGGTGGGCGTCGATGTGCCCAATGCCTCGATCATGGTGATCGAGCGGGCCGAAAGCTTTGGGCTGGCCCAGCTGCACCAGCTGCGCGGCCGGGTGGGGCGCGGGGCGGCCAAATCGACCTGCCTGCTGATGTATCAGCCGCCCCTGTCGGAAACCGGACAACGGCGGCTGGAGATTCTACGCGAAACCGAGGACGGATTCCGCATCGCCGAAGAAGACCTTGCCATGCGCGGCGCGGGCGACGTGATCGGCACCGCGCAATCGGGTCTGCCACGGTTCCGCATCGCTGATCTGGAAAATCAGGCCGGTCTGATGGCCCTTGCGCAGAGCGATGCGCGCAAGCTGCTGTCGGACGATCCCGACCTGACATCGGATCGTGGCGCGGCGGTGCGCACGCTTCTGTGGCTGATGGAACAGGATCGCGCGATCCAGTTGATCGGCGTCGGTTGATCCCGTCCCGAACGCAATAATCCCGGAAAGTTCACTTTTGTTCTCATTTAGTTCTTTACAGATTGTTAATGATATGAGAACAAAGGAGCAACACAGAGGAAGGAGCTTACCATGGCACGCCAAGTCGCAGACATCATTGACCGGTCCCGGACGACGATTCTCGGGGATGCTTTGGGTGCCGCCGCTCTTGTCGTGATCCTGATCGGAGGGCTCAGCCTGCCGTCGATCCTGTAACCTGTTTCTGCCCGGCGTCTCGTACCGCTGACCAGTGCCGCCTGTCCCGGCCGCATATCGGATTTGCCTGTCCGACCCATCCTTTCAGGGCTTTGCCTGCCCTGTTCTGGGCCCAGCGGTGTCCCATACGAGAACGCTTTTCCTGCCGCCGCCATCCCAACGGATGTGCGGCGGTTTTTTTTGGTCTTGAGTAAGGGGGAGGTCAGGCGCAGTTCGCGGCCTTGGCCTGATCCAACGCGTCAAGCGTCGCGTCGAATGCCAGAAGGATCGAGGCGTGACGGTTCTTGTAATCCTTGGCCGGTTCCAGCACGTCGAGCCCCTCGAACGGGGCCTCGGGCACGGGGCCGCCTTCCTTGAGCATCGCGACCAGCTGGTCACGGCCCTTGCGGATCGTCGCCTCGGTCTGGCCCATGATGGCGGCACCGATCACGGCGGCCGAGGCCTGCCCAAGGGCACAGGCCTTCACGTCCTGTCCGTAATCGACGATCCGGTCCCCGTCGATGCGGATGTCGACCGTCACGGTCGATCCGCACAAAGGCGCCCGCTTGCGCGCGGTGGCATCCGGATTTTCAAGCCGCTGCGTGCGCGGCATGTCCGCCGCCAGCGCAAGAATTCGCGCCGAATAGAGTTTGATCAGGTCGCTTTCGCCAGACATCCGGGTTTGCCCTTTCCTCTTCGGGTTTCTACATAGGCATCCGCCGCGCCCTGTCCAAAGGAAAAATTCCGATGCCCTTCGATCCCGCCGATCTTTCATATGACGACAGGGGTCTTATCCCCGCCATCGCGCAGGATGCCGAGAACGGCGAGGTGCTGATGATGGCCTGGATGAATGCCGAGGCGGTCGCCCGCACGATCGAGACAGGGCGGGTGACCTATTGGTCGCGGTCGCGGCAAAGCTTCTGGATCAAGGGCGAGACCTCGGGCCATGTGCAGGAGCTTGTCGATCTGCGCTTTGATTGCGACGCGGATTGCCTGCTGGTTCAGGTCCGTCAGACCGGCCCGGCCTGCCACACCAACAGGCGCAGCTGTTTTTATCGCGCGGTGCGCGGCGGCGAGGTGGTCGAGCTTACTCAGCCCGAGGGCTGAGGTCCGAGACCCAGCATCTCGCGCAGCTCTGCCGGCGTCTTGCCGTCCTCGCGATAGAGCCGGATCGCGCGCGCATCGTCGCGCTTGGCCAGCCTTCGGCCGGTCTCGTCGCGGATCAGCCTGTGATGGTGATACCGGGGAACGGGCAGATCGAGGAGCGCTTGCAGAACGACATGGATCGCCGTCGCCTCGAACAGATCCTGCCCGCGGACCACATGGGTCACGCCCTGATGCGCATCATCCAGAACGACACTCAGGTGATAGGAGGTTCCGAAATCCCGGCGGGCCAGCACGACATCGCCCGCGCCCTCGATCAGGGTCTGCGGGTCGATCGTGTGCCATCCCGGCGCCGATGGTCCGGTCTCGTCAAATGCCCGCTCTCCGATCCGGCGAAGTGCCATCTGCATATCAAGGCGCAACACGCTGTCGGGCAGGGGGCCTGTGCGGGGTGCGCCCCGGCAGGTGCCCGGATAGACGATCCCGTCGGGGCCTATGCGGACGCCTTCTTGCGGCGCGGATGCCGCCTCCTGGATGTCGCGGCGGGAACAGGTGCAGGGATAAAGAAGCCCCTCGTCCCACAGGCGTCCAAGCGCCTCGCGATAGGCGGGCAGACGGTCTGACTGGCGCAGAACAGGGCGCGGCCAGTCAAGGCCCAGCCAGCCGAGGTCTTCGAAGATCAATGCTTCCCATTCGGGCTTTGACCGGGCCCGATCGATATCCTCGATCCTGAGCAGGAACACGCCCCCGTCCGCGCGCGCCATGTCGGAGGCGGTCATGGCGGAAAAGGCGTGGCCCAGATGCAGCGGCCCCGTGGGAGAGGGGGCAAACCGCGTGATCACTCGGCGGCCAGCCTGTGCTGCCCGAGCCAGTGCTGCCAGTCTTCCTTGGCCCGGTCGGTATAGCCTTTGTAGCGCTCCTTCCGGCCGCGCCGCCCACCGCGCACACCGTCCAGCGGCGGGAACAGGCCGAAATTGACGTTCATGGGTTGAAAGGTCTTGGCCTCGGCGCCACCGGTGATGTGATGGACCAGCGCGCCCATCGCCGTCGTGCCGGGAACGGGCGGCAGGACCTCGCCGCGTATCTCGGCCGCGGCCATGCGCCCGGCCAATAGCCCCATCGCGGCGCTCTCGACATAACCCTCGACCCCGGTGATCTGGCCCGCAAAGCGGATATTGGGCCGCGAGCGGAGCCGCATCTGAGGATCGAGCAGCGTAGGCGAGTTGATGAACGTGTTGCGGTGAATGCCGCCAAGCCGGGCAAAACGCGCGTCTTCCAGGCCCGGAATCATCTTGAAAACAGATGTTTGTGCCCCGTACTTCATCTTGGTCTGAAAACCCACGATGTTGTAGAGCGTGCCAAGTGCGTTGTCGCGGCGCAGCTGAACGACCGCATAGGCTTTTTCCTGCGGATTATGCGCATTGGTCAGGCCGACGGGCTTCATCGGCCCGTGGCGCAAGGTCTCTCGGCCCCGCTCGGCCATCACTTCGATGGGCAGGCAGCCGTCGAAATATCCCGCGGTCTCGCCCTCGTGAAACTCGGTCTTGTCGGCGGCCAGAAGCGCATCGATGAAAGCCTCGTACTGATCCTTGGTCATCGGGCAATTCAGGTAGGCCGTGCGCTCTTCCTCGGTCTCGCCCTTGTCATAGCGCGACTGCATCCAGGCCACGTCCATGTTGATGCTGTCGAAATGGACGATGGGGGCAATTGCGTCAAAGAACGCCAGCGCCTCGGCACCGGTCTCGGCCCGGATGCTTTCGGCCAGCGCGCCAGAGGTCAGCGGGCCGGTCGCGATGATCCAGTGGCCATAGCTGGGCAGATCGGTGATCTCGCCATCCTCGACCGTGATCAGGGGATGGTCGCGCAGCATCGCGGTGACGGCGCGCGCAAAGGGATCGCGGTCGACGGCCAGCGCACCACCGGCGGGCAGGCGGTGCTTGTCGGCCATCTGCATGATCAGGCCGCCGGCAGCCCGCATTTCCCAATGCAGAAGGCCCACGGCGTTCTGTTCGGAATCGTCGGACCGGAACGAGTTGGAACAGACCATCTCGGCCAGATCGCCCGTGCGATGGGCGAAGGTGCCGACCTTGGGCCGCATCTCGTGGATGGTGACGGGAATGCCGGCCTGCGCGGCCTGCCACGCGGCCTCGGATCCGGCCATGCCGCCGCCGATGATATGAAGTGTCTCTGCCATGACCCCGATCTAGGCCGGGGCGCGCGAAATGAAAAGCCCGGGCGTCGGTTCAATGGCCATAGGTCGCAAGGCTCTGTCCGAACACATCCGTCGAAAAATGGACCTGGCCCGTGGCGATCGTCACGGTCAGTTCGGCCGACAGGCCCGGGTCGCCGTTCATGTCACGCCCGACCAGATCGGCGGAAAGGGTGACCGCCTCGTGGGGCCGGAGACCCAGGCCGATATGGGCAAAGCTGCCCTCTTCGGTCAGGTCGTCGGACAGTCGATAGACGCCCCCCGCGCGGGCGTGCAGACCATCGCCGAGATCATAGGCCCCATCGAGACCTATGGCATAATAATCAAGGTCTTCATCTTTGGTGCTATAGCGATGGAGCCGCCCCGTGGCCCGCAGGTTCGGGCCCCAATCCTCCGACACCTTGACCGTGTAGAACAGCGCACCAGGCGCGCCGCCGTCGATCACGCCAAGGCGCAGATCGAGCGATCTGCTGCCCCGCGTGGCCAGCGCCCGCACGGCATAGGCTGCCCGCGCGCCATCAAGCGCGTCATCATTGCTGATCTGCGCTTCGAGGCCGAACCGGAAGAGCGGACTGATCCGGCGCGAGGCGATCACATGGAAATCGGACATGCCGCCTGTCTCGGGCAGACCGTTCGACGTGGCCCCGAGCTGAAGCGCGTAATTCCCGAAATCAAGGTTCACATCCGAGGTCAGGCGCATTCCCTCGCGGCCCAACTCCGCCTGAAAGCGGGTCGCGGGTTCGGCCGAGGCCAGACCCGCGACCAGCGCAAGGAAAAGCCCGGATGCAAGGCGCGCCACGGGGCGACAGGTCATTCTTCCGTGTCGCCGTCTTCGTCCTCGACCTGATCTGCATCGCCCTGATCGGCAATCCACGCCACGCTGACGACTTCTTCGTCTTTCGCGGTGTTGAAGACCCGCACCCCACCGGCCGAACGCGACCGGAATGAGATGCCCTCGACGGGGATCCGGATCGATTGTCCGGTCGAGGTCACCAGCATGATCTGATCTGCCAGTTCGACAGGGAAGGACGACACGATCGGCCCGCCGCGCATCGCCTTGTCCATCGCGGTGACGCCCTGACCGCCGCGCCCGCGCACGGGATAATCGTGGCTGGAGCTGAGCTTGCCCGATCCCTTGGCGGTGATCGTCAGGATCAGGTTCTCTGACGCGGACATTTCGGCATAGCGCTCGGGGCTGATGGCGCCGGCGACTGCCTCTTCTTCGTCATCCGATTCGGCCTCATCCGTCAGCCCTGCCATGGCGCGGCGCATTTTCAGATAGCCCGCCCGTTCCTCTGCCGAAGCATCGAAATGACGGATGACGGACATCGACACCACCCTGTCCTTGTCCTTGAGCCGGATACCCCGCACGCCGACAGAGGCGCGGCTGTTGAACACCCGCACATCCGTCGAGGGGAATCGGATCGCCCGGCCAGACGCGGTGACGAGCATCACGTCATCCTCGGGCGACGCGATACGGGCGTTGATCAGGCTCATGCCCTCGTTCTCGCCCTCGAATTTCATCGCGATCTTGCCGGCGCGGTTCACGTTGGTGAAGTCCGACAGCTTGTTGCGCCGGACGGTGCCCGCATCGGTGGCGAAGACGACCTGAAGGTCGTCCCATTCGTCTTCGGGCCGGTCGACGGGCATGATCGCCGCGATCGAGACGCCTTGTGGAATGGGCAGGATATTGACGATGGCCTTGCCGCGTGCCGTGCGCGAGCCCAGCGGCAGGCGCCAGCACTTGAGCTTGTAGGCCATCCCGTCGGTTGTGAAGAACAGAAGCTGCGTATGGGTATTGGCGACGAAGAGCGTCGTTACGACATCCTCGTCCTTCGTCTGCATCGAACTGAGGCCCTTCCCGCCGCGCCGCTGCGCGCGGAAATCGGCCAGCGGCGTGCGCTTGATATAGCCGCCCTGCGTGACCGTCACGACCATGTCTTCCTGTTCGATCAGGTCCTCATCTTCGAGGTCGCCGGCCCAGTCGACGATCTCGGTCCGGCGCGGCACGGCAAACAAGTCACGGACCTCGGTGAGCTCATCGCGGATGATCTGGAGGATCCGTTCGCGCGAGCCGAGGATCTCGAGGTAGTCGCGGATCTTGCCCGCAAGCTCCTGCAATTCCGAGGTGACTTCAGACACGCCCAGCTGTGTCAGGCGCTGAAGCCGCAGATCGAGGATCGCACGGGCCTGCGTTTCCGACAGGTTGTATGTGCCATCCTCGTTGGCGCGGTGGGTCGGATCGTCGATCAGCTCGATGTATTCGAGGATATCTCCGGCCGGCCAGCGCCGGGTCATCAGCTTTTCACGCGCCTCGGCGGCATCGGCAGAGGACCGGATCGTGCGAACCACCTCGTCGACGTTGGAAACGGCAACGGCAAGGCCACACAGGATGTGGCTGCGTTCCCGGGCCTTGCGCAGCTCATAAGCGGTGCGGCGCGCGACCACGTCTTCGCGGAAGTCGATGAAATGCGACAGGAAGGAATGCAGGGTCAGCTGTTCCGGTCGCCCGCCGTTCAGCGCAAGCATGTTGCAGCCGAACGAAGTCTGCATCGGGGTGAAGCGGAACAGCTGGTTCAGGACGACATCGGCCGTCGCGTCCTTCTTCAGCTCGATCACCACGCGCACGCCGTTCCGGTCGCTTTCGTCCTGAACATGGGCGATGCCCTCGATCCGCTTTTCGCGGGCTGCCTCGGCGATCTTGTCGATCATCGAGGCCTTGTTCACCTGGTAGGGCACTTCGGAGATGATGATCGCAAAGCGATCCTTGCGCAGCTCCTCCACCTCGGTGCGGGCGCGCATGATGACGCTGCCGCGCCCCTCGAGATAGGCCTTGCGCGCGCCGGAGCGGCCCAGCATCAGGCCGCCTGTCGGGAAATCGGGGCCCGGTACGATCTCGATCAGTTCCTCGGAGGAGATGTCGGGGTTGTCGATCATCGCCAGCGTCGCGTCGACCACCTCGCCCAGATTGTGCGGCGGAATATTCGTGGCCATGCCGACGGCGATCCCGCCCGCCCCGTTGACCAGCATGTTCGGGAACCGCGCCGGCAGAACGGTGGGTTCACGGTCCTTGCCGTCGTAGTTATCCTGGAAATCGACGGTGTCCTTGTCGATATCGGCAAGGATATAGGCGGCGGGCTTGTCCATCCGCACTTCGGTATAGCGCATGGCCGCCGGATTATCGCCGTCCATCGAGCCGAAGTTGCCCTGACCGTCCAGAAGCGGCAGCGACATCGAGAAATCCTGCGCCATCCGCGCCAGCGCATCATAGATCGCCGAATCCCCGTGCGGGTGATACTTGCCCATAACGTCGCCGACGGGCCGGGCGGATTTCCGGTAGGGTTTGTCGTGGGTGTTGCCGACTTCATGCATTGCATAAAGGATCCGTCGGTGAACAGGCTTGAGCCCGTCACGCAGATCGGGGATCGCACGGCTGACGATCACGCTCATCGCGTAATCGAGGTAGGAGGTCTTCATCTCCTCGACGATGGAGATCGACGGACCTTCTGGCCTTGGCGGGGGCGGCGCAGAATCTTCTTTGTTTTCAGGTGGTTCTGGCGTATCGCTCACAATGTCTGCCCGATGCGTTGTTTCATCTACATCTAGTTGAAAACATCTATATCAGACGCGAGGTCTGGGGTGCAATGGTCGCAAGCCCGATTGCAAGCAGCCGGGACGGGTGGATGCTAACAGATTGTGATGATTGACTTATTTTTAATTTCTGCTGCGATAGCCTTATCGTAATAGAAAAGGGAATGCCCATGACGCAATCGCTGGCGCGTGAAACCGAACTCATGCTGCAAGGCTACGGATTGACGACGGCAGAGTTCTATTACCGGATGCCGGACCACAAATCGGTGCTCAACACCTTTGTCTGGCAGGATTACGATCTTGCCCCGGATCACCCCCGCTTGTTCGACTTCATCGAGTATTGGCAGGACGAGATCGAGGGCCCGCTTCATTCGGTGCGGTTCGTCCATCGCAAGATGATCTCGCCGGGAGAATGGCGCAACGTGACGGGCGAATTCCACTACCACTAGGGCTGTGCGACGGACCCGGCCTCAGCGGGCTCGGTGCAGCATGCCGTAAAGATCGCGCGGATCGTCGGGGTCGGCCAGCAGGTCAAGCTCCTGGTAGGTGCCGGTCTCGAGGGCCGCGCGGCGGATGTAGCGCAGGGCGGAGAAATCCTCGATCGCGAAGCCCACGCTGTCGAAAAGCGTGATCTGGCTCTTGTCGCGCCTCCCGGGCGCGTGGCCCGCGAAGACCTGCCAAAGCTCGGTCACCGCGTGATCGGCGGGCAGCTGCTGGATCTCGCCCTCGATGCGGGTCTGTTCGGGGTATTCGACAAAGATGTCCGAACGCAGAAGGATGTCGCGGTGCAGTTCCGTCTTGCCGGGGCAATCGCCGCCCACCGCGTTGATATGCGTGCCGGGCCCGATCATGTTGTCGGTCAGGATCGTCGAGGCGCGTTTGTCGGCGGTGCAGGTCGTCACGATCCGCGCGCCTTCCAATGCCTCTTCGACCGATGTGCAGGCGATCACGTTCAGGCCCGATCCTTCGAGGTTGCGCCGGCATTTTGCGGTTGCGGCCGGATCGATATCGTACAGGCGGACATCGGTGACGCCCACGATTTCCTGAAAGGCAAGGCTCTGGAATTCCGATTGCGCGCCATTGCCGATCATCGCCATGGTCATGGCGCCGCTCGGGGCGAGGTGCCGTGCGGCAAGGGCCGACATGGCGGCGGTGCGCAACGCCGTCAGAAGCGTCATCTCTGACAGCAGCACCGGATAGCCCGTGGCAACATCGGCAAGAAGCCCGAAGGCCGTCACCGTCTGCAAGCCGTCGGCCATGTTCTTGGGATGGCCGTTCACGTATTTGAACCCATAGAGCGCGCCGTCCGACGTGGGCATCAGTTCGATCACGCCCACCGGTGAGTGCGACGCCACGCGGGGCGTCTTGTCGAAGCTGTCCCACCGCAGGAAATCGGCTTCGATCTCGTTGGCGAGTTCGCGCAGCACGGTGCGAATGCCCAGCTTGTGGACGATCTGCATCATCGCTTCGACGCTGATAAAGGGCACCATGGCCCGTTGTGAGGGCGTGTTCATGTGAAACTCCGTGTTGGCCGGTCGAAGATGCGCCGCCCCAGAAGCGAGGCCGCCAGATCCACCATGAGAGAGGCCGTGCGCCCCCGCTCGTCGAGGAACGGGTTCAGTTCGACCAGATCGAGCGATGTCACCAGCCCGCTGTCGCACAGCAGTTCCATCGCCAGATGCGCCTCGCGGATGGTCGCGCCTCCGGGCACGGTCGTGCCCACGGCGGGCGCGATGGCGGGGTCGAGGAAATCCACGTCGAGCGAGACATGCAGATCGCCACCCGCTGCCGCGACCCGATCCAGAAACGCCTCGAGCGGTGCGCGGATGCCCTCTTCGTCGATGCGGCGCATGTCGGTGAGGTCGACCTCGGTGCCGGCCAGCGCCGTGCGCTCGGCCGGATCGACGGACCTCAGCCCGATCATCGCGACATGTGCGGGATCGACAGGTGCCTCGACGGCAGGGAAGGCGTCGAACCCGGCCTGACCCGTGGCATAGGCAACGGGCGTGCCGTGCAGATGACCCGTCTCGGTCGTCTGCGGCGTGTGAAAATCGCTATGGGCATCCATCCACAGCACGAAGAGGGGCCGCCCGCGCCCGGCAGCATGGGCCGCCATGCCGGTCACCGATCCCAGCGACAGCGCGTGATCGCCCCCCAGAAAGATGGGCATGCCCGACGGGGCGGCCTCGCGCGCGGCGCGCGCAATGGCCGTCGTCCAGCCGATTGTCTCGCCCGGCGCATGAAGATGCGCAGGCGCTCCGGCAGGGGCTGTTGCGGCGTCGGGGGCAAGATTGCCGCGATCCTCGACCCTGAGGCCCAGATCGCCCAGCGCCGTATCGAGCCCCGCCACGCGGAACGCGTCCGGCCCCATCAGGCAGCCCCGGCTGCGCTTGCCGCTATCGACCGGCGCGCCGATCAGGATGATGGTGTCATGTGTCATGCCCGCGGATATCGCGCCCGATCGGGGATGTCTCAAACCCTGATAATGTGCAATATGTGTCGGAGTTGATCATATCGGGCAGTCATCATGGACAAACTGGACAATGAACTGGTTGGGGCCTTGCGGCGCGACGGGCGGGCGTCGCTGTCAGAGCTTGCGGCCGACCTGGGCGTCACCCGCACCACCGTGCGCAGCCGCATGGCGCGCATGATCGCAGATGGCGATATCGCGGGGTTCACCGTGCTGACCCGCGCCGATGTCGCGCAAAGCCCGGTTCGCGGTCTCATGATGCTGGGGATCGAGGGGCAGGGGACCGAACGCATCATGGCCCGGCTGTCGGCGCTGCGCGAGGTGCGCGCGGTTCACACGACAAATGGCAGCTGGGATCTGATCGTCGAGATCGGGGCCGACACGCTCGAGCAATTCGACCGGGTCCTGTTCGCGGTGCGCAAACTCGATGGGGTGCGCCGTAGCGAGACCAGTCTTCTTCTGTCGACCCGGCGCCCCGTCAGGCCCGAAGGCGGGCGGCCATGATCCAGATCACGGCAAGCGCGATCGAGAACAGCGCGTTCCAGCTTGCCATCGACAACGTCAGGAATTCCCACGCGACTTCGTCGCACAGCACGATCGCGGGCGCGTCCATCGACAGGAGTGCCGCACCATCGAGGCCGCCCAGATCGCCCCCGCCGGTGCAGCTTGACGGGCCCTCCCACAAGTCGCGCTCGACACCGGTGTGGTAGATGCCGATCCCGGCCGTCGTGAGCGCGGCCAGCGCGCCCACCCATGCCAGCGCCCGCACGCCGAGCACCAGCGCAATGGCGGCGATCACGATCGCGGCGGCATGGGGCCAGCGCTGCCAGAGGCACATCGCACAGGGCGCATAGCCCAGCGACTGGAAAAGGAACGCCCCGGCCAGAAGCGCAAGCGACCCGCCGCCTGCAAGGCCAATCAATGCATTTCGGGTCATAGGAACCTCACGAGATAGAAGCCGCCCAGAAGAAGACCGCAGAACAGGATGAACATCAGCCCCAACCGCCGCTCGATGAAATCGCGGATGGGTTCACCGAATTTCCACAAAAGGCCCGCTACCAGAAAGAACCGGATGCCGCGCGCGACGATCGAGGTTACGATGAAGGTGGCCAGTGGCAATCCCGTCCAGCCCGACATGATCGTGATCACCTTGTAGGGGAAAGGCGTGAGCCCCGCGATCAGAACCGGCCAGAAGCCAAGATCGTTGAACCGGCCGTTGAAGGCCTCGATCGCCTCCGCCTTGCCAAGGCTCATCAGGATGGGCTGGCCGATGCTTTCGAAGGCGAAGGCCCCGATCGCATAGCCCAGAAGCCCGCCCAGAACCGACGAGACAAGCGCCACACCCGCGATCACGAAGGCCCGGTTCGGACGCGCGAGGATCATCGGGATCATCAGCACGTCGGGCGGGATCGGAAATACCGACGATTCGATGAACGACACGAACGCCAGAAACCAAAGCGCGTTATCCGACGACGCCTTGCGGATCGTCCAGTCATACAAGCTGCGTATCATCGGTTGCTATCTGCCCGTGCAAAATCCGACCAATCGAAATCGTCCCCCTTAGGGCATGGCGCAGGGCAATGGTCAACTGCACGACGTGTCCAGACCGTCGATCGCGCAGGGTCCCCTTTCAGATCGTTGACCCCGCAGAAAAGGGCGGCTAGAGCATGACCAATGGGCCGGTGTGGCGGAATGGTAGACGCAGGGGATTCAAAATCCCCCGATGGCAACATCGTGAGAGTTCGAGTCTCTCCACCGGCACCATAGATCTGTTTGATTTACTTCCATGATCTTTATGGCTTGGGGGGAATTCAACTCTCATGCAGACATCACGTTACGAACGGTTGAATCAGATGGCGCGGTCGGTTCGTTTTTCGCATTCCTTCTTGCGGATTTATGAAGTGGTCGGGCAGCAATCGTGCTGTCAGGGATACGCGCTCCAATAGGAGAGCCAGCGATGAAATTATTGACCGCGTCGGGACTTGTGGTGTTGGTCGTCGCATTGTCGGGCTGCCTTGGTTCACCGGAAGGCGCGACCCCCGGGCCAGATCCCGCGATCGGCCCGCCCCGTTCGACAGATAACGACGCGATCCTTACCTACGATCAGCTGAGCGGTTACGGTGCCGAGATCCGGCAGGTCACCGATCTGGAAACACCGGAGCCGGGTGCCGAGCTTCCTGAGAGCGGGCGGGTCGACTATGTCGGCACCCTGCGCCTTCCGGGCAGTGTCGGTGGGACGGATTACAGCATGCTCGGCCTGCTGACGATCGAGATGCAGTTTGCGTCGGACGCATTTTCCGGGGCCGTGTCGAACGTTGTCGACGAAGATCTCGGCCTTGCCGATGGCAGCCTGTATGTCGGAAACGGCACCATCGATCGCGACGCGGACTTCGACCAGGACGTCACATATCAGTCAGACCTGACAGGCACGCTCCGCTTCGATGAAGGAACAGAAATCACCGTCGATGCGGGCCTGTTCGGTGATTTCTATAGCGAGCTCGACGCGATCGCGGGAATCGTCGCGGGCAATCTGATCCTGGCGACCGAGCCGGTTGCTGAAATCGGCGCCGACGCCGCCTTTATCGCCGAGCGGGAATGAGTTTGCCTCGTCGACCGGTCACAGGATGAACAGATCGCGGTCGATATCCGGGTAAAGCGACATGTCACTCAGGGTCAGGGAAGCGTCTTCGTCGAACTGGAACACGATGCCCGACGTCGTCTGTGTCGCGGTCGAGAGCACGTCGTCGATATCGATCTGATCGAACAGTTCTCCAGCAAACAGAATCTTGTCGAGGATCGGTTGAAAGCCTTCGATCGTGTCGTGCCCACTGGAGAAGACGAATTCGTCAGCCCCCTTCGAGCCGATCAGTGTGTCGTCGCCGGCGCCCCCGTCCAGATAGTTGGTGTCATAAAGCCCGGACACGTCCAACCACCAGTCGGCGCTGGACACTCCCGCCGTCGTGGTGGCGCCCGGATCAGACATCGCCTCTGTCACGGTTTCAACCTCAGCGCCGCCGGCATCGAGCACATCGTTGCCATCACCGCCGAAAAGCCGGTCTGATCCGTCGCCACCAAACAGGATATCGTCACCGGTCTGGCCGTCGAGGTTATCCGCGCCCGTTCCACCGTACAACAGGTCGGCACCGTCACCGCCCCGGAGCCTGTCGGCATCCGCGCCGCCATGGATCTCGTCGTTTCCGACATTGCCATAGATCGTATCGGCGCCATCCTCGCTATAGAGCCTGTCATCGCCGTTCCAGCCGCTGATGACATCGGCCCCGGCGCCCCCGAAAAAGACGTCGGTGCCGCTGTTGCCCTCGAACAGGTCGTCGCCGTCCGTTCCGAACACGGCCTCGTTCTCGAGGGTGAGCATCACGATCTCGTGGCTCTGATCGAACGTGACGGTCACAGTGTCGTTCGTAACGGCCAAATTCGCGCTTTGGCTGTCGACCGGTCCGAACGCCTCACCATCGACCGTGCCGACAGTCACGATCTGCGCCGCGGTGAAATGCCCGAACGCCGAGAGGTCGATCTCGAGGCTGAGTGTCGCGCCGTCGAGGTATCCTGCAGTGTAGAATATGACGACCGAGGTCGTGGACCAGAACACCATCTCGCGGTAATCGGAGGGGTCGTCGGCATCGATGACCTCGTCGCGCGACGACGTGAGGAACTGATGACCGACGGCATTCTCCGACAACAGGCGAAAGACTTCCGCCGCCGGCGTCACGATGTCGTCGCTGGTGAATGTCAGCGCCGTCGTCGGGGAATTCTCTGGCCAGTATTTGTCCGAGCCGTTGAACCCCCATGCCGCGGCGAGATCGACCCCGTTTTCAAGGAACAACTGCGTCGCCAACAGGATGTTGCCCGCCGCCGCCAGCCCGGCCGGATAATTGCCTGCATCGCTGCTGTCGACCGTCCAGGCGGACACGAAGAATTCGACGTCATCGCGATCCCCGCCAAGCGCTTCGACCTGATCGAGCCAATAGTCGAGAATGTCGAAACGCTGATGGATCAGGGCCGAGTCCGACAGGATGTTCTCTGCATCAAGCGCAAGGAAGTGATGGCGCAACTTGTCGACGTTCAGAAGCGACTCGCCGACGATGTAGGCCATCATCTGGTCGACGATGAGAATGCGGTCGGCATAGGAATATTCTGCGCCGGGATCGAACGTCAAACCCTCCAGCCACGACACCAACGCATTGCCATTCTCGTCGAAATAGGTGTCGAAATAGCCCTGCTCCAGAAGGTCGACGAAATTGCCGCTTCCGATATTCATCTGAAACGCGATCTCATGGGCAATATCGCTGTCGCCCAGAACCTCGTCGATCAGATCGATGAACAGCCGCGAGAACAGGGCATGTTCGAGCGGGGTGGAATAATTCTCGTTTCCGATCTCGAAGATGATGTTCTCGGGATATTTCCCGTCATTGAAGGCTCCGGATTTCACCCTCTCGAGGAACCCTCTCAAGTCTTCTTCGGCCAGAGACATCATCCGGTCCAGCTCGGCCGGATTTTTCAGGTCGACGCCCGAATAATACCGTCGGACGGGCAAGATCACGCTGATCGGGCAGTCCTGCTGGATCGCGGCGGCGAAGAGATCCGAAAGCGCGGCAAAACTGTTCGCGCTACCGTCCTTCTTGTCGGCCTCGAGAAGCGCGGGGTTTATCAACTCGGGAAATGTCAGATCGAGGAAGAAAGCCGACCTGTCGGCGACGAGCAGATCGGAAAGCGCCACCGACGGATCGGCATAGATGACCTCTCCGTCTTCGACCAATCCCTTCTCGGTGAACGTTCCACCGGGTATGCGAATGAACGACATGCCAAACTCGGTGTAATCACCCATGAAGCTGTCGAAATCCTGATTGTTGATCAGGACACCACCGAAGAGATCGGCACTCAATTCGACGATGTTGTCGAAATCGGTCTGGTAGGTGACGGAAAGGCGGTAGTCCGTATTGTCGGTTATGGAGACGATCCGGACGGTCTGATCCGGGACGATGTTTCGTTCGCTGTCCTCCGAAACGAGATCGGATTCTGTGACAAGCACGTCGAATAGGGGTTGGCTGAATTTGAGAGAATCCACCTTTGCAGATATTCGGCGGACCAGGGCGTCGGTTCCTGTTTCTTTAGAGGAAGGCTTGCCATCAATTGCGATGTCAAAGGAAGCGTTCTGATAATCCAAATGGTGAAAGATCTGATTTGAGAGTTTGTGCCGATCTTCCAAAAAAGGTTTACCCCCCGACGTTATGAGTTTATCGAAGAGCGGCGATGAAGACTGATCCGACATAGTGGAATCATCTGGAAAAGGTGATGACTCTAGGTCGCAATAAAAGGGGCCGGCAGAAAATTCGCCGGTCAAAACATCAGCAAAGATCGAAGTGCTATATCGCAACGACAAAGTGCGGAATCCTCAACAGATTTCCCAAAGTTCTTTCGAAAGCCCTGATCGTTTCATTCTCCGCTTCCATAGGAGCGACATGCTGGATCAGGGCGTGAACAATTCCTGTTTCGGGTCAGCCGCTAACGTTCTTGGGCACCGGATATTTGCGCTCTCTTGCGTCAAGACATTTCCCACGGGAAACAAATGGTCGGTGCGCTCTCTCAGCGCATGACAGCCACTTCTATTTTCCGTTCAGGGATTGATTTGTCGCGACCTCGATGCCTGACCGCAATGCACGAGCCGCATGCTTGCGAACGACCCTGTTCTTCACGTCGGTCGGATATCGTAATTCGCTGGATTGGGGGTTTATCTTTGAGATTGTGGTTCAATCAAAAGATTTTTAGTCGGATCTATGGAAAATTTATTTATCCGAATGTCTCAATGGGTCGGTGAATTAGTTCATTTTGAATAAGGATTTGAGAACATGGTTCCTCCTTCTCAGGAGTAACCGAACGTTCAAGGCGCGCGGCCCGGTTGAAACGGGCGGGTCGATGGTCAGCTACGTTGATTGCGATGAACGCATTCCCGTCTGACATCCGCGCGGCAAGATCCGGCAGGTGTTGACCGAAGCTGTGAACGGCTCCGACGGTGCGTTGACCGTGCTTCAGCCCGCCCCAAGGGGTCCTCCGGCATGCCCGGGACGGCTGCACGCATGCCAGGCTCTTTCAGCAAGATCTGGGTTGCTTTTCCGAGTAAATCTGTCAGATTTTTGTCTGATATTCAGTCAGCAGCGCGAACCGGTGCAGTCTTTGAGGGTTCGCAAAGGGGCAGTCGGCTTCGGTGGTCTTCTCCGCGGCCGTCCGGTCAGTCGAAGACATTTCGCGGCAATCGCGCACACCATTGACGAGAGTGATGTGACCACAGCAATCGAGAGCTATATTTTCTATGAAATCGCCGCGCTTCTTGTCCTTGCGGCCGGGGTTGGCTTTGTCGGGTTGTTGCTGCGCCAGCCGCTCATCGTCAGTTTCATCGCGGTGGGGATCATCGCAGGGCCCTCGGTGCTCGATATCGCCCGCTCCGACGAGCAGATCGATCTGCTTGCCGAATTGGGCATCGCTGTCTTGCTGTTCCTTGTCGGCCTGAAGCTTGATTTCAATCTTGTCCGGACATTGGGGCCGGTCGCGTTGGTGACCGGGATCGGACAGGTGCTGTTCACGACGGTCTTCGGCTTCCTCATCGGCCTCGCCCTCGGGCTCAGCGCTCTTGTGGCGATCTATGTGGCGATCGCGCTGACCTTTTCGTCAACGATCATCATCGTGAAGCTTCTGTCCGACAAGCGCGAGATAGATGCCCTGCACGGGCGGATCGCACTGGGTTTTCTGATCGTGCAGGATATCGTCGTCGTGGTGGCGATGATCGCTTTGTCGGCCATAGGTGTGGGGGGCGCCGCGGCGGGAGACGAGAACGCGATGACAGAGGTCATGCGCGTCCTTGGCTATGGCATCGCGATGTTGGCTTTCGTCGTGTTCTTCATTCGCTATGTGGCCAGTCCGCTGGTCGAGACGCTGTCGAAGGCACCGGAACTCTTGGTTTCCTTTGCCATCGGATGGGCAGCGTTGTTGGCCGCGATTGGCCATTACCTTGGCTTCGGCAAGGAACTCGGCGGGCTTCTGGCCGGTGTCTCGCTTGCCTCGACGCCCTTTCGCGAGGCGATCGCGGCGCGGCTTGCCTCCCTGCGCGACTTTCTGCTTCTGTTCTTTTTCATCGCGCTGGGGGCCTCGCTCGATCTCTCTGCTCTGGGTGCGAGTATTGGCCCGGCCATCGTCCTGTCGCTCTTTGTCCTGATCGGCAATCCGTTGATCGTGCTCGCGATCATGGGGGCGATGGGCTACCGCAAGCGGACCGGGTTCCTCGCCGGACTGACCGTTGCGCAGATCAGCGAATTCTCTCTGATCTTCATGGCGATGGGGGTGGCTATCGGACATGTAACGGAGGAGGCGCTAGGGCTGGTCACGCTGGTCGGGCTCGTGACCATTGCTGCATCGACCTACATGATCACCTATTCTCACCAGCTCTATGCCGTCTTCGAACCCGTCCTCGGGATTTTTGAACGCCGTCATCCGGAGGCGGAAGACAGCGGCTCGTCCGATGCCGACCAGGCCTATGATGCGATCCTGTTCGGCCTTGGCCGCTACGGGTTGGGTATCGCGTCGGAATTGCGGGATAGCGGCAAGAGAATTCTTGGGGTGGATTTCAGCCCCGAGGCCGTGCGTTTTGCCCGGGGACAGGGCTTCGAGGTCCTGTTCGGCGACGCAACAGATCCGGAGTTCCTCGGTCATCTTCCTCTCGGGCGGACGGAATGGCTGGTCATGGCCGTTCCCGAACACGACACCGGTCTGACCCATGACGATCCGCGCCACACACTCCTCAGGGGCGCGCGCGCTCTTGGCTTCACCGGAAAGATCGCCGTCGCGGCACATCGGAGCACCACTGCCGAAAAGCTGCAGGCCGAACAGGCAGAACTGGTGCTGATGCCCTACAGGGATGCGGCCTTCGCCGCAGCCAGGATGATCGCAGGCGATGCGCCTGTGCCCGCGGTGGCGGTTGAGACCCCATCGGAGCGATTGTAGCTTGAGGAATGGCCATGAACATCGAAAAATCAGGCAAGATACTCGTTGTTGCGGACGCCAGCGAAAGCCAGATCGCTCTTGAGAGCGCGATGGCCCTTTCGGAGGTGCATTGCGCCTCCATTGAAATTGTCGCCTGCGTGGAACCTCCGCACGATCTGTCGATTCTCGCGCGCCTCTCTGGCTCGGATCCTTCCAGTCTGATCGAGGGGGCAGCAGAGCGCACCCGGACGGCGGTGCGCGAGAGACTTGAAGAAGTCGCACACGGTTCCAAATTCGATGTCACGATCCTGGTTGGCAAGGCCTATCAGGAGATCATCCGCCACGTTGCGCGCTCGGACTGCGACTTGGTCATCAAGAAGGCCGATCCGCTTGTCGGCATCAGTCGCGTCCTGTTTGCGAGCACCGACCAGCATCTGCTGCGCAAATGCCCGTGCCCCGTCTGGCTGCAGACGGAGACAGCGTCACGTCGGCCCAAGCGCATCCTGGCCGCGGTCGATCTCGATATTCTGGATGCGGCCGAGCCGGAGACATTGACCTCCTTGAACCGACGCGTCCTCGAGACCGCATGCATGTTCGCGACGGAGCCAGACAGCGAAGTCATCGTTCTGCATGCCTGGGAGGCGATCGGCGAGGGGCTTGTCTGGGCATTTTCCGGCGGGAGTGCAGCGCGGATTTCCGCGGATCGATATGTCAACGAGATCCTCGCCACCCGGACCAAGGCGATGGATCAATTGCTTGCAGATGTCCGCAGCGAGGTCGGCCCCGGGCCCCGGCTGGTCCCTATTCTGGACCGTGGGTCGCCCGAGGCGGTCATACATGAGCAAAGCCGCGCGATCCCCGTGGATGTGGTTGTGATGGGGACCGTGGCCCGGACCGGGCTGAGCGGCGTGTTCATAGGAAACACGGCCGAAAATATCATCAACAGCCTCGCATGTCCGGTCATCGCCGTGAAACCGGACGGCTTCGTCAGCCCGCTTCTCGGCAACTGATCCACCTCAGCGGATGTCTGACGTGGAATCGTCGCCCTCAACACGCAAGGGGACACATCGTGATCTGGCCAGAACTCCTGCGAACCGGTCGATTTCTTGAATTAACGACCGCGTGGCCTCAGCCGACAAACTGTCGTCACGGTTGCCTCATGACGGTAGGTTGGTCAGGGCCGTGGCCGCCGCCGGCCGAGCATCTATGGCTTGCCCGCCGTCCGATCACCTTGTGATCTGCGCCCGTCGCGATGCCTGCGTGGTCATGGGCCGGACGCGGTCATCACCTGCAATGTGATGGCTCCGGCATAGACGACGAGGATCGTGAGGCTCTCGACGCCGATGCGACCGGGTCCCCTGCGTTGACGCAGGATAAGCCCGCTCAGGAGGATCCCCGTCATCAGGATGGCCGTGAGGGTCCAGAACTGATCGTTCACCGTCGCGGCATGATAGATCGATCCGTCGCGATACGAGACATCTGCCGCAGTCAGGAACAAGGTGTCGAATGTATTGCCGCCGATGATCCCGCCCACGGCAAGCTGCAGGGCGCCGCGGCGCACGGCCGCGACCGTGGTAACCAGCTCCGGCATCGAGGTCACGACAGCCGTGGCCAACGCGCCCATCAATGTCTCGGACAGTTCCAGCCGCGCTGTGATCGCGCCGGCGGTCTTTGCGATTGTCCAGCCCGCGCAGGCCATGAGCAGCATCAGGATTGCGAAGATCACGAAAAGCCGCGCGGTGCTGGTGTCACGTGACCCGTCGGTTTCGTCCTCCGGTCGGTCGGTGCGGGTGTCGTCCGTGTCGACCGGGCGCCACATCGGGGTTTCGTGCAGGGCACGGGTGGCGAACAAGGCCCCCACATAGATCGCGGGGATGACCAGCGACACCGGATGAATCGCGAAAACCGAGACTTCGGCCAGCGTGCTTGCCAGAAGCGGCAGGGTCAGCAGAACAATCAAGGTGACGGCTTGAAAGATGTTGGCAAGGTCCGCCGCGGCATGTTCCAGGTTGGCCTTCCGGTAGACGATGTCCGCCACAGCAAGAAAGGCCGTTTGCGCAGCGATGCCGCCAATGCTGTTGGCATAGGCCATCGAGGCGTAGCCATCCCATGCCACCGTAACCGAGACGATGGTGCCGCTGAGCGAGGTTGCCATGCCCAGCAGGATTGCCCCCGCAATCGCTTCGCCGATCCCCGTCCGGTCGGCAAGCCGGTCGACCAGTCCTGTGATCCACAATCCGGTCAGCAAGACCACGATGGCCGCCAGCGCAAAGAGGCCCAGCACGTCGTGGATCGGCCAATTGGCGAGCATGGCGGTTCCCTCCGGGTTCAGTTGGAATGCGCGCACGTCGGACGTGAGGTCGATCTTAGGGCGAACCTTCCCGGGCGTCTATCGGTGTGGGCCCCTTGTTCGCGGTCCGCCGACGCTGCGTGTGGCGGGGCGGCTTTGTTCTGCTGGTTGCGCCCCGAGCCATGAGGCCCATTCACGTTGGCATGCCGAGGCCAGCCGATCGCGGCTTGGCGAAAAGGGGAGCTTTGACGCTTTCATGCCGCGGGAGATCGGGCTGGGTCGTCGGTTTGAACGATCAGGCCCCATCCCAGCGCTTCAACAGCCAGTACCACTGATCGGGATGCGCGCGGATTCGGGCCGAGAGGCTGTCATTGAAGGCGCGGGTCATGGTGAGGCTGTCGGTGGGCGTGATCGGAGCTTCGAAGATCACGTCGACCATGGAGCCGTCTTCGGTGCGGATCCCATAGGCCGGGATCATCGGGACATCGTATTTCAGCGCAAGCTGGGCCGCTGACAGGGAGGTCAGTGCGTCGTGCCCCAGAAACGGCAGTCGCACGCCTTCGGGATATTTCTCATCGAGCAGGATCGAGATGATCCCGCCGCCCTTGAGGTGCCGCACAAGGGCCATCGTGCCGGACCGGCCGGTCGACAGGATCGGCCGGCCCCCGGCCTCGATCCCGGCGCGAATCCGGCGCGCGTAATGGCGGTTCTTGTGGGTGCGAATGATGGCCCCGCTTTCCATCCCGTGGGTCTTCAGAACCGCGCGAATGGCCTCCCATTGGCCGAAATGCCCCGACACGATGATCGCCCCCTTGCCGGCGGCATGGGCCTGTTTCAACACCTCGAGCCCGGGGCCCGAGACGTTGAACTTGTGCGTCAGGGTCTGGAATTCCGCATCATGATACAGTTCGAACAGCGTCCGCCCCATATGATGGCCCATGCTCTGACCGAGCTTTGCGCGCGCGTTTCGGGGCATATCCGGAAAGACGCGCCGCGCTTCGCGGTCAAAGGCGCGTGCGGCTGGCGGAAACCACCGCATCACGGCTTCCAGCGTTGTTCCGAGGCTTTTCGAGCGCGCATCGAAGGAACGCCCCCGCGAGATCGTCAGCGCCGACCAGAGCGGAAGATACCGGACATGTTCGAACAGGGATTTCAGGCGCGCGGATATCATGACGTTCTATCAGTGGTTTTCCGCCAAGATCCAATGGCAAAAAACAGCCCGCGACCGGATGCCCTATGACGGCCGGTCAACGGAGGCGGATTGCCGGGCCGGGCAGGGGGCGCCGGGCCGCAAATCGAAGGGGGCCCGATCCCCGGGGACGGCGCCGATCCGGACAGGCCCCGCGTATTGCCCGAACTCGGGCATCGGCCATGCCGCCCACCCGATTGCCACATTTGAACCTTCGGGAGGGGCCTGATTTCTCCTTGCTGCACGATTCGATGCTCCGGTTTCGGATCGTCTGGTGGTCAATCGCCACTCTCGACCGGCATTGATGCACCTTGGTGGATAAATCGCGGGCAAATGTGTCGTTTTTGGCCGCGAATAAGGCAGAAGCGTGGCGGGCGGCGACTTTCTACCAAGTTGGAAACAATCGAGGCGCCCGTTCTGGGCGTTCCTGCGCATTTCACCGCCAAACCGGCCATTTCTCGGGCAAAAGCCCTCCCGACTGATCCCGATGCCGAAACAATATGTGCGAGGTGAACCCCGATTTGCCGGCCATGCGGGGCAAGAATCGGGCGAACCGAGGCAATTGGGGTAATTTTGGGATGAATTTTCCCTTTGTCGTCTCAGACAGGGCCGGTAAACCTCTGTCTTGCCCACTGGGGGGCATTCCGGCCGTTGGGGCGGCCTATCGGCAAAACGTCGATGAAGCGAGTGGTGTCTGCGGCCGGGGGGCGACCTCTCAAGCGGATGAAGAGCATGGTGGCTGGTCCGATGACCAGTCGCGGCACGCCAGCCGAACGCGGTTTTCGCGACGGCCCCCGTGTGTCTGTCGGTTTGGATGCGGTTCGCCCGCGGCCCGGTTCTGGGTGTTAGGAGTAAAGAAGATGGACGGTACAGTCGAAGGTACTTTTGGTAGCGACATCATCGATGAAAGCTACACGGGCGATCCAGAGGGCGATCGTATTGATGCCAACGACGCTCTTTTGCCGGGCGCGAGCGGAAACGACGATCTCGTCGAAGCGGGTCCCGGGAACGACACGGTTCTGGCGGGCGACGGCGACGACGTCGTATACGGCGGAGCAGATGACGACCGTCTATATGGTGGTGATGGCGCCGACACGCTGAACGGCGACGAAGGCCAGGATATCCTGTGGGGCGATGCCGGCGACGACGTGCTTGATGGCGGGTCTGGCGACGACACGCTCAAGGGTGGCAACGGCGAAGACATCCTTTCTGGTGGCGAGGGCGCAGACGTGATCGGTGGCGGCGACGATGCCGACACGGTCATCGCCGGTGCTGGTGACGAGATCGACGGCGGGGCCGGCGGCGACGACAACGACACGCTCGATCTGTCGGGCATCGGGCCCTACGCGCTTGTCGGCGTGGTCCCGGATTCGAACGGAAACGGCTTTGACGGAACGGTCGTGCTTCTGGATGCCGACGGCAGCCCGACCGGCGAAGTGATCGAATTCACCGAGATCGAATTCATTGTCGACGACATGAATTCCGATCCGATCGCCGTTGATGACGGCCCGCGCGACGTTCCCGAAGATGGCTCGATCACGTTGCCGGTTCTGTTCAACGACAGCGATCCCGATGGCGACGCGCTGACCGTCATCGAGGCGACCGCTCCCAACGGGACGGTCACGATCAACCCCACCGGTACGCTGACTTATACACCCAACCCCGATTACAACGGGCCGGACCAGATCACCTATACGATCAGCGACGGCAATGGCGGCACCGACACCGCCGTGGTGGACCTGAACGTGACCCCGGTCAACGACGCTCCGGATGCGGTTGACGATGCGGACACGACGGACTTCGACACGCCGATCACGGTCGATCTGCTGGCCAACGACACCGATGTCGACGGCGATGCGCTGAGTGTCGTGTCGGCGACGGTCCCGGCAGAAGAAGGCAGCCTCGTCGACAACGGCGACGGCACCGTGACCTTCACTCCCGTTGCCGGCTTCACCGGCACCGCCACGATCACCTACACGATCGAGGACGAAGAGGGCCTGCAGGACACCGCCGTGCACACGATCGAGGTGATCGCTCCGGTTCTCGACGGAACCGTGGAAGGCACTGACGGCGACGATGTGATCGACGTGCTCTACACCGGCGACCCCGAGGGCGACCGGGTCGACAACAACGATGCCATCCTGCCGGGCGATACGGGCAACGATGACCTCATTCACGCCTATGACGGCGATGACACGGTGCTTGCCGGTGACGGGGACGACGAAGTTTTCGGCATGGATGGCAATGACGACATCGATACCGGCGACGGGAACGACGTGGTCTATGGCGGCAACGGCAACGACATCATCGATACGACCGATGACGAGACGCTGGCAGGCGACTTCGACAATCCCTATCCGCCGCTTCCCGTCGATCCGATCCAGGACAACGATCTGGACACCGTCTATGGCGGGGCAGGCGACGACGTCATCTTCACCGGCGACGACCGTGACACGATCTTCGGCGGTGACGGCAACGATAGCATCGATGCCGGGATCGATGACGATGAAGTGACCGCAGGTCGCGGCGACGACACCGTGGTGGGCAGTGAAGGCAATGACCTCATCTACGGCGGCGACGGAGATGACGTGATCTACGGCGGCCTCGACCCGTCCTTCCCGGACGCGCTGAACATCCCCGACGAAGACGGCGATCTGGTGCCCGACAATGGTCAGGACCTGATCTATGGCGGTGCCGGTAACGATATCATCTTCGGTGAAGATGATGACGACACCATCTTTGGCGGTCGCGGGGACGATGTGATCGACGGTGGGGTCGACGACGACTCGATCAATGGTCAGTCGGGTGACGATTCGATCACCGGCGGGCAGGGCGACGATATCGTCGCCGGTGGCGACGGGAACGATATCCTCGATGGCGAAGAGGGCGATGACACGATCTTCGGCAATGTCGGCAACGACGTCATCACCGGTGGCGAAGGCGCGGACGAGCTGTTCGGCGGCGACGATCGCGACACCTTCATCGGTGGCGATGCCGGCGAAGTCGTCGACGGCGGCGCGGGGGGCGACGATTTCGATACGCTGGACCTGACCGGCTCGGATGTCGATTTCATCACCTACACCTCGCCCGATCGCGAAGATGGCATCGTGACCTTCCTCGATGGCACCACGATGACCTTCACCGAGATCGAGAATGTCATCCCCTGCTTCACGCCGGGCACCACGATCGCCACGCCGCGCGGTGAGCGTCTGGTTGAAGATCTTCGCGAAGGCGACCGGATCATCACCCGCGACAACGGCATCCAGGAGATCCGTTGGGTCGGTCGCAAGGACCTCACCGGCAAGAACCTGGTCGGCAGCCCGCATCTGCGACCCGTCCTGATCAAGGCTGGCAGCCTTGGCAATGGCCTGCCCGAACGGGACATGCTGGTGTCGCCGAACCACCGTCTGCTGGTCGCCAATGACCGGACCCAGCTTTACTTCGAGGAAAGCGAAGTCCTGGCCGCGGCCAAGCACCTGGTCGGCAGCAATGGCGTGCATCAGGTCAATGTCATGCAGGTCAGCTACATCCACTTCATGTTCGACCGCCACGAAGTGGTCCTGTCGAACGGTGCATGGACCGAAAGCTTCCAGCCCGGCGATTACAGCCTCAAGGGTCTTGGCAACAGCCAGAGGAACGAGATTTTCGAACTCTTCCCCGAACTGGCTTCCAAGCAGGGTCTCGAGGGCTACCAGTCGGCCCGCAAGTCGCTGAAGAAGCACGAGGCCAAGCTTCTGGTGAAGTAACAAGTTGCAGCGTAACGCCGCCGGGGGGCGCAGCGTTAACCAGCGGGGGGCCTTTGGCTCCCCGTTTTGGTTTGTGGATCCTGCTCCGCACCTCTCCGTGTCGCCGGCGATACAGGCCCGGGGTCACTGAATAATCGGGATTGAGCCGTCAGCTCGATTGTTGCATGGTCAGAAACAAATGGGGGCAAACCCCGAGGCAGAGTAGTACACGACCCACCCGCGCAAGATCCGCGAGCGTCCCCCTCCCAAGGGGTGGCCGTCAACGCGCGACGACAGGAGGCGGCAATGGCGACCATCTTTGGTGGCAACGGCAAGGACGAAATCGACGGCACATCCGGCAATGACGTCATCTATGCAGGCAATGGCAAGGACGAAGTCGACGCAGGCGACGGCAACGACATCATCTATGGCGGCAACGGCAAGGATGAAATCGAGGGCGGCGATGGCGACGATACGGCCTTTGGCGGCAACAGCCCCGACGAGCTCTATGGCGGGGCGGGCAACGACAGCCTCGATGGCGGCAGTTCCGGCGACGAGCTGTACGGAGGAGATGGCAACGACAGCATCGACGGCGGAAGCGGCGATGACGAGATCGAAGGCGGCGATGGCGACGACACCATCGACGGGGGGCAGGGTCAGGACGAGATCGAGGGTGGCGACGGGAACGACAGTATCGACGGCGGAAGCGGCGACGACGAGATCGAAGGCGGCGATGGTGACGACGTCATCGACGGTGGCGAGGGCCAGGACGAGATCGAGGGTGGTNGCGACGACGAGATCGAAGGCGGCGATGGTGACGACGTCATCGACGGTGGCGAGGGCCAGGACGAGATCGAGGGTGGTGATGGGAACGACACGCTCGATGCTGGAGATGCGGATGGCAACGGTCGAGACGAGTTGTACGGCGGGGACGGCGACGACACGCTCATCTCAGGTGGGAATGGTGACGAGCTTTTCGGCGGGGATGATGACGACACCTTTATCATTCAGGCCAACGGGAACGGGGTCTTCAACGATTTAGACATCTTCGGTGGCAGCGGGTCGGATACGCTCGACCTGTCCGAGCTTCGTGAAATCTATCCCGATCTGGAGATCATCTACGAAAGTGGTTCGCCCGGCAGTTCTTCGGGGACGATACTTGTTCGGACCGAACCGGGCGGTCAGCAGCTTGGCCGGATCAACTTTTCAGGGATGGAATCCATTGATCCGGTCATCTGTTTCACGCCCGGCGTCATGGTCGCCACGAAGCGGGGGCGGCTGCCGGTCGAAGCCTTGCGCCCCGGCGACATGATCGTCACCCGCGACAACGGCCTGCAGGAACTGGCCTGGGTCGGTCGCCGCGATCTGGGAGTGGCTGATCTTTGCGTTGCGCCGCAACACGCGCCGATCCGGATCCGCGCGGGCGCGCTGGGGAACGGGTTTCCCGATCGCGATCTTGTCGTCTCGCCCCAGCACCGGATCCTGATGCAGGGCCATGTGGCAGAACTTTATTTTCACGAACCCGAGGTCCTGGCGGCCGCTGTGCATCTTGTCGGGCGACCGGGGGTCGAGCGGCTCGGGCCGGTGAAGGCAAGCTATATCCATCTCATGTTCGAGAAACATGAGATCCTCAGCACCAACGGTTGCTGGACAGAAAGCTTTCAGCCGGGGTCATGGTCGATGTCGGGGCTGGGCGAACCTCAGCGCAACGAAATCCTGTCATTGTTTCCCGAACTTGCCGACGCGCCGGGGCTGGAGGATTTCGGGGCCGCGCGGCGGGTGTTGCGCGGCTATGAGGCGTCGGTCTTTCAGCGCGCCTGACCTATCCTGTCAGAGCCCGGTCTCGGCCCGGAACCTGTCCCAATCCTCGGGCGTATCAAGATCAAGCCGTGCAGCCTCGCCCGGCAAGGCGACGGTCGCAATCGGATGGTGGCGCACGATCACCTCGCCTCCCGTATCGCCCTGAAGGCTCTCGAACTCCGGCCTCAGTCGGGCATCGAACAGGATCGGATGGCCGGGTTTGCCGGTTTCGGTCGTGCCCCGCCAGATCATCGCCTCGGGCCGGGCCTCTCTCAGATCGCAGACGGCGCGCATGGCCGCGGCGTCGATCAGCGGCAGATCGGCCAGAACCACGAGAAACGCCGCGCAATCGGGCAATTGCGCCACTGCACCGCGCAGCGTGCCCGACATGCCTTCGGCCGCCTCGGGCACGATCAGGGGCGTGACCTCCAGATCGGCGATATGCTGCGCCCGGTCGTGACCGGGGCCGGGCAGGGCCACGAAGACCGGCCCCCCCAAACGCAGCGCGGCAAGGGTCTGGCGGCGCAGCAGTGGCTCACCATCGACAAGTTCGGCCAGCTTGTCGCGCCCGCGCATCCGCCGGCTTTCGCCGGCCGCAAGGATCAGGATCGGGATCATGCAACCAGTCTGCCCCCGGCCGCGGACAAAGGGCAAGGCCCGGTCTCAGGCATAGCGCGTCCGATCCGGATCGAAGATCGGAGCCGACAGATGCCGGGCAGGGCGCCGCTGCCCGAGGATCTCGATCTCGACCTCAAGCCCCTCGCGCGCCATGTCGCGCGGCACCAGCCCGAAGGCGATGGATTTGCCCGTGTGGTGCGAATAGCCGCCCGAAGTGCAGAACCCCCTGACCTCGCCATCGATGAAGATTGGCTCATAGGCGGTGACATCGGCATCCGTGGCGTCGACCTCGAAGGGCAGGAGCGTCCGGGCGGGCGGGGTGATCCGTTCGGCCTCGGCCGCTGCGCGCCCGATGAAATCGGCCGCCTTGTCCCAGCGGATGAACCGGTCCATCCCCGTCTCGGCCGGGGTATAATCGGGCGAGAATTCCCGCATCCATGACCCGAAGAACCTGTCCAGACGCAGGCTCATCATGGCCCGCATTCCGAAGGGTTTCATGCCAAAGGGCTGGCCAGCGGTCCACAACGTGTCCCACAAGGGGCGCTGCTCCATGGCGTCGACGTAGATCTCGTATCCCAGATCGCCGGTATAGCTGACGCGTTGCACGACCGCGGTGGAGAGCCCGATGGTCAGCTGGCGGACATCCATGAACCTCATGTCGCTGACGTCCTCCCGCGCGACCGCCTGCAGCACTTCGCGTGCGCGCGGCCCCGCGATCTGGAACCCGGTGCGCCGGTCCGACACGTTGTCGAGCGTGACCTCGCCTTCCGGTTCATGGGCCATGAACCAGCGCATGTGATAGGCTTGCGCGCCGTAGGACCCGATCAGCTGGAAATGCGTTTCCGACAGGCAAGCGACTGTAAAGTCGCCTATAATCTTGCCCTTCTCGGACAGCATCGGCGTCAGCGACAGCCGACCCGGCCCGGGGATGCGGCCGGCCATGATCCGGTCGAGCCAGGCCCGTGCGCCGGCGCCCTGCACGTCATATTTGCCGAAATTCTGCACCTCGTTGATACCGACGGAGCCACGCACGGCAGCCACCTCGCGCGCCGTCGCATCCCACGCGTTCGAGCGGCGGAAGGACGGTGTCTCGTAGCGCGCCTCGCCGGGATCGGCGAAATAATTCACCACCTCAAGCCCGTATTGCTGGCCCCAGACCGCCCCCATCGCGTCGAAGGTGTCATACATCGGCGTGGTTCGCAGAGGGCGCGCGGCGGGCAGCTCCTCGTTGGGATAAACCACGGAAAACCGTGTCTGATAGTTTTCCACCACCTTGGACAGCGTATAGCCCGGCGTGATCCAGCGGCCAAAGCGGGCGACATCCATGGCCATCACGTCGCGCTCGGGCTCGCCCTCGACCATCCACTGCGCGAGCATCAGCCCCACGCCGCCACCCTGGCTGAACCCGGCCATCACTCCGCAGGCTGACCAGTAGTTGCGTAGCCCCGGGATCGGGCCGACCAGCGGATTGCCGTCAGGGGCAAAGGTGAACGGCCCGTGGATCACCGATTTGATGCCCGCGCGCTCCAGCACGGGGAACCGGCGAAAGGCGAACGCCACGCTGTCCTCGATCTTCTCGAAATCGTCGGGCAAAAGCTCATGACCGAACTGCCAGGGCGTTCCGTCCACCGCCCAAGGCCGGCAATTCTGCTCGTAAAACCCGATACATAGACCGCGACCTTCCTGTCGAAGGTAGCTTTCGCCCGCCGGGTCCATCACATGGGGATGTTCGCTCTCGCGTTCATAGATTTCGGGGACCTCCTCGGTGACGAGGTATTGATGCTCCATGGGATGGAGCGGCAGGTAGATGCCCGCCATCGCCGCGACTTCCCGGGCCCAGAGGCCACCTGCATTCACCACATGTTCGGCATGGATCGTGCCCTTGTCGGTGACCACGTCCCAGGTGCCGTCGGGGCGCTGCGTGGTCTCGCGCACCATGCAATGGGTCTCGATCGTGGCGCCGCCCATCCGGGCAGCCTTGGCATAGGCATGGGTCGTGCCCGACGGATCGAGATGCCCGTCAAGCGGGTCGTAAAGCCCGCCGATGATTCCGTCGAGATTGGTGATCGGGGCAAGTTTCGCAATCTCGTCGGGGCCTATGATCTCGGTCTCGAGCCCCATGTAGCGATGCTTGGCCCGCTCGGCGACGAGCATGTCGAAGCGGTCCTTGTCGGCCGCCAGTGTCACGCCGCCCACGTGATGAAGGCCGCAGGACATGCCGGTGATCTCTTCAAGCTCGCGGTAAAGCTTGATCGTATAGCCCTGAAGGGCAGCCATGTTGGTATCGCCGTTGAGCGTGTGAAATCCGCCTGCCGCATGCCATGTGGAGCCGGAGGTCAATTCGGAACGTTCGATCAGCATTACGTCCGACCAGCCAAGCTTTGTCAGGTGATAAAGGACGGAACAGCCGACAACGCCGCCCCCGATGACGGCAACGCGGGTGGTGGTTTGCATGGCGGGCCTCCGATGGCTGGGCTGTGTCTTCTGCCACTTTGTGGAGCCTGCCGCGGAATGGATGGTCAGAACCGACAGATGCCGTCGCAAACGAACAATTCCCCCGAAACGCAATAAGTTTCAGGTGGTTCGCATCCACATTTCACCCAAAGGATGAGGATCGGGCCGTTACGGTATGATCCGCGTGTATTTCGTGCCGTCGAGCGTGGCGCCAACACGAAGCCCGGCCTGTGCAAAGACCATGGCGATAACGGGTGTGCGGACAGTTGTTGTCTCGGCCCGGAGAATCTCTCCCTCGTTCGAGATGACGTATTCCACGTCTGCCCCGACGACCCAGCCGGGCGAGCGGCGGAACTCCATCAGCGCGTCATCTGTCATGAAGAACAGGACATGGCTGTATTGCTGCGCGCCAAGTTGCAGGCCTGCGCTGGCCGCCGCGGCGCTATAGTAATCGACGACGCTTTCCCCGACCAGAAGGGCGCCCCGTCCGTAGGATCCGCCAAGCACGAGGCCGAGTTCCGTCACCACCGGCATGACAAGCATTCCCGAGGATTGCGCCGCAAGATCGGCGGTGCCGGGGTAGGTTGAGTAGAGGAAGTTCAGCGTCGACTGGACGCGCGCGTCGATCTGCTCCGCGCCGCCGCTGCCGATGCCGTTGCCACAGGCGGCCAGTCCCGTTGCCGCGCCAAGGCCAAGCGCAAAATTGCGTCTGGTGAAACTGCTCATATCGTATCGCCTCTAGTGTGGGGCCATGTTGTGTCTGACCCTTCTGACGACACTATAGGCAGGAAGCCTGGTCCTGTCATCTGATAGATTGCGGCCGGGCAAAACCTCGCCGGGCGGTTTGTCAGCCGTTCAGCAGACGGGCCGCATCCGGGGCGAAATAGGTCAGGATCCCGTCGCAGCCGGCGCGTTTGAAACACGTCAGCCCTTCGATCATCGTCTTGTCGCCATCGAACCAGCCGTTCTGCGCGGCCGCCTTCTGCATCGCGTATTCGCCCGACACCTGGTAGGCAAAAGTCGGCAGGCCAAAGCGATCCTTCACCTCGCGGCAGATGTCGAGATAGGGCATCCCCGGCTTGACCATGACCATGTCGGCCCCTTCGGCGATGTCGCGGGCCACCATGCGCAGCGCCTCCGACCGGTTCGCAGGATCGATCTGGTAGGTCGCCTTGTCGCCCTTCAGTGCGCCCGAGGCGCCGACCGCGTCGCGGAACGGCCCATAGAATCCAGACGCGAACTTGGCGGCGTAAGACAGGATCGTAACCTGTTGATGTCCCTCGGATTCAAGCGCGGAACGGATCGCCCCGATCCGACCGTCCATCATGTCGGACGGCCCCAGTATATCCGCGCCGGCCTCGGCCTGGGCGAGCGCCATCCTGACCAGCGCCTCGACGGTGCGATCGTTCACGATCTCTTCGCCTTCGACATATCCGTCGTGGCCGTTGATGTTGTAGGGGTCGAGCGCGATATCCGTCATGACCGCCATCTCGGGCACCGCGTCCTTGATCGCGCGGATCGCGCGGTTCGACAGGTTGTCGGGGTTCCAGGCTTCGGCGCAATCCTCGGTCCGGTCTTCAAGCGCGGTATAGGGAAAGAGGCAGATCGCGGGAATGCCCAGGCCATGGGCCTCGCGCGCGGCCGCCACGACCCTGTCGACCGTCTTGCGCGTCACCCCCGGCATCGACGGCACGGGCGTTTCGTCGTCCTGTCCCGCCATCACGAACACCGGCCAGATGAAATCATCGGGGCTCAGCGTCGTTTCGCGCACCATCGCGCGCAGGGCGGAGGTCCGGCGCAGCCGGCGCGGACGGGCGGCGGGAAAGGGGGGCAAGGTGGGTGTCATGGCGGGCCTTCCGATACGTGACGGCGGCCGGGTCATCTCGTCGTTCCGGCCGCATCTTTGAGTCGCACGGATTTTCCCGCCCCACAAGTCTGGGCATTGCCGTTCGGGGGCGATAGTGTCCGGCGAGATTTTACAAAGCACCCGGGTCGGTACCCACAGTGGACCTCGCCAAGACAATCATCGACGTCATCGATGCGCGATCCTTTACCAATGTCTGGTACTGGATGGTTCTGGCGGTGTTCTGGTCGACCGTTTCGCACTACGTGTTGGGCGTGCCCTTCGATATGATCGCCCGCGCGCGGCGCGGGGGAGAAGATGCGCTGTCCGATCTTTCGAGGCTTGTAGATATCAATATCCGGCGCCTGTTCTTCATCACACAGGTCTCTGGCCTTCTCCTGATGGGCTTCTGGGCCTTCATCCTGTCGGGGCTTTTGCTTCTGGGGTTCTGGTATTGGATCGAACTCGCGCAGGCGATTTCCTTCCTTGCCGTTCCCGTCACATGGATCGGTTTCATGACGATGCGGACCGCCCGCATCATCTCCGAGCAGAAGCTCGAAGGGCAGGAGCTGATTCGCCGGCTGATGCGGCACCGGTTCTGGACGCATGTGACGGGGATGGTCTCGATCTTTATCACGGCCATGTTCGGAATGTATCACAACCTGTCGGTGGTGCCGGGCTTCTGACGGTTGACTATCCGGCGCCGCGCGGTAGGTCACGCGCATGAACAGGCCATCCACCCATGTCACCGTCTCGGGCGCGCCCGAAGGGCTTGATGCCCGGCTGATCCTCGAAGAGGTCGCACGCGCCGGCGCGCCGGTCCTGCATGTCGCGCGCGATGACAAGCGGCTCGAGGCGATGCGCGCGGCCCTGGCGTTCTTCGCGCCGGACATGCCTGTCATCACCTTTCCCGGCTGGGACTGTCTGCCCTATGACCGGGTCTCGCCCAATCCCGAAATCTCGGCGACGCGAATGGCGACGCTGGCGGCTCTTGTGCATGGGATGCCCGAACGGTTCATCCTGCTGACGACGCTGAACGCGGCGACGCAGCGTGTTCCCCGTCGGGGTCTGCTGCAAGAGGCAGCCTTTACGGCACGGGTGGGATCGCGCATCGACGAGGCGGGCTTGCGCGAATTCCTCGTCCGGATGGGCTTTTCTCAGGCACCCACGGTGCTTGAGCCCGGCGATTACGCCGTGCGCGGCGGGATCATCGACATCTATCCGCCGGGGCAAAGTGGGCCGGTCAGGCTCGATCTCTTCGGCGATGTGCTGGACGGCGCGCGCCGGTTCGATGCGGCGACGCAGATGACGACGGAAAAGCTCGATGTGATCGAGCTGGCCCCGGTCTCCGAAGTGATCCTCGATGACGACGCGATCACCCGGTTCCGCCAGAACTACCGCATCGAATTCGGCGCGGCGGGCACCGACGATCCGCTGTATGAGGCCGTCAGCGCGGGGCGCAAACATGCCGGCATGGAGCATTGGCTCGGCCTGTTTCACGACCGGCTCGAGACGCTGTTCGATTATCTGCCCCATGCGACGATCACGCTCGATGAGCAATCCGATCCGCAGCGCACCGCCCGCTGGGATGCGATCGCCGATCAATACGAGACGCGCAAGATCGCGATGGATCAGAAGAACCGGATGGACACGGTCTATAAACCCGCGCCACCGGACCTGCTCTACCTCGACGACGATGGCTGGCAGGCCGCGACATCGGGCCGGCGGCTGTTGCATTTCACAGCGCACAAGCAGGCGACAGGCCCCGGTGTGATCGACGCGGGCGGCCGGACCGGCCGCGATTTCGCGCCGGAACGTCAGCAGGAAAAGATAAGCCTTTTCAAATCTCTGTTCGATCATATTCAGAAACGACTCGAAGTTGGGCCCGTTGTCGTCGCCTCCTATTCCGAGGGCGCGCGCGAGAGGCTCTCGGGGCTTCTCGAAGATGAGGGCATCGTCGAGGCGATCCCGATCACCGATGCCACGCGGATCGGCAAGCGGGGTGTCCACCTTGCCGTCTGGCCGCTGGAACACGGGTTCGAAACCTCTGATCTGACGGTGATTTCCGAACAGGATGTTTTGGGCGACCGGCTGATCCGGCAGACCCGGCGCAAACGCCGGGCCGAAAACTTCCTGACCGAGGCGCAAAGTCTCAGCCCCGGTGATCTGGTCGTTCATGTCGATCATGGTGTCGGGCGATATCAGGGCCTTGAGGTCGTGACGGCCGCTGGCGCCGCGCACGAATGCCTTCTTCTGGAATATGCCGAAGGATCAAAGCTTTACCTTCCGGTCGAGAATATCGAACTTCTGTCCAAGTTCGGGCATGAAGAGGGGCTTCTGGATCGGTTGGGCGGCGGGGCGTGGCAGGCCAAGAAGGCCCGCCTCAAGGAACGCATCCGCCAGATGGCGGAACGCCTGATCCGCGTCGCGGCAGAACGTGCCCTGCGCACCGCGCCGTCGCTGACCCCGCCCGAGGGCGTCTGGGATCAGTTCCTCGCGCGTTTTCCCTATTCCGAAACCGACGATCAGCTTCAGGCGATCGAGGATGTTCTGGCCGACCTTGAATCGGGCCAGCCGATGGATCGGCTCGTCTGTGGCGACGTCGGCTTTGGCAAGACCGAGGTCGCGATCCGTGCGGCCTTCGTGGCGGCCATGTCAGGCGTTCAGGTGGCCGTGATCGCGCCCACAACACTGCTTGCGCGGCAGCATTACAAGCAATTCGCCGAACGGTTCCGCGGGTTCCCTCTTCAGGTCCGGCCCCTGTCCCGGTTTGTCAGCGCGAAGGAGGCCGCCCGCACCCGCGAGGGGATAGCCGATGGAACTGTCGATATCGTGGTGGGCACCCACGCGCTTTTGGCGAAATCTGTGCGGTTCAAGCGACTGGGCCTGCTTGTCATCGACGAAGAGCAGCATTTCGGCGTTCAGCACAAGGAGAGGCTGAAACAGCTGCGCACCGATATCCACGTTCTCACACTGACCGCGACGCCGATCCCGCGCACCTTGCAGCTGTCGCTGTCGGGCGTGCGCGAATTGTCGGTGATCGGCACGCCGCCGGTCGACCGGCTGGCGATCCGCACCTATGTGAGCGAATTCGACACGATCACCCTGCGCGAGGCGCTCCTGCGGGAACGCTATCGCGGCGGGCAGAGCTTTTTCGTGGTGCCGCGTGTCGCCGATCTGCCTGAGATGGAGGATTGGCTGAAGCGCGAAGTCCCGGAGGTGAGCTATGTCGTGGCACATGGGCAGATGGCGGCGGGCGAACTCGATGACCGGATGAATGCCTTTTATGACGGCAAGTTCGACGTGCTTCTGGCCACCACGATCGTGGAATCCGGTCTCGATATTCCGACGGCCAATACCATGCTGGTCCATCGCGCCGACATGTTCGGTCTGGCCCAGCTTTACCAGATCCGGGGCAGGGTGGGCCGGTCCAAGACGCGGGCCTATGCCTATCTGACGACGAAACCCCGGCAGAAGCTGACGGATGCGGCGCAAAAGCGGCTGCGCGTTCTGGGATCGCTCGACTCCCTTGGGGCCGGGTTCAACCTCGCCAGCCAGGATCTTGATATCCGGGGGGCGGGCAACCTTCTGGGCGAGGAACAATCGGGCCAGATGCGCGAAGTGGGCTATGAACTCTACCAGCAGATGCTGGAAGAGCAGATTGCCCGCATCAAGTCGGGCGAGGCCGAGGGCATCATCGATGACGGGGCCTGGGCGCCGCAACTGAACCTTGGTCTGCCGGTCCTGATCCCGGAAGATTATGTGCCCGACCTTGATGTGCGCCTTGGCCTTTATCGCCGCCTGAGCGATCTGTCGAAGAAGGTGGAGCTTGAGGGTTTTGCTGCCGAGTTGATCGACAGGTTCGGCCCGTTGCCCAAGGAAATCAATATCCTGCTGACCGTTGTTCGCATCAAGGCGATGTGCAAGCGCGCGGGTATCAGCCAGCTGGATGCCGGACCCAAGGGGGCCACGATCCGGTTTCACAACGACAAGTTCGCCTCGCCCAAGGGGCTGGTCGAATTCATCGAGGCGCAGAATGGTCTGGCGAAGGTCCGCGACAACAAGATCGTGGTGCGCCGCGACTGGTCGAAAGACAAGGACAAGGTGCGCGGCGCCTTTGCCATCGCGCGCGACCTGGCCGAGAAGGTGGCCGAGGCCAAGGAGGACAAGGCCGCCTGAGCTGGATCAGGCGCTTTCCGTCCGGGAGGCCAGCGTGACGACCGGGCGGTCCGTCTTGGGGTCGGGGTCGATGGCCTTGGCCACACGCAGGAACGCATAGGCCAGCGCTGAACAGGTCATCGTGCCCAGCAGGAGCGGCAGGGGCGTGCCATCGAAGGCAAGCCCGAGGGGGATCGCGATCATGATGCCCCCAAAGGCCGTCACCGCGTTGACGACCGATGCGGCGATGCCGGCGATATGACCCATCGGCTCCAGCGCCAGCGCGGTGAGATTGCCGAAGGTCAGCGCGGCCATGGCATGGATCGAGACGGTCCAGACAAAGAAGGCCGGGAAGGGCAGGTCCCCCCCGATCGTGAGAAGCCCCCCCACGAAGATGGCCGAGACAAAGCTTTGCGCGCCAAAGGCAAACAGCGCCAGTCGCCGCATGCCCCTGCGCATGACAAGCGCGGCGTTGAACAAGGTGGCGAGCCCCGAGATCAGGCCGCTGAGCATGAACCAGAAGGGAAAGCTGTCTTCCATGCCATAGGTCACGGCATAAAGCTGCTGGATCGACGACAACATCGCGATCAGCATTCCGAAGCACAGCGACAGCACGAGTACATAGATCATGACCAGCCTGTCGCGCCCGATCTCGGACAGGGCCTCGGCAATGACACGCAGCCGGATCGGGCGGCGGTGGGCGCGGGGTAACGTCTCGGGTTGGCGCAGGTTCAGCCATGTCGCCATCATGAGGCCGATCAGGACGAAACTGCCGAAGATGCCCCGCCAACCGGCCATGTCCGCGATCTGCGCGCCGATATAGGGGGCCATCGCCGGAACGATCACGAAGACCATCATGATGAAAGAACAGATCTGCGCCATGCGGCGGCCCGAATAGGCATCGCGCAAGAGGGCCTGTCCGGCGATCCGCGGTCCGGCCATGCCGAGGCCCTGGATCAGGCGGGCGACCAGCAGGCCCTCGATCGTGACGGCACATATCGCAAGAAGCGCGCCCAGCACATAGAGCACGATCCCGGCCGTGATGACGGGTTTGCGGCCGAAGCGGTCGGCGAGGGGGCCCGCCAGCAGCATGCCGACACCCATGCCGATGATGAAGCTCGACAGAACAAGTTGTGCGCGGTTGGGGGCGTCGGGGCTGAGTTCGCGCGCAATATCGGGCAACGCCGGCAACATCGCGTCGATAGAGAACGCGACCATCGAGAAGAGCCCCGCCATCAATACCACGAATTCGGGCAGTGGCAGGCGGCGGCCCCGCCCGATCATCCGGGGTCGGGCAACTGCTCGATGATATCGTCGATGACCTTTTCCCAGAACTCGGCCGGCTGCGCGCCGGGGACCACGTGTTGCTGGGCCACGATGAAGGTCGGAACGGCGTTTACACCCATCTGTCGGGAATGGGCATCGCGCGCCTTGATATCCTCGATTTCGGCATCGGAGGACAGCAACCGTTCGACGACATCCCGCTCCATTCCGATGGCCTCGGCAATATCGCACAGCACCTTGCTGTCGCCGATATCGCGGCCTTCGGTGAAATAGGCGTTGAACAAGGCCGTCACGGCTGCCTCCTGCTTCCGCTCGATCCCGGCCCAGTGAATCAGGCGGTGAGCGTTCACCGTATTTGGCGTGCGATCTATTGAGGCGAGGTTAACAAAAAGGCCCGAAGCCTCGGCTTCTTCGGCGATTCTGGCATAAACCGAGACCGCCTGCTCCTTTCCGCCGAACTTGGCCTCGAGATAGCTGCGCCGGTCCATACCTTCGGGCGGCATGTCGGGGTTCAGCTGGAAAGGATGCCATTCGATGACGAAGGGATGATCGGGCCGCGCCTTCAGGGCCGCGTCCAGCCTTGCCTTGCCGATATAGCACCATGGGCAGATCGGGTCAGACAGGATATCAAGTTTGACCATGGTTCTTCTCCCAGTCCTGCCGCAGCGCGCGGCGCAAGAGTTTGTTGTTCGCCCCGCGGGGCAGGTGATCGACCCGCACGAAAAGGCGCGGAAGCTTGTAGCTGGCCAGCCGTTCGGCGGCAAAGGCGCGCAGCTGATCCTCGGCGATCGGGGCGGGCCCTGACCAGAATGCGGCGATGACGGTGGTCTCGGGCCCGACCCGCACTTCGCAGGCGGCGGCCTCGGTCACGCCGGGGTGGTCTGTCAGGGCGGTTTCGACCTCGATGGGCGAAACGCGGATGCCGCCTGCGTTCATCATGTCGTCATTGCGGCCCAGATAGCGCAGCGCGCCTGCCTCGGTCCCGCAGGCCAGATCGCCGGTCAGGAACCAGTCGCCGGCAAAGCGGTTGGCCGTGGCCTCTGGATCGCCATGATAGCCCAGCATCAGGCCCGGATCGTCCCGATGGATCGCGATGATCCCCGGCGCGCCGGGCGCGACCGTGGCGCCGTTGTCGTCCAGCAACGCGATGCGTCGGCCATTCTGCGGCCAGCCGAGCGTGTCGGGCGGGGCCGGGCGATCGGGATTGCCCGAGATGAAGGTCGAGCATTCCGACATGCCGAAGGCCTCGTGCACCTCGCGGCCCGTGGCCGTGCGCCATGCCGCGCGCAGGGTTTCGGGCAGCTTCTCGCCTGCCGACAATCCGTGGCGCAACGCCGGCAGGCCCGGCATGTCAGAGCGCAGAATCTGCCGGTATACCCCCGGGGCCGCGGCAAAGATCGTGGCCTTCGACCGTTCCAGCAGCGCGGGAAGATCGGTGCTGGCAGTGCCGGCGCGCGGGATGAGCGCGGTGGCCCCGATGCTCCATGGGTCCATCAGCCCGGTGCCCAGCGTATAGGTCCAGTTGAAGGCGCCCGCATGAAGGAGCCGGTCATCCGCGCGCAGCCCGTACCAGCCGTCCCACATCATCCGGCGCGCGAGGATCGCGCGATGCGCATGAACCACCGCCCGGGTCTGGCCCGAGGTGCCCGAGGTCAGGATGATATAGGCAGGCCGGTCGGGATCGCCCCTATGCCAGTCGGCGGGCGGCAGGTGGTGGAACCGGTGCAGATCATCCGCCGACAGAACCGGCGCGGGATGATCGGGGCAGGCGATGCCGGGCCCCGCGATCACCAGCGCCGGATCAAGCGCCTTGGCGATCCGGGTGATCTCGGGCCGGGACAGCTGGGCCGAGGTCGGGATCGGCACAAGGCCCGCGGCGATGGCCCCCAGATAGGCCAGCGGAAACTCGACCGAGTTTCCAAGCCGCATCAGAACCCGGTCGCCGGGGCGCAGGCCAAGCTCCAGCAACCCCGTGGCCGTCCCGCGCGTGGCGTCGATCAGGCGACGATAGCTCCAGCAATCGGCGCCATCCGGACCGTGGATTTCGAGCGCGGTCTTGTCGGCACAGCTCTGGCCCTCGCGCAGCACATGGGCGGCAAGGTTGAACGGGGCGGTCTGGTCGGGTTGATCGGGCATGGCGCTTCGCTAGTGGCGCAGGCGCAGAGTTGCAAGCGGCCCCGCCGCGCCCTATGAGCAATGCCATGTCCGACACGTCGCCCCGCAACCTGATCGAGATCGCCCGCGCCAGCGGCGAGACCGATATCGCCCAGCCAGTCGACCTGTCGTCGCGGGTGCGGGAACTGCGCAAGGCCAAGGGCTGGACGCTGGAGCAGGCGGCACAAAAGGCGGGTCTGGCGCGGTCGACGCTGTCGAAGATCGAAAACGACCAGATGTCGCCCACCTATGACGCGCTGAAAAAGCTGGCCGTGGGGCTGGGCATCTCGGTGCCGCAGCTGTTCACCCCGACGCGGACGGCTCAGGTCAATGGCCGGATGGCGGTGGCGCGTGCGGGCGAAAGCCCGGTGCAGATCACCACGACCTACGAGCACGAATTGCTGGCACCCGCGATCAGCCGCAAGGACATGCTGCCCTATCGCGCGCGGATCCGGGCCCGCTCGATGGACGAATTCGACGGTTGGGTCCGCCACGAGGGCGAGGAATTCCTTTATGTGCTGACAGGCCGGATCCGGCTGTATTCCGAATTCTACGAACCCGTCGAGATGTCCCGCGGCGACAGCGCCTATTACGACGCCGCGATGGGCCACAACGTGATCTCTGTCAGCGCCGAGGATGCGACAATCCTCTGGGTGACGTCGCTGAACTGATCCGGGACTCCCGACGCAAGAAGGGCGGCCCCGACGGAGCCGCCCGTTTCAGATCCAGCCGGACCAGAGCCTGCCTAGAGGATCGCGCCGGTCACGGTGGCTGCGGCGTCGATCGGGGCGGTTATGATCCCGATCGGGGTGCAGCCCGCGATCGCGGCGAAGGCCGCCATCGCGATTATCAGTGTCGTCTTGTTCATGGCAGGGCCCTCTATGCGCTATTCTTCATACCACCACACGTCGGGCTGCCATCCGGGCCAGTCCCCGAACAGCGGGATGTAGTCGGGATAGTGCAGATTGGCCGAATGCGCCACCCGGCTGATATTCCACTGATAGATCGGGATCACATAGCGGCCGGACATCAACACCCGGTCCAGCGCGCGCGCCGCGGCAAGGAAATCGTCCTGGCTCTCCGAAGTCAGCAACTTGTCTATCATGCCGTCGACGGCCGGTGAACTCACGCCCATCAGGTTGCGACCGCCCGGTTCGTCGGCGCGTTCGGCCCCGAAGTAAAGATATTGCTCGTTGCCCGGGCTGAGCGAGAGGCCGACACGGTAATAGGTCATGTCGAAATCGTAGAGGTCGGTGCGTTCCTTGTATTGCGCGCTGTCGACGGCGCTGACGCTGGGGGTGATCCCGATCCGGGCCAGCGACTGGGTATACATGTCGATGATCGACTGGTTCTCGGAGGCGCCGGTGGTCAGCAGAATCTCGAAGGTGAAGGGCTCCCCATCCTCGTTGGCCAGAACGCCGTCCTGAACCGTCCAGCCGGCCTCGGCCAGAAGCTCCAGCGCGGTGGCCGTGCCCTGACGGTTGCGCTCCGAGCCGTCGCTTTCAGGCAGCGAATAGCCGTCGATCGCCCCGGGCAGAAGCGCGTCCTGATACTCCTGAAGGAATTCGAGGACGCGGCCCTCCGCCGGTCCATGCTCCATCCCCAAAGGCGAATTCGAGAAATAGGAGGTGATCCGCGGCTGCTGGCTTCCGGTCATCGATTCATTGATGAACTCGAAGTTGAACGCCTGGATCAGCGCCTCGCGCACGCGCCAATCCTCGAACTGGGGCTTGCGGGTGTTCATGACAAAGCCGGTCATGCCGGACGGCCGGAAGTGCGGCAGGACCGACAGGACGATCTCGCCGTCCTGAACCATCGGGAAATCATATTGGCTTTCCCAGCGGGCCACGTTGAACTCGCGGTTGGAATTCACGATCCCGGTCTTGAACGCCTCGAAAGCCGCGGTCTCGTCGCCGAAGAATTCGAACCGCACCTCGTCAAGATTGCCGACGCCGTTGCGGAACGGGATGACACCGTTGCCCCAGTAATCGGGATCGCGCACGAGGCTGACGAAACGGCCGGCCTCGAAATCGCCGATCACATATTCGGAAGACACGATCGGGATCATGTCGGTTCCGTCGGATTCGGCGAAATCGACGCCATCCCACTGGTCCTTCTTCAGGATCGGGCGGAGCCCGGCCAGAAGCGCCAGTTCCCGGTCCTCTTCGTTGAAGGTGATCCGGACGGAATGCTCGCCGGTCTGCTCCATGCTGGCGATCTTGCTGTAGAGACCGTGATAGCGGGGGTGACCCTCGGTGCCTAGGGTCTCGAACGACCAGATCACATCTTCGACCGTGACCGGGCTTCCGTCTGAGAATCGGGCCTCGGGGCGAAGGGTGAATTCGACCCATTCGCGATTCGGTCCGGTCTCGATCGTTTCGGCCAGAAGGCCGTACAGGGTGAAGGGTTCGTCGAGGGAACGGGCCATCAGCGTGTCGCCGACGATCCAGCGAAGCTGCCACGGAACCGAGCCTTTGCGGATGTAGGGATTGAGGCTGTCATAGCCCCCGATGAAGGCCGTGGTCATGGAACCGCCGGTCGGCGCATCGGGATTGGCATAGGGGAGATGTTCAAAATCTGGGGGGAGGGCAGGGTCCCCATACATAGCTATGCCATGCTGAGGCTCTGCCATGGCAATGCCGGCGAGGGCGCAACAGGCCACGCTTAATGCGACGACCCGCTTGCGTGGGAAAAATACTGATCTCATTTTGACGACAATCCTTCTGCTCCCTGTGTTCATTGAGGGGGAGCGTATCGGGGTCCTTGTGTGTTTTCAATTTTTTAGCTTGGACGGCGGCGCAGGATTGCTTATAAAGGTGTCACTGCTCGATAGGTTTCTTGCCTGTATGAAACCTGCCTCAATAACTCAACGCCCGCTTCGTGCGGGCGTTTTTTTTGACCGGCAGCCCCTCGTGTGGCCCCTGTATGCAAGGCCCTGCCAAAGTGGGGGAGGGCCCGCGTGTTTCGCGTTTATCTCGCAGGTGCAGCATATATGCTGACAGCGAATCGGACAGCGAAAGGAGCCGCGCATGTCACTGAAGGGAAAGACCGCGATCATCACCGGATCGAACTCGGGAATCGGGCTCGGCGTGGCGCGCGCGCTTGCGGCTGCGGGCGCCGATGTCGTGCTCAACTCCTATACCGATCGCGACGAGGATCATGCCCTCGCCGAAGAGATCGCCAAGGCCCATGGCGTGACCGCGCGCTACATAGCGGCGGATCTGTCCAAGGGCGCCGAGGCCCGCCGCCTGATCGAGAAGGCAGGACGCTGCGACATCCTCGTGAACAATGCCGGCATCCAGCACGTGGCCCCGATCGACGAATTTCCCGTCGACAAATGGGATGCGATCATCGCGATCAACATGTCGTCGGCGTTTCACACGACGGCCGTGGCACTGCCGATGATGCGCGAGGCGGGCTGGGGCCGGGTGATCAACATCGCCTCGGCGCACGGGCTGACCGCCTCGCCCTACAAGAGCGCCTATATCACGGCCAAGCACGGCGTCGTCGGCATGACCAAGACCGTGGCGCTGGAAACCGCACGCGAGAAGATCACCGCCAACGCGATCTGCCCGGGCTATGTGCTGACTCCGCTGGTCGAGGCGCAGATCCCCGATACCGCCAAGAAGTATGGCATGACCGAGGAAGAGGCCAAGCAGAAGGTCATCCTCGAGCGTCAGCCGTCCAAGGAATTCGCCACCGTCGAGCAGATCGGTGGCACGGCGGTGTTCCTGTGTTCGGATGCCGCCGACCAGATCACCGGCACCACGATCAGCGTGGACGGCGGCTGGACGGCGCTCTGACCGCGATGGCCCGGGCGATCATCCCCAGCGCAGCGGAAGGTCCGGTTGTCGCCTGTGACGAAGGGCTCAGCTTCTGGGGCGGTGTCGATCCGGCCACGGGCCGGATCATCGACGCGCATCACCCGCAGGCGGGCCGGTCCGTCGCCGGGGCCATCGTCTGCATGCCCACGAGCCGGGGTTCCTGTTCCGGATCCGGCGTCCTGCTGCAACTGGCGCTGGCGGGTCTGGCACCCGCCGCGCTCGTCTTTCGCGAGGCCGAAGACATCCTCACCCTCGGGGCCTTCATCGCGACGCGGATGTTCGATACCCCGATCCCGGTCATCCGGGCCGATGCCGAGGATTACGAGGCCATTGCGCGCGCCACGCGGGCAGCGATCTCCGATACGCGCCTGACGCTGGACGACAGGTCCGTCGCGCTGAGCGGGGCCATGGACGACACGCTCGCGCTTTCCGAACGCGACCGCGCCATGCTGGCCGGAGAAGAGGGCGAGCCGATCCAGCTGGCCATGGAAACGCTGATCGCCATGGCCGAGGCGCAGGGCGCCTCCCGCCTGATCGATGTGAGCCGGGGCCATATCGACGGCTGTATCCTTGCCCATTCCGCGAACCTGCGCTATGCCGAGGCGATGCGCGACCGTGGCGCGCAGGTGAGCATCCCCACCACGATCAACGCGATCTCGGTCGATATGGAGCGTTGGCAGGCCGATGGCGTGCCGCATGATTTCGGCGACCGTGCCCGCAGGCTGGCGCAGGCCTATGTCGACATGGGCGCGCGACCGACCTTCACCTGTGCGCCCTACCTCGCCGAGGACAGGCCCGCCGAGGGAGAGGCGATCGGCTGGTCGGAATCGAATGCGGTCATCTTCGCCAATTCCGTTCTGGGGGCACGGACGGTGAAACACCCCGATTACCTCGATCTCTTCATCGCGATGACGGGCCGCGCGCCGGAGGCCGGTGTCTATCTTGATGCCGAACGGCAGGCCCGCGTCGTGATCGAGGTCGATCTGCCAGAGGGGGCCGAAGATGCGGTCTGGCCGCTGATCGGCTGGCTTGCCGGTCAGCGTGCGCCCGATTGCGTGCCCCTGCTGACGGGGCTGGAGGCGGGGAAACCCGGGCAGGACGGCCTCAAGGCGCTTTGTGCCGCATTCGGGACGACCTCCGGCTCCCCGCTTCTGCATATCCGGGGCCTCACCCCCGAGGGTGACCAGCCAGCTGCGCCCGGCGCACCCGTCCTCGCCATCACGCGCGAGGATTTGAGAAAGCTCTGGGGCCGCTTCAACTCCGGCCCGCAAGCCATTGATCTGGTGTCGATCGGCAGCCCTCATGCCTCGCTTTCCGAGTTGAGTGCATTGGCCGATCTCCTGGAGGGGCAGCATGTGGCCCAGCATGTCGCGATGATCGTGACGGCCGGGCGCGACACGCTTCGGGCCGCCCGGAAAGATGGCATCGCGGGCAGGCTCGCCCAATCGGGTGTCCAGCTTCTGGGCGATCTGTGCTGGTGTTCTATCGTGGAGCCGGTGATGCCGGAAACCGCCCGCGTCCTGATGACGAATTCCGGCAAATACGCCCATTACGCGCCCGGCCTGTCAGGCCGTGCGGTCCGGTTCGGAAGCCTGTCGGATTGCGCCCGCGCCGCGGTGTCGGGGCAGGCGCCGACGGACCTGCCCGGCTGGTTGAGTGAAGGAGAGTTTACATCGTGACCGACCCGATCCGCATCAACCTTGCCCTTCAGGGCGGCGGCGCCCATGGCGCCTTTACCTGGGGCGCGCTGGACCGTCTGCTTGACGAGGATGACATCGAGGTCTCCGCCATTTCCGGCACCTCGGCAGGCGCGATGAACGGCGCGGCCTTCAAGGCCGGTTGGCTCGAGAATGGACGGGAGGGCGCGCGCGCGAATCTCCAATGGTTCTGGTCCCAGATCGGGGCGATCAATGCCGATGGCATGTCCGAATGGCTTTCGGCGCTGGCGCCGACCGTTCCGTCGATGGCCCGGGCGCTGTCGATGTCGCCGGCCTACATGGCGCTGGACATGACGTCGCGGATCGTCTCGCCCTACGTCTATGGCCCGCTTCTGCGCAACCCGCTCGACCGGATCGTGCGGCAGTTCCGCTATGACGAGGTCTGCGCGGCCGATGGGCCCGAATTGTTCGTCGGCGCCACGAATGTGCGCAGCGGCAAGATCCGGGTTTTTTCGGGGGAGGAGATCGGCCCAGAGGCGCTCCTTGCATCCGCCTGCCTGCCGACGCTGTTCCAGGCGGTCGATATCGACGGAGAGGCCTATTGGGATGGCGGCTACACCGGCAACCCGGCGCTGTTTCCGCTGTTCGAGGGGCATTTGCCGGACGACGTCTTGATCATCAATATCAATCCGTTGATGCGCGACACCGTCCCGACCGAGAGCCAGGAAATCCAGAACCGGATCAACGAGATCAGCTTCAACGCCTCGCTCTTGCGGGAATTGCGGGCCATCGCCTTCGTCAAACGGCTCCTGTCCGATGGCAGCCTCGAAAGGGGGACGATGAAGGACGTTCTGGTTCACATGGTGTCGGACGACGCGCTGATGAACGATCTGAACGTGGCCACCAAGACGATCCCCACGCCGGTGATACTGGCCAAGCTGAAATCGGCGGGCCGCGCCGCGATGGACGGGTTCCTTGCCGCCCATAAGGGGGATCTGGGCCAGCGCGGGACGGTCGATCTGGCGGAAATGTTCGGGTGAACACGATGCCCAGCCTAACCGAAAAAGGGCCACCCGATGATCGGGCGGCCCTTCTGTTGGTCGTGCGATCCGAAAGGTCAGGCGCTTGCGCTTGCCTTTTTCCGCATCCGCATGGCCGCAAGTCCGCCAATGCCAAACACCAGAAGAAGTCCTGATGCGGGCAAGGGGATCGGCGCGGCAGTGAGCGTCACATCCGCGTAGATGGTCGTGCTTGTACCTTTCAGCACATCGATGCCCTGATCGAAGTTGACGGTGTATTGGCCGCCATTTCCGAAGTTGATGACGAATTCATGCTGGTCCCAGTTGAGGATCCCGCCGCTGATCGCACCAAACAGGCTCACAAACGCTCCGCTGCCCATGCTCGAGGCGGACCCGCCAGGAACAAGGAAGGACAGCGTGGCGTCGATATCGAACCATCCGCCGGCAACCCACGAGTGGATATCTGCCGAGATGTCGAAGAAGGCCAGGCTTTCCGTTTGTCCCTCGGCAAGAGCGAACATCGTTCCCTCAAGCGACGGGTTCTGGTCGATCGACAGGATGCAACCGGCGCAGAAGGACGTGCTCGTCACGTCCGTGTCGGGACCGACCTCGAAATCGACGGTGGTCGCATGGGCGGCCCCCGCCGAAAGCCCAAGCGCCAGAATGGCGCCCTTCAGTAAATTCAGAATCTTCATCCTTGTCCCCCAATCTCGTTGTCAACAATCCTCACAAACCAAGGGCACTGATTACAACTAATGCCTTAATTCTGCCATAATTGGTGAAAAAAGTCGAGGCACTATCGCGCTATGGTGGCAAATCCTACCACGATTGCGCGGCGGGGTCTGATCCCACCTAGCGTCGGTGTCGAGGGCTTGGATGGGGTCTTCGCCCCGCAGGGAGCAAAGACGAAGCCCACGCCAAGCCTTTCAGATCGCTTCTTTTTCTCGGGTCGGCAGCGGGATCGCGCCTTTCGCGGGCGCCAGCTGGTTCGCCGGGTAGACGAGGCCCGCCGAGATCACCAGCTTGGCCGCATCTTCGACCGTCATGTCCAGTTCGATGATGTCCGATGACGGCACGAAAAGCAGGAAACCGGACGTCGGGTTGGGCGTCGTCGGCATGAAGACCGTCACGATGCGTTCGTCATGGGGCAGCTTGGCGTCGATCTCGCCCTTGGCGTCGGTGGTGATGAAGGCGATGGCGTAGACGCCCTTGCGGGGATGCTCGATAAGGCAGGCCTTGTCGAAATTCTTGTCGGATTGGGCAAAGATCGTCTCGGCGATCTGTTTGACGGCGTTATAGACCGACCGGACGATCGGCATCCGCGACACGAGGCTTTCGCCCAGACGGATCAGGCTGCGCCCGACCAGACCCTTGGCGATCCAGCCGATCAAGACGGTGAAGACGAGGAAGAAGATCACGCCCACGCCGCGCAGGTTGATCCCGATATATTGTTCGGGATCGAGCCAGCCGGGGATGAACGGCAGGACCCAGCCGTCGATCCAGCCGATAACTGTCCAGATCAGCCAGAGCGTGAAGGCCACCGGTGCAATGACGACGAGGCCTGCAAGAAAATTGGTCCGGAGCCGTCCGAAGGGACCTGGCCGTTTGCGCAGCGGAAGAATCGGTGGTTCCATGAGCGGTCTCGAAGATCCCGGTGGGATTTATTTCAACATCCTGAATGTATGTCGCGGCGGGGCCGCTTTCAATCCGGCACGGCGTGCTTACCCCGCAATTGACGGGAGGCTGCACAATTCCCGGGCAATTGCGGCGGCCAGTCGCGCGTTGTTGCGAACCAGCGCGATATTGGCCTCGAGCGAACGGCCCTCGGTCAGCTGGAAGATCCGGTCAAGCAGGAACGGCGTGACAGCCTTGGCCGACATGCCCGCGGCATCGGCATCGGCCAGCGCCTGGTCGATCAGGGGCGCCAGATCGGATTGCGGGATTTCATCGGCCTCGGGTATCGGGTTGGTGACCAGCTGGCCGCCCGACAGGCCCATGCGGGCGCGCATCCGGTGGGAACGGGCGACCTCTGCCGCGGTGTCCATCCGCAGGGGGGCCGCTATCTCTGACCGGCGCGACCAGAAGGCCGGCAGCACGTCCTGCCCCATGGCGATGACCGGAACGCCCAGCGTTTCCAGAACTTCATAGGTCTTGGGCAGGTCGAGGATGGCCTTTGCCCCCGCAGCAACGACCGTTACCGGCGTCAGCGACAGCTCCCGCAGGTCGGCCGAGATGTCAAAACTCAATTCCGCGCCGCGATGGACGCCACCGATACCACCCGTGGCAAAGACCTCGATCCCTGCCAGTTGCGCGGCGATCATCGTGGCCGCGACCGTTGTCGCCCCGTGGCCGCCACGTGCGATGCAGGTGGCCAGATCGGCACGCGACAGCTTGGCCACATCCTCCAGCGCCGCGAGCCTGTCGAGCTGATCAGAGGTCAGGCCGACATGGAGCGTCCCGTCGAGCACCGCCATCGTCGCGGGAACGGCGCCCGCCTTGCGGATATCGGCCTCGACGGCACGGGCGGTTTCGACGTTGCGGGGGAAGGGCATCCCGTGGGTGATGATCGTGCTTTCGAGCGCGACCAGAGGCGTGCCCGACGCGCGGGCCTCCGCCACTTCGGGGGACAGCAGAAGGGGCAGGTGGGTCACAGGGGCATCTCTCCGGATACATAGGCGGCCGCACCCCGCAGGGCGTGGTCGAGGGCGGCTTGGGGGCCTTCGCCGCGGGCTTCGGCCGCGATATGGGCCGCCATGAAGGTGTCGCCGGCACCGGTGACACGGGTCACGAGGACTTCGGGCGGTTTGGCGGTCAGCGTGCCGTCGGGGCCGCAAAGAGCCGCCTTGCCGGCGCCATCGGTCACCAGCACCCGATGGGCGCCACGGGCGCGCATGGCCTCGGCCGCGGGTTTCGCGGTGGCGAAGCTGTCCTGACAGATGATGCCGGCTTCCTCGCGGTTGACATAGAAGGTCGCCGATGGATGGCCCATCAGGGCCAGAAGGCGTTCGGCCTTGCCGGGGCTGGCGGGCGCGACGCGCAGGTCACTGTCACGAAAGACCGGCGAATGGGCGATATCGCGCAGCAACTCGGTCGTGAGGTTGCCGTCAAGCGCGATCAGCCCCGACCACGGCGTGTCTGCGTGACCAAGCCGCCCGTCGCTGAGAGGGGCCACGATCTTTGCGCCGGCCGCCTCGAGCGAATGGGCATCCGCAATGGCGGCGATCAGGCCATTGGCACCTTCGATCGCCATGTAGACATCCGTGGGCAGATCATCCGAGCGGTAGACATGATCGGTGATCATGCCCTGGCTGCGGCATTCGGCGATCAGTTCGTCGCCTTCCGGGTCGCGCCCGATCGCGGTCAGAAGCGCGGGTGTCAGGCCAAACCGGGCCAGCGTCATCGCGATGTTCATCGCCACGCCGCCGGGCAGGCGGGTGATGCGGCCCGGCACGTCCGAGCCCACCCGCATATGGCTGGCAGAGCGGCCGATGACGTCCCACAGGACGGAGCCAATGCACAGGATATCAGGGGTCGGTGTCGTCATGCGCCATCTCCTGACGCGGTCGGGTCACGGACGCAAGACCCCAACCGCGCCAAGCAAGTCGTATCAGGGCACGTGAAAGGTGAGATTTGCCCAGAGCGTCTCCCACGAGGCCTTGGTCAGATCGGCCAGCTCCGAGGTGGGTTCACGCAGCAGCACCGCATCGAGCATGTAGTCATGACCCGGGGCGACCGGGATCACCGCGATGCCTTCGGCGTTGGTGCGCACCGTGCTGACCGTCACCGCGCCCGACGGCGCGCGATCATAGATCTCGACCTGTTCGTCTGCGCGGACCCCCGATTGGTAGAACAACTGAACCCGGATCGTATCGCCCGAGGCCGTATAGGGGTTGTCGAGGGCCACCAGCTCGGTTTCGAGGCCCACACGCCTGTCGGAGCCTTCGCCCGCACCCACCGCGATGAGGGACTTCGAGAACCGTGTATAGGCCTCGGTAAAGACGCTGCGGGGCAGGCCGCGCGCGTCATGCATCGTCGCCACGTCGCCCAGATCCTTGTGCTCGGCAAAGCTCACGAATTTTTCCCACTCGGTATAGGACAGTGTCGACGGCGTCGATTGGTAGGCCGCCACGTGAAGCCCTTCGCCATGCGAGGGCGTATCCAGCGCCGGTCGAGAGCCATTGCGATTCTGGATGCGCGTGGCGCGGTTTTCTGAAAAGAGGTTGAAGAGGACGAGGCGATTGGCAAGGTAAGGCTGGCGAACGCCTTCGAAATTCTGGCCGTTGATCAGATCGGCCTGAAGCTGTTCGCCCGGCTCGACTTGCCACTCGAGTGGCTCGATCCACAATTCATGAGACAGCGCAGGCAGCGCGGCAAAGATAAGAAGGAGCGGCAGGGTGGCTAGACGAATAAAGCGGCGCATGGGTTGGTCCTTTCCGTTGACGGTGAGGGTGATCCGATCAGCGCTGGTGTCAAGCATGCTGTCGGTCTGGTGCCTGCTGGCCGGCATGGCCGCCGCGCACGAGGTCTTGCCCTCGATCGCCGACATGACCGAGGTCGATGGCCGGCTTGTCTTCGAGGTCGAGGCCAATCTGGAAAGCTTCGTGGCCGGCATCGACCTGGCCGAGGTCTCTGATACCAACGAGGCCGACGAGGCCGCGCGCTATGACGCGCTGCGGGCGATGGGGCCCGCGGAGCTGGAGGCGGAATTCCGAGAATTCTGGCCAGAAATGGCCCGCCGGATCACGATCGAGGCCGATGGAGCCCGCCTTGCACCCGATCTCGACGGGATGATGATCCCCGAGGTGGGCAATATCGAGCTGGTTCGCCCGGCCCAATTGACCTTCAGCGTGGCGCTGCCCGAAGGGGCCGAAACGGTCCGCATGGGCTGGGACCGCGCCTTCGGCACGCTTGTTCTGCGGCAGATGGGGGTCGAGGCCCCCTATGACGGCTATCTCGAGGCCGGCAGCATGAGCGACGAGATCACCTTGTCGGGCGGCGGTCAGGCCGGGCCCTGGCTGACCTTCGTCAATTATATCCCCGTTGGCTTCGATCATATCGTGCCGCTGGGGCTCGACCATATCCTGTTCGTGCTCGGCCTGTTCTTCCTGTCGACCCATCTCGCGCCGCTCTTGTGGCAGGTCTCGGCCTTCACGCTGGCGCATACGATCACGCTGGCGCTGGCCGCGCTGGGATATGTCCGCATCCCGCCCGAGATCGTTGAGCCGCTGATCGCGGCCTCGATTGTTTTCGTCGCGGTCGAGAACATCTTCAGCCGGGGGCTGAGCCCGTGGCGACCCGTGGTGATTTTCGGCTTCGGCTTGCTGCATGGCCTGGGCTTTGCCTCTGTGCTGGGACAATTCGGTCTGCCGCCGGGCTCCTTCGTGCCAGCGCTGATCGGGTTCAACGTGGGGGTCGAGCTGGGCCAGCTCGCGGTGATCGCGGTGATCGCGGTCTTTGTCTACCTCGCGGTTCAGATCGACCGGGGCGATTCCGACGTGCCACTGGCGTCGGTGTTCTACGCAGTCACCGGCGGCGCGCTTCTGGTCCTGTCCTATCTTGCGCTGACCGGATCGGGTGTCTGGGGTGGGTCGTTGATGGATGAAATCCCGGTCTGGGTCTTCATCGTGCCGACGGCGCTCCTGATGATGCTTTGCTTCGCCTCCGTTCTGTTGCGGGATCAGATCGACGCCTACCGGCGGATCGTGGCGATCCCGGCCTCGGCGGGGATCGCTGTCGTCGGACTGTGGTGGTTCTTCGAGCGGGTTTTCCTCTGACCGGCGAAACCCGTGCGGCAGGGCTGGACAAGGCCCGCCGCGCCGGGTAAAGCGCGCGGATCAATCCACAGGCACGGGCGGGCCCGCGGGGGAGACATCCCCGAAGGTCCACCGGTTGGGGGAAACCCTGATCCCGTGCCGAGGCAGAAACCGGAAAGGAAATACGCATGGCTCTTCCTGAGTTCAGCATGCGTCAGCTCTTGGAAGCTGGCGTTCACTTCGGCCACCAGACCGCACGCTGGAACCCCCGCATGTCCGAGTTCATCTACGGCTCGCGCAACGGGATTCATATCATGGACCTCACGCAGACCGTCCCGATGCTCGACGCCGCACTCAACGTGGTGCGCGAGACCGTCGCCAAGGGGGGCCGCGTTCTGTTCGTCGGCACCAAGCGTCAGGCCCAGGGGCCGATCCGCGATGCGGCCGAGCGCTCGGCACAATATTACATGAACCACCGCTGGCTGGGCGGCACGCTCACCAACTGGAAGACCGTGTCCCAGTCGATCAACCGTCTGCGCCAGATCGACGAAGCAGCCGAGAACGGCTTTGAAGGCCTGACCAAGAAAGAGCGTCTCGGCATGGAGCGCGAGCAGGCCAAACTGCAGGCCTCCCTCGGCGGTATCCGCGAGATGGGCGGCGTGCCGGACCTTCTGTTCGTGATCGACGTCAACAAGGAAGACCTGGCCATCGCCGAAGCCCGCAAGCTGGGCATTCCGGTCGTCGCCGTCGTCGACACCAACTGCTCGCCCGCCGGCGTGGATTACATCATCCCCGGCAATGACGACGCCAGCCGTGCCATCTCGCTGTATTGCGATCTGGCCGCACGCGCCGCGCTTGACGGTATGTCCGCACAGCTGGGCGCCGCAGGCGTCGACATGGGCGCCATGGAAGAGCTGGCCGAAGAAGAGCTGGCTAGCGAGGCGACCGCCGCCGCTGCCGCCGCCGAAGGCGAAACGGCCACCGCTGAATAAGCGGCCCAGCCGGGCATACGACGCTCATATATATTTCCCGACGGGGGCCTGCGGGTCCCCGCGGGTCACTTCCATTGACAGGAGACCGCTCATGGCGATCACAGCGAGCATGGTGAAAGAACTGCGCGAATCCACCGGCGCAGGCATGATGGACGCGAAAAAAGCGCTGACCGAAACCGATGGCGACATGGAAGCCGCGGTTGACTGGCTGCGCACCAAGGGCCTTGCGAAGGCTGCCAAGAAGTCGGGCCGCACCGCGGCCGAAGGTCTTGTGGCCGTTGCCGTTTCGGGCGGCACGGGCGTGGCCGTCGAGGTCAACTCCGAGACCGACTTCGTGGGCAAGAACGAACAATTCCAGAAAATGGTCGGCGCCATCGCCAACACGGCGCTCGCCGCCGAGAATGTCGACGGCCTTCTGGGGATGGACGTGGACGGCAAGTCGGTCGCCGACACGCTGACCGCCGCCATCGCCACGATCGGCGAGAACATGACCTTGCGCCGCATGGAAAAGGTCGAGGGCGAAACTGTCGTCACCTATGTCCACAACGCGGTGAGCGACGGCATGGGCAAGATCGGCGTTCTGGTCGGGATGAACGGCGGCGACGAAGCCTTTGGTCGCCAGGTCGCGATGCACATCGCTGCCGCCTCGCCGGCCGCGCTGTCCGAGGCAGAGCTTGATCCGGCGATCGTCGAGAAGGAAAAGCAGGTCCAGATGGACATCGCCCGCGAATCCGGCAAGCCCGAGCAGGTCATCGAAAAGATGATCGAAGGCCGCATGAAGAAGTGGCTGGCCGAGAACACGCTGATGGGTCAGGCTTTCGTGATCAATCCCGACCTGACAGTGGCCCAGGCCGCCGAAGAGGCCGGCGCGACGATCACGGGTTTCGTGCGCCTTGCCGTCGGCGAGGGCATCGAGAAGGAAGAAGAGGATTTCGCCGCCGAGGTCGCAAAGACACTCAAGGGCTGATCCACATTCAGACCTCAGTCGAAAAGCCGCCGGTTCGCCGGCGGCTTTTTTCGTTTTGGCCACTCTCTCACGCGATTTGGAGGAAGGGGGGCGACACCGCTCAGGAAGAAGAGGCGGTGCCGCCCTTGGGAGTTCCGACACCCGTATCAGGGGAAGGATGCCGAATTCTGCAAGCCCGGAGAACAATACTCTCCGACCCCGCCCAGCCGGGGGACAACCGGCTGTTTAGAGATGCGGGTCGAAGCGCCCTGTAATCTCAGAGATACGACCCGCTGTTCCCTGGCCTTAGGCCACCACTCACGGAACATGGTTAGCATGCCAAATGACGCTACGTCACAACAGTAGGGGAAACCCTACCTCGTGAATAAAAGCGTCTTCTTACGCAACGTCAGACGAAATTTTCGGTCGCAGCGCACAATCAACGGGCGAATTGGCCTGAACTGTTCAGTCTCAAATCCCCAATAAGGCCAAAGGTTTACGAATCAACAACTAGAGGTCGAGGACGAACATCTGGTTGTAGAACGCGGCCTTGAGAACGGCCTGCGCCGTGGTGTCGACATCCAGCGCCTCCCGCGCCAGCCGCAGGTGCTTTTCCACGGTCGCAGGCGTCAGCCCGAGGATCATCGCCGTATCCTGGGTCGTCTTGCCGTCGCCCACGCATTCCAGAACCTCGCGCTGCCGTTTGGTCAGGTTGCGTGAGCCGAAATAGGGCAGGGTGAGCAATTTCAGATGGGCCACGTTGTTCATGACAAGGATATCCTTGCCATGTTCGGCCCAGACCTCGTCCACCTCGGCCTGCGACATGCCCTCACGGGCCGTCAGCGCCACCGCGCCCTTGTTGCGGGCCGAAATCGACCGGAAGCTGATCGAATAGCCCGCCGTCACGCCATACTTGCGATTGAAATCGATCACACGAAGTTCCGCCGGCGTGAACGCATCCGACGCCGCCATTTCGGCCATCCATGACCAGCTGCACGCACCATCGTTCTCGAGGGCCCAATGTATCATGGGCGCGTGAAAATACAGACCGTCCTCGATGAAGGCTGTCATGTAGCTGGCGGTCTGGTTGGTCAGAAGGACCCAATCCTGAGGATCGCCAAGCGAACTTGTCGTGCGGTACCGCGTGAAGCCATAGATGATCCGGTCGAACCCGTAGCTTTGCATCTGGTCAAGATGCGCCGCCCAGAGCGTCTCGACATCGGGTGAATTGGTCACGTGGTTCAGGTAATCAACAAGTGGCATGGACATGGGAAATTCGCTCCGCGGGATTATGGCCACTGTCTAGCAATGTTTTTATTGCTTGGTCAAAAACAGAAAACCCGTCCAGTGCTTCCAGCCGGGCGGGCACGCGTCCGCGATGGCGCGCTGACATGGGCGATCTGGTCTGAAGATGATGGACCAAGTTATTGAATGCTGGGGGCAATAGTGAACAAGCGACCAGTTTTCCACAATCCAAGTCTTTAACATAATACTGATTATGCGAATTACACTATAGCTTGACGGTGAGCCCCCCAGGAGTATTGCACAGCTTCTCCACGCCGGTTTCGGTGATCAGGATCGGCTCCGTGATCTCAATCCCCCCGTCGTCCAGCCACAGCCCCGGCATCAGGTGGAACGTCATTCCCGGCAAAAGCTCGGTCCTGTCGCCCTTGCGGAACGACATGGTCCGTTCGCCCCAGTCCGGCGGATAGCTGATCCCGATCGGATAGCCGCAGCGATTGTCCTTGATATAGCCATGCGCCTCGAGCGCCTTGTTGAAGGCATTGGCGACATCCTCGCAGCGATTGCCGGGCCTGGCCTGCTCAAGCGCTGCATCCTTCGCCTCCTCTACCGCCTTTGTGGCGTCGAGATACTTCTGAGGCGGCTTGCCAAGGAACAGCGTGCGAGACTGCGGGCATTGATAGCGACGATGCGCGCCCGCAATCTCGAAGAACGTGGTTTCGCCGGTTCTCAGCGGCGTGTCATCCCATGTCAGATGCGGCGCCGTGGCATCAAGGCCCGAGGGCGCCATCGGCACGATCGCGGGATAGTCGCCCCAATGCCCGCCGACGCCGGTAATGCCGGTGTGATAGATCTCGGCGACCAGCTGGTGCTTGGGCATGCCCGGCTCGGCCAGTTCGACGATCCGGGCATGCATCGCCTCGACGATGGATGCGGCGCGGCGCATGTAGGTCAGTTCGGTTTCCGATTTCACGGCCCGCTGCCAGTTCACCAGCCCCGTTGCATCGATCAGATCGGCCTTCGTCAACAACTTCAGGAGCGTCGCGTAAGCCTTTCCACTGAAATAATAATTGTCCAGCTCAATGCCGATGCGCGCCTGACCCCAGCCCATGGCATCCAGGATGCGGGCCATGTCTTCCATCGGGTGTTTGTCGGGGTTCTGAACGTAGGTGTCTTCATAGCCGAAGATGTTGTCGTCTTCCATGAACACCGTTCTCAGGGCGCCGGCCACGTCGATGCCACGACCCCACCAGATCGGCTCGCCCTCCATGCCGAGGATGACGGCCTGATGCACATAGAACGACCAGCCGTCATAGCCCGAGATCCAGGACATGTTCGACGGGTCCGAGATGATCAGAACCTCGATCCCCGCGGCCTCCATCGCGGCACGGGTCTTTTCGATCCGGTCCCAGTATTCGGCATCGGGGAAGGATGGGCTTGTGCGGGTTGATGGCATGGGGCCTCCGGAATTGATCTTGGGGCAGGCTCACCAAAGAGCCCGGCCGCTTCAACCCCAAAAACGACGATGGCGCCCTACCCCAGCGCGTATCCCGCGCCGCGCACGGTGCGCACCGGATCGCCCCCGCCGTCGCGCGTCAGAACCTTGCGCAGACGCCCGACATGCACGTCGACCGTTCTGGTATCGACATAGACGTCACGCCCCCAGACCCGGTCAAGCAGCTGGTCCCGGGTCCAGACACGGCCCGGCTTTTCCATGAAGGTCGCCAGAAGCCGGAATTCCGTGGGCCCCAGCTTCAGTGGCCGTTCCGCCCGGCTTGCGCGGTGCGTTTCGGTGTCGAGGAGGATATCCTCGTAGACGAGCACCTGCCCCACGCTGGCGGGCCTGACACGCCGCAGCTGGCTCCGGACGCGGGCCATCAACTCGCTCACCGAATAGGGTTTGACGACGTAGTCATCGGCCCCTGTTTCAAGCCCGCGCACGCGATCGACCTCTTCGGACCGGGCCGACAGCATGATGATCGCGATGCCGCGGGTTTCGGGCCGCATTTTCAACTGGCGGCAGACTTCGATGCCCGAGACGCGCGGCAGCATCCAGTCCAGAACGATCACGTCGGGCGGATCCTCGTCGACCATCATCAACCCCTCTTCGCCATTGGCGGCACCCGTGGTGCGAAAGCCTTCGGCCTCGAGGTTGTAGCACAGCACCTCGCGCTGCGCGGGTTCGTCCTCGACGATCAGGACGTGTGGCTGGCTCTGGTTGTCTGTGGTCATTTTCTTGGCGCGGCAAAGGCCGTTCTGTCCTTCTTCGGGCGATCGTCGTCGGGCAAGGTGCCGGTCGTCAGATAGACCACCTGCTCCGCCATGTTCGTGACCAGATCGCCCATGCGTTCGATGTTCTTGGCGATGAAATGCAGATGCATGCAGGCGGTGATGTTGCGCGGGTCTTCCATCATGTGGGTCAGGAATTCGCGGAACATGGCGTTATAGAGCTGATCGACATCCTCGTCGCGCAGGATCACCTGTTCGGCCCGCTCCGCATCCCGCGCGATAAAGGCATCGAGCGTGTCTTTGAGCATGGATTGCACATCCATGGCCATCCGCCGCAGCGAGGTGTTGGTGCCGGGGATCTGCCCCAGTTCGGCCAGAACCGTCGTGCGCTTGGCGATGTTCTTGGCGTAATCGCCCACCCGCTCCAGCGACCCCGACAGCTTGATCACCGCAAGGATGATCCGCAGATCCTTTGACACCGGCGCGCGCAGCGCGATGACGCGGGCGCATTCCTCGTTGATCCGCTCTTCCAGATCGTCGATGACGGCGTCTTCGCGGCGCACCTTTTCGGCAAGCTCCACGTCGCGGGTATCGAGGGAGCGGGTGCCTTCGAGGATCGCGGATTCCACGAGGCCGCCCATCCGGATGATCATCGCCTGGATCGCCTCGAGATCGCGGTCATAGGCCGATGCGATATGCTGTTCGTTCATGTTGGCGGTTCCTTAGCCGATGCGGCCGGAAATATAGCTTTCCGTTCGCGGATCGCTTGGATTGGTGAAGATGGTCCCGGTCTCGTCGTATTCCACGAGGTTGCCGAGGTGAAAGAAGGCGGTCATCTGGCTGACGCGGGCCGCCTGCTGCATCGAATGGGTGACGATGACCACCGAATAGCTCTGGCGCAGCTCGTCGATCAGCTCCTCAACCTGTGCCGTGGCGATCGGGTCGAGCGCTGAACAGGGCTCGTCCATCAGCAGGACCTCGGGCTCGGTTGCGACAGCGCGCGCGATGCAAAGCCGCTGCTGCTGGCCGCCCGACAGGCCGGTCCCCGGTTCCTGAAGGCGATCCTTGGCCTCGTTCCAGAGCGCCGCGCGGCGCAGAGCGCGTTCGACGATCTCGTCCAGTTCGGCCTTGTTGCGGGCCAGCCCGTGGATCTTGGGCCCATAGGCCACGTTGTCATAGATCGACTTGGGGAACGGGTTCGGTTTCTGGAACACCATGCCCACCTTGGCGCGCAGCTGGACCGGATCGACCCGCTTGTCATAGATGTCCTCACCATCGATCCGGATATCTCCCTCGACCCGGGCGACAGAAATCGTGTCGTTCATCCGGTTCAGGCAGCGCAGGAAGGTCGACTTGCCGCAGCCCGACGGGCCGATGAAGGCCGTGACCGTCTTGTCCGCGATCTCGACATTGACGTCCTTGATGGCGTGGTTGTCGCCATAATAGACCTGAACGCCATTCGCTGAGATCTTCGTTTCATTCATGTCCACGGCTCTTTCGATTAATCTGAGGTCATCCATTTGCTGCCCTCCTACCAGCGGCGTTCGAACCGGCGGCGCAGCAGGATCGCCAGAAGGTTCATCGACATCAGGAACACCAGCAGGACGATGATACCGCCCCATGCGCGTTCGTAATAGGCGGGATCGGCCCGTTTGGCCCATTCGTAGATTTGCGCGGGCATCGCCGAGTTCGGATCGAGGAACCCTTCGGCCACGCCAGCGGGATAGTTCGACGCGATAAAGCCCACCATGCCGATCAACAGAAGCGGGGCCGTTTCCCCAAGCGCCTGTGCCAGACCGATGATCGTGCCCGTCAGGATGCCGGGCATCGCCAGCGGTAGGACGTGGTGGAACACCGTCTGCATCTTCGAGGCGCCGACACCCAGCGCGGCCTCGCGGATCGAGGGCGGCACCGATTTCAGCGACGCGCGGGTCGAGATGATGATCGTGGGCAGCGTCATCAGCGTGAGAACCAGACCGCCGACCAGCGGCGCCGATTGCGGCAGATGCATCACCTGGATGAAGATCGCGAGGCCGAGAATACCAAAGACGATCGACGGCACCGCCGCGAGGTTCGAGATATTCACCTCGATGAAATCGGTGAACCTGTTCTGCGGTGCGAATTCCTCGAGATAGATCGAGGCCGCGACGCCGATCGGGAGCGACAGGAACAGGACCACCAGCATCATGAAGAACGACCCGATCATCGACACGCCGATCCCCGCCGATTCCGGCCGGCTTTCCGAGGCGTCGGATCCGGTTATGAAATCGAGGTTGAATCGCCGTTCGACATGGCCGCTTTCGGCCAGCTGATCGAGGATATCGAGGTGCGGCGGGCCGAGGTTGCGGTCACGCGCAAGGCTTTCGCGGGTGACGCGGCCCTTGAAATAGCCATCTGCCCGCGACGAGGTCAAAAGCTCGAACGTCACCGTCTGTCCGATGAGGGACGGATCGTCGAGGACGGCATCACGTAGAACCGCCGGTGCCGACTGGCTTAGCATCAGGATCAGCGCGGGCGGCGGCAGGGGCGTCTCGATCCGCTGCTCTTCCAGAAGCGACACCAGCGCCTGTCCGATCAGCGGCTGATAGCCAAAGGTCGTGACCTTCGCGATCTCGTCGCGGTCGCCGGTGCCGTTGGGGTCAAGCGCATTGGCCTCCAGCGTGACGTCCAGCGTCATGTAGGTCTGGGTAAAGGCCGGAACGCCGCGCACGACGATCGTGGCCAGAAGGATCACGAGGAAGGTGGCCGCAATCGCGATAGCCGCGATCCCATAGGCACGGAACCGTGCCTCGGCCCTGTTGCGGGCGCGCGTGCGTTCATCCTCGACAAGGATGGATTTCGTGGGCTTGCCCGCCGGGGCCGCGTCAAGCGGTGTCGTGTCGGTCATTCATACTGCTCCCGGTAGCGGCGCACGATCCAGAGCGCAAAGACATTGAGGCCCAGCGTGATGACGAACAGCGTCATGCCGAGCGAGAAGGCCACCAGCGCCTCGGGCGAGGAGAAATCCGCATCCCCGGTCAGCTGGCTCACGATCTTGGCGGTGATCGTCGTCATCGCGTCGAAGGGGTTCATCGACAGACGGGCCGCGGCCCCTGCCCCGAGCACGACGATCATCGTCTCGCCGATGGCGCGCGAGGCGGCCAGAAGGATGGCGCCCACGATCCCCGGAAGGGCCGCCGGCAGCACGACCTGGCGCACCGTCTCCGACCGTGTGGCCCCGAGGCCCAGCGATCCATCGCGCATGGATTGCGGGACGGCGTTGATGATGTCGTCCGACAGCGACGACACGAAGGGGATCAGCATGATCCCCATCACGAGGCCCGCCGTCATGACAGCGGTGCCGCCACCCATCCAGCTGACACCCAGAACCCCGCCTTCGCCGAAGGCCGACACAAGGACCGGACCGACCGTCAGCAGGGCAAAGAGGCCGTAGACGATCGTGGGAATGCCCGCGAGCACCTCGATCATCGGCTTCACGATCGAGCGAACCCGCTTCGTCGCGTATTCCGACAGATAGATCGCCGAGAACAGGCCGATCGGAACGGCCACGGCCAGCGCCACGACCGAGATGTAGAGCGTGCCCCACAAGAGCGGCAGGATGCCCAGTTCGGACGCACCCCCCCTGCCCGAGAAACTCGGCGCCCAGTTCAGGCCAAAGAAGAAATCCGTGGCCGGATAAAGCCGGAAGAACTCGACCGTGTTGAAGACCAGCGACAAAACGATGCCCACCGTCGTCAGGATCGCGATGGAGGCCGCCGACAACAGCAGCATCCGCACTCCGAATTCCACCACGTTGCGGGATCGGAAGTCCGGCCTGACAAGCCGATAGGCGATCACACCGCCCACGAGCGAGACAATCAGAACGAGGATCGTCATGACGCTGGTGCCGGTGTAGGCCAGTGCCCGGTACCGTTGCGCGGCACTCAGGGTTTCGATGCTCACATCCGAGCCAAGCGCCACACCAACCTCGGCCAGACGTGCGCGCACATCCATGACGTCGGCCTGGATGTCACGGGCCTCGTCGGGGCTGATTGCACCTTCGGTGATCGCGATGTCGATGCCTTCGGCGACACGGCGCACATCACTCAGCACAAGGCTCATGGTGCCGCGGTCGTTGACGTCGACCGAGCTCAGCATCGGCATGACCGCACGGTTGAGAACGAACGGCTGGATCAACAGCCACAGAACAAGAAGCAAAAGCGCCGGTACGAGCGCATTGAGCGCCACGTGCCAGCCATAATAATTGGGTCGGGAATGAAGACCGCGCGCATCTCCGCCAGCTGATGCCACGGACTTGCTTCGACCGGCGAAAAAGCCGGCAACAGCAATCAGCACCAGCAGACCGAAAAGCCAGGACAGCGCCATGAGATGCTCCGCTCAATCAGGTTCGGGCACGCGATGGCCCCGGAATGGGTGTGACGGGGCCCGCCACTGATCGGGCCCCGCCGCGAATGGGTGGCTTACATGCCGCCCATGGTTTCTTCGTTGGCGATCATCGCCTGCGTCGCAGCAAGCTCCGGATCGGACACAAGGCCGTATTGCGACAGCGGACCCCAGGGACCGGCAACCGCGTCAGAGACGAAGAACTCGGCATATTCCTTGAGGCCCGGGATCACGCCGATATGCGCCTTCTTGATGTAGAAGTAGAGCGGGCGGGACACCGGGTATTCGCCGGATGCGATCGTCTCGACCGTCGGCTCGACACCAGACATGGTCGCGACCTTCAGCGTGTCGGTGTTGTTCTCGTAGAACGCGAGGCCGAACACGCCGATGCCGTTGGTGTTGGCGTCGATGCGGGCCAGCGTCTCGGTGTAGTCGCCGTCGATGTCGACGGAGCGGCCATCGGTGCGCACTTCGAGGCAGGCATCCTCGGCATCGTCCTCGGACATGCCGGCCGCCATCATGGCTTCCATGGCGCCGGTGGCTTCGCAGCCGGCGGCAATGACCTGCTCTTCGAACACTTCGCGGGTGCCGTGCTTGGTGCCGGGGATGAAGGCGAGGATTTCGGCTTCGGGCAGATCGGCGTTGAAGTCGGACCACATGGTGTGCGGGTTGTCGACCAGTTCACCGTCAACCATGACCTTGGGCGCCAGCGCGTTGAAGATGTCGGACGGCGTGAAGGCGTCGAAGGCCGGCCCGTCGATCTGGGAGGCGAAGACGATCCCGTCATAGCCGATCCGGACTTCGATGATGTCGGTCACGCCGTTGGCGGCGCAGGCCTCGATCTCGCCCTCGCGGATCGCGCGGGAGGCGTTGGCGATATCGATCTGGTTTTCACCGACGCCTTCGCAGAAGCGGGCGAGACCGGCCGAGGAGCCACCCGATTCGACGACGGGCGTCGGGAAATCGAAGTTTTCACCGAAGGCTTCGGCCACGATCGAGGCATAGGGCAGAACAGTCGACGACCCTGCAACCTGAACATTGTCGCGCGCGGCGGCAGCGGTCGCGAGGGCAGAAATGGCAATGGCGGATGTCGCCAGTTTCGCGAATTTCATCAGATACTCCTGTTTTCGCTGTCGGCCCGACACCCCTGTCGAACCGTCACCGCCCTGCTATGGATCGGACACAAAGCTTCTGTGACATTCATGTAAAAGTTTCATGACATGACGCAGTTTTCCGGGGGCTACTCCGACACCTCCTCGCGCCCAGAAACAGGAAGGAACACGCTGAAAATACTTCCTTTTCCCGGCTCGCTTTCGATTCTGAGCCGGCCCCGGTGTCGTGTGACGATATGTTTTACAATCGCCAGCCCCAACCCGGTGCCGCCCATTTCGCGCGACCGGTGGGAATCGACCCGGTAGAACCGTTCGGTCAGGCGGGGGATGTGATGTTCCTCGATTCCCTCGCCCTCGTCGGTGACCGACAGCCGCCACGCCATGCGCTGCAACACGGCATCCCGGCCGGGCCCCGCGATGTCGATCCGGACCTGGCCATCGGCGCCGCCGTATTTCAGGGCATTCTCGACCAGATTGGTGACGACCTGCTGCAATTGCCGCACGTCGCCCTGCACCACCGCCTCCGACGGCGCATCGAGCGTGATCCGCCCCGCGCCCGGACCGCCCGACAAGAGCGCGATGGCCTGTTCCGTGATCGCGACCAGATCGGCCTGCTCGCGCGGCTGGACCCGGACTTCCTGTTCCACCCGGCTGAGCGACAGAAGATCGTCGATCAGCCGCGACATGCGTTCGGCTTCACGTTCCATGATCTCGAGGAACCGGTCCTGCGCCTTTGCGTCGTGCCGCGCCGCGCCGCGCAGGGTTTCGACGAATCCGCGAAATGCGGTCAGTGGCGTGCGCAGCTCATGGCTGACGTTGGCCACGAAATCCCGGCGCATCTGGCCGGTTTCCTCGACCGCGGTGATATCCTCGAAACTGATCAATGCGCCGCGGCCATCTTCGGTCGTCACGGGCCGAATGACGGCGCGCCACAGCATTTCGCGCGGATCCTGAAGCTGACGCATCGTCGCCTCGGTGGCTTCGCCGCGGGCCAGTACCCGTTCGACCCCGGACACGATCGCAGGATTTCGAAGGGACACGACGAAATGCTGGCCCACCGCATTGACCCCGAAAAGCGCGATCGCCGGCTCGTTCGCCGCTCTCAAACGCTGATCCGGACCGACGAGAGCCACCGGAAATGGCAGGGCTTCGACAATTTCGCGGAAGACAGCGTCGGCCATTGCAATTCCCGAACAGGAGGCAAGCGCGAGCATCGGCTGGCGATGAGAACCCTTGCGTGGCGAGATCGATCCGCCAATAGTGGAAGTTGAAAAGCCGTTCAACAGCGAAGAACCTCGCGGCGTTCCGTGTGGTTTCTAGTGAGGTGTGTCTTGTGAAGGCAGGTGACGACCTGTTCGGGTCAATGACGACAGGCACGTCTTCGCAGGTCCTCGTGGTCGTCTGCTCTTCACGTTTGCCTGTGGAAACTGCGCCTCCGGACGGCGTGTTCTTCACCTCTTTCGATGACCTGACGGGCGAACTTCTGCTCAGGACAGGGGCGACGATTGTTCTCTCGGCGCTCTGGACCGACGAATTCGATGTGATCGATCTGGCCGGGAAACTGTCGTTGATGGGCTTTACCGGACGCTACCGGGCGGTATCGTCGGGTGTCCCGCGACCGGGATTGATCGTGTCGGATGTGCGCAGGGTCTATCCGTTTCTGGATTTCCGCATCCTGCTGTTTTCCGGCAAGGGCCGTCAGACGACATGGGTCGAATACGACGATCAGGTCTGAGATCAGCTCGCCTCCGTCGCGATCCGTGCCGCATTGACCATCTCCGGGATCAGCAGATCCGGCTCTTCGATCCCCACCGACACCCGGAAGAACCCCTCCGATATGCCGATCGCGGCCCGCGCCGCGGGCGTCAGTGCGCGATGCGATGACGAGGCGGGATGCGACAGCGTCGTGCCCACATCGCCCAGTGTCGGAGCAAAGGCGATATCAGGGGCGGCGCGGGTAAAGGCGTTGGCTGCCGCGCGCCCGCCCTCGAGTTCAAAGCTCAGCATGTTGCCCCCCTGCCCCGCGAACAGCGCCACCGCCCTGTTGTGATCGGGGTGATCGGGACGCGTGGGATAGATCACCCGCGCCACGCCCGGCACCTCCGCCAGCGCGGCCCCCAGCCGGGCGGCGGTGTTCTGCGCGCGTGCGAGCCTCAGATCGAATGAATGCAGCCCCCGCTCGGCCAGCCAGCATTCATAGGGGCTGGGCGTCAGGCCCCATGTGACATTGGCCGTCATGATGGCGTCGCGATGCGCGGGGTCCCTGGCCGCCACATAGCCCAGCGTGACATCGGAATGCCCGGCCAACAGCTTCGTCACCGAATGAATGACGATATCGGCGCCATGGGCGAAAGGCTGATAAAGCCGTGGCGTCGTAAAGGTGTTGTCGACCACCAGAAGGATGCCCCGGTCGCGCGCGATGGCCGCGATCCCCTTCATGTCGGCCACGCGGATCGTGGGGTTGGAGATCGCCTCGACCACGATCATCCGGGTCTCCGGACGGATCGCGGCCTCGATGGCGGCGGCATCGGTCGGATCGGCCAGCGACGTGGCGATCCCCAGCCGGGGCAGATCGTCGTTCATCAGCCTGAGCGTGCGGCCATAGAGCTGATCGCCCCCCAGAACGTGATCGCCCGCCCGCAAGAGGCCAAGGAACGTGGCCGAGATCGCCGACATGCCCGATCCGGTGATGATGCCGGCGGGTTCGAACAGAACGGGCGCGCCTTCGAGCATGTCGATCTTGGCCGCCAGAACATCTGCATTCGGATGCCCCTCGCGGGCATAGGTATAGCCCGTCGCCCCCTCGTATTGCGCATCGAGCGCATCAGGGTCGGGCGAGGCATAGACGACCGACGGCTGCAGGGGCGTTACAACGGGCCGGGAGGTCGAACTGGGCCAATCCGTGCGTCGCACAAGGCTGTCGGGGCGTTTCATTCGATGGCCTCCAGCCCGGCGCGGAACCTTCGGGCATTCGCGACATAATGGCGGGCCGAGGTGATCAACGCGGCGCGGGCCGCATCATCCAGCTGGCGCACGATCTTGCCCGGTGCGCCCATGACAAGGCTGCCATCGGGGATGACCTTGCCTTCGGTGATCAGCGCGCCCGCCCCGATCAGGCAGCCTCTGCCGATCACCGCGCGGTTCAGGATCGTGGCGCCCATGCCGATCAGGCTCCCCTCCCCGATCGTGCAGCCATGCAGCATCGCCTTGTGGCCGATCGTGCAATCGGCCCCGATCGTCAGCGGGCAGCCGGGATCGGTATGAAGCACGCAGTTCTCCTGGATATTCGACCCACGCCCCAGCGTGATCGGTTCATTGTCGCCCCGGATCGTCGCGCCGAACCAGACGGAACTGTCGTCTTCAAGGATGACATCGCCGATCAGGTGACAGCCGGGCGCGACCCAGGCGCTGGCCGCGATGCGGGGGGATATGCCGTCAAGACTATAGATCATCTGGTATCCTCGAATTCGGATTGCAGGGTGCGCACATGGCTGGTCAGGCCGGGCTGCTGCGTCCGGCGCAGGCGTTCGGCGGTGACGATGCTGATCAGGCGCTGTTCGGTCGCGTCCAAATCGTCGTTGATCAGGACGTAATCATAGGCATCCCAATGGCTGATCTCGTCCCAGCTTTTCTGCATCCGCTTGGCGATGGTGGCCTCATCGTCCTGGCCGCGGCTGACAAGCCTGCGATGCAGCTCGGTGATCGAGGGCGGCAGGAAGAACACCGACAGCACATGCTGACCCAGCGACGAATTCTTGATCTGCTGTGCGCCCTGCCAGTCGACATCGAACAGCACGTCGCGCCCGGCCTCGATGCTGGCCTCGACCGGGCCCTTGGGGGAGCCATAGAAATTGCCGAACACATGGGCATGTTCGAGCATCTCGGAATTGGTGACGCGCGACTTGAACTCTGCTTCCGACAGGAACTGGTAGTCACGGCCGTCCACCTCGCCGGGGCGCGGTGGCCGGGTCGTCGCCGAGACCGAGAAGGTGATCGACGGGTCCCAGTCGCGCAGGCGCCGGGTCAGTGTCGTCTTGCCCGCCCCCGAGGGCGACGACAGGATGATCAGCAGCCCGCGCCGGGGCATGGAGAGAGGTGTCGCGTTCATCGCCTATTCCACATTCTGGACCTGCTCGCGCATCTGGTCGATCAGCGTCTTGAGATCGAGCCCGATGCGGGTCAGCGCGGTCGAGCCGGACTTCGAGCACAGGGTGTTGGCCTCGCGGTTGAACTCCTGCATCAGGAAATCGAGCTTTCTTCCGACCGCCCCCTTCGTCGACAGAAGCGTGCGCGCGGCATCGACATGGGCGTTCAGACGATCGAGCTCTTCGGTCACGTCGGCCTTTACCGCGAGAAGCGCCAGCTCCTGCGCAAGGCGGTCCTCCGGCATGTCGGTCCCGGCCTCGCCCAGCCGGGCAACGGCGTCGCGCAGCGCTTGACGCGCCACGGGAAGCCGGGCTTCGGCCGCATCCTGTGCCTCGGTCAGGAGGGCGCCGATCTCATCGAGCCTCTCGGAAAGGATCGTGCGAAGGGCACGGCCTTCTGCCTCGCGCATTTCGCAGAAATCAGACAGAAGCAGGTCGAAATCCGCAAGAAGCGCGGATCGCAGCGCCTCGGTTTCGGCCGGATCGGGTTGGCTGTCCTCCTGCGCCAGCACGCCACGCTGCGACAGCACATCGGCAGCGCTTGGCTGACCTAGCGTGATCCCCAGCGTCATCGCCCTGTCCTGAACCGCATCAAGCGCGCGCAAAACCCGGTCCAGCCGGGCCTCATCGAGGCTGAGCTCCTCTCGTGACGCGTCTCGGCTCAGGCGCAGCCCGATCGTGACATTTCCCCGGTCGATCCGGTGGGTCACGGCGGCGCGGAGCCCCGCCTCCAGCCCCTCGATCCCGTCCGGCAGGCGCAGCCGCAGATCGAGCCCCCGCCCATTGACGGAGCGCATGTCCCAGCTCCAGCCATGGGCCCCGTGGGTGCCGGTCCGGCTGGCAAAGGCGGTCATGGATCGGATCACGGCGCGGGCTCCTGACGATGGATATGCGGGTGTCCGGGCACCTAACGGAAATTGCCCACTCACGGCAAGCCCGACATGGACGCATTAACCACCCGTAAGGAATTCCCGGGATTTCGGTACAAATTGAAGCTATCTTTCGGATAGATTTCATGGGTGGGGAGTTGAGCCGATGTGGCGGGACAAGACCGGTCAGTCGAGTAACGAGGATGTGGGTAACGTGTTGAGGCTGGGCCATCAGCCGGGGCCGTCGCGGCAGATATCTGTCCTGATGGCGCTCGAGGAATACTGGCGCGGGCTGGGGCGAATGGGTGATATTCCGGACCGTCACGACGTGGAGCCGCGCGATATCGGCCCGTGCCTGCGCCATTGCTACATTGCCTCGATCATCGCACCGGGCCTTGCCCGGATCCGGTTCGCGGGACAGGAACTGGAGCAGATCTTCGGGATGGATGTGCGCGGGATGCCGATGAGTGCGCTGTTCGATCCGGGCAGCCGGGTCCGGCTGCACGATGCGCTCGAGCGGATCGCGGCGGCGCCGACGATCGTCGAGCTTCCGCTCGAGACCGGACAACGGGTCTTGCGGCGGCGCCTGGCGGGACGGATGAGCCTCCTGCCGCTGCGGGATGGCGCGGGCGCGGTGACCCATATCCTTGGGGCGGTGATCTTCGACGGCAAGACGGCGACCCGTGGCCCCGCGCAGATCACCATCCCGACAGATCGGGCCTTTCGGGTCGAACGGCTCCACATTGCGCAGCCGCCCCGTGTCGGCTCCGACAAGCCCACATTGCGCCTGGTCGTCGACAACAGCTGACCTTTGCGCCGTCTCTTGCGGTCGGGGACCGATTTCTTTCAAAGAAATCGGATCGGAAACTTTGAAAGTTTCCGTCACCGACAGCAAACAGCCCGGCGTGGCCGGGCTGGGGACGCTCGCTTGTTCATCTCGTCTCACGACGACGTTGCTGATCGTCCCGGCAGATCGTGACCAATGAAAAAGGGGCGGATCGCTCCGCCCCTTTCGCTTGCAGACTGTTATGGCGTGTCAGCCCGCCTTGGCGGTCTCCAGACAGGCGCGGCGGTCGGTCAGTTCCTCGGCCACGAGGAAGGCCAGTTCCAGAGCCTGGCTCGCGTTCAGACGCGGATCGCAGGCGGTGTGATACCGGTCGGACAAATCCTCGTCTGTCAGGGCGCGCACGCCGCCGGTGCATTCGGTGACGTCAGATCCGGTCATCTCGAAATGCACACCGCCGGGGATCGAGCCTTCGGCATTGTGGACGGCGAAGAATTCCTTCACCTCGCGAAGGACGCTGTCGAAGGGGCGCGTCTTGTAGCCGGTCGACGACTTGATCGTGTTGCCGTGCATCGGGTCGCAGGACCACACGACATTTGCGCCCTCTTCCTGAACCGCCTTGACGAGGCGCGGCAGATGTTCGCCCACGGAGCCCGCGCCGAAGCGCGCGATCAGCGTCAGGCGCCCGGCTTCGTTGTTGGGATTGAGCGTGGCCATCAGCGACTTCAGGTGCCCGGTCGTCATGGACGGGCCGCATTTGAGCCCGATCGGGTTCTGCACACCGCGGCAGAATTCCACATGGGCGCCATCGGGCTGGCGGGTCCGGTCGCCGATCCAGATCATGTGACCCGATCCCGCGACCCATTTGCCCGTAGTGCTGTCGACGCGGGTCAGCGCCTCTTCGTATTCCAGAAGCAGCGCCTCGTGGCTGGTGTAGAAATCCACCGATTCCATCGCATGGCTCTGCTCCGACTTGATGCCCGCCGCCGACAGGAAGTCGAGCGTGTCGGAAATCCGGTTCGCCATCTCGCGATAGCGTTCGGCCTCGGGCGCGTCGGTAAAGCCGAGCGTCCAGGCGTGAACCTTGTGGACATCGGCGAACCCGCCTGTCGAGAAGGCGCGCAGCAGGTTCAGCGTGGCGGCCGATTGCAGATAGGCCTGCAACATCCGCTCGGGGTCCGGAATCCGGGCCTCGGGCGTAAAATCGAGCGCGTTGATGATATCTCCGCGGTATGACGGAAGCTCCGTGCCGCCGACCGTCTCTGTCGGGGCCGAGCGCGGCTTGGCGAACTGACCGGCCATGCGGCCGACCTTCACCACCGGCACTTTCGCGGCATAGGTCAGGACCATCGCCATCTGCAGCATGACCTTGAACGTGTCGCGAATCCCGTCTGCCGTGAATTCGGCAAAGCTCTCGGCGCAATCGCCGCCCTGAAGCAGGAACGCGTCGCCGCGCGACACCGCGGCCAGCTCGTTGCGCAGACGGCGCGCTTCTCCGGCGAAGATGAGCGGCGGATAGGATGCGATCCGAGCCTCGACTTCCCGCAGTTTCGCTTCGTCGGTATAGTCCGGCATCTGAACCCTGGGCTTTTGGCGCCAGTCGGATTTGTGCCACTCGGTCATATCTACAGCTCCGTTCGCAGTTATCCCGCCGATCCGTTCGACAGGAACAGGCCGGCTTATAGCGAGACAAACTGCGGTGGCCAACGCCAAATGCCGTGCAAATCAGGCCGATTTGCGGGTTTTTCAGGCAGTGCAAACGCTCTTGTCCTGTTCGGGCAAACCTGTTCACATCATTCGGATACTAAAGGAGCGTCCGGCCTGAGTCGGACGAAAGTGGATGAACGCGCAATCGATCGGAAGTCAAAACCCCAATTCCGGCGATCATCGGCGTTTCGTTTTCCTGCTTCTGGATAACTTCACGCTGCTATGTTTTTCCTGCGCCGTGGAGGCGCTGCGCATCGCGAACCGGATGGCCGGCAAGGAGCTCTACTCCTGGATCGTGGCCGGCGAAGACGGGGTCTCGGCGCGCTGTTCGGCGGGGATCGAGTTCCGGCTCGAGATGGGTCTCGACGAGGTTCAGCGCGACGATACGATCATGATCTGCGGCGGCGTCGATGTTCAGAAAGCCAGCAGCAAGCGCATTCTCAACTGGGTGCGGCGCGAGGCGCGGCGCGGTGTGACGTTGGCCGGGCTGTGCACCGCAGGCTACACCATGGCCAAGGCGGGACTTCTGGACGGCAAACGCGCGACGATCCACTGGGAGAACCAGGACAGCTTCATCGAGGAATTCGACGAGGTGGAATTGACGAAATCCGTCTTCGTGGTCGATGGCAACCGGATCACCACAGCGGGCGGCACCTCATCGATCGACCTGATGCTCAAGATCATTGCCGACGATCATGGCGAATTGCTGGCCAATGCCGTTGCGGATCAGCTGATCTATACCCAGATCCGAACCGATCAGGACACCCAGCGCCTGTCGATCCCGACGCGCATCGGCGTGCGCCATCCCAAGCTGAGCCAGGTGATCCAGATGATGGAGCGCAACATCGAGGAGCCGATCAGCCCCTCGATCCTGGCCAAGGACGTTGGGATGTCGACCCGGCAGCTGGAACGGCTGTTCCGCCGCTATCTGAACCGCAGCCCCAAGAGGTATTACATGGAGTTGCGGCTGTCGAAGGCCCGCAACCTGCTGATGCAGACGGATATGAGCGTGATCAACGTGGCGCTGGCCTGCGGTTTCGCGAGCCCGTCGCATTTCTCGAAATGCTATCGCGCCCATTACGATACGACACCCTATCGCGAACGCGGCAGCCACGCGGCGCGGTTGTCGGTCTGATAGCGTGGCCCGATCGCCCCGGCTCGCGACCGGGCTCCTGGCGGTGGCCCTTCTGGCCCTTGGCGTCGACCGGCTGGTCCTTGCGCCACTGCGGCTGGACACTGCGCTTGGTGCCCTGCCCCGCGTGACCCTGGCCGAAGCGATGGGTCCGGTCGACACCCTGGACTATATCGCCCTTCTGGATGATCGCGATGGCTGGTTCCTGATCGACGATCCATCCCGCGCGGCCCAAAGCCCCTTGGGCGGGATCGGCCTTTCGGGCGGCGCTCATGTGCCCGCCTATTGCGGGGGCGACAGGGGCCGGATTGTCTGGGGCATCAGGGATGCGCAGATCGTCGAGGAAATCGCGTTCTGCGATCCGGCCGCGCTGGATTTGGCGGCGCTGCGTGTGCAGGCCCGACCGATCCGGATGGAGCGCGATCTTCTGACCGGGCAAGAGGTTGAAATTCTGGCGGCCGAGATCGCGGCCGACCCTCTTCGCCTGCCGATCACCCTTCCGCAGGAGAGGATCGACCTGCCCTTCGAACGGATCGTGGTTCTGCCCTGGGTATGGACCGGCCCCGATGATCCGCGCGATCTGTCAGAGGTTCTGCCGATCGGCGCCCAATGGCTGGAACAGGCTCTGACCGGCCAGGATGGGGCCTTCGACATCGAGACGACGACCCAAGCCGGACCCGAGGCCCCCGTGGCGGGCGGAGGACGTGCCCCGGTGGTGCTGGTCGACGGTGATCCGGCTGTCGTGTCGGGCCTCTCTGCCCTGCTGCGGCCAGTCTATTCCGTGCGCTGCACCGAGGCGGCCTGTGCCGCGCTCGATGACCTGTCGACAGGCGACAGTCTCGACCCCTGGCGCGACAGGTCGGTGCTTGATGCCGCCTTGGCCGGTGCGGCCCCGGTTTCCTACGCAGGCGGCAGCGACAGCCTGCCTGACAGGGCGGCGCTTCTCGACGGGGCGATCTCGATCTCTCCGGCGCTGGTATTTCGCCACGCGGTCCGGATCGCCCGCCTCCTGACCGACCCGGCGCAGGAAATGTGACGCGGCGACACCCTGACCATGCGCCATGCTAAATCCTCTTTTCTTTGTGCGTTTGTCTGACTAGCTTCGTCCGAGGAAAAAAATTCAACTGGGAGTAACAAATGAAGAAACTTCTCATGGCCTCCGCCGCGACCGCGATCATGGCAACCGGTGCGCTGGCCGATGCCCACAGCGAAGTGAAGATCGGGATCATCCTCGGGTTCACGGGTCCGCTTGAATCGATCACGCCCGCAATGGGTGCCGGGGCCGAACTGGCGATTGCAGAGGTGAACACTGCCGGCGGCATCATCGACGGCATGACCGTCGCCCCCGTGCGCGCTGACAGCACCTGCATTGATGCCGCCGCCGCCACCGCCGCGGCCGAGCGTCTGATCTCGTCGGAAGGCATCGCCGCGATCATGGGCGCCGATTGCTCGGGTGTGACCGGTGCGATCCTTCAGAACGTGGCCCGTCCGAACGGCATGGTCATGATCTCGCCCTCCGCCACCAGCCCGGCGCTGTCGACCGCCGAGGACGATGGCCTGTTCTTCCGCACCGCCCCCTCTGACGCGCGTCAGGGCGTCGTGATGACCGAAGTCCTGATGGATCGCGGCATCACCGAAGTGGCGCTGACCTATACCAACAACGACTATGGCAAGGGTCTGGCCGACAGCTTCGAAGCTGCCTTCACCGAAGCCGGCGGCACGGTCACGATCAACGCCGCCCACGAAGACGGCAAGGCGGATTACTCGGCTGAAGTCGCGTCGCTGGCCTCCGCCGGTGGCGAGGTCCTCGTCGTGGCGGGCTACACCGACCAGGGCGGCAAGGGCATCATCCAGGCCAGCCTCGATTCGGGGGCCTTCGACACCTTCGTCTTGCCCGACGGCATGGTCGGACAGCAGCTGGTCGACGACATCGGCGCCGATCTGAACGGCTCGTTCGGTCAGTTCCCGGGCACCGACAGCCAGGGTGCCGAGATCTTCCAGGGCATGGCCGCCGAGGCGGGCTTTGAAGGCACCTCCGCCTTCGCACCGGAAAGCTATGACGCCGCCGCGCTGATCATGATGGCGATGCACGCCGCCGGATCGACCGCATCGGCCGATTTCGCACCGCTGATCATGGATATCGCGAACGCGCCGGGCGAGGAAATCTTCCCGGGCGAGCTTGCCAAGGCACTCGAGCTTCTCGCAGCCGGTACCGACATCGACTACGTCGGAGCAACCGCGGTCGAACTGATCGGCCCCGGCGAAAGCGCGGGCAACTACCGCGAGATCGAGATCCAGGACGGCGCCATCGAGACTGTGCGCTTCCGTTAAGGTCTAAGATGCGGCCGGGCCTGCGTGGTCCGGTCGCTTCCGACGCCGGACCGGGGACCGCGCGCCAGTTTGCGCGGTCTCTTTCCATACGGGGAGATCGCCATGATCGCCGTCGAGAATCTACACAAGCACTTTGGCGGCTTTCATGCCGTTGACGGGGCCACGCTCGAAATCGCCGAGGGCTCCATCACGGGGCTGATCGGCCCGAACGGCGCCGGCAAGACGACGCTGTTCAACGTCGTGGCGGGCCACCTGCCGCCGACCTCGGGCAAGGTCATGCTGGCAGGCGAAGACATCACCGGGATGGCGCCGCACGATCTGTTCCACAAGGGCCTGCTGCGCACCTTTCAGATTGCGCATGAATTTTCGTCGATGACGGCGCGGGAAAACCTGATGATGGTGCCCGGCGGCCAATCGGGCGAAGGGCTCTGGACCGCGTGGTTCGGTCGGGGCCGGATCGAACGCGAAGAGGCCGAGCTGCGCCGCAAGGCTGATGAAGTCCTTGACTTCCTGACGATTTCTCATCTTGCCGACGAAAAGGCCGGGAACCTGTCGGGCGGCCAGAAAAAGCTTCTGGAACTTGGCCGCACGATGATGGTGGAAGCCAAGATCGTCTTTCTTGACGAGGTGGGCGCGGGCGTGAACCGCACGCTTCTCAACACGATCGGCGATGCGATCATCCGGCTGAATAAGGAACGGGGCTATACGTTCTGCGTCATCGAGCATGACATGGATTTCATCCAGCGGCTGTGCGATCCGGTGATCGTGATGGCCGAGGGCAAGGTGCTGGCCGAAGGATCGGCCGACCAGATCATGAAAAACGAGGCGGTGATCGAGGCCTATCTCGGCACGGGGCTCAAGAACAAGGCGCAGGCGGGCTGAGACTGCACGCCAATTGCCGGGGGCAAGGAAACTGACAATGGCCGGAGACCCGTTCCTGATCGGCGAAAACATGACCGGCGGCTATGGCCGCGGAGCCGATATCCTGCACGATTGCACCGTTTCGGTGGAAAAGGGCCAGATCGCCGTCATCGTCGGCCCCAATGGCGCGGGCAAATCGACGGCGATGAAGGCCATCTTCGGCATGCTCGACCTGCGGAAGGGCTCGGTCCGGATCGACGGTGAGGATATCACCAGGCTGTCGCCGCAGGCCCGCGTGCCCAAGGGCATGGCCTTCGTGCCGCAGACCTCGAACATCTTCCCGTCGATGACGGTAGAGGAAAACCTCGAGATGGGCGCTTTTCTGCGCCGCGACGATATCCGCGACACGATGGATCAGGTCTATGGCCTGTTCCCGATCCTCAAGGACAAGCGCCGACAGAACGCAGGCGAATTGTCCGGCGGGCAGCGCCAGCAGGTCGCCGTGGGCCGCGCGCTGATGACCCAGCCCAAGGTCCTGATGCTGGACGAGCCCACCGCCGGCGTCAGCCCTATCGTCATGGATGAACTCTTCGACCGGATCATCGAGGTCGCCCGTGCCGGCATCACCATCCTGATGGTGGAACAAAATGCCAAGCAGGCGCTTGATATCGCGGATATCGGTTATGTGCTGGTTCAGGGCAGCAATGCCCATACCGGCACCGGCAAGGAACTTCTGGAGGATCCGGTTGTGCGCCGGACCTTCCTGGGGGGATGAGGGGTGCGTCCTCCTTCCGTCCAGCCGTCGCGCCGACGCCGCACAAGGCGCGCCGTGACGGGAAAGGCTCAGGGCAACGGTGCCCGCAGGTTCGTCTGGACCGCGATCCCGGTCGTCGCACTCCTCGGCGCCGGCACCTTCGGCTTCCTTCTGTTGCGGACGCCCCCATCGCTTGGCTTTGGTCCGGATGCCCTCGCGATGGAGTGCCGGTTCGACAGCTACTGCCGGGGCGAGGATTGCGGCGGCGCCCTGCCCGCCGTCGCGCAGATCGTCATCAACACCTACCGCGGGCGCAGCGCGATGATCTGGGACAGCCCATTGGGTCAGGCCACCGTCCTGCCGGGCGAGACAGAGACGGTCTATGCCGCCCCGATCGACGAGGATATCTGGGCCGTCTTCGTCCTCTCGGCGGAGCGCGCCTTCACCTTCCGAAAGACAGAAAGGCGGATCGATGCAGCCGGATTCGAAACCGGGTCGGGCCAATGTTCCGCCCCAGCCCCTCTGCCCGAGGCCGCATGACCAGATGAGCGAGGAATAATGGATATCCTGAACGCCCTTGTGGCCTTTCTGAATTTCGTCTTCTTTCCGGCACTGGCCTATGGGGCGCAGCTGTCGCTCGGGGCGCTGGGGGTCACGCTGATCTATGGCATCCTGCGGTTCTCGAACTTCGCCCATGGCGACACGATGGCCTTCGGCACGATGGCGACGATCCTTGTGACGTGGCTGTTTCAGGCGGTGGGCATCGGGCTCGGCCCCCTTCCCACGGCGCTTTTGGCCCTGCCCTTCGGCATCGCGGCGACGGCTCTTCTGCTGTTGTTCACGGATCGGGCGGTCTATCGGTTCTACCGGGTCCAGAAGGCCAAGCCGGTGATCCTCGTGATCGTCTCGATGGGGGTGATGTTCGTGATGAACGGCGTCGTGCGCTTCATCATCGGGGTCAATGACATCAACTTCTCGGACGGCCAGAGGTTCATCATTTCTGCCCGCGATTTCAGAGAGATGACGGGCCTTGACGAAGGTCTTGCCATTCGCACGACATCGCTGATCACGCTGGTGACGGCGGCGATCGCGGTGGCGCTTCTGTTCTGGTTCCTCAACAAGACGCGGACCGGGAAATCCATGCGCGCCTTTTCCGACAACGAGGATCTGGCGCTGTTGTCCGGCATCAACCCCGAGCGGGTCGTGGCCGTGACTTGGATCATCGTCGCAGCGCTGGCCACGACTGCGGGGGTGCTCTACGGGCTCGACAAATCGTTCAAGGCCTTCACCTATTTCCAGCTGCTTCTGCCGATCTTCGCCGCGGCCATCGTGGGCGGTCTGGGCAGCCCGCTGGGCGCCATCGCCGGCGGCTTTGTCATCGCCTTCTCCGAGGTCACGATCACCTATGCGTGGAAAAAGGTGCTGGGCTATGTCCTGCCCGAACCACTCGAACCTGACGGTCTCGTCCAGCTTCTGTCGACGGATTACAAGTTCGCCGTAAGCTTTGCGATCCTGATCGTCGTTCTTCTCTTCCGCCCGACGGGCCTGTTCCGGGGACAATCGGTATGACGGATACGAACCGCAACATCCTTTACTTCGCGCTGATGGCCGTTCTGATCGTCGGCACGGGGATGACGCAGGGCTGGAACGTGGCCCTGACGCTTTTGAACATGGGCGTGATCTCGGCGATCCTCGCCATCGGGGTGAACCTGCAATGGGGCTTTGCGGGCCTCTTCAACATCGGGGTCATGGGCTTTGTCGCGCTGGGAGGTCTCGGCGCCGTTCTGGTTTCGATGCCGCCCACCGAGGGCGCATGGAGCGCGGGGGGCTTTCGCATCGTCGGAGCCCTGATCCTCGGGGCCGCGACGATCGTGGCCGCGGTGATCGCACAGCGCCGGATGGCGAAGGGCCGGGCACGCACGCTGGCGACGCTGGCGATCCTGATCGTGGGGTTCTTCGTGTTCCGCGCGGTGTTCGATCCGGGCGTCGAGGCGGTCGAGGCGATCAACCCCGCCGGCACCGGATATCTGGGCGGAATGAACCTGCCTGTCCTGATCGCGTGGCCCGTGGGCGGACTTCTGGCCGCGGGTGCGGCCTGGGTGATTGGCAAGACGGCGCTGGGTCTGCGCTCGGATTATCTGGCGATCGCGACGCTCGGGATCGCAGAGATCGTGATCGCGGTTCTCAAGAACGAGGACTGGCTGAGCCGGGGCGTCAAGAACGTGATCGGCATCCCGCGCCCGGTGCCCTATGAAATCGATCTGCAACAGGATCCGGGCTTTGTCGATCGGGCGACGGGGCTGGGCCTCGATCCGGTGACGGCCTCGACGATCTACGTGAAGTTCGCCTATCTCATCCTCTTCGTGATCGTCCTGCTGATCGTTCTGTGGCTGGCACAGCGGGCGCTCAATTCGCCATGGGGCCGGATGATGCGCGCGATCCGCGACAATGAAACCGCGGCCGAAGCCATGGGCAAGGACGTCAAGGGCCGGCATCTGCAGATCTTCATCCTCGGCTCGGCGATCTGCGGCGTCGCGGGCGCGATGATGACCACGCTCGACAGCCAGTTGACGCCGACCTCCTACCAGCCGCTGCGCTTTACCTTCCTTGTCTGGGTGATGGTGATCGTCGGCGGATCGGGCAACAATTTCGGCGCCGTTCTGGGCGGTTTGCTGATCTGGTGGCTCTGGGTCATGGTAGAGCCCATCGGCCTTGGCCTGATGGAGCTGATCACGGCCGGGATGCCCGATGGCAGCGCCCTGAAGGACCACCTGATCGCCAGTGCCGCGCAAATGCGGCTGCTGACGATGGGGCTGATCCTGCTTCTGGTCCTGCGGTTCAGTCCAAGGGGCCTGATCCCCGAGAAGTAACAAGAAAAGGGGGGCTTCTGCCCCCCTTTCGCTCTCCGGTTTCGATGGACCGGCGTCTCAGCTGTCGAGCTTGCGCAGACGCTTGAACAGCGACGAGGTATCCCAGCGGCCTCCGCCCATCTTCTGCACGTCCTTGTAGAACTGGTCGACCAGCGCCGTCACCGGAAGCGATGCGCCGGTATCCTCGGCCGTGGACAGGCAGATCCGCAGGTCCTTGCGCATCCAGTCGACGGCAAAGCCATGCTCGAATTCATCGTCGAGCATCGTCTCGTAGCGGTTTGCCATCTGCCAGCTGCCCGCCGCGCCGCCCTTGATCACATCGACCACGGCGCGACCGTCCAGCCCGGCTTTCTCGGCGAAATGCAGACCTTCGGACAGGCCCTGCACAAGACCCGCGATGCAGATCTGGTTGACCATCTTGGTCAGCTGACCCGCGCCGCTTTCGCCAAGGCGCGAACACATCTTCGCATAGGCCGCGATCACCGGTTCGGCCCGGTCGTAATGCGCTTGCGCGCCCCCGCACATCACGACCAGCTGGCCGTTCTCGGCGCCTGCCTGCCCGCCCGACACAGGCGCGTCGACAAAGCCCAGCCCGTGGCTGCGGGCCACCTCTTCGAGCTCTGCCGTCACCTGAGCCGAAACGGTGGTGTGATCGACAAAGATCGTCCCCTCGGTCATCGCGCCAAGCGCGCCGTCCTCGCCCAGGCAGACCGAGCGCAGATCGTCGTCATTGCCCACGCAGGCCATGACGAACTCCGCGCCCTCGGCGGCTTTCGCGGGCGTCGGCGCGGCGCGGCCGCCGTTTTTCGCGACCCAGGCCTCGGCCTTTGCCGGGGTCCGGTTATAGACCGTGACCTCGTGTCCGGCGGCGGCAAGGTGCCCCGCCATCGGCGCGCCCATGACACCCAATCCAAGAAATGCGACTTTCGCCATTGCCTTGCCCCTCTCTGCCAGCCCTGTAAAACGGTTCGAGGATTGGTAACGGATGAGCCATCGTCGTCAAGCGGCGACAGGCGCTCCGCTTTGGAGACAGGCAGGTCATGGCGCGCGTTTTCCGGCTCTTGCTGCGACTGACAACGGGGCTTGTCGTCCTTGTTCTGGCGGCCCTGTTCCTTGCCTATTACTTCGGTTCGCGGTCGTTGCCCGACTATTCTGCGGAACGCTCGGTCTCGGGCCTGATCGCCCCGATCGAGATTGTGCGGGACACCTCGAACGTGCCGCATATCTTCGGCGCCACGGATCCCGACATCTATTACGGGCTGGGCTATGCCCATGCGCAGGACAGGTTCTGGCAGATGACGATGCTGCGCCGCACGGCGCAGGGCCGGCTGTCCGAATTGTTCGGAGAGAGAACGTTGTCGACCGACGCGCTCATGCGCAGGCTCGATCTCTACACGCTGGCCGGTCAGTCGGTGGCGGATCAGGACGCCCGCACCCTTGCCGCGCTCGAGGCCTATTCGGCGGGGGTCAATGCCTGGCTGACCGAGGTCAACGCCGGCGCCTTGGGCCGTGGCGCGCCCGAGATGTGGCTTTTCAACCATCCGGTGGCACCCTGGGTGCCCGCCGATAGTCTTGCGATTCTCAAGCTGATGGCCCTGCAATTGTCGGGCCAGATCGAGGCTGAAGTGCTGCGCGCCCGCGTCTCGCTGGCCCTGCCGGACGAGCGGGTCCGAGATATCCTGCCCGATGCGCCGGGCAGCGGGCTTGCGGCCCTGCCCGCCTATGCCATGCTCATGCCAGGGGTCGAGGAGCTTCGCTTTGCGGAAGGTCGCCGGTCTGAGCTGGGCCCGCTGTCCCCTGTCAGCCCCCGGCCCCTGTCGGGCGCGTCGAATTCATGGGCCGCCGCCCCCAATCGCTCGGCCACGGGCTCGACCATCCTCGCCAACGACCCGCATCTGGGCCTGACGGCGCCCGCGATATGGTATCTGGCGCGGCTGGAATTGTCGTCGGGCGGCGTGATCGGCGGTACGATCCCGGGGATGCCGGTGATCCTCTCGGGCCGGTCGGCCAATCTCGGCTGGGCGATCACCTCGAGCTATCTCGACGATCAGGACGTCTTCGTCGAAGAGGTGAACCCCGCCAACACCGACGAATACCGCACGCCCGATGGCTGGGCGCCCTTTGTCACCCGCGACAGCATCATCAACATCAAGGATCGCCCAGGCGTCACCCTGCGCCTGCAATGGACGGTGAACGGCCCCGTCCTTCCGCCGGACATGTATGATCTGGGCACGATCCGTCCGCCGGGCCATGTCACCGCGATCAGCTGGACGGCGCTGTCGCCCGATGACACCTCGATGAGTGCCGCCATCGCCCTGATGCGCGCGCGCAATATCGACGAGGGGCTGGCCGCCGGGGAGCGCTTTGTCGCGCCCTCGCAGAACCTGCTTCTGGCCGATCGCAACCGGATCGCCATGAAGGTGATCGGCGCGATGCCGCGCCGGGATGCCGGTCACGCAAGCCAGGGGCGCTATCCGTCGCTGGGCTATGTCGAGGCGAACCGCTGGCTGGGCACCCTGCCCTATGCCGCGAACCCGCAATTCGTCGATCCGGGCGGCGGGATCCTGGGCAATACCAACAACAAGGTGATCGACCGTCCGTTCCCGCTTCATATGTCGTTCGACTGGGGCGATACGCAGCGGGTGCAGCGCTGGCGGTTCCTGATGCAGAACCGCGAGGTGCATACCCGCGAAAGCTTTATCGAGGCACAGCTCGATACCGTAAGCTACACCGCCCGATCGATCCTGCCGCTCGTGGGGGCAGACCTGTGGTTCACCGGCGATTCCGCGCCCGAGGGAACGCCCGCCCGCCAGCGCCAGAAGGCCCTTGCCCTGCTGTCCGAATGGAACGGCGAGATGAACGAGCACATGCCCGAACCCCTGATCTATTCGGCGTGGGTACGTGCCCTTCAGGACAGGTTGATCCGCGATGAGCTGGGCCCGCTCGCGTCGGAATTCACCCATGTGGAGCCTGTGTTCATCGAACGCGTGTTCCGCGACATCGACGGCGCGGGGGTCTGGTGCGACGTCATCCAGTCGGCCCCGACCGAAACCTGCACGGATATGGCGCGCCTCGCGCTGGATGATGCGATTGTGTGGATCGAGCAGAACTATGGCACGGCGCTGGAATCGCTGCGCTGGGGCGATGCGCACGAGGCCGCGCACGACCACCCCGTTCTGGGCGAAACGCCGATCCTGAACTGGTTCGTGAACATCCGTCAGTCGACCTCCGGCGGCGACAACACCCTGCGTCGCGGCCTGACCTCGGGCACAGATCCCGACCCGTTCCTGAACGTCCATTCCGCAGGCTACCGCGGTGTTTATGACTTCGCCGATCCCGACAGCTCTGTCTTCGTGATCTCGACCGGGCAGTCAGGTCATCTGTTCTCGCGCCATTACGACGATCTGGGGGAGCTGTGGCGGCGTGGGGAATATATCCCGATGTCTCTCGATCCGGCGCTGGCGCGGGCCGGGGCGGTTGGTGTCACGATCCTCCGCCCGGCGCTGGGGAACTGACAAAGGCGCGGGTGATCGCAAGCCCCAGCGTTGCCGAGGTCGCGGACAGGAGCGTGCCCCAGATCAGGTCCGTCCAGAGCATCTGCCATGTCCAGCCCTTGAGCGTGGCAAGGTTCGAGAATTCGTAGGTCCCATACCCCACCGCACCCAGCACCGCCGCCGAGAACCAGACGGCGCCCAGCGACGTCCCGTCACGCAGCGCAGGCAGAGAGACGAACCACAACAGCGCGCCGACAAAGAACAGGTAGAAGACAAGGGCCGGCCCGTAGCGCGGCGTCTCGAGCAGCAAGTGCCCGATATCCCGGTCGAAAACCGGTTTCACGATGTATCGCAGGCCAATGACGTCGGCGGCCAGAAATATCACGACGGTGACGAGGTAGAGGATGGCAATCGACATATGCGGGCTCCGTTCCGGATTCATTTTGATCTCGCCTAAAGTTGCGAGCATTTCCCCCTGACCACCTAGGGCGCCATTCCGAAATTGGTAAGACTGGGAGGGCGAGATTGCGGGCATGCAGGAAATGCCCAAGATCATCGCGATCCTGATCGCCTTCATGTCGCTGCGCAAGCCGGTCGATTTCGTGGTCAAACCGCTGTTTGCGGGTTTGTTCATGTGCCTTTTCGCCTTTGGCGCGGAATTCTACCTGCACGGGGAATTTCTGATCGATTTCGTCGATCTGGTGCTGGTGACGATGGTGGCCTCGCTGCCCTTTTCGGGCATCATCTTTCTGGTCGTGACCTATCTGGACCGGCTTCAGGAAAGGCTTGCGATGATGGCCCTGACAGATCCCTTGACACAGCTTCCCAACCGGCGGGCCTTTCTTGACTGGACGACCCGGGTTCTGAGCCGGATCGATGCTGCCGAACAGGGCGTGCTGATGTTGATCGATGCGGACCGGTTCAAAAGTGTGAACGACAATTGGGGCCATGCGGTGGGCGACCTGTGCCTGCAGCGCGTGGCGGAACGCCTGACGACGGAACTTCGCCCCTTCGATGTGGTCGGGCGATACGGGGGCGAAGAATTCGTCGTCTTTCTGCCCGGCGTCTCGATGGAGGTGGCCTATGAGGTCGGAACGCGCCTGTGTCGTCCGATCCGGATCGAACCCGAACAGCCGCCGGGCCGGATCAGCCTGACCCTGTCGATCGGGGCGGCGCTTGTTCACTATGGCGATCCGCTGCCCGACGTTCTCGTTCAGGCGGATACGGCGCTCTATCGCGCCAAGGCGAACGGACGCGCCCGGGTCGAGATTTGGGATGGCGGGCCGCTACGGCCCTCTGCCGCGGCCTAGCTTCCGTCCGCCTTCCCGGTCAGCCGGGCAAAGCGCGCCTTTTGCCGCTCATTCCAGTTCACGCGGAGTTCCACGCCGGTCTCGACCGGGGTTTCCGCCTCGATCACGCCCTGTTCGTAAAGCCAGGCCCGCGCCCGGCCCGCATCATGCGGCAGGGTCAGTGTCTCGGTCACCGTCTGGGGTTTGAGACGTCGTGCAATCTCGGACACCAGCTGCTGCACGCCGTCACCCGTCAACGCCGAGATCAGGCAGACATCCTCACTCCGGCTTGCCTGAACCTCCATCGCGTCTCGCTCTTCAGGCGGAAGCTGGTCGGCCTTGTTCCAGACCTCGATCATCGGGGTTTCGTTGGCGACGCCTAGACTCGTCAGGATTGCCTCCACATCGGCGGCCTGTTCAGCACTCTGCGCATGGCTGATGTCGCGCACATGCAGGACCAGATCAGCATCCGTCACCTCTTCAAGCGTGGCGCGGAAGGCCGCGACAAGCTCGGTCGGAAGATCCGAAATGAACCCCACCGTATCCGACAGGATGACCTCGTCGCCGGTGGCCAGTTCGACCTTGCGCATGGTGGGATCAAGCGTCGCGAACAGCATGTCCTTGGCCATCACTTCGGCCCCGGTCATGCGGTTGAACAGCGTGGATTTTCCGGCGTTGGTATAGCCGACCAGCGCGACGATGGGGAACGGCACCTTGGCGCGGGCCTTGCGGTGCAGATCGCGCGTGCGCACCACCTTGTCCAGTTGGCGACGCAGGCGGTTGAGCTGTTCGTCGATGGCGCGGCGGTCTGCCTCGATCTGCGTCTCGCCGGGGCCGCCGACGAATCCCAATCCGCCCCGCTGCCGTTCAAGGTGGGTCCACGCCCGCACAAGGCGCGTCCGCTGATAGCTGAGAGCCGCCATCTCGACCTGCAGAACACCCTCGCGGGTGCGGGCACGGTCGGAAAAGATCTCCAGGATCAGACCCGTCCGATCGAGGATTTTGACCCCCCATTCCTTTTCCAGATTGCGCTGCTGAACAGGCGAGACGTGGCCGTCGATCAGCACGAGTTCGATGTCCTGCGCCTTGAACAGCTGGCCCAGTTCCTCGATCTTGCCCTTGCCGAACAGCTTGCCCGGATGGATGCGAGGCAGGCGCACGACCTGCGCACCCTCGACCACCAGCCCCGGCAGGGCGGCGGCCAGCGCCACGGCCTCCTCGAGCGCCGGATCAGGATCGCGTGCGTCCCTGTCCGAGCGGACATGCGGATGCAGCACGAAAGCCGGAGTATCCGGAACCTTGCGGTCCACGCCGCCACCACGGGCGCCCTGTTTCATGATCATCTCACCTTGGGCCGGGCGCGCATCTTGCCGACCTGCCCCGCCCGGCGGCTGGTGCGGATCGCGACTGGCGGGATCAGTCCTCGCCGTCGTAAAGGTTGATCGGCTGCGACGGCATGATCGTGGAAATCGCGCTCTTGTAGACAAGCTGCGACTGGCCATCCCGGCGCAGAAGTACACAGAAACTATCGAACCACGTGATAACGCCTTGCAGCTTGACCCCGTTGATCAGGAAGATCGTGACGGGAACCTTTGTCTTTCGGACGTGATTCAGGAATGCGTCCTGCAGATTCTGCTTGTCGGCGGCCATGACCTGTTTTCCTTGCTCTTGACGGCCTCTGCGGGGCCTCTCCCTCGTTTGGGCCGATTATGTCGTGCCAGCAACTGACATTCCAGCCCAAATTCAAGGCATTGCGCCGGAGTTTCAAGACTGTGCCTTCAACCGCGCCAGAATTCCCTGTTCAGAAGCGCCACGAGGGCCAGTGTCTCGAGCCGTCCCAGAACCATCGCGAGGGCGTAGATCGTCTTGGCAGCATCCGGTATCCCCGCGCTCGAGATCGGGTTTTCAGCGGCAACCGTGGCCAATGGCCCGGTCGTGGACAGCGCTGCCACCGCAAGGATCATCGCCGTTTCGAATTGCACACCCGTCAAGGCCAGAAGCAGCATGATCGCGGCCACGCTAAGCGCGAACAGCATGAAAAAGATCCATGCGATCCTTGCGCCCTGACGCCGGATCCGGCGCGCGGTCTGGCCCGAGCCACCGACGGAATTGGGGTGAACCAGGCGGCCGATCTCGCGCTCACCGTGGCGCATCAGCGCATAGACACGCAATAGTTTCACCCCACCCGCCGTCGTGGCCACGCCGCCCCCCAGAAGTGACAGGCCAACGAGAATCAGCCCCGGCGTCTCCAGCCCTGACCAATCGCCCGCCCGCACCCATTGCGCGGATTCGAATCCCGTCGTCGTCAGGAACGACAGAACGGTGAAGATGCTGCCCCAGAGGGCGGCAAACGCCGACGCCGCATTGCCCGCCTCCCGATCCTCGACCGCGCCAACATAATGCCGCACGAACAGCAAGAGCGGGATCATGACGACCAGAACAATGGCAATCTGGATTTCCGGATCGCGAAACAGCGACCGGTCGTCATCTGACAGAACCCCACGCGAGAACGTCAGGCGCGAGACCCCGAAAATCAGGAAGGCGAAGATCACCACCTCGCCCGCAAAGCCCGAGCCCGCGAATTGCGTCCCGCCGGTGGGCGATATGCCCGATGTGGCCAGAACCGACATCGCATGGCAGATCGCGGTCAGCGGCGTCTCGCCGGCGACGAGCAGCGCGACCCAGAGCGCAAGCGTAAGCCCCACATAGATCGGCATCAGCTTGGCGCCAAAGCGCACCAGCCGTTCGGATGGGGCATGAAGTTGCTGCCCGGTCAACTGGCCCAGAGACGGGTCCTCTCCGCGGGCCGCCGCCCGCACTTCGAAGCCACCGATGTTCATCGGCGCAAAAACCGCAAGTGCCGCGACCCAGATCAGCAAACCGCCCAGCCAGCCAACGGTGGCGCGCCACAGGTGGAGCCCCGGTGCGATATCGCCGGGATCGTCGAAGAGCGTGGCCCCGGTCGTCGTGAAGCTCGAGATCATTTCGAACCATGCGTGCAGGAAACTCAGGTCCGGCACCGCTTCGTGAAAGGGAATGGCGAAGAGAACCGGCAGGATCGCGAAACTGGCCAGCAGTCCTGTCAGTTGGCTCTTGCCAAGGTCAGACCGGCGCTGGCCCTGCGTGGCGATCGCGATCAGAAGCGTCAGGACAAGCGACATCATCATCGCGAAGAGAAACGCCCGCGCCACGACGAAATCGCCGGTAGTCAGCGCATAGGCTGCGGGGGCCGCCATGGCCGCCGATCCCACCCCCATGACCAGCACGATAAAGGGCATGTCCGCGATCCGGGTGGAGGCGTTCGCCGTTTTCCGCGTGGTGGCCATGGCGTGCCGCTCAGAAGAAGTCGATGGAGACCTGAAGCAGGCGTTCCACCTCAGGCACATCGCTCGACATCGCAAAGATCGCCACCACGTCGCCCTCTTCGATCCGGGTGGAGCCGGTCGGGCGCACCACGTCGCCATCCTTGACGACGCCACCGATCAGAACGCCTTCCGGGAACCCGATATCCGAGATTTTCTGCCCCGCCATGGGCGAGGTTCCCAGAACCTGCGCTTCGATCACCTCGGCCTCGGCATCGCCGATCGAATAGACACCCCGAACGCGCCCGTGCCGGATATGGCGAAGGATCGACGACACGGTCGTTGCGCGCGGGTTGATATAGGCGTCGATCCCGAGGGGTTTCATCAGCGGGATCAGCGTCGGGTCGTTCAACAGACAGATCGCCGTCCGGGCCCCCATCTCCTTGGCGCGCACGGCCGCGAGCATGTTGGTCTTGTCGTCATCGGTCACGACCAAGGCGGCATCGGCACGGCCGGCCCCCGCCTCGTCGAGGATCCCTGCGTCGAGCCCGTCACCATGCAGAACGATCGTCCGGTCGAGCGCATCGGCGGCGCGTTCGGCCCGCTGACGGCTCCGCTCGATCACCTTGACGCGCGGGCGCACCGTGCGCGCCTCCAGCGCTGTTGCCACGCCAAGGCCCACGTTGCCGCCGCCGATGATGACGATCCTGTCCTGCTTTTTCTGCGCCTTGCCGAAAATCTCGAGCGTGCGGCCCATGTCGCGTGTGTCGGTGAACACATAGACATCGTCGCCCATGAAGATCTGATCCCCGGCCATCGGCGCGAAAAGCGATCCGTCCCGCCGGATGCCCACCACGATGGCGCGCAGGGTGGAAAACAGGTCGGTGAGCTGGCGTAGCGGAGTGTCGACAATCGGACAGGCTTCGTCGATCCGGATGCCCATCAGCTGGGCCTTGCCGCCGAAGAAGCTTTCGATATCGAATGTGGTTGGGGCGGAGAGCCGCTGCAACGCAGCCTCGGCCACCTCCTTTTCCGGAGAGATGACCACGTCGATCGGCATGTGATCGCGGCGATAGAGATCGGAATAGATGGCATCGAGATAGCTTTGCGCCCGAAGCCGCGCGATCTTGCGGCGGATCGCGAAGACCGAATGGGCCACCTGACAGGTGACCATGTTGACCTCGTCGGAATGGGTCGCCGCGATGATCATCTCGGCATCGCGCGCGCCGGCGCGATCGAGCACATCGGGATAGCTCGCAAAGCCTGTGATACCCTGCACGTCCAGCGTATCGGTGGCGCGGCGCACGAGGTCGGGATTGTTGTCCACGACCGTCACGTCGTTGCGCTCGCCGGACAGGTGGCGGGCAATCTGCCAACCGACCTGACCTGCGCCGCAGATGATGACCTTCATCGGAAGGCACTCCTGTCAGTCACAAGCCCGCCCGTCCTGCCAGATGCGCAGCCCGTGGTCAATCTGGCCGGCGGCACGTGTCAGCTTTCGGCCGACACGGCGTCGTCCTGAACATGGGCGACACGCCCCCCGCCCTTGGACGAAGTCACGACCCCCAGCGACTTGAGCTTGCGGTGCAGCGCCGAGCGCTCCATGCCGACGAAACTCGCCGTGCGGCTGATGTTGCCGCCAAAGCGATTGATCTGGGTCAGCAGGTATTCGCGTTCGAACAATTCCCGCGCCTCGCGCAGCGGCAAGGTCGCGAGCCCGCCCGACAGAACCACCCGGCCCTCCTCTGCGCCCGTCTCTTCGAGGCTGGGAAGTTCCTTCGCGCTGATCGGGCCGGATCCGTCGCCGAGGATCAGAACCCGTTCGATCACGTTCTTCAGCTGGCGCACATTGCCGGGCCAGACCATCGTCTGAAGAAGCGCGCGGGCATCGTCGGCCAGCGGCCGCAGGGGCAAGCCTTGGGTCTTGTTCAGTTCGGCGATGAAATGCTCGGCCAGAAGCGGGATGTCTTCGCGGCGCTCCTCGAGGCTCGGCACAGCGATCGGCACCACGTTAAGCCGGTAGAACAGCTCCTGCCGGAACCGCCCTTCCTGGATTGCCTGATCCAGATCGCGGTTCGTCGAGGAGATGACCCTCAGATCGACCTTGATCTTGTCGCTTCCGCCGACGCGCTGAAAGCTTTGATCGACCAGCACGCGCAGGATCTTGGATTGCGTGCCCAGCGGCATGTCGGTGACCTCGTCGAAATAGATCACGCCGCCGTTGGCCTGCTCTAGAAGCCCTTTCTCCAACCCTTTTTCGGGGCTTTCGCGACCAAAAAGAACCTCTTCCATCCGGTCGGGTTCGATCGTCGCCGACGAGACCGACACGAACGGCGCCGAGGCGCGGTTCGAATTGGCGTGGATATAGCGCGCGGCGATCTCCTTGCCGCAGCCGGGCGGCCCCGACAGCATCACACGGCCGTTGGATTTCGTGACCTTGTCGAGCTGGTTGCGCAGGGCGCGAAAGATCGCGCTGTCGCCCAGCATCTCGGAGGGGGGGGCATCGCCGCGTTTCAGTTCGGTGTTTTCCCGGCGCAGCCGCGAAATCTCCATCGCGCGCCGAATGACGACAAGTAACTGATCGATATTGAACGGTTTTTCGATGAAATCGTAAGCGCCCTGCTTGATCGCGGCGACCGCGATTTCGATGTTGCCATGGCCGGAAATGATGACGATCGGAATATCGGGATAGTCGCGTTTGACGACCTTGAGGATGTCGATCCCGTCCATCCGGCTGTCCTTGAGCCAGATGTCGAGGATCATAAGCGCCGGCGGCGCCTCCTCGATGGCATCCATGCATTCCTGCGAATTCGCGGCCAGACGGGTGTCGAAGCCTTCGTCCTTGAGGATATCCGAGATCAATTCGCGGATATCACGCTCGTCGTCGGTAATCAGGATGTCGCTCATACTCTCCTCACGCGGTTATTCTTGTTTGGGCCGTTCCGGCCGCCTGTGGCAGGATCGGCAGGGTAATGATCGCGGCGGCCCCGCAATGGGCGCCGGGGGTGAATGGCTCGGCATCGACGAGCGTCAGCGTCCCGCCATGCTCCTCGATGATCTTCTTGACGATGGGCAGGCCGAGGCCGGTGCCCTTGTCGCGGGTGGTGACATAGGGCTCGAACAGGCGAACCCGATCCTCTGGAAGGCCGATGCCGTTGTCCGAAATGACAATCCTCACGGCGGTTTCTGCCACGGACATCTCGACCCGAACCTCTGGTTCGAACCCGTCCGGCGCACCGGTTTCCTTCAGTGTTTCAATCGCTTCGCCCGCGTTCTTGATCAGGTTCGTGAAGGCCTGGCTGATCATCGTGCTGTCGACATCCGCGATCACGGGCATATCGGGCAATTCGGCGCGGATCGTCACATCGGGCTGGCCCGCCTCCTGCAGGGTGACGGCGCCGCGCATCAATCCTGCCAGATCGTCCTCCCGCAGATCAGGCTCGGGCATGCGGGCGAATTTCGAAAACTCATCGACGATCCGGCGCAGATCGTCGGTCTGCCGCACGATCACATCGGTCATGTTCGCAAGCTTTTCGGGTTCGCTGACTTCTGAGCCGTACTTGCGGCGAATGCGCTCGGCCGAGAGCTTGATCGGTGTCAGCGGGTTCTTGATCTCATGCGCGATGCGGCGGGCCACATCGCCCCAGGCCGCCATGCGCTGAGCCGAGACAAGATCCGTGACATCGTCAAAGGCCACAACGAACCCTTCGAGCGTATCGTCCCCCCGAAGACGCCGCGACATGCGCACAAGAAGGGTCTCCTGCTGCCCGCCCCGGATCAGGCTGACCTGTTCCTGCACGACGATCAGGTTCTGATCGACGAGACGCGTGAACAAGGGGCCGAATTCGGGGATCGCGACGGGCAAGGCGGTATCTGCGCGGTTGTTGCCCAGATCCAGAAGCCGCTGGGCCGAGCGGTTGGCAAAGGCGATCCGGCCGTCTGCATCCAGACCGACGACCCCCGACGTGACAGAGGACAACACGGAATCGAACAGCCTGCGCCGACGCTCGATCTGGTTGGTATTGTCCAGCAACTCTTCACGTTGTGCTTTAAGTCTGGTCGTCATCTGGTTGAAATACTGACCCAAAAGGCCAATCTCATCATCACCCTCATCCTCGATGACCTGCACGTCCAGATCACCCGATCCGACACGCTGCGATGCGCTGACCAGACGGCCCACGGGCCGGGCGATGCCTTCGGCGAACCACAGGCCCAGCCAGATCGCGGCAAGGATCAGGATCACTGCAAAGCCGAGGTAGAGGAGGCCGAATTCGAACAGCAGCCGCCCGCGTTCCTCTTCGAGCTGCTCGTAGAGCGCGACCGTCGCCTGTGTTTCATCTAGGAGCGACAGGATCTCTCCGTCCACTTCGCGCGTCACGTAGAGGTAGCGATCAAGGAACGCATCGAGCGGGATCAGCGCTCGGAATTCGTTGTTGGGATAATCCTCGAGGACGGCGATGCCGTCGTCTTCCGCGCGAACAAAAGCGTCTGCGGGCGGCTCTTCATAGCCGAACTCATACGACCGGACGCCGCGGGCCCGGATGGCCCCGCCGGAATCGATCACGAAAACCTCGATCAGGCCGGGTTCGATCTGGTCCTGCCAGCGCCCCAGAGCCTGACGAATCTCGCCATCCGACATGAAGAACGTCTGCGCGCGCTCGCGGTTCAGCCTCTCGGCCAGCGCCAGACCATCGCGCGAAATGTCCTGCCGGTGCTCTTCCTCATAGGCCTGCGCGGCGTCGAGAGAGGTGCCCAGAACCGTGCGGACCCGATCGGAAAACCAGCCCTCCAGCCCGATATTGATGGTCAGAACAGAAAAGACCGCGACGATCACCGTGGGGATCAGCGCCAGGAGCGCGAATGTTCCCGTCAGGCGCAGATGCAGGCCGGATCCGGCCGATTTCTCCCGCCGGGCGGTGATCATCCGCGCGACGCGCTGCGCCAAAAGCGCCGCAACCACAAGAATATAGACCAGGTCGGCCAGCAGCACGATCCGCAGCGAGGGGGCCGATCCGCCAAGATCGAGGGGGCCGAAGGCGATATAGGTCAGAAGCGCCAGAACCGGCCCGGCGATCACCACCAGAAGCGTGGCCGCATTGCGAAACTGCCGCTGACGGCGCCAACGGGTGAATGTGGATATGCGTCTGCCGGCCAAAGACCGCTGCACGAGTTACCGCCTTGTTGCTCGGGCAGATCGTGAACCGCCTGCCCTGTCCGCCTGTCCGCGGTCCTCTATCGTCGCGTAATGCGACGAATGGGCCACGGTTCTGTTGCGGTTTTACATCAATTTGCGGCGCCGTGTCACGCGAATATCCAGATCAGTGATCTTCTTTCTGAGCGTATTGCGGTTGATGCCCAGAAGATCCGCGCATTTTGCCTGGTTGCCGCCTGTGGCATCGAGGCTGATCTCGATCAGCGGCGCCTCTACCTCGCGCAGGATCCGTTGATACAATCCCGGCGGCGGCAGAACGCCGCCATGCAGGTCGAAATAGCGGCGCAGATGCTTTCCGACCGACGCAGACAGCTTTTCGCCCTCGCCTCCGCCGCGCAGCGGCTCCATCGCGGGTTGGCTGGCCAGAACCTGTTCGATCTCGGTGCGGCTGATCTCGTCTTCGGGCGAGGTGACCACAAGCCGGCGCATCACGTTTTCCAGCTGCCGGACATTGCCGGGCCAGCTATAGGCCCGCGCCAGTTCAAGCGCCGGCGGCGACAACCGCTTGAGCGTGGCGCCTTCACGTTCGGCGCGCGCAAGGAAGTGATCGGCCAGCAGTTCGATATCATCGACCCGCTCACGCAGGGCGGGCACCTTCACCGTGACCCCCGACAGCCGGTAGAACAGATCGTCGCGGAACGTCCCATTCTCCATCGCGCCCATCAGGTCGCCCTGACTGGTGGCGATGATCCGGGGGGAGCTGTCGCCGAACCCGTCGAGCATGCGCACGACGCGGGCCTGGCTGTCGGCATCCAGATCGCCCACCTCGTCGATCAGGATCGAGCCGCCCTTTGCGCGTGCCACCACCGTCGACGGCCCCTCCACGCCGGCCAGATCGCCGGCCGAGACGGTCAGGAACGGCAGGTTTCGCCGGTCCGAAAAATCGTGGATCGCGCGGGCGATCAGGGATTTTCCCGTCCCGCTTTCGCCCGTCACCAGAACGGGAAGCGGCGTGTTCATCACCCGCGCCACAAGGCGATAAAGCGCCTGCATCGCCGGCGTCCGACCCACGAGAGGCAGGTCGTTCCCGCCCTCTTCGGTGGCGGTGGCACGCGGCTGGGGAGCCCGCCTCTTGACCTCGAGCGCACGCGCCGCGCGCTTCATCAGGTCAGGCAGGTCGAAGGGTTTGGGCAGGTAATCATAGGCCTCGGCTTCGGCGGCCTGGATCGCGGTCATGATCGTGTTCTGCGCCGAGATCACGATGACGGGCAGGCCCGGCCGCGCCTCCGATATCTTGGGCAGCTGGTCCAGCCCGTTGCCATCGGGCATGACCACGTCGGAAATCACGAGGTCGCCCTTTCCTTCGTCAACCCAGCGCATGAGTGTAACCAGCGACGATGTGGCGTGAACCTTGCAGCCCGCCCGCGTCAGCGCCTGTGTCAGGACCGTGCGAATGGTCCTGTCGTCGTCCGCCACAAGAACGGTTCCGTCCATGATATTACTCCGTCGTGCTATTGTCCGGCTGCACGTCTGGCGCGACCGGAAGTGATATTCTGAAAACAGTACGGCCGGGGACACTTTCGACTGAAATCCAGCCACCCATCTGACCTATAAGCTTGGAAACAAGGGCCAGGCCGAGGCCTGTGCCGTTCTCACGACTCGAGACAAAGGGCTCGAATATATCGCCCGCGATTTCAGGCGGCAGGCCCGGGCCATCGTCGATCACCTCGATCTGAAGCGGCAGACGCGCCTGCGATCCGTCGTCCCGGCGCACCCGAAGAGAGGCATCGTAGAAAGTATGCAGCCGGATCGTGCCGCCTTCCTCGCCGGCCTCCGACGCGTTCTTGATCAGGTTCAGAAGCACCTGCAGTAGTTGGTCGGCATCGGCATGGGTGCGCGGCAACGACGGATCGTAATCCTCGACCATCTTCATATGCGCGCCGAACCCCAGCGCCGCGGACTGACGCGCGCGGTCGAGGATGTCGTGGATGTTGATCGCGTCGAGTTGTGGCGGCTGAAGATTGCCGAACTCCTCCACCTGTTCGAGGAGCTTCACGATCCGGCGGCTTTCCTCGACGATAAGGTCGGTCAGTTCCCGGTCCCCATTATCGAGGTTCATCGACAGCAGCTGCGCGGCCCCGGTGATGCCCGCCAGCGGGTTCTTGATCTCGTGGGCCAGCATCTCGGCCATCCCGATGACCGACCTCGCGGCGCGCGCCGAGGAGGCGTATTGATGGATGCGCGACGCGATCTCGCGAGGCGAGATGATCATCAGCATGATCTGGTCCTGCCCCTGAAGCGGCGCGAACTGGACGTTGCATTGCATCGGCGCACGTTCGCCCGACCCGACGTCCACGTCGTTCACGAACAGCGGGGCCGATTTCTCGCGGGCGCGGGCAAAGGCGCTTTCAAGATCGGCGTCGATCATAACCTTTTCCCACAGGTTCGACCCGATCAACGCCTTGGACGACAGGTTGAGAAAGCTTTCCGCGGCGGGGTTCGTCTCGAGGATCAGATCCTCCGGGCCCAGCAGCAGGGCGGGAACGGGCAGTGAATTCCAAAGATGGGATTCGACGATCATGCAGCTACTCTTTCCCCATGAGCCAGTGCATCTGGCAGCAATTCGAAGACCTGCGCGGGCGTGCCGGCCGTCAGGATCACGCGCCTGAGCGCGGCGGGCGCGCCGGCCTCGTCCATGTACCAGCCCAGGTGCTTGCGCGCGACGCGCAGGCCAAGATCGGTGCCATAGAAGGCAAGGATCGCCTCGTAGTGGCCCGCGACCATCGCAACGAAATCGGCGCCTGTCGGGATGTCGGGCATCTTGCCACCGAAAAGGCGCGCGCCGATCAGCGCGGGCTGCCAGGGGCGGCCCTGAGCGCCACGACCGATCATCACTCCCGCCGCGCCCGACAGGCGCAGTGCCTCGGATGCGCTGGCGGTATCGACGATGTCGCCGTTGGCGATCACCGGGATCGTCACCGCGTCGCGAATCGCGCGGATCGCGGCCCAGTCTGCCCGGCCCTTGTAGAATTGCTGCCGCGTCCGGCCGTGGATCGTGACCATGCGGATGCCCGCCTCCTCGGCGCGTGCCGCGACCGTGGCCGCGTTCAGGCAATCGTGGTCCCAGCCCAACCGGGTCTTGAGCGTGACGGGCACATCGACCGCGGCCACCACGGCCTCGATCAGGCGCAGCGCGTGGTCGGGTTCGCGCAGAAGAGCCGATCCGGAATACCCGTTCGTCACCTTCTTGGCGGGGCATCCCATGTTGATATCGATAAGCGCCGCGCCGTTGGCCTCGACCATGCGGGCGGCCTCGGCCATCCAGTAGGCGTCGCGGCCCGCGATCTGAACGGCGGTCCCGGCCTGACCAAAGCCCAGCTCCGCCTTTTCGCGAAAACCGGGCTTGGCCTGCACCATTTCCTGGCTGGCGATCATCTCGGAGACGACCCAGCCCGCCCCGAATTTGCGGACAAGCTGGCGAAACGGCAGATCGGTAATTCCCGCCATCGGCGCGAGTGCAACCGGAGGAGACAGCTCGACGCTGTCCAGCCTGATCGGTTGGATGTTGTTCACGATCTGACCTGCCTTCTTATTGCGCACATGCCAGACAGTTAGCGCCTGAATGACCCTCTCACAACGTTCAGGGTCTATTTTCGTCGTCAAATTCATCGCCCGCCTAAATTTCAGGCATGACGAACCCGAGGCGGGAAGGAATTGCACCCGCCCCGGGCACAGCATAGGACAGAGGGCGCAAGACATGGGTCCGAAACATGACAACAGCCGCCGTTATCGTGGCCGCCGGACGGGGACACCGCGCCGGGGGCGATCTGCCAAAACAATGGCAGAGCCTCGCGGGCCGTCCCGTCCTTTCGCATACGCTTGATGCGATGCGCGCGGTTCCGGGGATCGGTGCGATCGCGCTGGTGATTCACCCTGATGATCGTGTGCTGGCGCAGGCACTGGACCTGTCGGGGGTAACGATTGTCGACGGGGGTGCCACGCGGGACGCCTCGGTCCGGGCCGGGCTGGAGGCGCTTGCGACCACGCCGCCCGACAAGGTGCTGATCCACGACGCGGCACGGCCGGTCTTGAGGCCCGAACTGGCGCAGCGGGTCATCGATGAGCTGGACCTGAGCGATGGGGCCGCCCCCGCGCTTGCCGTGACGGATGCACTCTGGCGCGGCGCCGACGGGCGGGTTGCCGGAACGCAGGACCGGACAGAGCTCTATCGCGCGCAGACGCCCCAGGGCTTTCGCTTCGCCGCGATCCTTGCCGCCCATCGCGCCCATCAGGGCAGTGCCGCCGATGACGTCGAGGTGGCGCGCCGGGCCGGGCTTGCCGTATCAATTGTCGAGGGGGATGAAGACCTTCTCAAGATCACCATGCCCGGCGATTTCGCCCGGGCCGAACGAGTGCTGGAGGGCGCGATGGATATACGCACGGGCAACGGTTATGACGTGCACCGCTTCGGTGACGGCGACCACGTCGTCCTGTGTGGCGTGAAGGTTCCGTTCGATCGCGGTCTCGAGGGCCATTCGGATGCGGATGTCGGGATGCATGCGGTCACCGACGCGATCTACGGCGCACTGGCCGAGGGCGATATCGGCCAGCACTTCCCGCCCTCCGATCCGCAATGGAAAGGCGCGGCCAGTCACATCTTTCTCGAACATGCCTGCGCTCTGGCGCGAGAGCGCGGCTACCGGATCACCCATGCCGATTGCACGCTGGTTTGCGAGTACCCGAAGATCGGGCCACATGCCGTTGAGATGAAACATGAAATGGCGCGGATCATGGGGCTTGAAACGGACCAGATCAGCGTCAAGGCCACCACCTCCGAACGGCTCGGTTTCACCGGCCGGGGCGAAGGGATCGCGGCGCTCGCCACCGCGACCTTGGTGCGGCCATGATGCGCGCGATCGCGACGTTCGGTTATGTCGGGCTGATGCGGCCCGCGCCCGGCACCTGGGGTTCGCTCGCCGCGCTGCCGGTGGCCTGGGTTATCCTGACCCTTGGCGGCTGGATCGCGCTTGTCGTGGCCACGACGGCTGTCTTTTTCGTGGGCCTCGAGGCTGCGCGGGCCGAGGCCGAGGCCAGCGGCGATCACGACCCGTCTCACGTTGTCATCGACGAGGTCGTGGGTCAGTGGATCGCGCTTCTGCCCGTGGGCATCGGTGCGGCCATGACGGGGTCTGCGCTGCTCGCGCTCTGGCCCGGCTGGATCGCGGCTTTCGTGCTGTTTCGTATCTTCGACATCCTCAAGCCCGGCCCCGTTGGCAAGGCCGACAGGCGCGGTGACGCGATGGGTCTGATGATGGATGATGTCTGGGCCGGCGCCATCGCCGCGGTGGGCGTGGTCCTTCTGGCGGCACTTGCGCATGCCGGGATGCGCCTGCTGTGACCGGGGCGGCGGAACTTCTGGATCTGGCCCGCGGCAAGGGCGCGATCATCGCCACCGCCGAAAGCTGCAGCGGCGGTATGATCATCGCCGCCCTGACCGACATTGCCGGGTCGTCCGACGTGGTCGATCGCGGTTTCATCACATATTCCAACGCCGCCAAGATCGAGATGCTGGGCGTCACTTCCGCGACGCTCGAGGCCCATGGCGCGGTGTCGGAACAGGTGGCCCGCGAAATGGCGGCAGGCGCATTGGCGCGATCGGGCGCGACTCTCGCCGCCTCGGTGACGGGGATCGCGGGCCCGGGCGGGTCGGAGCACAAGCCCGAGGGGCGGGTCTGTTTCGGCCTCGCCACGGCACGCGGCGTTGCGACGGAAACCATCGAGTTCGGCGCCATCGGCCGCGGGCGGGTGCGCGAGGCGACGGTCGCCCATGCGATCGCGATGATGCGGCAGGCACTCGAACAGGATCTGCCCTGATCCACATCATTAGGCGAAATTCTCGCTTAATTCCTGTGCATTTTTGAAACCGGCTATGGATTGATCACCTTTCCGGCCGTCTGCCACTTCCTTGGGCGTTTGATTTCCGGCTTCTGCGCCGAAACATCCAAATGGGAAGGGGAAAACACATGAACGGAGCGGATACCGCCTGGATCATCGTGGCGACGGCACTCGTGCTATTCATGACATTGCCGGGTCTGGCGCTGTTCTACGGGGGGCTCGTTCGGGCCCGCAACGTGCTCAGCGTGTTCATGCATTGCTATGCCATTGCCTGCCTCATGAGTCTGTTGTGGTTCGCGGTGGGCTATTCGATCGCCTTCGGCCCCGGCGGGTCGGGCTATTGGGGCGGACTGAGCCTCGCGTTCCTGTCGGGTGTGACGGCGGACAGTGTATCAGGCACCCTGCCCGAGGTTCTGTTCTTTGCCTTCCAGATGACCTTTGCGATCATCACGCCGGCCCTGATCGTCGGCTCCTATGTCGAGCGGATCGGCTTTGGCTTTGTGCTCGCCTTTTCGGCGCTCTGGATGCTGCTGTGCTATGCGCCGGTGGTCCATTGGGTCTGGGGCGGCGGGTTCCTGGCCGACGGGGGCCTCTTCGGCGAAACGGGTGTGAGGGATTTCGCAGGCGGCATCGTGGTGCACGAGACGGCGGGTATCGCCGCGCTGATCCTCGCGGTTTTCCTCGGGCCGCGGAAAAACCAGACGACGCCGCCGCATAACCCGGGTCTCGTGATGATCGGCGCCGCGATGCTTTGGGTCGGCTGGTTCGGCTTCAACGGCGGATCACAGCTGGCCGCCGATGGCGGCGCCGCGATGGCGATCACAGTCACCCATATCTCGGCGGCCGCCGCCTCGCTCAGCTGGGCCCTGTGGGAGCGGATCAAGTTCGGCCGTGCCTCGCTGGTCGGTATGGTCACGGGCACGATCGCGGGGCTGGCCTCGATCACTCCGGCCTCGGGTTTCGTGGGCCCGGTCGAGGCGCTGGTCATCGGCGGCATCGCGGGCATCCTGTGTCAGGAGGCGGTGAACCTGATCCGCAACGCGCTCAGGATCGATGACACGCTCGATGTCTTTGCGGTGCATGGCGTGGGCGGCATCTTCGGCACGATCATGATCGCGGTCTTTGGTGCGGGCTCATGGGCGGCTCAACTGGGCGCGCTGGCCATCGTGGGGGTCTGGACAACCGTCGTGACGGTGGTGCTGATCGTCGTTCTTCGGACGATCACGGCCCTGCGGGTCGACGAGGAAACCGAGAGTGGCGGGCTCGATCTGTCGGTCCACGGCGAACGCGCCTATGAGCTGACGTCCTGAGCGAGCAACCGGGTGAGGGGCTCAAGCGCCTCACCCTCGACCGCAAGGCGCAGCGCATCGGCCCGGGCCGCTCCGATCAGGGCCCGGGTCTTTCTGTCGATCCGCTCGGCTCGCGCGGGATAGGGCAGCGTGGCGTCCAGATCGTGGCACAGCTCGATCCTGTCGCCCGCGCCGGTGGCGATCGTTACGCGGGCCTGCATCTCGGTCAGCGTGTCGTCCGATACGACCGAAACCCTGTCGCGCAGCGCGCAAAGCGCGGGGTCGCGGGCGGCCTCATCTGTGAAGCTTGAGATGGCGGCGGTATCTATTCCGCTCAGCGCCATGGCGGCGGTCAGACGATAGCTGAACTTTGCCTCGAGCCCGGTCCGTGGCTCGGCGATGTCACAGACGCGGCGCCAGCGCGGATGGGTCGCCACCAAAATCGACGTGATATCCTCATCCAGTGCGTCCATGCCCGCCAGCGCCTCGAGCATGGCATGCAGCCCGTGACAACAGGCATGGAATTTGTGGCTGATTCCGATCAGGGCCCAGTCGTCGCCCAATCCATCGAATGCAGTCGCGTCGGCCGCGCCGTGATGTGTCGGCCCGAAGCCCTGACCGTCTGACAGCCCCCGTGCCGCCGATGTCATGCCGGCGCGGGCCAGAAGTGCAGCCTCCACCCCGGTTTCGGCTGCAAGGCCGGCGTTATAGGGCTTTGCCATTGTGCCGAATTGCGACTTCAGCCCCGAGGCCCGGGTCGCGGCAAGGCCAAGCGCCATCCGGGTCGCCTGCGGCTCAAGCGAGAGGAGCCGCGCGGCGGCCAGCGTGGCCCCGAACGCCCCCGCGGTCGCGGTCTGGTGAAAGCCCGTCTCATAATGCGCCCGGCCAAGCCAGATCCCGACCCTGATCGACGCCTCGGCCCCGATCGCTGCCGCCTCGACCAGCGCGTCGAGCGATGCGCCCGTCTGTTCCGCCTGAGCGAGGGCCGCCGGGATCACCGCAACCGACGGATGACCGATATGGGCGAAATGCGTGTCGTCGTAATCCAGCGCATGAGATGTCGTCCCATTGCAGAGCGCCGCGTGGCCCGCACGCGCTGTCCCGCCGCCGATCAGCGTTGCGGGGCCGGTGCTGCCCTCCAGATGCGCGCGCAGGATACGGGCGACAGGCTCCCCTGCCCCGGCGATGCCGCAAGCGGCCCAATCGCGCAGGCAAAGCCTAAGGATATCGCGGGCCTCGGCCGACGGGCGCGCCTCGTGCGCAAAGCGCGCAAGCGTCGCTTCAATGCTCATTTGATCGGATCATAGATGTCGTGTGCCCTTTTTTCGAAGGCCCGCACGATCCGCTGCATCGCCTCGTAAAAGAACATGCCTGCGGCACCCTGCAGGATACGGTTCCGAAACTCGAAATCGACGTCGAACTGCACTTCGCACCCCTGATCGGCCGGGCGGAACGTCCATGTGCTGTCGAGATACCGGAACGGGCCGTCGATATAGGAGGTGTCGATCTTCATGTCCCCGGGCCAGAGCGTGACCCGGCTGCCGAACCGTTCGCGGAAGACTTTGAACGACACGACGAGATCGGCCAGCATCACCGAGTGATCGCCCGCCTCGTCGACCGACCGGATCCGGGCCGCCGCCGTCCATGGCAGGAATTCCGGATACCGGGCCACATCGGCCACCAGATCGTACATCTGCTGGGGCGTGAAAGGCAGGGTCCGGGTTTCGGAATGTGCGGTCATTCATCGGGTCCGTCTTGTCGTGTGCCCGCTCCATGTCAGACAGGGGCGGACGAATTCAAGGGGGATGCGGCGGCTTGCCCCGGCGCTGTCGCTCTTGGGAGTCACTGCTGCATCGCGCTGAAAGCCTCGACGATTGCCGGCACCTCGGCCAGCGCGGCGGCATAGAGGTCTTGGGGATAGCTCTCTGCCTGCGTCTTGCAGATGGCGAACCAGTCGTTGCGGCGTAGCAGATCGGCCCCGGCAAGGCATTCGGCCAGTCCGATGACCCGGCCGTTTTCGAATTGATCGGGCCAGTTCATGACCACCCGGCCGCGCGCATGAAGCGCCTCCGCACGCCCCGCTTCGATCGCGAAGGTGTAATATTCATGCGCCTGACGGTAGTCGGGCGGCCCGCCTTCGCCCTGCGCGAACATCCCGGCCACCTGCATCTGTGCCGAGGTCGAGCCCAGAAGCGCCGCGATCTCATAGAGCCGCCGGGCGGCGGTCGGGTCCTGAGGGCCGGCCTGCCCGGTGCGCCGCAGGAAGGCCATGATCTCGATCGATGCGGGATCGCCAAGATCGAGGCCGCGCAGCGCCAGCGTCAGCGCCCGGTCGCGGTCGGCCTGTGACCGGGCGGTTTCAAGCAGATAGCCCGCGTAGGCGCCAAATGCCGCGCTGTAATCGAGCGCCGTGGCGCGGTCGAACATCTCGATGGCGCGCGCCCTGTCGGGGGCGATGCCGGGGCCGCCGCGTGCAAAGATCAGACCAAGGTTGAAGAGCGCGGGCGGATATCCCTGATCTGCCGAGGCCGTATAGAGACGGAGCGCCTCCGCCCCGCTTTGCGCGACCCCGAGCCCGTGCTCATACGCGGCGCCCAGCAGGTTTTGCGCCCGAGGATGGCCTGCCTCCGCCGATGGGCGCAGAAGGGAAATCGCCTCGGCATGCGCGCCCCCGATCAGCAGATCGCGCGCCCGGGTCATCTCGTCGTGATCCTGCGCCGCCGCAGGCAGGGCCAGCAACACTGCAGCAATCAAAGCGAAGATCTTGCACGTCATTGCAAACTCCCTATCAATGCGCCCGAAGCTATCGCAGAAACGGCCGCGATTGAAACCGCAACCGAAAGGCCCTGCCCCATGTCGTCCCCCGCCTATGAAATCGACGAGATGATCTCGGCCAAGGCCATCGCGGCCCGGATCGAAGAGCTTGCGCGCGAGATACGCCGCGAGTTCCGCGATACCGAGAAACTGGTGGTGGTGGGCTTGCTGCGCGGATCGTTCGTCTTCATCGCCGATCTGGTGCGCGAACTGGATTTGCCTGTCGAAGTCGATTTCCTCGAGGTCTCGTCCTATGGCGACGCGATGGAATCGAGCCGAGAGGTGCGGATCTTCAAGGATTTGCGTGGCAAGATCGAGGGGCGCGACGTGCTTGTCGTCGAGGACATCGTCGATACAGGCCACACGCTGGCCCATGTGGCGCGGTTCCTCGGCAACCGGAACCCGGCGAAGATGCGCACGATCGCGCTGCTGGACAAACCCTCCCGCCGGGAGGTCGAGTTCGCGGCCGACTGGATCGGCTTCACGATCCCCGACGAATTCGTCGTGGGCTACGGCATCGATTATGCCCAGCGGAACCGGAACCTGCCGTTCATCGGCAAGGTGCGACTGACCGAAGAGAGCGGGACGTGAACTACCTGCACTGGCTGCTGCGTGCCAAACGCTGGGCCACACATCCCCCGCCCATGAGCCGTGTGATCCTCGTGGTATCGATCATCGCGATCTGCGTGGCGATCTTCGCCATCGAGCGGACGATCGGTCTGCCTGACTGGGTTTCCGCGGAACGGGCGCGACCGCCGGTTATCCGCTGAGCCCGGGGATCGGCCCCGGAAAGGGCGCCTCGCCTGCCAGCCAGTCGGCCTCGTCCTCGATCGCCTCGGCAAGCCGGCGCCGGATCCGGGCCAACCGCGGCAGATCGGCAAGGTCGGCATGACTGGCGACCCAGATCGGAACGCGGAAATCCGGCGCCCCATCCGCGACACGCACCACGCGAGGATCGTCGCGCCCCAGGAATGTCGGGAAGAATGCGCGCCCTATCCCGGCGCCGACCATCTGGTGCAATGCAAGGAAACTGTCCGCGGCACCGCCGACATCCAGATCATGGCCATGTTCTGCCATCCAGTCGGCCGCAGCCACCCGCGACAGCGAACCGCTCATGCCCAGCCATCGCGACCCTGCGCCGTTTGCCGGGGCGAAGGCCGAAATCGCAAGCTCCCCGGCCTCGAAACCTGCAAGGTCCCCCGGAAGCCGGAGCGCGGGCCGGATCGTGATCTCGGCCCTCAGTCGCCCCATGTCTATGTGGCTGTTGGTCGACGATATCTTGAGAGCGACGCCACAATCCTCCACCGCTGCGAACAGGCGCGGCAGCAGATAGGTGCACAGGCTGTCGGTCGAGGTGATCTGAACCCGGGTGAGCGTCCCCCCGTGCGCATGGGCCGACATCTGGTCAACCCGGCTCATTGCCGCCGCCGCATCGCGACCGGCCCCGATCAGGCCCATCTTTCCCGGCAGGACCGCATAGCCCTGCGCTGCCCTTTCGAAGACGGGGCCGCCATGCGCCTCCTCGAAGGCAGAGACGCGTCGCAAAACGGTGGCATGGTTGACGCCCAGCACCTTGGCAGCCGCATTGACGGAGCCGTGCTCGGCCACGGCGAGAACAAATTTCAGATCGTCCCAATTCGACTTGTGCATAACTGAACGAGGCTTCCGCAAAAATGACGACTGGGCGACCGGCCGACAAAAGCTAAGTTGTTGCGCATGATGTGATTTACAGGGAGGTCCTCATGACCAGAATAATTCGTCTTTCGGTTTTGGTTGCTGCCGGTATCGCGGTCGCAGGAATTGCTTCTGCCCAGAGTAACGATCCTCTCGCCGCTGCGGTCAAGGCGCGCCAGTCGCATATGCAGCTTTATTCCGCAAACCTGGCTGTTCTGGGCGGAATGGCGCAGGGCCGCATGGATTACGACGCCGAGGCCGCTCAGGCAGCGGCCGACAACCTTGCCGCGCTGGCCTCGATGAGCCAGCGATTCTACTGGGTCCCCGGGTCGCATGCGGGCGCTGTCGAAGGCACCCGCGCGCTGGAGGTGATCTGGACTGATGGCGGCATCGGTGCCGAGGCAGAGGCCTTCAGCGCGGCCGTGGCCGGAATGCAGGACGCGGCGGGCGGCGGGCTCGACGCCCTGCGGGCCGCGATCGGCCCGGTTGGCGCCTCTTGCGGGAGCTGTCACGAAAACTACCGTCAATCCAACAACTGATCCAGGGGGCCTCATCCCCATGATCCGCTGGATACTTGCAGCTTGTGCCCTTGCCGTTGCGGCGGGGGCATGGGTCTTGTCGGGGCCCGACCCCCTGCCCGAGGATGCGCTCGACGGCCTCGTGGCCGACGCGGCCAATGGTGAACGGGTGTTCATCGCGGCGGGCTGCGCCTCGTGCCATGTCGCCCCCGAGGCCGATGCGGCCGTCGCGGCGCCCGTGATGTCGGGAGGGCGGCGTTTCGAAAGCCAGTTCGGCACATTCATCGCGCCCAATATCTCGAGCCACCCCGACGCCGGGATCGGCGCCTGGTCTGACATGGATATCGCGAACGCGGTCTTGCGCGGCGTTTCGCCCGACGGGGCGCATTACTATCCCGCCTTTCCCTATACCTCCTATTTCCGGGCATCGGCGCAGGATATCGTCGATCTGGCGGCCCATCTGCGTACGATGCCCGCCGATCCGACCCCGAGCCTTGATCACGAGATCGGCTTTCCGTTCAACATCCGCAGAACGCTGGGCTTGTGGAAACTGATGGCCGGCGGCCCCGAGATGGTTCTCGCGGGCGATGTGTCGCCCGAGGTGGCGCGCGGACGCCATCTTGTCGAAGGACTGGGCCATTGCGCGGAATGCCACACGCCGCGAAACGGACTTGGCATGGCCGATTACGATGCATGGCTTGCCGGTGCGCCGGAACCCGCGGGCGACGGTCGTGTGCCCGCGATCACGCCCGATGCGCTGGGCTGGACGGCATTCGACATCGCACAATACCTGTCGACCGGCTTCACCCCGAGCTTCGACACCGCAGGTGGCGACATGGTCGAGGTGATCGAAAACACGTCGCGCCTTTCGTCCGAGGATCGCGATGCGATCGCGGCCTACCTGCTCGCCCTGCCGCGCTCCGGGGGGTAGACGGCCGGCCCCGGGTCCGGGGCCCACGCCCGAATACAAAGCGTTAAGACCTCTGTGAGAAGACTGTCCCAGTTTTTTGGGAGAGCGTCATGTTGGTTTCCGATGCACAAGTTGAAAAGCCTGTTCCACTACCGTTTGCGGCCCTGAGTGCGAATGCCGACGCCTCGCCCGCAGACCTGATCGAGGAGGCGCTGACAGCGGTTCGTCTCCATCTGAATATGCCGATCGGGTATCTCTCCGAATTCACGGATGATCAGATCGTGTTCCGGTCGGTTTCGGCGCCGGGGCTCGAACACCTGATCAAGCCGGGCGATCAATGGCCCCTGTCGCAGGTCTATTGCTCCCGGGTTCTTGACGGGACCTTGCCCAACCTGATCCCCGATACCCGCGACGTGCCGTTCTGCAGCACGCTCGACGTCACCGAATCCGTCCCGATCCGCAGCCATGTCAGCCTGCCGATCTATCGGTCTGACGGGTCTCCCTATGGGATGTTCTGCTGCCTCTCGCCAGAGCCGAACAGGTCGCTCAACGGCCGCGATCTGGCCGTGATGCAGACCTTCGCCAACCTGGCCGCCCGGCAGGTGCGCCTGATCGAGGCACGGGAAGCCGATCTGCAGAGTTCGGTCGAACGGGTCCGCCGGATCCTCGATTCGGGCGCCTTCAGCACGGTCTATCAGCCGCTCTACAGCCTGAGCACCGGACGGGTGACCGGGGTCGAGGCGCTGACCCGTTTCTGCTCGGACCCGTATCGCAGCCCGGACAAGTGGTTCCACGAGGCCGGTGTCGCCGGGCTAGAGCTCGATCTTGAAGAGGCGACATTCCGCCTTGCCCTGCGGGCGTTCGAGACCTTGCCCGAGGATATCTACCTGTCGCTCAACGCCTCGCCCGCGCTGGTCTGTGACCGCAGGTTCGATCGGTTGCTCGAGGGCCAGCCGCTTCACCGAATGGTGCTGGAGATTACCGAACATCACGACGCGCCGGGACAGGAGGTCTTCTTCCGTCGCCTGTCGGCCTGTCGTCTGCATGGCCTGCGCGTTGCGATCGACGATGTGGGCGCCGGCTATTCCGGACTGCAGCGCATTGCCTCCGTGGCACCCGATCTTCTGAAACTCGACCGTTCCATCACCAAGGGCATCGACACGATCGCTACGCACCGCGCGATCATGGCGGCGCTGAAGCATTTCGCCGGAGAGACCGGTGCCCTTGTTCTTGCCGAAGGCGTCGAGACCGAGGCCGAGGCTGCCACCGTGAAATCGCTCGGGATCAATCTTGCCCAGGGCTGGCTGTTTGGCCGGCCCCTGCCGCTCGATCACCTCGATCTCGACCGATTGATCGACGTAGCGGCCTGAGGCGACCGCCCGTCGCCAGACGGGCCGCTGCCCCGCCGATGTCAGGCCGGATTGGCTTCGAGCGCCGCGTTGCGGGCATTGCGCAGGCGTTCGAAATCCTCGCCTGCGTGATAGCTCGAGCGTGTCAGGGGCGTGGCCGAGACCATGAGAAATCCCTTCCCCCAGGCGGCCTTTTCATAGGCGGCAAATTCCTCGGGCGTCACGAAGCGATCAACCCGGTGATGCTTCGGAGTGGGCTGCAGATACTGGCCGATGGTCACGAAATCCACGTCGGCGGCGCGCATGTCATCCATGACCTGAAGGACGGATTGCTTGTCCTCACCAAGGCCCACCATGATCCCCGACTTGGTGAACAGGCTCGGGTCGAGTTCCTTGACCCGCTGCAGCAAACGCAGTGAATGGAAATACCGCGCACCCGGGCGCACCTCCGGGTAGAGCCCCGGCACAGTTTCTAGGTTGTGGTTGAAGACATCCGGCTTTGCCGCGACAACAACCTCAAGGACCGACGGATCGCAGCGCAGGAAATCGGGCGTCAGGATTTCGATCGTCGTCTCGGGCGCCTGCCGCCGGATGGCCCGAATCGTCTGGGCAAAATGCTCCGCCCCGCCATCCTCGATGTCATCGCGATCGACCGAGGTGATCACCACGTGGTTCAGACCCAGCTTCTTGACCGCATCGGCCACCCGGCCCGGCTCGAACACGTCGAGCGCCTCGGGCGGCTTGCCCGTCGCAATGTTGCAGAAGGTGCAGGCCCGGGTGCAGACCTCGCCCATGATCATCATCGTGGCGTGGCCCTGGCTCCAGCATTCGCCCACGTTGGGGCAGCCCGCCTCTTCACAGACGGTGACCAGCTTGTGCGCCCGCATGATGTCGCGGGTCTGCTTGTAGCCTTCGGACGTCGGGGCCTTGACCCTAATCCAGTCGGGCTTGCGGGGTTGATCGTTGTCAGGCCGATGCGCCTTTTCGGGGTGACGCTGGGCCGGAATCTTGAGGTCGCGCAACTCGCTCTCCTGCGATGGGCATTCACTTCGCCATTGATCATAGACCATTCCCGGCGAAAGCCCAATCACACCCGTGCAAGCCCGGGCCCCGATTTGCGCATGGCTCGGTCAGCCGATCATCGGCCCGTGTGGCCCCTCGGCCTCCTCGTAGTGGCGCATCAGTTGCGTCAGCGCGATCCTCAGGACGATCTTGCCCGACCGCGCCGACCAATCCATGCGCTTTTCAAGGGTTTCCATCCCCTCGAGATGACAGCAGACCCGCAAGGCCACCTCGCCCAGACCACATCCCAGACTGCGCAACGCGGCGGCGACACGGTCCTGCGCCTGCAAGGTCACGGGGGACGCCTCGGCGGGCCGATCGGGCCGCTCCGCATCGCCGCCCTCGAGGAAGGCCAGCCAGTCGATTGCCCCGCCGGGCAGCAGAGCGGACAGCTCGAAATCCTCGCGCAGCCGTTCCCCCGCCGCGACATGAGCCCGCGACAGGAACGGCTTTCCCGCCCGGTCGCGCCGCCGGGACAGGCCCACAAGCGGGCTTTCGGTCAGGCTGTTGCGCATGTGGTGCAACAGCGGATCGGAAGCGGCGGGATCGAAATGCGCGGCCCTTTCGGCAAAGCCCGCCGGAGGCGCCGCCCTGTCATCGCCCGCAAGGATCATGTCCTTGAGGGCGGTGCGGCCGGCCGCGGTGATCCGGTAGCGGGCCACGCGCTTTTCGGGGGCGCGGCTTTCGATCCATTCCTTGAGAGCCAGAGCCTGCGCGATGTTGCGCGGCACGGTTGCGGTGCGCTGGGTCTCTCCGTCGGCGCCCTCCCGCAGGACGACGGCGGTCTCCATGTCGCGGGCAACGGCCAGGATCGCCCCGGATTCCGTCATCCTGCGAAGAACGCGACGCAGTTCGTGCATGATGTCCTGCCCCTCGCCATCGCCCGACGTGCGATCCAGCGGGCCCATGCCATGCGCCGTCAGCCGGGTTCCCTTCCCAGGCCCTGCGGCCACACAATGCGACAATCTGCGCAAGGCGCCGTCGACCAGAGGATCGTCGCGGCGCGATTCAAAGCGCCGGATCTGGCGCAGGATCGTCGAGGCATGAACATCCGCCTGACGGGCGATTTCCCGGATCGATGTTCCGCTTTCGGTGTGAACGAGGTAGTGGACCGCCGGCGCAGGCACCCAATCGGGAAGGCTGTGAGACGGCGTCTTGCTGAGTGACCGTGGGTTCATGAGTTCCGTTTCCAGTGTCATGGTGAACGAATGGCGAAGGCCGATCCGCTGGCAGCGGATACATCTTAAAATTGTATAAATTACACATTTGTTAACAATCAGTGCTCCGTTCTAATATTGGATCAAAGGGATAAACGGCACTGACCACAGCGCACTTAGGATACCCACCTCGCGCAACACATGTTTAGGTTGTGCAATCCTTGTCTGACACTTTTCGAACCTGGCAAGGGAAACGCAGACAATGCAGGACATTCTTTCGATGATCGCGCAGCTTGAACGGCCACGGCTTCTGGTTCGGGCCGCCCGCTTTGGCGTTGACGACTACGACCGGGCGCAACGGTTGCCCCGGCTCCTCGACCGGCCGTTCGCTCCCGGCACCGGCGAGGCGATCATGTTGTTGCTGGAACTCGAGGCCGAACTGGACACGGCCCGGCGCAGCAAGTCGCCGGACTACGCGGTCTCACGCCACGTCGATGTCCTGATCGCTCTGATGGGAGAGGCCCGCGCATTGCGCCACATGCGCCCCGCGGGCCCGTCCGCGATGGGGTGATCCGATCAGATGAAACTGTCGGGCACGGCCGCCTTGCGTTCGGCCACGAAATGGTCGAGCGCCTCGGCAATCCCGGGGTCGAGGGCAGGCTGCTGGTAGGTCGCCAGCAGCTTGCGCACCCGGGTTGCGGCAAGGGCCATCGTGTCCTGCGCGCCCTCTTCCGACCATGTCTCGAAAGGCTTGTAGTCGAAGACCTCCGACCTCCAGAAGGCGGATTTGAAATTGGCCTGAGTATGGGCGCAGCCAAGGTAGTGCCCGCCCGGGCCGACCTCGCGGATCGCATCCATGGCCTGCGCATTTTCATCATGCGCGACGCCGCGGGCCAGATGGTGCAAGGCGCCAAGCTGATCGGCATCCATGACGAATTTCTCGAAACTCGCGACCAGACCGCCCTCGAGCCAGCCGCAGGCGTGGAGCATAAAGTTCACCCCGGACAAAAGCCCCATGTTCAGGCTGTTGGCGGTTTCGTAGGCTGCTTGGGCATCCGGCAGTTTCGATCCGCAGAACGCCCCTGCAGACCGGTAGGGTAGTCCCAACCGCCGTGCGAGCTGACCCGCGCCATAGGTGATATGCGCGGCCTCCGGCGTGCCAAAGGTCGGCGCGCCTGAATTCATGTCGATCGACGTGACGAAGGCGCCCATGATCACCGGTGCGCCAGCGCGCACGAGTTGGCTGTAGGCGATGCCCGCCAGCGTCTCGGCCAGAACCTGCGTCAAGGTGCCCGCGACCGAGACGGGCGCCATCGCACCGCCCACGATAAAGGGAGAGATGATCGCGGCCTGATTGTTCCGCGCATAGACCTCGAGCGCCCCCATCATGATGCCGTCAAAGGTGAGCGGCGAGTTGATGTTGATCAGCGAGGTCATCACCGTGTTCTGCTGCACGAACTCCTCGCCGAAGAGGAGCCCCGCCATATCGACCGAATCCTGAGCCCGGCTGGGTTCGGTCACCGACCCCATGAAGGGCTTGTCCGACAGCGTCATGTGGGCGTGCAGCATATCGAGGTGGCGCTTGTTAACCGCCACATCCGTCGGCTCGCATACGGTGCCGCCCGAATGGTGGAGCCATTTGGACATGTAGCCCAGCTTCACGAAGTTGCGGAAATCCTCGATCGTCGCATAGCGGCGCCCGCCTTCCATGTCACTGACGAAGGGCGGGCCATAGACCGGGGCCAGAACAAGTGACTTGCCTCCGATCTCAACCGATCTTTCGGGATTGCGGGCATGCTGGACGAACCGCGACGGTGCCGTGGAACAAAGCTGACGCGCCAGACCGCGCGGGATGCGGACCCGCTCGCCCGTGACATCGGCGCCTGCCGCGCGCCAGCGATCGAGGGCGGCCGGGTTGTCGACGAAGTTGACGCCGATTTCCTCGAGCACGGTCTCGGCGTTGTGCTCGATGATCTCGAGCGCCTCTTCGGTGAGGACCTCGAAATTCGGGATGTTGCGTTCGATGTATTTCGCCGTCTCGACGGAGATCGCGGTGCGCTCGGCCCGACGCGCGGCACCGCCGCCCCCCCTGCCCCTGCGTGCTGGACGTGCGCTCATGGTGCCATCCTCCATGGAGAATCCTCGATAGGTTATCGAGCGGTCAGACCCGCCCAGTTGAGCGAGTGATACCGACTTGGGCGCCGGACAAATTCGCGGATTGCGTCCTTTGCGGCGCGAAAGCGACATCCGTGCATTTCATGGCGGCACAAACAGGGCAGCGGCGCCCCGGATCGCGACGAACCTAGCTACGCAGAAACGGGTTCAGCCGATCCATCATCTGCGCGAATCCCGGCTCCTGTGGGAGCAACACGTGGTTGCGTCCCGGCAGACGGATGAATTCGGCGCCGGCAATCCCCGCCGCGATCTTTTGGCCCTGGCTCATCGGGTGGATCGCATCATTCTCGGCATGAAAGACCAGTGTCGGTGCCTGCACCTTCTCCAGCAGATCCGTCACGAGGAACCGGTCAATGGCCTGCCGCAGGGTGACGGCGGTTTCGGGATCGGCGGTGGCCAGCTGCATCTCGACGAGCGCATCGCGCTGCTCGGGTGTGGCGTCGGGCACGAACAGCGTTGAAAACGCCGACATGAACGCGCTTTCCCGGCGGCCCCAGCCGGCCCGGATCATGTCGAGCATCGTCTCTTCGGTGACGGTGTCGGTTCGGGCGGCCCGATGGATGCGCCCCTCGGTATAGCCGCCAAGGATCGCGATCCGATCGACCTTCTCGGGATAGCGCGCGGCAAAGGCTATGGCGACAGGCCCCGCCTGCGACGGCGCATAAAGCGAGACGCGATCTTCACCGGCGGCATCGATCACCGCCAGAAGATCGGCCACGAAATCGTCGATCCCGGTCAGCGGCGCATCCCGCGCAGACAGACCGGTTCCACGCAGATCGAACCGGATCACGCGGTTCTCGGCCCCGAGCCTGTCGATCAGTTCGCCCCAGATCGGGCCCTTCCAGTCGAGTTCGAGGTGCGACAGCCAATGCCCGATCCGGACAAGGGGGCGTCCCGCGCCGGACACGCTCCAGGCGATGGCCGAGCCATCCGCCGAGGAGGCATAATGCACAGCGGGCGGACCTTTGTCCCGACGCGCCGGGGGCGTCGCCGGCCCCCCTGCCAGATCGGCCACGAACATGATCCCGCGCCGGGGTACGGTCCGGATCACCTCCTGCCGCTGGCCCGAATCGCCAAGTGCGGCGCGCGCCGCGCTGATCCGGGCGGAAATCGTGGCATCCGACACGATGACGCCATTCCAGATCTCGGCGATCAGGGTATCGCGGGACAGGACCTCCTTCGGATGCCGGGTCAGCAAGACGATCAGGTCAAAGACCTGCGGCTCCACATGCACCTCTTCGTTCCCCCGCCAGAGCTGTCGGCTCAGAAGATCGATCCGGCAATCGCGAAAGCTGATTTCCATGGCCTCATAACGGCATCCCGATGTGTCCGGGGCAAGTCTCAATCGCATCTCAAGACAATCACAAGGAAACCGAAAGGCTTTCTTCAGGCGCTCTTCAAGCGGGGGGACCTGCCCCGTGTCACAAGAGGGACAGTTCAGATGGAAAGGCCGAAACGATGACCAACCACACCGCCCCCCAAATCCGCCGCCGCCCCGATGGGTCGATCGACACCACCTATCACATGGCCCAGGGCCGGATGCTTCGCAGCAAGGCCGCCCATGACATGGCGGCGGCCGTGACGACGCCCGCCCCGGCCAAGCCCGCCCCGCGCCGCACCGGATTCTCCGCTCTCCTCGCCCGCGGGCCCCGGGCAATCTGATTACCCGGCCGGACAGGCCATCCGGCACCGGGGAGATCCCGTGCACCGAAAAAGCGCCCCGGGGCTTTCTGCGGTGCACGGGATCGCCATACGGGAAGGCTTGCCGCCTTCGCGGCAAGGCAGTAGAGCCTGACCATGACCAGCACAGCCCATGACCGCCTCCTCATCATCGATTTCGGCAGCCAGGTGACGCAGCTTATCGCGCGGCGCCTGCGCGAGCTGAACGTCTATTGCGAAATCCACCCCTTCCAGAAGGTCGATGCCGCGTTCCTCGCGGAGTTTGCGCCCAAGGCGATCATCTTCTCGGGTGGCCCGGATTCGGTGATGCGCGACGGCTCGCCCCGTCCGCCGCAGGCCGCCTATGATCTGGGCGTGCCGATCCTCGGGATCTGCTATGGCCAGCAGGTCATGATGCAGGACCTGGGCGGCCGGGTTGAGGCGGGCGAACATGCCACGGCCGAATTCGGCCGCGCCTTCGTCGCCCCGACAGAGGCCAGTGATCCGATCCTCAAGGGCTGGTTCCAGTCAGATCGCGAACAGGTCTGGATGAGTCACGGCGACCACGTCGCCGAGATCGCACCCGGCTTCGGCGTGCTGGGCACCTCGCCCGGGGCGCCCTTCGCGATCACCGCCGATCCCGAGCGCCGGTTCTATGCGGTGCAGTTTCATCCCGAGGTCCACCACACTCCCAACGGACAGACACTTTATCGCAACTTCGTGGAACTTGCGGGCTTCAAGGGCGACTGGACGATGGGCGCCTACCGCGAAGAGGCGATCGCGCGCATCCGCGAACAGGTGGGTGACGCCAAGGTGATCTGCGGGCTGTCGGGCGGGGTCGACAGTTCGGTCGCAGCAGCCCTCATCCACGAGGCGGTGGGCGATCAGTTGACCTGCGTCTTTGTCGATCACGGCCTGTTGCGGCTGAACGAGGCCGAAGAGGTCGTCGGCATGTTCCGCGATCACATGAACCTTCATGTAATCCATGCCCAGGAACAGGACCTGTTCCTGGGCGAGTTGGACGGGCAAAGCGATCCCGAAACCAAGCGCAAGATCATCGGCCGGCTGTTCATCGACGTGTTCCAGAAATACGCCAATGACATCGAGGGGGCGGAATTCCTGGCCCAGGGCACGCTCTACCCGGATGTGATCGAATCGGTCAGCTTCTCGGGCGGCCCGTCGGTCACGATCAAGAGCCACCACAACGTGGGCGGCCTGCCCGAAAAGATGGGCCTGAAACTGGTCGAGCCCCTGCGCGAGCTGTTCAAGGACGAGGTCCGCGCACTGGGTCGCGAACTGGGCCTGCCCGATCATTTCATCGGGCGTCATCCTTTCCCCGGGCCGGGGCTCGCCATTCGCTGCCCCGGAGAGATCACCCGCGAAAAGCTCGAGATCCTGCGCAAGGCCGACGCGGTCTATATTGACCAGATCCGCAAACACGGCCTCTATGACGAGATCTGGCAGGCCTTCTGCGCGATCCTGCCGGTCAGGACAGTCGGCGTGATGGGCGACGGGCGGACCTATGATTACGCCTGCGCGTTGCGCGCCGTCACGTCAGTCGACGGGATGACGGCGGATTATTATCCGTTCAGCCATGATTTCCTCGGTGAAACCGCGACCCGCATCATCAACGAGGTCAAGGGCATCAACCGCGTGACCTATGACATCACCTCAAAGCCCCCCGGCACGATCGAATGGGAATAGGGCTGCAACGGGTCTGAATTTCGGGAAATTCGGGGGACCAAAATTGGCCAATTTTGGTGCGGCCCCTGATCAGCCGCGGTCCGCGGCGGCAATCAGGTCGGCCGGAACCTCCTCGACCGTGCAGTCCAAAGCCGTTGTGGCCGCGGCTCCATGCGCGAACCAGGTGGCCCGCGCCGCAAGCCCGATGGACACCTCCGGCCCCGCCCTGACAGGCCTGCGACCCCAATGGGCGCCGGTCATCGGTTCGGCCTCGAACAGATCCGCGATGCGCGGCGGTTCGATCCCGGCCCGGGCCACGAGGAACCCCGCAAGGCACTCGACCTGACGCGTCACCATTCCGCGCAACTCCGCCTCGCGTTCCCGGTTCGCGAGGATCGCGTTCAGCGCCAGATCGGCGATCCCGTAGCGCACCTGAAGCCCGTGGCCATAGAGATGCGCCAGCGCGTAAACGTCGCGACCGTCCTTGCCCTCGGGCGCGAGGTAGATGGTGTTATCGCTCGTGCAGTACACCGCATTGGCCGTCACGCCGCCGCCGCAGACATCGGAAACATCGTCCATGATCCGGACAACAGGCACCCTGGGAAACGACGCCTCTGTCGAGACTGTCAGCCTGTCGAGCACGGATTGTGCCGCGGCGGGGCCCGCGCACAGAAGGGCAAGTCCGGCAATGGTCGGGATGAACTTATCCATGCGCGCAGCATAGACCCATTTGTTCCCGGTTGCGAAGGCTTGACGCCTCCGCAGCCCTGTGAACATCTCACGCCATGACCAATCCAGCGATCCGCGCGGCATTCTGGATGACCGGGGCCATCGCCTCGTTCACGTCCATGGCTGTTGCCGGCCGGGAGGTCAGCTTCGAGCTGGATACGTTCGAGATCATGCTCTACCGGTCTCTCGTGGGGATGGTGATCGTCATCATCATCGGCGCCGCGACCGGCCGCCTTGCCGAAGCCCGCACCCAGAGGCTGCGTCTTCATGTCTTTCGCAATCTCGCCCATTTCGCCGGCCAGAACCTGTGGTTCTTCGCCATCACGGTGATCCCGTTGGCGCAGGTATTTGCGCTGGAATTCACGACACCGATCTGGGCGATCTTCCTGTCGGCGCTGTTTTTGGGCGAACGCATCACGCGCTATGGGATCATCGCGGCGGGACTGGGCTTTCTGGGGATCCTGCTGGTGGCCCGCCCCGAAGTCGGGGGGGCCAATGCCGGGGTCTTCGCCGCGGCGATCGCGGCGGTGGCCTTCGCGACGACGGCCGTCTGCACGCGCTCGCTGACCAAGACCGAGACGATCTACACGATCATGTTCTGGCTGACCGTGCTACAGGCGATCCTCGGGCTCGTCTTCGCGGGGTTCGACGGCGACATCGCCGCACCGAGTGCGGCCACGGCGCCCTGGCTGCTGCTGATCGCCTGTGCGGGGCTTCTGGCGCATTTCTGCCTGACAAACGCCTTGTCGATCGCGCCGGCCAGTATCGTCATGCCGCTTGATTTCGCCCGCCTGCCTGTCGTCGCGATCGTCGGGATGCTGCTTTATGATGAACCGCTGGAACTGGTTATTTTCGTCGGAGCGGCCCTGATCTTCTTGGGCAATTACATCAATATCACACGCGGGCAATTGCCCGTTCCCGGCGGGATCGTCAAATGATGCTGTGTTCAATTCCGATGTGACGCCGGGTTCGAATTGACCCCGGGCGCAAATCCCTCATACGTTTGCCCACCAACACTCACGGGTCAGGGAGGATCCATGCGAATTCTTGCAGTTTCGGGGGCAGCTTTGCTTGCAATGGCAGGCCAGGCAGGGGCCGTCGGCCTTGATCGGTCCAACCAGAATATCGGTGCGATATTCTCGGATGGAAATGCGGTCGAGCTGAGTTTCGGTTATGTAACGCCCAATATCACCGGCGCGGACTTGCCGGCATTCGGCGGCGCGGCCTATGACGGTGTGGCCGACGGCTTCAGTCAACTTGGCGCAAGTCTGAAAATTCAGATGACGCCTCAGATTTCGGCAGCCCTGATTTTCGATCAGCCTTTCGGCGTGGATGTTCTCTATCCCGGCGATCCCGCGGCAACGATGCTGGGCGGAACGGAGGCGCGGCTCGACAGCTACGCGCTCACCGCGATCGGCCGATATGAATTCAGCGACAACTTCTCGATCCATGCCGGTGTCAGGGGCGAACAGCTATCCGGCGACATCACTCTGTCCGGATTGGCTTATGGCGGAATCACCTACGATGTGGCGCTCGAAACAAGCACGGGTGTCGGCTATCTCGTGGGCGCGGCCTATGAAAGGCCGGATATCGCATTGCGCCTCGCAGTGACCTATTTCAGTTCGATCACCCATGAATTCAACTCGGTCGAGACATTCAATGGCGCCGTCGTGAATCCGGGAAGCCCGACCGAAGTGGAAACACCCGATGCGGTGAATATCGACTTTCAGACCGGCATTGCGCCCGACACGCTCCTTTTCGGTCAGATCCGGCATGCGCGCTATTCCAAGACCATCGTCGCACCGGATTTCTTTGCGGGCAATATCGGTACAAGCCTGACCGATATCGATGACGGCACGGCGTTTTCGCTCGGCGTCGGACGCCGCTTTACCGACGACCTGTCCGCCTCCTTCAGCATCGGCTACGAGGGCGCGGGCGATCCGCTTGTCTCGCCGCTGTCGCCGACGAACGGAAACGTGTCGGTCGGGATCGGCGCGGAATACCAGCTGACCGAGGCTCTCTCGATCGGGGGCGGCATCCGCTACACCGTCTTTGGCGAGGCGCAGCCCGAAACCTCCGACACGGCGCGAGCCGATTTTGCCGACAACAGCGCGATCGCTGCCGGCGTTCAGGTCGGCTACAGCTTCTGATGCAAGATATGCGACGATGCCCCGCGACAGCGCGGGGCATCACGCGCAAGAAACGGCTGGCCCCCGCTGCAGAGGGCGGCTAGCAAAGGCGGCATGATCTACTCCAGCGCACAGCACTGGCGCGATGCGCCAAAGAAACGCCTTCTGGTCATGGGCATGTCCGGTCTGGGCAAGACCCATCTGTCCGCTTTGCTGCGCGATGCAGGCGGCTGGTTCCATTACTCGATCGATTACCGGATCGGCACCCGCTATCTGGGCGAGGCGATCACCGACAACGCCAAGCATCATGCGATGCAGGTGCCGTTCCTGCGCGACCTGCTTCTGACGGATTCGATCTACATCGGATCGAACATCACCTTCGATAACCTCACCCCGGTATCGACATATCTGGGCAAGCCCGGCGATCCGTCGAAAGGCGGCCTTCCGATCGAAGAGTATCGCGACAGGCAGATGCTGTTCCGCCGCGCCGAAGAGGCCGCCCTTCTGGATACCGGCCATTTCATCGAACGGGCCGAATGGCTTTACGATTATCCGCATTTCATTTGCGACACTGGAGGATCGATCTGCGAATGGGTCAATCCCGACGATCCCGCCGATCCGATCATGTCGCATCTGTGCGCGCGCACGCTGATCCTGTGGATCGAAGGGTCCGATGCCCACACGGCCGAGCTGATCCGCCGCTTCGACAAGGCGCCCAAACCGATGAGCTATCAGCCCGAATTCCTTGGACGGGTCTGGTCGGATTACCTCGACCGGGAAGGCTGCACCGGCGATCAGGTCGATCCCGATGCCTTCATCCGCTGGACCTATGCGCAGGCGCTGGCCCATCGCCAGCCCCGCTACCGCGCCATGGCCGACCGCTGGGGCCTGACCGTCAAGGCCGAGGCCGTGGCCGATGTCCGCAGCGAGGCCGATGTCATCGACATGGTGGCCGATGTGCTGGCCGCGCGGGACAGACGGATTTCAATGACTTGAGATCGAACCGCGATGCGCCTATCTGATCGCTTCCAGCCGGAAAGTTGAAAGATGCCGATCAAGCTGCCTGCCACCCTGCCCGCCTATGATGTCCTCACTCGCGAGGGCGTCATGGTGATGAGCGAGGATCAGGCCGCGCGGCAGGATATCCGCCCCCTTCGGATCGGGCTCCTCAACCTGATGCCCAAGAAAATCCAGACCGAGACGCAATTCGCCCGGCTAATCGGCGCGACGCCGTTGCAGATCGAGTTTTCGCTGATCCGGATGACCGATCACGAGACCAAGAACACCGCCGCCCAACATATGGAAAGCTTCTACCGCCCCTTCGAGGAGGTCGAGGCCACCGGTGAGAAATTCGACGGCCTTATCATCACCGGCGCTCCGATCGAGCATCTGCCTTTCGAAGACGTGACCTATTGGGACGAGCTGACCCGCGTCTTCGACTGGACCCAAAGCCACGTCCAGTCGACCTTCGGCGTCTGCTGGGGCGGGATGGCCATGATCCATCATTTCCACGGCGTGAAAAAGCACATGCTGGACGCAAAGCTGTTCGGCTGCTTCCGGCACATGAACCTTGCGCAGGAAAGCCCTTATCTGAGAGGCTTTTCCGACGATCTGGTCATGCCGGTCAGCCGCTGGACAGAAATGCGCCGCGACGAGATCGAGGCCGCCGGCCTGCCGATCCTGCTGCATTCCGACGAGGTCGGTCCCGCCCTTGTCGAAGACCCGGAGCATCGTGCGCTCTATGTCTTCAACCATTTCGAATATGACAGCGGCACCCTCAACGAGGAATACCAGCGCGACCTGAAATCGGTTCAGGTCGAAGGCGCCGAGATCAGTGTTCCGGTGAACTATTTCCCCGGCGACGATCCCACGCAGAGACCGCCCAACCGGTGGCGCAGCCATGCCCATCTGCTCTACGGCAACTGGATCAACGAGATCTATCAATCCACCCCTTACGACATGAATGCCATTGGCGCTTAGAGTGTTCCTTATTGTTCTGGCCGGCCTGATCGGCACGCTGATCCTGATCACGGCCTGGCGCGCACAGGCCAGATCATCGATATTCGAGGCGCGCTTTCCGGCCGAAGGCCAGTTCGTCGAGGTGGATGGAACCCGGGTCCATGCGGTCGTCATGGGATCGGGGCCTGATCTGGTGCTGATCCATGGCGCGGGCGGCTCCACCCGCGACTTCACCCAAGGCATCGCGCAGCGGCTGGCGCAATCCTACCGGGTCATCGTCTTCGACCGGCCGGGCCTCGGCCATACCGAACAGATCGCCCCGGCCCATGGCCGCGCCTTCAGCACATCGGCCGCCACGATTGTCGAACAGGCCACGCTTCTGCGTGGGGCCGCGTTGGCCCTCGGCGCGGAAAGGCCCGTTGTTGCAGGCCATTCCTTCGGTGCCTCCGTCGCGCTTGCCTGGGCCGTGACCTTTCCCGATGACATCGCCGCCCTCGTCGATGTTGCGGGGCCAAGCCTGCCGTGGCCCGGCGAGTTGTCCTCCTATTACCGGATCAACGGGTCCTTCCTCGGCGGGATCATCGTGCCACCCCTGATCGCGGCCTGGGCCCCCGAGAGCCGGATCGAAACGGCGGTCGAGGCTGTCTTTACCCCCGATCCCGTGCCCGAAGGCTATGCGGCCAACGCGGGCGCCGAGCTTGTGGTCCGGCCAAGATCGCTGCGCTCGAATGCGCGGCAGGTCAATTCCTTGCGTCCCCAGATCGTGGAACTGACGCCGGCCTATGGCGATCTCGATCTTCCCGTCGAGATCCTGCACGGTGACGCCGATGTGACCGTGCCCCTGACCATCCACTCGGGCCCCCTGTCCGATCTGATCCCCGGCGCGAACCTGACTGTCCTGCCCGGCGTGGGTCACATGCCGCACCATGCGGACACGGATGCCCTCGTCGCCGCCATCGACCGGGCCGCCATGCGCGCCGGATTGCGCTAGGGGCTGCGCGTCTCCATATTATCAACAAGTTGAGGAGTGCGAGCCCATGTCCCTGCCATTCGACGGCGCGATCAGCGCCTTCTACAACGCCCCCGAACAGGCCCATCTCAAGGCGGTGATCGACGGCGCCGAAAAAGACGATGTCACCAATCCGCGGTTTCCTTACCCGGAACGCTGGGACAAGAAGAAATACGAGAAGACGCTTGATGATCTGCAGATCGAACTGGTCAAGCTGTTGGCCTGGGTCCGCGACACGGGCGCGCGGGTCGCGATCGTCTTTGAAGGGCGGGATGCAGCTGGAAAAGGTGGCACGATCAAACGGTTGCGTGCCAATCTTAATCCGCGCTACGCGCGCGTCGTGGCCCTGTCGAAACCCACCGAGCGAGAACAGGGCCAGTGGTATTTCCAGCGCTATGCCCAGCATCTGCCGACCGCGGGCGAAATCGTCATCTTCGACCGGTCGTGGTATAACCGCGGGGTTGTCGAACATGTCTTCGACTTCTGCACACCCGAACAGCGCGCGCGCTGGTTCGAACAGGTCAACCCTTTTGAGAAACAGCTGGTTGACGATGGGATCCACCTGTTCAAGTTCTGGCTCAACGTCGGTCAGGCAACCCAGTTGGAACGGTTCCTGAAGCGGGAGAGTGATCCGCTCAAGCAATGGAAGCTGAGCTGGATCGACGTCGAGGGGTTGAACCGCTGGGATGCCTATTCTGACGCGATCCACGAGACGCTGACCCGGACCGACACAGCCTTCTCACCCTGGACGGTGATCAAGGGCGATGACAAGCGCCGCGCCCGGGTCGGTGCGATCCGTGAGGTCCTCGACGCCCTGCCCTATGCCGGCAAGTCAGGCGGTTCGATTCCCGATCGCGATCCCCGGATCGTAAGCAGCGTCGACGACTGGCAATCGCTCTGGACGAGGGACTGACCTTTGGCCAAGCGCGGCTATCACCACGGCAACCTGCGTCAGGCGCTGGTCGATGCCTGCCTCTCCCTGATCGAGGAGAAGGGGCCGACCGGATTCACCCTGTCAGAGGCCGCGCGCGAAGCGGGTGTGACGCCTGCGGCGGTCTATCGCCATTTCGAGGGACGTGACGACCTGATCGCCGAGGCGGCCCTTCAGGGCTACGAGATCTTCGGCGAACTGATGGAATACGCCTATGACAAGGGACAGCCCTCGGCCCTCGCGGCCTTTGAGGCGGTCGGCCGGGCCTACCTTGCCTTTGCCCGGCGACATCCGGGCCACTATGTCGCGATGTTCGAAAGCGGCATCTCGATCCAGCGCACACCTGAGTTGCATGCCGCCGCGCGCGCTGCCATGGGTGTCTTCGAACTGGCCGCCGAAGAGTTGAGCCAGCACATCCCCGAAGACCGGCGTCCGCCCCCGCAGATGTTCTCGGCCCATATCTGGGCGCTGAGCCATGGTGTGGTCGAACTCTTTGCCCGAGGCTCGCCGGGGACGCAAAGCCCCTTTGCCCCCGAGGACCTTCTGGAAAGCGGGATCGGCATCTACCTGCGCGGGCTGGGGCTGATCCGCCCCGACAGCTAGGCGCGCACCAAAATTCTCCAATTTTGGTGTCCCCAAATTTGGATAAATTTGGGTTAGCCGCCCAGAAGAACCAGTGCGCGCGGATCCCAGGCGACCCGCGTTGACGTCCCGATGTCCAGAACAGGACGCCCGGTGATGTTCTTCATCGACAGCTTCAGGGGCTCGGCCACGCCGGGGATATGCACATGGTAATAGGTCATATCGCCATAATAGACGACCTCGTCGACCACGGCGTCGATGACCTCCTGCCCGAGCCGCGGGGCCTCTCCCTCGAAGAGAATGCCCAGCGTCTCGGGGCGCAGGCCCACGACGCAGGCGCCCGTGCGGGCATCAGCCGTGGCCTGGCTCGCCTCGACCCGCGTGCGGCCCAGCCCGGCCACCTCCAGCATCAGGGACGCACCTGCGTCATCGACGATCCGGGCCTGCAGGAAGTTCATCTGACCGATGAATTCCGCCACCCGCCGGGAGGCGGGCCTACGATAGAGCGTCTCGGGATCGGCCATCTGGCCGATCTCGCCGTCGAACATCACCGCGATCCGGTCCGACATCACCAGCGCCTCTTCCTGATCGTGGGTGACGAGGATGAAGGTGATGCCCACCTGGCGTTGCAGCTTGATCAATTCGACCTGCATCTGCTCGCGCATCTTCTTGTCGAGCGCCGAAAGCGGCTCGTCCAGAAGCAGCACCTTGGGCTTGAGGATCAGGGCCCGTGCCAGCGCCACACGCTGCCTTTGCCCACCCGACAGCGCATGCGCCGCGCGTTTGCCGAAACCGCCAAGGCCCACCATCTCGAGCGCCTCTGTCACGGCGCGGGCCTTGTCCGTCTTGCTCAACCCCGAGCGCCGCAGACCGAAGGCCACGTTTTCGGCCACGCTCAGATGCGGGAAGATCGCGTAGGACTGGAACACCATATTCGTGGGGCGCAGATTCGGCGGCACGCCCGCCATGTCCTTGCCGTCGATCCGGATCGCCCCGCCCGAGACGCCCTCGAAACCCGCGATCGTGCGCAGAAGCGTTGTCTTGCCACATCCGGACGGGCCCAGAAGCGAAAAGAATTCTCCCGAACGTATCTCGAGGTCGATCCCCCTCAGGGCGTGGTAGTCGCCGTAATATTTCTCGACCTGCGAGAGGGAAATGAGGGTGCTCACAGGAAACCTCCGGAATCGGTGACACCGGCGCGGGCCAGCCCGCGGCGTCGGAAATATTCGGCCAGGGCCAGCAGAAGGATCGACAGGGTCACGAGGATCGTCCCAAGCGCCATCACCACAGGCAATTGCCCGGGAAACCGCAGCAGACCCCAGATATAAACGGGCATCGTCGGGTTCGTTCCGGTCAGGAAGAAGGCAATGATGAATTCATCGAGGCTGATCGTGAACGAGATCAGCAGCGACGAGATGATCCCCGGCATCACCAGCGGCAGGATCACCAGCCGGAACGCCGACCACCGGTTCTCGCCCAGATCGAGGGCGGCCTCTTCCAGCGCAGGATCGAGATTCTGGAACGCGCCGTTCAGGATCGCGATCGAAAACGGCATACAGATCAGGACATGCGCCGCAATCACCGTCCAGTTCGACAGATCGAGCCCAAGCACCTGACGCATGATGATCAGCAATGAGGTCGCCACGATGATCTCGGGCAGAACAAGCGGCAGCATCACAAAGCCAATGATCCCGCGCTTGCCCGGAAAGTCGGCCATCGCACCCGCACGGGCCGCGCAGATGCCCAGAAGCGTCGCAAAGATCGCGGTCATCGCCGCGATGAACAGCGAATTTCCCACCGCCGACAACAAGGCCTTGTTGCCGGACAATTCAGCAAACCATTTCGTGGTGAAGCCCTGAAGCGGAAAGGCGATGATCGTGCCGTCGTTGAAGGCGAAGAGCGGCAGCAGCGCGATCGGCGCATAGAGGAAGATCAGGTAGGCCACGGCATAGATACGCAACGGTTTCATCCCTGCCTCCTGAGCCAGCGGCGATTGAGGAAGATGAAGACGAGGCTGATCGCCGTCACGCTGACCATTGCCATCAGGGCGAGGGCCGCGCCAAGGGGCGCATTGTTCAATTCGCGGAATTGCACCTGAATCATGTTGGCGATCAGCTTGCCGCCCGCCCCGCCCATCAACTCGGGCGTGACGTAATCCCCGATCGTCGGGATGAAGACGATCAGAACCGCCGCCACAAGCCCCGGCATCGACAGGGGTAGCGTCACGCGCAGAAAGGTCGTGAACCGGGTCTCCCCCAGATCCTGGCTCGCCTCGAGAAGTGAGCGGTCGATCTTTTCCAGCGCCACGAAGATCGGCAGGATCGCGAAGGGCGCAAAGGCATGCGCCAGCGTGATGATCACGGCGTTCACGTTATAAAGGATGAAACTCAGCGGCTCATCGATCAGACCCAGACCCAGAAGGCCCGAATTCACGACGCCATTGTATCCGAGGACCACCTTCCACAGGAACACGCGGATCAGGTAGCTCGTCCAGAACGGGATCGTGATCAGGAACAGCCAGAGCGACTTGCGCCCCGGCTCCACATGGAACGACACGAAATAGGCGATCGGATAGGCGAGGATCACCGTCACCAGCGTCACGCAGGCCGAGACATAGATCGAGCGTTGCAGCAGGACGGTGTAGATCGGCTTCTCCGCGATCTCGCGGTAGTTATCGAGAGTGAAGGTCCGGTCCAGCGTCATGAAATCCTGTGTCCAGAAGCTGAACAGGATCACGGCGATGATCGGCACGGCTAGAAAGGCCAGCGCATACATGAGCGGTGGCGCCAACAGCGTTGCCGCGCGTGCCTTCTCAGATCGCCCCAGAAACCCCAGCAATCGCCCTGCCCCGATTGGATGTGCCCGACCATCGTTTCCCTGACGGCGCGGAAAGATCAACAGTGAAAACGTCGTTGGCTCCGAACTCAGAAACGGATCGGGGAAACACGGAGGTTTCTCATCTGGATGGTGAACCCGCCGGGCGGAGGAACCCGGCCGGCCCGGCTCAGGCCGTCTTGTTGTGCCCTCGGACCATAGCCCCGGAAGAGGATGCCGGCCTGGAACTGCACCGGCTGGCTCAGGTCCTGACGCGACGGGTCGCATTGGAAGACACCGGGAGCGCCACAATCAGGCGGGATCGCGGTAGGTCCCCGGCGCACGACGACGGGTCTGTCATTACACAGGACCTGGATCACGCCATCATCATCCGCCGACCACCGAACCTGGACCACGACCTCGGCCCATTGCCCGAATTCGGCCGGCGGGATGCAGACCGTGTCATCGAATGTCAGCCCACGCCGCCCATCGAGATGCAGCGTATGAATGTGGTTCTTGATCGTGTTGATCCTTTGCCACTCCGCCACTTCAAGAAGGCTGCGCCGGTTCGGCCCTCCGCCATAGCTCAGGGTTGCGGGGATCAGGATCTCCATCCTGTATTGGACCGAGCTGCCCAGACGCGCGTAATCCCGGTAGGCGATCCGAGAGCGCAGGTTGCCGTTGTAGCAATCGGATTCGCCGCGCCCGTCGCCGTAGTCGATCGCGCTGCAATCCCCCTCATCGACGTGAAAGGTCGTCACACCGCCCGCGTGAACGGGATTGTTTCCGTTGAATATATGGTTCTGGAAACCAGCGGGCTGCGCGGCGGCCACTCCGGCCGCAAGAGCCAGAACAATGATCCAGAGTGCTGCAAGGCGCATGATCGAGGACCCTCGGCTTGTCGATTTCCACGCTCCGGGAGAACCGGACGCTTCGATACTTTAGCGAAGTCGCGTCAGAAAACCAACGCCGAGCTTGTCTGACGAGGCAGAGGCGACTAACGACAAAGGGCGCCCAGAGGGCGCCCTTCGGTATTCCTGGCAGGCTTCGAAAATCAGCGCTTGGAGAACTGGAAGCTCTTGCGGGCTTTCGCCTTGCCGTACTTCTTCCGCTCGACGACGCGGCTGTCGCGGGTCAGGAAGCCGGCGGCCTTGAGGGCCGCGCGCAGGCTCGGGTCATACAGCTGAAGCGCCTTCGAGATGCCGTGCTTGACCGCGCCGGCCTGTCCGGACAGACCGCCACCCTTGACGGTGGCCATCACGTCGAACTGACCGGTGACGCCGGCAACCTGGAACGGCTGGCGCAGGATCATCTGCAGAACCGGACGGGCGAAATACTTCGTGTAATCGACAAATTCGCCTTTGTTGTCGCGGATCAGGAACTTGCCGGAGCCCGGCTTGATCCAGACGCGGGCCACCGCGTCCTTGCGCTTGCCTGTGGCGTAGGAGCGGCCCAGATCGTCACGAACCGGCTCGCGGGTGACGGCCTCGGGGGCGGCGGCCATGTCGGCCATGCCGGCGGCTTCGCCCAGCTCTTCGAGGGAATTGATCTGATCGGCCATTATGCGGTCCTCGTGTTCTTCTTGTTCATGGACTTGACGTCCAGAACTTCGGGCTGCTGTGCCTCCATCCCGTGCTCGGCGCCGGCGAAGACGCGCAGATGGGTCATCTGCTTGCGGCTCAGGCGGTTGCCGGGAAGCATCCGCTTGACGGCCTGCATGATGACACGCTCGGGGTGGTTGCCCTCGAGGATCTGGCCGGTGGTGCGGCTCTTGATCCCGCCCGGATAACCGGTGTGCCAGTAGTTGGGCTTGTCACGCTTCTTGCCGGTCAGCTGGACTTTCTCGGCATTGATGACGATGACGTTGTCGCCCATATCCATGTGCGGCGTGAAGGAGGGCTTGTGCTTGCCCCTCAGCCGCATCGCGATGATCGAGGCGAGCCGGCCGAGCACGACGCCTTCGGCATCGATGACGACCCACTTCTTCTCGATATCCGCGGGGGTCGCGGTAAAGGTTTTCATGTGTCTTACCTGTTCTTCGGGGGCGGCACGGGTTCATCCCGACGCCCGGAATTGGGATGAGCGGGTTATACGCTGAGTTTTGACCCGGTCAAGCGGGGATGCGCCGAATTTCATTTGCAATATCAATAGCTTGAAATTTAGGTATCATATTACCCCATAATACCAAGCCTAAAATCACTCCTTGCCCGCTTGCACCGGCCCGATTTGACCGCATGATACGAGGCTGAGAGTTCCTTACTTGTTTTGCAGGTTTCAATTGGTCAATTCATTCGGTCCATTTCTGGCCCTGGCAGTCCTTCTGGTTCTGTCGTCGCTCTTCGGTGTCAGGCCGATGCGCAAGCTGATTCAGGTACGCGAGGCAAAACACGAACTCAAGCACGGCTCGGCCGGCTTCATCCGCACCACCTCGGGCTGGTTCGTCATCGTGCTGTGGCTGGCGTTTTCGTGGTTCGGGGCGACGGTCCTCGGGGACTGGTGGGCCACCGGCGATCTGGAGGGCGCGATCGACAGGGGCCTGATCCGGCTTGAGATCCTTCTCGAGATCCTCGCAGCCTTCGGGGATGATTGATGAATCGGGTGGCCCAGACGGAACTGCAATGCCCCGATTGCGCCGGGCAATGCGCTTATTCGGCCGTCCGCCAAGCGCTTGTCTGCGAAAGCTGCGGCTCGGCCCACGAGGTGCGGCACGATCCCGATGCCGATCCGGGCCGGGAATTCCACTATCATCCGGATTTGCCCCATACGGAACAAAGCCTTCCGTCGCGCGATCTGATCCATAAATGCCAGACATGCGGCGGGGAGATCATCTTTACCGGGCCCGTCCTGTCGGAACGCTGTGCCTATTGCGACGGTCCCGTGGTGCTCGAGGCGGAGGAGGCAAGCTACGAGGCGATCGGTCTGATCCCGTTTCGCATCACCGAAAGAGACGCCCAGTCCCGGGCGTTGCGATGGGTCCGGGAGCGGATCGCGGCGCCGGGTGATCTGTCCGACAAGGTCGGCGCCGCGCGAGTCGCGGGACTCTACGCGCCGTTCTGGACCTTCGACAGCAAGGAGGCGATCGATTATCTCGTCAAGTACCGCGTCAAGTCGGGCGACAACTGGGTGACCCGTTCGAAAAGCGGGGCGATGACGACGGAATTCGACGACCTCCTGATGCCGGCCTCACATCATGTGACGCCGTTGATCCGCGACGGCATCCTGCATGATTTCGACCCCGACAAGCTGCGCCCTTACACGCCAGCTTACCTGGCCGGTTTCGCCGCCGAACGGCATCATCAGAGCGTCAAGGAGGGACTGGCGGCCAACGCCTCCGACAAGGACCTTCTGATCCGCAACCGGATCAAGACGCATACACGGCTCAGACGGATCACGAGCGTCAGCTACAAGACCGACACGACCGGCATTCGCTATCGACGGATCCTGCTGCCTGTCTGGATCCTTCACTATGTCTATGACGACAAACCGATGAAGGTGGTGGTCTGTGGCATGCAGGGCCGCACGTTCGGTGAACGGCCCTTTTCGATGGGCAAGCTGTTCGGCTTCTCCGCCGCGCTTTCAAGTCTGGCGATCGGTCTGGGCTGGGCCTGGGGGGCTACGGGGTTCCTTTAGTGGTGCTTTCCGTCGTCCCGGCGCTGCCCCTCGGCATCGAAAGGTTGCCTGAACAATGACCGCCCCAACAAGCCGAACAGCGCGCCCGCAAGAATGCCCACCTTCGCCGCGCCCGAAAACTCCCACCCCAGCGCGACGCTGGCCGCCCCGCCAATGACGACAGCGCCTGTCACGGCGCCCGTCACGGCCCATTTCACGTCGGAAAGGAGGGTGCCTCCGATCAAACGGCTCAGTTTCTCGAATTCTTCTTTCGCGGTCGGTTTGTCTCGTGACACTGGACTACCCCCTGAAAACTCGTGACCCCTGCACATCGTGTCGGCAAGCCGGCCTGATCCGTCCGGAGCCGCATCCGCCATCCCGGATCAGGACGACCGCAGAGTCGGCATCAAATGCGTTGATTTGAGGGCGAAACCTTGGCCAGTTTCAGGCCGGCACCGGCGCAAACCGGTCCGTCAGCCCGCGTCGCGTGCGGGCGGGATCGAATAGGTCATGCTGGCGCGCGCCACGATCTCGGACCCTCCGTCCGATGTCAGATGGGCCTCTGCCACCGCCAGCCTGCGGCCCAGCTTCAGCAGCCGCACATCGCACAGCACATCGCGCCCCGCCTCCGGCTTGCGCATGAAGTCGATGCTGCAATTCGTGGTCACCGCCAGCGCTTCGGGCCCGATCCGGCTGAGGATGGCGAGGTAGACCGCCACGTCGGCCAGCCCGAACATCGCAGGCCCCGACACGGTGCCGCCCGGCCGCAGATGCATGTGATCGACCACGAGCCGCAGGATCAGACCGTCGTCTGTCAGCCGTTCGACCCGGTATTGGCCGTCCGCCTGGGGAAAATCGCTGACCAGAAATTCACGCAGCGCCGTTTCGTTCATCGCAACCATGCTTTCCTCCCGCCTCGCCCGGGCCTAGGGTCGCCGGTGAGGAACAGATTTGCCCGAGGAGACCGATATGCCGCTGGTTCTGCGCGATGACAAGAACGCGATCGCCACCCTGACGCTGAACGCACCCGAAAAGCTTAACGCGTTGTCGGATGCCATGCTGGCGGAACTGTCGGCCCAGATCGAGGCCCTGTCGACAGACAAGGCGATCCGCGTGGTGGTTCTGGCCGCGTCGGGCAAGGCCTTCTGCGCGGGCCACGACCTCAAGGAAATGCAGGCGGGCCGACAATCCGAAGACGGCGGCGCCGCCTATTTCGCCGACCTCTTTTCCCGCTGCTCCGATGTGATGCTGGGCCTGCAACGCCTGCCCCAACCGGTTATCGCGCGGGTCCATGGTGTCGCGGCGGCGGCGGGCTGCCAGCTGGTGGCAAGCTGTGACATGGCGGTCGCCTCGACGGCGGCGCGGTTCGGGGTCAACGGTGTCAACATCGGGCTTTTCTGCTCGACCCCGATGGTCGCCATGACCCGCGCGATCGCCCCGCGCAAGGCGTTCGAGATGCTGGTCACAGGCCGCTTTGCCGATGCCGGGGAGGCCGAGGCCATGGGCCTCGTGAACCGGGCCGTCGCCCCCGATGACCTCGATGCCGCGACCGACGACCTTGCCCGGACGGTCGCGTCCAAGCTTGACCGCGCGGTCGCCATCGGCAAGCGCGCCTTCTACGATCAGGCCGCACTCGAGACCGAAGCCGCCTATGCGCTGACCGGTCAGGTCATGGTCGAGAACCTTCTCGACAACCAGACCGAGGCCGGGATCGCGGCCTTCCTCGACAAACGCCCGCCGCCGTGGGCGGAGTGACCCGTCAGAGATCGTAGAGGTCGGCGAATTTGGCCTCGAGATAGTCGAGCAGTGGGCCCGGCTGCGGCGCAGAGCCAGTCGCGGCCTCGATCGTGGCCCGAGGGCTGCGCAGTGCCCCATGACGTTGCAGGTTCTCGCGCAGCCATCCGGTGGCGGGCGACGGGTCGCCCTCGGCCAGACTCTCGTCCAGACCGGGATGCGCGGCGCGGATCGCGGCGTTCAGGCAGCCCGCATAGACATTGCCCAGACTGTAGGTCGGGAAATACCCGAACAGGCCCACCGACCAATGCACATCCTGCAGGAACCCGTCCGACGGTTTCTGCACCGCAAGACCGAAATCGGCGGCGAAGCGATCGTTCCAGGCCGCCTCGAGATCGCGGGACGACAGATCGCCCGAGATCAGCGCCTGTTCCAGATCGAACCGCAGGAAGATGTGCAGGTTGTAATGCACCTCGTCGGCCTCTGTGCGGATAAAGCCGGTCTCGACCGCATTCACGGCCCGATAGAACGCTTCGGCATCCGCGATCCCGAACGCGCCGAACCGGTCCTGCATCCGACCATAGAGCCAGGAGGTGAAGGGTCTGCTGCGCCCGAGCTGATTCTCATAGATCCGGCTCTGGCTTTCATGGACGCCCATCGAGGCGCCCTGCCCGATCGGGGTCAGCAGATAGGTCGGATCCACCCCCTGCTCATACGCGCCGTGGCCGACCTCATGCAGCGTGGAATAGAGCGCGCCCAGCGGAAGCGCCGGATCGGTGCGGGTCGTGATCCGGACATCGAGCCCGCTACCCGAGCTGAACGGATGGACCGCCTTGTCGATACGGCCATGGTTGAAATCATATCCGAAGACACGGGCGATTTCGGCGGCAAGCGAGATCTGCACCGTCTCCTCGAACCGGCCTTCGAACGTGGGGGCGACCTTGCCCGAGGCGCGGATCGCCTCGCGCAGCGCAACCAGCCGGGGCCGCATCTCGTCAAAGATCGCGCCGATGCCGGCCGCAGTTGCCCCTGGCTCGTAATCCTGCAGCAGCGCGTCATAGGCGGAGGTGCCGGTCCCGTCACTGAGACAGGCGGCCTCCTCGCGCCGAAGTGCGATCACCTCGGTCAGGATCGGCAGAAAGACCGAAGGGTCCTCTTCGGCGCGGGCACCGGCCCAGATGCCTTGGGCCCGCGAGGTGACGCGCGCGATTTCCGACGACAGCCGGGCGGGCACCTTCATCGCCCGGTCATAGGCACGGCGTATCTCGCGCAGTTGCGCTGCCTCGACCTCGCCTTCGGGCGTCGCACCGGCGAGCCAGTCGGCAATGCGCGGATCGGTCCGGCGCCCATGCAGGACCGATTCCATCGCCGCCATCTCTTCGGCGCGCTGTTCGGCCGCGCCACGCGGCATCATGGTTTCCTGATCCCAGCCCAGACGACCGGCCACCTGTGACAGGGCCTCCGTCTCGCGCTGGAAGGCCATCAGATCATCGAAACTAGTCATGTCGGACCCTTTCAAGGCCTAGCCGCGCACCGATTGCGCCAGAGGATACCGCGCAAGGAACCGCCCCCGCAGGATCAGCGCCCAGAGGATAACCGCACCCACCTGGTGCAGGATGGCAAGGTGCAGCGGCGCGGAATACAGCACGGTCACGATGCCCAGCAGGACCTGAAGCGTCAGAACCGCCAGAACCGCGTTGAAGGCAAAGCGCGTCTGCCCGTTGGGCGACTTGCGCGCCCGCAGCCAGACGACGATGCCAAGGATGAAGACAAGGTATCCCGTCATCCGGTGGATGAACTGCACAAGCCCCGCATCCTCAAAGAAATTCCGCCAGATCGGCGTGATCTGGAACGGCTCGGGCGGCAGGAAGCCATCGCCCATCAGGGGCCATGTGGGAAAGGCACGGCCCGCGTCGATGCCCGCGACAAGCGCGCCCAGCAGGATCTGCACGAAGGCCAGATGCATCAGCCCCGTGGCGCCGGAAAACAGCCGCTTTTCACCCAGCCTGCGGGCCTGGATCAGATCGGTCTCCTTGCGGCCCATCTTCAGGATGAACCATGTCAGCGTGCCGAGGATCACGAAGGCCACGCCCAGATGGGTGGCAAGCCTGTAGGAGGCCACGTCGAACATGCCTTCCTGCAGCCCGCTATGGACCATCCACCAGCCGATCGCGCCCTGCACCCCGATGAGGACGCCCACCGAAAAGAGCGGCAGCGTCCAGCTGCGCGGGATCCGGCCAGAGGCCCAGAACGCCACGAATCCGACTGCCCAGACCACGCCGATCAGCCGGCCCAGCTGCCGGTGACCCCATTCCCACCAGTAGATGTACTTGAACTCGGCCATCGACATGCCGGCATTCTGCCGCTGGTATTCGGTGGTCTGGCGGTATGCCTCCAGCTCGCTTTGCCAATCGGCCTCCGACATCGGCGGCAGCGCGCCCGAAATCGGCGCCCATTCGGTGATCGACAGACCCGAATCCGTCAGCCGGGTCATCCCACCGACCGCGATGATGATCGCGACAAGGGCAAAAAGGATCATCAGCCAGACCCGGATCGCGCCGCGCGCATCCTTGCGTCCCCGGTCGATGGCCCCGGGCTGCGCCACTGGCGCCTTCTGCGTCGTCGCCACCTCCTCGAAGATGGAGCGGTTCGATCCCTGTTTCGGCTTCATGCCCATGCGCGGCACCCCTGTCTTGACACGAGACGATACCTATTCCCCGCGCGCGGCGCGGGCAACACTCAGCCCCGCTCTTTCCAGCGGACCATCTGCCGCATGATCCCGTGCAGCATCTGAACATCCGACCGGGTCAGCGGCATCCGGCTCCACAGGTTGCGCATGTTGCGCTGCATGTGGGCCGCCTTGTGTTCGGGAAAATAGAACCCCGCCTTTGTCAGCGCCTCGTCGTAATGCCGGGCAAGGGCGTCGATCTCCTGCTGTTCGGCCCAGTCCGAACCCGCCATCTCGACCCGCATCGCCTCGGCCTCTTCGGTGGCGCGGCGCCATTCATAGCCCGTGAGCAACACGCATTGCGCGAGGTTGAGCGATGGGAAATCGGGATTGACCGGAACGGTGACGATCGCATTGGCCTGAACGATATCGTCGTTTTCCAGGCCCGCGCGTTCGGGGCCGAACATGACGGCCACCTTTTCGCCCGCCGCGATCCGGGCGGCGGCGTCCTGCATCGCGGCCTCGGGGGTGAAGACCGGTTTGGTGATGTCGCGCGGACGCGCGGTCGTGGCATAGACATAGGTCCGGTCGGCCAGCGCCTCGGCGGTGGTGTCAAAGATTTGCGCCGCGTCCAGAACCCGGCCCGCGCCGCTGGCCATCGCGACGGCACGCTCGTTCGGCCAGCCATCGCGTGGCGCGGTGACCCGCATCCGCTCGAGCCCGAAATTCAGCATGGCCCGCGCGGCGGCGCCGATATTCTCCCCCATCTGGGGCCGGATCAGGATGAAATCGGGTTGCGGTCTGGGTTCGGTCATGTCTTTTCCTCGGGCGTGCGCCCGCTGATACGCCGGCGCGCGCGGCGCGACAAGACGGCGGCGGCAAGGGCAAGGCCCCCCGGTGCATGACGGTCAAAGTAGCCAAGCACGAAAATCCGGGCTATAGCCCCGGAACACAATGATTTTCAGGCGATCCGAAGGGTGGTCATGTCAGAGACAAGCGAACAGCCGCAGCTATACCTCATCACGCCGCCCGAGATCGAGTTGATGCGGTTCCCGGGCCAGCTTGCCGCCTGTCTCGATGCGGTGCCCGTGGCCTGCGTCCGCCTTGCGCTCGCCACCCGGGACGAGGACCGGATCGCACGCGCCGCAGATGCGCTGCGCGAACTCACCCACGAACGCGACATCGCGCTGGTGATCGACACGCACCTGATCATGGTCGAGCGACTGGGCCTCGACGGCGTCCACCTGACCGATAGCGCCCGGTCTGTCCGCAGCGCGCGCAAGGCGCTCGGAGACGAGGCCATCGTGGGCACCTTCTGCGGCACGTCGCGCCACGACGGGATGACGGCGGGCGAGTTGAGCGCGGATTACATAAGCTTCGGCCCCGTGGGCGACACGGCCCTTGGCGACGGCCGGCGGGCCGAGACGGAGCTGTTCCAATGGTGGTCCGAGATGATCGAGGTTCCCTGCGTGGCCGAAGGCGCGCTCGATGACAGCCTTGTCCGGACGCTCGCCCCCTATACCGATTTCTTCGGCATCGGGGACGAGATCTGGAACACGGACGACCCCGTTGTCGCCCTGCGCGCCCTACGCAACGCGATGATCTGAGGGATTTGCGATGAAGGCGGCGATCCTCGACAGCTATGACGGCCCCGTCCCCGTCCGGGAGGTGCCGGATCCGGCCTGCCCGCGCGACGGCGTTCTGGTGGCGGTGCGGGCCTGCGGGGTCTGCCGGTCCGATCACCACGCGTGGAAAGGCGCGGACCCGGATGTGGCCCTGCCCCATGTGATGGGGCATGAATTCGCGGGCGAGGTGATCGAGACCGGCCCCGATTGCCGGGCCTTTCGCAAGGGCGACAGGGTCACGGCCCCCTTCATCCTGTCCTGTGGCCATTGCCCCGATTGCCGTGCGGGTCATCCGACGATCTGCAACGCGCAACAGGTTATCGGTTTTACTTTCTGGGGCGCCTTTGCCGAGGTGCTGGCGGTTCCGGCGGCGGATTTCAATCTCGTCGCCTTGCCCGATACGCTGGATTACGTGTCGGCCGCGGGCATGGGCTGCCGTGTCACAACCGCTTGGCGGGCCCTGACCGACAGGTCAGACCTGCGCCCCGGCGAATGGCTGGTGATCCATGGCGCGGGCGGGATCGGCCTGTCGGCTACTCTGATCGGCGCGGCCCTCGGCGCGCGGGTGCTGGCCGTCGACGTGAGCGCCGGTGCCCTCGCCATGGCGCGCGAGCTGGGCGCCAACGCCACGCTCGATGCCGGTTCCGTGGCCGATGTGGGCGATGCCGTGCGCGAGATCACCGGTGGCGGTGCCCATGTATCGGTCGATGGTCTGGGTCACGGGGTGACCTTCGAAAATTCGCTGCGCTCTTTGCGCAAGCTGGGCCGGCACGTTCAGATCGGCATGCCGGTGGGCGCGCATGCCACGGTTCCGCTTCCGCTTCTCGATCTGGTGTATGCGCGGCAGTTGACGATCCTTGGCACGCGCGGGTTGGGGGCTGCGGGCTTTGCCCCGCTTCTGGACATGATCGATGCAGGCCGGATGGATCCCTCGCGCCTTGTCACCGCGCGCATTGCGCTGTCGCAGGCGGGAGATGCCCTGGCCGCGATGGATGGTGCGCAGCCACCTGGCGTGACGGTCATCGACCGCTTGTCGGACTAGCCGAGCCGGGTTTCGACGCCGTCCCGCACGATCCGCTCAAGCGCGGCGGCAAGCGACTTCCGGTCCGGGTAATCCGCCACCGCCACGGGCGGATGATAGACCACCCGCACATCCCCCTGCCGGCCCGCCGCCAGTGTAGACAGAAGGTGCGGGCCGAACTCCATATCGCCCCACCAGCCATAGAACCGCGGCTCTGCCCCTTTCGGCGCGTGATAGACGACGCTGACGGGCTGGATCACCATGTCGTGGCGCAGATCGTCGGACAGGAAGGCGGCGAAGAGCGTCGGCTTGAACGGCAGGACCCGCCGCCCGTCCGTCGAGGTCCCCTCGGGAAAGAACAACAGCTGATGTCCGGCGTGGAGCCTCTGTTCCAGCGTGCGGACATGATCCGAGGCCTGCCGCCTGTCCCGCTCGATGAAGAGCGTGCCGGTGGCGCGCGCAAGCCAGCCGATCCCGGCCCAGCCCGCCACCTCGGCCTTGGAGACGAAGTAGACCCTCTGCCGCGCGTTCAGCGCAAAGATATCGAGCCATGAGGAATGGTTGGCCACCACCGCGCCCTCACCCGTGATGGGCCGCCCCTCGATCCGGTGCCTGATCCCGAGGATGACGAAGGCCACCCGGCAGACCGCTTGCGTGATATAGGGCGTCACCGGCCGCGTCAGCCCGAAGACCGGCCGTTCGATCAGCCGCAGCACCAGCAGAAGCGCAAGCCCACCGAAGGTCACCAAGATCAGCGGCACCGCCCGAAGCACCGCGCGGACCCAACCGATCGTGCCGATGGATGGATGGGCTGGCTCTGTCTCGGATCGCCACGTGGGGGTCATGATCAGACGCGGATCCCGCTGGAATAGATCGCCTTGAGCCGCGCATTGAGCCGAGAGGTGTCGACGATCAGGCAGATGTCGGTGGTGTTGAACGCATGATCCACGAAGGCGCCGTCCCCGATCATGCCGCCCAGCCTGAGATAGGCCTTGATCAGTGCCGGCGTGGCCCTGAGCGCCGCTGGCTTGTCGATCGCATCGAGGGGCAGGATATCCATCGGCACATGCGCACTCGAGCGCGGCCGCAAATCGGGCGGGGCAAGATGCAGGTGATGCAGGAGCGACAAGGGCCCCGCGATGGCGTCGATATCGGTCCCGTGAAACGAGGCCACACCGAACAGAAGGTCGATCCCCTCGTCGTCGATCACATCCGACAGCGCCCGCCACAGGTGATACATCCCCGCCCCGCCGCGATAGGCCGGGTGCAGGCACGACCGGCCCAGTTCCAGCAGCGGACGGCCCGATCCCAGAAGCGGCGACAGGTCGTATTCCGACGCGGTGTAGAACCCCGGCCCCGCCTCCGCATCGGCGCGGGTCATCAGCCGGTAGACTCCGACGACCTGATCGGCCTCGGGGCGCGTTCTGTCGCGCAGCAGAAGATGGCGCGAACTGGGGTCGAAGCAATCCATCTCGAGCCGCTGATCATGATCGACCATCGGCCCGCCGCCACCCAGCTCTTCCACGAAGACGCGATAGCGCAGCCTTTGCGCGGCGCGGATATCGTCGTCACTCCGGGCGAGCGCTACGGTAAAATCTGGGTGGGAGCCCACCATCGGGTGCCATGCCTCGTCGCATCAGAAGGGCCCTTGGCCCCGGATCATCGCCTTCTAGGCGCGTGGTTACCTTTTGGCAACGAATTGACCGTAAGGGTTGGTTAACCGGTGGGTGGCCGGTGGCAGGCGCCAGTTGTCAGGCGTGAAGCATTCCACCTATAGTTGCAAAACATCCACCTCAGGGAGTGACAATGATCAATCCGACCGTTCGACCGTCTATGACAACCTTGCCCTCATCGGGGAAGTTCACGGTCACGCGGCCATTGATGTTGGATTGCACCTGTCCGGTGCCCCATTCGGGGCGCTCGGGATGCTGGACATACATGCCCGGCGAAAGGATCGAAGTGATATCTGACATGACCCCGGCTTATGGCACGAAACAGGGGGGCCGCCAATGACCCGTCGCGATGACCTGACCTCGCTTGTGGGCACGCGGATCTGCCACGATCTGGTCAATCCTCTGGGCGCGATAAGCAACGGGGTCGAGCTGATGACGCTCTCGGGTGTGCAGCGCAGCCCCGAACTCGACCTGATCGAAGAAAGCATCCAGTCGGCCAGCGCCCGGATCCGGTTCTTCCGGATCGCCTATGGATCGGGTGCAGACGACCAGATGATGGGCCGGGCCGAGATCACGACCACGCTGCAGGCCGCAGGCCGCTCAGGCCGCATCAGCTATACCTGGGGGCCAGCGGGAGATCAGAGGCGCGGTCGAGTGCGCACCGCGTTCCTGCTGCTGCAATGCCTCGAATCGGCCATGCCAAGGGGCGGCACCATCACCGTGAGCGACATCGACGGAGGATGGCAGATCACCGCCGAGGCGGATCGGTTCCTTGTCGATCCGCCCTTGTGGGACAGCCTGACCAACCCGCGCATTCGTGTCGATGTCAGCGCTGCACAGGTGCATTTCGCGCTTCTGGCCGAAGACCTGACCCGCAACAAGGTGCGTCTGTCGCTCGGGATCAGGGAGACAGAGATCGTCGCCCGGTTCTGAGGCCCCGATCAGCCGCGCACGGTTCCGTTGCCGGTCACCAGATACTTGAAACTGGTCAGCTGTTCCGCCCCAACGGGGCCGCGCGCATGCATCTTGCCCGTCGCGATCCCGATTTCGGCCCCCATCCCGAATTCCCCGCCGTCGGCGAACTGGGTCGAGGCATTGCGCATCAGGATCGCGGAATCGAGCCGTTCGAAGAAATGCGCGGCCGCCTGATCGTCGGCTGTGACGATCGCGTCGGTATGGTTCGAGCCATAGGTGCGGATATGCTCGATCGCGGCATCAACGCCGTCGACCAGCTTTGCCGCGCAGATCATGTCGAGGAACTCGCGCCCGAAATCGTCAGGTTGGGCGGGTACGGTTCCGGGCACCTTGGCCAGATCGCCCTCAGCCCGCACTTCGACACCCGCGGCCACAAGCGCGTCGATCAACACAGGCCCGTGCTGCGTATAGAAGCGCCAGTCGATCAGCAGGCATTCCATGGCGCCGCAGATGCCTGTGCGCCGGGTCTTGGCGTTAAGCACGATCTCGGCCGCCATGGCGGGATCGGCCGTGGCGCCCACATAGATGTGGCAGATACCTTCGAGATGGGCAAAGACAGGCACCCGCGCCTCGCGCTGAACAAGGCCAACCAGCCCCTTTCCGCCACGCGGCACGATCACGTCGATATGATCCGTGGCCGTCAGCATCGCGCTGACGGCGGCGCGGTCGCGGGTCGGGACCAGCTGGATCGCATCTGCCGGCAGCCCAGCCTGCGAGAGGCCGGTTTGCAGGCAGGCATGGATCGCGGTCGAGCTGTGAAAGCTCTCCGAGCCGCCCCGCAGGATCACCGCGTTGCCCGATTTCAGGCATAGCGCACCGGCATCCGCCGTGACGTTGGGGCGACTTTCATAGATCACCCCGATCACCCCGAGAGGCGTGCGCACCCTGCGGATGTTCAGCCCGCTGGGCATGTCCCATTCGGCGATCACCTCCCCCACCGGATCGGCTTGCGCGGCAACGCTGCGCAGGCCGTCGACGATGCCGTCGACCCGCCGGTCGTCCAGGATCAGCCTGTCCATCATGGCGGGGCTCAGCCCTTTTTCTTCGCCGAACACCTGATCCTCGGCATTGGCGTCGATGATATCCTGACGGCGGGCATCGATCGCGTCGGCCGCCCCGATCAGCGCCGCGTGCTTGCGTTCGGGCGAGGCAAAGGCAAGCTCAGCCGCCGCGGCGCGCGCGCGGGCACCGATATCGTACATCAAGGCGGAAATGTCGGTCTGGTCTTTCATCGATCTGCCTTTCCTGCGGGCCCGAGGCCGTCAAAGTGCCATATCATCGCGGTGAATCAAGACCGCGCGTCCGGGATAGCCAAGGATTTCGGCGATCTCATCGCTGCGGTGACCGGCGATCTTGCGCGTCTCGTCCGAGGAATAGCGGATCAGCCCGATCCCCAGTTCCGCCCCGTCGACCGACCGGCAGATCGCCACGGGATCGCCGCGGCCGAACCGGCCTGTCACACCGCGCACCCCGGCGGGCAGCAGGCTCCGCCCGTCACGCAGGGCCGCGATGGCCCCGTCATCAAGCCGGATCCGGCCCCGCGCCTTCATCGCGCCGATCCAGCCCTTGCGGGCGATGCGCGGATTGGCCGTGGGCAGGAACCACGTGGCATTCGCCCCGTCCTGAAGCGCGCGCAGCGGGCGTGCCACGTTGCCCAGCGTGATCGCCATCGCACAGCCCGAGGCCATGGCCGTGCGGGCGGCGGCCAGTTTCGTGACCATGCCGCCCTTCGACAGGCCAGAGGCCGCGTCGCCGGCCATGGCCTGAATCTCGGCCGTGATCTCGGTGATTGTGTCGAACCGCTGCGCGGCGGGATCGATCACGGGGCTGGCCGTGTAGAAGCCGTCGACGTCCGACAGAAGGACCAGCCGATCGGCCCAGACACTCATGGCGACGCGCGAAGCCAGACGATCATTGTCGCCATAGCGAATCTCATCAGTGGCCACGCTGTCGTTTTCGTTGACGATGGGCACGGCCCCCATCGACAAAAGCGTCTCAAGCGTTGCGCGCGAATTCAGGAACCTCCGGCGGTTTTCGGTGTCTTCGAGCGTTACCAGAACCTGGGCCGTCAGGATGCCATGTGCGGCCAGAGCCTCTTCATAGGCGCGGGCCAGACGGATTTGGCCCACCGCTGCCGCGGCCTGTGATTGTTCGAGGGAGAGCGCATCGCGCCCCAGCCCCAGAAGACCGCGACCAAGCGCGATGGAGCCCGAGGAGACAAGGATCACATCCTTGCCCTGCGCGCGCAGCCAGGCCACGTCCTCGGCCAGCCCCCCGAGCCAGTCGGCCCGCAATTCACCCGTGTCGGCATCGACCAGAAGCGCCGAGCCGATCTTGGCAACGATCCGTTTGCCCTCGATCAGGGTCGCCACGGGCCTTCTTCCTCGTCGTCCTGGGCGGTGCGGCGGATGCGGTCGTCGGTGATCTGGCGCCGCAGCGCGCGCAAGACATCCGTCACGCCTTCGCCGGTCACGCCCGACATGAACATCACCTCGACGCCCGTCGCCTCGCGGATTTCACCTGCGATGAAGACGCGCTCTTCCTCGTCGAGCGTGTCGATCTTGTTGAGCACCGTGACACGGGGTTTGTCGGCAAGCCCACCGCCATAAGCGTTCAACTCGCCAATGATCGTTCGGTAATCGGCGACCGGGTCACCGCTTGTCCCGTCGAGCAGATGCAGCAGGACAGCACAGCGTTCCACATGGCCGAGGAACAGATCGCCAAGGCCCCTGCCCTCGCTCGCGCCCTCGATCAGGCCCGGAATATCGGCCACGACGAATTCGGCGCCATCGACCGCCACGACACCGAGATTGGGCACCAGCGTGGTGAACGGGTAGTCCGCCACTTTTGGCCGGGCATTCGAGGTCGCGGCCAGGAAGGTAGACTTGCCAGCGTTGGGCAGGCCCAGAAGACCCACATCGGCGATCAGCTTGAGCCGGAGCCAGAGCGTGCGCTCCACCGCCTCCTGTCCGGGGTTGGCGCGGCGCGGCGCCTGATTGGTGGCCGATTTGAAATGCAGGTTGCCCCAGCCGCCATTGCCGCCCCGGGCCAAGAGAACCCGCTGACCCACCGCTGTCATGTCGGCGATCAGCGTCTCGCCATCCTCGTCGAGGATCTCGGTTCCTACCGGCACGCGCAGGACGATGTCGTCGCCATCCTTGCCGGTGCGCTGACGGCCCATCCCGTGCTGGCCGTTCTTGGCGAAGAAATGCTGCTGGTAGCGGAAATCGATCAGCGTGTTCAGCCCGTCGACGGCCTCGGCCACCACGTCGCCTCCGCGCCCGCCGTCGCCGCCGTCAGGGCCGCCGAATTCAATGTATTTCTCGCGCCGGAACGACACGCAGCCGCCACCACCGGCGCCGGAGCGGATATAGACCTTGGCGAGATCGAGGAACTTCATCTGATTGCCCTTCGGGACCTGAACCCGCGCGATACTCTAATGCGCGGCATTGCTCAAGCGGTCCCAGTCGGTTCGGGTCAGGCGGTAATCATGGCCAAGGGTCGGGACACCACGGGCGCGTGCCGGCTCATACCCGGTGCGCCAATGCACGAAGCCCAGCTTGCGCAGGACCCGGCCGGAGGCCGCGTTGTCGTGCCAGGTGGCGGCATGGATTTCGGGCCAGTCCCACTGCGCGAAGCCGTGGGACAGCGCATGACGCGCCGCCCGCGTGGCGAGGCCCCGCCCCGCAGTCTCAAGCGCATACATATAACCCAGCGTCGGCAGCCCGGCATGAACGGTCACGGCAACAGTGCCCAAAAGGCGACCCGCCTCGAAGACACCCCAGACGAAGCCCTCGCCCTTGAAGGGCCCCGATCGTGTGGCCGTAAAGACCGGATCGGCGGGCCAGGGCCAACTGCCCAACTGGCGCGTCACGTCCCAGTGACAGGCGATCTGGTGCAGATCGGCCGCGTCGTCAGGCCCGAGTTCCCGGAAGCTGAGGTCCGAGAACGCGGCCTCCCACTTCGTGCGGGTCAGGCACATGGCGCGAGACGCGACCTCCGTGCCAAGGGCGAGCGATGTGAGCATCCGGGACCCCTGATCCTCGAAGCCCAGCTTTTCAAGAACGCGCCGAGAACCTGCGTTGCCCTCCAAATGGCCGGAGCGGATCTCCTGCCGGTCAGGATCGCTGAATGCCGCCCTGATCGCAGCGCTTGCGGCTTCGGTAGCAAGGCCCCGGCCCCATACCCGCGGTTCGAGCCAATAGCCAAGCTCCTCTCCGACAGAGACGATGCCGCAGGGCGCTCCCGCCTCTGTGATGATCCAAAGCGCGCCAAGATCGCCCGCCATGACGGCCGCAAGAAACTGTTCCGCATCGGCGCGGGTGTAGGGATGCGCGACCCGTGTCAGCCAGCGCGACACCGCGATGTCACCGGCGGCTCGCGTGACCCAATCCAGATCGGCCTGCGCCAAGGGGCGCAGGACCAATCGCCGGGTCCTGATCCGGGTCATTCGTCCAGTTTGAGAGAATAGGTCCATGTCGGCACGGTCGATCCGCGAGCCACCGAATAGGCTTCGGCATCGCCCAGATAATCGAACCCGCAATTCGTCAGCACACGGGCCGAAACCGGGTTGTCCTGAAAGACCTCTGCAAAGATCTGGCGCGCCTTGTGGGGGTTGGCCGCGATCAGCCGGCGCACCGCCGCGGAGGCAATGCCCGTGTTCCAGAAACCGGGCGCCACCCAATAACGGATTTCGTCCTGCTGGCGATCCATGCCCGACAGCGTCACGAGGCCCATGACCTCGCTATGGCCCTGTTCCGATCCGTCGATAACCCAGGTATCCTCGACCCGGTCATCCCGGGAGGCGCGGTCGATCATTGCCTCGACCGTGCCGGGCGGCAACGGATGGGGAATATGCGTCGTTCCGCGCGCCACGCGCAGATCGGCGCAATAGTGCGAAATCAATCCCGCATCCGACACCCGCAATGGACGGAGGATGAAGCGATCGGCCTCGAGAATGGGCTGAGCGGTCAGTGTTTCGAACATCGGCTTTCCTCCTCCGAAAGCGGGATGGTGTGGTCCGGGATGACGGGCCCCTCCTCCGAGGCCCTTCCTGATCTGGGTGTCATCCGATGGCTACACCAGCCTGTCCTACGAATATGTGACAGGCTTGATCCCAAAAATAAAAAGGGACCGGTCTTTCGACCGATCCCCTGAAACATATGGTTTCCGGTTAGCGGCCTATTCGGCAGCCTCGGCTACCGGAAGGACGGAAATGAAGGTGCGCCCCTTGAACCCCTTGTGGAAGGAGACGTTGCCCTCGACCGTTGCAAAGATCGTGTGATCCTTACCCATGCCGACGCCCGAACCCGGGAACATCTTGGTCCCGCGCTGGCGCATGATGATGTTGCCCGGAACGACGACTTCGCCACCGAACTTCTTCACGCCAAGACGACGGCCGGCAGAGTCGCGACCGTTGCGGGAGGAACCGCCTGCTTTTTTGTGTGCCATGACTGTCTCTCCTTATTTCGCGAGTTTCTTGGCCTGGTCGACCCAGCCTTCACGCTCGATCCGGCCCTTGAAGCTAAGCTTTTCGTCGAATTCTGCAATATCCTCCGGACCCCAAGCCGCGATTTGTGCGAACGAGGTCACGCCGGCGGCGTGCAGTTTCTTCTCGAGCGCCGGGCCGACACCCGACAGCTGCTTGAGATCGTCGGCACCTGCCGCGGCGGCGGGCGCCTCGGTCGGGGCGGCGGCCTTCGGGGCCGCAGCCTTCGCGGGGGCAGCGCCACCGGCATTATGCGCCAGCGCCGATGCGATGGCCGCACCGATCGCGGCTTTCACGCCGGTCTTGTCTGCGCCGTTCTCGACAAGCTCAGTGATCTTGACGAGCGTCAGCTGCTGACGGTGGCCCTTCGTCCGCTTGGACGAATGCTTACGACGACGGCGGACAAAGTTGATGACCTTGTCACCCTTGATCTGGTCGATGACCTCGGCCTGAACGGCAGCACCGTCCACGACGGGCGTGCCCACCTTGTCGCCGATCATCAGAATATCGTTGAACTGGACGGTTTCACCCGCCTCTGCAGCCAGCTTCTCGACCCGCAGGATATCCCCTGCTGCGACCTTGTATTGCTTGCCGCCGGTTTTCATAACCGCAAACATCTTCGTTTCCTTCGTATCCCGCGTTCTTCGGTCCCCCGGATCGATCCCGGGGCGTTTCGGCTTTCGCCACCTTCGAACAGCGGCCCCCGTCTCCGGGAGCATGTTTCAACTCGCGCCGCGCGGCTCGGCATTTCGGCAGATGATCGCGCAGCCCCCGACAATCCACTTGCCGGGATGCGGGCTTATCTGCGCATCTGGACATCAAGTCAACCCTGAAGGAAGCCCCCGAATGCGCCGATTGCCCCTGTTTTTCGCGGCCCTTGCCCTTGCGGGCTGTTCATCCGAGGCGAACCATCTGGGCAACCCCCTGCTCTGGCCGTTCAACGCGCTTGGATCGGCGGTCGACAATTCTGTCTACAATGCCCGCCGGGGCGAGGTCGAGCTATTCGTCAAGACCAACCACCCCGCCCTTCTGGCCGAGATTGCCGCGGGCGGTGGGCCGCTGCTCACCGAAGCGATGGAGCTTGCGGGCATCCCATCCAGCGACCGGGCAGCCCGGCTGGTGCAGTTGCAGGCCGATCTGCCGCTCTACAGCCAGAGCCCGGAGGCCCTGATCGTCGCCCTGATGGTCTATGGCGGCTAAAGCTCCTGCGTCGTCAACTCCTCGGCCGCGGCCTCCCCCAGCGCACGGCTGATGTCGAGAAACATCCGGTCGAAGGCCTCGAACAGCGCGCGATTCATCTGCTGACCTGCCGGCGTTTGCGAAAACGCGGTGAAGGTTTGAAGCTCGGCCGCGCTGAGCGGCTGATAGGCCAGCATGAGAAACGCATAGACCCATTCGGTCGTATTCGTCCGGATATCGGGTTCCTGCGACCAGACATCGGCGAGGATCTGATCGTCGGTCATCCCCGGCGGCAGGGCACCACCGGCCTGAAGGCCGCTGAAAAAGGCGTAATTCGCATTGAGCGCGCCCATGACGTTCAACTCGATCAGGTCGTTCGCCTCGACGAAGTCGCGCACCAGAAGATAGCGGTCCGTTTCCTCCGCGATGGCGCCTGCCGCGATCTCCTTCGCGGCATCCTCGATCTCGGTCGTCAGCATCGCCTCGCGCGCCGAGACTTCGAGTTGCGGGATCGTGCGCCCGAGATCGGCATCGTAGAAGGCAAGCATCGCCTCGATCGCTGCCCCGTCGAGCGTTTCGATCATCCCCGACAGCGCCATCTGTTCCATCCGTTCGATGTCATAGATGCCCGCGATCGTCGCATTCCACGACGCACTCGGATCACCGGGGATCAGGTCGGTCGCGATCTGATCGGCATAATCCAGCCCTTCGCGCTGCATCACCGCGATGATACCCGGAAGTTCCAGAGCATCGAAGAGCCGCACCACCTGGTCTGGATCGGCCTGCGCCTGGGCCGGACCGGCCCCCAGCGCGGCCCACAAGCCCAGACCGGCCAGCGCGCCTTTCGCGAAATGTACGTGCATCTGCTCTTCCTCGTGTTGGGTTGTTCCAAGTGATAAGCGCCCCAACCCGCATTTCAAGCCCGCGCGACGGATGCGCGGATTTCGGTCTTGCGTCCCCGCGCCGGAATGCGTAGATCGCAGCCTGACCGCGGAGAGGTGCCGGAGTGGTCGAACGGGGCGGTCTCGAAAACCGTTGTGGGCGCAAGTCCACCCAGGGTTCGAATCCCTGTCTCTCCGCCAAATTTCACTTTTCCCATAGAAACAAGGCCTTAATCGAAATCCGAAGGGCCACTTCTCCAAACGCTTTCCCACGCACGAACAGCACAACGGTTTTCGACACCGCCCCGTTTACAGCAACTTTTGAGTCATCCGACCGCACCCCAAGCGGACGGCCTTTCAATCGAGTGCGGTTGGCTGTGATATTTGAGTGGATCATGTCCTGAGAAAAGGTTGATCGAATGGCAAATTGTTCTGAGTGTTGACAGGTAAGGTTGTCGGGAAAGTTCGTAGGTCAGTCTTCGGAAGTGAGGTAAGGGTCACCTTGGCTCGTGAATAATAACGGCATGATCACCGCCGATATGATAAACAGATGAAACATGGTTGAAGTCGAGAATCTGCGCCGAAATCATTCAGCGAATGATGGCTGGGAAAGGCTGGAATGCCGCGGCGCTTTCCTTGGCTGCCGGACTAAACCGTCGGGCGATCAAGGACATCCTAGTAGGTCGAGCAGCAAGCCCGAAGCTGTCGACCGTGTTTAAGATCGCGCGGGCGCTGCCTTGTGACCCATGCGAACTAATGGGGCTTGGGCCTCGTGTTTCCTTGGCCCCTGCGCTTCTGCGTCTTCTTGAGCAATACGACGAAGACGAGCAAGAACAACTTGCGCAGGCACTGGCCGCCCTTCCGCATCATCCCCGAACATAGCCAGAATCCCGATCATGATTTGATTGCGCAAACTCCGTGTCGGCACATGGAAGTGTTCACCTCTCAGAAATAGACAGCGTAATGCTGACAAAAGAAGCCTTTCCTCAGGGTCGGACGATTAATCTCCCCGAAGGCATAACCTGTGATCCTGAGACCAACCTCTATCACACCACGATGGTCGTATATTCATTTCTGAAAAGAATACTGTCTATTTCCTTGGCTACATCCAGAGAACGGAGAAACCATGACGGAAGATCGTGAGAAGCTCTTCAAGCTGTACCTGATCTATAACGGTATTGCCCCTGAACTTTGGGAGCAGCTCCTCAAAGAACAACAGCGATAATCTAAGGAGGATTCTTTCGGACGTCCTCCACAACTAATGCCTCCCCAACGTTGGCCGCTGGACGTAGACGATGATAGGGCGCCTGCTTATGATGATCGCGAAAACCACCAAGGAGACAGGCAATATGAAAAAGACTGAATCCTACAAGTCTTACATGAAGAGTCCATATGTGAGTTTCAAACATACTACATATTTTGACAGTTATGATAGTTTTTTCTCCACCTACAAAGGGAAAGACATAACCTTCGTAGAAATAGGTATTCTTGATGGTGGATCTCTTTTTATGTGGAGGGACTATTTTGGAGCTAATGCCAGAATAATTGGTGTCGACTTAAATCCAGAGGCGAAAAAATGGGAGAACGAAGGCTTTGAAATATATATAGGAAGTCAATCTGATAGGGATTTTTGGAGAGAATTTGTAGTTGATGTGGGAGACGTTGATATTGTTCTGGACGATGGTGGGCATACTTATAGCCAACAGATAATTACAACAGAAAGCCTTCTACCTCACATCAAAGATGGTGGACTTATTGTCATTGAAGACACTCACACATCCTACATGCAAGGGTTCGGTGATATGGATTTTTCATTCATCGAGTATGTCAAGGAGCATATTGATAAGATCAACCTGAGATTTGGGAAGTTTGAGAACGGGATAGCAGAAAAGAGAATTTGGAGTATAGAGGTCGTGGAAAGTATGGTGGCCTTTAAAGTAAATAGGGCTGCGACAGAACTTGTTTCCAAGCCGATCTTTAATATCGGCTCAGGCACCAGGGCAAAAGATTTTCGATTTGAAGATGAAAATGCGTTGATGGAAGTTAATCAAATATTCGATAAGGAAAAACCAAAAGAAGAGATAACGCTACAACAACTGGAAAGCATTCTCATCGATCTTAAATTCAAGAATCCCGAAATGGCGAATAGGCTTAAGAATCTTCTGGACTAGAATTTCCAATGCTCACTAAACTACACATATCTTGATCGGTTCTGATGGGCGAGTGGCACAACAATCATTTTATGCACAATCGAGATATACCATGAAACATACTATCACAGAATGCCCACGACTCTCGGAGCCTCCAGACGGCGATTACAACGCAATCATTGACCAAGCCCTAGCGGAGATTGTGAAGATGTGGTTGTGCCTGCGGGCATAACAAACTGTCCACCCAAGAAGGATCGTGCTGTTGACGGGACGGCGCTAGACCGTCCGTCAGGTCAACTTTGTATGGCCGTTTCGCGCACGATCTCAGCTGGCATCTCTGGCAGCTCATGAATAGACTTCAGCCAAACTGCCACACGCCTTGATTGTTCAACCAGCAGGGTCTGGCGGTGACGTCCACGCACCCAGACGCCGTCCAATCTTGGGCGCAATTCGACGGTTCTTCAGATGACGCCAACCAAAGAAATTCGTGATGATGTACAGACGTGAGTAAGCCATCCACTTGAGACCGAACAAGCCGAGATCACGAAAAGACTCTATGACACCGGGAATTGACTGACAGCACAACTCGCAGTTGGGCTTCGACGCGCGCAACAACTTGATAGACTCGGCGACCCATCAGCTGGCTCATACCTGAATCAGCACCATATAGCCAAAGATCAAATGCTGATTCGACGCCGGAACCCAACCAGGACAAAGACCCCCAAGGCTCCAAGCAAAATGGGCAGGCTTGCAGGCAACGGCACCACTCCCGTGTCGTAACTGGGCGTCACAACCTCGCGAACGTAGACCTGACCGGCAGCGGTAACATCAAAAAGCGGATTACCTGATAGTTCGTTGGCGATGAGGTCCATCAAAGCCGAACTGTAGGTTTTCCCGATTACTTCAACTACAAGACCACCTACGACATACAGGTAGTCGGCATCCCGATCCATGGTCAACGCGCTCAGATCGACGGACCAGAAGTCGTCGCCCGAGAAGGGATTGTTGACAAAACTGCTAAGGCTGATCGTTGAGACTGCTTCCGACGCCGATGCGAACGCGTTGGCATTCCAAGAAGCCCCCAATGTCCAGCCTCCGCCGGATGTTGTCATATCCGCATAGGTCCGGAATGCGGCGTTGCCGTTCGGCCCATCAGGGTCCAACCAGTAAAATCCGTCTCCGACTGAAAAACCGTCCGCTAGTATCTGCTTTGCCGACGTCCCGGCTGTCCCCGAAGAAAAGCCATTCATCGTCGCAGCATGAACCGACCCCGCCCAAGAAAAGATAACTAGTACAATTCCAGAAAGTATTCGTCCTGTCATCTATATGACCCCCCTTGCGGTTATTCCCGCTAGACATAATCGATTGCCCGAAACGATTATTATCATTCTGACTGGTGTCCCGCAACTTTCGCATTCGGTTTGCCCAAACGAGCACATTTGATTGAAGTGATATGCCGTCATCTGAAGCGCACGTGGCAAGCCACGTCTTCGCTTTCTTACCTGACGCGTTCGCGATACAATACGTTGTCCGACACTCTGCCGAACTCTCCCGTAAGAAGCTGGTCAAAGCCTCGTTTGTATGACGAGTAGACCCGGGCATCATCATGTGACCGTCATACTTTTGCCAGCAATCGAATACATAAGGGGCCATCAATCTGGACCAAAGGGATGTCTTCCATGAGCACGATTGCTGAAAATCCGATCCTGATCGCGGCCTTTCTCTGCGGCGTCGCCGGCATCTACGTCGTCGTCATGCGCACGGTAAGAAAGCGTAAGGAGTAATACTCCACGACCAGCCACGCCGGCCCGCTGGCGTGGCGGCGGCGCAGTTGATGCCGAGGCTGGCGGACTGCGCCCTGCCCCTAGTCTCCGAAAATCTTGGTCCAGCTTTCAAGGACGGAACCCAGCGCGCTGTCCGGAATGGCAGCCAGCAGCCGCGAACGGCCATCGCGCGCGACGACGGCCTGAATCCCCGGGCCAATCGCAAGGGCGGCACTGGACGGACCCGCGCGTTCAAGACGTTCTTGACTGCCGCAACGTCCGGGCGAATGCGCAAGCGCCGCATCAATTGCCCCTAGACGGCTGCGGATCTCGTCTGGTCCGTGCGCATAGGTTTCCCCGCTGTCCCCGAGGTGACACCGCCAGCCAGAGACACGCGGCGTGATCCGTTCCAGAAATTGCGTGATCCGCGCCTCGTGTCCGAATGATTTGCCCGCGCGCATCAGCGCCTCGGCCGAACAGGACGCCCCGCCCAGACCGGCATTCGACGCGCGCCCCAAAGTATTGAGCGTGATCCCCCCCGAGCGTTCGGCAATCCGCCGGATGCTTGCGGCGTGCCGCAGGGCCGCCGCCTCGGCGTCGCCCTCTTCGATGGTGTCACCGGCGGGCGGCGTGATGCCGATGAGACGCCGGTTTGCCGCGACCAGCACCCCGGCGGCACTGCCCTTGGTAGTCACCTCGATCCGGCGCGGCAGGACGACTTCGTCAATCTCCTCGGCGACCAGACGCAGCGCCTGATCGGGGCCATCGGCCTTGCACCCCATGGTGTCTTGCAATGCCTCCCGATCCAGCCCGAGCCGGATCAGCGCCGCGCGCAAACGATCCGCCGCGGGGTTTGGCGTGTTCTGCTGAATTCGGACCGCGTCTGCCATTACCCGGCCACCGCCACGCTTTCAAAGATGCCATGTGCATGATCGACCACTTGCGGCACGCATTCCAGTCCGGCGCACAGACAACACACGACGTCTATGGGATTATCGGGCGAGCGGACAAAAATGCGCAGATCACGCGGTGTCGCCACGATCAGCCGATCACGCGATCCGTCGTCGCATTCCACATCCTCGCAAACGAGATCCGACGCCTCGAAGTGGCAGGCGGCGTGTTTCAGGATCTCTTCGAGAAAGTCCTGCTTGAAGGGGCGCGATGCGCTGCTGCGCAGGGCCATGCCCGTTCGCAGATCCCCGAATGACGCCAGCGAACAGCCGGGGATATCGCTTCGCATCCGGTCGAGGCGTTCGGACAGGCTCATGCGGCGCGCCTTCTGGCAATACGCGCGACCTGCGGGGATTGCGGGACCATCATGACGTTTCCCTGCGTTCGGGGCTCAGGGTGAAATCCGGCCGCTCCACCCGGCCCCGCATCCGGGTATGGACCCGCACACGTTTCGGCAACACGCGGCTTTGCATGTCGGTGACCCCGCTGACGGCGATGGCCGGCGTTTCTGCCGGGGCCTCCGCGGGCGGTGCCTCGGGCGCAACGATCTCCTCGGCGGCCGGTTCCGCTGCAGCTAGCTGATTTTCCGTTTCTGTCACCTGGGCCTCTTCGGGGGCGACGGCCAGCCGGGGTGACGGGTGCAGCAGCAGATCGACCAGATGCCCGATGAACTCGGCCGCGCCGCTGTCGCGCCATTTGGCGACGTCGTCGCCGGCCTCGATCGCCTTGAGAATCGACAAGGGATAAACCGCCTTGAACACTCCCTCGGTTTCCTTGCGGACCCGTTTCAGAACCCGTTCCACATCCCGATCCGAGCGCAGCTTGTCGATCTGTGTCACCAGCAGGATGTTGTCGCCATTGGTGCGGGGCTGCATATCCTGCCAAGCGGCCGCTTCGGTCTGACGCCAGGCCTGAGTGGCCTGCGTGCACCAGACGACGCTATCGATCTCGTCCAGCACGGATTGCCAGGTATCGGCGGCCATACTGGGATCAGAGATGCCGGGCATGTCGATCAGATCGCAGATCTCGAGCGTTTCGGACATCGATCGAAGCCGGATCAGCCGCGCATCCTCGATCCGGACCGAGGCGAGGTCTTCGATTGCCAGCGGGGTTTCGCTTCCGTCGTGGCCGACCATTGTGGCGCTTTGTTCGCCGTGGCTCACCCAGACCGGTGGAAACCGCGTGGCCGTCACCCGGACAGGCAACGGCGCATCGCCCAGAAGCAGCTTGGACAAGGTGCTCTTGCCCGAGCTGAATTCTCCCATGAATGCCAGTCGCGGCTTGCCCCGGGCATTCTGATCCATCGGATCGGCGTTGTGCACACTCATCTCCTTGTTCATGCCGCGTACCGACGCAGCGTCACCAGCGTCTCTTCAAGCGCCTGATCGGGCCCGTCCGGTCCTTTTTCGGCGAACAGGCTTTCGACCCGGCCCGCCCTTTGCGCAGATCCGTTCATCAGATCGAGCAGGATACCGCGCTGCTCATCAAGGAAGGCGTGCAGCTCCTCGGTCACGTCGCGCCGGATGTCCTGGATCTGAACCTCTTTCATCTGGGTCATGAAATCTTCGGTCTCGTCGCGAATGAGAGCCTTGAACTTCTTTGCAAACGCCCGGTATCCAACCGTTTTCCGCCACCAGTTCGACCACCAGCTGTCGTTGAAATCGAGGGCGATCGCCTGACCGAGGACCACCGGCGACGGGATCGGCGGCGCCGTGGGCACGGGGATCTGAATGCCTTCGACGGCCGGCCCGAAGACGCGGTAGAACAGATGCGCCGCATCCGAGACCGCCACCTCATAGCGCATTAGCGCATCCTTCCGGACCTTGTTGCCCATCGCCGAATAGGCCGATCTCAGCAGAAGCCTGAGGCCTGCCGGATCGTATTCCCAGATCTCGTCCGGACCTTGGGTTTCCAGATGCTGAAGCAGCGAATGGGTGGCCCGTTCCACGAAATTCTCGTGTACGCGGTCGGCGCGGTTTCGGTAGTCTTCGAATATCGCGTCGAGCGACGTCTCGAGCCCGGCGAGATTGGCCTCGGCGATCTGTTCGAATGTGCGGCGGGCCTCGTCCATCGTCGCGTTCTGATCGAATTGGTCGCCGCCGATCCGGACGGTCTGGACGGCCTGCCGGGAGGTGGCGATCGACAGCGCGGACGAGGCGATCTTCTTGAGAACGGGGTCACCCTGCCCCGCGACGATCAGTGACGACAGCGCCTCCATCAAGGCGGGGAGGCCCGACATCTCCCATGTATGGGACGAGGCCGGCTGGTCGATGAAAGCCGCCTCCATCCGCGCCTTGGTCAGGCTGATCAGGGAAGTGGCACTGGCTTCGGCCATGTCATCCAAGTCGCCGCTCAGCGCCTTGCCGGCCCAATAGGCACTGCCAAAGATGATCCGGGCATTCTGCGGCCCGCCATGGGTCTTGAGCGTCGCGCGGATGCTATCCTCGATCTCACGCATCTGTTCGGCAGGTTCCGCCAACTCGTCGATCCGGTTGACGAAAATCACGACCTCGCGCGACCGCAGGTTCGAGATCATGCGGATCAACGCCATGTCGACCGAGGTCAGCGCCTGCCCTGCCGACAGCACCACAAGACAGATGCGGCTGTCGCGGATCGCGTTGATCGTAACCATCTCGCGCATCATGAAGGTGTCGTTCACACCGGGCGTATCGCGGATGCACATTCGGAACGGCACCGTATGGCAATTGAGGAACAATTCCGCAGATCGGGTGATGTCGGCAAACCGGCCCTGTTCCTGATCGGCCGGGTCCCCGGGCGCGTCGTCGAAATCATCGCCAAGGCAGATGTACCGCTCGAGCAGGTTCTTGTCGAAATAGCCGTAGTCGTGCTCCTGCCCCATCAACAGCTCGAAATGCCGGCCAAGCCGGGCCCGGGATTTCTCTCGCATGGCAAGAATCTGCTCGCGGATCTTGCCCAGCTCACCCTCGGCCCCTGCCCGTCCGGCCAGTTCGCCGATGCGGCCGCCCTTCGTTGTCAGGCGATCCCATTCTCCCTCGGTCATGAACTGGAAACGGGCGCCGATCTCGCGTTGTTCGTCCGACGGCGTCATGTGCAGCGAGGTAACGACAGAGGTCCACGGATTGACGTCGGACGGCAGAAGATCAGCCCAGCCCGCCATGGCATTTATCAATGATGTCTTGCCCGACTTGACCTGCCCCAGAACGGTGATCGCGGGTTCGAAGCCGGCCAGCTTCTCCTGCAAACGTGCCACGGAATGGCGCGATTCCTCTCCAACCAGAGGGCCAAGACGCGCCAGCGCCTCGCTCAGCTCGTCGGCCCGGGCTGCGAATGCGGCAAGATCCTCGGTCCCGGCCCGCAGGTTCGTCGGATGGGTGGATGTCCGGATCTCGGTCGTCGGATCGACTGCGACAGTGATGTTCATCTGGCTCCCCGGCTCACCCGATCAAGAACGGGTTCTACGTCTCTGAAACCTTGGAACAAAAACCAAATCCACCTTGCCACAATGGGTGCCGATTATGTCGAAACTTGGTCTGGTTCGCGGAACAATTCCGGCGGCAACGTGCGGTCAGTCGGCTACTTTCTGGATCAGTTCCTTGCGGATCTGAAGAAGCAACGTCACGGCGTCCAAGGCTGCCTCCTGGCTTTGTTCCAGTTGAAAAAGCATCAATATCTCTTCGCCTTCCTCGACGCTTTCACGGGCATCGTGAGCAAGGGGATCATCCGCCCGGCCTTGCTCCAGAAGACGGCCCAGCGACGAGAGCGCCTGCGTGCAATTGCTCAGGATCACATCGGGGTCGAAATCGCCCATGCGATCGACCTGCCGGAGCATCTTTTGCCCATGCTCCTGCAGCATGTCGATCGCCTCCGACAGGATCGACAAGGTCTGCGGATCGGGCGCCGTGGCAGGCGCTGCCACATCCGGCGCGCCCGTCGTACTGGCCACAGTCGCGCCCGCCACAGAATCTCCAACATGTGCGGGGCCGTCCTCGCGCGGGTCCTGAACGCGGGGAGGCTCGTTTTCGTTGACCGGCTCATCCGGGACAAGCGCACCCAACCGGCTCAGGAAAACCTGTGCGCGGTCGATGTCGGCGCTCCGCCCCTGTCGGACCTGCTTGTGCAGCGATCTGACCAGATGCCCTGCGCCGCTTGCCGACCAAAGCGTCTGGTTCAGCCCGCCCGCCTCCCGCTGTGCCGAGATGCCCTGCAAGGTGGCCACCGGATAAAGCCCCAGAAATTCATCGGCCGTGATGGGGGCAAGCCGGTCGATATGCCCGGCAAGCGTCTGGGCTCTCATCAGAACATCGGCCTTCGTCAGAACAAGAAAGCTGTGATCCTTGATCCGGTCGGGCATAGCGGCCCACAGGGCCTGCTCGGCGGGTCCGAAATCCTGGCTGCACCAGATGACGATATCGGCGCGGCGCGCGATCTCATCGAGGGTTGCGCGCATCTGGGCCGGGCTCCCGGAGAGCCCCTGCTCGACATAGCTTTGACCGTTGAGGCCGGCTTCGGGCAGTTCCTGCCGGATGCGCACCACGTCCTCGGGGCAATCGCTTGCCTTGACGATGCCTGCCGCCGTCTCGATCGCGCCGTCCTGCCGTTCGAACAGAATGCGTTCCCGATCTCCGTAAGTGATCTCGATCACCGGTGCCGCGCGAGCCGGTCCCACCACGTCGCGGCCCGAGATCATGCCGATCAATGCGGTCTTGCCGCTGCCGGGCAAGCCGGTGACGACGATCTGAACCGGGCGCCTGAGATGGCCCAGAAGGCGCGCGCCCCACCGATCATAGGGGGCCGGTATGCCCCCTTTCTGGACGATATCCTCCAGCCGGTCGGTCACCGGCTCGACCCTGTTTGCGATAGTCACCGCACACCTCCCCTGGCCCTCATGTTCCGGTCGCCTTTCGGGGCGTGCCGCCGCGCGCCATCAAGGTAAGCGTGATCGCCGTGTTTCCGTCCCGGCGCGAGCACGACACCGCACGCATGGCCTCGGGTGTCGTGGCCAGCGTGGCGGCGGGATCGACGACCTTGACCACGCAGATCGAGACATTGTCCTGACACGGGTCGTTGAGATTGCCCAACTCGGTCATGAGCAATGTGCCGATCTCTTCGGCGGGGCGTTTCTGACTGAACCGCAAGACCCCCTCGATCTGGTCTTCGCACAGGGTCTGCAACCCGTCGCTTGCCACGATCAGGATGTCCCCCGGCTCGAGCGTGACCGGTGCGGTCCGGCAATCCAGCTGCGCGATATCGCGGCCGATCAGAACCGATGTCAGGCAGCTTGGATCGGGATGGCTCAGGGCCTGATCGCGGTCCATGATGCCGTTGTCGACGAGGTAGTCGATCTGCGACATGAGCGCGTGGTTCTCGTTCAGCCGGACGAGTTTGTCGCCCCGGAACAGGTAAAGCGGGCTGTCGCCCACCGACACCCAGTAGAGCCTGTCCTGAATGAAGACCGGGGCGAGCAGCGTCGCCCCCATCCCGGTCGCGTCAGGGCGCTGGCGCGAGTAATGACCGACCCTGCGATTTGCACTCACGGCCGCGCGCTCCAGCACCTCGCCGATCCGCCGTTCCAGAAGATCACGATCGCCGGATTGCAGTTTCAGGTGGCTGAAGACCTCGGCCACCACGATCTTGCTGGCCACGTCCCCGGCGGCATGACCTCCCATGCCATCGGCCAGCACCACGAAGCCGAAGCCGTCCCCGGCGGAGAAATCAGAGGCGACCGCATCCTCCTGACGCTCGCGCTGGCCAAGCCCCATCGTGGTCGAGGTGTCGAACACCAGTTCAGCCGTCGACAGCATGGGACAAGCGTCCTTCTTCCGTGGCCTGCCAGCTGAAGCCCTCGCCGCATAGCGGCACGAAGCGCAGCGACGTCTCGCCGATGGTGATCCGGTCTCCGCCCGCGAGTTCCTCGGTCGCAAGGACCGGACGATCGTTGCGGCGCACGAGGTTGGCCTTGCCGCCATGGCCGATGAAGAAGGTGTTCTGCGTCGGATCATAGGCGATGGCCGCGTGGTTTTCCCGCGAGATGCTGTTGTCGCCGAAATCAAGCGAAATGGTCTGATCCTTGCCGCGGCCGATCTGGCTGACGCCGTTGAACAAGGTGAACGCCGCGCCGCGCCCGGGACCATCGGTCACGATCAGCCAGCCCAGCGGGAATTTCGTATAGGCAGCGGGACGGGCCGCCTGCCCGCCGGCAATCGGATCGATGTCGTCCTCGCGGTCGATGTTGAAACCCAGAAGCCGCGTCTTGACCCGACCCTTGTGGCTTGATCCCCGCCCCATCGCGGGGCCCGGCACGGAGACGGCCTCCTCGGCCCGGGGCAGCTCTGGCCCGGGGCTCGGGGCGGGCTCGGGGGCGCGCGCGTGGCGCACGGGTTCTACGGGCGCCTCGTGAGGCGTCTCGGCCTGCGCGTCGATCCCGTCACTCGTCGTGTCCAAGGACGCATCCCGGCTGTCATCGGGCTCTGCCGCAGGCATGACGCCGGCGCGGCCGTATTCCCGCCCGACCCGCGCGATCGCGGCCCTCAACGGCTCCTGCTCTGCAGAGGCCTTGAGCGATGCGGTCTCTGACGGCGGTGCGGTGCCGTCCAAGACGCGATGCCTGTCTTCGGCCACGAAGATGGAACGCAGCTCTTCATAGACATCGCGATCGGCTTTGATCGGCGCGGCCTCCGCGTCATCTTCGGGCTCGGACATCACTTCGTCGAGGAATGCCTCGTCATCAAAGCCAAATTCGGCGGTATCAGAGCTCTGGTCGTCATCGGCGGCGGCGGGATAGGACAGGTCCTCCTCGGTCCACGGTGTCGGCGCGGGGGGGCGATCCAGAGCGATGTTGTCCTGACGATCAGGGTCTGCCTCGCGAGATCGGTCGTCCGGCCTCGTGGTTTGCTCGCTGGCAGAAAGGCCGGTCGATTGGCGTTTCTCGCCAATGATATCTCGGATAAAGTTCATCATCGCTCCTTTCAGGGTCACTCCTCGCACCGGCGCCCCGGTCATCGTTTGACCAATGCGCCCAGCGTTCGTTTCAGCCAGGATGTCTGCCCCCCGGGGCCGGACTGCGGCCCCACGTTCCGCCCATGGGCTGCGGATGGGTCTCTGGCGTGCTTCTTTCTCGACAGGCGATCCTGCTCGCGCAGCCAGCGATCGACATCCTCGATCGGGTTGCCAAGCAGATCGACGAGGCGATTCTCCTCGGGCTCAGGCTGCAATCCCGAGGGCTGACCAGCGGCCCGGGCGCGTTCGGCGCGCAATTCGGGTTCGATGGCGCTGTTGGTGTCTTCGACCAAAGACGAGATCACCATCGCGAGGTTCGGCCCAAGCTCGTTTTGGTTGGTGTGCAGGATTGTCTTGGGCGCCCTGACCCGCCCCTTCGGCGCGGGCGCGGTTTCCGCCAGATCCAGAAAGTCCAGCCACTCCTCGACCGACTGGAAACGCCGGTCCTGCGAAACGGCCAGCGCCCGGTCGATCCCCGACAGGAACCCGTCGTCCCGCACAGCCGACCCCGAGGTCAGCGGGACATAGGGGTCAGGCAAACCGGAACTGAGATCGGCCAGACGTTTCTGGCAATCGGGCGGCGCGCCACCCGTGATCAGGTGATAGAACGTGGCCCCCACCGAATAGATATCGCTAGAAGGTTCGTGAGTGCCGTTCGCATAATAGAATTCATGCGGGGAATAGCCGTCCTTGACCGACAGAACCGTCGACAGGGCGCGGAATTGTTCGCTCCGATCTTCGCGCGCGGCACCGAAATCGATGAGTGTCAGGGTCCCGTCCTCGTCGAGGATCAGATTGTCGGGCGAAATGTCCCGGTGAAGCATGTCGTAGTCGTGCACATGCGACAGCGCCATCAGCGTCTCTCTGAGAAGCTTGCGCAGAAGGTCATGTGACAGGCGGGACGGCTCTTCTTCAAGGATCGTGAAGAGGTCCTTTCCATCGACGAATTCCATCGCGATGTAGGCGGTATTGTTCTCCTGGAAGACCTGGTAGACCTTGACGATATTCGGGTGATCGAGCTTGGCCAGACGCAGGGCCTCGCGCAGGAAGTTGCGGATGACCCGTTGATATTGTTCCTGATAATCGGGCTTGCGGGGGCGCACCTCCCCACCGAGCCGCCGGCAGATCGCCGTGGGAAAGGATTCCTTGATCACGACGCGGCGCTCTAGGCTGTCGCGCGCGATGTATGTCATCCCGAAGCCCCCGTCGATCAGATGCCTCTCGATGGTGTATTGACCATAAAGAAGCTGGCTTCCCGGCGGAAGCGCATCGGTTTCGGGCTCGTCGGAGAAATTGGCGATGTTTTGCACGTCTCGGGCTTTCCAGCTGGCAGCTAGGGAAAACAGGGAACACAAAACACACAAACCGTGATGTCAGGGTGCCGGTGAATTATGATCAGATCATGGCGACATTGGGCCGATGCCCTGACAATGCCGGCAGGTTGCCTCCCGTGCGGTGGCAATCCGGTGTGGATGCCGAAAAGCGAACCGCCGCCTGCCTTGCGGCTGGCGGCGGAACCGGCCCGCCAGGCGAGCCATGTGCGATGACGTGCGGTCAGGCAGCGATCAGGCGAATTCGGCCGTTGCGGCCTTGGCCTTGAAGTCCTTGAAGATGCGCTGCCCCGATGCGGCAAGCTTGTCCTGAAGCTGGGGGATATCCTCGCGCAGCATCCGGCCGCCCTGCTTGTGGACCTTGCCCGCCACCATCACCGTGTCGATATTGCCCGGATGCGCGAACCCCACGACGGCGTTGTAGGGATCGAAGGCCCCCGACATGTTCAGGTCATTGGCGCGGATCAGGATGATATCGGCCTGCTTCCCGGCCTCGAGCGTGCCCGTCCGATCCTCGAGCCGCACGGCGCGGGCGCCTTCGATCGTGGCCCATCCCAGCGCCTCGCGCACGCTCAGCGGGATCGGATGCGGCCGTTCGCCCGTTTCGGCCTTCATCCGCAGGCTCGTCAGGTGCCGTTCGGCCTGAAGGCTGATCCGCGTGCAGGCCAGCATGTCGGGCGCATAGGCGCTTTCGATATCTGTCCCGATCGAGAACGGCACACCGCGCGTATGCAGTCGGCCGCTCAGCAGATCGCCATAGCAGATCTGCATCTCGATCTCTGCGGTCACGGTGAAGGTGGCGCCGTTCTCGACCAGCACATCGAGATCGCGATCCGTCAGCTCGTTGCCATGCACGATGTTCAGGCGCCGATCGATCAGCCCCTCGGCGGCGGCCGCCACATAGCCTTCGGGCGCCATCATCTTGGCCATGGAATGGTGCAGCGACGTGACGAGATCGTACTCCTTGGCAAGCCGCAGATCTGTCAGCGTCACCTCTTCGACCGACATCTGGGGGCCGAGGATGGCAAGACCCATCGTCACCAGCGCGTCATCGTTCGACAGGCGACCTGTCCGGAGGCGTTTCACCTCGCTCTGCGACATCGGCACTTCGGAGAAATGCTTCTGCCCCGGCTTCGGATCCGGCTTGGCCGATCCGTGCAGGAACACGGCGCGGATGCCTGCATCCTCCAACCCGTCGATGGCCGCGTCGGAATGATCCGGCGTGGGGTTGTTGTGGTGCCAGTCGATCATCGTCGTGACGCCGTTGTTGATCTGGTTGATCGCGCCCAGCTGGTTGGCGATCTTGATGTCGTCGGGGGTAAAGAAATTGGCGAGCCCCGCATGCATCGCGCGGAAGTAATTCGTGCCGGTCCAGTCGGTGGCAAGCCCCCGCAGACCCGTCTGCCAGGTGTGGATATGCGCATTCACAAGGCCCGGCATCACGATCATGCCGGCGGCGTCGATCACGATCATGTCGTCAGCGGGTTCGAGGTCGGGGCCGATGGCCGCGATCCGCTCGCCCTCGACAAGGATGTCGGCCATTTGCGGCGTGCTCCCGGGCTGGAGGGTCAGCACGGTTCCGTTCTTGATCAGGGTCTTGGACATCGAACTCTCCTTCTAGGCGGCGGGATCTGTGTCAGATCAGCGCCGTGGTCAGCCATGGGACAAGGATCAGGGCCATCGTGACAAGGGCCATGATCACGACAAAGGGGGCGGCGGCGGCAAAGATCTCGCCCAGGGTGGCGAACCCTTCGGGCAAGGACGCCTTGACGACATAGATGCTCAGCCCGAAGGGCGGGGTCAGCAGGCCGATCTCGATCGCGATCACGGTGATGATGCCGAACCAGACCGGATCGCCGCCAAGCGCGTTCACCACCGGAAGCGCGATCGGCAGCATGATCAGCATGATCGACACGGAATCGAGGATCATCCCCAGCACCACGACGATCAGCACATAAAGCATCACGAAGCCGATCAGCGTCAGGTCCATCCCCGAGATCAGGCCCGCGGTCTGCATCGGGATCGTGCTCATCGAGAGCATCCGCCCATAGACGCTGGCCGCGATCATCAGGAACAGAAGACCCGCGGTGATCGCCCCGGTCTCGAGCACGAGTTGCCGCAGATCGTTCCAGCTGAGCGACCGGCGTGCCAGCGACACGACAAGCGCGCCAAGCGCGCCCGCCGCGCCCGCCTCGGTCGGAGAAAAGATGCCGCCGTAGATGCCGCCCATCACGACTGCGACGACAAAGATCACCGGCGCAAGGCCGCGCGCCATCCCACCGAACGACAGGTCGTCGGGGCGGAATTCGTCGCGCGGGCGCCCGGCATATCCGGGCCGGAACCGCGCCAGCCCCACGATCAGCAGTGCGAAACAGCCGGCCAGCAGAAGCCCGGGGATGATGCCCGCGATGAACATGTCACCGATCGAGACTTCGGCCAGAAGTCCATAGATGATCATCAGAAGGCTCGGCGGGATCAGCATCCCCAGAACCGAACTGCCCGCTACGATGCCGAGAGAGAATTTCTTGGTATAGCCCGAATCCATCATCGGCGGCACGGCGATGCGTGAGAAGACAGTGGCCGAAGCGATGGACGAGCCGGTGATCGAGGCGAAGATCGCGTTGGCCCCCACCGTCGCCACGCCAAGGCCGCCGGTGATCCGCCGCACCAAGACGGCCATCACCTGAAACGCGTCGCGGCCCACGCCCGCCTTGTCGAGCAGAAGCCCCATCAATACAAAAAGCGGGATCACGCCAAATCCGGATGACCGCACCGCGGCGCTGGCCGAGATGCCTACCGAATTGACGGCCACGACCATGTTGTCGCGGATCAGCCATATCCCGATGAACGAAGTGATCAGAAGCGCGAAGACAATGGGCATCCCGAGGCCGATCAGCACCAGAAGGGCCACCAGCGCGGCGATCCCGATCGACATCCGGTCGAGCCCCGCGGCGGCCATCGCCTGAAACGCGACATAGCCGCCCGCAACCAATGCCAGCGCAATCACAAGCGTGACCGCCCGACCTGCCAGCCCGCCGTCGGCCCAGGCCCGGTATCTGCGAAAAAGATCCGCCACCAGCTCGATCAGGGCGAAGGTGCTCGCGATGCCCACGACGAGCTTGAACGGCCATGTCGGCAGGCGGAAGGTCGCGGCCGAGCCCAGGAATTCGCCATCCACCCAGGCGGAGATGAAATCATCCCAGAGGTAGCGGACCGCGAGGATCATCACGATGATCGCCGAGACCGAGAACACGGTTTGCAGGACGAGCATCGCCCCGGGGCGCGCGGCCTCGAGCCGGTCGCTCAGAAAGGTGGCCCGCACGAGCCTGTCGTTGCGGATCGTCAGGCCGAGTTGCAGATAGACGCAGGCCACGATCGCATAGGATACGTAATCGGCCACGCCGTTGATCGGCACCGAAAACAGGTTGCGCGAGGCGATATCGAGACAGATCAGGACCGTCATCGACACAATGATCAGCGAGGCCACCGCCGCATTGAGGGCCGAGATATGGCCCAAGGTCCGGTCGATCATTCCGCCGCCCGCGCCTGCCTGTCCTGCCTCGGCCGATCCAGTCGCCATGCCTCGCGCCTCGTCCTGTGCATGGGCCGGTCGCTCGCCGGCCCCGAATTGTCATGAACAGCCGCAACCGCGGCACGAAGACCCTGCTTTGCGCCGCGATGCGTTCATTTGTCGGCAGCTCAGATGTTCGCGGACCAGTCGCGCAGAGGCTCTGCCCCTTCGGCACGCAGCCTGTCCATGAACTTGCCCATGATCTCGCGGGCGGGCACGCCGTTGGCCTCGTTCTCCTCGACCCAGATCTTGCCAAGATCGGGAAGCGCGTCGACCCACTGCTGCTTTTCCTCGAGCGGCATGACACGGACTTCGGCGCCTTCGGCGGCCATGTTGTCCCAGGCCGCAGCTTCGCGCGCGACGATCATGTCCGCGTTCTGGCCGGAATAGATGGCGCCCATCTCGATCATGACCTCCTGCACGTCCTGCGGCAGGCCGTCGAAGATCATCTTGTTCATGCCAAGCCCCCCAAAGGTCAGCGGGCCCGTGTCGACGCGGACCGCGTAAGGCGCCACTTCGTGCAGCTTGAGCGGATAGGCCCCGGTCCCCACCAGCAGAACGCCGTCGCCGACGCCGGTCTGAAGATCGGAGTAATAAGTCGGAAGCGCACCGGCCAGAAGCGTCGCGCCAAGCGGCTCGACGTAAGAGGCGGTCGCCGCGGCGCCAAGGATCTTGCGGCCCGCGATATCGGAGATGTTCTCGAGCGGTTCACGCAGGAACAGGCTGTAGCCGTCAGAGACGGAGGAGCCGAAGAACATGATGTCATGGCGCGACCATTCGTCGATCATCGCCTGTTCATCGCGGTTGAGCGAGTTCATCGTGTTCAGCGCCTGCTGCAGCGTCGTCGTGGCGAAAGGCGTCGAATACATGATGTTCTGAAGCGGCAGGGCCGAGGGTTCGAACAGGGCGCCGATCCAGCCGGAATCCGCGATGTTCTGGGTGATCGCCTCGAGCGTTTCGCCCGCACCGTAGAGTTGACCGCCATAGGCTTCGGTCCAGTCGATGCGATATTCCGAGCCGCGCTCCTCCAGCAGGGCATTGGACTGGCGCACGACGGTTTCCAGCGGCGCGGTCCAGGGCAGAACGGTCGGGTGACTCGAGGCCATGGTCAGGCGGATCACCGTCTGGGCCGATGCGGATCGTGTTCCCAAAACCGGAACCGCGGTGGCTCCGACGATGATGCCGAGTGCGGCGCGTCGATTGATGCTCATTGCTTCCTCCCTGGAATTCGGCGAGGTGGTGCCGTGACACCCGGACCCTTTCGCCATGATGCAGTGCCCATTCACCATCAGGTGCTGCGCAATCGATTGCATAGCATCCGTCCGAAAAGCGTTCAACATCCCATTTCAGATTGCGCCCGGAAAATCTCCCGCAATAGGCCAATATTCGGCATATTTTCTTCAGTTTGCGACGCGGCGCCCCGTGGCAGAAATCCCGCCACGTCGGTTGCGCCGATTTCGATGTGCAATCGTTTGTCAGATTCTTGCGACACGCAGATTCAGATCATCTGCCCGTCATCTGCCGGATCCTCCGGGGCTCCGGTCCGGCTGACCGCCCGGACGATGGCCCCGATCTGCATCAGCTGATCCGACAGCGGGTTCGACTTGCGCCAGACCATGCCGATCCGGCGCGACGGGCGCGGCGCGGGGAATCGCGCGATCGAGACATCGGCCGATCGGGTTTCGAGGTCGACCGCCATTTCCGGGATCAGGGTGACCCCCATCCCTGCCCCGACCATCTGAACAAGAGTCGACAGCGAACTGCCCTCCATCAACGCACCCGCCTTGGTGCGGCCGAACTGGCAGAAGGACAGTGCCTGATCGCGGAAGCAATGCCCCTCCTCCAGCAGCAACAGACGCATCGTCTGAAGCGTCTTCGGGCTGGGCACCGGCTTGCCCGCGTCCCGCGACGTGCGGACGAGGACGAAATCCTCCTCGAAGAGCGCAAACTCGGTCAGCGACGGCTCCGAAATCGGAAGTGCCACCACCGCCATGTCGATCCGGCCATCCTGAAGATCCTCGATCAGGGATTGCGTGACCGCTTCGCGCAGCGTCAGGTCCAGCCCGGGGAATCGCGCCGACAGGGCCGAGATGATCGCGGGCAGAAAATAGGGTGCGACGGTCGGGATCACGCCCAGACGCAACCGCCCCGCCAGTGGCCCTTGTGATGCCCGGACAAGATCGTCAAGTTCCTCGACCGCCAGAAGGATATGGCGCGCCTTGTCCAGCAGCCGTTCACCGATCGGTGTCAGCCGAATCTCGCGGGCGCCCCGTTCGACCAGCGGGGCCCCGAACATGCCTTCCAGCTCCTTTATCTGAAGCGAGAGGGCGGGTTGCGAAATCGAGCAGGCCTCTGCCGCGCGGCCAAAATGGCGGTGCCGGGCGAGCGCGTCGAAGTAGCGCAACTGTTTAAATGTCAGTCCGATCATAAGTTCAGTTTATCAAAACCTTTTGGAATTCCAATTGGAGACAATTGCGCGCATTTGCTAGAACGATTCTAGAAAGAGCCGGAGCATCCTGCCCGGCGCGACTCGAGGGAGTAAATCATGGACGAAAATAACGTCGATCCCGCAGGCGGCTGCCCCGTCATGCACGGCGGCAATACCGAGCTTGGCAACAGCGTCACAAAGTGGTGGCCCAAGTCACTGAACCTCGACATCCTGCACCAGCATGGCGCACGCACCAACCCGATGGATCCCGACTACAACCATCGCGAGGCGGTCAAGGCGCTGGATTATGACGCGGTCAAGGAAGACGTGAAAGCGCTGATGACCGACAGCCAGGACTGGTGGCCGGCCGACTGGGGTCACTATGGTGGCCTGATGATCCGGCTTGCGTGGCATTCTGCCGGGTCCTACCGCATGGGTGACGGCCGTGGCGGCGCGGGTTCGGGCAACATCCGCTTTGCCCCGCTGAACTCCTGGCCCGACAACGCCAGCCTCGACAAGGCACGTCGTCTGCTCTGGCCGGTCAAGAAGAAGTATGGAAACGCGCTCAGCTGGGCCGACCTGATCATCCTTGCCGGCAACATGGCCTATGAATCCATGGGCCTGAAGACCTTTGGCTTCGGCTTCGGTCGCGAGGACATCTGGGGCCCCGAGACGGATGTGAACTGGGGCGCCGAGAACGAATGGCTCGCCCCGTCCGAAAACCGTTACGGCGACCTCGACGACACGTCGACGCTCTATAACCCGCTTGCCGCCGTGCACATGGGCCTGATCTACGTCAACCCCGAGGGTGTGAACGGCCAGCCCGATCCGGCGCGCACCGCGCTCCATGTGCGCGAAACCTTTGCCCGCATGGCGATGAACGACGAGGAAACCGCCGCCCTGACCTGCGGCGGCCACACGGTCGGCAAGGCGCATGGTGGCGGCGATCACGCCAATATCGGGGCCGAGCCCGAGGGCTGCCCTGTCCACAGCCAGGGCCTTGGCTGGGCGAACCCGGGCATGGACGGCAAGGCAACAAACGCCTTCACCTCCGGCATCGAGGGCGCCTGGACGAAGCATCCGACCCAGTGGGACATGGGCTATTTCGACTACCTCTTCGACTATGAGTGGGAGCTTACGAAATCGCCCGCCGGCGCCAACCAGTGGAAGCCGGTCGACATGCCCGAGAGCGAGATGCCGGTCGATCCGACCGATCCGTCCAAGCGTCGCATGCCGATGATGACGGATGCCGACATGGCGATGAAGGTCGACCCGATCTACAACGAGATCTGCCAGAAGTTCCGGGCAGACCCCGAGTATTTCGCCGACACCTTCGGCCGCGCATGGTTCAAGCTGACCCACCGCGACATGGGACCCAAGGCCAATTACTACGGCCCCGACGTCCCCGCCGAAGACCTGATCTGGCAGGATCCGATCCCTGCGGGCTCCACTTCCTACGATGTGGCGGCCGTCAAGGCGAAGATCGCCGAAAGCGGCCTGACAGCAGCCGAGATGATCGCCACCGCATGGGACAGTGCCCGCACCTACCGCGGGTCGGACAAGCGGGGCGGCGCCAACGGCGCGCGCATCCGTCTTGCTCCGCAGAAGGACTGGGTCGCCAACGAACCCGAGCGTCTGGCCAAGGTCCTCGGCATCCTCGAGCCCATCGCCAGCGAGACCGGCGCATCCATCGCGGATGTCATCGTTCTGGCCGGCAACGTCGGGCTTGAGATGTCGATCAAGGCCGCCGGCCACGATATCGAGGTTCCGTTCGCCGCGGGTCGCGGTGACGCAACCGACGCGCAGACCGATGCCGACAGCTTCTCGGTTCTGGAGCCTCTCGCCTGCGGCTTCCGCAACTGGCAGAAGGAGCAATATGCCGTCGCCCCCGAGGAGCTTCTCCTCGACAAGGCGCAGCTTCTGGGCCTGACAGCGGCCGAGATGACGGTTCTCGTCGGCGGGATGCGGATGCTGGGCGTCAACCACGGCGGATCGAAGCATGGTGTCTTCACCGACCGCGAAGGCCAGCTGACGAACGATTTCTTCGTCAACCTGACCGACATGGCCAATGCGTGGGAACCGGCCGAGGACGGCACCTACGAGATCCGCGACCGCAAGACCGGCGCGGTCAAGTGGACAGCCACCAGCACCGATCTGGTCTTCGGCTCCAACTCGATCCTGCGCGCCTATGCCGAGGTCTATGCACAGGATGACAACGCCGAAAAGTTCGTGCGCGATTTCGTCGCCGCATGGACCAAGGTGATGAACGCCGACCGCTTCGATCTGGTCGCCTGATCCAAGGACAGAACCGGGCGGCATGCGCTGCCCGGTTCCACCCGCTGCCCGCTTACCTGACGGGCTGCAGGACTTCTGATTTCCCAGTCATTGACGATGCAACCCGCGATGGGCGCCGCACGGCATGGCGCGCCATACATCGGGGATGCGACCACGGGGGTGGCCCCGGCCCTGCATAACCAAAGGACGACATGCGTCCGATACTCGATACCAGTGCCTGGCACAGGGCCGGAACTGCCTCTTGTCTCCGATAGAACGATTACCCTGAGAAGGGCGAAAATATGCGTTCCACGCATTTGGCCATCACAGTCTTGGCATGACTATAAGCTGGGACGTTTCGCCAAAGAGGCCACGAGGTCCGCACGAGGACCGCGATAGATGGAACAGAGCTCGGCCGGATCGTCGATCCGGATGCATTCCGCCATTTCGATCGTGGTCGGCCCGCTGAAGGGCACCTCGAATTCCGTCACGAGCGAGTTGATCAAGCCGTGGAAGTGCCCGCCCAGAAACAGCGGCTCCCAGACCGTTGTGTTGCCCAGCCCGTTGCCAGTGACGCTGAACCGGAACATGAGGCAATCGCCCGTCAGAAGGCCTGATTGTTCGACAAGCCCATTCATTTCAGGAAGGCCATACCGTTCGGCATATCTGTCTATATGCATGCCGACGATGGCGTCGGGGTCGCGCCCCCGGCGGACAAAGTAATTCTCGCTCGAGGCCGAAAGTTCGCTCAGTTCCAGACGTTCGTTGACGAGTGTCGACACCATCAGATCGTTGCGGACGATCGAGAGGCTGCGATCGAGGAACCGTTTCTCCTCGTCGCGAAGCAGGATCGCATACAGCACCTTCTGTCGCGACAGGCGCGGGTTTTCCACACCGCGCTCCCATCGGCTGACCGTGGCCTGATCGACGCCAAGCCGGTCTCCCAACTGCTGTTGGGTGATGCCGAGCCGCCGTCGCAGGTTCTTGATCGCCGTCCCTTCCATGACATCTTTGCTACGCGATCCCACCATGCAGGAAAAGCCTCGCGTTGCGTATGCGTGCCTCAGGCCCGCCTTGATGCAATCCGCATCCTCGACGACTTGAACAATTCGGGCACGATCAGGATCGGCAGCACGAACAGTCCGATCAACATCCAGTCGTCTGTTCCGATCGGGACGGTATGCAGCATGATCTGAAGCGGCGCCCAATAGATCGCCAACAGCTGCGCCCCCAGCGTGACACCAAGCGCCGCCAAGAGGAACGGATTGCTGAACCAGCCGATGCGCGAGGTCGTCAGATGCAGCGAGCGGAAGGCAAAGACGCTCGCCTTTTCAAAGACGACCATCGCAGTGAAGGCCGCCGTGCGTGCAAGCTCAACCCCCTGATCCATCAGGTGAAAGAAGATCCAAAGGCTCGACAACCCGGTATAGAGCCCGAAGACAACGATCGTGACGATCCCCCATATCCCGAGGATCGCGCTGTCCTTTTCGCGCGGCTTTTCCTTCATCAGGTCGGGTTCCGACTTCTCAAGACCAAGCGCCACAGCCGTGACGCCATCGGTGACAAGGTTCATCCACAGGATCTGCGTCGCCAGAAAGACCAGCGGCCCGCCGATGGCGATATTGACGACCAGTGCGATCACCTCGCCCGCGTTCGACGACAGGAGGTAGCGCACGAATTTGCGGATGTTCGCGAATTGCCGCCGCCCTTCGCCGATGGCGCGGACGATCGTCGTGAAATTGTCGTCAAGCAGCACGAGGTCCGACGCGTCACGGGCCACATCCGTGCCCCGTATCCCCATCGAGACCCCGATATCGGCCTTCTTCAGCGCGGGCGCGTCGTTGACCCCGTCGCCCGTCATCGCGACGATCTGCCCCTGATCCTGCAAGACCGAGACGATCCGCATCTTGTGTTCGGGCCGCGTGCGGGCAAAGAGTACGTCTTCGGCAAGGATCGCATCAAGCGTCTCGTCGTCCAGCTCTTCCAGCTCCGGCCCTGTCAGGTGACGGCTGACAGGAAGGGAAAGTTGCCGCGCGATCGCCGTGGCCGTGATCGGACTGTCGCCAGTGATCATGATCGTCCGGATGCCGGCCGCGCGCGCACTGGCGATGGCCTCGCGCACATCCGCGCGGGGCGGGTCGATCAGGCCGACAAGGCCCAGAAACGTCAGACCCTCCTCCCTGATTTCCGGCCCGTCCTGCCGTCGCGCAAGGGCGATCACGCGCAGCCCGTCCTGCGCCATGGCGGTATAGTTCTCGGTGATCCGGGCCCAGTCTTCTGGTGTCAACGGTCGCACGCCCTCAGTGGTCAGCCCTTCGCTGCACAGATCGAGGATCGTTTCGGGCGCACCCTTGGTCAGCGTGACCGGACCATCGGCGGATTGATGCAGCACGCTCATCCGCTTGCGGTCGCTGCTGAACGGGATCTCGGCGAGAATCCGGGGCGCGGCCCCGGTACCGCACCAGCCCTTGTAGGCAAGCGTCACCAGCGCACCTTCCGTCGGCTCGCCCAACATCTCCCACGCGCCGTTTTCCTCCTTCAGCCGGGCGTGGTTGCAATAAAGCCCCGCGGTCAGGAGTGCGGCCAGAACCGGATCGTCGGCCGCCCGCAGGCGGGTTCCGTCGCGCAGGATGTGGCCCGCCGGATCATATCCCGTGCCCGTCACCTCATAGCTGTGTTCCAGCGTGTGAAGACGGGTCGCGGTCATCTTGTTCTCGGTCAGAGTGCCGGTCTTGTCGGTGCAGATCACCGAGGCCGCGCCCAGCGTTTCGACGGCCTGCAACTTTCGCGCCAGTGCGTTCTGCCGGACCATCGCCGTGGCCCCCAGCGCAAGCGTGATCGTCACGACCGCCGGCAAGCCCTCGGGCACCATGGCCACGGCAAGCGACAGCCCCGTTAGAACCATCTCGGTCACGTCGCGGTTCATGACAAGCCCGAGGACAACCACACCCAGCGCCACCAGAAGGGCCGCCGCCCCAAGCTGCCGTGCCAGCTGGCCCAGCTTGATCTGAAGGTTTGTCGTCTTGAGCCCCAAGGATCCGGTCAGACCGGCGATCCGGCCGAATTCTGTCTGCGCGCCCGTCGCGGTAACCCGCGCCTCCGCCCGGCCGGCTGTCACCGAGGTTCCGGCAAAGACCGAAGATGCGTCACCGTCGGTGGTCTTCTGAACCGGCACCGACTCGCCCGTCAGAACGCTCTCGTCGATCTGTAGCGAACTTGCCTCGATCAGATCGGCATCCGCTGCAATCTTGGTGCCCGGTGCCAGCAACAGAAGGTCGCCCGGCACGATGTCGCGCGCCGGAATGACCTGTTCGGCCCCGTCGCGGATCACCATCGCCTTGGGCGACATCAGCTTGCGCAACGAGGTCAGCGCGGTTTCCGCGCGCCATTCCTGAACAAAGCCCAGCCCGGCATTGAGAAGAACCACCATCCCGATGGTGACCGCGTCCACGATCTCGCCCAGAACGAGGGCGGCCAATGCGGCGATGATCAGGATGACGACAAGAAGGCTCGAAAACTGGCGGATCAGGACAGTCAGGGGGCCGACCCTGTCGGGCTCCGGCAGTTCGTTCCAGCCATGGCTGCGCCGCGCCTCGGCCACCTGATCGCGCGTCAGGCCGCGACCGGTGTCGGTGGCGTGTGCTGCCTCATCCGGGAGGCCGGCTTCTGAATTGGGCGCCATATCCCCGTCAGATTGCCCGACGCAGGACCGGACTTGAAAGGCCTAATCGACCGGATGCGCGATCAGCCACGCTCTTTTTCATCCAGCCAGGCGCGGATGATCTGGCGGTGGCGGGCACCGTCATAGCTTGGGAAATGCCCACCATGGACGACCCGCACCGGCAGATCATGCAGACGGACCATTGAGCGGTGATAATCGGCCGCATCGGCGTGATAGGTATCCTCGATAAGCGGGCCATCATAGACGATATCCCCCGAGAACAGGATACCCGTCGCCGCCTCCCAGAGCGCGATCCCGCCGGGCGAATGGCCGGGCGTGTGGATCACCTCGAACTGCCGGTCGCCCAGATCGACGAGGTCGCCATCGTCGAGGATCCGTGTCGCGGGCGCGCGTTTGACAGCGTAGGTGGCGGATTCATAGGGCGCGGGCGGCAACCTGTCGAATATCTCATCCGTCACGTAGGGGTCTGCGAGCGTGGAGGCGCGGGTTGGGTCGGCCATGATCCCGGCCTCGGCACGGTGAACGGCCCGATCCTCGAATTCGTGATGGCAGCCGATATGATCGAAATGGGTATGGCTCGCCACCGCCGTCAGGGCGCGTTCGGTCACCAGCGGCACCCAGTCGCGCAGCGACACGACGCCCATCCCGCTGTCGACCAGCATGTCGCGATCGCGGCCGCGAACGTGCCAGATGTTGCAGCGGTAGAATTCGTGGATGAACGGCTCGTCGATGAAAGTCACGTCATCCGACAGATGGCGGATGCGATACCAGTCCTGCGGTTTGGCACGGATCATGTCCTACTCCTTGACCGGAAAGATGCGGAATGCGTCGAAGGCGGCCGACAGATCGAGGCTGTCGCCCGGGGCGGGCATGGCGCCGGGCGGCAGATGGGCCACGAGCGTCAGATCGGGGGTCGCGTCGGGGACCAGATGCGCCCGGGCGTGTGTTCCGAAAAAGGCCGCGTCGCGGACGCGGGCCGGACCGATCCGGACCTGTCCCTCGCCCAGCGTGATCGCCTCGGGGCGCAGGCAGGCGACCGCCCGGCCGGTGGGCGGCAGGGCCTGCGGGATCAGTCCAAAGGGCGTCTCGACCCCTTCGACGGTGATCCGGGCCGGCAGATGGTTCATCTCGCCCATGAAATCGGCCGCGAACAGGGACGCGGGCGCGCGATAGACCCGGGCGGGCGGGCCCACATCCTCGATCCGGCCTGCGTTCATCACAACGATCCGATCCGCGATGGCCATCGCCTCTTCCTGATCGTGGGTGACATGCACGAAGGTGGTGCCGACCTGCCGCTGGATCGACTTCAACTCGTCCTGCATGGCGCGGCGCAGCTTGAGGTCGAGCGCGCCGAGCGGTTCGTCCAGCAGCAGGACATCAGGCTCGACCGCCAGCGCCCGGGCCAGCGCCACGCGCTGACGCTGACCGCCCGACAATTCATGCGGGCGCTTGTCCGCCTCCGAGGCCAGCCCGACCATGCCCAGCAACTGCTCTGCCCGCGCATTCCGCGCCGCACGCCCCATGCCCGCCATGCGCGGACCAAAGCCCACGTTGTCCCGCAGGCTCATGTGCGGAAACAGCGCGTAATCCTGAAACATCGTCGTCGTGGGTCGCTTGGCCGGCGGCACATGGGTCATGTCGCGCCCGCCGATCAGCACCTCGCCCGCGCTGGGATCGATGAAGCCGCCAAGGACAGACAGAAGCGTGGTCTTGCCACAGCCCGACGGCCCCAGAAGCGTGACATATTCCCCCGCCTCGATCGTCAGATCGATATCCTTCAGGGCATGGAACGGCCCGAACCAATGGTTGAGGCCGGCAAGGATCACGGGTGCAGTCATCTGCGCCTCCGAAAGACCAGAAGTTCGAGGATCAACACGACACTGACCGACACGAGGAACACGAGGCTGCCGATCGCATTGAGCCGGGGCGACAGGCCCGAGCGCAGCATCGACCAGATCTCGACCGGCAGCGTCACGTCGAACCGGGTCAGGAGGAAGGCGATGATGAATTCATCCCACGACAGCGTCACCGAAAGAAAGAAGGCCGCGGCAATGGCGGGCATCAGCATCGGAACCGTCACCAGCCTGATCACCTGCGCCTCCGACGCGCCCAGATCCCGGGCCGCGCGTTCGGCATTCTGCTGCTGCGCGCCCATCGAGGCATAGATGATCGCGAATGCGATCGGCAGGTTGATCACCACATGTCCGATGGCCGCCGTCACAAGCGACAGGCCAAGCCCCGCGCGGGTGATCACGATCAGAAGCCCGAGCCCCACGATCAGGTAGCTGACCGTCAGCGGCGCGATCAGAAGGCCGCGCATCACCGCCGATCCCGGCAGCACATGCCGGGCCAGCCCATAGGCCGCCAGAAATCCCAGCACCACCGAGACCGACGCCGCGCCGAACGCCACCAGAAGCGAATTCAAGAGCGCGCCTGTCAGATCGTCGTCCCCGAGGATATCGCCATACCACCTGAGCGACGGCCCGTTGAAGGGCGGCACCGGAAGGCTGCCCTCCTGAAACGAGAATAGAACAAGCGTGCCGACCGGCAGGTAGATGAAGACAAAGGCGGCCAGCAGATAGGCCCATGGCAGCATGCGCAGGATCATAGCCGGTCAAGCCTCAGCCAGCGGGCTGACGCGATATAGGCCAGCGTCACGATCCCCATCAGAACGATCGCCAGGGCCGAAGCCAGCGGGAAATCCGCGCGCCGGCCAAGCTGGACCATGATCACCTGCGGCACGGTCAACTCGGTGTTGCCGCCAAGGATCTGCGGCGTGACATAGTCGCCGATGCACAGCACAAAGGTCAGGAAAGCGCCGGTCACGATCCCGGGCAAGGTCAGCGGCAGGATCACGTGCCGGAAGGTCTGGAACGCGTTCGCGCCCAGATCCATCGCTGCACGGCGGTAGTTGGGCGACAGCTGGATCAGGTTGGCGTAGATCGTCAGCGTCAAGAGCATGACGAAGAAATGCACGAAGCCCGTCACGGTCGCAAAGCGTGTGTTTGCCAATGTGATAGGCTCCGAGATCAGGCCAAGGCCGATCAGCGTGTTGTTGATCATGCCCTCGCGGGCCAGAACCAGCAGCCACGCATAGGATCGCACGACATAGGACGTCCAGAACGGCAGAATCGCCAGAAGCAGCGCCAGCCGCTGCCACCGGGCCGGCACCCGGAAGGCGATGATCCAGGCCAGCGGATAGGCCAGCACAACCGAGACGACGGTCACCGTCACCGTGATCTCGAGCGACACCATGATGGCGCGGGCCAGATAGGCCTTTTCCGTCAGTTCGACGTAATTGGCCAGCGACAGCCCCCAGACAAGCGTCCGGCCCTCCAGCGTGGCGAGGCTCATCGCGCCCATCACGAGGAAGGGCACGACAAAGAACGCCACCGTCCAGAGGAGAGCCGGGGCCGCAAAGCCCCAGCCCCGGATGCGCTCGGCGCGAGGGGTCACTGCTGCAGCGTATCGAGCCAGAGGTCCTGCATCTCGATATCGAGATCGGTATCGGGCGCAGGATAGAGCTGGGTCCGGGCCAGATAATCAGCCTGGCTGTCCCACCGCAGAAGCTCCTTTTCCTCGTCGCTCAGCACGTCGCCGGCCTTGGCATTCGCGGGCATGCCCCAGAAACAGGACGACGTGGCAAGCCGGGCCTGCCCCTCGGGGCTGACGATGTACTTGACGAATTCCAGCGCAAGATCGGGCTGTTCGGTTCCTGCGACCACGCCGATGGACTGCGCCCAGCGGACGGCGCCCTCTTCGGGGATGGTCCATGTCAGTTCGGGCTGTTCCCCGGCCAGGACGGCCGTCAGCCATTCGCCGCCGCCAACGACGATATCCACCTCGCCCGTGGCGAGGGCGGTCTGCGCCGCCACGACGCCCGCGACCGATGCTGCGCGCGAGCGCATGGTCGAGAGGACCTCTCCGATCGGGGCAAGGTCATCCATCCCGATCTCGGCGGTCGCGATGCCCTCGGCCATCGCGGCAATGCCCATCACCGGCAGGTAATAATCGTAGATCGAGATGCGGCCGTCGTATTTCTCGGACCAGACGGTGGCGAGGCTTTCCATATCCGCCGGGTCCACCGCCTCGGAATTGTAGGAGATGGTGTTGTAGCCGAATTTCTCGGTTACCGCATAGGTCACGCCGTCAAGGGTGTTGCTCTCGGCCATGACCACTTCGGGGAAGAAATCGTCCGTGGGCAGTTCGGCCGGATCAAGCGGCGCCAGGATGCCGGCCTCGACCGCGCGAAACACGTCGATGCCGTCGATGACCAGCACGTCCCAGTCGCCGGGGCGCGATTGTTCCAGAAGCGCGAGCGCGGCGCCTGTCCCTTCGTATTCGCGCAGGTTCACCGTGACGCCGAATTCCTGCTCGAACGGCTCGATCAGGGCGGGGTCGGTGTGGTCGCACCAGACCAGAGCGTTCAGCTCCTGTGCGCTGGCGGCGCCGGCCACCCCGATGCTCAGGGCGGTGGTCGACAATAGCAAGGCAGGCAGACGGGTCATCTCTATTCTCCCAGATGTGGTTCGCGTTGACCGCGCTGGTCGCGGCGTCTTGTGAAAAAAGTTGAAGTCATTCATCTTTGCAGTCAACGTCATTTTTCGATGGGTCCTCAACGCTCGGGTACGATTGCCATGGCCGGATTGCGCGAACGACAAAAAGCTGACCGCGAAAGACGCATTCTGGGTGCGGCAGTGACCAAATTTCGGGCAGAAGGCTATCGTTCGGTCCGAATCGAGGACCTGGCCGAGATGGCCGAGGTGTCGGTCGGCACGGTCTATAACTACTACCAGACCAAGGGCGACATCCTGATCGCCACGGTCGCGATGGAGGTCGAGGAGGTTCTGGCCTCGGGGGCTGAGATCGTTCGCGCCCCGCCGCCCGGTGCGGAAGAGGCGTTGCTTTCGCTAATCTTTTCCTATTACGACCATTCCCTCGAATACCTGTCGAAAGAAATGTGGCGCACCGCGATGGCCCTTGCGATCGAAGCGCCCGGCACGCCCAACGGCCGGCGCTATGCCGAACTCGACGCGCGCCTGTCGGCGCAGGTCACCGATCTGATCCGCGCGCTTCAGGCGCGGGGCGAGGTTCGTGCAGATGTCGACCCGGTGGCCATGGGGCAGCTGATCTTCAACAACCTGAACCAGATGTTCATCGAATTCGTGAAGGAGGATGACATGACGCTCGAGACTTTGCGCAGCGAGGTTGCCGCCCAGACCGCCCCCCTCGCGCGCCTGATCGCGCCGGAGGCACAGGCATGAGCCGGTTCAACCAGCCGCTTGGCGGCAATGACATGCCGCGCTTTGGCGGCCCCGCCACGATGATGCGCCTGCCTTCGCAGGACACAGCCGAAGGGCTGGACGCCTGTTTCATCGGGATCCCGATGGATATCGGCACCTCTAACCGTCCCGGCACCCGCCTCGGGCCGCGCCAGATCCGCGATGAAAGCCGGATGATCCGGCCTTACAACATGGCAACGCGGGCTGCCCCCTTCGACAGCCTCCAGATCGCGGATATCGGCGATGTGCCGATCAACACCTTCGATCTGAAGAAATCCGTCGACATCATCACCGAACATTACCACGAGGTTCTGTCGCACGGGACGATCCCCCTGACACTGGGTGGCGATCACACGCTGACATGGCCGATCCTGCGCGCCATCAGGGCGCGTCACGGGCCCGTGGCCCTGATCCATGTCGATGCCCATGCCGATATCAACGAACACATGTTCGGCGAGACCGTGGCGCATGGCTGCCCGTTCCGCCGCGCATGGGAGGATGGCTGCCTGCAAAACGACAAGGTCTTCCAGATCGGCCTGCGGGGCACAGGCTATGCGCCCGAAGATTTCGACTGGGGCCGCGACCGGGGCTGGACAGTGGTTCAGGCCGAGGAATGCTGGCACAAATCGCTCTCCCCGCTGATGGAACGGGTGCGCGATGTGGTGGGCGATGCGCCTGTCTACCTCAGCTTCGATATCGACAGCCTCGACCCTGCCTTCGCGCCCGGCACCGGCACGGTCGAGCCCGGCGGGCTGACCACCGTTCAGGCGCTGGAAATCGTGCGCGGCTGCGCCGGGCTCAACCTTGTGGGGTGCGATCTTGTCGAAGTCTCGCCGCCCTATGATCCGACCGGCAACACCGCGCTGATCGCCGCGAACCTTCTGTTCGAGATGCTCTGCGCCCTGCCCGGGGTCACCCGCGGCTAGGCCCGGCCTGATTTTCGTGGAAAGCGGCGGGACGCCGAGGCTAGGCTGGCGGCATATCCATGCAGCCGCGCCGGGGCGTCTCCCATCATGCGCATCGCGACCTTCAACCTGCAAAACCTGCGCCTGCGCCGCATCGACGGGCGGGCGCATCTCGATGGTGCGGTCGATGGCGACATGTCCCAGCCGGGCCGCTCGCGCACGATGGACATCGCCGACCGGTGGCAGACCGCCCGCGTGATCCAGGAGGCCCGCGCCGACATTATCGCCTTGCAGGAGGTGTTCGATCTCGCGGCGCTCGATCATCTGCATGACAGGTTCCTGCGCCGGATCGCCGGGCCGGCCTACCCCGTCCGGATTTGCCGCCCCGGCAATGACGGGCGCGGGTTGAACGTGGCGGCCATGTCCCGGATCGCACCTGCCACCGTGCGCAGCCATGCCCATGTCACCGGCGGCGATCTGGGCCTGACCGACCTGCCCGACGCCTTGCGCGATCTACCGATCTTCAGGCGCGACTGCCTCGAGCTTGAGTTCGGCGGGCTCACCATCTTTGTCTGCCACTTCAAAGCCCCCTACCCTGATGCACAAAAGGCCCATCTTGTCCGCGAGGCCGAGGCGCGCGCCGTGCGCCGCATTATCGAGCGGCGCTTCGACCGGCCCGATCAGGCGCGCTGGATCGCGCTTGGCGATTTCAACGAACCGGCCCCCGGACAGGAGCCGGGACCAAGCGCGCTGGCACCCCTGACATCGGATTTCGCCGTCGACCTGATGGATCGGAGGCGACCGGGCGATCGCTGGACCTACGAGGTTGCCGGGACGCATCTGCACTCCCGGCCCGACAGGATCCTCGTCTCGCCCCGTCTGGCCGAGGAATATCCCGCCGTCCGGCCCGGCATCATTCGCGCCAGCATGGGGCTGACCGGCGATGACGCGGCGATTGCCCGGAGGCCACATGCGAGCGATCACGCCCTGGTCCATGTCGATTTCCCGGGACTGCTGGACCCCGCGACGTAAGCGTCAGGATTGCATCCGGATATATCCCGTCGGGCATTCCTGCGCGCAAAGCCCGCAGCCCTTGCAGTAATCCAGATCGAACAGGTAATGCGATCCGTCGCGGGCCAGTTCGACCGTCTTGATCACCGCGTTGTCGGGGCAGAAGGTCCAGCAATTGTCGCAAGCCAGGCAATTGCCGCAGGACAGGCACCGTTGTGCCTCGGCCATCGCGGCGGCGCGCCCGATATCGCCCTCGATCTCGGTCTCGAAGGTCCGGGCCTCGACCCGCAGCTTGGGTGCCGCCACCCGCGCCGAATGGTCGTAATAGGACAGGTTCAGCTGATCCGGCGCAATCCCGACCCTGTCGCCGTCGGGCGATGCGGGCGCGCCCTCGAGTTCGGCAACCAGTGCCCTGACCGCCCGAAGCCCGTCGCCGATCGCGGCCGCCACCGTGCCGTGATCGCCGCGCGCATCGCCAAGGGCGAAAACCCGCTCCTGCGTCAGCCGGCCCGCCGGATCGCGGGGCCTCAGATAGCCGTGATCGATCAGGGCGCCCAACCCTTCGGGTGCCACTTCCTCGCCGATACAGGGGATCACCATGTCGACAGGCAGGACACGTTCCGTGCCCTCGAAACCAACGCGGTGCGCCCGGCCATCCTCGCCGCGCAGCTTGCGCAGGCTCATGACCTCGACGCCGGTGACCCGACTGCCGCGCAGGATCAGGCGGTTGATCGTCGTGTGATCGAGGATCTCGATCCCCTCCTCCAACGCCTCCTCAAGTTCACGCGGCACGACATTGATCACGTCCGAGGGGTCCGTTTCCGGCCCGGGCAGACCCGAGGCGGAGACAAGTGTCACCTGCTCGGCGCCTGCGCGTTTCATCGCGCGGCACAGATCCATCGCCGTGTTGCCGCCGCCATGCACGATGACGCGCCGCGCCTCGGGCAATTGGCCGTGATCGACGAATTCCTTGAGAAGGTTCAGCCCCTCGTGCAGATCGACGGGCACAGCGCCGTCGATGGACCACGCCTTGTTGGCCTGACATCCCGGCGCCAGAAGAACGGCGGCGTGATCGCGCTCCAGTTCGTCGAGCGTGACGTCGCGCCCCAGCCGTGCCCGCAGGTTTAGCGTGATCCCCGGCAGGTCCAGAAGGCGCGCGATCTCGGCATCCAGAACGTCGCGCGGCAGACGGGTCTGCGGAATGGCCGCGCGCAACAGGCCGCCCGCTTCGGGTGCGGCCTCGTAGATCGCGGCCCTCAGGCCTTGGCGGACGCAATGATAGGCCGCCGACAGACCCGCCGGGCCCGCCCCCACGATCGCAACCTCGGGCGCATCCGCCGCCGGCGCGGACACCGGATAGGTCCAACCCTGCCGGATCGCCTCGTCGCCAAGCCAGCGTTCGACATTGTGGATCGCAAGCGGCGCGTCGAGTGCGGCGCGGTTGCAGGCCGTCTCGCAGGGATGGGGGCAGACCCGGCCTGTGACGGCGGGCAAGGGATTGGCCCGCACGACTTCGCGCCACGCGCCCTCGGCGTCGCCTTCCTGCAGACGGGCGAACCAGGCCTGCTGGTCTTCGCCCGCCGGGCAGGACGCGGCACAGGGCGCCGTGGCATGAACATGAACGGGCGCCTCGCCCGACCGCCAGTTGCCGGTCTTGAAATCGAGCGAGGTTCCGGGCCGTGCATAGGCCCCACGTGTCAGGATCACCATGTCACACTCTCCCCGCCGGATGGCCACCCCGTCCGACCGACGAACTGGCCTGCGTATCGCCGGCGTCGGGCGTATCGCCGCGCAAGCCGAAGGTCTGGATGTTATGGTCGGCCAGCGCCTGAAGATGCGCCCGTTCTTCTTCGGCGCGGGCATCGTCGGGGGTCATCAGATGCGAAAAGCGGCCCTGCAACTCAAGGTAATCGGTGACCGGACGCACCTTGCGGATCGGCATCACGTTGGTGACCGCCCCACGTTCGATCTCGACCAGAGGAAAGAGCCCGCATTCCACGCCCCGCCGTGCGACCTCGATCGTCAGGGCGCTGTCGTGTCGCCAGCCCAAGGGGCACGGGCTGTGGATCACGAGGAACGTCGGCCCCTCGATCCCCATCGCATACCGGACCTTGCGTTGCAGATCGGCCGGATAGGCGACCGAGGCCGCCGCCGCATAGGGGATGTGATGGGCGGCGACGATGGCCAGAAGATCTTTTTTCAAATGGCGTTTGCCCATCCGCTCCTTGCCTGCGGGCGAGGTGGTCGTGGTGGCCGCATGCGGCGTCGAGGAGGATCGCTGGATCCCGGTATTCATGTAGGCTTCGTTGTCGTAGCAGACGTAAAGGACGTTGTGATACCGCTCCAGCATGCCCGAAAGGGCCTGAAACCCGATGTCATAGGTTCCGCCATCGCCGCCGAAGGCGAGAACCTTGGTGTTCTTGCCCTTGGCCTTCATGGCGGCTTCCATGCCCGAGGCGATGGCCCCGGCGTTCTCGAACAGGGAATGCATCCATGGCACCCGCCAGGAGGATTGCGGCCAGGCCGTGGTAAAGACCTCGAGGCACCCGGTCGCGTTGGCGATCATGACATCGGGGCCCGCGCATTCCGTCACCAGCCGCGCGGCCAGCGCCTCTCCGCAACCCTGACAGGCGCGGTGCCCGCTCTCAAGTCCGCGAAACCGGGGTTGCGCCTCGCGTGGCGTAAGTTCCTTTTGGTCTGCCCCGGGCGGGAGGGGTTCGCGCCCGAACTTCCGGCGCAATTCATCAAGCCGTTCGCCCCTTGGATCATGCTCGGCCATCAGCGGTCCTCCGGATCGAGTTTCGTCAGATCGGCATCAAAGACCGAGAAGGCCGGCCCGTCGGGATCGGCGACAGCCGTCATCAGGTCGGCGTAGATCGTCTCGGGGATGTCGCGGCCACCCAGCCCCAGCGCGTGATTGTGGATGCGCGGCGCATCGGGCGCACCGGCCAGGACGGCGGCCACCTCGGTGCCCACGACACCGCCAAGACCGGGCGAGATCGCGCGATCGATCACGATCAGATGCTCCAGCCCCGCACAGGCGGCGCGCAACGCAGCGGCGGGGAACGGGCGAAACGCGCGCAACTTGATCAGCCGGGCGCGGCCCGCCTGCGCGCCCGCATGTTCCATCCCGGTCTCGAGCGTGCCGAAGGTCGAACCCATCGCAAGGATGCCGATCTTCGCCTCCGGATCGCCCGCCACCTCCACGAGCCCGCCACCCCGACGGCCCGTCATCGCGTGCCAATCGTCATCGACCGTTTCGATCACGTCGAGCGCGCGGATCATCGCCGCATGGTGACTATGGCGCACCTCGGCAAAGAAGTCGGGCGACACCAGAGTGCCCAGCGATTTCGGGTCGGACGGATCGAGCCTGCGGTCGAATTCAAGCGGTGGCAGCCAGCCGTCGATGTCGGTCTGATCGGGCATCTCGATGGGTTCGAGCGTATGGGTCAGAACAAAACCGTCCATGCAGACCATGACCGGCAGTTCCGTCTCCTGCGAAATGCGGAATGCCTGGATCGTGGTGTCGACGGCCTCCTGATTGTCGGCGCAATGCAGCTGGATCCATCCGCAATCGCGCACCGCCATGGAATCGCTGTGATCGTTCCAGATCGACAGGGGCGCCGAGACTGCACGATTGGCCACCGTCATGACAAGCGGCACCCGCATGCCCGAGATGTTGAACAGAACCTCGGCCATCAGAAGAACGCCCTGACTGGCGGTCGCCGTATAGGCCCGCGCGCCGGTGGCCGCGGCCCCCAGAACGACCGAGGCGGCCGAGAACTCGCTCTCGACGCTGACGAATTCGGTATGCATCTCGCCTTCGGCCACGAGCCGCGACAGCGCCTCGACGATGTGGGTCTGGGGCGTGATCGGATAGGCCGCGACGACATCGGGCCGGCACATGGCCACCGCACGGGCGATGGCCTGGCTTCCTTCGATGGCTTCAAGCATCCGCAGGCTCCTTCCAGGCATCGGGTCGGATCGTGGCGGCCACCTTCTCGACAAGCGCCAGATTGCGCTCGAGCGTCGTGCCCGAGAACCGGTCGCGCAGGGCGACCGAGAGCGAAGCGATCTCGAAAAGCCCCGTGACCGAGAGGAACGCCGCCAGAAGAGCGGTATTCGGGATCGGTCGGCCGATGACCTCCTCGGCTAGCTCGGTGGCCGGGATCGTCAGCGCCCGACAGCCGAATTCCGCTGCGACCTCGTCACCAGGGCGGGTCGTGTTGACGACCATGCCCCCGCCGGGCCGAAGCCCCGCCACGATGGACGGGTCCTGCAAGAGCGTTCCGTCCTGCACGATCAGGAAATGCGGTGTGCGCACTTGCGCGCGCAGACGGATCGGCGCCTCGTCGGTCCGGACAAAGGCCGTGACAGGCGCGCCGCGTCGTTCGGCCCCGAAGGCCGGAAAGGCCTGACACATCTGGCCTGCATGAAAAGCGGTCGCCGCGAGGAGATAGGCTGCCGCCACGCTGCCCTGCCCGCCTCTGCCGTGAATGCGATATTCGATCATAACCCCGACCATGCCGGGCCTTCGGGAATGCCGACATGATGCAGATCAAATTCAACCGGCCGACCGCGCAGGGGGCCGAAAGCGCACCGCTCAGATGGTGAAGACCGGCGCCAGCCCTTGCCATGCCTCGGCCCGGCACAGGACCGGGGGGCGGCCCGGCGTTGCCGCGAGGCTCACCGTCGCGCCACCGGGATGGCGTGCGCCGGACCAGACGTCGATCCACTGCTCTCCGTCGGGCAGTCTGACCTCACGCGACCGGGCACCGGGCTCGAGCACCGGGGCCACCAGCAGATCGTCACCCAGCATATAGGCCCCCTGACCGGTCAAACCCATCTGACCGGGATAGGCAAACGCGAGCGGCCGCATCGGCGGCACGCCCGAAGCCGAATAGGCCGCAAAGGTTGCGTCCAGATAGGGCCGGAGGCGTTCCCTCAATTCAAGCAGTCCGGTGAACAGGTCAAGAAGTTCCGGCGTATAGGACCAGACCTCGTTGTCGCCGCCGGTATCGGTGAAGACGCGGAACAGCTCGCGCCCGTAATCGACCTCGCCGTCCGGGGCGGCGAAGGGCACGCCATTGGGCACCCGCACCCCATGCAACCGGCAGATCGGCGACATGACGCCGAATTCGAACCACCGCACCAGCAATTCGTGGAACTCGGGGTTCTCGCGGTGGCCCTCGTAGAAACCGCCGATATCGGTCGTCCACCAGCCGATCCCCGATATCGCCGCATGAAGGCCGGCCGCGATCTGGGCGCGGTAATCCTCCCATGTGGACCAGACATCGCCCGACCAAAGGATCGTCGGAAACCTCTGCCCGCCGGCCCAGGTGGACCGGCACAGAAGGACCGGATCCTCGGCGCCCGCCGCCCGCAGGCCTTCGGCATAGCGGCTGGCATGAAGAAACGGAAAGGCCGAGAGCATTTCGGCCCCGTTGCCCAGATGCGTGCGCACGTGGTCGGAATGGGCTGGGCGCATCTCGGGCTCGCAGGCATCAAGCCAGAAATTGGTGAACCCCTTGTCGACATATCCCTTTTGCACCCGGTCCCAGTGGAAATCGCGGGCCTCGGGATTGAAGGGGTCGTAATAGGTCAGGAAGTGAATGCCATAGGGATCCTTGTCGGGGAACTGGATGACAACCGGCACGCCGCGTTCGGTGCGCAGCAGATAGCCCTTCTCGCGCATCTCGTCATAGGTTTCGGCATTGGCCGCGACGGTGGGCCAGATCGATACGATGGTCTTGATCCCCATCTCGTCCAGTTCCCGGACCAGCCCCTCGGGATCGGGCCAGTCGGCGGGATCGAACTGCCATTCGCCCTGCCGGGTCCATGCGAAGAAATCGATGACGATGCAGGACAGGGGCAGGTTCCGGCGCCGGTATTCCCGTGCGACCTCGAGGATCTCGGCTTGCGAGCGATAGCGCAGCTTGCATTGCCAGAACCCCGTCGCCCAGTCTGGCAACTGCGGCGGCTGGCCGGTGGCGCCTACATAGCGGGACAGGATCTCGGTCGGGCTGTCACCGGCGGTGATCCAGTAATCCAGCCCCGGCGTCGCATCCGCGAGCCAGCGTGTGACATTGGTGGCGAAATCGGCGCGCCCCGTTGCGGGGTTGTTCCACAAGAACCCGTAGCCCCGCGACGACAGAACGAAGGGCACCACCACATGGGTGTTCTGCTGAACAAGCGTCGTCGATGTTCCCTTGAGATCCTCGAGCCCGTGCTGCGGCTGGCCCAGCCCCATCAGGCTTTCGTCCGGATAGGCCCGGAACCGGGCCTCGAGCTGGAACGACCCGCCAGCGATCGCCTTGAAATTGCGCGGTGACGGACCCGCGAAATGGCTGCGCGTTTCGGCCAGCAATTCCTCGCCCGTGTCGCTGCGGACGAACCTGATCTCGGGCTCTTTCGGAACCTCGGCGCCCAACCGCCGCACGAGCCTGACCTCGGCCCGGATCCGGCCCGTGGTGAGGCTGGCCCTGGGTCCGTCGATCTCGATCTCCGACGGCGTATCTTCGGCTGGCAGAAGGGCCGAGACATGCGGTTCGACCACCGCACCGCCGGGGCGGGCGCGAACGCGCAGCGCATCGCGGCCCCAGGGTTCGATCCGGATCGTCTCTGCGTTGAAGCGGATGATAAGGGCCGATCCGTCGCGGCTGTAGGTCTCGGGCATCTGGGGTCACTTTCGGTGAAAGGAAAGGCGCAGACGGACAAATCCGCCCGGCACGACAGGTCCGCCGATCGACTTTTCGCCCCGGACCACGTCGACTACGGTAATCCGGTCGAAGCGCTCGATCAGCTGGTGGATCAACGATCGCAGGACTTCCCGCGCATGGGTGGCGCCAAGGCAGGCATGCGGACCCGAGCCGAAGGCGACATGCGGGTTCGGTTGCCTGTCGATCCGCAGGCGGTGCGCCTCGTCGAACCGTTCAGGATCAAGATTGGCGGCCGCCCAGCACAGGGCAACCCGGTCGCCGCGTTCGCACCCGGCGCCGCCGACCGGCATATCGCCGGTGCAAATCCGGCCGATATGCGTAAGCGGCGAGGTATGGCGAATGACCTCTTCGACCGCGAGGGCAATGGATCGCGGATCGGCGCGCACGGCATCGAGGTCCCCGGGCTGCGCCGCGAAATGCGCCAGCGTGGCCGCGATACAAGTGATCAACGTATCGCGGCCGCCCGCAAAGGTGACATGCGCAAAGCCGATGATCTCGTCCCGCGACAATGGCCGTCCATTCAGGCGCGCCCCCGCCAGATGGCCGAAGAAATCCGCCCCGCCTTCGGACAGGGCCCGGTCGGTATGGCGCTCGATCATCCGCAGGAGACGGTCTGCCGCCGCCTTGTCGTTGCCGGCCTCGGTCTTGAAGGCATGAAGCCCCCAACCGATCCAGCCTTCGGCTTCCTCTGCCGGCAGGCCCAGCAGAACCGCCAAAGCGCGCGACTGGATGGGAAGCGCGACATCGCGCAGGGCATCCGTCTCGGCCCCGTCGTGCAAATCCCCCAATACCCGCGCCACGACGGCATTGATCCCTTCGCGCATGTCCGGATCCGTCCGGGGGCGGCGGAAATAGTCCTGCACCAGCGCCTTGTAGCCGTCATGCAGCGGCGGGTCGGTTTCGATCGGCAATTGCCGCAGGCTGCGCACGTCGTCTTCGGCCGGGATCTGGATCCGCCCCGGCACAGCGCTCGACAGATCCTCCCATTGGCCGGCGGCGCGCCGTATCTCGGCGTAATTCACGAGAACGGGAATGATTTCGCCCCCGAAATCGCCGGCATATGCGCCCGAGGCCCGCGCCCGGGCAAAGGGATCGGACGGTTCTGTCATCGCTTTCTCAGGAAGCCGCCGTCAACGACCAGCTCGGTCCCCGTGATGAACCGCGCGCTGTCGGACAGAAGAAAAATCATCGCCTGCGCGATTTCGGCCGGTTGCGCGATGCGGCCGAGGATATGGGCCTCTGCGGCGCGGGCGCGCACTGCCGCGCCATCGGGCAACGCAGCCAGCCCGCGATCGGTGAACGCCGTGTCAACCCATCCGGGGCTGACCGCGTTGACCCGGATGCCCCGGGGCGCGAATTCGCCGCTGGTCGCGCGCATCAGGCCCAGAACCGCCCCTTTCGAGGTGTGATAGGCCGTGTATCCGTCACAGCCGATATGAGCCGCGACCGATGCCGTCAGAACGATGCCCCCGCCATCCGACACTTGCGCATGTTTCATGGCCAGCATCATGCCGCGGACGTTGACAGCCATGACGCGGCGCCAGTCCTCCCATGCCAGGTCTTCGAGACGGCCGTGGGCGTTGGTGCCCGCCACGCAGATCAGGCCCGAAACCTCTCTGATATCGGCCATGGCGGCGGAGATCTCGGCCTCGTCCGAGACGTCGACGATCAGGCTCCGGCAGTCGGGGTTTTCCACCTGATCGAGAGAGACGGGCGTGCCGCCGGCCGCGCGGATTGCCTTGACGCAGGCCGCACCGATCCCGCCCGCGCCACCCGTCACAACGATCTGTCCGGCAAGGGGTCTCATCTCAGTGTTTCCTCATCAGGCCGCCGTCCACGAAGAGCGTCTGCCCCGTCACGAAGGACGCCTCGGGCGAGGCCAACCACAGCGCCGCATCGGCGACCTCCTCCGGTTCGGCCATCCGTCCCAGAAGATGCGCCTCGCGGGCAGCGTCAAAGATGTCTTGCGGGTTTTCCGCCTCTGACAGCGCCGCGTCGGTAAAGCCCGCGTTGACCCAGCCCGGCGCCACCGCATTGACCCGAATGCCGCGATCGCCCACCTCTTGGCTCAGCGCGAAGGTAAAGCTTTCGACGGCGGCCTTCGTCGTGACATAGGCCGGGTAATCGGGCGTCGCGACATGGCCCGAAATCGAGGCCATGTTCACGATCGCCGCCCCCTCGCCCATGTGCGACACAGCGTTCTTTGCCGTCAGGAACATGTGGCCCACGTTGACGTCCATCATCCTGTCCCAGTCGGCGACAGCCATCTCGCGCACGGGCGCGCGATGATTGATGCCCGCCACGTTGATCAGGGCGTCGATCCTGTCCCATCGGCGCGCGATACGCTCAAAGGCTTCGGCCACGGCCTCTGGGTCGGTCAGATCGAGCGCGATGGACTCGGCGCCCGGCTGTTCGGCCTTCGACAGGTCGAGCAGGGCCAGTTCGTATCCGGCGGCGGCGAATGTCCGCGCGACCGCTCCGCCGATGCCGCCTGCGGCCCCCGTGATGACGGCACGCGGCATTCTACCTCACCCGCGCGCCCGAGAAGCGGTGCGCAATCATCGTCAGGATGATGACGAGACCAAAGAGGAAATCGGTCCAGTACCCGGCAAAGCCCGCACCCACCGCGCCCGAGGGGATCAGCGTCACGGTGAGCGCGCCGAAGAAGGCGCCAAAGATCGTGCCGACCCCGCCCCATGTGGGGGTGCCACCCACGAACAGGGCCGCAAGCGCGATAAGGAGATAGGCCTTCCCGCTGGTCGGGAACCAGACCATGTTCGCCATCTGGACCAGCACCGCACCGGTGATCGCCGCCGCGATCCCGGAGAAGACGAAGACACCCACGCGGATACGTTCGACATTGATCCCCATCTGGCGCGCGCTGTCGGAATTGTCGCCCACCAGCTGCACCCGCACGCCAAAGCGGTGATATTTGAACAGGACCCAGCAGAACAACGTCCAGATCAGGCACCAGACAAAGTGCATCGGCACCTGAAGACCTGTCTCGAACAGCTCCCATTTGCCGACGAACAGCTGGTAGCCGAAGGTATCGACGGCCTCGGGTGCGGTGATCGTGCGGCCCTGCGCCAGAAGATTCACAAGCCCGAGGATGAAGAAATTAAGACCCAGCGTCGCCACCAGCGACGAGATCTTTCCATAGACCACGATCAACCCGATCCCGAGCCCGATCAGCGCCCCGAACCCGAGCGTGACGAAGAACGAACCCACGACCGGCGCGCCGCTCATGACCATGTACATGAATATCCCGCCCGAGGCGCCCACGACCGAGGGAAAGGCGAGGTCCAGCTCCCCCGAGACGATCACGAAAACAAGCGCCGTCGTCAGGAACACGGTCGCCGGGACAGAGAACAGGAACGCGCCATAGAAGATCGGGTTCAGGAACAGGACAGGGTTGTTCACCGCGAAGACGCCCCAGACGAGCATCAGCGTGATGAAGGCGTTCAGTGCGCGGCCGTTGCGGCGATAGAACCGGAACCATGCCGATTGCTCCTGCCGTTTGTCGACCGCGCTTGCGTTGGCCTCGGACGGCTTGGTGGCGGCGGGTGTTGCGTCGCTCATATCGCTCTCCTCAGGCGGCCGGTTCGGTCAGGGAACCGACATCGGCTTGGCCGGTCTCGGCCAGTTGATGCATCAATTCGATCAGGTGGTCGGCGCCGCCGAACTGCGACTTCTCACCCTCGAAGGCCTCGCGCCCACGGTCAATTACGAAGAACCGGTCTGCGATTTCCCAGACGTGGTAGATGTTGTGCCCGATGAAAACGACTGTCCGGCCCGATGCCCGGACGGCTTCGACGAAGCGGAACACCTTCTGTGTCTCGGTCAGGGACAGCGCGGTGGTCGGCTCGTCAAGAACGATCACATCGGCCTTGTTGTAAAGCGCGCGCGCGATGGCGACGCCCTGCCGTTCGCCGCCCGACAGGTGGCCTACGGTCGATTCCGGGTTGAAGACCTTTGAGGTAAACCCGATCTCGCGCATCAGACGGTTGGCCTCGTCGACCTGTTTCTGAACCTGTGTAAGGCCCAGCCAGTTGGTCATCTCGCGGCCCATGAAGATATTGGTGACGATCGAATGCTGTGGCGCCAGAGCCCGGTCCTGAAAGACGGTCTCGATGCCCGCGTCGCGGGCGGCAAGCGGTGTCCAGGGTTTGCGGGGTTTGCCCTTGACGATGATCTCGCCCTCGTCGGGGTCGTGCACACCCGCGAGCGTCTTGACGAGCGTGGATTTTCCCGCGCCATTATCGCCCAGAAGGCCCAGCACCTCGCCCCTGCGGACGGTCATTGACACGCCGGACAGGGCCTCGACGTTGCCGAACCGCTTCACGATGTTGCGCATTTCGATGATCGGTTCGCCTGAGGCCGCCATCATCGTCTCCTTTGTCGGTTGAACGCGAACGCGGCGGGCCCTCGATTACAGGCCCGCCGCGCCCGGGGAGGATTGCCTAGCGGATGCCCGCCTCGGCAAGCGCGACGACGTCCTCGAAATTGTCAACGGTGACAAAGCCGGCGCCCGTATCGACGTTGAGCGGCCCGAGCTTGTAGACAAGCTGCTGGCACAGCGACAGGACCGGCAGATAGCCCTGCTGATACGGCTGCTGATCCGAGGTCACGAGGACATGCCCGGCCTCGAAAGCCGCCATGACGCCCTGACCAAGGTCGAAGCCGACACCAAGAACCTCTCCGGGTTCCTTGCCGACCGTTTCCATGAAGACGGGCGCAGCCGACAGCCACGGGCCGCCCGGATAGCCGATCAGCTTGGTTTCGGGATTGGACAGAAGCGTCGAGGTCAGAACCGGAAGCTGAAGCATCTGGTCTGCCGAGGCGCCTTCGGCCTCCTGCAGCTTGATCACCTCGAGACCCGCTTCCTCCAGCACGTCGACAAGGCCCAGTTCGCGCTGTGCGCGGTTCTCGGATTCCCAGCGGCTCATGACGATCGCCTTGTCGCCTTCGCCCAGCTGGTCGCCGGCAAGGCGCAGGGTTTCCTCGCCCAGTGCGCGGCCCTGATTGTAGAGCGTGGCCCCCACGTAGCCCGACCCGAACCGGGCCCGGATCTGGGGCACATCCACGTTCATGTACATGACCGGGATGCCCGCGGCATCGGCTTCGGCGGCCAGTGGCATCAGCGCGTCATCGCCGGGATGACCCATCATGGCAATGCCATCGGGGCGCTGGCTGATCGCCTCGCGGAACTGGGTGACCATCTTGTCGAAATCCCATTCCGAATAGACGATCTCGACATTCGCGCCGGTATCCGCGGCGGCCTGAAGCGCACCGCGATCAATGATCGAGTTGAACGCCCCGCCGGCGGGACCGCCCGAAAAGACGCGAATCGTCTGATCCGAACACCAACCCTCTTCCTGCGCGGCGGCTGCGCCGGCCGTCAGCGCGATCGCCGAGGCGGCGCCAAGCATGATTTTCGCGATATTTCGCATGTTTACCTCCCTGTGGAACGGCACGGAAACCCGCGCCTTCGAGCCAAAAACGTTTTTGGCTTATCCCGATCATTTTTCCGGAAACCCCGAGGCGTCAAGCGCTTTCTTCCCCCAAAGCGGCCTTTTTGTCTGAATGCACCGTCGAGACTTGACCAGAAATCCAAAAACGTTTTTGTATTTCCTGATCAGAAGGGACAATCGCATGATTCACCGGAACATGTCGGATCGGGATTGGTGGCGCGGAGCCTGTATTTACGAGGTCTATGTCCGTTCGTTTCAGGATTCGGACGGTGACGGCGAAGGCGATCTGCCGGGGCTGATTTCGCGGCTCGACTACCTGTCGGATTTGGGCGTCGACGCCCTCTGGATCACGCCGTTCTTTCCCTCGCCCATGTTCGATTCGGGCTACGACGTGTCCGATTACCGGGCCGTTGATCCGCGTTTCGGCGCGCTCGATGATTTTCGGACCCTGACCGACAAGGCCCATGATCTCGGGCTCAGGATCGTGATCGATCAGGTCTATTCCCACAGCTCGTCCCATCATCCGTGGTTTCAGGAAAGTGCCGCGTCCCGCGACGGGCCGAAATCCGACTGGTATGTCTGGGCCGATCCGAAGCCCGATGGCAGCCCGCCCAACAACTGGTTGGCGCGCTTTGGCGGGGTGTCGTGGGAATGGTCCTCGACGCGCAAGCAATACTACCTGCACAATTTCGTCATCGAACAGCCCGACCTGAACCTCCACAATCCGGAGGTTCAGGACGAAGTGCTGGATATCATGAAATTCTGGTTCGATCTTGGCGTCGATGGCCTGCGGCTCGACGTGGCGAATTTCTTCATGCACGACCCGCTATTGCGGGACAATCCGCCCGCGGCCCTCGCCGACCGGCCCGCCAATCCCTACTACATGCAACAGCGCGTCTTTGACCGCTCGCGCCCCGAGACCCTGCCCTTCCTCGAGCGGATGCGCGCGGTCGCTGGCGACAGGATGCTACTGGCCGAGATCAGCTGCGACTGGCAGATCGAGCGTATGGCCGAATACACCCAGCCGGGGCGGCTTCATACGGCCTACAGTTTCGAACTTCTCGGCCCCGTTCTCGATGGGCGGCATATCGCGCGCGCCGTCGAACAGGCGGGCGCCGGCGACAGCTGGCCGACATGGGCCTTTTCCAACCACGATGTGACCCGGGTTGCCGACCGGTGGGGCGCCGAACGGGTCAAGGTGCTCCAGGCGCTGTTGCTGTCGCTGCGAGGCTCGATCGTGCTGTATCAAGGCGAGGAACTTGGCCTGCCGCACAGCAACGTGCCGCGCGACAGGTTGCAGGATCCTGAAGCGATCCGGTTCTGGCCCAACCACCGGGGCCGCGACGGTGCGCGCACCCCGATGGCATGGGACGATACGCCGGGCCTCGGATTTTCGACGGCGGAGGGATGGCTTCCGGCGGAACCGGCGCATCGGCCGCTTGCGGTGTCGCGACAGGCCGGTGATCCGGGCTCGCACCTCAGCCATTGCCGGGCGATGATTGCCCTGCGCCGCACGACATCCGCCCTGCGCCTTGGCGATTTCGACACCATCGAGGCAGATGCCGACGGTCTGACCTTCTGGCGGCGGCACAACGGCCAGAGCGTTCTGTGCAGCTTCAATCTCGGCGACAGGCCACGCGCCGTCCCGGTCACGCCGAACGGGCACACCCTTGCCGGGACGCTTGAGGCCGGTCACATTCCACCGCATTCCTACTGGATCGCCGAGGCCGCCACGTGACAGCCCATCCCCAGAGAAAGACCAATATCCGCGATGTGGCCGCCCATGTGGGCATGTCCGTCTCGACCGTCAGCCGAGCGCTCAACGGCTATGACGACGTCAACGCCGATACCCGCCGCAAGGTGCAGGAGGCCGCCGAGGCGCTGGGATATCGCGCCAGCTTTGCAGCCGCGACCCTGCGCTCGAACCAGACCCAGACCGTGACCTTCATGGTCTCGAAACCCTGGACGAAGTTCGTGGATCCGTTCTTCCTTGGCATTCTCGACGGGGTCGAGATGGTGCTTCAGGCGCAGGGTTACGACCTTCAGGTCGTGATGGCGCGCGAATTCGACAGTGAAATCGACATCATCCGCCGAACGGTCGAGCGCAACCGCTGCGACGCGCTTCTGTTCGGGCGGACACGTCTCGATGACGAACGGATCGATTACCTGCAGGAGCGCGAATTCCCCTTTGTCACCATCGGCCAGACCCAGCGCAACGATCACGACTGGATCGACCGGGATCACGTCAAGATCGGCCGCACCGCGACAGAGCGTCTGATCCGGCTGGGCCATACACGGATCGCCTATCTCTCGACGCCCTATCGCTACACCTATTCGCACCACAACCGCGCGGGTTATCGCGCCGCCCTCGAAGAGGCCGGGATCGAATTCGATCCCGCGCTCGAGGTCGAATGCTTCCTGTCGCGCAACACGGGCGCCGATGCGATGACCCGGCTGATCTCGTCCGGCGCCAATCCGACAGCGATTTTCTGCGGCAATGACATGATCGCCATGTCCGCGATCGAGGCGATGCGCAGTTTCGGTCTCGAACCGGCGCGCGATATCGCGGTGATCGGCTGCGATGACATGCCGATGGCGGCCGCGTCTCAGCCGCCGCTGACAACGTTCAGCCAGAACCTCGATGCGCTTGGCATGCGGATGGGGCGGATGGTGCTCAACCGGCTCAATGGCGGGGCGGACAGGCTGCAGGATCTGGTCGAGGCCACGCTTCTGGTCCGCGAAAGCGACATGCCGCCCGCCCGGAGGAACCGGCCATGCTGAGCGTTGGCGACATCATTGCGCTGAAGGGCAAGCGCCAGCTGACCGAGCTGAACGTGGCCTGCGTCGAACATGCCGCAGCGGCCGAGGCCGCCGGCATCGACATGATCGTCTCGGGCAGTCTTGCCAACCGCGCGGCCTATCGGGCCGCGGCACCGGATACGCATTTCTGTTTCGGGCTGATCTATGGCCACCACGTCAATGCCGACGAGGCCCGGCGCGCCGCCTTCGAGGCGATGGAAGCCGGGGCCGACAGCATCTATTGCGCGATGAATTTCGACATCGTCGAGGCCATGGCCAAGGACGGGGTCCCCGTTGTGGGCCATGTCGGTCTGATCCCGCAAAAGGCCCGCTGGACCGGCTTTCGCGCCGTCGGCAAGTCGGCCGACGAGGCGCTGAAGGTGCTGGACGATGTGCGCCGCTATGAAGATGCGGGCGCCTTCGCCGTCGAGATGGAGGTGGTGCCCGAACCCGTGGCCACGGCGATCTGCGCGGCGACGCCGCTTGTCGTGATCTCGATGGGATCGGGCGGCGGTTGCGACGTGCAATATCTGTTTGCCGTCGACGTGCTGGGCGAAACCACAGGCAAGATGCCCCGCCACGCCCGGGCGTATCGCGATTTCGCCGCCGAATTCGCCCGGCTTCAGACCGAAAGGGTCGCGGCCTTCACCGAATTTCGCCACGACGTCGAGACGGGCGGGTTCCCCGCCCCTTCGGAATGCGTCGGCATGGACACGCCGGAATGGGAGGCCTTCCAACGGGGCCTTCACGATCGAAAATGACGGAGACCCTGAAATGGGATTGCTGAACCTCATCACCTTTCCGACCGAGAGGAACTACAGCCTGACAGGCCCTGAATCGCAGCGCGCGATCGAGGCGGGCCTTGCCAATGCCGAGTGGTATCGCACGCCCGTGGACCGCAAGGTCCTGAAGGAGCTGATGAAACGCACAGACGGGCCCGCCCTGCGCGACACGGCCATCTGGCTGGGGCTTCTGATGGCGACAGGTGCGGCCGGTGTGGCCCTCTGGGGCAGCTGGTGGGCGGTTCCCGTGTTCATCGTCTATGGCGTGCTCTATGCCTCGGCCGCGGACAGCCGCTGGCATGAATGCGGCCACGGGACGGCGTTCCGGACCCGCTGGATGAACGACGTGATCTACGAGATCGCCAGCTTCCTGATGGTGCGCAATTCGGTCGTATGGCGCTGGTCCCATGCGCGCCATCACACCGATACGATCATTGTCGGGCGCGATCCGGAAATCTCGGGCATGCGCCCGCCACAGCTGATCGTGATCGCGCTGAATTTCTTCGGCATCGTGGGTGGGCCGCAAAGCTTTGCGGCGATCGCGCGCAACGCGATGGGCCGGCTCAGCGCGGACGAGGCCGACTACATCCCCGAAAGCGAACGGCCCAAGGCATTCCGGGTGGCCCGAATTCACATGGCGATCTATGCCGCTACGGTGCTGGCCTGTCTGGCAACCGGGTCGATCCTGCCGGCGATGCTGATTGGCCTGCCGCGCTTCTACGGCATATGGCTTCTGTTGGTGATGGGTCTGCCGCAGCATCTGGGGCTGGCCGAAGACGTGCTGGATCACAGGCTCAACAGCCGGACGGTCCTGATGAACCCGGTCCTGCGCTTCGTCTACTGGAACATGAATTACCATATGGAGCATCACATGTATCCGATGGTGCCCTATCACCGGCTACCCGAACTGCACGCGGCGGTGAAACATGACTGCCCCACACCCTCGCCCTCGCTCTGGCATGCGTGGCGCGAGATCGTGCCCTGCGTGTTCCGTCAATTGCGCGATCCGCATCATTTCATCCGGCCCCAATTGCCGCCCGGCGCGGGGGCGCCGCAGTTCGGGCCGATAGGCCACGCGGCGGAGTAATCCGGCCTTCGCCAAAGATGCTGACAGCGCGGGCGACGCCAGTCCCGCCCGTGTGATCGCGGTACGCGCAGTGGCCGCTACACGGTCTCTCGGGGCCGACCTGCCCGATGCTCAGAGTGTCGGCCTTTAAGGTGCGTCATCGATGCGCCTTCAGCGGCGGCCCTATTGGATCTGAAGTCCGAAGAAGGCCACCGCCATCGGCACCGGAGAAACGGCGATCGCGATCGCGATGAAGGTGGGCAGCGGGCCGAAGACCCCGCTCAGCCCCGCCATCATCATGATCCCGCCGCCGCCACCGATCAGCGAATTGCCCGGCGTGTTCACCGCCAGCGCCAGCGCGACGTAGCGATACCGCACCGCAAGGCGCATTGCGCCCTTTGCGCCGTCCCCCAGAAGCAGAGCCAGGCGTTCATCCTGCGGCAGCGGTGCGATCCGGGCGATCAGGTCAGCCGCTCTGTGCATCCGAAGCAGCCGGAACCCCCGTTCCAGGATCGAAATCGGGAGAAACCGCCCGACGATAAACGCCAGCATCATCGCGGCAACCGTCGCGACATAGATCAGCGGCGCGATCCCGGGGCCGAGCGCTGCGAGCATGGCAAGGCCAATCTCGGCCCCCGGAACGAACGGGATCGCCAGAAGCCCCACATAGGCCACCGCGCCGATCATGATCGCCTGATGAAAGCGCTGTTCGTTTTCGGGACGTATCTGAAGGTTCAGCGCCTCCCGCACCTCGTGCGCGCCCCAGGTGACAACCATGACAAATCCCACCAGCGCCCCGAACCGAAGCAAGAGCCCCAGCGGGCGCAAGGTCTTGCCGGTCAAGGGACGTGCCTCACCCCGTCACCTGATCATCTGCCGGCGGCGTGACCGAGCCGAAACCGGTCAAGGTAAGCTGATGCGTCCAATACCAACGGCGTGTCGTCCAGCTGCCCTCGATCCGGATCTCGTCGCCGGTGACTGTTCCGTAGAACACCACCACATGCGGCGCGTCGGGGCATTCGGTCCGCGCCGTGAAATGGATCACGTCATCCACGATCTTGGTCTGGTAATCCGACCAGCCGAAATCGCAATAGACTTGGCACATGACCGACTGGAACGTTCCGTCCCTGAAGACGAGTTCGTCCTGCAGGATTTCGCCCGTCTCGATAACCGTGTCGGTGGTGTAGAAGACGCGGCCATCCAGTTCGGCGCCCGCAGTCCAATCGCCCTCGGGCACCTGAAAATCGGGCACATCCTCGTTCATCACCGTCAGTGTGGCAGCACCTGTGCCGACAGTGGCCAACGCGATGGCTGCGACCTGAAGGATTTGCGTCATGGCAACTCCGAAATTGAAAACGTCATGAAAAACAAGGCGGCAACAAGTTATCACCCACACGGTACACGGCCGCCGGCACCGCACCAAACAGAAACGCACTCTGCCATCCGGCAAAAGAGGGATTGTTCAATTTTCCTGCAAACCAGACATGTCTACCGCCACACTCTCCGGTGACAGGACATCCGACAGAAGCGGGTTCGTGAACTGCCTGCGGATCGTGACCGCGCAGAACACCTCCTTGATCTCGTCGAGCCGGGCGAATTCGACCAGCTTGCCCGAGGCCAGTTCGTCCTGCACGACGATGGGCGGGATCACCGCGACGCCGGCATCTTCGCGCGCCAGAAGGCGCAGCATCGCCATGTCGTCCGCTTCGGCCGCGATCCGGGGCACCACGCCCAACCGGTCGAGCATCGCATCGAACCCGGCCCGCAGCGACGATTCCGGCGTTGGCAGAACGACCGGATGCGCAGCAAGGATATCTTCGATCGGCGTGCCCGGCGCCACCTGCCGCTCTGGCGATCCGATCAGGCTGACGGGTTGTTCATCCAGCCGCTGAACCAGATAGGGGCTTGCCGCATCGCGCGCCGGGATCAGGTTCGTCAGCACCACGTCAAGCGACAACGCATCAAGCCCGCGCAACAGGCTTTCCTGCGGCCCCGACCTCAGGATCACCTCGACATCCTCGCGCCCGATCAATGGCCTGAGAAAGGCGATCTGGAAGTTGCGCGACAGCGTGGCCAGCGCCCCGATGCGCAACGCCTTCCGCCGCGCGCCCGCCGATCTGAGCGTGGCCGACAAATCCTCCGCCGTCCGGAAGATCCCCTCGGCATGATCGAGCGCGATGCGCCCCGCTTCAGTCAGGACAAGGTTCCGCCCGCGCCGTTCGAACAGGTCATGACCCAGCGACAATTCGAGCGCCTTGATCTGGGTCGAGACGGCAGACTGGGAAATCCTCAGCGAGCGCGCCGCGCCCGTCAGGGTTCCGTCGCGGGCCACGGCGCGAAACAGCCGCAGGTGATGCAGGTTGATCGTGGACATACTTTCACCAAACAGAACGGTTGGTGCGAAAATATGAAATTTTCTTGATGTTGGCTAGCCACTAGATAGCCCCTCAACCCAACTTCGCTGGAGCTGACCCATGACAACCGCTTTCTCGCTCTCGTTTCTCGCGCCGGTTCTGTTGATTGCCGCGGCACTCGCCGCCTTTCGGACGCCCGGCCGTCGCCCCGGTGCTGTGCCGCAAATCTCCGAAGTGGCGGCTCTGGGCGCTTTGGGGCTTGTGGCGCTGGGCCTCATCCAGGTGATCGTGGCGGGCCCTGCGGTGTCGTCGCTCTTTGACGGCGCGGGCGTCCTTGCGCTTCGGGCCGATCCGGTCAGCGCGACACTCGCGCTTCTGGTGGCTTTCATCGGCTGGATCGTCCTGCGCTATTCCCGGACCTACCTCGATGGAGAGGCGCGTGAAGGCGCGTTTCACGGGTTGATGCTGGTTACGCTGGCTGCCGTGCTGATCTTCGTGATGTCGGGCAGCCTCTGGCTTCTGGTCGCAGCAACCATCGCGACGGGGCTGGGTCTCAAGCGGCTCCTGCTGTTCTATGCCGACCGTCCCGAGGCGCGCCGCGCGGCGGCCAAGTTCGGGCTGGTCTGGCATGGCGGCGACGCGGCCCTGATCGCGGCGGCCCTTGTCCTGACCTCGGCCCATGGAACGGGCGACCTGTCCGCGATCGCGGCCTCGAACGGCGGCGCAGGGATCGCCGGACACATGGCTGCCGGCCTTCTGGTGCTGGCCGCGATCCTCAAGACCGCCTGTTTCCCGCTCCATGGCTGGCTGACCGAGGTGATGGAGGCGCCGACCCCGGTCTCGGCCCTGCTTCACGCGGGCATCATCAACTCGGGCGGGGTCATCCTGATCAAGACGGCGCCTCTGGTGCAGACAAGCCCCGGGGCCATGGCGGCCCTTGTGATGATCGGCGGGTTCACCGCGCTCTTTGGCGCGGCGGTTATGCTGACGCAAAGCGCGGTCAAGACTTCGCTGGCATGGTCGACCGTGTCGCAGATGGGCTTCATGCTGTTGCAATGCGGGCTGGGCCTCTGGGCGCTGGCGCTGCTGCATATCGTGGCCCATTCGCTCTACAAGGCGCATGCCTTCCTGTCCTCTGGCGGTGCGGTGGCCGCTGTCGCCGCGATCCGCAAGCCCGGTCCCGTCGCGGTGCCGGACCTCGGGGCTGTTCTGAAATCCTTTGGCCTGGCACTTCTGCTCTATGCCGCGATCGCGGGCCTGTTCAGCGTCGCCATCGGGCCCAAGACGGCACAGGCCCTGGCCCTCGGCGCGATCCTCGTCTTCGGCGTCGCCTATCTCGTGGCGCAGGGTCTGGCCGATACGGCACCTGCGGAACTGACCCGCAGGACGGTGGCCGCCTCGCTTGCCGCGACATTGGCCTATTTCAGCTTTCAGGCCGTCGCCCAATGGGTCTGGGGCGCAGACCTGCCGGCCGCGCCGGCACCGGGGCCGCTGGAATGGGCGCTGATCGTGCTGGCCGTCCTGTCCTTCGGGATGGTGGCTCTGGCGCAATCGCTCTTCCCGCTCTGGGCGCATCACCCGGCCACGGCGGGACTTCGGGTTCATCTGGCCAATGGCCTTTATCTCAACGCCCTGCTGGATCGCGCCATCGGCGGGTTCCGGACAACGAAATCCAGCTGACATGACGGAGACTGACATGTTCATGAACCACGCACAGATCGCCCCTGCCCGGCTCTCCGATATGCTGGCCGCCGCCGAGAGCGCGGCCCGCGCGATCCCGCCCGCCTTCCCGCTTGACGCGACGGTTGCGGTCAATCCCTTCCTTGGCCAGACGGGCGAGGATCTGGCCACCGCATCGGCGCGGCTGCGCCGGACCGCGGGCATCCGCGCCACGCAAAGCGCGGCGGAGTATGCCGCCGCGATCCGGGACGGCCGGATCAACGAGGCCGCGCTGCGCGATGCGCTGGACGCCGCGACCTTCAGCCCGAAGCCTGCCGATGTCGGGCACCTGATGGCGATCCTCGACGCGCCGCGGATCAACGACACGCCCGCCCCGCTGCCGACAATTGCCGATCTGGCGGCCAAGGCCACCGGAACGGACTGGCCCGCGATCATCGAACGGACCATCGGCCTGTGGGCCGCCGGCCGGTTCGACCGGGGTCAGGCGCTGTGGCAACCCCGGCCCGGCGAGGAATGCTTTGCCGCATGGCGGGCCTGGGCCTCGCATGACCTGACGCCCGAGATTGCAGGGCTCACCGGGTTCTGCGCCCATGTGACCGAGGCACCCGACACCGCCGAAAGGGCGATCCTGCGCGCCGCCGAGGCGCTGGGCCTCAGCGATGCCGCGGCGGAAAGCGTGTTCCACCGGCTCTATATCGATCTGGGGGGCTGGTCCCAGCACGCCCGGTGGCTCCTGTGGCAGGCCGAGCTTGAGGGCGGCACCGATCGCACCCTTGCCGATCTGCTGGCGATCCGGCTGATCTGGGAAGAGGCGCTTCTGGCCCATGTTCCCGGCATCGCCGAGGACTGGGCCAAGGCGGTCGCCGCACACGCGCAGCCCGTCGCGCCGGATATCGGCGAAGTTGCGCTCGCGATCCTTCAGGACGCCGCCGACCGCGCGCACCAGAACAGGCTGATCGCCGCGCTCGACGGACAGGCTGCCATAGGCGACAGGCCGTTTCTTCAGGCAGCCTTCTGCATCGACGTCCGGTCCGAGGTGTTCCGCCGCGCGCTGGAAAGCGTCGATCCGTCGGTCGAGACGATCGGCTTTGCGGGCTTCTTCGGTCTGCCACTGTCGCACAAGGCGCAGGGCTCCGATCTGGCGGCCGCGCACTTGCCGGTCCTGCTGACCCCGGGGATCGAAACGACCAGCCAGACCGACGCCGCGCAAGAACAGGAGATCCGGATCGGCGCGCGCGCCGTCCGGGCCTGGGGCCGGTTCCGGCAGGCGGCGGTGTCGTCCTTCGCCTTCGTGGAATCGGCGGGGCCTGTCTATGCCGGCAAGCTGGTCCGCGATGCGCTGGGCATGGCGGGAAAACCGCCGAAGTCGGAACCCGCCCCGCAGGTCGTGGGCGGCATGACACCCGAGGCAAAGGCCGATACGGCCGCAGCCGTTCTGGGGGCGATGAGCCTGACCAAGGGGCTTGGCAAGATCGTGCTTCTGCTGGGTCACGGCGGGCATGTCACCAACAACCCGCATGAAAGCGCCTATCATTGTGGCGCCTGCGGCGGGCAGACCGGCGAGGTGTCTGCCCGGCTTCTGGCGGCGCTCCTCAACGATGCCGAAACGCGGGCGGGCCTTGCCAAGCGGGGGCTCGCGCTGCCCGAAGATACGCTCTTCGTGGCGGGCCTGCATGACACCACCACGGACGAGATCACGATCCATGACGCCGACACGAAATCGGGCGATCTGCGCAAGGTCCGCGACTGGCTGAAACAGGCGGGTCGGATCGCACGGGCCGAACGGGCGCGCGCCCTGCCCGGCGCGACCCCGGCCACGATCGCGGACCGGGCGCTCAACTGGGCCGAGGTCCGGCCGGAATGGGGCCTTGCGGGATGCGCGGCCTTTGTCGCGGCGCCGCGGCGCGCCACCGCGGGCAAGGATCTGGGCGGCCGGGCATTCCTGCACAGCTATGACTGGGCGGCGGACGAGGGCTTTGGCACGCTGGAGCTGATCCTGACCGCACCGGTTGTCGTGGCCAGCTGGATCAGCCTGCAATATTACGGCTCGTCCGTCGCGCCGGAGGTCTTCGGCGGCGGCAACAAGCTGATCCACAACGTGGTCGGCGGGATCGGCGTGATCGAGGGCAACGGCGGGCGGCTGAGGCCGGGCCTGCCATGGCAGGCCGTCCATGACGGCGCGGCGCTTGCGCACGAGCCGCTCAGGCTGTCGGTCATGATCGAGGCCCCGCGCGCGGCGATCACCGACGTGCTTGCCAGACACAAGGACGTGCGGGACCTGTTCGACAATGGCTGGCTGCATTTGTTCGCGCTGAAGGACGGCTGCGTCGATGCGCGCTACCGGCCCGGACTGACCTGGGAGGACCAGACCCCCATCGCGCGCGCCGCCTGAGCCCGCGAGAGCCGGACCGCGGCGGCCCCCTATCGGCCGCCGCGGTGCCTGCTAAAGCACCAAGACGGTGATGAGCACGAAATAGAGCATCAGGCTCGCTGCATCCTGAACGATCGTGCAGATCGGACCCGATCCCAGCGCGGGGTCGAAGCCCAGCCGCAGAAAGGCCCATGGCAGCAGAAACCCGGCCATCGCCGACACCGCGCCGCCACCCAGAACCGAAAGCCCCACGGCAAAGGCCAGCGGCAATTCGCCAAAGGCCGCGAAGACCGCGCCCATGGCCATCAGCCCCAGCACCGTCCCGATAGCGAGGCCGATCACCAGTTCGTCGCGCAGCAAGGGGCCGATGGCCACGTCGTGCATCGACAGGCTCCGCACCGAAACCGACACGGCCTGCGTTCCGATGGCCCCCGCGATATAGACGAGCGCGGGGACAAAGAATGCCGCCGCCACATTCTGGGACAAGGTATCCTCGAAGCCCACCATCACCATCGTGATGACCGACGAGGCCAGAAGGCCGAAGACAAGCCACGGGATGCGCCGCGAGAACCGGTTCCAGATCGAGGCGTCGAGCCCCGCCGCAGGACCCCGTTCATGCGAGGTGATACCCGCGAGCCTTTGCAGATCTTCCATGTGTTCTTCGCGCAGGATGCGAAACAGGGCCTCGGGCGGGACCGCGCCGATCAGCTGACCCAGATCGTCGACCACTGGAACCGCGATCATCTCGAGCCGGATGGCAAGCTGGGCGATCTGTTCCTGATCGTCTCCGGGGCGCACGGCCTCGTGACGTTCTTCCATGATTTCGCCGATCTGGCGGGCGCCACCTCCGAAAAGGTCATTGATCCGGACGATGCCCTGCAATCGCCCCTCGCCATCGGTCACAAAGACGGTGTCGGCGCAATCGTAAAGATGCCCGCTCAATGCCTCGATCACCCGATCGACGGGCGTGTCGAACTTTGCACGCGGAATGTTGGCGACCATGTGGGCGGCCGCGGCCTCGCGGTGGTAGCCCGAGTGGATGTCCGGCGCGGCTGACATGTGCGATCCCCTGTCTGACGGCTCAGAGCCGATCCCCAAGCTTCGCCGAGAACGGCGCCGCGCGAAACCTCGAATGTGACGACATGCGCGGGCCGCTTGTGTCGCGCCCCAAATCGCCGCATCTTCGCGCGGTGGTAACCTCGAGCGCCCCCTCCCCGCGCCGCATCTCGTGGCCGATCGCCCTGATCTCCGGAGCAGGCGCCATGGTGCTGGCCCTGCTGCTGATCCTGTTTCCGGCTCTGGAACGGGTCTACCTCGCCCAGCTTGGCACGCGCGAGGCCTCGACCCTCGTTCTGGCCGTCGAAGGTCTGACCGGATCGCTCAGACGCTACGAGGCGCTGCCGATCCTGATCGCGGAGCGGCCAGATCTGGTTCGCGCGCTGCGCGATCCCGGCGACGGCGCCCTGATCGACAAGATCAACACCGATCTGGAGGCCACCGCAGAGGAGGTCGGGCTGTCCGACATCTTCCTGATGGACCGGAGCGGCCTGACGATCGCGGCCAGCAATCATTGGAAGGAGTTGTCCTTCGTGGGACAGAACTTCTCCTACCGGCCCTATTTCACGATGGCGCTTGCGGGCGATCGCGGGAAATTCTTCGCGCTGGGCACCACCTCGGGCGAGCGCGGCTATTTCTTTGCCGAGCCGGTCCGCGACGGGGCCGAGATCCTCGGCGTGCTGGCGGTCAAATTCACCGTCGACACCTTCGAGGCCGCGTGGCGCGACGGCACGAACGAGATCATCGTGCAGGACGATGCGGGTGTGATCTTCATGGCAAGCCGAGAGGAGTGGCATTTCCGCTCTCTCGCGCCCCTCGGACCGGAGGCCCTCGCCGCGATCGCGGCCACGCGCAAGTATCCGATGGATCAACTCGACCCACTGGGAGCGACACAGACCCCGTTCGACGAGGATTTCGACAAATTGTCGATCGCGGGGGATGACGGAACCCGGACCCGGTTCCTGATGCAGAGCCGGGAGATCCCGGAGGCCAGCTGGACTGTCTCTCTGCTCACGCCGGCCGATCCGGCATGGACACGGGCGGCGGGCATGGTGGCCCTTTCGGCGCTGCTTCTGCTGCTGGTCGGGCTGATCGCGACCGTTGTGATCCAGCGTCGTGTCCAGCTTCAGGAACGGATCCGCGCGGCGCTGTCGATGCAGGAAGAGCTGGAACACCGCGTCACCCTGAGGACTGCCGAACTCAAACAGGCAAACCAGCTCATCATGCAGGAAGTCGAGGAGCGCCGCACGGCCGAAACCCTGTTGCGCCAGACCCAGACGGAACTGATCCAGGCCGGCAAGCTGGCCGCTCTGGGCCAGATGTCCGCGGCCCTCAGCCATGAATTCAACCAGCCACTGGCGGCGGTGAAATCCTTTGCCCGCAACGCGCTGGCCTATCTTGATCGCGACCAGCCCGACAAGGTCCGACAGAATGTCGGCATGATCGACGACATGGTCGACAGGCTGGTCGCGATCTCGACCCATCTGCGCAACTTCGCCCGGCGGCCCGGCGAAAAGACCGAACCGGTCCGTCTCGACCGCGCGGTCGAAACGGCGCTCGCGATCCTCGAGCCGAAACTCAGGGGCGCCGGTTGCGTGGTCGCACAAACCGAAGGTCCGGCCGAGACATGGGTGATGGGCGGACAGGTCCGGCTGCAACAGGTCATCGTCAACCTGCTCAGCAACGCGGTCGACGCGATGGGCGATGTGGCCGAACCTGTGATCGATCTGTCGATCGCCTGCGGCGGGGCCACCGCGACGGTCGCGGTCAGGGACCGCGGGCCGGGCATGACCGAAGACGAGATGGCCAGCCTCTTCGATCCGTTCTTTACGACAAAGGAGCCGGGCAAGGGCATGGGGCTGGGCCTGTCGATTTCCTACAACATCATGCGCGATTTCGGCGGCACGCTGGAGGGCCGCAACCACCCCGAGGGCGGAGCCGTCTTTACCGTCACACTCCGCAGAGCCGACGCACCATCGATGGCGGCCGCGGAATGAACGTCCCGGGGCCTGTCCTCTTCGTCGACGACGAAGAACCGTTGCGCATCGCCGCGCAGCAGACGCTGGAACTGGCCGATCTGGATTGCGCCTGTTTCGACAGCGCGGCCCCGGCGCTGGCAGAGATCAGCCGCGATTTCCCCGGAATCCTTGTCAGCGATATCCGGATGCGCGGCATGAACGGGACAGAGCTGATGCGCGCCGCACTCGGCAAAGACCCCGAGTTTCCGGTCATCCTCGTCACCGGGCACGGCGATCTCGAACTGGCCGTGGCGATGATGCGCGAGGGCGCCTATGACTTTATCGAGAAGCCCTACGCCCCCGAACGGCTGGTCGACACGGTGCGCCGCGCATTGGCCCTGCGACGGCTGACGATCGAAAACCGGGAATTGCGCGCACAGGTCGCGCCGATGATCGGCATCAGCGACGGGCTGCGCGGCCCAAGCCCCGAGATGGACCTCGTGCGCCGCCAGATCGCGATGGTCGCGACAAGCGATGCCGATGTATTGATCGTGGGCTAGACCGGCACGGGCAAAGGGCTGGCCGCGCAGGCCCTGCATGCCGCAAGCGCACGGGCCGACCGGCCCTTTGTCTCGATCAACTGCGCGGCGCTGCCCGCCGAGATGATCGAAAGCGAATTGTTCGGTCACGAGGCCGGCGCCTTCGTGGGGGCTGCGCGGGCGCGGGCGGGCAAGTTCGAACATGCACGACGGGGCACGATCTTTCTGGACGAGATCGACAGCCTGCCGCTTGGCTTGCAGGCGAAACTTCTCCACGCCGTCGAAAGCCGTTCGATCAACCGGCTGGGATCACATGATCGGATCGATCTGGATGTGCGCTTTGTCGCGGCCTCGAAATCCGATCTGGAAACGGCAGCGGCAAACGGCACCTTCCGCGGCGATCTGCTTTACCGGTTGAACGTGGTGACGATCCGGATGCCGTCTCTGGCCGAACGGCGCGAGGATATCCCGATGCTGTTTCTGTCCTTCGTGACGCAATTGGCCGACCGTTATGGCCAGCCCGTACCCCGTGTGCCGGGTGCGGTGCTCGATGCGGTTGCGGCGCGCGACTGGCCCGGCAATGCTTGGGAGTTGCGCAATGCAGCCGAACGCTACCTGCTGGGGCTGCCCGACACCCCGGAACACGCGCCGCCAGCCCCCGCCACGCTGGCCGAGAGGATGGCGGAACAGGAACGCGCCCTGATCGCGGCAAGCCTCGCGGCCAATTCGGGCCGTCTGAAAGACACCTACGAGGCGCTCGGGATTTCCCGCAAGGCGCTCTACGAAAAGATGCAGCGGCATGGGCTGGATCGGGAAAAGTTCGCCGATCCCGACGGGCTGAGGGCCGCGGACTGATCCGACACCCGGGCGATGGGTCACTTGCCACACATCAAATCCGCGTTTTGTCACCCCTGCGACCCATCGCCGAGCCCTAACCGCATTTGCGCGAAATGTTGGCGTTAACAGCGCTTGGTGACCAGTGCGCCGGCGTGATTGGGTCTGCGCGGTCCCGGTGAGTCGTGTCGAACCGGGTATCAAGACACCGCACGTTTCTGGGAGGAACCAATGCAGAAAATCACAGCACTTACTCTTGTCGTCGCCTGTGCCGTCACGGCTCAGGCGCAGGCAGATGCCCATCAGGACCGGACCGACTGGCCGGAAAGCTTTACAGTTGCCACCGCGTCGCAGGGCGGCACCTATTTTGCCTATGGCTCCGGCTGGGCGAACCTCGTGGCCGAAGAGCTGGGCCTGTCGGGCGGCGGCGAAGTCACCGGTGGCCCGATGCAGAACATGGCGCTTGTCCACACGGGCGACGCGCAGTTTGGCATGACGACCATGGGCCCCGCGGCGGAATCGCTGCAAGGCACCAACCCGATCGCACCCGGCCTTCCGATGACGAATGCCTGCGCGATCTTCCCGATGTACCAGACCCCGTTCTCGGTGACCGCGCTGGCCTCCTCGGGGATCACCTCGATCGCCGATATCCCGGCCGGGGCCCGGATCGGTTTCGGCCCCGCGGGTTCGACCTCCGACACCTATTTCCCGCGTATGATGGAAGAGCTGGGCGTCGAATTCGATCGTCGCAACGGTGGCTGGTCCGACCTTGGCGGCCAGCTTCAGGACGGCCTGCTGGACGTTATCGCCTTTGCCGCCGGCGTTCCGGTTCCGGCCGTCAGCCAGCTTGAAGTGCAGACCGACGTGAACATCATCGAGTTCACCGAGGCCGAGCAGGCCGCGATCATGGAGGCCTTCCCCGTTTCGGCCTTCGATATCGCCGCCGATACCTACACCACGCTCGAAGCGCCGGCCCGTTCGGTGTCGATGTGGAACTTCGCGATCGCCAATTGCGACCTGCCCGACAGCTTCGTCAACGCGGTCGTCGACGTGGTGATGTTCGACAACGAGCGGATGGTGAACATCCACCGGGCCGCCCGCTCCACCCTGCCCGAGAACTGGGACAAGAACGGCGTGCTGATGTGGCACCCCGGCGCGGCGCAGTGGTTCAAGGACAATGCCGGCGCGGACATTCCCGACGACATGATCAACGGCATGTAAGCCAGACGAAGGGGCGGCGCGGCCAGATCGGCACGCCGCCCTTTCCCCGATAAGACCCGCGCCCCGGCGATAGTTGTCGGTCTTGCGCTGTCGGTCGTATCATCACGTGTCTCATACATCTCGACGACAGAGACGGACGCCGCGCGTCCTAACGGGGAAGGTCAAAATGGTTCAGGAATCTACTCAGGCCGAAGATGCCGTGATCGCCGAAGGCGTCGACGAAGAGCCGATCGAAGGCAACCGGCGCCTTCTGGATGGCTGGCGGCTGACATCGGTGGCCGCCTTCGCGGCGCTCTATGCGCTGTTTCACATGGCCGCTCTGAACGGCGTCTCGATCTCCGACTACACCGGGATCAACGTGCCGCTGCTGCCGCAATTTCCCATGGAGACGTGGAATTTCCGCATTGTCCACATCGCGGGCGCGCTGGCGCTCGGGTTTCTGGTCTATAATGCGTTGGTCTATTCGGACGAGACGGCCCCGCCCGGAACACCGGGGCCGTGGGACAAGATCGCGTGGGTTCTGCTTGTGCCCGCACTCTTCGCGCTGGGAACAAGCGTCTGGTTCGCCCGCACCGTGGCCTCGGGAACATTGCCCGAGATGGGCGGTCTGACCACGTGGCCCGCTTTCCCCGGCACACCAATCTACAGCCAGGAAGTCTGGTACTTCGGTGTGCCCCTACTGGTGGCGAGCCTGGGCGGCATCGTTCTGGGCTGGCTCGAACAGGCGCCGCGCAACCGGTTCCGGGCCTCCGATATCCTTCTGGCGGTCTGCGCGATCGCCGTCGCGGCCTACCTGATCCCGATCTATTCGACCGCCGCGCGCAACTCCGTCGGCACACCCTTCGTGCCCATCGGGATCGCCTTCGCGGCAACCGCGGGCACCGCCCTGATCATGGAGCTGACCCGGCGGGTCGCCGGCATGGCGCTGGTCGTCATCACGGGGGTGTTTCTGGCCTATGTGTTCACCGCGCATCTGATGCCGGGGATCCTCGCTGTTTCCTCGGCCTATTCGTGGCAGCGGTTCTTTGGCCATGTCTATTCGGACGCGGGCATTCTCGGGCCGACAACGGCGGTGTCTTCGACTTATATCATTCTTTTCATCATCTTCGCGGCCTTTCTTCAGGCATCCAAGGTTGGCGATTATTTCGTCAACTTCGCGTTCGCCGCCGCCGGGCGCGCCCGTGGTGGCCCAGCCAAGGTCGCGATCTTCGCCTCGGGCCTGATGGGCATGATAAACGGCACCTCGGCCGGCAATGTCGTGGCCACAGGCTCGCTGACAATCCCGCTGATGAAGAAGGTGGGCTACAAGCCCCGGGTATCCGGCGCGATCGAGGCCGCCGCCTCGACCGGTGGCCAGATCATGCCGCCGATCATGGGGGCCGGCGCCTTCATCATGGCCGAGATCACCGGCATCCCCTACCAGGAGATCGCGATTGCCGCGATCATCCCGGCGGTCCTCTACTTCGTGTCGGTCTATTTCATGGTCGATTTCGAGGCGGCCCGCCTTGGAATGCGCGGCATGCGCGAGGATGAATTGCCCAAGCTCGGCAAGATGCTGCAGCAGCTGTATCTGTTCTTCCCGATCATCATCCTGATCGTGGCGCTGTTCATGGGCTATTCGGTGATCCGGGCAGGCACTCTGGCCACGATGGCGGCAGCCGTGGTGTCGTGGATGCCGGTGCTGATGGTCCGGATATTTCCCAACAGTGTCCCTGTCGGATCGGTCGCGGGGATGGGTGCGCGGTCGATTGCGAAGGCGTTCGAACTGGCCGGCATCATGTCGATCCAGATCATCGCGGTCTGCGCATGCGCGGGCATCATCGTGGGCGTCATCTCGCTGACCGGGGTGGGCGCGCGATTTTCGTCGGTTCTGCTTGATCTGGCGGCGGCCTCGCAGCTTCTGGCGCTGTTCTTCGCGATGTGCATCTCAATCCTGCTGGGGATGGGGATGCCGACGACGGCGGCCTATGCGGTGGCGGCCTCGGTGGTGGCGCCGGGCCTTGTGCAGCTGGGCATTCCGCAACTGACGGCGCATTTCTTCGTCTTCTATTTCGCGGTTCTGTCGGCCATCACTCCGCCTGTCGCACTGGCGAGTTATGCGGCGGCGGGCATTTCGGGCGCCAACCCGATGGAAACTTCGGTGGCCTCGTTCAAGATCGGCATCGCGGCCTTCATCGTGCCCTTCATGTTCTTCTACAATTCCGCGCTTCTGATGGACGGCACATGGTTCGAGGTCGGCCGCGCCGGTCTGACGGCGGTTTTCGGGGTGTTCCTGCTATCGGGCGGGGTCCAGGGCTGGTTCATCGGTCAGAAGGCCGCTTGGATCATCCGGCTGGCCCTGATCGTGGCTGCCCTCTTCATGATCGAAGGCGGCGTCATCACCGACCTGATCGGCATCGGCACCGTCGTCGGCGCCTGGCTTGTCCAGAAGGTGTTCCACCCCGATCCGGACGCGCCGATCCCGGTGCGCGGCGTGGACTAGAACACACTTCCTCCCCCCGGGCCCAAGGCGCGGGGGGATGCGTTTCAGAGAAGGCGCCTGATCATTCGGCAGCCGCCGCCGGGACGGGACGGACAATCTCGTAGCCCTCCTCCTCGGGTTCGTCATCGATCAGCGTCATGGGAAACCCGTCGGCCAGAATGCTCAGCCCCGTGGCCTCCTCCAGCCGTTCGATAATCCGGTCCGATTGAGCCCGTTCACCGTAACGGCGCTGGCCGTCCTTCATGATCTCGATCAGCAGGGGCGAAAACTCGAGGGGTACCTCTCCGATATCGGCCAGCTTCTGGAAGAGGCCGATATCCTTGAGGATCAGGTCCATCGTGAAATTTACATCGCGCGAGCCCGAGAGGATCAGCTGGCTTTCCGTCTCGTGGACAAACGAGGTGCCGGAGCTGATGCGGATCGCCTCGTAGGTCGTCGCCAGATCGAGGCCCGCGGCCTTCATCGTCGTCAGCGCCTCGCACAGTGCCACAAGGTGAACGGTGGCGAGGTAATTGGTCATCACCTTCAGCTTCGACGCGGTGCCCAGATCGCCCGTGTGCAGGATGCGCCGGCCCAGATGCTTCAGAAGCGGCATCACCGCCTCGACCGCGTCGCGCGGCCCGCCCGCGAAGATCGAGATATTGCCGGTATCTGCCCGGTGACAGCCGCCCGAGACCGGGCATTCGACGGCGATGCCACCGGTTGCGGCCACTTCGGCACCAAGGCGCAGGATCTCGTCGGCGTCGGTCGTCGACATTTCCATCCAGATCTTGCCCGGGCCCATCTCGCCCAGCATCTCGGCCATGACGGCAGCAGAGGCGGCGGGCGACGGCAGGCAGGTGATCACCACATCGCAGTCGCGCATCATCTGCGCGGGCGAGCCGCCCTCTGCCGCCCCCCGGCCCACGAACTCCGCGACCAGCGCGGGATCGAGGTCATGGACCGCAAGGTCGATGCCATTGCGCAAGAGGCTCCCGGCCAGCTTGCCGCCCACATTGCCCAAACCGATGAAACCTGTCGTCATGCCGTCTCCTGTCGTTGCGGGATGATCCCTGCGATATGTCGGCCGATGATTGCAGGAATTGGCTCAGTCGCGATAGTCCGGTTCTTCGCGATCGAGAACCGATTTCAGATGGGCGAAATGCGCGTCCGCCATCCCGGCATAGGCCTTCCAGCCCTGCGCAGTAAGGGCGCCGACGTCGTCGGACATCACGGCAAGTGGCTGCCCCGATGCCAGCGCCAGAAGAACCGTCTGCGCGGCCTTTTCAAAGAAATATAGCTGCTCGAACGCCTGTGCGACGGTTGCACCCGTGCAGGTCACGCCGTGGTTGGCCATCAGAAGGACCGAACATTGCCCAAGCGCCGCGGCGATCCGGGCCCCCTCGCCCGCGTCATCGGCGATGCCGCCGCAGTCCGGATCGATGGCCAGATCACCGAAGAACCGCGCCGTGTTCATGTCGATGGGCGGCAGGTCGGGTGATTTCAGGGTGGACAGCGCCGTGGCATGCGGCGGATGCGCATGAAGGATGACCCGGACATCCGGCCGCGCGCGATGCAGCGCGCCGTGGATCGTCCAGGCCGAGGCATCGGGCGCGTCAGGCCCCTCCATCACCGCCGGATCATCGGCATCTAAAAGCAGCAGGTCGCTGGCCCGGATCGCCGCGAAATGCCGCCATTTGGGGTTCATCAGGAAATGCCGCCCGTCGTCGGATACCGCCACGCTGAAATGATTACCGACGGATTCATGCCAGCCGAACCGCGCGGTCAGCCGGAACGCGGCGGCAAGGTCCTGCCGCAGCGCGTCGAGCGACAGTCCGGCGACGTGGTCGTTCACTTGAACCGCCCTTCCGAGACCATTGCCCGGTAGAGGCCCCGCAATTCGCCCCGGTCGGTATAGGTTCCGCGCAGATACCTCTCGCCGCTGGTCGCGGAATAGGCGGCCCTGCCATGCACGACCCGGTGATTGTCGAAACTGATGCATTCACCGGCGCGCAGGGTAAACCGCATGACATACTTGTCGTCCTGCAGCATCCGTCCGAATTTCACGAGCGCGGGGTAATAGGCATCCATGAACCGCTGCGGCAGATCGAAGATGTCGGCCAGATGCTGGCTGATCGTGACGCCCGACACTTCGCCGTTGTGATCAAGTTCGATCACCCGCTGGCGCGCGCGCATGTCGATCGTGTCATGCTCCTTGTAGAACGGCACCTCGGTCTCGGCCAGAAGGCGGAACGCCTCCGGATCCTCGCGGCGCAGATCATTGGCGACGGCCGTCCCGTCAAGGAACAGGTTGCGGCCACCCTCGACGCTGTTTCGGCGGCAATGCAGGTACTGGATCCCCGGGGCCAATTCCTCGGCCGGGACATCAGTGTGCATTTCAAGAGCCTTCGACGTATAGGCGAGGTTCGTCGGATTGACGTGCACGCGCACGTCGAAGTAGTCGCCGAAGAAGCTGGGCCGGATCGTGCCCAGCAGCCCGGCGGTGCGCGTCAGTCCCTCGTCGCTGTCGGGCATGTCGGTGACGATGGCGACCCCTTCGATCAGCAGCGCCTCCATCCAGCGGCGCCGTTCGCCCGCATCCTCGAGAAGCGCGGGATGCGACACCCGGGTCATGGCGTCGTAGTGATCGGCGAACCACGGACGGCGCGGAAGATCGGCGGGATCGTGCCGCCGCTTGCCATCGGCATAGGACGCCAGCATCTCGAGCGGATAGCGCGAGACATGACCCTCACCGGCCCATCTGACGACAAGCGTGCCGCTGTCGAGATAGGCCTCCTCGGGCCTCGGCGTCTCTGCATGATGAAATATGTCAAAGACGCGCTCCCGCGTTTCGGCATCGAACGAGGTCGGACAATTGTCCCGCAGCCACCACGCATTGAAATAGGCCTGCTGTCCGTCAGGCAGCCTGACCTGCAATCCGGTTTCCTCGACCTCGACGGCCTCGATCAGCGCAACGTCCATCCTTCGCCCTTTCACAAAACGGACCTCTTCAAGGCCGACGCTAATCCGGGTTTCACGCGTCGCGATACGGCGATTGCGCTGAAAGAAATATAAGCCCAGAGTTATGCTATGAGCCGTGCCTTGCCCCCCCTTCGATTGCTCACCGCCTTTGCCGCCGTGGTGCGGACCGGATCCGTCCGGGCGGCGGCGGCGGAGTTGAACGTGTCGCAACCCGCGATCAGCCAGGCGGTCAAGCAATTGGAAGAGGATATCGGCCTGCCGCTTCTGGATCGGGGAAGCCGCCCGGCGCGGCCCACCGATGCCGGGCAGGCGCTGGCCGCGACCATCGCCGACGGGCTCGGCCAGATCGCCGACATGCTCGAGACGCTGCGCCTTGCCGAAACCCAGCGCGGGCGCACCGTGACCGTCGCCTGTTCGGTGGGCGTGGCCACCTATTGGCTCATGCCCCGGCTGACGGCGTTCTATCGCGATCACCCCGAGCTTCTGGTCAACGTCGTCACCACCCAGTCTGGCGTTCCGCCCCTGACCGAAGGCATCGACGTGGCGATCCGCTACGGGCACGGGCGCTGGAGCGACGGACAGGTCCATCCCCTCTTCGAGGAGGCGGTCGAACCTGTCTGCCTGCCCGCCATGCGCGCACGCTTCGACGGGCCCGTGCCGCCCGGCGCCGTGTCGCTTCTGCATGTGAAATCGGCGGAGGTGTCGTGGGTGACATGGCCCGAATACCTGCGCGCCACCGGTCAGCCCATGCAACGCGGCAACGGCCAGACCTTCACGAACTACGTCCAGACGACACAGGCCGCACTGGACGGGCACGGCATGATGCTGGGCTGGCGGTCGATCACGGGGGCGCTGACAGAGGCGGGAACGCTGGTCTCGGCGGGCCTGCCGATCCTGTTCCCGCGCGAGGCGTTTCACCTCGTCATCCGCAGCAAGCGCGGGTCGCAAGCCACGGAAACCTTTGCCAAATGGCTGCTTTCCCACGCACGCGCCGAATACGATCAGCCAGAGGCCAGGGCCGCGTCGCAATAACTGCCTGTGCGGTCGCACCAACACAGGTCGCGATCGAATGGGGCGAAAATCATTTGCGCCACGGGAAAAACCTTGGTCTTGTGAGCGGGCTTTTCCAGTGTCCGCTACCGACAATGTCAGGACGGGTTCCGGCGGGTCTCTGCGTCAAGATTTGGGGGTGATCCTGAATGAATGACCAGGCAGCGACGTCGCATCCGCCCAGTGGCGCGGGGAACCGGACGAGGCAGGACGCCGCTTTCCCCGATCCGCATCAGCCCGCGATCGATGATGTTCTGGCCAGGCTCCAGACCTCGCGCAAAGGGCTGAGCGGGGCCGAGGCCGCCGACCGACTGGAACGCTTCGGGCCGAATGCGCTGGCCCATGGCGCGCCCCCCAGCCCGGTGCAGGTGTTCTTGCGGCAATTCGCAAGCCCGTTGATCTATGTGCTGCTGCTGGCGGCACTCGTGTCGATGGTCATCCGCGAATGGTCCGATGCGGCGCTGATCGCCGCTGTCCTTCTGGTCAATGCGATCATCGGCACGCTTCAGGAATACTCCGCCCAACGCGCCGCCGAGGCGCTGAGCAATCTTGTCACCACCAAGGCCCGCGTCCTGCGTGACGGCGACGCGACGCTGATCGGATCGGAAAACCTGGTTCCCGGTGACGTGGTTCGACTGGAATCGGGCGACAAGGTTCCGGCGGACATGCGGCTGTTGTCGGGTCGCGATCTTGAGGTGGACGAGTCGCTTCTGACCGGCGAGTCGGCGACCGTCATCAAGGATGACGAGGCCGCGCTGCCTGCCGAATGCGCCTTGGGCGACCGGCTGAACATGGTCTTTGCCGGCACGATGGTCGTCCGGGGCCGCCAGCATGCGGTTGTCGTCAACACCGCCTCGGACACGCAGCTTGGCAAGATCGCGGAGGGCGTTCTGAACAGGCGGCCCGCCAAGGCGCCGCTCATCGTCCGGATGGAGCGCTTCACCCGGCGCGTGGCGATGGCCGTCGGCGTGGCCTCCGTTGCGATGGCCGCAATCGCGCTGACCCGCGGCACGGCGATCGACGAGGTGTTCCTTCTGGCAGTCGCCCTGGCTGTCTCCGCGATCCCCGAGGGTCTCCCCGTCGCGCTGACGGTGGCGCTTGCCATCGGAATGCAGCGCATGGCCAAGCGCAACGTGATCGTCAGGCGCCTTGTCGCCGTCGAGGCACTGGGCTCCTGCACCTTCATCGCGACCGACAAGACAGGCACCCTGACCGAGAACCGGCTATCCGCCCGCAGGGTCGTCGTGCCGGGGGCAGAGCCGTGGGAGGTGACGGGCGCCACGACAGAGCCCACCGGCACGATCGTCTCGCCCGTGGGCGGCCTCGCCCCAGAAAAACAGGACACGATGGCCCGCCTGTCGCGGGCCGCCGTTCTGGCCAATGACGGGTTTCTCGGTCGCCGCGACGACGGCTGGGTCACGGATGGCGACGCGGTGGATGTGGCGCTTCTGATCATGGCGCACAAGGCCGGCACGATCCGGTCCGAACTGATCAGCGCCAGCCCCGAACTGGCCACCATCCCCTTTGAATCGGAGCGGCAATTCTGCGCCAGCTTCAACGAGGTGGGCGGCGCCCCCCGCGCCTTCGTCAAGGGCGCGTTCGAGCGGATCCTCACGTTCTGCGACACCATGGCGACGCCCGGCGGCGATGTGCCGCTCGATCCCGCCGCGATCGAGGCGCAGGCCGAGGCGCTGGCCCGGCAGGGCTACCGCGTGATCGGGTTGGCCGAGGGCGCGGCGCCTCCCGGCCCCGATGGACAGTTCTCCGATGACCAGCTGAAGGACATGACCTTCCTCGGCCTCGTGGGCGCGATCGATCCGCTGCGCGCCGAGGCCAAGGCCGCCGTCACCGCCTGCCGCGCGGCCGGGATCGAGGTCGCGATGGTCACCGGCGATCACCCGACGACGGCCGCCACCATCGCGGGCGAGCTGAACCTCATCGACGGGCCGGAACAGGTGGTCACGGGACCACAGCTGAAGGCCGCCTCCGACGAGGCCGAAATGGACGCGCTGGTGCGCGGCGGCCGGGTCTTTGCCCGGGTCGAGCCGCAGCAGAAGCTGCAGATCGTGCAGTCGCTGCAACGCAGCGGCTATTTCGTGGCCGTCAGTGGCGACGGCGCGAACGACGCACCTGCCCTTCGCGCGGCGCAGGTCGGCGTCGCCATGGGCGAGAACGGCACCGATGTCGCCCGCGAGACCGCCGATATCATCATCACCGATGACAATTTCTCGTCGATCGTGGCCGGCGTGGAGGAAGGCCGCATCGCCTATGCCAATGTCCGCAAGGTGATCTTCCTTCTGATCTCGACCGGGGCGGCCGAGCTGGTTCTTTTTGCCCTGTCGCTCATGGCGGGGCTGCCGCTTCCGCTTCTGGCGGTGCAGCTTTTGTGGCTCAACCTCGTGACCAACGGCATTCAGGACGTGGCGCTGGCCTTCGAGCCGGGGGAAGGCAACGAATTGCGCCAGCCCCCCCGGTCCCCCAAGGAGCCTGTGTTCAACAGGCTGATGATCGAACGGGTCGTGATTTCGGCGCTGGTGATGGGCGTGGTCGCGTTCCTGCTGTTCAAATGGTTCCTCGACAACGGCTTCTCCGTCGATCAGGCGCGCAACAGCACGCTCTTGCTGATGGTGCTGTTCGAGAACGTGAACGTCTTCAACAGCCGGTCGGAAACGCTCTCGGCCTTCCGTCACAACCCGCTGACCAACAAGCTTCTCCTGATCGGGACGGTCGTGGCGCAGCTGATCCATATCGGCGCCATGTATACGCCGTGGATCAGCGATGTGCTCAGGATCGAGCCAGTGTCGTTTTCGCACTGGGTCACATTGCTGACCGCCGCGCTGACGATCCTTCTGGTGATGGAGCTTCACAAGGCCGCGCACAACCGGCTGCGCCCCGTGCCTGCCATGGGATGACCCAGTCATGGAGCATTGCTGCCGTCCGTCGCGTGACCTGAACGGAAGGGCGCGCAGGATGTTCGCTAGTGGTTGATTCTTCCTTCGCCAGATTTGATACATCGTTCAATGATCATGCAGCAGGAGACCATGCCCGATGCGCTATGAAAGACCGGCAACCATCGAGGACGTGACAGCCCTCCTTGCCTCGGGCGGGGAGAAATCCTTTGTCCTTGCGGGCGGGACAGACCTTCTTGTTCGCATGAAGAACGACGCCTTCGAGGCCGACCTCATCGTTGATATCAAGGCGATCGAGGGGATGAGCGACGTGACCCGCACCGCCGACGGATTCGAGATAGGCGCCGCCGTGCCCTGCGCCGCACTTGGCGAGAATGCGGAGCTGAGCCGCGTCTGGCCCGGCGTGGTCGAGGCCGCGAACCTGATCGGCTCGACCCAGATACAGGGGCGCTGCACGATCTCGGGCAATCTGTGCAACGCCTCGCCGGCCGCCGACAGCGTGCCCGCCATGGTCGCCGCCGGCGCGCTGGCCCGGATCGCGGGCCCCGACGGGCGGCGAACCGTTCCCGTGCAGGACATCCCGCAAGGCCCGGGCAAGACCTCCCTTCGCAAGGGCGAATTCATCGAGGCCATCGTTCTGCCGGACCCCGGGCCACGTTCGGGCGATGCCTACCTGCGCTTTATCCCGCGCACCGAAATGGATATCGCGGTTGTGGGCGTGGGCGTGCAACTGACGCTTGCCGAGGATGGCAGCATCGCCTCCGCGCGCGTGGCTCTCGGTGCCGTGGGGCCCAAAGTGATCGAGGCCACCGAGGCCGCCGAGACGATCATCGGAACCCGGCTGGATCAGCCCGCGCTCGACGCGCTGGCGGCAGTCTGTTCCGAGGTAAGCACCCCGATCGCCGACAAGCGCGGCACGGTGGATTTCAGAAAACAGGTCGTGGGCGTGCTGGCGGCACGTGCCGCGAAAATCGCATACCAACGGGCAGGAGAAGACTGATGGCATCACTCCCGGTTTCGACAACGATCAACAGTGACGACGTGGAATATCTGTGCCACGCCGATGAAAGCCTGCTCGATGTGCTGCGCGACAGGCTGGGCCTGATGGGCGCAAAGGAAGGCTGCGGCACGGGAGATTGCGGCGCGTGCAGCGTCATCATGGATGGCCGCGTCGTCTGTTCCTGCCTCGTTCTGGGCGCCGAGGCCGAGGGCCGCAACATCGAGACGATCGAAGGCATGGCGGACGGCAATACGCTGCATCCGCTGCAGCAGAAGTTCATCGAACATGCCGCGCTGCAATGCGGTATCTGCACCCCCGGTTTCCTGATGGCGGCCAAGGCGCTTCTGGACACCAACCCCGACCCCAGCGAAGAAGAGATCCGGTTCTGGCTTGCCGGGAACCTGTGCCGCTGCACCGGCTATGACAAGATCGTCCGCGCCGTCGCCGACGCCGCAATCGTCATGAGGGAGGAACGGGCATGAGCCTCGACACGACATATCAGGGCAGGAACTTCCGCTCCGTTGGCACCCGGCCTCTCAGGCCCGACGGTGTCGACAAGGTCACCGGCCGCGCGCGCTATGGCGCGGATTTCAACATGCCGGGTCAGCTGGTCGCCCGCATCCTGCGCAGCCCCCACGCCCATGCGCGGATCGTGCGCATCGACACCTCCCGCGCCGAGGCGCTCAAGGGCGTGAAGGCCGTGGTCACGGCCGCCGATCTGCCCGATCTGACCGAGGGGGATCAGGGCCTGTTCAATACGCTCGAGAACTGCATGGCCCGGACAGAGGTGCTGTATGATGGCCATGCGGTTGCCGCTGTCGCGGCGATCGACGCGCGGGTCGCCAAACAGGCGCTCAAGCTGATCGAGGTGGAATACGAGGTCCTGCCGCATGTAACCGATGTCGACATGGCCGCCCGACCCGACGCGCCCAAGGCGAACGGAACCGCCCCCAATATCGCCAAGCAGACCGAGTTCGGCCATGGCGATGTGGACGCGGGCTTTGCCCGGGCCGACGTGATCGTCGAGCGCAGCTTTCTGACCGAGCAGACCCATCAGGGCTATATCGAGCCCCATGCCTGCGTGGCCAGCTGCAATTCGGACGGCACGGCGGAGATGTGGGTCTGCACACAGGGCCATTTCGTCTACCGCCAGACCTGCGCCAGCCTTCTGGGCCTCGACGTCTCGAAGTTGCGGGTGACCTCCTCCGAAATCGGCGGCGGCTTTGGCGGCAAGACCCATGTCTGGGCCGAGCCGGTCGCGCTTGCGCTATCGCGCAAGGCCGGAAGACCGGTCAAACTGGTCATGTCGCGCGAAGAGGTGTTCCGTGCCTCGGGCCCCACAAGCGCCACGTCGATCGACGTCAAGATCGGCGCCACCAAGGACGGCAGGATCACGGCGGCCACGGCGCATCTGCGATACAGCAACGGCCCCTATGCCGATGGCTGGGCCGAGATGGGCGCAATGACCTCGTTTGCCTGTTATGATCTTGAAAACGTCAAGACCGTCGGGTCCGAGATCCTCGTGAACCGGCCCAAGGTTGCGGCCTATCGCGCGCCGTCCGCGCCGATGGCCGCGTTCGCCGTCGAGAGTGCCGTCGACGAACTCGCCCAGAAACTGGGCATCGACCCGGTCGAGTTCCGCATCCAGAACGCGGCCAGCGAAGGCACGCGGTCGTCCTATGGTCCGGTCTATGGCCCCATCGGGATCGGACCGACGCTCGAGGCGGCAAAGGCGCATGATCACATGAAGGCCCCGCTCGGCCCGAACCAGGGGCGCGGCATGGCCTGTGGCTTCTGGTTCAACTTCGGCGGGCAGACCTGCACCGACCTCAACATCAATGCCGACGGCACCGTGACGCTGGCGGTGGGCACGGTCGACGTCGGCGGATCGCGGGCCTCGCTGTCGCTGATCGCGGCAGAGGAACTCGGCATCGACTACAAGGACGTCAAGGCCGTCGTGGCCGATACCGCGACCCTTGGCTACAACGACATGACCGACGGCAGCCGGGGCACGTTCTCGTCCTCGATGGCGACGATCTCGGCGGCGCGCAACGCCATCGAGGTGATGCGCCAGCGCGCAGCCCTCATCTGGGATATTCCGGTCGAGGATATCGATTGGGAAGACGGCCACGCCGTCGCGCGCGGCGAAAACTACGGCAACCTGCCCCCGCTTTCGGTCGCCGATATTGCCGCGGAAGCCGGCACGACCGGCGGGCCGATCGCAGGCCATTCCGAGATCGTGGCCGATGGGGCGGGCGTGTCCTTCGCCACGCATATCTGCGACGTGGAGGTCGACCCCGAGACCGGATCGACACGGATCAAGCGCTACACCGTGATCCAGGATGCGGGCAAGGCCGTCCATCCCTCTTACGTCGAGGGGCAATACCAGGGTGGTGCCGCGCAGGGCATCGGCTGGGCGCTGAACGAGGAATATGTCTATGGCGAAGACGGGCGTCTTCAGAACCCGGGCTTCCTCGATTATCGCATCCCCGTCTGTTCGGACCTGCCGATGATCGACACCCAGATCCTCGAGATCCCCAACCCCAACCATCCTTACGGCGTGCGCGGCGTGGGCGAGACGTCAATCGTGCCGCCGCTTGCCGCGATCGCCAACGCGATCTCGAATGCCGTGGGCGTCCGGATGACGCATATCCCGATGTCGCCGCCCCGTATCCTTGCCGCGCTGGACCGTGAAAAGGCGGGGTAATGGTACAGGTGACGCTCTGGGGCGGACTGGTTCCGCTGGCAGACAACCAGAAGACCCTCTCGGTCGAGGCCGGGACGATCCGCGAATTGCTGCGCAAGCTGCAAGAGCGGTATCCCGGCCTTGAAGGGCCCATCCGCAACGAAGTGGCCGTTGCGGTCGATGGCCAGATCTACCGCAACGACTGGTCACAGGAACTGCCCCCCGATGCAGAGGTGTTCCTGATGCGCAGGCTCGCCGGGGGCTAGGCCCCCGCGGGCACCGGCGCCGCCTCGGCGATCAGACCCTTGTCGCGCAAGCTTGCCCAGAAGTCCGCCGGGATCGGCATCTCGAACCATTCGACGATCTGGCGCAATTCCGCAGTGTTCCGTGGACCGGGGATGACTGAGGTCACGATGTCATTGCCCAGCGGGAATTGCAGCGCCGCCGCGGGCAGCGGAACACCGAAAGCATCCGCCTCGGCCGACAACTTTCGGACCTTTGCCACGACGTCTTCGGGCGCCTTGGCGTAATTCCACATGTCCCGCCCGGCGAGGATGCCGGAATTGAACGGCCCGCCGCAAATGATCGTGGTGCCTGCCGCGCGGCAAGCGGGAAACAGCCCCTCGAGCGGGGTCTGTTCCAGAAGCGTATAGCGCCCGGCCAGAAGGAACACATCCCACGCGCCGATCCCCAGCGCGTTCAGGCAGATCTTGTTCTCGTTGACGCCCAGCCCGATCGCCTTCACATCGCCGTTGCGGCGCAATTCGTCCATCGCGCGGTAACCGCCGTCGGCCAGATCCTTGAAATGGCGGGCATTCTCGGCGCCGTGCTGCATCTCGCCGATATCATGGGCAAAGAGCATGTCGATCCTGTCAAGGCCAAGCCGTTGAAGGCTGTCCTCATAGGCACGCATGATGCCGTCATAGGAATAATCATACACAACGTTGAACGGCAGCGGGTCGACCATGCCGAAATCCATCGGGTTCTCCACCGCGCCCGGCTTGAGCAGGCGGCCGACCTTGTCGGACAGGATATACTCCGTGCCCCTGAGCGCATCGCCGATCACCCTCTCGGACCTGCCGAACCCATACCACGGCGCGGTGTCGAAATAGCCGATCCCGATCTCCTGCGCGGTGCGCACCAGTTCGGCGGCCTCGCTGTCGTCGAGGTCCACGAAATTGCCGCCCAGCGGCGCCCCGCCCAGCCCGAGCGTGTCGATCCTGAGGTCCGTTCGACCCACCTGACGCGTATTCATCGGTCAATCTCCATTATTGTTGGCAGGGGGTCACCCCCTGCCCGGCCGCAACGGCCCGTCATTTGTTCCAAAGATCACCAGCGCTGGTGGACGTGCGGTTTGATCATGCTGTCATAGACGTCTGCAATGGCGTCCATCGCCTCGGGCCCAAGGGGGGCCAGATCGGCCGCCGCGGCATTCGCCCGCGCCTGTTCAGGGGTGCGCGCACCGGGGATGACGACGCTGACCGCGTCGTTCATCAGGATCCAGCGCAGCGCCATCTGGGCCATCGTGGCCCCCTCGGGCACCAGCGGGCGCAGCTTTTCGACCGCCTCGAGCGCCAATTCATAGGGCACACCGGCAAAGGTTTCGCCCACGTCAAAGGCCGCGCCATGGCGGTTGAAATTCCGGTGATCATCCGCCGCGAAGGCCGTTTCGGCCGTCATCTTGCCGGTCAGAAGCCCACTTGCCAGAGGCACGCGCACGATCACGCCGATGCCGTTCTCGCGGGCCGCGGCAAAGAACCGTTCGCTGGGGCGCTGGCGGAAGATGTTGTAGATGATCTGAACCGAGGCGACGTTGGGGTATTCGATCGCCTTGAGGCCCTCTTCGACCTTTTCGACCGACACGCCCAGCGACCGCACCTTGCCCTTCGCCACCAGCGTGTCGAGGGCGCCGAAGAAATCGGGCCGGTAGTAGACGTCGGTCGGCGGGCAGTGAAGTTGCAGAAGATCGAGGCAGTCGACGCCAAGGTTCGTCAGGCTGCGATCGACGAACCCTTCGATAGCCTCGGCCGTATAGGCCTCGGCGATATGGGGATCGAGCCTGCGGCCGGCCTTTGTCGCGACGACCGGCCGATCGCCCGAGCGCCCGGCCAGAACGTCCCGCACGATCCGTTCGGAACGGCCGTCACCATAGACATCCGCCGTATCGATGAAGGTCACCCCGGCGTCGAGAGCGGCCTCGAGCGTGGCACGTGCATCGGCCTCCGACACATCGCCCCATGAACCGCCGATCGCCCATGCGCCAAATCCGATCGGCGCGACCTTCCAACCCGTGCGTCCAAGTTCTCGATCCGGCAAGTTCATTTCATACTCCTAATCTGTTCAGGGGCGTTTGCGTTCTCTCCACAGAGCGAAACACTGACAATCGACTACCGATGAACCACGCAAGACGGGCAAAGCGCGCCACCATTCGCGGGGCGAAGCCATGTCTCAAATCAATCGGTTTTCCAAGGGTTTGGCAAGTCGATTGACGGAAATCCTTGCCACTCCACGAGCCGTTTCGCCTCTTGTCGCAACAGCACGCCCATTGCAGACATTGTCGTTCCGCGCGAAATGCGGAAACATCGGCTTGACGAGTCACGAGGCAGACGATGGATCAACGCGGGACGGTCGAATTCCTGTCATCCGGTCGGGCCTTCGGCACGGACGCGCCGGTCGAGGTGGTCGAAACCCACGGAGCCTATGTCTTCCTGTGTGGAGATGCTGCGTTCAAGCTGAAACGCGCAGTCAGATACGACTACATGGACCTCAGCACCGCCGATCTGCGTCACAAGATGCTGGTGCGCGAGCTGGAATTGAACCAACCCTTCGCGCCCGAGATCTATCGTGACATCCTGCCGGTAACCCAGAGCCCCGGCGGCCTGATGCTGGGCGGCACGGGTCAGGTAGTCGACTGGGTTCTGAGGATGTGGCGCTTTCCGGCGGAGAACGAGCTGGAACGCATCGCCGAACGCGGGGCCTTCGATGATCGTCTGGCCGATGACACGGGCGTGGCCATCGCCGCCTATCACGCAGCCGCGCCGACCCGCGATCACTCGGGCCGACGCCTGATCGCCGAGATCCTGGCCGAACTTGGACGGGTCTTCGCCGAGTTTCCGAGCGCCGATGGTGCGGCCCGCGTGCCGGAATGGCAGACAGCCGCGGCCGGGGCACTGGAACAGGTCGGGCCGCTCCTTGATGCACGCGGCCGCGACGGGCATGTCCGGCGGGCGCACGGCGATCTGCACCTGAGAAACCTTGTTCTGATCGACGGACGGCCCGTGCCCTTCGATGCGCTTGAATTCGACGAGACGCTGGGCACCTGCGATGTGCTCTACGACATCGCCTTTCTGGTGATGGACCTCTGCCACCGCGATCTGCACCGTCAGGCCTGCCGGGTTCTGGACGCCTGGCTGCGCGAGGCGCGCGGGGCCGAGGATGCAGGCCTTGCCGCCCTGCCCCTGTTCCTGTCGGTCAGGGCCGCGATCCGCGCGATGGTCCTGCTGCAGACGGATGCGGCCCGCCAGAGCACCGGTTCCAGCACGGCGGAGATCGCGGCCTATCTCGATCTGGCCTGCGCGGCGCTGCGGCCCGCGCAGCCCCGCCTCATCGCGCTTGGCGGCTTTTCGGGCAGTGGCAAAAGCGTGCTGGCCCGGGCGCTCGCCGCCGGGATCGGTGCTTTGCCCGGTGCCGTCATCCTCAATTCCGATCAGGAGCGAAAGGCCGGTCGCGCGCAGACACGGCACCTCGATCCGAAGTCCTACGGTCGCGAAAGCCGCGAGGCGGTCTATCGCGCCATCCTCAATCGCGCCGAGACGATCCTTTCGGCCGGGCATTCGGTGATCCTTGACGCGACTTTCGTCGATCCCGCTCTCAGGGCCTCGGCCGAAGAGGCCGCCCTGCGCGCCGGCGTCCCGTTTCACGGCCTCTGGATCGACGTGCCGGACGACCTCCTCGCCGATCGTGTGATGGCGCGCAGGGGTGACGTGTCGGATGCCGATCGCTCGGTCCTTGATGCGCAGCTCCGGGCCGGTCATGGCCCGATGTCATGGACCCGTGTTGATGGCACAGGTGCGGTGGATGACGTCCGTGCGCGGGCGCTCGACCTGATCGGACGGGATGCGCCCGATCGCGATTGACGGGGCGCTTTGCCCGAAGGATCAAGGCCAACGCATCGTTTCATGATTTGCATCAAGGAACGTGTCGCGGATGTCCGACAAGGTCATTGGCATGGCAAAGTCCCCGACCAGGAAACCCGCGACCAAAGCGAAACGCGCGCGCGCGCCCAAGGCGGTTTCGCCAAAGCCCCCCGTGGCGGGGGAAATGCTGCCATCGGTTCCGACGACAGAGACCGACGCCCATCCCTATCAGGCGCTCGACCGGATCGCGCGGGCGATTGTCGCGCGGCAGACGGGGGGCGTGTCGCCCTATTCCATCCTTCAGGCGTGGTCGGACTGGGCCCTCCATCTGAGCCGCGCACCGGGGCGTCAGCTCGAACTTGCCGAGCGCAGCCTGCGCAACGCCACCGATGTCTTCGAATATGCGGCCCGCCTGGCCGCCGGACAGGAGGCGGACCCCCCGTTCAAGCCGAAATCCTATGATCACCGCTTCACGGATGAGGCTTGGTCAAAGCTGCCATTTGCGCTGACGCAGCAAAGCTTTCTGGCCACGCAGGATTGGTGGGATCATGCAACGGCCACCATGCGCGGCCTGAGCGAGCCCGATTCCAAGCGTGTGGCCTTCATGGTCAGGCAATATCTCGACCTGATCTCGCCCTCGAACTTTCCGATGACGAACCCCGAGATCATCCGGGAAACCGTGCGCCAGAGGGGCCACAACATCATTGAAGGCGCCCAACATCTGATCGACGACATGGTTCAGACCTGGACCCAGCACTCGAGACCGCCGCCCGAAGGGTTCCGGATCGGCGAAGACATCGCCTGCACGCCGGGCAAGGTGGTCTATCGCAACGATCTGTTCGAACTGATCCAATATGCTCCGATGCGCGACGAGGTTCAGGCCGAACCCGTTCTGATCGTGCCGGCCTGGATCATGAAATATTACATCCTCGACCTGTCGCCCCGGAACTCGCTGATCCGGTATCTGGTCGAACAAGGCTTCACGGTCTTCGCGATCTCGTGGTGCAATCCGACGGCCGATCAGGCGTCGCTCTCGCTTGACGATTACCGAAGACGCGGCGTGATGGAGGCGCTCGACGCGGTTTCGGCCATCGTGCCGGGGCAGAAGATCCACGCGACCGGTTATTGCCTTGGCGGCACGATCCTGTCGATCGCGGCCGCGACGATGGCACGGGACGGAGACGACCGGCTAGCCTCGATCAGCCTGTTCGCGGCGCAGGTCGATTTTTCCGAAGCAGGTGAATTGCTGCTGTTCCTCGATGAAAGCCAGGTGGCGTTCCTCGAAGACATGATGTGGGCGCAGGGCTATCTCGACCGTCCCCAGATGACGCGGACCTTCGCCTCGATCCGGGCCGAGGATCTGATCTATGCCCGTGCGGTGCGGCGCTACTTCCTCGGGGCCGAGGACCTGCCCAGCGATCTGACTGTCTGGAACAACGACACGACCCGGATGCCCGCCCGGATGCACAGCGAATACCTGCGTGGCCTGTTCCTCGAAAACCGGCTGACCGCGGGCCGCTTTGCCGTGGACGGCCGGGTCATCGCGCTCAAGGACATTGACGCCCCGTTCTTCGTCGTCGGCACCGAAACCGATCACATCGCGCCATGGCGTTCGGTCTACAAGACGCGCCTGTTCACACAAAGCGACCTGACCTTCGTGCTGACAAGCAGCGGCCATAACGGCGGTATCCTGAGCGAGCCGGGCCACCCCCGCCGCCATTACCGGATCGGAACCCGGCACGAAGGCGATACCTATACCGACCCCGACACGTGGATCGACCGACATGAACCCGTTGATGGATCATGGTGGACGGAATGGACCGCGTGGCTGATTGACCGCTCAACCGGCCTCACCACGCCCCCCGAGACGGGCCAGTCCGGCGGCCGTTATGCGCCGCTTTGCGACGCACCGGGCCGCTACGTCCTGCAGCATTAGGGCGATCGCTCAGCCGAAGATCGCCCAGATGAACCGGATGGCCACCAGCAGAAGGAAGCTGCCAAACGCGATCTCGAGGCTGCGGCGTGTCATCCGGTGGGCCAGCGCGACGCCGAAGCGGGTCGTCAGCATCGACGTCGGGATCGTCAGCGCAAAGGCCACGAGCGACACGAAACCGAGCGACCCAGGCGGCAGATCAGCCTGCCCGTATCCCGCGAGGATATAGCCGATCGTGCCCGGGATCGCGATCAGGACCCCGACCCCGGCAGATGTGCCGACCGCGCGGTGGATCGGCATGCCATGCAGCGTCAGGAAGAGGTTCGACAACGCGCCGCCGCCGATCCCCATGATCGCCGAGGCCAGCCCGATCAATGCGCCACCTGCGCTCATCCCCGCGCGCCCCGGAAGGCTGTCGCCCAGCGACCAGCCCTTGCCCCCGGTCAGGAGCTTGACCGAATTCAGGAGCGCCACGGCCACGAACACCGCCTGAAACACGACCGGTGGCGCATATCGCGCCACGACCGCGCCGACGATGACGCCCGCGAGGATCGGCACGGCCCAGGCCCGCAACACATCCTTTTCCAGCGTGCCCTTGCGGTGATGGCCCCGCGCCGAACTGATCGACGTCGGGATGATGACGGCCAACGAGGTGCCCACGGCCAGAGGCATGGCGACCTCGGCGGGATATCCCAGCATGCCGAAGATCTCGAAAAAGACCGGGACGGAAATCGCCCCGCCGCCCACGCCGAAAAGACCGGCGAGAACGCCGATGCTGGCCCCCGCAAGGGCCAGCCCGGCGATCAACGTCAGGAGGGTAAGCGGATCAGAGAGAAGCTCCACCTCAGTGGCCAGTCAGGTGGCGCGTGAGGCTTGCGCCGTCAAACCCGCCAAGCCCGCCTTCAATCGCCTCGGCATAATTCTTCTGCACCTCGGCCGAGATCGGCAGCTTGCGCCCCAACCTCTCGGCCTGCTGCAGGGCGAGGCCAAGGTCCTTGGACAGGCCGTTGAGATCGAAGGTCCCGGGCTGATCGGTGCCGTTCAGCGTATCGATCACCACCTGCGCCCGGTTCTTGAGCACGGCCGGACCGGCCGAACTGTCGGCGATCACGGAAATCGCCGTCTCGGGCGTGATGCCAGATCCGTCGAGCAATGCCATCGCCTCGGCCAGCGTCTGCCAATAGAGCGCAAGCGGAAGGTTCACGGCCAGCTTCATGCTGGCGCCGGCGCCGGCGGGGCCCAGATGCTCAACCCGTTTGCACAGATGATCGAGCACGGGCCGGGCGCGCGCGACAGCAGCCTCCGTGCCGCCTGCCATGCCGAGAAGCTGTCCCTTGAGCGCGGGGCCGACCGTGCCGCCCACCGGGCAATCCACGAACTCCGCCCCGGCGGCCGTCACCTTTGCGGCAATGGCGCGCGTGTCATCGGGCAGCAGGGTCGACATGTCCACGATCAGCTTGCCGTCCAGCCCGGCGTCGATCAGCCCGTCGATCACCGCGTTGACAGCCGCGGCATCCGTCAGCGACACGAGGATGATATCCGCCTGCGTGAGCCCGGCCAGATCGGCCGCCAGATCGGCGCCGGCGGCCACGGCATCCGATGCCCTGTCAGGCGTCCGGTTCCAGACCGTGACGGAATGGCTCGTTTCAATCAGGCGCTTGGCAAAGGCCGTTCCCATACGGCCGGTGCCTGCGATCGCAATCGTCGTCATGTCGAAATCTCCCCTTCCAATCCAAGGATCTGCAAGGTCGTCTCCCCGGCCCTCAGTCGATCCATCATCCGTGCCTCGCCCTCGGCGCGGGCCCGGCCCGCTTCGAGCGCGTCGTGCGCCCTGTCTGCCGGCACAATGATGACCGCGTCATTGTCGGCGATCACATAATCGCCGGGCGCAATCCGGGCCTCGCCGATTTCAAGCACGATGTCCAGCGCGCCCGGGTCGGACTTGACCGTGCCGCGGATGTTCAGGCCCCGGGCAAAGACCGGAAATCCCATCTCGACGATCTCGGCACTGTCGCGCACCGCGCCATTGATGACGAACCCTGCCACGCCACGCATCCGGCAGGCCAGCGCCATGATCTCTCCGAACGGGCCACTGTCGATGCTGCCGCCATAATCGGCGACGATGACCTCGCCCGGCGCCGCCACCGCGATCGCGCGATGAAGCGCGAGGTTGTCGCCGGGTGTGCAACGCACGGTGCACGCGGGCCCGGCGACCCGCATATCCGGCGACAACGGCCTGAGCGGAAGGTCGATCAGTTGCGCGGCCTCTGCCGCTTCGTGAATGGTCGCGGTCCCAAGCTCAGCCAGGTGCCGCGACAGGCTCACGCTGCGGGCTCTCCAATGCGGACCTGCATCGGCCACAGACCGTCGACCGAACAATCCAGCACATCGCCGGACACAACGGCCCCGACCCCGGCCGGCGTGCCGGTCATGATGATATCTCCCGGCATCAGGGCATGTTGTTCGGACAGTTTCGCGATGATCTCGTCGATTTTCCAGATCAGGAGCGAGATATCGGCATCCTGTTTCGTCTCGCCATTGACCTTGAGCTTCACATGGCCCGAGGTCATGATACCGGTCGTCTCGACCGGGGTGATCGGCCCGACAGGCGCGGAATGATCGAAGGCTTTCGTCACCTCCCACGGCAGACCCTTTTTCAGAGCCTCTGCCTGATGATCGCGGCGGGTCATGTCGAGGCCGACGGCATAGCCGAAGATATGCGACGAGGCATCCGCCTCAGAGATGTTATAGCCGCCCGATTTCATCGCCACGACTAGTTCGCATTCGTAATGGAAGTTGTTCGTGAAGACCGGATAGGGGATCTCGCCGCCATTGCGGACCAGCGCATCGGCCGGCTTCATGAAGATGACCGGCGGGTCCCGTTCGTCCTGCTCCATTTCGCGCACATGGGCGAGGTAGTTCTTGCCGATGCAATAGATGCGGCGGACGGGGAATTTCTCGTCCGAACCGACAATATCGAGATAAGCCGGGCTGGGCGGGGTGACGGCATAGGCGACCATGGCGGAAATCCTCGGATGCGTGTTGTGGGGCAGACGTGACCCGCGCGTCGGGCGCGTCTTCAGATGCCCATACATTGTCGCGGTTGAGACGCTAGTTCAAGATATGAAAAGCCGATATTGGGCATTTCGTATATTCTTTTGCGTATCGCTCCGAATCATATAGGCTCCCGATTCAGGGCTCACACTCGGTGCCGAACAAAACGCGAGTGACGTGCCCAAACGGAGAAATGGGAGGAAAACCATATGACCATTCGGACAGGGATGTCGCGCCGTCAATTCGGAGCACTGAGCCTTGGCGGCATGACCGCCGCCGCGATCGGTGCGCCTGCTATCGTGCGCGCCCAGACCGCGATCACCTTCGCCGTGCCGAACCCTTCGGCACTGACCTGGCTGCCCTATTGGGTCGCCGTGGGCGAAGGCTATTTCGGCGAAGAAGGCTATGAGCCGACCCTCGAAGCCATCGACGGATCGTCCGCCGTGCTTCAGGCGATGACCGCCGGGCAGGCCCATATCGGCGCGCCCGGACCGGGCCCGACCCTCGGCGCACGCGCCCGCGGCGTCGACGTGAAGTTCCTCTACAACCTGTATCCCAAGTCTGTGTTCGGCCTTCTCGTGCCGGCCGACAGCGGCATCACCTCGCCTGAACAGCTGGCCGGAACGGTCGTGGGCGTTGGCACCGCGGACGGTGCGGAAGTGTCCTTCACCAGCGCGATCATGACCGATGTAGGCCTGACGCCGGGCGAGGATTTCGAATACCTGCCCGTCGGTGACGGCGGAACGGCAGCCGTCGCGTTCCTGCGCGAAGAGGTCAGCGCCTATGCCGGCGCCGTCTCGGACGCCGCGATCCTCGCCTCGCGCGGCATCAACCTGACCGAGATCACGCCCGAAGCCTATCTTGGCTTCTTCGGCAACGGCATCGCCATGCTGGAAAGCGCGATCGCCGAGATGCCCGAACTCGCGCCCGCCTTCGGTCGCGCCATGGTCCGGGGGATGCGTTTTGCCAGCGATCCGGCGAACAAGGACACCTGCCTTGCCCATTGCGCCGCCGGTAACCCGCAGGAAGGCGAGCAGGATTACGCCGCCGCCCTGTTCGACGGCGTGGTCGAGCGGATGACACCGACCGATGCCTACATGGGTCAGGGCTACGGCTATCAGCCGCCAGAGCATTGGCAGGCGATCCACGATTCCGCCGTGGCCTCCGGTGCCTTGTCCGAGCCTCTGGAAGATCTCGCCGGTGCCTACACCAACGAGTTCGTGGCCGGCTGGAACGCCTGACGACAATGGCAGAGCCCCGCCCCATCGACACACAGCAGTCCGCGCCCATGGCGCGGACTGTCTACAAGATCGAACGGTTGTCGAAGACCTATGCCCGCAACAGCCTCGTAGCGCTTCAGGATGTGCACCTCGAGATTCACAAGGGCGAGTTCGTATCCGTGATCGGCTCGTCCGGTTGCGGGAAATCGACATTGCTCAAGATCATGGCGGGGCTCATGCCGCCAACCACCGGACGCGTGGTTCTGGAGGGCAAACCCGTCGTGGGCCCGCGCCCCGATATCGGGATGATGTTCCAGCAGGCCACGCTCCTGCCGTGGAAAACCACGCTGGAAAACGTCCTGATGCCGATCGAGCTTCGCGAAGGGCGCGCCGCGGCGAAGGCCGCGTCCGACAAGGCGATGGACCTTCTGAAACTCGTCGGGCTCGGGGATTTCGCCGATGTCTATCCCGGCGAATTGTCGGGCGGCATGGCGCAGCGCGCCTCGATCTGCCGGATGCTGATCTCGGATCCGGCGATGCTCTTGCTGGATGAGCCCTTCTCGGCGCTGGACGAACTGACCCGCGATTTCATGAACATGGAATTGCAGCGGATCTGCCTTGAACGCGGCGCGACGGCCTTTCTCGTCACCCATTCGCTGGCCGAGGCGGTGATCCTGTCGGACCGAATCCTTGTCATGAAGGCGCGTCCGGGCCATGTGGTCGAGGATATCACCATCGACTTGCCGCGCCCGCGCACTTTGGACATGATCAACACCACGCATTTCGGCGAAATCGTCAGCCATATTCGCGACCTTCTGGGTAAGGAGGCCCATCAATGACCGACGCGACCAATCCGGACCAGATGGACTCGGGCGGGGATACCGTCTGGGTCGAACACGAGGCGTTCATCGACCGCATCCCGCGCTGGGTGGCGATGACGTTTCTGTTTGTCGCCATCGTGGGTCTTTGGGATCTGGTGACGCGGATGGGATGGGTTTCGGCCATCATCCTTCCAAGCCCGGCCGAAACACTCGAAGACCTGATCTTCGTGGGCAAGAACCTGCTGTCGGGCGGCTACATGCTCGAGGCGCTCTGGACCACGACCCTGACCGTTCTCTACGGGTTCCTGATCGCGATCTCGATCGGATTTTCCCTTGGCGTTCTGGTGGGCGAGACAAAGTTCGGCGAACGCGCCGTGATGCCCTATCTCGTGGCGATCGACACAATGCCAAAGGTGGCCTTTGCGCCCCTGTTCATCGCGTGGCTGGGCTTTGACATCGGATCGAAAGTGGCCCTTGCTGCCTTTATCGCGACCTTCCCGATCGTGGTCTCGACCGCCGCCGGGCTTTATGCCGCGACCGAGAACGAACGGATGCTGTTCAAATCCGTGGGCGCGACCCGGATGCAGATCCTGTTGCGGCTGAAGCTGCCGACGGGGCTCCCCTATTTCTTCACCGGCCTCAAGATCGCCTCGGTCGGCGTCATGGCCGGCGCGATCACGGGCGAATTCCTTGGCGGCGGGTCGGGTTTCGGCGCGCTGATCCGGCAATCGGCCAGCCAGCTGGACACGCCCCGCGTGTTTTCGCTGATCCTTTATCTCAGCCTTCTGGGCCTGACCCTGTTCTTCATCGTCGTCTGGCTTCAGAGACGGTTCGTATTCTGGAACAAGTCGGGTGGCCCGGGCGGGATGATGTAGGATGGTAGAAGCGACGGAATTTCGCAACCTGTCGGAGCAGGCCCACGACCGGATCCGTCGTGACATCCTGAACGGCACGCTGTTCCCCGATGAGCGCCTGCAGATCGACGCCATGTCGGAGAGGTATTCCATCGGTGCTGTCCCCGTGCGCGAGGCGCTCAACCGGTTGTCGTCCGAGGGATTGGTGGAACGGCGCAGCAATCGCGGGTTTTGCGTGGCCCCGATCTCGATGGACGATCTGGCCGAACTGGTTCAGACGCGCATCTGGCTCGAAACGCTAGCGCTGCGGCAGTCGATCGCGAATATCGACGAAGCTCTCGAAGAGGAACTGGTCGTCAGTTTCCACCGTTTGGCACGGACCCAGAGGCGCATCCCGAAAGAGGCCGAAAAGGACCTGTCCGAGGAATGGGAGCGGCTTCACAAGGATTTCCACATGCTCCTTCTGGATCGCTGTGGCTCCTCGCTTCTGCTGGGGTTCTGCTCGAACCTGATGGATCAGGCGGTGCGCTATCGGAACCTGTCGATGAACAGCAATCCCAGCAAGCTGCGCCGCGAAGGGGCGGCTGCCGAACACAAGGCGATCCTCGACGCGGTGCTTGACCGTGATCCCGATCTGGCCTGCCAGCTTCTGGAAGATCACTACCGCACCACTCTTGAGGGGCTCCGGGGGCTGGTTCCCTGGGAATTCCAGGATCGTCGTCCGGCCTAGAACCAGAGAGTTCCGGCAAAGTCGCTAGCCGCGTTCACGCGATGGCAGGCTTAATGCATAACATCAGCTTTGTCGGACAAGCCTTTGTTATAAAACACCTACACACCTTCCCGGAAGCGACATAAGGCTGATCCTGCCCTCCGCAACACGCACCATGCGACCACCGCCCTCGGACTTCCATCGAACGCCCTGCGTGATCCTGAATGGCAAAAAGCGGCAGAAAGGTCTGTATTTGCAGGCGCAATCGCGCCATCGTGGAGACCACCCTTTTCATCAAAGAAATTGCTGCAAATGACAAAACTCGACTGGGATTATACCGGGCTTGCCAAAGCCTACATCAACCGGCCCGATTATTCTGACGCGGCGATCGATGCGGTTCTGGCAATCGCATCGCCCCCGTCGGGCCAGCAGGTGATCGATCTTGGCGCGGGCGTCGCCCATCTGACGCTCAAGCTGGCAGAGCGCGGTCTTGATGTTCTGGCGCTCGAGCCAAATGCAGAAATGCGGCGCTATGGCACCGAACGCACCGAGCATCTGCCAAAGGTCACATGGAAAGAGGGCGTGATGCAGGCAACCGGGCTGCCGGACGCATCTTTTCCCCTGACGACCTATGGCTCGTCGTTCGGGGTGACGGACCGGATCGACACCCTGCGCGAGAGTGCGCGTCTTCTGGCCGATGGCGGCTGGTTTGTCTGCATGTTCAATCACCGCGACCTGACAGACCCGCTGCAAACCCGGATCGAGGGCATCATCACCGCGCATGTGCCCGATTATGACTACGGGACCCGCCGCGAAGATCAGGGCGGCGTCATCGCGCAATCGGGGCTGTTCGGCCCCGTGCACCGGCTGGAATGCCCGATCGTTCATCACGTCGACAAGGACGACTGGGTCACCGCGTGGCGATCACATGCAACACTGGAACGTCAGACCGGCGCCGCGTTTCACGCGATCGTGGACGAGATTGCCGACGTCGTGGGCGCCCTGCCCGGCACGACCCTGCCGATCCCCTACATGACGCGCGTCTGGATGGCGCGCAGATTGCCAAGGTAGCCGGCCGCGTGTCCCCCGGAAACGGCACAGACGTCATGGGCACGATCTGGCTCAGCGGGCAGTCCGGTGCCGGGAAAAGCACTCTTGCCCAAAGGCTTCGCCAACGCTTCACAGAGGCCGGCAACCACGGTGTCGTCCTCCTCGACGGAGAAGAGATCCGCGCGCGGCTGCCTAAATCCTATGGCCATTCGCTTGAGGACAGGGCCGAAGTCCTGCACGCCACGATCGAGCTTGCGGCCGAGGCGAACCGCGCCGGCAGGATCGCGATCGTCGCCACGATTTCTCATCAGGTCTGGATGCGGGAATTGGCCCGACAACACCTTGATCCGTTTCTTGAAGTCATTCTCGAATGCCCGACCGAGGCCTGTGCCGCGCGGGACAGGAAAGGCCACTACGCGCGCGCCTTTGCCGGCGAATACGATTGCTTTGTCGGCGTGACGCACGATTACGAATTGCCGGAACGACAGGACGGAACCTGCCTTCGCATCGATACCGACCGTCTGTCTCCGGCCGAGGCTCTGGCGGCTGTCTGGCCTGCATGTGCAACACTGCTCAAACCGCCAGCACCCGGTCGTCAGGGCTGAGCGCGCCGTGCCCGACGGGCCGCACGCTTTTCGCGCAAGAGTGCGTTCAGGGTCTCCAGATGCGCCGCTTCCCCGTCCTGAAGCTGCCGGGACAGCCGATCAAGGTGCTGACCCATCCGGGCCCCGAGAGCGGCCTGAAATTCGGACATGCTGTCCAGAAACATCCGGCTTTCGACAGGCGACATCTTTGCCGCCGCAAGCGCCTCGGGCGTCAGCCTCGCGATCTGAGAGACAAGCGCCGGCATGTCCGGATCCGCAAGCGGATCGCCACGTCTTTCGGCGAATGCCGCCGGCAGGTCGATCGTCTCGAACACCTTCAGACAGGCCAGTTGCGCGGGCATGACGCTCACGGGCGCCGGCACGCCTGTCGCATAACCAAGCGCCCGCATGACAGCCCCTGCCCGCCCTTCTATCCGCTCGATTGCGTCTGTCGCGTCATCACCGTTCTTCCAGTCGCCGACGGTTCCCGCCCGGTTCGCGATCTCCTGATCGCTTGGATTGCGGGCCCGGTAGATGGCCTCGGCGGCCTTGGCCTGTGAACTGTCGGACGCGGCAACCGCAGCCCCGATCTCGGCGTCGGAGGCCGTGATCCCCAGATCACCCAGAATGCGCCGCAACAGCGCCGTCGCATCGGCCTTGTAATCCTCGAACCGGTAGACCCGCTGTGCAGCGCGGGCCTGCCAGCACTGGACATGCAGACGCCAGTGATCAGGCCTGTTCAACAATGTCTCGGGGTTGGGAAAATCGCAGAATTCGGCGAACGACATGCCCGGACCCCGCCTGCGATACATCGAATAGAGCGCATCGCGGGGGTCGCGGACAAACAGAAGCGTGTCATCTTGGGCCTCGCCGAGACGGGGTAGATCCTGCCGGTAATCGACGACAAGATCCTCCCGAAAGCGAAAGCTGTCGCGATGGACGAGCGACGGCATCCATTTGCCCAGTATCGCGGCGCGGGGTGCCAGCCGCGAACTACCGCCCTCGTCGATCCAGATCGACGCCGCAGGATCGCCCTTGCGCCAGAGCTTTGTCTCGGCGGGCCGGTGGATGACCCTGATGCCAAGCTCGAGAAAGCAATTCACAAGCCACGATGCGCCCGACGGCTCGATCGGCGAGGCAAAGACGATGCGACGTGGATCTGTCATGCACGGGCCGCCCGGCCATGGCACGTCTGCAACGGCGATGCGAAGCGGCGCCCATCCATCGTCAGAAATTCTCCGGGATCATGGCAAGCAGATCAGGGATCGAAATCACGTCCGGCAGATCGCCTGCGCCGTCCCTTTGGTCATCCGTCAGGATCGATTGTGCAAGCCGCTCCATTGGTCGGATCGTGGCACGCAGCAACTGGTTGGGATAGATGACCGCATTGATCCCTGCCTCCTCGAACGCCGCGAGGCCTGCCGACCAGCCTGCCACCGGCTCGACGAGGATCGGCGCGAGAATGCCATTGGATCGAAGCGACCGAGCGAATTCGAACACCTGCTGCGGGCCGTCGGGGGTGCCCCGGATAAGGATCGCCTCGCTTCCGGCCTGAAGAAACGCTTCTGCCCGCGCCATCGCATCGGCCAGCCCCGCGCCTGTCACAAAGCTGCCGATGCCCGAGATCAACATGATCTCGCTCGCGCGGCTTGCGGCCTCGAAGGCGTTGATTTTCTGCCTGAACTCCGGGATCGGGGCCTGCAACTCGGGTTCGTCGGTCCCGGTATCCCCGTTGCGTGCAAGGCTGAGCCTGTCATCAAGGCACAGCGCCGAGACCCGGGCATAATCCAGGCTTCGCGTCAGGTCGTACACCTGATCCGGCGTGCCGCCGGCCCGGCCCTCGTAGATCAGCGGCAGATGAGAGACTTCGCTGATCTCCTCGATCGTGCGCAATCTGTGGGCCTTGTCGACGACCTCCCGGTCGGATTTCCCACGGACGGTGGCATCGGCCAGACTGCTTTGCCAGAGCGCGTCGAACCGGGTCTTGCCATCCTGTCCGACCGCCTCGCTTGCGATCCGGGCCGACAGGCCGCTGTGTGCCTCGATCACCCGAAGCAGAGGTTTCGCGGCCAGAAGCCGACGCAACCGGCCCTGCCGCGATCGCGCCAGCAATCCGTCCTCTTCATGCGCCAGAACAAGCTGGGTGCTCGATATGCCGGCGGTATAGGGGATCTCGATCAGCTGGCCGCCCCAGTCGCTCAGCACTTGGATCACTTCGGCGCGGGCCCCCGATTGCTGTTGGCCCTTGGCCCAGTCATCGCCATGAACAACGAAATCGGGCCGAAGGGCCCGAAGGTTGGCCGCATAGCTCAGCGTGTCCTGCGGCACGACGCGGCTGACACCCTTGATATTGGCCACCACCCCGGCGCGTTCGGCATAGCCCAGTATCGGCAGGCGTTTGTAGCTGACGACAGCTGCGTCGGTCAGCACCCCGACCGTCACCTTGCCCAGCCGCGCGGCCGTTCTGATCACGTTGATGTGGCCTGCATGGAGCATATCCCCCACCATTCCGACATAGACGGTCTGTTCGGCATCGCTCTCGTAATCGTTGCGCATCGAATGTCTTGGTCCCGGTCAGGCAAAAAATCGGAGGGCAATCACATAATGCCCAAGCCTAACGCGATCATGGCCCTGCGTGATAGCCCCTGTATCTGCGTATTTCTTGGGCATGTCCCAAGCTTGACGTGGCAACACACAGACGCCTACCTGAATGTGACGCGCAGATCGTGCCATTTGAAAGGTTAAGAAATTGGACCAGAACGCAGTTTACGTGCAGGTCGTTGCATTTCTTGCCGAGGCCACAGCGGCGCCCGAGGGTGGGTTCCGGCCCGACACGCGACTTTTCGATGAGGGGCTGCAACTGGATTCCTTTGCGACCGTCGAGCTGATTTCGCGGATCGAGGAGGAATACGATTTCGAATTCTCGGACGAGGATTTCATACCCGAGAATTTCGTCGACCTCTCGACGATCTGCGCATTGGTCGAGACCTACCTTGCCCGGGCGATCGACAATGAAGGCGGCTGACGATCCGCCGGGCGGGGCCGCCGCAACCCCGGACCGGACCGTCGTGGGCGGACTTGCCCGGGGCTCACGGGCAGAGATCTTCGACCCGGCCTCCCTTCGGCAATTGGCTGCAGACAGGGTGGGAGGCGACATTCCCCTCGATCCTCTGGCGCGCGCGGGGCTGGAGGTTCTGACCGACGATCTGCGACGCGCCTCCCCGGGGCTGAGCTTTCTTGGCCGCAAGCTTCTGCAACAGGCCCTGATCGACAGGCTGATCCGGCGCACCGAGATGACCCACGGGCCGGGCAACTCCGCCCGAACGCCGGCGCCCGTCTTCATCGTCGGGCCGTTTCGCACCGGCTCGACCTTCCTGCATCGCCTGATGGCGACCGATCCGCAGTTCAGATGTCCGACCGCGACCGAAGTCTCGGTGCCGCTTGGCATGTCCCGTGCAGACGGCCACTGGCCGCAGGATCGTGTCACGCGATATCTCGAACAGGTCGGCAGGCTCTCGCCGCGTCTGCTGCAGCTTCACCCGGTGGCCGCGGACAGCGCAGAAGAATGCTTTGCGCTTCTGGAGCCATCGTTTCTGTCGCCGTCGTTCCAGTTCTGGGCGCCGCTGCCCGGCTATAACCGCTGGTTTGCAGAGCGCCCGCAAGAGGATTGGGACGCGGCCTACCTGATCTACGGGCGGCTCTTGTCGCGGATCGGGGCGCAGGCCCCGCAGGCGCCGAAGCGTCGATGGGTTCTCAAGTCGCCCTTTCACATGTGGGGATTGCCGGCGATCCTGCGCGGGTTTCCCGAGGCGCTGATCGTTGCGCTGTCCCGCCCTTCGGAACAGACGGCTCCCTCGACCGCCACCTTGCTCGAAGCCAACCGAACCGTCTTTGCCCGCCGTGGCACGGTCGTGGACCTCGGGGACGAGGCCCGCGCCATGATGCAGATCGCCACCGCCCGCGCCGAGGCCGCGCGGCAAACCGCGCCTGCGCGTTTCCTCGACATCGCCTTCGACGACCTGATCAACACGCCGGTGGACACGGTCCAGCGTATTCACGCGGCACTTGGCCTGTCATTCGACGGGGCGGATGCCGCGCGCGTGGCCACCGGCGCTGCCGAGATCGGCCGCACCACAGCCAAGAGTTGACACGCTCCCCCCTTACCCGGCACTTTGGTCCGACAAGATCGCGCTCGCGTGTTTATTCTGGCAACGGAAGAGGCGATGAACATATCCGGCAAGACAAAGCTCGACCATGGGGGCAACATCGCCTGCCTGACCCGGAAACGCTGTTCTCAGCTGTTCTTCGTCTATTCCGGCATGAAAGGCGCGATGGAAGGCCTCAGCCCGATGACTTTCCTCCAGCGCAGCGGGATTTCCGACCGCAATGTCGCCTGTCTGCGCGATCCCAATGGCTGCCTTTATGAGAAAGGCATCAGCGACGACATTCCCAACCTCGACGCCGTGCTGAACTGGCACGAAGCGCATATTGCCGCCAATCCGCATGTGACAGAGATCTACGCCGTCGGAAATTCGCACGGCGGGTGGGCCGCGCTGTTCTTTGGCTACATGCTCGGGTTCAAGAAGGTCTGGGCGCTTGCGCCCGGCGGCCCGCGCGGCCGTGATCTTCTGGTCAACCTGATGGATCAGGATAACGGCATCACCCAATACGATGTTCTCTACAGCCGCGAGATCGCGGCCGACCGGGATTTTGCAGAAAGCCTGACCGGATTTCCGGGCGTAAACCTCATACGCCACGAAGGGCACGGGCATCTGATGATCAACGGCCTTATTCAGGACGGCCTGCTGCCCGGTCTATTCCCGGCGCATAAGGCAATCGAGGTCTGACCGCCCGACCGAACGCGAACGGCCCGTCAGGGCGCGAACACGAACCGAAGGGATTTCACATGACCGCGCCTTGGCGATTTCGCAACCCCGTCGACATCCACTTCGATGTGAACGCCATCGAGACCACGGCGACGCTCCTGAATGGTGCGCGCTATGCGATCGTGACCTATCCCAGCCCGATGTTTCAGGACCTTGCCGCACGTCTCGAGGCGGCGGCGGGTCCGGCCGGGCTCGTGATCGACGATGTCTTGCCGAACCCTGAACGCCAGAGGCTCTCGGCCCAATGCGCACGGTTCTGGCCCGGGGCGGAACAGGTCGACGTGATCGTGGCCATCGGCGGAGGATCGGTGATCGACACCGCCAAGGTTCTGGCCGCCGGGCGCGCGGGCTTTGATGCGGTGATGGACTTCGTGACGACGGGCCGGGGCGGCCCGGACCTGCGCCCGGTGCCCCTGCTGGCCATTCCCACGACCGCCGGCACGGGCAGCGAGGTGACGTGCTGGGCCACGATCTGGGACGAGGCCGGAGGAGCGAAATTCTCGCTCGCACACGAAGACCTTTATCCGAAGGCCGCGATCATCGACCCGTCGCTGATGCTGCGAATGCCTGCGGACCTGACGCAAGCGACCGGTCTCGACACCCTGTCTCATGCGCTCGAGAGCCTCTGGAACAAGAACGTGAACCCGGTCTCGGCCCGGCACGCGGTCGACGCGGCACTCATGATCCGAGACACACTTGGGCAGGTGCTCGACCGACCGGACGATCTGGCGTTGCGCACACGCATGTCCGAGGCCGCGGTGACGGCAGGTCTGGCGTTCTCGAACACCAAGACCGCCATCGCCCACAACCTCAGCTATCCCGTGACACTGGATTATGGCGTGGCCCATGGCATCGCCTGTTCGTTCACCCTGCCGCACATCCTGCGCTCGGTCGCCGAAATCGACGGGATATGTCAGCAGGCCCTGATGCGGGTCTTCGGCTCCGACCTCATGCGCGGCGCGGATGACCTGACGGCAGAGTTGAACGGCCTCGGCGTTCCGACCAGTTTCGCGGATTACGGGATCGCCGACAGCCCCGCGACACGCATCATCGCGGAGGCCTTCGAGGGTCAGAGGGGACGCAACTTCATCGGAGACAAGGACAGGTTCCTGAACATGGCCCGCAGCCATGGCCTTCTGAGTGATCCTGCCGGCACATAGAGCGGACAGCACGCCCGGGGTTTGACATCAGCCCAACCGGCCTCGGATCGGGACACGGCTGACGATGTCGAGCGCCTGCCCCGTGATCAGGGGGCCATCTTCCGAGACGAGACCGGCCAAGGACCGGGCCTGATTACTTCGGCGAACCGCCCAACCGCGCCATCAAGCCGCCATCGACGCGGATCGTCTCTCCGGTGATGAAGGAGGCCGCATCCGACAGAAGGAACGCCACGAGTTCGGCCACTTCGCGTGCCTCCGCCGGCCGGCCAAGGGGATGCATGGCGTTGATCTCGTCCCACACCGCGTCGGGGTCGTCGGACAGGCCCACCGACCAGTCGAGCATCGGCGTCTTGACAGAACCCGGTGCGACGGCGTTCGACCGCACGCCCTGAGCCGCGAAATCGACCGCGATGGATTTCGCAAGCCCGATCAGCCCGTGTTTCGACGTGGTATAGGCCGCGACATTGGCCTGCGTGGCCAGCCCCTGCACCGACGCCATGAAAACGCAGGAGCCGCTGTTGACGGCGATCTGCGGCAGGAGCGCGTGAGACAGCAGGTAGGCCCCCCGCAGGTTCACGTTCATCACTTCGTCCCACAGATCCGGTGTCGTGTCGACGACCGAGCCATAGCGCTGAATGCCCGCGTTATGTGACAGCCCCGTCGCCCCGCCAAGCTCCGCCGCTGCGGCGGCGGTTCTGGTGGCTGTCTCCTGCTCCGCGATGGAACCCACGATGGTCACGGTCCGGCAGGCAAGGCTTTGGGCAACCTGCGCCAGAGCGGCCTCGTCCGTATCGACAAGGATCAAGGGGGTCTCTCCCTCACCAAGCCGCCTTGCCACGGCCTCTCCGATCCCCTTGGCCGCTCCGGTGATGACGATTGCCATAACTGTCCCTCCCGATTCCCGTTCTTCGAAATCGGTTTACGACGCGACGGCGGGCGTTGGGAAATGGTTTCGGAGCCCTTAATCAACTAAATTCGAAATCTAACGTCTATTTATCAGATGGTTACGACGCGTCGCTCATGCGATTGACTCTGATCAGCTCACACGTCTCGTGACCCAGGCTTCGCCCATCGCAGAGCCCACCTGCCCAAGTCAGCCGCATTCGTCACCCGTGGTCACTCGTTCAGGTCGCGGAGCAATCGGCCGTGCTTGCGGGTCTCGTCCACCAGCGCCCCGAAGGTTCGGAAACCCATCCCTTCGAGGATCGGAAGAAGCCTGACCAGCGCCTCGCCGGTCGCCCGCGCGTCGCCCATCGCGGTATGGCGCAGCTCGGGCGGGATGGTGATCGACAGCCGGTCGCACAGCGCATCGAGGGAATGGGGCTCGTTGATCCCGAAGACGACCGAAGACAGAAGGACGGTATCCAGCACCGGGTGCGACCAGCGAACCCCGATTTCCGCCTCGGATTTCTTAAGAAGCCCCACATCGAACGGCGCATTATGCGCGACCAGAACGGCGTCGCGGGCAAAGTGATGGAGCGCCCGTCCGGCCTCGGCGATGCCGGGGGCGCCGGCGACATCCTCATCCGTCACCTTGTGAATCCGTGTCGAGGCGGGCGGGATCGGCATCCCCGGGTTGACGTAGCAATCAACCGCCTCCCCCTCGACGATGCGTCCGTTCAGGATGCGGACCGCCCCGATCTGAACGATGGCATCCTTCTCGACCGAGAGGCCGGTCGTTTCGGTGTCGAAGGCCACGAAACACAGATCACGCAAGGGCGTGTCCCTGACCTCACGGCTTTGCGCCGCGTCGAGCAAATCGAAATCGAAGACAAGCGGGCGTGGCGCAACCGGCCGGGCCACACCTGTCATGTCGATCAGGATCATGTGGCCGTCATCGCCAAGCACCTTGATCCGCGCGTCGAAGGTCCGACCGCTCGCGCTGTTGCAGAGCGTCAGGGCCACCTCGCCGCCCCCATCCGACAGGCGCCCGATCGCAGAGGCGATCTCGGCCTCGTCGAAATACTCGGTGATCGCCGCCTTCAGCCTTGGCGGCGCAATGCCGGCCAGAACCTCGGCCGCCTGCGCGTCATAAAGGACGATCTCGTTTGCCGGGTTCAGCAGGATCGTCGCAATCGGGATCTCGGTCAGAAGCGCTGTCAGCCGCTCGCTTTCCCGGCGCAGGCGCTGCGTTTCGCGCGCGATCTGGGCGGCGCTGTCCATGACAGAGGCGTTCATCGTTCGGGTCAGCGCCTCGGCCGCGGGCGCAAGATCGCCCAGATAGCGGGCCGCCCGCCTGTCAACCTCGGCCTCCACATCGGAATGGGCGCGCAGCCGCAACCCCGCCGACAACCGGTTGATCGGTTTCGCGACGTTTTCGTCGAAGAGCAGCCAGACCCCGAGCGCAAGGCCGGTGTTGAGGAAGGCAAAGACGATGAAGACGGTGACGAACGGCTGCGACGGCAGCGCCTCCTCGGCCCGCGACCATCCCAGATAAAGCGCCGCAGCCGCCAGCGCCGCCCCGCCGAGTGCCAGAAGGCAGAAGAACAGGAATATCCGGAGGCGCAGGCTGAGGCTGGTGAGCATGTCAGCCGTCGCAGATCAGCGTCAGGATCGGGTCGTCGGGCGCCATCGCCTGCCACCCGGCATCCGTCACCGCGCCATCGGCCGCGAATTCTGCACCGTCGATCAAAAGCGCCGAGCGCGCGCCGGCGCAATCGAACAGCATCGGCGCCTGGTTCACGGGTGACCAGCGGCCAAAGAAATACAGGTCAGCCAGACGTTGATCCGGCAGGTTCTCGTTCCGGCGGGCCGTGGCGATATCGACGGCGACAAAGCGCTTTGTATAGGGCCAGAGCAGGGTCCACGGGCGGAGCCAGCCCTGCTCTTCGACCTGCATCGCCACCGTCACCCCCTCGGGGAGTTGGGCTGCCGTCCGGTCGAACCAGGTGTATTCGTTGGTGATCGTCATCCCCAGCATCCCGAGGCCCGCGGCCACCGGCAGGATCCATTTCGGCAGCCTGCGCCCCACGATCAGGTTCAGCACCATGGCCACGCCCGCGCAGGCGATGCCGGCAAAGATCGTCGCGATCAGTTCCAGGAACATGACGTCACCCCAATGCCCCTTTTCCCGATCCTACCGCCGATTGCATCGTCTTGACCACGACGAAAGCGTCGCGCAGGTGGCTGCGTTCGAAATCAGACAGAACCGACGGATCAAGATGATTGCCCGGTTTCTCCCCCGCCTTGATCTGGCGTGCCTGGTGGTCCAGCCGCATGGTCGCGATCAGGTCATAGGCATCCAGAAGATCGGCGCCGCCCGATTTCGACAGGATCCCCGCTTTCCGCGCCGCCTCCAGCCGGGCCCGCGTGTTGGCGACGGTCAGTTGGCCCTGAAGCGCATAGACCCGCCCCAGATCGACCACCGGCACCACACCGTTGTGCTTGAGATCAAGCTGATTGCGGTGATCGCCCGATCGGATGGTGGCCAGCCCTCGTAACAGACCCAGCGGTGGCTGATGCTTGAGGGAATTCGATATCATGTGCGCGGTGAAGATCGAGTTCTTCGCCGCCGCGCGAAGCGTGTCGTCGCGCAGGCTTCCGAACAGGCTCTCATCGCCGCCGATCGGCCGCAGGTCGAACATGACCGAGGCCAGCATCTGCGCCTCCGGGTCCGGCCTGGCGATCCAGCCGCTGAAATAGTCGCGCCAGACGCGAAGGGGTTGGCACCAGCGGGGATTGGTCGCCATCATATCGCCGGGGCAATAGACGTATCCGCAGCGATCGAGCCCATCGCTCACGAACCGGGCGAGCGCCGCGAAATAGGGCATCTGCGCCTCGGTCACGTCATCCGACAGGATCAGGCAATTGTCCTGATCCGAGACGCCGGTCTGCTCCTGCCGGCCCTGCGACCCGCAGGCAAGCCAGAGATAGGGCACCGGCGCGGGGCCCAACTCCGCCTCGGCCAGCGCCAGAAGCCGCCGTGTCGCGGTGTCGGCGATATCGGTGATCAGCCGCGTCACGACTTCGTGCCGGTTGCCGGTATCGATGAGTTGCACCAGCAGCTTGGGGATGTCGCCCGTCGCGCGGGCCATTTCCATCGCGTCGCCGGCCTTTGCCACGCGGCCCACAAGGTCGGCCGACGACATGGCCTGCGCGCGGGTCAGGTCCGTCTGGGTGACGATGCCGGTCAGACGCGGACCATCCACGATGGGGATATGCCCGATCCCGCGCTCCACCATCAGGTGCAGCACATCCGTGACCAGCGCGCCCGCGCCAAGCGTCAGCGGGTTCGCCGTCATGATGGTCGAGACCGGCGCATCGGGATCGGCCCCTCCCGCGACAACCTTACCGTTCATGTCGCGCAGGGTCACGATGCCGCGAAAGCCGCTGTCGTCGGCGATGCAGATCGACGAGATGCGGTTTGCCTGCATCTGTTCCGCCGCCGACCGGATCGGCGTGTCGGGCGTGCAGGTCAGCGGCGCCCGGGTCATCAGTTGCGCGACCGACATGGTCGCCAGCGACCTGTCATCGGCCCGCGCCGGGCGACGACGGTCGAAGAACCGGGCAACGGAAGGATGATCCTCCATCAGTTCAAAGAGCCGGGCCGCCGGCAGCACGATCAGGATTGCCTCGGCGATTGCCGTCGCGGTCCGGCTGGCCGCCTCGCGACGCAGAAGCGCGCGTTCGCCGAAGGAATTGCGCGGTCCCAGAAGGGACAGCTGAACGCCGGTCTCGTCGGTGATCTCGATCTCGCCCCCCGCGATGACGAAGAGGTCCGAAATCGTGTCCCCGACCTTGAAGATGGTCTCGCCTTCGGCGACGGGCCGGGCCTCGCAGGCGCGGGCCAGATCGGTCAGGACGGTATCGGGCAGGCTGTCATAAGGGTGCACCGAGGACAGGAACTGTGTCAGATCTGCCGGAAGTGGCATGGTGTCATCCCTCTTGATGGTCTGTCCTGCCCGATGGCAACCGGGCAGGACGATGATGGCACGGTGGCGCGGCCAGTCTGGCCGCGCCAGAGGCTTTGATCAGTGACCGTCGACAGCAACGCCGGCCCCACGCGGGACGCGGACGCTTTCGACGAGGTCCTTGATCTCCTGCGGGGTCTCCTTGGTCATGCCGGCGACGATATAGGCCACCGCAAAGTTGACCGCGGCCCCGACCGCCCCGAACGAGGTCGACTGGATCGGCCCGAGCAGAGGATCGGCATCCGTGAACGAATTGGTGTCCGGGATGAAGAACCAGCCCTTGTGCAGGAAGATGTAGAGAAGCGTGACCAGAAGACCGGCCAGCATCCCCGCCACGGCACCCGCATTGTTGATGCGCGTCGAGAAGATGCCCATCATCAGCGCCGGGAAGATCGACGCCGCCGCAAGGCCAAAGGCCAGCGCCACCGTTTGCGCGGCAAATCCCGGCGGATTGAGGCCGAGGATCACCGCCACCACGATCGCCGCAGCCATCGAGATGCGCGCTGCCATCAGTTCGGATTTCTCCGACATGTTGGGCGTCAGCTGACCCTTGAGAAGGTCGTGAGATACCGCCGAGGAGATCGCCAGCAGAAGGCCCGCCGCCGTCGACAGGGCCGCCGCAAGGCCGCCCGCCGCCACAAGGCCGATGACCCAGCCCGGAAGGGATGCGATCTCGGGATTGGCCAGAACGAGGATGTCGCGGTTGAAATTGACCAGCTCGTTGCCTTCCCAGCCTTTTTCCGCCGCCCGTGCCTGAAGATCGGCATTGGCGTCGTTGTAATACTGGATACGACCGTCACCGTTCTTGTCTTCCCAGCCCAGAAGGCCGGTCTTCTGCCATGTCTCCATCCAGCCATATTCGGGATCGGTCTCGATCTGCTCGACGCTGACCGCCTCGCCATCGGTTCCGTTGGGCCACATCAGTTCAGAGATGTTGAGCCGCGCCATGGCCCCCACGGCAGGCGCCGTCAGGTAAAGCAGGGCGATGAACACCAGCGTCCAGCCGGCCGACCAGCGGGCGTCAGAGACGCGCGGCACGGTGAAGAAGCGCATGATGACATGCGGCAGACCCGCGGTGCCGATCATCAGCGACAGGGTGAAGAGCACCATGTTGATGGTCGAGCCATGCGCGGCGGTATATTCGGCAAAGCCCAGATCGGTGACGATCTGGTCCAGCTTGACCAGAAGCGGCTCGCCGGATGCGGAATGCTCGCCGAACAGGCCAAGGGCCGGGATCGGGTTGCCGGTCAGCTGCAGCGAGATGAAGACCGCCGGGATCGTATAGGCGGTGATCAGCACGCAATATTGCGCGACCTGCGTATAGGTCACGCCCTTCATGCCGCCGAACACGGCATAGGCAAAGACGACACAGGCCCCGATCAGAAGGCCCCAGAAGGCATCGATCTCGAGGAAGCGGCCGAAGGCGATGCCCACCCCCTGCATCTGGCCGATCACATAGGTGATGGAGGCCACCAGCAGGCAGATCACGGCGACCATCCGCGCGGTTTTGGAATAGAACCGGTCGCCGATGAATTCCGACACCGTAAACTTGCCGAACTTGCGCAGGTAAGGCGCAAGAAGCAGCGCCAGAAGCACGTAGCCCCCGGTCCAGCCCATCAGGAAGGACGAGTTGTCATAACCGGTAAAGGCGATGAGGCCCGCCATCGAGATGAACGAGGCCGCCGACATCCAGTCGGCCGCGGTCGCCATGCCGTTGGTGACGGGATGAACCCCGCGCCCGGCGGCATAGAATTCCGACGTGGAACCCGCCCGGGCCCAGATCGCGATGCCGATGTAGAGCGCGAAGGACGCGCCCACGAACAGCAGGTTGAGAGTGAATTGATCCATGGGTCTATTCCTCGTCCACGCCGAATTGTTGATCGAGCCTGTTCATCCGCCAGGCGTAGAAGAAGATCAGCACCAAGAAGACGAGGATCGATCCCTGCTGGGCAAACCAGAAGCCCAGATCGGCGCCGCCGATCGTGATCCCCGACAAGGCCGGGCGCAGGATGATCCCGAACCCGAAAGAGACCAGCGCCCATATCGCGAGGCTGATCAGGATAAGACGCACATTGGCGGACCAATATGCCTTGGGGTCGCTCTTCGCACTCATTGTGCTTCCTCCGTTTCAGACAGTCTTGAACTCCCGCGCGCCAGCGGCACGCCGCGCACCTCCACGACGATCGGCCGGATGATCCGGTGCAATGCGCTCGTGATCGTGCCGATATCGTCCATCGCGTTCAGGGTCTCGAGCGCGCCGTCGCGCCCGTAGAACTCGATCAGCGGGGCGGTTTCGCGGTGATAGGCGTCAAGCCGGCGACGCACCGTATCGGCGGTGTCATCGGCCCGGCGCACGAATGCGGTGCCGCCGCAATTGTCGCAGCTTCCCTCGGCCCGGGGCTGCTTGAAGCTGTCGTGATAGCCTTCGCCGCAGCCCTGGCAGGTGTAGCGACCCGAAATCCGCGTCACCATCGCCTCGTCTTCGACCTTCAGGCTGATAGCCGCATGAACCCGCGTGCCCAGCCCCTCCAGCATCTCGGACAGCGCCGCAGCCTGCGCAAGCGTCCTGGGAAAGCCGTCGAGGATGATGCCCGCGCCGCAATCGGGGCTGTCGAGCCGCTCGCTCAGGATATTGAGGACGATGTCGTCACTGACGAGACCGCCCTCCTCCATGATCGATTTGGCCGCGAGGCCCGGGCCCGTGCCCTTTGCCACCGCCTCGCGCAGAAGATCGCCCGTCGACAGCTGCACGAGGCCATAGTGGTTTTCCATGATCCTTGCCTGTGTGCCTTTGCCTGCCCCGGGCGGGCCAAGGAGGATCAGGACAGGAACTTTTCCGAAATCACGCATGTGTCACCGCCTGTTCATTCTGTTTGCGATCAGGTCATCGACCACCGCCGGCTCTGCCAGGGTCGAGATATCGCCCAAAGCGCCGAAATCGTCTTCGGCGATCTTGCGCAGGATGCGGCGCATGATCTTGCCCGAGCGGGTTTTCGGCAGGCCGGGCGCCCATTGAATCAGGTCGGGCTTGGCGATCGGGCCGATCTCGGTGCGGACCCAGGTTTCCAGCTCCTTGCGAAGCGCGTCCGACGGGGCCTGCCCGTTCATCAGCGTGACATAGGCATAGATGCCCTGCCCCTTCACATCATGCGGGTAACCTACGACCGCGGCTTCGGCGACCTTCGGGTGGGCGACCAGCGCGCTTTCCACCTCGGCCGTACCCATCCGGTGGCCGGAGACGTTGATCACGTCATCGACGCGACCGGTGATCCAGTAATCCCCGTCCTCATCCCGGCGGCAGCCGTCGCCCGAGAAATAGTATCCCTTGTAGTCCGAGAAATATGTCTTCTCGAACCGCGCGTGATCGCCCCAGACTGTGCGCATCTGGGCAGGCCAGCTGTCCTTGATGCAGAGCACCCCCTCCACGCCGTTGCCTTCGATCTCGACGCCAGACTGAGGGTCGAGCACGACGGGCTGCACCCCGAAGAACGGCTGCTGCGCCGCCCCGGGCTTGAGCTTTGTCGCATAGGGAAGCGGCGTCAGCATGTGGCCGCCGGTCTCTGTCTGCCAGAAGGTATCGACGATGGGGCAGCGGTTCTGGCCCACCACCTCGTTGTACCAGTTCCACGCCTCGGGGTTGATCGGCTCACCGACCGAGCCAAGGATTCGAAGGCTCGACAGATCGTGTGTGTCGACCCACTCGCGGCCCGCGCCCATCAGCGCACGGATTGCGGTGGGCGCCGTGTAGAACTGATTGACCTTGTGCTTGGCGCAGACGTCCCAGAACCGGCCCGCATCGGGGAAGGTGGGCACCCCTTCGAACATGATCGTCGTGGCCCCGTTCGCCAGCGGCCCATAGACGATGTAGCTGTGGCCCGTGACCCAGCCGACATCGGCCGTGCACCAGAAGACATCGCCGTCCTGATAATCGAAGACATATTCATGCGTCATCGAGGCATAGACGAGATAACCGCCCGTCGTATGCACAACCCCCTTGGGCTGACCGGTGGAGCCTGACGTGTAAAGGATGAAGAGCGGATCTTCCGCCGACATCTCCTCCGGCGGGCACTCGGCCGATGCCTCGGCCATCAGGGCATTGCAATCGTGATCCCGCTCCGTCCAGGTTGTCTGCCCGCCGGTGCGCTTCACCACGAGGCATTTCACGTCATCCTTGCAATGCAGCAGCGCGGTATCGGCGTTGGACTTGAGCGGCGTTTCTCGTCCGCCCCGGGGCGCATGATCGGCGGTGATGACGACCTTTGCGTCACATCCGTTGATCCGCGCCCCGAGGGCGTCCGGGGAGAAGCCGGCGAAAACGATCGAGTGAATGGCGCCGATCCGCGCACAGGCCAGCATCGCGTAGGCGGCCTCCGGGATCATGGGCAGGTAGATCACGACCCGGTCGCCGCGTTCGACACCAAGCGACCGGAGCACATTGGCCATCTTGCCGACCGAAGCGTGAAGCTCGCGGTAAGTGATATGCAAGGTTGCGTCCTTGCGTGGGTCATCGGGCTCCCAGATGATCGCCGTCTGATCGCCGCGCGTGGTAAGGTGACGGTCGATGCAATTGGCCGCCACATTCAGGGTGCCGTCCTCGAACCAGCGGATATCGATGTTGCCCGGCGCGAAGGAGGTGTTCTTGACCTTCGTGTAGGGCGTGATCCAGTCGACGCGGCGGCCGTGTTCGGCCCAGAAGGCGTCAGGATCGGCGACGGATGCGGCATACATCCGGGCATAGGCCTCGGCATCGACATGGGGGCGAGGCGCGGTGGCGTCCCGTGGTTCGGTCGGCGTCAGCAGGTCCGTGTCTGGCATGTAACTCCTCCTCGTATTTCGGGGCCACCAAACCCGGATCGGGTCCGGGGCCGCGCACGAGGGAGAGACTAACGGGTCTTGAAACCGGCACAGCCGAACAAGCGCAAGGCGCAGAGAATTCAGTAAAACACGTTGTCAAACAGAACGGTAAGTTTGTAAAATTCTTTTCTTTTTCGAATTTCCCCGTGAATTCGGTCCCTTACCGTGCAAACGCAGCATATGTTTGCGCTAGCATTGTGTACATTTGTATACTTGGCTTGATTTGACAGGGTCAGACCCCGGGTGCGACATATTGTCAACCGACCCGAGCGGCGCCGCACCCGCCATCGAATTGGCGCCGATTGCGGCGATGCAGCCGGGTCGGTCGCGCGACTCACGCGAGGCAACAGGACACCCCGATGCACGATATGCACCGGGGCGCCATTCGACCGGGCCAACCCGCGACCATTGCCGGCACTGTGTTCAGTAGGTCGCGCGCCCGCCGGACAGGTCGAAGACGGCGCCGGTGGTGAACGAATTCTCCGACGAGGCCAGCCAGCAGACCATCGAGGCGATCTCTTCGACCGTCACGAAGCGGCCCCGCGGAATCTTGGAACGCATGTAGTCGATGAATTCCTCGCTCACCTGTTCGAGGATGCGGGTCTGGGCCGTGGCGGGCGTGATGCAATTGACTGCGATATCGGCGCCTGCCAGTTCCTTGCCCAGCGATTTGGTCATCGCGATTACCGCTGCCTTCGACGCGGAATAGGCGCTGGCGTTGGGATTGCCCTCCTTGCCCGCGATCGAGGCGATGTTGACGATCCGGCCATAGCCGCGCGGCTGCATCAGGCGGACGGCGGCCCGGCAGCAATAGAAGGTGCCGTCGACATTCACCTCCTGCACCTTCTTCCACGCCTCGGTCGGATAGTCGGCAAGAGCGTGGGTCGGCCCCGCGATGCCGGCCGAATTGATCAGGATATCGATCGTGCCCATGCGCGAAGCGGTCTCGGCGGCGGCGGCATCGACCGCGTCGGGGTCGCTCACGTCCACGGCCAGCACCTGAAGGCGCTCGCCCAGCTTGTCCTTGAGCCGCGCCTCGATGTCGCTGGGATCAAGGTCCCACACCATGACCCGCGCGCCAGAGGCGAGCATCCGATCGGCCACCGCAGCACCGATGCCGTTGCAGCCGCCGGTCACGACCGCTGTGCGGCCCTCTAGATCGTAGACGTTCATGATTTTCCTCCCCGTCAATGACATGATGATCTATTGCGCCCCCGCGCCGCCGTGGCAACCGCCCGATGTTCCGGACCACAGCTCTATTGACACTTCGTGGCCGCAGCTAATGATGCGCTCATCGCAGTACATCGAGGAGAACGGGCCGTGACAGCACCAAAGATCGAAAGCGTCGATTTCTTCTATCTTGCCATGCCCGAAGTCACGACGGCAGCCGATGGCAGTCAGGATGCGCTGGTCGTGCGGGTGCGGGCGGGCGGGCATGAAGGCTGGGGCGAATGCGAAGCGGCCCCCCTTCCCTCGATCGCGGCCTTTGTCTGCCCGATGTCGCATGGCGCCTGTCGTCCGGTCGCGGACGCCGTGCTGGGCGCAAAGGTCGAAACGCCCGACGACATTCGCGCCATCGCCGCCAAGGTCGCCTACGATTCGATGGATCTGCTTCAGGCCGCCCATACTTGGTCCGGCATCGAGATGGCCCTGTGGGACATGCTGGGCCGCGCGCGCGGTGTGCCGGCTTGGCAGCTTCTCGGATGGGAGCGCGCCTATCCCAAGACGCCCTATGCCTCGGTCCTGTTCGGCACGACCGCAGACGAGACGCTCGCCCGCGCCCGCGACATCCGGTCCAAGGGGTTTCGCGCCGCGAAATTCGGCTGGGCGCCCTTCGGCGCCTCGGTCGAGGCCGATGCCGATCAGGTCGCCGCGGCCCGCGAGGGGCTGGGCCCCGAGGGAATCCTTCTGATCGATGCGGGCCAGATCTTCGGCGAGGATGTCGAGGCCGCCGCCGCCCGCCTGCCCGCGATGGAAGCCTCGGACGTGCTTTTGTTCGAGGAGCCGTTTCACGGACACGCCTACCGCGCCTATGGCGATCTGTCCAAACGCTCCTCGCAGGTCAGGACAGCGGGCGGCGAGGCCGCGCACAATCGCCACATGGCCGAACACCTGATCGATTTCGGCGGCGTGGGCTTTGTCCAGATCGATTGCGGCCGGATCGGCGGGCTTGGCCCCGCGACCGATGTGGCGCGCTACGCGGCGGAACGGGGTGTCACCTATATCAACCACACCTTCACGTCGAACCTTGCGCTGTCGGCCTCGATCCAGCCTTATGCCGGGCTGGAGGATCACCGGATCTGCGAATACCCGACGGGCCTGTCGGAACTGGCGGTCGACCTGACGCGCACACGCATTGCGCCGGATGCCGAGGGGCTGATCCATATCCCCGACGGCCCGGGCCTGGGCGTCGACGTGAACCCCGAGGCGCTCGAAACATACAGGGTTGATGTGGAGATCCGCGTAAACGGCGACAGCGTGTTTCAACCGCCTTCGACCTGAAACCCGGCCACGGCCCAACGGCGGGCGAAGGTCAGACCGGCCTCGGTCGGTCTGAGCGCTGGCGCGCGGTCATGGATCGTGATCCCGGCGCGCGCGCCGAAGATGCGCTTGCCATAGCAGGCCAGATGCTCGAGCGATTGCATCGCAAAGGTCGCGGCAGGCAGAAAGCCGGCATAGGCCGCCTCGGCCCCCGCCTCGTCGCCGTCGCGCCAAAGCGCCATGCAGGACAGAACCCCGGGCAGAACGTCGGGCGCCACGATGAACCCGTCGCAGCCGGCCCGCAGGCAATCCGTCATCTCGAGCCCGCCACGCCCGTTGAGAACCGTAAGCCTGTCACCGGCAAGCGCGACAAGGCCCGCCAGATCGCCGGCGCTGGTCTCGGCCTTGACATGGGTGAAGCCCGGGCAGCGGGCGGCAAGGTTCGCCAGATCATCGCCCGACAACGACCGGCCAAGGTATTGCGGCGCGTTCTGCACCGCGAAGGGCACCGCGAGCTCCGCACCGACCCGCGCAAAGAAATCGAGGTATTCCGCCGCCGAATAGCTGCCGGCCAGCGGCGGCTGAAGGATCAGCCAATCGGCCCCCGCATCCGTCGCGTGTGCGGCAAGGGCCGCCTGTTCGGCCACAGAATTGCCCGTGATGGTGACACCCAGCGGAAGATCGCCGCGATCTTCGGCAGCCCAGTCGATGACCTGCCGTTTCTCGGCCTCTGTCAGCTTGCCCACCTCGGTCGCAAGGCCCAGCACCACCACGCCTTCGGCGCCTGCCGCGCGGACCCATGCCAGCTGTGCGGACATCGCCGCGCGATCAAGCCGCTCTTCGGCATCGTAAAGCGCGAAAAGAACGGCGTGTATCCCTTTGAATTGCCTTACCATTCTGCAATCGATCCATCGTCATGGCGCCAGACGGGCGCGCGCCAGCGGTGGCCGATCCGGGCCATTTCCTCGACCTTGGCCTCATCGACCTCGATCCCCAGACCGGGGCCCTGCGGGATCAGAAGATGCCCGTCCTCGACCACGATACCGCCCGGTTCGACATAATCCAGAACGTCGGCCCCGGCGTTGTAGTGAATGCCGATCGACTGCTCCTGGATGAACGCATTGTGGCAGACCGCATCCACCTGAAGCGAGGCGGCCAGCGCGATCGGCCCGATGGGGCAATGCGGGGCAAGCGCCACATCATAGGCCTCGGCCCAATGGCCGATGCGCACCATTTCCGAAATGCCGCCCACATGGGCCGTGTCGGGATTGATGACCTGCGCCGCGCGCAATTCGAAGACGCGTTTGAAATCGTATCGGCTGTGCAGCCTCTCGCCGATGCACAGCGGGATCGACGTGGCGCGGGCCAGATCGGCCATGGTCTCGACCATCGCCGAGACGACCGCATCCTCGACAAAGATCGGGCGCAGCGGCTCAAGTTCTTTCAGCAGCACCCGCGCCATCGGCGCGTGGACCCGGCCATGGAAATCGAAGGCAAGGTCCATCTCGGACCCGACGGCCTCGCGCAGGTCGAACAGGGTCTGGATGATTCCGTCGAGCTTGGCATGGGTGTCGACGATCTGAAGCTCGCTGCAGATGTTGAACTTGGCCGCCGTATAGCCCTGCGCCTGGACCGCACGGACACCCTCGATCAGATCGGACGGGCGGTCGCCGCCGCACCAGCGATAGGTCCGGATACGATCCCGGACCGGCCCGCCCAGAAGCGCATGGACGGGCGTGTCCAGCTCCTTGCCCTTGATATCCCAAAGCGCCATGTCGATGCCCGCAAGCGCGCTCATCAGAACCGGGCCACCGCGATAACAGCCGTTGCGATAGATCGTCTGCCAGATATCCTCGATCCGGCGGGGATCCTGCCCGATCAGGAAATCCTCCAGTTCCTGCACCGCGGCGGCCAGCGTCGCGGCATGGCCTTCGAGAACGGGTTCCCCCCAGCCCGAAAGGCCTGCATCGGTTTCGATCTTCAGGAACAGCCACCGGGGCGGCACGATCCATGTCTTTAGTGCTGTAATCTTCATGGCTTTTCCTGTCAGGTAACCCCTACCGCCGCCCTGAGATTGGCCTCGGACCGCGCGATCAGGGCCAGCACCGCATCCGCGGCGGCGCGTTCGTCCCGCGTCCGGACATGATCGAGCACTACGCCGTGATCGTCACAGGCCGCGAGCAGCATCTCGCGAGAGCGCACATGGCCGCGACGGCTGCGCTCGAACCCTTCGAGAAGCGCGCTTTCCATCACCTCGAACAGGAAGACCAGCACCCGGTTGCCGCCGGCAAGGGCGATCGCCTGGTGAAACTTGACGTCGGCGCGGTCGAAGGCCCGGCCGCGTTCATCATCGGCGCGATCCTCGGGCATGGCGCGCGCCGTCTCGCGCATGGCCGCAAGCGCCGCCTCCATCCCGTCAAGCCCTGACCGGCTGGCGTTGCGGCAGGCAAGCGTGACGGCCTGAACCTCCAGAGAGCGGCGGACCTGGCTGAGATCGAACACGGCGCGCGGGTCGGAATGGATGAGCGATCTGAGAAAGGCGCCGAACATCGCCCCGTCGGGTTGCGTGATCGTCGCGCGCCGGCCGCGCGACAGGCTTACCAGCCCCTGCCCCGCCAACAGCTTGAGCGCCTCGCGCACCGTGACGCGGCTCACCTCGAACCGCGTGGCAAGCTCGGCCTCCGACGGAAGCTGCGCGCCCAGATCAAGCTGGTCGATGATCTGCGACGTCAGCAATTCCGCCACGGTCTGCGCGGCGGGCACGGCGGTGGACGGATCTTTGCTAGGTATCACCATTCGCAAACCTGTAGGACAAGTTTGATCTCTGGTAAATACCGGATTTTCTGACGCGACGCGAAAACTTCCGCTGCGACGCAGCGAAAAGCCGCTATATGCGACCTATGGCGACGTGCGCAAAGTGCGGCCAGCAGGGCAAACCAGAAAACCGTTTACAGACTTGTATGACTCGTCTACCCATTTTGATGTGCCCCTTCGATCAGCCGAGACAGGCTGCGAACGGGGCCCAGCATGGGAGGAAATTCAACATGATTTCGGCAAGGATGATGCTTTCGGCACTGGCCTGTTCGTCTGCTGCTCTGCTCGCAGGCGGCGCGATGGCGGAGCCGGTGGAGAAATGGTGCGAAGGCGTGCGGATCGCGGCGTTCCCCGGCGGCCCACAGGGCGGGGTGTTCGCCAACAACGTCTATAACGGCTTCCGTCAGGCGGAACTCGATCTCGGGGCGGACGTGACCTACTACTTCTCGAACTGGGACCCGAACCTGATGCTTCAGCAGATCCAGCAGGCTGTTGCGACCGGCGTCGACGGGATCGCCACCTACGGCTTCGCCGGCGAGGATGCCACGGGCCCGATCGTGCAGCAGGCCTATGAACAGGGCATCATCTTCACGACGCTCAACACATCTCTGCGCGACAGCCAGGCCGCCTATGGACCGAATGGCTTTGGCTATGTCGGCGCGCCGAACTACGATGCGGGCTACGCGCTTGGCGCCGAGGCCGCGGCCCGGGCCGAGGTTTCCGAAGGCGACAAGGTTTTCGTCTGGGGCCTGCGTTCGCAGGGTGGCGACCGTGGTCAGCGCACCGTGGGCGTCATCGACGCTTTCGAGGCCGCCGGTCTGGAAGTCATCTACCAGGAGATCGACGCCGCGACCAACGCGAACCCCAACGCCGGCACCGCCACTTTCGTGGGCCTGATGGGCGCCAATCCCGACGTCAAGATCGTGGTCACCGACCACGGCGGCCTGACGTCGAATGTGGGCGTCTACGCCGATGCTGCCGGTCTCGAGCCGGGCGATGTCTATTTCGCGGGTTTCGACATGTCGCCCAACACCGCCCAGGCGGTTCAGGAAGGCTATCAGAACCTCGTGATCGACCAGCAGCCCTATCTTCAGGGCTACCTGCCGATCCTGAATATCTGCCTGACCGAGAAATACGGCTTCTCCGGGCTTGATATCAACACGGCCGGCGCCTTCGTGGATGCCACCAATGTTGACGCGGTGGCGCCCCTCGCCGCGGTCGAGATCCGCTGACAACCCCTTGCCCGCGGCGGCCCATCCGCCGCCGTGGGCCCTTCTGTCCGAGAGGCCGCCCCGTGACCCAGACAACGACTCCGCCGGGAACCCCGGTTATCGAATTGCGCAACGTGTCCAAGACCTTCGGCGAGGTCCGCTCGCTTTCGGGCGTCGATTTCGCCGTCTATCCGGGCGAAATCGTGGGCCTTCTGGGCGACAACGGCGCCGGGAAATCGACATTGGTCAAGACGGTCATGGGATTTCACGCCCCCGACCCGGGCGGAGAGATCTGGTTCAACGGCGAACGGATCGACGACTGGTCCGTGGCGCGCGCCCGCGACCTCGGGATCGAGACGATCTATCAGGAGCGCGCCCTGTGCGAGAAACAGCCCATCTGGCGCAACATGTTCATGGGCCGCGAACCGCGCACGAAATGGGGCCTTCTGGACGTGGCCAGGATGCGGTCCGAATCCGCGCGGCTGATGTCGGATCACATGGGCTTCACCTCGGCCGCCGTGCACCCCGACAACGTCGTGGCCACCATGTCGGGCGGCGAGAAACAGGGCGTCGCCATCACCCGCGCGCTGTATTTCGATGCCAACCTCGTGATCCTTGACGAGCCCACGGTGGGCCTGTCGCTGACCGAGACGAAAAAGACGCTCGATTTCGTGAGCGGGATCAAGACGGCGGGCAAATCCGCCATCTTCATCGATCACAATATCTTCCACGTCTATCCGGTGGTCGACCGGCTCTACGTGCTCGATCGCGGCAAGGTCGCCGGCATCTATCAGAAAAGTGAAATCTCGATGGATGACCTGATCGAGCGTTTGTACCACGTCGCCCGCACCGGGTCGCTGAACTGAGGGAAAGATCATGGTCGCGGAAACACAACCGACCGGCGAAAAGCCGAAAAAGCCACAGGACAACCGGGTCGGCAAGCCCTCGTTCCTGCGCCGCTATGTAAGCCAGGTGGGCATCGTCGGCGTGGGTCTGGCCATGTGGCTGGCCTTCGTGATCGCGGCGCCGCAGGTGTTCACCAACCAGAACATCTATATCGCCTTCGCCCAGACGACCCCGCAATTCGGCATTATCGCCATCGCGCTGACATTCGTCGTCATCACCGGCGAGATGGACCTGTCTTTCCCGTCGATCATGGCGCTTGGCACGGCCGTGTTCTGCCTTCTGGCGCAGGGCGGGCTTGCCTGGCCACTCGCGCTTGTCGCGGCGTTCGGGACCGGGGCGCTGTGCGGCTGGATCAACGGCACGCTCGTGGCGTGGCTCAATATCCCCTCGCTCGTGATCACCATCGGCACGTCGTTCCTGTTCCGCGGGCTCGAGTTGGTGATGATGGACGGCACAGGAGTGCCGCTGACCGCGCAGGAATACCCCGAGATGCATGCCATCTTCCGCTCGTCCCCGTTCGGGATCCCGGTCCAGACCTTGTGGATGATCATCATCCTGATCGGCGCATGGTTCCTGCTGAACCGGTCCCGCTTTGGCGCGCATGTCTTTCTGGTGGGGGACAACCCCACCTCGGCACGGCTGATGGGCATCAACGCGGTCAGCGTGAAGACCCGGGCCTTCATGCTGGTGGGTGTCATGGCAACATTCTCGGGCCTGATGACCTCGATCTACGGGTTCTACTTCTGGCCCACCACGGGCGAAGGGTTCCTGCTGAACACCATTGCGTCGGTGTTCCTTGGTGGCACCAGCGTCTTTGGCGGCACCGGATCGGTGGCCGGCACCTTCTTTGCTTCCTACATCATCGGTGCGATCAATGCCGGTGTCGTGGCCGCGGGCATCAACGCCTTCTACACGCAACTTGCCTTCGGCCTCGTGATCGTCGTCTCGGTGGTTTTGCAGACGCTGATCGACCGGCGCATGAAGCGGCAATCTCTGACCGGACGCTGAGCCATGAAGATCACGAAAATCCGGACGCAAGTCGTCAATGCGCGGCTCAGGAACTGGATCTTCGTGCGCATCGAAACCGATCAGCCGGGCCTCACGGGGCTCGGCGAGGCGACGCTGGAATTCCAGACCCGCGCTGTTGTGGGCGCCATCGAGGATCTGGCCAGCCTGATCATCGGCGAAGACCCCCGCAATATCGAACATATCTGGCAGGTCCTGTTCCGACATCCGTTCTTCAAGGGCGGCATCGTCACGATGTCGGCGCTTTCCGGGATCGATCAGGCGCTGCACGACATCAAGGCGCGGTCGCTGAACATTCCTCTCTGGCAGCTTCTGGGCGGGCTGACCCGCAAGAAACTCAGGATGTACGATCATCTCGGCGGCGGCGACTCGCTGGCCGTCTACGACAGCGCGCGCTCTGAAAGCTTTGCCGAAAAGGCCGCGCGATCGCGGGAGGATGGCTTCACCGCGGTGAAGATCCTTGCCGTCGGCCGGACGAAGCCGCTCGACAGCCATGCGGCACTGAAATCGGCCGAGGCGCTGATGGCCGCGGCCCGCGAGGGCGCGGGCGACGCGATGGACATCATGGTCGATCTGCACGGCCGCACCTCGGCCGCGATGGCGATCCAATATGCCGAAGTGCTGAAGCCTTATCGCCCATGGTTTCTGGAGGAGCCCTGCCAGCCCGAGGACGTAGGCGGCATCGCCCGGGTCGCGCAGGCCACGACCATTCCGATCGCCAGCGGCGAAAGGCTGTGCCACCGGCACGAATTCCTTCAACTGCTTCAGGCGGGCGCCATATCGGTCGCCCAGCCCGATGTCTGTCACGCCGGCGGCCTGACCGAGGTCCGCCGGATCGCGGCTCTGTGTGACACTTTCGGAGTCAGCATGGCGCCTCACAACCCGCTGGGGCCGGTGGCCACGATGGTGAATATTCATCTGGGGTTCGCGACGCCGAATTTCCTCGTGCAGGAGGTCATGCGCTCGGACGTGCCGTGGCGCGACGAGGTTGTCAGCGGCGGTGCCCCGATCGAAGGCGGCCACGTGCTCCCGCCCCAAGGGCCGGGCATCGGGATCGAAATCGACGAAGCCGCCGCCGAACGCCACCCCTGGCAGGACGCCCTGCCGATCCAGTGGTATCACGACGACGGCTCGGTTGCGGATTGGTGAACATGATGGGACGACTTCAGAACGCTCATATCCTTGTCACCGGCGGCAGCCGGGGCATCGGCGCCGCCACGGTGGAAAAGGCGCTGGCCGAAGGCGCGCGGGTCAGTTTCGTCGACCTTCTGCCCGACGAGGGCCGGGCCCTGGCCGAACGTCTGGGCGACGGGGTCATGTTCCGCGAGGCCGACATCTGTTCCGCCGAGGCGCTGGCCGTCGCGGTGGGGGCCTTCAGCGCGGAATTTGGGCCGGTATCCGGCCTCGTGAACAACGCCGGCCGGAATTCCTATGCCGATCCGGTAACGATGACCGAAGACGAATGGGACGGGGTCTTCGCCGTCGACCTCAAGGCCGCATGGCTCGCGGCGCGGGCCGTTCTGCCCGGCATGATCGCGGCGGGCAAGGGTTCAATCGTCAACGTGGCCTCGGTGCATGCCACCATGACCTACCCGGGCTTCTTTCCCTATGCGGCGGCGAAATCCGGGCTTGTAGGCCTGACGCGGTCGCTCGCCCTCGACATGGGCAAGCACCAGATCCGCGTGAATGCGCTCAGCCCCGGCTATACCGAAACCGCGCTGGTGAAGGAGTTCTTCGATATGAACGACCCGTCGCTACGCGATCAGGTGCTGGACGTGCATCCGATGCACCGCATGGCGAGCCCGTCCGAGATCGCCAATTGCATCGCGTTCCTGCTGTCGGACGAGGCGTCATTCGTCACGGGGGCCAACTGGACTGTGGATGGGGGCCTGACGGCGCGCTTTGCGGGCTAGCGTCACCAGTGTTCCGTGCCCGGCGCGCCCTTGATCCGGCCTTGCAGGTTATCGGTCACCCAACCGCCATAGAAATTGCCCGGTTGCGGGATGACCCGGTGCTCCCCGACAAAACAGGCGTCCATCGAGGTCGCATAGAAGGCAAGGTAGCCGGCGATCGGCAGAAAGGGCCGCGTTGGCTCGGGATAGCTCCAGGCTGCGCGCGGGGCCATGACATCGCCGATGGTCACGTCCCAATATGTCGCAACGCCCTTCCATTCGCAGATCGATCGGCCTCGCGCGGGGCTCAACCGGGCGAAGACATCCCCGGGCGGGAGGTAATATGTCGGTGCGTGATGCGTCTCGAGAACGCGGAACCCCCGCACCGTCTCGGCCACCACATGATCCCCCAGCAGAATGCGCAGCATCTGGGGCACCGGTTCGAGTGCGGGTGGGCGCGGGTAATCCTGAACGTTTTCAATGGCAAGTGATGTCATGTCAGTCCTGTGGTCCGGAGGATTTGCGGGATTTTCTTCTTCACCTTGAAAAACCCGGCGGTGGCATGGGGCCAGATCAGCCTGTCCCATTCCCGTTGCCATTCGGTCAAGACGATCCCGCGCGCCTCAAGCGCCGGGCGCGCCCGGGTGATCCAATCGGCAAGCGGGCCGGTCGGAACATAGGGCATCGCGATCTGCTGCGCGCCGATCTGTTCGGCCCAGAGCGCGAGGCCCTCCGGCGCATCCGCGCGCAGTTCAACGGCGGGATGACCGATCCGATCAGCGGCATCCCGGAGCGCACCCGCCTCGAAGTCGCTGACATGCCCGGCCACGGTTCGTGGTGAGCGCAGGTGACTGCTTTGCAGCATGACCGCCCCGCGAATGTCGATGGACAGAAGATCGAAGTCTTCCAGACGGCAATCCTCTTCGGTCAGCACAAGCGCCGTCGGCACATCGCGCCAGGGCGGCGTGCAGGACCGCAGGGGCACGATCTCGGGCAGGCCACCGGGTTCCTGATCCTCGAGCCCGATCACGTCCGTGGCCAGATCGTTCTCGCGCGGGGTGAACCGGTTCCCGGTGAACTTGGCGATGTTCCACGCCTTCGCCTCATAGGCCTTGCCACGGGTATGAAGGCCCGCAACCCAGCGCCACGAACAGGTGTTGGAGGCCGGATCGCCGTCAAGAAGGTGACGCAAGAAGAAATCCGCGCCGATCCGCCATGGCAGACGAAAGGTGAAGATCCAGATCGAGGCAAACCACATCCGCGCGTGGTTGTGCAGATAGCCCGTCTCGATCAGCTCGCGCGCCCAGGCGTCGAAACACGCAAGACCCGTTTCGCCGCGTTCCGCCGCCTCGACCCGCGCGCGCAGGGCATCGTCGCGGTCGAGCATGGCAAGGTCGGCATCGAGGCCAGAAACATAATGGGCCCAGACCTGCGGTCGCTGCTCCAGCCAGCCCTTGAAATAGCCTCGCCACAGCACTTCCTGGATGAACTTCTCGGCAGCCCCTGCCCCGTGATGGTCAAGCGCGGCGGCGACCAGCTCCTGTTCCGTGATCAGGCGCCGCCGGACATGGGCCGAAAGCTGCGAGACATCGCGATGCCGGCCCGGCCCGCGATCATGGTTTCGCCCGGCGGCATAGGCCTTGCCCATCCGCGGCACGAAGTCCTGCGTGATCTGCAGTGCCCTGGACCGTGTCGCCTCGTCGGTTTGCAATCTCAACTCCTTCACTTTCAGGGATTGAGGTGAAGCAAAGCGCGACGATTTCAACCACATGCGACATCCGGACCCTTGCGAGAGAAGACCACGCGGCCGGTTCGATCCGGATCGAGAAGCGATGCCTCAACAGCAAAGCCACAAGGTTCGGCGCCCGGCAACCGGACATTGACCGCGACATTCAAGGCATGACCGGCGAGGTGCTCCCGGGACCACGGCTTTCGGATTTTCAACCGACCGCCACGAAGTTACGGTGGCCTCATGTTGAAAGGACTACTTCCCCTGACCGCGCTCCTGATGGGCTCAGCGTTTCTGCTGTTCGCCGGGGGCGTGAATGGATTGATCCTGCCGATCCGGGGCGAGGCGGACGGCTTCACCGCGGCCTCGCTCGGCCTGCTCGGGACGGGCTGGGCCATTGGCTATGTGGCGGGCTGCCTGCGCACGCCGGCCCTGGTGGCCCGGGTGGGCCATATCCGGGCGTTCGGAGCCATGTGCGCGATCGCGGCGATCGCCGTCCTTCTGTCGCTGATCCTGATCACGCCATGGGTCTGGATCCCGGTGCGCGCGGTGTCTGGTTTCTGCTTTGCCGGCGCTGCGATGATCGTCGAGAGCTGGCTCAACGAGCGGGTCGACGCGAAGTCGCGGGGCCGCGCCTTCGGCGTCTACACGATGGTCAATCTCGCGGCGACGACCGCCGGGCAGATGGTTCTGACGCTGGGCGATCCGGGGGGCTATTTCTTTTTCGTACTGGCCGCGATGGTCTATTGCCTCGCTCTGCTGCCGACTGCGATCAGTGCCACCTCGACGCCCCGGCCGCTGACCAAGGTCTCTCTTGATCTGCGCAAGCTGTGGCGGAATTCGCCCATCGCTGTCTTTGCCGTACTGATGGTCGGGGTCTCGAACGCGGCCTTTGGCACATTGGCGGCGGTCTATGCCGCCCGGGTCGGATTGCCGCTGGGCGACATCGCGCTCTTCGCCAGCATCCCGATCCTTGCAGGCGCGGCCTCCCAGATCCCGGTTGGCATCGCGTCGGACAGGTTTGATCGCCGCAAGGTCCTGATTGCCATCGGCGTTTTCGCCATTCTCGCGGACGGATTGTTCCTGTTTTCGGGCATGACGCAGCCCATGATCCTTCTGGCGCTGTCGGCGCTCTTCGGGGCGACGGTCTTTGCCATGTATCCGGTGATCGTGGCCCATGCCAATGACCACGCGGAACCGGGGGCCTTCATTCAGGTCAGCGGCGGGCTGTTGCTGGTCTACGGGATCGGCTCGATCCTCGGGCCGACCGTCGCGGGCTTTGCCATGACGTCCTATGGCGCATCGACGCTGTTCGCGGTGACGGGTTCGGCGCACCTGCTTTTGCTGCTGTTCGCGATCTTCCGGCTCCGGACGGCGCCCGCCGTCGCGTCGGAGGACAAGGTCGCATTTCAGGCCCAGCCACTGGCGCGCGCCTCGACACCCGAAACGGCCGCGTTTTCGGCCGATCAGGCCGAGCTGGATGCCGATCAGCCGCCAGAAGAACCCGCCGATCAGGAACCGCCCCGGTAGACCCGCCCTGCCCTCGGGCCCTATGCGATGGCCGCGGCCATCCAGTGGTGATGATAGGCCTCAAGGCCCGGAATATCCGGCGTCGCGACAGGGTCGATCCGGGGCTCGGGTGCCGCCGCGCCGATCGCAAGGGACGCGCTTCCAAGCGCCGTGCCCTGCGCTTCGAGCGCGCGAAGGATCCGACGCCCGGGCATCAGGGCGCAGAGCGTCTGAAGAAAGGCGATATTGGTGGCAAATGGCCCGTCCACCACGACCTTTTCCGTTCGCCCAAGGGCGTCGAGCGCAACGGACGTCATCTGCGCGGTGTAGAGAGTGGCGAGGTTCGCCAAGGCCTCCTCCATGATTGAAGACGTTCCAAGAATTTCGCCACGGCCGCCTCTGTGTGGCACCGGACCGCCGCTGTCGGTGAAGGACGGCAAGGCCATCACACCGTCGCGCACCAAAGCCGCCACACCCGCAACGCTGGCGCGGTGCGGATTGTCGCGCCCGGCGATACGGGCGTATTCTTCACCCCCCCATGAACCGCGCGCAGGCCACAGGCGCCCCGGACACCGTCGTGTTGGAGACCTGATCGCGCGCCCCATCGAGGCCCATTATCGATCCGTCGCTGTCGAAGGCGATGATCCAGGTGCCCGTCGACAGAAGGACCATTGGTCCGCCGGACAGGTATCTGACGTAGTTCGCATTGCTGTCGTGGACGCCGCACAGGACATCGCCCCGTCCGGTCAACTCCATATCGCGGATCTGGCCCAGAACATCATCCGCGGCGCGCATCGGCGGGAAAAGACTGTCCCAGCCCCGCACCCGCGCCAGTGACGAATAGGCCCGCGCCTCGGGCGCCCAGAGATGGGTCTGCGCCCCCATGGCCGAAACTTCGGTCGCGCGGACGCCGCACAGACGAAACGCAATATATTGCGCATAGGGGAGGATGGAGTCGACCTGCGCGAAGGCATCGGGCCAATACGTCTCCTGCCAGAGCAACTGGCGGCCCAAAGTCAGCGCGCCGGGGTTCGTGGGCGCGCGGACTTCGTCGAAAGCGGGGGCGATCGTGTCATAGATCTGCGCAATGTCATCGGGGACGCGCGCGAGATAGCTCATCATCGGAAGCGCCAACTCGCCATCAGCTGTGAGCAGCGCCAGCGCCGAGCCATGGGTGCAGGGAACGATCGCATCCACCGAGGTCCGCCTGTCGAAATCAAGGATCGCGGCGCTTGCGAAATTCAGCACAGCCTCACTGTCGAGGATCTGGTAGAGCCCCCCGTCCAGAGGGGCCACCGGAACCGAACGGTCCTGCATGATTGTCAGATCGGGGCCGATCTGCACGACCTTGGCATTGGTCGCGCCCACGTCGATGACAACAATACTGCGCGGCGCGGTGTTCGGCACTTGGTTCTCTTCCGGTTCGCGGGCTTAATCAGCACTATCTTAGATGAGATTCGCCGTGAACGAATACGAAGAATTGCGCCAGGACGTCATTCGCACCTGCCTCGAGATGAACGCCATCGGGCTCAATCAGGGCACGGCAGGCAACGTGTCAGTGCGCAACAGCGACGGGTTCCTGATCACAGCTTCGGGCGTCCGCTACGACGACATGTCGCCCGAACATGTCGTGCAGATGGACCTTGAGGGCGGCTATCTCGGCCCTGTTCTGCCGTCTTCGGAATGGCGGATGCACATGGATATCTACAGGTCACGGCCCGAGGCGGAGGCGATCTTGCATGTGCATTCACCCCATGCGACCGCGCTGTCCTGTCTCAGGCAGGACATTCCGGCCTTTCACTACATGATCGGGGTCACCGGGGGCGATACCTTGCGCTGTGCGGATTATGCGAGTTTCGGGACAGAGGAACTGTCGACGGCGATGCTCCGGGCGATGGAGGGGCGCAATGCCACCCTTCTGGCCAATCACGGAATGATCTGTTTCGCCTCGTCGCTGAGGTCGGTGCTGGCGCTTGGCGTCGAGATCGAAATGCTGTGCCAGCAATTCATCCTTGCCCGCCAATCCGGAACCCCGGTCATCCTCGACCGCGACGAGATGGCGGACATCCTTCGACGGTTCGGCAGCTATGGCAAACAGCCCGAGGACCTTGGCGACGGTGAAGAACTGGCCTTTGCCCCGCCGATCCGGCGCGATGGCTAGGGGCGGATCGACGCGGGGCAACGGCAGGTCGGCATGGGCCAAGGCCCGTTGCCGCAAGAGGCGCAAACGCGACGCAGAAAGGAACTTGTCATGGATCTGGGACTGACCGGGAAAGTGATCGTCGTCAGCGGCGGCGGCTCTGGCATCGGGGCCGCGATCAGCACCGTTCTCGCCGAGGAAGGCGCGATCCCGGCGATCGTCTCGCGCAGCGCGCCGCCCGAGGACTGGATCGCCGGTCTGCCCGGCGCGATCTTCGTCAGGGCCGATCTGTCGCGGGATGAGGAATGCGCCGCAGCGATCGAAGCCGTCCGCGCGCGGGCGGGCCGGATCGACGGTCTGGTCAACAATGCGGGGGCCAATGATTCCGTCGGCCTCGATGCCGGGCCCGGGGCGTTCCGCGCCTCGCTGGAGCAGAACCTGATCCACTACTACACACTGATGCACCTGTGCCTTCCCGATCTCAGGGCCGCGCGCGGATCGGTCGTCAACATCAGTTCCAAGACGGCCCTGACCGGACAGGGCTCGACCTCGGCCTATGTCGCGGCAAAGGCGGCACAGCTTGGCCTGACGCGGGAATGGGCCGCGGCACTCCTGAAGGACGGGGTTCGGGTGAACGCCGTCGTGCCCGCCGAAGTCATGACACCGCTTTATCGACGGTGGCTCGATACATTCGACGATCCCGCCGGGGCCGAGGCCCAGATCACGCAAAGCATCCCGTTGGGCCAGCGCATGACGACCCCGCGCGAGATTGCCGATACCGTGGCGTTCCTCCTGTCAGAGCGGTCGTCGCATACGACGGGCCAATGGCTCTTTCCAGATGGGGGCTACGTGCATCTTGACCGCGCCCTGGGCGGCGCGCCCGAGGCCGGATAACACCGGAGCGTCTGACACATCCGTTCAGGCCCCGGGCGCAAGACCCAGCACCTTGCGCAGATGCTCGAGCGCAATCTCGACGCCTCTCTCCCCGGCCTCCGCGCTTGCGCGGGGCGCGGTGTCGGTGAACCAGTGGCCATCATCCTCGGCCTCGTGGCGCGCGACCGTTTCAGGTGCCAGCGCCAGCATCAGCGAGGTTTCGCCCTCGCCCGCATGATCGAACGGGAAATCGGCGCCCTTGGGAAACAGCGGGTGAATCCTGATCCAGGCAAAGGGATCGGTGCCCTCGGCGTGCTGATCGTAGTAATCCGCCATCTCGCCGGCACCCCACCAACCGGGGCCTCTTTCCTTCTCGATATGGCGGAAGATCGCGTTGCGCGCGGCAAGTCGGAACACAAGATCGGTGGGCATTCCCTGATGAAAATTCTCGGTCTGGTGATGAACGATGCCGTGAATATTGCGATAGCCGGCCAGAAGGAGCGATGCGAACAACGCATCGGCAAAAGGCAGGATCGCGGCGGCATCCACATGCAATGTCCCACCGTCTTGCGGTCGCGCCACGGCATAGCTTGCCGCGCCATAGGCGAAGGGCGGCAGAACGACGATCTGGTCCCCAAGTCTCTCAAGCGTCTCGGTCACCACGATCATATCGACGCCGGACGGAAGATGGCGTCCGTGATATTCCATCACGCCAATCGGCAGGACGAAGGGCACCCCCCGTTCAGCCGCCTCCCTCAATTCACCGGGCCGCATCCTGTCAAACCGCATTGTTCCCCTCCCTCGGTCGCGGGGCCGATCCTAGGGCCTGGGCAGCCGTTCGGGAAGCGATTCCGACGGTCACGCGCAGGCCCTGTGGCGCGAGGGGCGGCCCAAACCGGCGGGTTGGCACCCCTGACCCGCGCATCGCGATGGACCGGCGAGCGCCTATCCACTAGTTTTGGAGGCAGACCAATTCCCAAAGTGCGCTTTCCGGCCAAATCCGCATCCGGCGCACGCTTGGCGAACGCGGAAATGGAGCCCCGATGTCACCCGCCAGACGCATCATCCCGCCCGACCTGCAAGGGGTCTATGACAACTGGCACTTTGCGCCGGCCGTCGAGGCAAATGGCCTCATCTTCTGTTCCGGCATCATTGGGACGAGCCCGGGCGGCGAGCCGCCGAACGAGGACGGCCTTGCCGGTGCACGATCGACCACCCGCAACGCGTCGAACGATCTGGCCGATCTGGTCGCCGTGCGCGACCCTGAGGCGCAGTTCGTCACCGCATTTCTTGCGCTTCGGGCCATTCTGAACGCGGCGGGCGCCGGCTTGCCGGACATCGTGGAAATCACGACCTACCACGTCGAGATGTCCCGCCACATGGAGAGTTTCATCCGCGTCAAGGACCGCTTCATCACCGCCCCCTACCCGGCCTGGACGGCCATTGGCGTCAGCGAACTGATCGTGCCCGGCGGGCTGGTCGAGCTGCGCGCGGTTGCGCAAAGCCCGCACCCCGCCCAGGACGTCTAATGCCGTCTCAGGGGTCGCCAGATGGGTTCCAGCCAGTGATGATCGGATGCAACAGCCACGGGCCCGGAATGCCGTCAGCCCCGCGCCACCCGCAACCATCGGAACGCCCGTCGAAGGAAGGCGGCACCGTCGCGCCGGACCGGCGTGCCGTGGGCCATCACCACCTGCCCGGCCGGCCAGTCGAGAATCCGGCTGACCGCCCGCCGCGCAAGTTTGCGATCGGTGAATGCCATCCGAAATTTCCGGGGCACGGCGGGTTCGGGCCCTGTCATGAGATCGAGCCGCGCGAGGATGCTGCGCCACCCGCGAAACCATGACCTCGGGAATTGCTGGATCAGGTCGGCGAAAAGGACAGTTCCGCTTTCCCGGTGGAAAAAGACGACCTCGGTCGTGATCGCATTTCCGCCAACGACAACCTGATCAATCGCGTCTGCCCAGGCCTCGGGGGGCCCTTCGCTCAGTGTCGAGGAAAAGGACAGGTCCGGCCGTTGCCCGGCAAGCCCGGGTGCGGCATGCAGCGCAGCCTCGGGATAGTCCGCCGCCCATTGAGCGAGGAACGTGTCGTGCAGGGCATTCGGGGCAACGATATGGTTGACCGGACCCAGGGCGCGGACCTGAGCCGCGAGATCGGGAGCCAGAGCCACGGGCGACCAGATGAACAATCCTCCGTCTTGCAATCGGATCACCGCCATTCGCGTCGGGTAGCGAAACCCCATCGCTGCCGTGACCATGGGCCCTTCGGCCAGCCAGAGACCCTTCCCAAAAGGCTCAAGACTGGTCATCGGACGGCTCCCACTGCTCTGGTGACGCTTACATGCAGGAATAACTTACACGCGCGGGTAGATGCTGCACATGGATATCACTCGGATCATCGTCTCCAAGGCTGGCCCGACTCAGTGAGAGGACCTTGATACGGCTGAAAAAGGGGATCCCTCCGTCGTCGCTCCCGGTTCCGCATTCATGACGCCGCAGTGATCGTGTTTCGCGAAATGGGCGACAAGGATGCCCGGGTTGCGGCGATCACCGATACGGCCGGCGTGACCGGGAAATGTCGCCAATCCTTTTTGGCACCAAGGACGACCTGGCCGCGACTTGCGTCGCACATGGCGGACAACAGGCAGCGCCGCCATGAACACCTGCCATTCGGTCCGGGATGCCGGCCCCGGCCCTGCTCGGAGAATTCCAAGAGGAAAGCGCCGGTTGGTGCATGGCCAGCCCCGATCTCGCGTTTCGGGCATTCGACCCGCGGATCCGTGCGGCCATGACCTCCCGCAAGCGGAGCCAAGACCGCTTCGAAAGACCCGAGAAACGACCGGACATGTCGCGAAATCAGCCATCGGCCTGCTGTTCCTGTCAGAGGCATCGCGCCACCGAAGCGGACTTCAGAAGAAGTATATATTGCCAATAATATATATTCAGATAACGTTTGCACGGGAGGTCATCCGATGAACATCACGTTCCGTTACCTTGAGCTCTTAAATGCAGTCGTTGTTTCTGGCTCAATCAGTAAGGCAACCCGTCTCACGGGTCTGTCACAGCCGACAATTTCGCAGCAGCTGGCGAAGTTCGAAGAAGAGTTGGGCGCCCAGCTGATTTTTCGGAAGCGCGGTCAGAATGTCGAATTGACGCCTGCCGGCGAACACTGGTTCCGCGCGTCTCGCGATCTGTTGAATCGCCGCGAAGAATACGAGACCGGGCATTCCCAAAACTTCAGAACCGATCAGATCCTCCTGCGTTTCGGAGCCACACCATCCCTGCGCGGACGTTTCACCGAAGCCGCCGCGAGCATTGCTGTCGATATCGGCCAGTTCACGCGATTCGAACACATTTTCGCGCTCAGCTCCGAAGAAATTGTCGAGATGGTTGACGCGCATCAACTTAACTGCGGTGTCGTGACAGCCGCCAATGTCGAGGATCACAAGGCCTCACTGTCCATCCGTCACCTGTTTCACGACCGCATCGTCTGGGGGGTGCCGAGGTCGGTATCGCATGAACAGGTCGCTGATGCGCTGATCCACCGTAAACAGAAAAACACCGAGGACCATGCGCTTGGCCGGCACGTCGAAGTCACCACGGCAGTGCCCTGGAGCCATCGGAGTCAAGCCTGGTATCGGGACAACCTGCCCGGTTCGGCCCCCTTCTTCCATGCCTCGACTCACCAGGTGGCCATCGACATCACGGCGGCAGGACTCGCGACCTGTCATTGCCCGACGTCGCTGCTGCCGAATCTGACCGGTCAGACACTGGACCGACTCAGGTTCTATGATCTGGAGATGATCGGACGCGACGCCGTTCTGATCATGCCGCGGCACCTGACCTCGCTGCGGCCCTTCCTGGAGTTTCAGAACCGGCTCTGCAGCTTCGTCGAACAGACCATCAACAATGCCATCCTGCCGCAGACGATCGAAGCACTTCCGTCGCAGACGAGACCGATGTCGTGCATCGAAATCTGAAGCGGTCACCGACGCGTTAGCGGGTCGGATACGGCCGGATCAGAACAGCACACCGGGCGAGAATGACAGCACCCCGCCGGGTGACGCCTCGACTTGGGAATAGCGAGCGATCGCAAGGGCCTCGCATCGATCATTTGCTATCCCAATATTCCAGATTGAGAATTCATCGTGGATGCCGGAACTGCCTTCCGCAAGCCCGTGATTCCTCTCGTCGCGGATTTGCCTCGGCCAGGTCTCATGATCACGACGGGACCAGGGCTGGTTGAAAGAATGCATATAACAATTTGTTTTAAATAACTTATTTGGAACCACCCAAGAGCGCGGGGCAACCAACCCGAGATCGTCTTGCCCGGAATTGGCCCCATGCCGACACCATCGGACACATGACGGCGCGGCGGATTTCGTCGTTCCGTTGACCGCGTCGGAGGCCATGGCCTTGGCTTGACCGGAAAAATTTTTCGTTGCTACGCTTGGGCAGCGTGAAGCCAGATAGCTGAGCAAAAAAGCATATAATTTCATTGGACTGGGAGTATGCCCGCAGGTCGATGACCAAGCGGGCGATGGGAGGAATGATGGCACATACAGAAGCGGCTTTTACTGTTGGTGGGGGCGCGGGAACGTGGATACTTAGGCTCCTGCTCGTGGCGGCGGCTGCGCTCATGGTTTATTCGTGGTTCCAGCCGTGGTGGATCGGGGACATCGCAACCATCCGGGGAACCGACGACCTTGTGCTTCATCCCTGGGGTATCGACGCGGTCGGTCCGGTCAGGATGGCCTCCGATCCGGCTCTCTACGAGATGCCCGGCTTTTTCAAACCTTTTGTCTGGACCTATTTCGGCGTCGCGATGCTCGCCCTTCTGGCCAGCCTCTTCGTGAACATGAAATTCAAGCTGGGTCCCGTCAGGCTCCCGCTTGCGACGACGCTGATCCTTCTTGTCGGCTTGTCCTACCTGATCACCGTCGGGCTGGCCTATTTCATCGGCGATATGCGCGCCTCCGGGTTGGACATGAACTTCATCGGTCGGTCGGATTACACGGACCCGACATCGCACCGCAAGGTCAGGATGGATTCGGCCCTGCAGGACGGCTACTGGTATGCTCTTTATGCAGGGGTTGCGCTGTTCTCCCTCGCGATCATCCGCTTCCTCTTCCTCCGCGAGTGGCGAAAGTAGCGACAACCCGTCATCCGGCGGGTTCCAGCCCGGATGAGATGACAGATACGTCATGATCCGAACCTGACCGAAAGCCGTCAGTCGGACCTGCGCGACCCCGGGATCATCCTGGGGTCGCTTTCGTTGGGAGGGTCGGATCTGATCCTTGGCGACCGCCGCATCGGCCAAGACGCGGACCGACTCGCTCAAAGCGCCTAAGGCCATAAAGGCAGCATCGCACAACCAATATTGCTCATAGGAATATCCATTAAACAATGGTGCGAGCATGTCCTCACTGAAGTCCACAATCATGTAAGGTCGGGAGGCATAACATGAAATCTCACTATTTAATCGCAGGCTTGATCGCCACGGCGTCGGGCATGGCCCACGCCGAGGTGACGATGGAGCGCCTGCTTGCGGCAGGGTCCGAGGAGGAGGCCGGCAACTGGCTGATGATCGGAAAGACGTTCGACCTGAACCGGTTCTCGTCACTTGACCAGATCAACTCCGGCAACGTCGAAAACCTGCGTCTGGTCATGGCTGCCCCGATCGGCGGCATGGAGCCCGCGGGTTTCGGCATCGGCGCCATGCAGACGACCCCGCTTGTCGATGACGGGTTCCTCTATCTGTCGGATCCGTGGGGCACGCCCTACAAGTACGACCTGACGAGCGAAACCGCCGCCCGGCCGGTCTGGATCTGCGACACCGGTATCGACAAGGACCCGAGCCAGGGCATCCTTCTGGCGAACCGTGGTCTTGCGCTTTCGGGCAACAACGTCATCAGCGTGCTGCCCGACGGTCGGGTCGTCGCCTGTGACAGCGATACCGGCGACGTGGTCTGGGATGCGCAGGTCGCCACCGAAGTGGGCGAAGGCTTCACCAACTCGCCACAGGTGGTCGGTGACAAGATCATCGTGGGCCAGTCCTATGGTGACTGGGCGACCCGCGGCTGGATCGCCGCGATCGACGCCAATTCGGGCGAGGAACTCTGGCGCTTCTACACGATCCCTGAACCGGGCGAGCCCGGCTCCGAGACCTGGCTCTGCGAGCAGACCGGCAATCCCGACTGCTGGAAGACCGGCGGTGGCGCGGCATGGGTCGCGGGCTCCTACGACCCGGAATCGAACCTCGTCTTCTGGGGCACCGGCAACCCGGTTCCGATGTATGACCCGGAATACCGGCCCGGCGACAACCTCTACACCAACTCGACGGTTGCCCTCGATGCCGATACGGGCGAGCTGGCCTGGTACTTCCAGTACACGCCCGGCGATTACATGGACTATGACGAGGTCGGCCCTGCCCTTCTCGTCGAAACCAATATCGACGGCGAGGACCGCAAGGTCATGGCCCGCTTTGGCCGGAACGGCATCTTCTACACGCTCGACCGGAACAGCGGCGCCTACATCAACTCGGTGGCCTATGTCGGCAACCTGAACTGGACCGAAGGCATCGATTCCAAGACCGGCCTGCCGATCGAATACGATCCGGAAGCCGACCTGCAGTCCTACGCGATCGGGCGGATCACCCGCGCCGGCGATACGGCCACCACCTGCCCGAACATCCAGGGCGGCACCAACTTCTTCCCGACGGCCTACAACCCCGAACTCGGGCTGGCCTATGCCGGCGGGATCGAAGGCTGTTCCGACCTGTCGGTCCGGGCAGTCGATCCCGATGACGTTCTCCCCGGGAACATCTTCATCGGTGGCGCAGGCGTGAACAGCGGAGAACAGACCGGGTCGATCAACGCGGTCAACGTTTCCACGAACACGATCGAGGCGACGCTCAACACGCCCTACCCGTTGTATGGCGGCGTCATGGCGTCGGCCGATCTGCTCTGGGCCGGGCATCTGGACGGGACCTTCTCGGCCTACAACGCATCGAACCTCGAAGAGCTGTGGTCGATGAATGTGGGCACGTCGTTCTCGGCCGCGCCGATCACCTTCCTGGTGAATGGGACGCAGTATGTTGCGATCACCGGCGGTGGCCTTGGTGTCGGCGGTGGCCTGGCGCCCGAGCTGTCCAACATGCAGGCAGCCAACATGCTCTGGGTCTTCGCTCTCGACAGCTGATGACCTGAAAATCCCATGCCGGGCAGCTTCGGTTGCCCGGCATTTCTGCCCTCAATCACCGGCCCAGACAGTGAGATGCCATGCCCTTGAGTTCCACCGTCGCAATCCCTCTTGCCGCCCTGACACTGGCCCTCGCGACGCTTCATGCGCCGCCCCTGCGGGCTCAGGAAACGGACCAACATATCGGCGATCCGGAGCGTGGTAGGGTCGTCTACCGGTCGGTCGGATATTGCGGGAATTGCCATGGCTGGGCCGGAGACGGCAAGTCGGGCACCAATCTTCAGGCCCCTGTCGGACCCAATCTGCGCGAGACCCCTCTGGACACGGCGGCGCTGATCGAGGTGATCGGATGTGGCCGACCGGGAAGCGCGATGCCTTATCACGACAGAGCCGCCTATCGCGACGGCCGCTGCTTCGGAATGGGCCTCGATGATTTCGCCCCGGGCAATGCGCCACCGCGCGGCAAGACGTTCAACGACCGGGACGTGGCCAACATCGTGGCCTACCTCGAAACCTATGTGATCGGCCGCGGCGAGCCGACGTATGAGGAATGCGCCGAATTCTACGACAACCCGTCCGCGCGCGCCTGCGCCGGGCTCCGGTGATCCCATGAACATGCACAGGTTTCTCAGCGCCGCCTTCTGCCTCGGTCTTTCGGCTCAGGGGGCTTTTGGTCAGGAACAGGTCGTTCCCGCCTATTCGATCTGGGACGTGGTCCTGGGCGAGCCGGTCGCGCAGGCCCCTGACGCCCGCGTCGGCGTGATCACCTGCGGCACCAACGGCGGGCCGCCGGGGCGGGAGCTGGGCTCCTTCACCGATTTCATGACCTGCGCCCCCGAGGAGTCCGGCCTGCGAGAGGTCCAGTTCTCTTACGACGATGAGCAGGACTACGTCGCGCGGGCGCTTGAGCTTGAATACAAGGCCCTTCAGGGGGGCACCTCGGTTTACGCACATCCCGTTATCGTGTCGGTTCTCGTCGATCCCGACGGCATCGTGCAGGGCCGTCGGATCGTGACCGATGACCGGACCGAGGACATGGTGCGCCGCACGGCGTTCACCCTGATCCGAAACTTCAAGGGACGATTCGGGGAATGGTCGCTGGAGTGCGCGGACGTTCCCATGCGGGACGGCGAACAGCCGGTGGGCAACCAGTTCATCCATGAACTGTGCACCGCCCGGTCACCCGACGGAAATACGCGGATCCTCCTCGAGGCGACCTATCTGCGCAAGCGCGGCCAGCAGGCGCGGAACCTCGAAACGCAGGAGATCAACACGGGTTACTTCGAAAGCCAGACCCGCTTCGAGGAAGTCCTGTCCCCCTACGTCCCGGCACCGGCGCCATGAGATCAGTCCTGCATCCGCCCGTTCGACATGAGGTTGCCGGTCATGGTGGCCGTGTCGAAATCCAGTTCACGGGTTGCGGCGGTGGTGAAGCGGTTGCCGGTCAATGTGGCGCCCTCTACCGTCCCGCGACGCAGGTCCGCGCCGTAGAAGTCGGTATAGGCGACGGTCGCGTTCGCAAAGCTCGCCCGGCTTGCCTCAGCTTGGACAAAGCCCGCATAGCTGATCGTCGCGCCGTCAAACAGGCTGCGCCCCAGACGCGCCCCGTTGAGGTTGGTCTGTTCCATCGAGGTCATGCTGAAATCGGCGTTGTTCGCGACGGCCTCGCGCAGGAGCGCCCGGTCCAGCACCGCTCCGGGCAGCTTGGCAGAGGTCAGCCGGGCCGTCTGCATGCGCGCCTCCGTCAGGTCGGCAGCGCTCAGATCGGCGCCCGACATCTGCGCGCCGTAGAACATGGCCCGCACGAAATCGCCCTCTGTCATCTGCGCCTGCGTCAGGTCGGCCAGATTGAAATTCGTGCCCCGCGCCGTCACCCCGTCAAGGATAGCGCCGCGCAGATTGGCGCGATGAAAGGAGGCGTCCGTCAGGTCGGCGCCGGTCAGGTCGACACCGGACAGATCGGCCTTCTTGAAATCGGCGCCCTGCAAGTCGCAGCCCCGGCACTCATCGCGCAGCCCTTCGATCAGCTCTGCGACCGGTTCCGCCAGAAGTGGTCCCGCAAGAAACGTCAGTGCCGTCGCCAATACGATCCGCATTCCCGGCTTCCCCCTTTATTGAACTGGATTGCCCATGACCTCTGATAACGACCGCATCTCCCGTTTGCGCAAATCCACGACATTGGTCTTTTCAATGGTCGCCCTGCTCGGCCTAGCCGTTGCAGGCCCGATCCATGCGCAATCCGAGGCAGGCGAGATACGCGGAACGGCCGAGGTCATCGACGCCGATATCCTGAGATTCGGAGGCCAACGGGTCATCCTCTGGGGCATCGACGCGCCGGAGCGGCCGCAGACCTGCCGCCTGAACGGAGAGCTTTGGGGCTGCTACGACGTGGCCTTCCGCCAGCTGCAACTTCTCGCCGGTCGCGGCGAGGTGGTTTGCCGTTTCGTGAGCGATCCCGATCCGTTCGGTCGACATTTCGGGGTCTGTGAAAGCGGGGGCGAGGATCTGAACGCGGAAATGGTCAGGGCGGGTCTTGCGCTGGCCTACGTGGAGCAGACCGATGCCTATATGGGCCCGATGGCCGAGGCGATCGGGGCCGGCGTAGGGCTGTGGCAGCCCGGTGTGCAGTTCGAAGAGCCGTGGGAGTTTCGCCGGCGCGAAAGCCAGGGCGGTTTGAGATAGGATCGAAGATGACGCAAATTGCCGATGCAATCCTGACGCCGGGCCGTGACGGGGCCTATGACGCGGTTCTGAAATGGGCGCTTCTGATGGCGCTGATCACGATCGGAGGGGTCGTCTCCTACGACTACGGCCTTCTGACCTATCTGTTCAGCGCGGACCGATCGCGGATCACGGTCCTGATCGCGGTGCTCTACGTCGGCTTCTCGGCGCATTGCCTGTGGATCCTCGTGGAGCTGTCTCGGGAAAACCGGCGGGCGATGATGTGGAAAGCACGGCTCGCCGCGAGTTCGGTGGTGCCGGAGCCGCCCGCAGGCGGCGGACTTGTCGACAGCTATGTCGCCGACCTGATCCGCGCCCGCCAGAGTTCCTCGGACGAGGACGGCGACGCCCATCTGTTGATGATGAGCCTCGGCGCAAGCTTCCGGCGCCGGACGAAGGTGGGCACCTACGGGGCGGACCTGCTCTACAAGCTGGGCATGTTGGGCACGATGGTCGGCTTCGTGATGATGCTGAACTCGATGGGCGACATGGCGAACTTCGAGGTCGAGACCTTGCGCGAGGCCCTGCAGGACATGATCTCGGGCATGGCGGTGTCGTTGCTGACCACGATCGCGGGCCTAATCGGCGGCATTCTGCTTCGGCTGGAATACAATATCGCCGACGCTCTCGTGACCGATCTGAGCCAGACCACCGTAAGTTTCACCGAAGTTTCCCTTCTCCCGCTTCTGGCCCGGGCAGACCGCGATGTTTGAAGAAGAGCAGGAACCGGATTTCGAGATCTTTTCGGCTCTCCTGTTCAATGCCTTGAAGGCCATCACCTTCATGTTCTTCATCTCGTTCGCGATGATCAACCCGGCCGCGGAGGAGGGCAAGATCGATCCCAAGGCCGAGATGATCATCACCGTGAACTGGCCCGACAACAATCCCGACGATGTCGACACCTACGTGATGGACCCGGCCGGCAACATCGTCTGGTACAACCAGCGTGAATCCGGGCTGATGCATCTGGAACGCGACGACAGGGGCATGTTCAAGGACGTGATCCTCCTCAACAACGAAGAGATCTCGAACCCGCTCAATCAGGAAACCGTGGCGTTCCGCGGCCTTCAGGACGGGGAATACATCGTCAACATCGTGCATTACATCGCCAACGGCGCGGCGCCCCTGCCGGTGGAAGTGAAGGTCGAGAAGCTCAACCCCTCGGTCGAGGTGATCTTCTACCAGACCCTCGAATTGCGTGGCACGGGCGACGAGGTGACGGCCGTGCGGTTCACGCTTGCGGGCGGCGAGGTCGAGAATGTCACGAATATTCCCAGAAGCCTCGTGGAACAGACACGGTCCGGGGGCAAGGGGCCCGGCTCCGGACCCGGAGGGAACGATCAAGGCGGGCAGATCGATGCTGCGACCGGACAGGTGATCGACCAATGACCATGACGATCCTTACCTTGACGGCGGCCTATGCACTGGTGGTCTCCCTTCTGGCCTATCTCCTCCTGTTGTCCCGGCTCCACTGGGTGTTCAAGGTCCTGTCGACGGCGGCGACCATCGCGCTGATCCCGCTGACATTCAATGCGGTGGGCGAACTGCGCGGCATGCCGTCGGATGGCCCGATCCCGCCAAGCTTCCGCATGCTCTGGGCCGAGATCGTCGAACCCAATCAGCTTCAGGGGGAAACCGGCCGGGTGTTCCTGTGGCTTCAGCAGCTCGACAGCGACAACTATCCCGTGGGTCAGCCGCGCGCCTACCAGCTTCCCTATTCGGACGACCTGCGCCTCAAGATCAGCCAGGCGATGGGCGAAATCGCCGCGGGCGAAGCCATTCAGGGGACCGTCGATGCGGAGGAGACCTTGCCCGAGGCGACGGCAGAGGCGCTTGCACAGGAGATCGAGGGCGAAATCGCCGAAGGTCCGCCGACCGGCTCGCCCTCGGTGGGCCAACGGTTCTACATGTTCGATCCCTCGATCCTGACATTCGGATCGGCGCCAGCGCCGGTCACCCCCGAGAAACCGCAGTGATCGACTGCCCGTGCCCATTCGGGCGGACCGGCCGCGCGGCGTCGGATCAGGATCGGTAGGCCCCCGCATCGCCGCGATCGGGCCCGGCCTTCCGCCGACCCAGAAACGGCAGCATCGCGCCCGCCAGCCCGAACAGGAAAGCCGCCGCAAGGACACCGCCGACAACCCAGCGTCCCCAGCGCAGCGCTTCCACATCGGCGCCGAACCAGCCCGTATCGCCCCACAGAAGGACGCGTCCGCGCTGGCCTTCGGTCGCACCAAGCTGGATCGCGCGGCCCAGATCGACCGATCCCGCGCTCTCGTCCAGCCACAGGACGATGTCCCGGCTTTCCCCGGCGGCGATTGATCCAAGCTCCAGCGCGGTCATGCCGGTCGACGTCGTTGTGACCGGAACCCTCGTTCCGTCCACCGTCGCAAGAAGCGCACCGGGCACCGTCAGCGCCACATCTTCGGCCGCGGTCCGGCTGTGGACTGTGCCACTGACCGTCCGGCGGAACGTCCCGAGGTCCAGAAGCTCTGACAGTTCGGGGACCTCACGCATCATCGTCCGGACGGCGACCACGTTCATCAGCCGTGGCAGGACCACCGTCTTGACCTGTTGGGCCACGTTCGGGTCCATCGTCAGACGGATGGCGATGTCGGTGTCCATGCGGTCCTGCAATTCGCCCGCCATGAAATCCGCCACGCGGTTCGCATCGACCCCCATGTCGGGCGGTAAGGGAAAGTCCTGCACATGCAGTTCCGCCTGCAGCTCCGCAGACAGGAGACCGCGCGCATGACCCGACATGACCAACAGGCCCAGCCCGGCCATGAGGATGAGGCTGAGAGTGACAAGTCCTTGCCAGATTCGCATGTGGTCTCCGGTTCCGTTCAGGGAAACACTAAGCGGTCCGGGAATTGGAATAACCGATAGCCAGTATTGGCGCCCCGGCATTGCAAGGTTCGGCCGGATCGTTCTGTGTTCCCAAAGGCAACGGAGGAGACAGGCATGTTCGAGCGGATCATGTGCATTTCCATGGCGATGTGGCTGGCGGCCCCTGCCCTTGCGCAGCAGGTCCGCGATCTCGACCGGCCCCTGATCGCCATGACGAGCTTCGAGCAAGGCGGGCTTTTGGGCGACTGGTTCGAACTTGCCCGGACGCCGACCCTGCTGGGGCGGGATTGCCACGGCACCACGGTCCGGATCGAAGAACGGGATGACAGCCGACTGACGCTCAAGATCAACTGCCATGTGGGCCGGCTCGATGGGCCCGTTCTTGCCATCGAAGGGATCATCGTCGAGGTGTCGCCGGGGGTCTTCGTCGCGCGATTGAACCGGTTGCCACAGCTCGGAAACCTGCCGCTGATCGTGCTCTGGGAAGACGCGGAGGCCGGCCTTCTCGTGATCGGCGCGCCGCGGGGCGAGGTCGGCTTTATCTGGGCGCGCGGGGTGACCCCTGATCCGGTCGCGCTCGACGCGGCGCGGCAGGCGCTTGTCGCTCAGGGCTATCGCGAGAGGGTCATCACGACGGTGCCCCACGCACCCTGACGGGTCGAGGCAGCCGCGCTGCCCGTCTAGACCCGGTCCTCATCCGCCAGCCGCCTGTGCAAGATCCTCTCGTAGACATCGGTAAGATCCGCCGCGCCTGTCGCTGCCAGCAGCGCGGCCGGCGTGTCGTCGGCGCGGATCTTGCCTTGATCGAGAATGACAATCCGGTCCGCGTCGCCGACCTCGTCCACCAGATGGGTGGCCCAAAGAACGGCGACCCGCTCGGTTCGGGCAAGGGCACGAACATGCGCGACCAGATCCCGGCGGGACGATGCGTCGAGGCCCGCGGAAGGTTCGTCCATGATCAACAGATCGGGGTGGTTGATCAGGGCCCTTGCGATTTCGACCCGGCGCTGCTGACCACCCGACAGCGTGCGCACGGGCCGGGTCAACAGATCATCCAGATTGAACTGCGCGCAAAGCTCGGCAATCCGCCGGGCCAGATCGTCACCGCTCAGCCCGAACAGCCTTCCGTGAAATCGAAGATTGGCATGAACCGAAATGTCGAGGTCGACCGAACGGACCTGGAACACCACGCCGAGCCGGGCAAGGATACGCGGCCCATTGGAGGCATGATCGAGACCGAAAAGCCGGACGGTCCCGCCGTCGGGCGCGAACAGCCCTGCGACGATCTGGAAGAGCGTCGATTTTCCCGCCCCGTTCGGCCCCAGAAGCCCGACAAACTCGCCTTCGTTCATCGCCAGCGAAATGCTGTCCAGTGCCCGGGACTTGCCATAGGACTTGCGAACATCGCTCAGGTCCAGCACGGGACCACTCATCCCTCTGCCCCCGAATATGGCTTGGCCCCGATCCCGATGCCATTGGATGGATCACCCTCGCCGCAGCCGGCCATGGCCTTGACCGGGCCGGCATGCAACTGCCCTGCCGGACCGGCACATCCGGCGATCTTCGGGGCACCGTGACTGACAGCGATCCTCATGCGGCACCCTTCCACGACCGGGTAGATGAACCTTTGCAGCGCGCGCATCAGGCCACGGTTGATCGCCACGACGGCCCGGCGCTTTGCGGACAAGATGGCTGTCACCACGCCATGGCTTTCCAATGGACGCATCCGGACGGCGTCATCGGAACAAAGGCCCATCTGGCACGGAAGAGTGACCGCCTTGCACATCGTTGTTGTCGGCCTTCTGCGCGATGGACCTTTGCCTTGGCGCGGGCCTAGGCGCGGTAGCCGGCCCAAAAAGTGCCCGGATCCATCGTCGTGCTATCACCGACCAGGTCCGGACCTCCATATTCCGCCATGATCGCAAAGGCAGTCGCCGCCGCGTCGATCATCTCGTCGGAATAGCCCGGAATGATGCCGGCGCGGTAGTCGTCCCTCAGGGCATGAAACAGCGCATCGTTATCCGTCGCCCGCATCTGTTCGCGCAATCCTTCCCAGATGGCATCGTCGGAGGCGAGGAGCTCCTTGGCCTCGAAGGAGGCATCGAAGAAATGGGTCAGCACATCGTCCTTCTTTTCGGCCGTCTCCTCGAGGAACACCCAGGCCAGCAACGGAGGCTGATTGGTGATGCCCATGCCCTCCATCATCTGGGCGACAGAGATCAGCTCGGAATGTCCCGCCGCCTTGGCGCGCGCATTGAAATGCCAGAAGTTCAGGCTGGCATCGACTTCCCCATTCGCCAGAAGCTCATTGATCAGGGGCGGCGCACCGAACTTGGCATCCACCTTGTCGGCCAGTGTGTCGCCGGTCAGCTGGCCATAATAGGCCTGAAGGGCGATCCAGCTCTTGTCGACGGGGCCGCCTGCGATTCCGATCGTCCTGCCCGGCAGATCGGCGACAGACCCGATGTCGCTGCCGGCCGGAACCATGAGCCCCCCCACCGCGAGCGAATGCGGAACGCAGGTGACCGGCTCACCGGCGGCTCTGAGCGAGGCCACCCAGATGTAATCCGACAGGATCAGGTCCGCCTCCCCGGACAGGAGGGCCACGTGACCGGCCTGTTTGTTCGCCACATCCATCAGTTCAAGACGGATTTCGTTGTGGGCATCGAGCCTCTTGTCGAGAATCGTCTGCATCTCCCAGCTGGCTGTGCCGGTCAGCTGAACACCGACGACAACCTCTTTGGCAGGTGGCGAAAAGCCGAACGCCCGAGCCGGCAAAGCCACCCCTGCGGCCATCGCAAGCAACTTGTTGAAATCCCGTCTTTTCATGTCATGCCTCCCAAACCAGACCTTGTTTGGTCGTAGTGTTGAGACGGATGCTAGCACCCGTCCAAAATGCGTTACTCAATCTCAGACATTACCAAATCCAATCCCACTGTTCGTCTATTCTGAATCGGACAGATGATTGAAGGAGTAAAAAATGGGACGGGTATTCTGGGCTGTGTTGTTCTGCGCCGTGGCAACCTTCGCAAAGGCCGAAGGCAACCTCGCAAGCGATGCCACGAGGCTTCCGGACATGGAGATCAACAGCGACGAGCTGTCGCTTTCCGTCAACGAATTCGAGCTTGAGACCGGCAAGTATTATCGCTGGTCGATCGTTCATGACGGCCGCGAAGAGTTCCAGATCGTGGCGCCAAGCCTGTTCCGCAATTCCTGGATCAACCAGGTGGTGATCAACGACCTCGAGGTCCAACCCTATGGCCTCTATGCCATCGAATTCGATGACGAAGGCCGCATCGATATATGGTTCGTTCCGATCCGGCCCGGCAACTACGATTTCTGGATCGAAGGCTACAAGGAACGTGGCCTCGCCGGCACGTTCATCGTGAGGTAGAGCGATGTTGCGCGCATTTTTCGTCGCCCTGATCGCGGCGACCCCGGCAATGGCGCTCGACACCGGGCGCATCTTCGTCTCGAACGAGCGAAGCCACGATGTCTGGGTCTTTTCCCCGGATTTCGAACATATCGCCACCATCGAAACCTCGCGCCGTCCCCGCGACATGAGGCTGAATGCCGACCGGACGCTTCTGTATGTCGCCTGCGGGGACGACGACGTGATCGACATCATCGATGTGGAAACGCTGGAGGTGGTCGACAGCATCCCGACCGGGCCCAGCCCCGAGGTTTTTGCCTTTTCGCCCGACGAGTCGCTGATCTACGTCTCGAACGAAGAGGACTCGATGATGGAAATCATCGAGGCCGACAGCAGAATCGTCATCCATGACGTGCCTACGGGCGCCGAACCCGAAGGCGTCATCGCGTCAGAGGACGGCGCCACCGTCTATGTGACCTCGGAAGTGGCCGACATGATCCACGTGATCGACACCGAAGCCGGTGCCGTGATCGACAACATCATCGTGGGAACCCGGCCCCGGCGGTTCATTCTGACGCCCGATACGAACGAGCTTTGGGTCTCGGCGGAGCTTTCGAGCGAGATTTATATCATCGATCGCGCAACCAACGAGATCAAGGAAGTGCTGCAATTCCTGCCGCCCGGCTTCCGCCCCGAGGACGTGACGCCGGTGGGCATGGCGCTGACGGCCGACGGCTCGCGCGGATACATCTCGCTCGGTCGGGCGAACCATATCGCGGTCATCGACGGGGTCACTCACGAGTTGATCGACTACGTCCTTGTCGGGCGCCGCGCATGGTCGGTCGCGCTGACCCGCGACGAAAGCGTTGCGGTGGTGGCAAACGGGTTGTCGGATGACATAACCCTGATCGACACCGCCACCCTGCGCCCGATCCGCTCAATCCCCGTGGGCCAGGTCCCGCATACGGTTGTGATCGACGATTGATGCGCGCGCTGCTCATCCTTGTCGTCTCAGTCTGGGCCGGGATCGCCTCGGCCCAAGAAGAGGTTCGGATCGCTCTTGTCGGGCTCGATCCCGATCCGCGCTTTGACGACGCCATCGCCTATGCGCGGATCGAGACCAGCCGGCAGGGCGACCCCGAGGTTGCCGCCAGAATGGCGATCAGCGACCTGTCGTTGCTGACCGACGCGCGGGATCTGACGATCGACCTGTCGGTGATGCGCGTCGCCGAACCCGGTGACCTCGTGACCGCGGCCCGGTCGCTTGCCGATGAGGGCGCGAGATACATCATTCTCGATCTGCCCGCGCCGGAGGCCGACGCGGTTGCCGCGGCCCTCGGGCCAGATGGCCCGCTCCTGCTCAATACGACCGCGCCCGAGGATTGGCTGCGCCGGCGCTGTCATGCCCGGATGCTCCACACGGCCGCCAGCGACAGGATGATCGCCGACGCCCTGATCCAGCATTTCGTCAAGATGCAATGGCAGCAGGTGCTGCTTCTGCATGGAAAGACGGACCGGGATCTGGCGCGCGCGGCATCGTTCACCGAAGCGGCAGAACGGTTCCGCCTGCGGATCGTGGACACGCGGGAATTCGATCTGTCGACGAACCCCGCGCTGCGGGAACAGAACAACGTGGCCCTGTTGACCGGGGATACTCGCGACTATGACGCGGTCTTCATCGCTGACAGCTATGGCGAATTCTCGCGCTACCTGCCCTATCGCACCGCCCTGCCCCGCCCGGTGGTCGGCGCGACCGGGCTTGTCCCGCTGGAATGGCACTGGTCGCTCGAGCGATTTGGCGCACCGCAGGTCAACAGCCGGTTCGAGACAGCCATCGGCGACAGCCGCCGGATGACCTGGCAGGATTGGTCGGTCTGGATTGCCGTGCGCGCGGTCCTGACGGCAGAGGCCAAATCCCGCGACCGCGATCCCGACGCGATCGAAGCCTTCTTGCGGTCGGACGCTCTGCGGCTTGACGGCTCCAAGGGCGCACAGCTGAGCTTCCGCCCCTGGGACAACCAGCTGAGACAGCCGATCCTGCTTGCCACCGCAAATGCGATCATCGGCATCGCGCCGCTGGAAGGGTTCCTGCATCGAACAAACACGCTCGACAGCCTCGGCGTCGACGAGCCGGAGTTCGCCTGTGACTGAGCGCACATCCCCCGTCCGGCGGCGCTATCTTCTGGGGCTATATGCCGTGACCGAGCGGGAAATCCTGAAGTTCCTGCGCCAGTACGAGCGTCTCTTGTCGGCCATCATCCGGCCCTCGCTGTGGCTGTTCATCTTTGCCACCGGACTGCAGAACCTGTTGGGTATCTCGATCATCCCGCCCTATCAGACCTACACGCCCTATCAGGAATATATCCTGCCGGGGCTCGTCGGGATCATCATCCTGTTCCAGTGCATGCAATCGGCGCTATCGATGGTCTATGACCGGGAGGCAGGTGTGATGCGGGTGATGCTCGTCACGCCGCTGCCCCGAAGCTATCTGCTGCTGGCAAAGATCATGGGGGCCACGATCCTTTCGATGCTGCAAGCCTATGTCTTTCTGGGGCTGGCGGCACTGGTCGGGTACTATACGACCCTTGCGGGCATGATCTGGATCGCGCCGGCCATGCTGTTGTCAGGTTTGATGCTGGGGTCGATCGGACTTCTGATCACCGTCTACACACGGCAGATCGAGAACTTTGCCGGATTGATGAATTTCGTCATATTCCCGATGTTCTTCATGTCCTCGGCGCTCTATCCGCTGTGGAAATTGCAGGAAAGCGGCGCATCGCTCCTCCATGATATCGCCCTGTTCAACCCCTTCACCCACGCGGTCGAGTTGATCCGCTTTGCGGCATATGGCCAGATGAACTGGACCTCCTGCGCCGTCGTGGTGGGCGTCGCGCTCGTTGCATTCGGGCTATCGGCGCGCGGATACGATCCCAACCGGGGCTCGATCCGGATGATCAAGCGCGGCTGAAGATCCCAGCCACGACACAAGCGGCGGTCTCCCCCAACCCCATGACAAGACGACACCCGGCAAGGCCACCGCCATGCCGGGTGTCGCTGTTTCGACGCGGAGGTCCGACAGTCTAATTCGTAGTATAACGGTACGCCACGATCTCGCCGGAGCCGAGATTCGGAACGATCACCGTATCGCCCATCACACCAAGGTCCGCCGCACCGGCCCCCACGGATGCAAGCTCGCGTGTCCCGGCTGCATCGTGGATGAACATCGTGCCACTTGGATTGTCGTCGAAAATGACAGCCTCCCCGACGATCACCATGCCGTCCACGCTGCCGACACCCTGTGCCGTCTCGACCGGAGAGATTGCCCGGCTGTCGATATCCACCTGCCAGAGCCCACCCGGCTCGGCCACGGTGAAATCAGGCTGCATCTGGTCACCGAAAGATCCGATCCAGAGCACGCCCTGATCCGCCAGTATCCCGTTGGGCAATGGCAGGCTGCCGGCCGGCACGAAGACCTCGGCGGCTCCGTCCTGGTACCGATAAAGGCCGCCCGCAAGAAAATCGGTCACGAAGACCGATCCATCCGCGCTCACCGTTACGTCATTGGGGAATGTCGCGCCCTCAAGCGTGATCGTCGACATGAGCGCGCCGTCAGCGATCGAGACGATATGCATTCCCATGGCATCGGCCACATAAAGAAGCCCGTCGTGGCTCGACATACCCTTCGGGTCCATCAGCCCTGTCACCCAATCGGCCTCTTCCAGAACACCATCGGACGACACAAGCGAAAGGCGTCCGTCCATGCCCCCGTCAGGGCCGAAGACACCGATATTGCTCACAATGATCCTGTCGATGCTGGCCTCATACCACGCGGACTCGGGCATGGTGAAACCGCCAAGACGCCACGTTTCCTGAAAGCCCTCCGCCATGCCCGACGCGGGCAGGATCACCGAAACAGCAAGAAGGATATTTCTCATCGCAGGCTCCTTTTCATGAAGATAGAAGCCTGCGCCAATGTTGGATTGATGTTGCCTATGAGATGCATTGAAAGGTCTGCCGGCCAACAGGGGTAAGGGACACGCGGGTTCGTGTCGGAGGCCTCGCGGCTGCAATCACGCCCGGGAGGGGACGGCATCCTTGGCAAGGAAGGGAGGCACCGGCAACAATCGGGGCACTTCATAGGAGCGGCCAACCTCTTGCAGCGCGGCAATCAGCGTGGCCATCGGCTCCATGGATCGGTGATGAGACAACAGAAGCGCGACGATCCGGCGTGGCGGCACCTTGATCAGGTAGCGCCGCACTTTGTCATCGGGCCCTGCGGCTCCGATTGTCGACAGCGCCGGCGCCACGCAGACGCCGGTCCCAGCCCGCACGAATGACAGTGCGGACTCGTAGCTCCGGCATTGCACGATCGTTTGATGACCGGGCAGAAGCCGATCATACCAGTTCGAGACGCGCCGTGTGTGGGTGCTGCCAAAGGCGAACTGGATCGACTGGTTGAGCGTCCGGAACTGCGACGATGACAGCTCTCGCACCGGGTCGACGATCCCCGCCAGGTCGAGATCCGCAGGCACGGCAAGGACATAGGGGTCTTCCATCACCGGGATCTGCAGAAATTGCTCATGGGTCTGTGCCAGGGAATTCGCAGCGACGAGGCCGAAATTGATGCGCCGTGCATCGAGCATTTCCAGAATGTCGGCCGGCGCGCTTTCCTGAACATCGATGCTGATGTCAGGATGGCGATCATGCAGGCGGCGAACCGCGCCGGGCAGAAGGTTGCGCAGAAGCGAGTCCAGCCCCGCGAGCTTGACGACCGACGGCTGGCCGTCGCTGAAACGCGTCAGCCCTTCCTCCGTCTCGTTGAGGATGCGCAACAGCTGCTCGACCCGGGGCAAGAGGTATCGACCGGCCTCTGTCAATTCCATTTCATTCGGACGCCGGTAGAACAGACGCGCGTCGATGGCCGCTTCGAGACGACCCAGTTGCTGGGACAGAGAGGGCTGTGTCAGTCCGAGCTGTTTGGCGGCGCTGGTCATGGTGTTGGCGTTGGCCACCGCATGAAAGATGCGCAATTGGTGAAGTGTCATCGAAAGGACGGCCTTTCGGGGCGCGCTGTCGGTCTGTTCGGCGAGCCCGGCCTCGAAATCGAAGGTGATATTGTCCATTTTCGGCCCCTGCCACAAAGCGCTGCGTAATACCCTAGCGACGTTGGCCGGCGGTCATTTCAATACAACGTATTGATTTCGCAATAGACAGATACGTGTAAACACGACTCGCTTCCGTTGCCCCGAAACGGCAAAGGTCGCAGTCTTGACGAAAGGATGACATGGCGGATCGGGGCACAAAGAACGTCAGCGCGCCGGACGCCAACCGGGGGTCCGAGGGCCGCCGCGCGGGCAAGGCCGCCACCGGCGCCGCCGGGGTGGCACGGCTCCGTTCGCGCCGGATCGCACTTGTCTGGCAGCTTTGCATTCTTGTCATGCTGATCGCCGGAATGAAGCTGCTGAACACCACGTCGGGCAATCTGGTGATGCCCAGTCCGGAGGCGGTGTTCTGGCAAAGCGTCGAGATGTGGTCCGACGGGACGATCCCCCGCGCACTCGGAGAATCGTTCACGGTGCTGGGTCTCGGATTTGTTCTGGCCGCGTCATCGGGCATCCTGATCGGGATCCTCCTTGGCGGATTTCCGTTTCTGGGCCGGGTCCTCGACCCATATGTCAACGCAGTGAACGCGACCCCAAGCGCCGCGTTCATCCCCCTGGTCATCGTCTGGTTCGGCCTCTACATCGAAGCGAAGGTCGTTCTGGTCTGGCTGGCGGCGGTCTTTCCGATCCTGATCAACACAACGGCCGGTATCGCCAACGCCAACAAGGACCTGGTCGAAATGGCGGAATCCTTCGGCGCGCCACGGCGGACCCTGTTCTGGCAGGTCATGGTGCCCGACGCCCTGCCCTCGATCCTTTCGGGCCTGCGCATTGGGGCGGCGATCTGCATCGTCGGCACGGTCATCGCCGAGCTGACGATGGCGCAATCGGGGCTTGGCGGGCTCATGATCAAGGCCGGCAACAGGTTCCAGATGGACCGGTATTTCGCAGTGGTTCTCGTGATGATGGCGCTGGGTTCGCTGATCACCATCGCGCTCAGGCTGATCGAGCGACAGTTCGGCCGATGGCGCATCGAGCTGCGCGATGGAAACTGAGATGGCGGAAGCATCGCAACCGCCCATTTCCCTGCGGGGGGTCAGCAAGTCGTTCAAGGACGGACAGGTGCAGGCGCTGGACGATCTGTCCTTCGACGTGGGGCCCGGCGAATTCGTCAGCCTTGTCGGCCCCTCCGGCTGCGGCAAGACAACGTTGCTGCGCCTGATCGACGGCCTGATCCAGCCGGACGAGGGCGAGGTTCTGATCAAGGGCCGTCCGCCCGAACCCACGCTGAACATGGCGATGGTGTTCCAGTCCGCCCGGCTGTTGCCGTGGCGCACGGTGGCCGGCAACATCGAATTCGTCCTCGGTCTTCGGGGCTATTCGCGCAAGGAAAGCAGGTCCCGGGCGCTGGCGATCCTCGGGGCCGTGGGGCTACGCGACTTTGCCGACGCACATCCGCATGAGCTTTCGGGCGGAATGCAGCAGCGCGTGGGCCTTGCGCGCGCGCTCGCGGTCGAGCCCGAGGTGCTGTTGATGGACGAACCCTTCGCAGCCCTCGACGCGATGACGCGCGAGACGCTTCGCGGCGAACTGCTGCGACTTTGGGAGCGACGGCGCATGGCGATCGTCTTCGTCACCCATGACATCGACGAGGCGATCATCCTGTCGCAACGGATCGTCGTTCTGCGCCCGAGACCGGGCCGCATCGATGCCGTCCTGCCAGTCGATCTGCCCACGCCACGCTGGCAAAACGATCCGCGCGGTCAACCGGGTTTTGCCGAACTGCGCCGCACGCTGTGGGACCGGATCCATGCCATGGGCCGTGAAGGCGTGGCTCTGGAGGAACTCGCCGGGGCCTTCGGAGATGCCTCATCCACAGACGAAGCACCCCGATAAGACTTGCTAATCGAGCCGATAGGCCGCCGTGGAATTGTTAGAAATCCGCGCCTTGCCTAACATCAAGCCAACAGCCGCAGCGCCTGATGACGGCGCATTGGACGGGAGGCCTCTATGGCGTCACTTGCGGAGGGCAACCTCGCGCCGATCAGCGCATCGCAATGGAATGTCGAACGCGCCGCGCACCTTCTCAGGCGCGCAGGCTTCGGTGGAACACCGGCCGAGATCGCCGAACTTGCGGCCCTGTCTCCGGCCGAGGCGGTCGACCGGATGATCCATGGCCGGGCCGATGGCCCGGTCTTGCCGGACTTCGAGGATTCGGGGTTCTGGGAACCCTGCCTTGCCGATTTTCCACCCTCCCGGCCGGCCACCACCGATCAGGCCGCCGAAACCGGCGAGGTGATGGGCGTCAGGACAAAACCCAGCGGGCCGCGCCCGCTCCAGCCCGCGACCAACCGTTTCTTCTATTGGCGTCGGGCAAGCATGCTCGAAACCCGGCGTGTTGCGTTCTGGTGGCTCGACCGGATGCTGCGCAGCGGTCATCCGCTCGAGGAAAAGATGACGCTGTTCTGGCACGGCCATTTCGCCACCAGCGAAGAGAAGGTCCGCGACTATCGCAAGATGAAACTGCAGATCGACACGCTGCGCGCAGGCGGGCTTGGCAGTTTCCGCGACCTGCTGACGGCGGTGGCCAAGGACCCGGCGATGCTCGTGTTTCTCGACGCCACCTATAACGTCGCCGGCGCCCCGAACGAGAATTTCGGCCGCGAGGTCATGGAACTCTTCACGCTGGGCGTCGGCAACTACACCGAGCACGATATCCGGGAGGCCGCACGCGCCTTCACCGGCTGGGGCAACGACGACCTCGAATTCCGGTTCGATGAGACGAAACATGACGCCGGCGACAAGACCTTCTTCGGCAAGACCGGCGCCTTTGACGGCGACGACATCCTCTCGATCATCCTCGAGCAGGATCAGACCGCGACCTACATAGCCACGAAGATCTATCGCTTCTTCGTGCGCGAAACCATTTCGCCCGACTTTGCCCGCGAACTTGGCGCATTGTTCCGTGACGGCGATTACAGGATCGCACCATTCCTCGCGACGCTCTTCGCCTCCGAGGATTTCTACTGCGACGCGTCGGTCGCCACGCATATCATGTCGCCCACGGAACTGATGGTGTCGACTTATCGCAAGCTTGGCCTCGATGCGATGCCGGGGGTCCCCGATCCCTATACCGTCGGCAAGACGCTGGGGCAGATCCTGCTCTATCCGCCGACCGTCGCCGGGTGGAGCGAGGGGCGCGCCTGGATCACTCCGGGCCTGCTGTTCGAGCGCGGGAATTTCGCACGGGACGTGGTGTTCCCGGACATGATTTCCTTCGTCGACCCGAACCACGAGCCGGGCGACATCGTCCGCCGCACCAATGACAACATCAATGCGGGCATGGAGATCACGGCCGCCACACTCGAGGAAGGCGCGGCGCCAAGCGCCACCGCCGGCATTCAGGAGAGCTTCAACACCCGTTTCGGCAATCTCATGGGCTGGCAGGAGGCGATGCGCAAACTCAAGCCGATCCCGAGAGCCGCGGCCCAATTCGATCTGACAAAGACACTCGCCGCCGAGGGCGCCCGAACAACCGAAGAGGCCGTCGACCTCCTCGCCGCGCGACTTCTTTGCGTGCCGCTGACCGCACCTTCGCGCGCCGCGCTGATCGAGATGCTGACCTCGGAGCTGGGCACCTCCGATCTCGCCGAGGCCGAGGGCTATACCGAATACGGTCTGCGGTTGGTGGCCCACGCGATCATGTGCACGCCACAATATCAACTTGCCTGAACAAGCCCCCGGGAGCGTCAAATGACCAGATCACCGAAGCTTTCTGCCAGCGAGAAGGAGAACCTCGTCCGGTCCGGCTATGACAGTATCGTTCTCGAAGGTGCCGGCGGCATTGCCACCTCCCCCGTCTGGTCGAAACTGAGCAAACAGGGTTCCAACGGCCGCATCTTGGTCATCGTCGAGCTTTCGGGCGGCAATGACGGGCTGAACACGGTCATTCCCTATGCCGATGATGCCTATTACCGAGCGCGTCCGCATCTGGGCATCCGGGAAGATCAGGCACTTCGGATCGACGATTACTTTGCCTTCCAGAAATCGATGCAAGGGTTCGAGCGGCTCTACAAGGACGGCCAGATGGCGATCGTCCATGGCGTCGGCTACGACCAGCCGTCGTTCTCGCATTTTTCGTCGATGGCCTTCTGGCAGACCGGCGCACCGAATAGCGGAGAGGCATATGGCTGGCTGGGGCGGATGGCGGATGCCATCGACCCCGAAGGTCACGGTCAGAACTTCCTCGTCAACATCGACGACCACCAGTCACTCGCGGTCAAGGCGCGGCACCATGTGCCGCTGGTGTTCGACGATCCCGAAAAGTTCAGCCGCCGCGTGTTCCATGAGGAGGCCGGGGCCATCGCCGCGGGCGACGCACCGGGCAACGTCGATCACAACCCCTCTCTCGACTACCTTTTCGAGATTGCGGCCAGTGCCAGCCGGTCGGAGCGGCTGGTGCGCGAGGCTTGGGCGTCCTACCAGACACCTGTCGACTACGGCCTTGTGAACTGGGGGCTTGAACGGGTCGCGGCCCTGATCGCCGCCGACTTCCCGACGCAGGTCTACTATGTGCCGTTTCGCAACAACGCCTTCGACACCCATGTGCACCAGGGCAATCTGCATTCCCGCCTTTGGTCATACACCTCCGATCACATTGCCGCCTTCCTGCGGGACATGGACAGGCTCGGCCGCGGCGACGACGTGGTGTTGATGGCCTTTTCGGAATTCGGACGGCGGGTCTCCGAGAACACAAGCCTTGGCACGGACCACGGCACCGCAGGCCCCGCATTCATCATCGGCAAGCCGATTCACGGCGGCCATTACGGCGGCGTGCCAAGCCTGACCGATCTGGACGGAGGAAACCTGAGGTACACCACCGACTTCCGCCGCCTTTATGCGACCCTCATCCGTGGCTGGATGGGGCATGACGCTATCGGAACGATCCTGAAACAGGAATTTGAACCGCTGCCCGTTTTCGCGGCAGCAGCCTGACCCCGCTTTCACACACATGCAACGTCAGGCCAATAACCAAGGAGCCAGTATCTTGAAAACGATCACCTCCACCATGCGTTCGACACTCGCGGCAGCCGCCCTTCTCGCTCTCGCCGGGATCGGCGTCGCCCAGGCCGAGGATTATCCCGAACTGACCGTGACGCTTGCCACGGACGACAATGTCTTCAACCCGACAACGTCATCGGTGTTCCAGCTGGCCCAGGACTTCGGTTTCTATGACAAGCATCAGGTCAGCGTTACGTTCGTAGGGCTTGACGGAACACCCCTCGCCGCGGCCGCGCTTCAGTCCGGGGCCGTCGACGTTGCGCATATCAGCATTGACGCGGCCGTCCGACTGGATGCGGGCAACGATCTTCCCGTCAGCGGGTTTCTTTCTGTCGGATCCGGTATCCCGTTCCTGATCGCGTCACGCTCGGATATCTCCTCGCTCGAGGATCTCGATGGCCGCAGTTTCGCGATCTCTGATATCGGCGGGCTTGACCATGCGCTCACCCAGGCGGTGCTGCGCAGTTTCGGGCTGGACCCGGACCTGCCCGACTATGTGGCCATCGGCGCGCCGTCAGTCCGTGTTCAGGCACTTGCCGTCGACCGCGTGGACGCGACAACCGTCTCGTTCGGAACCTTCTCGGCGGTCGAGGAAACGGAAGGCCTGCATGTCCTCCTGCCGGCCGACGTATTCGCCTCGCGCGCACCGGCGGCACCAAAATTCCTGGTCGTGCGCGAGGACAGGATCGACGAGAAGCGCGAAGCGCTGCAGCGCTTTACCAACGCGATCATGGATGCTTCCCGCGAGTTTTCCGCCAATCCGGAACTCTGGATCGAAGCGGCTGTCGAACGGCGCCCCGACCTCACCCGCGAAGGCATCGAACGGACCGCGGAGTTCAACTCCAAACTCTGGTGCGTCAATGGTTGCATGCGCCCCGACACGCTTCAGGCGTCGCTGGACTTCACCTATTCCAATCCCGACTTCAGCGATGTCCCGGTGATCGGTATCGACGACATCGTAGACTTCAGCTTCACCGACGCCGCGCTGGAGGAGATGGGTGTTGTCGAGACGACCGGACTGGACAACCGAAGCTGATCGCCCGGGTCCACCCCGGCGACCGGTCTGACAAATGGTTTTGTCCTGTCTGGATGGTGAGGCGATTGCGCCAGAGGCAGGGCAAAACCCGAAGGGTAGAAACGCCCGGGGGTCCCGCTTTCGTTCTGCGGGGCCTTTTCGGGCGGGCACTGCGATCGCTCCTCGCCCGGGACAGCGCACACCGGGCGAGATTGGGCGCATGGTGCGCAGCGCGGTAAAGCGTCACGGCGCATGGCCCGGTGCGGGCCCCTTATGGCCGAACGACAGGTATCAGGCCGCTTGCCCGGCATAGGTGATCCGGCGGAGCAGCCATTCGAACGGTCCAAGCCTGGCGTAGCGCCGCCAGAGCAGCAGCGTCAGGATCAGACCCACCGTGACGGCCAATGCAATGGCAACGGCGGTCCACCTGTCCACCGCGCCCCACAGGCCCAGCCCGTAGGCCGAGAAGATCGTCGAAAGGACGATCGACTGGCCGAGGTATATGCTCAGGCTCGAGGCACCTGCCGTCAGGGCCGGAGCCATGATCGGCCCCGGCGGGCGCGCGACTGCGGCAATTAGGCCAAGATAGCCAAGCGTGGCGATCGGCGCCGCGACCACGGTCAGAACGACACCGGCCATTGCCGGACCCCATTGCCAGATCGCCGCCCCGGCGAGGCTCAGCGCAACACCCGGCCCGAGGCACCAGAGCCGCGCGCGCTGCCAGATCGGGTGACGGGCGTTGTCGATCATGCCGGACTTCACCGCCGCAAGCCCGAGACAGAACCAGCCGAGCGCAGAAAAGCCCTGAACCAGCAGCAGGGACGGCAGGGTGAACGCATAGGCGACACTGCGCAACGCAACCGACCCCAGGACCCCGCCCTCCGTCAGGATGGTGCGCTCTATCAAGGCGATGTCCGCCGGCGTCTCGGGCGCGATCAGCAGCAGCGGCGCCGCGATCAGGACCTGCACGACAAGCAGTGCCGCGCCAACCCGAACGAGACGCCGAACGGGCCAGTCTCGGAACCGGTAGAGGATGGATCCGGTGATCGCATAGATGGTCAGGATATCGCCGGGAAAAAACAGGCAGCCATGGGCGATCCCAAGAACCGCCAGCCCGATCATGCGGTTGCGATAGAGCCGCCCGAAAGGCAGCCCACGCCGCGCGGCAGAGCGCATCAGAAACCCCAGCCCGACACCGAACATGAAAGAAAAGAGCCCGTAAGTCTTGAGCAGCGCCAGCCCGTGGACCAGCCACAAGGTAATGGCGTCCCGCGTCGTCTCTCCGCCCGGATCGACAAATCCGCCAAGCGCGGAAAACGCGATATACTGGACGTTGACCACGACAATGCCGAACAAGGCAAACAGCCTCAGGTAATCCGGCATCAATGCCCGCGTCGGGGTTTCATTCGTGGCTGTCATGGCTCTGCCTCGACCGAGAGTGCAAACGGATCGCGGACGCCATATCCGGGTCGGCGCGAAGGGTTCAGGGCGCGGGTGCGCGATAAACCCCGGTTTTCGGCTTGCCCTGACAGGATACGACCTGCCTTTCGGCACTCAGTCCAATGCCTGATGGATTTCATGCCATTCCTCAGCCCGGTCAGCCCCATGAGCAGGTTGGATCCATCTCGCACCGCGCCTGTGACGACACGACAAGCTGCAGGAAGCCCTTCGAGGATAGTCGAAGAGGCGCTCCGAACGGGGGATAGACATGGTGCAGAAATCACAGCGCCCTCCGATATGCGGCCCGCAGGGGATACTGCCACACGCATCAGTTCATTCAACGCTAGGATACATGGATCAGAGGGGCTCAGACACCACAAGGTGGACACGATCCGGATAATTCATCTTTCATGCAAGCCGACCGGCCCGGTTCTGACGAAAATTGCAGCACGTCCGGGTTCTTGATGTGCATATGACCGACCGCGGTGCTTGCAAGTGACCCGACGGTTCTGGCGTGGCGCGCGGTGAGACAGGCTGTTGAGGCTCATCGTCCCCGGGATCGTTTGATCGTGGGTGCGCGGGGTCGAGAAGATGAACAGGTCGGACGGGTCAGCAAGCCCGCCCGATCATTGCCTGCCACGCGCGCCGAGACGGATCAGCGGCGGCGAGATTGGCCCGGAGTGACCGAAACGGCGTTTCGCCACGCGTTCAACCCCTTGCAGCGCCGGCAAATCCGCTCTCCGAAACCTTCGCTCACGAAGCGGGTCGTGCATCGCAGGCACCGGCGTTCCTGTGGAACGTCACCCACGGCCTTTGCCGTGCGGATATACGGCGCGGCATTATCCGGGATAGTCTTTGCCGCCATCAGACCTGTCCTGCGACAGGGCGGCGGAACGGGCCGGGCTGCATGTCCTTGCCGTCGGCTGAGGTGATCGGGTGGATATCCGGTGCCACACCGGTCGCCGTGGATGATACCGGCGCGTCCACGTCGGGCTCAGACATCCCGAACCCCGAATAAAGATGCCGCAGATGCGCCTCGGTGACACCATCGGCCTCCATCACAAGGCGCACGATCGGGTCGGCCAACATGTCCTCGAGGAAAAAGTCGGCCAAGGCCCGGCCCGTCAACTTGTCCTTTGCCCGGGCAAGGTCCAGCTCGGACAGGGTAACGGTCAATGTCCGTGCCAGACCGGGATGCGAAATCCGGGGATGAAGCTTGACGAGGACAGAAGCCTTCCACTCTGCCGGATCCTGACGATCCGGAGGGGACACCAGCTCTGTCTCGATCTCGTATTCGCCTGCGGGAAGCGTCTCGGCAAAGCCCGGAACGGTAAAAGGCTGCGAAAAGACCGCAATGGTCTTGCTGGTCAGATCGTTCATTGGTGTGATCTCCTCCCCCGGTGCCGCATGTCGCTGGCGCCTGCGTCCCTTGATCGTCGGCATGGCGTCGTCGCGCCCGGGCCGATCGGCCGAGACGGGATCGCCCCCCGCCCCGCCATGACCGGAAAGAGGCGCATCAGCGGGCAAGGATGCAGGCCTCGTCGGACAGCTGAAAGCCCCTGTCGCATGTCCAGCGATTGCCGGTCCGGTCGAGATGGGCATTGGCCGGCATGTCGATCACCGCACAGGCGCCGCCAAGCGGTTCGTATCCGCGTTCACAGCGCCAGCCCGGACCGTAGGCACTCTGATCCAGAAAGGCATTCGCCGGTACCGTGATCGCGTCGCACCTCTCGTCGGTCTTGAGAAAGCCTCTCTCGCACGCCCAGGCGCTGCCATAGGTCGCGTTCGTCGGATAGGCGTTGGCCGGCACGACAATCTGCACACAGGCGCCCGATACTTCGGAATAGCCGCGATTGCAGGCCCACCCCGGCCCCGAGCTTTCCGCGGTCGGATAGGCATTTTCCGGCACGACGATGGGCACACAGGCGTCGCGCTGCTTGCGATACCCGCGATCACAATCCCACGCATAGCCGGACGACCGAAGAAACGCATTGGCCGGCAGAAGGATCTCGACGCAGGACGTGCGGTTCCGTTGCTCGTATCCCCGCGCGCATTCCCAACCCGTTCCGTAGGCATGCCCGGTTGGAAAGGCATGTTCGGGGATCACGACGGCAAGGCATTCGGCCCCCTCCACCCGATAGCCAAGGTCACAGCCCCAACCCTCGCCATAGCTGCGCGGCTGCGCGTTCTGGGGCACCGGTCCGGTGCCATCCTGCGCAACGGCGGCGAAGGCCATGGAGGCGATCACACCGGCCACAAGGGCCAGCCTCGCGATCCAGCTTGCCCGCAGGGCATTGGTGGGGGTCATATGTCGGTTCATCGGCTCTCCGTTGGCGGACCGAAGTCCTGGGGTTTGTGGGGTGTCAGTGGTCATGAATGCCTGACCGCCGTCTGACGCGGAAACGCGCCGTCCGGGGTCAATCATCTTGGGGCAAGATCCCCGACGGTCTGGCCGTCAGCCTGCATCGACATCGAGCGCCGTCAGACAGGCCAGCGCGAGATCCCGATCCGGTGTCTCGGTTCCCGGCATTGTCGCCCAACCAGCCTCCATGACCGCGTTGCGCCTCTGGAAAGTCGAGGTGTCGCGGATCGTGGCAAGCTTGCTCGCCCGTGCCGGATCGGATTGCGCCATATCGAGGCAGACCGGGACCATCGAGGCCACGACATCGTCGCGGGACATCTCCATCGCCATGTCATTCGCGGTGCCGCCGGTCACCCAGCCGCCCACCGAAAAGCCGAGGATACCGACAAGGGCGCCGCCGACCAGCGCGCCATAGATGCCGGGTTTGATCCATTCGGGAGTGTTCATTTCAAGTCCTCCTGCGGGGAAAGCGCCGCATCGCTGTGATTATTCGTCTCGGTCGCGGCCGCATCCCGGCTCAACGCCTCTTTCAGGTCATTTTCCGTGATCGCGCGCAGCCCGGTACGTCCGGCCTCCCGGCCCCTGCCCTGCACCGTCAGATAGGTTCCGGTGCGCCGATAGGCGTCGAAGCTCAGCCCGTGAATAAGCTCCTCCTCGATCAGAAGGCCATATTCGCCCGCGGGCAGCTCGTCCGTGTAACCCGGCATGGTGAAGGGCCTTGAAAACGTGACAGTCGATCTGGTTGACCGCATGCTCATCTCTGGTCTCCGCGATGTTGGAAGATCTGTCGCTGACCTCCTCTGGCGGCCTTTTAAGTCTGGGCGGCCCGGTCGAACGATTTTCCCGTTTCTACCCCAGGATGATCCGACCTGTGCTGACACAGGTTAGTCCCGGCCAAAAGAACCGCCCCGGATCGTGCGGGCATGATCGCCGGGACTGACCTGTGTAAGCGCGCCAGGGCAGACCTGCGTCTATCATCAGGAAAACAGGGGCGATCTGCGTCCCTGCTATCAAGGATGCAAAGACCATGGCCGATTCCAACGCGCTCAACCCCCACCCGCCCGAATTCGAGCGATTTCTCTATGCCTCGGTCGGCGAGGACAGGAACGGATCTGTCGTCACGGTCCTCTCCACGCTCGCGCGGCTCGGGCTCGATCCGTGGATCGAAACTGCCGAACTGGCCACGCTGGGCCGCAATGCGGCGCGATCACGGCTGAACACGCTGCTCGAACGGTTTCGCGATGTGCCGGCCCTCGCCAGCGATCACGGCCGGGTTGCACAGGATCTGAGCCAACTGCTCCCCGATGGCAACAAACCGGGGACCGACAAGGACGATGCCCCGGCGGCTTCGGGACGTCCCGGTCTGATCTGGGTGATGCTGGCGATCGTCTTTGTGCTGTTTCAGGTCCTGTTCCTCGGCGGATCGGGGTCGGGCGAATGACCGTTTCCTCTCAGGCATCGCCGCCAATAGGTCATTCTGCGCACAAGACCGGGACGCTATCGCCGCGCGAGCAGAGCATACTCTGGGACATGGAGGAGGATTTCTGGACCAGTGGCGCGGACAACGCGCGGGCGACGACAGCAACCAACGCCGTCATGATTTTCCCTTATCCACCCGGCATCCTTCAGGGTGACCAGATCTGGACCCATCTGAAGCAAAGGACCGGCTGGCGCTCCGTCGCCATGGCAGAACGGCGCGTCACGCGATGCCATGACATCGCCATTCTCACCTACCGTGTCTCAGCGGAGAAAGCCGACGTGTCGATCTACAAGGCCCTCTGCGCCTCGACGTACCTCAACGATGACGACACCTGGCTGAGGATCTCCCACCAGCAAACCATGCTGGCCTGAGTGCCGCCGTGTCATTCGACCTGCCGCACGCGCCGGGACTAACCTGCGTCAGTGCGGCGGGGCGATGATGTCGGCTAGATGAGATGTGCCCGCCGAATATCTGGCAGGGCATTTTTTTCCGAGCACCTGAGAAGCGTGTTGGCGTACGACCCCCAAGAGGTCGGCATGTCGGCACGCTTCTTATTTCTCGGAACGTCCATGAAGGGACACTCCAGATGACACACCAAAAGAATGAGACCGTCGAAAAGATGAAATCCGTCAAGGCCGCCTGGGACAAGTCTCCCGCGGGTCCGAAAAGGGACGCGGCACGCAAGCACTACAAGGCAGCCGTGACGGCTCATGCGGCAAAGAACGACGCCGAGACCAACAAGAAACTCGATGCCGCGACGCACGCCCTCGCCTGAACGCTGTAGTCTCAAGTGGACCCCAGGGTCACTTGCCCAGGAAATGACTGCGACCCTCTCACTTCAGGAGCGGTCCGGTCTGGTCCAGATAGGCCGGATCGAAATCGGCGAGTTCCACCAATCCGCCATAGTCGTGAAACGTCACGTGTCCCTCGCGGAAGGTGACAAGCCCGATCTCGCGAAGCTGCCGGAGAACGCGGTTCACATGCACCGCGCTCAGACCCAGCGTATCGGCGAGGTGATATTGCGTCAGCGGGCAGTCGAACCCGGTTTTGCTGCCCATGCCGACGAGGGCCAGCCTCGATCCCAGTTCCAGCAGGAAATGCGCCATGCGGGCGTCCGCGTCGCGGCGGCCGATGCCCACAAGATGCTCCACGACCATGGCCTCGTCCCGCGACACGGCCCAGAGAATGGCCGTCGCAAGCCGGGGGGTCTGCGCAAAGGCATCAAGCAGATCGCTTGTCAGCACTTCAGCCGCCTCGATATCGACAATCGGCTCGAAGCTGTGATCCGACGTGCGCAACAGAATGCTGCGCAAGCCCAGAAAATCCCCCGGCACCTGGAAATCGACGATCTGACGCGTCCCGTCGGCCTGCAACTTGTAGGAACAGACCCAACCCGAGGACAGGATATAGGCGGCCCGGGCCGACTGGCCCTGATGCACCATATCGCGCCCCGCCACAAAAGAGCGGCGACGCTGGTGCAGACGGTCGAGCACGGCCAGTTCGACCTCCGACAAGGCGACGAAGGCCGAAAGCTTGCGGGTCAAGGGACTGTGTTCTGCAGAAGTCATGGGGCCTCCCGGCATGTCGTCCTGACACATGGCGGAAATCGGCCCGACACTGCTCTGGATCAGTCCATCATAGGCAAATCCCTGCAAGAAGTACGGACCAATATGAACCGTCACGTCCCTTGGTTCGTGATGCACAGGAAGGAACCCTCTGATGTCCACCGCGAACGAGCATGCGGGCGAGGCTGCCCTGTCGATTTGCGAGGCGCTCCTGCTTGCGCTGAACGACCGCGGGCTCCTGCCGGAGCACGAGATCGTCGGCGTTCTACGCGATGCCGCAGCGACCCATGAGAACGCCGTCGGAACCGAAATCGAGCGCGAAAACCACCGCGCGGTCGCGGGCCTGATCAACGCGATCGTGGAGGCCGGACACCCGGTTCGGCGTTTGTAGAACCGCACACCGACGCGCTGCGGGCGCATCGGTGCAGATCACTGATCCGGCGCGACAAGATATTCTCGCGCCACCATTGCAGATCCTCTGAGCAGCCATCATTTCAAGATCCTTGGCACTCCGGTATGGCGAGTGCCAAGTGACGTCCGAAAAACGCCATGCTCCCTTTGAAAATCCGAATACAGGAGCACTCACGTGTCGTTCACCCCACTGCACGACCGCGTCCTCGTTCGCCGTATCGACGGCGACGCGACGACCCCGGGCGGACTGATCATCCCCGACACCGCGAAAGAAACGCCTCAGGAAGGCGAGGTCGTCGCGATTGGCGCGGGCGCCCGCGACGAGGACGGCGATCGCATCGCCATGGACGTCAGGGCCGGCGACCGGGTCCTGTTCGGCAAATGGTCCGGAACCGAAGTCAGGATCGAGGGCGAAGATCTCATGATCATGAAGGAGAGCGACATTCTCGGCGTCATGGCCTGACACCGACCGCGACGCCGACATTTCATTTTCAGGGGAACCGGATCATGTCCGCCAAAGAAGTCAGATTCAGCACCGATGCCCGTGACCGCATGCTCAAGGGCATCTCCACGCTGGCCAACGCAGTGAAGATCACCCTTGGCCCCAAGGGCCGCAATGTCATCATCGACAAATCCTGGGGTGCGCCGCGCATCACCAAGGACGGCGTCACCGTCGCCAAGGAAATCGAGCTGCCCGACCATTTCCAGAACATGGGCGCCCAGATGGTCAAGGAGGTCGCGTCCCGCACAAATGACGAGGCCGGCGACGGAACCACCACCGCAACCGTCCTTGCTCATGCGATTGTCCGGGAGGGCATGAAATCGGTCGCGGCCGGCATGAACCCGATGGACGTCAAGCGCGGCATCGACAAGGCCGTCGCCGCAGTCGTGGCCGAGATCAGGACCATGTCCCGCCCGGTCGGCGACAGCGACGAGATCGCGAAGGTCGGCGCCATTTCGGCGAACGGTGAGGTCTCGATCGGACGTCAGATCGCGGATGCGATGGCAAAGGTCGGCAACGACGGCGTCATCACCGTCGAGGAAAAAAAGGGGCTTGAGACCGAAACCGAAGTGGTCGAGGGCATGCAGTTCGAACGCGGCTACCTGAGCCCCTATTTCATCACGAATACACAGAAAATGGTCGTCGAGCTGGATGATTGCGTCATCCTGCTTCATGAAAAGAAGCTGACCTCCCTCATCTCCATGGTGCCGCTGCTGGAGGCCGTTATCCAGGCTGGCAAGCAACTGCTGATCGTGGCCGAGGACATCGAGGGCGAGGCGCTTGCGACGCTGGTCGTCAACAAGCTGCGCGGCGGACTACAGGTCGCGGCCGTCAAGGCGCCCGGTTTCGGAGACCGCCGCAAGGCGATGCTGGAAGACCTGGCCGTCTTGACCGGCGGACAGGTGATTTCCGCAGAGCTTGGGATCAAGCTGGAGAATGTCACGCTCGACATGCTCGGCACGGCAAAGAAGGTCGCGATCACCAAGGATGACACCACGATCATCGACGGCGCCGGCGACAAGGACGCGATCGCGGGCCGCATCCGGCAGATCCGGGCCCAGATCGAGGAGACCACATCCGACTACGACAAAGAAAAGCTGCAGGAACGGCTGGCCAAGCTTGCCGGCGGGATTGCCGTAATCCGCGTCGGCGGGTCGACCGAGATCGAGGTGAAGGAACGCAAGGACCGGGTGGACGACGCGCTCAATGCCACCCGCGCCGCGGTTCAGGAAGGTGTCGTGCCCGGCGGTGGCGTGGCCCTCGTTCATGCCGGCAAGGTCCTCGCGGCGCTGAATGGCGAGAACGACGACCAGGATGCCGGCATCAAGATCATCCGCCGCGCGATCCAGGCGCCGCTGCGCCAGATTGCCGAGAACGCAGGCTTCGACGGAGCGGTCATCGCCGGCAAGGTGATCGAAAACGACAGCCCGACCTTCGGCTTCGACGCCCAGACCGAGGCATATGTCGACATGCTGAAGGCCGGTATCATCGACCCGACCAAGGTCGTCCGGATCGCTCTCGAAAACGCGGCTTCGATTGCCGGACTGTTGATCACCACCGAAGCGATGGTCGCGCAAAAGCCCGAACGGTCGTCCGCCGGCCGAGAGATGTCAGAGATGGACGGCATGATGTAGGCAACAGCCTTTTCCCGGGTGGCCCCTTTGCGCACCACACTCATCGGACACGGACCAAAGACGACAAGACCATCATAGACAGCAATCCGGATCAGGAGGATCTGACATGTCCAAAGGCGACAAACAGCGCGGCAACAAGGAAGTCAAAAAGCCGAAGAAGGTGAAGGAGAAGGTCGCCTCGACGTCCGACTTCTCGAAGGGCAAGACACTCACCAGCCTTGGCGAGCACAAGAAGAAATAGGCGAACGGGGTCCAGGCTTGGGCCCCTATCGCTTTGGCCCCTGATCCATCCTGTCGATGGTTGCAGGGGCCAAGACTCCGTCGCTGTTGCGGGCGCCGCCCAGCTGGCGCACAAGTTCGTTGCGGGCTCGGCACGGGCCGAAGCCGGACGACGTATCGCGGAGGAGCGACAAGAATGGCAAATGCGATGCAGATCGCCATGACGATAGAGGCCGACCGGACGACCGGGCGCTACCACCCGATCTGGAACTGGTTCGGCCACGACGAGCCGAACTACACCTATACCGAGAACGGCAAGAGGTTGCTGCGCGATCTGGCCGATGCCTCGGGCGACGCGCCTCGGCTCCGGACGCATAACCTGCTGACCTCCGGTGACGGGGAGGCGTCGCTGAAATGGGGCTCTACCAACGCCTACACAGAAGATGCCGAGGGCAATCCGATCTATGACTGGACGATCATGGACCGGATCTTCGACGCCTATGTCGAAGCGGGCATAATTCCGTTCATCCAGGTCGGCTTCACGCCGGAGGCCCTGTCCTCCGATCCGGGCCCCTACCGGCACAGCTGGTCGCTTGAGGATACCTATTCGACCATCACCACCGGCTGGGCCGCGCCCCCGAAAGACCTCGTCAAATGGCACGACCTTGTCGCCGCTTGGGCCCGTCACCTTGTCGACCGATATGGCCGCGATGCGGTGTCGTCATGGCCCTGGGAATGCTGGAACGAACCGGACGGCCATTACTGGACCGGAACACCGGCGGAGTTCTGCGCGATGTTCGAGGCGACCGTCCGCGCGGTCAAATCCGTTCTGCCGGAGGCCCGCGTCGGCGGGCCGCACACCTGTGGCGCCCATGACAACCCGGCAGCGCAGAGCTTCCTGCGCGCGGTTCTGGACTATGTCGTGGAAACCGATCTCCCGATCGACTTTCTGGCCTTCCACGCCAAGGGCAGGCCCGAGCTGATCGAGGGCAAGGTGCGCATGGGCCTTGCGAAGCAGCTGTTGGATATCCGGGACAATCTCGGGATCATTGCCGAGTATCCGACCCTTGCCCGGCTTCCCGTGATCATCGGCGAATCCGATCCCGAGGGCTGCGCCGCCTGCTCGGCCCGTGTGCATCCTCAAAACGCCTACCGTAACGGCCCGCTTTACGGCGCCTATGTGGTCGAAAGCATGATGCGGACCTACGAACTGTCGCGACAATCGGGCATCCATATTGAGGGCGCCGTGACATGGGCTTTCCTCTTCGAGGGTCAGCCTTGGTTCGACGGCTTTCGCGATCTGGCCACCAACGGTGTGGGCAAGGCGGTGCTCAACGCCTTTCGCATGCTGGGCAAGCTGGACGGCGCGTGGCTGGCCACCCACAGCGATGGCGCCCTCCCGCTTGAACACATCCTCGAAGACGGCGTCAGGAACGAACCGGACATCAACTGCGCCGCGACGCGCGATGCCAATGGCGTCAGCATCCTGATCTGGAACTACAACGATGATGACGTGGTCTCGCCATCAGGCACTGCCGAAATCACGCTGGACATCACCGGACTGCCCTCTGGCGACGTGTCGATCCGGGAATACCGGATGGACGCCGATCACGGCAACGCCTTCGGCGTCTGGCAGGAGATGGGCCGACCGCAGGACCCGACGCCCGAACAGATCGCCGAACTGGACGCCCGGTCCCGGCTGCCCTGCATTCGGGACACCGGCGCCACGCCCCACAGCGGCCGGCTGACGCTGGCGACCTCTCTGCCGCGCCAGGGGGTTGGTCTGATCCGGATCGATTTCTGAAACGTCGCCTTCCGATCGGGCGAACGCATGTCCCCTGCGGGCAGGTCTCGCCGTGAGGCTCCATGGCGACCGGTCCGATCTGGCACGTCCCGCGCCCGGCCGAAACCGGATGACGCAACCGCCCGGCCCTTTCAGCGATGCCCGACCCACCCGCGGTCGTCCGTGAAGGCGCGGGCATCCGAAATCTTGGTCGGCGAGTAGCCCCCCGGCGTGCCGTTGATGGGGTCCAGCGGCTGCAACGACGCCGCAAACAGGATATTGCGGCGGTCGCGGTTGCTCAGCGGGCCATGGACGACCTGCACATGGGGATAGAGATCGCGCAGGATCGCACTGACACCACGCGCAAGAGGCCCGTCGGTCCTGTCGATAAGGTTGACGTAGACCGGCCCGTCGACGATGGCGCGCAAGCGCTCGAAGGTTTCGCGGGTGACAAGATGCGCCGGCACCGAACCGGACGAGAACGCATCCATCACTGCGGCATCGAAGCGCCGGTCGGTCTGGTTCAGATAGACCCGCCCGTCGGCATGCACCAGGCCAAGGCGACCCGTCTCGCCTCGAGCCTCTCCCGTCGCATCATAGCCGGCCTGCGCGATCATCTCTGCCGCACGCGGCAAGTGATCGCGGACAACTTCGGTCACGAGAGGATCGATCTCGACGGCCAGCGCAGTGGCCCCCGGCCGCGAGGCAAGCAATCTGGTCGGAAGCGTATAGCCCCCACCGCCTACGAAAAGCACCGAGGGCGACGGGCCAAGATCGCGATCCATGCGCGCCCACAGCCACCGGGTATAGGACAGGACAAGCCCGATTTCACCGCTTGAGCCGGCACGGGAACTGGTGCGCTCCGCCGCCTGCGGGGTTCCGTCCGACACCAGCTGAACCTCGGCGCCCCGTTCCGCGACATGCAGGCAGGACAGACCGGATTCGAATTGGCAGGCCGGCGCTCCGGCAAGGCCCGCAAAGCCAACGAAGGCGGCGGCGGCAATGGGTATTCCGGGCTCCACCGGGCCCTCTCGTTTCACGAAGAACAGGCAGATCAATGCCACGACACCGCAGGCCGCGAATGTCGCCGTCGATCCGATCAGCGGCAGGGCCACGAACCCTGCAAGGATGGCCCCGAAGATCGCCCCGATCGAGCCCGCCGCCAGAACGATGCCGAGAGACGACCCTTCCCGGCCCGGGCGCGCCTCGATCGCGAGCTTGGCCAGCAGGGGCGTCGGCAGCGTCACGAAGACAGAGGCAGGCAAAAAGACGATGAAGACGCTCAGCATCATTCCGCCCGTCCCCCGCGCGCCGGAGGCAAAGACAAAGGCCAGAAGCGTCGGTGACACGGCCATCAGAACCGCGGTCGCGACAAGTGCGCTGCGGACGTTGCGCAATGCGATGGCCCGCGGTCGTTCTGCCACGAACCCGCCAAGGGCACTGCCCAGGGAAAACCCGCCCAGCACGGTTGCGATGACAGTCGTCCAGGTCAGCAGCGACGTGCCAAAGAACGGCGCGAGCACCCGGCCCGCGGCAATCTCGTAGGTCAGGCCGACGGCGGACAAGACGAGGATCAAAGCGATGATGACGGAAAATCGGATGGGGCGTTCCTTCTTGCTGGTCGGTCTGGCGTCTGCGCCGGCCGATAAGACGATAGCGTGCGAGATATCTTCTGCCACCGATATCGCAGAACCGCAGCATCGCACTGGCGAAAGGGCAGAAACCACTGCGGCGCTCTCGCAGGATGCAATTGCACAGGATGCCCGGATACGGCATGCCTCGCGCATTCGATCACACGCTGGATCGCGGTCTGAGAGGTGGGTTTTGGACGTTGTCGTCATCGGAGCGGGTCTTTCGGGCCTTGTCGCCGCGGTGTGCCTCCGCGAGGCGGGCGCGGATGTGCAATTGATCGAAGCCGGCACGCGGATCGGTGGCCGGATCCAGGCCCTGCGCGACCCGAAGACCGACAGCGCCCTCGCCGATCTGGGACCGACATGGGTCTGGCCAAAGTATCAGCCCGTCGTCGATCATTGGCTTGGCGCTCTTGGGCTGGAGACGTTCGATCAGTTCAACGACGGCGATGCGGTCATTGCGGGATACGGTCCCGCGGCACGCCGACAGCCGCTTCCTGGACAGGATGGCATGGTCCGCATTGTGGGCGGCCCATCGGCGATCATCGACCGGCTGGCCCGGCGACTTGATCCTGCCCGACTGCGGGTTGCGACAGCTGTGACGGGCCTCGTCGAGGACGGGTCAAAGGCGGTCCGCATTCACCTGCAAACGGGCGAGACCATCGATACGCAGAACGTGGTGCTTGCGATCCCGCTGCGGGTCGCCGCCACCAGTCTGCACATGCCGTGGGCACATTCTGATCTAACCGATCTCATGCGGCGCACCCCGACGTGGATGAGCACGCACGCCAAGGCCGTCGCCCTTTATGACCGGCCGTTCTGGCGGGAGGCGGGCCTTTCGGGGCGGATCGCCAGCCGCACCGGCCCGCTGGTCGAGGCGCATGACCATTCCGGCAGGGACGATGACCCGGCGGCGATCTTCGGCTTTGTCGGCTGGCCACCGCATCTGCGCCAGCAGGATCCCGAAGGTCTGAAGCAGGCAATCCTGACCCAGCTTACGGAGTGTCTTGGCCCCGCTGCGCGGCAGCCCAGGCAGTTGGTCGTGCAGGACTGGGCGACCAACCCGCATATCGTCACCGACCTCGATATCGCCGGACCCGCCCAGCACCCCGACATCGGGCCGGAGAGCCTCAGGCAAGCCCAACTTGACGGACGCGTCCGCTTCACCGTCTCCGAGGTGTCGCAGGTTAGCCCCGGCCTGATCGAAGGCGCGCTTGCCGCCGGGGAGACCGCGGCCGCGGGATTTATCTCGAACGGGTCGTCCGGATAGACCCGCCCCCGCTGGCGTGAAACAGCAAGGTCTCGACAGTGTCGGAAACGCTCGACGACTGTGCAAGGCGCATGATGCACCGGTGGCGACCCAGCGACGCCCTGACACAGGGAGCGCGCCCGGAAACGGAGGAGAGCAAGACTTGGATGAGCATGCAACAGCCGGTTTCGATCTCGAGGTGGCACGACACCCTGTGCACGGTTCGACCCCGGGTGACTGGCCCCGCTTGAACGACGGACCAGACCTTTTTCGCCGCAAAAGCTAATGAGCCGATCAGGCAGGACGCGACGACCGATAAGAAAGTCCAGCGGCCCCGCGAACGGAGCCGCCACATGGTCGGGCTTTGGGTCAAGCATCACCGGGAGACGGCGGACGATCCGGACCGGACCGCCCTGCCCCGTGACTACTCTCGTTTTCGGCCCGCCTGGCTAACCGCCACGGCCAGGATGATGATGGCGCCGCGGGCGATCAGCTGTTGCGAATACTCGAGGTTCATCAGGATCAGGCCGTTGTTGATGACACCGATCATCAAAGCCCCCACGATCGAGCCGATCACCGTGCCCTTGCCACCGAAGAGCGACGTCCCACCCAGAACAGCGGCGGCGATCACGGACAGTTCGTCCCCCTCGCCCAGCTGGAAGCGGCCCGATTGCAGCCGGCCGGCATAAAGCATCCCGGCGATGGCCGCGGTGGTCGCGGAAAGGATCATCACGCCCATCTTGATCCGCTCTGTCCGGACACCGGAATAGCGCGCGGCCACCGCATTGCCGCCGACCGACAGCACCTGCCGGCCGAACCGGGTATGGCGCAGGGTCACATGACCGAGGATCCCGAAGACGATCATCCACAACAACAGCGACGGAATGCCGAACGGAGAGCCGCCGCCGAAAAACCCGGCATAATCCTGGTTCAGGACCGGCACCGCGCGCGTATCGCTGATCCACATCGCCGCCCCCTTGGCGATGCCCATCATCGCAAGCGTCGTCAGGAACGTGGGGATCGCAAGCTTGGTCGACAGGAACCCGTTGATGATCCCCACCGTCAGCCCGGTCAGCAGACCCACGGCGACCCCCATCACAAGCCCGCCCGACGCGATTGCAAGCGCTGTCGTGACCGAGGCGAGCCCCGCCACGGCGCCCACCGACAGGTCGATCTCGCCCGAGGCCAGAACCAGCGTCATCGCCACCGCCATCACCGCGATGATCGCGCTTTGGCGAAAGATGTTGAGCAGGTTCACCGGATCGGTGAAACCCTTGTCGTGCAGCGTCACGGCAAAGAAGATGAACACCGCGACAAAGCCGAAATAGATGATGTTCTGACGCCAGCTGGACTTGAACCAGGCCACCAGGTCAAAGCCGCCTGGGCGTATGTCGGTATGGGCCATCATTCGGCTCCTTTCTGAACAAGCAATTGCAGTCGCTGCTCGGCACGCTGGAACGCGCTGCCGCTCAGGCTATCGACCTCTTCGGGGTCGACATGCAGGTCGTGGCGGCTGACCGTGCCGGTCACACTGCCGGTCTTCATCACCGCGATGCGGTCGGAGACCGCCAGCAGTTCGGCCAGTTCGGACGATATGAAGATCACCGATTTTCCGGCCGCGGCCAAAGCGCGTACCAGCTGGATGATCTCGGTCTTGGAGCCGATGTCGATCCCGGCGGTCGGCTCGTCCATGATCAGGATCTCGGGCAAGGCCGCCAGCCATTTGCCGATGACGATCTTCTGCTGGTTGCCGCCCGACAGCGAATTGGCCGGGGCCTTGCGGCTGTCGGTCTTGATCGACATCCGGGCGATCGTGTCATCCGCCAGCTTGGCCCGCCGCGCCCCATGGACCATGATCCTGCCCGAGACCGAACCCAGAACCGGCAGGGCGATGTTGTCCTCGACCGAATGTTCCAGAACCAGACCCTGCCGGCGCCGGTCTTCGGGCACCAGCGCGATGCCAAGCGCCATCGCATCCGACGGAGAGCGGATATCCACCTGCGACCCGTTGATCCTGATCTCGCCCACCGCGCCCGGCTGCAGGCCGAAAAGCGTCCGGGCAATGCGGGACCGGCCCGCGCCCATCAGGCCCGCAAGTCCCAGAACCTCGCCCGCGTGCAGCACAAGGTCGACAGCCCCCGGCCGCCCCTCGACGCCGACGCCACGCAATTCAAGCACGACCTGCGCCGCGGCACTGGGCTCTGCGATGAGATCGGACATGTCCCGGGTCGCCTTGCCCATGATGTCGGCGATCAGCGTCTCCAGCGTGTAGTCGGACAAGGGCCGGGTCGCGATCCTGGTCCCGTCGCGCAGGACCGTCGCACGGTCCGCAATGCGGAAGATCTCGTCCATCCGGTGCGAGACATAGACGATGGCCTTGCCCTGCGCGCGCAGCTTGTCGAGCAGCTGGAACAGGATCTCGACCTCGGAGGCCGTGAGCGCGGATGTCGGCTCGTCCAGGATAAGGATCGAGACATCCTGGCTCAGCGCCTTGGCGATTTCGGTCAGCTGCTGCTGACCCGCGCTCAGGGAGCCGACCTCGGCACGGGGATCGATATCGACACCCATGCTCGCGAAAATCTCGCGCGCCTTCGCCAGCATCTTGCGGTCCGAGATCATGCCAAAGGCGTTCGACGGCTCGCGCAGAAGAAAGATGTTCTGCGCCACGGTCAGGGTGGGAACGAGGCTCATCTCCTGAAAGATCATCCCGATCCCCAGTTCGGAGGCGAGGCGCGGGGTCAGGCCCGACACCTCCCTGCCGCCGACGACGATGGTGCCGCTGGTGGGTTCATAGACGCCCTGAAGGATTTTCAGGATCGTCGACTTGCCCGCCCCGTTCTCACCCAGAAGCGCGTGGATCTCGCCACTGGCAACCGCGAGGTCGACGGATTTCAGGGCGCGGACGCCGCCGAAATTCTTGACCATCGCCCGCATCTCGAATGCATTTTCGGCTGCCTGTGGCATGTTCAGACCTCGATCCAGCTCTGGCTTTCGCCCGAGGCAACAATGGCATCCGCGATCTGGCAGATGCGGAACCCGTCGTCGAAATTCGGGCTTGGCTGTTCACCCGAGGTGATCGCCCGGAACAGGTCATAGCATTCGATGATCTTGGTTTCACCATAACCGATGCCCAGTGCCGGGATCGGCCAGAGGCCATGCCCATAGGGATGCGGCGCGCCGGTATAGATCGTGCGGAACCCGCGCGCGTCGGCCGGATCGTCGGCAAACATCACCTGCAATTCGTCGCGGCGTTCATAGTTGAAATGGATCGAGCCCTTGGTGCCGTGAACCTCGAAGGTCAGGTAATTGTTGCGCCCATAGGCGTTGCGGCTGGCCTCGATCGAGCCATAGGCACCGTTCGAGAATCGGACCTGCGTGATCATCTCGTCATCGACATCGACAACGCCCCGCTTGGCCGAGGCGTCACCGCCGCCCACGCCCAGCTTGTCGACATTGCCCTGCTGGATGGGGCGGGTGGGGATCAGCGTCCGGTTGACCGAATTCACCGCCGCGATCTCGCCCACGAGATAGCGGGCGAAATCGACGACATGCGTGCCGATGTCACCGATCGTGCCTGAGCCCGCGACATCCTTCTGGAACCGCCAGGACAGGGGGCTGTCGGGGTCGGCGGACCAATCCTGAAGATAGGTGCCGCGGAAATTGACGACCTCGCCGATGCGGCCCTCTTCGATCAGCTTGCGCGCCAGCGCCACCGCCGGCGTGCGGCGATAGTTGAAGGCGACCATGTGGATCACCCCGGCCTTCTGGACGGCGTCGAGCATCGTCTTGGCCTCGTCCGCGGTCCTGGCAAGGGGCTTTTCGCTGATGATGTGCTTGCCCGCCTCGGCGGCGGCGATGGCGATCTCGGCATGGGTGTCGTTGGGGGTGCAGATATCCACGACGTCGATATCGTCACGGGCCACCACGGCGCGCCAGTCGGCCGAGCCTTCTTCGAACCCGACCCTCGCCGCGGCCTCGTCGGCGCGGGCCTGATCGATATCGACCACGACCTTGCGGACCGGGATCGCCGGGGCCGGCCAGAAGAACATCGGCATCGCCGCATAGGCCATGGCGTGGGCCTTGCCCATGAAGCCGCCACCGATCATCGCTACATTCATCTTTTTCATTGCATCGCTCGCAATTCGGGCGTTTGCGCCCCGCCGGGGCACAGCACGCGGTTCGGAAAATCAGGGAAATTTGGCGGCTGGCCGAGGGAGGGACGGCCAGCCGCCGGCTGCAGGCTTACTGCATGCTGCCCACAACGGTGTCGGGAGCGTCGGTCGAATAGACCGTTTGCCAGGCGTCGAGCAGGTTGTCCTGCACCACCGGCAGCGCCGGGAGCGCGACGTAGGCCGGTGCCTCGCGATCCAGCAGGCCGTAGCCCGCCAGCATGGCCTCGGTCACGCCCTGATCGAACGGGCGCTGTGCCCCCAGACCATGGATATAGCCGCCGCGCGCCATATCGATCGCGACGTTCTCGCCCAGATCAATCGTCGTGATGATCAGATCATCCCGGCCCGCGGCACGAGCCGCCGCGATCACGCCCTCGGCCGGCACGTCCCAGACCGCCCAGATCCCGTCGATCCCACGGTTGGAGATCATCATGGCACTGGCCGCACGTTCGGCGTCACCCGTGAAGTCCGGACCGCCGATGCCCTGTTCGGCCACGATCTCGATCTCGGGATAGGTCTCTTCGATGGTTGCCCGGAACGCGTCATAGCGCTGGCGCGTCACAAAGAAATCCGCGGCGTGATAGACGATCCCGATTTCCCCGCCCTCTTCGCCAAGGGCCTGCGCCATCAGGTGGGCCGAGGCGACGCCGTTGCCGTAATTGTCCGCAGACACGACGGAGACGTAATCCTCTCCCGCCGTCAGACCGGCAGGCACGTTGTCCATGAACACCATCTCGACACCGCGTTCGGCAGCAAGCCGGTAGGCGCTGGCCGTCGCGACCGGATCGGTCGGGATCGACACGATGATCGAGGGGTTCTGGGCAAGGATCGTCTCGATATCCGAGACCTGCTTGGCCGCCGAGAACCCGGCATCGGTGACCGCGATCACCTCGATGCCCATGATCTCGAACTGGTGACGCAGACCGTTGACCTGCGCCTGGCTCCAGTCGTTGCCGCCGTAATGCAGCACGATGGCGGCGGTGGCGTTCATCGCGCGGATCGTCGCCAGGTCCTCATCGCTGAGCATGATCTCGGAGGCCGCCGTCGGCGTCTCCCCGTTGGGACCTGTCGACAGAACCTGGTCTGCCAGTTGCGCAAGCGCCTCGGCCGCCGATTGCGCAGACAGCTGCGTCGCCCCAAGGCTGGCGCCCAATGCGATCGCCGCAACGCTGGAAAGTTTCAAAAAGCTCATCTCGGTCTCCTCCCGAATGTGATGATTGTTGTTGAGTTCAGGCAGCGGCCATCGCGGCCGTGAGCCATTGGTAGCTTTGCTTCGCGCCTTCGGTCGGATCGGGCCAGGCGTCGAGTTCTGTGGTGATCCAGCCGTCGAAGCCGGTCTCCGACAGCGCGGTCATGATCGCCGTCATGTCCAGATCGCCCTGCCCTAGCGGCGTAAATCCGAAAGGATCGGATTGCAGACCCTTGAGGTGGACATAGCTGATGCGGTCGGCCCATTGGCGGATCAGCGCGGGCACATCGCAGCCGCCGGCGGCGAGGTGTGCGGTATCGGGGCAGAAATCGATGCCAGTATGGGCAAAGATCTCGGCGATCTCGTCCGGCGCCTCGGCCAGCGTGGTCAGATGCGGATGGTAATGCGCTCGGAGCCCCGCGCCTTCCGCGATCTCGCGGCAGGTCTCGAGCCCGGCGCCCGTCGCGGCGCGATCGCCCGGCTCTGCGCCGGCAAGCCGCTTGGCGCCGCCACCGACGACCAGATGGGTCGTGCCGAATTCGGCGGCCAGATCGGCCACGCGCCGGATCTTTTCGAATTCCTCGGCCGCCACGTCCGGGAAGATCAGGTTGGCGCCCGAATAGACCGCCAGCAGATCAAGGCCCGTCCGCTGAAGAAGCGCCTTCAGCTCATCCTTGCGATCCGCATATTCCAGCAGGTTTCCGTCGAAAATCTCGACGCCCTTGTAGCCCGCCGCGGCGATATCGCTGAATGCCTGCGCCATGTCGGCAAAGGTCATGTAGGTCAGATTGCCGATCGACGTCACCCCGACCGGATGCCCGCCGAGCGGGCCCCAGCAATTGGCGTGATAGGCCAGTTTTGCATCCATGACGTGATCCCTCCTCGCTTCATTGGTGGGCCGTTCGTTCCGTGCCTCACCTGATGTCGGTCAAACTCTGCGCACATCCCGCTCAAGTCAATATTAAATCTGCATAAGCGATATTTCTTTTGCTGTTTTTCGGCAAAAGTAATGTATTGAAGGGTTTATGAAGCCCATGTTATGCACTTGAAGAGCCTTCAGAAGGTCATCCACCGATGAGAACGGTCCGCGCACCACAGAATCACGATGCCCCCCATTCAGCCCGGAGGGGTGCCGATGCCTGATACGTCGCGCCCGAACGGTCGGGGCCGCAAACGCAACAGCGAGACGCCCAGCCGAAGCCTGATCACCATCCTCAACCTCGTGCGCAAAGGCACTGCCGACACGCGCCAGGAGATCGAGCGGACCTGCGAACTGGGCCGTGCCGTCGTGGCCGACCGGCTTGCGACGCTGGCGGAACTCGATCTGGTGGACGAGACGAAGACCGGCATCGCCACTGGCGGCCGCGCACCCAAGCTGGTCACCTTTCACCGCAATGCGGGCTGTATCCTGGTGGCCTCGCTCGATCAGAATTCGCTGAGTATCGGTCTGGCCGACCTGTCGGGCCGCCTTCTGACAGAACATCACGAGGCGATGGAGCTGTCGCTCGACCCACGCGGCATCCTCGACAGGCTGGTCAAGCTGTTCGACTGGATCCTTGCCCGCCACACCGACGCAGGCACACTCTGGGGCATCGGCCTGTCGGTGCCCGCCCCCGTCCTGACCCCATCGTCCGAGACGTTTCTGAGCGCCACCCCCTCCTTCCTGCCCGGCTGGGAACACATCCCCGTGGTCGAGACGCTGATCGGCCGGTTCGACGCCCCGGTGTGGATCCGCAGCAGCGTCGAGACGATGACGATGGGCGAGCTGAGCGCCGGGGCCGCGACCGATGTCGACACGATGCTGTTCGTGAAGGTCGGCAAGCGGATCGGCGCGGGGCTGGCCGTCGGCGGGCAGCTGTTTCGCGGCACAAAGGGCGCCGCGGGCCTGATCGGGCAACTGCCCGTCACCGACGCCGGCCGCACCGGCCCGCTCGAGGCGATGGCCGGGGCCGACATGATCCAGCGCGAAGGCCTTGCCGCCGCGCAGGACGGCAGCAGCAGTTATCTGGCCGATATCCTCGCGCGGATGGGCGAATTGACACCCTTCGATGTGGGTCAGGCGGCACAGGCCGGCGACCCGGCCAGCATGGACATCCTGTCGCGCAGTGGCCGCATGATCGGCCATTCCGTCGCCTATCTTGCCACCATGCTGAACCCCGAGATCATCGTTCTTGGGGGCAGCGTCGCCATGACCAACGACACCCTGCTCGCCGCCGTGCGCGAGGTCGTCTACCGCGAGAGCCACCCGCTGGTGACCCGCGACCTGCGCATCATCAGTTCCCAGATGGGAAGTTCGGCCGCATTGGTGGGCGCCGCCACCGTTGTGACAGAGGCGCTGTTCGATCCCGACCTGATGCGGGGCTGGATCGTGCAGGGCGTGCCGCAAACCCACCCCGGGTTCCGTGCCGCGCGCGACGCGGCCGCAGATCGGCTGACCACCACGCCCGCCCCGCCGACGCCCCCCGCGCCATCCCTCTAGATCACGAAAAGGGCCGAATTCATCATGCGCACGACGACCCCCGCCCCAGCGGCGAGCCATACCATCTCGGGCCTCGGGCCCCATGGCGAACGGGCTTCGGATCCGCGCCGCCTCGTGATCACGGCAAGCGACGCGGCGGCGGCCCGCGCAGGCGGATTCCGGGTGGCCGTTGTCCTGCACACCCTGTCCGGCAACTGGTCGGAACAGCACCTTGCCGCGATCGCGGGCACGCTGGGCGATGTGTCGATCCCGCTGCTGGACGTCATCGATTGCGAATTCGATCCCGACAGGCAGATCGCGGCGCTCGACCGGTTGATCGCTGAACGCCCCGACGCCATCATCTCGCTGCCCGTCGACAACACCGCGGTGGCCGAGGCGCATCTTCGCGTGGCGCGCGCGGGGATAAAGCTTCTGCTGCTCGACAACGCGCCGACAGGGCTTCTTCCGGGAAAGGATTACGTCTCGCTCGTGTCGGCGGACAATTTCGGGCTGGGCCGCACCGCGGCCGAACTCATGGCCGAACATCTGCCGCAGGGCGCCTCGGTCGGCGTGCTGAGCTATGACGTGGACTTCTTCGCCACGAACCAGCGCGAGATCGCGTTCACCAAGTGGATGACCACGCAACGCCCCGATGTGACGCTGCATACTGCAGGTTTCGGCGCGCCCCACCTCGCCGGTGAAACCGCCCGCTCCTTCCTCGAGGAACACTCCGCTCTCGACGGCCTTTTCGTGGTCTGGGACGAACCGGCGGTTCCCGTCCTCGAACAGCTTGAAGAGTTGGGCGCCAGAATGGCGGTGACGACCGTCGATCTGGGCGAGAAGGTCGCCCCGCGCCTTGCCGATGGCACGATCCTCAAGGGGGTAGCTGCGCAGAACCCGTTTTCGCAGGGCGTCGCCATGGCGCAGGTCACGATCCTGTCGCTTCTGGGGCGCCAGACCCCGGCGTGGATCGCCCTGCCCGGCATCCCGATCACGCCCGCCGGAATTCTCGGCGGCTACCAGTCCGTCTGGCGCGCGCCTGCGCCCCGGGAGATCATGGAGATGCGCGAAAGCCGGGCATCGGGCAGCTAGGCCCTCCGGCAGTGACAGGACAGCGCTGTCGTCATAGCCGACGGGGCTTGCCTAACGACTAACCGCCGCGTCTATCGCCTGTTCCAGCCGTGTTCGTGCCTCATCGATCGATTCATCGACCGGATCCTTCCAGATCGAGACGCTTGGGAACCGTGCAAGAATGTCGCGGGCGCGGTCCACCTCACCTTGCGCCACAAGGATCTCTCCAACCGATGCGAGCGCTTGTGCGCGTTGCTGACCCAAGGAAATGCGGTCCGCCAGCGCCAATGCCAACCCGAACTCGCCGATGGCCGCCAAAGCCCCGGCCGTGCTGTCCTGCACATAGGACCGACGGAACGGTCCGCGCAGCGCGTCCGCATAGGCGATGGCCTCATCGGTCCGACCGGCAAGCACAAGCGCCGATGCAATCGCCTTGTGCGCATTCGTGACTTCGATACCGGGAGCCCCGGACGGCAGGACCTCGATCGCCAGTTCGATCTGGCCCCGTTCCGCCAGGGTCTGCGAAACCCGGGCCTTCGCCTCCAATCTCAGGGCGCTGTTGCCAATCGCATCCGACAGGGCAAGCGCGTCGTCCGTTCGTCCTGCTTCGGCATAGGCGACGGCGACGTCCCCATACCTCCGCCATTTGCTGGCCATCCGGTCAGCGGTGGAAAGCGCGTCGTCATGGGCGCCAAGATCAAGGAAGGCGGAGAACATCTGGTAGAGGGCATCCTCGCGCGCATTCGATTCCGGATGACCCTCAACGAAGCCGTCCAGCATGTCGATTGTCGCGCGTTGGAGATCGGCAAACCCGTTCTGTTCCAGAAGATCCAGAAAACGACCAATCCGCGAAACCGTCCACAGATCGCTGTTTGTGCCAAAGCCGGTCGTGGTGCTGAACCCGTCGAACCCGATCTCGATCGCGGCCTCGAGCAGCTGCCGGGCATAGGCCTGTTCGCCCCGCTCCAACAGCGCCTCCGCCATCTCCTGCAATCGGACGCCGGGGCTGTCCTGTGCCAATGCGTCGGGAATGACCTGACTGTTCATGCAGCCGGGATCGGGAGTGATCAGGCACATCTCTGGCGAGGTCGGCTGAGAGCCTGCCTCGCCCTGAGCCCAAAGCGGGTTCGACAGGCCAAGCGCTGCCACAAGTGTCGCAATGATCCCGCGGTGATGTTTCAACGGACCCTCTTCAGAGCGCGACGGGATGAAACGAGTGTCCCGCCGTCGCCGGTTGCAGTGTCGCGGCACATGACGGGCACTTTCCTTGATTTGTCGCAAGTCATGCGGATGATCCCGCGGCCACTACGGCGCGGGGTCCGGATCGGGCCAAGGCCTCGGATCAGGCCCGCACGGGATCGCGGCTACCAAGGTCTGACGCCAGACCAGCGACCGGGCGCCATGTTTCATATCCGAGGGTCACACGGCCCCGGCGCCGGACGCTAACGATCCGTGCATTCGTCGAGGAGCAGGTTCTCCGTGGGGCTGGCATAGCTCAGGCCCGCGCTTGTCTGTGCGACGGTCACGTCGAAATTGGGAATCGCGACAGAGCCCGCACGACATTCGACCAGATCGAGCGTCAGACCGAAACGCGCCGGTGTGACGGCCCCGATCTCGCAGGCGGTCTCGCGAAAGATCACGGATGTCGGCGTGAGATCGAGATTGACCTCCTCGCCCAGACAGAGGTTTGTCTGGCCGTAAGAGCCGACATATTCGGCCACGTAGATTTCGCGCGGGGTCGGTGGCCCGGCACAGGCGGCCAGGGCAATAGCGAGGAAGAGTGGACGGATCATGAAGGCTCCCATCGTGACTATCCCGAGATGTCGGGATCACGTTAGCGTCAAACGAGGACGGATGGCCATCACCTTGATGCAGGACATATCGGCAAAGACGGATGAGGCAACGCCTGCAATCGCATCCCTTTGCCCGTTCTCAACTGTTGTCTCAGGGTTGACGGTGTCACCGCGAACGGTCTCGGGCCGGGTCTCATGCCGCCTCTCTTGTTGGCTCAAGACGATGGCTGTATCAGTCCTGACCGTCAGACCGTCTTTGGGGAGGCCCGTTTCGTGACTTGGATGACCCAGTTTCCGGACCGGTCGGATAACGGTGGGTCAAGGCCCGGCGAACACGGCTCAACATCCGCGAACGGCCTGACAATCCCCAGCAACATTCGGCGGCTCGAGGATGGTCGCACGCTGCACGTGGCGCTGACAGGCACGTCGAATTCGATCCTCGGGAATGGATTTTCCGCGGGGATCGGGACCCATCCGGACGTGGGTCTGTTTCTGAACAAATCCACGGGTGCCTCGGGGTCCGTCGCGATTCCGGCACATATGCCGAACCTGAACCTGACGAATTACCAGTATCTGTTGATCGATTACTGCGTGAACGAAGCCTTCCTCGTTTCGAATGGTCTCGAAACGATCGAGAATGTCTTTCGGCACATGGCGGCGCTGATCGACTTTGCGGTCCGTCAGGGCTGCCTGCCCGTTCTCGTCAACCTTCCGACACGTCCCGCCGTTGGTCAGGACATGCCCGTCCCGGCTATGCTCGAGGCGGAATTCGTCTCGCGTGGCGTGCCGATGCTGGATGCGCAATCGCTGATCGAGACCCTTGCCCGACGTCTTGGCCGGCCCGTCGAGGACTTGTTCCTCGACGAGGCTCACCTGAAACGGCCTGTTGCGTTCGAGATCGGCCAATGCGCCGTCAGACTGCTTGAGCGATGCAGACGCGCGGGGGCGATCGACCGGGTGGGACGGCAGACGGATGCTGTCTACGGTCGTGTCGGGTTCATCCCGGCCGGGGCCCTGATCACGAAGGGTCTCTCCACGGTCGAGCGATCCAACAGGCTTTTGCGGCTGCAACTTCTACAGATCGGGGCCGGGCAGAGCATAACCGTTCCGGCGCCGCCTCCCGGTCGGCGGCATGTGCTGAGGGGGGTCGCCTACAATGCCACCCGGAGCATCGGGCGCCTGATCTCTGAAAAGGATGACCTTCTCCTTGATGTCGGCCGGTCCCATTACTTCGGAATGGACCGCGATCTGCTGCTGATCAGCTTTCCATCGCCGTTTCCCGATCGTCCGATCAGCGATGAGGTCACATTCATTTGCGAAGGTGTAGATGAGGACGACGCTGACAAGCATCCGATGGCGTTCGAAATCGCCGGTATCATGGTTCACGATCCGGACGTGCTCTACCCGCTGCACACAATCTCGGTTCACGAAGACTTCCGCCATTTGAACGACGCATTGGACGAGGACGATTTCGCGCGGCTCGAGACCGCATGGGACAAGGCCGGTTAAGCGAGGACCTGGAGGCCCAGGACTTGCTGTCGCTGTTGTCCGATGTCCCGTGACAATGCCGCAAACACTACGCGCGTCCGCGTTTGAGCTTCGACTGCGTGTTCCACATGCTCCCGCACGAGCGCACGGACCAACTCCTGAAGAAATGGCGGGGGGCAAATCGGCTGCGGCTATCCGCTCTCCGCGATTTGAAGTTCCGCCACGAAGTCATAAGCATCCCCGCGATAAAGCGAGCGGGTGAACTCGGCGATCTTGCCGCTTGGCAGGTAGGACACGCGCGAGATTTGCAGGGCCGCGATGCCTTCGTCGACGTCGAGAAGCGCCGCGTCGGGTGCAAGCAGGTTCGTCGCGATGATATGCTGAACCGCGCGCACGGGCTTGTTGCCCGTCTTCTTGAGAAGTTCGTAAAGCGACTCCTCAACCTCAAGCGGATTAGGGAGCACGTCGGTCGGCAACGATGCCCGTTCGATCGCCACGGGTGTCCCATTGGCAAGGCGCAGCCGCTCCAGCCGTGCGACCGAATCCCGCGCGCTCAGGCCAAGCGTCATGATCTCTTCCGGTGACGGCAGGAAAATCCCACGCGACAGAAAGGTCGATGTCACCTTCATGCCCCGTCGGGCCATGTCCTCGGTAAAGGAGGTCAGTCGCGACAGCGATTGTTCGACCCGGGTGATCGGCGCTGCGACCGCCGTTCCTGACCCCTGCTTCTGCTCGATCAGGCCGATTTCAACGAGCGGCGCGACGGCCTTGCGGATCGTCACACGGGACAATCCCGTCATCCGCGCCACTTCACGCTCTGGCGGAAGCGGTGTTCCCGGGGGCAATTGCTGGCTTTCAATCGCACTCTGCAGATGTCGCTTGAGCTGGATGTATCGGGGGCCACCCGCCTCGGACAGCCAAAGCTCCGGCGCGAATATCTCGTTGAAATTCATCGAATGTGCCTCTCTGCCCCTGAGGATCTGCGATCAGTTTCCGGCTTGTGTCGCGCCACCCCGACACACAATACCATTTTGAACCGCCGAACCGGAGGTCGGTGGGTGCCCGAAATAATGGTATCTATTTGGTATTTCGTCAATCTGCGCCCGGGCCTGGGCGAAACGGCCCGGCACAAATCTCAATCGGTGCTGTTGCGAAGACGCGGATCGAGCGTGTCGCGCAGGGCATCGCCCAACAGATTGAAACCGAACGACAGGAACAGGATCGCAAAGCCCGAGAAGACCGCGGGCCACGGGTTGAGGAGCAGAAAATTGCGGCCTTCCGACAGCATCTGCCCCAAAGACGGCGTGGGCGGCTGCGCGCCCAGCCCCAGAAATGACAACGACGCCTCGACAAGTATGGCGGCCGACAAGAGCAGGCTGGCCTGCACGAGGATAAGCGACGACAGGTTGGGCAGCAGATGGGTGAAGACGATACGGCTGTCCGACGCGCCAATCGCGCGCGCGCCCTGCACATATTCGCTTTCGCAGATCACCAGCGACGGGCCCCGCAGAAGGCGGGCGAAGATCGGCACGTAAACCACCCCGATCGCGATCGAGGCGCTCAGGGCATTCGGCCCGAGCACCGCGATGATCCCGATGGCTAGAAGAATGATCGGGAACGCAAAGAGCACATCCATGATCCGCATCACGATGCGGTCAAACCAGCCCCGATAGAAGGCCGCCAGCATCCCCAGAGAGCCGCCCACGATCAGCGCCAGCACCACGGCCACGCCGCAGGTCAGCAGTGAGGTGCGATAGCCAAAGAGGATCCGTGCAAAGACGTCACGACCCAGTTGATCGGTGCCAAGGGGATTTTCCAGCGACGGCCCCTGCATCCGGGACATGATCACCTGCTCGATCGGATCGCCCGCGACGATCGGCGCAAAGATCGCCAGCAGCAGCTGAAGGATCACGAAGATCAGCGCGAAGGACAGCAGCTTGTCCCGTCTCAAGGCGGCCATCATCGCTGTGACACCCGCGGATCAATGGCCGCATACAGGATGTCGACCAGGAAATTCACCAGAACGAAGGCGAAAGTCAGAACCAGTATCGCGCTTTGGACCAAAGGGTAGTTGCGCTCGGAAATCGCGCCCAGAACAAGCTGCCCGAGGCCGGGGATCGCAAAGACCTGTTCGATCACGATGGCGCCCCCCAGCAGGTAGCCGGTGGCCACGCCGACCGAGGTGATAAAGGGAATGAGCGCGTTCCTGAGCGCATGCACATAGACCACGCGCGTCCGGCCCGCGCCCTTGGATTTCGCGGTGCGGATGTAATCCTGCCCAAGGGCATCCAGCATGGCCGAGCGGACAAGACGCGACAGGTTCGCCAGCATCGGCAGCGACAGGGCAAAGACCGGCAAGATCATGCGCTGCAGGTTGCCCAAGGGATCCTCGCCAAAAGGGACATAGCCCAGCATGGCAGAGCCGGGCATCAGTTTGGCCACCAGAAAAATCGACACGATGCCCAGCCAGAACGAGGGAATAGTCAACCCGGCAATCGCACCCACGCGCACCAGAACCTCGGCGGTCTTGCCGCGCGCTTCGGCCATGAAGCAGCCGATCGGGATCGCCAGGCCCGCCCCCACCAGCACCGAAAGAAATGTCAGCTGAAGCGTCGGCCAGATATTGGCCGCAATCTCCTGCGCCACCGGGCGACCGGTCCAGATCGACGTGCCCAGATCGCCGCGAAATATCCCGCTGATCCAGTCGAAATATTGCACGACAATGGGCTGATCGAGGCCGAGACGGCTTTCCAGTTCGGCAATCCGCTCCGGCGTGATCTCGGTATTGGCGCCCAGCATGATCGCCACGGCGTCGCCGGGGATGAGGCGGATCATCAGAAAGACGATGACCGATACGCCGAACAGCACGAGCACGAGGTCGAGAAGTCGCCCCGCGAGAAACCGCATCGGAAGTATCCGGTTCATGCTCTGGACCTTGGCAGACAAAAGACCGGCGCACCCGGCAAGAACCGGATGCGCCGGGCGTGGTGGGCTTACTCGCTCACTTCAACCGATTTCAGGCTGGAGAGGCGGCGATTGGGGTTGATCACGAACCCCGACACGTTGTCATTGATGGCCGTCGACAGCGACCCGTAGGCCACGTGGACGATCGGCCCCTCGCAGGCCAGTTTCGTCTGCACGGCGTTATAGGCCGCCTGACGTGTTGCCATGTCCGTCGAGGTCCGGCCCTCGTCCAGCAGGCTGTTGACCTCGGCATCGTCATACATGAACACGTTGGTCGAGCCTCCGCCGTAGAAGGTCCGGTAGAAATACCCGTCGGGATCGGGGTTGCCGCCATTGGCCGAGGCGAACAGATCGAAATCAGAGTTGCGCCAGTCCTGCACAAAGGCCCCGATCTCCTTGTTGACCAGCTCGATCTCGAATCCGGCGGCTCTGGCCTGCTGTTGCACGACTTGCGCAATGTCCTTGGCATCCTGCCGCGGCAGCACGAGAAGCTCTGCCTGGATTGGGGTCTCGACGCCGGCCTCGGCCAGAAGAGCCGCGGCAGAAGCCGCATCACCGCTGTAGCAATCGAAGGTGGCCGGATCGAGCGCCCAGGCCTGAAGGGCCGGGCTCAGCGGGCCGGCAGCCACGCCATTGCCGAACAGGGCCGCGGCGATGATCTCGTCGCGGTTCACGGCCATGTTCAACGCCCGGCGCACAACTGCATTGTCAAATGGCGGACGGCTCGTGTTGATACCGATCAGCGTGTAGGACAGATCCCGGGTTTCAAGCACCGTCACACCGGGGGAGGCCTGAAGCTGAAGCGCGGTTGCCGGATCGACGCCGGGCAGAAGGTCATACTGGCCAGAGGCAAGGCCCACCTGACGGGTGGCCGCTTCTGGCACGATATGGAACTTCACCTCGTCCAGTTTGGGCAACTCGGCGTCCCGGTAGCCATCGAACGCGGTCAGGCTGATGTAGGAATTCGGCACCCATTCCGAGAACATGAACGGCCCGGTGCCGACCGGGACCTGCTGCAGGGCCTCGGTATCCATTTCCGCTTCGGACGGAACGATTGCGATCCCGGCGAGCGAGGTCAGGATCGGCGCGAACGGCGCATCGAGCGTCAGGGCGATGGTCGTGTCATCGACGATGGTGATCTCGGTGATCGGGGAAATCCGGCTGGCAAGAGGCGAGCCCATTTCCTCGTTCAGAACACGGCGCATCGAGGCTGCAACGTCCTCTGCGGTCATCGCGGAGCCGTCGTGGAACGTGACGTTCTCGTGCAGACTGAAGGTATAGGTCAGACCGTCTTCGGAAATTTCCCAAGACTTCGCGAGGCCCGGCTGCACCGAAAGATCCTCTGCGATGGTTGTCAGACCTTCATAGATCGTGTCACCGATCACCACGACCGAGGAAAAGGCCGTCACCAGATGTGGATCAAGACCCGCGGGCGAAGAATCGACTGCCACGTCGAGCGTCGCGGCTTGCGCCGCGGAAAACAGGCAGGTGGATGCCAGTAACGCGGCACCAAGTGTCTTAATTCGCATATTCCCTCCTTTTCCGGCCCTGAACTGAAACGCGGGGCAGACTGCCCGCAAGGCGGCCGCGATGGATTTTCCCTGAAAAGCCTAGCATGATACCAAAATAATCCAAGGTCATTCTCTTGTTGATTTGGTTTTACTTTGGTATTCTAGATCAGCGGTGGGTCATAGGGCTCGCTGGTGATCACGACAGGCTGCTTTCATAGCGACCAGGAAGGACGACAGGGTGCAGAACGAGGCACTTCTGGGTTTGGAAAACCTGAGTATCCATGTCGGCAAAGTCCCGATCATCGAGGCTGTCTCCCTTGATATCAGAGCGGGTGAAATGGTGGGCCTCGTGGGCGAGTCCGGGTCCGGCAAATCCGTGACGGCGCTGTCGGTCATGCGCCTTCTGGCCGAGCCCCCGATGAAGATCGCAAGCGGCAGCATTCGGTTTGACGGCCACGAGCTGACATCGATGAACGAGACGGACCTGCGCGCGCTTCGCGGCGAAGAGATCGCCATGATCTTTCAGGAGCCGATGACCTCTCTCAATCCGGTGTTCACCATCGGGCAGCAGATCCGCGAGATGATCCGGCTCCACCGCGATGTCAGCAAGCGGCAGGCGGATCAGCAGGCAGAGCAGTTGCTGGCCCGCGTCGGCATCCCGTCCCCCGCCACGACGCTGCGCAGATATCCGCACCAATTGTCAGGCGGTCAGCGCCAGCGGGTGATGATCGCGATCGCACTTGCCTGCGAGCCCAAACTCCTGATCGCGGACGAACCGACCACGGCGCTCGACGTGACCATTCAGGCGCAAATCCTCGATCTGATCGACCGTTTGAGACAAGAAACCGCCATGGCGGTCCTGCTGATCACCCATGACCTTGGCGTGGTGTCGCAGCATTGCGACCGCGTGGCCGTCATGTATCTGGGCCGCATCGTGGAATACGCGGCGGCCGATGAGTTGTTCGCCAACCCGCGCCATCGCTATACCGAGGCGCTGATGCGGACGATCCCCTCGACCAACGCGCCGGGTGACCGGCTCCCCGCGATCGCGGGAACCGTGCCTCAGCCGGCAAATCGGCCGTCGGGCTGCGCGTTTCATCCCCGCTGTGCTGCGGCGACGGCGCGATGCGCGCAGGACATCCCGCCGCTCGAGGGCGACACTCACAAGACCGCCTGCTGGAACCCCGTCACATGAGCCTGATCGACGTCAGACATCTGACAAAGACATTTCCCGGCCCGAACGGTACGCGCGTTCAGGCCGTCAGCGATGTGTCCTTTTCCATGGAAGAAGGCGAGGTCCTTGGCGTTGTGGGCGAGAGCGGTTGCGGCAAATCCACACTGGGCCATTCCATCGTGCGGCTGATCGAGCCGGATGCGGGCGAAGTCGCCTTCGGCGGCCTCGATCTAGCGAAGGCCCGGAAGGCCGAACTCAAGCACAGCCGGCGCGACATCCAGATCATCTTTCAGGACCCGTTCGGCTCCCTCAATCCGCGCCACAAGGTGGGCCATGTGATCGCGGAGCCGCTGATCGTTCACAGGATCGGCACCAGGCCCGAGCGCCTTGCGCGGGTGAAAGAGTTGCTTGATCTGGTCGGGCTGCCCGCCGAAGCCGTCGATCGCTACCCGCATGAATTCTCCGGCGGTCAACGACAACGCATCGCCATTGCGCGGGCCCTCGCACTCAATCCGAAACTGATCGTCGCCGATGAATCCGTCTCGGCGCTCGACGTCTCGATCCAGTCGCAGATCCTCAACCTGATCGCTGAGCTGCGCGAAAAGCTGGGATTGTCGATCATCTTCATCAGCCACGATCTGTCGGTGATCCGTCACGTCAGTGACAGGATCGCCGTGATGTATCTGGGGCGCCTCGTGGAAATCGGGCCGGCCGCGCAGATCATGACCGATCCACGGCACCCCTACACGCAGGCGCTTTTGGCGGCGGTGCCCAAAATCGGCGGCGACCGCCATGCCGCACGGCCCATCGTCACGGGAGAGCCGCCGGATCCGGCCAACCCGCCCCAAGGCTGCGCGTTTCACGGCCGCTGCCCGAAAGTCATGGAAATCTGCAGGAGAACCCGGCCCGAACTGGGGGCAGGCAACGGCGCACCGGCCGGGTCGGAAACCGCATGTCATCTGTACACGACCTGACAGAACGGGCCTTCGCGCCCGTCGCCGCGGCCATCGAGACCGGCGCCATTCCGGGCGCGGTTCTGGGCGTGCTGCGTGCCGACGGGCAGCGTGCGGTTCTGCACGGTGGAGCGGCACAGATCCGCCCCGACCGCGCGCCGATGCATGAAGACACGTGGTTCGACCTCGCGTCGCTGACCAAGGTACTGTTCACAACGGTTCAGATCCTCGAGGAAGCCGCGCAGGGCACCATCGACCTCGATGCGCCGCTCACGACGCTCCTGCCCGACTTTCGCCAGTATGACACCGGCTGCTGGGAGCGTCAGGTCACCTTTCGCCAATGCCTCGGGCATCAGACAGCTTTCCCGGCCGTCGAGCCGCTTTACACCTATGGGCAGGATCGCCCGACACTGCGCGCCTTCATCCTACAACGCGTGTGGCCACGGGGCCCAAGCGTCTATTCGGACATCAACTTCATCCTACTGGGCCTCGCGCTGGAACGCCTGCGCGGCAAGGAGGTGTCTGCGATGGACCCGGGCTGGGGGTTCCGTTTCGCGCCGCCCCCAGAGGCCTGTGCGGCGACCGAAAACTGCACATGGCGTGGCCGCGTGATGCGCGGTGCGGTGCATGATGAAAACGCCTTCGCCCTCGGGGGCGCCGGTCATGCAGGGCTTTTTGGCCGGATGCAGGACATTCTCGACGTCGCGCAGGATGTCTTGACGGGCCGAGGCCTCGCGACTGAAACGGTGGCGCTCATGCGCACCGCGCTGAGCGACACACGCACCCACGGCTGGGAGCGCAGTCACCCGGGCTGGAGCGGAGGCGATCACTGCAACGGCAGCGTGATCGGCCATACGGGCTTTACCGGGACCGGGCTCTGGGTCGATTTCGACCGGGGACTGGCGTGGTCCTTGCTGACCAACCGCGTCCACCCCTCGCGCCATACACACAGCGGCATCGCCGACCTGCGCCGCGCCGTCGGGGATGCAATCAACTCGGAACAATGGAGATCCCGATGACGGCGAAATGGTTCGCCGGTCTGATGACCGGAACGGTACTGGACGGGCAGATCGACGTGGCGCTTGTGCGCACGGATGGGGACAGCATCGCCGAATTCGGGCATTATGATCTGGTGCCCTACCCGCAGAACATCCGCGACCTGCTGGAAGAGACGCTGGCCGCCGCCCGTACATGGAATTTCGAGGGCGCGGAGCCCGAGGTATTCACGCGCGCCGAACACGCCCTGACCGTGGCGCAGGCAGAGGCCGTGGCCGACGTCGCGCAAGCCGCACGGCTGCCCCTGACGGACATTGCCGCCGTTGGCTTTCATGGCCAGACGGTTCTGCACCGGGCCCCGACGGCCGCCCGGAGGGGCAAGACCCGCCAGCTTGGGGACGGGCAGCTCATGGCCGACAGGCTTGGCATCCCCGTGGTCTATGATCTGCGGACCGCCGACGTCGAAGCCGGCGGACAGGGCGCCCCCTTGTGTGCAACCTATCACGCCGCGCTGCTCGCGCGGGCCGGGGCCGGCGCGGATACGGCAATTCTGAATCTGGGCGGTGTGGCAAATCTCAGCTGGCAAAGCGAGGATGGTCAGCTTGTCGCCTTCGATACCGGGCCTGCGAACGCACCGATCAACGACTGGATGAAGTCTCTTGGTCTGGACGAGATGGACCGCGACGGCGCATTGGCGGCAACGGGGCATGTGGATGAAAGCCGGCTGGCGCCCCTTCTGGAGCATCCCTACCTGTCCGCGCCTTACCCGAAATCGCTCGACCGGTTCGATTTCACGGCCGACATGGCCCGGGGCCTGTCGCCCGAGGATGGGGCAGCACTGCTAACCGCCTTCAGCGCCGCGGCCGTTGGCAAAGGGCTCGATCTGCTTCCGGTCCGGCCGACCAAGCTGATCGTGGCAGGCGGCGGGCGCCGCAACCCGACTTTGATGAAGGCCATTGCGCAGCGCGCCGGCGTCGGGGTCGAGGATGCAGACATCCACGGCTTGCGGGGTGACGCGGTGGAAGCGGAGGGTTTTGCATTCCTTGCCGCGCGCCGTTTGCTGGGCCGACCGATAAGCTACCCGGGAACGACGGGTGTCCCCGCCCCCATGACCGGCGGACAGCTTGCCACGCCCCGCAACGGCACAGCTTCCCGCTGAGGTTTTGGCGTTGCTACGCCCCTCTCTCGCCGGGGCTTACTGATGTTCAGGGCCCGGGCGCCTCTTGCAGCACGAGGTGCAGCCTGCCGTTCGCGCGTTCGAGGCAGGCCTTTGCCTCGGCGGTGGTCAGCTTACGGATCAACATGACGACAGCGGTCTTGATGGAGCCACTGGCCTGAGCAAGGGCCGCGTCGGCCTCCTCGAGGGACACATCGGCCAGTTCCGCCACCATCGCCACCGCACGGCCCTGCAGCTTTTCATTGGTGGGACGCATTTCGACCATCCGGCCCCGGTAGACATATCCCATCCGCACGAAGATCGCCGTCGAGAAACAGGTCAGGATCGCTTTTTGTGCCGTCCCGGCCTTCATCCGGGTCGAGCCCGCCACGATCTCCGGGCCGGTATCCGCGACAAGATAGTATTCCGCCACGGCGCCGATCGCGCCATTGGGCGCATTGCCCACCGCGACTGTCAGCGCGCCGACCTCGCGCGCGTGGCGCAACCCGTCAACCACGTAGGGCGTCCGCCCCGACGCCGCCAGACCGATCACCACGTCCTGCGCGCCCAGTTGAGACTCCTGCAACGCGGCGATGGCGGCGGCTCCGTTATCCTCGGCCCCCTCGACCGCGGTGACAAAGGCTCCCTGCCCGCCCGCCATCAGGTTCAGCGCCCGCACGGCGGGCCAGTCGAAGGTCGGCGGAAGTTCTGCCGCGTCGATCGCGCCGAGCCGGCCCGACGTGCCCGCCCCGAGATAGATCAGGCGTCCGCCTGCCTCGAGCCGACGGGCGGCGGCATCGACCGCCCCGGTCATCGCCTCGGCCGTGCCAAGTGCCGCGGAGACGGCTGCAATCTGCGCCTCCAGCATCGCATCGACGATATCGCGGGTCGGCCAGGTTTCGACCGACCTGTAGCGAAGAGCGGCACGCTCAGTGGGTATCATGGGCAACCTTGTCCTTTTCTCTCGCAATCTGAGCGGCCTGAAAGGCTGCATCCACACGGGGAAACTCGACCTCGCAGCCCTCCAGCTCCGAAAGGATCTCGGCACGGATCACCGGGTCCAGCGCCAGCACCCCGCCCACAAAGGCCACAGGGGCCGGGCCGCAACGCTTCAGCATCGTCTTGCCCAGACGCGCAAGTTCGCGCCCGGCGCGGCGCAGCAGGTCCTGTGCGATCGCGTCGCCCTCGCGCGCGGCCTCGGCCACAGCGACCGCAAGGCGGCCGATCTGGCCCCGGTCGCCGCCATAGACATAGTTGCGCATCGCATCATGGGTGTTGCCGCCAAGGGCCGCGAACACCGCGGAGGCCAGGATTTCCGCGCCCTTTGGCCCCTCTCCCTCGTCGATCTTGCGAAAGAGAAGGTTCAGGGCCTGCAAGGCGATCCAGACGCCGGACCCTGCATCGTCGACGAGGATGCCACGCCCGCCCACCACGACCTGTTCGTGGTTCTGGTCATAGGACATCCCCACTGAGCCCGTGCCCGCGGACACCAGATGCCCGCGCCGCCCAGAAAACACCGCCTGCCATGCAAGGCTCGTGTCACTGGCATAGCTAAACCGCTCGGGCGGCAGGCCAAGGATTTCGGTGACCTGCGCTTCGATCTGCGGGTGGTGCGAGAACCCCGCCCCGGTGATGCCGAATTCGGCAAAGCTCACTGGTCCGGGAAGCGCATCCCGGACCGCCTCCATCGCACCGCGAAACCGCGCGAGGCTGCGGGCATCGTAGATCAGCCCGCTGGCCCCGTCACACAAGCCCCGGTCGATCATCTTGCCCGCGGCGTCGACGACGACCCAGCGCGATGCGGTTCCCCCGATATCCATGCCAAGATACACGTTCAGGACCCCTTGCCTTGCCGGGCCACTGCCCGGACGAACCCCTGCGCGATGGCTCGGGGATTGGTGATCATCGTGCCGACCACGACTGCATGCGCCCCGCGATCGAGGGCCTCGGCCGCCTGTTGCGGCGTGGCGATCCGGCCTTCGGCCACGACCGGAACCCGCACCGCTTTCGCCAGCGCCTCCACCAGAGCGAAATCCGGACCATCGGGCACCAGCGCGGCCGGATCGGTATAGCCGGACAGCGTGGTCGCTACATAGCTCGCCCCGGCATCGGCCGCACGGCGCCCCTCGTCGAGGGTGGAGATATCGGCAAAGGCCTCACAGCCGGCGTCGAGGATCGCGCGCAGCACCTCCTGCCAGCGATCTGGTGTGCCGCGCTCCCGATCCGTGCAATCCAGCCCGATGATCTGCGCCCCGGCCGCCATGACATCCTCTGCCGCCGCACGGTCGGGCGTGATGTAGACCGGGGCCTGACCGAAGACCTTGTTGATGCCGATCACCGGCAGGGATGTGTCATGCCGAATGGCGCGGATATCCTCGGGGCCATTGGCCCGCAACGCCACCGCCCCAGCCTGCTCTGCCGCCTGGGCCATCGCGCGCATATGGACCGGTCCATGCAGCGGGTTGTCGGCCCGGGCCTGGCAGGACACCACAAGGCCTCCTTGCGGGATCAGCGTCATTTCACGGCCCCCGCTGTCATCCCGTTGATGAATTGCTTGGACAGGACGATGTACAGAATGGTGATCGGGGCCGCCGCAAGCGTCAGGCCCGCGAACATCACGCCCCAATTGGTACTGAACTCGCCGATGAAGGTTGTCATCCCCTGCGGCAGGGTCTTGAGCGCGTCATCCTGAATGAAAACCAGAGGAAAGAAGAAATCGTTCCAGATCGGCACGAGGTTATAGATCCCCGCGATCACCAGTGCCGGACGGCACAGCGGGATCATCACGCTCCACATGATGCGAAGCTCGGACGCGCCGTCCATTCGCGCGGCGTCCTCCAACTCTCTGGGCAGCGTCCGGATGAATCCGGTCATGATGAACACCGTCGAGGGCAGACCCATCGCGGTATAGACGGAAATCAGCGCCCAGTGGCTGTTCAGGATGCCCAGATCGCGAAACAGGATGAACAGCGGAATGATCGCCAGTTTCAGCGGCACCATCAGCCCCGCCATGAAGAAGAGCAGGATGAAGCTCGATCCGAAGAAGTCATAGCGCGCGATGGCATAGGCCGCCATCGTTCCCAACGTCAGCAGCAGCAGGATCGACGCGCCCGTCACGATGAAGGAGTTCATCAGATAACGCAGGAAGGAGGTCTGCGTCGCCATGGCGACGAAATTGGAAATGTCCGTGAAATCCGGGATCGAAAACGGGCTCTGAAAGATTTCGACATTCGATTTGAACCCGGACATCACCATGATGATGATCGGAAACAGCATCACGATCGTGTTGGCGATCAGGATGATCTGCATCAGCCCGTCGCGCCCGAAGGTCCCCAGAAGACCCGGCTTCTCATATGTGCCCGTGTTGCTCACACCTCGATCTCCCGGCGGCGCAGATAGATGGTCCAGACCGTCGCAACCACGGCAATGAACAGGAACATCAGCACCGCAAGGGCCGAACCCATGCCGAAATCCTGTATCCCTGCCGACTGGTTCCCAAAGGCGGTGCGATAAAAATACAGGCCCAGCACATCGGTCGTGCCGAAGGGCGAGCCATCGAGCCCCACCATGATGTAGGGCAGTTCGAACCAGTTGAACGAGCCGATGAAGAGCAGGATGAAACACACCGTCGCAGAGGGCGCAATCAGCGGCCAGATGATCTTGCGGATCAGAAGCAGCTCCGAGTCCGTCTCCATCCGGGCCGCGTCGAGAATCTCGGAGGGAATGCGCTGCAGGCCGGCCAGAAAGACCAGCGTAGGAAACCCGACCCAGGCCCAGGCATTCACGAAGATCAGCGCATTCAGCGCAGTGTCGGGATCGCCCAGCCATGGTCCCGCGAAAACATCGAGTCCCACCGAGCGCAGCAGCTGGTTCACCGCCCCGAAGATGGGATGGAAGAACAGCTTCCAGACATAGCCGATGATGACCGTCGACAGCACGACCGGCAGAAAGACCGCAATTCGGTGGAACCGCGCACCGGGCAGATCGCGCCACAGAGCGTAGGCCAGGATGAAGCCCAGACCATTCTGGATGATCATCAGCGCGAAAAAGACGAACACGTTGTTCTTGAAGGCATTCCAGGTGGTGGTCGCGAAGGGCTCGTCGAACAGAACCTTGCTGAAATTGGCAAAGCCCACGAACTCGCCGCGCCGCAGCCCCTGCCAGTCATAGAACGCATAGGCCAGCGCCGAGACGATCGGATAGATCACGAACAGCGCCATCACCGCCAGCGGAGGCACAAGAAGGAACGTGATCCACATCCCGCGCCCGGACATCCTCAGGCGGGGCAATCTGGATTTTTGCGTGGGGGCCTCAGTCGTGTCGGGCGCGTCCATGCGGACCTCCGGGGGGTGAATGCCGGCGACGAAAAAAAGAGAGACGCGGTGGCCGGGTGCCGAAACACCCGGCCGGGGTTCCAGGATCAGTCCTGGAACGGCGCGTAGTAGGTTGCGATCCCGTCGGTCACAGCCTGCGCTGCATCCTGCGGGGTTGTCTCGCCGGCCAGCATCTTCTGCACTTCGGCCTGCAGCAGCACCGAGCCCGACGGCTCTTCATAGCGGAAGTTCGTCAGCATGATGTAGGGCACCGCGGATTGGTTGAGCTGAGCCACTTCGTTGAGCAGGTCGTCCGTCAGCGTCACGCCCTGAATCGGGGTGATGTTGCGCAACTCGTTGGCGAAGACCTGACCGAATTCGGTCGTTGCCGTATAGGCAAGGAACTTCTTGACCGCTTCGGCATGTTCGGTCGAGGCATTGCCCGCATAGCCCCCATCGAAGAAGACACCGACCAATTTGGCGTCATCCGCCGAAGGTCCGGGTGCCGCGAAGACGCCGATCTCCAGATCGGGGTTCTGATTGCGGAAGTTGGCAATCTCGAACGATCCACCGGCGAACATGGCCGCAAGACCAGAGACGAACAGCTGCTGCGAGGAGGCATAATCAAGCCCGGTGAAGCCGTCCGGGAAATAGGCGCTGATCTCCTGAACCTTTTCCAGACCGGCGACAAAACGCGGATCGGTGAAGTCGGTGGTTCCCGCCACGACCTCCCGGAAGAAATCCTGACCGATGGTGGAAGAACCCAGCGCCGATACGATGGTTTCGTTCTGCCAGGCGGTGGCCGTGCCGTTGGCGAAGGCGAACATGCCCGCGTCCTCGATCGCCTGCGCATTCGCCAGCAATTCATCCCAGGTGTCCGGCTCGGACAGGCCCAGCTGGTCGTAGATGCCCTTGTTGTAGATCACCAGCATCGTCTGCGATGCAAAGGGCACGCCATAGATCTCGCCATCTTCGCGCAGGGTCTGCGCCAGCAGGGCGGTTTCATTCATCGACGCCAGACCCGGCACGTCATCTTGCGTGATCGGCATGAGGTAATCGGCACCGGCCACGGCCTCGAAGGCCCCGTAGGCCCGCACCATCATCATGTCCGGCCCGGACTCGCCCGCCAGCGCGGTCGACAGGATCGTGGCATAGCTCGATGCCTCGAAGGCTTCGAATTCGACGGTGATGCCCGGATTCGCGGCTTCGAAGGCGGCGATCAGGTCTTCATAGACGGCGCGATCTTCCTGGCGCCAGCTCCAGAACGACAGGTCCTGCGCGACGGCAGGCGCGGCAATGGCCGTGGCCGCGAGGCCCAGCGTCAGCAATTTGAATGTTTTCTTCATGTTAGCCTCACAAGTTGGGGTAGGTTTTATGCCGACCGGAAACTCCGGCCGGTTTCGGTATCGAAATAGTGGAGTTGGGCCGGGTCCGGGCAGATCCGGACGGTATCGCCCGGTTGATGCGCGCAACTGGCGGTGTCGCCTTTCAGGCTGACACGCGTGCCATCGCCCAGCCGGGCATACAGATAGGCCTCGTTGCCAAGGTATTCCGCATATTCGAATTCGGCGTCGAACCCGTCCGGCGCATCCGCGAGACCAAGGTGCATGGCGTCCGGGCGCAGGCCCAGCGTCACCTTCTGCCCTGTCTCCGGCGCGCCGGGCAAAGCGATCGACCCGCTGCCCTCGATGCCGAAATGCGGCCCGTCACGGGTCGTCTCGAGAAGCGACATCCGGGGAGAGCCGATAAAGGTGCCGACGAATGCATTGGCCGGCGTTTCATACAATTCCCGCGGGGTGCCGACCTGTTCGATCAGGCCGCCACGCATCACCACGATCCGATCGGCCAGCGTCATCGCCTCCACCTGATCATGCGTGACATAGATCATCGTCGCGCCGATCTTGCGGTGCAGCTTGGCAATCTCAAGCCGAACATCCGAACGCAGCGCCGCATCGAGGTTCGACAGCGGCTCGTCCAGCAGGAACACCGAAGGCTTGCGCGCCAGCGCCCGGCCGATCGCGACCCGCTGACGCTGCCCGCCCGACAATTCGCGCGGCTTGCGATCCAGCAGCGGCTCCAGCTGGAGCATGCCGGCGGCCTCGTCGATGCGGGCCTGAACCTCGGCCTTGGACAGCCCCATCAGCCGCGCCCCGAAGGCCATGTTGTCATAGACGTTCATGTGCGGGTAAAGCGCGTAGGACTGGAACACCATCGCGATGTCGCGCTTGGACGGCGCCACGCCCTGCATGGACTTGCCATTCAGCACGAATTCCCCCGCGGTCATCGGGTCGAGACCAGCGATCAGGCGCAGCAAGGTCGACTTGCCACAGCCCGACGGCCCGACAAACACGATCAGCTCGCGGTCCCGGATATCGAGATCTATTCCCTGAAGAACCTCAACATTCTTGAAGTTCTTGCGCACACCACGCAGCGATAGTTGTGCCATGCCACCCTCCCAGCAGAGGTGACCATACCAAGCAGCAAACCAATTTCAACCGGTATTTCCAATATAACAATACCACTAAAATACCTTTTAACGAAATGGTCGGAATATATCGCTCTTTTTTGGTCGACATCGCGCGGCCGGCAACTAAATCCAGGCCCATTGCGTCACTTGTATTAAAGTGGTATCCCTTCCGCATTGGAAAGGACCGCCATGCAACTGGCCACGATTCGCGATGCTCTGGCCGCACGGCGCCCAGACCAGGCCCTCCATCAGGAGGTCCGCGACATCCTCGCCCGACTGATCGAAACAGGCGCCCTCGCGCCCGGCGACCGGCTGCCTTCGGAACGCCAGCTGACGGATCTGAGCGGGATGAGCCGGGTCACCATCCGAAAGGCGCTCACCACGCTGGCCGAACAGGGCCTCGTCGAGCAACGTCAGGGCGCCGGAACCTTCGTCGCCGCGACCAAGACGAACCAACGCGCCATCATGCCCGTCGTCTCGCTGAGCGACGAATTGCGCGACAAGGGCCAGGTGAGCCGCACGATCTGGCTTCATCGCGAGATCACGCGCGCCAGCTATCGGGAGATGACGGTGCTGGAGTTGGCCGAACCGGAACGCATCGCCCGGCTTGAGCGTTTGCGGCTTGTCGACGAACGCCCCCTGTCGACGGAACGGTCCCTGTTCCGTACCAGCGCCCTGCCCGATCTGTCGACCCTCGACCAATCCGTCTACGCAGTTCTGGCAGATCGCGGCACCCTGCCCGTCCGGGTGGTTCAAAGCGTGACAGCCGTCAACATGGCCCCGCGCGAAGCCGCCCGCCTGCAGGCCCTGCCCGCCGCTGCGGCCTTGCGCCTGACCCGAACAGGCTATGACACGCAGGGCGCGATCATCGAATTCACCGAAGCCCTGTTCCGGCCCGACGCCTACAAGATGGTGCTTGAGTTCGGCGGATAACCCCACCCCGGATTATAGCCCGGTGCCGTTCAACCGGCCGCGCGGGTCGCGCCCCCGACAGGACACGCCTTGAATTCAGGTGGGCAATATCTGCCAGGAGCCGAGATTTCGACGACTCCCCCCGCGCACTCGCGATCGCCGGTGAGAAATGCCCCAACCCGACGCTATCCATACTGCCCTCGCGCGGACGATCATGGGCGTTGGAATGCAAAAGAGGTGACCTGAGATGCAACATATTCGCCCGACGGGTCCGCTCAGGTCTGAACTCGTCGGACTCGATGATCGGCCGCTTGATCTTTCAGCGCGGCCACGAGACGACCCTGCCCCAGATCAAGCCGAGTGTCCCCGACAATTCCGACGGATAGAATTCAATGACGCGCCCTGCCCTCGGCCGCCAATCATGACGGCGTCGGCAAACCGCAGGCTCGCGCCATTCTGAATTTTGCCGCCGAAACGCGCGTGTCGATGTCTATGGCGACCTGATCCCGCGCTATGGCTCCAGGACATTTTGCACCAGCCAATCCGTCACGATGCCCGACACCTCTTCTTCATGGTTCGAATAGAAGTGGTCGCAATCCGGGACAATCTGCACCGTGCAGGGGTGCGGGGTGCGGGCTGCAAACGCTTCGGCCGGATACATTTCGGGCGGCTCGAGGCCGCCCGCCACAAAGAGACTGGGGCATTGGATTTCCGCCGCAAGCGGCAGCAATTCCGGCAACCGCTCCAGATTGTCGAGAAAGCTGTTCGCCGTTACCGCGTACCACCAGCCCGGAAGCAGCATCAGTTCCTCGCCCCGGCCTTCGGCAACCCTTGCGCGCGCGTCAAGGGTGACCTCCGCCAATCTGTCCTGCGCGAGAAGCCCGTTTCCGCTGGCAAACGGCACCATGCCAGTGCCGCCCTGATGTGCCGAAAGCAGGATCATGCCGGGTATGTCCGATCGACCCGCGCAATGGCGGACAGCCAGCATGCCACCGTTGCTATGGCCGATCACGATAGGCGCCTGATCGCGCCGCGCACGCAGCCACCCCTCGGCGTAGCTGTTGTCGGCAATCGCCTCGTCGATGCGTTGAAATGCCCCGCCGACGGCTTCGCGACTGTTGAGCGTGGCCAAGATATCGTGGCCGCGCCGGTTGAACGCCAGCGTGGCGATCCCGAGGTCGGCCAGTCGTTCAGGCAGAAATCGCGCCGCGCCCGTATAGAAGTTCATGCAATTGCCATGGAGGATCATAGCCTGCGCCCGGGTGGGCCCCACCGGCGAATAATAGAGCCCATCGAGGGGATGGGTGTCCGTCTCGATCCTGACGAGGTCGATATGCGCCTTGCGCGCGTTAGTTTCCATTCGAATGTCCCAATCGTGTCGGGGTTTCAGACCTCTGCCGAACCGGGCTGACACCCCCTCATGAAGAAGCAGGCGCGATGACATTGCGAGATTCTTGAAAATCGTTCAAGTATGGGTATTCTCAGTGGACGCATTAATGAGGTCTTGGATGAGTCAAGTAGATCTGGACGGGCAGCAGGCCGAGATCGGAATCGGCGTGAAACTTCGCCATACGCGCAAGGTCAAGGGCCTGACCCTCAAGCAGCTGGCCGACGCGGCAGGGTGTTCTGAATCGCTCTTGTCCAAGATCGAGAACGGTCGGGCGACCCCGTCTCTCAAGATGCTGCAGAAGTTGTCGAGCGGGCTCGAGATGACGGTGGGGCAGATGTTCGCACAAGCCCCCGTGAACGAAGGTCCTGTCACAAAGGCCAATGAACGCACGATGATTCACGCCGATCCGCAGCGTCGTGGAAACGGGCTGATGCTTGAACGGCTCATCCCCTATGATGACGGACACCTGCTGCAGGGCAACATTCACCACATCGAGGTGGGCGGCAGCAGCGAAGGGGCACTGCGCCATGAGGGCGAAGAGTTCGGCTATGTGCTGAACGGACGAATCGAACTTCTTCTCGATGACCGGGTCTATGCGCTGGAGGCCGGAGATTCGTTCTGTTTTCGCTCGGAGCGGTCGCATGGATACCGCAATGTCGGGGACGAAACGGCACGGGTTATCTGGCTCAACACACCGCCATCATTCTAAAAAATACACTTTTGTGCAGATTGCCGGTAACAAAATTCAAGTAACTTGACCTGTGTGCACATCCCTGTAGTCTCCCCTCTCAAAGGCAGTTCTACGACTGCATGATCTAACGTGGGGGACGTACCGTGGCCGCAGAGCAGAAACTTATCGACGCCGTCAGCGACCGGCATGACGCACATTATCAGCCCTATGGCTGGCATCATTGGCCTGATCATCCGTGGATGGCCTACCAGTTCCGGCGCGCATTGGGTGAGACGCAAGAAGGCGGCGGCGCCGTTTCGGAGTGTTTCCAAGCCGCCTCCCGCATGATCCCGGGCGATAAGGACAGCTGGCGGATCGAGTGGCTGCGCGTGGCCGAACGCAACGACGAGCGCGGCGATCGCGAGGAAAAGGCGGGTCACATCGAAACCGCCAAGGCCTGCTGGCTTCGGGCTGCCGATTACTACCGGCAGGCGGAATTCTGGCTCGAAGGCACGGACCCGCGTCGGCTCGAGATTTTCACGAAGATGGAAAACTGCTCCAAGAAATGGGGCAAGTGGCTGACGCCCGCGATGGAAGAGGTCGAGATCCCCTATCTTGACGGCAAGATGTATGGCTACTTTCTGAAATCGCCCACGTCCGCCGATCCGTCGCCGGTTCTGATCTGCTTCGGCGGCCTGGACAGCATCAAGGACGAGATGTGGTTCATGAGCGCGCGCGGGCCGTATCAGCGTGGCATCTCGGTGCTGATGATCGACGGCCCCGGACAAGGTGGCACGCTTCGCCGCCACGGCATCAACACGCAGGTGGATTATGAAACGCCCGTTGGCGTCATGATCGACTGGTTGCTGGAGCGCGGCGATATCGACCCGGACCGCATCGGGGTCTGCGGTTCCAGCCTTGGCGGTTTCTATGCCGCACGCGCCGCATCGTATGAAAAGCGGATTGCAGCGGCAATTTCGCATGGCGCGGTCTGGGATGTGAACGCGCTCTGGGGCAAGGCGGGCGAAAGTCACGGTCTTGCCGATCACATCAAGTGGGTGTTCGGCGCGGACGACATGGCGGGCGCTCTGGAAAAGGGCGAACCGTTCAAGCTGGAGGGGCATATCGACAAGATCTCGTGCCCCTACCTGATCTGTCATGGCGGCAGCGATGTTCTGAGCGTTCAGCAGGCCAAGCAGGTCTATGACTACGCCAAGGAGAACGGGGTCGACGTGACGCTCGAGATGATCCAGGTCGAAGAAACCGGCGCCGAACATTGCCAGCACGACAACCCCTCCATCGGACAGGAAAAAATGTCTGACTGGTTGGCTGACCGCTTCGGGCTGGATCAAAAACGGCCCTATGCAACCTGAAAGAACTCGTCCCTGCGCTGATGTGCAGGGACGCAAGAAAGCCGCGTAAAGCGGCTCCTGCCTGCATGACAACCGACAGATTGGAGACACTGAAATGCGCCGCACGACACTTATGATGATGATGGCCGCCGCGATCCCGGCCGCCGCACTGCCCGCCGTAACGATGGCCCAGGACATGAAGATCGCCCACGTGGCCCCTCCGGGCGATCCGCGTGATCTGGGCGCCCATTCCGTCGCCGATTTCCTGGCCGCGTCCGACAGCTGCGACCTGACCGCGACCGTTTTCCCGTCGGGTCAGCTGGGCGGCACCACCGACCTGATCGAGGGCATGCAGATCGGCTCAATCGAGGCGGTGATCCTTCCCGCGGCCTTCATGGTCGGGTTCCAGCCAAAGATCGGCATTTTCGATTTTCCGTTCTTTTGGCCGACCGACACTGACAGCCTGACCCAGGTGCTCGAGAGTGACGCGATGCGCAGCGTCTTGGACACCACCGACGAGATCGGCGTGACAAGCATCGGCGTCTGGCACACGGGCTACAAGGAATGGACCGGTAACAAGCCGCTGCGCACATTGGCCGATTTCGAAGGTCTGCGGTCACGCGTGATGCCTTCGCCGATCCTTGTGGAACAGCAGGAATTGTTGGGCCTCAACCCCGTCAACATGCCGTTCCCGGAAACCTATGGCGCGCTTCAGAACGGCACGATCGACGCACAGGAAAACCCGGTCGTCACCAGCTATGTGATGAAGTTCATGGAAGTTCAGTCCCACCTGACCCTGACGAGCCATGGCAACCTTGACCAATTGTTCATGGTCTCCAAGAGCTGGTTCGACGGTCTCGACGCCGGCTGTCAGGACGCCATTCGCGCCGCCTCGGCCGAAGCATCGGTGATTGTCATGGATGCGACGGAAAGCATGGAAGGTGAGGCCATGGCGGCCTTTGCCGAAATGGGCATCACGGTCACCGAACTGACGGAAGAGGAATTCCTTGCCCTGCGCGACGCGACGCTGCCTGGCGTCGAGGCGCTCTATGTGCAGGAAGTCGGTGCTGAGGGCCAGGCCATCATCGATGCTCTCAAGGCCGAAATGGGTCGGCTCGAATGACACCGGGCGGGTCGGTCGGGGATGGCGATGTGCCCTCCGCGGCCATCCGCGCCGTTAGATTACTGGACAGGGCTCTGCGGGGCCCTGACCTTATTGCCAGCGTTCTGATCGGGCTGGCGCTGCTGGTGATCACCGGCACGCTTTTTGTCAGTGCAGTTGGCCGCTACACCATCGGTCAGAGCCTGCTTGGCGGCGAAGAAGCGGCGCGATACCTGATGGTCTGGATGACCTTTCTGGGTACCTATGTTCTGATCCGCCAGCGCAGGCATATCGCCATCGACGTGTTGCCGCGCTTTGCTCCGCCGTTCGTCACCCGATGGCTCGGGGTCTTCATCGGTGCACTGGGCGCGGTTCTCATGTTCTACCTGTTCTGGAACGGCTGGTCACTGGCCGCCCGTATGCTTGCCGGAGGTCAGCTCAGCCCGGTGCTGCCGGTTCCGCGCGGCCTGCTGCACCTGTCACTTCCGGTCGGGGCAGGGCTGAGTGTGCTGGCCTTCGTCCATATGTGTCTGTCGTTCCTGTTCGACCCGGCGACAGAGCTGGCGCGCGCGTCCGAAGGTCCGGACCCGAAACCGTCCCTCCCGATAGAAGAGAGCTGATCGCCATGCCCGTCACCGTATTCGCGGTCATCATGATCGGGTTGCTGGCGCTGTCGGTGCCGATCTTTCTCGGCATCCTCGCCGCGACAATCGGCACGTTCGAAATCTTCGGTCCGCAGATGCCGTCGCTTGTCATGGCGCAGCGGGTGATCGAGGGGGTCAACGTCTTCTCGCTGCTCGCGGTGCCCTTGTTCATCTTTGCCGCAGACATCATCGCAAGGGGCCAGATCGGTGCGCGGCTGGTTGCGCTGGTCGAGGCGCTGGTGGGGCATGTGACTGGCGGTCTGGCGATGGCGACCGTGATCTCCTGTGCGCTCTTCGGCGCCATCAGCGGGATCGGTGCCGCGGCGGTCGTGTCGATCGGTCCGCTGGTCTACCCCGCCCTCTTGCGGCAGGGATACGGGCGCGCCTTTTCGGCTGGGCTGATCCTGTCGGCCTCGACGCTGGCCATGTTGATCCCGCCCGGGGTCGCGATGATCCTCTATTCGGTGCAAACCTCCGCCTCGGTCGGCTCCGTCTTCCTCGCGGGGCTTGGCGCCGGGCTCCTCTTCGTCGTGGCGCTTGCCGTCTATGTCTATATCCACGCGCGCATGAAGGGCATCGGGGGCACCGCGCGTGCCACCCGCGCCGAGAGGATGACCGCGGCAAGAAATGCGGGCTGGGCGCTTGGTCTCCCTGCCGTGATCTTCGGCGGGATCTATGGCGGCGTGTTCACCCCCACGGAGGCTGCGGCGGCGGCCTGTGTCTATGCGATTGTCGTCGAATGCCTGATCTACCGCGACATGTCGGTGTCGGAGCTGTTCTCGATCTCGCGCACATCGGGGGCGGTGATCGCGACCTTGCTGATCCTGATCGCGGTTGGCGGCAGCATGGGCTGGTATCTCACGTTGCTGCAAGTGCCACAGATGATCAGTGGCGGGCTCGAAGGCATGCCGGCATGGTCGATCTTTGCCATCATCAATGTGATCTTTCTTATCGCGGGGATGTTCGTCGATCCGAACTCGGCCATTATCGTTCTGTCCCCTCTGATCTATCCGGCGGCCACGGCGGCAGGGGTCGATCCGACGCATCTGGGCGCGGTGCTTGTCCTGAACCTTGCCATCGGGATGATCTCCCCACCCTTCGGCCTGAACATCTTCATCGGCATGACAACGTTCCGCATCGGCTATCTCGAAGTCGTGCGCAGTCTGCTTCCCTTCATCGCCATCGCGCTCGGCGTGCTGATCGTCGCCACCTATCTGCCAACGTCGATCATGTGGCTCGTGCGACTTTAGACGCTTCATACACAAACCGGAGGAAACACATGGATTTCGGCGTAGACAATCCGACACCCGCCGTCGTCGCCATCGACCTGCATCGCGGCCATCTCGACCCGGAGGTCGCGACGATGCCGCTGGAGGCCGAGCGCGCCGCCAAGATCGTCGAGGCGAACGGCGTTTTCTTTGACGCATGCCGCGAGGCCGGCATCCCGATTTATCATATCGTCACGCGTTACCGCGATGTGGCCGAGATCCGGTCCAACCCGTTCTGGCGCACCCGGGCAGACGACCCCAATGCAACACGCAAGAACGTGGAGCGGCACAATCTCGACGGGCTGCCCGGCTGCGAGGTGATGCCGCGTCTCTGGCGCGAGGGCGACAGGGTGGTCGACACCAAGAAGCGCTATGATTGCTTCGTTGCGACCGATCTGGACTTCACCTTGCGGCGGCACGGCATCAACACCCTGCTGATCACCGGCGTGAATACCTCCAGCTGCGTGCTCGCCACGGCGATCCGGGCCAACGTCCTCGACTATGCCTCTGTCTGCATCGAGGATTGCGTGGATACGATGGACGGACCGGTGCTGCACGAGGCGGCGCTCACCTGCCTGCGCGCTGCCTTTGGCTGGGTGATGAGTGCCGAAGAAGCGCTCGGTCATTTCGCCGCCTGATCGCCCCAAGACAAGACGAAAGATCTCAACCATGTCGAACGCCTCATCCCCCGTCGGCCACAGCGTCCGTGGCCGCATTCCCTACCGCCCGATCACGGACCGCCCGGCACTGACCCTGCCGGGAGATGCCCGGGTCGCGGTCTATACCATCGTCAATGTCGAATGCTGGGATCCTGCGGGTCCGATGCCGCGCACGGTCTTGCCACCGCCGATGGGCGTGCCGATGCTGCCGGATGTCCCGAACTGGGCGTGGCACGAATACGGAATGCGTGTTGGGTTCTGGCGTTTCCTCGAGGCGCTCGAGTCGCGCGACCTGAAGGCGACGCTGGCGATCAACGGCTCCGTCATCGAGGCCTATCCCGAAATCGCCGAAGCGGCTCACAAGGCCGGCTGGGACTTCATGGGCCACGGCTTTCACCAAAAACCCATGCACAAGGTTGAGGATCAGGCCGAGGCAGTCGCCAAGACCATCGAGGCGATCCGGAGTGTCACGGGCAAGCCGCCCCGGGGATGGGAAAGCCCCGGCATCACCGAGACCGACGAGACGGCCGATATTCTTGCCGCGGCCGGCATCGAATATGTCGCGGACTGGGTGCTGGACGATCAGCCCGTGCCGATCAAGACCGAGACCGGTCGACTGACCTCTGTTCCCTATACGGTCGAGATCAACGATGTGATCATGACTGCCGTTCAGGGGCAGCCATCGGACGAGATTTTCAGGCGCGGCAAGGATCAGTTCGACCAGCTCTACAAAGATGGCGCGACGACGCCCCGGGTCATGGCCATTTCCATACATCCGTACCTGACGGGTGTTCCGCACCGGATGAAATATCTCGAACAGCTCTACGACTACATCCTGGATCATGGCGGTGCCCAGATGTGGACGGGGGCAGAGATCCTCGACTGGTACCTTGAACAGACGTCAGGGGCCGAGTAACCGTCCCTGCCCTATCCACGCGACCCCGGACATTATCCACTGCCAACCGAGGCCCCGATGACCGACACCCTGCCCGAAATTGCCCTGATCCTGCTCGGGGGCACGATTACGATGACAAAGGACACGGTTGGCGGCATCGTGCCCTCGCTCTCGGCGGAGGCGCTGATCGAGGCTGTGCCCGGCCTCAGCGAGGTGGCGCATGTCACACCGTCGTCGCCGTTCCGCATTCCGGGCGCCTCGCTGACGTTGCCGCAACTGGGTCAGGTCGCCGCTGCCGCACAAGCAGCGGTGGCGGCAGGCGCGTCCGGTGTCATCGTGGTGCAGGGCACCGATACGATCGAAGAAACGGCCTTTGCGCTGGACTGCCTGTGGTCGCTGGATGCGCCGCTGGTCGTCACCGGGGCGATGCGCGGGCCCGAGGCCGCAGGCGCGGACGGTCCGGCCAACCTTCTGTCGGCGGCCATTGCCGCGGCCAGCCCGGAATTGCGTGGTCGGGGCGTGACGGTCGTCATGAATGATCAGGTGCACGCCGCAGAATATGTCGCCAAGACCCATACGGGGCTCTGCTCGGCCTTCCGTTCAATCGGACCGGGACCGATGGGCGAGGTGTTCGAGGGGCGCCTGCATGTCCTCGCGTCGGTGGCACGGCAGGCCCGCACCCTGCCGCTTCCGGGCGACAGCGTGCCCCCAGTGGCCCTGTTCAAGCCCGGGCTCGGCGAAGACGCCCGGCTTCTCTCGGTGCTGCCCGATCTCGGGTATGCGGGGGTCGTCGTCGAAGGCATGGGTGCCGGGCATGTGGCCGAGGTCCTGTCTGAACCTCTGGGGCAACTGGCCGTGACGATGCCTGTCATCCTCGCCAGTCGCACCGGTGACGGCCCGGTCTTTCAACGAACCTACGGGTTCAACGGCTCTGAAACCGACCTGATCGGGCGTGGTCTGATCCCCGCGGGGCGCCTTCCGGCAATCAAGGCACGTCTTCTCTTGCAGTTGCTCCTGTCAGCCGGTGCCGCGCACACGGATATCCGCGCGGCCTTCGACTGACGCCCGACCGCCCCTCGTCGTGACCAAGGTAGCACTGCAACATCCCTTTCGAGCCGCCATTCACGTTCCCAACTTGCGGTTTGGTTCATCTTCATACTGATCGAACGAGATCGACGTGAAAGCGCAAGTCCGCATCTCGAAAAGCCAGTAGGGTCATAGCCTTAATGGTTTGTCCGGATCGGCCCGGAGTGACATTTCAAATCTGCTTTTGTGGCTCCATAGCCCGGATATGATTGGCGCCTTGCAAGAGCACAACAGATCGAACCGCTGGCGACTCTGAACCCGCCGAGCGACGAGCGGCCGACGACGGAGACGATCATTGGTCTTTTCAAGGCCGAGATCATCCACAGGCCCGAGCCGTGGCCCGCTCTGGCGTGATCGCGTCAAGACCTGCCCGGGCCATGACTGCGACCAGGTCTGACTGGACGAGACCAGGAACGCGCGACAGAACTGTTGCCCGACTCAACGCTGTCGTTTCCGGCACATGCAGCGGCGTGAGAACAGCGCTGAGACCCTATAGGGCAACCCATTGCCGAAGCCTGTGCGACTGTTGCATCGCTTCGACCGTGCGCTGCACTTCATAGGCCTCTCGAAAATCCGGGCTGCAGACAGAGTGGCCTGCATGAGCTGCCAGCAATTCGGCGACTTCGATGACCTTCAGATCGTTGAAACCCAGATGGTGACCGGGAGCCGGACAAAACGCACCATAGGGCGGATGCGCGGGTCCCGCCTCGATCCTGGTATAGCCGCTGCGCCCGGGCGCGCCTCTCCAGAGACGCAATTCGTTCATTCGTTCCTGGGTGAAGGCCAGCGCCCCCCTGGTTCCGGTGATTTCCCACGACAGGTCCATCGTGCGTGCCGTTGCCGCCCAATTCGCCTCGAGGCTCCCGCTGACGCCACTTTCGAACCTGATCAATGCGTGCGTCATGTCATCAACCTCGACCGAGGAGCGCTGATCGGTGTCGGATGACATGGGTCGTGTCGCGTGGACCGTCCGGCAATCTGCCTGAACCTCGGCCAGCGGACCCAGCAAATAGCGTGCCATCGAGATGATGTGACTGCCGATATCCGCCAATGCGCCGCCGCCCTGAGGATCGGTACGAAAGGAATGCGGCACATCGGGGTCGGCCATATAGTTTTCTGCATGGCGTCCGCGGAAGCCGGTGACGTCGCCGATCTCGCCTGCCGCGATGATCTCGCGCGCGAGCTTGACCATCGGGTTTCGCAGGAAGTTGAACCCCACCATCGTGATCACGCCGGCAGCGTCAGCGGCTTCGGTCATCTCAAGCGCCAGCGCGGCCGTGGTCGATAACGGCTTTTCGCAATACACGGTCTTGCCCGCCGCGATCGCCGCATGGGCAATCGGCGCATGCAACACGTTGGGCGCGGTGATGGCCACGATGTCGATCGCGTCATCGGCTACCAGCGTCCGCCAATCTCCGGTGCTGCGGGCAAAACCCAGCGCCTGCGCCGCATGCGCGGCCAGATCGTCATTTGCATCTGCGATCAGTTCCAGTCGAGGCTCAGCCGGCACGTCAAAAAGCCCTGATACCGAGCGAAACGCATTTGCATGGCAGCGGCCCATGAAGCCGGAGCCAACCAGTCCGATGCCAATCTCAGGTTTGCGCATCCTTGTGCCCTCCGCCCGCTCAGGCCGCCGCCGCTTCGCCCTGATGGTGGGATACCGCATCGATCAGGTTTTCCTCGGACATGTTACCCTCTTCGAACGCAGCCACCACGGCACCCTCTGACATGGCAAGGACCCTATGGCTGACGCCTAGAACCTCGGGCATTTCCGAAGAGATGACGATCACCGCCAGGCCTTGTTCCGCCAGTTCGGCGATGAGCTTGTGGATCGCCGATTTCGAGCCCACATCGATACCGCGCGTCGGCTCATCAAGGATGATCAGCTTCGGATCGGCGCAAAGCCATTTTGCAAGCACGAATTTCTGCTGGTTGCCCCCCGACAGCTGCGACACCGCTTGATCCGGTCCGGTGGTCTTGATCGAGAGCGCCGAGCGGTATTTCTCGAACGTGGCCAGTTCCTTGGTGCGATTCATAAGCGACAGTTCCGAGAACAGGCGAAGATGCGGCAGCGAGGTGTTTTCGCGCCCGCCCATCATCAGGACCAACCCTTGTTCCTTTCGGCTTTCCGGCACCAGGGCCATGCCCATGTCAATGGATTGGCGCGGTGTTGGCAGATCGATTTCGCTGCCCTTCCAGAACAGCTTGCCGTCATCGGCCTTACGCACGCCGAAGATCGTTTCAACCACTTCCGAGCGTCCCGCTCCGACAAGGCCATACAGCCCGAGCACCTCGCCTTCGCGGACTGAAAAGCTGACATTGCGGAAATGCCCATGCTTGCTCAGGCCATCGACGCGCAGCACCTCTGCGCCGAATTCGGGTTTCGCCTTGACGAAGAATGAATCCAGCGTCCGCCCGATCATCATGCGCGTAACATGGTTCAGGTCGGTCTCGCCGGTCTCGACGGTGCCCTGCACCTGACCGTCACGCAGCACGGTGATCCGGTCCGTGATGTCGAAGATTTCGTCCATCTTGTGGCTGATATAGACGATCCCCACACCACGTGCCTTAAGCCCGCGAATGGTGTGAAAGAGCTGGTCCTTTTCCGTATCGGTGAGCGATGCGGTAGGTTCGTCAAAGATCACCACATTGGCGCTGAAAGCTTCGGCCCGGGCGATCTCCACCATCTGCTGCATGGCCACCGACAATGTACCCACCCGCACGTCCGGTCCAAATCCGCATCCCAGCGCTTCGAGGGCCGCTGACGCGTTGCGGCGCAATTCCCGTTTCTTCAACACGCCGAAACGATTGGTCGGCCAGGCCCCAAGATAGATATTCTCGGCCACGGAAAGCTCTGGAGACAGGGACAATTCCTGGTGGATCAACAATATCCCCTTTTGCCGCGCGTCCAGAGGTCCGGCCACTTCGGTCGGCACGCCCTGATAGACGATCTGACCGCTGTCAGGTTTGTGCAGCCCGGCCAGCGCCTTCATCAAGGTGGATTTGCCGGCGCCGTTTTCACCGACCAAGGCATGAACTTCACCACGGCGGATATCGAAGCTGACATCGTCCAGAGCCTTGACGCCCGGAAACGTCTTCGTGATGGCTTCGACTTTCAGAATGACGTCGTCCATCATGTGTCCCCCTTGTGGTTCAGCAATTTGTCCAGCACCAGTGCCAGCACCAACACCCCGCCCATGACCATCAGCTCGACATAGTTCGGGGTATTGAGCAGCCGCAGACCGTTGCGCAGCACAGCCAAGGTCAACACGCCACCAATCGTCATCCACATGCTACCGAACCCACCCTGCAGGCGCGTCCCGCCCAGCACCACGGCGATGATGGTCCAGAGTTCCCAGATCTTCCCGGCATTGGGCTCGGCCGTGCCAAGCCGCATGGACAGCAGGATGCCACAGACCGCCGCCAGCGTGCCGCAGATGGTGAAATTGATGATCTTGTGACGCTTGACGTTGATACCCGCATCATGCGCCGCTTCGATATTGTCGCCCACCGCATAGGTTTCGCGCCCGTGCCGTGTGCTCGACAACACCCACTGGAAGAAGAATGCCAGCGCAAAGAACAGCATCGCCGTCAGCGAGATCGGACCAAGGTAGATTTCGGGTATCTCGGTATAGCTGAAATCCGGCACCATCAGCGCGTTCTCGCCGCTATAGACAAAGACAAGACCGCGAATACCGATCAGACCGCCCAGCGTGACGATGAAGGAATGCATCCCCGACAGCGCCACAAGCGTCCCGTTCAAAAAGCCAAGCGCCGCGCCGGACATGAGACCAAGAAACACCGCCGGCCAGACACCCATGTGATCCTGCAACCCGATCGCCAGCGCCGAGGCCAGCGCCAGAATCGCGCCGACAGACAGGTCGATCTCGCCGTCGATCATCACCATGGTCATGCCGATGGCGAGAATGCCGATGAAGGCGCCCTGCGTGAGGATATTGCCGATATTGTTGACGGTCAGGAAATAGGGGCTGGACAGTGAAAAGACGATCACGGTCAGTGCTAGAAACACCCAGATATGGTTGCGCAACAGCAGTCTCAGCAGGCCGGAAAGCGGCGATCCTGCCCGATTGTCGGTGACAACGCTCATGCGAAGATCCTCCCCCGCTTGGCGCCCAGGTCGATCCAGACGGCAATGATGATGACAGCCCATGTGACGAGCCACTGCACGTAGTAGGCAAACCCCAGCAACAGCAGTCCGTTTTGGATGAAACCCAGCATCGAGATGCCGATCACCGTGCGCCAGATGCTGCCGGAGCCGCCCAACAGCGAGGTCCCGCCAAGGATCACGCCGGCCAGCACGGTAAGTTCATAGCCCTGGCCTATCGTGTTCTGAGCGCCCATGACCCGACTGCCCATGATGATGGCCGCGACACCCGTGGTGAGGCCGGACACGACATAGGCCCAAAACACGGTCCAGCGCGCATCGATCCCGGAAAAGATGCTGGCGGTTTCATTGCCACCCACGCCGTAGATCCGCCGGCCGAAAGTCGTGAACTGCAAGACGAAACCGGCAATCACAGCCCCCATCAGGAATACGATCACAGGCACCGGCAAACCCAGAAAATCACCCCGCCCGAACACCTTGAACCAGGTCTCCTGAGCATTGGCTATGTTGACGTTCGAACCACCTGAATAGAACAGCACAAGCCCCTGTAAAAAGGACAACATTGCTAACGTCACGATCAGGGAATTCAGCCCGACGAAGCCCACAAGAAGCCCGTTGAACGCCCCCAAAGCCAACCCGGCCAGCAACGTCATGACGATGGCCAGGAACGGCCCGGCGACGTTGTGCTGATCCACCACGATGACCGTCAGCAATGTCAGCATTGAGCCGACAGAGAGATCCAGCCTCCCGGTCAGCACCACGAAGGTGACCCCCAACGCCATCATGCCGGTGATCGATACCTGCCTGAGCACATCAAGTATGTTGCCCAGGGTCAGAAAGGCGTCCGCATTCACCGCCACGCCACCCAGAAACACCAGGAAGGCCAGCAACAAGCCGTGACGTCGCAATAGGCCGTTAATCGTCTGTCCCATGTAAAGATGTCCTCCCTCCCGCGACGATAGGCAGCGCTCAGGGAGCAAAAAACTACAGTTATATCCAAAATGAATCTTCATGTTGCCCCAGTAGCAGACACATCAAGAAGAACAGACGCGTGGGCAAATTGCCGAAAATCAGATTTGGACATTTAAGCAATTGAGCGGGTCCAGCTTATGCCGAACAGTTTCAGGCAAGCACCCCGCAACGCTGCCAACGGGGCGTGCTCACGGGAGGAACGGCAGCGTCCAGAGGAGGAATTTATGACGACATTCACAACAACACTGACCCTCGCGACCGCGGTCGCTTTCACCGCGGGTCTTGCGAGCGCGCAGGAAGCCCCGGACTGGCTTGGCGGTGACCTTGTCAAGCCGCTGTCCGAGACCCGGATCGGGATTACCGTGCTCTATCCCGGCTCGAATTCCTATCAGGCCATGTATGCAGAAACCGCCGAGGCATATGCAGCCGAGCTGGGCATTCAGGCGACCGTAATGGACCCGCAGGGCGACCCCGCCGTGCAATTCGACCAGATCCAGGACATGGCATCGCAGAATCTCGACGCGCTTGTCGTCTGGCCGACGTCTCAGAACGCGCTGATCCCGGCGATTCGCAATGCGTCGCGTGCAGGCATTCCGGTGATCACGTCCAACTCGCCCATTGGCGAAGCGGGCCGCCGCTACATCGAGAGCCATACCGGCCCTGATGATTGTGCTCTGGCGTCCCAGGCTGCTGATATGCTGGGTGACGCACTCGACGGCGAAGGCAACATCGTGGTTGTCGAAGGCACGCCGGGCTATGCGGTGTCCATCCTGCGCGGCAACTGCTTCCTCGATCGTCTTGCCGACAACTACCCCGACATCAATGTCCTCGGCAGCCAGACCGCCGAGTGGAACCGGGAGAAGGCCCAGACAGTGACCGAAACCTTCCTGACCCAGTTCGGCGACGAGATCGACGGTGTCTATGCATTCGATGATGGCATGGCACTCGGGGTCGTCAGCGCGCTGCAGGGTGCCGGATTCGAGCCGGGCGATGTCAAGGTCGTGAGCTGCAACCAGTTCGGCGAAGGTTGGGACGCAATGCGGGAAGGCTGGATCTCCGGCTCTGGCAAGCAATCCCCGATCGATGATGCGATCCTGGCAATTCAGACCGCGATCCAGGTTGCCAATGGCATCGAGGTTCCGGAGTTGCGTGAAATCGAGCGCGCCAAGATCACGCCCGAGAACGTGGAAGAGTTCGAACGCCCGACCTGGTAATCCAGATGACAGACTTGCGCAGGCCTGCCGTCGGCAAGCCTGCGCTTTTTCGTTTCACCAGGTACCGGGGAAAGGGGGACGAAATGACACAAAAGATGCGGGCAGCGGTTCTGGTCGAGCCGCGAAGATTTGAAATCGATCTGCGCCCGGTTCCCGAGATTCAGCCACATGAGGTCCTTGTGCAAGTCGCGCGCTGCGGCGTTTGTGGAACGGACGCGCATATCTATGATGGCGGGTTCATGGCGCATCGGTTGCCATTGATCCCCGGACATGAATTTTCCGGTCGCGTGGTTCAGGCTGGAACGCAAAGCGGCGTCACCGAGGGTATCCGCGCGGTCGTCGATATCAATGATGGCTGCGGACGCTGCTATTATTGCAGACGCGGTGAATTGATGAATTGCCCCACAATCGAACAGATAGGAATCGACGTTGATGGCGGATTTGCAGAATATGTTCGCGCGCCCGGGCATCTTGTCATCGAGGCGCCGGAAACCACGCCATTCGATGTGCTGGCCCTGACAGAACCGGTTGCCTGTGTCGTGCATACAGCCAGTCGCAGCGGGTTGGATCCGGCGCGTTCGGTCCTGATCATCGGGGCTGGTCCGATCGGAAATCTGCACGTTCAGATGCAGCGACTGTCCGGAGCGGCGCCGATCATCGTTGCCGAAACGTCGTCGGAACGCGCTCGGCTGGCAGAAGCGGCCGGTGCGGATGCGGTCATCAGTCATCCCGAAAAGCTGCTTGAAGTCGTTCATGACATGACAGGCGGACGGGGTGTCGATCTGGCGATCGAAAGCGTTGGTAATACGGCACTCTATCAAGTTGCGCAGAACGCATTGCGCCCCGGCGGTCATCTGGCCGCGTTTGGTCTACCGCCGGAAGGCTCTGAGCTCAGGCTGGATTTGCTGAGCACGGTCTTGCGGGAATACAGCCTGATGGGCAGCGTGGCCGGGCCCGGCGAGGCGATGCACCGGGCGCTTGCCCTTCTGTCTCATCACCGTTTCGAGACGACCGCCTTCACCGCGGCGACCTATCCGCTGGAGGACATCCAAGCTGCGTTCGAGACCCTGCCAGAGCGTCCACAGGATCTGAAGACGCAGATCATCCTGAATGACGGATTGTGAATACCGTCAATATCGTCCCCGCTCACGCATGATCGCGTCGATTCGGTTCTGCGACCGGCCAAGCGCGTCCTCGACGGAAAGCGCCCCTTGGAGCATCATGTAGATCTCGTCGCCGAGGACATTCAGCAATTCACTGAATTCTGGAATCGGCGGGCGCGGCCAGATCTGCAATTCGCCGCGCCGCTCCATTCCGTCGACTTCGCTGATAAGCGACGAACTGGCCTGCACCTCGGGGTCTGCACTTGTGGAAAATCGCGGACTGGTGAGATTGCCGTTCAGCACATACCATTTGAGCATTTCCGGCCGCGTCAGATATTCCATGACCTTCCACGAGGCTTTCTTGCGCTCTGCGCTCAGCCCGGCAGGCATCGCCAGCGAAAATCCCCCGATGGGAGACACGGTGCGCGCCCCCGGACCGTGCGGATGCGGTATGAATTTCACGTTGCCATGGGCCGGAGAATTCTTGTCCAGTTCAAAGGCCGCGGCGCGAATGCTCCAGCCATAAGTCATCGCCGCCTCGCCCCGCGAAAAGATACCGATCCGCCTGTCCCAATTGCAGTTCAGGCTGTCCTTGTGGGAGAATTCGGCCAGTTCCAAAAGGAATTCCGCAGTGTCCCGAGCGGCGTCGGTATCAAGTTGTGGGCGATAATTCTCCTTGTCGATCTCGGACACGTTGAATTCATCGCCCAGCGGATCGAGGTTGATGATCGGCTGGCCGAAATCCGCCAGCGTCTGCATGAACGTATGCGCAACCGGCGTGCCGCGACCGAAGTTCATGACAATCCCCGACATGTTGAAGCCCGAACGGTGCAGCACCCGCGCCGCAAGCAATAGCTCATCCGTGGTCTTCGGGTAGGACAACCCGGCCTCTTCGACGAGGTCGGAACGGCAGAAAAGCAATTCCGCCGTCGGCTGAATGGGCAGGCCGTATTGATTGCCGTTCCACGACGATCCCTTGTAAGCGGCGTTGTGAAAATCCGACGGGTTATACCGCTCGTCGCGCATCACTTCGTCGAGCGGTTCGATGACGCCTTCGGTGGCCAACTGGCCAATCCACGGCAGATCGACCGCCATCAGGTCATATTTGGACATCTGCTGACCGGCATTTCTCATGATCTCGCCATGCAGCTCATCAAGCGGCAGGTTCACGATTTCGATGTTGGTGCCGCACAACTCGTCCAGATTGGACGAAAACTCGCTCAGCGTCTTGAAGGTCGGGTCTATGGGACTGAGAATGCGGAATGTTCGGTCCGCCCCGACACCCTGCCGCATTGCGCTTGGATAAGGCAAGGTGCGGGAGGCCATGTAGTAACCCCCGAAATAGAAATCTCCCATCTCGCCTTCACCGGTGGTGAAACCGAAGGTATTACCCACCATCGCCTTGAGTTGCATGGCAAAACTCTCGAACTCCGCGATCAGCTTGCGCGTCGGATGCAGTGAAAAGGATTTGCCGGTCCGCGACTTGGGACGCTTGTGCAGAAGTCCTTCGTCGATCAGCTCGGTGATGCGCCGCATCGCGGTGCCATAGGGCACGTTCGCCGCCATGGCCGCCGAGGTGACGGTGAGCAGCTTGCCCTCAAGATGCCGACGCATGGCATAGGCGACGATGTTCCAGCGCGGATCCACCGTCGACAGGCGCGTTCTCTCCTCGGATATCTCGCGGTTCGCTTCTACGAAGCTGAGGATCCGCAACAATTCCTCGCGCGTCATCTGAGAACACTCCTGTCATCAGGCGGGGCAGACGGCCCCACGATTTCAGAGCCGGACTGACAAACCAGAAACGATTCGTCCAAATCTGATATTTCCCATGTTCATCGATAAGGTCACGCCATGCAACGCTATCCCACAAGACATGTCGGGGAGGAGACCATGGCGCAATCAGACTACGACTATATCGTGATTGGCGCAGGCTCGGCCGGATGTGCAGTCGCCGGTCGGCTGGCCGAGGCAGGTCAAACCGTTCTGCTGCTGGAAGCCGGCGGCAAGGATCGCAACCCCTTCATCCATATTCCGTTGGGCTATTCGATGCTCTACGCGAACCCATCGGTGAACTGGTGCTACGAAAGCGCCCCGGAACCCCATCTCAACAACCGTCGCCTTTTTCAGCCACGCGGCAAGGTGCTGGGCGGAACCGGGTCGATCAACGGCATGATCTATATGCGCGGCCAGCCGCAGGATTTCGACGGCTGGGAAGAGAGCGGGTGTACCGGCTGGGGCTGGGACGGCGTCCTGCCATACTTCAAATCCTGCGAAGACCAGGAACGCGGCGCCGATGCGTTCCATGGCACGGGAGGCCCTGTTGCGGTGTCGGATATCCGCACCGTTCACGCGCTTGGCGAAGCCTTTCACGCGGCCTCCGAGGCGCTTGGCGTGCCGCGCAATGACGATTTCAACGGCCCGCAGCAGGAGGGCACCGGATACGTCCAGACCACGACCAAGAACGGCCTGCGCTGGAGCACGGCAGCGGGCTATCTTCGTGGCGCCGCGAAACGCAATATCGACCTGACGCTGCATGCCATGGTCGAGCGGATCATGCTCGACGGGCGACATGCAACCGGGGTGCGCTGGACGGATCGGCGCGGCACCCATGAGGCCCGCGCCCGGCGCGAGATCATCCTGAGCGGCGGCACCTTCAACTCTCCGCAGCTTCTGCAATTGTCGGGTATCGGGCCGGGGCCATTGCTGAGGCAGCATGGCATCGAAGTGAAACACGACTTGCCCGGAGTGGGCGAGAATCTTCAGGACCATTTCGGTATCGGGGCCGAGTATCGCTCCACCGTCCACAGCACTGTCAACGACCTGTATAACAACAAGCTCAAGGGCGGTTTGCAGCTCTTGCGGCACCTGATTTCCCGGACCGGACCTTTTGCCGATAATGGCAATTATTCCAATACTTTCATCTGCTCTGGCGAGGAGATCGACCGGCCCGACATGATGGTTACCTTCATGGCGTGGTGCACTGACGAACAGCTTAAGCCGCACCCGTTCTCGGGCTTCACCATTCTTGCCGAACATATGCGCCCCAACTCACGCGGACATGTCAGGATCTCCGGCGCGTCTCCGACGGACCAGCCAGAGATCCAATTCAATTTCTTCGCCAACGAGGCCGACCAGCGCGCCGCCATCGCGGGGCTGAAATTCGGTCGCAAGATCGCGGCGACCGCCCCGATGTCGGATTGTGTGGAGTACGAGCTGTCCCCCGGCAAAGAGGTCCAGTCCGACGCCGAGCTACTGGCCTATTGCCGCGCCAATGGCCTGTCCCTGCTGCACCCGGTCGGCACCTGCAAGATGGGGGTGGGCACCGACGCGGTGGTCGATCCGCGCCTGCGGGTGCGCGGGATAGACGGGTTGCGGGTGGCCGACGCCTCGATCATGCCGCGCATCGTCACGGGCAACACCAATGCCGCCGCTATCATGATCGGCGAAAAGGCCGCCGCGATGATCCTTGAAGACGCGAAGGAGCATGCCTGATGCAGACGCTGGGACTGGCCCTGATGGGCACCGGACGCATGGCGCATGTCTATGGCCCAAAGATCAACGCCCACCCCGGCCTGCGGCTGGAGGTGATCTATAACCCGCGTCTCACGTCGGCCAAGGCGGCGGCCGAGCATTATGGCGGTCGGCCCAAGGACGATCTGGATGCCGTGCTGTCTGACCCTAAGGTTGACGCGGTGGTCATCGCCACGCCCACCGATACCCATGTCGACTATATCGAAGCCGCTGCCCGTGCCGGCAAAGCGATCTACTGCGAGAAGCCCGTCGATCAGTCGCTCGACCGGGTGGACCGCGCGATGATGACGCTGCGTGATCATCCTGTGCCCTTCATGCTGGGGTTCAACCGACGATTTGATCCGGACAATGCAGCGCTACGCGAAGCCGTGACGCGTGGCGAAATCGGCCGGCTGAACATGCTGATGAGCTGGTCCCGCGAGCCCAGCCCCCCGCCGATAGACTATGTCCGCACCTCCGGAGGCTATTTCCTAGATGCGACGATCCACGACATAGACCTTCTGTGCTGGATCGCGGGCGAAAGACCCATCGAGGTCAGCGCCGCCGGATCGTGCATGTTTGACCCGCAGATCGGCGCGGAAGGTGATTTTGACATGACCATGACGACGCTGAAAATGCCCTCCGGCGCGCTTGTGCACATCAACAATTCCCGGAAATGTGCCTATGGCTTCGATCAACGGCTGGAAGCATTTGGTGACGATGGTATGGTTCAGACGATCAACCATCGTGACGACAATCTTCTGCGATGGAACAAGACACGCACCGCCGCCCACGAGCCCCTCAAGCATTTCTTCCTCGAACGCTATGACCAGTCGTTCTACAACGCGCTCGACGAATTTCACCGGGCGGTGACAAGTGGCCGCACACCCCCGGCCACGGCCGAAGACGGCCGAGCAGCTCTCGCCATCGCGCTGGCCTGCACGCAATCTGCAAGAACTGGTCGCGCCGTCGCGCCGGCCGTCGGGTAATCACAATGCCGGATGCGGTCAGACCAATTTGAACCGGTCACCACAAGGACAGTGAAACTGTCAGTGCCCCGCACAAAGATCACGCCACCAGGCGAAGACTGCGGCGCGGTTCTGGTTGACGAAGTCTCGGCCGGAGTGGCTGTGTCTCGTATTGAATTGTTCGAGACGAGGCGTGAATTGCGGCGAATTTCTCCGACGTTCGCATGTGACGGCGGCCAAGCAGGGCTCGCTCCGCCTTCTGGAGGAGTTTCGGTCCCAACGCTCTGTCTCTCGTCTTCGCAACCTCGCCATGGTGATCTGAGGCGCGCCCGTGGTGGCGCCGTCAGTCATCTGTTCAACGCGATGGCACGAGATCCAGGCGGTTTCCAAACTGATGTCGATGACGCGCTCATGCGGCAACTTCCCGACGTGTCTTAACGAGTGCGGGGAACAAACCGATAGCGACATAGCCCGCATGACGATCTCTTGGCTCACATAGAAATATGCGTTGTTCCAGGGACACGCCCCAGCCCCCCTGCCCCGCCACGTCGTCCGCGTCGCGATGATCGCAGAGATCGCTTGGGACGAAGTCACACCATCAACGTGAAGCGAAGGCTATCCCACCGTGACCCCGAACAAGGCCCCGACAGCCGCCGTGGCGCCCATCGCCAACGCGCCCCAGAACGTCACCCTTGCGGCCCCACGCACGACGCCGGCTCCGCCGGCTACCGCGCCAAGTCCACCGAGAACCGCCAGCCCAAGGAACGACGATGCCGCCACCAGAAGGCCAATCCGCGTTTCCGGCACGAGCGCCGCGACGATCAACGGAAGCACCGCGCCCAAGGCAAAAGTCAGGGCCGAGACCAGTGCCGCCTGGATCGGACGCGCCGTCACGGTGTCGGAGATGCCGAGTTCGTCACGCGCATGCGACCCGAGCGCGTCGTGTTCGGTCAACTGGACGGCCACCTTCTCGGCAAGATCGCGTTCGAGCCCCCGGTCGACATAGATCTGCGTCAACTCTTCCAGTTCGGCGTCGGGCGTTTCCGCCAGTTCACGGGTCTCGCGCGCGAGATCGGCCTGCTCGGCGTCCGTCTGCGAGCTGACCGAGACGTATTCGCCTGCCGCCATGGACATCGCCCCGGCCACAAGCCCTGCCAGCCCCGCGATCAAGACCTCGGGCTTTCCGGACCCTGCCGCGGCGACGCCGACCACGAGGCTTGCAGTCGAGACAAGGCCGTCATTGGCGCCCAGCACGGCCGCCCGCAGCCAGCCGATGCGATGCACCATGTGGATTTCTGAATGGGAAAGGCGGTTCATGGCGGTGCTCCTTGCACGATGTCGGCCTGCCCGGAAAAGACAGCCGTTGGTTTCGCAGTGGGCGGTTCATGGGGCGCAATGCGCAGGGCGCGCGGCGCATTCAGGATCACGGCCACGTGGATGACGTCCGGCAGGGGCGCCCCCTGCACCCGGATGAGATAGCCGAAGGCGGCGGCGATCATGACCGCGACCGACAGGCCGGCGGCCCGGGCGGGACGCCACGATGGCTTGCGCCACCGGGTGCGTCGAGGCCTGATCCAGCGATGCCGCGCCGCGCAGGATGTCGTCTTCGCTCATCCGGTCGTGGCCGGTGATCGACACGATCCGAAGTCGACGATCGGTCAGCGTGTCGATCTTGTCGAGGATCAGAGTGCGGATGCGTGCGATGGTTTCCAGCGGCCGCGCGCCCTTGTTCGGCCCACCGAAATGCGCGGCGCGCGACAGACCGGCGACCGGAGCCACTGGCACGACGATATCGAGTCTCACTTCGCCGCAGCGAAGCCCGCGCAGAATGTCGATCCAAAGCGCGGGAACGACGCTAGCGATCCAGATCAGGTTCGCTGCTTCGGGTCGGCCGGAAAAATGGACGGCAAGTCCGGCAACCCAGCCGGTCGCGGCAATCAGTAGGAGTGCGGTCTTGCAGCGCTCGGTCCGGGTTGTCCCCATGCGGCTTATCTCCCCTCCGGTGGGGCGAATGCCGCGGGCTCTTTGGAGAAAAGCCGTCCAACTTTCACCGCCCTCACGCCGACATCATCCTCGCGCAGGAGGAACAGAGCGTCGAGCCCGGTTTCTCTGGCGAGCGCCGCGCCCCTGTCGGGCCCCAGCACCATAAATGCCGTTGCCCAGGCATCGGCCTCGGCACATGAGCGGGCGATGACCGTGACGGAAGCCGGCGACGCGATCAGCGGCGCGCCCCACCTCGGATCCATCGTGTGCGACAGGCGGCGCCCCTGCACCTCTACCCAGTGCCGGTAATCGCCGGAAGTGGCGACCGCCGCGTCCTGAAGCGATAGGATGGAATGCGGCGTCCGCCGCTCGGGGTCCGGCGCCTCGACTGCGATGGTCCAGGCCTCGCCGTCCGGCCGGAGGCCCATCGCGCGCAACTCGCCATCAATCCCGACAAGAGCCTCGGCCAATCCGTGGTCGCGCAAGATTTCGGCCAGCCGATCGACACCGTAGCCTTTTGCGATGCCGTTGAGGTCCAGTGCGATGGGCGCAGTCTTGCGCACAAGGGCGTCGTCGAACTCCAGGACGTCATGCGCCGGGATCCGCGCGACTTTCATCGCGGCGCGGATGCGGTCGGATGTGGCGTGTTCGGATCCGAAACCCCAGGCCGTGACCGCGTCGCCCATGCCGATGTCGAACGCCCCGGCAGAGGCGCGCCCGATTTCAAGCCCGAGGCGAAGAACCTTTCGAAGCCGCTCGGGCACGTCCACCCAGTCGCCCACCGCCGCCGCGTTTAGCCGCATCAGGTCACTGTCAGGTTTCCAGGTCGACATCTGTGCGTCCACCTCGTCCACGGCCGCCTGCAGCGCCTCGCGGATCGGGGCCGTGTCAAAGGCCGGCTCCGCGAAGAACGTGGCCTGCCAGCGCGTGCCCATCGTCGGGCCGTTCAGGGCAACCTTCTCGAGTTCAGTAGACATCTTCGACATACCGTCCCTCCGACTTCAGGGCTGCCGGGGTCAGCTCGGCCAGTGGGAGTATCTCGGCCAGCGCCTCGGCCACGCCAGCCGCCATGTCCCGTCCGCCGCAAACCATCACCCGGGCCCCGTCGCGGAGGAGCTCGGCGACCTGAGAGGCCTCGTCGCGCAGCGCATCCTGAACGTAGTGGGGACGCGCCCCACGCGAGACGGCGGTGACAAGCCGGGTCACACGCCCCTCGTCCTGCCAGCCGGGAAATTCCTCTCCGTAGAAGAAATCGCTGCCCGGATCGCGCATTCCGAAGAACAGGTGGATGGGCCTGCCGCGCGTGTTGCCGCGTACAAAGCCCGCGAGCGGACCGATGCCCGTCCCCGCGCCGATCAGGATCAGCGGGGTGCGGTCCCGGCCCGGTCGGAAACCGGCGTTTCGGCGAAGGAAGGCAGCGACGGTATCGCCCGGCTCCAGCGCTGTCAGCTGGCCCGAGCAAAGGCCGCCGGGGTGCTTCTTGACGACGATCTCGATGAAGCCATCGCGGCGACCGGAGGCGAGCGAATAGAGCCGTGGGAGCGTGCTGCCCTCCGGCACGATGCCGATCAGGTCTCCGGCCCGGAACCGCGCAAACCCTGCGCCCCGCAGACGCTGCCACATCGAGACGCGCGGCAAAGCGAAGCGGAGAATGGAAGTCGGGGCCTGCACCTCGGCGCCGTAGTCGCGCCGCGAGACAAGGGTCAGGCTGTCGATCGCCGGCAGGACCGGCTGGTGCGAAAGCTCAAGGTCAATGCCGAGCGCGTCTCCCAGCGCACGACCCCAACGGGCGAAATCCTGCGGCGATTGACGGTCGATTGTTCCCGGCGTCAGGAGCTCTGGCCAGCCCTTCGCCTGCGCTGCGGCCGCAACATCCTTGGCGAAGGCGCAATAGGCCGGAAAGCTGCGGTCGCCGAAGCCAAGGACGGCCACAGGAATGTCCGGTGTGCGATCGGCCGCGTTCAGCCGGTCGAGAAACCCCTTCGCCGTGGCAGGCGCGGCCCCGTCGCCATAGGTCGCGGCGAGCAGAATGATCCGCCGGGCGTTGATGTAACGCTTGGGCGCGAAGCCCGACATCGGACCGACATGAACGCTCTGCCCAGCCCGCGCGAGCGCGGCGCGAAGCGTGGCGGCAAAGCCCCATGTGCTTCCCCCCTCGCTGCCGACAAGAACGATCGTCTCCGCCCGACCGGCAGGCTGGTTGCCCCGGATGCGCGTCCGCCCGCGCCGCCCTCCAAGCCAGATCAGGACACCGGTTGCGCCCATCGCGGGCACGCCGAGCGCCATCAGCCCCAGCAGGAGACCGAGCACCGCCGCGCCCTGCCCCGTGTGCAGCATGTAGATGGTTTCCGAGACACGCTCCCATCGCGTCAGGTCGGCCCACGCCAGGAGGGTTCCGTCGCCCTGATCGAGATAGCCGGTGCCACGGTCGGTCTTGAGCGTGAACACGTCCGTGGTGTCGCCGGGATAGGGAAAGCTCAGTTCGCGCAACTCGGTGACCGGTGTCTGCTGCAGCGTGGGCATCCGGTCCGGAGCGAAGCCTGTCTCCCCACTGACCTCGGCCGGGAAGCCGGGCGAGGCGCCGCCATCGGGCAAGAGGTCGAAGGTGGAGGCCGTCATCCACAGGGCGGTCGTGGCGGACAGGACAAGACCCGCGACGGCGATCCGGGCGATCTCGACATGGAGCCGCCCGGCGAGCGGACCGTGCAGGCGTGCAAACCAGCGCCGCCAGCCGCCGGTTCGCCGCGCCACGAGCACCGCGCCGGAAAGCGACAGGACCAGCATCGCGGCCGCCCCCGCGGCCATGGCCAAGCGTCCGCCATCCCCGAGAAACAGCGACCGGTGCAGGTTGGTGAGCCAGCGTTCAGTCTGGTTCGGGTCGGCCGAGGCCACACCCTCACCCGACGCCGGGTCGATCACGGCGGCACCCGGGGCGCCCTGATCGAACCAGTAGGCGGTAATCCGACCGGAGGGCGATCGACGGATCTGCTCGACGCCCGGATAGACGGAGTGAATGCGGTCCGCGAGTGTGGCGACGGTTAGCGTTTGATCGGCCTGCGGTGCGGCGATCCGCTCGACCGCAGGGAAAACCGAAAGCGCTGCGCCGCTCAGGGCAAGCAAAGTGACGAGCGCGAGGGCCACAAGACCCGGCCAGCGATGGAGGGAACGGATCATGGCCCCGCCCCTCACATGTCGTATCTGAGGCTGGCGACGTAGCGGCGACCCGCCACCGGTGTGCCAGCGCCATCCGACGTCAGCGGGACCGCCACCTCGTTCGGGCTGTCGCGCATATCCTCGACCGCCGCGTCCACATGAAGCGTGTAGCCCGCATCGAACAGGGCATCAGCCAGGTCGAGCGTGATTTCAAGCGTGCGGCCCGCCCCGACGCTTCCGCCAGTGATGCCGTTGATCTGGCCTTTGTCGCCGCCGGTCGCACGGTACCAGTCGTCGAGATGTTCGTAGTACTTGGACTTTCCGCCGGCCATCCAGAGGCTTCCGACATAGGCGCCCGAAGCATCGGTCACATAAAGCGCGAGATAGGCCCCGTCGCCGCCGTAGTTGTTGAGGGTCGTGGTGAGTGTCACGGGTCGTGCCATTGCGACACCGGGAAGCGTCAGCGCCGTGGTCAGCGCGAGTGTTGCGAGAAGCGATTTCATCAGGTGTTTCCTTGTTCGAAGCGTGGCTTGAGAGCGGTTCAGTTCACCTGAACCTGCGGAGTTGCACCGTTCTCGAAGAGGCCGTTCTGCGGCGGGGCGACCGTTCCGGCCGGTGCCGGATTTCCTGCACCGACCCGACAATCATCATCATCATCATCATCATCATCGTCGTCGTCATCGTCGTCGCAGTCGTCGTCATCATCATCGTCATCGTCGTCGTCATCATCGTCATCGTCGTCATCGTCGTCGTCGTGACCGCGCCTCGACCCGTCCCACCAGCGGTCGTCGTCGTCATCGTCATCATCGCTCACGAGAACGAACGGCATGGTTTGCGAGGCATCATCGAAAAGCCCGATGACGGGCCGAAAGACGTCGGACGGGGATTGCATCGCGCTCAGGGCGGGGACGGCGACTGCGGCGGTCAGCGCCGTAGACGCGGCGAGAAGTGTCAGGGTCTTCTTCATGGCAGGGTCTCCTTTCGTCTGCTGGGATCAATCTGGCGATCCGACCTGAGGGCTTGCTGACGCGCAGGCGATTCCCTCTTCAGCTTGCCGTCAGGAAGACGACGCCACCGGAAAAAAAGGGCCCCGCCCGTCGGGGCGAGGCCAGTGAGGGCCGAATGGACGGTCGGCCCCGGTTGTCCGTGTAGTCATGTCATGTCGAAAATTCCCGGTCGGCGCGTGCCGCCTGCAACCTGTGCGCGGGTGAGGTTCTCGTGGTGGCGCAACGAGGCGAGCCCGACGCACCCCCAGAGAAAGATGCGGACAAGCGGGTCCCTGCCCCGGATCGTGCCGGCCCCGGAAACCTGTCCTTCAGACGCATCACTGTCGGTTACGTCAGTCATCATCGTCTATTGTTCGATCCCGATCGGAATGATCGTCATCGTCGTCATCATCTTCGTATTCGAATTCGATCACTTCCAGCGTCGCCGGATGAAACTTCACTTCGATCGGACGCCCCTCGGCATCACGGCCTTCGATCTCGTAGCAACCGTCGTCGATCTTGATCCGGCGCACGGTCCAGCCACTGTCCTCGGCCAGCTGGGCGACGGCATCGCGCGGCTGCCAGTCGGCCATCGGCACGAAACAGTCGTCGTCCGCCATCGCGGCACCGGCCGGCAAGACCGCGAGAAAGGCGAGAATTGTCAATGTCTTCTTCATGGGCCAAACTCCTCGTGGCGGGCCTGTCGATACATTTCCTAAGAGGCAAAGCTGACAGCAGCCTGAAGGCGCAGACCACCTCCCGTCAGCTTGTCGTCAGGCAGACGAACGATGTAGGGGCGTCGAGATAGAACGGGGACAAGAATGCGCATCCTGCTGATCGAAGATGACAATGTGCTTGGCGCCGCTGTGCGCGACCAGATCGCGGCCGATGGACAATCGGTGGATTGGGTGATGCGCCTCGATATGGCCGGTGACGCGGTAAAGTCCACATCCTACGACCTGATCCTGCTTGACCTGATGCTGCCTGATGGCCGCGGCATCAGCTTTCTCAAGGGTCTGCGCACGCGGGGCGACGTGACACCGGTCATCATCCTGACCGCCCTCGACCAGGTGTCCGACCGCATCGAGGGCCTGAACGCCGGTGCCGACGATTATCTCGTGAAGCCTTTCGATCTTGCCGAATTGTCAGCCCGGATCGGCTCCGTCGCCCGCCGTTACAGCGGCAATCCGAACCCCATCCTGACCCACGGCCCGCTGGAAATCGATCTCGCGGCCCGCAGCCTGTACCGTGATGGCAAACCCGTCCAATTGACGTCACGGGAATGGGCCCTGTTCGAAGCCTTTCTCGCGCGCCCGGGGCAGCTACTGTCAAAGGCACAGCTTGAAGAGAAGCTTTATACCTTCGACGCAGAAGTGGAGAGCAATACAATCGAAGTCCATGTCAGCCGTCTGCGCAAGAAACTCGGCAGCACTGTCATCGAGACCGAACGCGGCATGGGATACAGGCTGGGTCGCCCATGAGATGGCCCGCCAGCCTACAGGGTCGACTCGGCCTGTCGCTGGGTCTGGCCCTGACGATCCTGTGGATTCTCGCCGCGACAATCACCGCCGTGATCGTGCGCACCGAGATGGACGAGGTGTTCGACAGCGCCCTGCGCGAAACCGCCGAGAGGCTCCTGCCCCTTGCCGTGACCGACATCGTGGGTCGGGAAGATCAGGGGATGACACAAAGGCTCGCGCCGATCCGCGACCATGACGAGTTCTTCACCTATCTCGTGCGCGATGAAGAGGGTCTTGTCCTCCTGCAATCCCACGCGGCCGATCCCGCCGCGTTCCCACCATATGACGGGCCGGGGTTTCGCGAGACCGCCACGCACCGGCTTTACAGCGACGCCGCCCTTCAGGACACGATCCGGATCACTGTCGCAGAACCGCTGGCCCATCGCGCATCGGTCGCGCGGGAAATCCAGTTGGGTCTCGGCCTCCCGCTGCTGATCGTGCTGCCGGTCGCGCTGGCCGCGATCATCCTCGCAGTCCGCTTGAGCCTTGGTCCGTTGCGTCGGTTTCGCGCCCGGCTCGAGGCGCGCGGCGCACGCGACCTGTCGGAAGTTCCCGCAGAGGGATTGCCGACAGAGATCGGCCCGCTGGCCGAAACCCTGAACAGCCTTCTGGACAGATTGCGGGGGGCGTTCGAGGCAGAGCGCAGTTTCGCCGCGAACGCGGCCCACGAGTTGAGAACGCCGCTGGCCGGCGCCATCGCACAGGCGCAGCGGCTGAAGACGGAGACGCATGAGCCCGCCACCGAAGCGCGTGCTTCTGAGATCGAGGCAACGCTCAAGCGCCTGACCCGGCTTTCCGAACGCCTCATGCAGCTCGCACGGGCCGAAGGTGGGCGGCTTCGTATGGACCGGAGCGCCGACCTGAGGGACGTGGCCCGGCTCGTGGTGGACGATCTTGGTCGCGCCAGTGCGACGGACCGCATCGCGCTGGCTCTTCCGGGCGCGGCTGTCATGTCGGACATGGACCCCGATGCCTTCGCCATCCTGTGCCGCAACCTCGTGGAGAATGCTCTCCGGCACGGCGCCGAAAACGGGACAGTCGACGTTGCATTGACCGCGGACGGGCTGCTTTCCGTCGCGAACGACGGCCCGGTCCTGCCGCGCCAAACGCTCGACGGCCTGACGGCCCGCTTCGAACGGGCAAATGCGAATACCGACGGAAGCGGTCTCGGCCTCGCCATCGTCGCCGCCATTGCCGAGCGTATCGGGAGCGCGCTCGTTCTGGATTCTCCGCGTCCGGGAACATCTTCCGGTTTTCGGGCGTCACTCAGGTTGCCGACCGAAGTTCCGGCCCTCGCTGCCAAGCGCGATCCATAGCGGAAGGCAAGTGCCGGATCATCAGCACGCCCGCGCCCGCTTCCCATGACAGTGCAATCGCTCGGGCCGCATTCTTGGATCACACAATATCGCCAAGCCTCGCCTCAGATCGCCGCAGCCCCGGTGATCGTTCACGGCCGTTCAGGCCATCCGCCAGGTCACCACAATCGATTGCTCGTTGCGATCCAGATCGGACCCCATGCCCAACCCTCATCGGCCGGGCGGCCAGAACGGGCTCGCAGGGGTGATGGTGGCGGAGCAAACGGGACCGGGACCCGACGTTCTCACAGTTACAAGTAACATCTTGTCGTGACCACGGAGGGCGGGGATCACGTCCTGCCGCATCCAACATTGTCCTAAATATGCGATCCTTCCTCAGGATCTTTCTCGGTCACTGTGCGGCAAGGACCACTGACGACCATCTGTTAAGAACGGATCCCCGACCGCGTTATGCCCGAGGCATGGTGCGACAAGGGCTCCCCATCCGTCCTGCCCTAAGGGGACCCGCGTGCGCGACCGCGCCTCCTGCCGCAACGATCACGGCCAGCCGGGAGGCGGCACGCGCGCGGCCAGGGGCATAGGCTCGGCGAAACGTCTCAGCGATCGCGCGGACGTGCCGTTGCTGTCCCGCCACTCCGACGCCCGCAGCCGACAGGTCTTGATTCCCGGCGGGTTTCAGGCGCACTTGTCAGCGCTGGTTGTTGAACCCGATTCCGGGCCGCACCCTGGGGGAAGATCTTGAAACAGGCTTGGATAATGCTCGCGGTGCTCTTTGGCGCCCGGGCTTCCATGGCGTTCCAGTTCCAGTCAATCGGGGCGCTGTCGCCGGTGATTGGCGAAAGCTATGCTGTGGAACTTGCCGACATCGGTCTTCTAATCGGGCTCTATCTGGCACCGGGCATAATCGTGGCCGGCCCGGGAAGTGCCCTGGCGACCAGGGTCGGCGAAGTCCGCTTTGTCAGCGGGGCGCTGTTTGCGATGTTTGCGGGGGGGATCATGGTGCTGGTTCTGCCCCAGTGGAGTGCTGCCCTCGCCGGCAGAACCCTCGCGGGGGCCGGAGGGGTGATCGTCAACGTCATCCTGACGAAGTTCATCGTCGACTGGTTCGCCGGGAAGGGCCTGTCGACGGCAATGGCCGTGTTCATCACGTCATGGCCGCTGGGAATTGCGCTGGCCTCCATGGTGCTGCCCCCGGTCGCAGAGACGGCAGGTCTGGGCGCCGCGCAACTTGTGGTCATCGTCGTCATCGTGGTCAGCACGGCGGCATTCCTTCTGTTTTACCGGCCGCCGCCTGTCGCTTCGGCAGGCGCGCCGAAGCCAAAGGCGGCCGGCGACGCGCCGCGGGAGCGTCTGTCGTGGATGCCGATCACGCTCGCGGGGCTCATCTGGGCGCTCTACACGGCGGGTCTGGCCATGGTGTTCAGCTTTGCACCGGCCTGGCTGACGGACGAGGGTTGGACCCTCTCGGCGGCGGGGGCGCTGACCGGCGGGCTGATGGCGCTCTATGCCTTGATGTTGCCTGTGGGGGGTATCCTGGCCGACCGCACGGGCGCGCGCGACCTGATCATCGCGGTCAGCTTCGTGGGCTTCGCCGCGCTGATGCCACTGGCGCTCTTTGCAGGTCAGTCGGTGATCGTGGTGCCGTTGTTCCTGGCAATCGGGATGGTGTTCTCGCTGGCGGCCGGACCAATCATGACGCTGCCGAACTCGGTACTGACACCGGCCACACTGACGATCGGAATGGGGTGGTTCTGGACGATCTACTACGTGGTCATGGTGATCTTCCCGCGCGTCGGCGGCGCACTTGGAGACCGCACCGGCAACTCGGCGGCCGCGCTCTGGCTGGGGGTGGGATTGATCGTCGCCGCAGGCGTGTCGCTGGTGGCCTTCCGATATGTGGCGGCTCGGCGGCGCATCGTCGCTTGAGGTCAGCGCCGCCCGTCCCGCCCGCCCGCTGTCAGATCGAGGCCGCGCTGCCGTCTCAACCGTAGCCCTTCTTACAAGACCCCCGACAGCATTGTCCCTCCGACTAGCAACTTTGCGGCCCGCATGTCGCCGCCTGGCGCATTGTTCGCGCCCGTGGTTCTTGCATCAAATGTCCGGCCCGTCACCTTCGCTGCGGTGGCGCGTGTCGGCACTGCGGCCTCGCTTGTCATTGGCCGGTGCGGCACCTCGGGCATGCCGGTCTCGATCGACGTCCCGGGCAGCGTCCCGGCCCCGGACTGGAACTCATGACTGTACCGGGCCTCTGCGCCGTCACATGGCAAACACATCCTGACCCAGCAGCTCGAGCTGGATCATGCCATCCGCCGCGCCGTCGAACGCGTCATAGTCCGCAAGCAAATCCGCGCCGCCATAGACCACGTAGGCCGTTCCGGGCGCAGACGTGTCGCCCTCGGCGCTCCCTCGGACGGCACCTATGATCAGGTCGTCGATCCCATCGCCGTTGACATCGCCTGCCGCCGAGACGGCATGTCCCGAGAACGCACCGGACGCCGGGCCGGCGAAGACAAATCCCGTCGCGCCATCGAGCGCGTCGAGATCAACCGTGGCCGCGAAGTCTCCGTCGCTGTCGGTATCACGTCCGAAGATCAGATAGGTCTCGCCTGAACTGCCACCGCCTGCATCGCCCTGCGGTGCTCCGATCAGCAGATCGTCGATCCCATCGCCATTCACATCGCCGGCGGACGCCACGGAGAAGCCAGAGCGGTCGTCGGCATCGATCCCGTTGAGGACAAAGCCATCGGTTCCGTCGAGATCACCCAGATCAACGGACGCCGGAAAGTCGCCGTCTGTCGCCGCGTCGCGACCAAAGACGACAAAGCTTTGCCCGGCGTCGTTGACGCCATCGGGGTTCGCCCCGTAGGAACCGATGATGATATCCCCAATCCCGTCGTTGTTGATGTCGCCGGCCGCGGCCACGCTGAAGCCAGCGAAAGCAGATGCCTCACCGAACACCAGGGCAAAGCCATTCGTACCATCCAGCGCGGAGAGGTCGAGTGCAGCCCCGAAATCGCCGCTCACCTCCGTGTCGCGCCCATAGACAATATAGGCCTCACCGGTGCTTGACGCCCCCGTGTCGCCGAAGGGTGCGCCGATCAGCAGGTCGTCGATCCCGTCGCCATTCACGTCACCGGCAGCCGAGACGGAATAGCCGGACTGATCCGACGGATCGTTCCCGCCGATCACGAAGCCGGTGCTGCCATCCAGCGTTTCAAGATCGATCGCGGCCGGAAACCCGTCGTCACTGCCGAACACGACAAAGGTCTCTCCTGCGTCGACGCGGCCACCCGGATCACCGCGATAGGCACCGATCAGCAGGTCATCAATCCCGTCGTTGTTGATATCACCGGCCGAGGAGACTGAAATCCCGGCATTGTCGTTCGTATCGATCCCGTTGAGAACAAAGCCATTGCTCCCGTCGAGGTCATTTAGGTCGAACGACGCGCCGAAGCCGCCGTCAGCCGCCGCGTCCTGGCCGAAAATCACGTAGACCTCGCCTGAATTTCCCCGTTCGGTATCCGCCCCGAATGCACCGATCACCAGATCGTCGATACCGTCCCCATCGATATCGCCCGCAGAAGCGACGGACGCACCGGCAAAGCCCCCGGCATCGATCCCATCCACGACAAACCCGTCCGCCGAATCCAGTGAAGCGACATCGATAACACCGGCATCGCGGGAATTGCTCCCGTAGATGACGAAGGCCTGACCGGCGAGAGACAGATCGCCGGCGGTGTTGGACCGCGCTCCGATGATGATATCATCGATCCCGTCCCCATTGACATCGCCGGCGGCAGCCACCGCATAGCCGAACTCGCCAAGGCTCTGGCTCCCCACCAAGACGAACCCATTCAAGGTGCTTGAGACATCAGCTGTGCCGGTGACCGTGAAGGACACGCTTTCGGTGGCCGCGCCACCGGCACCATCGTCGATCGTCAGATCATAGACGAAGCTCACCGTCTCTCCCTCATCGAGGTAGTCAAACAGCGTGTTGTCCGCTGCAAAGCTCCAGGTGACGCTGCCGCCGGCCTGGGTCTCGCCGGCGGTGATCACGGTGCCGAGGAAGCCCGCAATCGCGGCCGCACTCAAACCGCCATCGTCGCCCACAACCTCGACCAGCGTCGCCGAGACGGTCTGCACGTTGCCGAGATCGGCATCACCGAAGAGGATCGCGCCGCCGCCCGTCAGGGTCTCTGCCGCATCCTCGACAGCCCCGTCCGACAGGGTCGAGGCGCCCGTGTCGATCATCACCGCGTCGTTCTGCCCTTCGATGGTCAGGCTCAGTGTCTCGGTTGCGAGATTGCCTTGCCCGTCCGAGACATTGACCGTCACCGTTTCGACGATGCTCTCTCCGAAAGCGAGATGGTCATATTGGCCGCTCGGATCGAAGTGCAGCGCGAAGGCCATGCCGTCATATTGGCCTTCACTTACCTGCGAACTCCCCGCAACAGACATGCGACCACCGCCGGTGACCGAAACACTTTCGACGGAAACCGTCCCGCCATCGAAATCGAAGGCGTCGACGGAGAAATCATGGGGCACATCCTCGGTGCCCGTCTGGTCGGCCACGCGAACCAGTGCCGCATTCGCGCCCCCGAGATTGAACGTGTAGTCGCCGAACTGAAGCACCTCGATATGCTTGAGCCTGTCGGTCCCTTCATCGCCATCGGCAACGTTCAGGTCGTCCACGACAATCCCGTTGCCGCACCCGTCGAGGATCAGGAAATCGAAGATCGAGCCTTCGTAAACGGCCGTGTCCCAGCCGTCATTGCCACGGATCCGGTCATTTCCGGCAGAGCCCTCGATGATATCGTCACCGTCGCCCGCATTGATCCGGTCGCGCGCGAATGAGCCGGTAATGCGGTCGTCACCGTCGCCGCCATTGATCCATGCGCCACCGCTCCAGGCAGGCGGCTCCAGCACATCATCGCCGTCGCCGCCATTTACAACGTCCCACTTGCGCCATGGCCCGCCCGTCGCGAATTGCAGCGCGTCGCCCAAGCCTGTGTCGAAATGTCTGATCATGAATCTCTCACGTTCAATCGGTGGTCGATCAATTGAGTCCCGCAGGCCGGCTCAGATCTCATCGCCGTCGCCCATGTTGACGATCTTCTCCGGCAGCGTCTCGACCGGGCGCGGGTCGCGGTCTTCGGGCGGCGTCTTGTCAACGAAGATCTCGTGGCCTTCGTCCATCGAGATGATCCGGTCGGTTGTCCCGCCCTTCGTATCGGCCATCAGCGGCCCGGCGGTCAGCGCGAGGGCGATGGCAAGCATCAGTCGGGTCATGGGTCTGTCTCCCTGTCTGGTATGGTCCGGGTCAAAGCGGCGAGAGCGCTCAGATCTCCTCGCCCTCGCCCATGTTGATGATCTTCTCCGGCGGCGTCTCGACCGGGCGCGGGTCGCGGGCCTCGGGCGGCGTCTTGTCGACGAAGATCGTCTCGCCGTCGCCCATCGCGATGATCCGGTCGGTTGTCCCGCCCTTCGTGTCGGCCATCAGCGGCCCGGCGGTCAGCGCGAGGGCGGTGGCAAGCATCAGTCGGGTCATGGCTCTGTCTCCCTGTCTGGTGTGGTCCGGGTCAAAGCGGCGCGAGCGCTCAGATTTCTTCGCCGTCGCCCATGGCGACGATCTTCTCCGGCGGCCGCTCGACCGGGCGCAGGTCGCGGTCCTCGGGCGGCGTCTTGTCGACGAAGATCTCGTCGCCTTCGTCCATCGAGATGATCCGGTCGGTTGTCCCGCCCTTCGTATCGGCCATCAGCGGCCCGGCGCTCAGCGCGAGGGCGGTGGCAAGCATCAGTCGGGTCATGGGTCTGTCTCCCTGTCTGGTGTGGTCCGGGTCAAAGCGGCGAGAGCGCTCAGATCTCCTCGCCCTCGCCCATGTTGATGATCTTCTCCGGCGGCGTCTCGACCGGGCGCGGGTCGCGGGCCTCGGGCGGCGTCTTGTCGACGAAGATCGTCTCGCCGTCGCCCATCGCGATGATCCGGTCGGTTGTCCCGCCCTTCGTGTCGGCCATCAGCGGCCCGGCGGTCAGCGCGAGGGCGGTGGCAAGCATCAGTCGGGTCATGGGTCTGTCTCCCTGTCTGGTGTGGTCCGGGTCAAAGCGGCGCGAGCGCTCAGATTTCTTCGCCGTCGCCCATGGCGACGATCTTCTCCGGCGGCCGCTCGACCGGGCGCAGGTCGCGGTCCTCGGGCGGCGTCTTGTCGACGAAGATCTCGTCGCCTTCGTCCATCGAGATGATCCGGTCGGTTGTCCCGCCCTTCGTATCGGCCATCAGCGGCCCGGCGCTCAGCGCGAGGGCGGTGGCAAGCATCAGTCGGGTCATGGGTCTGTCTCCCTGTCTGGTGTGGTCCGGTGAGTAGCGGCGCGAGCGCTCAGATCTCCTCGCCGTCGCCCATATTGACGATCTTCTCCGGCAGCGTCTCGACCGGGCGCGGGTCGCGGTCTTCGGGCGTACGGGAAGAGACGGAGAGTTCGTCGCCTTCGTCCATCGAGACGATCCGGTCGGTCATCCCGCCCTTCGTATCGGCCATCAGCGGCCCGGCGGTCAGCGCGAGGGCGGTGGCAAGCATCAGTCGGGTCATGGGTCTGTCTCCCTGTCTGGTGTGGTCCGGGTCAAAGCGGCGAGAGTGCTCAGATCTCCTCGCCTTCGTCCATGTTGATGATCGTCTCCGGCGGCCGCTCGACCGGGCGCAAGTCGCGGTCCGCGGGCGGCGTCTTGTCGACGAAGATCTCGTGGCCTTCGTCCATCGAGATGATCCGGTCGGTTGTCCCGCCCTTCGTATCGGCCATCAGCGGCCCGGCGGTCAGCGCGAGGGCGGTGGCAAGCATCAATCGGGTCATGGTTATCCTCCTCGGTCAGAAAGCGGGCACAGAGCCGCGGCGCATTTCCGAAAAAGAGAGGTCGCGAAATTTCCTTGCGCTCAAGGGCCTCTTCGTGAATTGGTAAAGTATTTCGTGAATTTTCCGGATTTGCAGATTGGCGATGCGCGAAAAAGTCATTGAACTTGCGACAGATAGGAAGATTCTGATCTTCCTGATCCTCGTGATCGGCTTCACGATTCTCGGACCCTTCGGCACCTACGAGCTGTTCGACCCCTGGGCGCGGCTGGTCTTCTGGAGCGTCGTGATCACCGGGATCGGCGCTCTGATGCATTTCGGCATCGTGCTTGCCCTCAAGGGCGCCGGGTTGCAGAGCCTGCCCTGGCCGGTGCGCATCGCCATCGGCGCGATGGTCGCCGCGGTGCCCAGCGTCGGGGTCGTGATCTTCGTCACGGCCTTCATGTTCGAGACCGGCGTCAGCCCCGGCGCCTTTCCGGTGATCTGGCTGCAGGTGGCCGTCATTGGCACCCTTGCGGGCATCGTCGAATACAAGCCGCCTTCCGCGCCGCCAGAACCGGAACCCGAGCGGCCGGTTACCACACGGTTTCACAAGCGGCTCCCCGAAGGCGCGCCCCACGACATCGTCTCGCTGTCGATGAACGACCATTATGTCGAGGTCACGACAACCGAGGAGCAGCACTTGGTCCTCGTGCGGTTCTCCGATGCGCTGGACGAACTGGACGAGCTCGACGGCCTGCGTCTCCACCGCTCGCACTGGGCGGCAAGAGCGCATCTGCGATCCCTGATCAAACGCGGGCGCCAGCTTCGGGCGGTGCTCTCGGACGGACGGGAACTGCCGGTCAGCAACAGCTACGCCGGACAGCTGCAAGACATTCTGGAGCTCGAGGAGGTCTGACAACGGGCAGACGACCCTGCGTCTTGCCCGGCAGCGGCGCTATCGCTTCGCGCTTCGGCGTGCGGCAACCTCTGAATGGTTTGCCTGTCCGAGCATCGCCACCGCGGTGACGGCAGGCATTGCCGGCCGAGAGAACGGATGTCAGGCCGAAAGCCGACACGGTAGTGCTCAGCCCAATCCGGATGATCCTAGGAACAGCGACACGATCCGGCCACAGCCGGATCAGGGGACCGCTTTCGAAAAGGCAAGTGGCGG
>NZ_RBVZ01000010.1 GCF_004000435.1 Alexandriicola marinus
AATTTGGCATCAAAGCGCGTGACATATAGGCTCCTTTCGGGTGCGTCTCGGCGCACCCGGCTTGTTTGAGACTTCGGTTGTTCGACTGCTTACTTGGTGACCCAGCCACCGTCGATGGAGATCATCTGGCCGGTCATGTAATCGCTGTCGTCGGACGCGAGGAACGAAGCGGTGCCGACGATGTCGTTGGGATAGGACACCCGCTTGATCACGAGGTTGTTCGCAACGATGTCGTCGTAGGCCTGTCCTTCACGCTCCTTGAAGCCGATTTCGACGAGGTCCTTGTCCAGTTGTTCCCAAAGCGGGGTCACCACCACGCCCGGGGCATAGCCGTTGACGGTGATATTGTGCTCGGCCAGGCCAAGGGCGCCGCATTCGGTCAGCGCAAGGCAGCCATATTTGGAGGTGCAATAGACGGTCACGTCGACCAGCGGCTTGCGCGAGGCGATCGAGCCCACGTTGATCAGCTTGTAGGGGTGATCTTCCATCGGGCCTTGGGCGATCATCTGTCGGGCCGTCTCCTGCATGCCCAGCCACATCGCCTTGGTGTTGACGTTCATGATCATGTCCCAGTTGTCTTCATCGATATCCATGAAGAACCGGGGCTTGTTGAGGCCCGCGTTGAACAGACCCACATTGATCGAGCCGAAGGCTTCGACGGTGGCCGCGACGGCGGCGGCGTTGTCTTCCCGCTTGGTCACGTCCATCTTGACCGCGATCGCGCGGCCGTTGCCGGCGGCGTTGATCTTGTCGGCCATTTTCTGCGCCTCGTCCAGATCGAGGTCGCCGAGACAGACATTGGCGCCTTGCGCGGCGAAGGCTTCGGCATTTGCCGCGCCCATGCCGCGGGCAGCACCGGTGATCAGGATATTCTTACCTTTAAGGCGATTGGGGTCCATGTTTTCCTCCCTGGGTAACCGTTTGTCGCATGAGGTCTTCGGCACGGGCCTGCGCCCGGGCCAATGCCTCGCGGGGGGTCACGATCCCGCGCAGCATATCGTGTAATTCGTGTCCGCAGATCCGGATGATGTCCGAGATCTCGGGGATCGGCGGGCGCGGCCAGAACTGCAACTCGTCGCGCCAGGACATCTGATCGACCAGCTCGAAGATCGGCGACAAGCGCCGGACTTCGGGGTCGGCGCCCACGGAATAGCGCGGCGAGGTCCGGCTTCCGTTCTGGGCATAGAGTTTCTGGGCGCCGGGCGAGGTAAAGGCGACCAGCGCCTCGACCGCATCCGAGACGCGGTCTTCGGCCAGGTTCGAGGGGATGCAGAACACATAGCCGCCGACCGGTGCGATGGGCGCGCCCGCGGGGCCGTGCGGATGCGGCAGGTAGCCGGTGTTGCCATGCGCCGGGCAACCTTCGTCCAGTTCGAAATACGGCGCCAGAAGCGTGTAGCCATAGGCCATCGCCACGCTGCCCGCCGCATAGGGCCGGACTCTCTCATACCACGACATCGACAGGATGTCGGGGGGCGAGAACTCCAGCAGCTGCATCAGGTAATCGGCGGCGGCCCGGGTTCGTTCGGTGTCGAGGGTCGGCTTGAAGCCGCCCTGATCGAGGTGATCGGCATCGTATCCCCCGGCAATCCGGGGGATGTCGATGATCGGCTGACCGAACGCCGCGCAGGTCATCATGAAGGTGTGGCCGAGGGCCGTCCCGCGCGCGGCGTTCCACGCAACGCCAAAGCGGCCGTGCCGGGGTTCGTGGAAATGGCGTGCCGCCTCGATCACGGCGTCGGTGGTGGTGGGCGGCTCCAGCCCCTCGTCGGCGAACCAGTCCTTGCGATAGAACATGAGTTCGGGCGTGGTCTGGCTTGGCACGCCATAGGGCGTGCCGCCCCAATGGGCCGCGCGCCAGCCGGCGGTGTGGAAATCGCTTGGATCGAGGCGGGAGACATCCATCACGTCGGTCAGCGGCTGGATCACGCCCTTTTCGACGAATTCGCCAAGCCAGGGCAGGTCGACCGCGATCAGATCATAGCGGCTCCGGCTGCGTCCGGCATTTCGCAGCGCTTCTTCGCGCAGGCGGTCGATCGAAAAGGCGCGCTGGTGGATGTCGGTGCCGACGATCTGTTCGAACTGCCGCTTCAGCGCCTCCATGACCATGAAGGTCGGATCGCCATGAACAAGGATGCGCAGGCCGCCCGGCGCCTTGAGTGGCTGGGGCAGGGCGCGGGGCGGTGCGATCGTGGCGCGCCCCGTCTGGTAGGAGCCGCCGAAGTAATAGTCGGCCTCATCGTCGGCGCGTTCCCCGCTGCCGAATGCGGATCGGCCAAGCCGATCGACGCGGTCGGCCAGCTGGCTGAACTTGTCCAGCAATTCCGGGCTTGGATGCAGGGAATAGCTTTTGCCGGTACGGGTGCGCGGCCGCTGTTCGACAAGGCCCGCATCACGGATTTCGGCCAGCTTGCGGGTTGCCGTCGCATAGGGAACGCCGGCCGCGGCCACCATGGAGGAGGGCGAAACGACCCGCCCTTCGGCATGGCTGCGCAGCAGGTGCAGGATCATGTTCAGATGCGGGTTGGGCGTGTTCGGATCTATTGATGTATCAAGCTCGACATAAAGTTCCTGCAGAAACAGGATCACGCGTTCCAGCTCGGGGCTGGCAGCCATTCCGGACATCTCTTCTGTGCCGGGCGGCACAGATTGTCCGAAATGAATTTTCTTGATTGCGTGATGCTGCATTTTTCCGAGGCGTTTGGATATGTCGGTCCGGGAGCGCGACTCGCCCATGAGGTCCTCCTGCAACTTGCTCAGATTGATATCCGTCAGTATGGTCAAAAATATCTATTATGGATATCAAAACATTCATTTTGGATAAAATGGTATGAGTCAAATCGGATAGAATCGCACTGGATAAGCGACAGATTGCGCGGGGTCGTCCCGGGCTGGGAGGACAGCCGCAATCAGCCAACGAACTCTTGGGAGGAACCCGGAAATGAAGATTTCGACAAAGATCGCGCTTGTCTGCTCGACGGCGATGCTTGGCACCTCGGCCTTCGCCGACGCGCATGCCACCTACACCATCGGCATTACCCAGAACAATGTGGGCGTCGACAGCTACCAGACGACCTATGAACAGGCCTTCATCGCCGCCGCCGAAGCCAACGACGCGGTGGAAGTCGTGGTTCTCGATGCCGGCGGTGACGTTGCGCGCCAGATCGCCCAGATGGAAGACCTGATCCAGCAGGAAGTCGACGCGATCATCATCTGGCCGACCAACGGCGAAGCGGTGATCCCGGCCGTCCGCAAGGCCTATCAGGAAGACATTCCCGTCATCGTGACAAACTCCAACATCGCCGAAGCCGGCTTTGACTTCGTGGCCTCCTTCTCCGGCCCTGACAACGTCACGCAGGGCGCCCGCTCTGCCGAGATCATGTGCGACCGGTTCAAGGAGCTTGGCATCGAGAACGAGGCCAAGGTTGTCCACATCACGGGCCAGCCGGGCTACACGACCGCCATCGAGCGTGCCCAGGGCTTCAACGACCGTCTGCCCGAAGTCTGCCCGAACGTGGAGCAGATCGACGAGCAGCCGGGTGACTGGAACCGTGAGAAGTCGCAGCAGGTCATGGAAGCCTTCCTCGTTCAGTACGACGACATCGACGGTGTCTACTCGGGCGACGACAACATGGGTGTCGGCGCAATGAACGCCGCGATCGCCGCCGGCCGTGCCGATGGCATCACCTTCGTCGGTGCCACGAACTTTGCCGTGGGCTACGACGCGATGGCCGAAGGCACCTACTGGGGCTCGATCTACCAGTCCCCGGTCGACGATGCCGAAGCCGCGCTCAAGACCGCGATCGACGTGCTCAACGGTGAGGAAGTTCCCTTCCTGAACTACTTCGACACGCCGAAGATCACGCAGGACAACATGGACGAATTCACTCGTCCCGTCTTCTGATATCCTCCTGTGATGCGCGGGGCGGCTCGTCCGCCTCGCGCATGACTTTTCCAACAACATAATCGACGGGGGAGGCGATGGCTCGGGTTTCGGGGCGATCCTGTATCGTGACGGGTGCAGCACAGGGTATCGGGCGCGCCATTGGCGAAGCGCTACTCGACGAAGGTGCGGATGTCTGCTTCGCTGACATCAACGGAGAAAAGGTCGCAGGCGTGGCCGAGGCCAACGCGGCGCGCGCCGCCGCCGGAGGTGGCAAGGTCACCTCGAGCGCCGTCGATGTGACCGATCGCGATCAGGTCAGGGCGATGATCGCCCATGCCGTCGCGACCTTCGGCAAGCTGGATGTGAAGTTCAACAATGCCGGCGTGAACAAGCCGATGAATTTCCTCGACGTGACCGAGGACAACTGGAATTTCATAATGGGCGTCAACGGGCTGGGCTGCATGATCGGCATGCAGGAGGCCGCGCGCCAGATGATCGCCCAAGGCACGGGCGGCAAGATCATCAATACCGCCAGCATCGCCAGCCGACAGGGCTTTGACAACGTGGCCCCCTATTGCGCAAGCAAATGGGCTGTGGTGTCCTTGACCCAGTCGGGCGCGCGCGATCTGGCGAAACATGATATAACCGTCACGGGGTTCGCACCCGGTGTGGTTGCGACAGAGATGTGGGAGCAGGTCGATCAGGACCTGATGGACATCGGCGCATCGGAACGTCCGGGTCAGGCCATGGAGGAGTTCTCGTCCGAGATCCTCAAGGGTCGCGTCGCGAAACCCGCCGACATCACGGGAACGACAACATTCCTTGCGTCGGAAGACAGCGATTACATGACCGGACAGATCGTCATGATCGACGGTGGCATGACATTGGTGTGACGACACGCAAGATCGGCACCTTGGGAGGAGAAGATGGCGGAACTATCGAAACAGAGCATCGGAAGTTTCCTGGCGCGGCAAGGCATCCTTGTCGCGTTCGTGATCTTCATGGTTGGATTCGCGCTTGCAAATCAGCGGTTTATCGCGATTGACAACATATCCGGCGTGATCCGCTCCTCGGCGATCCTCGGTGTCATGGCGCTTGGCGTTACATTCGTTGTGATCGGCGGGAACCTCGATCTTTCGGTGGGCTCGATGATGTCGTTCTCGACGATCGTCGTGCTGGACCTGCATGACAAGCTGGGCCCGGCACTGGCCATTCCCGCCATGTTCGGGATGACGCTCGCGCTGGGGGCGTTCATCGGGTTTCTCGTGGGGTATCTGAAACTCAACTCACTCATCGTGACATTGGGAATGTTATCCGCGATCCACGGGCTCACGCTCACCTATTCCGGCGGTCAGAACATGGATATCGCCGACAAGGCCGGCACATGGTTTTCCGTCTTCGGACAGGGCCGCGTCATGGGCATCCCGGTTCCGATCCTGATCTTCGCGCTTCTCGCCGTGGTGCTGAGCCTGGTCCTTTCCCGGACGCCGTTCGGACGAAAGGTCTATGCCGTGGGCGGCAACGGGCAGGCCGCGACATTCTCGGGCATTCCCCGGGCGCGCGTCGTGTTCATGACCTACCTGATCTCGGCATTCTGCGTGGCGACGGCGGGGCTGTTGCAGGCCAGCCGCAGCATGGGCAGCCAGAACACGGTCGGGCAGGGCATGGAGCTTGAGGTTCTGGCCGCGGTCATCCTTGGCGGCGCGTCGCTTCTGGGCGGATCGGGGACGATCTTCAAGACGGTGATCGGGGTCCTGATCCTTGGCTTCATCCAGAACGGTCTGCTTCTGGTCGGGCTCGAGTTCTACTTCCAGTACGTTGTGACCTGGGTGATCATCATCCTGGCCGTCTGGCTGGATATCGCAGCGAAGCGGGGCCGCATCTGGTCGCCGATTGCCTGAGGATCGATGCAATGAACAGGGAAACACTTCTCAAACAGGGCGGCATCTGGGCCTTCATCGTTGTCGAGTTGATCTTCTTTTCGGTGGCGGGCGAATACCTGTCGGTCTCGGACAAGGCCTTCATGGATTTCGACAACATGCTGCTGCTTCTCAAGCAGTCGGCGCCGATCGGGATCATCGCGCTTGGCATGACGATCATCATGATCAACGGCAATATCGACCTGAGCGTCGGCGCGACCTTCGCGCTTGCCGCGATCGTCCTGCTGGACAGCATGACATGGCCGTTCATGGCCGCGATGGGCGACTGGGCGATCCCGCTGGCATGGGTCTTTGCCTTGCTGACCGGGGTGATCCTCGGCGCGATCAACGGGTTGATCGTGTGGAAGACCGGGGTCGACGCCTTCATCGTGACGCTGGGGTCGATGCTGGGCTATCGTGGCCTTGTCTTCATGTACAATGGCGAACAGCCGACCAGCCACCTGAACTGGACCCTCGTCGATTTCGCCGAGGCGCAATTTCTGGGGCTGCACACGGCCACGTGGTTCCTTCTGGGAACGGCGGTCATCCTGTGGCTCCTGATGACCAAGACGGTTCATGGCCGGAATGCCTATGCCATCGGCAACAACCGCGAGGCGGCAGTCAACGCCGGTATCCGCGTGGGCCCGCATTTCCTGATCAACTTCATGATAATCGGGTTTCTCGCGGCCTTGTCGGCGGTGGTCTTCTATTCGGAAAGCGGCTCGGTCAATCCCAACGACGGGATGCTCTATGAACTGTGGGCCATCACGGCGGTGGTTCTTGGCGGCACCAAGCTGACGGGGGGCTATGGCTCGATCGTGTCGACCCTTGGCGGCGTGATCGCGATCCAGCTGCTGCGCAAGGGCCTTGGCCACATCGGCGCGGATACGGAGACCGTCAATCTTGTCATCGGCCTGATCCTGATCGCGGTGCTGTTCCTTGACCGGCAGCTGAACCGCAAGGGCAAGGAGGAGTTGAAGATATGACCGACCAGACCCCCGCATTGCGCCTCGAAGGGATCGTCAAGACCTTTCCCGGCGTGCGCGCCCTCGATGGTGTGTCCTTCACCGTGATGCCGGGCGAGGTTCATGCCCTGATGGGCGAGAACGGCGCCGGAAAATCCACCCTGATGAAGGTTCTGGGCGGCATCTACGACCCGGATGAGGGCCAGATCTTCATCGAGGAACAGCCCACCGTCATGACCTCGCCCATGCAGGCCAAGGCCAAGGGCGTCGTCTTCATCCACCAGGAACTCAGCCTTGCCGACGAATTGTCGGTGGCCGAGAACATATTCCTCGGGGAATTGCCGCTGAAATCGCTGGGCCGGGTCGACTGGGCCAAGCTCTATTCCCAGACCGATGCCATCCTCAAGACGCTCAACGTGGGCTTCAACGCCAAGACCCGCGTGGGGGATCTGTCCATCGCGAACCAGCAGATGGTCGAGATCGCCCGCGCCCTGACCGTCGATCCCCGCGCCGTGATCTTTGACGAGCCGACGGCCTCTCTGACGGATGCGGAGAAGGTCGTTCTTTTCGACGTGATTGCAGATCTACAAGCCAAGGGCGTGGGGATCATCTATATTTCCCACCGGATGGAAGAAATCTTCAAGATCACCGACCGCATCAGCGTCCTGCGGGACGGCCAGTATCGCGGCACGCTCAACACCTCCGAGACCAACGAAGACGAGGTCACGCAGCTGATGATCGGGCGAAGCCTCGATCTGTCGCGCAATGCAAGTCATCACGAACTGGGCGACATTGCCCTCGAGGTGCGGGGGTTGAGCTGTGGTGACCTGTTCCGGGACGTGAACTTCAACGTCCGACGCGGCGAGGTTCTGGGGTTCTACGGCCTCGTCGGCGCGGGACGGACCGAAATCGCCGAGACGATCTTCGGCCTGCGCGATCCGTCGGCCGGGCAGATCCTGCTCAACGGGCAGGAAGTGCGCATCAGCTCTCCCATCGACGCGATTTCGCACGGCATTTCGCTCGTGCCGGAGGATCGCAAGGGGCAGGGGCTCGTGCTTGGCATGAATTGCAGGGACAACATGACCCTGCCACAGGTCGATGATCTGACTGCCGGCCCCTTTGTCAGTGACGGGGCCGAGATCGCGATCTTCGACCAGTATCGCGACAAGCTGGATATCCGCACCCCCGGCTGGCGCCAGACCGTGGGCAACCTGTCGGGCGGGAACCAGCAGAAGATCGTCATCGGCAAATGGCTGTCGATGCGGCCCGAGGTTCTGATCGTCGATGAACCGACCCGCGGCATCGACGTGGGATCGAAATCCGAAATCCACAACCTGATCCGCGATTTGGCCGCACAGGGCTATGCAGTGATCGTCATCAGCTCGGAAATGCCCGAGGTGCTGCACGTCTCGGACCGGATCGTCGCCATGTTCTCCGGCCGTGTCATGCGGGAATTCACGTCCGAGGAGGTGACCGAGGACAGCCTGATCCAGGCGATCTCGGGCATCACCGGTGACAAGGTCGCCTGACGGGCGAGAGTAGCCGATCAAGGAAAGGACGCGCCATGAAGGCCGCGCTGTTTGTCGGGGGCTGGGAAGGGCACACACCCACCCATTTCGCCGATTGGTACAAGGCCCTGCTCGAGGAAAACGGCTTCGAGGTCGATGTCTATGACACGCTCGAACCGCTGGAGCGGCCAGACGATCTGGCCGATGTGGACCTGATCACGCCGATCTGGTCCTCGGCCCGGTCGGGCCATCGCGACGAATTCGGCAACATGACGAAACCGCAGGAAGACGGGCTGCTCAAGCTGATCGGCGCGGGCTGCGGTTTGGCGGGCTGGCATGGCCACATGGGCGATGCGTTCCGCGACCGGCCGACCTATCATTTCCTGATCGGAGGGCAGTTCGTGGCCCATCCGCCCGGCTGGCCCGACAACCTCCAGCCCACCGAGGATTACATCGACTACGACGTGACGATCTGCCAGCCGGATCATCCACTTGTCGAGGGCATCCGCAGTTTCCGGATCCGGTCGGAGCAGTATTACATGCTGACCGATCCGTCGAACAACGTGCTGGCGACCACGACGTTTTCGGGCGATCACCTCTGGTGGATCGAGGGCACGGTTATCCCCGTGACCTGGACCCGGCGGTGGGACAAGGGGCGCGTCTTCTATTGCTCGATCGGGCACGAGCTGGACGATCTGAAGGTGCCGCAGGTGACCGAGATGATCCGGCGCGGTGCGATCTGGGCCGCCGAAGGCAAGGCCATCGCGTCAGCCTAGGCCGGGTTCCCGCCCCAGCGCGATCGCGGCCTGCCGAAGAATATCGAGCGCGCGATCGCGGGCCTCGCGCGGGGCGAGCCGATTGACGGACGCCGTCGTTCCAAGTGCCGCGGATGCGCCACCGATCCGCCCCACAGGCACGGCCAGACCCGCCGCGCCCCGTTCGAATTCGCCCGAGACGAAGGCATGGCCGTCGCGTCGCGCCGTCTCGATCGCCTGCCGCAACGCGCCCGGCGCGGTCTCTGTCGTTTCGGTGAAGCGGCGCAAAGGCGCCTGCTCAAGTAATTTCGCGACGATGTCGTCGGGGCTGCGGGCCAGCAGCATCCGCCCGATTGCCGTGGGCCACAGGGGCAGGCGGCTCCCGGCGGTGAAGCCGATGGACACGCGCGCCGAGGCGGTTGCCGATTGCGCGACATAAAGCGCGCTGTCGTCGTCGCGGACGGCAAGGGCGATCTCTCCGTCCAGCCGTTCGGCAAAGAGGTTGAGGATCGGCTGCACGACCCGACCGATTTCATGGGCCATCAGGTAACCCGCCGACACGCTGAGGATCTTGGGCGTCAGTTCCAGCACGCGGCCGTCCTTGCGCAGATATCCCTCCTCGATCAGCGTCAGGCACAGACGTCGGGCGCTGGCCCGGTCGAACCCTGTCTGCCGCGCGATGTCGGCCATCGTCAGCCCGCGACTGCCGGCCCCGAAACAGGCCAGAACCCGCAGCCCCTTGGCGAAGGTCGATGCGCCATCGGCACTGGCCATGTTGACAGCCTCCCCGGACTCATTAGTGTTCATATATCGACAAGATGTGCGATTATCGCACAATATCCGAAGGTTTCAATGTCAGACAGAACCGCCACCACTGGGCCCGGGCCGGGCTGGCTCGAAATTGCGCGAAGCCGGGATCTGCCGGCAAAGCGGCCTGTCCTGCCGGTCACCCTTGGAGAACGGCGCATGGTGCTCTTTCGTGACGAAGAGGGGGGGCTTGGCCTGATCGGTCGCAACTGTCCGCACCGCGGCGCGGATCTGTGCTATGGCAGGCTCGAGGACAATGGTCTGCGTTGTCCGTTTCACGGCTGGCATTTCGACCGGACGGGCCAATGTGTCGAACAGCCTGCCGAACCGGAGGGGTCGCAGATGTACAAGGCGATCAAGGTGCCGATGGTGCCGGTGCGCGAGGTGGACGGGGTGATCTATGCCCATGCCGGAACCTAGGAAAGGACGACGGAATGATCAGTCAGCAGCTCAATGACCGGATCACGCGGATCGGGCCGGGCACACCGGCGGGCGCAGTTCTGCGCCGCTACTGGCAACCTGCCGCCCTCGCGGACGAGGTGGAGACGGGCCTTCCCCTGCCGGTGAACCTGATGGGCGAACGGCTGGCGCTTGTCCGGGCCGACGACGGCGCATTGCGCCTTGTCACGCGGCAATCGGGGCCGGGCGAACCGCCCGCCCATTTCCCCGAAACCGTGGCGATCGATGCCGATGGCCCGACCTATCCCGCAACGCTGTGTGCCGGCGTTGTCTTTGCTTATATGGGCCCGGGCGATCCGCCTGATTTTCCGTCCTTCGACTGTTTCCGCGCGCCCGACAGCCATGTCTTCGCGTTCAAGGGCCTGTGGGAATGCAACTGGCTTCAGGCGCTCGAGATCGGGATCGATCCGGCGCATGCGTCGTTTCTGCATCGCTTCCTTGAGGATGAGGATCCCGAGGCGGGCTATGGCAGGCAGTTTCGCGACAAGGCGGCCCAGACCAACATGCCGATGACGCAGGTTCTGCGGGAATATCCGCGCCCGGAAATCCGGGTGGACGAGACGGATTTCGGTCTCAAGATCACGGCCCTGCGTCATATGGAGGGCGCGCTGACCCATGTGCGTGTGACCAACCAGATCTTCCCCGAGGCGATCTGCATCCCCATGTCGCGCGAGATGACGATCACCCAATGGCATGTGCCCATCGATGACGAGACCTGCTATTGGTACACGATCTTCACCAGCTTTGACCGGCCCGTCGACAAGGCGCTGATGCGCGATCAGCGGCTGAAGGAACATCGCTTGCCCGATTACGCGCCGCTGAAGAACCGCGCGAACGATTATCACTACAACCCCGACGAACAGGCGACGCTGACCTATACGGGCATGGGTCTCGACATCAACGTGCACGACCAGTGGGCGGTCGAGGGCATGGGCCGCATTCAGGACCGGACGCAGGAACATCTGGGCCGAAGCGACGTGGCCATCATCCGCTTTCGCCGGATGCTGCGGCGCGCCATCACCGCGCTTGAGGAAGGCGACGAGGCGACGCTGCCGATGCTGGGTGGGGCGGAGGTGGGCCGCATGGTCGGCCCATTGTCGAACGACGCCATCGCCGACAGCGACAATTGGCAGGACGCAAGCTGGCAGGCCGACATGGCGCGGCGCGCGGCCTGTCCCTGGGACGCATCGGTCTGATTCATGGGCACATCCATCCGGGACAGGATCGCGGCAGGTCCGCTTGCAACGGCTGGGCGTCTGGACGCGGCGGCCATCGACCGGGCGGCAGAGGTCGTCGAACGGGTCGAGGCCGACGGGATCGAGACGCTGCGCCTGTGCTTTGCCGATCAGCACGGCATTCTTCGTGGCAAGACGATCGTGGCGGATGCACTCGTCTCGGCCTTCGTGTCGGGCATCGGGATGCCGTCGACGCTTCTTCTGAAGGATACCTCCCACAAGACGGTCTTTCCGGTCTGGAACGGCGCGGCTTCGACCGGGTCCTTGCCGTTCGCCGGGGCCAGCGACGTGCTGATGGTGCCCGATCCCCAGACGATCGTTCCGGTTCCGTGGTCACCGCATTCCATGATGATCCTGTGCGACGTGGCCGACCGGGCGGACGTGCCGGTTCCGGTCTCGTCCCGCACGATCCTTCATCGCGCCGTCGATGATCTCGCCGGCGCAGGATATGCCGCTGTCATGGGGCTGGAGGTCGAGTTTCAGGTCTTCGAACGGCTGGACCCCGCGCTGGATCATGGGCAGGCCACCATCCCGCCCGCGCCTGTCGTCACGCGGAACCTGACGCAGGGCTGGCAATACCTGACCGAAACCCGCTACGGCGAGGCCGAGGGCATTCTCGATACGATCCGGCGGATGGCCGAGGCCATGGGCCTTGCGCCGCGCAGCATGGAAATCGAGATGGGGCCAAGCCAGTTCGAATTCACCTTTGCGCCGTCCGATCCCGTGGGACAGGCGGATCGTGCCGTCCTGTTCCGCACGATGGTCAAGGAGGTGTGTCAGGCGCGCGGGCTTCATGCCAGTTTCATGGCCAAGCCGCGGCTGCCGAACGCGGCGGCCAATGGCTGGCATATCCACCAGTCTCTGATTCGCGCGGAAGACGGTGAAAACGCGTTCATGCCGGCGGAGCCGGGCGAATTAACGCGAGAGGCCGCAGGCTGGATCGCGGGGCTTCTCGATCATGCGGGCGCGGCCTGCCTTCTGACCTCGCCCACGATCAACAGTTACAAACGCTTCGCCCCGTTCCAGCTTGCCCCGAACCGGGTGCAGTGGGGCCGGGACAATCGCGGCGCGATGATCCGGGCGCTGATGTATCCCGGGGACAGGGCCAGCCGGCTCGAAAACCGCGCAGCCGACCCGACTGCCAACCCCTATCTCGCCTTCGCGGCGCAGATCATCTCGGGGCTCGACGGGATCGAGCGGGGCGCCATGCCCCCGCCCGCGACCGAGACGCCCTATGACGAGGCCGCGACGGCCCTTCCGTCCACGATGATCGAGGCGATCGAGGCCTTCGAGGGATCAGAGCTTTTCGCCCGGCGGCTTGGTCCGGATGTCGTCCGCTATCTCGCCCATATCAAGCGGGCGGAATGGGATCGCTATCTCTCGACCGTTTCGGAATGGGAACAGGCCGAATATTTCAACCTGTTCTAGGAGCCGAGATGGCTGGCCCGATCCTGCCCGTCGAGGGCCGCTTCTTCGAAGACACGATCGACGGCTATTTTCCGCTGACCGAAAGCCTGCGCCAGATGCTTGTGCGTCAGGGGTTCGCTGCCGCGTGGATCGACATCGCCCACGCCCCGATGATGCATCTGCCGGGCCTTGAACCCGATGCGCCGGTGCCCCTGCGGCTTGATCAGGCCCGCGCCGGAATGATCCGGCGGCTGCGCGGGGTCGTGCGCCTTGTTCCCGGTGGGGTGGCTCTGGGAGGCCGTGGGCAATGGCGCTGGATCGCCGACGGCCCCGCGGATCGGCTGCCCGCCGATATCCGGCTTGCCGAACCGGCCTTCCTGCGCGGGATCGGCATCGCAGCCGGCACGGACGACAGCGGATGGCTGGGGCCGATTGCCGCCCGGCCCAGCGCGGACATCGCCCTTTGCCCGGCCAGCGCTCTGCCATCGGCCCTCGACGCGCCCGGCTGGGCCGGGGCATCGGTCTGGGGTCCGTGCAGGGCCGAGGGGGGCATCCTGGCCGAAGACCCGTCCGCCCTGAGGCTCGGCCTGCCACTATCAGATCAGACCATCGGGTCTGTGAACGGCGGCGCCGTACTTGTCCGGCGGGCCGACCCTCATGCCGATGCCATTGCCCGCGCCATGCGGCTGGGGCTCTGAGCCGGCAAGGTCCGGTCTTTCCGGGGATGACGCTCCGCGCTAGGCTGGGGGCCTGCGACCGTTCAGGGGGAGCTCATGGCAGACGGACCAGATACCGTGACCAAGGTCACCACAAGCCATTGGGGAGCGTTCGAGGTCGACGTGCAGGGGGAACGCATCGTGGCGACCCGGCCCTTTGCGGCCGATCCCAATCCGCCCGCGATCCCGGCGATCCTGCCCGCCGCCGTTCACCACAAGTCGCGCGTCGCGCGGCCCTCGATCCGGCGCGGCTGGCTGGCGCGGCGTGACAGGTCGGGCCGGGGCAGCGACGAATTCGTGGCGCTGCCGTGGGACGAGGCGCTCGATATCGCGGGCGAGGAGATCGGCCGGATCGTCAGAGCCCATGGAAACGAGGCGATCTTCGGCGGGTCCTATGGCTGGTCGTCGGCGGGGCGTTTCCACCATGCGCAAAGCCAGGTTCACAGGTTCCTGAACTGCATCGGCGGCTATGTCGCCTCGTTCGGCAGTTATTCGACGGGCTGCGCCCAATCGATCATGCCGCATGTTTTCGGCGTCGATTTCCTCAAGCTGCTTTACGAGCATCAGGACAGCTGGCAGACCATCCATGACCACACCGAAACGCTGGTCATGTTCGGTGGCATCAATCCCAAGAATTCGCAGGTCAGCATGGGCGGTATCACCGAACATCAGACCGCGACGTGGTTCGACCGGTTTGCCGAAAAAGGGATGCGCTGCATCAACATCGCGCCGCAGCGGGGCGACGCGGATGCGCGGTCCGAGTGGATCGCCGTTGTGCCGGGCGCCGATACCGCGCTGATGCTGGCGCTGGCCCATGTTCTCGAGACCGAGGGCCTTGTCGACCGGTCCTTTCTCGACAGCCACACGGTGGGCTACGACAGGTTCCGCCCCTATTTGATGGGCGCGCCGGATGGTACGCCCAAGACCCCGGAATGGGCCGCGCCGCTCTGCGGCGTCGATGCCGGAACGATCCGCGCGCTCGCGCGGCGGATGGCCACGACACGGACGCTGATCACCGTGGCATGGTCGCTTCAGCGGGGTGAACATGGCGAACAGCCCTATTGGATGTCGGCGGTTCTGGCGGCGATGCTGGGGCAGATCGGCCTGCCGGGCGGCGGCGTGGGCTATGGCTACGGCGCGATCGGCGGGATCGGCAAGTCCCTGATCGGTCTGCGCGGAATGACCTTTCCGCAGCTGGACAACCCGGTCGGGGCAGTGATCCCGGTGGCCCGGATCGCCGATATGCTGCGCAATCCCGGTGCGCCCTACGCATTCAACGGACAGACGCGCCGCTATCCCGATATCCGGCTCATCTACTGGGCGGGGGGCAATCCCTATCACCATCATCAGGATCTGAATGCGCTGCACGAGGCGTGGAAGACACCCGAAACGATCATCGTCAACGAACCGTGGTGGACGGCCACGGCCAAGCGGGCAGACATCGTCTTTCCCGCGACCACACCGTATGAGCGCGAGGATATCGGCCGGACCAACCTCGACGATTACCTCTTTCACATGCCGCGCCTGATCGCGCCTGTGGGCGAGGCGCGCGACGATTACGACATTTTCGCGGGGCTGGCCCAGAGGCTTGGGGTGGGGGAGGCTTATGCCGGCGGGCGCAGCGCGACAGAGTGGATCACGGAGCTATATGCAGAATACCGCGATCTTGCCGCCCGTGAGGGGGTCGAGGTTCCGGAACTGGACACCTTGAAAGACCGCAACTGGGTGCGCCTGCCGATCCGCGCCGAGGGGCCGAACCGCACCTTCTTTGCGCCGTTCCGCGAGGACCCGGTCGCGTTCCCGCTGGGAACACCCTCTGGTCGGATCGAGATCTTTTCCGACACCATCGACGGGTTCGGCTATGACGATTGCCCGGGCCATCCGGTCTGGCTCCCTCCGTCGGAATGGCTGGGTGCGGCGACCCCGGAGGCGCCGCTGCATCTGGTTTCCCCACAGCCGGGGGACAAGCTGCATAGCCAGTTGGAAAGCGCGCTGGCCGATGTCGAGGGCGCGCGGCCCGAGACGGTGTTGATACACCCCGATGATGCGCAGGGCCGGGGCGTCAAGTCGGGCGATATCGTCCGGGTCTTCAACCGGCGGGGCGCCGCCCGCGCGCGGGCCCTTGTGACCGATGCGGTGCGCCCGGGTGTCGTCGCGCTGCCGACCGGGGCGTGGTTCGGTGATCCCGGCGCCAATGTGGACCCGCACGGCAATCCCAATGTCCTAACACAGGACGTGGGCACATCGCGTCTGGGTCAGGGCTGTAGCGCGCATACTGCACTGGTCGAGGTCGAACGCGCCGGGGCAGTTGTGGACTGACCCGCGGGCAAGTCGCGGTTACGCGGTCTGCGCCATTGCGCGTGCGCGTTCGGTGCGGGTGACCAGATACTGCGCAAAGGCCGGATCGGTGCAAGGCAGATCGAGAAAATGCCTCGGTGACAGCTCGATCCGCGACAGCATCGCGTGGAACTCCTCGCGCATGATGACCGCCGGATCGTCGGCGGCCACCGCGGCATAGACCAGCGCGTTCCATGACCCGAGGGGATTACGCTCGTGCCCTTCGCGGGCGGCCGCGATCGCGGCGCCGACGTTGCCGGATTGCAGCTCGGCCAGCCCGATCAGCGAGAAATAGAGCGGATTCTGCGGATCGCCCGGGGCTCGGCGCAGCATCTCGCGAAGGCGCAAGGCACCGACCGCCGGCTCACCCGAAAAAATCTCGCTGGTGGCGATGGTCAGATGGGCAAGGTGAAAGACCGGATTGATGTCGAGCGCGCGTTCGCAATCCAGACGCGCGCCCTCGTGATCGCCTAGCCGCCAGAGCCGCAGATTGCCCCGGGTTCGCAGCACGTAGTCGATGGAATGTCCCGTCTCGACCGCCCGCTGCGCCAGCGCCATCGCGGCCTCGACATTTGCGGGCAATTCATCGAACGGGATCAGCGGGATCATCTGCGTATCCCAGGACGCCAGCATGGACAGCGCGATCGGGTTCTGCGGGGCCAGGTCGACCGCCGCCGCGAGACAGGCGCGCGCGGCATGCCAGTTTTCGCGACGAAACCGGCAAAGATGCCATGCGGCCTTGGCCAGAAGCTCCTGAACGGAAAGTTCGGCGTCATCGCGGGCCACGAGGTCCGATCCGTCACCGGAAATCATCAGAACCCGGATCTGGGCCGCTATCTTGTCGGCGACGCGGGCGGGCAGGTCCCAGATGTCAGGCCCCGAGCTTTCCTCGATGGCGGCATGGATGTCTTCGCCCCGGCCAACGCGCACGATCTGGACATAGACGCGGGCCTTGCCGTCGCGGCACGACACCCGACCCGAGATCGTCGAACTTGCCTCTGCCCGGCGCGCCGGATCGGTCAGAACCTTGAGGCCGGCCCGTGGTGTCAGCCGGATCAGTAGCTCTTCAAAGACCGCGTCTGCAATCTCTTCGGCGTCGGCGGAATCGCCGCTGGTTCGGAACCGCGCGACATGAATACTCGGCGGAGCGGCGCCAGACGCGGCGATGCTACGGGCGGCAATGGCATACCCCTGTCCGATGGCTGTTCTCAGGATCGTGCGATCGGTGTCTGCCAGCGCGTGACGGATATCCTTGATGCATTGGACGAGGCTATCATCGGTGACCGCGATGTCGGGCCAGACCGCGGCGATCAGCCGGTCACGGGTCACGACCTGCCCCGGATGACGGGCAAGTTCGGCCAGAACCCGCCCGGATTGCGATCTGAGGGAAACTGTCTTGCCCGCTGCATCGCGCAGTGTGCGCGATGCGGGGTTGAAGGTCCGTGTTCCGATCAGAAGCGGGTGTTGATCCTCGTGGTCCATGGGGGCGCCTCCGGTCCTCGGATCCGTTGTCGCAAGGGAATGTCACCGCCCCTTCTGACCTGTCTCCGGCCCGATCCTAGCATGGTTCGGGCCGGATATCGGATCCAATTGCGCCCTTTGTCTTGAGGCGATCTGCCGATCCACTCAGCTCAGGCAATAATCGCAGGGCGCGGTGGTCAGGAACGGAAGACGCTCGGCCAGCGGCAGATCGGCTAGGCCGGGGGCGATCCAGTCGGCCCTGAGCGTATGAAGCGCGATGGGCGCGAGGCCGATGGCATGGAAATAGGCTTCGACATAGCCGTCGTCGGGCGCCTGCAGGACGAGGTAATGGCGGCCGTCATGGCTGAAGGCCTCGATCTCGACGACATCGAGCGTTTTAAGAAGCCCGGCGCGCGCTCCTCCGAAAGGGGTGACGATCTCGGCCACGAACTGATCCGCGACTGCGGCAGAGCCGGCAACGAGGGCCGCGAGGGCAAGGGCGAAGGGTCTGGGGGACATCGGGGTTCTCCTGTGGCGATGCTTGTCTATGTCGCCACCTTCGCCCGTTGCGGTCATGCGCGCAGGAAAGCCGTCCGAAATCGGCACGAAATCTGATGGATAGTCGCCGCGAAGTCGTTGTGGTCGGTCCGGGAGTGCCGCGATCAGCGCCTCGTGACCTGCACCGAAAGCTGGATCAGTTCCGCATCGTCCGGCGTTTCCATGAACGGCACATCCGCCGCGTCGCGACCGGCACCAATCACCACGATCTCGTCGGCGGCGCACATGCCGGTGGGGTCGACAAGAAACCACCGGTCGTTCAGCCAGACCTCGGCTACAGCATGGAAATCCGGCGGTGTGACGTCCGGCCCGTAGGCCGCGACATACCGGGCAGGAATATGCGACGCCCGGACCAGCCCGCAAAAGACATGAACGAAATCGCGGCAGACCCCGCGACGGGCGTCGAAGGTTTCTGCCATGGTCGTCGTGGCATCCGAATGGCCGGCCTCATAGGTGATCTCGGACCTGACCCAATCGCGGATCGCCGCGACCTTGCCCCCGCCCGTCAGGTGACCGAACTGGGTTCGGGCAAAGTCCTCGAACAGGTCGGATTCGCAATATCGCGAGGGGCGGAGGTAGGAATAGAATTCGCCGGGTATGTCCTGAAGCGCGGAGTCTGCAAGGTCATCGAGGCTCACACGCGGCCGGGTTACTTCCACCTGCGCCACGTATCGCAGGTTCATCTCGCGGTCAGGCAGAACGGCCCAGCAGCGCCGGCCGATCCGGTTCTCTCCGGCGAGGTGATGCAGGTCGGCATTCGCGATCTCGAACCTGTGCTCGACGATCTCCTGCCCCGGGGCCGCCGCGGCCTCCAGCGCAAGAAGCGCCGTGCGCTCGGGGCCAAGCCGGTAGGACATCGACACATCAATTTCGATCATCGCGGGATTCCCTGACATGGTCTCTCGCCCTTTCTCACAGACCGATGGGCGCACGTCCATCACCTTCCCCAGGCCAGGGGAGTGGCCCCCGAGCCGGTCGTCGCGTGCCGCGCTCTCGCCCGATAGGGGCCGCAGTCTCAGCGTGTTCGCGACCCTTCGCTGCCGCATTAATCGTTTATTGTCCGAAAGCTGGACGGAACGATGGATGTGTTCAGATTTTCGGATTGGAGAGAGTAATGCTGGTTGCAGTAGTTGACGACAAGTGGATGACGATAAGCGGGACCGCGTCGGACACCGTGGGCGCGGTCGAGATCATCCTTGTCGATGGCGCTGTTACGGTCGAGGACAACGATATCCTGGGCTCCTCGGTGCCGATCACCGGCGATGACCCTTCCGGAGTGATGAATATCGACGCCAGCGAGGTCACGGGGGCGGGTGTCTATATCGTGTCGGAGTATGAGGGCGTGACAAAACTTACCGCCTCCGGTCAGGCCGATGTCATCGTCGCGGGCGGCGGCGACGACAAGATCAAGGCCTATGAGGGCGATGACATCGCCTTTGGCGGCGAGGGCAACGATTTCGTCGACGGCCATATCGGAGATGACGCGATCAGCGGCGGCGCGGGCGACGATGTGTTGCGCGGCCATTCGGGCGACGATCTGATCGATGGCGGCCACGGCGTCGATACTGTGACGTTCCGTGGCGATCTTGCCGAATACACCTTCTCGGTGATCGATGGCCGCATGGCGATCATCCATCAGGGCGGGTCGGGTGCCGATGGCACCGATCTTGTCGCCAACGTGGAATGGGCCGAATTCGCGGACCAGACCATCGCAATCGACAGCCTCCCGATGAACCTCGTGGCGATCGTTGACGGCAAATGGCTCGACCTTGTCGGCACCGCCTTCGAGGACGGCGGGCAGATCTCGATCGTGCAGCAGGCCGCAACCTTCGACATCGCCGACAATGACGTGATCTCGACCCTGATCCCGGTCGTCGACGACACCTCCGCCGTGCGGCATGTGGATGCCAGCGGCGTTGTCGGGGCCGGCGTGTCGATCACCTCGACCTATGACGGGACAAGCAAGCTGACCGGGACAGGTCTTGGCGACTACATCGAGGCTCAGGGCAGCGGCGATGACAAGCTGAAGGGCTACGAGGGTGACGATATCCTGATCGGCGGGGACGGCGACGACCTTGTCGATGGCCACATGGGCGACGACATCCTGTTCGGCGGCAATGGCGACGACGAGATCCGCGGCAACCGGGGCGACGATATCGTCGACGGTGGCGCGGGCGAGGATATTTTCGTCTTTTATGGTGTGTCGTCGGAGTATGAGCTCTCGGTTGATGGCGATGGTTTCGTCATCTCGCACGTGGGCGGCAACGCCTCTGACGGCACCGACCGGTTCGAGGATATCGAACTTCTGGCCTTTACCGACCAGACCATCCACATCGACGATTGGGTCTTTGTCTGATCAGGCGCGCCGGTCAGAACACGGCGTGGGCGCCCAGATCGGTTGTGGCGCGGCCCGAAATCAGGTCGGCATAGTGATCCCATAGCGTGTCTGACCCGAATTCCGGCGTGGCGTCCGCATCATAGCGCGCCCTGGCGTCGTCCCAGATCAGCATCGATTCCGTCGCGTAATAGCGCCCCGTCCGGGCGAATTCCGCCTTGTCGCGCAAGGGCGGGATGACACGGGACACAAGGCCCAGCGTGCCCGCGATGCCATCCATCAGCGCAAAGGGCACATGGCGGATCTTCGGCTCACGGTTGAGCATGTCGAACAGGCGGTCGGCCTGATCGAGGGGGGTGACCGCCGGTCCCGGACCGCCCACCGGCAGAATGCGCCCGCGGCGATCGGGATCGGTCAGGCAGCCCACGATGAATCGCGCCAGATCGCGGTCGCTGATCGGTTTGCAGGCGGTCTGCCGGCCATCGCCGAACACGAGAAACGGCTTGCCCTCCATCACGCGGGCCACCTGTCCCGACAGCGATTTGAAGAACGCGGTCGGGCGGACGATGCTGAAGTCGAGGCCGCTGTCGATCAGCCGCTGCTCGAATGCCAGCTTCGCGTATTGGAAGGCAAGTCGCGGCTTTTGCACGCAAATCGCCGACAGCAGGATGAACTGGCGCGCGCCGGCGGCGGAGGCCTCCTCCATCAGGTTGATCTGCGCGTCATGTTCGACCGCCCAGGCATCGGCAGGCGCACCGCTGCGCGACGCCATGCACGAGATCACCGCATCGATCCGTTGACCATTCAGGGCGCGCGACAGGCTGCCGGGTTCGGTCAGCCGGCATTCGAGGGTCCGGGGTCCGGCCTCGGGAAGGGTCGCGCCGGGCCTGAGCGTGCAGATCACCTCATGGCCCTGTGCCGTCAATTCACGGGCAACCGCCTGCCCGATCGTGCCCGTGGCGCCGGCCAGCAAGATCGCCATCCGTCACTCCTCTACCCATCCGTTATGTCAACCTAGCGTGACATTCCGGGCAAGGGTAGCCCCGGGGCGGTGGCGCGCGCATCTGCGCCGCCCCGGGGGTGGGCTGGGCCTAGCGGCCGCCCTCGATCTTGCGGTTGCGCTGCTGATCGGCCTGCGTGCCATAGGGATAGACGTTGTGCTGCGGCGCGCTGATGGTGTTCAGGCGGGCCATCTCATCGTCAGACAGCTTGATTGCCGCCGCGCCCAGATTATCGGCCAGCTGGCTTCTGCTGCGCGCGCCCAGAAGGACGGATGTCACCGCGGGTTTCTGAGCGAGCCATGCCAGAGCGATCTGCGCCATCGACGCCCCGCGCGCCTCGGCGATCTCTTTCACGGTGTCGATGATCGCCCAGGTCCGTTCCTGCGAATTGCGCGGGCCATAGGCCTCCATTCCACGGTCGGGATTGTCGCCAAGCCGGCTGTCGCCCGTGGGCATCTCGTCCCGCTTGTATTTGCCCGTGAGCCAGCCGCCGCCCAGCGGCGACCACGGCAGAAGGCCGATGCCCGCATCCAGAGCGGCCGGCACGATCTCCCATTCGATGTCGCGGACCAGAAGATTGTATTGCGGCTGAAGCGTCACCGGGGCGCAGAAGCCATGCGCCTTGGCCACATGCACCGCCTTGGTCAATTGCCAGCCGAGGAAGTTGGAAAACCCGTAATAGCCGATCTTGCCCGCGCTGACGGCATCATCGAGGAACCTGAGGGTTTCCTCGATCGGGGTGAGCGCGTCCCATGCGTGCATCTGGTAGAGGTCGATATGTTCGACCCCAAGCCGCCGGAGCGAGGCGTCGAGCGCGCTGCGCAGGTGAACCCGCGACAGGCCGAGGTCGTTCGGGCCTTGCCCCATCGGGAAGCGCGCCTTGGTCGTCAGAACAACGCGCTTGGCGTCATCGGGGTGATCGTGAAGCCAGCGGCCGACGATCTCTTCGGACAGGCCTGCGCTATAGACATCGGCGGTGTCCATGAAATTCCCGCCGGCAGCAACATAATCACTCATCAGGTCACGGGACGTGGCTTCGTCGGCTTCGTCTCCGAATGTCATCGTGCCAAGGGCCAGATGCGAAACGACGGCGCCGCTGTTGCCAAGCTTACGATAATCCATGTTAGGGGTTCCTTCTCCTGGGTGGCCGACGGATGGCCGAAACGGCCAGGCACCGACCTTATCTGAGGTCGGAGCGGTTTCCTAGGGAGCCCGTGGCCATGGCGAGGGTCGTGGGGGCCGTTGTCAGTATATCAGAGCGCGCGGCGCGCGCGGCTCGCATGAAGCGCGAAAAGATCGGTCGCATCGTCAAGGCAGTACCGGGCATCCTCGGGCAGACGGGGGGCCAGCCATTCGGCAACCGCCAGCCAGCCCGCGCGCAGAACGGCATCGGCTGCGGCCTGTCGCCTGTCCGGGGCTGCTGTCCGGACCTGATCGACAAGGTCGGAAAAGGCCGTAGCCAGAGGCCCGGTTGCCCGTCTGAGGAACGCCTCGTATCCGGCAGGTTCACGCATCAGGCGCCGTTCGGTGAAATCGAGAGCCTGCATCCCTGTCGTGCCTTCATAGATCGCGGCCACGCGAATATCGCGCAGGGTCTGTTCCATGGGCCAGTCGCGGGTATAGCCCGCCCCGCCCAGAACCTGGATCCCGGCATGGGCCACATCGAACCCCGTTTCCGACCCGATGGCCTTGGCCAGCGGCAAGAGGAACTGGGCCAAGGCGGCGGCCTCGGGGTCGACCCTGGCGCGGTCGAGACAGGCCGCCAGTTGCAGGACCACGGCTCTCAGGCCTTCGGTCCGGCTGCGCATGATGTCCAGCTGGCGCCGGACGTCGGGATGGGTCTCGATCCGAACGGGCGGTTCGGTCGGCGCGCCGCCCTGCCGCCGGTCGGCGGCATAGGCCTCTGCGATATCGGTGGCGCGCGCGGCGGCGGCCAGGCCCTGGCAGGCGACCTGAAGCCGCATCATCGTGATCATGGTGAAGAGCTGGGGCAGGCCCCGTTCGGCGTTGCCCAGAAGCACCGCTTTGGACCCGTCGAACGACAGAGCACATGTGGGCGATCCGTGAAGGCCCAGCTTTTCCTCGATCCCGACCAGCGTGATGTTGTTGGGCGTTCCATCCTCGAGGTGACTTGGCACGAGAAAGAGGCTCAGCCCCCGCGTGCCCGGCGCGTCGCCGGTTCTCGCCAGCAGGCAATGACCGATCCGGGGCGCAAGGTCGTGATCGCCAAAGCTGATCCATTGCTTTGTGCCGGTTACGCGCCATTGATCGCCCTCGGGCGTTGCCCGGCTTCGCATGCGGCCCAGATCCGACCCGGCCTCGAGTTCGGAGATGCAGATCGTGGCGGCCCGCTCTCCTAAGAGGAGAGCCGGGATCCAGTCCGAGGCCACGTCGCGCGGCGCATGTTCAGCCAGCAGAACCGATGCCGAGGCGGTGGCGCCACAGGCCATCCCCAGCGCCAGTCCGGCCCTGTCGAACAGTGCGGTCGTCATCGCCTTGAGCGTGACGGGCAGGCCAGAGCCGCCGAATTCCTCGGGCTGGTCCAGCCCCAGCCAGCCGCCCTCGGCCATCGCCTGCCATGCCGCACCATAGCCCTGCGGCGTCAGGACCCGGCCATTTTCGATCCGGCACCCAAGACGATCCGCAACCGGGTCGAGCGGGGCAAGAACCTCGTCGGCCAGCCGGCCCGCCGCATCGAGGATCTGGCTCAGCATGTCGGTGTCGATATCGGGCCGCTCGTCTTGCGGCATCGCCGCCAGAGCCGCATGGAACCGGGCGATCTCGGCCTGCGATGACGGGATCATTTCGGGGCGAGCCGCGTTGCGCCATCAAGGCGGATCACCTCGCCGTTGAGATAGTCCATCTCGATGCAATACCGGACCGTCCGCGCGAATTCCTCGGGCTGGCCCAGCCGGTTGGGATAAGGAATGCTTGCCGCCAGTGCCGTCTGCGCCTCGGCGGGGAGGGTGCCCAGAAGCGGCGTCACGAAGATGCCCGGCGCGATCGTGTTGACCCGGATGCCAAAGCGGGCGAATTCGCGCGCCATCGGCAGGGCCATCGACACGATCCCGCCCTTCGAGGCCGCATAGGCGGCCTGACCGATCTGACCTTCGAACGCGGCGACCGAGGCGGTGTTGACGAAAGCGCCATCAAGGCCTGCCTCCGACAGGGCCGCCGCCGCAAGGCGGCAGACATTGAACGTGCCGATCAGATTGACGCGGATCACCTGTTCGAACGTCTCGAGGGGCATCGGTCCGTCGCGCCCGACGACCCGGCCCGCTGTGCCGATCCCGGCACAGTTCACCACGATCCGGGGCGGCGTTTCACCAGCGTCGATCGCGGCCTGGACGTCTTCGGATGAGGTCACGTCGCCGGGCATGGCGATCCCGCCGATCCCGCGTGCCAGCGCCACTGCCGAACCGCTGTCGCGGTCAAGGACGATCACCTGTGCACCCTGTTCCGCCAGCAACCGTGCGGTGGCGGCGCCGAGCCCCGATCCACCGCCTGTCACCAATGCCGTCTTTCCGGAAATTTCCATCCCGACACTCTCTTCCCGATGCGGCCCCCTGGATCGGGGCGGCCCGTCTGACGCTGCAATTTATTCGCTGGGAAATACTTTACGAGGAAACTATATGCAATTATATAATTCCTTCGTGAATGTAGGAGGATTGCATGACCAGGGCCGAAACAGGGGATTTCGTAACCTACGAAACCGACGGCGACATCGCGATCATCGGGTTGAATCGGCCGCACAAGCGCAATGCCGTCAGCGATCGTTTCGTCGAGGCAATCCACGATGCGGTGACACGCGCCTCGACCGAGGCGAGCGCGGCGGTGATCCACGGTCATGGTCCGCATTTCTGCGCGGGGCTCGACCTGTCGGAACATTCGGAAAAACCGCTGTTCGAGGCGGTAAAGGGATCGCGCCGCTGGCATGCCGTCTTTGACGGGATCGAGCGGGGCACCATTCCCTTTGTCTCGGCGCTGAGCGGCGCGACGGTGGGCGGCGGGTTCGAACTGGCGGCCGCCACCCATATCCGGGTGGCCGACAGCACCGCGTTCTTTGCGCTTCCCGAAGGGCAAAGGGGCATCTTCGTCGGCGGTGGCGGCTCTGTCCGGATCGCGCGGCTGATCGGGCCGGCGCGGATGGGTGACATGATGCTGACGGGCCGCGTTCTGGATGCGACCGAGATGGAACGGTGGGGCGGCGTGACCTACCTGGCCGAAGAAGGCGGCGCGCTGGAACGCGCCAAGGCGATCGCCTGGCGCATGGCCGAGAATGCCGAATTCACCAACTACGCCATCATCAATGCCCTGCCGCGGATTGCCGACATGTCATCGGAAGACGGGCTGTTCACTGAAAGCATGGTCTCGGCACTGGCCACGATGACCGATGATGCGCGCGACCGGCTGCGGGCTTTCCTGGAAAAGCGGGCTGCCAAGGTCGTGGCCCCCGGGCGCGATCAGTGACCGGGGTGGCGGCCCCGAATGCCGAAGAGGCGGTCTCGCTCGGCGAATTGGAGGAATCGCTGGGCTTCCTGCTTCGGATCGCACAGGTTCACGCCTTTCAGCGCTTCTATGACGCCTTCGGCGATGGCGGCCTGAGGCCCGGCGAGTTCTCGGTGATGTGGGTGATCCGGCTCAATCCCGGGGTCCGTCAGGGACTGTTGGCCGAAACGCTCGAGATCAAGCCCGCCCAGATGACGAAGATGGTCCGACGTCTTGAAGAACAGGGGCTGGTCCGAAGGGTGATCCCCGACTATGACCGACGGTCCGTCCAGCTTTTCCTGACAGGGCAGGGCGAGGCCTTTACCGAGGCGCATGGCGAGGCATTCTTCCACCATGACGACCATACCCACCTCGATCTGAGCGAACGGGAAAGCCACCAACTGGCGCATCTGCTGCGCCGCTATATCGGACTGAAGAAAGGGCCGGTCGAATGAATATCGACGATCTTGTCGCGATCGATTTCCATACCCACGCGGAAGAGCCCTGCTGCGGCCCGCGAGACGATGGATATGACGAGTTTCAGGCCGGCATGGCCGCCTATTTCCGCAACCCCGCGGGCGCCGAAGGAATGCTGCCGTCGGTTCAGCAAACCGCCCAGTATTTCCGCGAGCGCAAGATCGGCGCGGTCATTTTTCCGGTCGATGCAGAGCGCGAAACCGGGTTCCGCCGCTATTCCAACGAAGAGGTGGCGCAGATCGCCGCCGAGAACGACGACATCCTGATCCCCTTCGCCTCCATCGACCCGGCCAAGGGCAAGGCCGGCGCGCGCGAGGCGCGGCGGCTGGTCCGGGAATTCGGCGTGCGGGGGTTCAAGTTTCATCCCACGATGCAGGGTTTCTATCCCAACGAGCGCTGGGCCTATCCGCTTTACGAGGCCATCGCCGAGGAAGGCGCGATCATGCTGTTCCATACCGGACAGACCGGCGTTGGATCGGGCATGCGCGGCGGCATGGGGATGCGGCTGAAATTCTCGAACCCGGTGCATGTCGATGACGTGGCCGTCGATTTTCCAGATACGCCCATCGTGCTGGCCCATCCCAGCTTTCCCTGGACGGAAGAGGGGCTGATGGTCGCCCAGCACAAGCCCAACGTCTATATCGACATGTCGGGCTGGTCGCCGAAATACTTTCCCGACATCTTCGTCAAATACGCCAATTCGATCCTGAAGAAGAAAATGCTGTTCGGGTCCGACTGGCCGGCGATCACGCCCGATCGCTGGCTTGCCGATTTCGAGACGATCGGCATAAAGGACGAGGTGCGCCCGCTCATCCTGAAGGAAAATGCGCGGCGTATCCTCAAGCTGTAGTTCCGGCCCGAAACGAAGGACCCCCGCCCATGCTCACTCCTACCGCCCGCGTCATGGCGGCCTTCGTGCTGCACGCGACGACGGTGGGCGGGCTTTTCGTGCGTCTGCCGGAAATCCAGAAGGCGCTGGGCATCTCTGCCGGGATATATGGCCTTGTGCTTCTTGCGATGCCGGTCGGCGTGCTCCTGGGATCTGTCCTGATCCCCCGGCAGATCGACCGCTTCGGCCCGCGTCGACTGATCGCGGTGGGGCTGGTGGTGTCCACGGCGCTGCAGGTCGTGATCGCCCTGTCGGTCGATCCATGGTCGCTGTCGGCGATTCTTTTCGTCTATGGGCTTTTCTTCGCGGCGGGAAACGTCTCCGTCAACGTGGAGGCCAACAGCCACGAGCTCGCGACGGGCGAGGCGATCATGAGCCGATGCCACGGCTGGTGGGCGCTGGGCTTCCTTGCGATGTCGCTGATTGCAGCGGGCATCGTCCGGTTGGGGATCGCGCCGGTCTGGCAGTTCGCCGGCCATGCGGTGGCAATGGCCGGACTGGTCGCGCTGTTCATCCTGCCCATGGCCGACCGGCCACCCGCCGCAGGAGCGGCGCCCGCCCGGCGCTTTGCCGTGCCGGGGCGCGCGGTCCTCTTGATCGGGGCGTGGGCGCTGGCGGGTATCCTGATGGAGGGCACGACGCGCGGCTGGATCGTCATCTACCTGCGCGACGATTTCGGCGCGTCCGACGCGCTGGCCGCACTGGGGCTGCCCGCGGTGGTGCTGACGCAGACGGTGTTCCGCTTTGCCGGCGACGGGATGATCGCGCGGTTCGGCCTTGCGGCGGTCGGGCGGGTGTCGGCACTGGTGACGGCGCTGGGCATTCTGTTCATCGTCCTGTCGCCCAGCGTCCCGCTTGTCCTTCTGGGTTGCCTGCTGATCGGGGCGGGGATCGCGACCACCATGCCGCAGGCCTTCGCGGCCTCTGCCCGCGTGCCCGGCCGGCCGTCCGCCGAAAGCGTGGCGGCCTTTGCCGCGCTTTCGACGCTGGTCAACTTCATGGGGCCGCCGCTCTTCGGTGGGCTCGCGGAAGTGACGGGCCTTGCGGTGGCCTTCGCACTGGTGTTGCCGCTGACGGTGCTGTCCTTCGTCCTGTCGGGCCGTTTGCGCGCCTGATCAGCAGGGCGTCAGATGGCGGTCCAGCATCTGGCGCAGCGGCAGGCGGGCGCCCAGCCTGCTGCCCAACAGGAAGATGCCGCCGAACTTGCGCTGAAGATAGAGCACATCCATCGGCAAGAGCGGCGGCACATAGCCCGCCTCTGCCAGTGNTGAAGATAGAGCACATCCATCGGCAAGAGCGGCGGCACATAGCCCGCCTCTGCCAGTGCCATGCCCTCTGACTGCATCCGTCGCGACAGCGTGGTGTCGGTGAAATCGAATTCGCCCGGCGCATCCAGCGCCTCGAAGACCGTTTCGATCATCCGCCTGATCCGGGCCTGATGGTCGGGATTGCCATCGGGATCGAGAAATCCGATTTCGGTCGCAGCCTCGGCAAGACCCGCGCTGTCGCCCGCGAGCCCTGCGCCCATCAGGCGGCGATACAGATCGACCAGCCCGGGATCGAGGGGGCGGGTCGCGCCGAAATCCAGAAGAACGATCCGGCCGCTGTCCTTTTCGATCCGGTAATTGGCGAAATTCGGATCGCTTTGCATGACGCCGAAATCGAACAATTCGCGCAGCATCAGATCGACCAGATCATGTGCGATCCGGTTGCGCGTCTCGGGCGGGGCCGTCTCAGCGCTCTCGATCGGGTCGCTGTCGATATAACTCATGGCGAGGATGTTCGGCGTGCTCCAGTCGTCGTGGAAGATCGGCAGGGTGAACCGTGGATCATCGGACAGGCGGGCGCCGAAATCCGCCAGATGCGCGCCTTCGCGGGCGTAGTCGGTTTCCTCGTGGAGCTGGCGGCGGGCCTCGTCGAGATAGGGGCGCAGCTCGAACCCCTTGGGCAGCAATCCCGACAGGCGCACCAGCGCGCCCACGTTCGCCACATCACTATCGATGCTGCGGGCGACGCCGGGGTATTGCACCTTGATCGCCAGATCGCGCCCGTCGCGCATCCGCGCCCGGTGGACCTGCCCGATGGACGCCGCGGCGATGGGGCGGACATCGAACCTTTCGAACCGGCGCAGCCAGTCTGCCCCCCATTCGGCAGTCAGCACCTTCTTGAGCTGCGCGGGCGGCATGAAGTGCGCGTCGTCGCGCAGGCGGGCGAGGATGTTCGACAGTTCGGGGGGAAGCACCTCGCCCGTATCCATCGACAGAAGCTGGCCCACCTTCATCGCCGCGCCGCGCATATGCGCCAGTTCGTCGGCAAGCCGCTGGAGGTTCCCCGGCGTGATCAGCAGGCTGCGCCATTCGGGCCGCGTGCCGCGGCCCAGCTCGCGGATGCCGCCCAACGCGGCATTGCCCGCGATCCCGCTCGCCATCGACCCCAGCCGCGCGAAACGCGCGATGCGGCCGGATGGAACGCGCAGGGCGCGCGCCTGCGAGGGGCGATCTGTCATGGGCGGGGCTCCGGGTTCACTGTCGGGGAAGTAACCCGTAGCCCCGCCTGTTCAACCGGCCGTCAGGCCGTCACGTCGACGACCACCCGGCCCTTGACCTGACCCTTGAGGATATCGGCGCCCAGCCCGGGTAGATCGGCCAGCGTGGCGGGTTGGATCATCGTGTCGAGCTTGTCCATCGGAAGGTCGCGGGCGATCCGTTCCCATGCGCGCAAGCGATTCTCATAGGGCTGCATCACGCTGTCGATGCCCAGAAGGTTCACGCCGCGCAACAGGAAGGGCACGACAGTCGCGGGCAGGCTCGCGCCACCGGCAAGCCCCACCGCCGCGACGCTGGCGCCATATTGCATCTGGCCCAGAACGCGGGCGAGCATCGCTCCGCCCACTGCATCGACGCAGCCGCCCCATGTTTCGGCCTCGAGAGGGCGCTTGACCGTTTCGGCCAGGTCCTCGCGCGGAACGATCTGCGCGGCGCCGAGGGATTTGAGGTAATCCCCGGTCTCGGGCCGGCCTGTCACGGCGGCGACGTGATGGCCCAGATTGGCAAGGATCGCCGTCGCGACCGAACCCACACCACCCGCGGCGCCGGTTACAAGGACGGGTCCGTCCTTGATCCCGTGGTCCTCGAGCGCCATCACGGCCAGCATCGCGGTGAACCCGGCGGTGCCCACGGCCATGGCCTGCCGGGTGGTCAGGCCTTCGGGCAGGGGTACCAGCATGTCGGCGATGACGCGGGCCTTTTCGGCATAGCCGCCCCAGCGGTTTTCGCCCACGCGCCAGCCCGTCAGAACAACCTTGTCGCCCGGTTTGTAGCGGGCATCATCCGAGGCTTCGACCGTGCCTGCGAAGTCGATCCCCGGCACATGCGGGTAGTTGCGCACCAGACCGCCGCCCGGCCCGATGCAGAGCCCGTCCTTGTAATTCACGGTGCTGTATTCGACGGCAACGGTCACGTCGCCTTCGGGCAGCCTGTCTTCGGCAATCTCCTGCACGGAGGCGGAGGTTTTGCCCTCGTCATCCTTTTCGACGATCAATGCCTTGAACATGTGGGTAGTCCTCAATTCCAGAATGTTTCATTCACGCGGGCCTGCCGCGGGCCTTCGGGCGTGTCGACGATCAGTTCGGTTCCTGCGTCCCAATGGGTCATCCGGACCATGCCGATCGCGACATTCGTGTCGAAATCCGGCGACCATGCCGCCGACGAGACGCGCCCCACGACCTTGTCCCCGGCTCTCAGAGGCCAGAAGCGGTCACACAGGGGCACGCGATCCCCGTCGATCGAGATGGCCCGTATCTGCTTGACCGGGCCTTCCTTTGCAACCCGAAGGAGCGCATCGCGCCCGATACAGCCGATCGCCGTCTGCGTATTGCAGAACCGCCCCAGCCCGCATTCGTGCGGCGTGTTGTCGTCGGTCATGTCGTTGCCATAGGACAGAAGCCCGCTTTCGACCCTCTCGATCAGGTTGGGGCAGCCGGCATGAACATCCATCCCGCGACCCGCCTCCATCAGCGCATTCCAGAGCGGCATGCCGAGGTCTTCGCCCTCGACATAGATTTCGAACCCGCCCTGCTTGGAATAGCCCGACCGGGCGACGACCATGTCGCGCCCCTCGAAATCCAGATGCATGAACCGGAAGAACCGGATGTCGCGCACCACGTCGCCAAATACGGCGGCCATCAGATCATCGGCGCGCGGCCCCTGCACGGCCAGTGGCGAGACATCGGGCTCGTCGACCAGAACATCAAGCCGATATCCGTAGGCCAGCCCCTTGATCCAGTAGAGCAGATCACTGTCGGCGATGGAGATCCACCACCGGTCTTCGGCGAGCTTGACCGCGACCGGATCGTTGAGCATCCCGCCCGTCTCGTCGACGATGGGAATGTAATAGCATTGCCCCGGCAGCATCGGGCGCAGGTCGCGCGGTGTGAGGATCTGAACCAGCCGCCCGGCATCGGGCCCGCGCAGTTCGACCTGCCGTTCGCACGCGACGTCCCATATCTGGACGGCCTCCTTCAGGTGGCGGTAATCCTCTTCGACCGAGCGGAACACCGTCGGCAGAAGCATGTGGTTATAGACGGTGTAGGCCTTGACGCCCGCGGCCTCCACACCGTCGGAAAACGGGGTGCGCCGAACCCTGCGGGAAGGGGAGAGAAGAGCCGTTCGCATGACTGCGCGATCTCCTGAATCGGGGTTGATGGGAAAAGCCGGACCGTCAGTTCGGTCCGCGCCAGTCGATCTGGCAAATCTCGGCCGAGCGGCCGTCGAAATCCCAGACCCGGCCATAGGCGCGCACGCGGCCCTTGGTGGCGGTGGCGACGGTGATATCGGGGCCCATCCAGTAATCGGTGTTCTGCACGACCGTTTCCTGCCCCTTTGCGTTGGTCACAGGCACGATCTCGCCCTGGATCTTCTTGCCGACCATGAGCCGGCGGGCGTTGCCCTCGGTCTCGAAGGTGACGGGCGCGCGTTCGGCGCCCAGAAACTCGCTCACCAGCATCCCGAAAAGCCCCGTGGTGCCGCGCGCCGCGCCCGAGAAGATCGCCACCAGCGCGTCATAGGCGGCCTCGCTGGCGCGGTCGTCGATATAGGCGGCGGCCTTCCAGTTGCCGCGACCCATATTGCCGGGGATATCCATGATCAGCCCGACGTTCAGGCCCGACAGGCTTTCGTCGCCAAAGGCGCCCTCGTCGATGCGGATCCCGACCCACGCCTGGCAATAGCCTTCGGTCGGCGGATGCTTTCCAAGGCTTACCACGCAGGGGCAGAAGACGGTGCAATTGCAGTTCAGGATCAGCTCTCCCTTGAGCGTCCAGTCGGGGATGGTCGCGGCGTCGAGTGGCATGGTGGTTTCCTCCGGGTCAGAACAGGGGCAGGGCGAGGCCCGCGCCGATCAGCGCGACGCCAAGCGGGCGTGTCATGTGGCGCCCGATCTCGGGCAGTTTTTCGAGTGTCATCAGCACGAGGGCGAGGCCCATGAACACAAGGTTCATCGTCCCGCCCACGAACCCCAGCGCCATCAGCGCCCAGCAGCAGCCAAGACAATCGAGCCCGAGGCGCAGGCCGTTGCGGAACGGGCCCTCGTCCCAGTGCTGCATGAAAAATGTGAGCGGCGCGCGGCAGCGCGACAGGCAGGCCTCTTTCAACGCGCTGAACTGGTACAGCCCCGCGCCGATCAGAAGCGTCATGGTCAGCGGCACCGACAGGCTTTGTCCGAGGCTTCCGATCAGGCCTGCGCGGAACAAGGTCACTTGCGCGGCCGCTGCAAGGACCGAAAATCCGAGCCAGACCGCGAGATATCCCCCGACGAGCCGCCAGAACCCCGTCGCCGCCACGTTGGACAAATCGTCATAGGTGGCCAGCGCAGGAAGGATCGTCGGCGCCATCATCGCGGCGCTCATCAGCGCCCACATGGCCAACGATGCCGGATAGCTTTGGGCGCCCAAAGCGCCACCGCAAAGGAACTCGATGATCGAGGCGCCGTAGGTCGCCTCCAGAGACCGGAGCTCTGCCGGGATCGCCATGGCAAACAGTGCTGCCCAGCAGACCAGAAGCCCGCCAAAAAATGCGAGCCAATGTGCCCGGCCGAGCGATCTGATACGCATTGCGAGCAAGGCTGCGCTCCTCCTTGCAACCGGCCTCCGACTTGATTTTAAAATGCCTGACATTTAAATGTATGACAAATGAAAAAAGACAAACGAAAACAACAGCCGGATCTGCCGGCCCAGATCGCCAAGGCCCTCAGGGACGCGATCCTGTCGGGGGAGCTGACCGCCGATGACCGGCTTCCGTCCGAATCGGATCTGGCCGAGACCTTCGAGGTGTCGCGCCCGACGGTGCGCGAGGCGCTCAAGCGGCTGGCTGCGCAATCGCTGATCCGGACGGAACGCGGCGCCTTTGGGGGCGCCTTCGTGCGGCGGCTGTCCTATCCCGAGGCGCAGTCGCTCCATGCGACGACGTCGACCCTGCTTCTGTCGATCAACGAGGTCAGCTTCGAGGTCGCCTGCGAGGCGCGCTATGCCATGGAGAAGTCCTGCACCGCGCTTGCGGCAGAGCGGCGCAGCAGCGATGACCTTGCCGCCATGCGCGCCGAGATTCACCGTCAGGGCCAGCCGGGGCTGAGCGACGAGGCGTTCTGCGCCTCGGACGTGGCGCTGCACCGCGCGCTTGTCGATGCGGCGGGCAATCCGATCCTGTCCTATCAGCTGGCAGGCGCGGTCGAGGCAATGCAGCCCCTGATGAACATGATCACGTTCTCCGCGCGGTCGCGCGAACAGATCGTGCTGCTCCACACGAGGCTGACCGATGCGATCGAGGCACAGGATCCGCTTGCGGCAGACCTGATCCTGACCGAACTGGAGCGCTATACGCTCGAGTTGGGTCGAAAGTTCATCGACGCGCGCAACATGGCTGTCTGATGAGGCCTGCCCATTGGCCGGTGCCCCGATATCCAGAGGTGTTCTGGTTCCTCGACAGGTGATCGGCGCGCCCTGCCGGACCGTTCCGATCCCCTGGCATTGGCGCGATTGCGCGGGGGCGGCATTTCGGTCGCTTGTCAGGGTCCGCCGTGAAAGATACTTTTCACCGTCATGGCCTCTGATCCCTCCACCTCCTTCGTCTCGCGCGTGCAATCGGCGCTCGAGACCCTGCATCCGTCGGAACGGCGGCTCGCCGAGGCGATCCTGAATTTCCCCGGCCAGATCGCCAGCTATACGGCAACTGAGCTGGCGCAGATGGCCGGCGTCTCGAACGCGACAGTCACCCGGTTCGTGCGCAAGATCGGCTATGGCTCCTTCGAGGAGGCCCGGCAGGCCGTCCGGTCTGAACAAAGCGCAGGTGCCGCCTTGTTTCGCGTGGACGGCGCCGGAGACGAGTTGAAGACCGAACTTGCCGGCCATCTCGAGCAATCCCTTGTCAATCTCGAGCAGACCCTGTCGCTGGTTGAACCGGGCACGCTCGATGCGCTGGTCGACCGGATGCTGAACGCACCGCGCCTGTGGGTTCTGGGGTTCCGGGCCGGGCAATCCTTTGCGCGCTATCTGGGCTGGCAGGTCCTGCAGGTGCGGTCGGAGGTGACGGTTCTGCCCCGGGACGGCGAAACGCTGGCCGAAAGCGTCGCGGCGATCCAGCCCGAAGACTGCGTTATCCTGTTCGTGTTGCGCCGCCCGCCACGCATCGTCGTGGACCTGCCCGAACAGCTGCGGGCAACCGGGGCATCGGTCGCGCTGATCGGGGATCTCCCGGGGCTGCAGGACCTGCCGTCGCGCTGGCGGGTGGCCTGTGCCACGGGGAGTTCGGGGCCGCTGTTCAACCATGTCGGCGTCATGGCGATCTGCAACCTGCTGGCCTCCCGCGCGGTTGAACAGATGGGCCCCGAGGCGCGGCGGCGACTCAGCCGTATCGAGAGCCTGCACGAGACGCTGGGGGAGCTTTGAGGCCGCGACAGGCGTCAAGGACCCGCAAAACAGACTATCAGATCATCCGGGATGCTGCCGAAAATCCGGGCACTTCATGTCTGGGTGGACGATCTGCTGTGAAAACATGTTTTCATGATCGGTTTCTGTGAAAATCTCATTGCATGAAGTTTTCGTCCGATTATCAGTCATCCCATCCGAAAGGACTGCACTCATGAAGACACTGAGAAATTCCGTTTTCGCCGGCGCACTGGCCGCCCTTGTTCCCGCCATCGCATCCGCTCAGGCGGTCTTGCAGATCAACTCCTCCCTGCCCGAAGGCTCCTTCGCGCATGTGTTCCTTCTGGAATACGAAGAGCGCCTCGAAGCCGCCGCCCCCGGGGAGATCGACGTGCAGATCTTCATGTCGAACACGCTGGGCAAGGAAGAAGACGTGCTTCAGGGCCTTGGCCTCGGCACGCATCACGCCTCTCTCTCTGCCTCGGCGGTCTCTCAGATCAACACGCGCACGGCGATTTTCGATCTGCCCTACCTCTTTGAGGATCGCGCCGCCGTGCAGGCCTTTGCCGCCAGTCCCGCGGGCGAGATGCTGGCAGAGGGGTTCGAAGGCTCGGGCATGGTTCTGGCCGCGATGTGGGATAACGGCTTCCGTCAGATCACCAACAACGTGCGTCCGATCGTGACACCAGCCGATCTTGACGGCCTCAAGATCCGGACGCCGACGAGCCGCCAGCGGGTCGAGATGTTCAACACGCTGGGCGCCAATGCGACGCCCTTGTCCTTCGGCGAGGTCTATTCCGCGCTCGATCAGGGCACGATCGATGGGCAGGAAAACCCGGCGAACGTCGTCGATACGGCCAAGCTGTTCGAGGTGCAGGGCTACATGTCGCTGTCGAACCACGTCTATCTGCCGACCTTCCTCGTCTTCGGGGAGCCCTATCTGGCCAGCCTCGATCCCGAATTGCGCGAGACCGTCTTTGACGTCGCGCAGGAGTTGTCGGCCTGGACGTTCGAATGGGGCGAAACCACCGATACCGAGACGATCGCCGCCCTGTCCGACAAGATCGCGGTCAACGAGATCGACTTCGCGGCGTTCCAGGCGGCTTCCGCGCCGCTTTACGAAAGCCCGACCTTCGTCGACGTGATCGGCGCCGACATGATCGCCGCGACCAAGACCGCATTGGGTATCGAATAAGCGATAGAGAAGGGCAGGCACGTCATGGACAGGATTGCAGGATATATCGAATGGGTCGACGGGGTCATATCCCGCGCGCTCGATATCCTTGTCGTCGCCATGGCGGGCCTGCTTCTGCTGCTGCTGAACTGGGCGGTCTTCGCCCGGTTCATCCTCAATGACAGCGTCTCGTGGGGGGAGGAACTGCCGGCCCATATTCTGGCGGCCCTCACCTTCATCGGGGCGGCATATCTCACGCGGACAAACGAACATCTGGGGTTCGATGCGGTCCTTCGGGTCATGCCGGACGGTCTGCAACGGGTCGTCACGGCGATCAACCTGATCCTGATGGGCGGGTTCGGCGCGCTGATGGCATGGTATGGCGGGATCGCGGCCCAGAGTTTCGCGGGCCGTGCGCTGATCTCGGTCGACCTGCCGATGACGCTCTTTCGTGGTGCGATGCCCGTGGGCGGGGCGCTGATCTTCCTGTTCTGCGTGGTCCGGCTTGCCGGTATCCTGACCGGCCGGATCGATCCGAAATCCCTTTTGCCAGAAAGCGACGCGTGATGTTTCTCGATCCCGGCTGGATGATCCTGATCCTGCTTGTCGTCCTGCTGATCGCGGGCCTGCCGATCGCCTTTGTCTTGGGCGTGACGGCGGCGACGATGATCCTTCTCGATCCGGCCGTCGTGCCGCAGATCATGGGGCTGATCCCGTTCGGCGGGGCAAACAACTACCTTCTGGTCGCGGCGCTGCTGTTCATGATCGCAGGCGAGATCATGAACCAAGGCCGCATCGCGGAAAAGCTGATCGCCTTTGCGTCCTCGTTGGTGGGTCACATCCGGGGCGGCCTCGCGCATGTCAACATTCTGACATCGCTGTTCTTTTCCGAAATCTCCGGCACCGCGACCTCGGATGCGGCGGCGATCGGATCGGTGATGATCCCGCAGATGCGCAAGCGCGGCTACCCGGCGGCCTTTGCCGCGGCCGTCACCTCGACCTCGGCCACGATGGCGATCATCGTGCCGCCCAGCCTGAACCTGATCCTTTACGCCTATGTGGCGAACGCCTCCATCGCCGAGCTGTTCGCAGCCGGGATCGTGCCGGGCATCCTCGTCTGCGCGCTGCTGATGGGGACGGCCTATGTCATTGCGGTGAGACGGGGCTATCCGACGGAGGGGGCGTTCTCCTTTGCCCGGGTGGCCGAGACCGGGAAAGAGGCCCTGATCCCCCTGACCCTGCCGGTTCTTGTTCTGGTGGGGATCCTCGGCGGCATCTTTACCGCGACCGAGGCCGGTGCCATCGCGGCGTTCTGGTCGATCGTGCTGGCCGCCCTTGTCTACCGGACGGTCAGGCTCGGCACGCTGGTCGATACGCTGCGGGTTGCCGGTAAACGCTCGGCGATGCTGATGTTCATCGTGGCGACATCGACGCTGCTGGGCTGGTATCTGACCAACCAGCGCATCCCGCAGGACATCGCCGAGGCGATCCTCGGCATCTCGGACAGCTACTGGGTCGTTCTTCTGGCGATCAACGTGTTCTTCCTGCTGGCCGGCACGATCATCCATGGCACCCCCGCAATCCTGATGCTGGTGCCGATCTTCCTGCCGCTGGCCGATCAGCTGGGCATCGACCGGGTGCATTTCGGTCTGATCCTGACGATCAACCTCGGTATCGGGCAACAGACGCCGCCCGTCGCCTCGGTCGTTCTGATCACCTGTGCAATCGCCAAGATTTCCATCGCCAAGATCATCCCGTCGATGCTGTGGTTCATCGGCGCGATGCTTGTCGCCCTTCTTCTGATCAATGTCTTTCCCGCGCTGTCGCTGTGGCTGCCCTCGGTGATCGTGTGATGCGGCTTCTGATCGTCAATCCCAATACTTCCCCTGGCGTGACGGCGCGGATCGGCGCCGCCGCGCAGGCGGTGGCGCGTCCCGGCGATGCGTTCCGGACGGTGCCCGCGGCGCATGGCCCCCGGCTGATCGTCGATGCGGCCGATGCCGCACTGGCCGAAAAGGGCGTTCTGGACGCGGTCGCTGCCCATGCCGCGGGAGTCGACGGCATCGTTCTGGCGTCGTTCGGGGATACCGGTGCCATTGCGCTGCGGCGGCTCTATCCCCGGATCGCGATTCTCGGCATCGCCGAGGCCGCTTTTGACGACGCGCGCCGGATCGGTGGGACCTTCGCCATCGTCAGCTTTGCCCCCGAAGTGGCACCGCCGCTTCGGATGATGGCCGAACGCTACGGGATGGGCGGGGCCTTGGCCGCTATGCGGACACTGCCCGGGCCGCTGGTTCACGATCCCGCCGATGTGGCCGACGCCTTGCGGGCGCCGATCCTCGATCTGTGCCTGTCCTGCGTGTCCGATGGGGTCGACAGTATCGTTCTGGGGGGCGGGCCCTTGGCAGGGCTGGCGGGCGATCTGGCCTCCGAATGCCCGATCCCCCTGATCGACGGCACGCAGGCCGCGATTTCGAGGATGCGCGAGGTGTTGGAGAGTTCCCGATCCGGCGCCAGCCTGTCCGCCCGGCAGGAGTGAGCGGGCAACGGGTGCTAGACTTCGCGCCCCGCAACCCAGGTGCGTTGGATATCGGCGGGCTGGGCGCACATCAGGATCTGCTGGAGCAGGTTGTCGTCCGACATCGGCTGAAGCGCCGGTTCTGGCGGCCGGATCAGGACGGCATCGAATTGCCGGCCCTCGGCGAAGAAGCCCACCGGTAGATCGAGGACATCCGCGCCCCCGGTCGTCGCAAGCCAGAACGCATCCCGGAAATCGATCCGGCTGCCGGGGCGGCCACGGTCGGCGGCGGGCCGGTCAGGATCGACCCCGCTCTCGAGCATTCGCGACGCCGTCACCGCGTTGCGCGCCACGTCGAGCAGAAAATCGCTCGGCCCGCCCGAGATATCGGTGCCAAGGCCCACCCGCACCGATTTCTCGAGAGCGCGGCGCAACGGGAACGCAGCCCCCGCGAAATAGCTGTTCGACAGCGGACAATGCGCGACGCCCGATCCGCGCGCGCGGATCAGGTCCATGTCGACGCCGTCGATGAACCCGGAATGGGCAAGGACCGTGCGCCGTGTCAGCAGTCCGAAATGGTCGAGGGCATGGGTATCGCTCATGCCGCATCGGTCGAGCACGTGGGTATGCTCCCAATCGCTCTCCGAGCAATGGGTCTGCACCGGTGCGCCGGTCTCGGCCGCAAGGCGGCCCAGACCTTTCAGCGCCTCGTCGGTGCAGCCGGGAATGAAGCGGGGGGTGACGACGGGCTCCACGAGGCTGTTGCCGGGCAGGGCGCGGACGGCGTCGATGAAATCGGCAGTGTCGCGGATCGCCGTTTCGGGATCGGCATCGCGATAATACTCGGGGCAGCCTTCGGGGTGGTCCATCGCGACGCGGCCCACCAGCGCGCGCTGCCCCAGTGCAAGGCAGGTCTCGGCCAGCCTGAGGCTGGCGGGGCCATGGATCGTTGCGAAATAGACCGCCGTCGTGGTGCCATTGGCCAAGAGCCGCCGGACCAAGGCGTCATAGACACGGGTCGCGAAATCAAGATCGGCGTAGCGCGCCTCGAGCGGGAAGGTATAGCGAAAGAGCCATTCCTCGAGCGGCACGTCGAGCGCGGTTCCCAACTGGGGGAACTGCGGTGCATGGATGTGCAGATCGACCAGACCGGGGATCAGCACACCGTGAGCGCGCAGGTCGACAAGATCGGGTGGCGCCGTGTCAGGACAGGGCGCCACCGACAGGATCGCACCGTCATCCCCCACGGAAAGGAGCGCATCGGGGATGCGCTCGATCCGGCCCCGTTCGGGGCTGTGAAAGATGTCGGCGCGAAAGGCCTGCATCGGAACCGCCCTTACTGGGGCAGATTCGTGGCGACGCCCGAAACGAGCCAGTCGATCCCCAGAAGGGCGCCGTCCTCGATCACTTCGCCGTCGGCGAGCCGCTCGGTCCCGGCCTGATCGACGATCGGTCCGGTCAGCGGGTGGAACTCGCCGGCACGCAGGGCGGCGCTGGCCTCTTCGATCTTTGCCATCGTCTCGTCCGAGATGGCATCGGCCCAGCTGCGCACATCGACCGTGCCGTCGGCCATGCCGCCCCAGAAGGCAGAGCCTTCGAAGGTGCCGTCAAGCGTGGCCTGCACGCTTTCGACGAAGTAGCTTTCCCAATCCGCAACCTGCGAGGCCAGAAGCCAGTTCGGGGCATATTCCTTCATGTCGGAGGAGGTGTTGATGACCCAGACACCCTCTTCCTCGGCCACGGTCACGACGGACGGCGTGTCCTGGTAGAGCGAATAGATCACGTCGGCTTCCTGCGCCATCAGGGCGCGGGCGCTTTCCTGCGCTTTCGGCGGGTCGAACCAGGAGTTCAGCCAGACGACGCGAACGGTGGCGTCGGGATTGATCTCCTGAATGCCGAGCGTGAAGGCATTGATCATGCCGATGACTTCGGGGATCGCATAGGCCGCGACGATACCGATCGTGTCGGTCTCGGTAACGTCACCGGCGGCCATGCCCACGAGGTAGGAGCTTTCGTAGTTCCGGCTCTGGAAGTTGCCGAAATTGGGCGCGACCTCGTAGCCGGAGGCATGGATGAAGGTCATGTCCGGGTTCCGCTGCGCAAGCGTCAGACCGTCGTTCATATAGCCGAACGAGCCCAGCATGATCATGTCTGCGCCCTGTGCCGCCATCTGGTTCATGATGCGGGCCGCGTCGGGGCCTTCGGGCACGTTCTCGACAAACAGCGTGCGGACCTGATCGCCGAAATGCTCTTCCACGGCGAGGCGGCCGTTGTTCAGTTCGGCGGCCCAGCCGACATCGGCCACGGGCGAGGGGTAGATGAAGCCGATGGTCAGCGGATCCTGCGCCACGGCCGGGACGGCCAGAAGCGTGGTCGCGGCGGCGGCAAGGCCGGTGCGAGAAAGGAAGTTTGGCAGCATGTTGTGGTCCTCTTTTCGGGGTGTGGTGTCAGGAAAGTTTAAGTGTTGCGCCAAGGCTGGCGGGTGAGTTGAGCTTGATGAAGGTCGGGTTGCGCGAAATGATCGCCAACATGACGATGGTCACCAGATAAGGCAGGGCCGACATCAACTGGCTGGGGATGTTCAGCCCGAAGGCCTGGATCGACAGTTCCAGCAAAGAGATCGACCCGAACAGGTAGGCGCCGAATGCCACGCGGCCCACCATCCAGGTGCCGAAGACCGTCAGGGCGACGACGATCCAGCCGCGCCCCGCGATCATGCCCTCGGCCCAGAGCGGCGTATAGGCGGTCGACATATAGGCCCCACCGATGCCCGCCATCGCGCCGCCAAAGGCCACGCAGCCGGTCCGGATCAACCGCACCTTGAGGCCAAGCGCATGTGCGGCCTCGGGGCTTTCGCCGATCGCGCGGATGGTCAGGCCCAGTTTCGTGCGGTTGAGAACGTACCACGTGGCCGGGATCAGCAGGATCGACAGGTAGACCATGATATCCTGTTGAAAGAACATCGGCCCGATCACGGGAATATCCGACAGGAAAGGGATGCCGTTTTCCGGAAGGCCCGCCACCGTTCTGCCTTCATAGCGCTTGCCGATGGCGGAACTAAGCCCGAGCCCGAGGATACCCACGGCAAGCCCCGATGCGACCTGGTTGGCACGAAAGATGATCGTCAGCGCCGCGTGAACCAGCGACAGGACCATCCCCAGCGCCGCACCCGCCACAAAGCCCAGCGTGTAGGACCCGCTCAATGACAGGACGACAAAGGCCATGGCAGCGCCCGTGGCCATCATCCCCTCGATCCCGAGGTTCAGAACGCCCGACTTCTCGGCCACCAGCTCGCCCATGGCGGCAAAGATCAGGGCCGTTGCCGCAGCCAGCGTGCCGCCGACGATGAAAATGAGAACATCCATTATTCCGCCGGTGCCTCCGATGCGATGGCTTCTGGCGTGATCCGCCGGATGCGCGATGTCAGAAGGAACGAACAGGCGAGATAGAAGGTCAGAAGCATCCCCTGGAAGATGTCTGTCACCGCGTTGGGCACGCCCACCGACAAGAGTGCGAAGTCGCCGCCGACATAGACCAGCGCCATCAGCGCCGAGGCGAACAGGATCCCGATCGGATGGAGCCCGCCAAGCACCGCCACGATGATCCCCGCATAGCCATAGCCCGGCGAGACGTTGCGCTGAAGCATTCCCAGCGACCCCGCGACCTCGCCCACGCCGGCAAGGCCAGCGGCCCCGCCCGAGATCAGAAGTGCGAGCCAGATCGTCCGTTTCGAGGAAAAGCCCGCATAGGTCGCTGCGCGCGGCGCGATGCCGCCCACCGACAGCTTGTAGCCCGCAAGGGAGCGCTGGACGAAGACCAGCGCCACCACCGTCACGAACAGCCCGATGAACAGCGAGGCATTGACCCGCGTGCCGGGGATCAGGATCGGGAACATCGCGGCCTGATCGAAGCGGATCGATTGCGGGAAGTTGAACCCCGACGGATCGCGCAGCGGCCCGGTCACGAGGAAATACAGAAGCTGAAGCGCGACGCTCGACAGCATGAAGGTCACGAGGATTTCATTGGCGTTGAACTGCGCGCGCAGGAAGGCCGCGATGCCGGCCCAGGCCATGCCGGCGACCATGCCGACCACGATCATGCCCGGGAGCAGCAGAGGTGACGTCGATCCCTCGAACTGGATCGCCAGAAGCGATGCGGCAATTGCGCCAAGGATCAGCTGGCCCTCGGCGCCGATATTCCAGATCTGCGCCCGGAACCCGATGGCAAGCCCCTGTGCGATCAGCAGAAGCGGCGCCATCTTCAGCAGGACTTCGCCAATTCCGTAGGTGCTGCGCAGCGGGTCGATAAAGATCGCATCGAGCCCCTTGAGAGGCGACACGCCATAAATGATGAACAGGACCGATCCGCCGATACAGGTCAGGATCAGCGCGAGCAGGGCAACCTGCACCGGCGCCCAGGCAGAGCGTTCGGGCCGTGCCTCGATGACGAACCTAGCCAAGTGCGGGCTCCTTCATCGTTTGGCTGGAATTCAGGGCGTCGAAATCACCGGCCATGGCAAGGCCCAAATGATCCATATCCGTATCGCGCACCGGGACGGAGCCCGAAAGACGACCTCGGAACATGACCTGTATGCGGTCGCAAATCTCCAGCAGTTCCTCCAGCTCTTCGGATACGACAAGAAGCGCCGCTCCGCTGTCGCGCAGGTCGATCAGCTGTTGCCGGATCGCGGCGGCGGCGCCCACATCGACACCCCATGTGGGCTGCGACACGATCAGCACCCGCGGTGCGAGGGCCAGTTCCCGACCCACGATGAATTTCTGAAGGTTGCCGCCCGACAGGCTTTGCGCCGTGGATTCCGTGCCGCCGCAGCGCACGTCCATCCGCTCGATCGTCTCGGCAGCCAGTTTCCGGCGGCGGCCCAGGTTGAGAAAGCCCCAGTTCACCATGCCCCTGTGATAGGTGGTCAGGCCCGAATTCTCGGACAAGGTGTGGATCGGCACGGCCCCGCGGCCAAGTCGTTCTTCGGGGATGAAATGCAGACCCAGCTTGCGCCGCGCATAGGGCCCGAGCGCGCCGATGGCCTTGCCTTCCAGCATGACGGTGCTGCCGCGATCGTCCGGCGTTTCGATTTCGCCGGCAAGCGCTTGTGTCAGGGAATCCTGTCCATTGCCCGATACGCCCGCGATGCCGAGGATCTCGCCGCTGCGCAGGGTCAGGTGGACATCGCGAAGCGGGGTCGCGAAGGGGTTTTCGGGAGTATGGTTCAGCCCCGTCACCTCGAGCACCGGGTGGCCGTCGCCCCGCTCGGCCCCGTGGCGGGGCCGTGCGATCTCGCGCCCGATCATCAGCCGGGTCAGGCTGCGCGCGTCTTCCTCGCGCGGATCGCAGACGCCCACGACACGCCCGCCGCGCATGATCGTGGCCGTGTCGCACAGCGCCCGGATCTCTTCGAGCTTGTGCGAGATGAAGATGATCCCGATCCCTTCGGACGCCAGTTTCCGAAGCGTTTCGAACAACTTGGCGATACCCTGAGGCGGCAGGACAGAGGTCGGCTCATCCATGATTATCAGCCGCGGTTCCTGAAGGATACAGCGCAGGATCTCGATCCGCTGGCGTTCGCCCACGGTCATAGACTGCACCCGCGCGTCAGGCTCCACGTCCAGCCCGAAACGGGCCGATGCCTCGCGGATGCGACGCGACAGTTCGGGGATCGTGCCGCTGACGGCAAGCGAGATGTTCTCGGCCGCGGTCAGCGTCTCGAACAGCGAAAAATGCTGAAAGACCATCCCGATCCCCAGCTCGCGCGCCATCGCGGGCGACTGGATATCGACCTGCGACCCGTTCCATTCGACGGTGCCCGCATCGGGACGGACAGAGCCGTAGATTATCTTCATCAGGGTGGATTTGCCGGCGCCGTTCTCGCCGAGGACGGCGTGGATTTCACCGGTGCCGACGTCGAGGTCGACCGCATCATTGGCAAGGACGGCCGGGTAGGCCTTGGTGATGCCGCGCAGGCGCAGAAGGGGGGGCGCGTCAGCCATCGGCTCCCTCGCGCAATTCATGCAGGTGGTGGATGCCCGGCATGGTGACGAAACCCGGAAGGCTCCGCACGGCATAAAGCCAGTTCCGGATCGCCGGATATCCGTCGTGATCGAGCCCTGCATCGGGGCTGAGCGCGACGTAGGGGAAACAGGCGATATCGGCGATCGTAGGATGATCGCCCACAAGCCAGGTCTTGCCCTCGAAGACCCGGTCGGTCAGGTGCAACTCCAGTTCGCGCAGGTCCTTGATCGCGGCCCGGCGCGCCGCCTCGCCGTCGATGGGCCAGTTGAGCATGGAATGCAGCCCCGCGAGCCCTGCGCTGTTGGTCAGCCGCCCCGAAAACGCCAGCCATTGCTGCACAAGCGGCCCCAGCATCGGATCGGCCGCGGGATACCATGTGCCCGAGGGGTCATGGTTCAGCGCAATCCATGCCAGCATCGCCTGCGTGTCGGTCAGCACCTGTTCGCCGATCGTCATGACAGGCAAGGTGCCCGCCGGGTTGAGCGCCAGCATGTGGTTTTGGCGATGTTCGAACCCGGGATAGAAATCCACGGCTACCGTGTCGTATTTCACATCCAAGATCCCGGCCATCAGCCGGATCTTGTAGCAATTCCCGGACAGGACGTAATTGTAGAGCGTAAAGGCCGTCATGCGCCGTCCCTCAGCGCGCCGTAGAAGGCCCCGCGTTTCTTGAGCCAGCGGCGGTAGGCGACCGAGGTCATGTCGGCGCGCGTCGGGATTTCCATCTTTGGATCGAGTGGCAGTTTGACCGGCCTCTGGTTTTCGAGGATCGAGCGGTCCTGCACGAAAATCTCGTGCTGGAACTGAGCCATCTCGGAAAAGGTGGAAGCATCGTCATAGAGCGCCATCCATGGCCAGACATCCGATACCGTCTCGCTGACCGGCTGAACGAAGATCGCGATGACATCCTGCGCCTCGGGCTTGGGCGGGCAGGTCTTGTATAGGACCGCGACCGTCGGTGCAGGCACGCGGTAATCGTAATCGGTGACGATGCCGTCGCCCGCGCTTTTCGCGGCCTGCGGCTGAAAGAACTTGACCTGCGTGGCCCAGACCTCGTCGCTTTCTTCGCGGATCGCGACCTTGTAGGGGCTGACTTCGGTATGCGGTTCAGAGCCGAGGATATCGGTGTGAACAAAGGGGAAATGCGCGATATCGAGGAAATTCTCAACCGCCCGCAGGGGCGAGCAATTCACCCGAACCACGCCGCACGGCACGCGGCGGCGGCCTTCTTCGTCGCCCTCGGGAATGTCGAACAGCGGGCGTGGCGAGTCGCCAAGGGTCGTCCAGACGTGATCGAATTTCAGCTGAACCGGATAGCGGTTCCCCTGATCATCGGTCACGGTCGCGTCCTCTGCGGGGCCGGTAACGGTGATGTCGGTTTCCAGAAGCCGGGTCCGGCGCGGCCCGTCGCGCAGGCAGAAGATGTCTGCCACGGCGTACCAGTCGTTCTTCGCGTATTCGAGGCTCATGCCGTCTCCTTCGCCTCTGCTTGCCTGCGCATCGCCTCGCACCAGCGCGACAAGGTGCGCAGGCGGGGCAGGGGCAGGCCCGGGGCCGTCAGAACGGTGACCTGAGTGCGGCCCGGCTCGATTGGATTGCACAGGACCGACACCCGATCCGAGGCTTCGGGCGCAGGGGGCGCGCCGTCGGCGGACGTGGCCTCTTGCGCATCGCGCAGCGCGTCTTCCGACGCCTCGACGATGAAACTGCGCAAAGGCGCCAGATCGCTGTCGTCGGGGGCGGGCGCTTCGTCGGCCGACACCCAGATGACGCCACCTGTCTCGACCACGCCGTATTGCGTGGCGTGAATGGTCGCGGGCGGTTCAAGATCGGGATGGGCCGGGATCAGGCCACATCGGCCCGAGCGATCATAGTGCCAGCCGTGATAGAGGCAGGCGAGGCGGTTGCCCCTTACGAAGCCATGGCTCAGCGCCATGCCACGATGCGGGCAGCGATTGTCCCAGGCGGCGATCGTGCCGTCCGTTGCGCGCCACACCACCATGTCCTTGCCATCCGCCTGTGCATGCATGACGCGACCGGCAGGCAAATCCCGCGTCAGTCCGACAGGTCTTGTCGTCATTCTTGATCGTCCCCCAGTGGTGCACCCGATGGATGCGGATCTTGGCGCCAGAGTGAAGCGTAAAGCCCAAAAAAACGCCAGACGCCTATAGATACGCATATGATATGGTGCAAGTGCTCAACAATCGGGCAATGGACGGCAGGCCCATCAGCGCTTGTGAAAGCCGTTCAGCGCAGCAGGCACCCCGTGGGGGCGCCGTTCGATTCGGTCGACAAGCACCTCCCGCGGGCCGAGGCTGCAAGCCATTTCCATCGCGTCGATAAGCGCCTCGGGCCCGGTCACCACGATCGAGACGGCGCCATCGGCCTCGTTCGTCACCCATCCCGACAGGTCCAGAAGCCGGGCGCGGTGGCATATCCAGTCGGGAAACGAGGCCGCGTCCAGATCGCCCTCGAGGCGGAACTCGATCGCCGTCATTCGTCGGCACCACTGCGCCAGAACGCGCGATGTTGCGCCACGATCCGATCCTCAAGCTCGGGGAACGGGCCGCGCACGTCGACGGGCCTGCGGCCCGAGGCGAAAATCTGACGGCATTCAAGGTCTTGCGTCGGGTTTTCCGGATCATCGCCCGTCATTTCCCCCAAGAGCCGCTCGGTCATGCCGAAGACAACCGTTCCGATCTCGGCCCAATAGATCGTGCCCGAGCACATCGAACAGGGCTCGACCGAGGTATAGAGCGTGGCGTCGCGCAGCGTTGCGATGTCGAATTCGCGAGCCGCCGTCCGGGCAAGGTTCGCCTCGGCGTGGCCGGGGCCCTTGTCGATGGAATGGCTGTTCATGCCTTCGGCCAGCACCTCGCCCGCGCCGGAAACAAGGACCGACCCGAAGGGATGATTGCCCTGTGTGACTGCGAGGTCGCCCAGCTCTATCGCCCGGCGAAGATGTTTCAGGTCGATGGCGCGCTGGGCGTCGGGCTGGTCTGGTTCGGTCACGCGCGGGTCCCCTGATATGTTGGTTCGTCAAAGGATACACCCGGCGCAGACGTGAGCAAGATGCGGTGCCGTCCCGGCGCGACAGATACCGTGTTTGCCGCACCGGAACGTGCCCTTTCGCTGGTCAGCCCATAGCGGGGTGGTTGGCTATTCCTGGATCGAGGCGATGTATTCCGCCAGTTCCAGAACCCGCCCGCGCACGATCAGTTCGGCGCCATACTGGCCCGCCATGTCGGCCTCGCCCTGATAGCGATCGCCCCAGATGGGCATCTCCGATCCATGACCGCGCAGGCCGGTCCGGCCGTCGATCATCTGGATGACCTCAAGCATCGGAAATACGCCATCATTGTTGGCGGCAAGCGTCGTCAGGTTGGGCGGCGCGACAGTCAACAGGTCGGAAAAGCTGGTATTGCTGCGCCCGTCGGCCCCGTGACAGACCGCGCAGGAGCGCATGAATTCGCCCGCACCATCGGCCAGAGCCTGCGACGCACCAATACTGAGGGAAAGCGGGACAGCGGTTAACGATACAAGAAACATGGAACGGATACGCATTGGTTCTCCTCCACTCTAATCATATCAATTGGATGATCGCAGAGGCCCGGGTCAGGGGCGCAGCCATCATCGGCCCGAGCGTCGGACGCGCAAACGTGCTGTGCCTTGACATGGATCATTGACCGCAGCCCTGCCGGCATCGGAACCCGCCGATGGCGGATGCGGCGGTCAGTCGGGACACATATATGCATATGAATTATTTGGGAAAGCGTCGGAAAACCTTGCCGGAGGTTTTCTTTGGCCTCTTGCGCGTTCGCCGGAGCTAATCCCGCGGGATCTGCGGATTTCAGGACAGCTTCGCCGGACGAGAGGCCTCGCATGTCGATGGCATCGTCGTGGCTGCCCTCGTCGGGCCGCCCCCATTTTGCAACTTGCCCCGCGACGGATGAGGGATAGGATCGCGAAGATCGGGGGCGACTTGGACCGCCCCTCCCTTCGGATCGGTTTGGCATCGATGCCCGGCGCGGCCTGAACGAGGACGCGGTGGGCCACGGGCTGAGCCATCACGAGCCGGGTTTCCTCCCCTTGTCGGGCGGCGCCGCGGGAACAACGACAGCGGCGAGGTGCAATGAAGATATCGGAAATGAACTGGAAGGATGTCGAGGCCGCGGCGGCCCGCGATCCGCGCTGCATCGTTCCGGTCGGATCGACCGAGCAGCATGCGCAGCTGTCCCTGTGCGTCGATGCCATCCTTGCGGAAAAGGTTGCCGTTGATGCCGCGGAACCTTTGGGCATCCCGGTCTTCCCGGTCATGCCCTTCGGGCTTGCCCCTTATTTCGAGGCCTATCCGGGGACGATCTCTCTCAGGGTCGAAACCCTGCTGGCGGTGATGCGCGATGTGTTGGTCTCGGTCCGGCGGTCCGGCTTTCGCCAGATCCTGATCGTGAACGGGCATGGGGGAAATTCCCCGGTCAGCGCCCTCGCGCAGGAGTTGATGGCCGATTGGGGCGACGTTTCGATCAAATACCACGAATGGTGGAAGGCTCCCCGGACCTGGGAGATGGTCCAGCAGATCGACCCCTCGGGAAGTCATGCCAACTGGATGGAGAACTTTCCATGGACGCGGCTGGCGCATGCCCCGGCCCCCGAGGGCGAGAAGCCTCCGTTCGACATGGGCCTGATGAAGGCCAGCCCACCCGCGCAGGGCCGCGTCCTGATGGGCGATGGGGCATTCGGTGGCCCATGGCAGCGCCCCGATGACCAGATGCAGGCGCTGTGGGACAGCGGCGTGGCCGAAACAAGAGACGCGCTGGAGGGGCCATGGCCCGACCTTGGCGCCTGAGCGGGACGCCCTCCGGCATCGGTCTTGCCGGCAGATCGGTTGCCCGGATCCATGTCATCGGAGGGCCTGAATGACCAACGACGAGGAGATACTGATCTGGGGCGCAGGCGCGATCGGTGGGACGATCGGGGCCTATTGGGCGCGGGCGGGCATTCCCGTCCGCATGGTCGATATCGTGGCCGAACACGCCCAGTGTTGCTCGGGCCCCGGCCTTCGGATCGAGGGCCCGGTCGAGGCGTTCACGCAGGTCGTGCCCTGCGTGACACCCGACAACCTGACCGGCCGCTATCGCCGGATCGTTCTGGCGGTCAAGGCGCAGGCCACCGAGGAGGCGATGGCAGCCGCGTTGCCGCATCTGGCCGAGGACGGGTATGTCGTGTCGGCGCAGAATGGTTTGAACGAACGGGTGATCGCCGCGATGGCGGGCCCTGACCGCACGATGGGCGCCTTCGTCAATTTCGGTGCCGATTGGCAGGAGCCGGGGCGCATCCTGTTCGGGAACCGTGGTGCTGTCGTGGTGGGCGAGATCGACGGCACGATCCGCGACCGCACCCGCGAGATGCATCGTCTTATGCAGGTGTTCGAACCCGACGCGGTTCTGACCGATGACATTTGGGCCTATCTCTGGGGCAAGATGGGATACGGAGCCATGCTGTTCGCGACGGCGCTGACCAACGACAGCATGACTGCGAATTTTGCCGACCCGACCCGTGGCCCCGCACTGATCGGGCTTGCCCGCGAGGTCATGGCGACCGCGGCCGCCGAGGGCGTGACCCCGCGCGCCTTCAACGGGTTCGAGCCTGCGGCTTTTGTCCCTGGAGCGAGCCCGGAGGCCGCACACGCCTGCCTTGCGCAGCTGGCCGAGTTCAACTCCAGAACCGCCAAGACGCACACCGGCGTCTGGCGCGATCTTGCCGTTCGGAAGCGCCGCACGGAGGTCGACGCGCAAGTGGGGGCAGTTGCGCGGATTGCCCACGGGCACGGGATCGCCGTGCCGCTGCTCGACCGGCTGGTCGAGTTGATCCACGACATCGAAGACGGGCGGCGGGACCTGTCGCCCGACAGCTTTGCCGCCCTGATGGAGCGCCTGACATGACCCGCAGAGCATTGGTGACGGGCGTGGTCGGCGGCATCGGCGCGGCAATCGCCGGGCAATTGGCCCAGGCGGGCCACGAGGTCGTTGTGACGGACCTTCCGGGCGAGCCGCTCAGGTCCGCGGCCCTGGCCCTCGGCCTGCGGGCGGAGCCCTGCGATCTGGGTGATGCGGCGGATGTCGTCGCGATGCTCGCCCGTCTTGATGCCGCCCCCGAGATCGTCGTGAGCGCGGCCGGTGGCGTGCGCGGGCAGACCGCCCAACCGGTCGAGCAGGTCAGCGATGCGGCGTGGCACGAGGTCTTTGCCGCCAATGTCGACAGCGCCTTTCACCTTGCCCGTGGTGTGGCGGGGCCAATGAAGGCGGCGGGCTGGGGCCGGATCGTGACGATTTCATCCGGGGCGGGCCTCCGGCCCAGCCTGACCGGCATTCAGGCCTATTGCGCCGCCAAACACGCCTTGGTCGGGCTGACCAAACAGCTGTCTCTGGAGCTTGGCCCCCACGGGATCACCGTCAATTCGGTAGCGCCCGGCTTCGTGTTGTCCAACCACTCGACCGAGCGGCAATGGGCCAGCTATGGCCCCGATGGGCAGGCCCAACTGCTCGACCGGATTCACACCCGACGGCTCGGCACGCCCGAGGATATCGCGGCGGCGGCCTGTTTTCTGACGTCTGACGCTGCGGCATGGATCAGCGGGCAGATCCTGTCCGTCGACGGGGGTATCTCGTGACCGCCGATCCCGTCACCGCGGCCGCGCTTGCCGATGCGGAGGGCTTCATGGCGCGGCTTTCGGCCTTCATAGCGCAGCCCTCTGTCGGTGCGGATCCGTCCTATGCTGCGGGGATGGAGGGCGCCCGCACATTTCTCGAGTCGCGGCTGGCCGAGATCGGCTTTACCGGCTTGCGCCGCCTTACAGCCTCGGACGGGAGCGGCCAACCTGCCATCTATGCCGAATGGCTTGGGGCGGGGCAGGCGCCGACGCTTCTTGTCTATGGCCATTACGACGTGCAGCCCCCCGATCCGCTGGATCTCTGGCACTCTGCGCCGTTCGAGGCGACGCCGCGGGACGCGCGTCTTTATGGGCGTGGCGTCTCGGACGACAAGGGGCCGATGATGATCGCCATCGAGGCGATGGCCGCCTTCCTTGCCGTAGAGGGGCGATTGCCAGTGAATGTGCGTCTGCTCCTCGAGGGAGAGGAAGAAACCGGGAGCCCGTCTCTCGAACCGATCCTTGTCGCCCATCGGGACCTGTTGTCTGCCGATGCCGTCCTCTCGGCGGATGGTGCGCGCTGGCGGGCCGATCTTGTGTCGATCAACGTCGGCAATCGTGGCATCTGCGGGTTCGAAATCACGCTTCGCACAGCGGCCAAGGATCTGCATTCCGGCCGCTATGGTGGCGTGGTGCCGAACGCGCTGCATGAGATGGCGGCGCTGGTCTCAAGCCTGCGCGACGGGGCCGGGCGCATCATGGTCGAGGGGTTTTTCGACGGTGTCGCCGACCCGACCGAGGCGGAACGCGCCGAGATTGCCGCCATTCCCTTTGGCGAGTACGAGGTTCTCGACAGCATCGGGTCGGTGGCTGCGGGCGAGCCGGGATACGGCTTTCTCGAACGGCTGTGGATGCGGCCGACGCTTGACGTCAACGGGCTGTGGGGCGGCTATACCGGACCCGGAAGCAAGACCGTCATCCCGAACATGGCCCATGCCAAGCTGACCATGCGGCTGGTGCCGGTGCAGGATCCGCAGGCGGTGCAGGATGCAGTTCTGCACCACCTCCGGCGCCATTGCCCGCCGGGTGCCGAACTGAGCGTGACGGAGGATCGGGGCGCGGCCGGGGCCTATGCCGTCCCCGGGGATCATCCCCTGCTGGCGGCGGCCGAAGGCGCGCTGGAGACCGTGACCGGCGCGCGGCCGGTCCGGGTGCGGATCGGCGCGACACTCCCGCTGACCGAGATCGTGAAACGCAAACTTGGGATCGACACGGTCATGTTCTCCTTTTCGACCGCCGACGAGGATTATCACGCGCCGAACGAATTCCTGCGCATGTCGGCCATCGACGAAGGTCTTGCGGCCTGGGTCGCCATCCTCCGGCGGGTCGGCCGGCAGAGCCGGACAGATTACGTGCGCTGTCGGGCGTGAGCCCGGCCGGAGCCCCAGGATCAGGGCCGGTTTACCTGCCTAAAGTGCTGGCCTTGGACTTGGCGGCAGCAGGCTTTCGATCTCTGCCGCCACCCGCATGAGCATCCGGTCGCCACCTGTCGGGCCGTTCAGTGTCAACCCGACGGGCATGCCCGCCTCGCCCGGTCCCGCAAAGATCGACACCGAGGGCGCGCCCACCAGATTGCCGAGGCCCGAGCACAGCATCTCGACAAATCCGTCTTCGCCGTCGACGGCGGGGTCTTCCCGAGGGGCGACCCATGCCACGGAGGGTGCGATCAGGGCGTCGAATCCCGCAAGCCTGCGGGCATAGGCCCCGGCGAGTGCGCGGGCATAATCGCGCGCCGCGAGATAGGTCATCGCCGAGACCTCGGGGCCGGCCTGCAATTGCGCGAGGGTCTGGGGCCCGTAGTCGGCATCATGCGCGGCCAGCCGCGTGGCATGGATCAACGCGGCCTCGGGCAGCAGGATTTCCACCAGCCGTTCGCCAAACCCCGCAAGCTCGGGCAGGGATACCTCTTCGATGACCGCCCCGGCGGCGGCCAGCATTTCAAGTGTCTTGTCGAAGGTTTCCAGCACATCGGGCCGGATCGCGGGATGCCGGGCCTGCTCGCGGATCACACCAAGCCGGAGCCTTCTGGCAGGGAGGGGATCGGTCGCTCCATCCTGGCCGGACAGGACATCGAACATCGCGAGCGCATCCGCCGCGCTGCGTGTCATCGGCCCCGCATGATCGAGCGTGGGAGACAGGGGAAAGACGCCCTCGAGGCTGACCGCACCGAAGGAAGGCTTGAGCCCCGTGATCCCGCAATAGGCCGCCGGGATACGGATCGACCCGCCGGTATCGGTCCCGACCGCGCCCCAGACAAGCCCCGCCGCGACAGCGGCCGCCCCGCCACCCGAAGACCCGCCCGCCGTGCGGTTCGGATCGTGGGGATTGTTGGTCTGCCCCACCTCGGGGTTGACCGCGCCATAGGCGAATTCGAGGCAATTGTTCTTGCCGACGATCACCGCACCCGCGGCCTCCAGCCTGTCGACCAGTTCGGCGTTTCGCGGCTGCGGGCCGCTCCGGAGAGGGGCGCTCGTGCCATAGCCCGTCACCAGCCCGCCCATGTCGATGAGGTCCTTGACCGACACCGGCACACCGTGAAATGGCCCCCGGTCAAATCCGGACCTCAACTCTGCCCGCGCGCGTGTCGCGCGCGCAATCGCATGGTCTTCGGCTAGCAGTGAAAACGCATTCAGCCGCGGTTCGGCCCGGGCGATCCTTTCGAAAGCGGCCTGCGTTTCCTCGACCGGATCGGCGCTGCCATCGCGAAGAGCCTTGGCCGCGTCGGCGATCCTGCAAAACGGATCCAGCATCGGCCCGCTCCCTTTTCATCTCTCCTTGGATGGCAACAGCAACCTGATCGCAAGTCAAATTCCAAATGGAACATGGGTGGCGGTGGCGGATCGAGGCGGGCCGATACGCAGCCTTTGTCACGACCTGTTGGGCACAAGGCCCCTGATGCGCGGGCGGGCCGGGCTGCAAGGTTGGATTGAGGTCTCGCAGATTTGCGCGAAAAATGGGCGTTTGCCCGCGATATGGCGCCCAAAAGCCGGGCATCCGGGGTGTAGTGGCTGTTTTTCGCGCAAAACGGCGCGAAACCTGCATCGCGCCACATTGCTGCTTGACAGGAATCGGTTCGCTTTCAATCCTGATTGTAGCCTGTCGACAATCTTTTTTCTAATGCATGATTGAGTCAATTCTGAACGGGGTTGGCAAAGAGCTTGGAGGTAAGAACGATGGTACATGATCCCTATTGGGATCTGGTGGCCGAACCGAGGGACATCGAGATAGACCCTTCCCGAACGGCGCTCCTGATCGTTGATATGCACAATATGTGCGCGCATCCGGACGGGTGGATGGGGCGTCTGGGGCGCGATCAGGGCAAACCGGATCACCTCAAGGAACGGTTCGAGTTCATCGACGAAATCAGCCCGCGTCTTCGCAAATTGCTGCTGCATTGCCGGGAACACGGGATCGAGCCGTTTCATATCCGTGTGAACTTCCGGACTGCCTCGAACAAGGATGGCGGGGCCGATCTGCAGGCCCGGCGCGATCAGGGCACGCCCTATCTGCCGATGGATGCTGATTTCCTCGAGGCCGTCGCGCCGGTCGGCGACGAGATCATCATCAACAAGACCAGCGTCAGCACGTTCAATTCGACCTCGATCGACCAGATCCTGCGCAACATGGGTCGCGATCGGCTGTGGGTCTGCGGCGTGGTGACCGAAGGCTGTGTGGAACTGACCGCGCGCGATGCACGCGACCGCAGCTACCACGTCACGCTGGTGACGGATGGCTGCGCGTCGTCGCGCCGTGCGGCACACGACGATGCGGTGCAGCGCATGACAGATGGAAACGTGATCCGCGGCCGAACCGTGGACGAATTGATCGCGATGACACCGGCAAAGGCCTCTGAACCGGCGCAGTGATCGTGAAACAGGAACCACTTTGGGGAGACGTTCAATGAAACGAATGACATTACGCCAGACGGCTGCCGTCGGCGTCGCATTTGCAGCGGCCCTTGCCGCGCCCGCAAATGCGCAGGAAGAGCCCCGTCGGGGCGGCACACTGGTGGTCGCGCGACCGGCCGATGTGAATCTCTGGGATCCGAAATACACCAACGACAACGCATCCCTCTGGGCCCAGCATCAGGTTTTCGCGAACCTGATCCAGAATTCCGCCGATGGGCTGGAATTGCGGCCATCGCTGGCGGAATCCTGGGAAATATCGGAAGATTCAACCACCTACACGTTCAACCTCCGCCAGGATGCAAGCTTCTGCAACGGTGATCCGATCACGGCAGAGGACGTGAAATTCTCGTTCGACCGGGCAACAGAGGCTGACAGCAACGTCAGCTGGCAATTCCCGGCCAACCCGGTTGTCACCGTGATCGACGATCACACGGTCCAGATCGACATCGACCGGCCGAACGTTGCCTTCGTCAGCTACCTGACGCTTTGGGGCAGCCATATCCTGTCCAAGGATTATGCCGAGGAGGTCGGTCCCGAAGGCCTTGCGGCCGCGCCCATGGGATCGGGCGCGTTCTGCCTTGAAGACTGGCAGAAAGGGCAGGTTGCGATCCTGACGCCGAACCCGGGCTACTGGGACCCTGAAAGGCCCTATGTCGACAGGGTCGAGATGCGGGTCGTGCAGGATGACAACGCGCGTATCCTGCAATTGCGCACCGGCGAAGTCGATGTCGCGCTTCTGGTGCCGTTCAGCCAGGCGGCCTCGCTTGCGAATGCCCCGGGGGTCGAGGCGACGATGGTGACGATCTACGGCACCGCGGCGATCGTTCCCAACATCCGCAACGTGCCTGAACTGTCCGACGTCAAGGTGCGTCAGGCGATCTCCTACGCGGTGGACCGCGAAGCCATGATCGACGCGATCCTTCTGGGCAACGGGGAGCCTGCGGAATCGCCGTTCTACGGCCCCGGCATCCTCTATCACACCGACGAGTTCGCGACGGGTTTCGATCTTGAACGGGCAAAGCAGCTGATGGCGGAATCCTCGGCGCCTGATGGCTTCGAGGTCGATCTGACCATCCCGTCTGGTGACGAGATGGCCCAGCAGACGGCGGTCATCCTGAACGACCAGCTGGGCGAGATCGGCATCCAGGTCAACGTGATGCCCGTCGAGGCCGGGACATGGTGGTCGATGTGGTCCAGCGGCGAATTCGAGATGGTTTACAAGCTGGGAACAAACGACGTGATTGATCCTGCAATGAACATCCCGTTCGATTTCTGGCCCAAGGATATCGGCGGATCGGATTCGGCCTTCTCGGGCTATGCCAACGAGCGGATCATCGAGATCAGTGTCGCCGCCGAAGGCGCGCAGGACCCGGCGTTGCGTGAGGAGCTCTATACCGAGCTGCAGCAGATCGCGATGGAAGAGGTGCCGCAACTTTACCTGTTCCACCCGACGATCATATACGGCACGCGCGACAACGTCGAAAACTTTGCCGTGTTCCCGACGAAGCTTCACCGCTTCTGGGAAGTGTGGTTGTCCGAGTAAGCCGGTCCCGAGGTGGCACTTCTTGCATTCCTTCGCAGGCGGCTGATCCAGATATTGCCGGTTCTCTTCGGCATCCTTCTGGTCGTCTTCATGGTCGTCCGGCTTGTGCCGGGCGATCCTGCGCGGATGATGCTGGGGGTCTACGCCACCGACGAAAGCCTTGCCGAGCTGCGCGATCAACTGGGTCTCAACGATCCGATCTGGATGCAGTTCGGCAGTTTCCTGAAAGACGTGGCGACCGGCGATCTGGGCATATCGTTGGTTTACCGGCGCCCGGTGCTCGAGGTCGTGGCCGAACGGCTTGCGCCCACGATCACGCTGATCGCCTATGCGGTGATCCTTTCGGTTCTCGTCTGCATCCCGCTGGCGATGCTGGCGGCCAGCCGCCGGGGGCGGCGCACGGATCAGGTGATCCGCGCCGGCGCGACACTGACGCTGGCGATGCCGGGCTTCTGGCTTGGGCTCAATCTGCTCATTGTGTTCGCCGTGGTCTGGCCGATCTTTCCCGTCGCGGGGTTCGGCGACACTCTGATCGATCGGCTGTGGCACCTGTTCCTGCCGGCGCTGACGATCACCCTTGCCCTTGCGCCGATCCTGATCCGCACGCTTCGCGCCTCGATCATCGAGGCGATGTCGGCGCCGCATGTGGAATTCGCGCGGACCAAGGGCCTGCCGGCTGGAAAGCTGATGCGGCGTCATGTGTTGCGAAATGCGCTGATGGCGACCGTCACGATCCTTGGCGTCAATATCGGCTGGCTTCTGGGCGGATCGGTCGTGATCGAGAACGTCTTTTCGATCCCCGGCATCGGCAACCTGATCGTGAGTTCGGTGACCGCGCGCGACTATCCGATGATCCAGGGGATCGCCCTGATCTTCGGGCTTCTGGTGATCACCATCAATCTGGCCACCGACATTGTCTATGCACTTCTTGATCCGCGTGTGAGCTATGACTGAAGAACACGCCGCCTCCACGCTGCCCAGCCGCCGGCTTCCGTCTCTGATGGGGCGGGGGCGGCTCTCCGCGCTCGTAGGGCAGAGAACGGCCCTTGTCGCCGGCGCGGTGATGATCTCGGCCATCGTTCTGGTCAGCGTGATGGCGCCGGTGATCTCGCCCTACGATCCGGTCGATCAGGATCTTCGCAACGCCTTGCAGCCGCCAAGCTGGACCCACCTGTTCGGGACCGACAATTTCGGCCGCGATATCTTTACCCGCGTGATCTATGCGGCGCAGGTCGATCTTCGGATTGGGTTTCTGTGCGTCTTCTTCCCTTGGGTCCTGGGCACGATCCTCGGCGGTATCGCGGGATATGCGGGCGGGGTCTTCGATACGCTGATCATGCGCACGGTCGATACCTTCACCGCCTTTCCCTTTCTGGTCATGGCCATCGGCGTGATCGCGATCCTCGGCCCCGGGGTCACGTCGATGTATATCGCGCTGACCCTTGCGGGATGGAGCATGTATGCCCGCATCGTGAGGGCCGAGGTTCTGGTCGCCAAGCGCAGCGAATACGTGCTGGCGGCCCGTGCGCTGGGCTTTTCTCATACGCGGATCATGCTGCGGCATGTGCTGCCGAACGTCATCACGCCGACGATCATCTTCGCGATGACAGATATCGTTCTGGTGATCCTGTCGACCACGACGCTGGCGTTTCTGGGCCTGGGCCTGCCGCCGCCGGCGCCGACATGGGGCACCATGATCGCCGAAGGAAAAAGTTTCATCTTCACCGCATGGTGGATGGTGACGCTGCCCGGTCTTGCCATCGTTCTGGTCGGCATATCGCTCAGCCTTTTCGGCGATGGCGTGGCGGACTGGCTGCGTGAGAGAGAGTGACTGACATGGCCCTTCTCGAGGTTCGGAACCTGTCGGCCGACATCCCCACGCGTCGCGGGACATTGCGCGCGGTGGAGGATGTGAATTTCTCGATCTCGTCGGGCGAATGCCTCGGGATCGTCGGCGAGAGCGGGTCAGGCAAGAGCGTCACCTGCAAGACCATCCTCGGTCTGCTCGGGCCCTCGGTAGAGCGCGACGGAGAGGCGGTGTTCGATGGCACCGACCTGTTGTCGCTGACCGAAGCGGAGCTGACCCGGATACGAGGACGCGATATCGCGATGATCGTTCAGGACGCGGTCTCGGCGCTCAACCCGGTGCTGCGCGTCGGAGGCCAGATCGCCGAGGGCATGATCGAACAGGGCGTCGTCGGGTCGCGCAGCGCGGCCATGGCCCGCGCCGTCGATCTTATGCGCAAGGTCGGCATCCCGTCGCCCGAGGAACGCGCACGCGATTATCCGCACCAGTTTTCTGGCGGAATGTGCCAGCGCGTCGTCATCGCGACGGCACTGGCCTGCGGCCCGCGTCTGCTGATCGCGGACGAGCCGACGACGGCCTTGGATGTCACCGTTCAGGATCAGATCCTTGCCCTGCTGCGGCAGTTGCAGCGCGATCTCGATCTTGCGGTGATCCTCGTTACCCATGACATGGGCGTGGTGGCCGAGACCTGTCAGCGGGTCGCGGTCATGTATGCCGGTCAGGTCGTCGAAACCGCGACGCCGGCCGAGTTGTTCTCGGCCCCGCGCCATCCCTATAGCGCGGCCCTTCTGGATTGTGTCCCCGATCTTGACGCGGCACAGGCAGAGCGTCTGCGCCCGATCGAGGGCTTGCCCCCCGATCTTGTCGATCTGCCCACCGGCTGCAGGTTCCACCCAAGATGCCCGATGGCGACCGCTGAATGCCGGAGCCAGAAGATCCCGCTGATCGACATCGGTGGCGGGCGGGCGACGCGCTGCATCCGGCACGAAGACATGGCGCAGCCGGGGCCCGTCTCGGGCACCGACAGCACCACAGCAGAGGTGGGGACGGCATGACACCGTTGATCGAGGTTCGTGGCCTGACGATGCGCTACCCGATCCAGGGTGGCTTCATGGACGGGGTCCTGCCGGGCCGCCGCCGGACGCTGACCGCGCTTGACGGGGTCGACCTCGATATCGCGCCGGGCGAGATCTTCAGCCTCGTGGGGGAGTCCGGATCGGGCAAGACGACGCTTGGCCGGGCGCTTCTTCGGCTGGTGGAGCCGACCTCGGGCGAGGTTCGGTTCCGGGGCGAAGACGTGCTGTCGATGGGGCCCGCACGCCTGCGCGCCGCGCGCCGCGATCTCCAGATGGTGTTCCAGGATCCGTGGTCGTCTCTCAATCCGCGGCTGACGGTCGGGCAAATCCTTGGCGAGGTGCTGCATGTGCATGACATCGCCCGGGGTGCAGCGGCAAAGGCCCGCGTCAGGGAATTGCTCGATCTTGTCGGTCTGCCGCCAGAAGCCGCGGACAGGTATCCACGCCACTTCAGCGGCGGTCAGCGACAGCGGATCGGTATCGCGCGGGCGCTGGCCGTCGATCCCGAAATCATCGTCGCGGATGAACCTGTCTCGGCCGTCGATGTGTCGGTGCAGGCACAGATAATGAACCTGCTTCTGGACCTGCGCGAACGGCTGGGCCTGACGCTTCTGATGATCGCCCATGACCTGAGTGTCGTGCGCTATGTCAGCGATCGGGTTGCGGTCATGTATCTTGGCCGGATCGTCGAGAATGCCCCCGCGGCCGAAATCTTCGCCAATCCCCGGCACCCCTATACGCGTGGCCTGATGGCGGCGGCGCCGCGCACGCGGCCGAATGCCCGGCGCGATAGCGCGGCCATCATCGGGGAGCCTCCGTCACCGCTATCGCCCCCGCCAGGCTGTGCCTTCAACCCGCGGTGTGGCTTTGCCGACAATGGCTGCCGCGAACGCCCGCCACCACTCGAGGATCTGGGCGGCACGCATCAGGTCCGATGTTTCAAACATGCCTCGGTCGGCGATCCGGCCCTCGCGTCTTCCTGACCCTCAACTGAAAGGATCCTACCATGGCCCACGATCCCTATTACGATCTCGTTCCGCCGCCGCAGGAACCTGACTTCGATCCGTCGCGCACGGCCTTGCTGACGATCGATCTGCAATATCTCGACGCGCATCCCGACGGATGGATGGGGCGTCTTTGCCGCGAACAGGGCAAGCCAAACCATCTTGATGAGCGCTGGGCCTTCATCGACGAGATCTTGCCCCGCGTCCGCCGCCTTCAGGATGCCTGTCGCGCCGGGGGCGTCGAGCTGATTCATATCCGGGTAAAGTACCTCACGGCCGATTGCCGCGACGGTCAGCGCTCGCTCCAGCAGGAAACGAAGGCCCGCTCGGCTGATGCGCGCGACGACGAGTTTCTGCCCGAGGTCGCCCCGCAGGGTGACGAGATCATCATCGACAAGACCAGCGCCGGAACCTTCAACTCCACGCCCATTGACCAGATCCTGCGCAACATGGGCATCGACCGGCTGCTGGTCTGCGGCATCGTGACGGAAGGCTGCGTCGAACTCACCGCCCGCGATGCCGCGGACCGGGGCTATTACGTCAACCTAGTTCAGGATGCCTGCGCCTCCTCGACCCGCGTCGCGCATGACGACGCTTTGCAGCGGATGTCCGATGGCGGGTTGATCCGGCTCCGCGACACGGCTGAGATCGAGCGCCTGTTGCAGGGGCAAAGTGCCCCGGCCGAACTGGCCGCGGTTCCCGGATGAGGCCCGTTGCACCGACCGCCGGTGACTGCCCCATCACGGTGCGGGCCGGCCTGCGGCCCGTCTGACGGGCACCCAAGGGATGGCCTATGCGCGCAGCTATACGTCAGATGCCTTCGTGGCGGATTTTCAGGCGCTGTTCCGACACCAGCTTCGGGCCTCGGCTCTGACAGAGGGCGAACTTTGCGTGGCGATCACCGACACGGCATGGAACCCGGCCTACGGCGCCGCCTGCCACGGTGCGGCGCGCGATCTGGGCGCGGAGGCCCTGACCACGGTCTTGTCATGGGACAGGCCGCCATCCTCCACCGCTCTCGAGGCCGCCTGCGGACAGGCCGACCTGATCGTCTATATGACGGGTCACGCGTTGCATTATCGCCCGGAGATTGCCGCCGCGCTTGAACGCGGGGCGCGCGTCTTGTGCTGCATGGAGCCTCCGCATGTTCTCGATCGTCTGCGTGCGGACGAAACGGTGCGACGGCGCGCCCGCGCCGGGGCAGAGCTGCTTGACCGCGCGGTGACAGTGCATGTCACGTCCGACGCGGGGACCGATCTGGTGATGCAGAAACCCGGGCGCCCCGCGCTGGCCAACTATGGCGCTGCCGATCTGCCGGGCCGGCTGGATTTCTGGGGTATCGGCGCCGTGCAGGCAGCCCAGGTCGAGGGGACGACCGAGGGCCAGCTGGTGCTCGATGTCGGTGACTGCTGCTTTCACCTTGCCCGCTTTGTCGAGGATCGCGTGGTGATCACCTTTCGGGAGGGGCGGGTGACGGCCATTGAGGGCAAGCTTGATGCAGTGCTCATCCGGGCGGAGCTAGAGGCCGCGGGCGACGCCGGCGCATGGAATGCGGGCCATTTTGCATGGGGGGTCGATCACCGGGCGCGCTGGACACAAGCCATCACGCAGACGCCCGATACCGGTGGCGGCGGCGCGGACTGCGAAAGCAGTCATGGCGCGATCCAGATCCAGATCGGGAGCAATGACGACGTCGCCTTCCGGGGGAAAAACCGAAGCCGGGCGCATCTCGGGCTTTGTCTGAGGTCAGCCTCGCTGAGCCTTGACGGAACCCCGGTGATCCGCCGCGGTGTCTTTATGTCCGGCAACTGAACGTCCGGCGGGGCCGTCCAGAGTGATGCGGTGGGAATACACTTCCTCCATCCCACGGATCACGCAATTGGGTCGATCGGGCCGACGCTGCCCCCGATGAGATCATTGGTGCCTCATGGGCTTGACTACGGTACTTTCGGGAACATGCCCTGTGGGTGTTAAGAAAAGGAATGTTGGATGGTGGACGTCCGAAAAATAATCTTCATCAGGGAAGTGATCACCGCCGACGAAATGGGCTCGGCTTGCGAAACGATCACGCGCGTCGCGGCGATTGCGGTCCTGAGAAACCCCTTTGCCGGGGTCGACCAGACGGACCTGTCGCACCTATCCGAGGTCAGTGCGAAACTCGGCGAAACTCTGACACAAGACCTTGTCCGGATGCTGAGCGGGCCACCTGTCTGTTATGGCAAAGCGGCTCTCATCGGGTCATCCGGAGTCATGGAGCACGGGGCCGCTGTGCTCCACCCATCCCTTGGCAAACCCGTGCGCGCAGCCATCGGCGGCGGAAAGGCCCTGATGCCGTCGAACCACAAGGTTGGCCCCTTGGGCGGGTGCATCGACTTGCCGCTAGGCCACAAGGATGAGCCTTGGTCGTTCGATCATATCGACACCATGACCCTGTGTGTGCCAGACGCACCGCGGACAGACGAGATCGTGCTGTGCATCGGTCTTTCCGACGGCACTCGGGCGCATCCTAGGGTCGGAAAAGGCCCGAGCGCGTCCTAGGGAATTCTGGAGTTTTCAGACCGAATTGGTGGATCGGCCATCTGAACAGGCCTCGGAAACCGCTTCTGATTCGCCGTGATCAAGACCGATGATTCTTATTCGTGCGGCCGAGCGACGGTCATTTCGGACAAACGCCGCGGCTTGGAAGCCGGGGCATGCCGGCCCGCACTGACCGCAAGGGTTAAAGCTCAGGTCCGCGCCTTCGCCAGTTCGGCTTCGCGCAGGATACGCCGGTTGATCTTGCCAGAAGACGTGAGTTCGAAACTCTCGACGAATTCGATCTCGCGCGGGGCCTTGTATCCCGCAAGCCGGGTCTTGACGTGATCTTTCAGGTTCCGAGCCAGCGCCGCGTCGCCCGTGACACCGGGGCGCGTGCTGACGAATGCCTTGACGATGGCGCCCCGATCCGGGTCGGGCTTGGCGATCACGGCGACCTCGGCCACGGCCGGATGAGAGAGCAGACATTCCTCGACCTCGGCCGGGCCGATGCGAAAGCCCGATGATTTGATCAGGTCGTCGGACCGCCCCTTGTACCAGAAATACCCGTCCTCATCCCGCACGGCCAGATCATGGGTCCGCCAATAGGGCCCCAGCTTCATGTCGGCGGTCTTGTCGGCGTTGTTGAAATAGCCCTGAAACCGCGTGGGCGAGGCGAGGGGGGTGACGACCTCTCCGGGTTCATCATCTGCAACCTCGTGGCCGTCGCTGTCGACAAGAAGCACCTTGTGCCCGGGGTAGGCGCGGCCCATCGATCCGGGGCGGCGGGGAAACAAAGCGGCGCAATTGCCGATCAGGTGATTGACCTCGGTCATGCCGTAGAACTCGTTGCAGACGACGCCCAGCCTGTCCTCGGCCCAGGTCAGCGTCTCTGCCGCGAGCGCCTCACCCCCGGTGCAGATGATCCGCAGCGCCAGATCATGGTCCGAGCGCGGGTCGGGATGCTGCGCCAGACGTTTGATTGCCGTCGGGGCGAGGAAGGTATGCGTCACCTTGTGACGGCTCATGAAGCCATAGGCATAGTCCGCGGTGAAACGTTCGAGGGAGGTGACAACCGGCCGCCCCGCCATCCACGCGGGAAACAGCATGTCCAGAAGCCCGCCGACCCATGCCCAGTCTGAGGGCGACCAATAGACCGCGTCGTCATCGCCAAGCGCGAGGTTGAAGAACAGGTTGATCGACGGAGTATAGGCCGCCAGCACACGGTGACCATGCAGGATCCCCTTGGGCTTCCCGGTCGAGCCGGAAGTATACATCAGGAGCGCCGGATCCTCCGCGCCGCCCAGTTCCGGCGTGAAATCCTCCGGCGGATCGGCCATCGCGGCGGCAAGATCGAGATCGCCAGGTCCGGGGTCGCGCATGATCACATGGCGCAGATGGGGGAATTCTTCTCCCCGAAGAGGATCCCAGGCATCGCGGCTGGTCAGGATCACCCCGGCCCTGCAATCGTTGAGCGCATGGGCCAACGTATCGGGGCCGTAAAGCTGCGACAGCGTGACCGCGATGCCGCCGATCTTGGCGATCGCCATGTGGGCGATCCCGGTGTCGGGATGCTGGCCCGTGTGCACCGCGACGGGATCTCCCTTGCCATAGCCCAGCCGGCGCAGTTCGGCCGCAAGACCGGTCGCGGCGGCATCGATCTCGGCAAAGCTTTGCGTGGTGACCTGACCATCGGGGCCCTCGAAGATCATCGCCGGTTTGTCGCGGTCCTCGGGCCCCAGAAAACGGCCGACGGTGGCGTTGTAGATGTTGTAATTGGCGGGCCATGTGATGGCGTAGTCGCCCGCCGCATCCCGGGTCAGGTGCAGGTCCGCCAATTGCTCGGCGCTCAGGGTCGCAAGATAATCGCTCATGTCCGGGGCTCCGTGACGAGGGAAAGAAATGGCGGGTCGTCGGGGCAGGCCGCCAGCACGGCCCGTGTGGCATCCTCGGGCAGGCGATCGGCCCGGGCGATGGTTGCAATGCGTGCCCCGTCAAATCGCGCCATGGCAAAATCGCCGTCCGTGCCCTGGGTGCGACAGAGGATCGTCGCGCCACCGCCGAGATTGCGCCAGCCATCGCATCGGCTTCGGCAGGTCGGGCAAACCCGCAGCGGCGGAAAATGCGCGTCGCCACAGGCCGAACAGGTGGAGGCCACGGGCCTGCCCTCGCGCAGCCCGTCGAGCCAGGGGGCCAACCAGCCTTCGCCAAGGGCATATTCCAGTGTCACGTTGCGTTTCATGCAGTTGCCCCCGCGCTCAGGATGGTGACGGCGCAGGTGGTGCCGACACCGCCATGCGTGTCGGCCAGCGCATGGCCGAGCGGTCGGTCCGGTTGCAGCCCTGCGTGATAGCGCCCCTCGAGCATCAGGGCGCAAGTCGCGGTCTGACCGACGCCGGTTGCGCCCACAGGGGCGCCCTGACCCATGAGGCCGCCCGACAGGTTGACCGGGCATGTGCCGTCGGCGTCGAAATCCCCGTCGCGCAGGGACCGGATCGGCTCCGGGCTCAGGCCGAGTGCCGCGATGGCCTGAAGTTCGGCCCCGGCATAGGCGTCATAGACCTCGGCCACCGCGATGTCGGACGGTGTGACCCCGGCCATGTCATAGGCCCGCTGCGCGGCTCTGGACTTGGCCCCGAAGACGGCCGGATCGGCGCGGTGCCCAAGGCCCGGCAGATCAGACGCGGCCCCGATCCCGGTGATCCGCGGCGCGCGATTGCGGCGGGCCTCCGGCGCCGCATCGGGCGCAGACAGGATTAGCGCCGCCGCCCCGTCGCTGAGCGGCGAGCAATGCAGCCGGCAATAGGGCGATGCAATCATGGGTGAGGCGGCGAATTCCTCCACCCTGTGCTCACGCGGCAGATGCGCATCGGGATTGGACATCGCATTGCGTCGGTTCTTGATCGTTACGGCATTCAGATCATCGATCTGCCCGCCATTGGCCGTTGCAAAGGCCTGCCATGACAGCGCGTAAAGGGCGGTGGCCGTGACCCCCGACAGCCCGTCGGTCCAGAAGTCGAAGGAATAGCCGTAAAGCTCCCGGATAGACTCCCCTGCGAGGGTGCTGGCAGAGGGATCGACGCCGATCACGGCCACATGGCGCGCGCGGCCCGACAGGATGCGGTCGACCCCGGCATGGACGGCCAGTTGACCTGTGGCGCCACCGCCTTCGACCCGCAGCGTCTCGGCCCCGCACAGGCCAAGGTCCTGCGCCAGCACCGATGCGGGGTTCAGCTGGAGCGTGAAGAAATCGCTTTCAGAGCCGACGATCAGCGCGTCGATATCCCGGCGCTCGATCCCGGACATGGCCAATGCCGCCTCGAAGGCGTCGCCCGACCAGTCGCGAAATCCAGACCCGTCACGTCGCCGGTTGAATGGCGTCTGCGCCGCTCCGATGACAAGAACCAACCTTGTGTTCCTCCCTGTCCAGAGACTGACTCAGGAAATTTGTTCCTACAAGTCTGTAATAGCAGATCGGGAGAGTGACCGAATGCCCGCTATCGCGCAGGGGATTATCTTGCCCTGATCGTGATTGTTTCGGCCCCAAAGGTCCGGATTTATGGTTATATCTTCAAGCCTTTGCACTTGCCTCACCGTTCTTGGCCTTTGGCCTGTCCTTCGTTCGGCGTCCGGGGCGGGCTGATCAGGCGTGTTGACATGCTCAATTTGTTATAACTAATGTGATCTATCGCGAACCGGGGGAGGGCGCGGCGATGAAATTCGGAATTCACGCAGGGCTTTGGATGAAAGCCTGGACGGACGATCCCGCACCGATTTTCACCATTGCGTCTGACATTGGCTATGACGGTGTCGAGCTGTCCTTGCTGGGCATCGGTCTCGACCGTGCCGACGAGATCCGCGCCCAGGCCCAGGCCTGCGGGTTGGAGCTGACCTGCTCGACCGGGCTTGGCCCCGAGGCCGATCCGACCTCTGACGATCCGGCCATCCGCGACAATGCGGTCGCGGTCCTGACAGACGCCATTCGGGTCACGGCGCGACTGGGCGCGGGTGGTTTGGCCGGTGTGGTCGCCGCGCCATGGGGTGTGTTCGACCCGGCCAACAAGGCGGCGCGCGCCGCGCGATCGGCGGAAACGCTGGCGCGGCTGGACGGTGTTCTGGCGAGTGAAGGCGTGACGCTGGGTATCGAGGCGCTGAACCGGTTCGAGACGGACCTGACCTCCACCGCGGCCGAGACCTGCGCCATCGCGCGGGCCTGCGGCTCGGACCATATCGGCGTTCTGCTGGACGCCTTTCACATGAACATCGAGGAAAAGGACCCGCCCGCCGCGATCCGCGCCGCGGGCGATACGCTGGTTCACTACCATGTCTCCGAAAATGACCGGGGGCGCCCGGGCTCGGGGCGCTATGATTTCCCCGCCGACGCGCGGGCGCTGGCGGATATCGGCTATGACAGATGGGTCGTGGCCGAGATGTTCGTGATGGCGGGCCATGCGTCGAGCCGGGATCTCAACATCTGGCGCGACATCGAGCCCGATCCGACAGAGGCCGCCACCAAGACCCTCGCCTATCTCAGGGAGACATTTGGTCATGTCGGCTGAGCCGTTCTTCGCCGCGCTCAGGAACCGCTTTGCTCAAGAGGCAGAGCGGCTGAACGCCCTTGATGCAGCCGTCGGCGACGGCGATCACGGGGCCACGATGCTGCGCGGGTTGACCAAGGCCGTCGCGGCGCCCGACGGTGCCCGCGCAAAGGCATTCATGCGCGCCTCTGGCGGAGCATCGGGCACGTTGTTCGGCCTGATCCTTCTGGAACTTGAGACATATCTCGATGACAGTGCCCCACTGCAGGCCGGACTTGCCAGAGCCTGCACGCGGATTTGCGATCTGGGCGAAGTGGCGATTGGCGACAAGAGCATGGTCGATGCCCTGGCCCCCGCGATTGCCGCGCTCGATACCGGCGATCTCGGGTCCGCCATCGTGGCCGCAAGGGCGGGCCGCGACGGCACGAAAGACCTCGGCGCGCGCCGGGGTCGCGCGCAATATGTCGAGGATGGCGGGCGCGGACATCTGGACCCGGGCGCCGTCTCGGTCGTGATCTTTCTCGAGACCTTGCAGGAGGTTTCGCCATGAAGAAGCTGTTCAACAGCGCCGAGACGATGGTCGACGACATGATCGACGGCTTTGTCAGCGCCTTTCCGCAGGTCACGCGGGGCACCAGCGATCCGCGCGTGGTCAAGCGGGCCACGCATGTGAAGGACCCGGACGAAAAGGTCACGCTCCTGATCGGAAACGGCTCCGGCCATGAACCCATCGCGATGGGGTTCGTCGGGCAGGGCGTTCTGGATGCCAACGTGGTGGGGGATGTCTTTGCCGCGCCCTCGGCGGACCTGATCCTTGACGGTCTGACCGAGGTGACGGGCAAGGCCGGTTCGATCCTTCTGATCTCCCAGCATTCGGGCGACATGATCAACGGACGTGCCGCCACGATGATGGCCACGGACCTTGGTATCCGGACCGTGCCCCTGCCGATGTATGACGACATCTCGGCCGCGCCGCCGGAACGCAAACAGGACCGGCGCGGCGCGCCCGGCACGATGTTCATCTACAAGATACTGGGCGCCGCCGCCGAAGAGGGCCGGTCGCTCGAGGCGCTTGTGACCCTCGGTGAGGCCGTGCGCGCCCGGCTCGTGACCCTTGCCGCCGCCGTCTCGCCGCCTGTCTCGCCCCTGACCGGGCAGAGGATGTTCACCCTGCCGGACGACGAGATTTTTCTCGGCATGGGCGTGCATGGCGAACCCGGCGTGGGCCGGGTCAAGGTCGGCCCGGTGCGGGATCTGGTGGCGCAGATGGTCGAACGGCTGCTGGCCGATCGCCCCATGTCCGCCGGGTCGCGCGCCTGCGTGATCATCAATGGCATGGGCGGCACCACCCTGATGGAGCAGTTGACCATCTGGGAAGAGGTCCGGCGCGCACTTGACCGGCAGGGTATAACCGCGATCGCCCCGATGATCGGCAGCTATGTCACGACGCAGGAGATGGGCGGCTTTTCGATTTCCCTGCTGGAACCCACGGACGACATGCTCTCGCTTTGGTGCGCGCCCTCGGATACGCCCTTTTTTCCGGCCATTCAGATGGAGGTGTCATGACGCTGCTGGATGGACCGATCTTCGGCGTCGCCGTCGATCAGGGCAGCGGACTGGAGGCCGCCCTGCGCGAGGTGCGCAGCGGCGACGCCCGGCCCGATGACCTGCTGACCTTCAAGCGGATCGTGGTCGAAACGCTGAGCCCGGAGGCCACGACCGTTCTGGTGGATTCCACGCTTGGGCGTGACCTTCTGCCAGCCTTTGACCCCTCATGCGTGCGGATGCTGGCCTATGAGGCGGATGTCTATCACATCGCCGACGAGGATCGGATCACCAAGCTGCCCGAGGATCTGCGCATCGCCGATTATCCTGGTCTGGGCGTGCCGGTGCTGAAGTTCTTTCTCTATTATGGGCCGAACGATGCGGCCGAGCTCAACCAGCGGAAGGCCGATCTCGTGGCCCGGATCGGTGCCGAATGCCGGGCCCATGGGGTCACATTCCTGTTCGAGCCCATCGTCTATGACCGCGACATCCCCGATGGCGCCTCGGCGGATTATGCGCGTGCCAAGCCCGCGCTGGTGCGGCAGGCGACGGAAACCTTCGCGGCGCCTGCGTTCAATATCGACATTCTCAAGGTCGAAATCCCCGTCAGCCTTGCCCACATCGGCACCACGATGAGTGAGGCCGAGGCGATGGCCGCCTTCCGCGCGGCGGCGGAACCGGCGGGCGATCTGCCGCTCCTCTATCTCAGTGCCGGGGTGACGTTCGAACAGTTCCGTTATGGGCTCATGCTGTCGCGCAAGGCCGGCGTCGCCGCCCGGGGCTTCATGTGTGGCCGCGCCATCTGGAGTGACGCCATCGGCAAATTCGGCGCCGAAGGCCCGGCCGCGATGGAACACTGGATGCGCAGCACCGGGCGCGACCGGCTGGCGCAGCTGAAGGAGGCCATGGCATGACCGCCGCGCCGAAATACCAGGTGGTGCACGACGAGATCCTCGATCGTCTGCAAAGCGGTCAATACGCCATCGGGATGCGCCTGCCGACCGAAGAAGAGCTGTCCCGAGCCTTCGAGGTCAGCCGGGTGACCGTGCGCAAGGCGCTCGAGATGCTGGTGCGGGCGGGGTTCCTGACCTCGCGACAGGGCAGCGGCTATTCGGTGGCGACCCTTTCGCCGCCCGCCTCGACCTGCCTTGTCAGCTTTACAGACAAGGTCCTGATCGAGGGCCGCGTGCCGGGGGCGCGGCTCTTGCGGATCGAAACCCCCGCGCGTGAAGTGCCTGCGATGGTGGCAGCCTATTTCGACGAGCCGCTTGTGCTGGTGGAACGATTGCGCACGGTGGATGGCGCGCCGCGGATGCTGACCCAGACATGGATCCCGCAACGGCTTGTTCCGCGTCTGCAGGCCGCGCAATTCCCCGAGACGGGACAGAACCAGTCCATCCTGCGCATCCTGCGCGAGGAATTCGGGCTGGAATGGACCAGCGCCTGCGAGACGCTCGACAGCATCCTGGCCAATGCCACCGTCTCTGACGTGCTGGCCGTGCCGGAGAATACGCCGATCCTGTCGCAGGCCTGCACCGCCTTCGACAATGACGGAAAGGCGGTGTTCTTCGATCTGGTTTACCGGCAGGGGCCGATCAGTTTCGACCTTGCCGGCCCAGCCCGGAGTCAGATCGCATGAAGCAAACAGGGAGCCTCGCATGCCGCTGACGATTGGCCTTATCAAGGCATCCTTGCCCAGCTATTTCCCCGAAAAACATGGGGTATTCGAGGCTTGCGAAAGCTGGCTGAGAGAGCTGGCCGCAACCCATGGTGCAGACGTCGTCGTGGCCGACGGCATCCCGATGAACGGGGCCGAGGCGCGGGACGCGGTGGCGGATGTTCGGTCGCGGGGCGCGGATTTCCTCGTGCTGCTGCACGGCGGTTTCACCATGGGCGACGTGGTGCGCGAGATCGCGCGCGCGCCGCTGCCGATGGGTGTCTGGGCGACACCCGAGCCGACGATGACGGACGATATCCAGCTGAACAATTTCGTCTCGCTCAACATGTCGATGTCGATTGCGCGGGGCGTTCGCGACACGTCACGGCACCCTGTTCAGTGGTATCTGGGTGGCCCCGGCGACGACGCGCTGCACGCGCGGATGAGCCAGACCATTCGGGCGCTGAGCGCCCGGAAGGCGCTCGATGGTGCGCGGATCGGTGTGGTCGGCGGCTTGGCTATGACCTTTTACAACATGGAGGTGTCGTCAGACACGCTGATGCGCCAGCTTGGCGTCTGGTGCGAGCATATCGACATCCATCGGATGACCGACCTGATGGCGGCCCAGACCGATGCGGATGTGGTGGCCGAACTGGAAGCCATGAGCCAAGCCGCAGAGGTGCGTGGCGTGTCGGACGACCAGATGCGGCTTACGGCGCGGGCCTCCCTCGCCCTGCGGTCGATCGCCCGCGATGGCGGCTATGACGCGCTGACGGTGTCGGACTGGCCCGCCTTGCAGGACAACCCGGGCATGCATCCGGGCGCGGCCTTCAGCTGGCTTGAGGAACACGACGGCCTGCCCGTTGCCTCCGAAGGCGATATCCTCGGCGCGGTCACCCAACTGGTCGCCAGATCGCTGACCGGCAAGGTGGGCTGCCTTCTCGACATGACCTCACCGGATTTTGACCGCGACCAGATCCTGATGTGGCATGGTGGCGGCGGGCCGCTCTATCTGGCCAAGGACGACGTGGCCTGGATCAACCACCCGATGATCGGGCGCGGCACGGAAGAAGGGCCGATCTATGGGGCTATCGCGGATTACGAATTCGCCCACGGCGACTGTACGATCCTGCGCGTGTCGCGCCACGGCACGGCACGATTTGCGGTCGAGGGACGCGTCGCCGAAGGGCCTGCCGCCGGCTTCACCGGGTGTCGGGGCTGGATCGGCGACTTTTCCGGCGCCGCCGGCCCCTGTTCGGCCCGCGACGTGGTGACGAGCGTCATGGAACACGGGCTGGAGCATCATTTCATCCTCGTCCCCGGCCTGCACCGCGCGGCGTTCGAGGAATTCGCCGGCTGGTGCGGGATGGCGCCGCTTCCGGTGATCGCGGCCCATGACGGGCTCCCTGACGGAGGTGGGGCATGACGGCGGTTCAGCTGAAAGGGGTCCGCAAGGACTTTGGCGGCTTTACCGCCATTTCGAACATCGATCTCGATATCCGGTCGGGGGAGCTGGTCGCCCTGCTGGGCCCGTCTGGCTGCGGCAAGACCACGACACTGCGGATGATCGCGGGGCTCGAAGTGCCCTCGGACGGACAGATCCTGTTCGATGGAAAGGACGTGTCGGAAGTCGCGGTGCAGAAACGCAACGTGGGCATGGTGTTCCAGCGCTATGCGCTGTTTCCGCATATGACGGTCGAAAAGAACGTGGCTTTCGGTCTGAAAGTGCGCGGCACCGACAAGGCCGAGATCGAACAGCGGCTGGAGGACATCCTCGACGTCGTCCAGCTGCAGCAGTTCCGCCACCGGTTCCCGGCGCAGCTGTCTGGCGGGCAGATGCAGCGGGTGGCGATCGCGCGCACGCTGATCACCAATCCCTCGGTGCTGATGATGGACGAACCGCTCGCCAATCTCGACACCAAGCTGCGCGGCGAGATGCGGCGGTTCATCCGCGATTTGCAGCAGCGGTTGGGCATCACCACGATCTTCGTGACCCATGACCAGATCGAGGCGATGGAACTGGCCGACCGTGTCGCGGTGATCTTTGACGGAAAGCTCGCGCAATACGACGCGCCCGACGCGCTCTACAAGCGACCGGGCAGCATCGACATCGCGGATTTCATGGGGGCGACAAACGTCTTCGAAGCGATGATCAGGGGCAAGACCGCCACCGCCCCGTTCGGATCCCTTGCCTTCGCCACCGATGCCACCGACGGCCCCGCACACGTCATGCTGCGCGGCGAGGCGATCGATCTGCATCTCGCGGAGCCGCCCGAGACGCAGAACCAGATCAGGGGCCGGGTGAGTGCGCGCGAATTCTTCGGGGCCAATATCACCTACACCGTCGCGTGCGGCGACGCGCAGATCCAGGTGATCGAACAGTCGCGCCGGATGGTCGATCTCGATCAGGAGGTCTGGCTCACGATCCCGCCCGACCGGATCTGGATCATCCAGAATTGACCGGACCAGAACGATTTGAAACAGAGGAGGAGAAGACCATGAGAAAGACAATGCTAAGCCTGTCGGTCATCGGCAGCCTGATGACGGGGGTCGCCTTTGCGCAGGACGCAGACGCCTTCCGCGACGGTTTCATCGCCGGCGACATAAGTTGGGAAGAGGTGCAGGCCCGCGCCATGGAAGAAGGCGAGGTGAACCTCTACTACTGGGGCGGCAGCGATCAGATCAACATCTGGATGGACAGGTTCGCCGTCCCGGCGCTTGCCGAAGAAGGCGTCACGCTGAACCCGGTGCGGATCACCGGCACCAAGGACGCCGTCGATCTGGTTCTTGCCGAACTGGGCTCCGGTCGGGGGCTTGGCGAAGGCAGCGTCGATGCGATCTGGGTCAATGGCGAAAACTTCGCCACGCTGATGCGGCAGGGCGCCGTGATGGGGGCCTTTGCCGACAAGCTGCCCAACAGCGTCAACTTCGAATGGAACCCCGAAGATCCCCGCTCGTTGCTCAATCTGCGCGACTTCGGCGTGGAAACCAATGCGTCGGAAATTCCGTGGTCGGGCCAGCAGTATGTCTGCGCGGTCAATACCGATCGCGTGGCGTCCGATGACGTGCCCAGCACCTTTGCCGAGATGCGGGCCTATCTCGAAGCGAACCCGGGCAAGTTCACCTACGTGAAACCGCCTCATTTCATCGGGAACACCTTCGTTCAGGCCGCGGTCTATGCGCATAACCCCGATGGCACCGGCGCCGAGCCGTTCCAGTCGTCGCTTGACGAACTGGGCGCAGAGGAGCTGGCGCGCCTGATCGCGCCGGGCATGGAGTATCTGAGGGAAATCGAGCCGCTTCTTCTGGGCGGCGACAGCGGCAACGCCCGCTATCCCGAGGACCCCAACGCGCTCAACGGCCTGTTTCTGAACGGAGAGATCGACTTCTCCTGCCAGTTCGGACTTTACGGCGTCGCGACCGGCCTGCGGGACGGGACCTACCCCGAAGGGGCGGAACAGTTCATCTTCCCTGAAGGCAACATGATCAAGAACAAGAACTATCTTGTGATCCCGGCCAATGCGCCCAATCCGGCGGCGGCGATGGTCATGGCCAACTACATGGCCTCGGTCGACTCGCAGGCGACCAAGCTCGAGATTGCGGGCATGCCTCCGGGCGTCGATCCGTGGCGGCTGAGCGATGAAGACGCGGCGCGTCTTGATGCGGCGTCGCCCGGTCTGGTCGGCGTGACACAGGCGGAACTGGATGCGAACACCGCACCCGACACCAATGCCACGCTGGTCGATGTGATCGAGGCGACATGGCTCGAGTATATCGAGCGTGACAGCGAAGAGAGCATCTCGTCCATCGTGGCGACGGCTGTGGCCAACCTCAACTAAGCGAAACGGGGGTCCCGGCACATAGTCGGGGCCCCCTTCCAAAGGGGGAAGACGTGTCCAAGACCAAGGAACTTGCCCGTCACAAGCGCGACCGCACCTGGATGTGGATCCAGCTGTTGCCGGTGATGCTGGTGCTGACGGTGCTGTTTGGCGGTGCGCTGGTTCTGGGCGTGGCCCAATCGCTAGGCTTCGCACCGTGGTTCGGTGTGAACACCTTTCCCGACTTTTCCTATTTCGGAGCGCTTTGGGGCGACAGCTTTTTCTGGCGGTCCCTGGGGCTGACGCTCTATTACGCGATCGCCGCGACGCTGATCTCGCTCGTGATGGGCGTTCTGCTGGCGCTGGCGCTTGTGCGGTCGTTCCCGTCCAAGTCGCTTTACAAATACCTCTACAAGCTGCCGCTGATGATCCCCTATACGGTGGGCATCGCGCTGGCGGTGATCATGCTGGGCAATGGCGGAATGCTGTCGCGGCTGATGGCGTTTGCCGGCTTCATCGACGACCCGAGCCAGTTTCCCCAGATCCTGAAAACCCATATGGGTTGGGGCATCATCGCCGTCTATGTGTGGAAACAGACGCCCTTTGTCGCGCTGACAATCTATGCCGTGCTTTTGGGCGTGGGGCGCGAAACCGAAGAGGCGGCGGCGATCCTCGGGGCGAACAAGCGACAGGTCTTTTTTCAGGTCACCCTGCCGCAAATCCTGCCCGGTATCATTTCGTCCACGCTTATCATCTTTGCCTTCAATATCGGGGCGTTCGAGGCGCCGTTCATTCTGGGCGGCGGGTTTCCCGATACGCTGCCCGTCGTCGCGTGGCGCTATTTCAATGACGCGGACTACACCTTGCAGCTGCAAGGCATGGCGACCGTGGTGTCCATCGCGCTGGTGGCGGGTGTGATCCTTTACAGCTACCTCGCCTTCTATCGCCGGTATGAACGCCGGATCGGGAGGCACTGATGGCCCGCAAATCCGCCTCCATCGCGCTGAACGAACGGCTGTCGCCCTACCAGAAGCTTTATCTGCTCCTGATCGCGGGCTTCATCCTCGGACCCTTCATCCCGCTCATCATCCAGAGCTTTGCCTTCCGCTGGGCCTGGCCCGACCTGTTGCCCGGCACGTGGTGGCTCGAACAGCGCGAGAGGGCCGTCCTGCCTCTGGCATGGGATTACGTGATTTCGCCCTATTCGCAGGTCTGGGAGGCGACGCTCAACACCGTTTTCATCGGCTGCGTGGTAACGGTGATCTGCCTTTTCATCTGCTTGCCCGCCGCCCGCGTGCTGGCCAGAGAATCCTTCAAGGGCAAGCCCGCGTTCGAATTCTTCCTGTCCATGCCCCTGATCGTGCCCGAGGCGGCCATCGGCATCGCGTTGTTGATGATCTTCATCAACATCGGGCTCGCCGGAACCTATACCGGGATCATCATCGTCCACCTGATCCCGACGATCCCCTACATGATCCGGATGCTGACAGCGGTCTATCAGGGGCTGGGTCGCGACTTCGAGGAGCAGGCGATGATCCTTGGCGCGAGCCGCTGGCAGATCCTGCGCATGGTCACCATGCCTATGCTGCTGCCGGGCATTGTGGCCGGGGCGCTCTTCACGTTCCTCGTGTCGACCAACATCTTCCTGCTGACTTTCTTCATGGGGCAGGGCAAGATCGTGACCCTTCCCACGCTCCTGTTCTCGAAGATCTCGGGCGGCACGCTGGATGCGTCTGCCGCGGGGATCACGCTGGTGGTGACAGTGCCGGGGATCATCCTTCTGCTCATCACCGAACGTTTCATCAAGGAAGAGGCCTTTGGAAAAGGTTTCGGCAATTAGAGAGGTGCGACCATGACAACATTGCAAGACGCCGTTCGCAGGTTCACGCCGCTGGACAGCGACCTGATGGCGCAGCGCCTCGGCCGGCCCGGACCGATGCCGCGTGTCATCATCGACACCGACACCGCCAACGAAATCGACGACCAATACGCCGTGGCCTGGGCGATCCTGTCGCAGGACCGGATGAAGCTCGAAGGGGTGACCTCGGCGCCGTATTCGTTCCTCCACCACCGCGACGGGCTCTACGAGGCGGTCGAAGCGCTGCAGAAGGGTGGCGGGACAGAGGATCATGACAGCAAGTTCGTGGGCCCTTTCGCGGGCTGGGCCAAACGCCTGCTGGCGGATGGCCGCACGGCGGACGACATCGAATTCGTGACCCCGGATGTGGGCGAGGCGCGGTCATATGACGAGATCATCCGCGTCTTCGAGGCCTGCCACGAGCGGCATGAGGGCCGGGTCTTTCGCGGATCGCCCGAACATCTGCCAAGCTATGACAAGCCGGTCGACTCTGACGCCGCGCAATTCATCATCGATCAGGCCCGCAACCGCGAGGACGGCCCCGTCTATATCCTTGCCATGGGTGCGCTGCCCAACATCGGATCGGCCCTGCTGATGGCCCCCGATATCATCGATAATATCGTGTTGGTCTGGACCGCCGGTTTTCCCAGCTATGCGCCGTTCAGCAACCTGCCGTCGCTGAACCTCGTGCAGGACAGGCTGTCATCCCGGCTGGTCTTTGAATGCGGCGTGCCGCAGGTCTATCTGCCGGGCTATCACGTGGGCGCGCAGCTGACGATTTCCCTGCCCGAGATGGAGCGTTTCGTGAAAGGGCGGGGGGATATCGGCGACTACCTCTGGCATCTTTACACCAACAATCCGCTGCACGTGAAATACGCGATCAGCGAGCCCGAGACCAAGACCTGGGTGATCTGGGACATCATCAACGTCGCATGGCTTCTGGATGCCGCCTATGTGCCCACGCATCTGACGACCTCACCGCATCTGAGCGAGGATCTGTACTGGCGGAACAGCGATGATCGCCATGCCATGCTCGAGGCCTATGACGTGAACCGCGATGCGGTGTTCGAGGATATCTATCGCTGTCTGCTCACGGCGCCGTCCTGAGACATGATGCGGCTCTTACAGCTCGACAAAGGCCGTTTGATAGCGGCCCACCTCGTCGGGCAGGGTCTCGATCCCGAGGCCGGGGGCATCATCGAATTGCCAGCCCGCACCCGACAAGGCGGTCTGGCAAATCTCGAAGGCCTCCCGCAGGGGGTTGGGATTGACGTCGACCTCAAGCAATCCATCACCACCCGCTGCGGCCAGAACCGCCGCAGAGGCGGCCAGCCCGATCCCGCCGCCCAGAAAATGCGGGCAATAGCGGGCCCCGCTGTCCAGCACCTGCCGCGCGACCTGGAGGCATCCGCTGCACCCGCCCCATTTCGCCACGTCCGGCTGGACGACGCCGAGATAGCCCCGGGCCAGTGTGCGGCCAAAGTCGGCAAACCCGGCGATGTTTTCCCCGCCGGCAAGCGGCATGGGGGCCGCGGCCGCAAGGGCCTGCCAATCGTCAGGGGGCGCAAAGGCCGCCAAAGGCTCCTCAAGCCAATGGAGCGACCGTGCGCCCACCCCGTCGACGAACGCGCGCGCGGTCGGCAGGTCCCACGCCTGATTGGCGTCGGCGGCAAGCGTCTCACCTCCACGCAGATCCCTGCAAAGATCGAGGACCGAGGCGATGTCGCGATCCAGATCGAACCCCACCTTGACCTTGAAATGGGCATAGCCTTCGGCACGGGCGCGGGCCATCGGCCCCGCCGCCGCCGCGGAGTGAATGCCGCTGGCATAGACCGGAACACGATCCCGTGCAGCCGGGTCCAGCAGGCGTCGCAGCGGCACTCCGGCCCGGCGTGCAAACAGATCCCACATCGCGATATCGAGACCGGCGATCACCTGCCGAAACGGTCCGGATTCGCCGCATTGAAGGGCGCGCAATCGCGTGGCGTGACGCAGATGGTCAAACAGATCGCCCGGCGCCTGTGCCTCGAAGCCCGACACCAGATCGGCCAGATCGGCGCGGAGCAGGTTTACCCGATGCTCCGCCCCCGCCGCGGGCCAGTTCGCGAAGACCTCGCCCCAGCCGAAACAGCCGTCGCTGTCCTCGATCCGCACGAAGACCGCCGGCCTGTCCCGCATGATGCCGAAGGAGGTGGCAACCGGCGTCTCTATGGGGCAGCGCAGGGCCTGGGCCTGAACCCGCGCGATCCGAACCTTGGTATTCACGTCGTCCGAGCCTTTCCCGAGCGGCACGACCGGGGCGGTGCCCCGGCCTTGGCCTGTTGCGGCAAGGCTAGCGGCAAAGGGGGGCATGATGAAGGGTTTTGACTATATCATCGTGGGGTCCGGTTCGGCGGGCGCTGTTCTGGCCACGCGGCTGAGCGAAGATCGCGACGCTCGGGTTCTGGTGCTCGAGGCCGGGTCCCGGGACCGCGGGTTCTGGCTGAAGTTGCCGGTGGGTTATTTCAAGTCGATCTATGATCCGCGCCATTCGCACCTCTACAAGTCCCAGCCGGACCCGGGCATTGCCGGGCGGCAGATGGATTGCCCGCGCGGGCGCGTCCTGGGCGGGTCAGGTGCGATCAACGGGCTGATCTTCATTCGCGGTCAAAAGGAAGATTTCGACGATTGGCGCGATCTGGGTGCGGAAGGTTGGGGCTACCGCGATGTGCTGCCGCACTTTCGCAGCATCGAGACCTATGACGGCCCGCCCTCGCAATATCGTGGGGCGCACGGGCCCATCAGGGTGCGCGACCTGCGCAATGACAATCCGGCCTGCACTGCGTGGCTGGAGGCCGCCGCACAATACGGGCTTCCGGGGAATCCGGATTTCAACGGTGAAAAGGCCGGGGGGATCGGGCGATATCAGCTGACGCTGGATGGGCATTGGCGTTCGAGCGCGGGGCGCTCGATGCTCAAACCGGCGCTGTCGCGGCCCAACCTGACGCTGGAGTTGCGCGCGCGCGTGACCGGCCTGATCCGGCAGGGCTCCCGGATCACCGGCGTGCGTTATCTTCAGGACGGCGCCGAACACGAGGCGCATGCGGATGCCGAGGTGATCCTGAGCGCGGGCTCTGTCCAGTCTCCGCAGATCCTGCAATTGTCGGGCATCGGTCCGGCCGAACTGCTGCGCGCCCACGGGATCAGCGTCGTCCATGACGCGCCCGGGGTGGGGGAAAACCTGCAAGATCATCTGCAGCTGCGCACGATCGTGACATTGGCCGACAAACGCGAGTCGCTGAATTCACAGGTCCGCAGCCCTCTGGGCCTTGCGCGGATGGGGCTGGACTGGCTGCTGGCGCAACGCGGCCCGCTGACGGTGGGCGCGGGTCAGGTGGGCGGTGCGATGTCGACGAAATACGCCACGGGCGACCGTCCCGACCTGCAGCTGTTCGTCATGCCGCTGAGCGTCGACAAACCCGGCACGCCACTTCACCGCTATCCGGGCTTCACGACCTCGTTCTGGCAATGTCACCCCGAAAGCCGCGGCTCGGTGCGCATCACCGGGACAGATCCGTTGGCCGACCCAGAAATCCGTCTGAATTATCTCAGCACCCGGCGCGATTGCGACGTGATCGTCGAAGGCCTGCGCATCGTGCGCGAGATCTACAACCAGCCCGGTTTCCGGGATCGCTGGACCAAGGAGATCGTCCCCGGCGCTCAACACCAGAGTTATGAAGAGATCCTCGCGGCCGCCCGCGCCATGTCGAGCACGGTCTATCATCTGGTGGGCACATGCCGCATGGGGCGCGATCCCGGCGCCGTCGTCGACCCTGACCTGCGCGTCAACGGGGTCGATGGACTTCGTGTCGTTGACGCGTCGGTGATGCCCAAGATCACCTCGGCCAATACGAATGCGGCCACGTTGATGATTGCCGAGAAGGCGGCTGCCCTTATCCGGGCCGGCACATCCCCGCATGACGCAGATCGTTCATGATCCCGATGTGTCATCCGCCGAGGCCGCCTGCGCGATTTCAAGCGCAACCTCGAACACCGCGTCATTCGAACGTTTCAACAGTGCAGCCGCCTCGGGGGGCAGGGGATCGTTGAAGGTGCGGCCCTCGAACAGCTGATCCCACACCGACACCAGCGACACCGTCCGCGCGCCGAACCTGTCGGCAACCGCGACCACCGCCGAGGTTTCCATGTCGATCGTGGCGATACCCTCGCGCGCCCATTGCATGCACATCTCGTCGGATTGGGCAAACAGGCTGGGCCATGTCAGGTGCCGTGTGCGTTGGGTGGTGATGCCGCGTCGGTTGAAAAAGCGTTCCGCCGCGGCGACAAGCCCCGGATCGGTATGGACGCTGTCCCCGGCGCCATAATGTTGCGACACCCCATCGCGCGCCACACATTCGACAGGCAGGGCCACGACCCCGGTCGTCGCATCCTGATCCAGCGATCCGCAGGTTCCGATCTGTATCATCACATCGGTGCCCAGCTGTGCGAATACATGCGCCGGCTCGACCGCCCGCGCAGCCCCGTAGGCGCAGCAATAGGCGATCGTGAGCCCGTTCCAATCCCCGATGAACATGTCCGGGAAGGCAAGTTCCTTGACGTTGTCCAGTTGGCTCAAACGCGCCTCGGTCGCAGCCTCGCGCCACCATGTCCCTTCAAGGATCAGGGCGGCCGGTTCATCGCCCTTGCCGAGGCCAAGCGCGTCACGCCAATGCTGTTCGGTATAATCTAGGATGGCCATGGATCACGCGGGATTGGAAGTCTGTGCCTGAGGTCTGATCAGACCATGCCGCGTTGGCCCGCGAATGTCATCCGTCATCGGTCCGGCTCCGCCAGATCGCCGGTCTCGGGCCGGCTTTCCCGACTGACGAGAGCGCCCAGAGACAGGAGCTGCATTCTGCCTTCTCAGGGCAACGCAGACTCCGCTCCTCAAGATTTCCGAGGGTTTCCAGCCACTTGCCTCTTTCGGCGTCAGAGAAGAATTTTCAGACGGGACAGGAAACGGAATGCCGCAATTGGAGCGTGTTCCAACCGGTCATCCAACCAATAAGACCCCGAGATCGGGCACCGCCCGGTTTGCCGACACACTCCGCCCGAATTCGAAGTTGAACTCGCTGCAGGCCAATCGGCTTCCGACCGACACGCGTTGTTTCATTACTGGCATCTGGGGAAAGTAAGTGGCAGCCCGTAGGGGAATCGAACCCCTCTTTCCAGGTTGAAAACCTGGCGTCCTAACCGATAGACGAACGGGCCAAGCCGGTTGGTGAACCGGTGTTTAGGCAAAGCCGCGGGGTCGCGCAAGAGGATTCGATCCAAAAATCCGGCCTGTCGCACTTGTTTTTCGGGCGGGGGTCCCGGGCGGGGGTCAGCCGGGGTCGGCGGCGTCCTCGAGACGGAGCTGAACGCTCTGTCGACCCTGCCAGGTGTTGATCTCGATTCGGCCCGCGAGATGGGCCCTGTGGCCGCGACGGGCCTCGAGGAAGGGGCCAAGGGGCGTATCCATCGCGCCGAACGCGATGGCATCGAGGCGCGCGCCCAAGCCGTCGCCGAAGCCGATCTTGAGATGCCCGGTGCCGACCTGACGGGTCGACTGGATCATCACATCGGGGAAGGCAAATCTCGGGGCCGGGGCGCCTGCGCCAAAGGGGCCCGCCTGTTCGATCTGATCGACCAGTTCCACGGTCGCGGCCCCCGGCATCAGAACCGCGTCGATGCGCAGATCGGCGGGGCCGAGGGCATCGGCGCCCTGACGTGCCAGAAGCGCGCCGATCCTGTCCATTGCGGCCTCGAGCGTGTCGCGGGCCACGGTCAGGCCCGCCGCCATCTTGTGCCCGCCGCCCTTGATCAGGAGGCCCTCGGCCGCGGTCTTCTGGATGACGGCGCCCAGATCGATGCCCGAGACGGACCGGCCGGAGCCCTTTCCTTCCTCGCCGTCGAAGCCGATGACGATGGCCGGGCGGTTCGTCGCCTCCTTGAGGCGGGCGGCCACGATCCCCACGACGCCGGGATGCCAGCCCTCGCCTGCGGCCCAGACAAGCGGCCCGTCCAGACCGCGTTCCTCGGCCTGGGCGAGGGCCGCGTCGCGGACGGCGGTTTCGATCTCCCGGCGCTCGGCGTTCAGCTCGTGGAGCCGTTCGGCGATGCTCGCCGCCTCGTGCGGGTCGGCAGTGGACAGGAGCCGGGCGCCCAGATCGGCCTTGCCGATGCGACCCCCGGCGTTCACGCGCGGGCCCAGCATGTAGCCAAGGTGATACGCCTTGGGCGCGGTATCGAGCCCCGCCACATCCGACAGTGCCACGAGGCCGGCCCGTGCGCGTCGGGCCATCACGGCAAGCCCCTGCCGGACAAAGGCGCGGTTCACACCGTGAAGCGGCGCCACGTCCGCGACGGTGGCAAGCGCGACCAGATCCAGAAGCGACATCAGGTCGGGCCCCGCCTTGCCCTCAGACCGCAATTGCCGATTGGCCTCGACCAGCATCAGGAAGACCACGCCTGCGGCACAGAGATGGCCCAGATCGCCGGGCTCGTCCTGCCGGTTGGGGTTCACCACGGCCAGCGCCGGCGGCAGAGTCTCGCCGCCCAGGTGATGGTCGAGCACGACCACATCGGCGCCCCTCGCCGCCGCGATCGGGCCGTGGCTCAGCGTGCCGCAATCGACGCAGACGATCAGGTCGTGATCGCGGGCGAGCATCGCCATCGCCTCGTCATTGGGGCCATAGCCCTCGTCGATCCGGTCCGGAACATAGAGCGTGGCGCCATGTCCCTGATCGCGCAGCCATGTCAGGAGCAGGGCGGCGGAGGCGCCGCCGTCGACATCGTAATCGGCGAAGATCGCGATCCGTTCCCGCCCGCTCAGCGCAGCAAGGATACGGGACGCGGCCCGCCCCATGTCCTTGAGCTGCGCAGGATCGGGAAGAAGATCGCGCAGGGTGGGGGACAGGAACGCCTCGGCCTCGGGTGCCGCGATCCCGCGCCGGGCGAGGATGCGGCACAGGGCCGGGGGCAGGGCCGTGGCCTGCGCCATCTGTTCGGCCAGCCTGTCTTCGTCGATCGACGGCCCGGTCCAGCGCCGCCCCGTGACAGAGCGCGCAACGCCCAGAAACCCGTCCATATCCAGTGTATCGGCCATGCGCACACACTAGGGCTGGACCAAAGGATTCGCCATGCCCTTTGGTCGGCGCGGTCGGATTTCTACAGGAAGAACCCGATCAATCGAGCGGGTGACGATAGACCATGCGCCGGACAGACCCGGTCTTGGAGCGCATCAGGATCGTCTCGGCTGTGACATAGCCCGGCTCGCGCTTGATCCCCGGCAGCAGCGATCCGTCGGTGACGCCGGTCGCCGAAAAGATCACGTCGCCCGTCACCATGTCGTCGCGGGTATAGACCTGCTCGAAATTGGTGATGCCGGCCTTGCGGGCGCGGTCGCGTTCGTCATCGTTGCGGAACATCAGCTTGCCGAAGATCTGGCCGCCCATGCATTTCAGGGCAGCGGCCGCAAGAACACCCTCGGGCGCGCCGCCCGATCCCATGTACATGTCGATGCCCGTCAGGTGCGGCTCTGCGCAATGCATCACGCCGGCCACGTCACCGTCGGTGATCAGCCGGATCGCGGCCCCGGTCGAGCGGATCTCGGCGATCATCTCTTCGTGGCGGGGCCGTTCGAGAACGCAGACGGTGATATCGCTGACCGAGCAGCCCTTGGCCGCGGCAAGGGCTGAGACACGCTCGGCCGGGCTCATGGCCAATGTCACGACACCCGGTTTGAACCCGGGGCCGATGGCCAGCTTTTCCATATAGACATCAGGCGCATGAAGCAGCGTGCCGCGCGGTGCCATGGCGATCACGGCAAGCGCATTGGGCATGTCCTTAGCCGTCAGTGTCGTACCTTCCAGAGGATCGAGCGCGATATCGACCGACGGGCCTTTGCCGTCGCCGACCTCTTCTCCGATGTAAAGCATCGGTGCCTCGTCCCGCTCGCCTTCGCCGATCACGACGACGCCCTGGATGTCGAGGTGATTGAGCTGGGTCCGCATGGCATCGACCGCGGCCTGATCCGCGGCCTTTTCATCGCCCCGGCCGATCAATGGCGCGCAGGCAATCGCCGCGGCTTCGGAGACGCGGGCAAGACCAAGAGACAACAGGCGGTCGTGAAATTCGGGGGATGCCATGGGATACCTTTCTGGATCATTCGGGCGCACCTAGCTTCAGCCATGCTCGGGTGACAAGCGTGTGAACGCTAACGCCGGGTCATTTCCGCGCAAGTGCTGCGCAATTGACCATTTTGGCCGCTCCGTCAGACATCCTCGATGCGGATCGCCACCGGTGTGTCGACCAGAACGCCGGTTCCCTCGAAGGCCATCATCGCCTCGTCCAGCGCGGAGCTTGTCGTCTTGTGGGTGACGATCAGCACCGGGGCGGTCGTGTCCTGATGTCCGTACTGGCGCATCCGGTCGATGGAAATGCCGGCCTCGCCAAGCGCACTCGCGATCTTGGCCAGAGCACCGGGTTTGTCGACAAGGTGCATCCGCAGATAATAGGGCGCGGCCAGTGTCGCGCGTGCCGCGCGCGCCTTGCGCAGGGTGCTGGCCGGCTGTCCGAAGGTCGGCAGACGCACGCCGCGCGCGATATCGAGGATATCGGCCATCACGGCGCTTGCCGTCGGGCCTTCGCCGGCGCCCGCACCGCGCAGCACGATCTGGCCGACGGCGTCCCCCTCGAGGACGACCATGTTCGTGCCGCCCTGCAATTGCCCCAGCGGCGACGAGGCTGGCACGAGGCAGGGGCTCATCCGCTGTTCAAGACCGCGTCCCGTCATCTGGGCCACGCCCAGCAGCTTGATCTTGTAGCCCATGTCGTCGGCGGCGCGGATATCCTCGATCGTGATCGAGCCGATGCCCTCAAGTTCGACCGCGCCGAAATCGACCTGCGTTCCAAAGGCGATCGAGGCCAGTAGTGCCAGCTTGTGTCCCGCGTCGATCCCGCCCACGTCAAGGTTGGGATCGGCCTCGAGAAAGCCAAGGGCGTCGGCCTCGGCAAAGACCTCATCATAGGGCAGACCGGCATCCTCCATCCGGGTCAGGATGTAGTTGCAGGTGCCGTTCATCACGCCCATGACCCGGGCGATCTCGTTCCCGGCAAGGCCCTCGGTCAGCGACTTGATCACCGGGATGCCACCCGCAACGGCCGCTTCGAACCGGATGACGCTGCCTGCGCCTTCGGCCTGCAGCGCAAGCTCCTGTCCGTGGATCGCGAGAAGCGCCTTGTTGGCGGTCACCACGTCCTTGCCGGCCGCAAGGGCGGCCTCGGTCGCGGCCTTGGCCGGGCCGTCGGAGCCGCCCATCAATTCGACAAAGATATCGACATCGTCGCGGCCGGCCAGAACCACGGCATCGTCTTCCCAGTCATAGGGCCCGATATCGACGCCGCGTTCCTTGTCGCGGCTGCGGGCCGATACCGCAGAGATCGTGATCTCGCGCCCGGTGCGGGCGGCAAGCAGTTCGGCCTGGCTTTGGACGATCTTGATCACCCCCGTGCCGACAGTGCCAAGCCCCGCGATACCAAGGCGAAGTGGGGATGCGGATGCGCTGGTCTTGGACATCTTGATGCTTTCTGATCAATTTCGGCACGAGGCTGTTACCCCGAAGCGGGAGCCAGATCAACGCGCCCCCTGAAATGCCCCCAGATCTACCCCGCGTGCCATGCGCGTGCGTGTCGCCCCGTCGACAACCTGCCCCCGCAATGCGGCGGCCCGGGCCTCCAGCGCGGCGATGCGCGAGGCCGAGGGCTGCACCGGCTCCGATGCGACGGGGCCGCCTTGCAAAATATCGCTCAGCGGGACGAGCGCGGGCCACGGCGCCGCGCGTGCGCTTTCCGCCCCCGGGATGACCGGGTCTGGCCAGTCGCTGCAACCGGCGAGGGTGGCCATGACGACGAGCGGCAGGATTTGGCGGCGGGAGATCATGGCGGCGTCCGGGTTCAGATTGGCCAGACCCTAGGCCGAATGCGGCACGACGGGCAAGCGACCGCAGGTTGGCCGCGATCCGCGAAATGGGCGCAAGGGCTGGTCAGGCACCCACGATCCGGCGTATCGATCCCCGGTGACGCAAGGGGATGCGAGAATGCTACTTGAGCCGGGCGAAGACGGGGTGATCCTGCGGCTGGAAGCCTCTGCCGGACGGCGTGGCTTTGCGATCCTTGTGCTTTATGCCCTTGGTGCGTTGTTGTTGTGGATCGCTTTCGCATATCCCCCCGCGCCCGTCTGGGCGATCTTTCTCGTCGGAATGGGCGTCCTGATGCTTGGGGGGGGG
>NZ_RBVZ01000100.1 GCF_004000435.1 Alexandriicola marinus
GGCCTGCTCGGACAGGGCGCGAAAGCGGCGGAACTCGTTGATCGCACGGGCCACGCCGTCGGCATCGAGCTTGCCGGTGGTGACAATGTTGCGGCCAAGGCCGGCCAGCATCTTTTCGTTGAAAAGGACGGTGGGCGAGCGCGCCACGCCTTCATAAACGACAAGGCGGATCGAGTTTGATCCGATATCGATCACAGACAGCGGATTGCGGTCCTGCAGCCTGCCCTGGTTGAACGAATTCATGG
>NZ_RBVZ01000101.1 GCF_004000435.1 Alexandriicola marinus
CAAGCTTGATGAGATGGTTCTTCAGACGCAGCACCGGGTCGCCCAATGGCCAGGCGTCGGACTCCGCCTTCGGGCGGTAGGCCGACGGGTCGTCCGACGTGGAATGCGCACCGACCCGGTAGGTGACGTATTCAACCAGCGTCGGCCCGAGATTGCGGCGGGCGCGCTCGACCGCCCATTTCGCCACCGCATGAACGGCGAGATAATCGTTGCCGTCGACCCTGAGCGAGGG
>NZ_RBVZ01000102.1 GCF_004000435.1 Alexandriicola marinus
GTCGCGCATGGCGTTGGTGGAATCGCACATCAGCGCCAGCACGCCCGCATCGCCGAGCTGCTTGAAGCGATGCTCGTCGATAAGCGGACCTATCTCGGGCTCCGGATCGATCTTCCAGTCGCCAGTATGGATCACCGTGCCCAGCGGCGAGGTGATGGCCAGCGAAACCGGTTCGGGGATGGAATGCGTAACCGCGACCGCTTCGACCTGGAACGGACCGAC
>NZ_RBVZ01000103.1 GCF_004000435.1 Alexandriicola marinus
CCGATACCATTCCTGCATCGCAGGCAGAGCCAGCATATGGTGGCCATAGGCGTCCGCCTGCCCGCCAAACACCAGACCGAAACTCTGCGCGCGGAAGACCACCGGCGCAAAAAACGCGTCAACGGCGGTGAATTCCGCACCGCCGAGATACGGCCCGCCGAAACGGGTCAGCCCCTCGTTCCAGAGCTCGGCGATGCGGGCAAGATCGCGTTCCAGCAT
>NZ_RBVZ01000104.1 GCF_004000435.1 Alexandriicola marinus
GAGCCGGAGCTGAAATCGACGGGCAGGCTGGTATCTGTACCGCCATAACGAATATGCAGCATCGGCCGCCATGCGATATCGGCCTGCGCGACACCCTGGGCGCCGAGCTCTTCCGCGATCTCCTTCGACAGCGTCTCGCCGACCTTTTCGATCGCCGGCAGCGTGTTTTCCGCCAGCGGCTCCATCAGCCCCTGCTGCCGCGAGGCGAAGACGGTCGAC
>NZ_RBVZ01000105.1 GCF_004000435.1 Alexandriicola marinus
TCGCCGCATCATGCGGCGTTGCGCTTTGGTTCCGTTTCAAAACCAAGATCTGCCAGCGCAGCGGCTACCGCTTCGTCCAGCGGCGTATGCGGTACAGGGCCGATGACGGCCTCAAGCCTGCCGGACACCAGCCGGTGTGGCTGCAGGCGCAGATAGCTCATCTCCGCAATTTCCCACATCATGGCGTTGACCATGCCGGCAAGCCTGACCGTCCACC
>NZ_RBVZ01000106.1 GCF_004000435.1 Alexandriicola marinus
TGGTTGCCGCGCTCACCATCGCGATCATCGTCGGCCTCAGAAAACTCAGCCCGCGCATTCCGGGCAGCATTATCGCGGTGACGCTGTGTTCCGCCCTTGCTGTGCAGATGGGCTGGCCGGTCGACACGCTGGCCTCCCGTTTCGGCGCTCTTCCGGACACGCTGCCGCTGCCTGCCTTGCCGCAGATTTCGCTGGACCGGATGATCGAGCT
>NZ_RBVZ01000107.1 GCF_004000435.1 Alexandriicola marinus
AACCGCCGTGCGCGCGGCGTTTCGCAGCGCCTCCAGTTCGGGGTCGATGCAGGAATACCAGTCGCCCGCAGCCATCTTCTGCCGTTCGGTTTGTGGCATAGCGGAACTCTCCCGGTCGCCGCCCCGTTTGGCACTCAGGCTGCACCATGCCGCCCGGTCCCGGCAAGCTGTCGTCCGGGCCTGTGCGGCTTGCCTTGACAAACCGGCC
>NZ_RBVZ01000108.1 GCF_004000435.1 Alexandriicola marinus
AATTGCTGGTTTCATTCGTACAGACAACCAGGTCTCGAAAGACTTCCTCCCCGGCTGTGGGAACGTCTGAGGCAAGAGTGTCAACGCATCTATCGTGACGCAACAGGAGAAGATCAAGCAACACTGGTTGAAGTTCCTGTCGGCTACCGGCTCATCCCTCCCGGCCAACTGGATCGAGAAACAATCGAGCGGTGCGCGAAGATTGCG
>NZ_RBVZ01000109.1 GCF_004000435.1 Alexandriicola marinus
ATATCAAACAAAATCGCACAAAATAGGACATATTCAAGAGTGCCTCACGGCACTGCCCGTCAGCTGTCCTGCAGCGAGAAATCTGTCAGTTTGGATCGGGTACGGCAGGAGCGAGAATTATCTCGACGCCGGCAGCTTCCAGCGCTGTGACAATACGAGCCGAAGGCTGTGCGTCTGTTACCAGAGCATCTATTTCTTCGAACC
>NZ_RBVZ01000011.1 GCF_004000435.1 Alexandriicola marinus
ACCACTTCAGTGGGGGCACTCCACCATTTCAAAGAATACAGAAGCGTTCGTTACACAATTAAGCGGTCGTTCTCGAACGATTTTGACTTTTAAGGGAGCGGGATATGACAGCACTAGATGATAAGATTAACTCCCAGTTCCCTGGACTTGTCGTGCGCAAAGACCTCGTAAAGCAGGTCAAGGGGAACGCTATCGTTCCCACCTACGTGCTCGAATACCTCCTTGGGCAATATTGTGCGACCGATGATGAAGCCTCGATTGAAAGCGGTATCGAGACCGTCAAGGAAATCCTGCGCAAGCATTATGTGCACCGCAATGAAGCCAACAAAGTCCAGTCAGACATCAAGGAGCGTGGTCGTTACAAGGTAATCGACCGTATCAGTGTGGTCCTGAACGAGAAAACAGATGCCTATGAGGCTGTTTTCGAAAACCTTGGCATCAAGAAGGTCGCTGTCGATAGCGTCACGGTAAAAGAAAACCCAAAGCTCCTGGTGACGGGCATCTGGTGCATTGCTGATGTTCAGTATGAGTTTTCCGAAGACAGCAGGATTTCACCCTGGATCCTTGAACATCTCAAACCGATCCAGATCGCCAACTATGACTTCTATGCCTTCGTGACAGCACGAGAAGAATTCACGCTCGATGAGTGGATTGATGTCTTGATGCAGACCATTGGCTTCAACCCAGAAGCCTTCGGTCGGCGTAGCAAGCTGCTCCAGTTGATGCGTCTCATTCCCTATGTGGAACGCAACTACAACATCATCGAACTTGGCCCCAAAGGCACAGGGAAATCCCACATCTATTCAGAATTCTCCCCCCATGGTCAGCTGATTTCCGGCGGAGAAATCACCGTTGCAAAGCTCTTTGTGAACAACAGCAACGGGCGCATCGGTCTGGTCGGTTTCTGGGATGTGGTGGCCTTCGATGAGTTCGCAGGACGAGACAAGACAGCCAACCGTGCCCTCGTCGATATCATGAAGAACTACATGGCGAACAAGACCTTTTCCCGTGGTGTGCAGACCATGGGAGCAGAGGCCAGTTTCGCTTTCGTGGGCAACACAGACCACAACGTGCCTTACATGCTGAAGAACAGTGACCTCTTCGAGGCACTTCCTGTTCAGTTCCACGATTCAGCCTTTATTGACCGCATTCATGCTTACCTGCCTGGGTGGGAGGTTGATGTCATCCGTGGAGAGATGTTCACAAGCGGCTATGGTTTCATCGTGGACTACTTAGCTGAGATCCTCCGCCATCTACGGTCAGATGACCTTTCAAACCGCCACCAAGCCTTCTTCTCGCTCTCTGACAGCATCTCAACTCGTGACCGGGATGCTATCAACAAAACCATGTCTGGCTTGATGAAGCTGCTCTTCCCTGCTGGTGGAGAAACCCAAGAGGAGGTGGAAGAGCTTCTGAAACTTGCCATCGAATGCCGTAAGCGGGTGAAGGACCAGCTGAAACGCATTGATGCGACCTATCCCGTTGTCGAATTCTCCTACATGACAAAAGGCGGGATGAAGACCAGCGTTCAGACCCTTGAAGAGATCCAGTTCCCTGCCTTCTACCACAAGTCACTCAGTGATGATGAGGATGACGGGGCCGTATTGGAAGAACACGTCCAAACGGAAACCACTTCTTCACCTTCTGTTCAGAACACTGTCAGAACAGCAACAAAGGTTGACACCCCAGCAGAGCCAACTCCGAGCGAAGATCACGTTGTGGTTTCTGAAAACCAGAAGGGCATCAGTTTCGACAAGCTGTTCGGGAGCCATCTTAGAGGCGCCACGGAGATTAAGCTGACAGACCCCTATCTGCGGGTCTTCCATCAGATGCGGAACCTGATGGAATTCATCGAAACCGTGGTTAAGTTCAAGGCACCGGAAGATGATGTCACCGTCCATATCCTGACCTCCCCCGATGACATGCGGATGGAGCAGCAAGTTCAGTATCTCGAACAGGTTCAGCTCAATGCTGAGGCTGCAGGGGTCCGTGTCACATGGGAGTTTGATGGAACAGGCACGATCCATGCCCGCCACATCATCACGAACACAGGCTGGAAGATCCTACTCGACCGTGGGCTGGATATCTTCCAGCGTTTCGAGATGAATGATGCCTTCAACCTAGCAAACCGCATCCAGGAGCAGCGTGCCTGTAAGGCTTTCGAGGTGACATATGTGAGGGCGGCGAATTGAAAGTCTTCTTTGATACAAACATTTTTTCGGCAAGCCGCTCCTACGAGAAAATCATATCGACAAAAAAAATCCATTGGGGGGATATCGAATTCAAAAATGAGGAGCAATCGTATCAACGAAAAATCGCCGAAAATCCTGAACACCAAGCTCTTCTATATATCGGAGCTTATGGGCGCTCTGGTGCATTTTCTGCACACATAACACGAAGTATCAAGCTGGAAATGCTTCCTCAGAGCCGCTTCGCAAGGGATACGGAAGCAGATGCGTTGCGGGGTATAGGTGTTCAAACACATCCTGACATCATTGAACTATCTTGCTTCAGGAGTTTTACGCTTATAGATGACCTGATGAAGATAAAGCCAGCAATGACTGAAGCCATTGGGATAATCAAGGACATGAATGACTCAGATATCAGCGTTGCTTTCAGCATGATCAACGCTGGCTGCACTTATGAGGATTTTCTAAATCGAATCGGTGCGGTGAAAAAGATCGCAGCGATATTCGATAGAAAACATTGGCCTGACGCCTTTCACTATGTCTCTGCTGAGCACAATGGTGCAGACTTTTTTCTCACTTGTGACCAAAAATTTCTAAACTTTGTTAGGAATACAGCAGAGTATAAAAGTCCCTGTATTGCTTTATCGCCGACACAACTACTTCAGAATTTGAATATCGCAACTCACTGAACAAATCCATGGATAACACATGTTCAGCATAGGATGCAAAGATCGTGATGGCGAGAAAGTGCGCATAGAGCAGCCGCACCCCAAGCGTTGCTCTCGAAGCCGAAGCTCCGGGGGGGGGGATTCGAAAGAAACGAGGCAGAAAGTCGCATTGATAATCGAGCGCCCCAAGAAAATCCAGTTTCAATTCGAATCGGTACAAAACTTTCCGTCCGCTATTTAAATGGTCCAAGAGCCGGTGTCCTTCCCAAATTTTGATTTCAGGAGACAACTAATGACCGACGCTTCGAGATGGGTGGGTATAAGTCTGCGGGTACCGACAGTCCACGAGGTGAGGCATTGGAAGGAGCGCAACTCTATGACATCGTCAATTTTAATCATCGCAATGAAGATATTCGTGTTCAAGTGATTGAAATAAAAAATGAGCGAACAACCACCTAATGTTGTGTAATAAAGTCAAGAAGCGTGTACTGAAAAGGCGCTCAGACATCTCGAGAAAAATGAATGCCTCGTAAAGCAAGTCATGGCTGGAGCACTGCGCAACAGGGAGGCTATCGGCAAGGCAGTCGACCTCGGAAGCTATATTCTCGGCAACCAAAAATTGACCAATCACTTACAATAATCCAGGCAGCAGGACTTCAATATATCGTTAAGTCACTATGCCTCAATCCTGATTGTTCCAGAAAAACCTCAACTTCCGCTATAAATCTTGCTGCGAACCATAAATTAGCCGATCTAAGCCCCGAAGACGTGGAACAAAAATATCCATGCAAAGGATGCGGCAAAACCAATAGCTTATCGATTTACTATAGCAGAAGTTAGAACAAGCGGAAAGATTTCGATTAGTGATCGCACTACAATTGACCTCCATTAATGATGAGTTTTATGAATGGCAAAGCGCTACTGGCAAATAAAGTCGAGCAAACAACATATTCGGCTATGGTTCGAGTTCCTGAAGCTCGCCAAGCAAGATCCAAACCTTGAAGAGAACTTCGAACGATCCCGAGAGTTCTACGCTCCGTGGGGCGATGTCACTCCGGAGACGATGTTCGATCCGTGGTGGTCTGAGCACAAGCACCTGTTCAGCGACAATCGGGTGCTGGAGGTCAGCAAAGCCAGCAAACGCCCAAACGTGATAAACATCCAAGTGCCGCTAGACGTCTCAGTGTCCGTCACATTGAAAGAAGTGAAGAAGCTGATCGAGGAAAAGCAGGAAGAGCGGATGAGGGAGCTCGGCATTGATCCAACAAACCGCAAGTCGAAAGCGGTCCCCTTTGGCACCTACCATCTGACAGCGGGTCCCGAGTTTGACGGCAAAGCATACAACGGCATCCTTCTGGTCTACCAATACTGGATTGATCTTGGACAACCGAAGCCGATCAACGATACTGTCATCGATGCGATCCGAGCGAAGTTCGATCAGAGGGCGAAGGCAGCAACGTCCGACCGCCCGAACTTCACGGTCGAAGACCGCTCCACCCCGGACAAAAAAGGAAACCTCCGGTACCGGGAGGAGGTCATCCGCCAATACCGGAGGTATATTATCAGAGGGATCGAGACAGCTAAAGCGGTATCATTTGGACGCTTTCCAAAGTGAGCCAAGACTGATCTAAAATATTAAAGCGTTCCACTATCCCGTATATGACAAAGCTCGTGCTCGATGCCGTAACATCCGTCATTGTAAGACTGATCAATCCAACCAGTAATTGCTTCAAGATCGTACTCCTTTTCGTTTTTCAGTTTTTCCTCAAAATCCTCGGTCATCGACTTCAGTATCCGAAGAATCTCTCCCAGCTCCTCATCGTAGAAATTTTGATTTGACAAAACCTCATTCCAAAACGTTTCAAAATCACAATGAAACACACCAAGAAAACCTCTCATTTCAACAAAGTCACGAAAGGTCTCCTCCTCAAAAAACCAAGTTTCTCCCCCACTGGCCTCAAGGGCTCGTTCGTTTAGATTATCGAATTCTTTGCAAATTTTGTTAATGATACACATATTTCTCTCCTTTTATTGATGTGTATGGAAACAATAAAATATTACATAAATATCTTTTAGGACTTCAGTTTACTTAACTCTCGTCCATACTCGCTCGGAAATTTTTAATTTCCCAACCAGAACATTTGAATTAAACTAAAAATAACAAAATCCATCCACGAGCTCACGATCAAATATTAGCTTGCTTTCAAAGAGCTGAGCTCTGCCGCAATCCAGCTTGCCTTCTGAAAAGTTGTATTCGGATTGAATGTGTCGAAGATTCACTGCGAACATTTCTATGACTTGAGGTGATCGTCTGCGACCGTACTAACTCAAATACAACCTCGTCTTGGGCAATGAAAGACCCTGAGCATTTTTCAATCACCCTAATTTCTTTCAATGGTTTCAATTGCCGTGCATGCTACAATGATATCTTTTCAACATTTACTTTCTCATTTTAGCTATTGAAAATAGGCTTTCTGAGTCACAGTCCTTTTTGGTGGAGATTCTTTTCTCACGTGAACTGTGCTACGCTATTCCCAATGATTTAAACCGTTTTCTAAAGTATATTTGAAAAGATCATTAAACGAATTTAATGAAGAACCTCCAACACCAGGGTGCCGGAGGTTCTTTTGAGGGATAGATATTTACGCTATTTGCTCCGAAGGGTTGACTTCCAACCCCTCATTCGACGTTAAAGACCAACGCCTAAACTAGATGACGTCGCAGGCTCTCGATTGTAAATCCAGCTCGGAACCTTTCCTCAATTTCTTTCTCAAAATCTAGAGTGCCCTGAAGTGATGACAAGAGCATCTCGGTGTCTACCCTTAGAGGGTCTCTTGCAAAGAACTTGAACACATCATCGGCCCCTCGATTCTCGGGTTCATTCAACTCCTTTACGACATCCATGACACTTTCCACTGGGACATTACCTCGTGGGGAAACGACTTTGAATGGCTTGAGCTCTGATTGATTTTCCGAGAACACGCTCAATTCTGACCGTAGTCTCTCACGGCAGGGTTGGTCGTGCCTCATAAACCACCCGATGTTGGAGCTCCCGTCTTCAATTTCGGCATATCCCACATATTTACGTGACAGGAAGTACGTATAGACCCGCATGTCCTTCATGATTCCTTTACACTTTGTCATGTGATCAACATCTGACAGCGAGGCGTATCGGATCAAATATCCCGTCATGCCATTTTCGTTTTGCGGAATTTCATCCACTTGCACACGACTTAAGTTTTCACTATTTACATTCTCCTTATTAAGATACATCGAAACAATATCTGCTTTGGGCAATACGACTACTTCGTCAGTGTCCGCATTTCGATTGGTAAGAATTTTCATAATTGCCATTTTTTTCTCCTCGTGAAAAAAGTTTAGTTACCGGTTATTCGGTATATTCCTTATACTACCAGTGAATTTCTTAATTTAGGACTCCTGTTGATCAGACTTCAGTCCGAAATGCCGTCAAATTTAAATTCATCTACGATCTCGTCAACGACAAACCAACGTATGTTATGGACGCTGAATCTAAGAATAATCTAATATCCAGTTGTATCAGGCTTCCAACCTGAAAGGTGGAAGCGATCACGTCTCACGTCGGCGGATCACATCACAAAATAATCAAGCGGTTTAGGTGATCGGACTTGGTTTCGCCTTTGGTTCGGATAACCAACGCTCATCGTTCAATCCGAACTGCCTTTGGAAGCACACAAGTCTCCTCACCGTCGCCCGTGAGACGTCATACAACAAACATAGGCTTGAGATTCGCCGTAGCTGTGTCAGGCTATCCATCGACGACCATGGAGGCGACGGATGAAGACCTATACGACTGAACAAATACAGAGCATGTTCGACGAGCGCCACGGCACCAAGGAGATCAAACGCCTGATTTCCAATGCCAGACGTCTTGGCAACGAAGAAGCGGTCAGAATAGGAGAAGAGCGTCTCGCCCGACTGTTCCAAGAGGAGAAAGCAGGACAGAGCGCCGTCTACAACGCATTGATGAAGCAGGTGGAGGCTTATGAGGCAGTGCTCAGCCAAGGTGCTCCGAAGAAGCAGATCGCAACATATTCTCGACAGAAAATAGCGAGGGTCGGGGCAGTTCAGATGTTGAAAGACCTTCTTGCAAGGGATCCTGATACAATAGGGCTGAACAAGCTGAGAGAGACCGGAAATCTGCAAGCTGCCTACGAACAAGTAGTGATCGAACACCAACAATTCTTTCGACCAAAGGAAATTGCGGAAGCAAAACGTCGCCTTGGTATCAGCCAGTGATCATCCCAAATTCTTGTGCTCAGCGCCTTGTTGCCGACTAGTATTTATTCACTGCGAGAGAAATATACCGACCTCATTTCAAACTCTTTTTTCTCTGATTGCCCTCGGTAATCAGTCAGGAATTGCGATCATATCTGTCGTCAAATCTGGTCTTTGACTGGATATCTTCCCGAGCAGGAAATCATTTTTCCAGGGACGGAAACAGCAATGGTCGATTATGTCGTTTATTACAGGGTCTCGACTGAGCGGCAGGGGCGATCCGGTCTCGGGCTTGATGCCCAGAGATCGATGGTCGAGCGGTTTCTGGGACCAAACGACACGCTGCTTGCCGAGTTCACGGAGATCCAATCCGGCAAGCGGGACGACCGACAGCAGCTGTGGAAAGCGATCAATCTCGTCAAGAAGACCAAGTCCAAGCTGCTGCTGCCGAAGCTGGACCGCTTCTCACGCAAGGTTTCGTTCATCTCGGGGATCATCGATCAGGGCGTTGAACTGGAGGTCTGTGAACACCCCGGCGTCTCAACATTCTTCCTTCACCTGCTTGCTTGCTTTGCCGAGGAAGAACGTCGCCAGATTTCTGAACGAACACGGGCAGCTTTGGCGGAGGCAAAGCGGAGGGGCGTTAAGCTAGGTCAGAACGGGAAGCGTCTTGCCGAACAGCGTGCGAAGGATCGGCTACAGTTCGCACGTCAGATCAAACCCCATCTGGATGCTGCATGGGCGGATACTGCCTCTGCATCCGAAGTCGCTCGTTACTTCAACCAGATCGGATTGCCGACGGCGAACGGTGGCAGATGGCATGCGCAAACCGTTCTCAACTACACCCGTGCTTTGTCGGACAGTTGATTGCCACCTTGTCGGTGGCAACCAACAGGTTTCACCTCGTACAATCAATTCCTTAACGCCTTCCTTTTCCATCAAGCAGCTGTGCAGCCGTGATCTGTGCTGAGACAGACCCCAGTTGCTTCCGGCTGGCGATCAAGCCGTTGATGATGTCCGTCAGTGCCGATGCCAGTTTTGGATCGATAGACTTGTTGGATGACATTTGCCTGATCGGAACCTTTGCCGATTTCCATGACCTGACCGCATCGTCACCATGTCGCTTTCCTTGGGAGGCATAAGCGGCAACAGCGCCCTTCTGGATCAATCGCTCGTCCAACTGTTGACGCTGACGGCAGAACTCCTTGAACCCGATCATTTCGTTTTCACCAGGATCACTGTCACGTCCCCTGCCCCTCGCATCATCTCCTTGGCAGCCTTATCCAGAGCCTTGGTATCGGATGGATGATAGCGATCAAACACCTCGATCTGGTCAATCTGCTGCTTTTGAAGCGACCGGATCAGTTCTTGCTTGCTCTTTGGCTTGGTTACTGTGCTGATCATAGCCGAAACTCCTCGTCCCAGTCCTGATCCAGATCGATCCTTGGGACGACAGGAGGTATCCAATCGCTTGTTCTTTGGCGATTATCGCTTGAATGATCGTTTTCGGTCACGCTTTGCCGAAGTTCTTGGTCTTCCTGTAGCGCCTTCAGCTCTTTGCGACAGTATCGCTCAATAAAGTCGATTAGGATTGCTGTTTTGGAGATGTGCTTTCGTCTGGATATTTCGTCGAAACAGCTCTTTAGGTCTTTTGGGATATTGAAGTTCATTAGGATATCATTCATTTGTTATTCCTTTTCTATTATGGATTGATATTGGTTGAATTTGATTAGATTAGATTATTTTAGGTTAAGTTTCTTTAGAATATACTAAGAATTAAAGGTCGCCAGTCGGCGCCTCCTTATCTTTCATTAGCGATGATCACATTCGGTCGAGGAGTTTATACTCAGCGGGACTCAAAACATGTCGAATTCTGCCAATCAATAGCAGAGGAAAAGTCAACCTTCGTTCGGCTCTTCAGGCTGTAGAACAGCCACCCGTCCTCCCTCTCAGGGCCGTCGGGCTTTTCAATATGGATCTGCTTGTATCCAAAGCGGGTGCGCTGCCAGCACTGGTCTATATCATAGATAAATCGAGATAAGGGTCTGTTCTCTGGCTGCTCGATGATGGCGTGTATATGGTGGCGATGGGTGCTGTCGTGCTCCCTGACGACCAGCATCGAGAGCTGTTTGCCAAATCGCTTGTAGCTGTTGCCGAATATCGCCTTGTTCAGCATGTTCCGGAAATGCCGGAAGTTCTGCTCGGACACCGAGTCGTTGATCCATTGACCGTCAACGACTTGTCTCTGCGTTAGAGTTACGTTGACGGGATTGGGGACCCTATGATCCCAACAAAATTTGCGTATCTCGTTTTGGCAGTCCATCCATCAATCCCCGAATATAGATAATAAAATTATATTTATCTGATATTTATACGAGAAAGATGGATGGATTTGGCATTCAACGACTTTTTTTTACTTTCCGAAGCGTTGCCGGATCATGGCGCTGCGTTCTTCGATCTTATCATCGAACTCCCCTGCCCTGACCATCGCAACAAGTTCGTCGATGGTCGTCCGCAGGGCGTCCTCGTCGTCGCATGCAATCGCCGTCTTGTCCTTGGAAAGCTCGAGCGGCTTCTTGGCGTAGCGGACCTCCAGACGATACGAGCCATCTTCGACCTGCCAGAACCACATTCGGGGCGACCAATGCCCAGCGGCATGCAGCTCAAGCTCGGACAACTGCTTCTGCAGTCCGGCGATCAGCCGGTTGCGCTTGGTGGTGATCGAGTTGGTTTGCGGGCGTCCGTCGGACTTCACGAGGTTCAGTTTTGCGGTGGTTGTCATGGTGTTGCCTCCAATTGCGGTGTGACCTCTCGGTCCAGCCTTCCGGCGCAATGGACAACAGGGGCATTCAGGACTTTTTGAAGCTTTGCAGGTTCTTCACCTTCGCCGTCGTTGGTTCCATGTTCTTCAAATAGAACCTCTCCAGCTGATCGACGGACGTTCCGGCATTCTCGGCAAGCCAGTAGATATTGACGTCTCCTTCTGACTTCCGAAGCCGGGTCTGCAGAGCGTAATGGCGGAGAGAGTACGGCGATCTGGCATTGCCGCTGAGGTCAACCTTCAGCCCTGCCTTATCGAGAAAGTGGTTGAAGATCCGCCGATATGTGTTCACCGCTGTCGTCCGGTTCTTGTAGGCGTCCATGAACACGTAGTCGGTTGGGCTGGCATCCGGATAAAGCTCCTTCTGCTTCTCAAACATATCGACTGCCGCTTCCATGCTCGCCGACAACCGGAGACCTGTCTTGCCGTTGATCCTCATCAGGAGGTGCTTTGGGTCGTCCTTGACCTCAATATCCGCAAACCGGATGCCGAACAGTTCCGTTTCGGTCGGGCGAAGAAACGAATGAACCGCAAACACGATCAGGTTGTAATGCTCTCTGGTAACCGGAACGCCCCGGACGACCGTTGTTCCAGCGTCGGCGATCTCACGAGCAACCTTCAGCAGACGTGAGTATTCTGCCTCGGTGAACGAGACCCTTGGCTTGTCGACTGTCCGCTGCTTCGGCATTGGCGGGATGATGTCGATCACACCATCTTCCAGCGCCAACATCAGCACTTGCCGGATCACCCCGCATTGCTTCGCTTTGGTCGAGTTCGCCAGCGGCTCCTTGCGTCGGCTGTCGAGGAACAGCAGGTAGTCTCGGACCATCCCTGACGTGATTTTGCCGACGTCATGCTTGCCAAAATACAAGACAAGCCCATCGCCTTCACGGAACAGGATCTTGGACTGATCGCTGAAGGCGTATTTGCGGTTACTCGATTTAGCCTTTGATTTTGTCATCTGGGAGAGAAGCTTGGCGTAATGCTCAAACGACCTCTCCTTGGTCACCGCATGGCTGGTGTTCTGCTTGGATTTGTAGGACGCAACGATCTCTTCAGCGACCTCTGCCGCCTCAAGTCGGGTCGTCTCCTTCGTGGAGCGAACCACATACTTCCGGCGCACGCTGTCGTAGTACCGAGCATACCAGTACGCCGAGCGATTGGTCTTGTAGATCGACAGACCTTTGCGCAGGTGTTTGATCGAGATTTGCTTGTTTTTGGATTCTTCAGCCAATTCAGCAACATAGAGAAAAGTGTATAACTGTGTCTAACTTTACGCAGGACACACAACACCAATCAACGGTCTAATTTATCCAATAAAATCAGGGTTTTATGGTGCCCGGGGGCGGAATCGAACCACCGACACGAGGATTTTCAATCCACTGCTCTACCCCTGAGCTACCCGGGCACGGGAGACGGGTGACCGTCTGGGTGAGCGGGTTCTAGGCGAGGTCGGGCGGGGTGTCCAGAGGGTTTGGGGGATTTTTGCATGACGTTTGATGACCCCTCGAGCGCGCCTTGCTTGTGTGATCGGGACCGCTTCGAAACCATCCGTCAGGGCAACGGGATCGGGGTGACGTGATGGGGCACGTCATAGCCTTTCTGAACCGCCTCGCGCTCTGCGATCCGCCCATACCAGTCGCGCACATTGGGGAAATCGTCGAGGCCGATCTGCTGCCATTCGAAGCGGCTGATCCAGGGCCAGATCGCCATATCGGCGATGCTGTACTCGCCGGCCACGAAGTCCCGCGCCGTGAGCCTCTTGTCGAGGACGCCATAGAGCCGGCGGGCCTCCTTGGAATAGCGCTCTTCGGCATAGGCGCTCTTGCCGGGGTTGTATTTCACGAAGTGGTGGACCTGCCCCAGCATCGGGCCGACCCCGCCCATCTGCCACATCAGCCACTCGATCGTCGCCCAGCGGTCCTCGCCGAGGAACCGGTCGTGCTTTTCGGCGAGGTAGAGCATGATCGCCCCGCTCTCCATCAGGCTGCGGCCGGTCTCGTGGTCGACGATGGCAGGGATGCGATTGTTGGGTGAAATGGCAAGGAAATCAGGGGCGAATTGTTCGTCCTTGCCGATATCGATGGAGTGCACCTTGTAGGGCACTCCCAGTTCCTCGAGCAGGATCGAGACCTTGCGCCCGTTGGGCGTGGTCCATGTATAGAGGTCGATCATCGGCGGCTCCTCTCCGGCGAATTTTCGGCAGGCTGATCCAAAGCCGGAGGTTTTTCAACTGCCTATCTCGGGGATTCCGGCCTCAAGTCCCGCCAATGACCAGACGGATGCGGATTGCACATGACAGCGCATCAGGAAGAGGTAGTGTCGGGCCCCGGAGACGACACAGCGGGGAGGCATCGCGTGACAAGAACGAACTGGGCCGGCAACCTGACCTATCAGGCACGCGATCTGCACAGGGCCGCCGATATCGCGCAGGTGCAGGAGATCGTGGCAGGCGCGCGCAAGCTGAGGGTTCTGGGCTCGCGCCACAGCTTCAGCGCGATTGCCGATTGCAGCGATGCACAGCTGTCGCTCGAACAGATGAACCGGGTGATCGCACTCGACGCGGGCGCATCGCGTGTCAGGGTCGAAGGCGGCATCCGCTATGGCGATCTGGCCCCTGCGCTGCAGGCGCGGGGGCTGGCGCTGGCCAACCTGGCGTCCCTGCCCCACATCTCGGTCGTGGGAGCCGCGGCAACGGCGACGCATGGGTCGGGCTCAGAGACCGGGAACCTCGCGACTGCGGTCACGGCAATGGACATCGTGAATGCCTCTGGCGACGTGGTGCGCCTGTCGCGCGAGGCCGATGGCGACAGCTTTGCCGGGGCGGCGGTGGGCCTTGGCGCGCTGGGTCCGGTGGTTGGGCTCACGCTCGAGGTGGAGCCGACCTATGACGTCCGCCAGACGGTTTATGCGGGCCTGTCGCATGACGTGCTCGCCACGGAGTTCGAGGCGATCTTTGCCTCGGCCAAGAGTGTCAGCGTCTTCACCGATTGGCGCGGGCCGGACGCCAACGCCCTGTGGCGTAAGGAAAGGGTGACGTCCGACACCCCTGCCCCTCTGTCCGAGGCCTTTGGCGCGACAGCGGCGCGGCATGCCATGCATCCCCTGCCCGGAGGCGCGGCGGGCGATTGCACGGAGCAGTTGGGCCGTGCCGGGCCATGGCACGAGAGGCTCCCGCATTTCCGGATGGAGTTCACCCCGTCGAACGGGGCCGAGATCCAGGCCGAGTTCTTTGTCCCCCGCGAGGAGGCCGCGCGCGCCATCGCCGCGCTGCGGCCGCATGGCGAGCGGCTGGCCCCGATCCTCATGATCTCGGAAATCCGGACGATCGCGGGCGATGACCTCTGGCTCAGCCCCGCCCATCGCGGGCCGCAGGTCGCGTTCCATTTCACCTTTCATCGGGACTGGGAGGCGATCCGCGCCGTCCTGCCCGCGATCGAGGCCTCTCTTGCCCCGTTCGGGGCGCTCCCGCATTGGGGCAAGGTCACGACGATGGCGCCGGATAGGATCGCGCGGCATTTCCCCCGGCTGGAGGCGTTCCGCGATCTTGCGCGCAGCTTCGATCCCGAGGGCAAGTTCCGCAACGATTTCCTTGACCGGATGGTGTTCGGCACAGCGTAAGCCCCCCGCCCGCGCAGGAAAAAGGGCGCCCCCGGAAGGGCGCCCCGTCACTCGTCATGGGTCTGACAGGATCAGCCCACCGGCGCGCCGTCGGTCCGCCAGATGGCCACCACCGAAGAGCGCGGCTTGCCCGCGCCGTCGGGCCAGGTGCCGCCGGGATGCTGGATGCCCGCGAAGGCCACGGTGTAATCCGTGTTGAAGGTCAGCCCCGTCACTTCGCAGCCCGAGGGTCCGGTCAGGAAGCGGGCGATTTCGCCCGTTTCGGGATGACCCACCAGCATCTGGTTGTTGCCCATCCCCGCGTAGGGGCCTTCGTTGCTGTCATCGCCGTCGGTCTGGATCCAGATCAGGCCCTTGCTGTCGACGACCATGCCATCGGGCGAGTTGAACATGTTACCTTCGTTCACGTTCTCCGACCCGGCATAGGGGCCGAGGCCCACGACAGGGTTGCCCGCCATCACGTAAAGATCCCACGCAAAGGTGTCGGCCCCGTGATCGGCCCCGTCAGGCCGCCAGCGCACGATCTGTCCGTAGCGGTTTTCCTCGCGCGGGTTCGGCGAGCCTGCGATCGGCTCGGCAGGGTCGCCGCCGGCGTTGGTGAAGCCCGGTGCCCGGCGCGAATTGTTCGTCAGGCAGCAATAGGCTTCGGGCAGGGTCGAGGAGACGGCGATCCATTCGGGACGGTCCATCGTGGTGGCGCCCACCGCAGAGGCCGCCTGACGGGTCAGGATGCAGATCATCGCCGCGTCCATGCCGGTCGATTCGGGCGTCAGGGCAACCCATTGGCCAGTGCCGTCGGTGTTGAAGACGGCGGCATAAAGCGTGCCGTCATCCAGAAGGCCATCCGTCGGCTCGCCCGGCGCCCATGTGCCGTTCGAGACGTATTTGTACATGAACTCGCCCCGCTCGTCGTCGCCCATATAGACAACGATGCGGCCGTCTTCGGCCTGGGCCATGGCGGCGTTCTCGTGCTTGAACCGGCCCAGCGCGGTGCGCTTGACGGGCATCGCCTCGGGATCGGCGGGGTCGATCTCGACCACATAGCCGAAGCGGTAGGGCTCGTTCGGCTCCTTGACGATGTCGTAACGATCCTGAAGCGTCTCGTACTGGTAGCGGCTGTTCACGCCGATCCCATAGCGCGAAAAGTCGTCGGGCAGTTCGATTGGCTTCTGGTCTTCCATCTCGGCGGTGGTGCCGAAGTAGCCGTTGAAGTTTTCCTCGCAGGTCATGTAGGTGCCCCAGAGGGTCCGGCCCGAACCGCAATTGTTCATCGTGCCCAGAACCACGGTGCCGGTCGGATCGGCCGAGGTCTTGAGCATGTCGTGACCCGCGGCGGGGCCCGAGATCATCATTGGCGTGTTATGGTGGATGCGGCGGTTATAGGGGCTGTCGACGACAACCTCATAGCCGTTGCCGCTGTCGGCGATTTCCATGACGGTCACGCCCTGAAGGTTCATCAGCGTCTGGATTTCTTCGGGGGTATAGGCGTCACGGCCCTCGGCATCGGCGGCAATGTTGATCCCGGGGTTCACGTATTCATGGTTGATCGCGATTACTTCCCGGCCGTCTTCCAGCACGAACAGATCCATGCCGTCGGTGTTCTCACCGAAGATGCGGTCGGACCCGTCGACGCCGTGACCATCCTCATAGGACGGCGCATCCGAAAACAGCGCATCCCCCCAGCGGGCGACGACTTTCCACTCATAGCCCTCGGGCACATGGATCGTGTTGTCGGTGAAGGCCGGGATCGGCGTGAAGCCGAACGCGCCATGCGCATCGGCCAGCGCGGTCGAGGACTTCAGCAGTCCCGTGCCCATGACGGCCGCGCCGGATCCGAAGGCGAGCAGACCGCCCAGGAACCCGCGGCGGGAAATGGCTTCGTCGACCACGCGGTCGAAATCGGTGACTTCGGGGGCAGGACGCTGCAGCTCGTCCCACTCGTCCCAGCTCAGATCCTGAATGTTGTCGTCTTTCATGTCATGTATCCCCTGACATTGGTTGGCGAAGAACAGGATCGGTTCTGACCGCGTCAGGAGTCAGTTCGATGACGTTTGTGCAAAAGATTTGTAACAGTCGGATCGCGGGGCAAAATCCACCCCCGGAAAGAAAGTTGCGGAAGACCGCCCTTTCACGACATTTTCTCCGCCCGGGCGGTTGACCCTGCGCGCGAAGGGTGCATAAGGTCTCGCCACGCAAAAGGAAGGCTCAGGGTCTGATGATCACGATCCCCGTACTTGTAGGACGACAGCGCATGGGCCGGTAACGGATGCCTTACCCGACCCCATGCGCCTCCGGATAACCCCGGGGGCTTTTTTATGCGCGAAAGATGACCGAAACCGACGACGACCAGAACAAAGGACGAAAGAGATGAACACGTCGATGAGCGGAGCGAAGATGGTGGTTCAGGCCCTGAAGGATCAGGGTGTGGACACGGTATTCGGTTATCCGGGCGGCGCCGTCCTTCCGATCTATGACGAGATCTTTCTTCAGAACGACATTCGTCACATCCTTGTGCGCCACGAACAGGGCGCGGTGCATGCCGCCGAAGGCTATGCTCGCTCGACCGGAAAACCGGGCGTGGCGCTGGTGACGTCGGGCCCCGGTGCCACCAACGCGGTCACCGGTCTGACCGATGCGTTGATGGATTCGATCCCGATCATCGTGCTGACGGGTCAGGTCCCCACTTTCATGATCGGCTCTGATGCCTTTCAGGAGGCCGATACCGTCGGCATCACCCGTCCCTGCACCAAGCATAACTGGCTGGTCAAGGAAACCGACGAGCTGTCCGGCACGATTCACGAGGCGTTTCACGTCGCGACCTCGGGCCGGCCCGGCCCGGTTCTGATCGACATCCCCAAGGATGTGCAATTCGCGACCGGCACCTATACGGCCCCCAAGGCGATGGAGACCCATTACCGGCCCAAGGTGAAGGGCGACCTCGATGCCATCACCGAACTGGTCAAGGCGATCGAGACCGCGAAGAAGCCGATCTTCTATACCGGCGGCGGCGTGATCAACTCCGGCCCCGCGGCCAGCCAGCTTCTGCGTGAACTGGTCGATGCGACGGGCTTTCCCATCACCTCGACCCTGATGGGCCTTGGCGCCTATCCGGCCTCGGGCAAGTCGTGGCTGGGGATGCTGGGCATGCATGGCCTGTATGAGGCCAATATGGCGATGCATGATTGCGATCTGATGATCAATATCGGCGCCCGCTTCGACGACCGGATCACCGGCCGCATCGATGCCTTCAGCCCGAACTCGATCAAGGCCCATATCGACATCGATCCCTCCTCGATCAACAAGGTGATCAAGACCGATATCCCGATCCTGGGCGATGTGGGCCACGTTCTCGAGGATATCCTCAAGGTCTGGAAATCGCGCGGACGCAAGACCGACGCCGCCGGCGTCAAGGCCTGGTGGGACGAGATCGGCGCATGGCGCAAGATCAACTGCCTCGCCTACACGGCCGCCGAAAAGACGATCAAGCCGCAATATGCGCTCGAACGGCTCGAGGCGCTGACTAAGGACCACGATCGCTATATCTGCACCGAAGTGGGCCAGCACCAGATGTGGGCCGCGCAATACCTTGGCTTCGAGGATCCGAACCGCTGGATGACATCGGGCGGTCTGGGCACCATGGGCTACGGGTTCCCGGCCTCGATCGGCGTGCAGATCGCGCATCCCGAAAGCCTTGTCATCAACGTGGCGGGCGAAGCGTCATGGCTGATGAACATGCAGGAGATGGGAACGGCGGTGCAGTATCGCCTGCCGGTCAAGCAGTTCATCCTCAACAACGAACGCCTCGGCATGGTGCGCCAGTGGCAAGAGCTTCTGCACGGAGAGCGGTATTCGCAATCCTGGTCCGAGGCGCTGCCCGATTTCGTGAAACTGGCCGAAGCCTTCGGCGCAAAGGGCATCCTGTGTTCCGACCCTGCCGATCTGGATGACGCGATCATGGAGATGATCAACCACAACGGACCGGTCATTTTCGACTGCCTCGTCGAAAAGCACGAGAACTGTTTCCCGATGATCCCCTCGGGCAAGGCCCATAACGAGATGATCCTCGGCGAAGATGTCGAAACGCAGGGCGTGATCGACGCAAAGGGATCGGTTCTGGTCTAGAACCTTGGGTCAGCGCCGCGGCAGGTAAAAGCTGTGGCGCTGACTTTCCCTGTAGCGGGCAAGTTCCTCCGCCCCCATCCGGCCTTCACCATCGTGCCACGGAAGATGCCGCGCGGTGAAACGCCCCGCGATCCGTATCGCCTTGAAGAACCCTGTGGTCAGATCCAGTTTGCGCCGGTCATAAACCGCAAACGTCGTGTCGAGGTTGGCCCGAAAGATCGGGTCGCCGCCCGGCGTCTCGCCCAGCGGATCGGTCCAGAATTTCTGTTCCCAGTCCCGGATCGTCCAGTCCCGTCCGGCGATCCTGAACGTCTCGTCCCGCAGGCCGGAACGATGCGAAATATCGAGCGCGAGCCCCGCCTTCGCCATGCCGAACCGCTTCATGGCCGCACGCAGCTGCGCCACAGCGTCCCGCGGCATCGCGGGATGGAAGGCCAGATCGGCGTCGGTCACGCAAAACACCTCGGGCAGCGCGTCCCAGACGCAGCCCTCGAACACACCGAAATGCGGCCCGAGGTTTTCGCCCAACCGAAAAATATGCGCTTGCGCCGACATCTCGTCGAGACAGGCGCGCATCTCGTCCGAAACGGAGCCGTTGTCGACGACCCACGGAACGACGCCGTCCAGCCGATCCAGCTGCCCGACCATCGCGCGGATATCGCTGGGGTTTTCGAACGCCGGGATCACAACCGGTACCCGAGGCCCGCGGTGGATAGCCGGTGCGGGTTCTTCGAATAGCCCCGCGACGGGCCAGGCTCCCGTCTCGGCAAGCGCGCACAACGCGCCGCCGGACAAGGACGCCGCCTTGTCCTTGCGCACGAAGAGGATGTTGAACTGCGCCTCTCCGAATTCCCGGTCGCGGATCAGCGCGACAAAGCCCGCGCCGCGCAGTTCATCGAGGACAGGAACAAGCGACGGCTCGCCCTCCCAGAAGGCGTGGGCCTCGACCTCGATCATCAGTGCCAGTGTCCGGTTCAGCACCTCGCGGGCGCCTCGAAGAACAGACAGCGCGGCCCCCTCGACATCGATCCAGAGCATCACGCCCGCACCGTCGGGCGCGATCGCGTCGCCAAGCACGTCATCGAGCGTCACGGCGGGCACCGTGACCGTCTCGTATTCCCCCTCTTCGGCACGTTGCAGGAGCGAGCTTTTTCCGGTCAGCGGGCTCTGCGGCATGTCCGCGGCATAGATCTGCCCCTCCCAATACGCGCGGCTGAGCCGCCGAGGGATATGCAACTCCACCGATCCCGCCGCATCGGCGACGGCTTCGTTGTGCCACAGGACGCCGGCCGCCTCGGCGCGGGCGATGCCGGTCGCGTGAATATGGGGGTTGGCCTCGAAGCCATGAACCGTCGCATCGGGCAGACGGGCGCGCGCTTCTTCGGCAATTTCGCCCTCGTTCGCACCGACGTCGCAGACGATCGCGGGCTGCCAATGCGACATCAGATCGAAGAATACCCGCCTGAGCAGATCATGGCCCGATCTCCCCTCCGGCAGGGCGATCACCGGCCCGATTTCGGCCCGGGACGCCGCATCCATCCGAACTTTTGCCACCGGCACCGGCTCTTGCGGCGCTTTCGTCATCCCATCCTCCAACGATCCCGCCCGAGGCATCATCCTCCGATTGATCCCCCTTGAAAAGTGGTGAATAACGGCGCGACGCTCCGCAGCTTGCGAAAAGGACGACACGCCCATGTCCCCGCTGAAAATCAAGAAGGGCTCGACGAGCCATTCGGCCTATAATCTCCGCCCCACCTTTTCGGACGTGTCCGAACGGCACACGCTGGCCGTGCTCGTCGAAAACGAGCCCGGCGTGCTTGCGCGGGTGATCGGATTGTTCTCGGGCCGCGGCTACAACATCGACAGCCTGACCGTGGCCGAGGTCGACCATCAGGGCCACCTGAGCCGGATCACCATCGTCACCACCGGCACGCCGCAGGTGATCGAACAGATCAAGGCACAGCTGGGCCGGATCGTTCCTGTTCACGACGTGCATGACCTCACCGTCGAGGGACCGAGCGTCGAGCGGGAACTGGCGCTCCTCAAGGTCGCGGGCGAGGGCGAAAAGCGGGTCGAGGCGCTGCGCCTTGCCGATATATTTCGCGCAAACGTCGTCGACTCGACATTGAAAAGCTTCACCTTCGAGATCACCGGCACATCTGAGAAGATCGACGCCTTCGCCGACCTTATGCGCCCTCTGGGCCTCGAGGAGGTTGCGCGCACGGGCGTCGTCGCGCTCTCTCGCGAAGAAAAGTGACCGCCGCGCCCGCGGGCTCTGGAAACGGGGTGGAATAGCTGGTTCTCTGACCACGGCTGGACAGGAGGCTTCATGGGCGCGCGCAAGATCATCATCGACACCGATCCCGGACAGGACGACGCGGTGGCCCTTCTGCTGGCGTTCGCCTCGCCCGAGGAACTCGAGGTTCTGGCCGTCACGACGGTTGCCGGAAACGTCCCGCTCGAGCTGACGACCCGCAACGCCCTGACCGTCTGCGAACTTGCGGGCCGCAGCGATGTGCCGGTGCATGCCGGATGCGACGGGCCGATGACGGGCACGCTCAAGACCGCGGAGGCCGTGCATGGCCAGACCGGGCTTGACGGGGTGGAGCTGCCGCCCCCCTCGACCGCGCCCGCACCCGGCCATGCGGTCGACATCCTGATCGAGACGCTGCGCCGCGAACCGGCCGGCACCGTGACGCTGTGCACGCTGGGGGCGCTGACCAATGTCGCCACCGCCTTTGCCCGCGCGCCCGATATCGTGGAGCGCGTGGCCGAGATCGTGGTGATGGGCGGCGCCTATTTCGAGGTGGGCAACTGGTCGCCGGCCGCGGAATTCAACATCCTCGTCGATCCCGAGGCGGCCCAGATCGTGTTCCGGGCCGGACGGCCACTGACCATCCTGCCCCTCGACGTCACCCACAAGGCGCTGATCACCCCCGACAGGCTCGCGGCGTTCGGCCGGATCGACAGCAACGTCGGCCGCGCCGTGCATGGCTGGCTTGGCTTTTACGAACGGTTCGACATGGCGAAATACGGCTGGGAGGGCGGGCCGCTGCACGACCCCTGTGTCATCGCCTACCTGCTGAAGCCCGACCTGTTCTCCGGACGGTTCATCAACGTCGAAGTCGAAACGCAATCCGAACTGACGCGCGGGATGACCGTGGCCGACTGGTGGAACGTGACCGACCGGCACGCCAATGCGACCTTCATCGGCGATGTGGATGCCGACGGGTTCTACGCGCTGCTGACCGACCGGCTGGCACGCCTGTGACGACCTCCATCACCCTCGCCGATGCAGAGGCCCTGCCCCGCCTTCTGGACCTGATCGAACGGCGCGAGACCGAGGGCGGCGCACCGTCCTGGGACGAGGACGAACGCGACAGGCGCAAGCGGCTGGTCGGCCCGCTCGTCTCGGGCGGGCCCGAAGGTGCGGTCTGGCTGATCGGTCCCACGCGGGCCCCGCTTGGCTATGCGGTCATCTGCTTTGGCTGGGCGATGGCCGAGGGGCGGGAGGCGTGGCTCGAGGATCTTTATGTGCGCCCCTCGGTCCGGCGGCGTGGGATCGGGCGCGAGGTGGTGCATGCGATCAGCGTGTCTCTGCGGGGCGCCGGGGTCCGGCGGCTTCAGGCGCGACTGCCCCGGATCGAACATTCGGCGCAGGAATTCTGCACGGCCTGCGGCTTTTCCATCGCGACCGGAACGATCCTGATGAACGAACCTCTCTGACGGGAGCGACCAATCTGACGGGTGCGACCAAAAATCTCGATTTTTGGTGGGGCACCAATTTTGGATAAAATTGGTCAGCCCGGCGGCAGCCGTTTCGGAGGTCGGTTGATCAGAACGATCCCGGATGCCACCAGCACCAGCGCGCCGATCAGCGCCGGTGTCACCGGTTCGTCGAGCAGCCACCAGCCCAGGAACACCCCGAAAACCGGCGCGAGAAAGCTGAACGAGGCCACGCCCGAGGCCGGGTAGATGCTCATCAGCCAGAACCACAGGATGAACCCCGCGCTGACGACCACCACGATCTGAAAGGCCAGCCCCGCAAGGTGGATCGGCTGCAGATCGCGCACCAGGTCGCCGAACAGGGGCGCCAGCAGCAACAGGATCGGCGCCGAAACCGCGACCTGCCACATCAATTGCATCTCGGGCCGGATCGTCCGCAGCGACGTCGCCTTGACCATCAGCCCCGCCGCCGCCCAGCCCATCGCCGCGCCGACGGCCGCCAGATCGCCCCAAAGGCTGCCCACACCCTCGCTCCGGCCCAGCATCGCGATGGCCACGCCGCACACCGACAGTGACAGCCCCGCGAGCCGCGACGCGGTCATCCTGTCGCCCGGCACGAACAGATGCGCGCCGAGCGCCATCCAGACCGGCATCGCGTAGAAGAGCACGCTTGTTCGCGCGACGGTCGTCAGGTCGAGCGCGATGAACAACAACAGGAATTCAAAGGCAAAGACACAGCCGATCGCGATCCCTGCCCCGCGCACCGCCGGCCCGCCCCAGTTCAGGGGAATGCCGCGCCACTTCAGCCAGAGCCAGATACACAGGACCGCGCCCAGCGACCTCAGCCCCGCAAAGAAGACGGGCTGCAGCCCGCCATTGGTGACCTTGATCACCACCTGGTTGAAGGCCAGCAGGATCGAGAAGCCGGTCAGCATGACCGCGCCCGTGAGGTCGATATGATCGCGCTTGTCCATGACAGGCCAATGCGCGGCTGTTCCGGAGCTGTCAAGCGCGAGGAGGACCCGCTAGTCGGACAACATCCATTGCCCCTCGGGCCAGAAGGCGTGGAAAGCGAAGGCGAACATGACGTCATGGACGACATCATTGCCCTGCCCGTCCCGCACCCGGACGTTGCCCACGTCTCGGCCCCAGGCGATCTGCTGATGATCGAGGGCGGAGGCCTGCCCCGAGGACCAGCTGAGCACGACGCCCGCCTCGCGGATCTCTCCCTCCTCCGACAGTCTTGTCAGGGGCCAGGCGCGGTCACCGACCCGGACCACGCGCACGAGGGGCGGGATGTCGTGGGGCGGGTTCTCGCCGTTATGGAGGAAAGGCCGGGTCGAGCTGTCGTATCCCACATAAGGGTTGCGGCCATAGTCGCGGAAAAAGCCCTGCGGTTCGGCCATGACCAGCCCGCCCGGGTTGCGGTCGCGGAAACTGCCCATCCCCTCGAGCCATCCGGGCAGCATCGTCAGCTCAACCCCGGTCAGCTCGCCCACGATGCCCACGCCCGTGGCCTGCTGCCACCAGCTTTCGGTCTGCCGGTCATACATGATCATGTCGGAATTGCGCAGCTTGCCCGAGACGCCGAATTCCAGAATCCCCGCCCCGGTGCGCCGGTCGAAGACGACGCCCGAATTGCACAACGGGCAGAAGGTGACGGCGACCGGGATGCCGCCCACCTCGTCATTAACGATCTCGTGCCAGATCAGGTAGCGCACCGGATAGGCGCGAGGCGTCTCGCCGGGCAGTTCCAGAACCATGACCGGCTCGGATCGTTCGATGAAAGTCGCCTCGGCGAGGGGCACCATGTCGGGATCATCGATCGCGGGGATGCCGTCCTTCGGCGGGCCGCCCGACATGATCTCGATCCAGTCTTGGATGCTGGTGGTCTCGAAATCCGTTTCCGGCCATTCATTGGCCCAGAAACCGGGATTGGCCGCTGCGCCAAGGGGCGTCGTCAGGGCTGCGGCGATCAGGGCTGCGCGGATCGGGGCAAACATGGGCAATCTCCTGCTGCCGTGTCTGCCTGCCAATCTGTCGGTGCGAGGGGGCCGTGCCTAGCCCCCTCGCGGCCATGTGATAGGTTGCGATCAGTCGATCACGGTGACGCTGGCCATGCTGTCGGGTGCGCCCACGACGGCGCCGTTGTTGCCCGAACCGCGCTTGATCGCGTCGACGACATCCATGCCCGACGTGACCTCGCCCACGATCGTGTACTGCCCGTTCAGATGCGGCGCGGGGGCGAACATGATGAAGAACTGGCTGTTGGCCGAGTTCGGATCGCGAGACCGGGCCATCCCCACGACACCGCGTTCGAACGACAGGCTGTCGGAGAATTCGGCCGGAAGGTCGGGCAGATCGGACCCGCCCGTCCCGGCGCGCCGCATGTCGAAGGCCGGGTCGGTCGCGTCGCCAAAGGCCACGTCGCCCGTCTGCGCCATGAAGCCGTCGATCACCCGGTGAAAGACGACGCCGTCATAGGCGCCGTCGCTGGCCAGAGCGGTGATCTGGGCAACGTGCGCCGGCGCGGTGTCTTCGAACAGGTCGATCTCGATCACGCCCTGCGCCTCGCCCGCGACCTCGATCCGCAGACCTTCGGCGAAGGCGGGGGTGGCCAGCGCGATGAATGCTGTGAGTGTGGCCAGCTTACGCATCGGCGGCCACCTTGACCGAAACCATCCGGTCGGGCGCCATCGGCGGCTCGCCCCGGGTGATCGCGTCCACATGCTCCATCCCCGAAATCACGCGGCCATAGACGGTGTATTGACCGTTGAGGAAATGGTTGTCCTTGAAGTTGATGAAGAACTGCGAATTGGCGGAATTCGGATTGGCCGAACGCGCCGCACCCAGCGTGCCGCGATCATGAGGCAGCTTGGAAAATTCGGCCGGCAGATCGGGCAGGTCGGACCCGCCTGTGCCGGCGCGGCCGATGTTGAAATCGCCTTCCATGTTGCCATGCGCAACGTCGCCCGTCTGCGCCATGAAGCCGTCGATCACGCGGTGAAAGCAAACATTGTCATAGGCGCCGGACCGGGCCAGCTCTTTCATGCGGGCGCAATGTTCCGGGGCCACGTCGGGCAGCAGTTCGATGACGACCTGACCGTCCTTGAGTTCCATCAGGATCGTGTTTTCCGGGTCCTTGATTTCGGCCATCTGGCCCTCCTTTGCTCGAAATTCGGGTCAACCTAGGCAGGTTGACGGGGAAAGCCAAGCCGGGTGCTTGACGTGGGGCCGCCCCGCCGTCACGAAGGCCTCAGTATTGTGACAGGAGGGCTTCGGATGGGCTGGAAATCGCTGGACGACATGGACCTTGCAGGCAAGCGTGTGCTGGTTCGCGTGGATATCAACGTGCCCCTGAAGGATGGCAAGGTCACGGACGCCAGCCGGATCGAGAGGACCACGCCGACGATCCGGGACATTCGCGCCAAGGGCGGCTCACCGATCCTTCTGGCCCATTTCGGCCGACCAAAGGGCAAGCCCGTTCCCGAGATGTCGCTGTCGCAACTTGTCCCCGCGCTGGAAGACGCCTTCGGCACAGAGGTGATCTTTGTCGAGCGGCCCAGCCGCGAATTCATCGACGCACAGGCCCCCGACGCGGTGATCCTTGTCGAAAATACCCGCTTCTCCCCGATGGAGGAGGCCAACGACCCGCAGATGGCGCAGTTCCTTGCCTCGCTGGGCGATGTCTATTGCAACGACGCGTTTTCGGCCGCGCACCGGGCCCATGCCTCGACCGAAGGGGTCGCGCATCTACTGCCCTCCTGCGCCGGGCGGCTCATGGCCGAAGAGCTGGGCGCGCTCGAGAAAGCTCTCGGCAATCCCGAGCGCCCGCTGACGGCCGTGGTGGGTGGGGCCAAGGTCTCGACCAAGCTGGATCTGCTGTCGAACCTTCTGGACAAGACCGACTACCTCGTGATCGGGGGCGGCATGGCGAACACGTTTCTGGCAGCCCAGGGCGTCAATGTCGGCACCTCGCTGGCCGAACATGACATGGCCGACACCGCGCGGCAGATCCTTGCCGACGCGGACCGCAAGGGATGCGAAATCATCCTGCCGGTCGATATCGCGATCTCCCCCGCTTTCGAGGCTGCCGAGAGCGCGACCTATGTCGATGTCTCGGACTGCCCCGACGACCAGATGATCCTCGATGCCGGCCCCCGGACCGTCGAGAAGATCGCCGAAGTGATCACCGCGTCGAAGACGCTGATTATGAACGGCCCGCTGGGCGTGTTCGAACTGCCCCCCTATCACATGGCAACCTCGGCGATGCTGGATTGCATCGCCGAGCAGACCGGCGCGGGCGATCTGATCTCGGTCGCGGGGGGCGGCGACACGGTGGCGGCGATCAACAAGGCAGGTCATGCGGATGACTTCAGCTATATCTCGACCGCGGGCGGCGCCTTTCTTGAATGGATGGAAGGCAAGACCCTCCCCGGCGTTGCGGCTTTGGGATAAACCGCGCACCCGTTAGCGTTCACACGATTGCGGCCAACCGGCCCAGCCCCTAAACCGACCTCAACCGGTATTCACGATGGAGACGATCATGGCAGATGCAGCGCAGGTGACGAAGGTTCGCGAAGGCAAGGGCTTTATCGCGGCACTCGACCAATCGGGCGGCTCCACGCCCAAGGCGCTAAGTCTGTATGGAATCGAGGAGGATGCCTATTCCTCCGAAGATCAGATGTTCGACCTGATCCACGAGATGCGGTCACGCATCGTGATGTCGCCGGCCTTTGGCGGTGACCGGATCGTCGGTGCGATCCTGTTCGAGATGACGATGGACCGCGACATCGGCGGCAAGACATCCTCGCATTTCCTGTGGGAGGACAAGCAGGTCGTCCCCTTCCTCAAGGTGGACAAGGGTCTGGAGGCCGCGGAAAACGGCGTCCAGCTGATGAAATCGATGGGCGATCTCGACGGTCTTCTCAAACGTGCTGTGGGTCACGGCGTGTTCGGCACCAAGATGCGGTCTGTCATCGGCGCGGCCGACCGGGCCGGCATCAAGGCCAACGTCGCACAGCAGTTCGAGATCGGCCAGCAGATCCTCGGCCACGGGTTGATCCCGATCCTCGAGCCCGAGGTCACGATCACCATCGCCGACAAGGCCGAGGCAGAGGCGATGCTTCTGGACGAGATCATGGCCCAACTTGATGCGATGCCCGGCGATGCACAGATCATGCTGAAACTCAGCCTGCCGACCCATGCCAACCATTACGCGCCACTTGTGGCGCATGACCGGGTGATGCGGGTCGTGGCGCTGTCGGGCGGCTATTCCCGCGACGAGGCCAACGCACTTCTGGCGCAGAATGCAGGTGTGATCGCCAGCTTCTCTCGTGGTTTGACCGAAGGCCTGTCGGCGCAGCAATCGGATGCCGAATTCGACGCGGCCCTCGATGCCGCCATCCAGAGCATCTACGATGCCTCTGTCGCGGGCTGACCGCCCTGCCTTCAGGGGCGCTGCCGCGGTCTGCGTGCTTCTGGCATTGGCCAGTTGCGGGTCCGGCCCCCCACCCGCGACTCAGCCCGGCCAGATGCTACTCCCCGACGACTCGCGCGGTTCGGTCATCGGGTCGGTCACCGGCTTTGTCGGCGGCGCGCCCGAGGCATGGGAGACGCTCGATTTTTCGGTCGGCGCACCCGACGCCACGGCGTCGATCCAAGGCGACGACGGCAGGTTCGTTCTGATTGTCATGGCCTATCCGCCCGGAACGGACGGCGCACGGGCCGGGCGGATCACGATCGAGGCGACGCTGCCCAATGGCCCGGTCCCCGGGCCCGCCACCGGACCGATCATCACGCTGCACGAGACCGAGGCGCCTGACGGACCCGGCTATCGCAGCACAGAGACCGCCCTTCTGAATGTCTCCACGCTCAGCCGCCGCGACGGTCTTTACGGCGAGATCGCGGGCTCCTTCGTGGCGACGCTCTGCCGAACCGCGAGCGCCGATGCTGCCCTCGATCCGACCGATTGCCGCGACGTGGCCGGCGAATTCGAGACCGATCTGCAACTGCTCTATCCCGAATTCCAGTAACAATAGGGATTCACAAAACGAATCGGATATGCGATTCTGCGATATCACCACCCGTCAGAGGTGGCGCATGAGGCAGATCGATGACCCGTCGCAACCGGCCCGCCCTGGGCTCCGTCCTGTTTTTGGGAATGATGCTCCTTTTGGGGCTTTATTTCGCCTTTGCCGCCGTGCAGGGCGACTACGGGGTGTTTCGCCGGGCCGAACTGGATGCCGAGGCCGCGCAGCTGCGGCAGGAACTTGCGCTCCTGCAGACCGAGGTCGCGCGGCTTGAAAACCTCACGCGGCGGCTGTCCGACGAATATCTCGATCTCGATCTTCTCGATGAACAGGCCCGCGACGTTCTGGGCCTGATCCGCAGCGACGAGATCGTGATCCGCTGATCCCGCCGCTCCCGCGGAAGCATTTCCCAGAGTTAAACCTCCCTGAAATCAGCCATGCACTGGCTGCTGCCCGGCCTTGCACAATGGCCCTACCTTCCAGCGCAAAAGTGCGTTATGAGAATGTTTAACACTAAACCATTTTCTGGAGAGGGAGGAGCCGGAGCCCATGGCCGCAAGAAAAGCCGCCCCCAAAGCATCCGCCAAACCCAACGTGTCTGCGGACGAGTTGATGAATTATTACCGCGAGATGCTTCTCATCCGTCGGTTCGAGGAAAAGGCAGGCCAGCTGTATGGCATGGGCCTGATCGGCGGCTTCTGCCACCTCTACATCGGGCAGGAAGCCGTCGTCGTGGGCCTCGAGGCCGCGGCCGAAGAAGGTGACAAGCGCGTCACGTCCTATCGCGATCACGGCCATATGCTGGCCTGCGGAATGGACCCAAAGGGCGTCATGGCCGAGCTGACGGGCCGCGAGGGTGGCTATTCCAAGGGCAAGGGCGGCTCGATGCACATGTTCTCGAAAGAGAAGCATTTCTACGGCGGCCACGGCATCGTCGCGGCGCAGGTGCCGATCGGGGCCGGCCTCGCCTTCGCCGACAAGTATAAAGAGAACGGCCGCGTGACGTTCACCTATTTCGGGGACGGCGCCGCCAACCAGGGCCAGGTCTACGAAACCTATAACATGGCCGAGCTGTGGGACCTGCCCGTCGTCTTCGTGATCGAGAACAACCAATATGCCATGGGCACGAGCGTGAAACGCTCGACCAAGTCGCCCTCCCTTTGGGAACGCGGCGCGGCCTATGGCATCCCCGGCGAGGAAGTCGACGGGATGGACGTGCTGGCCGTCAAGGAAGCCGGCCAACGCGCGGTCGAACACTGCCGCGCGGGCAAGGGCCCCTACATCCTCGAGGTCAAGACCTACCGCTATCGTGGCCATTCGATGTCGGACCCGGCCAAGTACCGCACCCGCGAAGAAGTCCAGAAGATGCGCGAGGAGCGCGACCCGATCGAGAATGTGCGTCAGCTTCTCCTGACCGGCAAACATGCCAGCGAAGATGACCTCAAGGCCATCGACAAGGAGATCAAGGAGGTCGTGAACGAGGCGGCCGAATTCTCCAAGGAAAGCCCGGAGCCCGCGCTCGAAGAGCTCTGGACCGATATCTACGCCACCGAAGTTCCGCAGGAGGCCTGAGCCATGGCGACCGAAATTCTCATGCCCGCCCTCTCGCCCACCATGGAAGAAGGCACGCTGGCCAAGTGGCTCGTGAAGGAAGGCGACAGCGTCGCCTCCGGCGACATCCTGGCCGAAATCGAAACCGACAAGGCCACGATGGAATTCGAGGCCGTCGAAGAGGGCGTCATCGGCAAGTTGCTCGTGGCCGAAGGCACCGAAGGCGTCAAGGTGAACACCCCCATCGCCGTCATCGGCGAAGAGGGCGAGGACATGTCCGCCTCTGGCGAGGCAGCGACCGCGCCCTCTGATGAAGCGCCGCAAGACGCCGACGCGGCGGACGACAAGGCCCCGCCAGCGGACGCGCCCATGGCCTCGGCCCCGGCATCCGTGGCACCGAAACCCGACCGATCCCCCGACTGGCCCGAGGGCACAGAGATGAAATCGCAGACCGTGCGCGAGGCGCTTCGTGACGCGATGGCCGAAGAGATGCGCCGCGATGGCAGTGTCTACCTGATGGGTGAAGAGGTCGCCGAATATCAGGGCGCCTACAAGATTAGCCAGGGCCTGCTGGATGAATTCGGCGCCAAGCGCGTGATCGACACGCCGATCACCGAACATGGCTTTGCCGGGATCGCGGTCGGTGCTGCCTTCGGGGGCCTGCGCCCCATCGTCGAATTCATGACCTTCAACTTCGCCATGCAAGCGATGGACCAGATCATCAACTCCGCCGCCAAGACGCTCTATATGTCGGGCGGTCAGATGGGCGCGCCCATGGTCTTTCGGGGCCCCAATGGCGCCGCCGCACGGGTCGGCGCCCAGCACAGCCAGGATTATGCCGCATGGTTCATGCAGGTGCCGGGGCTGAAAGTGGCGATGCCCTACACCGCCGCCGACTACAAAGGCCTGATGAAGACGGCCATCCGCGACCCGAACCCGGTGATCTTCCTCGAGAACGAGATTCTCTATGGCCGGTCCTTCGAGGTTCCGGTTCTGGACGACTACACCGTGCCCTTCGGCAAGGCCCGCATCGCCCGCGAAGGCTCTGACGTCACCATCGTCAGCTTCGGGATCGGCATGACCTATGCTCTCGAAGCCGCGGACAAGCTGGCCGAAGACGGGATCGACGCCGAGGTGATCGACCTGCGGACCCTGCGTCCGATGGATACCGAGACGATCCTGGCCTCGGTTCAGAAGACCAACCGCTGCGTGACGGTCGAAGAAGGCTGGCCGCAGGGTTCGGTGGGCAGCTACATCAGTTCGGTCATCATGCAGGAAGCCTTCGACTGGCTCGATGCACCGGTGATCAACTGCACCGGCAAGGACGTGCCGATGCCCTACGCCGCCAATCTCGAAAAACTCGCCCTGGTGACGACGGACGAAGTCATCGCCGCGGTGAAACAAGTCACCTACCGGTAAGGAGCGCTCGCGATGCCAACGGAAATCCTGATGCCCGCGCTGTCTCCGACGATGGAGGAAGGCACACTTGCGAAATGGCTGGTCAAGGAGGGCGACACCGTCTCCTCCGGTGACCTGCTGGCCGAAATCGAAACCGACAAGGCGACGATGGAATTCGAAGCCGTCGAAGAAGGCGTGATCGGCAAGCTGCTGGTGGCCGAAGGCACCGAGGGCGTGAAGGTCAACACGCCCATCGCGCTGATCGGCGAAGAGGGCGAAGACATGTCGAGTGCCTCGTCGGGCGACGCCGCGCCACCGGCCGCCGCAGACGCCGCGCCCGCCGCGGCCGAGACCCCGTCCAAACCCGAGGCCCCGGCGCAAGCAGCACCGCCCGCCCCGACGACGGCGAAGGGTGACCGCGTCTTCGCCTCACCCCTCGCCCGGCGCATCGCCGCTGACAAGGGGATCGACCTTGCCGGCCTGACCGGATCGGGCCCCAAGGGCCGGATCGTCAAGGCCGACGTCGAAGGTGCCACAGCCGCTCCCAAGGCTGCCGCCCCCGCCAAGAGCGAGGCCCCGGCGCCCTCTGCCGCCCCTGCCCCGGCGATGGCCTCCGGCCCCTCTGCCGAGACCGTCATCAAGATGTACGAAGGTCGCCAGATCGAGGAAATCAAGCTCGACGGGATGCGCAAGACAATCGCCGCGCGCCTGACCGAGGCCAAGCAATCGATCCCGCATTTCTACCTGCGCCGGGACATCCATCTGGACGCGCTTCTGAAATTCCGCAGCCAGCTGAACAAGCAGCTGGAACCCAAGGGCATCAAGCTGTCGGTCAACGATTTCATCATCAAGGCCTGTGCATTGGCGCTTCAGGAAGTGCCCGAGGCCAATGCCGTCTGGGCCGGCGACCGGATCCTCAAGCTTCTGTCATCGGACGTGGCCGTCGCGGTCGCCATCGAAGGTGGCCTCTTCACCCCCGTTCTTCAGGATGCCGAGATGAAATCGCTCTCGGCACTCTCGACCGAGATGAAAGACCTCGCGGCCCGTGCCCGCGACCGCAAGCTTGCGCCCCATGAATACCAGGGCGGCAGCTTCGCGATCTCCAATCTCGGCATGTTCGGGATCGAGAATTTCGACGCGGTCATCAACCCGCCCCATGGCGCGATCCTCGCCGTGGGCGCCGGGGTGAAAAAGCCTGTCGTCGGCGAAGACGGCGAACTGGCGGTCGCCACGGTGATGTCCGTGACACTGTCGGTCGATCACCGGGTCATCGACGGTGCACTGGGCGCCCGTCTTCTCGAGGCGATCAAACAGAACCTCGAGTCCCCGCTAACGATGCTGGCCTGACAGGGGCACCACCGGAAAGAAAAAGGGCCCGTGGCGAACAACCTCGCCACGGGCCCTTTTCTATATGAAGCATCAAAGTCGCGTCCGGTGAACCGGCTTCGGTTCAGTCTCCGCCGCGCACTCCCAACAGCTGATCCATCGCGACCGAGGGCTGATCGCAGCCCGCCTCGCCCACGATCTTGGCCGGCACGCCCGCCACTGTCTTGCAGGGCGGCACTTCGTGCAGAACGACCGATCCGGCTGCAATGCGCGAGCAATGGCCAACCTTGATATTGCCGAGCACCTTCGCTCCAGCCCCGATCAGGACACCGTCTCCGATCTTGGGGTGACGATCCTCTTCCTCCTTGCCGGTCCCGCCAAGCGTGACCGAATGCAGCATCGAGACATTGTCCCCCACCACCGCGGTCTCACCGATAACGATGGAATGGGCATGGTCGATCATGATGCCCTTCCCGATCCGCGCGGCGGGATGAATGTCGACACCGAACATCTCGCTCACCCGCATCTGCATGAAATAGGCAAGGTCGCGCCGCCCGGCCCGCCACAGCGAATGCCCCAGCCGATAGGATTGCACCGCCTGGAACCCCTTGAAATACAACAAGGGCTGCATCAACCGGTGGCAGGCGGGATCGCGTTCAAAAATCGCGGCAAGGTCGGCGCGCGCCGCCTCGGCCAGCCAGGGGTCGGTCCGGTAGGCCTCGTCCGCGATCTCGCGCAGGATCTGCTCCGACATCTCGCCCGAAGCCAGCTTGAGCGACAGCCGGTAGGCCAGCGCCCGCTCGAAACTCGCATGGTGAAGGATTCCTGAATGGATCAGCCCGCCCATCAGGGGTTCTGCCGCGATCGCGGCTTCGGCCTCTTCGCAAATACGATCCCAGACGGGATCGATATTGCGCAACTTGGGTCTCATCTGTGCCATGCGGGCCTCCATCATTGCGCCGCATCCTACCGGTTGTCGGCGGCTCGGGCAAAGATCATTTTCGTGATGGGGACATATGCCTCCCGTATGGAGCCTCAAGGGCGCGGGCGTATTTCCCCGGCTTCAATCTCGAGCAGCGCATCGAGAACGCATTTCAGCGCAGCAAGGTAGGCCCCGTCGCAAACCGTCCGGGCGGGAAGGACACCGCGCTTTCGCGCCGCAGACGCTAGGCTGCCATTGCCGTCACCCGGATGAAACCGGCCCGTCGCGCGATGGTATCTCTCGGCGCGCTGTGCACGTTCGATAATCCGCGCGATCTGCGCGGGCCGTTCAGGCATCGGAACCGTCAGAAGAGCGCGCGCGGCAACGTCCAGCTCGCCTGGCAACAAAGGCCGCATCTCTCAATCCAGCGCAAATGTGCGATAGGGCCCCGGCCCGAAACTGTCGGACAGCTGCGCCACTTCCGCCACGCGGACCCCCTCGCCATCCGCCGCCCGCATCGCCGCGCTATAGGTCCATTCCGGCTCGCTCACATCGGCCGTGCGGCGCAGAACGCCATCCACGCTGACCCGGATCGTATAGCGTTCGCTCACCTCGCCCAACGGCGCCTCCGGCGGGCTCCAATTGTCGCCGTCGATGCGGGTTCGCCTGACCCAGCTCAGCCTCTGATCGCCCCCCGACAAGATCCGCACCCTGGGATGCACCACCGAATACGGCCGGAGACCGATCCCCCGGAAGGCCAGTTCCCGGGTCTTGTAGGTGCTGTCGTCAATGGCCCGCTGCGCCGGTCCGAACCGGTAGAACCGACCGAGATCGCGTGCAGACGATGCCAGATCGATCTGCTCCGGCGTCCCGTCCAGAAGGACAAACAGGCTGCCTTCGGGCCAGCCGCCCACGACGGCGCCATCCGTCCCTGCCTGTCCCCGCAGACGCAGGCTCAAGTCATAGACACCGGGCTCGACAATCGTGGCCTGCGCGAATTGAAAGACTTCCCAATTCTCGCCATCGCCCGCTCCGATTGCGGCGGCATTAATCCCCGCCAGAACCTCCATCGGGCTCACCGTCCGGAGGCTGCCGGACACCAGCCTGACGCGCAGCGCCGGCCCCCTGTCCCATCGGCCACCCGGCGCGGGATCGAGAACGCTCATCGTGGTGCCCGCCACCGAGGGCACGGGGATCGCGCGGTTGAGCACATAGCCGCTGTCTTGTGGCGCAGAATAGAGTGACACGCCGCCGGGCCAGGGCGCGGAGGTCATCGCCACATGCGGCGCATGGGGCGCCTCGTCGCCCTTCAGGAGAGGCAGGTCCATGAACAGCGCTTCGACCGGAACGGGCGGCGTAAAGGGGCGCAGGCTCGTCTCCTCATGGGCGGCGTCATGCGGACGGTAGCTTTCCGGCTCCACCCGGACCGCCTCCACCGTCTGGGACGTTCCCGTCTCCACCCGGTCGACCCGCCAGAGCGGCCCGTCGGGATCGCCCCCGAAACGCACCACGTCCCCCGCCCCGACCCCAAGCGCCGAGGGCGGCAGCGCAAAGCTCGCCGTATCCCGGGCAACGCGCGCCTCGGCAAGCCAGCGTTCCGCGATCTGCCGTCCTTCGCCGCTGGTCAATGCAAGCGGAAGCTCGGTCTGCGTCGTGGTCGAAATCGCGTCATCGGGAAAGACCGCTTCCGAGGCGCGCATGTCGTAATCGCCCTCGGCCTCGACGAACGACAACCGCACCGTGCCCACGGTTTCCGCCGATGGCGCCCGACTGATCTCGAGCGTCGGTGCTCCGTCGCCGGCATGAACCATGGTGCCGGGATCGATCTCGTGATCCTCCAGCCCGTCCCGGTTGCGAAAGACCAGAACGCCGTCCCGTTCCATCGCGTCGAACCCATAGGCCAGCATCAAGACCTGCAATGCAGAACGGGCGGTATCGGTGTCGTCGATCCGATAACCCCGGACAACGCCATGAAGCGCGCTCACATCGATCCGGGTCACACCGGCACGGGCGCAGATATCCGCGACCACCGACCCCAGAGACCGCGAGCTTGACCGCCCGTTGAGCCAATGCCCCCTGTCGTAATTGTCACCATCCGACCACGTCTCCGAATTCTGTGGAAATGCCGGAAAGGGCCGCGCATCCCACGCCCAGACATGGGCCCGCGACATGTCGACCATGCGCCCCCCATATTCCTCCGACACCGGATTCGCCTCGACGTCCGAGAAATGACCATGCACTGCGCGCAGGTATTGCATCTGGATGTAATCGTCCCGCAACCCGTTGGAGTAATGGGGCAACGCGCTTTCCGACGATTTCGGATCTAGAAACTTGTTGGGCTGGTTCGTCCCCTTGTCAATTGCGGCACACCCCAGTTCGGTGAACCAGATCGGCTTCGATTGTGGCACCCATGCCGTAGGCTGGGACGCTCGGACGCCTCCGATCCGGTCGTGATGCGGGTTCGACCACCAGCCCTTCAGATCCTTGTAGCGCCAGACCCATTCCTCGCCATCACCATCGGTGATCGGCGTGCGGATCTGCGCGTCACGCGCCTCGGGGCTGTGATAGAACCAGTCATACCCCTCGCCGCCCGCGACATTGGCGCCGAGATAATCAAGGTCATAAATCGATCCCGCTCCGGCATCGAGGTGATCTTCCCCGTCGCGCCAGTCCGACAAGGGCATGTAGTTGTCGATCCCGATGAAATCGATGTTCGGATCGGCCCAAAGCGGATCGAGGTGAAACAACTTGTCCCCCGTCCCGTCCGGTTGATAGCCATGATATTCGGACCAGTCGGCCGCATAGCCGATCCGGCAATCGGGGCCGAGGATCGCGCGACATTCTGCCGCCAGGGCGATCATCTGCGCCACCGCCGGAAAGCTGTTGTCCGCCCCCCGGATCTGAGTGAGCGAGCGCATCTCCGATCCGATACAGAACGCCTCGACCCCGCCCGCCGCAGCACATAGATGCGCCTGATGCAGGATGAAACGGCGCTTTGACCATTCCTCCGGCCCGACATAATCGACCCGCTCCCCCTCGACGGTGAAATCGCCCGCGGTGGCCGTGCCGAAAAAGGCCGCTACCTCGGCCTCGGCCGCCGCCGTGCCGTCGGGGCTTCCGGTCACGCCCGGCGCAAGCGAGGTGGTGATCCGCCCCCGCCAGGGAAGCGGAGCCTGCCCCGTCTGGCCCGTCCACGGGTCGGGCAAGCCATTGCCGTCGACCTGATCCATCAGGATGAACGGATAATAGACGACATCGAGCCCCCGGTCCCGGATCGCCCGGATGCCCTCGATCACCGCGGCATCCGCGGTCGTTCCACCATATATGGGCCGCCCGTCGATCTGCGGCACCTCCTGCGCGCCGGCCCGGGTCAAACCGCTCACGCGCCATGGCATCGCGTCGGAATCGACGGTTCCCTGCTCAACCTTCGGCCGGATCGTGCAGGATCCGGCCCGCAGATCGTCGCCGAACCACGACACCACCATCACGACCGACCGGCAGGCGGGCAGTTCCTCTGTCAGGGCCGTCAGGGACGTGTCGAAATCCGTCCCTCCACCGGGCGCGTTCAGGTTCACCGGCACCTGCTGTCCATAGGTCTCGCTCAGATAGACCGGCTGCGAGGCAAGCGCATATTCCCCCGTCCCCGGGATCAGACATACCCCGTTGACAAGCTGCGCGATATCCTCGGCCTCGGCGGGCTCCTTCCGTTCCGCCGGGCGGAAGACCTCGAATGAAAACTGCGGCATCCGGTTGCCAAAGGGACCAAGGTCCAGATCCTCGAACACCACATAGGCCATGCCGCGATAGGCCGGCACATTGCCCGCGCCTTCGATGGCCTCCATCTTGGGGTCAGGCATCTGCAGATCCGACCCGTCGTAAAGCTGCATGTTCAGAGCATCGGTCGCGATCTCCTGTCCATCCGCCCAGATGCGCCCCACGCTCGTGATCCGCCCACGGCACAGCGCGATCGCCACGGAGACACTGTAGCTGTAGCCGGTGCCCGACGCCGTTCCCTTGCCGCCGCTGCCCGAGGCAATCTCGACGAAATCCGAGGCCCAGATCACCTGTCCCGACAGGCGCATCCGCCCGTAAAGCTGGCTGATCGGGCTGCCCTCGCTGGCCCCTGTCAGACGAAACCGGTCGACCCGACCCATATCGACCGCGTCGCTGCCCGCACCCAGAAGCTTCTGGTCGAGCACCCGGCCGATCACAGCGCCCGTGGCCCGTCCGATCGTCGCTCCTGACAGACCAAGCAACGATCCCCCGATGCTGCCGCCCAACGCCATGCCCGCGGCGGAAAGTACTATCGTCGCCATGATCAGCCGATCCTTTCTTCAAGATCAAAACGCGCAGCGATCCGGCGCCGCCACGGCGCGGTCAGCGCGCTTTCGACCACGCCATGCCCGGAATAGGCGTGGATGAATGCAGCCTCTGGCCCCACACGCGATTGGATACCCACATGCTTGGCCACCGCACCGCGTCGCAGCCGAAACAGGACAAGCTGCCCGGCCTCTTCGGTCTGCACTCGTCTCAGATGCCGCTCGGCCGCCTGAACAAGCCGTTCCACACCGCCGGTCTCGGCCCAATCAGCACCATAGACAGGCACGGGTTCGGGCTCACAGCCTCCCAGCTCGCGCCAGATGCCGCGCAACAGGCCAAGGCAATCACAGCCCGCACCGCGAACCGAGGCCCCGTGCAGGTAGGGCGTCCCGATCCAGCCGCGCGCCGCCTGAACGACCCGGCTCATGCCGACCCGCTTCCGCCGGCATCCGCTGCTGCCACCGGGATGCGGATCAGCCAATCCTCACCCGGAACATGAGGAAAGCCCTGAAAGTTTATGAAATTATTGAATTTATTCTGACATGTCTGGGTGCGCTTGTCGCATCCGGGTTCAATGCGTATCGCGTCTCCCGCCACCACCGTTGCCGGGATCGGATCCCAAAGATCGATCTGCCGGCGGCCATCTGGCATCGTGATATCTGTCTTCACGATACCCACAAGGCCCGCGCCCGCTCCGCTCTGAACGATCAGCCGGCCACGCTCGAACCATCGTTCCTCAAGCACGGATTGCGCCGGGATGACGAATTTCTGCGATCGCTGGGCCGCCTCGATGACGACATCGACGCTGAACCCTTCGGAATTCAGATCAAAGCCGCAGGCGCGATCACCCAGGATCGCGCTGCACATCCGCTGATAGACACGCCCCCCGGGCCTGTTCAGCGGCTCGGCCAATCCGCGCAACTCTGTCTCGAAGGCGCCACCGCCTCGCCGGATCTCGCCGAGTGTGCCCCGGAACCGCTCGGACCTGAGGTTCGGGTCGCGCCAGTTGACCAGCCAGAAGATCACCTCGGCCCCGTCAAAGCGCCCCTGCTCGATCGCCGCATCGGTGATCGAACTGTCCGAAAGCACGCCCAGCGCCTCGCTGTTGTCGACCGACAGCCCGGTGCCCTGCACGAAACTCCGCGCCGTCATCCCGCTATCGGCGACAAAGTCGATCCCTTCGAACGCAAGGTTCCGGTCATGATCCGTGAACCCCAGCGCCACGCCATCGCGCCGGATCACTGCCCAACAACGGCACAGGCTGGTCGCCCCGGTGGCAAGATGGGTGTCCAGCGCGGTCATACCCGGATCTCCAACACCGGCACGCTCGGCACGTCACCGGCCTTGAACGACGCGACGGATGTCTGGATTCGGTCGGTATCGAACCGCACCGGCACATCGAATTCGAACCCCGCGCGCACCTCGGCCCCCACATCGGGCGGATGCGCAAAGGTGACAAGGCCCGTCGAAATATCGACCGTGTAGTCGATCCCGTCCTGTTTGACGTCGCCCCCCACGGCCACCCGGACAGAGCCCTCGACCGGCTTTGCGATCGGGCGGGAATAGGATTGCTGACCCGACACATAGCGCTTGACCAGCTGAAAGACGTCCTGCGCCTCGTCGCCTTCGCCGATCAGCTGATCCGTGGCCGAGACCGCATCCGACGACGGGCCAGACTTGAAATCGGCCCAGTCCTTCCACCGAAACCCGTTGAGCTGCCCTTGCCGCGCCTCGAAGAACGCGATCAGCAGCCCCACGTCATCGAGGCTCCGCAATCCCATTCCTGCGTCATAGCGCCTGCGCGAATGCGCCCAAGGGCTGTTGCGCTCCTCATAGCCGTTGGCCAGCGTCACGATCTCCGTCCGACGCTCCGGCCCGCCCATCGAGCCAAAGCTGAGCGACGCGGGAAACCTGATTTCGTGGAATGCCATTGCGGTGCCCTCCTACCTGTTGCGCTGACCGCGGCCCAAGGCGCGGGCCATCTGTGCAGCGATCTGCGACTGGCTGCGCTGGAACCCGGCCACGTCGGGGGTCGTGACGTTCATGGTGACATGGATCGTCCCGCCGCCCTGTGCCTGAACCCCGAGGCGGCCATCGGCCCCGCGCGTCAGTGGCATGATCGCTTCTGGCCCCGCCTCGCCCATCAGCCCGGTTCCCCCCCGCATCGGAAAGCTGACCGGTCCCGACAGGACCCCGCCCTTGGCAAAGGGCATGACCCGGCCCTGCGAAAAGGGCGCACCTTGTGCAAAGGGTGACATGCCCGCCACCAGCGCATTGAAGCCCTGGCTCATGATGCCGCCGATCTGGTTGGTGATCGGGCGCAGCGCGGCCGAATAGGCCGTGTCGATCATCGACCGGCTCAGCGAGGACAGCGTGTCGCTCAGGCTGCGGCCGTCGAGGATCAGCCCGTCGAAGGCCCGGCGCAACCCGCCTGAAAACCCGCGTTGCAGGCCGGCAAGGTCATTGTTGGTCTGACCCAGCGCACCGCGCATGGCCTGCAATTGCGTCGTGAAAGTGCTCGTCATACCCGACACGTCGCCCAGAGCCTGTTCCAGCTGGTCCACGTCCTCGGCCAACGCGTCCAGCCCCTCGATTTCCGATGTCATCCGCCGTCTCCTTCCGTCAAATCTGTCCGGCCATCGGGATAGGCCCGGCTCAGTTCCTCGAGCCTGGCCCGTGCCATCGGCGGCGGGCCGCCCTCCAGACCCAGCAACACCAGAAATTCCAGTGGCGTCAGCGCCCAGAATTCCGCGGGTTTCAGGCGCAGCTGATGCAGCCCGATCCGCATCATCGCCGCCCAGTCAAAGCCACGATCGGTCATGGCGGCGGCGCGAAGGCCCGCGCCAGCAACTCGGCAGCCACAGTCGCCGCCGCAACCGGCCCGCCCGCGATCTCTGCGCTGAGCAGATCGCCGGTGGCGCCGGTCCAGCCGCCGCCCCTGAGCCCCGCCACGATCAGCGCCAGAACGTCCCGAGACGAGATCCGCCCCGCCTCGAACCGCTCGACCAGCGCGACAAGACTGTCCTCGCCCAGCGCCGCCTCCAGTTCAGCCAGCGCCCCCAGTGTCAGCTTGCAGACATGCCGCTCCCCGTCGATCACCACGGCCACTTCAGAGGCGTGAGGATTGGCCATCAGGCAAACGCCACAAAGCTCAGCGCCCCGGCCGAGGCCAGCGCCAGCTCATAGGTCGCCTCGCCGTTGTGCGATCCGGAATATTCGACCGATGCGATCTGGAACGCGCCCTCCACGGTGCCGAAGCCCGGGATGATCACCTGGAAATCCGGCGTCTCCCCATCGAAGAAAATCTGCCGCGCGCGTTCATCGGTCGCGGCGTCCTTGAACACGCCGGAACCCGAAATCGCAGCTGATTTGACCCCGGCTCCCGACAGAAGCTCCCGCCAGCCGCCCTCGCTCTCGAGGCTCGTCACATCGACCGTTTCCGCGTTGAAACTGATCCGGGTCGCGCGCAGGCCGGCCACCGTCTCGAAGAGGCCGTCACCCGTCATGTCGATCTTGATCAGCAGGTCCTTACCGTTCTGGGCCACCATAGCCATCACTCCGCTCTTGAGGTTGTCTGTTTCGCCCCCGGCCCCGCCGGCGACGCCGTTCAGGTCCCGGTCGGGTCGTCCTCGACCAACGCCCGGAAAATCACGTCGATCTGACGCTTTTCGCTGCCGCTCAGTCTGACGGCACGGGCCTTGTGGAAATTCATCGCGACAAGGCTGCCGCGGCTGAGGGTCATCGCGGCATCGCCCAGCGCGTCCGACACCGCGCCCGCGGCGATCTTGGCCGTCGCGAAACTCGCAAGATCGGTGATCACGCTGACCGTCATCTCGTGCCGCGCTCCGCGGCCCGTCTGGTCCGACCGGTCAGTGACCTGCTCGGCGCCCAGAACGACATAGATCGGCGGCAGCGTGCCCTGCGGCACCGCATCATAGATCGCGTCACCCACGATCGCGCCAAGCGCGGCATCGCCGACCAGCCGCTGATAGACCGCCTCCTGAAGTGCGGCCGATACTCCGTAGCTCATGCGACCGTCTCCTCTTCGGCATGGCACATCAGGTATCGCCCGGTCGGATCGACCTCGGTCACAGCAAGGATCGCAAAGATCCGCTGCCCCTCGCGGAACCGCTGGTCCGGCTGCGGCCGCGCGGCGGAGCCGACCGGTGCGCCGCGCACGATGATCCGCCAGGGCGAGCGACTGACCGTCGTGGCCCGCCCCGACCGTTCCCGCCCGGCGCCCGGGCGCAGCTCCGCCCAAAGCGTGCCCAGCGCCGCCCAGGTCACCGTGACCCCGCCAGCCCCGTCGGGGACGCGCTCCGGCGTCTCAAGCAGGAGGGCACGGTCAAGCCTTGGCTGGACGCGGCTCATCTCTCACCTCCGGCCGACAGGCGCAGTTTGCGATAGCGCTCGGTCAGGGCACTCACCCCGAATGGCATGCAGCCCGCGTCCAGCCCCGTATCATTGCGGTATTCGTAATAATGGGCAGCCAGCATCATCACCGCCTGCCGCAGATCCGGCGGAAGGTCAGTCCAGTCCGGACCATGTCCCGCCGTGAACGCGAGCCGCGCATGGCCACCGGTCGGCAGCGTGGGCAAGGCCGCGCCCAGCATGACCACCCGTGGCTCCTGCATGTCCGGGACAAGCCGCCATCCATCCGGATCGATCACCGTGACGCTGCCATCGGGCCCCACGATCTCAAAAGCCGCGACGCTCGCGACCGGCGCCACGGGCAGGCCGATCTCCCCCGCCCGGCGCCACTCGTCCAGTCTCAGGGAAAACGCGTGCTCAAGAAGGATCCGCCCCGTGCGCCCCTCGATGGCCGACATGGCGGCACGAAGGAAACTCACGAGTACGGCGTCCTGCACGTTGTCTTCGCCGAAACCGGTGCCCTGACGCAGATGCGCCTTGAAATCGGACAACGGGAGCGCGGCCTCCGGAACCGTGGTCGTCTCAACCAACATCATGCCATGTCTCCGCATATCGTTGTGACATCCGGCCGGATCTTCCCGGCCCAAGGGCCCGGCCCCTCACGGGCCGGGCACCGGATCGGCGGATCAGCTGACCGCGAATTTCAGCAGCTTGATCGCCGCGAAATCGCTCACGGCGCCGCCGACGCGCTTGGTCGCGTAGAACAGCACATGCGGTTTGGCCGAGAACGGGTCACGCAGGACCCGAAGGTCCGGGCGCTGCGCCACGGTATAACCGGCGGCGAAATTGCCGAACGCGATGGCGACCGAACCGGTCGCGATGTCCGGCATGTCCTCGGCGATCAGCACCGGGTAGCCCATGAGCCGTGCAGGCTCGCCTGCGGCCAGACCGTCCGACCACAGGAAACGCCCATCCGCATCCTTCAGCTTGCGCACGGCGCCCGCAGTCTTGGAATTCATGACAAAACTCGCACCCGCGCGATATTCCGCACCCAGCGAATAGACGAGGTCGATGATGGCATCGCCCGGGGCGATGGAGCTGAAATCGCCATCGGTTCCGGTCGGCACCGTCCCGATATTGCCCCAGGCCCAGACCACGTCATCGACCTGCGGATAATCGAGGAAGCCGCGCGGCTTGTCGACGCCGTCGCCCGCGACAAAGGCCGCAGCTTCGGACCGGGCGAACTTGTCCGCGATCCGTCCGGCCAGCCAGCTTTCGATGTCGAACGCCGTGTCATCCAGCAGACGCTGCGACACCTTGGGCAGGGCCGACAGCTCATGCAGCGGGATCGAGATGCGGTCGATCGTCGGCGTGCCGGTCTCGGTCGTGCCGGCCGTCTCGGTGGCCCAGCCCGATCCCATCTCGGTGTGATCGATCAGCACATCATAGGAGGTTGCGTCCACGTTCACCACGTTCGCGATCGCCCGGATCGACGCCGTGGCGTTGAGAACCGACTGGATCTCGGCCGCCGTCTGCGGATCGACAAGATAGCCGCCATCCGCCGCGACCGAGGTACTCATCGCCTTGCCCTCGAACTCGAGCCCGCGCAGCGCATCATCGTCGCCACTGCGCAGATAGGCGGCAAACGCCTTCTGATGCGGCGCCTCGATGGCGCCCCCCTGGCTCAGCGCGGGGCGTGCACCCGCGATCATGCTCTTTCGGTCCAGTCTGGTCATGCGTTCGTCCTGCTGTTGAAGTTTGGTGGTGATGTCGCTCATGAAGCCCGCGACAGCGGCCTTCAGCTCCTGTGCCGGAGACAGATCTTCCCCGGCCGAAGCCTGCGCTTCGGTCTTGCTCATCGAGGTTCCTCTCTTGGGTGAGACGTTAGGCCATCTGCGGCGTCACGCCCGGTTCAGCTCGGCCCGCGCCTCGGTGAAGACGTGTGCCAGTTCACGAAGATCGATCGCCTCGGGGTCCTCCCCCTTGGCCGCGACCCGCGCCTCGGGAAGCATCGGGAACGTCACAAGCGACACTTCCCAAAGCTCCAGCTCAGACAGGCGCCGCAGCCCCGTGTCATCCTTGCGGGCCCGGATCGTGCGATATCCGATCGACAGCCCGTCGATCGCCTTGGCCGCCAGAAGTGCCGCGGCCTCCCGGCCCTTGGTGATCGTCGTCAGGATACGGCCTCGGACCCACAGGCCCGTTGCATCCTCGCGCACCTCGTCCCAGACGCCGATCGGCTGGGTCGGATCATGCTGCCAGAGCATCCGAACCTTGTCGCCCTTGGCCCCCAACCGCTGGAGCGAGGCCGCATAGGCCCCGGGCTCCACCACGTCGCGCCCCTTGTCCGTGCGCCCGAAAAGCGAGGCATAGCCCTCGATCACGACAGCATCCTCAGTCGTCTCGGCAACCGTCAGATCCTCGCCCAGCCGGGCGAATTTATGTTCCAGTTCCATCCTCGTCCCCTTCTTCACGGTGCCACCGCCATGATCGATTGCACCGCCTGTGCAAGGATCACGCCCGCCACCCCATAGACCGCCAGCCACAACCGCCGCTCCAGCCGCTCGATCACCTGTTCCAGCCGGCTCAGCTGCGCGGCCATCTGCCGGAATTGCAGCTCAGACACTCTCTCGTGCGCCTCGATCCGCATGCCCGGCGCACAGGCGAAATTCCCGGGCAGGCGCGGCTTGTCATGCGTCATCGGTATCGTCCTGCCGCGCCGGCAAGCCCAGGATCGCGCGCTTTTCCGCTATGCTGAGAAAGACCGCATCACTGACCCGCCGCCATTGCGCGTCGCGCTCCTGCGCCAGTGCCGGAACCTGATCCAGGTCAGGCTTCAGCGTGAACCGCAGCCCCTGAAAATCGCTCAGCCAATCGGCCAGCGCGCTCACAACCCGGCTCGCCAGCGGCAGAACCGTCAGGCGATAGAATGCCCGGTTCGCCTCCTGGTAGTTGGCATAGGTCGCATCGCCAGGAATGCCCAACAGCATCGGCGGCACACCAAAGGCGAGAGCGATCTCGCGGGCGGCGGCCTCCTTTGTCTTCTGGAATTCCATGTCCGACGGAGAAAAGCCCATCGGCTTCCAGTCCAGCCCGCCTTCTAGAAGCATCGGCCGCCCCGCATTCCGCGCGCCTTGATGCTGCGTCTCCATCTCCGACAAGAGCCGGTCATATTGATCCGCGCTCATCGAGGCCTGCCCATCCGCGCCGCGATAGACGATCGCCCCGGACGGCCGTGCCGCATTGTCCAGCAGCGCCTTCGACCAGCGCGACGCGGCGTTGTGCACGTCAATCGCGCTCGCCGCCGCCTGGATCGGCGAAAACCCGTAGTGGTCATCCTGCGGATGAAAACTCCGGATATGGCAAACCGGCGTCACACCATCGCCCACGCTGAACCGGTGCTTGCGACCGCCGACGTTGTATTCATAGGCCACCGGCCAGCCGTCTTGCCCCGGCACAAGCGACATCCTGTCCGACCGCAGCACATGCAGCTCGATCGGCAAGCCGGTCTCCGTCGCCGCGGCGCCCACCGCCTCCACATAGCCATTCCCGCTCAGCAGGATCTGCCCATACAGCGCCTCCAGCAGCTCGGCCCGTCCCTGCACGCCGTTCGGGCGCGCCAGAAGTTCCAGCAGCGGGTGCACCTCATAGCGCTGCTCGGCATCCTGCATCACCAGCGGCAACGCCGCCGCGGCCTCCGCGATCAGCCGGACCGCCCGAAACCCCACCGGATTGCCAAGGAATCCGGCCCGCGTCAGCGATACGGTATCCCGCGGGCTCCACGCCACGCGCCCCGCTCCGCCCCATGCCATCACCCGACCGGCGGCCGATGCCTTGGTTTCCGTGGGCGCCTCGGTCTCCGCCTCGCCGCGCTTGCCAAATCCGAACATGCCGTGCTCCTCGTTGCCTCGTGGGGGCGTTTCGTCGTGCTGAGGGGATCATGGGGCATCGACCTGAAGATGATCCTTCCGCCCCGCGCGGTGGCCCCCGCCCCGCGCAACACCGCTCAGGGGCCTAGAGGCTGCGCATCCGGGGCCGGCTCCAGCTGCGCGCAGGTTCTATGATCCCCTCGTAAAGCGCCCAGACAAGCGCATCCACGCGGTCCGGCGATCCCGGCCCGGCGAAACCGGCCCGCGTCATCATCAGCATCTGCTGTTCAAGCTGCGCGAGCCCCCGCAGATGATGTACGCGACGCTGCTCATAAAGCGCCGCCGCAGGCTCGGCCCGCGCGGCCTTCGACCGGCTCGCATGAACACCCCGATAGGGGATCATCGGCGCGACCTGCCGAAGGATCGTCTCGACCATCTCGCCGCCCTGGTTGACCTCGGCGACAACCCGGTCGGCATCATGCCGATGAAAGGCATCCACGGCCGCCTGCGCCCAGCCGACAGGAGACTTGCCCGCCACGGTCGCATCCTCGATCACCCATGCGCCCCATTGTGACGGGTCGCCCGCCTGAACGATGCCCACCACCACGATCCCGCATTCATCAGAGGTGGACTTGCCCGTCACCGGCGGATCGACGGCGACGATCACCCGGTCGAACTGCTCCGGCCGCTCCCGGCGCGCCGCATCAAGTGTCTCCACGGTCCAGAGCGCGCCCTCGGGCTCGGTCAGCAACACACCGTCCAGCTCCTGCATCCCGAGGCTGGTGCCCGCATAGCGCCGTTCCACTTCGCGCAGGAACGCCTCGGGCAGGTTCGCACGGTTGGCCTTGGTGGCCGCCTGCGTGATCGCCGTTGACGGCGCATCAAGAAGTGTCTTCAGCGCGGCCACGTTGCGTGGCGTCGTCGTGACACAGGCCTTTGGGTCGTCCCCCAGACGCAGGCAGAACTGGATCATGTTCCACGCCTCGTCAGCCCTTTTCCACTTGGCCAGCTCATCGGCCCAGACCAGATCGAATTGCGGCCCGCGCAGGCTGTCCGGATCATGCGCCGAAAAGGCATGCGCCATCGCCCCGTTGGGCCAGATCAGCATCCGCCTGCTCGCGATCCATTGCGGGCGACGGTCCGGCGGCGTTGCCGCCATGATCCCGCTTTCGCCAAAAACCATCACCTCGCGCACCTGATCAAGCGTCTCGCCGATCAGGCCCACGCGCGCGGCTCGGCCCGGATCACCCGGTCGCGACCCTTCGACATGCGCCCGCACCCATTCCGCGCCCGCCCGTGTCTTGCCCGCGCCGCGGCCTCCCAGCATGATCCACGTCCGCCAGTCGCCGTCGGGCGGCAGCTGATGCTCCAGCGCCCAGAACTCGAACATGTAGGGCAAGGCCCGAAGCTCCGCTTCGGTCAGCCCGTCAAGGAACTCAGTCTGCCTCGCAACAGGACCGGAGGCGAGCCAGGCGGCACCCGATGTCGTATCGTACGGTCTCGAAATCGATCTCGTCGGACCATGAAGATCGATCCTGCTTGGCTTTCCAGTCATTGAACCTTTGCTCCGTCTCGAAGGCGCGCTTCAGCGCGTATTCCAGTTCCGCCTGCTTTGCCGTCAGCTCCTTGAGCGCCGTGGCATCACCTTTGCTCACGCGGCGCAGCAAAGCCGCAAGCGTGCCGCTGACACTCGTTAGAAGGATCAGGCTTTCGTCATACAAACGCGCGGCATCGTCGGTCCGCGCGTCCTCGGTCAGGTCGTCTTCGGTCATCTGCTCTCGCCCGCATTGCCTCCGGGGGCCCGATGGACCACCCCGCGAATGCCTTGGCCGGCACCCGTCATTGACGATCAGACTGACTGGAAGTGTCTAAGGAATCCGGACCCCACCGCGCGGTCGCCGACGATCGCACAGGGCAACGGTCCCTGGCTCAGCCAAGGCATGGATCGGTTCAGCGGTTCAGCAGCGGTCCTTGAAAAGCTTCGGTCAGCGCAAACGGAGCCTTGCCATCAATTCGCGCTGTCGCGCTCGGCCTCCAGCGCGCGGTAGGCCGCGACGTTGCGATTATGCTCCTCGAGCGTGACCGCAAAATTATGCCCGTCGGCCGGGTCCAGCGTCTTTGCCACGAAGAAGATGTAATCCGTCTCCTCCGGGTTCAGAACGGCCTCGATGCTGGCCAGCCCCGGATTGGCGATGGGCGTCGGCGGAAGGCCCTGAATGACATAGGTGTTGTAGGGCGTCTCGGCGCGCAGCTCGCTCTGGCGCAACCCGCGCCCAAGAACGCCCTCGCCACCCGTCACGCCATAGATGACCGTCGGGTCCGTCTGAAGCCGCATCCCCTGCCGAAGACGGTTCTCGAACACGCTTGCCACCGTGCGCACCTCGTCCACGCCGCCCGTTTCCTTCTCGACGATCGACGCGAGGATCAGCGCCTCCTCCGGTGTTTCGATCGGCAGGCCGTCGACCCGGTTGGACCAGGCATCGGCCAGCCGTTCGGCCTGGGCGGCCAGCATCCGGTTGACCAGAGTCTCGACATCGGTGCCCGGCGCAACTTCGTATTGATCTGGCGCCAGCATCCCCTCGGGTGGCAAGTCCTCGATCTCGCCTTCAAGGATATCCAACGCGTTCAGCGAGGTGATCACCTGCCAGACGGTCGTGCCCTCGACGACAAGAATGTTGAACTCGGTATCCGGCGCCTGCTTGGCCGACAGGTATGCCTCCGGCGGTTCTTCCGACAGGGGCTCGAACCGGGCCATCTCCACGAACTCGCTGGTCGCGGGATCCAGATCGCGCACCCGGGCGATCGTGCGGGCCACACCGATCGTATAGACAATCTGCGTGCCGCAGGTGCTCGCGCCAGACGCGGTTACCTGATCGACGATCTCGGCCATCGATGCACCCGGCTGAACCAGGAAACTGCCGGCTTTCAGATCGGCCGACTTTTCCGAATAATCCGCGCCCAGCCTGAAGATCGACGCCGACGAGATCGCGCCCTGCGATTCCAGCCGTTCGCTGACCCGGCGCATGTTCGAACCGCTTTCCACGCGCAGACAGATCGCCTCTTCCAGCGGGCCCTCGGCCTGATAGCTGTTCACACCCCACGTCACGAGCCCTGCCAGCAGAAACAGGACGACGATCAGAAACGTCAGAGCGTTGGAGGCGATATGACGCCACATCAGCCGGTCGCTCCGAAGATGACGCTCGCATTGGTGCCGCCAAAGCCGAAGGAATTCGACAGCGCCACCTTCACCTCACGTTCCCGCTTGGCATTCGGGGCAAGGTCGATCGGGCTCTCGACCGCCGGATTGTCGAGGTTGATCGTGGGCGGCGCCACCTGATCGCGGATCGCAAGGATCGAAAAGATCGCCTCGATCGCGCCTGCCGCCCCCAGAAGGTGTCCGGTCATCGACTTGGTCGAGGACATCGTCACCTTCCCGGCCGCGTCGCCCATCATACGCTCGACCGCGCCCAGCTCGATCACGTCGGCCATGGTCGATGTGCCATGTGCGTTGATGTAATCGATCGCTGCAGGCTCCAGCCCGGCATCGGCCAGTGCTGCCCGCATCGACCGTTCGGCCCCGTCGCCATCCTCGGATGGCGCGGTGATGTGATAGGCGTCGCCCGACATGCCGTAACCCAGCACCTCGGCGTAAATCTTGGCTCCGCGCGCCTTGGCGTGTTCGTATTCTTCCAGAACGACGATGCCCGCGCCCTCGCCCATGACGAACCCGTCGCGATCGATGTCATAGGGTCGGCTCGCGGCCTTGGGATCATCGCTGCGCTTGGTCGAGAGGGCCTTGCAGGCGTTGAACCCGGCGATCCCGATCTCGCAGATCGCGGCCTCGGCCCCACCGGCCACCATCACGTCCGCCGCGCCGTACTTGATCATCCGGCTGGCATCGCCAATAGCATGAGCCCCCGTCGAACAGGCGGTCACCACCGAATGGTTCGGGCCCTTGAAGCCGTACTTGATGCTCACCTGACCCGAGATCAGGTTGATCAGCGCCCCGGGGATAAAGAACGGCGACACGCGCCGCGCGCCCTTTTCCTTGATAAGAAGCGCGGTGTCGGCAATGGATTTCAGCCCCCCGATCCCCGATCCGATCAAGACTCCGGTGCGGTTCTGGCCTTCCTCGTCCTCGGGCATCCAGCCCGAATCCGTGACCGCCTGCTGCGCGGCTGCCACGCCATACAGGATGAAATCATCGACCTTCCGGGCATCCTTGGGCGCCATGTAGGTGTCGGGATTGAACGTGCCATCGGTGCCGTCCCCGCGGGGGACCTCGCAGGCATAATCGGTTGCCAGATGACTGGCATCAAAGCTTCCGATCGTCCCGGCTCCCGATTGCCCGTCCAGAAGACGCGACCACGAGGCCTCCACGCCATCGGCAAGCGGAGTGACAAGGCCCAGTCCAGTGACAACGACGCGGCGCATGATGGCTCTCCAAGCTGCTCTCTTCCTCGCCGACCTGATACCCCGTGCAGGGCCGGAGGGGCAAGTGGTGCCGGTCGATCGCGCAGCTCGGAGCGTATTACCCGGATCGAACCTCTATCTCGGGGCGCGGAACAGCCGTCGCTTGCCCGTCGCGGCTAGGCATCACGGCGATCGAACACCGACCTGTCCAGCATCAGCCCCACAAGCGCGACCAAGGCCCCGCACAGAGCGATCCACCCAAAGAACCAGAAATCGCCGGCAAGCGCATTCTCGGCGTAAGAGGCGGCAAAAACCTGCTTGCCGAACCGCGCCGCGGCGGCCGCCGCAACCAGCAGGACGATCATCGTGATCAAGCCCGTGCGCCTGCGCCACAGGCCCAGACAATATCCGGCTGCGCCCACGAGGATGCCCAGCGCAGGTGCGGTGAAATCCGACCAGAACGGATGCGCACCCAGCCGCGCAAAAAGCCCCAGTTGACCGGCCAGGAGAATCGCTGCCGCCGCGAGGGCCAATCCCCAAACTCGTCTCATGTCTCAGGTCCTTTCCAGAACGATCAGACAGAGTATCGGGTTGGATGTCCCATTGTGCAAAACGCGGTTGCGTGACCGCGCTGCAACGCAAGGGCCCAAACGAAAACGGCGCCCCGAAGGGCGCCGCTTCGCTGGTCTGTCGACCGAATTTACTGGGCCTCGGAGATGAACTTCACCGCGTCACCAAAGGTCTGGATGGTCTCGGCGGCGTCATCCGGGATCTCGATGCCGAACTCTTCCTCGAAAGCCATAACCAGCTCGACGGTGTCGAGGCTGTCGGCGCCAAGATCATCGATGAAGGAAGCGCTGTCCGTCACCTTGTCTTCTTCGACACCAAGGTGCTCAACAACGATCTTGCGTACGCGGTCTGCGACGTCGCTCATATCAGGTCCTCACGTTCATTTCGGGCCGAGCGCCCGCATTTTCTTTGCCCCCGAGGGGCGGCTCCTGGCCCCGAGAGGCCCTAACCGATCAGCACCCAGATGGGGCAGCCTCCGGAAAATCAAGCTGGCCTATAGCAGAGTTTGAACAAGACGCAAACGCTTTCGGCTCGCTCGCGCCCGATGGGTCAAAGGACCCGCAGAGCCTGCCCGCGCGGCTCAGTACATGGCCATTCCGCCATTCACATGCAGGGTTGCGCCGGTGACATAGCCAGCCTCGGGGCTCGCCAGATAGAGGACCGCTGCCGCGATCTCCTCGGCCTCCCCCATCCGCGCCATCGGCACCTGGCCGAGGATCGCGTCCTTCTGGCTGTCGTCCAGCTTGTCGGTCATCGCCGTCGTGATGAAACCGGGCGCCACGCAATTGACGGTGATACCCCGGCTTGCCACCTCGTAAGCGATGGATTTTGACATGCCCACCATGCCCGCCTTCGACGCGGCATAATTCGCCTGCCCCGGATTGCCCGTCGCCCCGACGATGGACGAGATGTTGACGATCCGCCCCCAGCGCGCCTTCATCATCGGACGGATCACGCCCTTGCACAGGCGCATGGTCGAGGTGAGGTTCACGTCCAGCACGCTCTGCCACTCATCATCCGACATGCGCATGAAGATGTTGTCGCGGGTGATGCCCGCGTTGTTCACGAGGATATCGACCGACCCCATCGCCTCGATCGCCTGCTTGGGCAGCGCAGTCACGGCCTCGGCATCGCTCAGGTTGCAGGGCAGGACATGCGCCCGCTCTCCCAGGTCCGCCGCCAATGCCTCCAGCGGTTCGACCCGCGTGCCAGAAAGCGCCACCGTCGCCCCCGCCCCGTGGAGCGCCTTGGCGATCGCGCCGCCGATACCGCCGGACGCCCCGGTCACAAGTGCAGTCTTTCCTGTCAGATCAAACATGTCTGAGCCTTTCCTTACTCGGCCGCCAGTGCGGCGATATCTTCGGGTGTCCCGATCTGCCGGGTCGCGATGTCCTTGGCGATCCGACGGATCATGCCGGACAGCGCCTTGCCGGAGCCAACCTCCCAGATCTCGGTCACGCCCTGACCAGCCATCCACTCGACGCTTTCGCGCCAGCGAACAGACCCCGTCACCTGCTCGACCAGCAGGCGCCGGATCTCGGTTGGGTCGGTCACCGCCTGTGCGGTCACATTGGCGACCAGCGGCACAACGGGCGCGCCAATCTCGACATCGGCCAGCGCCGCGGCCATCACGTCGGCGGCGGGCGCCATCAGTTCTGAATGAAACGGCGCGCTGACCGGAAGGATCATCGCACGACGTGCGCCACGGGTCTTGGCGATCTCGACGGCGCGTTCAACCGCGGCCTTGTGGCCCGACACCACGACCTGACCGGGGTCATTGTCATTGGCCGCCTGGCAGACATCGCCCTGCGCCGCCTCCTGCGCCACTTGCGTGGCGGCCTCGAAATCAAGGCCCAGAAGCGCCGCCATCGCGCCTTGCCCCACGGGGACGGCCTCCTGCATCGCGGTGCCGCGTATCCGTAACAGACGCGCCGTATCCGCGAGGCTGACCGCCCCTGCGGCGCACAGCGCGGAATATTCACCCAGAGAATGCCCTGCCACGAACGCGGCATCCGTCACCGCGTGGCCCTGCTCCGCCAGAACACGGATCGCCGCGATCGATGTGGCCATCAGCGCGGGCTGCGCATTCTTCGTCAGGGTCAGCTCTTCGATTTCGCCCTCCCAGATCAGTCGGCTCAAAGGCTCTCCCAGTGCCTCGTCCACCTCGTCGAAGACATCCCTTGCGACCGGATAGGCGTCGGCAAGGGCCCGCCCCATCCCGATCGTCTGTGCGCCCTGCCCCGGAAAAACCAATGCCCGCATATGCTGATCCCCTGTCTCCCGCATTCCGCCGAACGCTCTATCGCCTCGCGCCACGCTTCACAAGAACCGGGCCACAACGCAAAAGCCCCGGCGATTGCCGGGGCAGAGCCGTTCGCGAACATGTCGGGCGGTCAGGCCAGACGCATCATCACGCCGCTGACATCATAGGGCGCAGGGTTGGCAGATGGCGCCGCGACCATCAGGTCGCGCCGCAGTCGCTGCCGCAACCGGTCGAGCGCGTCGATGCTCCCCGAGGCCACCTTCACGAGGGCAGAAGCCTCCTCGCTGCGGATCACCAGTTCACCCCGGCGACGCGGGGTCTCGGCCTCGCCTTCCGCGTCGATCGCCACTTCCGCGACGATGTCAAAACCATGACGGCTCAGCAGCGTCGGCCGGCCCGCACGGTTGGTCACGACCTCGCGGACCTCGGCCAGCCGGGTATCCACGTGGATTTCGGTCGCGGTCCCACGGCTGGCAAACCAGAGTAAGAACCCGCCCGCGATCGTCGTCAGCGTCGAGGCGCCGAACTTCATCCCGATGATCGGGCCATGGATCAGAGAGTCGGGCATCAACCACAGACCCAGCGTCGCGATCACCATCGCAACGCCGATCACGAAGGCAAAGCCCTGCATGAGATGCACAAGGACAGGTGTCCGCGCGGTCGAGCGCACGATATAGCCCCAGTAGGTATCCTCGACGACGAACCCCATCGATTCGGTGCGGTGGGCATCCAATGCACCGATCCCGTGCTGCACATTCTGTCTGATTGTCTTTCCCGATCGGGCAAACATCGCACCCCTCCTTGAACCTGTGTCCTCAAAGACCCTACGGTTCTCATGGGGGAATAATCTGGGCGCTGCCGGGGCATTCTTCGGGTGTTATCTGGGCAGTCGCCCATACCGCGGTGCAGGAGTGCGCAAACCCCTTGTCACGCGGGGTCCGACCTGTATAAGGCCCCATCCCTTCGCGACGTTTTATGAACCGCGCAGACTCTCGTGATCGGGGTGCGGAGGGACGACCGCCCCGGTCTATGAAATGCGCCGAGACAAAATGGAGCTCACATGCCGCTTTACGAGCATGTCTTTATCGCGCGTCAGGATCTGTCCAACGCGCAGGCCGAAAGCCTCATCGAACATTTCGGAACGGTCCTCGCCGACAATGGCGGGAAGGTCGTCGAGAATGAATACTGGGGCGTCAAGACGATGGCCTACAAGATCAACAAGAACCGCAAGGGTCACTATGCCTTCCTGCGCACCGACGCCCCGGCGCCGGCCGTTCAGGAAATGGAGCGCCTGATGCGGCTTCATGATGACGTCATGCGCGTCATGACGATCAAGGTCGATCAGCACGAGGAAGGCCCCTCGGTCCAGATGCAGAAGCGTGACGAGCGCGACAGCCGCCGCGAACGCCGCTGAGCCGGACCAGAGACAAGAAAGGATAAAGACAAATGGCAACCAAACCGTTTTTCCGCCGCCGTAAGACCGATCCGTTCGAAGGTGAAAACGCACCCAAGATCGACTACAAGGATACGCGTCTTCTTCAGCGTTACATCTCCGAGCGTGGCAAGATCGTGCCCAGCCGGATCACCGCCGTCGGCGCCAAGAACCAGCGCAAGCTCGCCAAGGCGATCAAGCGTGCCCGGTTCCTCGCGCTTCTCCCCTACGCCGTGAAATAAGGAGACCGACCCATGGACGTCATCCTTCTCGAACGCGTGGCCAAGCTTGGCCAGATGGGCGAAGTCGTTTCCGTCAAGGAAGGCTACGCCCGCAATTTCCTTCTGCCCCAGGGCAAGGCAATGCGCGCCAACGACGCCAACATGGCCCGTTTCGAAACCGAAAAGGCCCAGCTCGAGGCACGCAACCTCGAAACCCGCAAGGAAGCCGAGGCGATGGCCGCCAAACTTGATGGCCAGCAATTCGTGATCATCCGCTCCGCATCCGATTCGGGCGCGCTCTACGGCTCCGTCAGCCCGCGTGACGTGGCCGATGTCGCCACCGAGGAAGGCTTCTCGATCGATCGCAAGCAGATCGTTGTGCAGGGTCCGATCAAGGAACTGGGCCTGCACCGCATGACCGTGGCGCTTCACCCCGAGGTGGAAACCACGATCGAGATCAACGTGGCCCGCTCCGCCGAAGAGGCCGAGCTTCAGGCTTCGGGCAAATCGATCCAGGAACTGGCCGCCGAAGAAGAGGCCGCCGCCGAGTTCGAAATCCAGGAGCTGTTTGACGATATCGGCTCCGCCGCGGACGACGATTACGGTGACGATGCACCCGCCGCATCCGAGGCCCGGGCCGACGACGGCGACGACAGCTGATCACCGGTCTGTTCCAGGCACTCAGGGGCCGCTCCTTCGGGGGCGGCCCTTTTCCTTTCGGGCGCGTGGGATGGTGAAATCGCCTCCCGGTCTTTCACCCGTTGCGCCAATAGGTTACCTTCTCGTCGTCTCAGCCCCAACAGGAGTAACTGGCCATGGCCTTTTCAGATTTCGCAGCCCGTGTCGTCGCGATGATCGGGGGCGGTGCAATCCTGATGCGCAGCTTCTCGCGCTACGAGGGCCCGCCCGCCGTCGGCGGCGCACCCAACATCCCCGAGGCGCGCAATCAGAAGGTCATGACGCTCAAGATGCCCACGGCCAAGGGGTGGGAGGGTGATCACAAGCCCACTGCGCCCGCGGGCCTGACCGTCACACCCTTCGCCAGCAATCTCGAACATCCCCGCTGGATCGAGGTCCTTCCCAATGGCGACGTGCTCGTGGCAGAGGCCATCCCCGAGGCTGGCCCGCCCAAGAGCCCGTTCGAATACGCCATCCAGGTCACGATGAAACGCGCCAACGCGCTTGGCAAAAGCGCCAACCGCATCACGCTCTGGCGCGATCCTGACGGCGACGGCGTCGCAGAGGAACGCCACGTCTTCAAGGACAAGCTGAACCAGCCCTTCGGCATGGCGCTTGTGGGATCGACCTTCTACGTCGGCAACACCGACGGTGTGGTGGCCTTCGACTACGAAGAGGGCGCCAATGCCCTCTCCGGCACGGGCCGTCCCATCGCGAGCTTCAAGCCCGAGGGCCACTGGACCCGCAGCCTGATCGCCAATGCCGACGGCACCAAGCTTTATGCCGGTGTCGGATCGCTCACCAATATCGGCGACGAAGGGATGGAGGCCGAGGAAGGCCGCGCCTGCATTCAGGAAATCGATCTCGAGGCCGGCACACAGCGCGTCTTTGCCGGCGGCCTGCGCAATCCCGTGGGCGTGGCCTGGGAGCCGACAACCCAGACGCTCTGGACCGTGGTCAACGAACGTGACGGCCTCGGCGACGAAACGCCGCCCGACTACCTGACCTCCGTCAAGGACGGGCGGTTCTATGGCTGGCCGTGGTGCTATTGGGATCGGGTCGTCGATGATCGCGTGCCCGCCAATCCCGACATGGTCGCCAAGACCACCCGCCCCGATTACGCGCTCGGCGGACATACCGCCTGTCTTGGCCTGTGCTGGCTGCCCAAGGGCACACTTACGGGCTTTGGCGAAGGCATGGTCATCGGCCAGCACGGCTCGTGGAACCGCGCCACGCTGTCGGGCTACCGGGTGATCTTCATCCCCTTCGAGAATGGCCAGCCCGCGGGCGAGCCGCGCGACATCCTGTCGGGCTTCCTCTCCGAGGATGAGAAATTCTCCTACGGTCGCCCGGTGGGCGTGGCGGTGGGCCCAGACGGCAAATCGCTCCTCGTGGCGGATGACGTCGGCAACATCGTCTGGAAAGTCACCAGCACCTGACCCGAATGCCGGGCGGGTCATGGCCCGTCCGGCGTTCTGCATTCCCTATTGATCGTAGGTCTCCAATTCGACCTCGGCCGGACAGCCTGTCCCCTCCTCGGTGCCGAGCCAGACACGCAGGGCCCCGTTGCCCGGCCCCCACAGGTACAATTCCTCCGCATGGCTGTCCGGCGCACCGGCGGCAAGCGGCTCTCCCGTGATCCAGACCCCGAGGCCCGTGTTCACGATCAACCTGAGCGGGCAGGTCGCAAAGGCCCGCACCGCGAGGATGCGTCCCTCCATGCCGCCCAGATCGAACACCGCGTCAGGCCCGGCACTGACCCGCGCACTGAACCCGCGCGGCATCTCGAACGGCGCATCCGGGCACGGCAGTTCAACCTCGCCTCCCGCCGCCACGAGATACCGGTTCGGGGTCAACAGCTCTGCCCCTGCAACCGGGATGGGTCCGGTCTCGCCCTGGGGTGACAAGCAGGCCATCGCGCCTGCGGGAAGCAGGCAGCACAGGGCAATTCCAAGAAGTCGCAACATAGGTCAAGGCTAGACGCCCGAGGGGCCGCGAGGCAATTCACAGCCGCGAGACCCGACGGATTTGCCGAAGCCGCAAATGAAAAGGGCCGCATCATCAAGATGCGGCCCTGTCATTCTCGATCAGCCGGGGGGCGATCACTCGTCTTCGAGCGTTTCCACGGCCTTCTGAAGATCGTCCTTAGACACGGACTTTTCGTCGACCGTGATCGAATCGAAGACATGGTCGATCACCTTGTCTTCGAACAGGGGCGCCTGGATCTGCTGACGCGCACCGGCATTCTGCTGAACGAATTCGAAGAATTGCCGCTCCTGACCGGGGTACTGACGTGCCTGGTTGAGGATCGCCTGCGTCATCTCCTGATCGGTGACCTGCACCTCGGCCTTCTGGCCGATCTCGGCCAGCAGAAGGCCCAGCTTCACCCGCCGCACGGCCAGCTTGTTGTGCTCTTCGGTGGGTTCGATCTTCTCGTGATCATGACCCTGCACATCGGGGTTGTCCTCGTGCCACAGCTGATGCGCGATCTGGCTGGCTTCGGCCTCGACAAGGCTCGGCGGCAGATCGAAATCGACAACCTTGTCCAGTTCGTCAAGCAAGGCGCGCTTGGCCACCGCGCGGGCAGCACCGGCATATTCGGCCTCGAGCCGCTCGGCGATCTGGGATTTCAGGGCAGCCAGGTCCTCGGCGCCGAACTTCTTGGCCAGCTCGTCGTCGATCTCGGCCTTGGCGGGGGCCTTCACGGCCTTGATCGTGCAGGAGAACACGGCCGCTTTACCGGCCAGATGCTCCGCCTGGTATTCCTCGGGGAAACTGACCTCGACGTCCTTTTCCTCGCCGGCCTTCACACCGACCAGCTGCTCTTCGAAGCCGGGGATGAAGGAATTCGATCCCAGAACCAGCGGATAATCATCCGCCGCACCGCCTTCGAATGCCTTGCCGTCGACGCGGCCGACAAAGTCGATCACGACCTGATCGCCGTCTTTCGCCTTGGAGCCCTTCTTGCGGTCTTCGAAATTCTGCGCGCTTTCGGCAAGGTTCTCGAGAGCCTCTTTGATCGCCTCTTCATCGGCCTCGACCTTCAGACGCTCGATCTTGATCGCGGAGAAGTCGACCTCGGGAACCGGCGGAAGCGCTTCGTAGGCGACGGAAACCTCGACGTCATCGCCCTCTTTCCAGTCCTCGTTGGTCATCTTGACCTCGGGCTGCATGGCCGGGCGATCGCCCGACTCCTCGAGGTGCTTGGACAGCGCACCATCGATCGATTCCTGCATGGCTTCGCCCAGCAGCCGTCCGCCAAACTGCTTGCGCAGCAGGCTCAGCGGCACCTTGCCCTTGCGAAACCCCTTCATCTCCACCTCGGGCTGGGCTTCCTTGAGCTTCTCGGTGACTTTCTCGTCAAGCTCTGCCGCCGTCACCGTGATGGCGTACCCGCGCTTCAGTCCTTCGTTCAGGGTCTCGGTGACCTGCATCTTGCATCCCTCTATCTGCCCGATCTCCCCCGGGCGTGGCATATCGAAATCAGCCGCTCTTCTAGGGGGCAGGTGGACCGGTTGCAAGCATGAAGCGACGTTGCACGACAGGGACCGGGACCAGATCACCACCGACACCGCCGCCCGCCTGTGATGTCGCAGCCACCGGGCGCCGGCTCGCCGGGCGGCATCGTCGCCGGCCCCGCCCGCCTGCCAATGTGGCTCGGCCGTTTTGCGATCCGGCAACCTGCCCCATCCATGACAAGACCGGGCCCGCGCGTGTCCGGGTCTCGGCCCCTCTTGACTAGACCATGGAACTCGACGACTGGCTTCGGACCTCGGCCCTCCCTCAGTCAATCGATGCGTCACGATCCGAAAATCCGCGCCCCTGCGTCGCGGCGTGTCACGACAGTTTCGCGTACCGGGGTTCAGGTTCGAAGGCAGGGTCGTTAGGCTCGGGCGAATTCTCTGGGAACTGAAAGAAGGCTTGCATGACCGAAAAAGAACCCTTTCGCGTCGGATGGGAAGAATGGCTGGGGCTGCCCGATCTGGGCCTGCCCGCGCTCAAGGCCAAGATCGACACCGGTGCAAAGACCTCGTCGCTTCATGCCTTCGACATCGAACCCTTCGGCCCTGCAAGCCGCCCCAAGGTGCGCTTCGCGATCCATCCGATCCCCGGGCGCGATGATCTGTCGATCCCCTGCTCGGCCGAATTGCTCGACAGGCGCGAGGTCACCTCGTCGAACGGCGAGGCGGAATTGCGCTATGTCATCCGCACGACCGCGAACATGGGGGAACATTCCTGGCCAATCGAGGTGACGCTGACCGATCGCGGAACTATGGCCTACCGGATGCTGCTGGGGCGGCAGGCGCTTGGCGATCACGTCATCGTCTCGCCCGCCGACAGCTTCTGTCAGCCCGAGCTGAACTACGACATCTACAGCTCGACCGCGAAGCTGCACGCGGAGGCACCCCGCCGCGCGCTGCGGGTGGCCGTGCTGTCGCGCGAAGCCAAGAACTACTCCACCTCGCGCCTCGTCGCCGCGGGCGAGGAACGCGGCCACGTGGTCGAGGTGATCGACACGACCCGCTGCTACATGGCGATCAATGCCAGCTCTCCCGAGATCTATTATGACGGCGTCCGCCTGCCCCGCTTCGATGCCGTCATCCCGCGCATCGGGGCCTCGGTCACGCCCTATGGAACCGCCGTGATCCGCCAGTTCGAAACCATCGGCACCTATTGCGTCAACGGATCGGATGGCATCACCGCAAGCCGCGACAAGCTCTATGCCCACCAGATCCTTGCCCGCCACAGGATCGGGATGCCCACCACGGCCTTCGCCAATTCACCGAAAGACACCGACAACCTGATTGATCTGGTGGGCACCGCCCCCCTCATCGTCAAGCTGCTGGAATCGACCCAAGGCAAAGGCGTGGTTCTGGCCGAGACCAAGAAGGCCGCTCAATCCGTGATCGACGCGTTCCGGGGCCTGAAAGCCAACTTCCTCGTGCAGGATTTCGTCAAGGAGGCCGCGGGCGAGGATATTCGCTGCCTCGTGATCGGCAAAAAGGTCGTGGCCTCCATGAAACGCACCGCCGAGCCGGGCGAATTCCGCTCGAACCTGCATCGCGGCGGAACCGCGAAATCGGTGCGCATCACCAAGGCCGAGCGCGACGCCGCACTTCGGGCCGCCCGCGCGTTCAAACTCAACCTCGCGGGCGTCGATCTCTTGCGCTCGGAAAGCGGCCCAAAGGTGCTCGAGGTGAATTCCTCGCCGGGCTTCGAAGGGGTCGAGGCCGCGACGAAAAAGGATATCGCCGCCATCCTCTATGAAGAGATCGAACGCCACGTCCGGCCCGCACCCGTCAAGCGCAAGGCAAAGCCCCGCAAGGCGTGACCGGCCGGGTCAGGCCGCGCTCTCGATCGCGATGGCGATGCCCTGCCCGACCCCGATGCACATCATGGCCAGCGCCTTTTCGCCGGGTCCGAGGTCCAGAGCCGCGGCCCCGGTGATCCGCGCGCCCGACATACCCAGCGGATGGCCCAGCGCAATCGCGCCGCCGTTGCGGTTGACCCGTGGATCGTCATCCGCGACCCCAAGCAGCCGAAGCGTCGCCAGGCCCTGGGCCGCGAATGCCTCGTTCAACTCGATCACGGCGAAATGGTCGATCTTCAGCCCAAGCCGCGCCATCAGCTTTTGCGAGGCTGGCGCAGGCCCGATCCCCATGATCCGCGGCGCGACACCGGCCGTGGCGCCGCCGAGAACGCGGGCCAGTGGCGTCAGGCCATGGGCTTTTGCCGCCTCCGCAGAGGCGAGGATAAGCGCCGCCGCCCCGTCATTGACGCCCGAGGCATTGCCGGCGGTGATCGTGCCACCCTCCTTCACGAAACCCCGCAGCTTCGCCAGATCATCGGCCGTGGTCTGCGGGCGCGGATGCTCGTCGGTGTCGACGACCAAAGGCGCACCGCGGCGCTGCGGGATGGTGACGTGCGTGATCTCACGCGCGAACCTGCCGTTGCCCTGCGCAGCCCCTGCCTTGTGCTGCGATCTCAGGGCAAAAGCATCCTGATCGGCCCGGTTCACGCCGAACTCTTCGGCCACGTTCTCGGCCGTCTCGGGCATGCTGTCGATGCCGTATTGCGCCTTCATCAGCGGATTGACGAAGCGCCAGCCGATGGTCGTGTCATGGACCTCGTTTGCCCGTGAAAAGGCGCTCGTGGCCTTGGGCATGACAAAAGGGGCACGGCTCATGCTTTCGACCCCGCCCGCGACGATCAGATCGGCCTCCCCCGCCCGGATCGCCCGGGCACTTGTGATGATCGCATCCATGCCCGATCCGCACAGGCGGTTCATCGTGGTGCCCGGCACCGTCTCGGGCAACCCCGCAAGCAGCGCGCACATCCGCGCCACATTGCGATTGTCCTCGCCCGCCTGATTGGCGCAGCCAAAGATGACCTCGTCGATCGCCGCCGGATCAAGTCCGCCGTTGCGCGCCATCAGCGCCCTTATCGGCACCGCCCCCAGATCGTCGGCCCGGACATGGGCCAGCGCCCCACCGAACCGACCGATCGGGGTCCGGACATAATCGCAGATGAAAACCTCGGTCATTCCTGCCCCTCCGGCATCTTGTTCCTCGGCCGCGTCCCGCCCCGGCCCGACGGGTCAGTCCGACCCGAACAGGTCGCGGGTAAACACCCTGTCCTTCACGTCGATGATGTCCTGCGTCAGCCTGTTGGCGACGATCAGGTCGGCCTCGGCCTTGAAGGCCTCCAGATCGGTGACCACCCGCGACCGGAAGAACTCAGGCTCCTCCATCGTGGGCTCATAAACGATCACCTCGATCCCCTTGGCCTTGATCCGTTTCATGATCCCCTGAACCGAGCTCTGGCGGAAATTGTCGCTTCCGGCCTTCATGACCAGCCGGTAGATGCCCACCACCTTGGGTTTGGCCATCATGATGCGATCGGCGAGGAAATCCTTGCGCGTGCGATTGGCGTCCACGATCGCGCGGATCAGGTTCTGCGGGACCTGATCGTAATTCGCCAGAAGCTGCTTGGTGTCCTTGGGCAGGCAATAGCCGCCGTATCCGAACGAGGGGTTGTTGTAATGCGCCCCGATCCGAGGATCGAGGCAGACCCCGTCGATGATCTGACGCGTATCCATCCCGCCGGCCAGGGCATAGCTGTCCAGCTCGTTGAAGAACGCAACCCGCATCGCGAGGAACGTGTTGGCAAACAGCTTGATCGCCTCGGCCTCGTTGGGATCGGCGAACAGGACGGGCACGTCGTCGATCTCTGCCCCTTCGATCAACAGATCGGCGAATTGCCGTGCCCGATCCGACCTCTCGCCCACAATGATCCGCGAGGGATGCAGGTTGTCGTGCAGGGCCCGTCCCTCACGCAGGAATTCCGGGCTGAAGATGATACGGTCGGTTCCGGTGCGCGCGCGCTGCCCCTCGACAAAGCCCACGGGGATCGTGGACTTGATGACGATGACGGCCGTCTCGTTGACCGCCAGAACCTGATCGATCACCGTTTCGACCGAGGAGGTGTCGAAGAAATTCGCATCCGGGTCATAATTCGTGGGCGTCGCGACGATCACGAAATCCGCGCCGGCATAGGCCTCCTGCGGCGCCGTTGTCGCCCGAAGCCCCAGATCGCGGCTGGACAGGAATTCGGCAAGATCGTCGTCAACGATCGGGCACCGACCGGCATTGACCATCGCGACACGCTCTTCTGCCACATCGACCGCGGTCACCGTATGGTTCTGTGCCAGCAGGACGGCGTTCGACAGGCCGACATATCCCAGCCCAGCCACCGCGATGTTAAGTCGTTCGCCCGAGCGATCAGTCATGGTATGTCCTCAGTTCCGTGTCATCCATGCCTGCCGCATGCGCGACGCGCATCGCATTGCCCGGGTCTAGACTGCGGCGGCTGGCCTCGGACGGAGTAAATGGGTTTTGTGGAAAATCAAACCCCGCTTCGCCATAGGGCGCTCAATCGCCGTCATAGGTCCAGCGATAGGCCGGCGGTGTCGGCCCCTTGTTGCGCCCCCCCTGCTGCATCTGTTCCCAGGCATGGGCGAGGATGCCCACCGACCGCGACAGGCCGAAAAACCCGCGCGCCAGCGGCGCGGCGCAGCCCAGTTCGGCATAGATGACCGCCGTTGCACCGTCGATGTTCATCGGGACGGGCTTGCCCCGCTCCATGGCCAGATGCGCCTCGATCGCGCGGCCGATCCCCGCGAACTCCCCCGAGACGGCGCCCTCTGCCGCGGCCTCGTCGACCAGCGCCAAAAGGCGCGGGGCGCGGGGGTCGACGGGCTTGTGGAACCTGTGCCCGAAACCCGGCAGGAACCGGCCGTGCGCGGCCCGCCACGCGTCCAGCACCGGCTTCAGGCCCTGCTCACGCCCCTGCCGCACCGCGTGGTAGAGCGCCACCGCCTGCTCGCCTGCGCCACCGTGGACGTCGCCCAGCATGTTCAGCCCCGTTGCCATCGCAGATTGCAGGCCGACACCGCAGGTGGCCGCCATCCGGGCCGCCGCGATCGACGGCGCCTGCGGACCATGATCGACTGCCGCGACAAGCGCCGCCTCGAACAGGCGCGCCCGCGGGCCGTCAATCTCCTCGCCCGTGACCATGAGCCAGATCATCGGGGCAAATCCGATGGTCCCGATCAGGTCCTCGATTGGATGTCCACGCAACGCGATCCGCCCCGGCTCCATGTCGATGATCGAGGTGCGCCACCAATCCGCGACATCGTTGCCATCGGTCATACCACGCCCTCCCTGCGCAAATCGGCGATCTCGGCGGCGTCGAAGCCAAGATCACCCAGGATCGTTTCGGTATCCTGCCCCAGCTCGGGCGGCGGCGCGTCGACCGAGGGCCGCTGCCCGTCGAGCATCGCACCCATCCGGACCACGTCGATCTCACGCCCCACGCCGGGCACCTCCTCGAACCGGGCGATGAAATCGCGCCCGGTCACCTGCGGATGGGCAAGGATATCGGGCACGGACATGACGGCCCCGGCAGGCACGCCGATCGCGTTGAGCGCGCGGGCCCAATCCTCGGCCCGGCCCGTGGTCAGCACGGTTTCCAGCTCGGCCCGCAGGCGCAGCCGGTTCGCCTTGCGATCCTCCCGCGTCGCATAGGCCGGATCTGCCAGTAGATCGTCGCGTCCAAGATGGCGGGCCAGCGCCACCCATTGGTCATCCTTGTTGGCCGAGATGTTGATCGGCGCATCGGCGCATTGAAACGTCCCCGATGGGGCGGATGTCGGGTTCTCGTTGCCATTGGGCTGCGGGGCGACCCCGCCGATCAGGTGGTTCGACACGACCCATCCCATCGTCGCCAGAACCGAATCCAGCATCGATACGTCGATCACACTGCCCCGTTCCGGCGCGTTCAGTGCCGCGCAGATCGTCATTGCCGCCGTCAGCCCGCCCACCGTATCCGCCAGCGGATAGCCCACCCGCAGGGGTGCGCTGTCGGCGTCCCCGGTGATCGACATGACGCCCGAAAGTCCCTGCACGATCTGGTCATAGGCCGGGCGGTCCGCCAGCGGCCCGTCCTGCCCGAAGCCCGAGATCGCACAATAGATCAGACGCGGGTTCCCGGCCCTCAGGGCATCGGGACCAAGGCCCAGCCGCTCCATCACGCCGGGGCGGAAATTCTCGACCAGCACATCCGCATCGGCCACCAGCCGCCGCAGGATTTCTTTGCCGCGCGCGTCCTTGAGGTTCAGCGTGAGCGACCGTTTCCCCGCGTTCTGTGCAAGAAAGCTGATCCCCATCCCCCGCGCCGACAAGTCGGGATCGGCGCCGAGGTTGCGGGCCAGGTCCCCCCGGCCCACCGCCTCGATCTTGATCACCTCGGCACCCAGATGGGCCAGCTGATGGCAGGCAAACGGCCCGGCCAGCACGTTCGTCAGGTCCAGCACCCGCACCCCGGCCAGCGGCGCGGGGCGGGACGGGTCCCGCCGCCCGGCCTCAGTCGCCATCGGCCACGCCCTCGGCGCGCTTGCGGGCCCGCCGCGCCCGGTAGCTCGGCAACAGGACAAGGAACAACGCCAGAACCAGAAGTCCCATCGTCATCGGCCGTTCGATGATGAAATCGAAGCCCCGATACAGCTGCATCGACCGCGCGAAATTGTTCTCAAGCATCGTGCCCAGGATGAACCCGATCAGAAGCGGCGCGAGCGGATAATCGGCAAAGCGGAAGATCGTGGCCATCACGCCCAGGCCCACGAGCATCAGCAGTTCGGTCGCGTTGTTCTGCCCGATATAGGCCCCCATCAGCGTGAAGAAGAGGATGAAGGGGATCAGGTAATTGCGCGGAATAGAAAGAATTTTCGCGATATAGGGGATCAAAGGAAGGTTCAGGACCAGAAGCACCAGATTGCCGATGAACATCGAGATGATGACCGCCCAGAAAATCTCGGGCGTGTCGGTCATCAGGCGTGGCCCCGGCGTCACGTTCAGCGCGATCAGCGCACCCAGCAGGATCGCCGTGGTGCCCGAGCCGGGAATCCCCAGCGTCAGAAGCGGCACGAAGGATCCGGTGCAGGCGGCGTTGTTGGCCGTCTCGGGCGCGGCCAGCCCCTTGACCGATCCCTTGCCGAACTCCTTCTGTTCTTCGGCCGAGGCAAGGTTGCGCTCCACCGCGTAGCCGAGGAACGAGGCGATGGTGGCGCCCGCGCCCGGCAGGACCCCGATGAAGAAGCCCTGCACCGATTGCCGGCCGATCACCGGCAGAATCGCTCGGCCCTCTTCGCGGGAAAACCGCAGGCCCGTGATCTTGTTCGATCCGCCCTCGCCATTCGATCCGCGCAGCGGGTTCAGCACTAGAAAGATCGCCTCGGGCAGCGCGAACATCGCCATCGCCAGCGTGATGAACGAGATGCCCGATTGCAGGTCCATCAGCCCCATCGTGAACCGCGGCATGCTGAACAGTGCGCCCTCGCCCACGGTGGCAAGGATCAGGCCCAGGATCGTCATCATCAGGGCCTTGGCCACCTGACCCGTTCCCGCAAAGGCCGCGATGGCCGACAGTCCCACGACCATCAGCGCGAAATATTCCGCCGAATGGAACAACAGCGCCACCGACGACAACGCCGGCGCAAAGATCATCAGAAGGATCGCGCCGATCGTGCCGCCCGCGAAACTGGCCACAGCGGCGATCGTCAGGGCCTTGCCGGCCTGCCCCTTCCGCGCCATCGGATAGCCGTCGAAACTGGTGGCGACGGTGCCCGCCACGCCCGGCGCGTTCAGCAGGATCGACGAGGTCGATCCGCCGAAGATCGCCCCGTAATAGACACCCGCCAGCAGGATCAGCGCCGCCGCCGGATCGCCCAGCGTGATCGCGACAGGGATCATGATCGCGATGATCGACATCGGCCCGAGGCCCGGCAGCATGCCGATGAAGGTGCCGATCAGGCACCCCGCCACGACCATGAGAAGGTTCTGGATGGAAAACGCGGCCTCGAGGCCGATCATGATACCTTCAAGCATGTCTCAAACCCCCATGAAGAACGGAAACGGTCGCAGGAAGATGCCCAGAACCTGCTGGACCAGATACCAGACGAAGCCGGTGGCAAGGACCGAGACGAGGATCATGATGTGCCATTTCCGCTCGCCCAGGATCGCGCTGCTCATCACGAGGAAGACGGTGGTCGACATCAGGAAACCGACTGGCCGCAGCGACAGCGCGTAGATCACCATCAGTGACAGAAGCATCACCGCCTGACCCAGCTTGTATTCATGCAGCCGGCGATAATTGATCTCGGTAGCGGAGGGTTCGGCATCCTTGTTGGGCTTTTCCAGACCCAGCAGCACGACCAGACCGACAACCGCGCCCATCACCGAGAGGATCTTGGGAAATGTCGACGGCCAGACGGGGTTGCGCTGCATGAACGGGGGCAATGACGCATCCATCGTGAAGAAGGCCAGGTAACCGTAAGCACAGCAAAACACGATGAAAACGAGCGCAATCCAGCGATCAAGCGCCATATCCAGTCCCTCCCTTGGATAATTGCCGTCTCATGAAAACGGCCCCGCAGGGCGGCTTGCATGAGGGGGCTTCGGGCCTGGCGCGGGCGGGCCGCGCCAGGCAGATGTCATGATCGCCAAGCCGGGTCTCAGAGGAAGCCCAGCGTCCGCATCAGATCGCCGATTTCCTGCTCCTGCGCCTCGAGGAAGGCGCGGAAATCGTCGCCCGGGTTCCAGATGTTGACCCAGCCATTGCGCGAGCGGACCTCTTCCCAAGCGTCGGTCTCGTAGAGCGCCTCAAAGGCCGAGATATACTGCGCCACACGCTCGTCGGATGTGCCGGGTGCAGCAAAGAACCCGCGCCAGTTCACGAAGGTCGTGTCGATGCCCTGCTCGATGAAGGTCGGTGCCGCGTCATAGGCCGGCACACGCGCGTCGGCGGTCACGCCGAGAATGCGGACTTCACCCTGATCGGCCAGCGCGATCGCTTCGGAGAAGCCTGTCGAGAGTGCGTCGATCTCGCCCGACAGAAGGCCCGCCATGGCTTCGCCACCGGCGTCATAGGGGATGTAGTTCACCGCCGTCGGGTCCTCGCCAGCGGCCTGCATCACCATCGCCGCAACAAGGTGGTCCATCCCGCCTGGCACGGAGCCGCCGCCCACGGCGAAGTCGGGGCCCTGATCGGCATAGGCGGCCAGAAGTCCCGCCATGTCCTCGATCGGACTGTCCGCCGGCACGACAAGCGCGGCATAATCGCCGATGGTTCCGGCGACCAGCGTTAGATCGCGGAAGCTTTGCGGGAACACGCCCGTCAGCGACCGGATGACGATCGGCGTGGAGTTTACCATCAGCGTGTTGTCGAGGCTTTCGGCATTCTCGATCAGGTGCGCGATCGCGACACCGCCGCCGCCGCCGGACATGTTCTCATAGCTGGCAGATCCGACAAGACCCGAATTGGTCAGCGCCTCGCCCGTGCCGCGCGCGGTGCCATCCCATCCGCCACCGGCGCCGCCGGGAATGACGAAGTGAAGTTGATCAAGAACCTGATGGCCATCGGCGCGAGCCGTGGCCGAAAGCGCGATCGTCGCGGCAGCCGCGGCCAGCACGACCCGGCGGGTCATGGTCATTTTCATGGCTTTTCCTCCCATTTGACAGGCGGCCCTCCGCCGCCCATGGTCTGAGACAAGCACATGAAGCTGACAGAAGCCTGACACGCGGGCAATCAGGGGAGGACGGGGGGTGCGCTATCTTCTGGTCGAGGACAACCTCGAGCTGTCAGAAGCGGTGGTGAACCGGCTCGCCCTCGACGGACATGCTGTCGATCATGCGGCCAGCCTGGCCGAGGCCGAGGAATGGCTATCGATCGCCTCCTACGACCTGATCCTGCTTGACGTCATGCTGCCCGACGGGGACGGGCGCGACTTTCTGGCCCGAAGCCGCGCGCGGATCGAAACCCCCGTCATCGTGCTGACGGCACGGTCGCAAGTCTCCGACAGGGTCGGCGCGCTCGATCAGGGGGCGGATGACTACATCACCAAGCCGTTCGATTTCTCGGAACTCGAGGCCCGCTGCCGCGCCGTGCTGCGCCGACGCGGCGGATCGGCCCGCAACGAGATCGACCTGGGCGAGGCGGTCTTCGACCCGCTGGCCGGCACGCTCAGCCATCACGGCACCACGCTGGAGCTGCGCAACCGCGAAATCCGGCTTCTCGAGGTCTTTGCCCGGCATCAGGGGCAGATCCTGTCGAAAAGCCAGCTTCTCGATCAGCTGTTTTCCTATGACGCCCAAGTCACCGAGAACGCGATCGAGGTCTATGTGGGCCGGCTGCGCCGCAGGATCGACGGCATGGGACTGAGGATCGAAACGGTGCGCGGTGTGGGCTACCGGATCGAGACGCGCGCCCCGTGACGGGCACAGGTTCGATCGGGCGTCGGCTGACGCTCCTGCTGGCGTTGGTCGCGGCCCTTCTGTCGGTGCTGAGCTGGAGCATGGTGACGGGCCTCTCACGGCAGGCCGTCGCCCGAACGCAAGACAACGTGCTCGCCGCCTCGGCCACCACCATCGCCGAGACGCTGCGCAGCGAACAGGGCGAAGTCCGTCTGGAACTGCCCTATTCGGCTTTCTCGATGCTGGGCGCGATCAGTCAGGACAGGGTGTTCTATCGCGTCTCGGCCGGCGACAGGGTGCTGACCGGCTATGACGATCTGCCCTCGCCCACCGGCGCGGCGCCCGGGATCGGACAGGTCGTCTTCGACACAGGCGACTACAGCAACGAGACGATCCGCATGGCTTCGGTCACCCGGCTCGTTCTGGCAGGCGGTCAGCCCGTCCCGGTGACCGTGACCGTCGCCCAGACCCGCAGCGGGGTCAGCACGATCTCGGCCGATCTGTCGCGGCAGGCGGCGATCCTGTCGGTGGCGTTCTTTCTCGTGGCGGTCGGGTTTTCCGCGATCGCCGCGCGAACCTCGCTTCGTCCGCTCAACGAAATCGCGGCCTCGGTTTCGCGCCGGGGCCCGTCGGACCTGCGTCCGCTCCGCCGCGATGCACCCACCGAACTCGCCCCCCTGATGCTCTCTCTCAACCGGCTGATGGGGCGGCTGGGCCAGTCGATCCGCCGGTCCGAAGATTTCATCGCCGAGGCGGCGCACCGGATCCGAACGCCCCTTGCCACAGTGCGCGCTCAGGCCGAGATCGCACTGCGCTCCGTGGGGGACGAGACCGAGAAACGCCGCCTGCGCCAGATCATCCGCGCCGTCGACGAAAGCTCCCGCTCCGCGGGCCAGCTGCTGGACCACGCGACGGTGATCTACCGCACCGACGATCTGGCCCTGTCGCCCGTCGACCTGGCCGAACTCGTGGGGCAAACGGCGGCCGCTCTCGAACCCACCGCCGCGATGAAGGAAATCCGCCTCGACGTGGCGGCCACGCCCGCCCGCGTCATGGGCGACCCGGTCCTTCTGGACAACGCCCTGCGCAACGTTCTCGACAATGCGATCAAGTATTCGCCCGAAGAGACCGAGGTGTCGATCCGCGTCACCACCAAGGAGGATCAGGTGCACATCACCGTCACCGACGAAGGCCCGGGGCTGGGCGATGGCCCGCTCGGGGCGCTGACCGAACGTTTCAGGCGCGGCGACGATACACAGGGCATCGTCGGCTCGGGCCTCGGGCTGACGATCGCCGAAGACGTGCTGCTGGCCCATGACGGGCGGCTCGACCTCAAGAACCGAGACGGAGGCACCGGCACATGCGTCACGCTTGTCTTGCCCTGTTCCTGATCATCCTCGGAACCTGCGCCGGGGCCCTCGATATCGAGGACCGGCAGGTGATCCCGGGCACCTCGGAGCGGGTGTTGCGGATCGTCTCGACCGCCGATCTCGATGTCTTCGAACCCTACCTCATGGCGTTTCACGACAGCCGCCCCGAGATCTCGGTCGATTACACCGTCGTCTCTTCGGCCGAACTGCACCGCGCGATCCGCGACGGGGCCGAATTCGATCTGGCGCTCTCGTCGGCGATGGACCTGCAGTTCCAGCTGGCCAACGACGGATTTGCACTCGGCCACCGCTCCGAACAGACACAGGCTCTGCCCGACTGGGCCCGCTGGCGCGACCTGATCTTCGCCTTCACCGCCGAACCCGCCGTCGTCGTCCTGTCGACCGAACGGTTCTCGGGATTGCCCGTTCCTGCCACGCGACAGGATCTCGTGGCCCTCCTGCGGCAGCACCCCGACCGCTTTGCCGGAATGATCGGCACCTATGACGTGCGCGACAGCGGTCTGGGCTATCTCTTCGCGACGCAGGAGGCCCGATCGACGGATGCCTATTGGCGCCTTTCCGAGGTCATGGGCCGTCTCGACCCCCAGCTTTACTGCTGTTCGGGGCAGATGATCGACGACGTGACGTCGGGCCGTCTCGCGCTCGCCTACAATGTGCTGGGCAGCTATGCCGCCGAACGTCTGGCCCGCGATTCCGGGGGGCGGGTGCAGATCATCGGCATGCAGGATTTCGTCAACGTCATGCTGCGCACCGCGATCATTCCCGCCACCGCGCAGGAGACCGAAGCCGCCGGTGCCATGATCAACATGCTGGCCAGCCTTGGCATGCGCGACGAGCCCGGCGACTGGCCGCTGCCCCCGCTCAACCAGCCGGGCGGAACCGAAGCGGTGGGCTTTGGCCCGATCCGACTTGGCCCCGCGCTGATGGTCTATCTCGACCCGCTGAACCGGCGCAGCTTTCTGGGCGAATGGGAAAACGCGCTCGAGCAGCGCTAGAGGCCCTCAGGCCAGCCCGCGCCACAAGAGCCTCACGGCCAGTGCAGCAAGTAGGATCAGCACCCAGCGATTGAACGCCTCCTGCGACAGCCGCTTACCGACCCGGTTGCCCAGCGGCAGGCACAGCCAGACCGGGACAAGCGCCAGCGTGCTGATCCAGAGCCAGTGCCACGTCAGCAACCCCTCCCACCACAAAGCGGGGGCCTGAACCATCGAATTGGCAAGGAAGAAGGCAGAAATCGTCCCGATAAAGACCGGCCGGGCCAGGTTCTGGGTGCTCAGGAACAACAGCGCCAGCGGCCCCGACGTGCCCGCCGCCCCCTGCATCACGCCCCCGATGATGCCGACCGGCAGGCTGAGACGGAGCGCCGTTGGCTGCGAGATCGAGAATTTCGGATCGACGAGGCGGAGGAGAATATACAACGCCAGCAGCAGGCCAAGCACAAGGAACAGAACCTCCTCCGGGGCGCGGGTCAGCAGGTAGGTGCCCACGAACATGCCCGGCACCGATCCGATCGACAAAAGGATCGCCATGCGCGGCGGCTTGATATCCGCGCGGTAGGACCAGACCTGACTGACATTCATCACGAAATTCGGCACGACCATCACCAGAATGGCCAGCGTCACATCGAAGAAGGCCGCCATGACGGGCACCGCCACCAAGGGCGTGCCGGCGCCGGTGGCCCCCTTGACGAACCCGCCCAGACCAAGCGCCACGGCAATCGTCAGCAGCACAACAGGATCGAGTCCCCCGATCATCGCCATGTCCCCCGCGCATCGGCGTGCAGACCCGGCACCTGCCGCTGTGTTAGCGCAAACGATTTCCGGACCGCGCTGGGATTCGGCTCCGAATCGCGGGGCAGCGCTCTTTGGGCAGGCGCCTGGAATCGCCCCGAATCGCATTTGATCATGACATCAACTCCTTGGCCTCAAGACGAAAAACTGGCTTCGGCCCTTGTGAAAGACGAACCGCCCGGAAAACGATTGCACATTTTTCTTGACGGCATCTAGGGGTCTCCATACGGTCTTCGCAACCGATTGCAGAGACGCGGGCCGACAAACCGTATGCCCGCCGCTGCCCCTGACAGTTGGAGACGAGGGATGGCCGACAATATCGTGATGACCGCCGAGGAGGCGGCCGACAAGCCGCTGATCCGTCGCAAGCAGCTGAGCGCACGGTGCGATGGCGGGCTGGCCACGACCGTTTCGTTCTCTGACCATACCTTTACCTTCGACGAGCCTTCGGCCCATGGCGGCACCGATCAGGGGCCAACACCGCTTCAGGGTGTTCTGGGCGCGCTTTGTGCCTGCGAGGCCGTCACCTTCGGGCGCACCGCGCGCGAGATGGATTTCGCCTACGATGGCATCGACTTCGAGGCCGAGTTCACCATCGACATCCGGGGCCGCAACGGCGTGCGGGGCGTTGTGCCGCACTTCCGCACCGTGCGGGTCGAGGCCTGGGTGACAAGTGACGAGGACGACGCGGCCTTCCGCGCCGTCACCGAAGAGACCGAGGCACGCTGCCCGGTTCTCAATCTGATCAAGGATGCGGGGGTCCGGCTGGAATTCCGTTGGATCAAGCAGGCGACCGTCTAGGTCTTGTAAGGCAACCGCGCAGATATGAGCGCATTCGGTATCGAAAAGAGGAGCGAAAGTAATGGCAGGTCTCGTGATTGGCTGGGTCGGAATGGGTCGGATGGGATATCCGATGGCCGAACGGTTGGTGAAAGCTGGCTATGAGGTAAAGATCTGGAACCGCACGCGGGCCAAGGCAGAGCCTCTGGCCGCGAAGGGCGCCACGCTTGTGGACAGCCCGGCCGATCTGGCGGGCGTGGACGTGTTCTGCACGATGGTGTCGACCGGCAAGGACGTGGAACAGGTCTATTTCGGCGAGAACGGCGTTCTGTCGGGCGAGGCATCGCCGGGCATCATGATCGACTGGTCGTCGATCTCGACCGAGGAATCCGCCGCCCTGCGCGAGCGCGTCACGGCGCGCGGTTCGGAATTCCTGTGCGCGCCCGTCTCGGGCAACGGCAAATGCGTGAAATCGGGCAAGCTGTCCTCGGTCGTGTCAGGCCCCGAGGCGACCTTCACCAAGGTCAAGGAAATCATCGAGACCGTGGCGCCAATGGGCGTGGCCTATGTTGGCGAGGGCGAACTCGCCCGGTTCTGCAAGATCGCGCATAACGTCATGCTGGGTGTCGTCATCCAGAACCTGGCCGAGATCACGATCCTTGCCGAAAAGGCGGGCGTGCCGCGGGTGGCCTTCCTCGACTTCATCAACAACAGCGTGATGGGTTCGATCTTCACCCGCTACAAGACGAACGCGCTTGTGAACCTCGACTGGACGACGACCTTCACGCCGCACCTTCTGCGCAAGGACCTCGATCTGGGTCTTGGCGCGGCGCGCAACCTCGAGGTGCCGATGCCGGTGACGGCCGCGACCCGCGAGGCGCTTCAGCAGCACATCGGCGCGGCCCAGCAGACCGACGATCCCGAAGGCTATCTTGCCAAGGATTTCGCGATGCTTCTGGAAACCGTGGCCGCACAATCCGGGATCACGCTGCAAAGCGAAGAGCGCCCCTACCCCACCGGCCTCGAAGTGCCGGAGGCTGCAGAATAGGGGCATGACGATCAGGCGCGCGCCCCGGAGAGGAGCCGGGGCGCGCGCCACATTCCCGGCGGCGCCATATCCGGCCCCACGGGCAAACCAGGGAGAGAGACCATGAAACTTCAGACACTTCTGGCCGGCACCGCCATGGGCGCGATGGTCGCCACGGGCGCGATGGCCGAGATCAAGATCGGGGCATCCCTGCCTCTGACCGGTGCCTTTTCCATCGCGGGTGAAAAACACAATCAGGGCTACCAGCTTTGCGTTGACCTGATCAACGAGCGGGGCGGCATCCTGGGCGAGCAGGTCGAACTGATCGTCTCCGACAACCGGTCCGACCCGGCAACTGCGATCAACCAGTATGAACGTTTCATCAACGTCGACGGCGTCGACGCGGTCTTTGGCACGTTTTCCTCGCGCCTGACGTTCCCTGTCGCGAATATCCTTGCGCGCAATGGCTTCGTGCATCCCGTGCCCGCCGGCGGCGCGCTGCGCATTTATACCCAAGGCCACGAGAACATCTTCTATTTCCAGCCAAACGCGGCGGAATACGTGGGCTCGTCGGTCCGTGACATGATCAATGATCTTCTCGCCGAAGAAGATCGCCCCAAGACCGCCGCGGTCGTCGTGGCCGACGACTTCTTCGCCAATGCCGTCGAGGCCGGTCTTCTGGGTCTTCAGGTCATGGACCCGGCCGATGGCTCCGTGGTTCAGGACATGGCCCCCGGCTATCTGAGCGAGGCCGGCATCGAGGTCGTCTATACCGAGAAATGGCCCGAGGAAGGCTTCAACGACTGGCTCAACCTCGCCAACTCGATCAAGCGCTCCGAGGCCGAGCTGATCATCGCGCTGACCGCCTCCGCCGAAGAGGCGGTGCAGATCACCCGCGCGCTTCAGACCGTCCGGGCCGAGCCCAAGATGGTCTACTACAGCCAGGGCACGCAGGCTGAATTCTACGAAGGCACGGGCGATGCATCCGAGGCAATCCTCATGCACACCTCGTGGCACCCGGCCGCGCCCTACATGGGTGTTCTGGCAGGTGAGGAATTCTCGAACCAGGACTTCGCCGACGCCTTCCAGGCGGCCTACAACGCCGCACCCGACGAGGATTCGGCCATTCCCTTCGCCGTCTGCCAAGGGATCGAGCAGGCCATCATCGGCGCAGGCTCGACCGACAACGCCGCGATGGGCGACTGGCTGTCCGCCCGCACGGCCGACGATCCGGTCCGCACCATCCTCGGCCGCTTCAACTGGAGCGATGTGGGCCTTCCCGAGGGCAAGCCCTTCCTGATGGCCCAGTGGAACGGAGGCGAGCTGCAGTTCGTCTATCCGACCGACGAGTTCGAAACCTCGCCGCTCAACCACCCCAAGAACGGTTTCTGATCCACGCAAGATACCCGGGCGGGCACCCTGCCTGCCCGGGCAACCGCCTTATCCGAACAAGAGGAGCGTGCGATGCTAGAGGTCAAGAATCTGTGCAAGTATTTCGGCGGCATTCATGCGGTCGAGGATTGCAGCTTCAAGGTCGAAAAGGGCAGCATCACCGCCCTCATCGGCCCCAATGGCGCGGGCAAGACGACCGCGTTCAACTGTATCAGCCGGACGATGGTGCCCACCAAGGGCGAGGTCTGGCTTGACGGTGAACGTATCGACCGCCTGCGCCCGCACAAGATTACTGCCAAGGGCCTCAGCCGGACGTTCCAGATTTCGCGCAACCTCGCCGACATGACGGTTCTCGAAAACGTCATCTGCCAGTCGCGCATCAACGGGTGGCGCGACCTGTTCAAACCCGCGATGAGCCCGCAGGAAATCGACAAAGCCATGGGCATCCTCGATTTTCTCAACATCACGCGCATCGCCTACGAAGACGGATCGAACCTCAGCTATGGCCAGAAAAAGCTGATGGATCTTGCCGCTCTTCTGATGAGCGATCCCAAGATCATTCTTCTCGACGAACCGGCGGGCGGGGTGAACCCCACCCTGCTCGAGGAAATCGTCGGCCACATCCGCAAGCTGAACGAACAGGGCATGACCGTCCTGATCGTGGAGCACAACATGGAACTGATCATGCGGCTGAGCCAGCGCGTCGTCGTGATGGCCGCCGGCACCGTGATCGCAGAAGGCTCGCCAGAGGAAGTCCAGAAGGACCCCGCCGTCCTCGACGCCTATCTGGGCGGCGCGATGGAGGATGCGGCATGACCAAGCTACTCGAAGTCAAGGACGTGGTCGCGGGCTATGGCGATGGCCCCGCGATCCTCAACGGCGCCTCGATCGACGTGCAGCCGGGCAAGGTGCATTGCATCATCGGCCCCAACGGCGCCGGCAAATCGACGCTTCTCAAGGCGATCTGCGGGATGCTCAAGGTCCGGCAGGGCTCGGTCATGTTCAAGGGCCAGAACCTCAAGGGCAAACGCCCCGATCAGGTTCTGCGCGAAGGCATCTGCTTCGTGCCGCAGGAGCGCGCGCTGTTTCCCAAGATGACGGTGCGCGAAAACCTCCGGATGGGGGGCTTTTCGATGACCGACAAGGCGACGCTGGAAAAGCGCATCGACGAGATCGAGGAACGCTTCCCGATCCTGCGCGAGCGCCGCGATCAGCACGCAGGCACCATGTCGGGCGGCCAGCAGCAGACGCTGGCCATGGCGCGCACGATGATCCTGCGCCCCGAGATCGTCATGCTCGACGAACCCTCGCTCGGGCTCGCACCCAAGATCGTGCAAGAGGTGTTCGACATCATGAAAGTCATGACCGAGGACGGGATCACCGTTCTTCTGGTCGAACAGAATGCCCTGATGGGGCTGAAACACGCCGATTGGGGTGTCGTTCTCGATCTGGGACGCACGCTTTTCGAAGGCCCCGCGAAAGAGGTCCTGACCGATCCCCGGATCCAGGAGCTTTATCTCGGCGGACAGAAGGCGGCCTGACATGTCTGATCTCATTCAAATCCTGATCCTCGGCCTCGCCCTCGGCGGTGTCTATGCACTGATGGGCGCGGGCCTCAGCCTTGTGTTCGGCGTAATGCGCATCGTGAACCTTGCGCATCCTTCGCTGATCATGCTGGGGGCCTACGTGGCCTACTGGGCCTTTCGCCTTTACGGGATCGATCCGCTGATCATCCTGCCGGTGGCGATGGTGATCCTCGCCGCGACCGGCGTGATCCTCTACAAGCTCGTCTTCGAACGCGAGGCGCGCTCGGCCAAGTATTCCGAGATGACCGTCCTTCTGACCTTTGCCTTCGCGATGGTCTTTGAAGGGGCGCTGGCCACGGCCTTCACGAACACCCAGCGCGTCACCTCTCCCGCCTATGCGACCGACGCGATCTTCATCGCCGATATCTTCATCCCGCTGGGACAGCTTTATGCGGGCATCGTCTCGCTGGTGCTGATCGCGGGGCTGGCGCTCTGGCTGAAATATACCCGCTTCGGCTATGCGATCCGCGCCACCACCCAGAACCGCGAAGCGGCTGAACTTCTGGGCGTGAACGTCAACTTCGTGGGGCTCGTCTCGTTTGCGATCGGCCTGGCACTGGCCGGCGCTGCGGGTGCGCTCGTCAGCTTTGTTTTCTCCTTCTACCCCTCCAAGCATTGGGAGTGGATCGCGATCCTGATGTCGCTTGTCGTTCTGGGCGGCATGGGATCGATCCTCGGAACCGTCGTTGCGGCCTACACGCTCTCGGTCGTCGCGGCCTATGTCGGCTTCTTCTTCGGGGCGACCTGGTCGACACTCACCTTCTTCGTCGCGCTCTTCGTCGTACTTCTTGTGCGTCCGCAGGGCCTGTTCGGCGAAAAGCCGGAGTTGGCGTAATGGCACAGACATACGAGAATACCGACGAAATACTCGCCGCACGGCGCGCCTATAACGACACGCTGGCCCAGGCCCATGACGCGCGGCGCGCGACGTGGTTCCCGCTTCTGATCGTGGCGCTTCTGATGCTGGTGCCGGCGCTGCAATTCGTGGGCAATTACAACTACGTCATCCACCTGATGCTCTACACGCTGATGTATGTGACGATGGCGGCGGGCTGGAACATCCTTGGCGGCTACACCGGCTATATCAGCCTTGGTCACAGCGTCTTTTTCGCGGTGGGCGGCTATTTCGCGGGGATGATCTTCGCCCGGCTCGGGATCTCGACGATCATCATGGCGCCGGTGGCGGGGCTGGTCTGCGCGGCGCTGGGTTACCTCATCGGCCTGATCACCCTGCGCGTGCGGGGCCCGTCCTTCATCATCTCGTCGCTGGCCCTCGTGATGATCTTCCGCATCCTGTTCGAGAAATGGCAGTTCATCGGCGGGGCCGCGGGCCTGTCGCTGCCAATCAACGATCTGTCGGTGCAATGGGCCAAGCTGCCCTATTACTATGCCTTCCTTGCCATGGCCGTCTTTGGCGTCTGGGCCAGCTACCGGGTACGGCATTCCAAGTTCGGGCTGGGTCTGCGCGCGATCTCCAAGGATGAGGTCAAGGCAGAAAGCGCGGGCATCGATACCCGCCGCTACAAGGTTCTGGCCTTCGCGATGTCGGCCTTTCTCTTTGGTGCGGCCGGCGCGGTCTGGGGCGAATACCTGACCTATGTCCGGCCCAACATCTTCATCCATATCCTCTACTTCTCGGTCTGGCCCGCGCTGATGTGCATCCTCGGAGGCAAGGGCACGATCGCGGGGCCGGTGGTGGGTGCCGTCCTGATCGTGGCCTTCAACGAATTCTTCGTGGCCACGCTCGGCTCCTCGACGATCCACATCCTCGTGACCGGCATGATCATGGCGCTGACGCTGATGTTCTTCCCGCTGGGTCTGGTCGGCACGTTGGCCAAGCACCGCCGCCTTCCGCGCATTCTGAACTGGGATTGATATGGCTCTGACACTCTACAACGCGCCACAATCGACCTGCTCGCAGCGGGTGCGCTTCGCGCTTCACGCCAAGGGGCTGGAGTTCGAGGAACACAAGCTCGATCTGTTCTCCGGCGACCAGCTCAAGCCCGAGTATCTCGCCATCAACCCCAATGGCGTGGTGCCCTCGCTGGTTGACGATGGCGCCGCTATCATCGACAGCGCCGTGATCCTCGAATACCTTGAGGATACGCACGGCGACGTGGCCCCGATGCGCCCCGCCGACCCCGTGCGCGCGGCCGAGATGCGCGCCATGATGCGCTTTATCGACGAGGTGCCGACACCCGCGATACGGATCCCGTCCTACAACCTCGCGTTCCTGCCGCATTTCCAGTCGATGACCCAGGACGAGTTTCAGGCGCTGTGCGACAGCAAGCCCCTGCGCCGCGAATTCCTGATGAAGATGGGCCGCACCGGCTTTCCGCAGGCCGATATGGACGAGGCGATGGGCCGGCTCCGCCGCGGGGTCGAACGGATGGCGGGCTGGCTGCGCGCATCCGGGGGCCCATGGATCATGGGGCCGGAAATCAGCCTCGCGGATCTGTCGATCCTGCCGATCATCGTCCGGATGGACGACATCAACCTTGGCGATGCGTGGGACGACCACCCCGAGATCGGCGCCTGGTTCGACGCGATCCGCGCCCGCCCGGAATACGCCAAGACCTATTACCACGGGTCCCTGCTGACCCAGAAGTATCCGCACCTGGCCGAGCTGAAGACAGCCCGGACAGGTTCCTGATCCATAAAGGAGACCACATGCACGCCGTTCAGGACATTACGACGTCGCAGCAGAACGCCACCTCGACCGCCGAGACGATCATTTCCGCCGAAGACCTCGGCATGATCTTTTCGGCAGGCTCGGTCGTCGCACTTGAAGAGGTCGGTTTCAATATTTCAAAGGGCGACTTCATCTCTCTCATCGGCCCGTCGGGCTGCGGCAAATCCACCCTTCTGCGGCTTGTCGCGGGCCTGCTGAAGCCCACGGGCGGGTCTCTGTCGGTCAAGGGCGATCCGGTCACCGGGCCACGCCCCGATATCGGCATGATGTTCCAGAAGCCGACGCTCCTGCCGTGGAAATCGGTGATGGAGAACGTCCTTCTGCCCAAGACGCTGGCCGGTCAGGTCACGAAACAACACAAGGAAAAGGCGGTCGAACTGCTGCACCTCGTGGGGCTTGAAGGCTTTGAATTCTCGTTCCCCGGTCAGCTGTCGGGCGGGATGCAGCAACGTGTTGCCTTGGCGCGCCTGCTGAATACGGGCGCGGAAATCCTTCTGTTGGACGAACCCTTCGGCGCGCTGGACGAATTCACCCGCGAACGGCTGAACGTGGAGCTCTTACGCATCCAGCGCGAGGTGAAGGCCACGATCCTGTTCGTCACGCACAACATCCAGGAAGCGGTCTTCCTGGCCGACAAGGTCTTTGTGATGACGCCGCGCCCCGGCCGGCTTGCCCAGATCGTGGAGGTGGGCCTGCCCCGCCCGCGTGACATCGAAATGACCAAGGACCCCGATTTCAACCAGCGCGTCTTCGAGATCCGCGACATCCTGGGAGGCACGATATGAGCACGACTGACGGTTTTGGAGCGACGACCGGTGCGTCGGCCAGTGTGAAGTTCCCGGCCTGGGCACAGCACACCCTCGTTTTCGTCATCTTCATCACGATCTGGGAAATGGCGGTCCAGTTCAACTGGGTTTCGGCCCTGATCCTGCCCTCGCCCTTCGCGGTCGTCGCCGCATGGTGGGATCTGGCGATCGTGCGCGGCATCATCTGGCCGCACTTCTTCACGACGCTGACCGAAGTTCTGGTGGGCTTTGCCATCGGCGCCACCTTCGGCGTGGGCATCGCGATCCTGTCCGCCATCAACATGACGTTCCGCAGGCTCGTCTCGCCCTACATGGTGGCCCTGCAGGTGACGCCCCGGATTGCCATCGCCCCGATCATCGTGGCCTGGCTCGGGTTCGGGATGGAGCCCAAGATGGCGATCGCCGCCATCATCTGCTTCTTCCCGATGTTCATCAACGCGCTGACCGGCCTGATGCAGGTCGATCACGAGAACCTCGAGATGTTCGAATCGATGCGCGCCAGCAAGTGGCAGATCTTCCGCCACCTGCAATTGCCGGGCGCGATGCCCGTCATCATGGCAGGCTTCAAGACGGGTATCTCTCTGGCCCTGATCGGCGCCATCGTGGGCGAGTTCGTCTCGGCCTCCGAAGGTATCGGTGTGCTGATCCAGCGGTTCAGCTTCCAGCTTCTGCTACCGCAAGCCTTCGCCAGTCTCATCATGCTGACCGCGATGGGCCTGTTTCTTTACGGGGTCGCGACCTTTGCCGACCGTCACATCGTGTTCTGGCGGCATTCCGATCTCGTCAACAAGATCTCGCGCCGGATGCGCGCGAAGAACGCCGGTCTGGCCGGCATCAAACCTGCCGAATGAGGCAATTCGCATCCATTCTCTTGGGAGGAAAGACACCATGAAAAGAACTCTAACAGCAGCCCTGCTGGCCGCGACCGCGCTGACCGCGGCCCCGGCCTTTGCCCAGGATCTCGAAGAGATCAACGTGCTGACGCCGCTGCCGCGCCACACCGCCTGGTATCCGCTGATCGTGGGCGAGGCGCTGGGTTACTTCGCAGAAGAAGGCGTCTCGGTCGAGCTGGTCAACGGCGGCGACCTGCCGTCGACCGCGTTCCTAGAAAACGGTCAGGTGGATATCGCCTCGCTCGATCCGTCCGAAGTCATCCTCGCCCATGAGCGCGGCTTCGACTTCGACGTGGTCTACGAGGTGATGCACGGCGCCGTCGAAGGCATCTTCGTGCTCGACAATGCCGAGGCGCAAAGCCTGGCCGATCTCGCCGGCACGACCATCGGCATCGTCGGCGAAAGCGACCGGGGGCTCCTGCTCTCCGCGCTTGGCCATGCGGGCCTGTCGGGCGATGACGTGACGATCGCCGTTCTGGGCGAAAGCGCGCCGCTTCTGGCCAACTCGCTGGCCAACGGTCAGGTCTCGGCCATTGTCGGTGCGATCTCCGACTTCGTCGCGATCAAGAGCCAGGGCATCGACGTCCGCTCCGTTCTGCCGCCCGAGATGTCGGAAATGCCCGCCAACAACTTTGCGATCCGCGCCGATTCCATCGGCAGCGACCGTGAAGACGTGATCCAGGGCTTCCTCAAGGCTTGGGCCAAGGCTGGCTATGCCGGCCTCGTCGACCTCGAAGCGACCAAGATGATGGTCATGGAGGCCGATCCCGAAAACTGGATCAACGAAGAACTGGGAACCATCTTCCTGCAGGCAGCCCAGGGGCTTCATACGCCCGACGGCGAAGTCTTCGGCGATGTGCGTCACCCGATCTGGGAAGGCGTGCTCGAGGAAATGGTCTCCGTCGACATGCTCGGCGCGACCTTCCCGACCGACGAGATCCTGAACGACCACTACCTCGCCACCGCGAACGATTTCGATCGCGCCGAGATCGAGGCCGAAGTGGCCGAGTGGAAATCCAGCATGTAATGCAGATCGTCCGGCCCCGTGGTTTCGGGGCCGGACACCCTACCGACAAGGACGCTTGCCCCGATGACGGCCCAGACCGAAACAGACATCGACCCGCGCGTGGCCTCGGCCGCCGCCCATTGGTCGCACCGGTTCGTGACGAACGGCGTGCCCCTGGCCGATTTCCAGGATGTCACCGGCTCGATCACCCGCTGGGATGAATGGCGTGCCGCATGGGTTGCCCGGGGCGACGTTCATGAGACATTGGCCCGCGAGGCCGAGGCAGGCAGACATTTCCTGAGCGCCGCCGAGCATTGGACGACGGCCAGCGTCTGCCACCATTTCGGCAAGTTCCTCTTTGTCCATGACCGCGCCCAGATGAAGGCCGCGCACGACCGCGCCATCGCCGCGCGCCAGGCCGCCCTGCCCCATCTCGACCCGCCCGGCGAACGCGTCGCGATCCCCTATGGGGCGCATACGCTCTATGGTATCCTGCGCCGCCCGCGCGGCTTCGCCCGGCCGCCGGTCGTTCTGATGATCATGGGGCTCGACAGCGCCAAGGAAGAGATGCACACCAACGAACAGGTCTTTCTCGATCGTGGCATGGCGACGCTGGCCGTCGACGGCCCGGGCCAGGGCGAGGCGGAATACGATCTGCCGATCTGCCCGGAGTTCGAACGCCCCGTTGCCGCCATGGTCGACTGGATCGAAACCCGCGACGATCTCGACCCCGGACGCATCGGCATCTGGGGCGTCAGCCTCGGCGGCTATTCCGCGCCCCGCGCCGCCGCCTACGAGACGCGCATCCGCGCCTGCATCTCGCTGACGGGGCCCTTCGATTTCGCCGAAGCCTTCGACCGGGCGCCGCCGCTGACGCGCGCCGCCTTCACCGCCCGGGCCTATGCCGGGACCGAGGACGAGGCCCGCGAAGTCGCGGCCCGCATGACACTTGCCGAGGCCGCCCCGCGCATTACCTGCCCGCTCCACGTTGTGGGCGGCGCGCTCGACCGTGTCCTGCCGCCCGATCATGCCGGCAGGCTCGCCGAGGCGGCCTCCGGTCCGGTGACGCTCACGATGGTTCCCGACGGCACCCACGTGGTCAACAACCGCCCCTACAAGTACCGCCCACAGGTGGCGGACTGGATGGCGGAGTGCCTCTCACGATGAGGCCACCCCGCGACGCCCGCAAGTTGCGGGCCCTTTGTTTCCTCCGGTCGGGACAATCCCGGCCGGCCTTCTGACCCTCGAACACTCTGGGAGAACTTGCACATGTCACGCGCTTTGATGCCAAATT
>NZ_RBVZ01000110.1 GCF_004000435.1 Alexandriicola marinus
CCCGACCAGGGCGTTATCAAAGGGTCGCCGGCGCACTCCGCGTCAGGCGGCCTTTTCTTATGGAGATAAACGATGGCGGCGACGATTTACGGTTTCAAGAACTGCGATACGGTGAAGAAGGCGCTCAAATGGCTGGAAGCCAATGGCGTCGATCACAGCTTCTTCGACTATCGCAAGGAGCCGCTTGAAGCCGCCACCGTCG
>NZ_RBVZ01000111.1 GCF_004000435.1 Alexandriicola marinus
TCCACACCGGCGCGATCGCGCACTTCGACCAGCTGCCGTTTTTTCGGAGCTGGAGCCGCGCCGGTCATTTCCAGCGCATTCAGAATCCTTAGTACGCCGTCGTAGTGAATAGCCACACAGTCCTCGTCGAGGAGACCATTGGCACCCGCCTCGCTCATCACCGCCGGCTTGCCCAGCCGACCCCTTCCGGTGCAGGCGCGG
>NZ_RBVZ01000012.1 GCF_004000435.1 Alexandriicola marinus
CGTCACAAAAGGTATGTGACGCGTGGCAAAGACAATCAGAACAAATGGCCAGTTGGCGCTCGTCCGTGCGTTGGTTGATGCACGTCAGAATGCGGGTCTCAGCCAGCAGCAGTTGGCGGCGAAGCTCAAACGCCACCAGTCGTTTGTGGCACGTCTCGAAAGTGGCGAGCGTCGTATCGACGTCGTGGAGTTTACAGTTCTGGCGAGGGTCATTGGTTTTGACAAAGATGAAGTCCTGTCGATTGTCGAAGCCGCCACGGAGCCCGACCACAGGATTTGAAGCCAATGAATTGTTGAGAACGCGGGAACCCATTTTCTCGGTCTGATGATCATTCCCTCATCGAGGACCAGGTAGCCAAAATCAACGAAGTCCGGCGCGCGGTCGTAGTGAACGCTCTGCAACCTCACACCGCAGTTTGCAGCGCCACAGTGCAGGAAGTTAGTAAACAGTGAACGATGATAGGGGTGAGGGCGTCGCGATCGCCAATCTGATCGGGACCGATGGGTGCAGTGTTGTTGGTTGGGTTTATCGCTGGAGTACAGGCTCACATGCGGTGATGTGGGACGTCCAAGGGCCCCAGCCGGTATCGGNTCACATGCGGTGATGTGGGACGTCCAAGGGCCCCAGCCGGTATCGGAAACACGGCCGGATATAAGTGACGAACAGAAGCAAGAAATCGACTTCGATGCGCTCACGCGGATTCGAAAAAGTGACAGTGGATAGGATTCTCACGCAGCCGCCAGTTCATATTGATGGAAAGGGTCTGCGAGCGTACCGGTCATTTGAGCTGATGGCAGCGAAGGTCTCGAAGGAGCCCAGAGTGAGCGATGCTGCGCGCTCCACCAATGTCAGTTTTGGTGGTGATCGGCGAAATTGTGTATTTTTGGAAGCACCGCCAAAAGCTCTACAAAGTGTTCGCGGTGCGCGGTATCACGGGAACCCCGCACGCATGTATGCGATGATTTTCCAGATTTCTTCTTCAGTCAGCGCTTCCCTGAAGGCTGGCATTTCTGTTCCGAAGCGCTGACCGCCCTCAGAAATTGCCCAGAGCAGATACTCGTCTCCCGACATCGGCATCTGAACAAACCATCTAAGGAGAGCCGGAGAAGGCACGAGAGACCGACCGGCCTCACCATCCCCGAGACCCTCGGCTCCATGACAACTTGCGCAGTTCGCTGTGTATAGCGTCTGGCCTTCCGCGATAACTTCAGGCGTCGCGCGAATAGTGCTCCGAGCGCCCCGATGAGCTGCGGGCACGCACTCGTTCATGTAAGTCCAATGTCGTTGCATGCGCTATTGCTGGCCCGGACCCATGTTGCCGTGTCCCCAGCCAGGCATGCGTTCAGACCACATGTGGTTCGGTCCCATTGGCCCGTGACCCCACCCAATCGCCTCGCTGCTGCTGTGCGAAGGCTACAGTAGCAGAGATCATACACACCGCAACCTTACCAAAATAGCGTGATTTATGCTGCTTCATAGTCTTCTCCTTATGGTTTCCGATCAATGAAATTGCCGTCAGGCTGCTTCGTAACTCGTGAACACTTCGGTGTTACCGTCGCGCCGGATCAGAAATACATCGTAGGCTTCACGCTGATCTTCTGGCCCCATTCCGTGTGATCCATAGGGCATGCCGGGAACGGCGAGACCGACTGCGTCTCGGCGTTCGTCCAGAAGGCGACGAATGTCTGCTGCGGGCACATGGCCCTCGATCATATAGCCTTCGATCTCGCCTGTGTGGCACGATATCATCTCTTGGGGGATGCCATTGTCCAACTTGTGTCGGACCAGCAGTGTTCCAAAGCTGCGCTCCTCGGTCACACGGAAGCCTTCAGCCCGAAGAATATCAGCCCAAACCCGGCAACAGCTGCAATTCGGGTCCTTAAGAACGTGGATCGACGGAGCTCCCTGCGCAATCGCGGCGAAGGGTGCAATGCTGGTAAGACCTACAGCGGCTATAATAATTTGACGGCGCGTTACATCAATATCAGTCGTCCTTTAGCTCTGTCCTAGTCTATTTCATCGCTTAGTGGCTGCTTATCTCCCGCGATAGTTGTCGCAGGCCTCAACGCCCCCTGCGACCACATCGAGAAGTGCGTCCACATCGCTCAACAGCGTTGCGATACGTGCGCTACTGATACGGTAGCGGATGAAGCGCCCATCTCGGTCGCTGTTAACTAGCCCGCACTCCAACAAGCATCGCAAGTGGTTGGATACGTTTGGTTGTGATAGTCCCGTACGCTCGACGAGTTCGTGAACAACCAGCGGCTCCCCGCACAGCGCGCCGAGAATAGACAAGCGGCTTGGGTCGGCAAAGCCGCGAAATAGTTTTGCGCGTTGTTCAATGGTACCGACCTTGCGGTCCACAACGATCTGCGTCATATCATTGCTCACTGATATATTATCCTTTGATCCACTTTAGCAGGAGAACTGCGATCATGGCCAACGCTGATAGCACCGGTTCGGCGGCAGATATCCCATCCTTCCGTTACCGCGTTTCCGGTATGGATTGCGCCAAGGATGCCGCCCAGATCGAGCGGGCGGCGCAATCTGCAGGTATCGCGCCTGACGCCGTGAAAGTGTCTACTGCAACGCACATAATGACTTTGACAGCTCCCGAAGCGCGCTTGCCGGAAATTGAAAAAGCCGTCGAGACAACAGGGTATGGGTTTGACCGCATCGAGAGCGACGAAGATATTCAGCAAGGTGCGGCCCATCAGGACCCTGGCTATCGCCGCGCGCTCTGGATCGTTGTGATCCTGAATGTTGGTTATGGCGTTCTTGAAATGATCGGCGGGTTCATTGCCGGGTCACAGGCCGTGAAGGCCGACGCGTTGGATTTCATCGGCGACGGCGCAATCACCTTCCTCGGCCTGTTGGCCATCGGCTGGAGCCTCGCTTGGCGAGCGCGGTCGGCTCTGATCCAGGGCATCTTCCTCGGCCTGCTTGGTCTTGGAGTCTTTGGCACGACCATCATAAGGGCATTCGAGCCGACAACCCCAGACGCCACTTTGATGGGGATTCTGGGCCTGATTGCTCTTGTGATAAATGTCATCTCCGTGCTGCCGTTGCTGCGGTACCGCAAGGGCGACGCGAACATGCGCGCTGTCTGGCTGTTCTCGCGCAACGACGCCATCGGCAACGCCGCAGTCGTTATCGCCGCCGGGCTGGTGGTTTGGCTAGGCAGCGCATGGCCCGATCTCATCGTAGCCTTCGGGATCGCCGGACTGTTCCTGCACTCGTCATGGGCGATCATCCGCGACGCGCGGGCCGATCTGAAGGCGGTGGCATGAACAGCCGCGTTCTCGGTGGGCTTTGCGCCATCGCCGCGTTTGGTGTTGATCAGGGCACCAAGGCTCTTGCCCTGAACTCCCCGGCGCTTGAGAACGGGGTCGAGGTTCTGCCCTTTCTCAACCTCGTGCGGGTTTTGAACGATGGGGTCAGCTTCGGTATGCTCGGCGGGGTCGTACCCTGGTGGGGTCTGGTCGCACTTGCTGCCGTGGTCGTGGCATGGCTGCTGATCTGGCTGTGGAAGGCTCCGGACAGGCTGACAGGTGCGGCGCTCGGTCTGATCATCGGAGGCGCGCTTGGCAATATCCTTGACCGTCTGCGCTATCAGGCCGTCCCTGACTTTCTCGACTTCCATTACAGGTCATACCACTGGCCGTCCTTCAACTTGGCTGACGTGGCGATCTTTTGTGGGGCAGCATTGCTGTTCTGGGACAGCTTTCGCACCTCGAAAGTTAGGCCGGAAAATCGGGAACAAGACAATCGCAAGGGAGATGTCACGGGGGGATAACAGCTAACAGGCAAAGAACTTTGGGAGGGAATTCGGCTTGAGATTTTTGGATTGGATTGACCGTGGCATTCGCGGCATCGGCGTCGTGACTGCGTGGCTGACAGTTGTTTCGATTGCTGCTTATGGCGCGCTTCAGATGCTGGATCGCAAGCTACAACTTGGCGTGTCGAGCTATTTGCCGGACCTGTCCACGTCACTGCTGTTCATCCTAATTTTCTTGACCTTTGGGTATACCTATCTGCGCGACGGTCACGTGCGCGTTGATGTTCTTCGCAGACATTGGTCCGCCCGCCGCATTGCTTGGATCGAACTGATTGGCGGCCTTTTTGTCCTTCTGCCGCTCGCCGCCATCCTGACCTACTACGGATGGGACGGTTTGATGCGCACCACGAAATACGCGGAAACCCAGTTGTGGGCACAACGCATCACCGGGGTCATCGGCCCCATCTTGCTGGCTCTTGCCGGGATGATCGTAGCCCTTCGCAACATCGCCTTTCTGACAGGGAGACGTGCGCAAGGTGCACCGGAACAAGCAAGCGGCCTGCACAATGGTGAATGAGGTCCTCACGGTTGCCATGCTTGTCGTGATGGCGATTGGGGTTTTCAGTGGCTTTCCGGTGGCGCTGGTGCTCGCGGGGACAGGCTTCTTGGGGTTTGTCGCTGCGGTTTGGGTGGGGATCACTGATTTTCAGCATCTGGGGCTGATCTACCTGCGGGCCCGTGGTGTACTGACCAATGAATCAGTCCAATTCACCAGCGTTCCAATGTTGATTTTTCTTGGCCTGATCCTGAATGCCAGCGGGATTGCCGAAACCATGTTTCGCTTGCTGGGGCGTCTTCTGACAGGCGTTCCCGGTCGCTACGCCATTGCGACTTTGCTGATCGGCCTCGTTCTTGCGCCCGCCGCCGGGGTGATCGGTGCTTCCGTCATAACTGTGGCGTTGGTGGCCTATGCCCCGATGATGGCGTCGGGCTACGCACCGCGAACCGCAGGAGGCGCTGTCGCAGCTTCTGGAGCATTGGGTGTCGTGTTCCCGCCAGCCGTGATGCTGTTCTTCATCTCGAACGTGTTCTATCTGCGCATCGGATTGATGTATGTGGCCCTCATCGTACCTGTGCTTCTGATGGTCATGGCCTTCGCGGTCTACTTTGCGGTCACCTTGAGAAAAACGGTCGAAATCCCGCTGGACACACCCAAGACCAATCTTGTGTCAGACCTCTTGTTTGTACTCGCGTCTGTCGCGGTCATCGCATCCATTCCGCTCAGCATCATTCTGGGCTTTGCGACACTAACAGAGGCGGCTGGAGTAGGGGTTTTTGGCGCGCTTTTGGTTGCTCTGGCGCGAAAGCGTCTGTCTTTCTCGTCGTTAAACTCTGTCACGGTGCAGACAAGCACGATGACGTCGATGGTCTTCTTCATCGTACTTGGCGCATCGGTGTTTTCGCTCAGTTTCCACCTCGTTGGTGGACCAAATGTGATCTTCGACTGGATATCCGCATTCGATCTCACCCGGTGGGAACTGTTGGCCATGCTCCTTGGCGTGATCATCATACTTGGGTTTGTTTTTGACTGGATCGAGGTGCTGCTGGTCTTTGTACCCGTACTGATGCCGATTATTTCAGAGCTCGACTTCGCAGATCACGTCGGCTCTGCCTACTTTGCACAAATCTGGATCGCTGGCCTGATAGCCTTGGCGTTGCAGACGTCTTTTCTGACGCCCCCTTTCGGTTATGCCCTGTTCTTTGCCAAGATGGCCGCACCGAAGGGTATCAATCTGTCTGATATCTATCGCGGAGCGGTACCCCTTGTTGCCATTGAGATTGCATTGATCGCGGCGCTGATCTCGTTTCCTCAGCTTATCACTTGGCTGCCCGAAATGGCCCTTGGGGATGCCGATGCGCCGCAATTGATACAGCGGTGAGTGATGTAGCCTGCAGCGGGGGAAAGCATTCCCTTGTGGGTTCTCTAGGTTTAACCGTTTTTTCGGATTGAGCTGAAGCGGCCACTGGCGCAGCCGCAGCGAAATGGTGCTTAGTCCGCTCTCCGGACAAACGCACCGAAAGCAGCGAAGGGCCGGTATTTGAACAACTCAGCACGCTAAAATTCTCGCAGCATGATGGCAAAGCTGTCTTTGTCAGCGCTAGTAGTTCACCTGTTCGAAGCCGTAGTTGCCCTCATAGTCACGCCAATCGACGAAGACAGATCGGTGATAGATACCCGGGCAATTCTGGCCCCAACGTTCAAGTCCCACATGGGCCTCGGGCAGGGCAGTTATGGAAGATCGCTGCCATGAGAAATCGCCTTGGGTCCCGTAGGTGCCGAGGACCACGGTCGCGCTTCGGTTACAATCCCCATCGCGCCCGGACTCGTGCTGTCGTGCATACCGTACATCGAAGACGCGGATGGACCGCACGAAATTGAACTCTGGCCCGCTGATATCGATGTCCGCGCGGTCCTGAACAAGCCGAAGGGTGAAGTCTGTGGGAACGAGATTATCTACTGGCAAGGATTGGAGCGGTCGACGGTTGTCGGTCCGGTACAAGGCTTCAATTATGCGGTCAGCGTTGTTTGATTGCCGATCGCTCTCATAGGACGCGCCCATGGGACAGCGCCAGATTTGCAGCGGCGGTTCCACTGGCCAAGGCGTAATCCGCCGGATGAACTCGGCGCGGGCTCGGGCGCAAGGGACGGAAGCGGGCCAGCCGCCAGACAGGCACAAGAGGATCGCGCAATCGATCGGGTAGGTCTGCGCGCGGGCGGGTGCCGGCAGCGAAAAGCTTGTCGCGGCCAAAGCGACTGCGACCGAGGGGAGGAGCTTCTTGAGTAAATGGCGCATACTGGGGGACCTCCGTGAGAGGAGTTCAGCATACATACGATAATATACTATCGCAACGCAAAATATAAAGCCGCATAATGAAGTTTATGTTAACCAACTGGCGCCCTGAGCCGCTAAAACATTACGATTTGATAATGCCCCGGCAAGGGCAGTGCCACCGTACCAAAGTTACTCCTTTGCGAAAGGAGCGACCATGTTCAGAACTTTCGGATTGCTCTTGGGTCTCGCAACTGCTGTAGTTCTTTTGTTTATGGTTTCGAACAGATGCTGTCTTCTGCGAAGGCATCTGATTGAAAGCTACTCTACCTTTCACTTGCCCAGGCGATTGCCGCCTTCATTTCCGCCGGGTCGAACTAACGGAGTTCTGCCGTGGTCAGCACGTCGGCGAACCTGGTTCCCCACTCCAACAAAGCCCCTTCGCCCACCACAGAGACGCGGCGGAAGTCATTCCTATGGGCTGTGTCGATTTTCAGATCTTCGAGCAGAGCGGACGGCCCATCGTAGCCTTCGAACCTCGTGAGATCGAGAACCAGGCCGGGCTTACTTGTCTCTTGCAGGCGCTCATGAAGCAGGGCGTGCATCCGTTTCAGGTCGCTTTCGCTGAGCTTGCCCTCGCAGGCGAGGCCAATCGTGTCGTCATGAGCTGTCAGTGTCTCGGTGAACATGGTTTTCCTCCTCTTTTTCCGGTTTGCCGTGACCGTAAAGGTCAGCGTTTTCGTGTGCGCGGTCTTCGTGCTCAAATTCCAGACTCGAATGACCGATGCTGAAATCGTCCTTCAGCCGGTCCTTGATCGCGGCCTTGATCTTTTCGATTTGACCCCAGCCGTCCGCTGTCAGCACGACGTGGCAGTCCAGAGCCGCCTCGTGCTCCTGCATCTGCCACAGATGCACGTGATGAACGTCCGCGACACCATCCACACCCCGCATCGCCTGAACGACGGTTTCATTATCGATGTCCGGTGGACTGCCGAGCATCAGCGTCCGAATCGGACCGCCGATCTCGGTAAATGCGAGGTAGAGGATGTAGAGAGCGATGCCGATGGTGATCGCCGGGTCGACCCACCGCATGTTGTAGAGGAGGATGAGCGAGCCGCCGATGATGACCGCCACGGAGGCCAAAGCGTCCGATAGGTTGTGCAGGAAGAGCGCACGGATGTTCACGCTGCCTTTCTGCATCGAATAGGTTAGCAGCGCCGTCAACGTGTCGACGACCAGTGCCACACCGCCCAGGATCACCACCGTCCAGCCCTGTACCTCTGGTGGGTCGATCATGCGCATACCACCCTCGTAGATCAGGTAGAAGCCGATCAGGATAAGTGTCGTGTAGTTGATGAGCGCTGCGACGATTTCTACCCGCCCATAGCCGAAGGTCATGCGCTTGTCCGCCGGGCGGCGAGCGATCTTACGCGCGAAGAAGGCGATCACCAGCGACGCCATGTCCGAGAAATTGTGGAGGGCATCCGCGATCAGCGCGAGGCTGCCGGAAAGGATCCCGCCGACGATCTGCGCGACCGTCAGGAGGCCGTTGGCCCAGATGGCGATGGAGACGCGACGATCACCGGATTGAGGATCGATGTGGGCGTGGCCGTGATCATGCGGCACGGTTCGTCTCCTCATGGCGGCGGTTCGGCCGATCGAATCCGGGGACCGGCGGCAAGATTCCGCGGCGGATGCGGCGAACCCTGGCATTCATCCAGTGACGGATGACGTGGCGATAGAGCAAGTCGCGCACAAATCCGAAGTTCTGGCGGTGATTGACCCATCCGTCGCCCAAGTCCACCTCTACCCAGGAGTGGAGGATTTCGGACGGCGCGAGGGGATAGACGAGTTCCGGAACGACGCCTCTCTGAAGCGCCTTGTGGATTGTGAACCCGTGCAGTCGGCAGCGAACTCCCACGCCACGCAGCAGGGCCATGAGGAGCGTGCCCTTGGTGTTGCACTGCCCGTGGCCATCTGCGAGGACCTCGGACGCCGGAATGTCGTCGGCGCGGTTGTAGCCGAAGGTAATCTCGTTCCTGACGAAATCGTAGATGGCCCCAATTCGGTCGTCGCTGGGAAGGTCTGCCCAGCCGCGCTCCTCGATCAGTTTTGCAATTGAGGTCGCGTCAAAATCCAGCAGCCGGGTTTTGGCCAAATGAGGGTCGGCGGGGTTCACGGGATACCTCCTCGAATCGTTCACGAGAATATGTAGTTGCTACAGTCACTGTAGCTTCAAGCCCCGATTTCAGGCCGAGTCCTTGGTTACCTGATCGTCATTGTGCACCGCCTTGTGGTGTTCACCATGCGCGTCTCTCAGGATTCCGACGCCACCCCAGGCCGCGATGCCGGCGACAATCACGCCCACGACAAGGTCCGGCCAATTCGTTCCGAGCCAGGCTACGAGCCAGCCTGCGACGACGATTCCGAGATTGGCCGCGAAGTCGTTCCAGCTGAACGTATTCGCCGCTCGGATGTTTACGTCTGGATCGCGAAGCCGTGCCAGCAGCCAGACGCAAAGTGCGTTGATGGCCGCCGCTACCAGCGCCATGACAATCATGATCGTGCCAAGAGGATCCGATCCGCCGACGTAGCGGCGCCACGCGTCATACAGGATTCCAAGGGCGAAGAGGATCAGCAGGCCGCCCGAAACGTTCGCCGCTCCGCGCTTCCACTTGGCGGAGCGGGACAGCGCGAAGAGGCTGATCGCGTAGACGAAACTGTCCGACAGATTGTCGAGGCCATTGGCGATAAGCGCGCTTGACTCGCCGAATGCGCCCGAGGCGAAGAAAGCGACTGCCAGCCCGATGTTGAGACCCAGCACGATCCAGAGTGTGCGTCTTTCCGTTGCGTTTCTCTGCGCCGCCATGCCGGGTATCCAAATTAGTGAATTGCCAATGAGTAACTAACACCGGGCTTTTTGCGTTCCGATCAAAGGTCGTCGAAATTGCTCAGGCGCCGATCTCTTCATGGTCGGTCAGGCATTCGGAATGGTCGCGCAGTACCTCGAGCACACGGCAATCAGAAGTCTGTCCGCCGCTGCACTCATGCACCATCCGCTTCAATTCCGTCCGCAGCGCCTCGAGCCGCGCCAATCGTTGCTCGACCTGTTTGAGTTGCCGACGGGCTATTGCATCCGCCTCAGCGCAGGACTTTCCCGGATGATCGCTGAGATCGAGGAGCTCACGGATCGCGTCCAACGAGAACCCCAGTTGCCGTGCGTGCCGGACGAATGACAAGCGGTCGAGTTCGGCGTCGCCATAGCGTCGTTGGCCCCCCTCGGTCCTGCCGGGCTCAGGCATAAGTCCGATCTGCTCGTAATACCGGATGGTCTGCACCTTTGTTCCGGTCTTCTTCGCCAGCGTCCCAATCGTCAGCATTTCCGCTCCCCACATTACCTACAGTGGGTGTAGCTTTATGCGGTGCGCATCACAAGCTTCACCCGAGTTTCACAGATCGGTGATTGTTGGCCGATCGATGACAATCACGCTTGAACCTACAGTAGCTAGAGGATGTAAACGCACACAAAATATAGAATCAGGTTCGGGCGGAGCGGCGTGAGGCTTTCAGGTCTTCAGAAGGTATTGTGGGTGTTGGCGGGCGCGGCGGCGTTCGTTTTCATCTGGCTGTTGCTATGGTCCGACTACCGTGCCGATCTTGCCCGCACCGAGAGTGAACCACCGTTTCTTGCTGATTTCGAACTGACCGATCATCGCGGCATGGTCCAAACGGACGAAGATTTCGCAGGGCGCTGGATGCTGGTCTTCTTTGGCTTCACCAATTGCCCCGACGTCTGTCCGACAACACTGTCCGAAGTCGCGGCCGTGATGGAGGGCCTGGGCGATGAGGCAGCAATGGTTCAGCCGATTTTCATAACGATTGATCCGGAGCGGGATACGCCGACTGCACTTGCCGAGTATGTGCCCCTGTTCGACGCAGGGATCATCGGGCTGACCGGTACACCGGAGCAGATCGCCGCGACATCCGAAACCTTTCCGATATTCTTTGAGCGGATCGAGCAGGCGACTGCGCCGGGCGGATACACGATGGGTCACACGTCGCATCTTTTCCTTTTCGACACGCAAGCAGGCTTCGCGGACTCCTGGCCCTACGGCACGCCCGCCGAAGAGATCCTCGCCGATCTGAGACAGAGGATCTGATCGTCATGACCCGACTTTCCGGAGAGACGGCCCTTGGCCTGGCCTGGATCATCGCGCTCACCGCGTCGCTTGCCGTGCTCTTCATCGGCGAGGTTCTGGGGCAGACACCTTGCGTGCTCTGCTGGTTCCAGCGTGCCTTCATGTTCCCCTTGGCCATCATCCTCGGGCTTGGGCTGTGGTGGCAGGATCGGCGCGTGGGTCGCTACGGGATCGCGCTGGCTTTGGGCGGTGCCGCCGTCGCGCTTTGGCACTTGGGCCTCTATGTCGGCGTTATCCCCGAGCGTATCCAGCCCTGCACGGCGACCGGCCCATCCTGTACCGACGACAATCAACTGGTCTTCGGCATTCCGATTCCTTTGATGGCGCTCGTCGCCTTCGCGATGATCGGTCTGCTGTCGGCTCTCTCACTGAAGGAAACACAAAAATGAAACGACGCGGCCTCATCCTGTCCGTTCTCGCGCTCGGGGTCGCCGGTTTCGGCGGTGCCGCCTGGTATGCCACCCGCCCCGACCCGATTGCCGCGTCCGATCCCATCGACCCTGAAATGGCCGACGCGCTGATCCGACCCTATTCCCCGATCCTCGGGCCCGAGGATGCGCCCGTAACCATCGTTGAATTCTTCGACCCGGCCTGCGAGGCATGCCGCGCTTTCTATCCGGTCGTCGAGGATATCATGGCGGAGCACGGAGACGCGGTGCGCGTTGTAATCCGCTATACGCCTTTTCACGGCGAGGCGTCGGTAGAAGCGATCCGTGTGCTCGAGGCGGCGCGCATGCAGGACGTGTTTGAACCTGTGCTCGAGGCAGTCTTGCGAGAGCAGCCCAGATGGGCGTCTCACGGGACCCCGGCACCCGGATTGATCCTTGAGATTGCAGCAAGCGGAGGTCTGGATGTCGAAGCTGCCCGGACACAGATGCTGGCCCCCGGTGTTGTGGCGGTGCTCAACCAGGACCGCGCCGATGTCGAGACAGTCGGGGTCCGCCAAACGCCCACGTTCTTCGTGAACGGCAAGCCTCTCGATCCGTTCGGTGAGGCCGAATTGCAGAGGCTGGTGGCAGTGGAAGTTGCGGCAAGCCAAAGCTGATTTGCGGAGGCAGGAGAAACGAGTGGTGAAGAAGTTGAGATATACCAATGCATTGGCCGTGCTTTTGACGGTTGCAGGGCTGTCGGCCCCCGCACTGGCCGGTTCGGAGGATGTCGTGGTCGAGAATGCGTGGTCCCGCGCCTCGATCGGCGTCAACAGGCCAGGTGCCGCCTATATGACCGTGCGCAACACGGGTGAAGACGCCGTTACGCTGACCGGACTTGCGACACCGCTGGCAATGATGCCCGAGATCCATGAGTCGAAAACCAACTCCGATGGCGTCAGTTCCATGGCGCCTGCAGGCGAGATCACGATTGAGCCCGGCCAAAGCGTGGCATTGGAGCCGGGCGGGTTGCACGCCATGCTCATGAAGCTGCAAGAGCCGATGACCGAAGGCGAGAATTTCCCGCTGACACTGACCTTCTCGGATGGCGGCAAGGTGACGGTCGAGGTCCCAATCCTCGGAATCGCCGCGCGTGGACCGGAGGGCTGATGCAACGTCGGCAGCTCCTTCTATACGGCGCAGCCGGTGCCGGCGTTCTTGGCCTGACGCTCTTCGTGGGCTGGTGGCGGGTGGACGGGCCCGGTGCGCCTGAACCAAAAGGGCAGCGGCCCCTGCCCCTATCGGCGATGGAGTTCCGGCTGACCGACCACGAGGAAAATGAGGTAGGGCCTGGCAACCTGATCGGTCGTCCCACAATGGTGTTTTTCGGGTTCACCTACTGCCCGGACGTCTGCCCGACGACCCTATCGGATATTTCCGGCTGGCTTGAGGAACTGGGCGACGAAGCATCAGAGATGAACGTGGTCTTCATCACGGTCGACCCGGAGCGGGACACGGTCGAGGCCATGGCCGAATATGTCGGCTATTTTCATCCGGTCATTCGTGGCTGGACGGGGCCGGAAGACCAAATTGCCCGCGCTGCAGAAGGGTTTCGTGCCTCATTTGAGCGCGTCCCGACTGAGGGCGGCGGCTATACGATGAACCATACGGCAAGCGTATTCTTGTTCGATGCCGAGGGTGAGCTCGTCACCATGATCGACTATCACGAGCAAAGAGAATTCGCGGTGCCGAAGATCCAGCGCGCACTGACAGAAGACGTAGAGGGGGCAACATGAAGATAAGAACTGTCTTGGCGGCCGTTGCGGTCGCAGGCGCATTTTCGGTGACCGCCATCGCCATCTCTGGCGTTCTGTCCAAAGAACCGGTGCCCCCTGCGATTGCTGAAGCGACCCTCTGGACTCCCAATCCGCTTGCGCCGCCTCGGATTACCGAAACCAATTCGGTCCGCCCTACACTCGCCCAGGCGGATATCGCATTCGAGTTCAGACCCCGGCCGCTCCTGACCGTTTCCCCCGCTGATACCTCCTTGCCATCTATCGAGCCCCCGCTGGTCACCTGGTCGCGGGAGATTGCGTCCGGCGAGACGCTTGATGCGGTCCTTTCCGATGCGGGGCTGGATGCTTCGGATCGCGCCGAAATCGCCTTGGCGATTGGCACGGAATACGATCTGCGCCGTCTGCGTCCGGGTCACATCATTACGGTGGTTTCCACAACGGACGACAACCCGCGTCGTGTAGAGCTCGCCGTCGAAGACGGTGTCCGGATAGAGGCGGTCTTCGGCGAACAGCTTGCCGCCCGCGTGTTGGACCCGGATCCCGAATTGGTGACTTTCGCCGGCGAGGCGGTGATCGAGAGCTCGATTTTCGCCGCCCTGAACACGGCAGACATCCCCGCCCGTTTTGCGGTGGACCTGGCGCAGATGCTGGGCGGCACCGTGGATTTCCGTCGTGATCTTGCGGGTGGCGAGACGATGCGCCTCCTTTGGCGCGAGGCCCGAGACGGGAACAAGAGGATTGGTCAGCCCGAGCTTGCCTTTGCCGCACTGGATATCGATGGCTCGGTCTATGAAATCGTCTGGCCGAACGACGGCAGCGGCCAAGCGACGATCTATGTCGACGGAGAAGTCCTGCGCGTGTTTGCGCAACCGGTCGAAGGTGCACGGCTGAGTTCTGTGTTCGGGCGCCGCACCCATCCGGTCTACGGCAATGTACGGATGCACACAGGAGTCGACTTCGCGGCGGCGCGCGGCACGCCGGTACAGGCGACGGCGCCGGGCCGCGTTAGCTTCATCGGCCGACGCGGTGGGTATGGCCGGGTCGTCGAGATCGCTCATGGCTCCGACACCCTGACGCGCTATGCGCATCTGAGCGCCGTACCGGACGGGCTCACACAAGGGCAACGCGTGATGGCCGGAGATATGATCGGGCGGGTCGGTGCGACGGGTACCGCGACAGGCCCCAACCTACATTACGAAGTGCTGGTGGACGGTCGCCCAACCGACCCTCTCTCTGACGACCGATTGGCAGAGGCGGCCGAGCGTGAAGCGGACGACACGGCCGCGCTTGAGCGACTGCGTGAGGCGCGTTCACTTCTTGCTGAGAGGCTCGCCAGCGAATTTGCACAGACGACAACCGAAAGGCTTTGATCCATGAAACGATTTACTCCCGCTCTTGCCATCGCATTTGCCTTGCTTCCTGCGGCGCAGGCCGTCGCAGAGGCGATTCAGATCGACGTCCGGAAGACAAACGGCTGCGGCTGTTGCCTGTCCTGGATGAAGCACCTCGAGGAGAATGGCTTCGCGCCGATGGGCGAGGACATGTTCGGAGGATCTCTTGTGCGCTTCAAACTCGACAATGGCGTGCCGCAGCGCATGGTCTCCTGCCATACGGCTTTGGTCGACGGCTATGTGATCGAGGGCCACGTGCCGGCGGCTGACATCCAACGCCTGCTGGAGGACCGGCCAGACGCGGTAGGCCTGGCGGTGCCGGGAATGCCCTACGGGTCGCCCGGCATGGGACCGGAGGACGACCGGGAGGCTTACGATGTCTTCCTGATCCACGAAGACGGATCGACCGAGGTCTACACCAGCTACTCGGCTCCTGACTGAACTCGCGGCAGAACCTTAACAATTGGAACCCCTCTCCCCCATAGCGCTTGGCTTTCTTGGAAGCCTGGCCGCCGGATCGCTGACCGCGGTCGGGGCGGTCCCCGTTCTTTTTGGGCGCATCCCGTCCCGGGCCACGCGCGATCTGCTGCTTGGCTTCGCGGCGGGTGTCATGCTCGCGGCTTCGTTCTTCTCGCTGATCATCCCGGCTCTCGACGCAGCTGAAGGACAGTTCGACAACGGTGCTCTCCCGGCGGCCATCGTATGTGTTGCGATCCTGCTTGGCATGGGCGCGATCGCTCTGATGAACGAACGGCTACCGCATGAACATTTCAAGACGGGGCGGGAAGGTCCCGACGCCGCATCGCTGCGGCGCGTCTGGCTTTTCATCATCGCGATCACTATCCACAATTTTCCCGAAGGGCTTGCCGTCGGCGTCGGGTTCGGGGCTGACGGTTTGTCGGGCGGGTTGCCACTTGCGATCGGTATTGGATTACAGAATGCCCCCGAAGGTCTGGCGGTGGCGGTTTCGTTGCTCGGCGAGGGCTATTCCAGGCTTCGCGCCTGGGGCATCGCCGCTCTGACCGGTCTCGTCGAGCCCGTCGGTGGACTTCTCGGCGCAGGGATTATCAGTCTTTCGCAACCGCTGCTGCCCTGGGGTCTCGCCTTCGCAGCAGGTGCGATGCTCTACGTCATCAGCCACGAGATCATTCCGGAAACCCACCGATCCGGCCATCAGAACAGGGCGACGCTCGGCCTCGCCGTTGGTCTTGTGATCATGTTGTTCCTCGACGTCTGGCTGGGATAAGCTGATGAGAACTTGCCTCTTCGTCGGTCTGCTTGCTGCGCTGATCGCCTTTCTTGTCGATCAGGCAACGAAGGCAATCGTTGTGTCCAATGCGACTGTTCTTAGTTCCGGCGTATCGGTCTTTCCCGGCTTCAATCTCATCTACCTGCGCAATGACGGAGTGACCTTCGGGCTTCTCGGCGGCGCGCCGTGGTGGAGCCTTGTCTTACTGGCGCTTGGCATCTGCGTCTGGCTGGCGTTCATGCTGGTCCGTACCAGCAGCCGGGTCGAGGCCATTGCCTATGGTGCGATCATCGGCGGTGCACTCGGCAATATTCTGGACCGCCTGCGCTATCGTGCGGTGACGGATTTCCTCGATTTCTACATCGGGACGGCGCACTGGCCTGCCTTCAACATGGCCGATGTTTTTGTGGTTGGCGGCGTGATGCTGCTGCTCATTGCGCCGTGGGTTGGCGCTCGACTTCAGACCGATTCATGAAGCCGGGATTGCCGCAGTTCGTTAGTGAGGACCTGAACCTGTTCCAGCGCATGGGTCTTGCCCTTGCTGCCGGCGGATTGACGGTTTTGACTCTTCCGCCGTTTTCTTGGCTCATCGCGGTCCCTGTCGCCTTCTCCGTGCTCTTTATCGTTCTCCGGAACATCTCAACCTCGCGCGCTTTCCTTGTCGGTTGGGCTTTCGGACTGGGCCAATTCGGGATTGGAATTTCCTGGATCGCCGAGAGCTTTTACGTCGATGCCGAACGTTTCGGCGCACTGGCGATTCCGGCGGTCGCGGGTCTGTCCGCCGGACTTGCCATCTTCCCGGGCATGGCGGCGATGCTTTTTGCCGCCATCATGCAGCGCCGAGCTGTCGGCGGCATTGCGGCGGGCCTGCTGTTTGCAACCTGCTGGGTGGCCACGGAATGGCTGCGGGGTCATGTCCTGACAGGGTTTCCCTGGAACCTTGCCGCTTATGCCCTTGTCGACTATGCCGCCCTGCGCCAACCCGCCGCCTGGGTCGGAAGCTACGGTTTGGGCTTTCTCACGGTCTTCATCGGCATATTGCCAGGTGTGTTGACTGTGGCGGCGCCAAAGAGACGCGCGCCTGTTCTCGTGCTCTTCGCCGTTGCTGTGGCGGGTTTCTGGGTTGGCGGTGCGCTTCGGTCAGGGCAGGACGTGCCGCCGACAGACGTTGCTTTGCGCATCGTCCAAGGCAATGTGCCACAAGTCGAGAAGTGGGTACCGGGCAGCCGCCAGCGAACCTTGGAAAAATACCTGGGCTTGTCCGCGCAACCCGGACGTTTCGATTTGCTGCTTTGGCCGGAAACGGCCTTCCCCGGCTTTCTGGACGAAGATGCTGCGGCACGCGCGCGGATATCTGCAGCTTTGCCAGACGGCAGGATCCTACTGACAGGTGCGCCTGACCGAGTGGAGGGCGATGGGGGAACCAGATATTTCAACACGGTTCAGGCCTATGACGGCAGCGGCGAGGTTCTGACGGGGTATGCAAAACATCATCTTGTTCCGTTCGGGGAATATGTGCCCCTGAAAGGCTGGCTGCCCATCGAGCGGCTGACCGAAGGGTTGGGCGATTTCACGCCGGGACCAGGGCCGCGCACGCTGGCGATCCCTGGCGCGCCTCTGGTCGCGGTGGCGATCTGTTACGAGATCATCTTTCCGGGCCACGTGGTCGATGACCTTTTCCGCCCCGACTGGATATTCAACGCCACAAATGATGCCTGGTTCGGAACCAGCATCGGACCCGAGCAGCACCTCGCCTCCGCGCGGATGCGCGCGGTCGAGGAGGGACTTCCCGTGGTCCGGGCGGCCAACACTGGGATATCCGCGATCATCGACGCCAATGGAAATGTCGTCGCGCGTCTTGATACCGGGGAAACAGGCACCATTGATGCCGGCCTGCCGGGCGCGCGTACTCCAACGCCCTATGCGCGGTTCGGCGACTGGACCTTGTTGGTTCTTGTTTTTGGGTGCTGGGTCTTCGGCTGGCTGGCCAGTTTGCTCGGACGAGATCCCGATGCGCGGCATTTTGGAACGGAGGTATCCTGATGCTTGTGATCGTGAGCGCTATCGGAGGCGCGATCTGGGGTGGCTATCTGGCACGACGGAGGAGGGGGAATCACCTGGATATCCTCCAATATGCGGTAGCGTCTGCGATCGCCTTCGGACTTGTCGCCCCGTTTGCAACCATCGTGCTGTCGCGGGTTCTCGGCTAGCGAGCTTCGAAATTGCGCAAACGTGTCAGCGGCTTGAAGACCTGATAGCTCGAGGTCCCGATAGAGAATCGCGCGAATGTGCATCTAGGCGAGCTCATTTCTGATTGAGCCGTCGCTCGAACGCCTCCAATGTCGTCCCGCTGACGTGATGCTCGATCCCTTCCGCATCGCGTTCCGCGGTCTCTTCGTCGATTCCCAGGCTCAGAAGAAAGGCGACGACGACCCTGTGGCGGCGTCGACAGATCTCCGCGAGGTCCTGCCCGGCATCGGTGAGGAATATCGCGCGGTATGGCTCCCGCCGGACCAGACCAGCAGCCTTGAGCCGCGAGATGTTCTTGGTCACGGTCGGCGGCTTCACGCCAAGCCGCTCGGCGATCTCGACCGGTCTGGCCTCCCCGCGCGTCTCGATCAGTTCCGCGATCAGTTCGACGTAATCCTCCGCCATCTCGCTTTCATGTGCCTGACGCACGGTCGCAAAGCCATCGGCCTGCGCCTCGGGAGCCCGGTCGACCGCTTCGAATGGCTCACGCCCTTGTGATTGTAGCTTTGTCATACTCGGGACTTTGCAGCGAAACAGCGGGATTGACAACTTGTTTGCTTCGGGTAGATAAGTTAGCCATGTCTAACTTTTTACTTTGGAGGCCGTGGTGATGCGAAATATTATGAGAGTGCTGCTCGCCACACTCGCAAGTGCGCTCCTCCTGTCCGGACCTGTCGCCGCGACGCCGGCCAAGGAGGCGCCTTGGCTTCCCGAGGCAGCGGCCTACCGTCTGACGCTCTTTCTTGGAAATCTCGAGCCTCTGCCCTGGGACGACATCGAGACCGCCTGGACGGAACCCTACCGGGGTTCGGAATTCCCTGTCGGGGCGCTGGCGTGGCTGGACCGCAAAAGCGATATCGAGCTACCGAAACCGCCGGATCAATGACCGTGCGCCAGTGCTCCTTTCGCCATCTGCTCGCCCACCGGTTCTCCGCCTGAAGGCCCGGCCTCAACCTGATGGCCGTTCAGGAGCCGAAGTGCGTTGGCGACCACCAGCAGAGACACGCCTACATCCGCAGCAATGGCGCCCCACATTGAGGCCATACCGAACGCGGTCAGCCCGACGAACAGCGCCTTGGTCGCCAGCGATATGCCGATATTCTGGTGGATGATCGTCATGGCACGGCGCGAATGGCCGATAAGCCAGGGTACCTTGCCGATGTCGTCGGTCATCAGCGCGATGTCGGCCGTCTCGATCGCGGCATCCGATCCGACAGCGCCCATGGCGATGGCATAATGCGCCCGCGCCATGGCCGGTGCGTCATTCACACCGTCGCCGATCATCGCCACCATGTCGTGGCTTTCGACGAGTTCCTCAATGGCCGTCACCTTGTCTTCTGGCAAAAGTTCGGCGCGCACCTCGTCGATGCCGACTTCGGCTGCCACCGCGCGCGCGGTGCGTTCGTTGTCGCCCGTCAACATCACGATGGTCTTCACACCCTGCGCATGCAGACGCGCAACGATCCCCTTTGCATCTGGGCGGATGCGGTCGCGAAGCTCCAGTACGCCGGTCACGCCGGTCTCGTCACCCACGGCAACGAGGGTGCTCCCTGCCCCTTCGATCCGATCCCGCAGATCCGCCGGAATGGCATTGCCGAACCCCTTCTCTTCGGCGAAGCGATCCGAGCCGAGCCAGATAGCGCGCCCGTCGGCGCGTCCTTCCAGACCGCGCCCGGGCACGGTACGGGTGTCCTCTGCGGCAGACACGGAAACACCATCGGCTTCGGCGCGCGAGAGGATGGCGCGTGCCAGCGGGTGTGAAGACCGCGCCTCCAGGCTTGCTGCCAGCGTCATGAGATCGCGTGCGGAAACGCCGACCAGTGGGTGAACCGCCGCCACCTCAGGCTCGCCCATGGTGATCGTCCCGGTCTTGTCCATCGCCAGTGCCGTGGTCCGCCCCGGCGCCTCGACATAGGCGCCGCCCTTGATGAGCACCCCCGCCCGTGCCGACGCGGTCAGCGCTGCCACGATGGAGACCGGCGTAGAAATGACCAGCGCGCAAGGACATGCGATGACCAGAAGGACCAGAGCATTGTAGAACCAGTAGTCCCAGGCGCCGCCGAGCAGCAGTGGCGGCACCAGCGCGATGGCGATCGCCAAAGCCATCACGATGGGTGTGTAGATGCGCGCGAACTTGGCCACCCACTGTTCGACCGGCGCGCGGCGGGCATGGGCATCGCCCACCATGCGAATGATTTTCGCGAGCACCGTGTCCGAGGCGGCCTTCGTCGCCCGCACCGTCAGTGTGCCCTCGCCGTTGATCGTGCCGGCATAGACCTCGTCGCCTGGTTCCTTGGGCACTAGCGCGCTTTCCCCAGTAATTGGGGCCTGATCGACGGCCCCTGCCCCGTCCACGACCTCACCGTCGAGGGGGATCCGGTCGCCGCCGCGCACGATAAACCTTGCATTGACTGCCACGGCCGCGGCCGGAACGTCGGATTCAGATCCGTCGTCGTAAAGAACCCGCGCCGTTGGCGGCGCCAGATCGAGGAGCGCGGAAACCGCATTACGCGCCCGCCCCACGCTCCAGCTCTCAAGATAAAGCGAAAGCGAGAAGAAGAAGGCGACCGTCGCGGCCTCAAAAAACTCGCCGAGGCCGATGGCGCCCGCGACGGCCACCACCATGAGCAGGTTCATGTCGGGGCTAAGCCTCCGCGCCGAAGACCAGGCCTTGGGCGCGACAAGCCAGACGCCAAAAAGAATCGCGACGGCGAAGATCCCTGCTTCCACCATAGGCATAGGCACCTCGCCATGGCCCGCAAAGAGCCCGAGCGCGCCGCCCATGCCGGTCTCGACAATGTGAAAAAGGAATCCCGCCGCCCAGAAGCCGCCGCTCAACGAGGTAAAGCGCTTCTGACGTGCCAGATGCGCCGCCTGGTCCTCTGCTGCGTTGTCGGCATCCCATGGCTTGGCGCTCATGCCGGTCGTTGCGACCAACTGCGTGACTTCGTCGTCTGGTATCCTCTCGGCGCTATCGAGGATGGTCATTCGCCCGTTGATCACGTCGAATGCCAGGTGTTCGGTTCCGCCCACTTTCGGCCCGACAACCCGGTTCAGGATCGCCACCTCTTCGGCGCAATCGAGCCCGGAGACCTGAAAGCTCCTTCCGCCAGACGGCGCTGGCGCCGTGGACGCGACGTCCTTGCTGGCGTCGCAACAGGAGTTGCCTCTTGGGTCAGAATGCTCTTGATCACCCGGATGACCGTGATCGTTGCGGTTGCCGTCGGAAGACATGGATTGACCTCAGGATTCATTGATTCCACATTGACATAGCCCCTACAGTAACTAGAGCTTCAAGGGCAACAAGTGGATATTCGTCCAGCAAGAAAGGCGCCCTGCGGAGGCTTGAAGCTAGCCGCCCCCTTGAAACGACGCGGTTGGAGCAACGCTTGCCGGTACGAAGCGATCAGAATGAGTGAGGTAGACATGCAGAAACGAAACGCGCCGATTATCGCAGCGACATTGGTGCTTGCTGGCTGCGCGGTGCCAACGCTGGACGACGGCGGCGCTCGCAACGAAGTGGGAAGTGTTCCCGAGGCCGTCATTGCCCTTGCTGCGCCTGGTCAGGATCTCACCACGGCGCGGCTTCGTCCCGAGGATGGCTGTTATTGGTATGAACACAGCGGTCCGGTGGAAAACACCTTGGTTCCGCTACGCTCGGCAGGTGGCAACCCCATCTGCACTTCGCGCCAGTCCTGATCAGTCCATAGATGCGTCAAGCCCACGCGTAACACATGATGCGCCAGTCAACTTCTCGGGGTGACGCTGTCTTCCGCCGAGTACAGGAATGCCGTCGAGCCAATCTCGACGTTGGGATAGAGATCATTGATGTGTGCCATGACCATTCGGACGCAGCCGGAACTCGCACGGCCGCCAATGCTTCTTGGATACGGTGTCCCGTGAATCCTTAGATAGGTGTCTCGGTCGCCGACGAAGAGATAGAGGGCTCGCGATCCGAGCGCGTTTTCAGGTCCGGGTTCCATACCGTCAGCGATATCGGCGTAGAGCTCTGGGTCGCGGTCGATCATGTTTTGTGTCGGCTGCCAATGCGGCCACCTGACCTTGCGCTTGATCGTATAGGTGCCCGGTTCGTAAAGTTTACCGCGCGCGATCGCCACGCCATAGCGCATCGCCGTGCCGCCTTCTTCGATGTGGTAGAGATAGCGCGCAACAGCATCGACATGGATATCACCGGGTACAAGTCCGTCCTTCGCGAGGACCCGCTGTGGCAGGAAGCGAGGGTGAAGGCCCCAAGGGTTGGACGTGGCCGGGTCGTAGCCGGGAGGTGTAACCTGTGCGTCCCAAGCTGCCTTCTGCGCATCGGTAGGCCACGTGTCTGCAAGGAGCGGGCTGGATATCGATGCCGAAAACAGCGCGGTGGTCGTCTGGATGAAATGTCGTCTTGTCAGCATATAGATTGCTCCGTTCACGCATTGGACGGCAAACCGAACCTTACCCCGAACGCAGTGTTGTTCGCCCGGGAAGGAGTGAGGCGTTATTGGCAACTTGCTCCATGGTGCCGTTCTTTGTCGGTGGCTTAACTCCTAAAGCTACTAGAGGTTCAAGAAAATTTTCTGTTATCAATAGACGCTGCTACTAATGGAGCTATCCGATCCGTCCCAGAACCGGAAATACGTCGAGCATCCAGTATGACAGCGCGCTCAACTGCCCTGTCATCATCGCCAGCCCCATCAAGATCATCACTATGCCCGCAAGCTGGTGGAGGCGGCGGCCAACCCGGCCGATGGCCCGCAACCGTCCCGCGATCTGGTCGGTGAATCCGGCCACGATCAGAAACGGTATTCCAAGGCCGGCGGAATAGACGGCAAGCAGCATGATACCTTCGCCCATCGTGGCACTCGCCGCACTGGCTGTCAGGATCGCGCCGAGGATCGGGCCGATGCACGGAGTCCAGCCGAAACCGAAGGCAAGACCGAGGACATAGGACGCAGCGGGTTGGCCCCCGGGGATGTTGAGATTGAATCGGAAGTCGCGTTCCATGACCGAAACACGCGCGGCTCCTATCATGAAGAGCCCGAAGAAAATGATGATGCCGCCCCCAACGAGGTTGAGTTCATACCGCCACCGAAGCAGGGCCTGACCCATTGCAGTCGCGGATGCGCCAAGTCCCATGAAGATGGTGGAGAAGCCGAGGACAAAACACAGGCTCAGCCAGACCGCGCGCGACGGCGAAGCGCCGACCACCCCGCCCTCAGCGGCTGTGCGCCCGGTTACGTAGGAGACATAACCTGGCACAAGAGGTAGCACGCAGGGGGACAGAAATGATATCGTGCCGGCTAGGAGGGCGGCGGTGAGGGCGCGCGCCAAGTGATGTCTTCGTCGACCCAGATCAGCAGGGACCCCCGCTTGCGCAGCGATGCGTTGTAGCTGGACCAGTTGGTCGTACGATAGCGGGCGGGAGATGGGTTGCTCATGGAATGCGGCTAACAGCATGGGTTCGCGAAGGGAATCCTGAGGCGTCAGACTTGTGCAACAACGCCCCGTATCATCGACCTAGTGGTGCCCACATGGCAGGCTATTTCAATGGATAGATTTTTCTCTATCAGTATGCCCGCGGCTCAGTTTGTTAGAAATGTCCTGCTGTTCAGCTTCGCTGCATTACTGCCGGTCCTGTTGTTCTACGTCTTACTGGCTCCGGGCTTTGCTCCGGCTCTTGCTGCCGGCGGACCGGCACTCATGCGCTTACTAAGGCAGGTTGCGACCAACGGTTTGCCCGTGGTTTTTGCCGTCAACTATGTCAGTTTTTTCCTTTTCGCTATGACAAAGCAACCAAAGGCGGGCTCAAGAGACACGGCGTTTTTCGTGCTGGTCGATGTCTTGCTCAGAGCCCTTCTCTTTCCAGGTCTCCACGTGCTGATATACGTTCTATCTGCCGACTGGTTCGGGTCATTCGGCGGCAATCGTTCAACCGCTTTGGCGGTTGTATCCCCGACTCTTGCGCGTTCGGCGTTTTTCGAGAACATCTCCGGCGTTTACCTCTATGCGACTATGATAAGCGCGTTGCCGCTCTACGTCTCGGCTTTCGGGCGGTCGGAATTTCTTGGACCGGTTGTACGTCGCTTGCCCATGAACACGGGCGTGATGCTGCTTGCCCTGGCTGCGTTTGCCTTGTCGGTCGGGCTGATCACGATCGGCGCACAAGGCATCGCATCTCTTCAGGCCAGGTGATGGCAGGCTAATCACCGTGGGCGTGGGCGTGGGCGGGGGCGGGGGCGACTTGCGGTGCCACCCATTGCGACAAGTAAACGCGCTCGAAGGCGAACACAGCGATCATCCCGACAGCGGCGTAGAGAACGATCATCGGGTCGCTTTGAAGCTTCATCACGGTGAAAGCTGCCAGTACTATCGCATCGAGCGCCAGGGCAGTCAAAAGCACGATACCGAAGGCGCCGACGTCTGCTCGACGATAGCGGAACACGCCCCAATGTATGATCATGTCCATGACGAGGTAAAAGAAAGCACCGAGGGATGCGATCCGGCCTAAATCAAAGAGCACGGCCAACGTCGCGGCGATGACGACAGTATAGACCAGGGTGTGGCGTTGGATGGGACCTGGCATACCGAAGTGGCTGTGCGGGATCATTTCCATGTCGGTCAGCATCGCCAGCATACGCGACACCGCGAAGACGCTGGCCAGAACGCCGGACGCCGTTGCGACAGCGGCCAGGATCACCGTGAGTATGAAGCCGGTTTGTCCAAGGGCGGGCTGCGCCGCTTGTGCCAGCGAATAGTCACGCGCTGAGATGATCTCCTCGATCGTGAGACTCGAACCGACCCCGTAGGCGACCAACAGGTAGACGACGACGCAGATTCCGATAGAGAACATGATCGCTCGGCCAACATTGCGATTTGGTTCAGTGATCTCGGCTCCGCTGTTGGTGATCGTGGTGAATCCCTTGAACGCAAGGATGGCCAGCGCCGTAGAGGCGATGAACCCCGTGAGCCCGTAGGATTGTGAGGTCTCGGACGCCGCGGCGAACGCAAAACCACTGGACCACAGGGCCGCGATGCCAAACAGAGCTATGCCTCCGATCTTGATCGCGGCCATGATCAACGAGAACAGCCCGACCGAGCGGTTTCCGGCCATGTTCACCAAAAAGGCGAAAACGATCACGGCCACAGCCAGAGCGGGGACCAATGGGCCACCTTCGATATCGAAAGGGCGCAGGACATAGGTGGCGAAGGTTCGCGCGACGAGGCTTTCCGCGATCACCATGCTGAGCGCCATCAGCAGTGCGGCCCCGCCCGCGATGGCTCCGGGGCCATAGCATTTCTGCAGGATCATGGCGATGCCACCCGAGGACGGCCATTTGTTCGACATCCTGATGTAGCTGTAGGCGCTGAAGCTTGTGACGACCGCGCCGGCGATGAATGCAAGCGGGAAAAGCGGGCCGGCGAGCTGCGCGATTTGCCCCGTCAACGCAAAGATTCCAGCGCCGATCATCACGCCTGTCCCCATCGCAACGGCTCCGCCCAGACTGATGGAATTTTCGCGGTACGTTTCTTTTTCGCTCTGCATAAATGGCCCCCTTTTAATTTTGGTTCATCCGAACGCTGTTGCGCGCTTCTAGATACGAACGCCGCGAAGGCGCAGCGAATTGAGCACCACCGAGATTGACGACGCGCTCATGGCGAAGGCAGCAAACATCGGACTGATGAGGATGCCAAAGAAGGGAAACAGAACTCCCGCCGCGACCGGCACGCCGGAGGCGTTGTAGATCAGCGCGAAGAACAGGTTCTGGCGGATGTTGCGCATCGTGGCCCGGGCGAGCCGCCGCGCACGCACGATACCATCAAGGTTGCCCTTGACCAGCGTGACGCCCGCGCTTTCGATGGCCACATCGGCGCCGGTGCCCATGGCGATGCCGACATCGGCCTGCGCGAGCGCGGGGGCGTCGTTGACGCCATCCCCGGCCATGGCGACCTTGTGGCCCGCCTCTTGCAACTCAAGGATGATCCGCGCCTTGTCCTCCGGCAGCACGTCGGCCCGGATCTCATCGATTCCGAGCCGCGTGCCGATGGCCTTGGCCGTGCGTTCGTTGTCGCCGGTCGCCATGATGACGCGGAACCCCAGTTCATGCAGATCCTCGATGGCTTCTGGCGTGGTCTCCTTCACTGGGTCGGCGACAGCAACTAGACCGGCGATCTCGCCATCCAGCACAACGAACATGACCGTCTCGCCTTCGTCGCGGCGGGCATTGGCCTTGGCGGTCAACGCGCCCGCCTCGAGCCCCAATTCGCGGATCATCGCCAAATTGCCGAGCGCGACCGCTTTGCCGTCAACGACCCCCTTGACGCCCTTGCCAGTGACCGCCTCGAAGTCCCGTGCCTCGTCCATTTTGACATCTCGCTCCTCCGCACCCCTGACGATCGCTTCGGCCAAGGGGTGCTCCGATCCGCGCTCAAGCGATGCGGCGAGACGCAAGACCTCGGCTTCGTCGTGGCCGGGTTGCGGGAGTACGTCGACAAGCCGCGGCTTGCCTTCGGTCAACGTGCCGGTCTTGTCGACGATCAGGGTATCGACTTTCTCGAACCGCTCCAGCGCCTCGGCGTTCTTGATCAGCACCCCTGCCTGAGCGCCCCGTCCTGTCGCTGTCATGATCGACATCGGTGTCGCCAGGCCAAGCGCACAAGGACAGGCGATGATCAGAACCGCCACCGCCGAAATCAATGCGTAGGAAAGCGCAGGCGCGGGCCCCCAGATCGCCCAGGCGATGAAGGACAGGACCGCGATACCGATGACGGCCGGAACGAAATATCCCGCCACCTTGTCGGCGTATTTCTGGATCGGGGCGCGCGAGCGCTGCGCGTTCGACACCATCTCGACAATTTGAGCCAGCATCGTGTCGGACCCGACACGCGTCGCCTCCATCACCAGACTGCCGGTGCCATTGATCGTCGCGCCGGTCAGCGGGTCGCCCTCGGTCTTCTCGACCGGCACGGGTTCACCGGAGATCATGCTTTCGTCGACCGAGGACCGGCCGTCCAGAACCACGCCATCGACCGGCACCTTGTCACCGGGCCGCACGCGCAGCCGGTCCCCGACTTGCACGTCCTCCAGCGGGATTTCCTCCTCGGATCCGTCGTCCCGGATGACCCGCGCGGTCTTTGCCGCCATGTCGAGAAGCGCGCGGATCGCCTTGCCGGTCCCCTCGCGGGCGCGTAGTTCCATCACCTGGCCGAGCAGCACCAGCGTCACGATCACCGCCGCCGCCTCGAAATAGACGCCGACATGGCCTTCGGAGTCTCGGAACCCATCAGGGAATATGTCCGGTGCGAGAACGGCAACGACGCTGAAGAGCCAGGCGGCAAGAACGCCCATGCCGATCAGGGAGAACATGTTGAGGTTCAATGTGCGGAACGAAATCCATCCGCGTTCCAGAAACGGCCAGCCGCACCACAAGACCACTGGCGTTGCCAGGATCAATTCGATCCATTGTGTGGTGCTTTCGCCAAAAAAAGTCCGGACTGCGGGGAAACCGACGAATGGCCCCATCGTGAGGACAAGGAGCGGGATCGTCAGGACTGTGCCGACCCAGAACCGCCGTGTGAAATCCACCAGTTCGGGATTTGGACCTTCATCGCCCGGCACACCGGATTCCAGTTCCAATCCCATACCGCAGATCGGACACGCGCCCGGATCAGGCTGCCGCACCTGAGGGTGCATCGGGCAGGTGAAAATGGGACCATCATGTCCTGTAGGAACCAGATCATATCGGCCATCGGCCGGCGTGGCACCCGCGTGGTGTTCGTGATGATCATGTGCTGAATGGACCTCGAGCTCCGATTCCGGCACGAGGTGCATCCCGCATTTCGGACAATTGCCGGGCTCGTCCTGCCGCACCTCAGGGTGCATGGGGCAAACGAATACCGAAGAAGCTGCTGTGGTTTCAGAACTGTCGGGAGTGCTCATTTTGCGGTCCTTTCCGAGAATGCTTCTCTTGCCTAGGGCTTCCATCCGCGGGAGGGTCAAGAGAGATCAGTACGGCGATTACATTGCGGCTCTGCGGGGTGGCGCTGTCCGGCCCCGTTCCCGCCGGGCGAACACGATCAACGCCAGCCCGACCAGCGCCATTGGCATGGAGAGCAACTGGCCCATGGTCAAACCCCACTCACCAAAATGAAGCGCATGGCCGATCGGGTTGTCCGCCGTCACAAATTGTTGGTCCGGTTGCCGGAACATCTCGACGAAACTTCGGGCAAGACCATAGCCGGTCAGAAACACGCCAGCCAAGGCACCGGGCATTTTCAGCCAGCCCCGGCCCCAAGCGAGATAAATGAGCAGTATTCCAAGAATGAGCCCCTCCAATACCGCCTCGTACAGCTGGGACGGGTGTCGGGCGCAGAGGCCGCTAACCCCTGGGCAGGCCTGCGCGACTTCGCCGGGAAAGATCACCGCCCAGGGAACGTCCGTTGGACGCCCCCACAACTCATTGTTGGTGAAGTTCGCCAGCCTTCCAAGAAACAAGCCTGGTGGTGTTGCCAAAGCCAGCAAGTCGCCAGTGCTGAGCAATGACGCGTTCTGTCTAAGGCAGAACAGCAAGGCCGCGATGACAACTCCCGCGAACCCCCCGTGGAAAGACATGCCGCCTTGCCAGACCATCAGAATTTCCAAGGGATTGGCGAGATAATATGCGGGCTGGTAGAACAGTACAAAGCCCAGGCGACCACCAGCAATCACGCCGATGATGATCCACGTCAGAAGATCTTCGATCTGCGTTCGGTCAAGCGGCGGTCCAGCTGACGTCCAGAGCGCGGGACGGCTTATGGCACTCGAACAAATGCGCCAGCCAATCAGGATACCGAAGATATAGGCTAGCGCGTACCAGCGGAGTGCGAATGTGACCCCCCCGATGTCGAAGGAGAAGAGGTCGGTTCCAATATCCGGAAATGGCAATCCCGCTGGCAGCACTGGGTGAGTTCCTCATCAGGAATTTACGTGGGGATTAGATGGCATTGATCGAGCACCGCTAAAGGCGCTCGATCTGCGACAGGGCATCCAACGCCCATCCCGCCATCACGCGGTGTCGAGGGCGTCCCGAAGGAGATCGCGGACTTCGCCGGCGACCGCGTCCAGGTCTTGGTTCTGCACCGCCTGCATCGAAGCGACAGGATCGACCGCGCTGACCTCGGTGTCGCCGTCCAGTTGCCGCAGGATAACATTGCAGGGAAGCATCGCACCGATGCGAGGCTCGATCTCGATGGCTTTGTGCGCCATGCCCGGATTACAGGCCCCCAAGATGCGGTAAGGCGGCATGTCCGCATCAAGTTTCTTTTTCATCGTCGCTTTGACGTCAATCTCAGTCAGAACGCCGAAGCCCTTGTCTGCCAAAGCATCCCGAACACGCATCTCTGCGTCATCGATTTTGGTGTCTTTCAGGACGCGATCATAGGTATAGGCCATGGGAATTTTCCTTTCCGTGTCTCTATTTGTTGGCATACCGAGGCTAAACGGTTCAGGTCGCGGTTCGGTTCAATGTCCCGACCGCGAATGGTTTTGGGGTTGTGAGGACGGGTGCCGGAAAAAAACCGGCACCCATTGGCTCAGTTGTCCTGCATCATGGAGCCGTTGCCCATGCCCTGACCGTTGCCAGGCCGCGCAGGCGCATCTGCCATATTCGACCGCATCATCTGCATCCGCTCCATCCTATCGGCAGGAGCGGCCATCTCTTCCGGCGTCACCGCGCCGTCGCCATCGGCATCGAGGTGTTGGAAGCGATCCACCATCATTTCGCGGATCATCGCGCTGTGGAGAGCTTCAAACTCGGTAATCGAGAGGCTTCCATCCCCGTCGCTGTCAAACTCGGAAAGCTTGGCCTGCAGCTGCGTGCGCATTTCTTCCGGCGTCGTTGTGCCGTCTCCATCAGTGTCGAACATTTGCATCATGCCGCCAGCCATGCCTGGGCTCATCATACCACTGCCCATGCCTTCGCCCATCATGCCTGCGCCCATCATGTTTCCGTGCATGCGCTTCATCATGTCCATCATTCCGCCCATGTTCCCCATCATACCGGGACCACCGTTCTGCATCATGCCTGGTCCGCTCTGGGCGCCAAATTGTCCCCCACGCCCGTGGTTGGCGTCCGCGAATGCGGCACCGCCAAGGGCGGTTGCAGCCAGGGTCATTGCAGCGAGTAAAGTGTTGCGTTTCATTTCGATCACCTCGTGTCAGTGTTGCGATACCCAGCATATGGGGGGCACCTGCAGATGCGGAATGCCACGCGAGCCGGTGTTTTGTATCGCGAGGTCACAAAGGCGGGGTCTGTTACAAATTGCGACAAATCAATTCGGGGCGAACGCTCCTCTTCATCTGAAACATGCGATATCCAGAAAAAAAGGTGTCGAGGATCCGTATACCAACCGAAACCGAACCCATGTTTCGGTAGAGGTGAAATCCGGAAGAGTTGATGTCGAGATTGCTAGAGGCCCTGAATATCCCGAAAATTCAATCATTCAACCCATGGCAGGAGGCTGCAGGGTGCTCTTTTTGAACCGCATTTTCTCAGTTCTAACCTTGGTAATTTTGGCGGGGTGCGGTGCAGGAAACGACATGCGCCCGGATGCTTCAGCCGAAGTCATCAGTAGCGCATCCTACCGTCACGATGGACCGGCCGCGCTGACGTTGTACACCATGATCAACAACAGGTCCGGGGCGGGTGCGCATAGCAGCGTCATGATTAATGGGTCGCAGCGTGTTATCTTCGATCCGGCAGGAACGGTCCGGCTGAGCGCTGTACCGGAACGGGGAGATGTGCTTTATGGCATTACTCCACAAGTGGCCGATTTTTATGCGCGGGCTCATGCTCGCGAGACCTACCATGTCGTCATACAAGAGATCGATGTGTCTCCCGAAGTCGCGGAGCAGGCTTTGCGCCTTGCAATTGCCAGCGGCCCAGCCGCTTCCGGTTTTTGTAGTGCCAGTACCTCCGCGGTACTCAGACAATTACCAGGATTTGAATCCATCGGACGCACATTTTTTCCAAAGCGCCTGATGGCGGATTTTGGCAAGTTGCCGGGCGTGCGAACCACAAAGCTGTTCGAGAACGATGAGGACGACAAATCCGTAGCGATCGCACAGTTCGAAAGTTCACTTGCGACACAGCCGTGAGTGTTCGTCCAACAATTCATTGGAAGATGTCCCTGCACGACGCAGTCCTCGGCGTGTGAGCCAAAGATGCAATAGGTTAGCTTCGAGCGGTAACGCTGTCTTCGGCCGAGTAAAGGAACGCCGTCGATCCGACAGCGACATTCGGATAGAGATCATTGATGTGGGCCATCACCATGCGCACGCATCCCGAACTGGCCCGGCCGCCAATGCTGCGAGGGCTCGGCGTTCCGTGAATTCGAAGGTACGTATCCCGATCTCCGACGAATAGATACAAAGCCCTGCTGCCCAAGGCATTGTTGGGGCCGGGCTCCATACCGTCGGCAAACCGCTCGTAAGCCTCCGGATCGCGTTCGATCATTGACTGCGTTGGCGTCCAGTGCGGCCATTCGACCTTTCGGCGGATCGTATAGGTGCCGGGTTCATAGAGATCGCCCTTGGCAATCGCCACCCCGTATCGCATCGCGGTGCCACCTTCCTCGATATGGTACAGATAGCGCGCGATCGCATCGACGTGAATGTCACCCGGGCGCAAACCGTCATTCGCCAAAACGCGTTGCGGCAGCAGCCTGGGATGCAGCCCCCATGGGTTGGTTGTTGCCGGGTCATAGTTGGCGGGCGTGATCTGCGCATCCCAAGCTGCTTTTTCGGCTGTTGACGGCCAGGTCTTAGCGAATGCTGGCGAACTCAGAGACGCTGAAAACAGCGAGCCGGAAAGTGCAAGGAAGTGTCGTCTTGTAACCATGAAGCGAAGCCCTTTGTTTGTTTTCGATGAATGCGGGACGATTCAAGAAACGTCCGCGACCCCATGCCACCGAACCTTTTGATGTCTTGCGATCGCGACCAACCAGAGGCAAGCAAGGACACCGCTTAGGATCGCGTTCCAACTGGCCATGGACAACGTCAGAAATTCCCAGACAACCTCACTGCACAGAACAAGATTGGACGTATTTGAACTGGCAGAGGGCAGCAATTCCGATACCGACATTTGGGAAACATCGAGGCCGGATCCCGTGCAAGAAGTCGGTCCCTCCCACCAGCCGCGCTCGACACCGGTATGAAACACTCCCAACGCGGATGTGCTGAGTACCGACAGGGCACCGATTATCAGGATTGGCAAAATCGGCAGAGCAAAGAGCAACAGAGCGCCCATTCCAATGGCGATTGCGTGTGGGTAGCGTTGCCAGATGCACATTGCGCACGGCGCGTACCCAAGAGCCTGGAAAACGAAGGCCCCCAACAGCAAGGCGGCTGATCCTGCCGCCGCAGTCATGCCGAGAGATTTTGGTGTCAGGGTCAATGAACGCTCCCATTGGCAGTCGATGGACCTGTTTCTCGCTTGTCAGGTTACGTAGACGGCGAAAGGCCTGTTATCATTCAGAGATTTGTAACGGTATGTATCCGTCTCGACCCTCAGCCGACTCTGATCCACGTTGCCATACCGTCGGCTTGGTGGCTCAACATGTGGCAATGCAGCATCCACGATCCCGGATTGTCCAGGACGACGAGAATATCCCGCGTCTCGCCGGTATCCAGATAGGTCGAGTCCCGGTATGGACCGGCTTCACCCGCCGCATCGAGTTCCCAGAAATGGTGGCCATGCAGATGCATGACGTGTGGGAACCCGGTTTCGTTGCGGATCGAAATGCGCGCGGTCGTCCCCTGCGCGGCGGATAGGAAAGGCCTTCGAGGCAGGCCGGATACGTCATTGAGCGCCCATGTCCCTGTGCCGTTATGGGACGCGCTTCCCGCACCTCCCTGGAGCACCAGCTCCGCGGTTTGGCCGGGGTCTTTCGGGGCGGGCATTCGGTTGGCGGGCAATGCGGTGATGGGCGCTTTCGCGGGCTCACGGGAACCGGAAACAGCGATTTCGCCAAGGCTCAACGTCTGTTCTCCAAAGCTGTCGTCGAATCTAATAGGCCCGGTCGCATCACCAATCACATCGCATCTTTGCCCCGGAGCGAGAAGGATCGGTTCGAGCGTCCGAGGATGCGCCAGAGGCATGCCATCCAGTGCAACGATCTTGCCTATCAAACCATCCAGGCCGACACGGTACACCCTGTCGATAGAGGGATTTATGAGACGCAGTCGCAGACGGTCGCCTCGTTTCACAGTCTTGCCGGTTCCATTGAAAACAAGTGCCGTGACCGTATTGCCGATACGGCCCTCGGTTGCGAAGTGGGCCGGGTTGAACGCTTCGTCGTACTGCCCGGACTGATCTAGCAAGACATCGAAGAACTGAACAACGATGTCATGGTCGACAGCCGGCGCATTTTGCTCCTCGACGATGAAGGCGCCGAAAAGACCGCGGCTGACCTGATCGTAAGACAGGTAATGCGAGTGATACCAATACGTGCCGGCATCCGGGACGCCGAATTGATAACGATACGAGTCGCCCGGAATGACCACATCCTGAGTGAGGACGTTGACACCATCCATCCGATTTGGAACCCGCAACCCATGCCAGTGAACGAGAGCGCCCTCCTCCAATCGGTTATCGAGGGTAATGCGGGCGGTTTGTCCTTGTCGCATTCTGACTTCTGGGCCCGGCAGACCACCGTTGAAGCCCAACATCGACACGTCGTACCCAGCAAGGTGCGCCTTGATCGATTGGGGCGCGAGGATCAACTCGTGTGTCGCTGCTGGCAAGCGGGTACCAGCCAGCGCAACGGTCATCCCGCCAAGGAAAGACCTCCGGCTCAAAGACAATTCCGTCACCTCATGAATGATAGACTGGCTTTCGCCAACTGCCGCACTTGTGCCATTTCCGGAAGAGGAACTTCAAGGCGACAGAACACTCCTCACGCCGTTGTCACTTTGGGATACAGGAAGACGCGGGCGCCGATTTCAACGCGTTCGTACAGATCCTTCACATGTTCATTCGTCAACCGCGCGCATCCATTCGACACGGCAGACCCAATTGTCTCCGGGGCGTTCGTTCCATGAATGCGAAGAAAGGTATCGCGTCCCTCGGCATCGTAGAGATAGAGCGCGCGGGCCCCGAGCGGGTTGTTTGGCCCGCCTTTCAGTCCATCCTTGTACTTTGCGTATTTGCGTGGCTCGCGCCGGATCATGGCGTTCGTTGGCCGCCACCATGGCCATTTGGCCTTGCGCGCTACCGTGAACTCTCCGGGTTCGTACAAACCTTTGCGCCCTACCCCGACCCCGTAGCGGATCGCCATCCCGTCCTCGAGCATGAAATAAAGGAAAAAATCGTCGGGAACGACGTGGACATCGCCTTTAACCCAGTCACCACGACGGGTGTTTACCAATTGTGGTTCGAACCGTTCGGGCAATTTGACTTTGTGGGCCCAGGCAGTTGTGGGCAGAAAGCAACCCATCGCTCCGGCACAAATCAATTCTCGTCTCGTGAAATTCTGCATGGCGCGATCTCCTCGGACCCATGAAAATTCAGTGCGCGTCAGGGGCAAAGAAAAGAAGCCGTGAACCGGGGCAAACGACGCGCCTTTGTTGCCTTGAAACTACGAAAATTCGTGCTTTTGGAACTCTCCAGCGCTGGAATGTTGTTGTTTTACAGAGAACTGCAAGGAGGTGACTGGAAATGCACTACTCACGATTCTTTATGATGATCGGAACATCGACCGTGGTCATGTTCGTTCTGATGTACCTGAACACCTATCTTTGGGGCCATATCTTCTTTTCGGAGACACGCCTTTACATGGCCATCCTGATGGGGGCGACCATGGCCGTGATCATGTTGGCGTACATGTTGTCCATGTATCAGAACACCAAAGCCAACATCGCGATTTTCGTTGGCGCAATAGTCCTTTTCGCGGCGAGCCTCTGGCTGGTTCGCGGGCAATTCACGGTACAGGACAGGTCCTACATGCGCGCCATGATCCCGCACCACTCGATCGCCATCATGACGTCGACTCGTGCCGAGATCACCGACCCGCGCGTCCGGGGGCTCGCAGACGACATTATCTATGCGCAGGACAAGGAAATCGCCGAAATGCGCTACCTTATTGCTGACATTGGAGCAAACGGCGAAGCATCGGCCACGCGAAGCGAAACGCCGGCGCAGGTTGTGGATGCGCAACAGGCGCTTCAAACGGAGGTCGTGTCGAAGGTCGATCCTGAGTTTCTGACGGAAGACGAAATCGCTGCGGTGTTCCCGAATGGCGGAAATTGCCGCTTTGCTTACACCTCGGACAGTCCGGCTGTACTGGTGACTGGTGAAACCGGCGAAGGGTCTGCCGCCGCAATGAAGATCAGCGGTGATCTGGTGCGCCTGAATGCGCAGGGCGAAAATGCATTTTCTGAAGGCCCGCTGTCGGCCGAGATCGCAGAGACGAACGGTGACCTGACCGATCTGATCGTCAGCGCGGGAACCGACTACGAAGCCGGGTTCCGTGGTCAACTTACGTGCAGCGGATAAGGAGGAAAGGACATGCCCCGCGACACAGACAGTAAATCCGCGCAGCTTTATCGCATGGTCATGCCGGGCCATGTCTGCCCCTACGGTCTGAAATCGAAAGACCTGCTGGAGCGGCAAGGCTTCGAGGTGGAAGACCATCCGCTTGACACCCGTGAAGACACCGATGCTTTCATGGAGAAGCACGGGGTCGAGACGACGCCGCAGACTTTCATCGGGGACGAACGGATCGGCGGTTACGATGATCTCAGGGTGTTTTTCGACATTGACCCACCCGAGGAAGAGCAAAGCGACACGACCTACCAGCCGGTCATCGCGATCTTTTCCGTTGCCGCGCTGTTGGCATTGGGCCTGTCTTGGCACCAGTACGGATCGATCCTTACCTTGCGGGGGTTCGAATGGTTCATTTCGCTGTCCATGACCATTCTCGCGATCCAGAAATTGCAGGATGTCGAAGGGTTTTCGACGATGTTCCTCAACTACGATCTGCTGGCGCGCAAATGGGTGCGATACGGCAAGGTCTACCCGTTCGGCGAAGCGTTGGCAGGTGTCCTGATGACTGCCGGCGCGCTGCTGTGGCTCTCGGCGCCTGTCGCCCTGTTTATCGGCACGGTCGGCGCTGTCAGCGTGTTCAAGGCTGTTTATATCGACAAGAGAGAGCTGAAATGCGCCTGCGTCGGCGGTGACAGTTCCGTCCCGCTGGGGTTCATTTCGCTGACGGAAAACCTGATGATGATCTTCATGGGTATCTGGATGCCGGTCCGCGCGATCTGGTTCTGAGGTACAGCCCCTTCTTGCCTGTCACTTGGCCAACCGCTCCGGCGACAGATCCTCGATGATGGGGCAGTCGGGCCGGTGATCCCCGGCACATTTTTCCACCAGTTCGGCGAGCGTCGCGCGCATGGATTGCAGTTTCGCGATCTTTTCCTCGATCTGGCGCAGATGGTCTTCCGCAACCGCCTTCACTTGCATGCTTTCGCGGTTTTCATCCTCGTAGAGCGACAGGAGCGTCCTGCAATCTTCGATGGTGAACCCCAAGGCCCGTGCGCGACCCAGAAACGCCAGCTTGTGAATGTGGCTCTCGGTGAACGCGCGGTAGCCGTTCTCGCTAAGGTTCGGGCGGATCAGGCCGATGTCCTCGTAGTAGCGGATTGTTTTTGGGGGCACACCCGATTGTCGGGCAACGTCTCCGATGTTCATGTCGAACCTCCGTTATTCTGCTGGAGCAGGAGTGGCGGCTGCCAGCTCTGCCGGGATTGCGCGCTGCTCGTCCATCGCAGGCGCGATGCGCCGCAGCCGCAGGGCATTGGTCAGGACAAACACCGAGGACAACGCCATCGCACCCGCCGCAAGGATTGGTGACAGGAGCAACCCAAAGGCGGGATAAAGCACCCCGGCAGCGACCGGAATAAGTGCCACGTTGTAGGCAAAGGCCCAGAACAGGTTCTGCCGGATGTTGCGCATGGTCCGCCGCGATACTTCGAAGGCGTTCACCACGCCGCGCAAATCGCCCGACATCAGGACGACATCCGCAGATTCGATGGCCACATCGGTGCCGGTTCCAATGGCGATGCCCACATCGGCATGCGCCAGCGCCGGGGCGTCGTTGATCCCGTCGCCGACAAAGGCGATGCGCTTGTTCCCTTGGCGCAAACTGTCGAGCGCCGCAACCTTGCCGTCCGGCAGGACGCCGGCGATGACGTGGTCGATACCGGTTTCGCGGGCGATGGCTTCGGCGGTTTCGCGTTTGTCGCCGGTGATCATCGCAACCGCAAGACCCTTTTCGTGCAGCGCTGCGATGGCTGCGCGGCTTGCCGGTTTGACCGGATCGGCCACGCCGATCACGGCGGCGACACGCCCATCTATGGCAGCGTAAAGCGCCGTGCGACCCTTGCTTGCGATCTTCGTTTCCTCTGGAGCCAATGCCGAGACGTCAATGCCTTCGCGCGCCATGTAGCGGTCGGCCCCAACCAACACCTCCACGTCTTCGACCACGGCGCGCACGCCGTAACCTGTGACCGATTGAAAGCCTTCGGCCGCCACAAGAGGTGCGCCCTCGGCCCGCGCGGCCCGCACGATGGCGTCCGCGACAGGATGCTCGGAGAGCGACTCCACGGCAGCGATCTTCGAGAGCGTTGTTGGGCGATCGAACCCTTCCGCCAGCACAAGGTCAGTCAGTGCGGGTCGCCCCTCGGTCACCGTGCCTGTTTTGTCGAGGGCGACCACATCAACGGAATCAAGTTGCTGCAAGGCGTCACCTTTACGGAACAGGACACCCATTTCCGCAGCACGTCCCGTCCCGACCATGATCGAGGTCGGCGTCGCAAGCCCCATCGCGCAGGGGCACGCGATGATGAGCACCGACACACCGGCGACCAGCGCCATCGTCAGGGCCGGATCAGGCCCGAAAAACAGCCAGACCAGCACGGTCGCCGCCGCGATCGCCATCACGGCAGGCACGAACCACAAGGTGATCCGGTCGACCAATCCCTGGATCGGCAGTTTGGCGCCCTGGGCCTCTTCGACCATGCGAATAATCTGCGCCAGGGTCGTGTCGGCGCCGACCCGCGTGGCGAGGAACTGCAGGCTTCCGGCGCCGTTGACCGTCCCGCCGGTCACCGTATCTCCGGCACCTTTTTCAGCGGGGATCGGCTCGCCTGTCAGCATGCTTTCGTCGACGCGGCTGGTCCCCTCGATGACCTCGCCATCGACCGCGATGCGTTCACCAGGGCGCACGATGACGATGTCACCCTGAACCAGCGCATCGATCTCGATCTCGACGCTTTCTCCGTCCCGCATCACGCGTGCAGTCCGCGCCTGAAGCCCTAATAGCTTCTGGATGGCCGCGCCCGTTCTCCCCTTGGCGCGCGCTTCAAGAAACCGCCCCAGAAGGATCAGAACGACGATGACCGCTGCCGCCTCGAAATAGACGGTGCGCAGCGTGTCAGGCAGGACCGACGGTACGAATGTCGCAACCACGGAATAAAGGTAAGCCGCCCCGGTGCCGACCGCGACGAGGCTGTTCATGTCGGGGGCACCCCGGAACAAGGCCGGGAAACCCTTGGTGTAAAACGTCCGGCCCGGGCCGAAGAGAACGATTGTCGTCAGCACGAACTGAAGAAGCCAACTCGTCTGCTGGCCAATCGTGGTCTCGATCAGCATATGAACGGCCGGAATGACGTGGCCACCCATTTCGATCAGGAAGACCGGCAAGGCGAGGATGGCCGCAAAGGTGACCCGTTTGGCAAGCGCCTGAGCCTCTTCCTCCTTGCGCGCAACTCTGTCGTCACCGGCCTGGGCCGTTGCCACGGTTGCTGGATACCCTGCCGCGCCGCTTGATTCGATCAGATCGGATGTCGTGACAAGACCTTCGACGTAAACGACCGTCGCCGTCTCTGAGGCGAGGTTGACGTTCACCTCGACCACCCCGGGCACCGCGGCAAGCGCCTTATCGACCCGCCCGACGCAAGAGGCACAGGACATCGCTGCAATCGTGAGTTCGGCCCTGGCCTTCCGCGCGGGGTAGCCCAGCTCGCGAAGGGATTCGATGATGTCGGGAATGCGCTTGAGCGCGTCCACGCTCATGCGAGCAGTTTCCGAGGCAAGGTTCACCGACACATCCTCTACGCCGTCGATTGCATTCAATGCGCGATCGACCCTGCCAACGCAGGACGCGCATGACATGCCTTCGATCGGCAGGCTGATCTGTTTGGGTTCGGGCATATGTGTCACCTGTTTTTCCATTCGAAGTGGAATATGAGGCTTCCAGTTACTGGAGGGTCAATGGGAGGGCGCCAAATAAATTTCTTCACTTGACCTTCCAGCGGGGGGAAGCCCCATGTCACCGATAGAAATCAGATCAAGGAGTGGTTCCGATGAAGTTCAGCGTTCCGGACATGAGCTGTGGGCATTGCACCGCAGCAATCGAAAGCGCGGTGAAGAGCGCAGATCCGAATGCAGGCGTAGAATGTGACCTTTCTGCCCGACAGGTGCATGTCGACAGCGTGTTACCAGCCGATCAGGTCCAAGCGATCATTCGGGATGCGGGCTACAACGTGGAACCTGCGGCCGCTTGATGCAGTGCCTGGACCACCCAAGGGTGGTCCGGGCACAGAATTTCAGTCTTCGACTTTGCGGGCTTCCTCGACCAAGTCGGCAAGCTGCGCCTTTTCGACGAAGCCCGGGACCAGTGCATCCCCGATCACGAAAGACGGCGTGCCGTTAAAGCCCAGAGCTTGGGTCAGTTGCATGGAGGTCGCAATGTGCTCTTCGACCTCGGGGGCCTCCATGTCCTTGCGCAACTGCGCGATATCCAGGCCGATCTCCTCGGCCACGCGCAGCACGGAGGCCTCTTCCGCGCGGCCTTCCAGCCCCATCATTGCCCAGTGAAACTCTTCGTATTTGTCCTGCTTGCGCGCTGCCAAGGCCGCTTTCGCGGCAAACACCGATCCGTCTCCGAGAATGGGCCATTCACGATAGACGAGGCGAATGTTGGGATCGTCTTCGATCAAAGCCCGCACCTCGGGTTTGACCCGCCGACAATAGGGACAGTTGTAGTCGAAGAATTCCACAACAGTGACGTCCCCTTCCAGGTTGCCGAGAACCGGCGCATTCGGATCGTTCTCGATTAGATCGCGCTGGTCATTCAGAACTTGGGCCTGACTGAGCTCCTGCGCTTGCGCCTGCCTTTGTTCGAGGATCGCCACGGCCTCCATGACAATCTCCGGGTTCTCGCGGATTGCCTCGAGCACAAGTTCCTTGACCCGGGACTCTGACAGTTCGTCCGCGAGTGCCGGTATCGGAAGCAAGGCAGCTATCGCGACCGTCGTGAAGGCTTGTCTGAAACGCATTTTAGTTCTCTCCCCGTTGTTCGTCGGCTTCTGTCCGCGCGGCCTGGACTTCGCGGATGCGGTCTGGCCAGGTGGACCGGATGAAGGCCAGGATGTTGTGAATTTGCTGGTCGGTCAGCACGTCTGCGAAACCGGGCATGCCACTGTCGAATTCGACGCCCTGACGCGCCAGAAGCGCCGCACCCCCCAGTTTTGTGTAATCGAAGAGCAGGCTGTCAGGATGATGCCAGGTGTGACCCGTCTCATCATGTGGTGGTGCTGGCAGGCGCCCATCCGCGCCGGGCGTTCGCCATTCCGGCTGGCCTTCCAGACCCGCGCCATGACAAGACGCACAGTTTTCTGCGTAGAGCAACGCGCCTTCTTCGATGTCGTAGCTCTCCGCCCTGGACGCGCTGCCGACATCCGAGGATGCACTGGTCGAGAGCCAATACGTGAAGGCGGCTGCTGCGACAGTGATCGGAAGGGACCAAACGAGATATCTCATGTGACCCGTATCCAGGTTGTCATGCCAGATGCGGCGTGGCTGAGCATGTGGCAATGGAACAGCCACTTGCCGGGATTGTCTGCCGTAAAGGCGATCTCCCGGGACTCGTTGCCGGCCAACAGGATCGTGTCCCGCATCGGCCCGAACGCGCCGTCGGGGCGCAGCTCGCGGAAATGCATCCCGTGCAGGTGCATCGCATGTGGGAAAACGGTCTGGTTCTCGATCTTCAGGCGCACCGGCTCGTTCAGGGATAGATCGGCCAGTGGCGTGTAGGTCATTTCGGCGACATCATTCAGGGCCCAGAATTTGCCCGCTTGGGCAAGCTGACGGAATCCAAGACGTTCCCCGCCAAGCAATGCGGACTGCATTCGCCCCATTGCCCCGCCGGACATGACCAGTCGCAAATCACGCGCATCGGCAAGGTCCGGGGCGTGTGCCGCGGGGTTCGGCGGCAACGGCAGTGGCTTGCCTCTTGGTACTGAACTGGCTGTGCCGTTGACCAGAAAACTCACCAACGGGGTCAATTGATCATCATCGCCGATGCGAAGCAATTGGGCGGTGCCGCCTTCGTCTTCGGTCACATCCACAATTAAGTCGACGCGCTGTGCCGGGCCGAGGATCAACTCGCCGTCAACCGACTGGGGTTGGCCGGTTGGCATTCCATCCACGGCCACCGTCCAGCCACTGAATCCAGAGAGCCTCAGCGGGAAAATTCGAGCGCTTGCTGCGTTGATGATCCGCAAGCGAATGCGCTCGTTGCGCTGCGCGGGCAAGGTCAGGTCATAGCGCCCGTTGGTCGTGATAAAGTTGCCGGTACGTCCACCGTGGCTCATCATCATGGGCTGTTCGAAATTGTCGAACAGCTGCCCGCTCTCAGGGTCGAGCAACCAGTCCTCCAGAACGATGACTTCCTCGCGGTCGATGTCCGGTCCATCGACCTCTTCGACGATCAAGGCACCGCGCAGACCACGCGCGACTTGCTCGTATGAGCGATTATGCGCGTGATACCAATAGGTGCCCGCGTCCGGTACGACGAAGTCGTAGTCAAAGGTTCCACCCGGCGCTACGGCCTCTTGGGTCAGCCCTGAAACGCCATCCATCGCGTTGTCGATCCGGATTCCGTGCCAGTGAACCGAACTGGGATCGGGTACCTCGTTGCGAAACCTGCGACGCACCCGATCGCCTTGTGTGACCCTGATTTCCGGGGCCGGAACGAGGCCGTCATAGCCCCAGATCTCTGTTTCCGGGTAGGTGTCCGGAAGAAGCTGTCGACGTGCAACCTTGGCAATCAGGTCCTCGAACGGGGTCGCGGCAAAAGCCGACTGCGGGATGGCCGCCGCGCAGGCCGCCAGTGTTGCATGGCGCAAGAAATCCCGACGTGTTTGTCTCATTTCGATCCTCGAGAAAGCGGGGGCGTGTTGCCCCCGCGTGGTGTTAGTTCGACGCGGGGTTCTCCGCCTCGACCGTGTCCTTGTTCAGCAGGAAAAGCGCCATCGCTTCGCGATCGACAGGTGTCAGAAACCGAGTTCCCTCGCGAACCACTTCCGCCATGCTGCCGCCGAAAGCATCGCCCGAAGGGGTGATGCCGGTCTGGAGCGCATAAGCGAGGTTTGAAACCGTCCAGTCATTTTTGACCAGGTCTTTTGGCCGTATCGCGGGGGCCTTGCTGCCACCGGGAAGCTGGGCGTTGCCTGCAAAGGAAGCACCGATATCGCGGCCTCCCGCAAGATTGCGCGGCGTATGGCAGGCTCCGCAATGTGCCGCACCGCGCACCAATTCCCGTCCTCGATTCCATGCGTCGCTTCGCCCTTCAATCGGTTCGGTATCCGGATCGTAGAAGAACGCCGCTCGCCAGAGCTTCAGCCCCCATCGTTGGTCGAATGGGAAGCTGACATCATTTTCTGGTGCAGGCTCGTCCACGGGCGGCACGGTTTGAAACGCCGCCCAGAGGTCAGCGATATCCTGATCAGAAAAATCCGCATAGAAGGTGTACGGGAAAGACGGATAGTACGGCGTTCCATCGGGGCCGATGCCTTGCCGCACGGCTTTTGCGAACTGTTCTGCCGTCCATTCGCCCATGCCATGTTCCGGGTCTGTCGTCAGGTTGGGCGGGTAGAACGTTCCGAACGGGGTTTCGAGCGGCGCCCCTCCGGCAAGTGGTGCGCCGCCCGCTTCAAAATTGGTATGACAGGCAATGCACCCACTGGCGCGCGCCAGATATGCGCCCCGGTCGACATTGCCCTCTATTGCAATCGGAGTCACTGCACTGCCGACAGGCCATGCAATCACGACGCCGAGGCTGGCCGCGCCCAGCACGGCGGCCCCGCTGACGAGTGTCAAGAACCGGCGCATGGTCAGTCTTCTTCCGCCCGGAAGCGTTCATGGCATGCGGAACAGACCTGGGTCGTCATCGCGAATGCTGCGTCGGCGGGCATTTCGGCAATGGCGGCCGCATCCATCATGTCGCCTCGGCCCATCATCGTGCTCCCGCCCATCATGGTTGTATCGCCTCCCATCATTGACCCGCCGCCCATCATCGAGGCGCCATCCATGGAGGTATTGCCGCTCATGCCGCCCAATCCATTGTCGGCTGCGCGTTCCAGGCCCTCAGAGTATTCTTCCAGCTGACTTGCCAATGCCGCGAAGCGCTCCCAGTCGGTCCACACCTCGTCCTTGGCTTCCGAGGGCATGCCCCCTGTGCCCTCTGGGAACAGCTTTGTCATGCTCTCACCGGCGTGCTGCTGGAACAGGCGCGCGGCATCGCGCACTGTTTCTGCGTCATAGGCCGTTTCGCCCCGCATCATCGGGGCCACGGTCTTGACCGCCTTCCCCATTGCAAGCATGGCATCCATGCGCTCTTTCACGATGCCGGTGGCACCGCTATGCGCGAATGCCGTGACCGCAGTACCTGCAATCAACACTGCCGCTACGATAGTCGTCTTTTTCATGTCTTCGATCCTTCTTTGGGTCTGCTTTTCGAGCGATGTGAAATCAGACCCACCGTCGGGGCGGTGGAGGATCGCTGATCGGGCGCAATTCGGTTCGTTGGATCGCGCCGTCTTGCATGACGGCTTTCAGAAAAGAAGGCTCGTACGCCATGTTCGGCTGAAGCAATAACGCTGCCGGGACAGAACAATCGAGGCCTGGATGGCAGTGGCCAGAGGCCTCGGTCGATGGCCCTGCGTCTTCGTGACCATGGTATTCCTGCCCCAACGACGTTTCACCATGATATACCGGCGCCTCTGGCACCCCGAGTACTACAAGGAAAAGGCCGAAAACGGCCGACAGAATCCATCGGTTCGTCTTCGACCAACGCATCAGTTGATCCCGTTGGCCCGCTGCAATTCGCGGACATAGGCGGCCACCATCTTGACGTCTCCTTGGGTCAATCCCTCGATCTTAGGCATATTACCGAAATTCCAGTGATGTGCACGGACGCCGTTTTGAGCTGCCAGAACAAAAGCCATGTCCGAATGGTGGCTCGGTTCGTAGATCTTGTGCACGAGAGGCGGCGCAACACCGTTGCGACCGGCGGCATTTTCGCCGTGACACTCGGAACATTTTGCCTCGAATATGTTCTTCCCAAGCGCCGCCTGCTGCGATAGTGCGTCAGGCAGCTGGACCTGGACGATCGGATCGCCTTCGGCAATCTCGCTTGTGTCAGGTGGCGTCATGGAGTGGCCAACCGCTAAATCTTCGGCTCCAACGAACTGCCAAACGGCAAAACCCCCGCCGATAACAAAAACGGCACCAATCAGCGCAGTTAATTTGTCCATGCCTGTATCTTCCGCCTTGCCCGTTGGGTCAGATGAGTTTGACTTGAGTGCCGACAGGCGCTCGCTCGTAGACTTCCTCGATCTGTTCGTTGAACAAACCGATGCAGCCGTTTGACGACCGGCGGCCGATCTTGCGCGTGTCCTGTGTCCCGTGAATACGGTAGTACTGCCACGACAGGTACAGTGCGCGAGTACCCAAGGGGTTGTCCGGATCACCCCCCTCGATACGTGCCGGCCATTCCGGATTGCGTTCCCGCATGGAGGGCGTCGGCGCCCAACTGGGGTTTTTGCGTTTTTCCACCACTTCAGTGTAACCGCGTTTGGTGAGTTCGTCGGTCAGCGGAACGGATGTCGGGTAAATCCGCATCTCGCCGTCCGCTGTCCAGTGCTGTAGCGCCATCGTCACGGTGTCTGAGATGATGATCCCTTTGCCGAGCGTGTCGAAATGGTCTTGCCAGTCATGAACTCGGAAAGAAGAAATGTTGCGGCGAATGGTTTCGGCTCGAACCACGCTTGGTGCAACCAAAGCGACAGCCGCATACCCCAACAGGCTTCGTCGATTGATCTTGTTGTTTCGCGATGTCGTCATGACACACTCCTAGCCTACGGTTTGTACATGTCTTTTACGGGAGACCCGGCATCAGGCAACCTGACAAGGCCGCGAGAAGTGTATCCATTTGTATCCTTGACCTTACCCTGCTGGAGGGTCGCAAATGACGCCAGGAACGAGACAAAGAGGGTGTCATGGACGACGAAAATCCCAAGAATAAGCCGATTACAGACAGGCTCATGCATTACGGAATGATGGCGTGTTGCATTGTGATGCTGTTGCCCGTGATCGGTTTTTTTCTCGCTGGCGGAACGCTTGCGGGTATGTGGGGCAATGCATCGGCTTTCGCCCCGCTCCTGTTGTGCGTTGGAGCGCATCTTGTGATGCATAGATTCATGGGGAAATCGTGCCATTCCGACAAGGCAAACGATACTATCGAGGAAGCGCCCGAGCCCATAAGTTCCGTGATTCCTAGCGTCGCCCGCAACAGGCAGTGATGTGCGAGGGAAAGCAAAGGTATTCGTATTGCTGTTGATGGTTACATTACTTGGAGGTTGCGCGGGAAGCCTTGCAGACTGCCTAGATCTGAAGGCTATCGTGTCCACGAAGCAAGCGTCAGACCTTCTGCCGGATGGGTGTCGAACCCTTTCATCTTCTGCGACTGGCGTTGCGCGAATTGTCTGTGCGGACGGTCGTCAGGGTTTTGCCACAGGTGGACTTTGACGCAATTTCCGCCGTCCTGGCGAAATCTGCGGAAAATATGGGAAGGAAGCAGGTATCTTGATCGATTGCCTTTTGATCCTGCGACGGGTTTTGCTTATTCCCTTCGTGCTCCTGGCCGTTGTCTCTGGAAGTGTCGCGGCAGCAACCTCTGCTGAATACCAGAGCGCGCCACTCACCGCGCATCTCATTAGTGTACAGGACGGCGTTCCCGAGAACACACAGACTCTGTCAGCCGGGCTTCACCTTCAACTGAACGAAAACTGGAAGACCTATTGGCGGTCGGCGGGCGAGGTGGGAATACCGCCTTCGGTCGAATGGAGCGGTTCCGAAAACGTCGCAGATGTCGAATTCATGTGGCCCGCCCCGACGCGCTTCACCGCCTTCGGCATCGAAAATTTTGGTTATGCGGGTGAAGTCGTCTTTCCGCTGCGCATAACGCTCAAAGATCCCGGCGCACCTGTGACTCTTTCCGCGCAGGTCAAACTGCTGGTGTGCTCCAATGTCTGTGTCCCGGAAGAGTTTGACCTGTCACTTCGCCTCGGACGGGGCAACGTCATCGACAGCACTTCGGCTGGGCTGATCGGTACGTTTTCCGAGCGCGTCCCCGAAGGGGCCAAGACGAGCGGCGTCAGCGAGGCAAATGCCTTCATCGACGAAGACCTCACGGAGTTGATCGTCAGCCTTCGCGTCGATGAACCACTCCAGTCGCCGGATGTGTTTCCCGAACTGGGTATGGGTGTTGCGCTTGGCAAACCCGATATCCGTTTGGGAGAAGAGGATCGTTTGCTTTGGGCGCGCTTGCCGATCCTCTCGTCGAATACGGATGTGACAGTGGCTCCGTCGATTACCGTCACCGACGGCGAGAACCGGGCCTTCACGATCATCGCGGATCGCGTGGCGCAAGGAATAGCACCACCCTTTGAACTGGCCGCCACGACACCGGACATGATGGAACTGATCTGGATTGCCGCGATCGCGCTGCTGGGCGGATTGATCCTGAATGTGATGCCCTGCGTGCTGCCGGTGCTGTCCATCAAGGTGTCGTCTGTGCTCAAACACACCGATCACGACACAACCCGTGTCCGGTTCGGTTTCGTCGCTGCCAGCGCCGGCATCATGACGTTCATGTGGGGTCTGGCGCTCGTCCTCTGGGCGCTCCAGACGGCAGGCCTCAGCGTCGGGTGGGGTTTGCAGTTTCAAAGCCCGCTGTTTCTTGCGGCGATGATCGCTGTCCTGCTCGTCTTTTCGGCAAATCTGTTCGGAGCGTTCGAGTTCGCCCTTCCACACGGCATGCAGACGCGGCTTGCAGGGGCCGGAGGACGCAACGGGTATTCCGCCGACTTTTTCACTGGCATGTTCGGTGCCGTCATGGCGACGCCTTGTTCGGCACCGTTCCTCGGCACCGCGGTGGCCTTTGCTTTGGCCGGGCGTGGCGTGGACATCCTCATCGTCTTTACGAGCCTCGGGCTCGGCCTCGCCCTGCCCTATCTCGTCATCGCCGCGTTCCCGCGTCTGGTCGCATTCATGCCCAAGCCTGGTCGATGGATGCTGATCATCAAAAGCGTCATGGGGGTTTTGTTGCTTGCAACCGCCGTGTGGCTGTTCTGGGTGCTCGACGGTGTCGCCGGGCTTGCGTCTGTCATCGCGGTCGCGGCGTTGTCCGGTCTCGCCGTTCTGATACTATCTCTCCCGAATGTGCAGTCCCAATTCAGGTGGTCTATTGCCATAGCCAGCCTTGTCCTGGCCATTGCCGCAGGTCCTCTCTTGCAGCAATCAGCACCTGCGCGTTCGACGCCGCAGTTGGCAATGGCTTGGATCGCATTTGATCGTTCGGAAATAGCGAAACGCGTGTCCGCAGGAGAGGTCGTTTTTGTCGATGTGACCGCTGACTGGTGTCTGACTTGCAAAGCGAACAAGACACTTATCATCGATCGGGAGCCAGTCCGGAGCGCGCTTGAAGCGCCTGGAGTCACGGCGATGCAGGCAGATTGGACACGCCCGGACACGCGCATTTCCCGCTACCTTGAGAGTTTCGGCAGATACGGCATCCCCTTCAATGCCGTCTACGGACCATCGGCACCGAACGGCATTGTGCTGTCCGAATTGCTAAAAACCGAGGACGTGATGAACGCCTTGGCGCAAGCCAGTGGTCGGGATGTTTCCGCAAAGGTTGCCGGACAGGAGTGACCTGCTCGACCGGGACACCGAGCAGTAGTCAGCCGCCGAGCCGCTCAAGCGCGGCACGGACCGCCGCACGCCGAGGATCACTGGCGGGCTGCTGCTCCAACAGCGCTTCAGCCTTGCGGTAGGCCTCAACGGCGCGATCGGGCTCCTGAAGGACGGTATAGGCATTTGCCAGCCGCATCCAACCATCCAGATCGTCCGGTTCATCCTCAAGACGCTCGGCCAGCCGCGAGACCATCGATCGGATGAACTCCGCGCGATCCGCGTCATTCATCTCCGACGCCGCCGCGACATCTGCGGCACTCGGGCCTGGTTGCGACGTCGGCCCGCTGGGTAGATTGACGACCGGAAGGTCAGCTGCCGCTGCAATCCGGTTGATCTGCGCTGCATAGGTCTCCATCCAGGGAACGTAAGCCTCTTCCTGATTCAGTCGTGAAACAAGCAGATCGTAGGCCTTACGCGTCTCTTCTTGCTGAAAGTAATACAGAGACTCGAAGTAGGTTGCCGCAGGATTGGATGGGTCAAGGTCCAAAGCGCGATCAATGGCCAATTTCGCCCGTGGAATAACAACGCCGTCATTGGCAACCGCGACAGCCTCTGCCAGCATGGAGAATGTCGCGGAGGTGGCATCCTCCCGTTCGGCAACGACTTCGAAGGCTTCGACGGCATCGGCTGCTCTGCCCATGCGCTGATAGGTCTGGCCCAACAGCATCCACCCTTCGCTAGGGCCGCCGGTCGGATCGGATACAAGCCTTTCGCGAAGTTGTATTGCCAGCGCCGTCACTTCATCAGTCTGTGCCCGCTCCTCTGCACGGGCAGCGAAGGCCATTGAAGGAACCTCCGGCGATCCCATCGTCAGATAGTAGCCCGCGGCAATAACCGGCGCGAGGACCGCCGCGACAACGAGAGTGACTCTGCCACCATTACGGGATGATCCGGCTTTTTCTTCCGAATTGCGGGTCGTCGCGAGGATCCGTTTCTTGATCTCGAGTCTGGCCGCTTGAGCTTCCTGTTCAGAAATCAAACCGCGGTCCATGTCTCGTTGGATTTCCCGCATCTGATCGGCGAGGATCGCCGGTACCGCATCCCCTCTGGTGAGAGTGTTCGATTTGGACAGCAGCAGCGGGTAGAGGACAATTCCGATTGCGACCAGCGTCAAAAGAACGAAAATACCCCAGATCATGACGCATCCCTCGCTTCGTTTTGCCTGAGAATTTCGGACACGGTGTTCTCATCCTCCGAGCCCAAGTCTTCAAATGCCTCTTGCTTTCGCCGACTCATCAGTAGCCCGCCACCAACGAAAACCCCGATCAGAACGAAAGCGATCGGAGCGAACCAAAGCGCGTAGGTCGCAGGCTCCAGAGGCGGTTTCAGCAGCACGTAATCCCCGTACCGCGCCCGTATGTATTCGATCACCTCCGCGTCGCTGTCTCCAACGACCAGGCGCTCGCGTACGAGCAGACGCAAGTCCCGCGCCACACCCGCGTTCGAACTGTCGATGTCCTGGTTCTGACAGACGACGCATCGTAGATCCTTGGAAATCTCCCGCGCACGCTGTTCCAATACCGGGTCGGTCAGCATTTCGTCTGGTTCGACCGCATTGGCGGCAAAGGGAAAGAGCCCGATGCAAAACGCGAAAATCAACTGTCTCATGATGCTGCTCCCTTTGGCAGTGCGCCTGCCTGCTTCAGGGCTTGCGTGAACCGTTCGACGGCGTCCGGACCCACGACCGGCCCGACATAGCGAAACAGAACAGTACCATCGCCATCGACGATGAAGGTTTCCGGCACGCCTGAAAGGCCCCATTCGATCCCTGTCCGGCCTGAAAGGTCGGACCCGATCCGTTCGTAGGGATTGCCGAGGTCATTGAGCCACTTCACGGCATCTTCTGGTTTGTCTTTGTAGTTGATGCCGAACAACCGCATGCCCTCGCGTTCGACAAAGCGTGTCAACACGGCATGTTCCGCGCGGCAGGGCACGCACCAGGACGCAAAGACATTGACCACGACCGGTCGTTCGTTGCCTACAAGATCGCTTCGGGCCAGGCCGGGTGTCTCCAACCCCGGCACGGGATCGAGGTCGAACGCCGGGGCCGGTTGCGAGATCAGGACGGAAGGGATCTCGTTGGGATCCCGGTCGGGATTGAGCCCCCAGAGAAAAAAACCCCCGAATATGACCGCCGCAATAAACGGCAGCCCGGCAATGAGACGTTTCATCTTCTCTCCTACTCGGCAGGAACAGCATCGCTGGCTGGCTGTTTGGCGCGGCGCGGCGCCCCGACCCTCAAACGGCGATCCGACAAAGACAAACAGCCACCGATCACCAGCAGGATCGAGCCGATCCAGATCAGGTTGACGAGCGGTTCATAGAGGATCCGAAGGGTCCATGCTCCGGCGTTGTTCACTTGATCGGAGGCTGGCGTTGCAATCGACGTATAGAGATCACCCGCCAATGTAGAGCGGATGGCCGACTCCGTCGTCTGGCTTTCCGCGACCGGGTAATACCGGCGTTCTGGGAAAAGCGTCGTGACCAGCTCGCCATCCCGACGGACCACAAGGGTGCCGCGATCCGCGATGTAGTTCGGCCCTTGAACCTGTGTGGCCCCTTCGAAGGTGATGTCGAACCCCGCGATCGTGACTTCGGTCCCGGGGGCGGCAAAGACGATCTCCTCACTCTTCCATCCGGTCGAGCCGATCATCCCCATCATCAACACAGCGACGCCGGCATGGGCGAGTGTCATACCGTGAGAGGCGCGTGGCAGATTGCGCGCGCGTCTCGCGCTCTCTGCAAGGGGAACCTCGAACAGGCGGATGCGTAGCGCCCATTCCCGTAGGGTTGCAAAAAGCAGCCACGCTGCGCCAAGGATGGCAAGATAGGCCATGATCGGCCCACCGTTCAGAAGATACCATGCGGCCAAAACTGCGATGAACGCCAGAACGACCACGAACCGAATGCGATCGAGCAACCCGGCGATATCAGCCCGCTTCCACGACAGGAATGGACCAAGACCCATGAACACGACCAGCGCCAGCATCATCGGAATGAAAGCCGCATTGAAGAAAGGTGGACCCACCGAGATCTTGTCCCCCGTGATAGCCTCGAGGATCAGCGGATAAAGCGTCCCGAACAGGACCGTTCCCGTAGCGGCGGCCAGAATGAGGTTGTTCACGAGCAGCCCGGCCTCGCGGCTGATCGGGCGAAACAGACCACCCGGCTCCATTTCGGGCGCCCGCCAGGCGTAGAGCGCCAGCGACCCACCGATGGACACGGCCAGCAGACCCAGAATGTAAAGCCCGCGCTCTGGATCGACGGCGAAGGCATGCACGGATGTAAGCAGGCCTGACCGGACGATGAACGTCCCGAGCAGCGAAAGCGAGAAAGTCAGGATGGCAAGTAGGATGGTCCAGCTTTTGAACGCGTCGCGCTTTTCGGTGACGATGGCGGAATGCAGCAGCGCCGTGCCCAGAAGCCAGGGCATGAAGCTCACGTTCTCGACCGGGTCCCAGAACCACCAGCCGCCCCAGCCCAGTTCATAATAGGCCCACCACGATCCAAGAGCGATACCTGCCGTAAGGCTGACCCACGCGGCCAATGTCCACGGGCGGACCCATCTGGCCCAGGCCGGATCGACGCGCCCTTCCAGAAGAGCCGCAACGGCAAAGGAAAACACGATGGAGAAGCCGACATACCCGAAATACAAGAGCGGCGGGTGCATGGCGAGACCCATGTCCTGAAGCAACGGGTTGAGGTCATTGCCGTCGAGCGGCGGCGGAAACACCCGCTCGAAGGGGTTCGACGTCAGCAGCAGGAAGGACAGGAAGCCGACGCTGATCCACGCCTGCACCGACAAGGTGCGCGCCTTGGTCTCGGCGGGGATGTTCGATCCGAACCAGGCGACGCCCGCGCCGAACACCGCGAGTATCAGGATCCAGAGCAGCAGCGAACCCTCATGGCTGCCCCAGGTCCCGGCCACCTTGTAGAGCATTGGCTTGAGCGAATGGGAGTTCTCGACGACGTTCCTGACGGTAAAATCGCTGACGATGAAAGCCTGCATCAGCGCTGCGAAGGCGATGGCCACAAACAGCACTTGTCCTATTGCCGTCGCCTGGGCGGATTTCATCCAGACGGCATTTCTACGCGACGCACCTGCAATCGGTAGAACACTCTGAACAAGCGCAAGCGCCAGTGCGAGGGCCAGTGCGAAGTGACCAATTTCCGGGACCATGGCGTTCTTTCCTATTCAGCGTCGGTGGGCGTCGCGTCGGACGGCTTTGGCGTCCGCGGCGGGGTCTATTCGTCGAGCGTTGCTTTGCGGCGACGGAACTCTTCTTCGTCGATTTCCCCATTTGCAAAGCGGCGCCTGAGCGCTTCCTGCGCGTCCGAGTCCGGGGGACGGGTGCCATTGTCCCGCAGCCTGAACACCAGAAACACCACCAATGCGATCAGCGCACCCCAGAAGGCGAGCATCATGAAGCCGCCCATAAAGCCATAGCCACTGCCCCACATGTGCCCCGTCCAGGAGCCTGGTCCATCAGCCTGCGCCATGCTGGCGGGCAAGCTGGCCAGCAACGGCAGGATCAACGCGTTCAGTTTCATCTGTTTCTCCTTCGATCAGTTCGGTTTCATCCAACGGGATGGTGACAACAGCGCGCAAACCCGCGCTGTTCTGATTGACCAGCTGGATATCGCCGCCATGGGATTGGACGATTGTCCTCGCGATTGAGAGCCCAAGCCCATAACCGCCCGTTTCCAGAGACCTCGATTGCTCGAGGCGATAGAACGGATCGAAGACCTTTTCCAACTGGTCGACGGGAATGCCGGGCCCATTGTCATCGATGTTGAGTACGAGGTTCGAACCGTGGGTCGCCCAGCTGACTTTTGCGGCACCACCGTAGCGAACGGCGTTCTCAAGCAAGTTCCTCAGTGCCCTTCGGAACGCGTTGGGTCGAAGCCGCACGGCAACATCATCACTCGGGGCAAAGGTGCAGTGTGCCGCCATATCGCTGCACAAGCTGTCCAGAAAATTGCGCAGATCGACCACTTCGGCACCTTCGGATCCGGTAAGGCCGCGTGCAAAGGTGAGCGTCGCTTCGACCATACTCTGCATCTCTTCGACCGATGCGATGAGGCTGTCCCGCGTCTCTTCTTCGTCAACCAGCTCCGCGCGGACACGCATGGCAGTCAACGGCGAGCGTAAATCGTGGCCAAGGGCTGCGAGCATACGTGTACGATCACTGACAAACCGGGTCAGCCGTCGTTGCATGCGGTTGAATGCGACGGTCAGATCTCTGACCTCGGTCGGCCCTGTGACCGCCAATTCGCCCACATCTTCGCCCCGGCCAAGATGGTCCGCGGCCTTCGACAGGTGCCGCAAAGGACGCGTCAGGCGCGTCATTACAAACCAGAAGATCGCCACCAGAAGCAGTCCGGCGGAAATCCCGAAGGTCAGCATCGAATAGAAAGGCCATTGGATCGGCGGTCGCTCGAACCGCGTTCCGACATTCAGCCAACGCGCTCCCTTGATGGCGATGGACAGGTTCATTTCAACCGCTGTCAACTCTCCGCGCATCATCGCGAGATGCATTTCTGTCATCTCGTCCGAGAGATTGGGAAGAGGCCGCAACTCGCCCTCGACCTCGTGCAATTCAACGCGAATATCCCGGCTGTAGCTGTCATCCATCAGGGCGCGTATGCGCGCTTCCACGATGCCGCCGTCCGAATGACCGGTGTGATCCACGATCGGAGCGTCCGACAGATCGAACCGGATCAGAGGCGAATTTGCCGCGCGAAGGATCGAGTCCTGCAGATCCAGCGGGGCCTCTTCGATCAACCGCGCGACATTCGCTGCGCGACCCGCGGCCTCGAATCCTAAAGCTGCACGGATCGCAAGGCTGCGCTCGTCGGCGAACAGGAACAGGCTGATCACCTGGGCCACGACAAGTGCCGCGACCACAAGCAGGATCAATTGGCCGCTCAGAGATCTCATCGCACGGCGCATCACGGCGCATCCTCGACATCGGCAGCCAGACAGTATCCGCCGTTCCGCACCGTTTTGATGACACTGGGCCTAAGTACATCCGGCTCGATTTTGCGGCGGAGACGGCTGATCTGATTGTCGATGGTGCGATCCATCGGGCCTGCCGTCCGACCAGCGGTCAGGTCAAGCAACTGGTCACGGCTGAGCACCATCCTCGCGCGTTCCAGCAGGACCGCCAGCAATTTGAACTCGGAGGTCGTCAATGGGGTCTCGGTGGTGGACTCGTCAATCAGCACCTGCCGGTCGGTATCCAGTATCCAGTGCGCAAAAGAGACTTTCCTCCCAGCGAGGCTTCCGGCCACAGGTTCGTCGCGGTTGCTTCTCCGAAGAACCGACTTGATGCGGGCGAGCAGTTCTCGTGGATTGAACGGCTTGGCGAGATAATCGTCCGCACCGATTTCCAGACCCACGATCCGGTCCGTTTCCTCACCAAGCGCCGTCAGCATGATGATCGGAAGATCACCCTCTGGCGCAAGTCTGCGGCAAACCGACAAACCGTCCTCGCCCGGCATCATGACATCGAGCACGAGGAGGTCGAAGTGACCAGTGGCCAGCTTGGCATCCATCTCCACGGCATCCCTGGCGACGGTCGTGCGCATTCCGTTCTTCTCCAGGAAGCGCGCGACGCTTTCGCGTATCTGAGCGTGGTCGTCCACGATAAGGATATGAGGTGGCGGTCCCATGGCGTCCTTCCTAGATCATCGTTGCATTCTGTTTCATGGGCAGAATTGTAGCCGTTTGTATCAGGTCAGTCCCTTGCTACAGATGGATACAAATCTGTGCCTGCACCGTGTCGTGCTCCCGGGTAGCGTCGCGCGTATGTTATGTGACCTTTGGGATCGCAACCGATCAAAGGATGAGGTTTTCGAATATGGCTCTTGATTTGAACCGGCGCCGTTTCGTTCTGGGTGCTCATATGACGGTGCTGACCGTCGCGGCGTCACCGCTGTTGGCGCAGAGCCGATCTGTCTGGTCGGCAGAGAATGCCTTTGACGCGCTTCTATCGGATACGGCGCGGATCATCGATGTCAGAACGCACAAAGAGTGGCAAGAAACCGGCGTAGGTGCTGGTGTATGGCCGATAAGCATGCACGCGTCCGGTTTTCCGGACCGATTGTTCAGGGCCAAGGAACTGAGCGGTGATCGCACTGTTGGACTGATCTGCGCCACTGGCGGACGCTCCGCATCGCTGCTTCGAGCGTTGAGACAAGCTGGTTATTCGGGCTACGCCGATATCTCGGAAGGGATGTTGGGATCAGGCGAAGGGCCTGGCTGGATCGCATCGAACTTGCCGACCGTTCCGGTGGATGTCGCCCTGAACGGGTTGCCCCCCGCGTTGGCCTGACCAGTGAAGAATCAATTGGTCCCGTTGTGCTAAAAGCCTGATGTATGGTCAAATTGACCTGTTTGAACAGGAAGACGGGTTTGGGTGTATGACCGAGTTGATGGCTATGTTTGTCGGAATATGCGCGGCGATCGTGATGGGAATTGTCCATCATTATGCGTTGTCGGGCATTCTGAAGTTTTCCCCGCAGCGGTCGGATGGCTCCGGCTTTCGGATCATCCTGACGTTTTCCACGTTGCTGTTGCTGCATGTCTTGGAACTTGTGACGCTCGCCGTGTTCAACACGATGGTGGTGGCAAGCGTTCTGCCGCAATCGTTCAGCAACAGCCCTCCGATGTTTCAGGATGTTCTCTATGTTACGGGCATCTCGTTCTCGACCCTTGGCTATTCGTCCATAGAGGTGGTCGGACCCTTTCGACTATTGCTGATGCTGCAATCGCTTTTGGGCTTCATGTTGCTGACCTGGTCAGCGACGTTTCTTTACTCAGCCTGCCAGCAAGTCTGGCAGAAGGCGAAAGATGACTGAAAATCGCCACGCGCGTCGGACATGAGCTTGGCGTCAGCGTCAAATACGTCCTGATATCGGTCCTTTGACCTCACCGTGGAACGGTTGAGTGAGCGCTGCGTTGCGCGCGTGGATGAATAGCCCTTGACCTTCCAGTTGCTGGAATCCCTAGGTACAAAGCCATGGCACAGATTTTCGAAAAGACAGGCGATCACGTATCGCACCATCGACACGGGGATATCTTGAAATCTCCCGTATGGGTTGGCGTGTTGCTTGTCGTTCTCACATTGCCGGCTCACCTTTTTTTGGATGAGCAAAGCTCGATAGCTCTTGCTTCGATCACGCTTGCTTTGATTGGCGGTGCCTATATCGGCTTTGGCGCTGCGGACGGCAGAGCGCGCGTGTTCTGGGCAGAGCTCGCGGTCGCCCTTTTGTTCGGCTTAGCAGCGTTCCTGGGGCTGATATGGCAGTGGGCCTTCCTCCCCTTGGGCTTGGCCCTTCACGCCCTTTGGGACATGTCACACCACAATTCTTATCGTCTCGCCCGGATTCCGAACTGGTATATTCCATTCTGCGTGGCCTTTGACCTTTTGGCAGCGACGTTCTTCGTTCTGCTCTATGCCGTGTTTTGATCCATGATGATGCGCATCCTTCTTATGGCGGTGTTCCTGATGGGAGTCGTCGCATTGGCCTTCCCGGACGTCCTTGGCGTTGACATTCGCCTGCCGGATCGCGCGGAAATTGACCGCTGGATCGAGGCGGCAGGTCTTGCCGGACCAATTGTCATCGTGGCGCTCATGACAATCGCTATTGTCGCAAGCCCCCTGCCCTCGGCGCCAATCGCACTCGCCGCCGGAGCGGCTTATGGACACACGTACGGGACGCTCTTCGTCGTTCTAGGTGCGGAACTCGGTGCGCTTGCCGCCTTTGGTCTGGCCCGCGGCTTGGGTCGTCCCTTCGTTGAGCGTCATCTCGGTCAGAAGATTAACGCAGGCCTGTTCGGGTCCCAGAACACTCTGACCTTCCTGGTCTTCGGCAGTCGCCTGCTGCCGTTTCTGTCCTTCGATATGATCAGTTACGCCGCAGGTCTGAGCAAGCTGCATCTTTGGAGGTTCGCGCTGGCCACGATGGCCGGGATTATTCCAGCGAGTTTCTTGCTCGCTCACATGGGCAGCCAGGCGATGAACGGCGATGCCCGCACTGCCACATGGACCGCACTTGCGCTGGGTGGCTTTACCGGCCTGTCGGTTCTCTTCGCCGCGACGCGAAAGACCGGTACGAAACGGAAGGAGAGCTGATATGGCCAGTCATTCCCACGCCGGGCATATGCCGAGTTCCGGCAAGGCCCTTGTGATTTCGGCCTGGCTCACCGGCGTCTACTTCGTGATTGAACTGGCCGTCGGGCTCTGGACTGGCTCGATTGCCGTCCTGTCGGATGCGTTTCACACCCTGTCGGCGGTTGGCGGCGTTCTGGTGGCCATCATCGCGCAGCGCATTGCGCGCCGCCCGGCGGATTCGGCGCGGAGTTTCGGCTGGTACCGCGCCGAGATCATCGGGGCACTGGTGAATGGCGGCTTTCTTCTCGGTATGGCGCTTCTGGTGATCTGGATGGGCGCGATGCGGCTCGGGAATCCGATTCACCTGGTGTCGCGTTGCCCTTTAATCGGCTCTGCCTCAATCTGTGTGGTGGAACGGTAGCATTCTCGCCCGCAACAATTCTGGACCGGCTCGGCCGTACATGGCGCGTTTGAGGGTCTTCAGGCGATTGATCTGACCTTCTGCTTGGCCGTTGCTCCAGGGCATCTCGATGGCGTTTTTGACGGCTTCGTAGTCCCGGTTCACTGTGCGGGCAAAGCGCACGATGGGCGCCAGGTCGGTTTCGATCGCGTCGTCGATCCATGCAGGGAGCGGGTCTGCCACGCGGCCGCGCAGGATACCATTGAACCGCATGGCGAGGCTGCGCATCGATACGAAGGCGGGAGAGCGGGTCTTGAGCGCATCGACTTTACGCGCCTGATCCGAGGTGAGCTTGCCGCGCGGTTTGATGCACAGCGCGGCCGCGATGACCGGGGAGATCGCGTGCCCCGTTTCCGGGTCCCGAACCGGCTCCAGGATCTTGTGTTCTACCTTGGGATCGCTCGCTTGCTGTTCGGCTCTGCGCCAACCCGCCAGCGGCCGCTGCAAATGCGACTGGCTCCCCTCGTAACCACGCTCTTGGATCAGACTGAAAAGGGCGCTGCCAGTTCGAATGCCCTCCTTCCAGCTTTGGCTCAGGAACTCTTCAAAATACCATGGCGAACTCGGCTTCAAAGCGGCCCGCCTGCGGTCCGGTGGTGTTTCGAACTGCAGCCATTTCGCGATGCTGCGACGCGGAAACCCTGTTCGCCGCCCGATCTCGCTGCAGGAAAGTCCCTGATTTCGGAGCGCATGGATGGTGGTGAAAATCTCTTCCCGGGACGTCCTGTGCGCAAGGCGGGACTTCAGAAGGCTTCCGGCTGCGGTGATGTTGTCGGCGTCGGACAGCAGCGCCCTGCCGGTGGCACGGCCGTGAAGGTTCATCTGTTCCTCAATGGCCTGCCGCAGGTTTTGCACGATATGGAACCGGTCGGCGACCTGCTTTGCCTGCGGTGCCCCTTGCCGGGCAGCCTTGGCGTAGAGACCGCACCGATCTCTGCTGATCACTTCCACCTCGGGGTGTCGCTTTAGTCAGTTGGTGCAGGTGACGACATCTCGATCCTCGAGGATGTCGATGACCACGCGACGCTCCAGATCCACGATGATCGTGCCGTAGGTTTGCGATTTCCGCCAGCTCCAATCGTCGATCCCGATGATTGTCGGCGCCTCGGTGGTGCCTTGAGCACACCTTTTCAGCTGCCTGAGCACCGTGTCATCGCTGACCCCAAGGCCCAAACGATGCAACAACCGCTCCGCAGGCCGTCCGCCTGTCGCATGCCCAAGATGGCCGACAATCTCCCCTACACGCGAAGTACGACGTGCAAATGGACGCGCAATCGAGCTGATCTGGTCCGAGAAAGTCCGGCGCGGGCAAGCAGGCGCCAAACATCGCCAACGGCAAACTGCGAGATCAACCGTTACCGCGTCTCCATGCGCGGGATAATCCTGCAGCCACCGACGCCGCCAGCCATGACGTCGGCGTGAATGCAATCCACAGTCTGGGCAAATGCCGTTGGGTGCCAAGACGCCAGATAGTTCGCCCTGAACAACTCCCAAGCACCTGACTTTGCTTGCTGATCTGATGAAATTGATGGCGTGGAATCGCAGGCTTTCGTAAGCTGCGTCTTGAAACCTTGCGATTTCCGGAGCCGTGATGAAGCCTCGTCCCCGCGCTGAAGAGCAGGACGACCTCCTGCGTCCCCGCCTGACCGACATGATCGATCTGCGCCACGAACTGGCGAAACTGGCGGAGCTGATCGACTGGGAGTTCTTCGAGCGGGAGTGGGCCGGGTTTTTCCCCTCCTCCGTGGGAAGGCCAGCAACGCCGCCGCGGCTCATCGCAGGGCTTCTCTATCTCCAGCACGCCTTCGACCTGTCGGACGAGGCTGTCGTCGCCCGCTGGGTAGAGAACCCGTATTACCAGCACTTCTGCGGCGAGATCTTTTTCCAGCACCGCCCGCCGATCGACCCGTCCTCACTCACCCGCTGGCGCAAGCGCATCGGCGAAGAGGGCGTCGAATGGCTGCTGACCAAGACCATCGAGGCTGGCCGCGCCTCAGGAACGGTTGAGGAGAAGAGCTTGGAGCGGGTGTCGGTCGACACGACGGTCATGGAGAAGAACATTGCGCATCCGACCGACGCCCGGCTCTACGAGACGGCGCGGCAGAAGCTGGTGGCGCTGTCTGCCGAGGCCGGCATCGAGCTTCGCCAGAGCTACGCGCGCCTGGCGCCGCGCCTGGCGATCAAGGTCGGACGTTATGCCCACGCTCGCCAGTTCAAGCGGATGCGCAAGGCGCTGCGGACGCTGAAAGGCTACACGGGCCGCGTCATGCGTGACCTGCGCCGCCAGCTCGACAGCGTGCCGGCAGGCCCGCTACGGGAGCGTATTCTCGACATGCTGGTTCTGACTTCGCGGCTGCTGCGCCAGCAGCCGAAGGACAAGGGCAAGATCTTCAGCCTGCACGAGCCGGAGGTAGACTGCATCTCCAAGGGCAAGGCGAGGGTGCGCTACGAGTTCGGGACCAAGGTCACTGTCGCCGCCACCATCGACGAGGGCTTCATCGTCGGCATGCGGGCGCTGCCCGGCAACCCCTATGACGGCCACACCCTCGCCGAGGCCCTCGAGCAAGTCGAGGTGTTGACCGACCACCGCCCGGCTCTCGCGCTCGTCGACCGCGGCTACCGCGGGCACGGCGTCGAGACGACGCGGGTGCTGATCAGCGGCACTCGGAAAGGGATGACGCCAACACTGACCAAGCTCCTGCGTCGCCGCAGCGCCATCGAGCCGGAGATCGGCCACATGAAAACCGACGGGCGGCTGACGCGCTGTCCGCTCATGGGCACCACCGGCGACGCGCTCTTCGCCGTCCTCTGCGCCTGCGGCCACAACATCCGTAAGATCCTCGCCCACCTCAGGGCGCTTTTGGCGCTCTTAATCCGCACCATTCTCAGCGCGTTCGCAGCGGGACACCCTCACGGAAACCGAGCTGTCGCCGTCTGAGCGAATTGTTCAGGGCGGACCAGATACAATCCACCCGCCGGATTCACTTCGTTCAACGCTTTGAACTGCAACATCGCTGCCCGGCGACCAGTGCTTCTTCGAACTCACAACTATCCCTCCTGAATTTTCCAGTTTCAGGATAGTTGCGCCACACAAAGTGAGGCAGAGCCCAATTAAGGGCTACGCGACGCGATCAACGCACCGGGAAGTGTCGACAGAAGATCGGTCCTTTCCTTCAGCACCATGGCATTACCCCGCGCAGCAGCTGAGTTTGGCCACATCCTTGTCGAAAGTCTGGGCCGCAAGTTTCAGCCCTTCAACCGTGGTCAGATATGGGAAAATCGTTTCGCCGAGGGCCTTGGAGGTCATGCCGAACTTGAGCGCCATTGCCAGCGTCTGGATCGTGTCCGAGCCTTCGGGCGCCACGATCTGGCCGCCCAGCAGGCGGTCGGTCTTGGCGTCGGCCACCAGCTTGATCACGCCGCGGGTGTTGCGGGCCGCGGCGGCGCGCGGGACGTTGTCGAGCGTGATCACGCTGATCTTGACCTCGTGCCCCGCCGCCTTGGCCCCAGCCTCTGAAACGCCGACACCGGCCACTTGCGGGTCGGTGAACACGACCCATGGCATCGCCGCATTCTCATAGCGCATTGGCTCCAGTCCAAGGGCATTGTTGATTGCCACCTTGGCACCGTAGGCGGCCATGTAGACGAACTGGTCACGGTCGGTGACATCGCCCGCCGCCCAGACGCCGGCCCGCGTCGTGGCCATGTCAGGACCGACCTTGATCGAGCCGCGCGCGTCGGTCTCTATCCCGAGGTCTTCCAACCCGAGGTTCTCGGAATTGGCCACCCGTCCGGTGGTCACAACCAGCCGTTCGGCGGACAAAACCTCGGTCTTTCCATCGCGTTCGACAGTCAGAATGACGCCGCCCGCAGCTTTCGCGGCCGAGACGTAAGCAAGACCGGTCTCGACCGCGATGCCTTCGGTCTTCAGCGCTTGCGTCAGCGCCTGGGCCACCTCCGGCTCGGCGCCGGGCAGAAGGCGCGAGCGGGTCACAAGCGTGACTTTCACCCCCAGCCTTGAGGCCATCTGCGCCAACTCGCAGCCGATATAGCCGCCGCCCAGCACAATGATGCTTTCGGGCCGGTCGGGCAGGGTCAGCAGACCGGTGGAATCGAGGGTCTCCACGGTGTCGATGCCTTTGATGGCAGGTTGATGGGGGCGCGAGCCGGTGGCGATCAGGATGCGCGGGGCGGATATCACCCGCCCGCCGACAGCGACGCCACCCTCGACCAATCGCGCCGGGCCGTCCTCGATATAGGTGACGTTCTCATAGGCGGGCAGCAGGTCGATATATTTCTTGTGCCGCATCTCCGCGACCAGATCGGTCGTGCCTTTCACAACGGCTGGCCAATCCACCGCATGTTCGCAGGACGCAATGCCCGGGAACCGGGCAGCGGACGCGCCACCATGGGCCGCCTCTGCGGCGCGGATCATCGCCTTGGACGGAACGCAGCCGACGTTCACGCAGGTGCCGCCGATGGTGCCGTGCCCGACAAGCGCCACCCGCTTTCCGGCTTCAGCTGCAGTGATCGAAGCCGAGAACCCGGCAGAGCCCGCACCGACGACGATCAGGTCATAACTGTCGGCGCCGACATCCTTCGAAGAGCAGCAATCATGTTCCTTGACGGTTTGATCCATTTTCATTTCCTTTACTTGAACCGGGCGCCACCATCTTGGCGGCGGTCAAATTTCAATTCACACCATCGACCCGATGTCGGAGGCGTAACTGGGATAAGCGAAAATCATCGCCTTGATCTGATTTGCGGTCTGCCCGGCACCCATGGCCATGGCGAAAAGATTGATCTGCTCCTCGGCTCCTGGTCCGATCAGGTGCGCGCCGAGTATTTGCCCGCTGCCCCGTTCGACAAGAACCTTGAATCCGGTGTGTTTCGCGCCGACGCGCAGCGACGAATACCAGCCCTCCGTCTTCTCGAAATGCACATCGAACTTCAGCCCCTGCTCCCTGGCCGCCGCTTCCGACAAGCCCACGGTAGCAACCATGGGCAGGGTGAAGACCACTGACGGGATCGGCGGATACTTGATCTCCCGCGCGTCCTTGCCGCCCAGAATGTTCTTCCCCGCGATGCGTCCCTCTGCCGCCGAGACCGGGGTCAGATTCAACCCGCTATCAGCGCAGTCGCCGGCCGCGAAAATGGCCGGGTTGGTGGCGCGCATCGCGTCGCTCACCTTGATGCCACGGCGTGAGTATTCGACTCCAGCGGTCTCGAGGTTCAGCCCGTCTATGTTGGGCACGCGGCCGGTGCCATGCACCACCAGATCGCAAGTGATCGTTTCGGTGCCGTCGTGACGTTCCACGGTGACCACGACTTCGTCGCCCTGTTTCTCGATCTTCGCCACCTTCGCTTTGGTGCGCAGATCGACGCCCAGCTCTGCGGTCGCCTCGACCAGCATCGCGACCAGATCGGGATCAAAGTTGCCCAGGGGGCGGTCCATCATCTCCAGCACGGTCACCTCGCGCGCGCCCGCGCGCTTGGCCACATGGGCGAATTCCATCGCGATGAACCCGCCGCCGACAAAGGCGATGCGGTCGGGACGCTCGGGCAGTTCCAGGAAATCGGTCGAGGTGGCGAGATACTCCTCGCCCGGGATGTTCAGCGTCATCGGTCGGGCACCGGTGGCGATGTGGAAATGCTTCGCCCTCAGGGTCTCGCCGTTCAACTCGATCGCATCGGGGCCGGTAAACCGTACCTCTCCGTGCAAGACGTCGATCCCGGCCTTTTCCAGCCCGGCCTCGATGCGCGGTGGCATCGCGTCGGTGAAGCTGCGCTTGAAGGCGATCATGTCGGACCAGTTGACCGAAGGCTGCGCCTCCAGCCCCTTGCCCTTCATGTTTTCCGCCCACTCGACGCCCTCGGTGACGGCGATCAGCATCTTCTTGGGATCGCAACCGCGCAGGGCGCAGGTGCCGCCATGGGGCTCGCTGTCGATGCTGGCGACGCTCCAGCCGGCATTCGCCGCCATCCGGGCGACGCCATTGCCACCGGTTCCACCGCCGATCACGATAAGGTCGTAGCTCTTCGTCATAAGGTTTTTCTCTTCAATGCTTTGTCTGAGGCGCTATTTGGATGGATGTCAGCCCAGTTTCCCTCAGGACGCCGAGCCGCGCGCGTTCTTGCGCCAGAGCGCGTAAATGGTCAGCAGGATAAAGATGCCCAGTGCCGGAAACAGCACGAGGTCGAGATATCCGACGACGGCGGCCAGGCCGACCGCGCCGAAGAGGATCACCAAAATGGGCGTAAAGCAGCAGAGCGCCACAATGATGGTGCCGATGATGCCCACTTTCAAAAGGCCGTTCGAAGATGTGTCGTCTGAAGGCATCGTAATTTGTTTCCTCATGTCTGGTGCATCAATTGCGTGGTGCCACCGGATCCGGGATCGACCCGAACAGCCCAAAGACCTGTGCCGGTGCGTTGCTCTACTCGGCCGCGAAATCGGCCGGGCGGTGGATACTCTCACCGGCGGCCCGGGTTTTGGTGCAAGTCTCATCCGGTGCGCCATCGACACCTGCTGATCCCCTGCGCCTGATCTCGCGAACAACCAGCGCCGCGCCAATTGCCGCGACGACAGCGGCTATTCCGCCGAGCCCCATCAACCACCCGCCAATCCCGCCGAGAATGGTGGCTAGGATGACGCCACCGCCGCCGCAGCAGATCACCATGATCGGCGCGGCAATGATGAAGGCCAGAAGCCCGCCCAAATGTTTGTCATCCATGGCCATACCCGTCCTTCCGTGCTCAGGACTCCCCCGCCTGGAGCACCTCGGCCGGATAGCCATTGGCCAGAACCGCCTCGATGATCATGTCTGGGTTGGCCGCCTGATCGTCGAAGGCCACGACGTAAGTGCCCGTGCCAAACTCCTCGCCTTCCTGGAAGTCGACGATTTCGACCGTGGGCACGCCGCGCATCGCCGCCGCGACGGTGAACGAGCAGGTCGGGCATGTCAGTTCGGCGACACCGACATTGATGCGCTGTTCTTCGGCACTGGCGGGCATTGCGGCCAGAATGCCGAGAGTTGCGAGTGCGAGAGAGAGATGTTTCATCGGTTACGCCTTTCAGTAGGACAGGATGTAGGGGGTCAGGTAGGGGAAGATCATCGCCACGGCGACGATCCCGCTGGCAATCCAGAGAATGGACCGCATGAGTGTTCGGTTCATCGGTCGCGCGCAGGTGCCATCAACGCAGGCTTCGGCCGGGATCGGGCTATACGCCTTGTAAAAGCCGTATCCGATGAAAGCGGCACTCAGTGCGAAGGTGATCCACTTATATTGATAGAACGCGCCCAACTGGGCGATGAACACGCCGGTGACGCCGAAGCTCACCAGCACCAGCGGCAGGATGCAACAGGAGGTCATGGCCAGCGCGCCGAGTACGCCGAGCCCGGTTGTCGCCCATGCCTTTTTGTCAGCTGCCGGGGTTTCGCCCATTGCCGACTGGCGGCCGGCGGATGTGGTTTCAGTCATGGTTCGAATCATCCTTGCCTCAGTGATGATCTCAATCTAGGGTCTGTAGCTGGTACAGGCTCAAGGGGGTTTGGTGTGAATAATCATCACAGATCGGTGAAGGTCCTCAGGCGCGGAGATCTGGCCAAGCTGACCGGCTGCAATCTCGAAACTATTCGCTACTACGAGAACATCGGCGTCATGCCCGAGCCGCCGCGCTCCAGCAAAAATTATCGCGTCTACGATGACAGACATGTCGCGCGTCTGCGCTTCATCATGCGCGCGCGCGAGTTGGGGTTCACGCTCGACGAGGTTCGCGATCTGCTCGCATTGGTCGATGGCGGGGCCCAGACCTGCGGCGAGGTGCAGGGTCTGGCAAATGCGCATCTCGCTTCAGTCCGCGCCAAGATCGCGGATCTCAAGCGCATTGAGCACGTCCTGTCGTCCACCGTGGCGCAATGTAGCGGAGACGATGTGCCCGAATGCCCCGTCATAGATGCGCTGAGGGAGGAGGCCTAAAAGGTTTCTTGAGGAAATCCGCGGCAATCAAACCGGACAGTCCTTGGCTTCCGCGCTAGGAACACCGTGACCAATATCGCGGGCAGCGAAGAAACCGCGCTCTGAGGTGCCCCTAGTTTCCTAGACATCCGCTTCCACGAATCAGGCCGTAGCCGGCCAAGCTGATCAACTCGGACAGGTGCAGGCACAGAGTTACCGCAAGATTTATCGCTCGATCCGGCACCGCGGCTTCGAGGTGCTCGCGCCTCTCCTGAAGGTCGCGTATTTTACTGGAAACTGAATGGCTGAAATCCCGCTTGGGCATGTTCTTGTTCTCATTTAGGCAAATTCTAATTTGCTGTCCGCCACATTCGAAACTTTCCCTGCCCTGTTACCTCACGGACCAATCCCCTTTCTTCCATCCAGGTCAGGTTCCGCTGGACCGCCGCTCGGCTAGTGCCGGTCAGGGCCTCGGCCATCGGTGCGGAGAGGAGCGGCCATTCGGTCAGCACGGCACGCAAAGCCGGTGGAGTTTTGCCTGAGAGCGAGCTCATCTCTGCTTCTGTCCTCGCTGACCATGTCTCGATATAGTCCAAGTGCCGCATCGCGGTCAGGCAGGCAGTCTCCATCCCATCCAGCCAGCGAGCAAGACGCTCCGGTGGTAAGCCCGACGCGCGCAACCCCCCTGCCCCACCCATAGCTAGTGGTGCAAAGTTCGCTCCCTTTCCGTCGCTGGCCGTGATCCTTGCCGCGGTAACGGCTGCTTCGATCTGGTCGCCTTGTTGCCCGAGACCCGCCAAGCTCCAGAGGTGAAACCCCATGCAAGCCCGCGTGATCGGGTGTAGATGAACAGCTGATTTCATCACCTCCAGCCATCCGCCCGCGCGCTCCTCTAGCCGCTCGGTGGCATCCTCGATGTTCTCGGGATCGCGGCGGTCCAGAAAGGCCGCCAGATCGACCATTGGACCCGGACCACCCATCAGGCGGCGAACAGCCCAGCCAACTCTTGCCAAGGCATTCGGGTCATCCTGTGCGCCAGACAATCGCATTGATATCCAAAGAGCGAGGCGGTCAGAACTCACCCGATCCCCTGCAAGCCAGCTGAGGTCTGCCGCCTCGATCAGTGCCAGTCTGTGTCGCCAGCCATCCGGGCCACGCAGCAAGCGGTCATCCAGCGCACCCAGGCGTCCAGCCACCTTTGCCAGCCGCGCAGCCTGAGCCGCTTCCGCCTTTGCCCAGTCGTCGATGACAGCAATGTCGGACGGTTCTGCCCGTGGCCCGGGCGGCAAATCATCCGGTTCTTCTTCGAGCGGCCCCGGCAGGAACCAGAGGTCGTCCTCGTGAGCCCCCACATCCCCCTCGGTGGTGATGAGGGGGTCGTCAAAATCATCAGGAAAAGTAGATGCTTGCGGCTTCATATGTGCAAAATATCTATATTATGCACATTACCCAAGCGATTTTGTGGCAGTTGCCCGCGCTCTTTATATAGTACGGACGCGCGACTGTCGGCGGAACCTCTCAGATCGCGCTCAGTGCAAGAAAACCAAGGGATTGTGCACCAGCACGACAAGAGATCACTTGCTTGCATTCGTTTTCAAACGGTCGTTTATTGGTGATACATAAA
>NZ_RBVZ01000013.1 GCF_004000435.1 Alexandriicola marinus
GCCGCGATCCCGGCAAGCGAGGCCAGGCGCGCGACGCGGTTCTCCGAAACCCGCTCGCCTTGGTCGCGCAGATCATCCGTCAGCTTGCGATAGCCATAGACCTTGCCGCTGTCGGCCCAAGCCTGCCGGATCAACTCGGTCTGGCGCACATCCTCCTGCGCGCGGTAGCTTAACGGTTCCTTAAGCCATGCATAGAAGCCCGAGAAATGTACCCGCAGCACTCGGCACATGGCCCGGATGCCGAACTCTTCGCGATGCGCCCGGATGAAGGCGTACTTCATTGGGACTCGCGCGCGAAGTACGCGCTCGCCATTGTCCTCGGACCAATGGCGGACAATGCTCGCCTTTTTTTAAGATGTCGCGCTCCTCGGTCACCCTGGCCAACTCGCGCTTCAACCGCCGGTTCTCGGCTTCATGGTCCACGCCGGGCTTCGGAACCGGCTCACCGAATTGCTTCAACCACTTGTACAGAGAGTGCGTGCTCACGCCCAAACGCCGGGACACCTCCCGAACAGGATACCCCGCACCGTGATCTGGTGCACTGCATCCCGCTTGAACTCGTCGCTGTAATTGCTTGTCCCCATGTCGGCCTCCCTGCCTCAAAGTTAGGAGGCAAAGCGTCTACAAATCTAGGGGCACCTCACCTAGAGTCAGGACCCATTGATTTTCGTGTGGCCGCGTGATTCAGCGTTCGAAAAACGAGCGGTGACATGTCTGATTTCTTCTGGCTGAGCGATGCGCAAATGGCGCGTCGGGAGCCCTACTTTCCAAAGTCCCATGGCAAGCCTCGCGTCGATGACCGGCGGGTTCTGAGCGGGATTATCTTCATTAATCGCAATGGCTTGCGGTGGCGGGATGCACCCAGGGAATACGGCCCTCACAAGACACTCTACAACCGTTGGAAGCGGTGGAGTGACAAAGGCATCTTCGCTCAGATGATGGCCGGACTGGCGGCGGATCACGGCGAGAAGAAGACGGTCATGGTCGACGCAACCTACCTGAAGGCACATTGCACGGCGTCCAGTTTGGGCGTCAAAAAGGGGGGGCGTGGGCGTCTGATCGGCCGCACCAAGGGCGGACTGAACACGAAGCTGCACGCCATTTGCGACAGATGAGCCTTGTCGCGCCATTGGTCCGAGCGACAATGGCGAATGTCGCCCGCTCAGCCTCTTCGTCACCGCCGGACAGGTCAGCGACTACATCGGCGCTGCGGCCATGTTGAGCAGCCTGCCAAAGGTCGACTGGCTGCTCGGGGATCGCGGCTATGACGCGGATTGGTTCCGAGATGCGTTGAAAGACAGGGGGATACGCGCCTGTATCCCCGGTCGAAACCAACGAAAGACACCCGTCAAATACGACAAGCGGCGATACAAGCGTCGCAACCGCATCGAGATCATGTTCGGCAGGTTGAAGGACTGGCGGCGCGTGGCAACCCGATACGACAGGTGCCCGAAGGTCTTCCTGTCCGACATCATGCTCGCCGCCGTCGTTATCTGTTGGCTATGAGATGCGTTGAAAGACAAAGGGATACGCGCCTGCATCCCCGGTCGAAGCCAACGAAAGACGCCCGTCAAATACGACAAGCGGCGATACAAGCGTCGCAACCCCATCGAGATCATGTTCGGCAGGTTGAAGGACTGGCGGCGCGTGGCAACCCGATACGACAGGTGCCCGAAGGTCTTCCTGTCCGCCATCATGCTCGCCGCCGTCGTTATCTGTTGGCTATGAGATGCTGTAACGGGGCCTGCGTCACGCGCCGCCCGTTATGGCTTGCAAGATCAGGGGCAAGCTGTCGCCGTTCCCGTATCGGATCCAAAGGGAGGACTGCGGGATGAGACTGTTTATCGGATTGGATGTATCTTTGGCAAAGACCGCGATCTGCGTGATCAGCGAACATGGGCAGATTGTGAAGGAGGCGCAGGTCGCCAGCGAGCCAGATGCGCTTGTGACTTGGGTTGGGGAACTGGATGGCTCGATTGCCGCCATCGGTCTGGAGGCAGGACCCCTGTCACAATGGTTGCACCATGGGCTGACCAATACGGGCCTGGACGTCGTGTTGATGGAGACCCGGCAGGTCAAGGGAGCCCTGAAGGCCATGCCGATCAAGACGGATCGGCGAGATGCCGAGGGGATCGCGCGCCTTCTCCACCTTGGCTGGTTCCGGCCGGTCCATTGCAAGTCTATCTCAGCCCAAGAGGTTAGGGCCGTTCTTGGCGCTCGCAGGGCCGTCCAGCAGAGCATGATCGCTCTGGAACTGTCATTGCGCGGGCTGCTGCGGAACTTCGGGCTCAAGGTCGGCACCATATCCCGCGGCAGGTTCGAACTGCGCATCCGGGAACTGGCTGTCGGCAATCCCATGCTTGAAGCGGCGGTAGAACCGATGCTCCGGGCCCGGTCGTCTTTGCGGCATGAGTTGGCCGGGTTGGAGCGCCGCGTCCGTCAGTTGGCTCAGGATGACCCGGTGTGCCGTCGGTTGATGTCCATGCCGGGCATCGGCGCAGTTGTCGCCCTGACGTTCCGGTCCGCCATCGATGATCCCGCCCGGTTTACGTCTTCGAAAAAAGTAGGGCCATGGGTTGGCCTCACGCCGTCGCGAAACCAATCTGGCGAACGCGATGTCTCGGGCGGGATAACCAAGGCCGGTGACGTCACCTTGCGCCGCGCTCTGTGTCAGGCCGCGACCGTCATGATGCATCGCGGGCGCTCGACATGGCTGAGAACATGGGCCGCTCAGATCGCTCGGCGCCGTGGTGGAAAGCGAGCCATGGTCGCCCTGGCGCGGCGGATCGGCGTCATCCTTCACCGCATGTGGGTTGATGACACTGACTTCCGATCCGAAATCAATGCACCGAATGCGGCGTAAGAAATTGAAGTTCCAACCGCTGCCTGCCTGACTGACTGCAGGCCCTCGAGGTCCCCCCAGGGACGCGGTTCCGATGATGCCGTGGTCAGGACTGTTGCCGACACAGATCGAGCACGCCAATGAGATGGGCACACCGGAATTGCATTGAACCAGCATCATGTTGGCGGCCACCGCGCCGACCACGGACCGAAGCATGCACCCGGGACGATCTCAGGCGAAGGCCAAGGCAAAGCAGGACGGCTCAAGAAAGTCCGAAGATCAAACCCGCCCCTGGGCGCCCCATCCCGTCTGCGCAAAATAGCTTGACTGGGACGCCCCCGTTACCGAAGTCCTGAGCCTAGGCAACCTCACGCCGCAGCGATTTGCATTGAATTCGAGATTGGAAAACACGGCCGAGTGATGCCAGAGACCGACCGACGGATTCTCACAACGGGTGGGACGAAGTCGGGTCTCAGGTCATTGGAAACATTGCTTCGCGAGATCGATCGAAAGTATGCTGGACGTTGTCGTCAGCAAAATGCCCTCCATGCGGTTTCGATGACACCATCATGACATACGAAATGCCTCTGGGCGGCCACCTACCGCAAAAGTGCAGGATAATCAAAGAAGCAGTCCTCAGCGAAGGAGTTAAACAGTCGATAGTGTCAACTGATGAGAGAACCAAGGGTTTCTCCGCGTCGGACCGAAGCGTTCTCGTGCGCTGAGACCAACCCACTCACAAGACGACGCTTCGATAACGGCTTGCGAAGAGTGACGTCGGTAACGACCTTTCGTTCCAAAGAAAAATCATCGCGACTAACTTCACTTGACAACAAAACAATATCCAAATCCTGACAAACTGATCTGACGACAAGCAAATCATCAATCGCCGAGCCAGGATCACTGTACTGATCCAAATCAAGGATCAAGATATCCCAAACTCTAGGGCTTTCTTCTATTGAATTCAGAATCGCGTCGATGTCTGAAGAAAGATGAACCTCGTAACCTTCGTCAGCGAGGTCTTCCGCAATCTTGCAGCTTTCTTCGTTGACTTTTGCTGCAAATCCGATCCTTCCTAGCTTACAATCATTATCTCGACTTAGAAAACTCTTCCAAATCGTTTCTTCGACGGAAAGATCACTGGATAGATTAACATGATCATTTGACTTAACCGACTCCGTATCATTCATAAATCGACGAAAAGCGACAAATAAAGACATTGCGACAAAAATAGCTTGGAAAGTCAACGCCAGACCAAGAGCGCGAAAGAAGCTCGAACCGGTGACAAGGAGGCTGAGTAAAGATACAAAGAAGACCAACGAACTCAACAGAATAATAGCGAATGCTGATCCATCCCCCGACTGTGAATGAAATTCACCCGATCTTTCTCTTCTAGCCGGGAGAGCCCGACGAGGGTAAAAAAATGTACTTAACATCGCCCCGCGTTCCTAGACGAAGTTTATTCATAATCATAAAACTTAGATTTCTCATTTGAGCTTTTGTTTCTTTTGTGTATCTAAAGTGACATATCCGCGCGTTAGTGGCGACCTTGATTTTGGCTGACACTTTCGAGGATCGTGTTGGCGCAGGGAACTCTGTTGTACAAATACATAAGGGATTCATCTCGTGGATTAAGTGTGGAATCGGTGATGCATGAACAGACCCACACGCCCGACCGAGAAGACCTGGAACTGGCCAGACTACAATGAAGCGCTCAAGCGCAACGGCTCGCTTACGATGTGGTTCGATCCCTAGATGCGCTGGGATGCCGCGCCAACATGCGGGCGTGGCCGCAAGCAGACCAATAGTAACACTGCTATCCAGACGTGCGTTTCGATGCAGATATTGTTCGGCCTGGCGCTGCGACAAACGACTTGCTTCGTCGAGAGCTTACCGCTGCTGGTTGGGCTGGACTAGACGGTGCCCGATTTCAGCACGCCGTCGCGACTAGCGGACCCTGACCGCCAACATGCTCCATCGCGGGTTCAAGGAGCCGCTGCACCTGCTGACCGACAACACTGGCTTGAAGGTGGATGATGAAGGCGAGCGGCATTCTCATAAGCATGGCGGCCCGAAACGCCGCGTCTAGCGCAAGTTCCACCCCGGATTGACGAGGAAACGCTGGAGATCCGAGCCGTCGAAATTTCTGGACGCCGCATCGGCGATGCACCGATCCTACCCGAACTTCTCGACCAAGCCCAGGAAGACCAGGATTCGGCAGCGTCACGGCTGATAGCGCCTATGACACTCGCAAATGCCACGATGCGATCGCAGATCGCGACGCATACAAATTCGCACGTCGTCTCAAGACGCTCGGCAGTCTTACACCCTACGAATACATCTGCAAAATCTGGACTGCAGAGCAAGATCGATTCACCCTCAATCCGATCCACCAGATGCAGGGACTGAACACCTTATGTGTCTCGGCCTTGCTATAGATACCCCGTCGCTGGTCCCGGCCAGGACCGGCGACGGGGTTGGATACAGCGCTGAACATCTTGTGGCCTGACCACGTTTTCTAGCAGGCTGATCCCACCTCTCCTCACCGTCTCGAACAGTTGATGGCGGCCCGTTTTCCGGGACCGCGAAGCATAAGGAAGAGAGAGTGACATGATAGCAGCAACGACCGTGGTCGGGATAGATGTGTCTCGTGATTGGCTGGACGGGTTTTGCTTACCCGGCGAGCAGCGGTTCCGACTGGCGAACTCGGCAGAGGGTCATGAGTTGCTGGTCGCGGCGATCCGGGAGATGCCCGGCCCGGTCAAGATCGGGTTTGAAGCGACGGGTGGTCAGGAATGGGTGCTCTGGGCCACACTCGTCGCGGCGGAGATCGATGCAGGCCAGTTGCCCCCGGCGCAAATCAAGGCCTTTGCGCTTTCCCGGGGCACGCGCGCCAAGACAGACCGGATCGATGCAGAGCTGATCGCCCGGTTCATGCAGTTCCGACCGGAAGCCGGTCGAAGGCTGCCGAGCGAGAACTTGCGTATTCTCAGGGCCTTGACGACACGAAGGGCGCAGATCGTGGACATGCGCAAACGGCTTTCGGCGCAGATTGCGGCGCGCAGGAAGCAAGACATCCCCGCCGATGTCGAGGGCATGGATGCAGACCTCTGGGCAATGCTGGACACGCAGGTCGGTGATCTCGAGCGACGGATCGAAAGCGTCATCGCGCAGGAGGAAACCTCGGCTGAAAAGGCAAGGCTTCTGCGGTCCATCCCCGGGATAGGCCCGGTTTCCGCAGCCATGCTGATCGCGGAAATGCCGGAACTCGGCCGGATGACATCCGGCGAAGCCGCAGCCATGACCGGCCTTGCACCTGTCCCACACGACAGTGGAGGGATGCGGGGAAGCTCGTGTCCTCTGTGGGTTTGGCCCGGACGCGCGAAGCTCTGCACAACAGCTGGGACAAGAACGATCCGAAGGACGCCCAGGTCATCCTGCACATGCTGGAGATCGGTGCCGTGCAATTCTTCCACGATCCGCTGGTGACCGGCACGGCCGACATCCAGGAACTGTCGAAGACCCACGAGATCGTCTCGCGTTCGAAGACCGAGCTGTGGCACCGCATCCTGACGCATTACCTGCCGCTCTACTTCCCCGAGCCGCATTTCGAAGTATGGCAATGCACGGCTTCGCAGAACCCTATGGATGGCTGGCCAGGTTGCCGTTCTCAAACGCACCAACAGCTTCCGCGACAAGTTCGAACGCTACATCGCGCGGGATCGACACAACGCCCATCTGCGCCGCAAGGCCTACACCGCGATCGCGGCCAAGATGGCGCGCACCGTACACGCCGTGATCAAACACGGCGAACCCTATCGCCCCTTCTTCGAGGGGGTGAGCCCAGGCGGAAGGACCCTTGTCTGATAAGAGCCGTGGAGGCAGTTCGCTGACCTCGTAGATAATGTTCAGGTCTTCCGCTTGGGATTCTGGATCTCGTCTTAAGGACGGTGAGGGCCGCCGTAGCGCGTACCCTGTGTTTGCTATGGGAGAGACCGCTTCTTGACGGCGGAGACCGCCTGGGCAACCATAGCAGCGCATCCGGATACCCGGATGCCCCATGACCTGCTGACCTGAGCAGCCAAATCTTCCCGATATAAGACGTTGTCCACCCTGATATGGTCTGGCACGCCTCGCAGGATGAATTGGTCCGACAGAACGTCGATCACATCAGTGGACCGTAGCCTCCGATCAATCCGGATCGCCAGGCACTCGCGGGTGAACTCGTCGATCAGCTTGAGCGTGCGGAACCTCTTTCCATCATGTGTCCGGCTCTCGACGAAGTCGTAGGACCAGACATGGTTGGGACGCTCCGGCCTCAGACGGATGCATGATCCGTCATTGAACCAGAGCCTCGACCTCTTCGGTTACTTATTTGGAACCTTCAGCCCCTCCCCCCGCCAAATCCGTTCGACGCGCTTCACGTTCACGAACCAGCCGGCTTCGAGCGGCAGCGCCGTGATCCGCCGGTAGCCGTACCGCCCATACTGCGAGGCGAGCGCGATGATGTCCACGGTCAGCGCCTCCTCGTCGGGGCGACCTCGCGGAACCTTCCTTTGGGTCGAACGATGCTGACCGAGAACGGGGCAGGCGAAGCGTTCCGAGACCCGGAACTTCTGCCTGACATGGTCCACGCAAGAACGGCGACGGGCGGGGCTCAGAAGTTTCCCGAGGCAGCCTCTCGCAGGATCAGCTTCTCGAGCGTCAGGTCCGACACCGCCTTCCGCAGCCGCTCGTTCTCCTTCTCCAGCTCCTTCAGCCGTTTCACCTCGTTCGTCTTCAGGGCACCGTATTCCTTGCGCCACCGATAGTAGGTGAACTGCGTCACGCCGATGGACCGAACCGCCTCGGCCACCGACTGGCCCTGCGGTAGCAATACATCGACCTGCCGCAGCTTCGCGACGATCTCCTCGGGTTTATGGTTCTTATGGGGCATGCCTTGATACTCCATTTGGCTCGTAAGCCGACTTCAGGCAAAACAACTCTTCAGGGGGCAGGCCAGGACTTTCGGGTCCATCACATGGACAGCGATTAATCGAAAGATAATTTCCGTCAACTACGGAAGGGCTTGCGGGCATCTGTAAGCCACGTAGAAGGAAACAGAACCTGAATTGTTTGGAAGGATCATAGACTTTTATCATAGACGCTTCCGATCTGACGGCAGATTAATCCATGCGGCGGTCAATGCGGTGCGAAAAAGGGTTCGTAATGTCAGGGAAGTTTGTAATATCCCTAGATTTCGAGCTTCTGTGTGGTGTTTGGGATCATTCGGACAAGCAGGCCTATGGACCGAACGTGCTCGGTGCCCGCGACGCCGTTCCTCGCATGCTCGAGCTCTTCGCGGCACGCGACATTCGTGCCACCTGGGCCACCGTCGGATTTCTCTTCTGCGAAACCAAGGATGAACTGATAGCAGCGCTTCCCGCAGAGCGCCCCGCCTATGTCAATCCACGCCTGTCGAACTACACCTATCTCCCTGAAGTTGGGAAGGACGAGCGGTCCGACCCCTACTATTTTGCGGCCTCCTTGGTGGATGCGATCTGCAATACGCCGGGGCAAGAACTCGGCACGCACACGATGTCGCATTATTATTGCCTTGAGGACGGACAGACGCTCGCTAACTTCAGGGATGATCTGGTTGCCGCCAAGGCGCTTGCGGATCTTCGAGGTGTTTCTCTCAGATCGATCGTTTTCCCACGAAATCGGTTCTCTCCCGCGCATCTCGAAGTCTGCGCACGGCAGGGCATTACCCATTGCCGTGAGAATCCTGCTGGATGGGCCTATCGGGCCGCCAAAGGGTCTGAGCAGACCCAGGCAAAACGCGCGTTGCGGTTGATCGATGCCTTTTCGGGCGTCTTGGGCACGCAGACCTTTGTGCCGAGGCGTGAAGGTATGGTCGACGTGCCAGCCAGCCGCTTCTTGCGTCCCTGCGCTGGCAAGCCGGCCGCTTTCCATCCGCTGCATCTGGGCGCGATCAAACGCGGTATGACGGATGCCGCCAAGACCGGGCGCGGGTACCATCTGTGGTGGCACCCTCACAACTTCGGCCGGAACCTCGACGCAAACATGAACGGGCTGCGGCTGATCATCGATCACTTTGCAGTGCTGCGTGATCGATATGGCATGACGTCTATGGCGATGGGTGACTTTTGATGTCGGAACCGTTCATCTCGATCGAGCCAATCAGCGACGAGTTGCTGGCCGCTTACAAGCACTCAGGTATGGAGCTCGGCAAGGCCGGGGCGCAGGCCATCGAATGGGCTTTTGGCAGCAATCCTTCGCCTTTCGCCGTTGCGCGCCACGAAGGGGCCATCGTCGGCATTTCGGGATACATTCAGAGCCATATGCAGTTTGGCAAGACTGGCGGTACCGCGGTTCAAGCGGTCGACTCCTTCGTCTCCGAAACCATGCGCGGAAAAGGCATCTTCACGCGCCTCGCCCAGGCCTACGACGAGCATGCTCGCCATTCAGGTGTTGATCTGGTTTGGGGCTTTCCGAACGACAATGCGGCACCTGCCTGGTACGGCAAGCTCGGCTGGCATCGGCATGGAGAAGTTCCGTTCATGATCAAGCCGTTGCGGGCTGGTTTCATCAGCCGAAAGCTGAGGCTGCCACTCGACTTCCCGCTCACATTCGCGCGCGATCAGCGTATCGACGCTGTTACCAGAATTGGAGGCTGGGGCGATACGCTCTGGGAGAAGGTCGCCCCCGAAATCAACGTCGGCACGATCCGGGACCGCGCGTTTCTGCAACACCGTCTGGTTGATGCCCCGCAAGCGTCTGCTTACCGGGTTGTCGTGGACACGACCAGCAACTCAGAAGCGCTGGTGGCAACGCGGGAGGCGGACAAGCATGGTGGACGTATTGCCTATGTGATGGAGGCTCTTGGCGCGCCGTCCTTGCAGCCTCTGCTCATGTCCGAACTCGGGCGTCTGGCCTCGCGCGGCGTCGAAGTCGCCCTTGTCTGGTCCTTCCCTTGGTCTCCGAATTACCGCGCTCTGCGTAAGGCTGGCTTTATGCCGCTGCCAGAACGCTTGCGCCCCATAAGAATCTGGCTCGGCTCGACACCCAAGACGACCCAGGCCGAGAGAGCCAATCAGGAAGGCCAGTGGTATCTGAGCTATCTCGACAGCGACACCGTGTGAGCCGTGAAATCGTCGTCCGAAGACGGCCAACGGATCCCAACGCGGCCATGAGGTATTTGACGTGCACATTCTGATGACGGTGAACGCCGCCTGGAATATCTGGAACTTTCGGCGCCCGCTGGTTGAGGCGCTGACGGGCGTCGGCCACAAGATCACGGTGCTGGCGCCGCCGGATGATGCGGTGCCTGAGCTGGAACGTCTGGGTTGCCACGTTCGCCCGCTCGAGATGAGTGTAAAGGGGCTCAACCCGCTCGAGGACTTGAAGCTCCAGCGACAGTTTGGCCTGATCTTCCGTGAGGAGCGGCCAGATGCCGTGCTGAGCTATACCATCAAGAACAACATCTTCGGCGCGCGTGCGGCAAAGTTATGTGATGTTCCCTTCCTGCCCAATGTGACCGGGCTGGGGACGGCCTTCCTGTCTGGCAAGTTGTTACAGACGGTCACGGAGCAGCTCTACCGTCGATCCTTTGCCGCCTTGCCGGTGGTGTTCTTCCAGAACGAAGATGATCGCGACCTGTTTCTGGACCGCCGCCTGGTGCGCGCGGATCAGGCACGGCTTCTGCCCGGCTCTGGCATCGATTTGCAGCGCTTTGCACCTGCCCCGATGCCCGCACCGGAAAATCCGCCTGTATTCTTGATGATCGCAAGGCTGTTGCGCGACAAGGGCGTGCTGGAATTCGTCGAGGCTGCGCGCAGGGTTAAGGCGCGCCATCCTCGAGCGCGCTTCCAGCTGCTAGGAGCCGTCGGGTCAGAAAACCGCAGCGCCATCGATCGCCCGACCGTCGACGCCTGGGTCGCAGAGGGCGTGGTCGAATATCTCGGCACGACAGTTGACGTGCGCCCCGTGATTGCGGCGACGTCCTGCGTGGTGCTGCCCTCCTACCGGGAAGGAGCGCCGCGGACGCTGATTGAAGCCGCGGCCATAGCACGACCGCTGATCGCCACGGACGTGCCAGGGTGCCGGGCCGTGGTTGACCGGGACGTTTCAGGCTTTCTTTGCGAGGTACGCAACGCTGAAAGCCTCGCTGCAGCAATGCAGCGCTTTCTGGACCTTCCGCCGGAGGCGCAGCAAGCTATGGGAGCTGCCGGGCGCGCCAAGATGGAACGCGAATACGATCAGGCGATTGTTGTCGACGCCTATCGTGCAGCACTGGATATGATCGCAAGCGGCCGGCGGGGCGCGCGCTGATGGACACGCTTTTCTTCATCGCCTCGAAGCTCATCGGCGCGCTGCTCCGGCCAGATACCTGGATCATTGTCGCACTGGCTGTCGTCGTCTTGGCGCTGCTGTTCAACCGCAGGCGCCTCGCGCTTTGGGTCGGCAGCATCACGCTGGCCGTCCTGGTCGCGCTCGCCATCCTCCCCCTCGGTGATCTGCTTCTGCAGCCCATCGAGCGGACCTATCCCGCGGAGCCCGCTCTGGGCCAAGTCGACGGGATCATCGTGCTGGGGGGTGGCGAGGACGCGCGCGCCAGTGCCTTCTGGGGTCAGATGCAACTGAATGAAGGCGGCGAGCGCTACACGGCCGCTTTGGCGCTTGCCAGGCGCTTTCCAGAGGCAAGGCTTCTCTTCACCGGCGGCAGCGGTGCGCTGCGGTATTTGGCTGGTGCGGAGACCTCAGAGGCCGACATGGCCGGACGCTTCTTCCGCGATCAAGGCGTCTCGCCCGAGCGCCTGTTGCTTGAGGGCCAGTCCCGCAACACGGCAGAGAATGCGCGCCTCAGCTTAGCACTGGCCGCTCCTGCGCCCGGCGAAACCTGGGTGCTGGTGACCAGCGCCTTCCACATGCCGCGTGCTATGCGTAGTTTCGAGACGGTCGGTTGGGCGAGTCTGGTGCCTTGGCCGGTTGATTATCGGACTTCAGCCTTCAAGTATGGCATGGGCTGGAATCTCACCCGCAACTTGCTGGTTCTGAACACAGCGATCCGTGAACAGATCGGGCAAATCGCCTATCGGCTTTCAGGACGTTGAAACTCGAAGAAGTTACCTGCGTGTGTCGCCCGTTGCCTGCCATTCGCCCCGAGCTTCAGGCCGTCCGCAGCTGGTCGGCAGCCACCGCCACGCGGGTCTCACCGCCCATGATCTCCATCAGCACCCAGACGCGCCGCTCAGGTGCGATCTCCTCGATCGTCCCCAGGAAATCCGCAAAAGGCCCAGAGTTCAGCCGCACCTGATCTCCGGGCGTCAGAAGCTTCGGTGGCAGGAGTTTGCCTGACGTGTCGCAGCGCAGCATCAGCTGGCTGACGATATCGAGCGGCACGGGTGCTGGCTCTTTGCCGAAGCTCACCAGTCGCGTGATGCCATTGGTCGAGTTGATCGTGCGCCAATGCCCCGCGCCCGTGTTGAACGCCACGAATATGTATCCGGGAAAGAGCGGTCGTGGCGCGGTGATAAACTTGCCCCATACACGCTTCGTGCCATCCTCTGTAGGCAGAAAGGTTCGAAACCCTTGCAGCTTGAGATTGCGCTCGGCAATGTGACCGCAGTTCGGCTTCAGCTGTGCCAGAAACCAGCTCGTGCCTCTATCGTGATACGTCATCTTAAGACCTCGCTCATTTCTGAGCGTCTGGCATTGCATGGCTCCCCGAGGCAAATTCTCTTTGGTGCGGTTTGGTCTCAAAAGTGGACTTTTGACACCCGCTATCTCGCCAAGCCATTGTATTCGCTTTAATCTTTTCCATTCGTGACTTGATAGCTCCCGCCCATCACGCAAACGTCCAGCCTGAAACGGGTAACGACGGAGGGTGAGTTGGACGGAAGTGGCGCAGTAACCGAGTTCCGCGCGGCGCAATATGTGCGCATGTTGACCGAGCATCAGCAGTATTCGACCCACAACCAGTCCAACAAGATCCGCGAGTATGCCGAAAAGCGGGGCATTGAGATCGTCCGAACCTATGCAGACGACGGCAAGAGCGGGCTGTCCATTGGCGGCCGAGCCTCCCTTCAGCGGCTGATCGCGGATGTGGAATCCGGGGCGGCAGATTTCAACGTGATCCTGGTCTACGATGTCATCCGCTGGTGGCGTTTTCAGGATGCGGACGAGAGCGCTTATTACGAATACATCTGCAAGCGCGCAGGGATCCAGGTTGCCTATTGCGCCGAGCAGTTTGAAAACGATGGCTCCACTGTCTCAACCATCGTCAAAGGTGTCAAGCGCGCCATGGCCGGAGAATACAGCCGGGAGCTGTCGGTCAAGGTCTTCACGGGCCAGTGCCGCCTGATCGAACTGGGCTACCGCCAGGGCGGGCCCGCGGGCTTTGGTCTGCGCCGGGTGCTGATTGACGAGCGCGGCAACATCAAAGCCGAGCTGAAGCGCGGCGAGCACAAGTCGCTGCAGACCGACCGCGTCATCCTGATGCCCGGACCCGAGGAAGAGGTGGCCTGGGTTAACAAGATGTATCGCTGGCTGATCGAGGAGGATCTGTCCTTACGCGAGATCGCTGCCAGGTTGAATGATGCGGGTGTCACCACCGACCTCAACAAGCCCTGGACGCCCTCCACCGTGCGCACAATCCTGACCAACGAAAAATACATCGGGAACAACGTCTACAACCGCTCCTCCTTCAAGCTGAAGAAGATGCATGTGGACAACCCTCCCGAGATGTGGGTGCGCAAGGAAGGCGCCTTCGAGGGGATCGTGCCGCTCGAGTTTTTCCTGACCGCGCAGGAGATCATCACGGCGCGCTCCGCCCGGGTGTCGGACGAAGAGCTGCTCGAGCATCTGAAACGACTCTATGCCGAGGCAGGCCAAATGTCCGGGGTGCTGATCGATCAGGCGCCCGACATGCCATCCTCGGCCACCTACAGAAATCGTTTCGGCTCGCTGGCCCGCGCCTATGAGATGATCGGCTATTGCACGGACCGCGATCAGGAACGCATCGCGCTGAACAATCGCCTGCGCGCCTTGCATCCAGAGATCATCGCCCGGACCGAGGCGGCCATTGCCGAAGTCGGCGGCACGGTGGTGCGAGACCCAAAGACCGACCTGCTGACCATCAACAACGAGATGGTCATCAGCCTTGTGCTGTCGCGTTGCCAGCCCATGGGCAACGGGCGGCTGCGCTGGCGCATCCGCTTTGATCCGATGCGGTATCAGGCCGATGTCACGCTGGCGGTGCGCCTTGATCCGCAAAACCGGGGAGAGCTCGACTACTACCTGCTTCCTCGGCTCGATCTGCCCCGGCAGGAAATCCGGCTCTGCAACCACACCAGCATCGCCTTTGAGGCCTTCCGGTTTGAGGACCTCGGCTTTTTCTACGGCATGGCCGCGCGGGTCGGGCATTCGTCGGAAATGGGGGTGAGCAGGCCAGATCGTCGGAACAACCGAAAAGAACGAATCATAAACATCGTCATACTATGAAGGAGAAACCAGATGGTGACCGACACACCGGAGAGCGTAACGCTCGTCCCCATAGACCAGATCGAGGTGCTGAACTCACGGGACCGCAACATGAAGGTCTTCGAGGAAATCGTGGAAAACATCCGCGCCATCGGCCTGAAAAAGCCGATCACCGTGACCTAGCGCGAGGGGGCCGATGGGGCGCCCGCCTACCTCCTGGACTACGGGGAAGGACGGCTCAATGCCTTCCGCCTCTTGGGCGCGACGCACATTCCGGCGCTGGTGGTCAATGTGACCGACGAAGACGCATTCATCATGTCACTGGCTGAAAACATTGCCCGGCGCGGCCACCGCCCGCTGGAGATCCTCGCCGACATCGAACTGCTGCTGGCCCGCGATTACAGCATCGACGACATCATCCAGCGCACGGGTTTGTCAGAGAAATATGTCCGCGACATCGTCTTTCTGCTGGAAAAGGGCGAAGAGCGCCTGATCGAGGCGGTGCAGAACGGCACCATCCCGCTGACCACGGCACTCGAGATCGCCCGCGCCAAGCACGACGATGAAAACCTCGGTGACATGCTGGAAGAGGCCTACAAGACCGGCCAACTAAAGGGTCATCAGATCACCGAAGCGAAGCGCCTCATCGAAAAGCGCCGCGAAAAGGGTCCACGCACCGGTGGCGAGCGCCCGAAGCTTCCGAATTCCGCGCATTCGCTGGTGAAGATCTTTCAGCGCGAGGTCGCCTGTCAGCACAAGCTGATGCTGAAGGCCGATCATGCGCATCAGCAGCTCCTGCTGGTGGTCCAGGGTCTGAAACGCCTCTTCGCCGATGAGAACTTCGTGACGCTCCTGCGCGCCGAAGGGCTCGACACGCTGCCCAAATATCTTGCCGGCCGCATCGAAACCGCCTGAGCCATAGGAGGCCACCATGAACCAATACGGCACCGTCAAGCCGCTCTACCCCGGAGCGTTCCCGCCACCTGCGCCCGAAGAGGGCGATGCGCCTTATCCCAAGGCGCCGCTTAGCCTGACACTCGGCTTTGACCTTGAGACCTGGCAGATCCCGCTTGAAGAGCTGATGCCCTCCAAAAAGGTGCCTGACGGCGTGATGACGACGCGGAAGTTCAGCCAGATCGTGTCATCCATCCGCGAGATCGGCCTGATCGAGCCATTGTCGGTGATCAAGCCTGATGAGAACTCCTCGGGCTTCTTGCTGCTCGATGGCAACCTGCGCGTTCTGGCGCTGAAGGAACCCGGACAGGACACCGTTCCCTGCCTGATCGCCAAGGATTTTGAGACCTACACCTACAACCACCGGATCAACCGGCTTTCGACGGTGCAGGAGCATTACATGCTGCGCCGTGCCATCGACAAAGGCGTCAGCAAGGAACGGCTGGCCCGCGCCTTCAGCGTCAATCTCTCGACCATCAACAGCCGGATCAATCTCCTCCACGGGATCTGCCCGAAGGAGGTGGAGCTGTTGCAGGATCACCAGTTCACGCCCGATGTAACGCGGCAACTGCGCAAAATGAAGGCTGCGCGGCAGGTCGAGGCGGTGGAACTGATGATCGCAGCGAACACGATCACAGCCGCCCATGCCGACGCGCTTCTGAAGGCGACGCCGCCGGAGCAGCGCACCGATTATGATCCGCCGAAGCCTGATGAGCCCAAGGGCGATCCCCTCCAGCAGATCGTCAAGCTAGAGCGCGAGATGAGCCAGGTTCAGGAGAAATACAAACGCGCAGAGGAAAGCTATGGCTCGGAACTACTGAACCTCGTGGTGGCCAAGGGCTACCTGAAGAAAGTTCTCGAGAATGACGCCGTCCGCGCCTATGTCAGCCGAAACGCGCCTGAAATCCTTGAGCAGTTCGAACTCGTTCTGAACACGATCAGCATGGAAGAGGCGGTCGAGCAGGCAGCGCGCGGCGACGGCGCCGTTCGCGAGCAAGCCACAGACCCGGCGGATGCCGAGGGGACATCCGCGGACGCGGGGGCAAACGAAAGCGCTGAAGATTTGTGACGCCGGCAGCACAGGCCAGCCTTCCCAGGCCCGGCGCGGATGCGCCTGCAGGCTCGAAGGACGGCACGGGCACACGATGACGATGCTTTGACCTCAGGCCCTTGCAGGGGAGGCGGACGCGGTTTCACGATCGACCAGCACTTTTCCGGTTGGCGCAGCCTTCTTGCTGTTGCGCAGATCCGAAGGCGCGTCTGGGCCGCGGCATTGGCACGGTTTGTGACACGCGTCATCACCGCCATTGAAAATGCGCATGGCATTCGGCGCTTTCAGCGCAGCGGACATGACCGAAAGACTATCAGAAAGGGGCTTTTCGCGGCCGCAGCAATCTGATAACGCTCAAAACAGAGCGATGGTGAATATTCAGCATCAGTTCATTCAGCGAGAATCCCGAGGCGCCCTGCAGGCAGTCCTCGTGCGGCAGCCTGAGTAATTATCATGGCAGGCCAGCGCAGCAAGGTTCAAGAAGATGCGCGTTTCCGCGTTCTGCGGCTTCTGCATGACAATCCCGAGCTGTCTCAGCGCGAGCTAGCCGAAGCCGTTGGTATCAGCAATGGCAGCGCCCACTACCTGTTGAGCGCGCTTCTGGACAAAGGCCTGATCAAGCTCGGGAATTTCACAGCCGCCCAAGACAAGCGGCGCTATGCCTACATTCTGACTCCAAAAGGCATCGCCGAGAAGGCCGCCATCACCAAGCGTTTTCTAGAGCGGAAAATCCAGGAATACGACTCCCTGAAAGCGGAGATTGAAACGCTCAAGGACGAACTGGGTGACGCTTTCGCGCCGGAAAACTCCCCAGGCTCCTGATCCTTCTGAAAGCTAAAATGTCACAAAGCAAAGTACTGGTTACCGGAACCGCAGGGTTCATCGGGTTTCATCTTGCCAAGCTGCTGTTGGCCGAGGGCTTTCGGGTGCAGGGCTACGATGGGATGACGGACTACTATGACGTCACGCTCAAGCAGCGTCGTCATGCCATGCTCCTGCAGAACCCGAATTTCTCGGCCATGGAGGGAATGCTGGAGGATCAGGCGCGTTTCGATGCTATCGCCGATGAATTCCGGCCAGATGTGATCGTCCATCTCGCAGGTCAGGCCGGCGTTCGTTACAGCCTTGAAAACCCTCGCGCCTACCTCGATGCAAACGTTATCGGCACCTTCAACGTGATGGAGGCCGCGCGGCGCCTCGAGGTCAAGCACCTGCTGATGGCATCGACCTCATCGGTCTACGGCGCCAATACCGAAATGCCGTTTACCGAGACGGAGAAGGCCGACACGCCGCTGACAATCTATGCGGCGACCAAGAAGGCCAATGAAAGCATGGCGCACGCCTATGCGCATCTTTGGAATCTGCCCACCACAATGTTCCGCTTCTTCACGGTCTACGGCACATGGGGACGGCCCGACCTCGCGCTGTATAGGTTCGTCGATGCAGTTCTCGATGATCGCCCGATCGATATCTACAATCACGGCGATATGTATCGTGACTTCACCTACGTAGATGATCTGGTGCGCGGCATTCGGCTGCTGATCGATGCCGTGCCGGAACGCCCCGCAGATGGGATCGTGCCCGAAGGCGACAGCCTGTCGCCCGTCGCTCCCTTCCGGATCGTCAATATCGGCAATTCAGACAAAGTGCGGCTGCTCGATTTCATCGATGCGATCGAGGATTGCCTCGGCAAGAAGGCGATCCGCAACTACATGCCAATGCAGATGGGCGACGTCCCCGCCACTTGGGCGGACGCCAGTCTCCTGCAGCAGCTGACCGGCTATCGTCCACAGACGGATTTCCGCGATGGCATCGCGCGGTTCGTCGAGTGGTTCCGCGACTACTTCGGAAAGTGACACAATGACATTCTCAGATGGACCCCTTGCCGTCATCGGCCTTGGCTATGTTGGCCTCCCCCTGGCGGTGGAATTCGGTAAGCACCGCCCGGTGATCGGCTTCGACATCGACTCCGACCGTATCGCTGAACTGCGCGCAGGACTCGATCACACGCGCGAGGTTCCGTCAGAGGAACTGGCCGAGGCGCGGCATCTGACTCTCACCTCGGACCCGGCCGACCTTACCGCCGCCACGATCTTTATCGTAACTGTTCCTACGCCCATCGACGCGCACAAGCGCCCCGATCTAACGCCGCTCATCAAGGCGTCGGAAACCGTCGGCCGGGCGCTGAAGAACGGCGACATCGTCATCTATGAATCGACCGTCTATCCCGGTGCGACGGAGGAGGACTGCGTGCCAGTTCTCGAGCGCGTCTCTGGCCTGACCTATAATGTCGATTTCTTCTGCGGCTACAGCCCAGAACGCATCAACCCCGGCGACAAGGCACACCGCCTGACGACGATCCGCAAAGTCACCTCTGGTTCCACCCCCGAGATCGCGGATACGGTCGACGCGCTCTACGCCGGCATCATCGAGGCGGGCACCTACAAGGCCGAGAGCATCCGAGTGGCTGAGGCCGCGAAGGTGATTGAAAACACCCAGCGCGACCTCAACATCGCGCTGATCAACGAACTCGCCATCATCTTCAACCGCATGGGGATCGACACCGAGGCGGTGCTCAAGGCCGCAGGAACCAAGTGGAACTTTCTGCCCTTCCGCCCCGGTCTGGTGGGCGGCCACTGCATCGGTGTTGATCCCTATTACCTGACCCACAAGGCCGAGGCTCTGGGGTATCATTCGCAGGTGATCCTGGCGGGGCGGCGGATCAACGACGGGATGGGCGCCTATGTAGCGGGCCAGATGGTCAAGGCCATGCTGAAACGCCGCATCCACGTGGACGGTGCGCGGGTGCTGGTGCTGGGCCTGACCTTCAAGGAAAACTGCCCCGACCTGCGCAACACCCGTGTGGTCGATGTGGTGGAGGAACTGCGAGATTACGGTGTGCAGGTCGACATCCATGACCCCTGGGCGGACGCAGCCGAGGCGAAGCACGAATATGGGCTCGACCTGATTGGCACGCCCGAGGTCGGTGCTTACGACGGTATGGTGCTCGCGGTGGCGCATGATGCTTTCCGCGCAGCTGGTCTCGAGGCATTGCGCCGCCATGGCAGCGACGGCGCCGTGTTCTGCGACCTGAAAAGCGTGTTCGCGCGCGACGACAGCGATCTGAGGCTGTGATGGTTCCTGAAAATATCGCTCTGGTCGAGGGGCCCAACCTGACGCTGCGTCTCATAAATCCCGAGGATGCGGACTATGTCCACGTCCTCCGCACCGCTCCCGCCTACAACCGGCACCTCTCCGAAGTACGCGGCACGGCCGAGGACCAGCGCCGCTGGATCGAAGGCTACAAGGCGCGTGAGGCAGACTTGCGCGAGCTTTACTATGTGATCGAACGCAAGGACGGCACCCGATGTGGGCTAGTCCGGCTTTATGACATCGGTGCCGACAGTTTCACTTGGGGTAGCTGGATTCTCGACCACAACAAGACGCGGAAAGCGGCGCTGGAAAGTGCGGTGCTCGTCTACATGGTTGCGTTCGATGGCCTGGGAGTACCTAAAGCGCAATTCGATGTCCGCCGTGACAACGCAAACACCTTGGCCTTTCATCGGCGCTTCGGCGCTACCGAGACGCACGAGACGGGTCAGGACATCTATTTCACCTATCCGCGAAGCCGCTTCGAGGCTGACCGCGTCGGATATCTGGCGGTCCTTGAAGAGGAGCGTGCGGGATGACGCAGAGCAATGGCTTTGTCAGGGAAATCCAGCTTCCCCAGATCCACGATCCGCGGGGCGATCTGACCTTCGTCGAGGGTGGTATTCAAATACCGTTCCAGATTGCCCGCGTCTATTACCTCTACAACGTTCCAGTAGACTCCGAACGCGGCGGGCATGCGCATCGGGAACTGGAGCAGATCGTCTTTGCCTTGTCCGGCAGTTTCCGCATGAAGATCGACGACGGAACCACGAAATCCGAATACTGGCTGCGCGACCCCCGCAAGGGACTTTACATCAGCAAGCTGGTCTGGCGCGAGATGGACGCCTTCAGCCAGGGCACCGTCTGCATGGTCCTCGCCTCGCACCGCTATAACGAGGCGGACTATTTTCGGAATTATGACGATTTCCTCTCGGCGTTAGGGAACGAAACGAAATGATCCCGTTCCTCGACCTCGGCGCCGCCTATCGCGAACTCAGGACCGAGATCGATGCGGCCATCCACCGTGTCCTCGACTCGGGCTGGTACATCCTCGGGCCCGAGGTGGACGCCTTCGAGGCCGGCTGGGCGGCCTGGTGCGAGGCCGATCACGCGGTGGGGGTCGCCAACGGCCTTGATGCGCTGATCCTCGCACTGCGCGCGTTGGATATCGGGTCGGGGGATGAGGTGATCGTTCAGTCGAATACGTATATCGCCACCTGGCTGGCGGTGACGGCCGTCGGCGCGCGGCCCGTGCCGGTGGAACCCGACGCCGCCACCCACAACATCGACCCCGCTCGCATCGCCGCCGCGATCACCCCGGCGACACGGGCGCTGTTGCCCGTTCACCTTTATGGCCAGCCGGCCGACCTTGACCCGATCCTTGCGCTGGCCCGCCAACACGGCCTTGCGGTGATCGAGGATGCCGCCCAGGCCCATGGCGCGCGCTACAAGGGGCGGCGCATCGGCGCGCATGGCGATGTGGTGTGCTGGAGCTTTTATCCCGGCAAGAACCTGGGCGCCCTGGGCGATGGCGGGGCAGTCACCACGAACCGCGCCGATCTGGCCGACCGCATCCGGGTGCTGCGCAACTATGGCAGCCGGGTGAAATACGTGAACGAGGTGCAGGGCGTGAATTCGCGCCTCGACCCGATCCAGGCCGCCGTCCTGCGGGCCAAGTTGCCGCATCTCGATGCCTGGACCGACCGTCGCCGCGCGATTGCCGCCGACTACGCCGAAGGACTGCGGGACAGCGGGCTGATCCTCCCACATGTGCCAGACTGGGCCGATCCGGTCTGGCACCTCTTCGTCGTCCGTTCGCCGGACCGCGACGGGCTGCAAAAGCGTCTGGCAGAGGCCGGGGTCGGCACCCTGATCCACTACCCGATCCCGCCGCACATGCAGGCGGCCTATGCTGATCTGGACCTTGCCCCCGATGCCCTACCGCTGGCGCGCGATCTGGCGGGCGAGGTGCTGAGCCTGCCGATGGGGCCGCAGTTACCGCTGGCAGATGCCGCGCGAGTGATCGAAGCGGTCAGGGCTGCTACTTGAGCGAACCCTCCTATCGCACGATCCTGCGGTCCTCCTCGATCATCGGGGGGGCGCAATTCATCAACATAGCCGTGAGCTTTGTAAAGATGAAGGTAGTGGCGGTGCTGCTGGGGCCGGCGGGGGTTGGGTTGATTGGGTTGTATCTGAGCCTGATCCAGACCGCGTCCTCGATCGCGGCGCTTGGCATCGGAAACGTCGGCACCCGCCAGATCGTCGCCGCCCATGCCGAGGGCGGCGACGAGGCGGTGGGCCGCACCCGCCGGGCCCTGCTCTGGGGCACCATGGCGCTTGCCCTGATCGGAGCGGCGCTGTTCTGGCTGGCCAGCGGCTGGATCGCGCGGGTGATCCTGGTGGATGAGAGCCGCGCCAATGATGTTGCTTGGCTGTCGTTGGGCGTCGCTCTCACTGTCGCTGCCGGCTCGCAGGGCGCGCTGCTGACCGGCCTGCGCCGGATCGGCGATCTGGCCCGGATCAACGTCGGTGCCGGGGTCATCGGGGCCGTACTCGGCGTGCTGGCACTGTGGCTCTGGGGCGCGCAGGGCCTGATCGCGATGGTCCTGATCGCGCCGGTTGTCACGTTCCTGCTCGGGCACCTCTATGTTGCGCGCCTTGGCCCCCCTGCGGGCCCCGCGATCCGCCTGCCCGAGATGTCACGCGAATGGCGGGCGATGGTGACGCTGGGCTTTGCCTTCATGCTCAGCGGGCTTGTCACGACGCTGGGCCACCTCACGGCGCGCACCCTTGTCCAGCGCGACCTTGGCCCCGAGGCCCTTGGCCAGTTCCAGGCTGCCTGGGCGATAGGGATGACCTATATTGGCTTTGTCCTCAGTGCGATGGCAACCGACTACTACCCCCGCCTGACCGCCGCGATACATGACACCGCCACCGCAACCCGCCTTGTCAACGAACAGACCGAGGTTGCGCTGCTGCTCTGCGCGCCGGTGCTGCTGGCGATGCTGGGCCTCGCGCCCTGGGTCATCCATCTGCTCTATTCCGCCGAATTTGGCCCGGCGGTCGAGATCCTGCGCTGGCAGCTTCTGGGCGACATCCTGAAGGTGATGAGTTGGCCGCTGGGTTTCGTTCTTCTCGCATTGGGGGCGGGCAAGACCTTCGTCCTGACCGAGTCGGTGGGGATGGGCGTCTTTGTCCTTGGTGTGCTGATCGGCCTTCCGCTGATCGGAGTCACGGCAACTGGGGTCGCGTTTCTGGCGCTTTACGTCGCCTACCTGCCGATCGTTTGGTGGTTCGGCGGGCGCCGCATCGGCTTTCGCTGGACCCGCGCGCTCAAGGCGCAGGCGCTGGCGGTGATGACGGCGGCGGTGGTGGTGGATATCGCAGCGCGCTGGTCCGATCCGCTGGGCGCGATCCTGGGCCTGGGGTTGGCCGCGCTAACGGGTGTCTGGGCGCTGCTGCGCCTGTCGTCGATGGCGGGGGCGAGTGGTCGCCTCGGGCGCGCAGGGGAAAGGGTAAAGGGATGGATGATAAAGCGATGATACGAACCTACGGCAACACGAACCTGCCCGAGGAAACGCCGGAGAGCCCACTCGTGACCTTTGCGCTGCTCGCCTACAATCAGGAGAAGTACATCCGCGAGGCGGTGGAGGGCGCGTTCTGCCAGACGTACTCCCCGCTCGAGATCATCCTGTCGGATGATTGTTCAAGCGATCGGACCTTCGAGATCATGGAGGTGATGGCAGCAGCCTATACGGGACCTCACATTATAAGGCTGCGACAGAACACTGAAAATATCGGCATCGCACGGCACCTAAATGCTATCACTAAGGAATTCTCGGGGCGATATCTAATATTGGCCGCCGGCGATGACATTTCTGTGGCGGAGAGGACAGCCGCCTGCGTCGCGGCAATGGAAGATCTAGGTATGCCTCTGGTTCACTCAATGGTCACTTATATCGACGAGAAAAGTAAAGACACAGCTTATCAAAGAACTCATGCTCCTCTTCTTTGGGCGCCAATTGACGCAAGTTCTGCCGCCACGAGTACTTCCCTATACATCGGCGCAACCGGAGCAATAAGTCGTGACCTGCATGCAAAGTTCGGACAGATATTGTTTCCCCAAGCCTATGAAGATCTTGTTTTTGGCTTTCGATCTGTAATTGGCGGCGGAAGTCACTTCATCGAACAGAGACTCGTCCGATATCGGATTGGGGTTGGAGTCAGCCATATCCAACCAAATTTGAGCAACAAAGAAAAAAAAGAAAAGGACAAAAGGGGCCTGAAGGCACACGCAGATGTGTATCGTCAACGACTCCTAGATTTGGATGCCGTTGGCGGAGATTACGAAAAAGTTCGCGCTTTGCTATCTGAAAGACTACATGAGTCGGAACTGCGAATTGCTCGCCGCGACGGCGTCAGCGCATTGTTTTTTGCGTGTATCAGACGACCAAGTTTATCATTAAAGATCATAGTCAAGAAAATTCGTCTAAGTAGGACCCCAAACAATTCATAGATCTTCAATCACGCATAATCACATTTCCCTTCCGCGATCGGAATCTTTCTTGATCACTCCGAAGGAGTAGGGTCATTCGGAACTGGGCACCTGTTGCAGCACAATGAAAAACACGATGCCTATCGTCTGGGGCAGGATCGACGACGATATCCTCATCCGCAACCGTCACGCACTCGATGCTTCTGGAAAAATAGCGCCTACCGCCTCAGATGGAGAAATGGCATATGCATATTTCAATCGCATTGGCCACCTTTAATGGAGAAAAGCACATAATGGAACAGCTTGAGAGCTTTTCGGCACAAACTGTTCTTCCTGATGAGTTGGTCATCTGCGACGATTGCTCAACGGACAAAACCATTGATTTAGTTTCGCATTTCGCGACAACGGCCCCCTTCAAAGTAACTCTGATCGAAAATGAAAAGAATCTTGGGCATGTGCAGAATTTCTCAAAAGCATTGTCCTTCTGTAGTGGTGATGTAGTGTTTCTATCCGACCAAGATGATAAGTGGTTTCCCAGAAAAATCGAAAAAATACGGAGTGCCTTTCAAGAAAACCCAAATTTATGGATTGTCGTTCACGACGGCGAGCTCACTGACGGGAAGCTTTCACCTTCGGGACAAACTAAGATGTCGCAAATCCGAAGGGGGTATGGCAGCATCGTAAACATTTCGACTGGCGCCCTGAGCGCAGTACGGAAGGACCTCTTGAAATATTGTCTACCAATCCCGCCTAGTATCAAGGCGCACGATTCCTGGATCCATCTAGTCGCATCACTACTTCCAGCCAGACGATTAGTCCTAAAACAGACACTGCAGTACATCAGACGACATGAATCAAATACTTCGAGCTGGGTTGTCAATAGAGGCACGAAAATAAATCGTTTTGACGTTATTCGCGCTCACGCCAACTCGGAGCCTGCACACGACTATACCGATCGTCTTGCAATAAACACCGGCCTCAAAGATGTTATAGGTCAGATGCTCAACGAACTGATTGATCCATCTGATCTATACGCAGCGCGCAACATTGAAGCTCGGCTGGCAAGTGAACACAAAGCAATTAAATTGCGCCAAGCTCTGGTGAGGTTTCCGTCATTTAAACGCAAGTTATATTCGACTTATATGCTCCTAAGTGGTAAATACATGCATTTCAACGGAATTCGTAGTTTTATTCGGGATATTATCCGTTGATGTGTATTATTGGTTGCAACGATAGTTTGCTCTTCAGCTGTTTTCAGGCGTACTAAGATGTATAAGTTCTATACCGACCTTGTGAGCAGTGATGCCTGAAGCGAGGACAGACATACACGTGTTGCTGATCACGCCTGACGTCAAGGAACGAGGTGGACGTGAGCAGTTATCGCGCTTGCTGCTGGAGAATTTGCGGGGGGTCACCGGGGACCGGATCGAGATCTTTCGCCTCCCCCGCCCTCAGTTCAAGACAAGTGTTCTAGAGCGTCTTTCCGGTCGAATCGACGGGATCACTGTGCCGAGCGAAGCAGAGCTGCTCAAGCGCCTGTCTCAGATCTCTCCGGATTGCATTTTTATCGACGGCTCTAATCTGGGGCGCCTTGCAAGATTTCTACGCAAAGCCGGCGTCACGCTCCCGATCGTTACTTTTTACCACAATGTTGAGGCTCGTTTCTTTTTCGACGCGCTGCGGGCCGCACCTTCGGTACATGCCTTGGGCGTGCTCATCGCAAATACCATCGCGGAACGCTGGGCGGCGACATATTCCAAGCGTCGCATCCTACTCAACGAACGCGACGCACGGCTGCATGCCCGCCTCTATCGCCACACTGGAACCGATGTGCTGCCGATGGCGCTGCGCGATCAATATGATCCCGCAGCCGCCGAGGCGGCACGCCCTTGGGACAAGCCCTATGCCCTGTTTGTGGGCGGCGGCTTCTACGCAAATGTCGAAGGCATGGCGTGGTACGCACGCGAAATTGCGCCAAACGCGCCGCTCACCACGGTGGTGGTGGGGCGTGGCATGGAGGAACACCGCGAACGGCTGGAACAGTACGGCGGCGTCAAGGTAGTTGGCCCTGCGGACGATCTGGGGCCATGGTACGCCCACGCGCATGTGGTCGTCGCACCGATCCTGTCGGGTTCGGGAATGAAGACCAAGACCGCCGAGGCGCTGATGCACGGCAAGCCGATCATCGGCACGCCCGAAGCCTTTACCGGATACGAGATCGGCTGGACGGATCGGCTCGTGGAGTGCGAAACTGGCAGCGATTTTCTGGATGCACTTCGAATCGCCAACGGGCGCGAACCAGGGTTCGACCCGGAACTGCGCGCGCATTACGACCGCTTCCATTCGCCGGCCGCGATGCGCGATCGGCTCGGCAGGATTGTCGACCAGGCATGCGTATTATGATGTTGCAAGACGCCCGGCCTCCGCTAGGTCTTGACTCCACAACAAAGGTGTTGCTTCGCGAGCGACGCAGATTTGGACTGCTCAATTCTGGATGGGGCATATGATGAAAACTTTTCTGAGATCGCTGGTGCCCGAAGCATGGCAGGTGCCGGTCAAGTACCGGATCAACGCATGGCGCGGGCAGCTCGAACCCGAGCTCGAGATCCTCGAATATGTCGTGCAGCGGGGCGATCGAGCGATCGACATCGGGGGAAACCGCGGGATTTATACGCTGGCCCTGTGGCGCGAGGGCGCCACGGTCGAGGTGTTCGAACCCAATCCGGTCTGCGCGAATGTCGTGTCCGCTTGGGCGGCGGGCAAGCCTGCGGTCACTGTACATCGGGTCGGCCTATCCGATCGGGCGGGCACCGCGTCGCTCCACATCCCGGTCGACGAGGCGGGGCACGAACACGACGCGTCCGCTTCTTTGGGCGATCATCATATCGGCAGGACGCGCGAAGAAGTGGTGACGATCGAAGCGCTCGACAGCTTCGGCTTCGAGGACGTGGCATTCGTGAAGATCGATGTCGAAGGCCACGAATACAACGCCCTGCGCGGGGCGGCTCAGACGCTGCAATCGCAGCTTCCGGCGATCCTGGTCGAGATCGAGCAGCGCCACAACGCGCGCCCAATCACCGAGGTTTTCGACCTCGTGCTTGGTTGGGGTTACGAAGGCTACTTTCTGCGCGAAGGAAAACTGGTCCCCATCGACCGGTTCGATGTCGAACGCGATCAGGCGATGGAACATTTCGATGACGACAGCAGCGCCTACATCAACAATTTTCTCTTCCTCGGCAAAACGAAGATCGCGCTAGGACGCTACGCGAAGCTGCTGAAGGCACGGTCATAAATGCTGGGCCAGGCGTGAAAATCCTCGTCGTCACACCGCTTTTCGCCCGTTCGGGCGTCGCGCTGGCGCAGGTCCGCTTCGCGCGCGCCTTGCAGCGGCGCGGCCACGAGGTGGTGCTAGTGGTGGGGCACATCAACCGCGAATACGGCTTCGATCCGCCCGAGGATCTGACGGTGCGCGTGCTCGATGCGCCCAATGCGCGCGGCATGTTCTGGCCGATCGTGCGATACCTGCGCGAAGAGCAGCCGGAAGTCGTCTTCTCCGCCGAAGACCACCTGAATACCTTCGTGCTGGCGGCAGCGATCCTGACGGGTTCGAGAGCGAAGATCAGCGGATCGTGCCGGGTCACCCCCTTCGACACCTATTCGAACACCCCGCTGACAAAGCGCTGGCTGCTCAAGCAGTTCGCGCGCTTGGTCATGCCACGCGCCGATGCGCTGACCTGCGTGTCGCAGGACATGGTGGCGCAATATCGGCAGGTCTTTTCCTCGCCGCCCCATGTGTGCGTCTACAATATCGTCGACGATGCGACCTCGCGCGCGAAAATGGCCGAACCGGTCGATCATGCCTGGCTGGGCGACACGTCCGTGCCCGTGGTCGTCGCCGCCGGTCGGCTCGCCCCGTGGAAGGGTTTCGACACGCTGATCGGGGCAATGGACTTGCTGAAGGAGCGACGCACGGTCCGCCTGATGATCCTCGGCGATGGGCCGCTGCGTGTGGAATTGCAGGAACAGATCGACGGGCTGGGCCTGTCCGACCGGGTCGATCTGGTCGGCTATGTCGACAATCCGCTGAAATATTTTCGCGAAGCGCAGGCCTTCGTGCTGTCCTCGTTGGTGGAGGGCATGCCCAATGTGCTGGTCGAAGCTATGTTGGCCGGGTGCAGCCTGGTATCCACCGATTGCCCCACCGGCCCACGCGAACTACTGCGAGAAGGACGGTATGGGCGTCTCGTTCCGGTTGGCGATGCGGCGGCCATGGCCGGTGCTATAGAGCAGGCGCTTGACGACCCGATCCCGGCCGACCGGCTGGAAGAGGCGCTGGCCCCTTTCCGCGAGGAGACCGTGATCGCGCGCCATTTCGAACTGCTGGGGCTGGCGGCGTGAAGATCGGCCTCAACGCCACGATCCTGAACGATCGGCCCTCGGGCGCGCGGCAGCGCTTCGTCGGCATCTATGGCGCGCTGATCCGGCAGCAGCCTGAGAACGAATTCGTGATCTACGAGCCGCGCGACTGCCGCTTGGGCAAATGGTTCGCGGGCCAAGACAACGTCTCGTGTCGCCCCACCCCGATCCCGAGCACGGGGCGGGTTGGCAAATTTCTTGCCGGAGCGCGATACTGGCGCGAGGCGCACAGGCGCGATTCGTTCGATGTGTTCGAAGCGATGCACATGCCGCTCACCCGCCCGGCGGATGCGCCCACTTTACTGACGATCCACGACGTCAGGGGGCTGCGCGACACCGCCAACCTCCTCAACCGAACACTCTTCGTCCGCGTGTTGCGCGATGCGCTGAAACGTGCGGACCACGTGGTCACGGTGTCGCATGCCATGCGCGCCGAGATCTTGGATTTCTACGATCGCACGCCCGTATCGGTGGTGTACAACGGGTTCGACGCGGGCGGCGCGGGCGAGGTGTCGCAGGCAGAAATGGCGGAGTTTCGTAGCCGGCATGGCCTGCCGGAAGGCTATGTGCTGGCGGTGGGTCATCTCGAAGACCGCAAGAACTACGCGCGGCTGATCGAGGCCATCGCGGTTCTGGCCGCGCGCGGGGTCGATTGCCCGCTGGTCATCATCGGCAACGACAGCGGCCACGGCGCCGCGTTACGCCAGCAAATCGCGAAACTGCAGCTGGAAGGAAAGGTCACGCTGCTCAGCGGGCTGAGCGATGCGGACGTGCGCCGCGCCTATCATGCTGCGCGCCTGCTGGTATTTCCTTCCGCCTACGAAGGCTTCGGCATCCCGATTCTGGAGGCGATGGCCGCCGGAACGCCGATGGCATTGAGCGATCTGGAAATCTTCCGCGAGATCACCGAAGGCAAGGTGATCTATTTCGACCATCGCAGTGTCGAGGCCATTGCCGATGCGGTGGAACTGGGCGTGTCCTCGCAGGAGCGGCGGGAGGAAATGATCGCATACGGATCGCGCCGGGTGCAAGATTTTGCGTTCGGCGCCTTGGCAGCGCAACTCTCCGCGGTCCATAAGTCTCTCGCCAGCCAGCCAAAGGCTTTTTCCGCTTGTTTACCTTAATCGCCCGATCCCCGCGTTTCGCACGCTACAAGCGAGGCCGTTGAGACGTCATGTGCGGAATCTGCGGGATCCTTTCGCATCAAGCGGGCGGCGAGCCGGAGCCGATGGTGCAGGCCATGGCCCGCAGCCTGCACCATCGCGGCCCGGACGACGAGGGCGTATGGGCGGACGCCGGCAGCGGCATCGTGCTCGGCCATCGCCGTCTCTCGATCCTCGATCTCAGCCCGGCGGGGGCACAGCCGATGGCCTCGCCATGCGGGCGATTCATGGTCGCGTTCAACGGCGAGATATACAATCACCTTGCGCTGCGCGATGCGCTGGAGGCCGAGGATGCGGCGCCCCTCTGGCGGGGGCATTCGGATACTGAAACGCTGCTCGTCGCGATCGCGCGCTGGGGCCTGCCCTCCACTCTGCGGCGCGCCAGCGGCATGTTCGCGATCGCGCTGTGGGATCGGCAGGAGCGCACGCTGAGCCTCGCGCGCGACCGGATGGGGGAGAAGCCGCTCTATCTAGCCGAACTACCCGATGGCTGGGCCTTCGCATCTGAGATCAAGGCGCTGTTGGAAGTGCCGGCCTTCAAGCCCGTGTTGTGTCGCGACGCGATCGCTGCATACCTCGCATATAGCTACGTGCCCGAAACGCTGTGCATTTTCCGCGACGTGCGCAAGGTCGCGCCGGGGCACATCGCGACGCTTTCGCTCAATCGCAAATCCATCGCGATCGAACCGTACGAAAGCTTCGCCGATCTCGCAGAGGCGGATCGCGCGGACGCGCCCGCCGATCCTCTTGCGTCGCTCGAAGCGGTTCTCGGCGATGTCGTCGAAGAGCAGACGCTCAGCGACGTTCCGCTGGGATGCTTCCTTTCGGGCGGAGTGGATTCGTCGCTGATCGCATCGCTGATGCAGAGCCGCGCAACACGGAAGGTGCGCACCTTCGCGATCGGGTTCGACGACGAACGCTTCAACGAAGCTCCGCACGCCGCGGCGGTGGCGCGGCATCTGGGCACCGATCACACCGAGATCATCCTGTCCGAACGCGACGCACTGGACGTGATCCCCCGGATGCCAGCGATCTACGACGAGCCATTTGCCGATTCATCGCAGATTCCCACCACCCTGCTATGCCGTGAAGCGCGCCGATCCGTAACCGTAGCCCTCACCGGAGATGGCGGAGACGAGATTTTCGGCGGCTATAATCGCCATGTCATCGGCCCGCGGCTGCTCGCCAATCTGCAACGCGTGCCGTGCGCCGTGCGACAAGTGGGCGGGCAAGCGGTCGCGGCACTTGCGCCGCTGATCGTGGCCGAGAATGGCGGCCTGCGCACTCTTGCCAGGAAGATGCGCCTGCCCATCACGGCGCTGGACAATGTGGCCAAGCTCGCCCCCCACGCCGCACTGATCGACAGTCTGCCCGCGCTCTACCAGCATCTCACCCGCTCGGTCGCCGATCCGTCAGGGCTGCTGAGCGAAGCCGCGAAAGTCGCCGATCCTGCCGATCCGCTGGATGGTTCCTCGAATGTCTCCCCGTCCGAGTGGATGATGGCGATGGACAGCGTGACCTACCTGCCGGGCGATATATTGGTGAAGGTGGACCGTGCTGCGATGGCCGCGTCCCTTGAAACGCGGGCGCCGTTTCTGGATGCGCGTGTGGTAACCGCTGCTTGGAAGCTGCCGCTTGAACTGAAAATCGCTGACGGCAAGGGCAAGCAGGCCCTACGATCAATCCTTGATAGGTATGTGCCTCGAGATCTCATCGAGCGCCCGAAACAGGGCTTTTCAATCCCGTTGGATCGATGGTTGCGTGGTGCCTTGCGGCAATGGGGCGAGAGCCTTTTGTGTGATGACGATCTTGTTGATCTAGCCGGCCTGAAACGCACCGCAATCCATAAATTGTGGAAGCTGCATCAGTCGGGTAACGCAAACAACGGTACCCAGCTTTGGACCATTCTGGTGTTGCTGGACTGGTTAAGGCACTATCGTCATGACGTTGTGCGTGTGCCGGACCTTCTGCCTGTTATTGCATGAAAGTCTAATTTTTATGCTGCCCTACTGGCTTTTCTTCCTCGTCCCGGCGCTTGCGGCCCTCGCATCTGGCCCTGTCATGAGAGTGCGGGCCGATGGGACGCGTCCGCTGCGGATCGACGCCACTTGGATGCTGATGATTGTGGCACTCAGCCTAATCATCGGATTTCGCTACGAAGTGGGCGGTGACTGGGGCAACTATTTTCGATACCTGTTTGGTGCCGCAAATCTGAACTTTTCGGACCTCGGTGGCTTAGAAGATCCGGGCTATTGGGCGCTCAACATCCTTTCGGTGAAACTCGGTTTCGGCATGACAGGGGTCAACACCTTCGGTGCCTTCATTTTTTCCATTGGCCTTGTCGTATTCTGTAGAAGTCTGCCGCGTCCGTGGCTGGCGTTGGCCTGCGCCATGCCCTACCTCGTCACGGTGGTTGCCATGGGCTACACGCGCCAAGCAATCGCTTTAGGCTTGCTGATGATCGGTCTTGTCATGCTGGGCCGCCAACGGTTCGTGTTTTTTACGCTTTGGGTGCTTGCCGGGGCGCTATTTCACAAATCTGCGGTTGTGCTCATACCAATAGCGGCTTTGACAATTTCAAAGAACCGGTTCTTCACCGTATCGCTTGTCGCTGCGGCAACTGCTTTGGGCTACGTCACTTTGTTGGCCGACAGCGCCGCAAATTTGATCGATAACTATGTCGATGAAAATTTCGAGTCTGCGGGCGCATTAATTCGTCTTACAATGAACGCTATTCCGGCTTTTATTTTCTTGCTTTACCGCAAGCGCTTCGCTTTATCTTCGGCCGAGAATAAGCTCTGGCTGATATTATCGCTGATGGCCGTTGGCATGTTTCTTGCGTTTTTCCCAACAAATCTAAGCACGGCGCTTGACCGCATGGCGCTTTACATAATCCCCTTACAATTGATGGTTTTTGCGCACCTTCCAGATGCGATCGGCGTCTTCGGTCGGCGCAACCAAGCAATCGTCGCCCTCATCCTATTCTACTACGCTATGATCCTGTTCGTCTGGCTCAATTTTGCAGATCATTCGCACCGCTGGGTGCCCTACCAGATGGGGATAGGATAATTGAATCTCGTAAAGTCAGGACTGTGGCAACAGGGTCGTCCCAGTCAAGCAGTTTTCTGGATGCGGCTTCCCCCGCACCTGCAATTTTGTTCTGCCTCTCGAATCATTGGAAGATCTGTCTGCCTTTTAGAGGAGGCCGCCACAATAGTGCCTGCTCGACAGTGGTTTGAGAACATAATTCACCCTCGGCACCATAAAGGTTGCGCAACTACAAGCTCGCGCAATGCAGTTTGCAAGGAATGACTATGATGGCTATCGCGCGCAGTCAGCCAAGAAAGTTCAACGAGGCAACATTGGCTACTGTAATTCACCCGGTTCTCATATGTGGCGGCTCTGGAACGCGGCTTTGGCCACTGTCGCGCAAGTCCTATCCTAAGCAGTTCGTCATGCTGATCGGCGAGGCGAGCCTTTATCAGGCCTCGGCGCGTCGCTTGTCTGTCGAGGGATTTGCTTCTCCGACGATTGTCACTACCGCTGATCTCCGGTTCATTGTGATCGAGCAGCTCGCCGCGCTCGAGATCGCGCCTGCCGATGTGCTGATCGAGCCCTGTGCCAAGAACACCGCCGCCGCCATTTGCGCCGCTGCGTTGTCACTTGAGGCCCGCGCGCCCGGCGCGCTTATGCTGGTTACCCCTTCGGATCACGTAATTCCCGACGCAGCCCTTTTCCGCGATGCCGTTCAGTCTGCAGCACCTGCCGCCTTGGACGGACAGCTTGTCACCTTTGGTATCCGCCCCAGCCACCCCGAAACGGGCTATGGCTGGCTCGAGCTCTCGGCCCCAACGCCAGACTTCGCTCCCGTTCCGCAACCCTTGCAAAGCTTTGTCGAAAAGCCGGACCTCGCGACAGCTGAGGCGCTTCTCGCGGGCGGCATGCACCTGTGGAATGCCGGAATTTTTCTGTTTTCCACTACTGCAATCCTTGTCGCCTTTGCCGCCCACGCGCCGGAGGTTCTGGCCGGCACCCGCGCCGCCTTTGACGCGGCCGAGAAGGATCTCTCCTTCACCCGCCTCGCGGGGGCCCCTTGGGCTGAGCTCCCTGATATCTCGATCGACTACGCAGTGATGGAACGCGCAACGAACCTGACCGTTGTCCCTTATGCGGGCGCGTGGTCCGATCTCGGAGATTGGCAGGCCGTCTGGCGTGAGGCCGAGGCCGACGCCACCGGCACCGTTACCGCTGGCCCCGCGAGTGCGCTTGATTGTCACGACACGCTTTTGCAGGCGACAAATGAGGCGCAGCAGCTTGTCGGCATCGGCCTGACGGACATCATCGCCGTCGCCATGCCAGACGCCGTGTTGGTTGCCCACAAGGACCGTGCGCAAGAGGTCAAGCACGCCGTAGCCGCTCTCAAGGCCAAATCCGTCCCGCAGGCCGAGAAGCTGCCGCGCGACTACCGACCCTGGGGCTGGTATGAAAGCCTCGTCGTAGGCCCACGCTTTCAGGTGAAACGCATCGTTGTCCACCCTGGCGAGGCGCTAAGTCTGCAAAGCCACCACCACCGCGCCGAACACTGGATCGTGGTAGAGGGTACAGCAAAGGTGACTGTCGATAATGAAGTGAAACTCTTGGCGGAAAACCAGTCCGTCTATATCCCCCTCGGCGCCGTCCACCGCATGGAAAACCCCGGTAAGTTGCCGCTGACCCTGATTGAGGTGCAGACCGGCAGCTACCTCGGCGAGGACGACATCATCCGATACGAAGATGTTTATGCGCGTGGGCAAGGGGCAAAGGGATGAAAGAGGAACATTTCAGTCAATGAACATTACAAAAATAGAGCTTCCGGATGTGTGGCTGTTCAATCCTCGCCGCCAAGGCGATCACCGTGGTTTTTTTGCGGAAACCTATAGCCAGCGGGCCTATGCTGCGTGGGGGATTGATGCCAGTTTCGTCCAAGACAACCACTCGGTTTCTGCGGCTGTGGGCACGGTGCGGGGCTTGCACTTCCAGGCGCCGCCCGCTGCGCAGGCTAAGCTGGTGCGCTGTGGGCGGGGTGCCATTTTTGATGTGGCGGTCGATATTCGGCGCGGCAGCCCCACCTATGGCCGCTGGGCAGGCTATACGCTCAGCGCAGAAAGCGGCGCGCAGCTTTATATTCCGGTGGGCTTTGCCCATGGCTTTGCCACGCTCGAGCTGGACAGCGAGATTATCTACAAATGCAGCGATTATTACGCCCCGGAAACCGAGGGTGCGCTGCGCTGGGATGACCCGGATATTGGCATCAAATGGCCCCTCACCAGCGCACCGGTGTTGAGCGGGAAAGACGCCGCAGCCCCTCTGCTGGCCGGCTTTAACAGCCCATTCACCTTTGAGGGATAAGAGATGAAGCTACTGGTCACAGGGGGTGCGGGGTTTATCGGCTCGGCCGTGGTGCGGCTGGCGGTGGCGCGTGGGCATCAGGTGGTCAACCTAGATGCGCTGACCTATGCCGCCAATCTGGCCAATGTGGCGCCGGTGGCGGATAGCCCGCTCTATGCCTTTCAGCAGGCCGATATCCGCGACCTCGCAGCGCTGGATGCGTGTTTTGCCGCGCACCAGCCAGATATCGTGATGCATCTGGCGGCCGAATCCCATGTCGATCGCTCTATCGATGGGCCTGCCGAATTTATCGACACCAATATCACCGGCACGTTCAACATGCTCGAGGCCGCGCGCACATATTGGATGGCGCAAGGCAGGCCCCAAGGGTTTCGCTTTCATCACATCTCGACAGACGAGGTCTTCGGCTCATTGCCTTCTGACCCGTCAGTAAAGTTCACCGAAGCCACGGCCTATGACCCGCGCAGCCCCTATTCCGCCTCCAAGGCCGCGTCAGATCATCTGGTTCGCGCCTGGCACGAGTCATACGGCCTGCCCGTGGTGCTGAGCAATTGTTCCAACAATTACGGCCCCTACCATTTCCCCGAAAAACTGATCCCGGTCGTCATTCTGAACGCGCTCGCCGGCAAGCCATTACCGATCTATGGCGATGGCAGCAATGTTCGCGATTGGCTCTATGTCGAAGACCACGCGGATGCGCTGCTGCTGGTGGTCAGCCAAGGCCAATTGGGGCGCAGCTACAACATTGGCGGCGAGAACGAGCGCACCAATCTGCAACTGGTCGAAACCATCTGCGCCATCCTAGATCAGCTGCGACCGCGGGAAACAGGCGCCTATGCCGATCTGATCACCTTCGTCACCGATCGGCCCGGCCATGATGCGCGCTATGCCATCGACCCGTCGCGCATTCGCACGGAACTGGGGTGGCGCCCCTCCGTGAGCGTGGAAGAAGGTCTGGAGCGCACAGTACACTGGTATCTCGAAAACGAAGATTGGTGGCATCCGCTCTTGGCGCGACAGGGTGTAGGGCAGCGGCTCGGCACGACATGAGCAAGATTCTCGTCTTCGGCACCAGCGGCCAAGTGGCCACTGAGTTGCGGTGTCTCGCGCCTGTGCAGGCCTTGGGCCGGGACACGGTTGATCTCGCCAACCCTTCTGCCTGTACTGAAGCCATCCGTGTCCATCGGCCCACTGCGGTGATCAACGCCGCCGCCTACACGGCCGTTGACCGGGCCGAGGCAGAGGAGGCTCTGGCCACCGCAATCAACGGCGCGGCCCCTGCTGCAATGGCCGACGCCTGTGCCGCGCTGCATATTCCTTTGGTACATATTTCTACGGATTACGTGTTTTACGGTGAAGGCACGCGCCCCTTTGCCCCAAATGATGCGACCGCGCCGCAAACTGCCTATGGCCGAAGCAAACTCGCGGGCGAGCAGGGTATTCGCGCCACGGGCGCGTCCCACGCAATCCTGCGCACATCATGGGTGTTTTCCGCCCATGGCACCAACTTCGTCAAGACCATGGTCCGCCTGTCAGAAAGTCATAACGAACTGCGCGTGGTCGACGACCAGGTCGGCGGGCCCACGCCTGCACGGGCCATTGCAGCCGCCTGCCTGGAACTCGCTCGGCAGCTCCAAGCCGATCCTGGGAAATCGGGCACCTATCATTTTACCGGCGCACCCGATGTCAGCTGGTGCGATTTTGCCCGCGCGATATTCGCGGCGGCAGGCCGTGCAACTCGCGTTCAGGGCATTCCGACGCGCGAATATCCCACGCCTGCTTCACGACCGCTGAATTCAAGGCTGGATTGCAGCACCATGGAGACAACGTTCAACATTCCCCGCTCGGACTGGCGCGCAGGGCTGGCCGACACATTGACAGAACTGGGGTTTCCACATGACCGAGCGTAAAGGGATCATACTGGCCGGTGGGTCAGGGACGAGGCTTTACCCAATTACGATGGGTGTGTCTAAGCAGCTTCTGCCGATCTATGACAAGCCCATGATCTATTACCCGCTGACGGTGCTGATGCTGGCAGGCATTCGCGACATCATGATCATCACCACCCCGCACGACCAAGACCAATTCATCCGCACCTTGGGTGATGGCAGCCAATGGGGCATCGCACTGCATTACAAGGTACAACCAGGCCCTGATGGACTGGCTCAGGCCTTTATTCTGGCCGAGGAGTTTCTGGCGGGCGGTCCCGCCGCCATGGTGTTGGGTGACAACATCTTCTTTGGGCATGGCTTGCCGGAGCTGCTGCAAGAGGCAGAAAAAACCACCACCGGCGCAACGGTCTTTGGCTATCGCGTTGCCGATCCTGAGCGCTACGGAGTGGTGGATTTTGACGTTGATGGCACGGTGAAAAGCATCATTGAAAAGCCGCCCGTGCCACCGTCGAATTATGCTGTCACGGGTCTTTACTTCGTGGATGGTACGGCAGCGGAACGTGCTAGGGACGTGCGTCCTTCACCGCGCGGTGAGCTGGAAATCACAAGCCTGCTGGAAAGCTACCTCCAGGATGGCATGCTCAGCGTGCAGAAAATGGGCCGCGGATTTGCCTGGCTGGACACGGGCACGCATGCCAGTTTGCTGGACGCCGGGAACTTCGTGCGCACGCTGACAGAACGGCAAGGTCAGCAAGTGGGGGCGCCCGACGAAGTGGCTTTCGAACTGGGGTGGATCACGAAGGAGCAGCTTCAAGCCCGTGCAAAGCAATTTGAGAAAAACGACTATGGTCGCTATCTTGATAGCTTGGCTCCGATCCATGGCTAGAGAAAAAAACCTTGTTCTGGTTGTTGACCTCGACGGAACCCTCCTGCGCAGCGACATGCTCTTTGAGAGCTTCTGGTCGGCCTTCGGTCTTGACTGGCGCAGCCCGTTCCTTTCTGTCGCCGCGCTGACTGGCGGCCGGGCATCGCTCAAGCGCCATCTCGCGGTGGCGTCAGCCGTCGAGGCTGCCACTCTCCCCTACGATCCCAAGGTGATCGCGTTCGTGCAGGAGTGGCGCGCGTCTGGCGGACGAACAGCGCTAGTGACCGCGAGCGATCGAGATTTCGCTGAAGCAATCGCCTCGCACGTCGGCATCTTCGACGAGGTCCATGGCTCTGATGGCAAACTGAACCTGGAGGGCGAGCATAAAGGACAATTTCTGGAAGAGTGGTTCGGATCGAAGGGCTTCGCCTATAAGTCACAGCTATCATCGGCCAGCCCATTCACGGCACAGGACACCGCTGAAGGATCCAATCAATATACTAAAGATAAGGCGCAGCACAGATGCCCCACGGCCTTGCAGTATGAAAGCCGTAGACCATGTAACCGGATCGTAATATGACTAAATAAGTTAGTACCGCGCCGTCAAACCTCAGCGGCAACATGAACTTTCGAGGAAAGAGAGCAATGATTGAGCTACTCCCCGGTCCTTGGACAGTTTCCGGCGTAATTTAACCTACTCTCTGCCCTTGCTGGTCGGTTTCGATCTGGTTGAAGTAGACCACGGCGGGCGGTTGTCCGCCATGGGCGGCGTGGGGCCGCTGGTGATTGTAGAAGGTGATCCATTGGCCAACGCCCGCCTTCGCCTGCGAGCCGGTTTCCCAGCCGTGCAGATAGACGCATTCATACTTCAGGGACCGCCACAGCCGCTCGATGAAGATGTTGTCGATGCAGCGTCCTTTGCCATCCATAGAGATCCTGGTGCCGACCCTTTTCAGCCGGTCCGTCCAGACGAATGATGTGAACTGAGACCCCTGATCGGTGTTCATGATCTCAGGCGGACCAAACCTGTGGATTGCCTCGTTCAAAGCCTCGACGCAGAAGTCGGCTTCCAGCGTGTTCGATATGCGCCACGCCAGCACCTTCCGGGTATACCAGTCCATGATGGCGACCAGATAGAGGAAGCCGCGGCGCATCGGGATGTATGTGATGTCGGCGCACCAGACCTGATTGGGCCGATCGACCCGAAGTCCGCCGAGCAGATAGGGATAGGTCTTGTGCCCCTTTGCTGGCCGGCTTGTGTCGGGCTTCTGGTAGATCGGCATCAGGCGCATGAGCCGCATCAGTCGACGAATGCGCTTGTAGTTCACGACATAACCCTCGTTCCGCAGGTGCCATGTCATCTGCTGGACGCCGTAAAACGGTGTCTCGAAGAACTGCTTGTCGATCACCACCATGAGGTCGAGGTTCATCGCCGTCTCGCCCATCAGCTCGTAGTAGAACGACGACCGCGGGATCGACAGCAGACGGCATTGTGCCCCGACCGACAGGCGTGGATGGTTCTTATCGATCATCTCGCGCCTCACTTGCCGGTCCAGGGCTTGAGCTTTCTGGACAAAAAATCATTGGCCACAGCCAGCTCCCCGATCTTGGCATGCAACGACCGCACCGTTTCCTCGTCGATCTCGGGCGCTCTCTTGCCGCCCCGTTCAAAGATGTCGGCCGCGCCATCCAAAAGGGCCTTCTTCCACTGATGGATCATCGTCGGATGCACGCCGTATTCGGCGGCCAGCTCCGACACCGTGCGCTCACCCTTCACGGCTTCCAGCGCCACGCGGGCTTTGAACCCAGCGTCATGGTTCCTGCGCTTCTTCATGTTCTGATCTCCTCGTTCTTGGAGACCAGCAGACGTCAGATCGTAGCTTACGTCACTGTCCGATTTTCGGGGAGCAGCTCAGCCTTCCACATCTCGGCAGAATTTCGAGACAAATAGTTGTTCTACCGACGTTTATTCGACAGTCACAGACTTCGCCAAATTCCTCGGCTGATCCACGTCCGTTCCACGAGCGATTGCTGTGTTGTAAGCGAGCATCTGAGCGGCGATTGCATAAATAAGTGGAGCGATGACAACCGGGGCCGTGGGCATCACAATCACGTTCTGGACGTCACAAGCCAACTTTGCACCCGCTGCATCTGTCAAGAGCGTGACCTGCCCGTGCCGGGCCATGACCTCTTGCATGTTTGAGACCGTTTTATCAAAGAGGGCACCCGTCGGGGCAAAGATGACTACTGGCAATGTATTGTCGATGAGTGCGATAGGACCGTGCTTCAACTCGCCCGCAGCATAAGCCTCAGCGTGGATGTAACTGATCTCTTTGAGCTTAAGAGCGGCCTCCAGCGCCATAGGGAACATGACGCCCCGGCCAAGAAAGAGAACATCATCGCTTTGGGCTAGTTTTTGCGCGACTTGCGCGTAATCCTGTTCTCGGTCTAGCGCCTGAGAGATGAGACCTGGCACGGTGCTGATCTCCGACATGAGCGTTTTCAAACCCTCCGCATCGATTTTTTCACGCTCAACCCCAGCTTTAACAGCAAGCAACAATAGGGAAATTAATTGCGCCGTGAACGCTTTCGTTGATGCCACACCAATTTCCGGCCCTGCAAGAGTGGGTACCAGAACATCAGCCTCGCGCGCGATCGAGGATGTAGGCACATTTACAACGGCAAGCGTCTGACGCACCTGCCCAGCGACGTGTCGAAGCGCCGCAAGCGTATCAGCGGTTTCACCCGACTGGCTTACGACGATCAGCAAGTCGTCGTGTTGAAGTACGGGATCGCGATACCGAAATTCAGAGGCGATGTCGATCTCAACCGGTATGCGCGCAATCTGCTCAAACCAGTATTTAGCCACTTGGCAGGCGTAGAATGCTGTCCCGCAGGCCACCATGACAACCCGGCGTATCTCGTTGAACTGCACACCTTCCGGCAAAGTCAAAGCCCCACTACCCTCATTGATGTACGCGGCCAGAACCTTCTGAATAATGCTCGGCTGTTCAGCCATTTCCTTGGCCATGAAGTGTCGATGACCTGACTTGTTCGCGGCTGCGCTCTCAAGTGCAATCTTGACGATTGGCCGGTCAACTTCTTTCCCACCCGTATCGAATACCTGAACTGAACTGCGCGTAATTGCCGCCCAATCCCCTTCCTCGAGATAGGTTAGCTTGTCGGTAAGTGGTGCCAGCGCGATAGCATCGGAGCCGACATACATCTCATCACTCCCATGGCCGATCACCAAAGGTGAGCCACGGCGTGCTGCAATTAACAGATCCTCTTCCCCTTCAAACAGGAAAGCCAACGCAAATGCACCCTCCAGTCGCCTCAAAGTGGCATGCGTTGCGTCCAAAGGGGTCATGCCTTCAGCGAGATGACTTCTCGCAAGATGGACAATGGTTTCAGTATCGGTGTCGGACGTGAAATTGGCACCTGCTGCAGTCAGTTCGTCCCGAAGCTCCTGGAAGTTTTCGATGATCCCGTTATGGACAACCGCAACTGGCCCGGAGCGGTGCGGATGGGCATTCTCAACACTTGGAGCACCGTGGGTTGCCCAGCGTGTATGGCCAATGCCTGCAAACCCTCGAAGCGGTTCGCGTACCAGAATTTCTTGCAAGTTAATCAGTTTTCCTGCCGCCCGACGGCAGTCGAGGGCGCCTTTGTGAACCGTGGCGATGCCCGCACTATCGTAGCCACGGTACTCCAGCCGTTTCAGCGCACCCAAAATTACCGGAGTCACATCATGTGACCCCAGCACGCCAACGATACCACACATTATTGCCTGCCCTTCTACTTTGCTTGTTCGTTCCTACGATACATATCTGGTCTCGTTGAGAGACTTACTGGAAGCCGTTGCGGCAGACGATCTCAACTTGCCCGCAACTGTTCCGCTCCGACAGAAACTCGGGTCTTGCACAAACAAGTTGAGCGATGACAACCGAGGCCTGTCGCTATCTTCTCCACCTCTGCTACGAAGTTGGCAAATGGTCCTGTGTTCAGTGCGACCTAGTCGCAAGATTTCAGCATTTTGGGGTGGGGACACTTTGCCCGCAGGGTCGAAGCGCAGCATAATCGAAGATAAAAGGTCAAGCGGCACAGTTGCGGGACCTCTGCCAAAGCTTACCAGTCGTGCGATGCCGAACGTCGAAATGACCTTGCGCCAAACGCAGGCAAAATCAAACACCACAAAAGTGTAGCCTAGAATCAGAGGGCGCACCGTGGTGACGCTCCTGCCTTTATACTGAGATAATGTCTCCTCCATTGGCAGGAAGGCTTGGAAACCTTGGCGCTTGAGGTTTAAGTCTGCAATGTTTGAACAGTTTGGGTTCGATTGTACAATAAAAAGACTCATACCGCGATCAGGAATGGACCCCATTTATCGAATTTCTGCCTTTTCTTTAAGCTTTTGTGAACGACCCACTACAATCTCTCTTAGGATAATTTCCTTGTCCAAACGGGGCTGCGGCATCATTAGGACGTGTTGACAAAAGGGATTCACAGGGTTCGCTGATCGTGGTTCAAGCTGGTATCTGCGATGGAGACCAGCTTGGCACGAGACCTGATGTCCGACGAGGAATGGGCGTTCTTTGAGCGGTTCATCGTGGCTGTCCGCGCGCCGAATGGGCGCAAACCTACCGACCACCGCCCTGTTCTTGATGGAATATTCTGGATTTCCCGAACCGGTGCCCATTGGCGCGATCTGCCGGAAGAGTTCGGCAAGTGGCCAAGCGTCTACCGCCAGTTCCGGCGTTGGACGCTGGCGGTGCTCTGGGAGCAGACCATGGACGCCCTGAACGAAAGCGGCGCGGTCCCCCACGCACTGCAAATGATCGACAGCACCGTGGTTCGCGCCCATCATCAGGCAGCGGGCGCTAAAGGGGGACTCCGCGACAGGGTTTTGGCCGTTCGCGTGGCGGCTTCACTACCAAGATCCACCTCCTCGTCAATGCAGCAGGGCTGCCCATGAGGACGGAGATCACCGCGGGGCAAACCTCCGACTATCTCGGCTTCGATCTGGTCATGGCCGACAATCTGCCGGCACCGAGTGTTCAGCTGGCCGACCGAAGCTATGACGCTGACACCATTCGGGAAACCATGGCCAAACGGGATGTCCTGCCGGTCATTCCGATGCGCAAGTCCTGCAAAAAGCGCGTTGGCGTGGACCGATCACTCTACCGGCTGCGCAACCTGGTCGAACGGTGCTTCAACAAGCTGAAGAACGCTCGCCGGGTCGCCATCCGCTACGACAAAACAGCGGAGAGCTTCCTATGCTTTATCGACATCACGTCGATACGCCTCTGGGTGCGCCATTTGTCAACATGACCTAGTGGCAGGCCATAACTTACCCATTGGATCACGGTCACTGCAGGATTACAGAGGAACATCTTGACGAAGAGCTGTGCCAAAAATTGAGCTCGAAAGTAAATCGATATCAACTATTGATCATTTGGACTTCTCTTATCATTGCGATAGAATTTTTTAAAAAGGGTCGAGAGTCGTGATGTCTTTATTTTATTCGAGCTTGATCTTGAGGCCTGAACTTTCAGACTTGGTTTATTCAAGGCAAACTCAAATCAATGACGCAATAAAAAAAACACAAGAAAAACTTCCTTTTTCCAACATTTGTACGAGGTACGGATGCAACAGTATTCGTGCGATTTGGAACGTCGAAGGCGGACTTTTTAATGTGAATGCGCGATGGGAGTTTATACTGGGTTCGCTTTTTGAAGACGAGCGCGGATGTAGTCGCGAAGTCCCGAAGAAGTTTGATATATCAAATTCTTTTCAAAGAAAGCCGACAATACTCGTTATTAGGGGCGTTGCAGATTTTGAAAGGTTTTTCCGGATTTGTAATAGTCCTTGATTGCAAGCGGGAAAATAATTTACTAGAATTTCGATTAGTGCGATCTAGGGCAGACTTACGTACAGGTTCATATCTGTTCCGTCCCGAATGATCACTTAGATCCTCGCCGTTCCGCCCTGTTCATGGCAAACGCTATCCTTCGGGAGAGAGTGCGACCATGCTGATCTCTCTGCACAACTAGGCCACCATGACGACGAAGATACGGGCCGCGATCCAGGCGAGGACGGAGCCGGCGTGGCTGGTGGCCGAGCACTACGGGATTTCCGAACAGACGGTCTGGAAGTGGCGGAGCCGTGACGACGTCCATAACGAAAACAGAAAGGAAAACGCCGTCGCCTAACACCACTGCCGCAGGCCAGACCGCGCTTGAGTTATATGAAAACCCCACGCGATCCGGCCTGCTCATCGCATGGGTGGGTCACTTTTACTTCGGCCAAATGGGCCAGTTTTGAACCGGCGTTGACATCCTGTCTCACTCCTGTTTTGCTATGATTAGCCATGCTGGACGTTGCCAAATCCCTTCCGGAAGATCCCGAGGAACTACGACGGTTCACGGCGCTTCTGCTTGCCAAGGTGAAGTCGCAGGCGATGCTTATAGAGAAGCTGCGTCACCAGCTGGCCGGTCACCGCAGCCATCGCTTTGGCACCTCGTCGGAGACGATCGAACAGCTTCAGCTGGCGCTCGAGGCGAGCGAGGTCGCCGTCGCCAAGATGACCGCGAAGCTGCGGCTCCCGGATGAAGAGGAGAAGGACAAGCCGAAGCGCCGTCCCATCCCCGATCACATCCCGCGCCAGGAGATCGAGCTGACCACCGGCGACGAGGACTGTGCCCATTGCGGCGGAACCCTTCGCCGCCTCGGCGAGGATGTGACCGAAGAGCTGGAGTATGTGCCGGGCGCTCGACCATTGTTCTTGAACCAATGGCGAACAAGGTCTCGCCATCGTAAACCGGATCGTCCGTCCCCGCATGGCCTGTTCCGGTTGCGAAGCCTTCACCCAGGCTGCTTTGCCATCGCGACCGATCGAGCGCGGTCGCCCCGGCCCTGGCCTGCTGGCCCATGTCCTGGTCTCCAAATACGCCAACCATCTGCCGCTCTATCGCCAGAGCCAGATCTTCGAGCGCGAGGGGCTCGACCTCGACCGTTCGACACTGGCCGATTGGGTCGGCAAGTCCACCGCACTGCTGGAACCGCTCGCCGATGCCATCGGGCGGCATGTGCTGGCCGGACAGGCGATCTTCGCGGATGACACCCCGGCGAAGATGCTGGCGCCCAGCCGCGGCAAGACGGCGACAGCGCGTCTCCGGGCCTATGGTCGGGACGAGCGGCCCTGGAATGGCGATGCTCCACCCGCCAGCTGGTATTGCTTCTCGCCCGATCGGAAGGGCCAGCACCCCA
>NZ_RBVZ01000014.1 GCF_004000435.1 Alexandriicola marinus
AACGGTTACGCTGACCTGGCGCGTCCTGATGCTGCTTTCGCGGCGGCGCTCTTTTTCAGTCCGAACCGTGTAGTAGATCGCCCGTTCCGTCACCTTGAAGCGCGCCGCAAGTGCCTTTGCGGAAACGCCTTTTCCGCTCTCGCGGACGATGACGAGCCGTTCTTCACGGGTTAGACGGCGGCGCGACGACATACTGAACATACACTCCTTATTTCCTGCCACCTTCATACAGACGAATAGGCTTCGACGCAATCCGGGGATTGTGTCGAGTGTCGAAGCCGTTAAGTTCGGCTGTATTCCGCATTAGGCACGGCTAGCCCGTGCCGTGATCGAACCCTGGTTCGATCTGGGCCGCTCCGGCCCACCCCTCTAAAAATGCCCCGTGAGGCGCTAGAAGCGCCTCTCCGCACCCCTCCCCCTCAGAAGCCTCGGAAGCACCCTCAGCGAGCCGCTGCGGCGCTCCTGTGCGCCATGCCGTCCCCGACCGAAGCAGACAGTCCCAGCGAAAGGTCTGATTGCGATGAAGAAGAGAGGCAGCACGCCGGCCCTTTCGCCTCCTTAACGCTCCGCCCCGCACGCAACACGCAACACGTAACACGTAACAATGAACAGTTGCCACGCGACAAACAACACGCAACACGGAACATACCACAGGCAACAAGCGGCACTGGACACTGGACACTGGCCACTGGACACTGGATAATTAACACTTGACCCGCAACACGCAACAAGGGACAAGTAACAGGCGACAGTTGAAACGCGACAAGCGACAAGCGACAATCAGCCCGGAACACCGGACAAGCAACACTGAACATGAGGCCGAGCAATGCCGAACGAAAACATGAAAGTCATCACGGTCATGACACGCAAAGGCGGCGCCGGAAAGACGATGCTGACCCGTGCCCTGGCGAGTGCAGCTATGAACACAGGCAAGAAATGCCTTGTCCTAGATGCTGACCCGCAACAAGCCTTGTTTCGATGGGCTGAGAAGCTGAAGATCGAAGATCCGAATTTCACCATCGAAGAGCTGAAGTCACCCGAAGCATTCGAGGCGCGGGTGGATGCTGCCTGGGAAGAAGGGTCAACGGATTTCATCTTCGTTGACACGCTCGGGGCCGCTGGTGCTTGGGCCGACGATCTCGCGGCCTTCAGCGACATTCTTGTGGTGCCCATGATGCTGTCCAACGACGATATGGAAATCACGCAAGACACCCACAAATGGTATGTTGACCTCCGGGGAAGGACCGAAGATCCCGAAAACCTGCCGACCTTCCATGTCGTTCTTTCCAGCGTTCCCGCACGGATGAGTAAAACCGAACAGCAACTTGAGCTGGAAGCGGTTCAATCCTTCCCCGTCGTCCAGAACTACTTCATGGAGCGCAAACAGCATAAAGACGCCGCCAGCCTCGGATTTCTCCACTATCTCGCTGAGGCACGGCGCAACGATCCGAACCCTCTGCTCCGCACCCACGCAAAGCACTATGAAGAGGCTCTGGACGAAGCACTGGCGATCCTTCAGGACATTGGAGGGATCGCATAATGGCCCGAAAGCAACGCCCGAACATCAAGGGCTTCAACCCTGAATACACCACCAATTTCGGAACCACTCGCGAAAGCACCGGAACCTTCGCAGCGGAAATCCCGAAACCCTCCGCTCCGGCGGAACCGGCGGCTAAACAAACGCCAACTCCTCCGAAGCCCGATCCTGAAACCGACACGCCCTCTGCCAGCAAGCCTAAAGCTGACAAGCCCGCTCGCCCGCGCGTGGAGAAAGAGCGACAACCGCAGGCCCCAAAGGCACCAAAGCCCGCCGCAGAAAAACGGGAAACGCGCCTCGACGCTGCTGTGAAGGTCGATCAGGGCAAGAAACTCGATGCTCTGGAAGGGCAGGGGATCGCGGCCCGCGATGTGATCGTGCTTGCCGGACGCCGAGCAACGGCCAGGTTCGAGCTGAAGGCCAAATACATCGAAAAGCCCGAGGCAGATCGCCTCCCGATGCGTGAAGGCTACCACACAACGAAGCGGCTCCCCGCGAACATCCTGGACGATCTGCGCGAAAAGCATGATCCGCTTCGTCTCCAATCCGATAGCGCGATGGTGCGGGGCCAGTTCGAACCAGTGTTCTGGACCTGCCTTGATGAAGTCATCGAAGAGCTTCGACAGAAGAAAGATTAGAAGACGCGGCAAGCCGCGTCACGTTATTGCGTAGAAGGGGGAAGGAGTTTCGGCTTCCTTCCCCCTGAAGCAAAATAGACAGGGCCGTGTCCTCGGCTGCGCCTGCGGGCCGCACCACCCCTGTCGATTTTGCTTCACCCCCATCCTCTCACGCTCGCCGCTCGGCAGGGGTAAGCGAGCGCTTACCCTCCCTTCAATGATGAAGAAGGCGCGGGAACGGGGCGCTCCGTGGATCAAAAAAACGGAGTGAAAACCATGCCGAGGCAAAAAAGACTGGAAGCGAAAGCAATCAAGCGCATCCTCGATGCCAGGACGCGCGAAATCGTCGGATGGCTCTACGAGTGGAACACCGGCGAGATACTTCCGCGCTGGAAGGACGGGCGTAGGGAAAATGTCATCTATGAGTAAGACACCAATGTTTTCGCTGTCGGCCGAGGAAGACGGGCGAAGCCTTGGCACGGTCTACTCGACCAGCTCGAAGACCCTGCGCGAGTTTGGCGCGGCTTACATGCGCGATCCGAAGACGCGCGGGGAAATTACCTTGAAGAACCCCGAGGGGCGCGTGGTTGCCTCTTTCGACGTGTGGCAAGACAAATGGTCGGAAACCGCCGAAACCTTTGAATAATCTTCCCTTTTTGTTCTCAAAATGCTAGGCTGGCTCCCAAAAGGAGGCAGCCTATGCAGTTTCATAAAGCATTGATTTGCAGCACAATTATTCTGACGGCATCGCCCGCTGTGGCAAGTGCCTGGGAACATGAGCATGAACGCGGGGTCGATCTCTACCGCACGGAGAATGCGGGCATGGTGGTCTCGCTGGTTTGTGATCCGAACACGGTTTACGGGACCTCGGAAAGCGCCGTCCTGATCGAAGCCGGCAACAACCCCGACCTGTCGGCCGAGGTGGGCTTCAGCTTTCCCGATGGCAACAGGATCGGCGCGGCAATGGTGCATGGGCGCTACGGAAAAGCGACGGCCAACCCCGTGGAATGGGAAACTCTGATCGCCGGATTCCGCGCGCATCAGACAGTCACGGTTATGATTGGCGACAGCTCGACCGAGGTTGAGCTTGGCGATCCCATGCCCTTCACCTGCCTCTGACCTTGCGCCTGCGAAAGCAGGCTCGGCGCGAAGCGCCGGGCGGGGCCGGGGCCGCGCGCAAGCGTGGCCCCGGCCCCGTCAAACATAGCACCAGGGCAAAGGAAACCCCCGCCGGGGGCAGGGGCTGACAGGTTCAAAGCTCGACGCCGGGGCGCAGATTGCCGTCTTGGTCCAGCCATTGCCGCGCCTCGGCGCAAGCGTAGCAGATGCAAGAGCCCTCGCCCTCGATCGCCACCGGCGCGAAATAGACCGGCGGGTTTATCCTGCCGCATTTGCGGCAGGACAGGCGGGGCAGGGTGTGGGGGCCGCTCATGCGGCCACCTGCTTTTCACCCTCGGATACGCGGGCCTTTTCGTTGATGTAGTCCACGGCCTTCTGTGCCTCGGCAGCAGCCTTGAAAATCATTTCCTTGTCGGATTTCAGGGCCTCAAGCCATCCTTCGACATAGGCCGCGCTCTGGTCAAACTGCGGCTCGACGCCAAGCTGAACGGCAAGGAAACATGCGCCGATCTCCGCGACCAGCTCGTCAAAGGCGTATTCCTTCCGGTTCGCACGGGCCTTCTGAGTGGCAAGGCGCTTTTCACCGCAAGCCCAATGGGTCAGTTCGTGGGCAAGTGTCCCATAGTATCCGGCGGCGCTGTAAAACGTCGCAATCGGAGGCATATGGATGTGGTCTTTCGTCGGATGGAAATAGGCGCGCGGTTCCTCCGTGGTGATGATTTCCGCCCCGCTGCGGGCAAAGAAAGCGTCAAGTTCGGCGTCGGCCTCGGTGCCAAGATCGCGGGGCGGTTCCGGGCGGATGTAATAGGCTTCCGGCAAGCCCTCGATCTGGTCGGCATTGAAAACATTGTTGGTCTTGGCAAACCGGATGCGGCGCTTGCCGTCCTCGCCCACTGCCGCGTTCTCGTCCTCGCGTTCAATCGAGCCATAGAAAACAGATTTCGTCGCCTTCTCGCCCTTCTTCACGCAACCGCCAAGCTCAAGGGCCTGTTTGAAGGTCATCCAGCGCGCGGAATTGTAGCCGCGAACATGCGCCGTCGCCCAAAGCATCAGAATGTTGATGCCTTGATAGGAATCGCCATTGTGCCGCAAGGGAAAGCTCGCGCCGCTCATGTCGCCCGTCCACGGCTTGCGCCACGGCGGGGTGCCCGCCTCGATCTGCGCAATGATCGTGTCGGTGACGTGCTGCTTGATGTCAAAACGCTCTTTAGCCATATCTGGCCTCCTTGTGGTGATGCCCTATCGGTCTGGTGCCGAAAATTGGGGCGGGGTTTCTGGCGAGGTCCGCTGCAAGCGGCCCTCTCCTGAAAGCCTGCCTCCCGGCGAGGGCAGGAGGGGGGCCCGCGCAAGCTCCATGACAAGGAAGGGGGGGAGGGGGATCACCCGGCCACGCAGCTCGGCCCCCGGCCGAGACCGTGGTTGGGGACACCCCCCCTGACGCCGCTCATGGGGCTTGCGTGGGGGAACCGGCGGTTCCCGATACGGACAGGGCGCGCTCGCGCGGCCTGGCCCAAGGATGCAGGGGGCGTTCGGCTTGCCCGAATCCCCCCTGCCAGTGTGATCGCCGCGCAAGCGCGGGGATCTCCGAACCCCTGTCTATCCATTGGGCGCCTGCGCGGCCGGGGGGCTGTCTGCCCCCGCGCCTTGCGGCGCTCTCCCGAGGATATTTAAGGTAAGATGAAAGGGCGGAGCTGTCGCCCATGAGCTGACGTTAGATCAGGCCGCAAGCTGAAGGCGTAGCGTCGTCTTATCACCGGCGCGAAGCGGGAAATGCACAGCGGCGAAACCGCAATCGGAAAGAAAGGAGATAATCCCGGTAGCGGTCTTGAACTCTCTCACCTTGAACCCGCCCCGCGTGGCATCCATCCGGGCAGTCACCAGCATCTGAACCTCGCCGGACGGATCGATACTCTTCATGAACCAAAGGCCGTGCCAGCTCGGCCCCTTGCGGAATGGTTCTTCACGACATTCAATTTCGAGCTGGCCTCCATGTTTTAGGCTTAGCCGTAAGCCCTGCTCGTTGATGACATTCGGGGTAAGCTGGATCTTATCGGCCACGGAAATTCCTCGTCTGCTTCATCGCAATATTATAGCATCGCTGACATTAAGCGCATCATCGAATGGCGGTTTCCTGCCACTGGAATGTGCAGGCTAGGAAGGACGTAGGGGGCTGTCTGCCCCCGCGCCTCACGGCGCTCCCCCGAGGATATTTTCAGGAAGATGAAAGAGGCTAGACCAGATCGCTCTTGATCGGGTCGGTTCGCCCTGTCGGCCGCCAGCCTGAATCGAAAAGGGATATGCGGCCATAGATCGGCCATGCAATTTTGAGGCGGGCAATACGGCGAAGCCGTGTCGCCTGCTCGGTGATGAGCTGTGCCACGTCGCTAACCGATGCGCCGTCTCGAAGGATATACCATTCCCGATTGCGGGTCCGGTCTCGTCCAGCCAGACGCCCCACCTTGGCGTGACAACGGGCCTCAAGAGCGAACGCATGGGGCATTCTCACGGTCTGGACAATGACCATTCGGCCTTGAACGCTGCGCGAAAGCTCCTTCCTCCGATCAACTGTCTTGCGCTGCGTGAAGCCGATCTTGATGCGGCAGGGGTCTTCCTCGTCACAGGTAAGATAGACTGTTCCCCAAGCCACATTGCGCCGAAACCAGCGGATACGGGTGAAGCCCCGAGATCGGCGGGCCATCAGGCCCGCTCCGACTCGGGTGCGATGCCGTAAGGGTATGCGGGACCGTAGCGAACGCCGCCCTGTTCAAAAAAGCCCATGCTCCCGAGTAGCCATGCGCGGTGAAACTCGGTTCCGGCGATCAGGCGGCGAATCGAACGGGGGATATGCCGGCCCGCGTAGCCTGCCAGATAAGCGCGAAGATAAATGCTCTGCATCATGTCGAAAATTCCTTTGTAGCCAGAATACTAGGTGGAAGGGCGGGCCGGAAGGCCCGCCCGACGATCAGGCGCGGGGCTTGTAATAGACACAGTATCCGGTGGGGATGTTCGTGCCGGAGCTGGCGAAGCTGCCCACAGGCAGATCGCGCCAGTCGCCAATTGTGGTGCCGTGGTCGTAGTAGGCGGACGCGGGCAGGATGCAGACCAGACAGCCGCCGGGCTTCAGGAACTTTACCGCATGATCGAGGTGTTTCTTGTAGTGCCGCCCATAAAAAGGGGGGTTCATGACCACCTTATCAAACCGCGGATCGGGCGCGACCTGAAGGAAATTCGCGGTCATGACGTGATGGCCCTTCGCGCGGGCCAGGTCGGCACGGGCGGCGTCGTATTCAACGCCTGTGACGGACACGGCCCCGCTCATCCGGTTTTCGCGCAGATCGGCGTTGCGCCGGGCCAGCTCGTCCATCAGTGCGCCGTCGCCACAAGACGGTTCTAGGATTTCCTCGCCGCCGCTAAGGTGCAGGGCGTCGATCACGGTTTCTGCCACGGGCCGGGGGCTGGCATAGAATTGCAGATCGCGGGCAACATCTGTGCTTGGCCGCTTCGCTTCGGCCTCGTTTGGCGCGTCGGGCAACACTTCGCCATAGAACTCGGCCAGGGCGTGGTTGATGTCTTTTCGGCCCTCGGGGTCGAAAATCAGGTGGCCGTTGCCATTCTTGAAAACGCGGATGATGCCACCGCAGAAATCAGCCTCGCCGTGGCGCTGCACCTCGTCCATCGTGTCTTCAAACTCGCGGTAGGTATAGCGCGGCTGGCTTCGATAGACGCGCAGGGCGTTAAGGGTATCTTTCACCCGCTCCCGGCCCCAACTGTTCCAGCCGGTGACATAGGAAACGATGATCCGTTTCGGCAGGCCCTCAACGCCGATTTTCACTTTGGAATGGCTCTTATAGGCCGGGTCCAGATCGGTGAAGCATTCGGCCAACCCCTTGAGGACGTGAAAGCGTTGATCGAGCAAATAGCTCCCGAACACCTCAGCGATATTTTCCAAGGTGAAGGGCAGGGGTTTGGTCAGCTTCAAGTCGAGCTGCTGCCGGTCCTTGGCGCTGGCGATGTTCTCGATATTCAAGCCTTCGTAGACGTGTTTCCATGCGGATCGCAGCAGGGTCAGGCGCACGTCGCGCTCGTATAGACTCGGATCGGTCGCAAAGACGCGCCCGCCGTAGGTGCCGCCGATGCAAGCGGCGGCATTGATCGCGGTTTCGGCCCTCTTGAAAGCCTCGATGGCGCCGGGGATGCTTTCGGCCTTTGCATCATACTCCGCGACGATCTCGGACAGGCTGCGCCGGATTGCCGGTGCGCCGTGGTCCTTCTGGTCGGTTTCGCCAATCTTTGGAAATTCGCTGTGAAATGTCATGCTCTCGTCTTTCATCCTTGGCCCAGGAACCGCTCGCCAGCGTTCGGGCCATATTCGATCACTTCCCAAACCTCGTGCCCGGTGCGGCTGGCGTAGCGCCATGCCGTTGCCTCGTCCTTGTGGACGCGGGGCAGGTCGTCGGGGTGTTCGCGGGTCTCGAAGGTGCGCCAGCTCATGCCTCGGTTCCCCGAGGCATGGCTGCGAAAAGGTCGTCGTTGTCCCAAGCCGGGTGCGACTTGGCGGCGGGCAGGGGATCGACACCCTTGGTCTCGATCACAAGGCGGGCCGTGCGCTCGCAGGGACAGCCATAATCGTTGCGGTAGTGCTCGCGGATTCGGACTTCGTAGCGGTTCGTCGTCTCCGGGATCGGCGCGACGGTGTATCGCTTGGGCGAAGATTTCCGGCCCAGCCAATCCGCGCCCCATGTGGCGGGATGCTTGTCGCGCTGATACTCGATGCAAGCCAGAATATTGCGCTTGTCGGAGGCGGTCAGGTGCCGCCCCTCGATGAGTGAAATCTGCGGTTTCATTGGGCCTTCTCCTGAAGGTAGGTGCGATACCCCTTCTGATCCGTGCTGCCGAAACAGATCACATGCTGATCGGCCAGATGGCGCAGGTCGCAAAGCGCATACTCCATCAGATCGGCTACCTGGCCGGAGGCGTCAGGATAGAGCGCGGTCAGTGCATCAAGGATGCGCGCTGCCTGAATGTCGGGGGTGTTGTTGGGGGCACTCATGCCCCCATCTCCGTCCAGTCAGTCGCCCAAGTATCCATCGTTGCGACGGTTTTGCCTTCGGGATCGAGCAAGCGTAGATCGGGCTTGTGCGTGGCGGCTGCGTGATGATCGCGGCCCATCTTGCGCAGCAGGTCGGGATTGGCGGAATAGACCACTTCCGCGCCGGGCAGACCGTCATATTCGGACCATAGAGAAAAAAGACGTGCGGACATAAATCGTCCTCCTTGTGGTGATGCCCTATCCGGTCTGGTGCCGAAAATTGGGGCGGGGTTTCTGGCGAGGACCGCTGCAAGCGGCCCTCTCCTGAAAGCCTGCCTCCCGGCGAGGGCAGGAGGGGGGCCCGCGCAAGCTCCATGACAAGGAAGGGGGGAGGGGGATCACCCGGCCACGCAGCTCGGCCCCCGGCCGAGACCGTGGTTGGGGACACCCCCCTGACGCCGCTCATGGGGCTTGCGTGGGGGAACCGGCGGTTCCCGATACGGACAGGGCGCGCTCGCGCGGTCTGGCCCAAGGATGCAGGGGGCGTTCGGCTTGCCCGAATCCCCCCTGCCAGTGTGATCGCCGCGCAAGCGCGGGGATCTCCGAACCCTCTTCCGCCAGAGCTTTCCAGACCGCCCCGGCCAGGGGGACGGGGCAGGGGCCTTGCAGGCGACCTGTGGTAAGGTCTGGCGCTGCGAAAGCGACCGTTACCCGGATGGGCCGAGACTGGCCCCCTGACAGGACCATGCGCCGCGCTGCCCGGTGGCTCGGGACGAGACGGCGGGCGGCGCACCTTGGCGCAGGGACGAGCAGGGGGGAAGGCTCGGGGCGCAGGCCGCTTGCCGGCCGAAGCCTAGGGCGCGGTCCTGGGCGGGCGTGTCCTCGAGCAACCGCACGAGGTCACGAACGACCGGGATTCGCCACGAAATTCAACAATCGAAGATACTAGCACTTGCGGGATATACTTTTCGGCTATATTGTATATCCTGAAAGGATATGCACATGCCCCTCTACATCAAAGACCCGGACGTAGATAAGCTCGTTGACCGCTACCTTGCTGCCTCTGGCGCAAGGAACAAAACCGAAGCGGTTCGCACGGCCTTGCTCAATAGTATAGCGGCGTTGGAGAAGCAGGAAACCCTCGCGGAACGTGTAGCGAAGGTTCAGCGAAAGGCAGCCGAGGCAGGTCTGAAACCGCGCGAATCCGACGACAAGCCGTTCATGGATGAGCTGTGGGGTGATGACTGATGTTCATCGACGCCAGCGCGCTTTGCGCCGTGCTGCTGAATGAGCCGGAAGCCCCGGCGATGCTCAAAGCAATGGAACAGGCCCGAGGCAAGCTGATGATTTCGCCGGTTGTGCGGGTAGAAACGACGCTCGGGATCGCACGGGATCTGAAGGAAAAGGATGGCGTAACGCATATCAGCGAGGCGCACTTCGACAAGGCGAGCGAGCTTGTCGCAGACCTGCTCCAATCACTCGGCGTTCGTGAAATGCACCTCACCGAAAGCATGGGCTCGGCGGCGATCGCGGCGTTGAGGAAATACGGCAAGGTGGCCGGTCATCCGGCGAAACTCAACATGGGTGACGCCCTCGCCTACGCCGCCGCTAAGGCGTTTCATGCCCCCTTGCTCTACAAGGGCGATGATTTTGCGAAGACCGATCTCGCATGAGGTCGGAAGAAAGGAGCTTTCGATGAAACTGATAGCGGCAAACGTGATGCGCAGCCTGCCAGCGGCGGCATACCTGGTTGGCGCAGCAGCAGCCCATGCGCAGGAAGGCTCGGCTGACGATTGCGAGCTTGTGAGCGCGGCCATGTCGCAGATGGTGCAGGCGAACATCGCCAACATCGAAGTGACCGGCAACATGCTGCAAAACCAGGCCGCCATGCTGGCGCATCTGGCGACGAGCGGCGATGGCGACGCCTTGGCGGCGGCGGCGGCCGTGACCGAGAACCTGGGCCAGCTTCAGGTGCCCAACGGCCCGGCCATTACGGATGGAATGGCCGCGCTGCGGCGCATGTGCCCGGAGCGGTGAGGGGGCTGTCTGCCCCCGCGCCTGGCGGCGCTCCCCCGAGGATATTTCAGGGNCCTCGCATGAGGTCGGACGAAAGGAGCTTTCGATGAAACTGATAGCGGCAAACGTGATGCGCAGCCTGCCAGCGGCGGCATACCTGGTTGGCGCAGCAGCAGCCCATGCGCAGGAAGGCTCGGCTGACGATTGCGAGCTTGTGAGCGCGGCCATGTCGCAGATGGTGCAGGCGAACATCGCCAACATCGAAGTGACCGGCAACATGCTGCAAAACCAGGCCGCCATGCTGGCGCATCTGGCGACGAGCGGCGATGGCGACGCCTTGGCGGCGGCGGCGGCCGTGACCGAGAACCTGGGCCAGCTTCAGGTGCCCAACGGCCCGGCCATTACGGATGGAATGGCCGCGCTGCGGCGCATGTGCCCGGAGCGGTGAGGGGGCTGTCTGCCCCCGCGCCTGGCGGCGCTCCCCCGAGGATATTTCAGGGAAGATGAAATGCAGAAAGGCCAAGCCCCGGAGGGCCTGGCCGTTGCAGCCGCCCTACTCGGGGCGGCGCTTGAGGGTGATCCCGACCTTCAGGAAGCCGAGGTTGATCGAGATCGTAAGGCTGAGGTCGATTGCGCGCAGCAGCTTGCGGATGGCTCGGAGCCGGCGAGCGGCGATGCGACGAAGTTTGATGGAACGCTTGCGAATGAATTTCATGGTCTGTCTCCTGATTGAAAAAACGAGGCTCGGTGACACGGCGGGAAAGGCGGGCCGTCAACACGCGCGCAGCGCCCCGAAGGGCTTGGTGTTGACGGCTCGCCGCGCCGTGTAGAGTGGCCGCTGTTTTTCAAGGAGGCAGACCCTGCACCTTCGCAGGGGTCCAGTGTCGCATTGCCGCTTGTCGGCGGTTCGGAGCTGAAGGCTGTGAAGCGCGATCGGCCGCCCTCTCGATGGGGGCGGCCGATTGGTCGGGGCGCAGCGCCGCGCCCGAAGGGCAGGCGGGCCGTGAGGCCCGCCCGGGCGGTCAGCCCGCCTGTTGCCGCTCCATCTGCTTGCGGATCATGTGGGCCAGGTTGGCGAAGTTGTCGCAGGCCAGTTTCACGCCGTGGCGGGTTTCGCCGCTATTGGTCTCGTAGCTCTCGGAGCGGATGGTGCCGGTCGCGCGAACCAGGTCGCCTTTGACGGTGTTTTCCTTGACCCATTTGATGACGTTCTCGTTGAAGATACTCACGTCGTTCCAGAAGGGTTTCGACTGAAAGTCGCCGTGATTGTCCTTGCGGCCATACTCGGCGGCGATGGAAACCCAGAGGACGCCGTTGCCTTCCTTGATCTGACCGACCCGACCGATGATTTCAAACTCAGCGAAGGTATTCATTTTTTGTCTCCTTGGTATCTTAGTGTTTCGATGAAAAACGGTCATGCTGGTCCTCGATGCGATCAAGCCAAAAATCGGAGGGTCCGCAAAGCGGAAACCGATTTTTTGATTGAAGGGCGGGGCGTTAGCCCCGGACGGTCGCTAAGAGAGGAACAAGCAATGTTCCGTTTGAGAAACCCGGACCAAGGAGACGGGTGAATACCTGGGTTGCACGAATTTCAGTGTCGGTTCCAGATCAAGGAAGGCAGCGGCGTGTGGATCTCGACAGGGGCTCGATTCATACTGCAAGGACAATCACGGCGACGGTCGAAACCTGGGGCGACGGATGCTCATCTGCGCAGCGGCAAATGGGTCAAGGGAAACCCGATGGCGGCCTAGCGACAACCGGCACAGGAACAGAAGAGGGCAGAGCGGCTTGCGAAACTGGCTGCGAGAAACTGGATCGAGACGCGGACAACATGCGCGACGCAGGCGCTTGTTTGGAGTTGCGGCAACAGGTGCGATGATCGTCGCGGCCTTGCTGTCGATCGACACCGGGACGGCGGCAGAGCCGATCAATCCGGCTTCAGTCTATGTGATCGACGGCGACACGATTGACCTGGGCGGTGAGCGGTTCCGGCTGGTCGGTCTCGACACGCCGGAAACCTACGATCCGCAATGTGCATATGAAAAGGCGCTTGGTGACGAGGCGACGAGGCGCTTGCGCGAGCTGATCGGCTCGGGCGAGTTGGTGGAACTGATCGTGTTGCCGGGCCGCGACCGAAATGACCGAGGGCTAGCGCGGCTTTACATCGGTCGTGCGGACGTGGCCGGTATCCTGATCGGGGAAGGGCTGGCGCGGGAATACAATGGGGGCAGGCGGCAGGGTTGGTGCTGACGGCCAAGCCGCGCAGCGGCCCCTGCGCGGGTAGCGCAAGGCCGGTGCGTCGGGGCGCAGTCCCGGCGCACCGGGCATCACCCTCGGCGCGGTCCCTTTCGGAACCAGCCCATGACGATAATCGTGATGCCGATGGCGAGCAGGTAGAGAACGGCAATCATCCAGATCAGCATGAACGCCTCGCCAAGCTGCCGGGTGAATGTCCGATCCGCGCCGAACAGGAAATGCTCGGACCCGCTCATGGCCCATCCCATGACGATGCCGAATCCGAGGGCAGGCAGGAACACAGTCAGGAAGGCCAGCATATAGCGGTTGATCGTCGGTCGCCCGCCACGCCAGCAGGCCCGGACGACACGGCCCGGACAAAAGACGATCTCGGCCATGCGATACTGAACCAGATCGAGCCTATCCTTGAAGGTGGTTTCGTCGTCGTCGTGCATGATCGTCCTGAATGTCGGTCCCTGGAAAAAAGAGGCCCCGCGCGAGCGGGGCCAGTGTTATCCTCACCACAAGGATATTCTCAAAAAGCTGGCCTGCCCGGCGTCAAAGATGCGCGCGGCGGCTCCGAATTTCGTTCGACAGATTGGCGGCTTGTGCGAAGCACCCGAAGGCGATGGCTGTGCCGATCCAGTAAATCAGATTGGGGACGTTGACCCCCGCGAAGAACGCGATGCAAGCGGCGATCACGATAGCCGCGCCAGCAGCTCCGATAAAGAACCAGTTCCACATCTTGCCGATCAGTTCGGCAATGATTTCTTCAGCGTGAGCGCGGCGATCAAACATCTAAGTTCTCCTTTAGTTCCAGTCGTAGCACAGTCGATCAGTTCTCGCCAGCGCCATGAATATCCCTCAGAACAAAGCCAGTTGCTCGGGCTGAGGCCGAATGCCGACGCGCCCGCGTGGATCAATGATCCATCCGTCGCCGTCGCGCAGGATGCTGGCGTCAGGTCCGTGCTGGTCGATGAAGACGCGATCCGCCTCCACCTTGCGACTGTGATGAAAGTCGCTCGCCATGTGGCCGCTCGGGCGACGGCACCAGACGCCGGGCGCTCTGCCGCAATCGGGGCAGCGCACGGCAAGGACCGGATGACGGTGGGCGGTGAAATCAGGCATGGGCGTTCTCCAATTCTCCGAGGCGAAGGAATAGCTGCGAGGCCAACACGCGATTCTGGGCGGCGCGGTCGCGATCCTTGTTCTTCGATGCCGCCAGTTGAAGATGGTGATAGGCTGCGTGACGTTCCGCCAGCGGGTGACGGTCAGGATCGGCGGCAATCTCCCGCGCCTTGAGGATCGTCACGAACAGGTCAGATGAAGCGAACAGGTTCGCGATCCTCGCGCCCGAGGCGTCGGTGCGCGACAGCGGGAAAGGCGGGCTTTTCAAGTCGATCCTGCCTTGGCTGTAGCTGTGCAGGACGCTCAACAGATAAGACGGGTCGGCGGGGTATGGGGCGCAGTCCCATGCCCGCCGCACAGCGCGGCGCTCATCTTCGGGCAGGGCGTCGATCTGGCGGCGGGCTTCATGCCACTTCTCTGCCCGAGCGCGACGGTCCCTGATTTCCTGTTCGGACCATGCCAGTGCGCGGTCTGCCATAACACGGTCCTCGCTCGGCTGTGCCTCGGCAATCTGATCGGCCAGCAACGGAAGGGCCTCGCGCTCAAGGCGCTGTTTCCGGCGCAGTGCGGCCCGCTTGCGGGGCGTGTCGGTGAACGGGTGTCGGGGTGAACGCTTGAATCTCATGGGAACCTCCATCGGTGGGCGGGGCGCTGCCGCCCCGCCCTCGATCTCACTTCATGCCTTCGGGCAGCCATGCCCCGATCTTCGCGGCCTGCTCGTCGGTGACGCCAAGGGCGCTGCGCAGATCGTGGTCGCCACGGAACAGGGCTTCCAGCTTGTCGGCCTTCTCGCCCTTTTTCAGCTTGGCGAAGGTCGTGGCGGTCGGGTGATCGTCGGACAGGTCCAGCAGATCGCGCCACAGATCGTTGAGGTAGGGGCCTCCGACGCGAGAAAAGAAGTTCGCCGCATTGGGGGTCCAGACTTCGCGGATATTCGGCTGCGTCTCCTTGTCGATCATCGCGGACAGCTTCTCGTCGCCGCCCCGATATTGAGCGGCAAGGAACCGGACCAGTTCACCGCGCACATGCTCCGGGCCTTTCTTGCGAAACGCGCGGAAGGATGCGCCAAGGTCTTTCGCATCCCACATATCGCGCGGCGGGTTGCTGGTCAGGCGCTCGTCAAGGGCATAGCCCTCGGCCTCGGTCGAAGGCCAGTTCGGAACCTCGGTCGTGGCGATGCCAAGCGGATCGTTCCAGCGCAGGGCGTGGCTCAACTGGTAGGCCAGAAGGTCAATCAGCAGATCGGGATCGCGCAACACCGCATGTTGCCGTGCGCCCTGTGCGACACGGGACAGGTCGTCGCGCAGCTTCTGGCTGATGGGGGATTTCGGCTCGGCCTCGGCGCTCGAATGGCTGGACTTGCGCAGGAACCCGGCCTCGATGGCGGCGGCCCGGTCCTCACGCCTCACCAGCCCCTCGGCGGTCTGAACCTCGCCGCTCTGGTTGACGTAGACAAGGACGCCCGAAACGGCCTTCTGCTCGGCGCTGAATGCACCATCCAACACGGCTTGCAGCGCCGCCAGTTCGGCCTCGCCCTCGGCGTCCAGAACCTCACCTTCGGCCAATTCCGCCAGTTCGTCGTAACGCTCTGACTGCTCTTCGGTGAGCGTCCCTTCATCCCGATAGATGCGGTCCAGCTTCCGTTCCTCGATCTCGTAATAACCAAGATAGGTGGTGTCCATCGCCTCGGCCCATTTCCAACCGTCGCCGGTCATGGCCTCGGCGGTGGCGTTCAGCTTCGCCTTGAACAGTTCGTCCAGCAGGGCAACATCATCGAAATAGGTCTGGTCTGCGAAAAGGTCGCCAGTGACGCGCCCGCCCTCGGCCTCGTAAGCCTCAAGGCCAACAAACTTCACGCGCCGATCCGTGCTGCGCACCGAGTCCGGTTTGAGCATCTGCTTGATCTGGTGATCGCTGTAGCCCTCGCCCCGCACCTTTTCCAGCACGGCCAGCGTGTTCGCCTCGTCCTCGCTGACGGTGAAGGCGGCGGCGTTCGACAGGGTGATTTCCCCGGCCTTCAAGGCGTCCAGAACCGACACCGGCAGGCTTGCCAGCTTCAAGCGGCGATAGACGTGCTTTTCATTGACGCCGAACGCGATGGCGATGGAGGGAACCGGAACGCCCCGCTCGGCCATGCTGCCATATTCGCGGATTTCATCGGCGGCATGGGGTTGTTCGCGGTGGTGGTTCTCGCTCGATGCCCAAATCTCGGCGGTCGCCTGATCGGGCGCGATCTTCACGGAAACCGTAGCGAAGCGCGGATCGTCTTGCAGCAAAGCCAGGGCGCGAAGCCTCCGGCCTCCGGCCACGATGCCAACCTTGCCGGTTTCATCGCGCAGCCCGGCGAGGTTCTGGATCAGGCCAAGCTGGCGGATATTCTCTGCCAGTGCCTCGATCCCCTCGGGGCTGAACACGGTGCGCGGGTTCAGGTCGGAAACATACAGATCATCGAAGGGAACCTGTTCGATGGGGGCGATGATCGTCTCTTGCTTTGTCATGGGTCTTATCCTTGTCGTGTGGTGAGTTTTTGTGTTATCGGTGCCCCAGCCCTGACGGGCTGAGGCGAGGGGGCTTAGATGGCCCCGTGCTGGATCAGGAAGCGGCGTCCGATGCCAAAGTGATCGCCCTTCCTGAGAAGCGCCCAAGCCTCGGCAATGCGGCGCTTCATGGTTTCATTGCTCATTGATTTCACCTTCCTTTCCGTTGTGGTGAGGGGGTGGGAGAGGCGCTTGCCGCCCCTCCCTTGGGCCTGCTCGACAGGCCAGCCTCGGCGCGGGGCAGGGAGAGACCCCGCAACCGAACTCAGTATTCCTCGGGCAGAAGGATGGTCAGCACGCGGCGGGTCTTAGTGGTGTCCGCGCAATCGTCGGAACCGAACTCATAGCCCGCGTCGTAGAGGTCGATTTTCCAGTAAAGCCGAACCTCGCGTTCGCCTTCGGCCACGGTGAAGATGCCGAAATCGTGGGTGCCGTAAGGGTCGTTGTCCTCGGTGAACTCGGAAAACTGCATGACCGCGACCATGATCGCCACCTGTGCCTCGTGCGACAGTGCGGCCACGCCGCGCGTCATGACAATCTGGCCGGGAACGGTGAAGTCAGCGCCCCATGTGGTGCGGAACCGGTCGTTCTGTCTTGCGATAAGCGCGACCCGCGCTGCCTCGACAGCCGCCTCTGCGGTGTTTTCCGAATGAATATCAGCCATGTCTGGCCTCCTTGTGGTGATGCCCTATCCGGTCTGGTGCCGAAAATTGGGGCGGGGTTTCTGGCGAGGACCGCGAAGCGTCCCTCTCCTGAAAGCCTGCCTCCCGGCGAGGGCAGGAGGGGGGCCCGCGCAAGCTCCATGACAAGGAAGGGGGGGAGGGGGATCACCCGGCCACGCAGCTCGGCCCCCGGCCGAGACCGTGGTTGGGGACACCCCCCCTGACGCCGCTCATGGGGCTTGCGTGGGGGAACCGGCGGTTCCCGATACGGACAGGGCGCGCTCGCGCGGCCTGGCCCAAGGATGCAGGGGGCGTTCGGCTTGCCCGAACCCCCCCTGCCAGTGTGATCCCCGCGCGAGCGCGGCGATCACAGATTATCGTCCAAGGCCCAAAAAAAGGCCAGCGCGAGGCTAGCCTAGTCTGCGGGGATTTCCGCACAGGAAGTTCAATTGAACGAGGCGTCGGGGCAAACTACGTGCCTCAGGACAGTCCTCAAGCAAGCATATCCTTCAACGCCGCCACCACCAAATCTGCATGCTCGACTGTGATCTTGTTGGATGACAACCGCACTCCCTCTATATGTCCTCTGGGAAGCATATAAAGCGGGGTATGAGACCCCTTTATGCGCCAGGCAGCAATCCGGTGCTCTCTGAGGTTCCTCACCACCTCTTCGGCGGGAATCTTTTTATGACGAAACGAAAATATACCTCCACGGTTCCTACCAGGATCGATCGGTATGACCCCTTCAAGAGCGGAAACGCCTTCGCGAATTCGGAAAATGCCATCGTTTAGCCGATCCCCGCCATGCAGAGCCTCCTCGATGGCCCGTGACAAGCCGATGATGGCCCCGCAATTACGCTCCCCCATTTCGAGGAAGCGCGCATTTCCCATGTCTTTTTCGATCCGGCCATCGGCTTTGATATCAGAAAGGTGAAGATCGACAAATCCGGGAGACATCCTGGCTCTCAGCTGTGCTGAGACAAAGGCAAACCCGGTGCCCCGGGGGCCGCACAGGAATTTACGCCCGGCACCAGTGAGCACATCGCAACCGGTTGCGTGGACATCAATCTGAACCTGACCAACAGCCTGGCAGGCATCCACGATGTAGACAGCTTGGTATCCCGAGAGGATTTCACCGATGGTCGCAACAGGATTTATGATGCCACAGCAAGATGGAACATGCACGACGGACACGAGCCCAACGTCATTTCCCATGTTTGATTGCAGCCATTCTAGGTCGATTTCACCTTTATCAGTACAGGGTATCGTGATCAGTTCGAGTCCTTCCCGTTCCGAGAGATCCTTCAGATACTGAAGGTTCCCAGCGTATTCGTATTCGGTTGTAAGGATGCGGCGCGCGCCTTTAAACGAAAGTCGGCTCACGACTTCCGTCCACGCCCGGGTAGCGTTGTCGAAGATCGCGATGTCAGCCGCAACGCACCCTAAGAGGGTGCCAAGATTTTCGTAGACGCGCTCGTCAAGCTCGACGTGATGATCGAGCTCAGTGTCATAGGCCCCGACCTGCTGCTCGATTTTCAGGTATGTCGTAGTTGCGGCCAGAACCTCATCAGAAACGGGCCCCGATCCGGCCATGTTCAGATATGCGGTTGGAACGCGCGGTGAGGTGAGTGCCGTCATCTTCAGTAGTCCGCGCCGAAGACAACCCGGTCTGGGTTGTAGAAATCTGCCAGCGCCTGCAGGGCATTCGGCGGATGCTCGGCAAGCCGGTGCAAGAAATGAAGAAGCCATTCTTCCCCGTAAACGCCGGTTATGCGGCACCGATGCCCCTCGTTGTTCAGTGTGTGGAAAAGACTTGGGTTACATCCATGTAGCCCCTCCAGCTCTTCGGCCGCATCCAGGAGGCCGCGGGCATTCAACATGTCGATGATGGCAGGGTCATGCGTTGCGACAGCGAAACGAGACCCGGCCTCGGCGAGCTTCTCGATGCATTCCACATATCGAACATCCAGCTCTTTCCCGCGCGGCAGCGTCAGCGACGAGTGCTCATCATAGACACCCTTCACAAGGCGGATCTTACGCCTGGTCTTGATTAGCTTGGGCAGATCAACCTCGGTACGATGCATGTAGGCTTGGATAGTCAGACCAAGATTTTCATGCGAAGGGGCCAGCTGGTGAAAAGCATCCAGAATGGTGTCGGTCTGGGTGCTGCGCTCCATGCTAATCATAATCGTGGCACCTTGCTCGGCAGCCACCTTCGCAATGCGCGCCGTATTCGTCATCGCGAGTTCGCGGCTTATAAGCATGCCGACACTGGAAAGATCAAAGCCAAGCTGTAGCCCATCCGAAAACGGGCGCCCGCGCGCATGTAAGAGGAAGCGGATGTTTTCCTCCACAACCTGCTCGACCTGACCGCCATCGGATATCTCCTCACCAACAAACTCGACGCCGGCGAGGTATCCCTTTACTGACAAAACGTCGAACTTATCGGCGGCTTCGGACATTGACTTGCCGATGATGTATCGCGCCACCGTTTCGGTGAAAAACTGCTTGATGAATGGGTCGGCCGAGAACTTCTCACGGATTACAGGGTGAGCAGCGATTTTCCTGAGACCCTTTGCGACATCCTGATGCAAAGCATGAAGATTTTGCGATGAAGCTTGACGGAATTCTGGCTTGGTCATAAATCAGGCTCCTTGTGCCAGCGGATGTTGGAGAAGGATGCGCTGAGCAAAGCTCGGTCGATTTGGATCGCGTTCCTCGCGCGAGATTTCATCCTTGTACTTTCTGACGTAGGAGATCAGCGTCTCTTCTTCAGGATGTCTCCGCGTGAAGATGCCGCCCCACATTGCATCCCACTACCGATAGGACGGGTCCTCAAGGAGCACTTCGTGCGCCCTCTTGAGGTTGTAGAAGGGGATCGTCGGAAAGATGTGATGCACCAAGTGGTAGCGATCATAGTGCCGGCCGAAGAGGAAATTCTCGACTGCCCAACCATGGCGGTTACGCGTCATGAGAAGGCGCTTATTCTCTGCCTCCGGCAGCGGGTAGTGCTCCGCGAGTTCAGCACACCAACCGATCGCGATGTAGGTTGTAAAACACGGTACGATCCAGAAAAGTAGGAATTCGAGCCAGATGTTGAACCAGGTCACCAGTCCTAAGACGACGATCCAGGTCGCAGCAAACATGATCCGGTCGCTCGTGACCGAGATCGGCATGCGGATGACAATCTTGTCCTTCGTGAAGAGAATGCGGTCCTGATAGATATACTTGATATACTCCCAGGATCGATACCCGATCAGAGCCAGAACGAGGTTCTTCAAGATGAACCGGCTGTGGCTTTCTTTGGCCTCGTATAGGCCCAGCAGAATGTGAAAATTGTAATCTGGGTCATCTTCCGGGTCGCCGAAATGACGATGGTGAAATCCCACGTGAGAATTTCTATAGGGCGTAAACATGTGGAAGATCAGGTAAGACGTCAGAACCGTCCCGCCCAGGAAATTGAGCAGTTTGTTCTTGGCAAAGTGAAAATGCGCAGCCTCGTGAAGAATATTGGCAAAGGTGCGCTGCGCAGACCCGATGATAATGATGGCAAGCGGATAGAACCAATAGGATACTCCAACGCACAGATAAATCGACCCTGCGATGAGAGCATATTCAAACGCGAGGGTGCGGACGGCGGCGACGTTGCTGGGCTCAGAGAAATGCTTGAGCTGGCGAAGAACATCCTTGCGTATTTCAAAATCGTGTTCGGCGTAGTCCATCATAGCCTCCGAAAGTATTTTTTTACAGTAGGTTACTGACCAAAGCGAAAGTGATGACGCCCCCGATCATGGTCAGCACGACATTGTTGGTGTAAATCGCGATCATCAGGGTGATCGCCGCAGCCAGCCATCCAACTTGAGTGATGCTGGACAGGGATGAGGCAACGAGCGCCACAATCAAGAGCCCTGGAAGCTCATCGAGCACCCAAGCGAAGCGGGACCTCTGGATCATGTTCCCCGTGACCAGGCCAAGCACGCGGATCGCATAGGTAGCGACTGCCAGCCCCCCAATCAGATACAGAATGTCATGGTTCATGGTTCTGCCTCCTGACGAAGCGCAGTAACTGCATGAAAAGCAGTCCCCCGATCGTTGCGATGACGATGGAATTCGCTGTCGCAAATCCCAATCGGGAAGCAAAAATAGCAATCGCGAACGTGACAGCCCAAGGGGCTAGGTCGGACCGGCCCCGCCACATGCCTCGGCCCATAGCAATGAACGCAGCCGTAAAGGCGAAACCCAGGCCAAGTTTCTCAAGATCCGGCACTGTGGAACCAGCGATGGCACCCATAGTCGTCGATGTCACCCAGGTCAGGATCATTACCGCCCCGGCTTCAACCAGGAAGCGTGCGCCGATAGATCGGTCTTTGTTTGCTTCGGAGACCGTTAACGCCCAGCTTTCATCACTGGTGATATGGATAGAAATGAGCTTCGCCCAAAGCGGCATCCCCTTGAGCATGTCGGCAATGGAAGCAATGATTCCGATGTAGCGCAGATTCAAAATAGCCCCTGCGAAGACTGCCCCCACGACACTTGATGTCGCAGCATACTGGTCAACTGTGACTATCTGCGCCGATCCGGCATGGACCAGCCCGCTCATGACAGGGACTGACCACCAAGGTACGCCTAACTGAACAGCTAGGAACCCGAAGGCGAACCCGTAGAGGGCGGCACCCACGGCCAGGGGGAGGATGGCAACGAAGCCAGATTTGGTGACTGCTGCGGTGTACATAAACCGCATAATTTGGTGGATTATATCAATATCATATAGCTTTTTTCCCCCAATATCGATTTTTCATTACACTTTATATGTGGCATGTGATCATACTCGATCATGGATGGTTTGGATCGAAAAATTCTTGCTCTTGTTCAAAGCGACTCACGGATCACGATCCAGGAACTCGCGGAAAGAACGGGCGCTTCCACCGCTTCTGTTCAGCGCCGACTTCGCGCCATGCGCGAGGCCGGTACCATCAAACGGGAGGTCGCATTGCTCGACCAACAGGCCCTCGGCCTTGGGATTACGGCAGTTGTCTCGGTGGATCTTGAGCGGGACAGCGTCGAACAGACGGAAACCTTCAAGCGGAAGGCCAAAAACGACCCTCACGTCACAAATTTCTATTGTATCGCAGGGGACTCGGACTTCGTCATGATCGTCGTAGCGAAAAACATTCAAGACTATGAAGCCTTTACGCAGCGGTTTTTCTTCGCTGATAAGAATGTCAGGAAATTCCGGACTTCCATCGTTGTCTCCACAGTCAAGGCCACTTTGGAGATGCCGCTTTGAATGGATAGTCACTTTCGCTGCTGCGAAAGCGACCGTTACCCGGATGGGCCGAGACTGGCCCCCTGACAGGACCATGCGCCGCGCCGCCCGGTGGCTCGGGACGAGACGGCGGGCGGCGCACCTTGGCGCAGGGACGGGCAGGGGGAAAGGCTCGGGGCGCAGGCCGCTTGCCGGCCGAAGCCTAGGGCGCGGTCCTGGGCGGGCGTGTCCTCGAGCAACCGCACGAGGTCACGAACGACCGGGATTCGTCATGAAACTACCCTTTCTCGAAGAATCCCGGATGATCCTGATGCACCCCATAGCTGACGACTCTCTGACCAAACCGGCGATTGATCCGGTCAATGGTTTCCGCCAGCTTTTCCCGCTTGTTCGCCTCACCCGGCGCCAGCGGCAGAAACAGCTCGCCCGGCCGTTCGGAAAGCGGGATGACTTCGCCCAGGTGAACGCCGATTGACAGCACATAGCCGTGACGCTCGTGGCGAAACTGCACCCATTCGGCTTCGAACAGCTTCAGGAAAATCGCGGAATCCTGACTCGGCGTCAGGGTTTTCGCGCGAGACCAACCGCGGCCTTCAGGAAGACGGATCATAAGGGAAAACCGCCGGGCGCAAAATCCGTCACGGCGCATTCGCTCGACCGCTTTTTCAGTCAGCCATCGGCCAACCGGTCGCGCGGCATCGGGCCGACGATACTGCGGAGCGAGAACCTTCGAGTTGCCGTAGCCGTTTCGCTGCGTCGGCAAGAGCGGAATCTCCATGCCCTGCAAGGCTCGAACGAAACGCTCACCTTCGACGGAGCGCCAAATCTGCCGGGCGTGGCGAGGATCGAGCGCATAGAGTTCCGCGACGCCCCAAACGGCTGCACGCTGCAACCGGGCTTTGATGCCGTGCGAAATCCCCGGCAGATCGTCAAGCGACAGATGCGCGATACGGTCGGGCATGTTTTCCGGGGCAAGCCATTGCAACCCGTCCGGTTTTTCGAGCTTGCCCGCGATCTTCGCAAGCAGGTGGTTCGGCCCGATGCCCACGGAACAGCGCAGCTCCGATCCGACCTGTTCGCGAATTGCGGCCTTCAACCGGCGGCCGAGATCGAGCGCGGCCGACAGCTCCGCTGTCTGGCCGCCGAGGGCGACCTGAAATTCATCGACGGAGCGGACGGCTTGAAGCTCTGCGATCTGGTCGATGACGCCGGCGATCTTCTGGTTCACGCGAACGTAGAGGCGGTGGCGGCTCGGGCGGAAAATGATGCCTGGGCACAACCGGCGCGCGTCGTAGACGCGCGTTCCGGTTTTGACGCCGAAGGCTTTGGCCTCATAGGACGCCGCGACACAGGCTCCCGATTCGGCGCTGATAGCGGTAATGCCGACAGGTTTACCGCGCAGCGACGGATCGGCCTGCTGCTCCACGCTGGCGAAAAAGCTATTCATATCAATGTATAGAGACCGCATCGGGGTCATGCGTCACGATCCTGCTTGTCGAGAAATGCCATATGTTCTTATTTTGTTCTCATGGTAGAACGCAAGGATCAGCTTCGGAACGTGGCCTTCGGCGGCAATTGGTCAGAAGAAATTCTGATCGTGGGCGAGCTGCGCCAGGTGCTTGCCCTTGTCGAGACGGCCGCGGCCGATTGCGCGGATCGAGATGTGGAAACAGAAGAATTTCTCGCGGCCATGCTCTATGTTCGGAAGAACATCGAGAAAGGGCCGATGCTGACAGGTGCCTTCTTCAAGGCGCTGCGGATCGAAAATCAAAGCCTGCGCCGGGCCGAGGCCCTGCGCGTGGCGAAGATGATCCGAGGATGGGCCGGACTGTAGGGGCGCGGAATGTGCAATCTCTATGCGAACATCGCCACGGCAGAAGCCATGCGTCGGCTGTTTCAGGTCTCGGCCGACCTTGATCGGCTCGGCAACGCCGAACCGAGGCCGGCGATATTCCCGAAGGGGCTGGCGCCGGTGGTGCGCCTCGATGCTGACGGAAAGCGCGAGCTGATCGAAATGCGATGGGGATTTCTTACGCCGCAGGTGTCGAAGAAAACCGGCAAGCCGATCAAGCCCGCCGCCTGGAACAATGCGCGCGACGACAAGCTGCGAAAAAGCGGTCTCTGGCGAGGCAGCTATGAGGATCGGCGTTGCCTGGTCCCAGTCACGAGCTTCAACGAGACCAAGGGCAGGCAGCCGGCGACGGATTACTGGTTTGCGCTCACCGGCGAAGATCCCGATGGACGGCCACCCTTTGCTTTCGCGGGGCTCTGGCGCGGGGAAAACCCGGAGCTGATCGAAGAGGATGAGACGGAGCTTCGGCATACCGTGGTCACGACCGAAGCGAACGAGCTGATCCGGCCTATCCACGCGAAGGGGCGAATGCCGGTCATCATCGAAGCTCCCGATTATGAGACGTGGTTGTCAGGCGATCCGGATCAAGCCGCCGCGCTGATCCGGACCTTCCCGGCTGACAGGATGCGGATCGCTCTGCAAGGTGTCGGGGAAAAGGCGGATCGCGGCTCAGACGGTTGACCGAGCCGCAAGCTGATCGTCGCGGAGTCGCGTAATGGTCTCGCGGCTGACCGCCAGCCGCTTCGCGATCTTGGAAATGGATTCGCCCGCCGCCAACGCGGCCCGCGTTTACTCTTCGGCTTTGGCCGAAAGGGCGCGAGGGTGGCCGAGACGTTTGCCCTTAACCTTCGCAGCTTCCACCCCGGCATGTGTTCGCCCCCGCGCCTTACGGCGCTCCCCCAGAGGATATTTCAGGAAAGATGATGGGCAGCCGAACCGCTTTGTCCGCTCATGCTTAAGTGGTACCGTCGGGACTATTGGTTGGAACGGGAGCAAGGGGAACTAGATGCAAATTGGAACGGGCCAAGCTTGTCCTATTATCGTTGGACGTGAGGGGGCGCTGATCTTGGTTGGCGCGGCCGTAATACTGCTCAGCATCTCGTCCCACATAGAAATTCCGATGGTACCCGTCCCTATAACGGCTCAAACCTTTATGGTATTGACTGTGGGGGCCGTTTTGGGACCGCTACTCGGCGCTGTCGGGACCGTTATATGGCTACTCTGCGGCGCTATCGGTTTGCCTGTGCTTGCGGGTGGCGCAAGCGGCATCGGTCATTTTGCGGGACCGACCGCCGGATTTCTCTTCGCGTTTCCCATTGCCGCCCTCACTGTCGGCGTCCTGGTTTCCAGACGGCAGGGCCAGGGGTTTGCCTATCGGGCATGGTGGGTATTCCTGGCAGGTATCGCAGGGCACATCATTTGTCTCGGGCTCGGCGTGCTCTGGTTGAGCACGTCGATCGGCATAGGCGCAGCGCTCGAAAATGGCTTCTTTCCTTTCATCCTGGGGGGCATCATCAAGTCGGCCGCTGTTGCCGCCGTGGTGATCGGGATTGAGCACCAGAGGGGCAAGGCATCGTGATCGAACTGCGCGCGCACCATTTGCTGTGCATGCTGACGTTTGCTGGAAAGGGCTACTCACCAGGGTTTGTAGCCAAATTTCACTCTGTTGCCAGAGCCATCAACCAGGGAACCCCGGTCAAAATCATCGCAGGCCCCGATGAACTCTGCGCGTGTGTGATCGCGGAAGACCCCGAGCCACATTGCCATAACGCGTCCGTCACGGCCCGAGATCTGACCGCTGCGCGAGATGTCGGTGACAAGCTCGGTATCGTAATCGAACCCGGTACCATTCTCAGCTTCGACAACCAAACCATTGCTTTGATGCGATCATGGTTTCGCAGCGGAATAACACGAAGGGCCTGCATTGAATGCCAGTGGCATGAACTCTGCACGCGGCTGGCAGAAGACGACTTTGCCGGCTGCGAACTGGAAGGAACGCGCGGCTAAAGCGGCGACCGTGCCTGGATCGCCTCGGCGATTTCATCCCCAGTTTTTAAAGTCCGGACGACCAATGGGACAAGGAGAGCCTTCACGCTACGATCAAGGCCCCGGGCCTTCTGCGCCATGCGCACCTCGTCCAGCGTTGCGCGCACCAGTGGGATGAATCGGAGCGCAAGGGATATGGCGAGGGCGATGTGATCGGCCGGCACCCAGGAAGGAGCATGTTTGAGCCCCGCTTGAATGCCGTCGACAAACTCGCTCGTTTTCGTCGTCATGGTGATGAGCGACGCCGCGAGGATCAAGATTCCAAAGCGCACGACAACGAAAGCAGCAAGTTCGAGCCCCGCGAGAATGATTTGCGCGATGAAAATGATGGCAAGAATCCACAAGGCAGGACGGATCGCCCGATAGGCATGTGAGAACCCGATTCCAGCCAGCCAGTAACCTATGGCGACCAGGATCGCGCCCACAGCCAAGGGCACCCATCCCGACAAAACGAATAGAAGGGTGCAGAAGAGCACGAGCGCCAGGATCTTATAGCCGGGCGATATGCGATGAAGTGGGCTATTCCCGAAGACATAGAGGTCTACGATCATGCTGATCTCGCGATATAGTCTTCGATGACGGCGTTCGGCTCGCCATCCCCAACGATACGACCTGCCTCGATGTGGATGACCCGATCAAACTCGCGCAACAAATCCAGATCGTGCGAGACGAGAACAACATGCTCCTTGAGGTCCGTAATCGCTCGCATGAGGCGCTTTTTGTTCCAGAGATCGAGCAATGTGGTCGGCTCATCGAAAACGATCATCTGAGGCTGCATGACCAGGACCCCGGCGAGCGCAACCATCTGCCGCTCTCCGCCGCTCAGTTGATGTGTGAGACGATCTTTCAGGTGTTCGATCCGGAAGCGCGCCATCACCTCGGCTATGCGTTCTTTGATCGTCGCGCTTGGCAGCTTCAGATTTTTCAGGCCGAAAGCGAGGTCTTCGTCCACGATCGGATAGACGATCTGGTTGTCTGGGTTCTGGAACACGAACCCCACCTTTCGGCGCAACTCCTTCAGCTCGGTCGATCCTTCGAAAGTAATCGTACCCGAGCTGGGCTTTTCCAGTCCATTGAAGAGCCGGGCAAATGTGCTTTTGCCCGACCCGTTCCGTCCGATGATCCCAATGCGCTTTTCGTTGAGATCTATGTTGATATCGCTCAGGATCGGCCGGTCGCCTTTCTCGACAACCACTTGCGAGAAGGAGAGCATTGCTGATGTGCCCCCTACTCGGTCGTAGCGGCCTGGCGCTTGCGGGGCGTAATGATCGGATAGGACTTCTTTACGATCACGATCACGGCAGCCGCGATAAGGCATTTGATGATGTCACCGACGAAGAACGGGAGGGAACCGACGAAGGCGGCCCAAACAGAGATTTGGGCAACGAACGCGCTCCAGGGAATACCGATCGCATAGAGCACGACAATTCCCCCCACCACCGACGCCAGGAAGGCGTTGAGGTAGTTAAGCTGATGCCAGAAGCGCTCCACGAGGAAACCGACCACGAAGGCAGTGAAGATCCAGCCAATCAGATATCCCCCCGTAGGGCCAAGGAAAACACCAAAGCCCCCACGGCCTCCCGGAAGCAGGGGAAGCCCGATCGCAACGAGCAAAAGGAACAGAATCATCGACAAGCCGCCGCGTGTGGCCCCCAACACGCCGCCGGCGAGCATGGCGCCGAGAGATTGAGCGGTGATCGGAACGCCGACAACGGGCAGGGTGATCGGCGGAAAGACCGCCAGCGCGGCCATGATGGCCGCGAAGAGTGCGATAAAGACGATATCACGCGTTTCCATGTTTGCCCCCTTAAGCCAACTCACGTCGCACGAAGCGCTTGTCCCGGTCCGTAAAATACTCGCTGTCGGTCAACAGCGAGCCGTCTGGCAGACCGATTTCCATATGGGACCGCGTGAAGGCTTTGTGACCGTATTTTTCTGCCGGATATTCCAGGTTCCGGGCGCGTTGAAGATCGTAATGCGACCCGTCCTCGACGAAGCGCATCACAAAGGCAGCTCGCTTCGGCAGTGGTCCATCCTCCAGCATTATACTGCGGTGAACAACATATTTGTTGAACACGAGAACATCGCCCGGCTCGAAGTCATCCTCGACCTGATGATATTTGAGGATTTCGGCCATGGTGGGCGAATTGAGAATGCCCGAGCGCATGGCAAAATAGTCATCCATGGTCGTCTTTTCGCCCGCCTGTTCCTTGGCTTCGAGCGTGGAAATCATGGCTGGTTCGATCTGGTCATAGATGAACTTGCCAGATACGACCCGCTCAGGCACGTAGGCCATACCACCACGTTGGCCTGACTTGTGAACGGGATGGAGTGCTGCCCATATCGTGCAGCCAAATTCATCGGCAACCTGATAGCCAAAGCTTTGAACGCCGACATGCCAGGGGAATCCTTTGCTGATGTTCTTTTCCAATTCGAAGCAGAGCTCGAAAGTCAGGAACAGGTCCTTCTGCACGAGCGCCGTCAATGCCTTGCGAAAATACGGCCGGGCGATCAGCTCATAGATATCCGTTTTTTCGGTCTCGAAATCGTATTTGAGGCGGCTGAACTCGCTTTTAAAGTTCTCCGGCGCTCGGCTCATTTCCACCTCAACCCGATTGAGCAGGGTATGCACGACGTCAGGATTGAAGAATCCGTCCAACTTTACAAACCCGTCACGTTGAAATTGCTCAACCTGCTGGGGCGTTACATGAAAGTCGTTATCAAAAGGGTGTTCCTGCATCGCTGCCTCCGCTCTAACACCATGCTCGCGTCAGACTGCACCATTTCAAAGCTGAATGCTACCGGAGGATTACACGCCCAACTACTAAGGATGTCGGGCTGAGACCCGGTTAAGGGGCGATCCAGATCAAGCCTTGGCACTTATCCGAACCTTCTCGGCCGACAGGATGCGGATCGTCCTGCAAGGTGTCGGGAAAAGGCAGATCGCGGCTCAGTCGGTTGATTGTGCCGCTAGCTGATCGTCGCGGAGTCTCGTGATGGTCGCTCGGCTGACTGCCAGCCGTTTAGCGATCTTGGAAATGGATTCGCCCGCTGCCAACGCGGCCCGCGCATCCTCTTCGGCCTTGGTCGAAAGGGCGCGGGGGCGGCCGATGCGTTTGCCTTTGGCCCGCGCGGCAGCAAGCCCGATCTGGGTTCGCTCTCGAAGCAGGTCACGCTCGAACTGAGCAACGGCGTTGATGACATTCATGGTCAATGTTCCCGATGCACTTGTAAGATCCAGCCCAGGAAATGCGAGACAGTGAACGCGAACGGGAATTTTGGCCAACTCCGCAACTGTCGATGACACGTCGATCGCATCGCGGCCGAGGCGGTCGAGCTTCGTCACAACCAGTATGTCGCCCGGTTCCAGCCGATCGACCAGCCGCGCGAACTGGGGGCGCTGTTTCGCGGGGACGCTGCCGGAAATCGTCTCCGTAAGGATTCGATATTCCGGCATCTGGAAGCCCGCCGCCTCGATCTCGTGAACCTGCGATGCGACAGACTGCTCGACGGTCGAAACCCGAACATAGGCAAAGGTTCGGGGCGGGTCGGCCTGGGCCGGTGCGAGGGGTAAAGCTGAAGGCAATGAACACGTCCCTAGAGTGACCGAAATATCTGGCCGAAAAGTAGCATGCGTTCAAAACCCGAGAAAGGTAGTTTTGGACAGGTCCAGAGGCATGTTCCATAACGGTTCCTTTGTGGACACGGTTATATTAGAGATTATTGACGGCTTTGAGCTCAGCAGATTCGTCTTCGGACATGCAACGGGCTTGATCTGGATCACCCAAAGGAAACAGCGCACCTGCATATCCTTCGTTCGCGCAGATACTCGTGATGATTTCCCCGAAAGCTCTGCCATGCTGAAGGGCAATTTGGTGGCGCACGGCAAAACCCAAAGCGGTGCCGGTGATGAAGATCAAGAAGCCTATAGTCGTGGCCTTCTGTGCTGTCGTCATGTTGTGTTCTCCAAACGTTGGAAACAGTGTTCAGTGGGGGCTGTCTGCCCCCGCGCCTTGTGGCGCTCCCCCGAGGATATTTCAGGGAAGATGAAAGGACGGAAATCATCGCGATGTTGTTGTTCTGAGTCCATCATTATGATATTGATGGCCTTGCGATACAGGCAGGGATGCCGATGGTCGCGGAAGGTGAAAGCGTCATGCGCTGTTCTCCAAGAGGGTCGGGACCGCGAGGTGCCGGCCCTCTCTCGTAGAAAGGGTCTCACATGAAAATCATCCTGATTTTGGTGCTGTTCAACATGCAGTCGGGTTCCGAGGTCATCACGGCCGAGTTTGACGATGTGGAGGCGTGCGAGCTGGCGGCGCTGCGCACGTTCCAGGGCGTCAGCGCCGAGGTCGAAATGCGGGGGCTGGAGCCAGCCGGGGCAACGATCGCCGGCACGGTCATCGCGCACGGCGATGATGGTGCGGAGCTTGGCATGTATAGCTGCAATCCGTCGCGGTCGGATCGACGGAACGGTTAACCGCTGCATCCTAGTATCCTCGCCGGCGCTGCAAGCCGATCACGCTGCCGATGAGGTTGAGGTTGCCGCGTTTGTGCGCCCGGATCATGCCGCGCAGCGCACCGCCGGGGTTACGCACCGGGGTTTGCGGGTGGTCGCGGTTCGCATCGAGGACCAGGACGCAAAGGGTGGCGCCGAGGCGGCCGAGTTCGCCGCACGCGGATCGCCATGCGGAATAGTTGATCCCGAGCGGCGAAAGCATGTCGTGGGCGGCGTCGATCATAGTTTCCTTCGTGATCTGATTGGATCTTGCCTGAAGGGTCATCTGGAAGTCGGGCGATGCGAGCTTGAAAAGCTGCTCCGGTTCAAAAAGCGCCTCAAGTTTGGGGTTGATAACACCGCTATCCGCTTCACACTTATTTTCTCTGCAAATATCGGGGCCGGAAGGCCCCGATCTAAGGAATCCAGTGTGCGCGGGCTTGCCCGCGCTCCTTTCATCCACGCTAGCGTTACAGGATACAGAAGGATTCTGCTGGTTGTCCTCTTGTATAAAGGACCGGAAGGTTTCTGCCGGTTCACAGGAAGAATTAGGTAGGTTTTCAATGATCTCTTCGAGTTCCATGCACAGCTTGGCAGTGGCTTCGACATGGACTTCGAGGCGGTCCAGTCCGAGGGAATGAAGCCGGTCGGAGCGCGGCCAGGCATCAAACCGGGCGAGGACCGAGGCGACTGCCTCATCTTCCAGTGCTTCGGGGGCGAGCCGCGCGATTGCTTCCTTCATCCGGCGCAAGCGAACGCTGCGAAGGCTCTTCAGCTCCTTGATGCGCTTGGTCACGGCGCGCTTCTGGTCGCGCAGGGCCAACAGGTCGGCAAAGCAGGCTTTGAGCGGGGTGAAAAGCAAGCCCCGCCCGGTCCCGGCTTCGCGGGCACCGTTCGCCTTGGTGTCACGCTTCAGGATGTTCTTGCGCTCGAAGTTCCGCTCATGGCTGCGGAGCTGCCGTGCGGTCATTTGAAGGCGCTCGGCCATCGTTTCCTGGGTGCCGTAGAAGGTCGGATCGGCACCGGGTTCGATCCAGTCCTTTTCGCTCGTGCTGCCGATGAGCTTGGTCAGCACGAAGATTGCTGCGCCGCTCAGGTTTAGGTCGGGTCCGATCTCGCTGATAACCGCGATCACGTCGCGGCGGGTCATGCCCTGCGGCAACGCGACTTGTGGTGAGTGGTTCATTTCCTTGTCCTTTTCTGCTCGTTGGACAAGGCGGCAAGGCAAAGTTCTCCTGTTCGCACAGGTGCGTTTTTTGCTTGTTTGGCTGTCGGGAGGGTGGTAGAACCAGTCCTGAAAACAGATTGTGTTGGACCGTTCGGAACGCCAATTCCTTGGTTCTTAGACCCCCCCTCGCTTGGTTGCCGCCTTGCGGGGGGTTTGCTTTTCGGGGTGTCTGCTCTCCTTGCCTGTTCGATTCTTATGATCGTTCACGACAGGCATACTCTCTTTAGTTGCCTGTCGCAATTATAGTATTGAACGGCCTTCCTCGGCACTACTCTTAGTAGTTGACCTGCTCGAAACCATAGTTGCCTTGATAATCACGCCATTCCACGAAAACCGAACGGTGCCAGATGCCAGGGCAGTTCTCGCCAAACCGCTCCATTCCCGTGTGAGCTTCAGGCAAAGCGCCAACCGATGAATTGCGCCAATAGAAGTCTCCTTGGGTGCCATAAGACCCCATGCGGACGTTCGCCATGCGCGAGCAGTCGTCACGGGTCTCGCGCTGGCGGGCATAGGTCACATTGAAGACGCGGATCGAACGGACGAAATCGAACTCCGACCCGCTGATGTCGATGTCGGCCGTGCCGTTGTCGTCGCTGTATTCCCCTTCCTGCACGAAATGCAGGGCGAAGCCTTCAGGCAACCGCCGGGCAGCCCCGCCGCTCTGGCGAAGAACGGCGGGTTGCGGCTTAAGCGCGGCGTCCGTGAGTGGTGCGCTTGGAAAGGATTGCAGCGGCGGGGGGGCGCTGTCCTGCATAAGAATGTCAAAGAAGCGGGCCCGGTTCAGCTCGGACGGATCGACGTTGAAGGACGCGCCCATCGGACAGCGCCAGATTTGCAGGGGCGGCTCGACCGGCCAGGGTGTGATCCTGCGAATGAACTCTGCGCGGGCACGAGCACAAGGCTCTGAGGCTGGCCAGCCGCCCGAAAGGCAGAGCAGAATGGCACAGTCGATCTGATAGCTTTGTGCTTGTGCCCGCTCCGGGGCCGCGACAAAGCTGGACGCCGCGACGGCGCAGGCCAGTGCGGTTGTTCGGAGCAGCTTCAACATGGTATCTCCTTCGATTAATGGCGGTGCTATAAGGAAGAGCGCACTCTTATAATCTTGTGATAGGGCGAATGCAGGCCGATTGGCAACATATTCCGGTTGAAAATCATCTTGCAGGCCGGGGCAAGGGCGGTTCGCGCCAGCTTCTCGCAGGCGTTCATCTGCTCGGTTCGACCGTAAGGGTATCGACGGCCACAAGCGGAAACCCGCTCAACTATAGAGGTATCAGTCGTCGGAGACCACTTGATCGAAGAAGCGTCGGTATTCCTCACTGACCTCCTGCCCTTCCTGGAAGGCCCGCGCCCGCTCTTGATCGAGACATTGCAGGTAGACGCTGAAGTCCTCGAAGTAGATCTGGAAGTCGTCATAGATCAGGTCGCGATACTCCCTTGCGGACTCGATTTCGGCGGGAACGAAGGGCCGTTCAGGGGGAAAGCAGGTATTTGCTTGCACCCCGGAAGCCGAAAAAATAGACGACATTATAAGCATGTAGGCCGGTAGCTGCGTTCTCGGCATCCTGCGCTGTCCCTTTAGATCACTTGGGAATTTGGTTGGTGATGTGTATTGGTGCCTTAGAGCAGAACTTTCTGCGAGGCGCAACATTACAATGTTGCGCCCCATCTTATAATGTCGTAGGACTGAAGAGCCCGAGAAGGGTTCACGGTCCGTTAACCAGAAGGGAAAGCGCCGATCGTGAGGACAGACCTAAACAAAGAAGCGCCTAATGTGGTTACAGAGACGCAATTCAGGGTCCTCTTGCAGCAGGGGTATCAAGCTGAGGTTGTATGTAAAACCCCAGCGTTCCGAAAAAATGCAGTCTGGTATGGGGAGTGGTTCATCCGGGCTGTCACCGAAGACAGATCGGTTGAGAAGCTGCTTGTGCCGGGGCGTCGCTGGAACAAGCAGGAAGAGGAAATCCAATTGCGGCTCTTCAAGACCGCGAACGGCCTCATCTCCTTCCTCGAAGGGTTTGGCTTCGATCCGATCCACATCCCCCTGCGAAAAGGGGGCCGCGCCCTCCACGTTCTGCCGAACGGCAACACGCTATCTGACGACGACTAGCGCCGCTCTGGCGCTGTCCTGCACCGTTGCTCTGGCTCAGGGCATGGTGCTGGTGATGGAGGGCGATGGATCGCTTCGACCCTCCACCCCGCAAACCAACTTCGCCCGAAATTACAATGATGGTGTCGGCCAAGGATCGGCTTCCGACGAGCTGACGCTGTTCGGCCGTGACCGGGATGCAGCCGAGGAAGGGGACGGTTCGTTCCGGGTGGCTGCTGTGGCGCCTCGCGCCGTGGCACCCCGACCCGCGATCCTGAATGCCATCGACCAGACCGCCCTTCGCTACGCGAGCCATCCGGCTTTGCGCCGCGCGAACATCAGCGTGACCGAATGGCGGCTGCTCTATCAAGCGAACATTGAAATTGAGAGTGCCTACAACCCGAGCGCCCGAAGCCATGTTGGCGCGATCGGGTTGGGGCAGCTCATGCCAGCGACGGCGGCCAATCTCGGCGTCGATCCCCACGACTGGCAACAGAACCTCGACGGGTCTGCTCGGTATCTCCTGATGATGCTGGCCCGCTTTGGGGACGCTCGACTTGCTTTGGCCGCCTACAACGCGGGCCCCGAGGCGGTGGAGCGGCATGGCGGCATCCCACCCTATCGGGAGACGCAAAACCACGTCAGCCGCGTGCTGGCAGTTTTCAACAGGCTCGAAGGAGAACATTCATGAAGCCTAATCTTAACGTCTTCGTCGCGCTCTGCGGGGTTCTGCTGATGCTGGCAGAACCCGCTCTGGCGCAAAGCATCGACCTATCGCCAGTCCAGGATGTGCTTCAGGGCATCGTGGACGCGATCACCGGCCCCCTTGGGATCGTGATCGGCACGCTGGCGCTGATCGGTGTTTTCCTGTCGTGGCTCTTCGGCATTCTCGATTTCCGTCAGGCCATGTGGGTTGTGGTGGCAATCGCGGGTATCGCTGCCGCACCGACCATCGTTTCCGCAATCTGGTCTTCGTAAGGAGCTGGCACGATGGCGGAACAGTCTCGTCTTTTCCTTGGCCTTGTCCGGCCTCCCAAACTTCTCGGGCTGCCGATCATGTATGCGATGGTCTGGCTTTTCGGGTCTGTTCTGATCTTCGTCTGGCTTCAGCATTGGGCAGTCGCGGCTATCGCGGCGGCTGCCTATCCCCTGCTGTGGAAGGCGGCGGATTGGGACGAAAATTTCCTCGACGTGGTGGTGACGGCCTTGCAGGTCACGCGCCCGACCCTCAATCGCAAAATCCACGGCGGAGACAGCTATGCCCCGTGATACGAATTATGACCCCCGGTCCCTGCTGCCTGGCTGGTTCGGGCGTGAAGTGAAGCTCGCCTCGATGCTGCCCTATATCAGCCTCGTTGACGACAAGACCGTGCGGACGCGGGGCAATGAACTATTTCAGTGCATCCGTCTGGACGGGGTGAACAGCAACACCACCGACGACGAATATCTGGACCGCACACGGGCGCTCTTTGCGTCCGTGGTCGCGCGGATCGGGCCGGAATGCTCGTTCTATGTCCACAAAGTTTCAAAAGCGATCACGCCCGATCTTGTTCCGGTCGAAGGCGATAGCTTCGCCGCGGCTGTGGATCGTCGCTGGCGGCAGGCTCTCGGTCAGCGCCATTTGCGGGACAAGACGCTGACGCTTACCGTCATGAACCGCCCGGCTGTCGGCTCTAAGCTGCCGCTGCGCGCGGCCAAGTCGGCCGAGCTGCTGCGGGCGCAAACGGAAAAGCGGATGGGCAGGCTTCAGGAGGTTGTTCGCTTCCTTATGTCGTCCTTCGCAGACATGAACCCCCGGCTGCTCAATGAGCCTTCGGGCGAGCTTCTTGGCTTCCTGGGCGCGTTGAACACTGGCCAAGAGCTGCCGCTGTATCGCGGTGCCCGCACGACAATCGTTGCCGAAAATGTGGCGAACACGCGCGTCACCTTCAAAGGCGACAAGTTCTTTCTGTCCGATGGGGCAACCGGCCCGCGCATCGGCTCGATCTTCGCGGTGAAGGACTATCCCGAGAAGACGCATTGCACGATGTTCGATGAGCTGAGCCTGCCGGTCGATATGATCGTGACGCACAGCTTCACCCCCATCAACAGCAACTGGATGGCAGGGCGGATCAAGCGGCAGATGCGGCTTCGGGCCTCGGCTAACGATGGCGCCGTGTCGCTGCTCGAAGAGCTGCCGACCGCGCTCGATGATCTTGAATCGAAGCGTCTGAGCTTTGGCGATCACCATATGTCGGTGGCCGTGTTCGCGGACAGCGAAGAAAAGCTGGCAAATATCGGCGGCGAGATCAAGAACACGGCCTCGACCGAAGGTGTGAACCTGATTGCAGAAGGCTTCGCCAGCGCCACCCATTTCTTTGCCCAACACCCCGGCAACGGGCACGCGCGGAGCCGAAAGGGGGCGGTGACGAACCGGAATTTCGCGGACTTCGCCGCGTTCCATCGGACACCGCTCGGCAAGACAGCGGACCAGGTGCCGTGGGGCAAGGTTATCACCATGTTTCCCACACCGGAACGCTCGGCATTCTCCTTCAACTACCATGAACAAGGCTCCCCGGACAAAGAGCCGACCGGCGGTCACACGCTGATCCTTGGGCGTCCTGGCTCGGGGAAGTCGGTTCTCTCGGCATTCCTGATGACGCAGGCCCGGCGGGCCGGGGCACGTCTTTTCGTGTTCGACTATCGCTTGGGCATGGAAATGGCGGTGCGCGCAAACGGTGGCCGCTATTCCTCGATCAAAGCCGGTGACGCGACGGGGCTCAACCCGCTGTGGACCGAGATTGACGAACGCGGGCAGGCATGGCTCTCCGACTGGCTGGCCTCGCTGATCCATCGTTCGGACAAGCCGCTGACCCCCGCGCAGACGAACCTTATTCAGCAAGTGGTTCGGCAGAACGCGACGGCCAGCGATGCGAACCTGCGCAACTGGCACGATCTGGCCTCGCTTTTTATCTCGGCCGATGATGGCGGTGATCTTCATGAGCGCCTGCAAGAATGGACTGCCGAGGGTCGATATGGCTGGATTTTCGGCCAGAACCGTGAAGATACGTTCTCACTCGACGGGGAAGTTGTTGGCTTCGATCTAACCGGCATTCTCGACAGCGAAAGCGAGAAAGAGCGGATGGCTGTGCTGTCCTACCTCTTCCGCCGCGTTGAGCGGGTTATCGAGGACCGCAAGCCAACCATCATTGTCATTGATGAGGCGTGGAAAGCTCTCGACAACGGCTATTTCGCTGAACGCCTCTCGAACTGGCTCGTGACGGCCCGGAAGCAAAATGCGGTCGTCGTGATGATGACGCAGTATGCCAGTCAGCTCGAACAGACGCGCACCGGCAAAACCATCGTTGAAGCGGTGCCAACGCAAATCCTTCTGCCGAACATCCGGGCCAAGGCATCGGACTACGCGATGCTGAACCTTCATGACAAGGAACTGGACGTGCTGCTCACGTCCAGCCCGGCGTCCCGCATGGGGCTGGTTCGAGATGACCAGGGATCGGTCGTCATCAATGCAGATTTGAGCGCCCTCGGGCCGCTCCTAACCGTCCTCGGCGGGATGGAAAAAGGTGAACAGTTGGTGGGTGCCGATTACCGCCAGCGTGAAGATTTTTGGAGGGTCGAATGAAACCTACTGCAATCCTGATTATGCTGACCGCTCTCGGTGTCGCTGGCTGTGCCGAGTATCGGCCGTCCGAAGCGAATTGTTTCGACACGGTGACGCGCAGCAGTCACAGCATGGCCTTCCTTCCTACGAGTGAACCGCAACCGCAGGCCCGGATTTCGACCAAATCAGCACCCTGCACCTTTACCGCGATCGGCGGCCCGGAGGGCCTTGGTGATGGGTAAGACGGCTGCACTGACGGCCATCGCCTTCCTGTGGGGAACCAGCGCGATCGCGCAGGGTGTCCCCACAGTGGACGGTAGCCTGATTATCAGAAACGAGGCGTCGAACGCTCATCGGGAAAGCGATCTCGCCACGCAGCGCGAAACGCTCGCGGTGCAGGAAGAGATTGCGGCAATCGAGCAAGAACAGCTCTCCATTCTGCAACAGATCCTCGACGCCCAAACCAGCCTCGGCGGCCAGGGCATTCCGGGCATGGTCTCCGCGTTGGAAGATGGGGCAGACCCCGAGGCGTCGGCCGATGTGGTCTATGACCCGGATGACAGCAACCCCAGCGCTGCGCAGATGTTCGGGGACGCGGCAAAGAACGTTGAAGAGCTGATTATCCAGGTCGCGCAGGAAACGCATGGCCGCTCGGGTGTCAATCAAGCGGGGTTCTCGGTCAGGGAATGGCGCTACATGTTGCAAGCTCTGATTTGGCAGGAAAGCCGGTTCTCCATCGGCGCACGGTCGCCGGTCGGGGCCTTTGGCCTGACGCAGATCATGCCCGGCACCGCCGGCGATCTCGGCATCTATCCCGAGTATTACGACAGCCCGTATTTGCAGGTTGAAGGCGGCGCTCGCTATCTGGCGCAGATGCTTGCCATGTTCGACGGCAACATCATCCACGCCCTCGCTGCCTACAACGCCGGTCCCGGCAACGTGCAGAACTATGGGGGAGTGCCGCCGTTCCAGGAAACGCAGCACTACGTTCAGGTGATCCCGGCGAAATACAACGAATATCTGGCGCGTGGCGGCGGCGGCGATGCCGTTGGCACCATCGACCCGGCGCTGCTCGCGAACTCGAACCTCTCCTTCACCGGCGCCGGGGCCAGTTTCTACGCGAACAACAGCATGGCAACGGTCGAAGCTGCCGCGCGACGACTTCAAAGCATCATCCAGCGGATCAGCGAAACCGAGGATGTGCAGGAGGCTATGGCGCTGAACACCTATGCCCGTGCCGAGTTTGGGCGGCTCAGCGCCATCATGGCCCGGCTCCTTGCGGCCAGGGCACGCCCGGCAAGCGCCGAGTCGATCGCGCTCGCGGCCGACCGCCAGCAAGAACAGCAATTCATGGACTTCAATATGGAGGATTTCGACTGATGAAACCGTCGATGAACATCAACGCGGTGATCCGCAAAATCGCAACCGCCGGTTTCCTCGGCCTCGGCCTCGCTGTTGCGCCCGTTTCGCTGCTCGGGACCACGGCACCGGCTGCCTATGCGCAAGGCGTTCCCACCGTGGACACGCAGAATATCGCGCAGGAAATCCGCCAGCTTCAGCAGATGATCGAAGATGAAATCCTTCAGAACGATCAACTGCTTCAGCTTCAGGAACAACTGACAACGCTGCAAGAGCAATACGCGCAACTTCAGGACACTTATGCCGCCCTGACAGGCCTCGCCGAGCTTCCCGAGATCATTTCGACGGAAATGGAAGACTGGCTGAACGGGCTGCTCGATCAAGAATTTGGCGACATTACCGGCACCATCGCCGCGATCCAGCAAGGCGATTGGAGCGGCCTTACTGGCTCCGGTTCCAGTCAAATCCGAACACAGATGGAGCAAGTTCTGGCCGAACACGGTTTCGATGAAGACACGCTTTCGGAAATGGCGAACAGCGGCAATGGCGGCGCGGAACGGGTTGCCACCCGAGCCACGACTGGCGCGATGGTCTCTGCCGCCGCACAGAACAGCTACACCGAAGCCGGGCAGTCGCTTGAGCGGATCGACCGCCTCGTGGACCTGACGGGTGACATGGAAACCCTGAAGGAAAGCATCGACCTCAACACGCGCGTCGTGGCTGAGAACGGCATCATTCTTGTCTCGATCATGCAGCTTCTCGCGGTTGGCACCGTGGGCGAGGGCCAGGCCGGCGTCATCGAAGCAGCGGATCGGGCGGAAGAAGATCGCTACATGGACTTCACCATGCCCGATCTTTCGGCAGACTAAGAGAGGCGGGCAAGTGGTTAAGGATCAAGAAATCATTGAGGAAGAGCTGATTTACGGTGCCCGTCGCCGTGAAAAGCTCTGGCAGAAGCTGGCCTTCGTCGGTTTGGGTTTCGGCGTGTTGGGATGCCTTGGAGGAATGGCGGTCGCGGTCCTCGATGTTGATCCTGCGCCGGTTGTCGTTCCCTACGACCCCAATTCCGGCATGGCCCTGCCGAATGCCTCTGTCGGGGCCGTGCGCGTCACCGAGAATCAGGCGGTCATTGAAGCTGCGGTCTTCCGCTATGTCACGCAGCGGGAGACTTACAACCAGCTCGACAATGACCTGCGCGTTCGCGGGGTGCTGGCAATGTCGGACGGCAACGCCGCTGCCTCGCTGCGCCAGCTCTGGAACAGCGCAAGCGAGAACTATCCGCCCAACGTCTACGGCCCGGATGCCCGGCTCGACGTTGAAATTCTGAGCATCAACCGGATCGGGGACAACCGGGCCACTGTGCGCCTTCGCAAGCGGCTCACGTCGCAGCAGGGCGTCCAAGCTGGCCTGTTCACGGTCACGTTGATGTTCGACTTCCGGCCCGAAGAGCGGCGGCAGATTGATGAGGTCTGGACGAACCCGTTCGGCTTTACCGTCACCGAATACGCAATTCGCTCGGACAGAATGGAGAACTGATATGAAGATGCTTAAAACCGGCCTTCTGTCCGTCGCTCTTGCCCTGGCAGTTGCTCCGGCCTTCGCGGAAAGCAACCCGAGAGCCGGAAGCCACGACAGCCGCGTTCGGATCGCAACCTACACCGATGGACAGGTCTACCGCCTTCGCGTCAGCCTGACCCATGTTACCAGTGTGGAGTTCGGTGAAGGGGAAACCATCCGCTCGATTATTGCTGGTGACACGGAAGGCTTTCAGCTCGACGGCGTTCCGGGTGGCCGTGCCTTCGCCGTGAAGCCCTTGGCTCGGGGTGTCCACACGAACATCACGGTCTATACGAACCGCCGCAGCTACTATTTCAACGTCACGGAATCGTCCTCCCCGACCTACTACGTTGTCCAATTCCGGTATCCGCAGGATCGAACGCGCCCGACGAACGCCGTCGCGCAAAGGGCACCGAATTACAACTATGCGGCGTCGGGGCGCTCGGAAATCACTCCGACAGCCGTGTGGGACGATGGGACATTCACCTATTTCCGCTTTGCTCCGAACGCCCCGGTCCCTGCGATCTTCCAGTATTCGGCAGGCCGCGAGCGAACGGTGAACAGTCAGCAGATCGAGGACGGCGTTCTTCGCGTGTCAGGGGTGAACCGCCAGTGGGTTTTGCGCCTGGGCGATACCGTCATCTGCATACAGGAAAATAGCGCCGGAGGAACCGGATCATGAGCGACGAAAAGGATCTTGAAGAGCGCCTGTCCGCGCTCGAAGCCGGAGGCGAAAGCGGGCCCAAGAAGGAACGACCGTCGCCCAAGGTGGCGTTGGCCGGTGTCGGCGCCATCGCGGCCATTGGCCTGATCGCATACCTGGCCCTGCCGTCTGATGAACCGGAAAACCCGCTGCCAACCGCGCGGCCTGCCGAGTTTCAGGAAGAGGGCGATGGCTTCGGTGCGATCGAGCCCTTCGTGCCCCCTGCCCCGCCTGAACCGGAGGTCGTCGAGGTAGAGAGCGAGATTGAGTCTGCGCTTCGGGCTCAGCTCGAAGCTCTTCAGGCTGAAATTGCAGAGCTGCGCGATGCGCCGGACGATGATGGTGAAGCGGCTGCGGCATTGGAGGCCCTAACGGCACAGGTAGCCGCGCTTCAGGAAGCATCGGATGCCGCAAGATCGGAATTTCAGGAAGAGTTGGCGGCTCGGGATCGCGAGCTTCGTCGCCTTCAATCTGAGCTCGAAATCGCGCGGCTCGATCAAGAAAATCCAATGGCACCGCCAAGCAATGAAGAGGACGCGCGACTTGCGGAACTGGAACGCCGGCGAGCGGAGGCGGCCGCGTTTCAAGAAGCCCGGATCAACTCGCCCATGATCGCCTTTGGCAACTCCGGTGCAGGGAGCGATGAAAGCGCCCTGTCGGAAAGAACGCTCGGAGAAGTGACAGATTTCGTTCTCAATGGCGCATCGCCTTCGCAGGTAACGCAGGCTGAGGTCATCGCCAACCCGTCGAACACGGTGGTTCAAGGCACGATGATCCAAGCCGTCACCGAAACGGCGCTGGACAGCTCTCTGCCGGGACAAATTCGGGCGATTATCTCGGAGGACGTGCATTCCTATGACGGGTCGCGCGTCCTGATCCCTCGCGGCTCTCGTCTGATCGGGCGCTATCGCTCGGGCCTCAATGTGGGCCAGCAACGTGTGACCGTCGCATGGGACAGGATCATTCTGCCGACGAACCAGACTGTCACCATCAGCTCGTTCGGTGGCGATGAGTTGGGCCGGTCGGGCGTAACGGGCTTTGTGGATACGCGCTTCGGTGAACGCTTCGGTTCTGCCGCCCTGATCTCGATCCTCGGCGCGGTGCCTGCGGTAGCAGCAAACCAGATTGATGACGAAGTATCCTCTGACATTGCTGAGGACGTTGGCGATGATCTGCAAGACGCGACCGACGATGTGATGAGCGATTACCTGTCACTCGGCCCGGTGATCTACGTCGATCAAGGTGCGCGGATCACCGTCATGGTGGATCGGGACGTGGAGATCTTCTGAATGACTTCCAGCTACCTCCAAGCATCGCTCGACAAGCTGCCTGACGCCATGCGGGATGATGTGATCGAGATTTGCATCA
>NZ_RBVZ01000015.1 GCF_004000435.1 Alexandriicola marinus
GCGCGGCCTTGGCCACGCCCATGACGTTGTAGAACGGCGTGACCCGCTGCGAGCCTTCGTAGGTCAGTGTCAGGATCGTTCCACCATCTGTCATCAGGGGGCGGGCACGGCGTGCCACTTCGATCAGGGAGTAGCAGGAAATGGTTAGGGAATTGCGAAAGTTCTCGCGGCTGGTGTCGATGAACCGGCCCGTCAGTTCCGTCTTGTCGGAAAAGGCGATCGCGTGAACCAGGAAATCGAGCCTGCCCCATTCGGCCTCCAGCAAGGCGAACGCGGCGTCGAGCGAGGCATCGTCGGTCACGTCGACATCGACCAGAAGATCGGACCCAACGCTTTCTGCAAGCGGTTTCACACGTTTGCCGAACGCCTCACCCTGGTAGGAAAAGGCAAGCTCGGCCCCGGCGTCGGACATCGCCTTGGCGATCCCCCATGCGATTGACCGGTCGTTTGCAACCCCCATGATGAGGCCGCGCTTGCCATCCATCGAAAGTGCCATCGCGGCCTCCTGTATTGTTCTAGTCTGCCCGGTAGCGGGACAGCAGCATCGATCCGTTCGTGCCGCCGAAACCGAAGCTGTTGGTCATCACGGTATCGAGGCCCGCGTTGGCAACCAGTTCCGTGGCGATTTCCTGCGGTTTCAGGGCCGGGTCAAGCGTTTCGACATTGATCGACGGGGCGATGAAATCGTCCTTCAGCATCAGCAGGCAATATACCGCTTCCTGCGCGCCGGTGGCGCCCTGACTGTGGCCCGTCATCGACTTGGTCGAGGAAACGGGCGGGGTGCTCCCCTCCCCGAAGACGCGGCGCACGGCCTCGATCTCGCCCACGTCGCCGACCGGTGTGGATGTGCCATGGGCGTTGATATAGCTGACCTTGCGATCCGCAGGCAGGGTGTTCAGCGCCAGCCGCATCGCCCGTTCGCCGCCTTCGCCGGAGGGCGCGACCATGTCATGGCCGTCGGATGTCGCGGCAAAGCCCGTGACCTCGGCATAGATATGCGCGCCGCGCGCCAGGGCCCGGTCAAGCGCCTCGAGCACGACGATCCCGCCGCCGCCGGCGATCACGAACCCGTCGCGATCCGCGTCGAACGCACGGGAGGCCTTCTGCGGCGTGTCGTTGAACTTGGAACTCATCGCGCCCATCGCGTCGAAGAGGCACGACAGGGTCCAGTCCAGCTCTTCACCGCCGCCTGCGAACATAACGTCCTGCTTGCCCATCATGATCTGTTCGGCGGCATTGCCGATGCAATGCAGCGACGTGGAGCAGGCCGAGGTGATCGAATAGTTGATGCCCTTGATCTGGAAGGCGGTCGACAGGTTCGCACTGATCGTCGACGACATGCATTTCGGAACCGCAAAGGGGCCGATCCGCTTTGTGGCCCCTGTCTTGAGAACCGATTGATGGGCCGCGAGCATCGCCGAGGTCGACGGACCGCCCGATCCGGCGATCAGGCCCGTCATGGGATGCGAGACCTCGTCCGGGCCAAGACCTGCATCGGCAATCGCCTGTGTCATCGCGATATGCGCATAGGCGGCACCCGGGCCCATGAAGCGCATGGTCCGCTTATCGACATGGTCGGCCGGATTGATCTTGAGCGTTCCGGCGATCTGGCTGCGAAACCCGTGTTCGGCCATCTCGGGTGAATGCTCGATTCCCGACCGCCCAGCCTTGAGCGCGTCAGCGACTTCGTCCGCAGAATTTCCCAAGGGTGACACGATACCCAAACCGGTGATGACGACGCGGCGCATGCGGCCTCCCATTCAAATTGTTGCCTCGTGTGTAGGTCATGGGGGCGGGGAAGGGCAAGGCAGGCAATTCAAAGGGTTTCCGGAGGCGCGTGCCGGATGATCGTGATGCCTTCGGCCTCGGTCGGGGGCACAAAGTGCGCGACCACCCCGTCGAATTGCGCGGGCGTCACGTTGAAGGGATGGTCGCCACGCGCCCGGCGCGCGGCCAGGCGGATGCGGCACAGATCGTCAGGCACATCGAGATAATGCAACTTGCATTCGACCCCCGCCGCATCGGCAAGGCGGCGCATCCAGAGGCGCGCCTCGACGGTGTTTGCATGAAAATCGAGGATGACCGAAAGACCGCGCTCCAGCAGTGCCACGACATGCGGGCCGACCGCATAGCGCAACTTGTCGGAGCATCGCACGAAATCGGACAGCGTCGACATCTCTTCACCATAAAGGGCGTCGAGCCAGACATCCTCCGAAAGCGCGATCGTCCCGGCGTCCCTGCTCAATTCGGCGCAGAGGGTGGATTTGCCGGCCGCTGGCTTGCCGCACAGGCAATGCAGGACTGCCGGTTCCACGGCCATTACCGCAATCCGGCGATCGGAGACGTCTGTGCCTGTCGCATGTCTGGCCGCAACCTCCGGTCAGCTTTCGCTTAGCGCGACCTTCATGTCCTTGACCTGATAGATCACCTCGCCATCGGCTTCGACGATGCCATCCGCAACGCCCATCGTCAGGCGGCGGGTTTGCATGGCCTTGGTGAAATCCACCTTGTAGGTCAGCATCTTGCGGTCCGGTCGAACCATCCCCGTCAGTTTGACTTCACCCACGCCAAGCGCATAGCCGCGGCCTTTCCAGCCGCGCCAGCCAAGGTTGAACCCGGTGAGCTGCCACAGGCCGTCGAGGCCAAGGCATCCCGGCATTATCGGGTTTCCGGGGAAATGACATTCGAAGAACCACAGGTCCGGCGTTATGTCGAATTCGGCCACCACATGGCCCTTGCCATGCGCGCCCTCGTCACCGCTGATGTCGGTGATGCGGTCCATCATGAGCATCGGGGGGAGGGGCAATTGAGCATTGCCGGGCCCGAACAGTTCGCCCCGGGCACATTTAAGAAGGCCGTCCTTGTCGAACTGGCGCGGATATTCTGACATCTGCGAGGGGATCCGTTCCGTTGTTTCATCCGTTGGCTACGTCTTTTGCGTCTAGCACCCGAATTCCGGCAAGGGCAAGTCCGGCGGGGTTTCGGGCGATTGCCGGATTCGTGCTGCGACAGGATGCCCCGATCCCTAGATCGGCTGTTTGCCATTGAAAATTCAGGGCATAGCGGCATATCTTGTGATCATGGAACAGGTTTCATCGACGAACGATTTGGCCGGACGACGCGGCGAGGAATGGTTGGGCGCCGCCGGGCTTCGCCCGACGCGGCAGCGGCTTGCCTTGGCAAGGCTGCTTGTCGGCGACGGAGAGGATCGTCATGTGACGGCCGAAACCCTCTATGAGGCGGCGTCTCGAAGCGGGGAGCCTGTGTCCCTTGCCACGGTCTACAACACCCTGCGGGCCTTTTGCGACGTGGGCCTGATGCGTGAGATCACGGTCGACGGCACCAAGAGCTATTTCGACACCAATGTCTCTGACCATCCGCATTTTTATTGGGAAGACAGTGCCGTCCTCACCGATGCCCCGGCCGAAGAACTCGAGATTCGTCGACTTCCCGACCTGCCCGAGGGCGCGGAACTGTCATCTGTCGATGTTGTGATCCGGCTGCGGCGAATCTGATCAGGCTGATCGGTCGCCTCGTCAGACGAACACTCTAGGTCTGTCTCGAGTTGTTAACCTTGAGGGGTGAAACTCGAACCATGACACAAGCAAGCCATTCCACTGTGCCAGACGGCACGTATCTCTTCACGCTTGGCCTGAAGGATCGGTCCAGCACCCTGCTCGTGGATCGGGCCGGCCTCTTGCGGACCGTCATCGCAGAAGTGCAGCAAGAACGGCCATTCGCCATCGACACGGTCGTTATCCTGCCCGACAGGATCCATGCCATCTGGACGTTGCCCGAGGGGGATACCGATTATCTGACCCGATGGGCCGCGATCAAAAGCAGGTTCGAACGGGCGCTGGCGGGCTCGTCACTAGTGCCGGATACAATCTGGCAGCAGCGCGTCAAGGCGTTCGCAATCCGAAGCCCGGCCGATCTTGAACGTCACAGGAAGACCTGTCTTGCGGGACCCGTGGACGCGGGGCTTGTCGATCGGCCGTCCCGCTGGCCGCATGCCTCTTTCCACGGTCCGCGTGCCACCCGTCAGGCGGCCTGACCCGGGGGTGGGTGTCAGCCGTTTTGGCTCAGAACCATTGCCCGGGCTCCATCAGCCCAAGGTCGAGCAATTGCTGCGAATGCCATTCGAACGGTGCGGAATTGTACCACTGGAATGTCTCGATGTCGAAGGTTGACCCGGGATTGCGCTTGAGGGCCTTGGCCGTCCTGAACGAGCAGATGGCGGCCGTCAGGTTGTTGTGCCAGGGGCAGGAATAGGTGTTGTATTCCGGGTCGGTAAAGGTGTGATCCGGCCTGAGGTGAACACCCTTGCGGGCCTTGAAGACCGCAACCCGGTCGATGCGGCGCCGGGGCAGGGGGACATGCTCTTCGAAACGCCACCGCAATCCTCCGAAGAAATCAAGCTGTCGTTCCTCGGGATCCTGGGTTCCGGGTTTGTGTCGCGCCAGCGCGTAATAGCCCGACTTGTCCAGATGCGCATCGTCGAGAGACACCGCACTGGGGTTGGCCCAGAGATCGCCAGCATAAAGGTCGATCACATAGGTCAGGACGGTGTCGCGCCGTTCTTCGTTGTTGAAGGTGATCATCTCGCCGACCGTCCGGTGTTCGCAGAACGGATAAAAAAGGTATTCGGCGTTGTAGCAGTAATAAAGCCATTGCCCGTCGGCCAGATCGATCACCGGATTGATGATCCTGCACAGCGCCCCGTCGGCCAGCACGTCGGTATCGACCCGGATGATCCGGTCGCTGACCGGAACGCCGGTCTTCAGTTCGGGATTGGCGAAGACGATGATCCGGCGAAACCCCGCATCGACGTGATGGCGGATCGACGTGTCGAGTTCGACCTCATCTTCGGCCAGAAGGAGCGCAATCGGTCCCTTCGCGACCAGATCGCGCCCGGAAGAAAGGAACGCATCGAGGCTGTCGTAGTGCATCTTTGGCGGCCCAGTCGTCAGAGGTGTCTGTTCGGCAGGTCGGAACGCAATGTCGCCCGGCAAGACCGGAGATTCGGTTAATTCCGGGTCCATTGCAAGTGCAGGCCCGAGTGCGCTAGATACCCGTCGTTTGCCGGACCAAGGAAACCGCTGCCATGACCGACCAGCCCAGAAAGCTTTTCATCAAGACATACGGCTGCCAGATGAACGTCTATGACAGCGAACGGATGGCCGAGGCGCTGGGCGGGCAGGGCTATGAACAGACGCAGGATGTGTCCGAGGCCGACATGGTCCTGTTCAACACCTGTCACATCCGGGAAAAGGCAGCCGAAAAGCTGTATTCCGATCTGGGCCGGCTCAAGGGCCAGAAGGCCATGAACCCCGACCTCAAGATCGGGGTCACGGGCTGTGTCGCGCAGGCCGAGGGCGAAGAGATCGTGCGCCGGATGCCGATGGTCGATCTGGTGGTCGGACCGCAGAGCTATCACCGGCTTCCCCAGATGGAACAGGCCGTGCGCGCGGGCGGCCGCGCCATCGACACCGAGTTTCCCGAGGATGACAAGTTCGAGACGCTGAGATCCCGGCCGCGCATGGCGCGGGGCCCGACCGCGTTCCTGACGGTGCAGGAGGGCTGCGACAAGTTCTGCGCCTTCTGCGTGGTGCCCTATACCCGGGGGGCCGAAGTCTCCCGCCCCGCTGAACGGATCGAGACCGAGGCCCGGGGCCTGGTCGAGGCGGGCGTGCGCGAAATCACGCTTCTGGGGCAGAACGTGAATGCCTATCACGGTGGCGAGGGCGGGCTTGCCGGCCTGATTTCCCGACTTGCCCGGATCGATGGGCTGGATCGGATCCGCTATACGACGAGCCATCCCAACGACATGGATGAGGCGCTGATCGCCGCCCACGGCGAAGAGCCGAAGCTGATGCCCTATCTGCATCTGCCGGTTCAGTCGGGAAGCGACCGTATCCTCAAGGCAATGAACCGCAAGCACACTGCCGAAAGCTATCTGAGGTTGATCGAGCGGATCCGGGCAGCCCGTCCCGATATCCTGATGACATCGGATTTCATCGTGGGCTTTCCCGGGGAGACCGAGGATGATTTTCAGGCCACGCTCGACCTTGTGGCCGAAGTTGGCTACGGCGCGGCCTATTCCTTCAAATATTCGGCGCGCCCCGGAACCCCGGCTGCCGAGCGCGAGACGGTTCCGGTTGATGTGATGGACGACAGGTTGCAGCGATTGCAGGCGCTCTTGTCGGCACAGCAGACCGCGGCCCAGGAGGCTATGGTCGGACAGGTGACCACCGTGCTGTTCGAAAAGCCCGGCCGCAGGCCCGGGCAGTGGGGCGGCAAATCTGAACATCTTCATGCAGTTCATGTGACTGCGGCCGATGACCTGCGCGGACAGATTCGCCGGGTCCGTATTACCGAGGCCGCCCCGCATTCCCTCGGCGGAGAGCTGATCGGGAGTTGACCGTCCAAATCTGCAAATGAGGCGGAAATGTGGCAACAATGCGGCGATCGGGTAGGCATTGTTAGCTTCAACACCACAATATCTAGGCGAAATCGCTTTCATTGTGGCGCCAACCGGGTAACAATGTGTTCATAAAAGCGTGTGTGACGGCTTTTTTGCCCGTCAAACGACTGGAACGAGTGATTGCAGAGGACAATAGACTGTCATGAGAACAGGGAAGAACAGATTGCGGGCCGCCCTTGGGGGAGTGGCGATCGTCGCGCTGGGGGCCATGTCGATCGCGGCGCCCGTTGCGGCGCAAGAGCAGGTGCGCGAGATTTATGAGCCCACGATCTGGATCGATCCCGATGGGTGCGAACACTGGGTCATGGATGACGGCGCCGAAGGTTACATGTCGCCGCATCGCGACCGCGAAGGCCGCCCGGTCTGCCACCGGAGTGAGATTTGCGGCGTTCTGCCGACGGACCAGTTGTTCGCCACTGATCGCTGGCACATTGGCCCGCATAATCGCGCCAATCTTCAGCAGTTCTTCCGCAGCGCGAATGCCTTTGGCTTCCTGATCTATGGCCACACCGACAGCCGCGCCTCGGATGAATACAATATCCGGCTTTCGAACAACCGCGCCAACGCGGTTGCCGAGATCGCGCAATCTGCAGGTGTTCGCGTCGTCGATGTGCGTGGCTTTGGGGAACGTCAGCCTCGGGCGACGAACCACACCGCCGAAGGCATGCAGCAAAACCGCCGCGTCGAAATCTACTGCCTGCGTTGAGGAGCCCGGATATGAAACTGGTTAAAGTAATGTGCCTGGCTTCCGCCGGATTTGCGCTGGCAGCCTGCGAAGGGGGCGAAGGCTTCATCGAGATCGGCCCGGACAAGACGGTCGACCGCGGGATCAACGCGCACCATCTGTCGACCCTCGTGGCCGGCATCTGGGTCGATCCCAACGGATGCGACCACTGGATCATCGACGACGGTGTCGAGGGCTACCTGTCCGAGCGCCTGACGCCCGATGGTAGGCCGGTCTGCTCGGGGGTGGCGCCGCCCACATCGGTCGTCGGCCCGTTCCAGGAAGGCACGTTCATTCCCGATCCGCTTTGATCGCGGTGAATTTTACATCGAAAGACCGGGGCCACGGTTCAATCCGTGGCCCTTTGTCATTTTGTCATCCCGGCATGGGACAAGGTGACTTGCGCTTCGGGGCGCGCGTTGACAGTTTCATGATATCGGTGCCGACTTGGCCCGACCCAGACAGGAGTAGTTATTGACCATCTCTGTTCTGACTGCCGATACCCAGACATCTGGCGCCGCCCTGGAATTTCCGGACAATTTCCTCCTGATCGACCTGTGCGGCGAATATGATCGGAACCTGACCGCGATCGAAAGCACGCTTGGCGTTCAGATCCTCAGACGTGGAAACCAGCTCTCCGTGATCGGCGAACCCGGCGCCCGGGCGATGGCGGCCGATGTTCTCAGCGCGCTATATCAGCGGCTAGAGACCGGGAAACCGGTCGAGCCTGCGGACGTGGATCGCGAATTGCGCCTTGGTGCTGCGGCACGCGAGGCCTCTGGCGGGGCCGACAGCCAGATGGAGATGTTCAAGGGTGGCGAGGAGCGGGTCGAGATCAAGACCCGCCGCAAGCTGGTGGAGCCGCGCACCGAGGCGCAAAAGGCCTATGTCCGGGCCTTGTTCGACAACGAACTGGCCTTCGGGATCGGCCCCGCGGGAACCGGCAAGACCTATCTTGCCGTGGCCGTGGGGGTGTCGATGTTCATCGGCGGCCATGTCGACAAGATCATTCTCAGCCGCCCTGCCGTCGAAGCGGGCGAAAAGCTGGGCTACCTGCCCGGCGACATGAAGGACAAGGTCGATCCCTACATGCAGCCGCTTTACGATGCGCTGAACGATTTCCTGCCCGGCAAGCAGCTGGCCAAGATGATCGAGGAAAAGGTGATCGAGATTGCGCCCTTGGCCTTCATGCGGGGCCGGACGCTCAGCCGTGCCTTTGTCGTCCTTGACGAAGCTCAGAACGCAACCTCCATGCAGATGAAGATGTTCCTGACCCGTCTGGGCGAAGGGTCGCGCATGGTGATCACGGGTGACCGGACGCAGGTCGATCTGCCGCGCGGGGTTGCCTCTGGTCTGGCCGATGCCGAACGATTGTTGCATTCGATCCCGAAGATCAGTTTCAACTACTTCACCGCGAAAGATGTCGTGCGTCACCCGCTCGTCGCGGCGATCATCGAGGCCTATGACAAAGACGCGGAGCGGGGCTGACCCTCAGTGAACGTCGATTGCCTGATCGAAGAGCAGCTTTGGTCCGCCGCCGGGATCGAAACGATCGCCGCGACCGCGGCCGATGCTGTCGCGGCACATCTGAACCTTCGGCAAAGCGGGCTCGAGATCAGTCTTCTGGCCTGCAATGACGCCCGGATCGCCGATCTGAACAGCGACTTTCGCGGCAAGGCGGTGCCGACCAACGTCCTGTCATGGCCGTCCGAGGATCGCAGTGCCGAGGTGGCCGGCGCGCAGCCCCACGCCCCCGTCGATCCCGAGCTGGGCGATATCGCCATCGCCTACCAGACCTGCCTGCGCGAGGCCGATGCGGGGGGGCGGACGCTGACGGATCATGCGACCCATCTTGTCGTTCACGGCATTCTGCATCTTCTGGGCTATGACCACGAACGTGACGCCGATGCGACCCTCATGGAGGGAATCGAAACGGAGATACTTGGAAAATTGGGGATTGAGGACCCATATGCGATTATTGTGTGATTCGCGGCCACGTGACCGCGACGGATGGAGCAAATGAACGACACCAGTAGTGGGCCGCGCACGGCCGAGACGCCACGCGGCAACGACCCCGACGAGGGCGAGTCTAGAAGTCAGAATTGGGGCCTTTTCGGCCGTGCGATCGGCGTAATCTCCGGGACACAACCCTATTCGGCAAAACCCGACACCTCCCTGACATCATCAGACACGACCCGGCCCGGGCTTCTGAACCTGCGTAGGATGCGTGTGGATGACGTGTCGATCCCCAAGGCAGAGATCGTCGCCGTTCCGATCGGGACAACCCAGGATGAATTGGTCAAGGTCTTCCGCGAAAGCGGTCTGACACGGATACCTGTCTTCGAGGGAACGCTCGATACCCCGGTCGGCATCGTGAATCTCAAGGATTTCGCGCTGCGTTTCGGCTTCAACGGCAAGCACGATGATTTCGACCTGCGCAACATCCTGCGGCCGCTCCTTTATGTGCCGCCGTCGATGCCGCTGGGCGTTCTGCTGCAAAAGATGCAGGCCGAACGCATCCATATGGCGCTCGTGATCGATGAATACGGCGGGACAGACGGCCTTGTCACGATCGAGGATCTCATCGAACAGGTCGTCGGTGAGATCGAGGATGAACACGACGTCGACGAGGCCACCTCCTTTATCGAGGAACGTCCCGGCTGCTGGTTGGCGCTGGCTAAGACGCCGCTCGATGAATTCGAGCCGGCCATCGGTATGAGCCTGACGAACCACGAGGAAATCGACGACGAAGAAGTCGAGACGCTGGGCGGGCTGGCCTTCATGCTTGCGGGCCATGTGCCCGCCCGCGGCGAGGTGATCCGCCATCCCGATGGACCGGAATTCGAGGTGATCGACGCCGACGCCCGACGCATCAAGCGGCTTCGCGTTCGTCTCAACCCGGTCAAGGAGATGCCCCAGAAGGCCGCTGAATGACGCCAACGACGCGGGTCGCGTCGCGGCTGTCAGCCATGCGGGCGATGCCGCGGGGAGCGATCTATGCACTGCTGGGGGCATTTGCCGGACTGGGTCAGAGCCCATGGGGCTTTTGGCCATTGATGCTTGTTGCGCTGGGCCTTGCGTTTTCGGTCGCGCGACACGAGACGCGCTTGCGCGGTGCGATCTGGGCCGGTTGGGCCCTTGGTGCGGGATACTTCGCACTGACGTTGCATTGGATCGTTCAGCCGTTCCTTGTCGATGTTGCTCGCCATGGCTGGATGGCGCCTTTTGCCTTGGTGTTCATGGCCGTGGGGGCGGGCGCGTTCTGGGCCGCCGCATTTGGACTGGCACACAGGCTGGCGCGCGGGTCCAGCCTTCTGGCGCTTGTCGCGATGCTGGCGCTGGCCGAACTGGCGCGGGCGTTGATCCTGACGGGATTCCCATGGGCGCTGATCGGCCATGTCTGGATCGGGACGCCGGTCGCACAATTGTCGGCGATCACGGGCCCGCACGGGCTGACCCTGCTGACGCTGGCGCTGGCCGCGGGTATCGCCGCTGCCGGACTTCGGTTGTGGCTGGCGCTGCCCGCGCTTGTGCTGGCATCGGGGTGGATCGCCTTTGATCCGGGCCCGCCCATGGGCCTCAGCGAGGATCGGCCCCTTATCCGGATCGTGCAACCCAACGCCCGGCAGGACCTGAAATGGCAGCCCGGGATGGCAGACGTCTTCTTTGACCGGCTGTTGAACCTCAGCGCCGGTGATCCGGCGGGCCCTGTTCCCGATGTGACGATCTGGCCGGAAACGGCTGTGCAATGGCTTCTGGAACAAGCCGAAATGCGCCTTGCCCTCGCAGCCGACCTGACCGGAAGCCCCGTTGTGACCGGGATTCAACGCCGCGAGGGTCGGCGGTTTTTCAACAGCCTTGTCGTCGTCGACCCCGATGACGGCCTCGTCGACCTGTATGACAAATGGCATCTCGTTCCATTCGGGGAATACATGCCCTTTGGCGAGTTGATGGCCCGATTCGGTATCCATGGCCTCGCAGCGAGCGAAGGCGGCGGCTACACCCCGGGCACCGGTCCGGCGCTTGTCCGGATACCGGGGATCGGCTCCGCGCTGGCACTGATCTGCTATGAGGGCATCTTCGCCGAAGAAGTGCGCGCCGCGCCAAATCGTCCCGATTTCCTTCTTTTGTTGACGAATGATGCCTGGTTCGGGAATTGGGCCGGGCCGGAACAGCATCTGGCGCAGGCAAGGCTGAGGGCGATCGAGCAGGGGCTTCCTCTGGTGCGGGCGGCCAATACCGGCATCTCGGCCATGATCGACAGCAAGGGCCGAATCCTTGGTGAAATCGCCCTGAATACCGAAGGCACACTTGACCTCGTGTTGCCGGAACCGGGACAGCCCACATTTTACTCCAAACTGGGGGACTGGCCCGTGGGCTTGTTGCTGATCTTCCTGATTGCCGGGGCTTTCTATGCGGCGAGGCGGGATTGATGTTGACCCGGTGAGCGGCAGGGCATAGCCCCGTTGCGATCTCCGTCACAACGGCTTCCTGGCGTGGCGGAAAATTTCAGTGGAGCGACCCCTCATGTCACGACAAGACTATATTTTCACCTCGGAATCCGTTTCCGAAGGGCACCCCGACAAGGTGTGCGACCAGATTTCAGACGCCATTCTCGATGCGTTCCTGAGTGAACAGCCAGAGGCCCGCGTGGCCTGCGAAACCTTTGCCACGACGAACCGCGTCGTGATCGGTGGCGAGGTCGGCCTGTCCGATCAGGACCGGCTCAAGGAATTCATGGGCCATGTCGAGGGAATCACCCGCGACTGCATCCGCGATATCGGCTACGAGCAGGACAAGTTTCACTGGAAAACCTGCGAGATCACGAACCTTCTTCATGAACAATCGGCACATATCGCACAGGGCGTGAACGCGGCCGACAACAAGGACGAAGGGGCCGGCGATCAGGGCATCATGTTCGGCTATGCCACGAACGAGACCGATGCGCTCATGCCCGCACCTATCCAGTTCAGCCATGCGATCCTGCGCCGGCTGGCCGAGGTGCGAAAGAACGGCACCGAGCCGGTTCTGGGCCCTGACGCCAAGTCGCAGCTGTCGGTCATCTACCGTGATGGCAAGCCCGTGGGCGTGACCTCGATCGTGCTGTCGACCCAGCACCTTGATGAGGACATGACCTCCGACGACGTCCGCGCCGTGGTCGAGCCCTACATCCGCGAAGTTCTGCCCGAGGGCTGGATCAGCGCCGACACCGCCTGGCACGTCAATCCGACGGGCAAATTCGTGATCGGCGGGCCGGATGGTGACGCGGGTCTGACGGGCCGCAAGATCATCGTCGACACCTATGGCGGCGCCGCGCCGCACGGTGGTGGTGCGTTCTCCGGCAAGGATCCGACCAAGGTCGACCGCTCGGCGGCCTATGCCGCGCGCTACCTTGCCAAGAACGTGGTGGCGGCAGGCCTGGCCGAGCGCTGCACGATCCAGCTCAGCTACGCGATCGGCGTGTCCAAGCCGCTGTCGATCTATGCCGACACCCACGGCACCGGCGAGGTCGATCCCGCGGCGATCGAACGCGCGATCGATCAGGCCATGGATCTGACGCCGCGGGGCATCCGCACGCATCTGGGCCTGAACAAGCCGATTTACCGGCGCACGGCGGCCTATGGCCATTTCGGGCGCGAGCCCGATGCCGATGGCGGGTTCAGCTGGGAACGGACCGATCTGGCCGAGGCCCTGAAAAAGGGCCTCTGAGCCAGCAGACCGCGACAAAGCCGGGCCCGCCGCTTGCAACGCGGCGGGCCCGTGGCTATTCGGCGCGGCATGACTGACCGCACCCACAAATCCGGCGCGCCTTGGCGCAATTTCCATGGCCGTATCCACGGCAAGACGCTCAACCGTCGCCAGCAGGACATGCTGGAGACGGATCTGGGGCATTTCTCGCCCGGGCCTGTCAGTTGGGAAGAGAACCCCGATCGCACGCCGCTCGATCTTGCGGGCCTCTTTCCCGGCAAGGATGAAATCTGGCTTGAAATCGGTTTCGGCGGCGGCGAGCACATGGTCGCGATGGCCGCCCGGTATCCGGGGATCGGTCTGATCGGGGCGGAACCCTACGTCAACGGCGTGGCGCAGCTTCTGGGCAAGATCCGCGAGGCGGAGGTGCAGAACCTCGCGATCCATGCGGGAGATGTCCGTGATCTTTTCGACGTGATCCCCGATGGCAGCATCGCGAAAGCCTTTCTCAATTATCCCGACCCATGGCCCAAGGCGCGCCATCACAAGCGCCGCTTCGTGACGCCGCAATATCTTGAACCGCTGATGCGGGTTCTTGCGCCGGGCGCGGAATTTCGGGTGGCCACCGATATCGAGGATTACGTGCGCCAGACGATCGAGGAAGTGCCCGCCGCGGGATTTGCACGCGTCGACCACCCGATGGACGAGGCCTGGTCCGACTGGCCCTCGACCCGGTATGAGCAAAAGGCCCTTCGCGAAGGGCGGCCGCCGCATTACCTGACCTGGCAAAAGCCTGTCGACTGACGCAATTTGCCGGCCGAACCGCACAGGAGCGTGGACCCTCCCCCGGTGCTCGTCTAGAACGCGCTGCAAAAGCACCTAACGAGGTAGGACATGTCTTCGCACGGCGATCCGATTCCGATGACTTCGCGCAAGACGCGCAACCTGCGTGGCACGGCACATGTGCCCGGTGACAAGTCCATCTCGCACCGGTCCCTGATCCTTGGCGCGCTCAGCGTCGGCGAGACGACGATCGACGGCTTGCTCGAAGGGCAGGACGTGCTGGACACCGCGTCGGCGATGCGGGCTTTCGGGGCCGAGGTCACCGATCACGGCGGTGGACGTTGGTCCGTTCACGGCGTGGGTGTGGGCGGATTTGCCGAACCCGATCAGGTGATCGATTGCGGAAACTCCGGCACGGGCGTCCGGCTGATCATGGGGGCGATGGCGACGTCGCCCATCACGGCGACATTCACGGGCGACGCCTCTCTCAACAGCCGCCCCATGGGCCGGGTGACAGACCCCCTCGCACTGTTCGGCGCGCAATCTTACGGGCGCGAGGGTGGCCGTCTGCCGCTGACGATCGTGGGGGCGGCCGATCCGGTGCCCGTGCGCTACGAGGTGCCGGTTCCCTCGGCGCAGGTGAAATCGGCCGTGCTTCTGGCCGGGCTCAACGCGCCGGGTCAGACCGTCGTCATCGAGAAAGAGGCGACGCGCGACCATACCGAACGGATGCTGGCTGGCTTCGGTGCGGAATTGTCGGTCACCGAAGAGGATGGCAAGCGCGTCATAACACTGACCGGGCAGCCGGAATTGCAGCCGCAGTCGATCATCGTTCCGCGGGATCCGTCCTCGGCGGCGTTTCCGGTCTGTGCGGCGCTGATCGTCGAAGGGTCGGACGTACTGGTCCCGAATATCGGGCTCAATCCGACGCGGGCGGGCCTGTTCTATACGCTTCAGGACATGGGTGCAGACCTCGTGTTCGAGAACCCGAGGGAAGAGGGCGGCGAACCCGTGGCCGACCTGCGTGCCCGGTTCTCGCCCGACATGAAGGGCATCGAGGTCCCGCCAGACCGCGCGGCAAGCATGATCGACGAATATCCCGTCCTGTCGGTCGTTGCGGCCTTTGCCGAGGGCAAGACCCATATGCCCGGCGTGAAGGAGCTGCGCGTCAAGGAAAGCGACCGGATCGATGCCATGGCGCAAGGCCTGCGCGCGGCAGGACTGACGGTTGATGAGGGCGAGGATTGGTGGACGGTCCACGGGTTGGGTCATGGCAAGGTGCCCGGTGGCGCCACGGTGGAAAGCAGGCTCGATCACCGCATCGCGATGTCGTTCCTCGTGTTGGGCATGGCGAGTGAACAGCCGGTGAAGGTCGACGATGCCGGTCCCATTGCAACATCGTTCCCGATCTTCGAGAGGCTGATGGCCGATCTTGGGGCGCGGATCGAACGGGCCAACGGATGACGGCACGGGGAAGCTGCCTTTGTGGATCGGTCACCTTTGAAATCGCGGGTGCTCTTGGCCCCGTGGTTGCCTGCCATTGTGGCCAATGCCGCAAGATGAGCGGTCACTACGTGGCCGCAACCGTGATCGACGGTGCCGACATCACGGTGAGCGGTGCGATCAGCTGGTATCAATCCAGCGACCTTGCGCGCCGTGGATTTTGCGGCACTTGCGGATCGACCCTGTTCTGGGATGGTCCGGGCCCCGAACTGGCCGTCATGGCCGGCAGCCTCGATGGTGATCCCGGGGTCGGCATGGCGGGCCATATCTTCTGCGCCGACAAGGGGGCGTATTACGACATCACCGATGGCTTGCCGCAGGCGGCCGACGGACATCTGTGCGAGGGTCGGGCATGAGCTTTACAGTGGCCATCGACGGGCCCGCCGCGGCGGGCAAGGGCACGATATCCAAGGCGGTCGCGGCGCATTTCGGCTTTGCCCATCTGGATACCGGTCTGCTCTACCGTGCCGTGGGCGCCCGGGTCAGGGACGGGGCCGAGCCGATTGCCGCCGCAAAGGCTCTAAGGGCCGAAGACCTCGAGGCTGGCGATCTGCGCACGCAGGCCGTGGCCGATCAGGCTAGCCGTGTCGCGGTCATCCCCGAGGTCCGTGCCGCGCTTGTCGATTTTCAGCGCAGCTTTGCCCGGCGCGCCGGCGGCGCGGTTCTGGATGGCCGGGATATCGGAACGGTGATCTGCCCCGAGGCCGAAGCCAAGCTGTTCGTGACAGCCAGCGCCGAATGCCGTGCCGAGCGTCGTCACAGGGAGCTGACCGAACGTGGAGAGATCCAAAGCTATGACGACGTGCTGGCCGCTGTCCGGGACCGGGACCAGCGGGATCGCGACCGGGCGACCGCGCCGCTTCTTCCGGCGAGCGACGCGGTGCAGCTGGATACCAGCGACCTGTCGATTGACGAAGCCGTCGCCCGCGCCATCGAGATCGTCGCCCGGCGTCGCGGACCGGAATGACCGGGCGCGCGGTCGACCTTGCCTCATGGCCTCGTGCCGAAGCATTCCAGCTGTTTCGGAAATATGACCGGCCGCATTATGCCATAACCGTCCGGATCGACGTGACCCGTCTGATGACCGAACGCAAGGCGGCGGGCGTGTCGCCCTATCGCGCCGCCCTTTACGCGATCGGGGCAGGCGTGGATGCGGTGCCGGAATTGCGGATGCGGTTCCGGGGTGAGCGGGTCACTTTGTATGATCGGGTCGAGATGTCGATGTCCGTGCCCCGGCCTGACGGCAGTTTCGGATATGGCTATCTGCCATTTCAGCCGGGCTTCGCGGCATTCGATCAGCTTGCGCAGGACAGGATCGCCGTGGCGCGCGATGCGACCGATATGGGCGCGAATGCGGGCGAGCGGGATGACCTCGTCTATCTCTCGTGCTTGCCGTGGCTCGATTACACATCGCTCAACAATGCGCTGCCCGGACCCGAGGACTGCATTCCGCGCATCTCATGGGGCAAGATGGTTGCAGAGGGCGATACCTGGTCCATGCCGATGACGATCGAAGTGCATCACGCGCTGGTCGATGGGGCGCATGTCGGCGCCTTCTTCGATACCGTGGCAGAGACCTTCACCACACTTTGATGGTCGCTCCCGAAGACGTGCTTTCCCGATGACGGGGTGTTCGGTCTAGGCTGACCCCAGCCCCGAGCAGGAGAGCCCCATGATCCGACGTCTTGCCGCCGCCCTGATCCTGACCGCGCTGCCCGCCTTCGCGCAGGAGGCCGAGCCGCCGATGACGGCAGAGCGGTTGATCCGGATCGCGATCGCCCTTGATCCGGAGGCGCGGGTGGCGGGGCCGGGACTCGAAATGACGATTTCCGATGTGCCGATCCTGATCGTGATGGACCCGGGTGCCAACAGGATGCGGGCGATGGTGCCCATCGCCTCGGCCGACGGGTTGGACGCGGACGATCTTTTGCGGATGATGCAGGCGAATTTCGACAGCGCGCTTGATGCGCGTTATGCCGTGGCCAATGGCCGGGTCTGGGGTGTCTTCCTCCATCCGCTGGCCGAGTTGGAACGCGATCAGCTGATTTCGGGTCTGGCGCAGGTGGTCAGCGTGGCCCAGACATATGGCACCTTCTATTCCAGCGGCGCCGCCCAATTCGGGAGCGGCGACAGCGCGCGAATGCATCGAGAGCTGCTTGAGGACCTGCTCGACAGGGGTGAGGCGCTCTGACGCTCAGGCGGCCTGCGCGACTTCGCGTTCGACAGGAAGCTCTTGCGGAACCGGAAGCGAGAAGGCGGGGACCCAGCTCAGCACCTCGTTGCCGTCGACGATCTTCGATGCAACCGACCAATCCTCTCTGAGGCAACCGCGTCCGAAGGGATAGCGATGCTCCGGCACATGATCCTTGATGCTGATCGCCTTCTGGAAGGCATAATTGATACGGGTCTTGCCTCCGTCGAGTGGCAGCGCGCAGATGAGCCTGACCGTTGCTGGGCCCGTCTGCTCGACGGCCATGATCTCCTGACCTTTCTGTCCGGTCACGCTGAACCCAAGTGCCGAATCGGGAACCGGAAAGCGGGTCGTGTCAAAGGTGATCCCGGTCGGGCTGTCGAACAGGAGATCGACCACGTTGCCCTGAACGACCATGTGCGCCAGCCTGGTGATGTGTCTCTCTTTCCCCTTCTCCAGCGCGACGAGCCGATGGGCGATCAGTTCGCCGATCAGGGCTTTGCTGTTCGCATTGAGGTGGACGGAATCCTCCAGCGCCAAACCGTAATTGGCTGCGACCAGATGCGCGTTGCGCCGTCTTGTGGCGATATCGTCGAGGCAGACCCGCGTCGCCCAGGCATTGCCGGTCGAACCCTCGGCGGTGCCGGACGCCTGTGTCATGAGCCACGTGCAGCCAAGCGACATTTCCGCAAGGACTGCTTCGGCGTCATCCATCATGGCTTCGAGGTTCCGGCGATACTCCTCATAAGGGGCGGACCTGTCGGCCTCACCATGAAAGAACGGGATGTAGACATGCCGGAGCGGTGCGCCATCGGCCTCTGCCGCGGCCTTGATCTGGCGGATATCCTCGATGAAGCCTTCGAAGATCGCGGATCGGGTTCCATCGAGGTTGAGGTGAATGCCCGGGGTGACGCGACCATTGCGGTCACGCGCGATCAGGGGGCACCCGCCCCGCGCGGCACTGCGCACGATCACACGTTCCAGCGACACATCGTGCGTCATCTGATCCAGAACGGTGCAACCGATCGCGGCGCCGATGGATTGTATCTTGCTTTTCGGGTCATAGGATGGATCGAAGCCAGTGATCGGTTTGATCCGTTCCCGTCCACGCCAACCCTGGAAGCTCCGCCCGTCGTTGGGGACAACGCAGCGCGGATTGTCGAGAAATGGCACCGGCAGGCTGGGACCGGCGTTGTGCGCGTCCGCATTGGATTGCCCGAACAAAATGACCAGAATAGAAGACGTTTTCATTTGCCCCTCCGAACCTTTCAAGATCGTTGGGATTGTTTCTATTTTGGGGCTGGGGCGGCTTATTGTCTTGAATTGGGAAACTTTCGGGCTCGATCCCGTGCGCTCTGTATGTTGTATGCCTTTGCCGCTCAAAGTCTACATGATGCGTTGGTGATGGGAACAAACGCGAAGTTAATTCCAATTTGAAAACAATTACCCCCGAGGATTGTTTCCCCGGGGGTTCTTTGTGTCCAATTCGCGGCAATTGGGGCGCGATTGGGGCAGTTTTCTACATTTCGGAGAGGTCGACGCCCTCTACGTCGATGCCGTCCGTGATATCCGAAGCCGTGACACTCAGGCTGCCGGTGCCGTCATCTTCCTGAACGGCTTCGATGCCGGTGTCGTCGCTATCATCATTGTTGCCGGTGGTGGTGCCGGTCACGTCGACCCTGACATCGCCGTCGCCCTCTTCCTCGAAGACGAAGCCCTTGCCGCCGTTGTCCGTGGACGTCGCGCCCACGACGGTCGAGACGACGTCTCCACCATCTTCTTCGGAATTCTTGAACCCGTCATCGGCGTTGCCGGAGGCGCGCGTGCCGATCACTGTGAGATCGATGCCGCCTGCGCCGGATTCGTCGTAGTCGTTCCCTTCGTCTAGGTTGCCGGTGATCGCACCGCCGATGAGGACCGCATAGAGAGAGCCATCGCCGGATTCGTCGATGTCGAACCCGTCATCCACGTCGATCGCGAATTCATAGGCCTCGACCGAACCGTCATCATACAGATCGACCGCGCGCTCGAAGCAACCGTCATCGGGCGAGCCCATGATCGGACCGGGAATGCCGGCCTCGTCCTGCTGGCCTTCCTCGAACTCGGCCTCGTCAACGTCGGGCATGAAGCCGGCAAGAAGGTCTGGGTTGCAATAGCCGCCGTTGTCGACGAAATCGCTGTTGATCGCGGTCACGACGACGTCGCCGGCCTGTCCTTCGTCAAGTTCGACCCCATCGGCGCCGACATTGGTGAAGGTGCTGCCGGTTGCAAAGAACTGGACACCGCCCTCGGCACGCTCGTCGACGCGGACCCCGTCGGCATCGAATTTGCCGTTACCTGCATCGTCGACGACCACATTGACGAGATGCACCCGGATCGAGGCGGGCGAGCCTTCGCCGTCGCCCGTCGCCCCGCCACCGCATGCGTCAGCCAGCGAGCAGTCCGAGACATGGATACCGTGATTGGCCACGCCCGAGACGGTGACGTCCGACAGCATCAGCGAAACCGTCCCCGTCTGATCGTCGCGCACGTCGACGAAGATGCCCTTGCCGGCGATGCCGTCGGAATCGGCGCGCGCCTCGATGCTGTATCCGCCAGGGCCCGCGAAATTCAGGCCGGCGATCGTCAGGTCAGCACCATTGGAGGCGGTCAGCAAGGTGACATCCTGCGCCGTGCGCACGGTCTGCCCTGAGCCGATGATCTCGAGCGGGTCGCTTCCTTCATAGACGAGGCCTGTATCGACCGAGATATCGTCTTGCGTCAGGATCACGACCCGCGACGCCGCGCCGGTCTGCGCAGCCTGTGCGAGCGCCGCGCGCAGCGTGCCCTCGCCGGTATCGGCGGTTGTGGTGACGAAAAAGGGTGTTTCAGCCTGGGCGAGACTGCCCAGTGCGATGGCGGCGGCAGTCGTCAAAAGGCGGGAGCGGAGCATTCGGGTATCCTTGTCTTGGCAAATGATCTGTTGCCCCGCCCCACTAGGATGCCATTGTAACGGGAGAACAAAGCTTTCATGACAGTCTTGTTGCACTGTCCCGGCTTTGCCTGTCGCTCTTGGCCCTTGCGCAAAAGGGTCATCGTCGCTATGAAACGCGCGTCAAGCAGGCGGGAAACGCCTCGGGATCGAGCAGGGTCGGGACTTCCCGGCCCTGATTTTGTTGCCGGGCCCCGTGACCGACCAACCTCGTGAAAGACCGGCGGAGACAACCGCACGGCCGGAAAAACATCGTAAAGGAAATCAAAAGCCACATGGCTCAGAACGCATCCATGGAGGAATTCGAAGCCCTCCTCAACGAAAGCTTCGAAATCGACACGCCCGCCGAAGGCAGCGTCGTCAAAGGCAGGGTCCTCGCCATCGAGGCGGGACAAGCCATCATCGATGTCGGCTACAAGATGGAAGGCCGCGTCGATCTCAAGGAATTCGCAAATCCCGGTGAGGCCCCCAACATTTCGGTCGGTGACGAGGTCGAAGTCTTCCTGCGCAGCGTCGAGAACGCCCGTGGCGAAGCCGTCATCAGCCACGAGATGGCCCGCCGCGAAGCAGCCTGGGACCGTCTGGAAAAGGCCTATGCCGACGAAGAGCGTGTCGAAGGCGCGATCTTTGGCCGGGTCAAGGGTGGCTTCACCGTCGATCTCGGCGGCGCTGTGGCGTTCCTGCCCGGCTCCCAGGTCGATGTGCGCCCGGTGCGCGACGCGGGCCCGCTCATGGGTCTCAAGCAGCCGTTCCAGATCCTCAAGATGGATCGCCGCCGTGGCAACATCGTTGTGTCGCGCCGTGCCATCCTCGAGGAAAGCCGCGCCGAACAGCGTGCCGAGGTCATCGCGAACCTCACCGAAGGCCAGACGGTCGACGGTGTGGTCAAGAACATCACCGAATACGGTGCGTTCGTTGATCTGGGCGGTGTCGACGGCCTGCTGCACGTGACCGACATGGCATGGCGCCGCGTCAACCACCCGTCCGAGATCCTGTCGATCGGTGAAACGGTGAAGGTCCAGGTCATCAAGATCAACAAGGACACCCACCGCATCAGCCTCGGCATGAAGCAGCTGCAGGACGATCCGTGGGATGCGGTCGAAGCCAAGTTCCCGCTGGAATCGGTGCATACCGGCCGCGTGACGAACATCACCGATTACGGTGCATTCGTCGAACTTGAGCCCGGCGTCGAAGGTCTGGTTCACGTGTCGGAAATGTCGTGGACCAAGAAGAACGTCCATCCCGGCAAGATCGTCTCCACCTCGCAAGAGGTCGAAGTCATGGTCCTCGAGATCGACACGGCCAAGCGTCGCGTCAGCCTTGGTCTCAAGCAGACCCAGCGCAACCCGTGGGAAGTCTTTGCCGAGACCCATCCCGAGGGGACCGAGGTCGAGGGCGAGGTCAAGAACATCACCGAATTCGGTCTGTTCATCGGCCTGCCCGGCGACATCGACGGCATGGTGCACCTCTCCGACCTGACCTGGGAAGGTCGGGGCGAAGACGTCATCGGCGATTTCCGCAAGGGCGATATCGTCAAGGCCAAGGTGTCCGAAGTCGACGTCGAGAAGGAGCGTATCTCGCTCTCGATCAAGGCGCTTGACGGCGACCCCTTTGCCGAAGCCGTTGGCGGCGTGAAGCGCGGCTCGATCATCACCGTCGAGGTGACCAAGATCGAGGATGGCGGCATCGAGGTGGAATACGAAGGCATGAAGTCCTTCATCCGCCGCTCCGACCTGTCGCGTGACCGTGCCGAACAGCGCCCCGAGCGTTTTGGCGTGGGTGACAAGGTCGACGTGCGCGTCACCAACATCGACAGCAAGACCCGTCGTCTGGGCCTGTCGATCAAGGCGCGCGAAATCGCCGAGGAAAAGGAAGCGGTCGAGCAGTTCGGCTCCTCCGATTCCGGCGCATCGCTGGGCGATATCCTCGGCGCGGCCCTCAAGGGCAGCGACGACTGATCGATCCGGTCTTTGTGATACAGGAAACGGCCCCGCCAAGTGCGGGGCCGTTTTCGTTTCGACCTGTCAACCGGCGCGCTAGAGCATTCGACCGCCAGCCGGGCCAGGACCCCTCGCATTATTGTGGATGCGTGGCTGACCGGGCAGCTGTTGTCCTGATGCCGATGGCGGGAGCTGTTGTGGCACATGTCACCGCGTCAACCAAAGCCGTCGGCGCCATTGGGTGCGGGACGGTTGCAGCGCGAAGAAGATCAGCCGCCCTGTCGCCCCGAACGGGCACGATACCGGGTGAGGCAAGCGGTTCCTGCGCCGCCCGGAGGGGGGAACTGGGCTCGTTCCCGTGCTCTGAATCTTTGCGGTATAGGCGAATTTTCGTGGCAATTCGAAAGGCTTCCTGTTTTTCATGGCGACGTGCCCGGCAATTGTGATAATTCGAAACAGTCAGGACGCGCGGAATGCCTGCCAGCTCCGCGCAGGTCGAGATCAAGGGGATGCAGATGATCAGGTCCGAACTCATTCAAAAGATCGCCGATGAGAATCCGCATTTGTTTCAGCGGGACGTGGATCGGATCGTGTCGACCATCTTCGACGAGATCACCGAGGCGATGGCCAATGGCAACCGGGTAGAGCTGCGCGGTTTTGGCGCCTTTTCCGTAAAACGTCGTGACCCCAGGATAGGCCGCAACCCGCGCACGGGTGAGGCGGTCGAGGTCGAGGAAAAACATGTCCCCTTCTTCAAGACCGGGAAACTTCTGCGCGACCGCCTGAACGGAAATTAAGAGAGTGAAATGAAAACAATACGTTACGCCTTTTGGGCCATTGTCGGCATTTGCCTTATCATCGTGGGCCTCGCGAACCGGGGCGAGGTGACATTGCGTGCCATGCCCGAGGTGTTCGGCAACCTGATCGGCGTGTCGCCTGATATCACCCTGCCGCTCTATGTCGTGATCTTCCTTGGCGTCGCGGCGGGCCTGTTGATCGGGTTCTTCTGGGAATGGCTCCGCGAAGGCCGGATCAGGGCAGAAGCGCGTGAAAAGGGCCGCGAGGTAATTCGCCTCGAACGCGAAGTCGGCCGTCTGAGAACCTCGAAGACCGAGGGAAAGGACGAGGTTCTGGCCCTGCTCGAGTCGGCCGAATCCTCTCGCTAGGCGCCATGCGCGACATCCGTATCAAGATTTGCGGCCTGCGAACGGCCGAATCGGTTGCGGCTGCCTGCGAGGCGGGCGCCGCCTATCTGGGGTTCAATTTCTTTGACCGCAGCCCGCGATCCGTGACCATTGACGAGGCGAGAGACCTTGCGGTCGACGTGCCCATCGGGGTCGCCAAGGTAGCGCTCGTGGTCGATGCCTCTGATGACATGCTCGACCAGATCGTCGGGCGCGTTCCCCTCGACATGTTGCAACTGCATGGAACGGAAAGTCCGGACCGGGTGCGGGACTTGCGGGCGCGCCATGGTTTGCCGGTCATGAAGGTCGTGGGCGTCGCTTCGTCCGACGATCTGGAAAAGCTCGATCTCTATTCGCAGGTCGCCGATCAGATCCTTGTCGATGCCAAGCCGCCCAAGGATGCCGTCCTTCCCGGGGGCAACGGCCTGACTTTCGACTGGCGCCTGATTTCCGCACGGCGCTGGCCTGTTCCGTGGATGCTCGCCGGTGGTCTGACCCCCGACAACGTCGCCGAGGCCATCGCCCTGACGGGTGCAAGGCAGGTCGATGTGGCGTCGGGCGTCGAATCCGCACCTGGCGTGAAGGACGCCGAAAGGATGCAGGCCTTCGTGGCCGCCGCCCGCGCCTGATCCAAGGGCGATTGTCCGGCATCGCGGCCCCCCGGATTTGGGTCTTTTCAAAGGGCGCAAACCATCCTATACGCGCGACTTCACAGGCCGGTACACCCTTGGAGGACTGGCCACTTACACAAAGGAAATATCCCATGGCTGGTGAGATCCCCGATCTGATCGCCACGGAACGGACGGGGACAGGCAAGGGGGCCGCCCGTCAAGCTCGCCGCAATGGCGACGTTCCTGGCATTGTTTATGGTGGCGGTGTAGATCCGCTCCCCATCAACATTCCCTTCAACCGACTGATCAAGATGCTGCGCGCAGGCCGTTTCATGGCCACGCTGTTCAACCTCAAGGTTGAAGGGCACGACGACGTGCGTGTCATCTGCCGTGCGGTCGAACGTGACGTGGTGAAAGACCTTCCGACCCATGTCGACTTCATGCGCCTGCGTCGCACGAGCCGCGTAAGCCTGTTCATTCCCGTTGATTTCATCAACGAGAAAGACGCCCCGGGCATCAAGCGTGGCGGTGTTCTGACGGTTGTGCGTCCCGAGGTCGAGCTGAGCGTCATCGCCGGCGATATCCCCGAATCGATCACCTGTGATCTGACGGGGCTGGAAGTCGGTGACACGATCAACATCTCTGACATTCCGCTTCCCGAGGGGGCAACCCCGACGATCGACCGGAACTTCGTCATCGCCAATATCTCTGCTCCGTCCGGGCTTCGTGCGTCCGACGCAGAAGCGGAAGCCGATGCCGAAGAGGCAGAGGCCGCCGAGGAGTAATCCCGGACCTTGGACAAGTGATCGAGAACGGGGCCCGTCGGGCCCCGTTTTTTCTTGTGCGTGCCTGTCTTTCGCCGTGTCGTTACATTGCGGATGTTTGATCCCGAAACGGGCGACGAAGGGGCAACAGGCGATGCACAATCCGGACATCAGGCAACGGCATCCGTTTTCGTGATCATGTCGCCTGACCCACAGCCTGTATCCCTCGGGCGGCTTGCCCGGGCCTTCGGTCGGATCGGCCTGCTCTCATTCGGCGGACCGGCAGCGCAGATCGCGCTCATGCACCGCGTTCTGGTGGACGAAGAGGCATGGATCACCGAGCGTGATTTCACCGCTGCGCTGGGCTTTTGCATGATGCTGCCCGGTCCCGAGGCGATGCAGCTTGCCACCTATGCCGGCTGGCGGCTGCGCGGGACGGCAGGCGGGCTGATCGCCGGAACCCTGTTCGTTCTGCCCGGCGCGCTGATCATCTTTGCGCTTGCGGCGGCCTATGCGGCCTATGGCACGGTTCCCCTCGTCGAAAGCCTGTTTCTGGGGATCAAGGCCGCGGTTCTCGTGATCGTGGTGCAGGCCCTGATCCGGCTGACCGGGCGGGCCTTGCCCACGGTGGGGCACAAACTGGCCGCTCTGCTGGCTTTCGCCGCGATCTTCGTGCTGGCCCTTCCGTTCCCGCTTGTCCTCTTGTTCGGTGCGGTGTGGGGGGTGACACGCGCGCGCCGGGATGACGCCCGGCCCGCGGCCAAGCCTGTTCGCTTCGGACAGACGCTCAGGACTGTCATCCTCGGGGTGTTGATCTGGGCCGGGCCTCTGGCCCTTGTCACCTGGGCCACCGGGAGCGCGCTTCTGGGCGAGATCGCCCTGTTCTTCTCGTGGCTGGCCGTTGTCACCTTTGGCGGGGCCTACGCGGTTCTGGCCTATATGGCGCAGGAGGTCGTGGCGGGGCAGGGCTGGATCAGCGCGGGCCAGATGTTCGATGGTCTGGGTCTGGCCGAAACGACCCCGGGGCCGCTGATCCTTGTGACGCAGTTCGTGGGCTACCTCGCAGGCCACGGGACAGGGGGGGCCTGGATGGGGGTTCTGGCCGGTCTTGTCACGCTCTGGGCCACGTTCGCGCCGTGCTTTGTCTGGATTTTCGCGGGCGCGCCATATCTCGATCAGCTTGGTGCGTCTGCGCGGCTGAGGGGCGCGATGGAGGGTATCACCGCCGTTGTCGTGGGCGTGATCCTGAACCTTTCGGTCTGGTTCGCGCTGCACGTGACCTTTGCCGAGGTCGCGCGCACGGGCCCTGTCGGGCTGTGGTGGCCTGACTGGTCGACGCTGGATTGGCGTGTTCCCATCCTCGCCGCGCTCAGCGCGGTGCTCGTGTTCCGCCTGCGCATACCGATCTGGGGCCTTCTGCCGGTTGCGGGCATTTGCGGGGCCCTGCTTGGCGGGATATAGCGGGGGAGTTCTCGCGGAGGATCGCATGAAGATATTCGCAGGCCTCGGAAACCCGGGCGACAAATACGCCGGCAACCGGCACAACATCGGCTTCATGGCCGTCGACCGGATCGCGGAAGATCATGGATTCGGGCCATGGCGCCAGAAATTCCAGGCGCTTGTCTCGGAAGGGCGGCTGGGGTCGGAAAAGATCATCCTCCTGAAGCCGCAGACCTTCATGAACCTGTCCGGTCAATCGGTTGGCGAGGCGCTGAAATTCTACAAGCTCGAGTCCACCGACCTGACCGTCTTTCACGACGAGATCGATCTGGCTCCCGGCAAGATCAGGCTCAAGGCGGGGGGCGGTCACGCGGGCCATAACGGGCTGCGGTCGATCCACAGTCACATCGGCCCGCATTATGACCGGGTCCGGCTGGGCGTTGGTCATCCGGGCCACAAGGATGCCGTTCCGGGTTATGTCCTGCGCGACTTTGCCAAGGTGGAGCAGGAGTGGCTGGACGACCTGATGCGCGGGATTTCGGACGGCGCGGCGTTTCTTGCCGATGGTGACGGGGCAAAATTCCTCAACGCGGTTGCCTTGCGGATGAACCCGGCGCGCAGCGGCACGGGCAAGGCCCATTCAACGGGGGCAAACCCTGCCCCCAAGACCACCGCCCCTCCGAAAGCCGAAGATACGCCCAAGGCAGATGTCTCGTCCGAGGAGGATAGTCGAAGCCCGCTGCAGAAGCTGGTCGACAGGTTCCGATGATCGGCGACCGCCGCCTGAAAGAGGCTTTCGCGGATCAGGCACGCGCCTGCCGCAGCCTAGGCTCCCCATTCATGGGGCAACTGTGCGATCTGTTGTCCGAGCGGCTGCAACGGGGCACGCCTCTGGCAGACCGGCTCTTCGACTGGGACGGGTTGCTCGGCCCGCGGGATGCGTCGGTTCCGTTGCGGCTGTGCGGGGCGCTTCATGCCCTGCGGCTGCAGGGCCATGCAGGGCTCGACGCGGTTTATCCGCCCGCCACGGTGAAGCTGTCCGAACTCTGGTCGGCGGTCGAACTGGCGCTGAGCGATGAGGCCGAGTTCATCGGGCGTTTCATCGACAGCGCACCCCAGACGAACGAGGTCCGGCGCTCGGCGGCGATCATCCCGGCGGCTCATGTGGCGGCGGGACGTTTCGGGCTGCCGATGGATGTTGCGGAGTTGGGGGCGAGTGCCGGGCTCAACCTCATGTGGGACAGGTTTCGCCTTGATGCAGGCGGAACCCTTCTCGGCCCGGACGATCCGGTTCTTGAACTTGCCCCGCATTGGACGGGGCCGGCCCCCGACCCACAGCCAGTGCAGATTGCGCGCAGGGAAGGGGTCGATCTCAACCCGCTTGATCCCCGCATGGCAGAGGGCCGCCTGCGACTGATGGCCTATCTCTGGGCGGATCAACCGGAACGGCTGGAGCTGACACAGGCCGCCATCGCGGCGGCCGAGGCCGAGGTGACCCGCGCCGATGCGATCGACTGGCTCGAGAGGTGGTTGCTGAGACCGTCCATCGGGCGGCTGCGCTTCGTCTACACCACGATCGCGTGGCAATACTTCCCGTCTGACAGTCAGGCCCGGGGCGCCCGCATGATCGAGGCGGCCGGTGCCAAGGCCACCGATCAGACCCCGCTTGCGTGGTTTTCGATGGAAAACGATGGCACGCAGCCCGGCGCCGTTCTGACGCTCAGGCTCTGGCCCGGTGACGTGGTTCTGGCCCTCGGGCGCGCCGATTTTCATGGCCGCTGGATCGACTGGTCGGGAGAGGCCTGACACGGCGCGAGTTTGTGCTAGGGTTGGAGAGACCCACAGCAATGACGGAGGCCCCGAAATGGAAAAGGATCCATCGATCAACGTCCTTGGCGGACCTCTTGCCCCCTGTTCCTATGAGCCTTTGACCGGCTTTTTCCGGAACGGGGCCTGCGACACCTGTGCCGAAGACAGGGGAAGCCATACCGTCTGTGCCGTGATGACGGCCGAGTTTCTCGCCTTTTCGAAATACGTGGGCAACGACCTGTCGACACCACGGCCGGAGTTCGGCTTTGCGGGGCTCAAGCCGGGGGATCACTGGTGCCTGTGCGCAAGTCGCTTTGCCCAGGCCCATGACGAAGGGTGCGCGCCCAAGGTCAATCTCGTCGCCACACATCGGAACGCGTTGGATATCGTTCCTCTGGAGGTTCTGGAAAGCAACGCGATGGGAGAGAGTTAGCCTGCCGCCCGCGTCGTTTCGATCTGTGGCGCTGCCTCTGTCTCTCCGATTTTCGGCCCGCCGACGGGGCCCTCCATCAGGTCTTCGATGAACAGCGACAACAGTTGCGGGCGGCCGGAAACGCCTGCCTTGCGATAGATCGCATTGGTCTGGGCCTTGACCGTGCCGTCCGATGTTGACCGAAGTGCAGCGATCTCCTGGATCGACATGCCCTTGATCGAGAAAAGCGCGACATCCCGTTCGGCCGGGGTAAGACCCCACTCGGTGAACCGTTCCTGCAAAAGCTCACCGAAGGCCCCCGACGCGGCGCGAAGTTGCGCCTCGACGCGGGCGGTGCGGGCCAGGCTCCGCCGCAATGCCACAGCCCCCAGTGCACTGCCGAGGACCAGCCCGACAGCGGCACCGATCTCGATGAACTCGTAGAGGGTCCATGGGACCGGGGCCCAGCCCAAGAAGGAACTGAACGTGTTCAACAGGAACAAGATCGCACAGATGCCTTGCACGATCAGAACGATGACTATTCCGTAGGGTCTGCTCACCGGTTCAACGGCCCGTTACCGGACCTTTGTCCTTCAGTCATCATCATCGTCATCATCCCTGTCGTCCCTGTCGTCCCCGTCATCGTCGTCATCGCGATCGTTGTCCCGATCGTCATCATCGTCGCGCCTGTCGTCATCGTCATCGTCATCGTTATCGTCATTGCTCGCCGGGGCAGGACTGCTGCCGGCGTCGTCATTATCATCATCATCGTCGTTCGGCGAGGAGGGAGAGGGAGCCGTGCCGGTGCCGCCCGAAGAGCTGCGGGGATTGATCAGGCGATTGCCGTCGTCATCATCATCGTCGAGGTCTCTCCAATAGTCACGCAGGATAACGCCTGTCGTCGGGTCGAACACGATTTCTCGCCTGAGAGATGAGCTGGTGGCTTGAATCCGGGTGCGGCCCAGCAGGGTTCTGCTGACGGAGATATTGGTAAAGCCTTGTTGGCTGAGTTGGGAGATGATCGATTCTTCGGCCGTCTGAGCGAAACTCGCCCCGGGGAAAAGCCCCAGGGCGAGCGCGACGGCCAGTTTAAGGGAACGTTTTGACATGGCCGTTGTTTCCGATCTCAACTCTTAAAGTGAATAGGGACGAGAGCTGCGACCGGAATTCCAGCCGACTCAATCGTCGTCATCGTCGTCGTCACGGTCGTCGCGATCATCGTCGTCGTCATTGTCATCACGGCCACCACGATCGTCGTCATCGTCATCATCATTGTCGTCGTCGTTATCGTCGCGGCCGCCGCGATCGCCGTCATCATCATCGTCGTCACGGTCGTTGCGGTCATCATCATCGTCGTCGTCACGGCCACCACGATCATCGTCATCATCATTGTCATCGTCGCTGTCGTCAAACCCGTCGTCATCGTCGTCGTCGACGAAGTCATCGCTTTCCGTGCGGATCTGGATTCCGGGCGAGGTGTCGTCATCGGAAGAGACGCGTTCGACCTCGCTCTTGATCAACTCGCCGGTGCTGTTGTCATAGACATATTCGACCTTGGTGGTGCCGCGAATGGCCTCGACCTTGATCTGGGTCGGGCCCTCCTTGATTTCGATCCGGGTAAAGCCCTGGGCCTGAAGTTGACTCACGATCTGGTCAGTTGAGGATTGCGCGAAGGCAACGCTGGCGGCGATTGCGATGGCGGCGGTGGTGGTCAGAAGCTTGAGTTTCATTTGGACATGTCCTTGCTTGTTAAGTTGAGCAGGCAACGACCCGAGAGGGTGGCACGCCGCCTTGGGGTCGATGGATGCACGACCATCGCCGACGTCTCTATTGATCACGGGTTTAGCTTCGGTGCGATAAACCGGGGAACGAGAGGCATAAACCCGGGTTTAGATGCCTGTTTTCGTGGTCAGAACCGGTTGTTCGGTTCAAGTTGCTGCGCCCTATGTGCCTGTCCGCAAGGAAGAAACGGCGGCATAAACGAAAAAGGGCCCCGGTTGGGGCCCTTCGATATTTCCTGATCCTGCCGATCAATCCGCGTCGCGGCCCTCGGTATCGGACATGTCGAAACCCAGATGTTTGGCCACGGTGAATATGTCCTTGTCGCCCCTGCCGCACATGTTCATGCAGATGATGTGGTCCTTGGGCAGCCCCGGAGCGATCTTTTTGACATGGGCCAGAGCGTGCGAAGGTTCGAGCGCGGGGATGATTCCCTCGGTCTCGCAGCACAGCTGGAAGGCGTCCAGCGCCTCCCGGTCGGTGATCGAGACGTATTTGGCGCGTCCGATCTCGTGAAGCCAGGAATGCTCGGGCCCGATGCCTGGGTAATCGAGGCCGGCCGAAATCGAATAGCCTTCGAGGATTTGCCCGTCATCATCCTGAAGCAGGTAGGTGCGGTTGCCGTGCAGAACGCCCGGGCGTCCCCCCGTCAGAGAGGCGCAATGTTCCATCTTTTCATCGACGCCCCGGCCACCGGCTTCGACGCCGATGATCGAGACCTCCTTGTCATCGAGGAAGGGGTAGAACAGGCCCATCGCATTCGACCCGCCGCCAATCGCGGCAATGATCGTATCGGGAAGGCGGCCCTCGGCCTCCATCATCTGTTCCTTGGCTTCCTTGCCGATGATCGACTGGAAATCGCGGACCATCGCCGGATAGGGGTGCGGCCCTGCAACCGTGCCGATGCAATAGAACGTGTCGCGCACATTGGTGACCCAATCGCGCAGCGCATCGTTCATCGCGTCCTTCAGCGTGCCGCGGCCGGAGGTGACGGGGATCACCTCGGCGCCCAGCAACCGCATCCGGAACACGTTCGGCGCCTGCCGTTCGACATCATGCTTGCCCATGTAAACGACGCATTGCAGGCCGAACTTTGCGCAGACCGTAGCGGTCGCCACGCCGTGCTGACCGGCGCCCGTCTCGGCGATGATGCGTTTCTTGCCCATGCGGCGGGCCAGAAGGATCTGCCCCAGAACGTTGTTGATCTTGTGCGCGCCGGTATGGTTCAGCTCGTCGCGTTTCATATAGACCTTGGCCCCGCCAAGCCGCTCTGTCAGCCGTTCGGCATGATACAGAGGCGAGGGGCGGCCCACGTAATGCTTCCAGAGATAATCCATCTCGGCCCAGAAGCTGTCATCGGTCTTGGCCCGTTCGTACTCGGCCTCGAGCGCAAGGATCAGCGGCATCAGCGTTTCCGAGACGAACCGTCCGCCGAAATCGCCAAAGCGGCCCTTTTCGTCCGGGCCGGTCATGAAGCTGTTGATCAGGTCGTCGGGCATGGTGCGTCCTCCTCGGCGGGCATCCCGATCATCTAGCGCCACGCGACCTTGGGGTAAAGCGGCGAGGCGCGGGATTCAGGCCGCGGCGCGCAACCACAATGCCGCATAGGGCGCGACGTGCAGGGCGCCATCTTCGACAGGGGCAGTCTCGCCGCTCAGGATATCAAGGAGGGTGGCGCCCGCGTCGATCCCGCACAGGGTCAGGGGAACTGCGATCGAGGTCTCGGTGAAATTGAACAGGCAGGTCAGCGTCCGGTCGTCGGCGGGCCGCGCAAAGGCGAACAGGCCCGAAAGGCCGGTGTCGATCACATGTGTCGGCACATCCGAGGCCAGTTGGGGCGCCGCCTTGCGGGTGGCCATGATATGGCGCGTACCCTCGAGGATGCGCGCGGCGGGGCCTGTCGTCGTCTCGGTCGCCGGCCAGTCCATCACGGGGCGGTGCATCCAGCGCCCGTCATCGGCTAGGGACGGATCATCGAGATAGGACCGGTCGTTCAGCATCCCGATCTCGTCGCCCATGTAGATCAGCGGAATACCACCATAGCTTGCGATCAGGGCGTGCCCCATCAGGATGCGGCGGATCGACAGGTCAATCTGGTCGGGGTCATTGCGTTCGAGAGCGGCCTCGAGCCCTGCGAGGGACGCGAAGGACCCGTTGGTCCGCCTGTCGCCCGTCTCGGGGTTCGACTGGAAATCCGCACCCCGGGCGAAGGACATCGGAAAGGTGCCGTTATAGAAATCCGCGAGGAACCGGCGATGGTCCTTGGCTTCCATCCCCGGGATCGCGGCCGTGTCCTCGGGCGTGATCGCCCAGCCGATATCATCGTGGCACCGGATATAGGTGGCCCATGTCGCGCGGCGAAAACTTTCGGGGAATCGGCTGCCCATCACATGGGTCATCAGCCGCGTGTCGCGCGAGGCCAGCGCGGACCAATACTGCACCATGAGGCTGTTCTGATAGGCAAGGTTGGACACCTTCCCGGCATAGCGCCCTGTGCCCAGATAGGGGACCAGATCGGCGGGCGCCACGATCGCCTCGGCCTTGTGGATGACGGCGGGTGCCGACACCCGGATCGCCTGAACCAGCGCCTTGAGGATGTCATGCACCTGCGGCAGGTTCTGGCACCCTGTCCCGAGTTTTTTCCACATGAAGGCCACGGCATCGAGCCGGAAGATCTCGACCCCCTTGTTGGCGAGGAACAGCATCGTGTCGAGAATGGCGAGGAAAACCTCCGGGTTTTCCCAGTTCAGATCCCATTGGTATTCATTGAATGTCGTCCAGACCCATTTCCCGGTCGGACCGATATCGGGGTAGAAGGTGAAGTTACCCGGGGCCTGATCGGGGAAGATCTCGACCAGCGTGCGCTCATAGGCCTTGGGCAGGCGGTCGTCGTCGAACATGCGGTAGAAGGCCTGATAGAACGGATCGCCGTCGCGGGCCTTCACGGCCCAGTCGTGTTCCTTGGCGGTGTGGTTCAGGACCATGTCGATGCAGGGGCTGATCCCGCTGGCGCGAAGCTGCATCGCGGTCATCTGGAATTCGGCCATGGTGCCGAGGTCGGGATTGATCTCACGGTAATCCTCGACCGCATAGCCGCCATCGGATGCACCGGGGCGCGGCTTGAGGCAGGGCATCATATGGGCATAGGTCACGCCCAGGGATTTCAGATAGGGTATCTGCGCCGCGATGTTGCTGACCCGGCCCGCGAACCTGTCGATGTAGAAGACATAGGCCACCATCTCTTCGGAGAGGAACCAGTCGGGATTCAGATCGCGTTCCAGATCAAGAAGGCGCAGATCGGTGGGCCGCTCCTGCCAATGGCGATCCAGCAGACCACGAAGCCGGTCGAGCAGGGGGTCGATTTCGGTGTCACCACCATAAAGGCGACCCAGCGGACCGATCAGTTCCTTGCGGGCGCGTCGCCAGCGCAGGGCGAACAGGCGGTCGTCCGAGATGCCCGGCGCCGTCCCCGCCGGTCCCGGGTCCGACGTTCCTTTGCCTGATTTTCGGACGCGCTTTGCCATTTCGACCCCGGCTCCTGAACGGTCGAGCCTAGTCTGCAAGCTGGGGTCGCATCAAGCGGGTCAGGCCCAGTCGCCTGCGAAATCCCGGGGAACAAGCAGAATGTCGCGGTCGACTTCCTCGATCGTTCTTCGGCCGCAAAGCGCCATCGAGGTGTCGAATTCCTTTTGCAGGATTTCCAGCGCCTTCGTCACGCCCTGCTCTCCCATCGCGCCAAGCCCATAGATGTAGGACCGGCCGATCATCGTGCCCTTTGCGCCCATCGCAATCGCCTTGAGCACGTCCTGACCCGAGCGGATGCCGCTGTCGAGCCAGACTTCGGTCTGATCGCCAACCGCCTCGACGATCGAGGGCAGGACGCGGATCGACGACAGCGCACCATCCAGCTGTCGTCCGCCATGGTTCGACACGATGATCGCATCGGCGCCGATCTGGACGGCCTTCTTCGCATCTTCGGCATCGAGGATGCCTTTCAGAATCAGCCTGCCGCCCCACTTTTCCTTGATCTTGGCGATCTTTTCCCAATCAAGGCGCGGGTCGAACTGCTCTTGTGTCCAGCTCATCAGGCTGTTGAGGTTCGATACCCCCTTGGCGTGGCCCACGATGTTGCGGAACGTGCGGCGATGGGTGCCCAACATGCCGATCGCCCATTCCCACCGGGTGGGAAAGCCGATGTCGATCATGTTCTTGAGGGTGAGCCGGGGCGGGGCATTCAGGTCGTTCTTGAGGTCCTTGTGCCGCTGCCCGAGGATCTGCAGATCAAGCGTCAGGACAAGCGCATCGCAGCCCGCATCCTTGGCCCGCCTGATCATGTTGTCGACGAATTCCTCGTCCTGCATGACATAAAGCTGGAACCAGAACGGCGCCTTGGTCGCGCGGGCGACATCTTCGATCGAGCAGATCGACATGGTCGACAGGGTGAACGGAACGCCGAACTTCTCGGCGGCGCGGGCGGCCTTGATCTCGCCATCGGCGGTCTGCATTCCCGTCATCCCTACCGGGGCAAGCGCCGTGGGAAACGCCACGTCCCGCCCGGCCATTTTCGTGGCGGTTGACCGGTTCGACATGTCGACGGCCACGCGTTGGCGCAGGCGGATCTTGTCGAAATCCGAGGTGTTCTCGCGGAATGTCTGTTCCGTCCAGCTGCCGCTTTCGCAATAGTCGAAGAACATCTTCGGGGTCTTGCGCTTGTGAATGCGCTTGAGGTCTTCGATGCAGGTGATGACGGTCATTTGCAGGGCTTTCGGCGGGATTGGTTAGGTTTGCTTACCAATGCGGTGACTTCCTGACAAGAAGCGCTGATGCCGCACGATCTTAGTCGAGGGCGACCCGGATCCCGCCGTGGACGACCCAGATCAGCAGAAGAACCGCGATCACCGGAAAGCACAGCCACATGTCGAAGAAGAGGTCCAGCAGAAGACCGGTCATCGTCCCGGCATTCTGATCAAGAAGCGGAGCGGTAAGCCCGGGCGCCACGCTGGCCAGATCGAACCGGGCCCAGTCCCCTTCGCGGAAGCGATAAACGATTTCAGCGGCGATCTGGATGATCGGGGCCAGAACCATCAACACCATCGACAAGCCCGCCACGAAACCGAAGTACCGCCTGAGAACGTTCATGCCCTGTGCGCACCTTCGGCAAGATCGGCCACAAACTTCAGCACGTCCGCCGGGCTGTCCTTGCGGGCGATCCGTTCAACGATCGCCGACCCGACGACGGCGCCATCCGCCACCGAGGCGATCGCTTCGGAGGCTTCGGGCGTCTTGATCCCGAACCCCACGATGACCGGCAGATCGGTCGACGCCTTGATCCGGGCAACCTCGGGTCCGACATCGGTCGCCTGCGCGTTGGCCGCCCCCGTGATCCCTGTGATCGAGACGTAATAGACAAAGCCCGAGGTGTTCTGGAGCACCTTTGGCAGCCGCGCGTCATCGGTTGTGGGCGTGGCCAGCCGGATGAAGTTGAGCCCGGCCTTCTGCGCGGGAATGCAAAGTTCGTCATCCTCTTCGGGCGGAAGGTCCACCACGATCAGCCCGTCGATGCCGGCCTCTTTCGCATCGGCAAGGAAGGTGTCGACCCCGCGATTGTAGATCGGATTGTAATACCCCATCAGAACGATCGGTGTCGTGTCGTCGATCTTGCGCAGGTCGCGGGCGATCTGGAGCGTCTTTTCCAGCGTCTGCCCACCGGCCAGCGCGCGTTGGCCAGCCAGCTGGATCGTCGGGCCATCGGCCATGGGATCGGTGAACGGCACGCCCAACTCGATCACGTCGACGCCCGCGGCCGGCAGGCCAAGCACGATCTCTCGCGAGGTTTCATAATCGGGATCGCCGGCCATCACATAGGCCACGAACGCCTTTTTCCCCTCTTGTTTCAGGGTTTCGAACTTGGCGTCGATGCGGGTCATATGGGCCTCCGGATCTGGTTCGGCCCGGTTTGGCCCAAAACAGGCGTCGGTGCAATGGATCTTGGCCCAACGGTCGTTCGCCACGCATCGGCCGATAGACGCGTGCTTGCCCGGCCCTGCGTCTAGGTTCACCTTGCGACCGGGCGGTTTCGCCCATAGAAGCGCGGCAAATCTTGATGGGAGTGCCGAAATGGGTTTCAGGATGGGTATCGTCGGATTGCCGAATGTCGGCAAGTCCACGCTTTTCAACGCGCTGACCAAGACGGCGGCGGCGCAGGCGGCGAACTTCCCGTTCTGCACGATCGAGCCGAATGTGGGCGATGTGGCCGTGCCCGATGCCCGGCTCGACAAACTCGCCGATATCGCGAAATCGAAACAGATCATTCCCACCCGGATGACCTTTGTGGATATCGCCGGGCTGGTGAAGGGCGCCTCGAAGGGCGAGGGGCTTGGCAATCAGTTCCTCGCCAATATCCGCGAGGTGGATGCCATCGCCCATGTGCTGCGCTGCTTCGAGGATGGCGACGTCACCCATGTCGAGGGTCGGGTCGATCCGGTCGCGGATGCCGAGGTGATCGAGACCGAACTGATGCTTGCCGATCTCGAGAGCATCGAGAAACGGCTTCAGAATATCGTCCGCAAGGTGCGCGGCGGAGACAAGGAAGCCGTCGAGCATGAACGGCTTCTGAAGGCCGCGCAAGCGGTTCTCGAAGAAGGCAAGCCCGCCCGCACCGTCGAGGTGGCCGACGAAGACATCAAGGCATGGAAGATGCTTCAGCTTCTGACATCGAAGCCGGTGCTCTATGTCTGCAATGTCGAGGAGGAGTCGGCGGGAACCGGCAATGCGCAATCCGCGAGAGTGGCCGAAATGGCCGCGGCCGAGGGCAATTCCCATGTCGTCATCTCGGCCAAGATCGAGGAAGAGATCAGCCAGCTTGATGCCGACGAACAGGAGATGTTCCTGGCCGAGATGGGGCTGGAGGAACCGGGTCTCGACCGGTTGATCCGGGCCGGCTACGAGCTTTTGAACCTTCAGACCTATTTCACCGTCGGGCCCAAGGAGGCCCGCGCCTGGACGATCCGGCAGGGAACGTCGGCCCCCCAGGCGGCTGGTGTGATCCATGGCGATTTCGAGAAGGGCTTCATCCGGGCCGAGACGATCGCCTATGAGGATTTCGTGGGGCTCGGTGGCGAAGCCGCGGCCAAAGAGGCTGGCAAGATGCGCGCGGAGGGCAAGGCCTACATCGTCAAGGATGGCGACGTGATGCACTTCCTGTTCAATACCTGACGAAGGCCAAGGGCCGGTCCCACGCCATGCTTTGACGCCCGTCAGGGCCGGCAGATGTCCAAAACCGGGAATATATAGACAATTGTAGCTTTTGGCGTGGTGCTTAACCTCGCCAAAAGCCTTGGCTGAGATGTTGCCTCCGTAGCCAGAAGGAGGCCCTAGCCATGAAGTATTTCCTGCTCACGGCGGCGCTTGGTGCCGCATTCGCCCTTCCGATTTCGGCTGTCGCGCAGGCGGTGCCGAACCCAGCCTTTCAGCCGGTCGAGTTGACGCCGATCGCGCATTCCGATGCCACGCTGACCATCGTCGACAGTGGCGGTGTCGAACATGTCTATGGCCCTACCGAACTGGAGGGGCTGCCAACCTATGCGCTCCGGACGACGACGCCATGGCGCGAAGAGCCGGCCCTCTTCGAGGGCGTGCTCCTAGTGGATCTGCTTGCGCGTCACGGGCTCGATCAGGTCGAGGGTGTCTTTGTCCTTGCCGAAAACGACTATGTCAGCGAGATCGGCCGTGCCGCCTGGGAGACCGGTGCGATCATGATTGCAACCCGCGTCGATGGCCGGCCCCACAGTCGACGCGCGCGTGGTCCGATCCAGTTCGTGGTCCCGATGCAGGTTCTCGAATCCGAGGAGGCCATCACGACCCAGCATCTCGTCTGGATGGCCGCCAGGATCCGTTCCGCCGATTGAACCGGTGCAGCATGCAGCATTTGGATCAGTTCATTTCAAGACTTCTTGACGGATTGGCGTCGCGGTTCGGCGTGACTGTTCTTGCAACGATTTTCGCCCTGATCTCGGCCAGCAGCATCCTCTATGTCGCGAGGTCGACAGATCTTCTGGGGGAGGCCCGAAAGATCATCGACGGCCCTTCGATCCGAAATGGCGCCATCACGGTCTCCGATCTCTATCGCGTGACCTCGATCGTGAACCGGGCTGCAGCCGAGGGCGCGTTGAACGACGATTTGCGTTCGGAATTCGAGGTCGCCCTCGATATCCTCTTTGTCCGGGCAGACACTCTTCAAGGGATCATGGAACAGAACGATGTCCCGGAAGAGGGGCTTCGGGCCCTGTCCAGTCTGTGGAATGTGATCGATCTGGCGGACGCCGCCCTTGGCGCCGGCGTCGACGATACAGCGGATCTTGCCCGTGACCTGGATGAAGCGGCCGCAGATGCCCATGCGCATCTGATCCGATATCTCGAGGACAAACATAACGATCAGGCTGCGGCCTTTGCCGGAACGGCCGGCTCTCTCGGCGAGATGGCCCGACGGCATTCGACGTTCATCGCGCTCAATCTGCTGGTGGCGGTTACCGCGCTTTGCCTCTTGCGCCGGGAAGTCATTGCGCGGCGGTTGCGCAGCGCGGCCGAAGGCAGGGTGGCGCATCTCGCCTACCATGATTCCCTGACCGGCCTGCACAATCGGGCATGGTTCACAGACCGGCTCGAAGAGCTTTTCGACAGGTCCGAGGGTCTTCGTCAGATCGGGCAGGGACGCCGGTGGTCGCTCGTCTACCTTGATCTCGATGATTTCAAGCAGATCAACGACCTTCACGGTCATCAGGCCGGTGACGCCGTCTTGTGCCGGGTCTCCGAAGGTGTTCGCCGTATCGCCGAAGAACATGGCGGCTGTGCGGCCCGACTTGCGGGTGATGAATTCGCGTTGTTGCTTCCCCTCTCGCATCATCGCACTTTGGAAAGGTTTGCCGCCAAGCTGATTCCCCAGGCGACTGTCCCGATCGAGCATTCCGGAAGCCGGATCCTGCCACGCCTGTCGATCGGCATCGCATCGGCGGCCAAGCTCGCCGAAACAGAGGTCGTCTCATCGGCAAGCCTCAGCCGCGCCGCCGATTTCGCCCTTTACTGCGCCAAGGAGGAACCGGGACGCGGCAAGATGCGGCAATTCGATGATGATATGGCCCTTCGGTTGTCACAGCGGCGGGCCCGGCTGGATGCGCTGGAACAGGCAATCCTGAACGAGAACCTCGAAGTCTGGCTGCAGCCCAAGATCGTGCTCGCCACTGGCGCTCATGTCGGCTTTGAAGCGCTGGTCCGCTGGCGGCATGAAGGCGACCTGATCATGCCGATGGAATTCATCACTCTGGCCGAAGAAAGCGGCCTGATCATCGAGATCGATCGTTTCATGCTACGCGCGGCAACCCGTGCTGTCGCGGAGTGGAACGCCCGTCACGGCAAGGACGTATCGGTCAGTATAAATCTGTCAGGCCGTCACATCTCTTCACCCGATCTCGAGTCGCATGTCGCGGCCGCGATCGAGGCATCGGGTCTGCGCCCGGAACAGCTGACGCTCGAACTGACCGAAAGCGTCGAGGTGCGCGACTGGGGCGCGGTGTCGAAAAAGCTGAACAGACTGAGGGAGTTGGGCTGTCGGCTGTCGCTTGATGATTTCGGAACGGGATATTCCTCACTTGGGTATCTCAGACAGATGCCGACCGACGAACTCAAACTCGACAAGAGCTTTGTCACCGATCTCGAGACTTCGGCCGTCGCCCGCGAGATCGTTGCATCCGTCGTCGACATCGCGAGAACACTTGATCTCGGCGTCGTGATCGAAGGGATCGAGACCCTGGCCCAGGCACAGATCGCCGAAGAGCTCGGCTGCGCTGTCGGTCAGGGCTATTTCTTCGGCCGCCCCGTCCCGGCAGGACGCTGCCTGCCACCTGGGATCCCGGACGACCAGATCACCAATTCGTCCACCATGTCACTGCCCCGTCTTTACCGACAAAACTGACAGGACGCGCGCAATCATTGGCGCCCTCACCAGTGGCTCCGACCCTCCCGGGCTGTCTCCTTCGAAAATCCCGCGTCTACTGCCTCGGTTTTTGCCTTGTTTCCCGCGCGCCCCCCCGATAAACGGATCGACGGAGACGTGGCCGAGTGGTCGAAGGCGCTCCCCTGCTAAGGGAGTAGGCGGGAAACCGTCTCGAGGGT
>NZ_RBVZ01000016.1 GCF_004000435.1 Alexandriicola marinus
GCGGCCGGATTTTTCCGTTGTTTTCGAGGGTTGTGCGGGACCGGCTGAGCACCGGTCCCAGCGCAAAGTGGCCCGGAAGCGGTCTCTCAGGGCCCATATTCTCCGGACCTCATGACTGCGCCAATTTGGTGAACAGCTTACAACCGAATGAAATTGCTTTCTTTTTCCGAAGATGCGGCTGAACACTTCGACACCGGTGGCGTTCGCAAGGTGGAACCAACGTCGAACTTATGACTGCAGGAATGCTAGGTGACCTCGTCGGCTTTCCAGACGATTAGGTCGCTGGCGTCCGGCACGCGGGCGTTCTTGTTGCGCGTCTTCCAGGTAGGCTCGATGAGGTTTTGCTTCGACAACTCTACGATCTGCTTCTTGATTTCTGGCGGTGAGACATAGTGCTTCTCCATGAAGGTTGCGGCAAATCTCTCAAAAGTTCTGGGCGCATCCTTTGTGCACTGGGCGAGCTCGGTCACGAGCGCCGGAAGGTCTTCGAGGTGCCTTCTTCTCATGGCGCCGTATGGCCCCGGGGAGTGCTCCTCGTCGTCGAACATGCTGAGCTGGCCGCGCGCCCGCCGGTCCTGCACCTTCCACTCATGGTCCGGTAGCGCCTTCTTCTCTACTTCCCTGAGCACAAACACGCCGTCAGGAGCTGAGGTGCCGTAGACCATGCTGAAATGCAGGCGCCGCTTCTCGACCATCTCGATCGGCGAGTGGCAAGCGTAGGCGAAGCGCAGTTCCGTCTTGAACATTCGGAGCACAGCCGCCCGGATATCCTGCGCCGGCAGCTCCCGGCCCGCAAGTTCGGCGGCAATATCGTCTCCAACAATGGCTCGTAGCCAACGCTCTCGGTCTTCAGATGGGTGGTAAAGGTGGCGCTGGATGTGTTCGTGCATGAAGTTCAGTATCAGCTCGCATCGCCGCTGGCATATGGTCTTGAGGGCGTCAAGCGGATAACCGGTCCACCCCGTGGGATCCACGAAGATGAGGCGGAAAGGATGGGTCGCGAGGCGGTCAATCCGGGGCGCGTTGTCCTCGAAGCTGCCAGTGAGCGCGTGGATTTCGACATGCGGGAATTCTGGGCGAACGCGCTCGACGAATTCCGCTAGGTCCTGCGCCGCAATGGAGTCCTTCTCGTTGAAGATGCACCTTACCTTTGCCTCTTTGCCCTGTTCTGAGAGGTTGGCGGCGACGGTGTTCAGTGTGTCGAGGGCGATGCCGAAAGATGTGTCGCGAAACTTCGTCCTGTCCTTGTTCTCCCATGGACCAGAAAAGCCATCGATGAAATCGACAGCGCCATATCCATGAAGGATCTTGTAGGCGAAACGTTCAAGGTACCGTCGAAGCAAGTCGTGCTTCGCTTTCGTTTGCTCCCGCTCATCGTATAATAACTCGTCCAACAATCTGACCCGTTTTCCCAAATGGCGGCAGTTCAAAGCTATATCGCGATCTGTGGCAACCCATCGTGCGTTTCGCCGTCCAGCGCCCGGCCAGCGAGCTTCTTGCCGAGCCGTATCATCGGCGTCCCGTCCTGAGCGTGCTCGAGCCGCTTCCGAGCAAGGTTTTCGCCATCACCGGGCGCCCAATCGCCCCATTGTTTAAAGTGAAATGCAACCTCCGCCTCCATGCATTGGAGATGGATATTGCGGAACCAGGTCGGGCTCGCGGGGCGCGCCCTCGGCCCGCTCTCACCGCCGGTTATTACCCAGTGTAGGCTAGGCAGGTAAGATTTGAGGTCGAGATTGCCCAAGAGCGGTTCCGCTGAGATGAAGCGCACGACAGCCGGCGTGTTCACGAGGTGCGGAAGGTTCTCGTCCGCGCGCGTTTGAAGCTCGACGGTAGTGCCGAGCCACACATTCGGCCAGCCAAGCCCCCAGTTTTCCGGCAGGAAACGTAGGATGTTCTCCGGCCGCTTTGTTAGCAGGAGCCAGTCGAGGTTCGGTGTCTCGGCGATTAGCTTCCAGAGCCGCGTCCGGCTTTCGACTAGGTCCGGGCGATCCTCGAAGACGTCAGCCATGGACGCGCAGAAAACCCGCTCGCGCCGGCCCGTCCCCTCAAGCCTGCGGTTCCACTTTGCCGGTTCCGCCCAATGAGCGTCACCACAGAAGCGCCGCGGCGCATTGATACCCCAGACGCTTTGGCCGGTCCGTTTTGCCCAAGCCTCAGCGTAGCAATTCTTGCAGGCTTCGGAGACTTTTACGCACCCCCACCACGGATTAAAGGTGTGATGCGTCCATTCGATTTTGCTGCGCTCTCCCATACAGTGCTCCCTAGCCTCCACAAAAAGAATCGCACGTGCGGCGCTTATTGGCAAACTATTCCAATCAGCGTTTTACTTCTTGAAATCATGGCAGGCTCTTCGCCGCGCCATTGCTTGCTCCAGCTACTGAGTTTCGCGGTAGGCCAGTTCGTTCCGAGCGAGTCTCAGGATACCCTCGACGCATTCATAGCGTTTGGTTTCAAACCAAATCCCCGTCAGGCCGAGGCTCGCCAGGAAGGCGTTCCGGCCCCGCAGCTCCTCCAGGCTTTCTGGGCAAGACTCGACAACGAAATGTTGTGGGAGATCGTCGCCGTGGTGGCTCGCCTTGATCGCTTTGAAGACCTGAATTGTCCGGTCGTTGTGCAGACTGCACCCGAGAAACAGAAGGCTGTTGTTCCGGAAATAATAGTCGAGCAGCTTCGGAATAGGCAGAGACAGATCGATATCACCCGCTCCATAGGCAGCGTCGTACTGATCCTTGCTCAGGACGCAGTGGCCCGGGCGACGAATGTCGCCGTGTAGCTTGACCACGGTCGTCTTTTCCGCGTCAGGGAAGTCTGTTGCGTTCTCCCCTGTGATGATCTGAACAGGTTCCGGATTACCTGTTTCGAAGGCTTGTTCGATCAATCGGTCGTAGTTCGTCGTAACCACCGTATCCGAGAAGAGCTCTGCCAGCCGAAAGACAACGTCCGGTATTGTGCCGTTGCGGTCAAACTCGTCGCGAATGTCCTGCACGAACACGTCTCGTCCTCGCAGGGCTACAATTTGCTCGATGACGCTCTCGTACTGGCCTTCCTTTAGCAGTTCCTTAACGGCTTCGCGTTCCAGACCAGCCGTTTCTGCCTGGTGCCACAAATGCCCCTCCCAGGACGAAAAACCACCGGGCACGGAAAGCCCTGCGCCAACGAAGGGAAGTGTGTCCTTTGTCGCCAAACGGCCCAAGAGTTGATCAAAGCGCCGCTGGTTCAGTTCAAACCAGTGGTTGTCGTCACCCTCGGCAGGAAAGGTGTCCGCGAAGAACTGCTCGCACAGGACTTCGTGCCGCCTTTCCTTTCTGTATTCCCGGAACGCCTGGTCATAGGCTTCGCGGTCTCCGGCAAAGAACGCCTTGCTGGGATCGGTAAGCTTGGCAAGCCCGAATTCGTCCCGGATTTTTTCTCCGTCCTCGCTGTTCAGCCACTCGTTGAAGTCCGAGAATTTCTCGAAGTGCCCGTGGTGGTCTTCGTCGCACCAACTCATCTTATGAATAGTCATGCGCGAGCCCTGCCGAGGTGTCTTGCCAGGGTGAAAGAACACCAATGGTTTTTGCGGACCTCATGATCAAGCAGCTCTTTCGACTAGCGTATCGGACAAAGTCTTTTGGAGACCTTGTGCGATCTGAACCCTTGTCTTGACCTCATCGCACAAAGCGACGAGGCGATGGACGCGGTCGACAATTCGCGCTTGCTCCGCTTTGGGCGGAATAGGAACCAATAGAGTCTCGACGCCGCCGACCCTCAAATGCTCGACAGTCATTCCCAACGGCTTGTCTTGGACACGGTCCATCAGGTCCGGGGCAAGAAACGTGATGAGCAAGTAATCCTTGTTTATCGTGTCGGGGACCAACCTTGCGAGCATCATTCTTTGGCCCAAGCACAGCCGTTCACCCTCTGGTATCAGGCAGGCTTCCCCCATGGGGGCTTCCCGCGTAATCAATAGGTCGCCGGGTTCGGGTTTCGCGCGAAGGCTCCAGGCCTCGAACGTTTTTTCGTCGACGTATTTTTGATCTGTGTCGTTCAAACGGCCATTTCGGACGTTGGTAGTGCGGATCAGGCGCACGCCGTCTTCTGAATAAGGTGCGGTTTTGTTCTTGCAGTCGATCACCATCAGGCTCGCCTGCATGAGCGTGGCCCATTCCCAACCTGGTGGGAGTTCCTGCAATCCTTCCGGGACGGTCTGTTTTTCCGATTTCTTGATCTGGGTCTTGGCTTCTTTTTCGTTTGGGTATCCCGCCTCCAAAAGTTCCAACCGGCGGTCGGCCACTTCCTGAAGGAGATGTTGGGCTGACACCTCATCGGGATCTTGCGCCACAAGTTTTCCCTTTATCGCAAGGAGGTAGATCGTCTGGCGAAGCTTTTCGATGCTTTCTTCAGTTGTGAACAGAGCGTCGAAGTTGGCTTCTATGCGGGCCCAGTTCTGGGCGAGGTCTTCGGGGGTTTGGCCGTTTGCGAGGGCCGCAAGGCAGGTTTCGACGAGGGTCTGGTGCGCCTTGAGGCTGCCTTCGGCTTGCGCCTCCAACGTATCGCAAAGCCCCATCAGCTCATCCACCTTGGCCACGATGCGGTGCTGTTCGGCGGTTGGCGGGAAAGGAATTGCGGAACTAGCGATCTGCGCCCCAGAGAGATGGTCCACAGTGGTGTATGCCTTTATTCCCTGCAGCGCGCTCAATTCAAATTGAAGAGCTATCGCTATGAATTCGGGGACAACGAGATCCGAAAAGAATACCAGCCTTGAAACTCGCTGGTTCAAAAGGGCTAGAGGTCCTCTCCATGGCGCGACGCGAAACTCGCCGTCCATACTGATTAGATAGTCACCGTTCTGAACCAAAAATTCTTCCCGGTACGGCCCTTCGAAAAAGGTCCCACTGAATTCTTTGCCGACATCGCGAATGCGGATCAATGGGAAGCCCGCACCGATTTCATTAAAGCTCCGAGACTTAAAGGCGAACCCAGCCTGTGACCAAGCGGCCTCGTCTAGACGTACAGCCGCCCAGTTCTCCGGTAGCTCAAATCCTACATCCGCAGGCCCATCCAATTTTCCCCTTACGGGCTTTATCAACCCCTCAGCTAGTGCTGCACGCTTTTCTTCTGCAAGTGCGGACAAAAGATCGGTAGCATTGCCCTCCTGTGGTTCTTGCGGAACGAGTTTCCCGCGCACAGCAAGCCCGAGGATGAGTTCGCGAAGTCTCTGTATCCCATGAAGACTTACGAGTTTTCCACTCCCGCGTCCGGCACCGGATTTCTTCTCGACGGATGAGGTCCAGACGTCCAGATGCTCGGTGATCAGCTGGCTTACGTCCGTCATGCGCGCGCCCCGTTCAGTGCGTCGGACAAGATCGTCTTCAGTTGGTCGCGAAGCGCCTGGATTTCATTTTGGGTGGTAGCGAAGTTTTCCAGCAGTTCGTCCGGGTCGTGATTGATCGCATCGCCAACGTGCGGGTTCTTCAGGTCGAAATTGTAACCCCGCGCCGCGAGATCTTCGGCGCTGATCTTCCACGCCTGATCGGTCTCGACACGCGCTTGGAACCCATCCGTCTCATCGCCCCACCAATCGATCTCTGTCTGGAATTCCTCATACTTCATCGGCTTGGTTTTGTTGTAGCTCGTCACGCCCTCTGGATATGGGTGCTCGTAGAACCAGACATCCTTGGTCGGCGTACCTTTGGTGAAGAACAAGATGTTGGTCTTGATGCCGGTATAGGGAGCAAAGACACCGTTTGGCAGGCGAACGATGGTGTGCAGGTTCGCCTCTTCCAGAAGGGCCTGTTTGAGCCGTGATTTCATCCCCTCGCCAAAGAAGAACCCGTCCGGCAAGACGACGGCAGCCCGCCCATTTGTTTTCAGCAGTCGCAGGATCAACGCCATGAACAAATCGGCCGTTTCGCGCGTGCGGTAGTGGGAGGGGAAGTTGTTCTCGATCCCATCTTCTTCCATCCCACCGAACGGTGGGTTGGTGACGATGACGTTCACGCGGTCCTTTTCGCTGTAGTCCTTGTACGGGCGTTCCAGGGTGTTCCCGTGAACGATGCTGGAGGGCGTGTCGATGCCGTGCAGGATCATGTTTGTCACGCAAAGCATGTGCGGCAGGGCTTTTTTCTCGACGCCCCGGATCGATCTCTGCAGGACCTCTTCGTCGGCACCTGACTTGACGTATTTGCTCCGCTTATGATCCACCACGCAGGCAAGGAAGCCGCCCGTGCCACACGCCGGGTCGAGGACTGTCTCATCGAGTTTGGGATCTACACGGTTGACGATGAAACGCGTCACGGCGCGAGGCGTGTAAAATTCCCCTGCATTGCCGGCACTCTGCAAATCCCGGAGGATTTGCTCGTAGATACTTCCGAACGTGTGCCTGTCAGCGGTGTTGTTGAAATTGATCTCACAGATTTTGTTGACAACCTGCCGGATCAGAGTGCCCGATTTCATGTAGTTGTATGCGTCTTCGAACACGCCACGTATGACTTGCGCCCGGGCGGCTTGTGGTCCGTGCGTCGGCAGTTTTTCTTTCAGCGTCGGGAAAAGCTGCGAGTTGATGAACTCTGACATCGCATCGCCTGTTATGCCTTCAGGGTCCTTTGCCCATGAGCGCCAACGGATTTCCTCGGGCAACGGTGATCTGTAGTCGTCCTCCAAGAGTTCCATCTCGGCTTCCCGATCATCGAATATCTTCAGAAAGAACATCCAGACCAACTGGCCAATGCGCTGCGCATCGCCGTCGACGCCCACGTCCTTTCGCATGATGTCTTGGATGGATTTGATAACCCCGGAAACGTCGCTCATTTCGCGTCTACCTGCCTATATATTTGTTCTTCGAGCTCTTTCAGGGCCCGCTCATACTCGTCCTTGCCTCCGAACACATCGTTGATGATTTCCATCGGAGTGCCAATTTTGTCGAACGGCTGAAGTTTTAGGACCTTCGCGCTTTCGATCGTTGTGATGCCTTCGTCCGCGTACTTGTCTAGAAGAGCAGACAATACCGCACGTGCCTGTTCACCATACTTCGTAAAATAGTCGCGCTTCTTAACGTTGTTGGCGCGTTCTTTCCGAGTCAGTGGCGGTTGTTCGAATGCGATGTGGCACAGCAAGTCGAAGTCGCCAACGTCTTTACCTACCTCTGCTGCAAGGTTCTCCAAGAGCACCCCGTGTTCCTCCAGTTCTTCGATGATGGCCTGTTTTTTGTCCGCATCATTCCAGGTGCGGATGAAATCATCCAAGGACGCGAATTCCGACCGAACCTGCTTCTTCGCGAAGTCCTTGTAGGACTCGGTGATCAGGTTGCCGTCTGGGCCAAGATACTCAATGCGCTCAGCAATGATGTTTGCGTCGACACCGCTGACGCGGATTTTGGTTGTGCCGACCGGTTCATCGCCACCCGGACCGTCGTCATCGTCGTCTGGATCATTTGGTGGATCGGGGGGAACTGGATCATCATCATCACCGGGCGTATAGATGACAACTGGGTCGCCATCAAAATCGGGATCCCGGAACAGATCGGTCGCTCCTTTGAAATCCATGATCGTGAAGAAGTACTTGTTGTGCTCTTCATCGATCCGAGTGCCTCGCCCAATGATCTGCTTGAACGTCGTCATAGATGAGATTGTCTTGTCCAACACAATGACCTTGCATGTCTTGGCATCCACGCCGGTCGTCAAAAGCTCGGACGTCGTCGCAATGACGGGAAACTTGCTCTCGGGGTCGATGAAGTTATCCAACTCTGCTTTGCCCTCGACGCTGTCGCCGGTGATACGCATCACGTATTTTGGGTGCTCAAGGGCCAAGGAACCCGCAGCGTTCACGATGGCTTTGCGCATCCGTTCGGCATGATCGATATCTTCACAGAATATGATCGTTTTTGAGAACGGATCAGTGGAATTCAATAGCTGCATCACACGTTCGGCGACAAGCTTGGTCCGTTGATTAAGGACTAGAATTCTGTCCATATCCTGGCGGTTGTATTCTCTCTCGTCGATTTCCGCGCCAAGATCGTCCGTCATTCCAGCTGGCGGCGTCCAGCCTTCAATGTCCCGGTCGATATCTATTTTGACCACTTTATATGGCGCTAAGAACCCGTCATCGATGCCCTGTTTCAGACTATAGGTGTAGATCGCTTCTCCGAAATATGCGGTGCTCGAGACGTATTTTGTCTCCTTTGGGGTGGCCGTGAGGCCGATCTGAGCTGCGTTAGAAAAGTATTCAAGTATCTCACGCCATGCCGCATCCGCTGCAGCGCTGCCTCGATGGCATTCGTCGATCACAATCAAATCGAAGAAATCAGGCGATACAGACTTAAAGATCTTGTCGCTCTCATCAGGGCCTGTCAGCGCTTGATAGAGGCCGAGGTGAATTTCGTAAGACGGATCGATCTTACGATTTCGTATCTTGGTCATCACGCTTCCGAACGGTTTGAAATCGTTCACTAGCGTTTGGTCTACAAGCACGTTCCGATCTGCCAGAAACAGAATTCGTTTGGCTTCACCAGCTTTCCAAAGACGCCAAATAATCTGAAAGGTCGTATATGTTTTGCCTGTACCAGTAGCCATGACAAGCAGAACACGGTCCTGCCCTCGAGCAATTGCCTCAATGGTCCGGTTAATCGCTTCTACCTGGTAATAGCGAGGCTCTTTGCCTGAGGAGTCCTCGTGGTAAGGCTCTAGAACGAGTTCCTCGGCCTCGTCTTCGATGCCCCGAAATTTCTTGTAGCGCTTCCAAAGCACATCGGGCGATGGAAAGTCATTGAGCGGGAACACACGTTCGATATCCTCTCCGGCTTCTGGCACTTTGTTGTGCTCAGAAAAGGCATCGCCATTTGAACTGAATGCGCTGGGGACTTCCAGAATGCCTGCATAACCCAGCGCCTGCTGCATGCCATGACTGACGCCAACGTTGTTGTCCTTAGCTTCGACAACACCAATTGGAATGGAAGGCTCCCAAGACAGCACGTAGTCTGCAAATTTCTTCTTTTTCTTGTTTCGAGAGGACATGTTGCCACGAACAACTACTGGTCCTGGTGTCAGCGTAACTTCGCGGCGGATTTGTGTCATTGGCTCCCAGCCCGCATTTCGAATTGCTGGAGATATGAAAAGGTCGCAAATATCGCTTTCGCTCAATTTTTTCTTTTCTTTTTCATCCATGCTGGGAATCCTGCAGTGACTATTCGTGAGCTATTGGCTGCAGACTAGCGTTAAAGCACAAATTCACCAGACGGAACTTGGGCTTAGGCATCAATCCGAAGCAAGTTGAGATGCCCGGCCGGCCATCCAACTGCACTATGCCAACAACATCAGCCTTTCTCAATGTGTATGGTATCTGATGCCGCGGAGATCGTTCTGTCACCGAAAGGAGGATCGCTGATGCTTCCAGTCCGTAGGAAAAGGAGCCAACAACCGCCCTAAGCCCACGTCTAGTCCGTGCTTCCCGTCGAGGATCGACTCGATGATGTCCGGCGCGAGCAAAGTCAGGCGGAGGACACGGGTCATGTATGAGGTCGCGATCCCCTCATGCTCGGCTAGTTCGGCAACGGTTGCATACTCGCCCGACTCCAGCATCCGCTTCCACCGGAACGCACGCGCGAGCGCCTTGATTAGCGTGTTGTCGATCCGGTGCAGTCGCTTGTCACCTTCTGGCAGCTGCATCTCTTTTCGCCCGCCGCGTTTCACAACGCGGTACGGGACATGGAGCGTCACCGTCTCGGGGATCGTGATACCGCGAGTCATGCCGCGTCTCCGACGCCGCCGGCCAGCATCTCACGGGCCAGACCGCTGAGGCCGTCGACGCGCAGGCCGACATCAAGCCCGTCCGCGCCGATGTCGACGCGCTCGATCAGCAGCGCCGTGATGCGCGCCTGCTCAGCGGGGAAGAGTTCGTCCCACAGCGGATCGAGTTGCTGCAGGGCCGCGCGGGCGTCTGCCTCAGTGATATCGCCGTCATGCGCTCGGGCCGCCTTCCACGTGCCCGCTACGATCTCGGGCTGGCGGAACACAGCGCGCAGCCGGTCGATGACAGCGGCTTCTATCTCACCCGCTGGCACACGACCGACGGGACACGATCCGGCACCATGCTTCAGCACCGTCTGGCTGACATAGTAGCGGTAGAGCTTGTCGCCCTTGCGTGTGTGGGTTGGCGAGAACGCCGCACCATCAGGGCCGTAGAGCAGCCCTTTCAGCAGCGCGGGCGTATCGGCGCGGGTGCGGGCGGCGCGCTTGCGGGGGCTTTCGGTCAGGATTGCGCGGACCTTGTCCCAGACATCTCTTTCGATGATGGCGTCATGCTCGCCGGGGTAGCTCTCGCCCTTGTGGACTGCCTCGCCGATATAGGCGCGGTTGTTCAGCAGGCGATACAGGTATTTCTTGTCGATCCGGTTGCCGCGCGGTGTTTGGATCCCGCGTTTAGCTACCTCGCGCGCCAGTTCCGTCCCCGAGCCGATCTCGAGAAAGCGGGCGAAGATCCAGCGCACATGCTTCGCGCGCTCCTCATCGATGATCAGTTTGCGATTTTCAACTCGGTAGCCGAAAGGTGGGACGCCACCCATCCACATGCCCTTCTTGCGGCTGGCGGCAACCTTGTCGCGGATGCGCTCGGCCGTGACCTCACGCTCGAACTGGGCGAAGCTGAGCAGGATATTCAGCGTCAGCCTGCCCATGGAGGTGGTGGTATTGAACGACTGCGTCACTGAGACGAAGGTCACGCCGTTCCGATCGAACACCTCGACCAGCTTGGCGAAATCGGCCAGCGAACGGCTGAGACGGTCGATCTTGTAGACAACGACCACGTCGACCAGCCCGTCCTCAATATCTGCCATCAGCTGCTGCAGGCCCGGGCGGTCGAGTGTCCCGCCGGAAATGCCGCCGTCATCATACTGATCCCGGACCAACACCCATCCCTCCGAACGCTGGCTGGCGATGTACGCCTCGCAGGCCTCCCTTTGGGCATGGAGCGAGTTGAACTCCTGCTCCAGCCCTTCCTCGGAGGATTTGCGCGTGTAGATCGCGCAGCGCAGTTTTCGAACAATCGGTTTGGTCATGCGCCCCTCCGATGGTTTTTCAGGCCGAAGAACACCCAGCCGTTCCAACGTGTGCCGGTGATGGCGCGGGCAATGGCAGAGAGTGATTTGTAGGGGCGGCCCTGCCATTCAAAACCGCCGGTGGTGACGGTGACGACGTGCTCCACGCCCTGCCATTCGCGGATCAAGCGGGTGCCGACGATGGGCATCATGTCAGCGCGGACGCGGCTCTTTTTCCTGTCACCTCCGTCTAACTGTTCTCCAAGGGCTTCCAGACGTTTCACCGTTTCCGGTTTCAGGCCGCCATAGGCCAATTCTTGGATGCGGTATGCGAGGCGGCTCTCCAGATAACGACGATTGAACCGGGGCGGCTCGCTGTCGAACAGCTCACGCCATTGCTTCTTCAAGTCTGGCGTCGTTGTCGTCTTGAGCGCGGCCAGGCGGGCGGGAATGGGATCTTGTTTAGTCATGCGGTTCTCCGGTGAGTTGGAGTTGCATGACGCCATTCGTTGGCCGGATAGTGTAGGCTACTTTCTCCAATTTCGTCAGATACTTCCGCTCGATCACGCATCTGCAGCCGCACGAGCCCAAGAGCCAACAGGCCGCATAGCTCGGCGCGGCGTTCTGCGGGCGTCATCTGACAGGGTGGGAGTGGATTGGGTCGTTTCATACGGGCCTCAAGCGGTTGTCTCCCTGGGCCTCTACTCATCGGCCTCGGGAACCGTCCCAAATGCTCGCCCGGCGGTTGCGGTCGCATAGGCGAGAACATAGTATGAACACTCATTTCATGGAAAAGGGGGATTCGCGATGGCCGGCAATTTGAAAAAGTTCGTGAATCCTCGGTTCATCAAGACAATTGATCTGAGCCTGATGAAAGCATTGCTGGCCCGTCACGAAGGCAAATTCACCGATTTCTCCATCGATGTGCTCGATCAGGAAGAAGATGCGGCACGGGGCGCGCTACACGATCTCCTGACGGGGGCTGAGGACAGTTATCCAGAAGGTTTGCGGGCCGATCTCCACCGTATCGCCGAACTGGGCGACAAACGTGGCCTTGAAATTATCCAGACCCAGGCTGACCGTCAGGGCATCGATTTGTTTCCGGACATGAAAACCGGCGATGAGGATGCGCCTAACAAGGCACATGAGCCGAAACACATCGCCGTCCGGGTATTTCTGGAACATCCCGACCTGTTCGACGCCGCCGCCGATCACATGGCGATGCTCGCCGCTGATCGTCTGCACGAATACGCTGGGCTGGAACGTGGAGTCACGATCGACCTGACGCCTGAGAAGGTCGAGGCGTTCAGGACGGCTGTCGCAGACCTGTTCCGCGATGCGTTCCTTGGAGATTACTGCCGAGTCGGTGATTACGCCGATGGCGACGAGATCAACCTCGTGGTCAGTCACGGCTCCATGGTCTCGACCATGCCGGTCGTCGAAGGCCTGCAGGAGCGGGTCATCAGTGTTCGGCAGATTGCCCATGCTGTGCTGCGATATTCCGAGAACACTGGGATGCTTCGGCTCGCGCGGATCAGAAAAGCCCACCAACCAGAGATCGCCGAACTCTTCGCTGCGATCATCCTGGGGCGGCCCGGCTTTTTCGATGGTGACGATGCACAAGACCTTTACACGCTACGACCGATTGAACTCGCGGGCCCCGATTTCACCTTTGATCATGCCTACGATCCCATGATTGACCGCGTCCTGATCATCGAGGCGGCGGCGGACCTGATGGTGCCTGGCAAGAAGGGCTATCCACGGGTGGCGCGCACGCTCCGGTCGCGCGATCTTAGCGGGGAAGCGCTTCGGCACTTTGGTGGCACGCCGGTGTCGTTTGCCGGATCATGGCGTCTTGGCGAACTTGTTTTTCGGATCTTGTTCAAGGGCGATGGTAAGCGACAACCACAGGTAACTGTCAAACTGCGCCCGCCCGGCGTCGTGCAGTTCCGGCGCACTCAGCACGAGGCGCGGGTGATGACCTTGATCGAACGAAACGGGCTGACGAATGACCGAGACGATTTTGCAGTTATTGACGCAGCTGAGTGAGGCAGGCGACGACGCCGTTCTTTCGGGGGCTATCGCTCAATCGCATTACGGATCTGAGTTTGACAGACTTTTGCGCAAGCGCGTCTTGGTTGAAGTAGCACCAATAAGCGAGTGGGATGTCTGCGATCGCTGTGAATGCGAAATGATCTCGCGGCCAATTCAACAGAATGGCGATCGATACCAAGCCGATTGCCCGCTCGATCCTCGAGAAGACGTGGTTCTGAGTGCCGAGGACATCCGGTCTTTTCGAATCAATCTCCACGGTCTTGCCGGAGAGATTTCCACCAAGGCTGCGTTGCGAGGTCACGCTGAAGCTGTCGCGGGAGGTCTCTGGAAATTGGGTGAAACAGAGGCTGGGAGACTTGTTTTCCTGATCTTTCAGACGTCAGTTCTGAAGCTGGAAGGGCTTTTGCCGATTATGCGAAGGTTGTCTGGTTCAGGCTCGGTGACCCTTGTTGCGCCACGACCAAAGGCAGAGAGTGCGGCCTATCTGATCGACGCAGGGGTCCACGTTATTGGATTTGAAACCGTCTTTGCCGCGCATTGCGCCAGCCGAGACAACGCGGTTCTCGATCCCCCATCGGAAGAAGCGGAGTTGGTCGTTCACGTGCAATCGGGCGCAGTCGAATGGCGCAATTGCCTCATTTCCTTTCCTCACCAGCTTTTTCCGTCACTTCGACGGCTGGTGGACAAAGCGCTTTCAAGGGATACGCTTGCCTCGAAGGCGTATCTTGAGGACACAACCGGTCGGGCTGCATCAGATCTTGTGCGGGAGATGCGCGACAAGATCGTGGCCTCTGGTTTCTCGCAGGCGGATGCCAAGGATCTGATCAAGACGGTACATGGCAGAGGCTATCGACTGCAGATCGACCCGTTGCGGATCAGGATTATCGAGTAGCCGTCGGCTGCCGGGCATCACGGCCGCGAATAGACTGCGCCGGATCTGCAAACCATCGCCGCGTCCCACCATCGCTGAAAAAGCGGCTGTCATTCTCTTTGTGGACTGTAGTAGCGTTCAGAAGCAGTAGTTTAACGTAGGAATTTCATATGGAAGCCCGCACGAAGACGGTCGAAGACTGGTTCGCAATGATCCGCGAGGGGCTTTTGACGCTGCCCAGGTTCCAGCGTTTTGAGGCGTGGCGACCAAACCAGATCGAAGGTGTTCTGGAGAACATCCTCCGCGTACCTTCACTGCCGATCGGCGCGCTTCTGCTCTTGGAGGTTGGTGACAAGGAGCTCTTTCATTCGCGACCGCTTTCCGGGGCCCCAAATCCAAAGGGCATGCCGCAAATGAACCTGCTTGATGGGCAGCAGCGCATGACCGCTTTGTGGCGATCATTAATTGATGACTATGACGAGTTCACTGTTTTCGTATCATTGGAAAACGAAGAGCGCCCTGAAATCGAAATCGTGAAGCGATACATTTCCAAGTCAGGCAAACGCATGCCGCTTTGGGCTGACATTCCGGCCGAGTGTCTGGAGCGCAGTTATTTCCCTGTTTCGATACTTTGTCCTGGTTCCAAAGGCGAGCATGCGATGGACGAATGGACCGAGGCAGCGGAGACGGACAAGGCGACTGACAAAGCCATCATGCGTTTGCGCCAAAGGCTTGCCTCCTATCCCATTCCGTTCTTGTCGCTGCCTGTGACCACGGAACAGGAAACGGCGCTCGACGTCTTCATCAAGATGAACACGTCGGCATCGCCGCTGAAGGATTTCGACATCGTTGTTGCACAGCTCGAGGGTGCTGTCGGCGACTCGCTGCACGACATGATTGCCGAACTCAACGAAAAGGTTCCCGCCGCTGCCGACTATGGAAAGGTAGAAGACGCGGCCTTGGCGATTGGGGCGTTGCTGAACGGCAAGCCACCATTAAAGCGTACTTATCTTGACCCAGCATTCGGCAGCGAGCTGGCCAATGTTTGGGATCAGGTTGTGGTTGGATTGAAGCGTGGCGTGTCGTTCTTGCGGGACGAAGCGATTTTCAATGAGCGTTTGCTGCCAACCGAGGTGATTGTCTACCTGACTGGTGCCCTATGGGCGCATGTTCCTGTTGACGGTGCGGATCAGGAGGGGCGTGCGCGAACGTTGATCAGGAAAGCAATCTGGCGCGCCAGCTTCACGGATCGCTATCTCAAGACTGCAACCACACGTGCCTTTGCCGACTACAAGGCGATCCAGGACATGATCGTAAATCCGGATTCAAGGGCCGCGCCGGATCTGTTTGATGAGGCCCAAAATCCGTTGCCTCCGGCCGCTGAGCTCATTCGCGGCGGCTGGCCGAGCCGCAAGGACCGGCTTGGGCGGGCAATCATTGCGGTCTCACTCTATGGCGGCGGCTATGATTTCGCAGATGGGGCGAAAGCAACCGCAGACAACGTGCGCTTTCGCGAGTACCACCACGTCTATCCGCGTAGCCTCGTGCAGGATCAGTTCCCGGATCATGAGGTGAACTCCGCTCTGAATTGTGCGCTGATCTCTTGGAAGACCAATCGAAAGATCGCGGCCAAAAACCCCAAGCAGTATCTTGAGGAGCGCGGGCAGGATGCCAATGCCACTGAAGAACAGGTTCGGCACAGGCTCGAAAGCCATCGCGTGCCTTACGACGATCTGGTTAACGGCGATTTTCAGAAGTTCATCGAAACGCGCGCCGATCTGATCCACACGTCGATGCAGAAACTCTGCGAAGGCTCCGTCCCTTGAACTGATCGTGCGACGGTCCGGCTGAGAGGCTCGTAGGTTGTCGCGCAAGCGGCTCCCAGAAACCCACAGAACTTTCCCAGATCGTTCCCACCAAAGCATCAGCTGCATCCGGCAGTTTCGGCTCATCAGAAACGATGACCGAGGCGCACAGCGATGCAGATCGAACTCTCCCCCGACGACATTGAAACCATCATCTCCGAGGCCGACACCGCGGCCCGGCGGCTGCGGCGGCGGCTGGGTCTGCCCGTCTGCGATCGCGAGGATCTGGGTCAGGATCTGCTGATCGATCTTCTGCGCCGCTTGCCAGCTTTTGATCCGACACGCGGCAGCCTCGGCGCATTTGCAGGTCTGGTCCTGCGCAATCAGTCCTCACGGATCGCGATCCGGATCATGCGTGAACGCAGGGCGCAGGGTGGCGGGTTGCTGTCGCTCGATGCGCCCTCGGGTTCTGAGGACCAGCGCCAGCTCGCCGAGACAATCGGTGAGGACGATGGGCTGTCCGCTTGGCACGGTCAGGCGACCAACGCGTGTGTATTCACTGAGCAGCATCAGGCCGTGCAAACCGCGGTTTCACGGTTGCCGCCGGAGGACCGGCGTCTATGCGCAGCGCTGGCACATCGCCCGATTTCGGCGCTGGTCTCCGAAGGTTTCGGCAGCCGGTCCACGCTTTACCGCCGCCTTGCCGATCTCCGCCACGTCCTCACCGCTCATGGCATCGGCCTCTCCTGGGACGATGTGGCTGCGGCCTGAGTAGAGGCGAAAGGAGGAGATCATGTTCATGGGAAACACACCCTTCATCACGGTTCGTGCCAGCCGACCGCTGTCGGAGATCGAATTCTGCGCCTGGGTGGCGCAGGCCGTTCCCGGAGACCGGCTGGAATACCATCGCGGCTTTCTGGTGCTCGACATCTTCCCTGTGTTTTCAGGGCTGTCGGAAGCGGCGCGGGCCGAGTTGAGCAGGCTTGGGTTGCGAGCCTTCTGGGCCGCCGAGCAGGGCCTCGTGCATCTCGTGCAGGAACGCCTGGGCCCGGATCAGTTCGCCTACATCGCCGTCGCCCGGCCCAAGCCCAAAGCCGCCGCTGCCTCCCTCTCCGAGCTGTTGCTCGCCGAACAGGAGGCCGCGTGATGCCCGCCTTCCAATCCTTTTTCACCGATCACGGAGACCCTTTCATGCCATTCCCCGAGAACACCCCCACGCCTGACGATCTGCCATCCCTCAGCGCAGCCGACATTGCGGCGCTGCCGGTCGAGTTCCTCGCGATCCTGCAGCGTGAGATCGACGAGCGTCTGAAGCGCGACAAGGCGGCCAAGGCCCGCTTCGATGGTGGACTGGCAGTCCGCTACGCTACCCGCGCCGCCGAGGAGCGCCAGGCTGTTGGCAAAGATACCGGCACCGTCCGGTTCGACGACGGTGATTTCACCGTGGTCGCGGATCTGCCGAAGCGGGTGGACTGGGATCAGGACAAACTGTCCGACATGGTCGCGCGGATCCGAGATGCCGGGGACGATCCCGCCGAATATGTCGATCTCGCCTACAAGGTGCCGGAGCGCAAATACGCCGCCTGGCCCGAAGCCATCCGGCAGGGCTTCGAGCCCGCACGCACCGTCCGGCCCGGCACCCTGAAGGTCGAGATCCTCGCGCAGGGGGCTGACCAGTGAGCCTCCCCATCATCAGCGCCGACCAGCGGTTGGCAGAGCCGCGCGGTATCAAGGGCTGCATCTTCGGGAAATCCGGCATTGGGAAGACCTCGCTGCTCTGGACCCTCGATGCCGACCGCACCTTGTTCATGGATCTCGAAGCGGGTGACCTCGCCATCGAGGGCTGGACGGGCGCCAGCATCCGGCCGCGCACATGGACGGAATGCCGGGATTTCGCAGTGTTCATCGGCGGTCCCAACCCGGCGTTGCGCGATGAGCAGCCTTACAGCCCGGCGCACTATGCCGCCGTCTGCGACCGCTTTGGCGATCCGACCGCACTGGACCACTACGACACAATCTTCGTGGACTCGATCACTGTGGCGGGGCGGCTGTGCTTCGGGTGGTGCAAGGGCCAGCCCGAAGCGCTGTCGGAGAAGACCGGCAAGCCGGATGTGCGTGGGGCCTATGGATTGCACGGCCGCGAGATGATCGGCTGGCTCACCCATCTGCAGCACACGCGGGCCAAGAACGTCTGGTTCGTCGGGATCCTCGACGAAAAGCTCGACGACTTCAACCGCAAGGTGTTCCAGCCACAGATTGACGGTTCCAAGACCGGGCTCGAGCTGCCGGGGATCGTCGACGAGGTGATCACCATGGCGGAATTGAAGGCCGATGGCGGCGATCCGTATCGCGCCTTTGTCTGCCACACGATCAACCCCTGGGGATTCCCGGCCAAGGATCGCTCCGGGCGGCTAGCTCAAGTCGAAGAGCCCCATCTCGGCCGCCTGATGGCAAAAATCCGGGCGCTCGCTAGCCCGGCGCCCGACAGGCTGACCTACACCCCGCCACCCGCCGATCCGGCGGCCACCGACCAATCCCAACCGCAATCCTGAAGATAGAAGGAGGTTCCCCATGGGTTCCTGGAACGATTTCAACGACGCGCAAAGCAACACCAATCTCATCCCGAAGGGCACGCTGGCCAAGGTGCGCCTTACGATCCGCCCCGGCGGCTTCGACGATGCCTCGCAGGGCTGGACGGGCGGCTATGCCACGCGCGGCTCCACCGGCGCGGTGTACCTCAACGGCGAGTTCACGGTGACCGAGGGACAATACGCCCGGCGCAAAATCTTCACCTTGATCGGGCTTCACAGCCCCAAGGGCCCGGACTGGGCCAACATGGGCCGCAGCCTGGTGCGCGGCATGCTGAACTCGGCGCGCGGGATTTCCGACAAGGACATGTCGCCCGAGGCGCAGGCTGCTCGGCGGATCAACGGCTTTGCCGATCTCGACGGCATCGAGTTTGTCGCCCGCATCGACATCGGCACCGACGCCAGCGGCGATGACAAGAACGAGATCCGCAGCGCCGTCACGCCTGATCATCGTGACTATGCGCAGATCATGGGCACGGCGCCGCTTCAGTTCAGCGGCAATGCCACGCAGCAGAGTGCGCCCGCATCCCCTTCGTCCAATCCGCCAGCAGCCAGCCCCGGTGCCCCCGGGCGGCCGAGCTGGGCCCAGTAAGGGGGATCGGTCATGCGCCTGCGTCCCCGCCAGAAAACCTTCGTCGAGCGCAGTGTTTCTGCGCTCGGCCAACACGGCAACACGCTCGGTGTGGCACCCACCGGCGCGGGCAAGACCATCATGCTCTCGGCGGTCACCGGCGAGATGATCGGCAACGGCGCCAAGGCCTGCGTGCTGGCCCACCGGGACGAGTTGACCGCGCAAAACCGCGCCAAGTTCCAGCGTGTGGTGCCGGAGGCTTCCACCTCGGTCACCGACGCCACCGAGAAATCCTGGGGCGGTGACGTCACCTTCGCCATGGTGCCCACATTGTCGCGGGCGCAGAACCTGGCCGACATGCCACGCCTCGACCTGCTGGTGATCGACGAAGCGCATCACGCTGTGGCGGACAGTTATCGCCGGATCATCGACAGTGTGCGCGACGCCAACCCGGATGCGCGGATCTTCGGAGTAACAGCGACACCGACCCGGGGCGACCGCAAGGGACTGCGCGAGGTCTTCGACAATGTCGCCGACCAGGTGCGTCTGGGTGAGTTGATCGCGTCTGGTCACCTCGTGCCGCCCCGCACCTTTGTCATCGATGTTGGCGTTCAGGAGGAATTGAAATCCGTCCGCAGGACCAGCGCGGATTTCGACATGGCCGAGGTGGCGGACATCATGGACCGCGCGCCTGTCACCGACGAGGTGATCCGCCACTGGCGTGAGAAGGCAGGCGACCGGCAGACCGTCGTCTTCTGTTCCACCGTCGCCCACGCGGACCATGTGACCGAGGCGTTCAAGGCGGCTGGTATTTCCGCCGCGCTGATCCATGGCGACTTGGCAGCTGAGGCCCGCAAGGCCATCCTCGCCGACTACGCGGCGGGCGTCATCCGCGTCATCGTGAACGTCGCGGTGCTGACGGAGGGCTGGGATCACCCACCCACGTCTTGCGTCGTGCTGCTGCGGCCCAGTTCCTACAAATCCACCATGATCCAGATGGTCGGGCGCGGGTTGCGCACGGTCGATCCGGAGGAACACCCCGGCATCGTCAAGACCGACTGCGTGGTGCTGGATTTCGGGACATCGAGCCTTATCCACGGCACGCTGGAACAGGATGTCGATCTGGACGGGAAGATCGGCACCGGTGAAGCTCCGACGAAAACTTGCCCGGCCTGCGCGGCGGAGATCCCGCTCGCCGCCACCGAATGCCGACTCTGCGGCGAGGTGTTCCTGCAGGATGAAGGCGAAACTGGCGCGGAGGCAGTGCCACTCTCGCGCTTTGTCATGACCGAAATCGACCTGCTGAAGCGCTCCAGCTTCGCTTGGGTCGATCTCTTCGGGACGGACGATGCTCTGATGGCCACGGGCTTTTCGGCCTGGGGCGGCATCTTCTGGATGGACGGGGTCTGGTACGCCATCGGCGGGGCCAAGGGCGAGCGGCCGCGCTTGCTGGGCGTCGGCGAACGCACCGTCTGCCTCGCTCAGGCCGACGACTGGCTCAACACCCACGAGAGTGATGAAAGCGCCTTCAAGACCAAATCGTGGCTGCGTCAGCCACCGACGGACAAGCAGCTGAAATACCTGCCACCGGAGTGCCGGCACGACTTCGGCCTCACGCGCTATCGCGCTTCTGCCCTGATGACCTTCGGCTTCAACAAACGCGCCATCCAGGCAGCCGTGAACGCGGTGGCCGGATCCGAACGGAGGGCGGCATGACCCATGACATCTTCAACCCCCATAACAGCCGAGGAGCGGCGGCGTCTCTGGCATCCGCGTGGAACGCTCTGTGCTGTCTGCCGGCAACCCACGCATGGTTTTGGCTGGCGCGATCCTGTCCGGTCGAAACGGCCCCGGCCATCGGTCTGGTTCTGCTCGATGCCCTGCCAAGGCTTGTGGACGCATTTGGCGCGGGAGCGTTTTGAAATGGTTGACCTGACAGAAGAAGAACGCGCCGCCGTCACCGCCACCATGAAACGCATCGCCATGCTGATGGACGAGATCGGCTGGCAGACAGCCTTCGCCGATCTTACCGAGACACAGGTGCGCGCCCTGATCGAAGAGGCCGTCGAGGGTTTCCGCGAGGCCATGTCCGATATCGCCCGAGCCCAGACACCGGAGGTGCCATTCTGATGCTGGACTTCAATCACCGGCCCTCCACAGCCGAGCGGATCAACGCGCTGGTCGACGCAGCCCTCATAGCCGAACGCGAGGCAACGCCGCCCCGGACCTATCTCGGCGCGTCTCGCCTCGGGCATGCTTGCGAACGCGCGCTGCAGTTCGAATTTGCCGGTGCGCCGAAGGATGACGGCGCCGATTTCAGCGGCCAGACGCTGCGGATCTTCGCCATCGGTCACCAACTCGAGGATCTGGCGATCCGCTGGCTGCGCGCCGCCGGGATCGATCTGGTCACTCAAAAACGCGATGGGGGCCAGTTCGGGTTCTCCGTCGCGGGCGGTCGCATCCGTGGCCATGTCGACGGGATCATCGCTGATGCCCCGGCAGCACTTGGTCTGCGCGCCCCGGCGCTCTGGGAATGCAAGACCATGAACGCGAAGAACTGGCGCGCCTGTGTCAAGGACGGGGTCACTGTCTCCAAGCCCGTCTATGCCGCCCAAGTCGCGATTTATCAGGCCTACATGGAGCCTTCGGTGCCGGGGATTTCGGCCGCACCGGCGCTGTTCACGGCGATCAACAAGGACACGGCCGAGCTGCACCACGAGCTTGTCCCCTTTGATGCCGATCTGGCGCAGCGCATGTCAGACCGGGCTGTTCGAATCCTGCAGGCCACAGACGCGGGTGAACTGCTGCCCCGCGTCGCCGCTAATCGCGACTTCTTCGAATGCCGGTTCTGCGCCCATGCCGAGCGGTGTTGGGGCCTCGAAAAATGACCGACGAGCCAGCCGCTCCCGACGAGGACACCCCCATGCGCGACGATACCACGCCCGATGAGCCCAAGGAAAATATCGTCCATTTCAACCCGTGGCGCGACTTCAACGACGCGGCCCCGCAGATTGATGTGTTCGGCGATGAGCCCGATCCCGAGCAGATCGCCCAGTTCATGCAGGTCGTCTTCGGCTACTGCGACGGGCTGATCCCGGTCCGCAGTTTCATCGACAAGGGTCAGGGCATCGATGGCCGCCCGCACAACATCTGGCTCGAGGCGGATCAGTCTGCCCCCGAGAAGATGGCGACCTTCGCAACATGGGCATCGCGTGAGGGTGCGGCGGTCTACGTGATCCCCGGCACCGTAGCCGCGCCTGGTCAGGCCAAGGCCGCCGAAATCCTGCAGATGCAGACCGTGGTCGTCGATCTCGACACGGGCGATATCGCTGCCAAGCGTGCCCATCTTGAGCGTCACCTCGGCGCGCCCACCATGGTGGTGGAAAGCGGTGGCGTGACACCCGAAGGGCAGCGCAAAGCCCATGTCTGGTGGACGCTGACCGAGCCCGCCGAAGGCGACGACATAGCCCGCGTCTGCCGCCTGCGCGGTGATATTGCGGCCAAGGTCGGTGGCGACATGCATTTCCGCTCGGCTCACCAGCCGATCCGGGTCGCGGGCAGCGTTTATTACAAGAACAGCCTGAAAACGCAGGTGCGTATTGTAGAGCTGAACGCCGCCCACGAGTGCGATCTGGCCGAGTTCATCGAGGCCGTGACCGACATGCCGCCCGTGGCGGGCGTGTCCCTACAGCCTGAGTTCTCCCATCCCGACAAACCGGAGATGGACGACGTGTTGGTCACGCCCGTGCGCGAAGGCGCGCAGGACGATTGGTCCCGCTTCGAGGGTGCGTCCGCCGCGATCGGGCATTTCATCCGCATGGTCCACGAGGGCCGGATGACAAAAGATGAAGGCTGGGAAGGCATCTGCGGCTACAACGCCGCGATGCTGCGCCCACAGTGGCCGGTGGAACGGCTCAAGCGCGAGTCCGAGCGGCTCTGGGACCGGCATGTCGAGAAATACGGCCCGCCCTTGATCCGGCTGGACTCCGGCGCACCGGTGCCGGCCGAGATGCCAGCCTTTACGCTGGGCTCGCTGCTGGACGACCAGAGTCCGATGCCGGAGGACATCATCGCGCCGCGTGTCCTAACGCCTGGCGGACTTCTGGTGCTGGGCGGCGCGCCCAAGGTCGGCAAGAGCGACCTGCTGATCTCCTGGCTAGTCCATATGGCCGCTGGCGTGCCGTTCCTCGGCTTCACCCCGCCGCGGCCGCTGCGGATCTTCTACCTGCAGGCCGAGATCCAGTATCACTATCTGCGCGAGCGGCTGAAGCAGATTGCCCTGGCGCCAGAGGTGTTGACCGCCGCGCGCGATACGTTCGTCGCCACGCCCAAGCTGAAGATGCTGCTCGACAATGAGGGCAGTGTGCGCGTCGCGCGCGCCGTGCAGACGGCCTTCCCGGATGCGCCGCCCGACATCCTCTGCGTCGATCCGATCCGGAACCTGTTTGACGGCGGTCCCGATGGCGGCGGCGAAAACGACAACACCGCGATGATGTTCTTCCTGAAAGAACGCATCGAGGTCCTGCGCGATCACATCGACCCCGACTGCGGGGTTATCCTGATCCACCACACGAAGAAGCTGAGCAAACAGCAGGTGAAGGACGATCCTTTCCTCGCGCTCTCAGGCGCCAGCGCTCTGCGCGGGTTCTATACCTCCGGCCTGATCCTGCACCGTCCCGACGAGGAGGCCGCTGAACGCAAGCTGGAGATTGAACTTCGGAACGGACCCGCGCTGCCGCCCAAGCTGATCGACAAGGTTGGCGGCCAATGGGTCGAACTGAACCCGATGAATGAGCGTCTGGTCCGCCAGGACATTGGCGCGAAACACGATGCCGAACGCGATCGCAAGCGCGATGTCATCCTGTCGATCCTGATCGACGAGGCGGCCGAGGGGAAACTCTACACCTCGACCCAGTTTCGCGAGGCGTTCGAGAACCAGCGCGGCCTTGGCAGCCAGTTCACCATCCGCGACCGCATCAATGTGCTGGCGACCAAAGGCCTCATCCGCTTCCTGCGGGACGGCACACAATTCGGCCACACCGTGGTCCGGTCGCGCTTCGGCTACCTCTGTGCCGAAGGTATGGTTTTCGGCCGCAAGGGCCGGGTCGATCCGGAGACGGGAGAGGTCCTGGACGAAGTCATTCCGGTCGTCCCGAGCCACTATAAATCGCCCTCCAACGGGCAGTGCATGGACCTCGAAGATCCTTCCGATTGGTCGATCCAGGAGGGTGAAAATGCCTGATTTTGGCTTGTATGTCCTCTGTTCGACCTCAGGACAAACATGTTTGTCCTCCGCCGTTGTTCGTCCTCACTCCAATGAAATCAATCACTTGGAGCAAAAAGAGGTCGAACATGTTCGTCCTCTTGTACGACCTCTGTTTGTCCTCGAAACCCAAATGAATTCAGTATCTTACACTGATTGGAGGACGAACAATGAAAGCCCCCATACTACGTATGGGGGGCCAACCAGCAGGTTTGGCCCCATCCCATACGTTGTGGGGTATCCGCGCGCAGGCCGATCTGTCCCGCACCTTTCACCTTTCACCTTTCGAGCAACAATGGAGATGACAATGTCGAACAGGCAATTTGAACCCGTGGGCGCGCACCAGACGGTAGCTTTGTCGGGGACCATCCTGGCCCTGGACCTCGGGACCACAACGGGCTGGGCGCTACGGTCCTCGGACGGCCTCATCACCAGCGGCACAGCATCGTTTCGCAACAGCCGCTTCGATGGCGGTGGGATGCGGTACCTGCGCTTTACGAATTGGCTGACTGAGATCAGCAAGCTCTCTGGCCCCATCGCAGCGATCTGGTTCGAGGAAGTCCGACGCCATGCCGGGACCGACGCGGCGCACGTCTTTGGCGGTCTCATGGCCAGCTTGACCAGCTGGGCTGAGTTGCGAGGCATCCCGTATCAGGGTGTCCCCGTCGGCACGATCAAGAAACACGCAACCGGAAAGGGCAACGCCAACAAGGCTGCCATCATCGCCGCCGTCCAGGCACGCGGCTTCAGCCCGGCCGATGACAACGAGGCCGACGCTATCGCGATCCTGCATTGGGCGATCGAGACCGAAGGAGGCATGGCATGAACCGTATGAGCTTCGCCCCTCGCGGCTTCGGGGGCACGCGCCGCAGCCCCGATCAAGTCAAGCGGGATGGTTGGAAGGAACAGGGCGTTCTGGCCGTCTCCGTCGATGACAATCGCCTCACTTGGCCGGAACGCGAGTTGGTCCGCCAGCTTGGCGAGCGCCTCTATGGCAAACGAGACTTGGAGGTGCGCCATGACTGAGTGGACCACCGCGCGCGTGGAGGACCGGCTGGAGAGCGCGGCCGATGTCTTCCGTACCTTGCCCGGCGTCATGCCGCAGGGCTTCTTCAATGCCTGGCCCGAGTATTTTCACAGCTTCGCGGACAAGGTAGGACAGGAACCGCAGATGCGCAGGCCCCGGCCGGGACCGCGCCAGATTTCTGAGGCCGAGGAGGCATTGCTCTGGCTGCGCTGGCTGGAACGGGACGATGCCCGGATCGTCTGGTTGCGGGCCGAGCGTACGGCGTGGAAACCGATCTGCTGGGAGATGGGGATCAGCCGCCCCGCGGCCAACCGCCATTGGCAATACGGCCTCGCGCTGATCACCTGGCGGCTCAATGGGCGCGTGCCGCCCTTGAAGCGGTCACGGCGTTTCGTGGTCGAGAACGCGAACAACCTGTCAAGGAAAATCGTCCTGTGACAGAATTTTCAGTGAGACATCATAAAGGGTTACAGTTTCCGGCTGAGAGGCTAGAAATTGGATATACTCGGGAGAGGCGCGTGCGGGACGGACTGCGGCGCTGGCTTCCGGGGTCCAACCAAGGGTCCAGATGGGATCCAAAGGGCTAACCTACTGAATTCGCGGGTCCTTCTTGGCCCCAAACGTATACGGGCGGGCGAAGCGCGCAATATCGCCAGCGACAGGGCCGGTTTTTTGGGAAGCCACCCTTAGCAGGCATCCACCCGCGATCTGCTGAAAACCACAACAAAACAAACCTTTGGCATCGGACACACCCGGTGGCCGCTGGACCCCTCGTGGAGTCCAGGCTGGCTGCCGGTGTCCGGAGTCCACCCGATTGAGGCGAACCGACCGGCATGACCCTGAGCTTTTCTCCGGAGGTGATCGAGATGTGGCCGCTGGCCAGGCTCCAGCCCTATGCGAAGAACGCAAAGGCGCACGGCGCGGACCAGGTCGCAAAGATTGCTGCCAGCATGGCGGAGTTCGGCTGGACCGTTCCCTGTCTGGTCGCCGACGATGGCGAGTTGATCGCGGGCCACGGTCGGGTCCTTGCCGCCACGCAGCTCGGGCTGACCGAGGCACCGGTGATCGTGCTAGGCCATCTGACCGAGGCGCAACGCCGGGCCTACCGGATCGCGGACAACAAACTGACGGAACTCGGGACCTGGGATGAGGCGCTGCTCTCGGCCGAGCTGAACGACCTGCTGGCCGAGGACTACGATCTGTCGCTGATCGGTTTCGACGATGCCGAACTCGAAGCGCTGTTGGCCGGCGAGGTCGATCCTGAAACCGCCACCCGAGAGGGCGAGGACGAGGTTCCGGAGGCCCCCGAAACCCCGATCAGCCGTCCCGGCGATCTTTGGGTGCTGGGCAACCACCGATTGCTCTGCGGGGACGCGACGGTGGCAACAGACGTCGAGCGTCTGCTCGGCGATGTGACACCGCTGCTGATGGTGACCGATCCGCCCTATGGCGTCGAATACGATCCCGATTGGCGCAACAAGGCGGGAGCGGCCGCGACCAAGCGCACCGGCAAGGTGCTGAATGACGACCGCGCGGATTGGCGCGAGGCCTGGGCGCTGTTCCCTGGCGATGTCGCCTATGTCTGGCACGGCGCGCTGCATGCGACGACGGTTGCCGAGAGCCTCGAGGCCTCCGGTTTCAACATCCGCTCGCAAATCATCTGGGCAAAGGATCGCCTGGTGCTGAGCCGCGGCGATTATCACTGGCAGCATGAGCCCTGCCTCTATGCCGTGAAGAAAACTGGCAAGGGCCATTGGGCGGGTGACCGAAAGCAGACTACGCTCTGGCAGATCGCGAACAAGGATCAGGACGCGGAAACCGTGCACGGGACGCAAAAGCCCGTCGAATGCATGCGCCGGCCGATCCTGAACAATTCAAGCCCCGGGCAAGCGGTTTACGAGCCCTTCATGGGCTCCGGCACGACGCTGATCGCGGCGGAAACAACGGCCCGGGTCTGCCTCGGGATCGAATTGAACCCGGCCTATGTCGATGTCGCCGTGCAGCGCTGGCAACAGTTCACCGGCCAAGAGGCCGTGCTGGACGGGACCGGCGAGAGCTTCGCGGATCTGACGACCAACCCACGCTGAGGCGATGCATGACCTGGCTTTACCTTCCTCCGGACACGGTTCCGGAGCCGGAGACCTGTTCGGCCTCTCGCTCTGCTCCGGCGCAGGCGGGCTCGACCTCGGGCTCACCATTGCCATCCCCGGATATCGAACTGTGGGCCATGTCGAACGGGAAACCTACGCCGCGGCCACTTTCGTGGCACGGATGGAAGAGGCGGCCCTGGATCCAGCGCCTGTCTGGGACGACGTTGCCAGCTTCGATGGCCGCCCGTGGCGCGGCGCGGTGGACATCATCACTGCGGGCTATCCGTGCCAGCCGTTCTCCGTCGCGGGCAAACGCCGGGGCGCGGACGACCCGCGACACCTCTGGCCGCATGTCGCTCGCATCGTCGGCGAAGTCCAGCCGCCCTTCGTCTTCCTCGAAAACGTCGCCCATCATCTCCGCCTCGGGTTCCCCGAAGTCGCCGGAGGACTGGTCGGCATGGGCTACCGCGTTGCGGCAGGCCTGTTTACGGCGGCGGAAGTCGGTGCGCCCCACAAGCGCGAGCGGCTCTTCATCCTCGCCCACCGGGAAGGCTGCGAACTGGCCGACCCCGCGCGCCTGCTCGGGGACCCGCTCGAGTGGCGGGAACCGGACGGAGATGCTGCGGCTTTGGCCGACGCCACGGGCGAGCACCAACGAAAACCGGCAGACCAAACTGACGCCGTCGCAATCGGCGGGCAAGCACGGGATGAACCTGGCGACCTCGGCTGCGATGTGGCCGACGCCTCAGACCGACAGCTTCCGCAGCCGGGGCGGTGCCCGGAAACACGAGAAGGGCTTGGACGGCATGGCCCGAGACTGGCCGACGCCGATGGCGACCGACGGCAACAAGCCGAGCGCGGGCAACCGCAAGTCTGCCGACCTGACCCGCGCCAGCCAGATGTGGATGACGCCGACAGCGCGCGATCACAAGGACGGCGCGACCACATTGGCCAACACCCCGGTGAACGGCTTGCTTGGCCGCCAGGTCCTGGTGACGCCGACGGCTGGGAGCGATACCTCCGAACCGCGCCGGACGCTGAACCCAGCATTCGTCGAGGCCCTGATGGGCTGGCCCACCGGGTGGACCGCCTTCGGCTCTGCGGCAACGGTGTGGTCCCACTGGTTGCCGCGCATGCGCTCAGAACTCTCGCGGCTCAATTGCTGGCCGATGGATGAGGTAGCGGCATGAAACAGTCGCGCCTCATGTCGCTGGTGGAGTCCGTCGCCAACGTGATCGTGGGCTACGGCATTGCGGTCGTCACACAGATCCTGATCTTCCCGATCTTCGGGCTGCACACCACTCTCGCGCAGAACCTGAAGATGGGCGCCATATTCACGGTGGTGTCGATCGCCCGTTCCTTCGCCCTTCGGCGGCTGTTCGAGGCGATCCGGATACGGACCATACCTGAATAGAACGCGTTGAAATAGCGGCGGCTGCATCAACTTCGGAATATCTGAACCGCCAGAATGCAAAGCGGCTTCCCGCCAGGCATCGCATTTCGTATGCAACTACTGCAGGGGCGGTAGGGCGAGCAATGGCACGAAAAAAGACCTATGGTGAAAAGATCGCGGATCACATCGCCGCGGTAGTGCAGGCCCGAAATATCGAGCATATCTTGCACTTCACGCTGCTAGAAAATCTGCCGGGCATTCTGAGGAATGGGCTCCTCAGCCGAACAATCCTTCAAGACGCGGATTACGACGTATTTGCCAGTGACGTAGATAGATTGGATGGAGAGGATGGCGCAATATCCATGTCCATCTCCTGTTTCTATCCAAAGATGTTCGACGCGAAACGATATCGATCTGGCAACGCGCCGTGGGTTATCCTTGCGTTCGACCCCAGCTTATTGTGGACCCATCACTGTCTGTTCTACCGGAATGGCGCATCAACGAATGCAACCAAATACGAGCACGGCAAGAGGTACGGTGGGTTTGCGCTGGAACGCCTTTTTGACGATTGCTCAATGATGATGGATCCGCGCGGGACCGGGTTTCGAGAGGCGCATGGCTTACCAACGGGTTGGCCAACTTTTCCAGACGCCGAAGTGCAGGTCATGAACCCTGTCCATCCGGATTATCTCTTGGGTGCATGGGTCGAGACGCCTGAAATCGGCGACCACGTCCGGAAGGCTTTCGACGCATCCGGGCGTGATCAATGTGATGTAGTTGTCCAGCCCTTCGTTCCAAGGATCTGCTCAAAGCCCTATTGGTGGGGCTGAACCGCACGTAGTCGCGGTTCAGCAGTAAGAATGCGTTTCTTGGTTTCTAGGCCGACGGCAGGCTGTACACTCTCCCACGCCCCTCGATCTTCTCTGAGGACACCTCGAGCCCGAGCCTCTTTTTCAGCGCGCCTGCCATCGCTCCGCGCACCGTGTGCGACTGCCAGCCCGTCGCGGCCATGATCTCCTCGATGGTCGCGCCGTTCGGCATGCGCAGCATGGCGATCAGGGTCGCCTGCTTGGTGCCCTCGCGAGGCGTGCGCGTCTTGGGTGAGGGTTCGGGGGCGGCGGAGGTGTCCGGTTCGATGCCAATGGCCGCGAGCCCTGCGTCGGTGGCAACCAGCGTGACGCCGTGGCCGTCACCGGTTTCGCGCCAAACGGGCTCGCCCTTGCGTATGTCGGCTTCGACCTCTTCGAGGAAGCCTTTGGTGAGCATAGCACCGACCACTTTTGCGGCGGCCCCACCGCGCAGGCTGTCAGGCAGCGGCAAGGCTATCTGGCCGTCGCGTTGCGACGCGGCGCTGAGAATGATGGCTTGGGTGTCGGTGAGTTTGGTCATGTAGGCCTCCGGGTTCTGAGCCGCGCGGAATGCGTGGCTTCTACCGAGGCGAGCCCGCCGCTTGGGCGGGCCGGGACCGACGCGCGATGGCTCAGTCGTCTCGCGCGATCAGGGCAAGGAGGACGGCCGCCATGCCGCCGAGATATTCGCTTCGGCGAAACACGATCTCGTCGATCTCGCTGGCGGTGTTGATGGTAGGGTCGACCTGCAGGTCGTTGCCCATGTGTGGCATCAGGCGGGTGGCTTCGAGATTGTAGCGCTCTGCAAGGGTGCTGGTCATCGGGCTCACTCCGCGTATTCGCCTTCGCCAAAGGCGCTGTCCGTGATGCCTTTCAAGAGGCTGGCGTAGTGCTCGAGGCTGCCAACTGTGGCCCAGCCGATCTCGTCGGGATGGCAGTTGAAGTGTTCGTCGCTGAGGCCCTGCAACCGGGCGAGCATCTCGTCGATTTCGGCTTTCTTGCCGATGAAGGCGTTCAAAGCCGCCTCCTTGTTCCGCCCAGCCTTCTCAGCGCGAAGCTGGTGGCGCGGTGTTGTCTGCGGGTTCAGGCGGGTCATCGTGGCGGCTCCGTGGTGAGTTGCATCGTTTTCGTTGGACCACGTTCGCTCTGGTGTGGAGGCTTATCAACTACATAAGCACATGATTTTGAATGATAATCGGAGCGTTCCATGGAGGGTCTGAGCGAGCGCCAGTATGCTGCCCGCGTCGGTCTCTCACGCGGAGCCATTCAGAAGGCCAAGGCAACGGGACGCGTGGTTCTGCATTCCGATGGCAGTATCGACGCGGAGGCGAGCGATGCGCTGCGAGCGCAGGCAACCGACCCGTCGAAAACCCGCAAGGCACCGAAGCCGAAGCTCAAACCCGTCCCTGAGACCGCGGTCTCAGCCGTGGGTGAAACGCTTCGCGAACAGGGAATGGCGGCCCCGCCGGTGGGCAGCGGAACAACCTTCCTGCAGGCCAAGACGGCCAACGAAGTACTGAAAGCGCAGGAGCGCCGCCTGCGGCTGCAAAAACTGAAAGGCGAGTTGATCGACCGCGCCCGCGCGCTGTCCCTGGTGTTTCGGTTGGCGCGGCAGGAGCGGGATGTCTGGGTCAACTGGCCCGCACGCGCGGCGGCTTTGATGGCGGCTGATCTGGGCGTCGAGCCCGCCGCGATGCAAAAGGTTCTGGAGAAACATGTCCGTGCCCAGCTCGACGACCTTGCCGAGGTCAAACCTGATCTCCGATGAGGACTTCGATGGTGCGGCTGAAATCTTGCGCGCCTGGGGTGAAGGTCTCACCCCGGACCCGGACCTGACGGTTTCGCAATGGGCGGATCGCTTGTCTGCGCGCTGCCGGTCTTGGTGACGCGGCGCGGATCGCTGTCGAGCACCAGCCCAAGCGCATCGAGTTTGGCGTTTGTCGCGGCGATTTCGGCCAGCACGGCGTCCGGGTTGCGGCCCTGTTTCGCAATCACCTCGGCCAGCGTCATGGTGCCGGAGCGGATCGACAGCAGGTTCGCCATCGCGTCCTTCTGCGGATCGACGGCCTCGAACTTGGGCGGTGACCATTCGACCGGCACGTCCGGCGTCGGGATCTGTCCCGCCGCCCAGGCGGCTTCCGTGAACCAGCGCCAGACCGGCGCACAGAACATTGGGATGAAGAGCTGCCACTGCACGGCGTCGATCTGGCGGCGGAACTCCACGAGCCCCGCGCGGATCGAGGAATAGTTGACCTGTGACAGGTCCCCGGTCAGCAGCTCGTAGGGCACGCGGAACCCGGCCGAGATCGTGTGCAGGCTCGCCCGCTTGTACTCGGCGTAGCCGCCAGTGGCCGACGGCTGGTTGAACCGGATGTCCTTGCCGCCGCGGGCATAGGCGATCAACCCCGGCTCGAACTGCTCGACCCGGTTGCCGTCGGCATCGACCACGGAAGGCGCGATGCCTTGCTGGGCCTCATCATCGCCGAAGACGATGGCGGTGACGCAGGCTTCGGTCTTCTTGCGGACAAGTTCGGCCACTTCGTAATCGTCGAGATCGCGCAAGCTGCGGATCACCGGCGCGCCCCACGGCACGCCGCGCGCCTGCGTGCGCTGTTTTTCATAAACATGGGCGATCTCGCTCGCCGAGACCGGGCGGCTTTGCAGACCGTTCTGCAGGGCGCTATAGGCGTCGCCCGGATGCTCGGTATGCAGCCAATAGGCCCGGCGCTTGCCGACCGGGTCGAACTCGATCCCCTGAACGAGGCGTCTCGCGCCGAGCGCGCCGGATTTCGTGGCGTCGAGAAAGTCGGCCTCCAGCACCTGCAATTGCAGCGGCACCGGCAGACCGTCCGAGGATCGCCGCAGGCGGCGGCGCACCAGTACCTCGCCTGCCTCTACCATCTCGCGGCAGATCAGCGTCTGCAGACCATAGAAGTCGAGCTGGCCGTCCGCATCGGCCGTGTCCGACCATTGCCCAAACAGTGCATCGACCTTGCGGTCCAGCTTGTCATTGCCGCTGGCGGCACGCGGCATGATGCCCGCGCCAACGATGTTGTTCACCAGCACCGCCACGGCCTTAGCCGCATGCGGATTGTTGCGCACCAGATCCCGCATCCGGTCGCGTAAGAGCGCCCCGGCGACGCCAACCTCGGTATCGGCGGAAGTTCCCGGCGCACGCCAACCTTCGGTGCGGCGTCCCTTCGCCGCGCCATCATAGCCACGCGTCAAGGTTTCAAACGCCTGGCGAGCCATGATGCGCCGTGCCGCAGCGCGTGGTGCCACCGAGGCAATCGCGTGGTCGAACCAGTTCGCCGACATCAGCGATCCCCGCGCGAGAAGCCCGCGAGCCCGGCGATTGGCAACGGTTGCTTGGTGCCCGCAATGGCCCGCTCGATGGTGCGGATTCGGGCGAGCAGGTCCTCGGCCGAGCCGTAGTCGACGGACTTTCCATCATAGCTGACCCTGGTCGTGCCGCTGGCATAGGCACGGCGTAGCGCCGACAGCTCGGTTTCCGTCCAATCTGTCATCAAAACC
>NZ_RBVZ01000017.1 GCF_004000435.1 Alexandriicola marinus
AACAGAGACACCCGAAGGCGGCGTGGTTGTGCGTGTTGGTGCGAACGATCACGAGAAGTCTCTGATGACAAAGAGACTTTCCGCTCATAGCCTGGCGTCATGTCGAATGGGCCCTGGACAGACGAAGAAAACGATCTGATCGTCGCGGATTACTTTGCGATGCTTGCCGATGACATCGCTGGGCACCGTTATAACAAGGCCGAGCATCGACGGGCGCTTATGCCGTTGTTGAAAGATCGGTCCGAGGGATCGGTCGAGTTCAAGCATCAGAACATCAGCGCAGTGCTCAAGGGGCTCGGGGAAGACTGGATCCCCGGCTACAAGCCTGCATTCAATTTCCAGATGACATTGGTGGATGCCGTGGCACGCTGGCTGGCGCTGAACCCGGCTTGGCTTGGTCGTCGTCCTGCTGCGCGACCACCGGCCGGCCTGGCTGACGCCGCGCCGATCTGGATCGGGCCACCGCCGACGCTGTCGAACCAGCCACCGCCACAGGAGCTGGAGCAGATGCTGCACATCGCACGCAAGTTCGATGTTGCGGCGAGAGACGAGCGAAACCGCACCCTCGGCCGTGCCGGCGAGGAGCGCGTCCTGGTGCACGAGCGTGCAGCCCTTAGATCAGCGGGCCGCGACGACCTTGCGCGCAAAGTCCGGTGGGTGTCGGAAAAGGATGGGGATGGTGCCGGCTACGATATCGCCAGCTTCGCGCCGAACGGACGCCCGCGCTTGATCGAGGTGAAGACTACGAACGGATGGGAGCGCACGCCTTTCCACATCAGCCGGAATGAACTGGCCGTGGCCGAGGAACGGCGTGCGGAATGGTCCCTGTTCCGGCTATGGAATTTCGCGCGCGAGCCGAAGGCGTTTGAGCTACATCCACCGCTGGACGCGCATGTTTCACTGACCGCGACGTCCTTTCAGGCAAGTTTTCATTGAGGGTCAGCGAAACGTTCGCTCAGCCTGCTCCTGCCATGCCTCCCCAGCCAAAAAGCACAAATCGTAAAGGCTGACCGCACACGCCTCGCGGCCGCAGGTCAGCCGTTTCAGGACATCGGGTGCAAGATAGGCCAACCGCAGCTGCCGGCTGACATCGCGCTCAGCCAGACCGACAGCCTCAGCCAGTTCCTGGATCGTGGCGAACTCCCCTGCCTCCATGCGCCGCCGCCAAGCCCATGGCTTAGCAATCGAGCGGAGAATTCGCACGTGTCGTTCAGGCGACGAGAAAAGGGCAATGCTCCGTTTCAGTCGCAGGGAAAGCTCGCAGAAATTCGCTGCCGTTCACGCCTCAATCCATAACTTGTTCAACTCGGAAAGAAGCTTCTGCTCCAGACCCAACATTGGTCCGAGTTGTGCCGCCGCTCTGACAGAGTGGCGTGGTCTCTGCGCGAATTAATGGACAGAGTCGCTGCCGTTGTGGAGCCGGGTTGGAATTGGTCTGGCAGTTTCCAGTCGGTGCATCCCGGAGAACTCGGACAAAGGGGCGGTAAATCAATCGGCCGGCAGCCCTTGATCCATTGGCGAAGAAAGTGCTTTGGAGAGGGCAGTTGCAGCGTCGAGATCGTGCGCCACCATGTAGAGCTCGGCGGATGCTGCATCGCCCGCTATGATCGCATCGAGTATTTCCCGATGTTGCTGCCAGACCTCGAGGGGCAGATCGCCGTGGCGGAGTACCTCGGACATGGCCCGGCGAAGGAACCGCCAGTGCGGTTCGGCGGTGCCGGCCAGAAGCGGGTTGCCCGAATGGTCATAAATCAGCGCGTGCAGTTCCATATCGAGGCGAACCTGCTCCGCGATATCACCGCGCATGCGAGCACGCTCGCCCTCTTTCAACAATTCGCCGCCAAGTCGGGCGAGGGTTTCTGCGGTTTCCCGCGACGCTTTCGCCTGCCGCGCCGCCCCCTTGGCTCCCAGCCCATCAAGCGCGGCGCGAATGTCGTAGTGATACTGCACCTTGTCGAGATCGAGCACCGACACCTGCAGGCCGCGGCGGCCGATCTGCTCGCACAGGCCATCCGCCTTGAGCCGAGCCATCGCCTGCATGATCGTTTGGCGCGACACCCCGAACCTTTCGGCCAGTTGTTCCTGAACGAGATGTTCACCCGGCACGATTGCTCCGGTGCAAACCTCTTCGACGATGGTGTCGTAGACCTGATCGGTCAGGTTCTGGGGAGTGGTGGCGGTCTTCATGGCAAGATCTGGAGTGAGAATTCGGATTGGCGTAGTTGACCGATCTTCTCCTGTCAATTCCCGACCGCTGATACACGCGCCGCGGGGGATGGCCCGCCTCGGTTGATCGAGGCGGATCCCGGGCGAGCCTTTCAGCGGTCGAGCATGAAGTCCTTCAGCATGTCGGCGAGACGATCTTCGGCCTCCAGCGCCAGGCTGTGTCCGCATTCCTCGAAGACGGCGGCCTTCTCGACGCCGTTGGACAGGCGTGTCATCTGCTCTTCGACGCGCGGTCCGAAGAATTCAGGCGCACCGACGGTCATGATCGGCAAGGTCAGCTTTTCCCTGCGCAGTTCGCGCACGATTTCGGCGTTCTTGAAGGCGGCGCGGTAGGTTTCGAGCGTTCCGCGCAGACCGCCGGGAGCCTTGAGGCAGGAGACCCACTCATCGAGGGCCTCTTCGGTGATGGCGTTGGGATTCCACGTCTCGGCCTTGATCCAGAACTCCCAGAATTCGCGTTCCTTTCCGGAAATCAGCATCTCGGGCAGGTGAGGAATCCAGAAGAAAGGAATATGCCAGACCCAGACACCATTCTGGCGGAACTGGGCAGAGATGTTGTCCGGCGTGAAGAAGGAGGCCTCCTCTAGCCCTTCGCCAGACAGAAGCATTTCGCAGAACGACAGCGTCTTGACCCGTGGTCGGTTGGTCGCGGCGAGCGCATAGGCGAATTCCGCGCCGCGATCCTCGCCGTGAATATGGAAGCTGTCATGGCCCAGCAACGTCATCAGCTCGGCAAGATCGGTCGCGTTGGTCAGGCTGTCATACCCCTCGCTGACAGGAGGCTTGTCGGAATAGCCGAAGCCCCGAAGATCTGGAGCCACCACGGTGAAGCGGTCGGTCAGCAGGGGAAAGAGTTTGTGCCAGTAATAGCTTGTCTTGGGTGTCCCATGGATCAGCAGCAGAGGTTCGCCCTGACCCGCGGTGATATAGTGCATGCGGATGCCGTTCACCCGCGCCCGCCCGTGTTTGACGGGCTTGCCTTCATGGTCGAAGACCTCAGCCATCTTATCCTCCCTCAGTATGTTTGCATTGCATGCGAGCTCTGGCCTTTGTCCGGCCAGGTCATATCGCGGCCCGGCGCGGGGCGGCGTCGATCTGCATCCGGGCGCTGCCGGGCTGATCCAGCGGGATCGCCAAGGCTTCCTGTCTTTGCCGCTCGGCGGACCAGCCCAGGGCCCCGGCGGCGATGGCGGCGCATTCGGCGACGACATCGGACGTCAGTCGACCGGACATCGCCACGACGGTCCGGCGAAGGAGCAGGTCCGCCAGCGTTGAGACGCGTTCTGTACGGCACAAGGTTGCCAGTTCTTCCGCAGAATAGTCGGGCAGGGTGGTGAGCATCGTCTCTGCCTTGCAGGCCTGCGCGACCTGCTCTGCCGTTGTTCCGTATCGCTCGAGCAAGGTGGCGATCCGGGCATCCGAATGCCCGGTCATGGCCGCGACCCTTGCGATCCACCGACGGGTGTCTTTGCCGTTCGCCGGGAAATCTCGCCCGCCGCCGATGGCCATGTCGCCTGTATCGCGCAGGCGCGGCTTGCCAAGGTGATCGAGCACCTGCGACGCGGTTACTTCGGAGAAGGAGCGGAACGTCGTCCATTTGCCGCCGATGAGGCAGAGTACAGGAGTGTTTCGCCCGAAATTCAGCGTAACGATGGAGTGATCCCGCGTCACGAGGCCGATATCGCCATCTGCGCGCGGCAATGGCCGGACACCGCAGAACCGGTAGAGGACATCGTCCTCCGTTAGGTGGATATCCGGGAAGACCTCCCGGATCGCAGCGAGCATGTAAGTTGTTTCGTCCGCGTCGCAGCGCGCGTCGTCGGGGTCGTCGATGGGGATATCCGTGGCACCGATCAAGACGCGGCCCATGAACGGATAGCACAGGTTGACCCGACCGTCGGCAGTTCCGAAGTAGATCATGTGACCGTTCAATGCGCGGAAAAGTTCAGGGTGCTCTACGATGAGATGAGAGCCTTTGGACCCGCCCATCAGTTCACTATGCAGGCCCAGATCGCGATTTATCGCGTCTATCCAGGCGCCGCCTGCATTCACGATAATTCGGGGTCTGACGGTTCGGGTCGTGCCGTTGCTGGCGAAGGTGACGCAATCCGCGGATGTGCTGAGAATCCTCGCGTGGTTCAGCGCCTCTGATCTCGGGTTAAGGCGCTCCCCGTCCAGCACAAGTTCAAGACCCAGCCGTTCGGCGTGGCTGAGTTGACCTTCGTAGTAGAGGCCGGCCGCGAAAATAGCTGGATCGAGCCCCTGCACCCTGTCCCCGAGGGCCTTGCGGCCAAGGACGCGGTGGGTCGGCATCGACCGGTAGCTACGGCCGAACACATCGTACAGCACAAGACCGGCACGGGTGATGAGCGATCCGCGATCCGACATCCTCACATTCATCCCGAGAAACCGCCCGATCGACGGAAGAATGCCGCCGAATCGCGATCGGAGCGGCAGGATCGTCGGCAGGGCAGAGACGAAGTGCGCAGCGTTCGACAACAGGCGATTCCGTTCTGTCAGCGACTCGCGCACAAGGCGGAACTCTCCGGTTTCGAGGTATTTCAATCCGCCATGCATGAGACGGGATGAGGCGGCAGAGGCGCCGGCGCAGAAATCCTCCCGCTCGATCAGAAGGCAGTCGATTCCTTGTGCGCAGAGGTCGCGGAAGGTCCCGCAGCCGTTGATGCCGCCTCCGATGATGAGAACATCGATTTCTTCCGCGTCAGTCATTTTCAACAGCCACCTTTATGGCCGCTCCGCTCTCGGCCACCTCGAAAGCGCGCAAGGTCTCTTCGAGGGGGAAGCGGCCGGTGATCAGCGGCGCCACATCGAGCCGGCCAGAGGCCACGATGTTGAACGCGTCATCGAAATTGCGGCGGCTGAGGCCGAACGCGCCGGTCACCGTGATCTGGTTATAGTGGATCGCATTGATATCCATCTGCGACGTGTCGCCTTTGGAAAAACCTGCAAAGAGGCTGATCCGTCCCGAATGCGCGGCAAGTTCGGTTGCCTGACGCGCGAGTGCCGGGATCCCGATCGCGCAGATGACAACGTCGGCGCCGCGACCGTCGGTTTCCGCCCGCACTCGGGCTGCGACGTCCTCGGTTGTCGGGTCGATGGTCGTGTCGGCCCCGTAGCTTAGAGCGGCTTCCCTGCGCGGCGCGTTGGGATCGGACACGATGATACGCACTGCGCCGCGCAATCTGGCCAGAAGCACATGCAGCAGGCCGATCGGCCCGGCACCGATGATGACAACAACATCCCCAAAGCCCAGGTTGACCTGCTCCTGCCCGTTCAGGACGCACGACAGCGGCTCGATCATCGCCGCTTCACCGAAGGTCATCCCATCGGGCAGCCGACGCACGTTGCCACCGTCCACCGCCTTGGCGGGAATGCGCACGAGTTCGGCAAAGCCGCCGTCGATCTCGTAGCCGAAATTCATGCCCTCCGAGCACAGGTTCTCGGCCCCGCGTTTGCAGCGGTGGCAGTGACCGCAGGGAATTGCCGGACAGATGCCGATGCGATCCCCGATCGAAAAGCCCGACCGTCCGCCTGTATCGACGATTTCGCCGGCGAATTCGTGGCCAAGTATCGACGGATAGCGCACGCCCATGGTCTTGCGTCCGCGAAAGATGCGGATGTCGGTGCCGCAGATGGTTGCGGAGCGCATGCGGATAACTAGGTCGCCCGGAACCAGTGCTGGATCTTTTGTTCCTCTCAATACAAGATTGTTCGGCTCTTCTAGGACCGCTGCTTTCACATTCTTTACTCCTAAAGATCATTTGTTCATATGAGCTATCCCTAAGAGTGGGAAAAATCCAGAAAAAAGAGAGCAGTTTGGCGAGGTAATCGCTAAGTCTTTGTAAAATAGGCTGAACATTTATATTGACATAAATACAAAAAAGCATGACGTTCTGTCACCAAGGATTTGGGAGGAGCCGCATCCAATGATCTGTGACTATGCATCCGTCGGGTTTTACACCTATGACTGCCTCGGTTGGCCCTTTGACGGCGTGCCGCCGGGCGGTGGGACATACTTCATCGATGAGATGACGATCGCGGTCTCAGGTGCTGCGGGTGCGGCGGTCATTGCTGGCGCGAAGGTCGGCCTTTCGGCCCGGGCTGTCGGCGGGATCGGCGAAGACCTCATGGGCGATTGGGTGCTCGACCGGCTCGGCGGGTTCGGTATCGATACCTCCTATATGAAACGCATCCCCGGGACGCCGACCGCGTCATCGATCGTAACGACCCGGGCGGACGGATCGCGTCCCGCGCTTCATGTGAAAGGCGCAACCCGGGCCTTTACGATCGATGAAGCCGACCTTGATGCCATCTCGGACGCGAAGGTCCTGCATCTGGGCGGTGTCGGACTGCTGGACGCCATGGATGGCGAAGGCACGGCGCGGCTGATGGCCCATGCACGGTCGCGTGGGGCGATCACCACGGTCGACGTTTTCGCGGGGTCACAGGAGGACCTGCCCGATGTCGAGGCTGTCCTGCCGCATACAGACTATTTCATTCCCTCGATCGAGGAGGCCGAGGCGCTGTCCGGGATGACCGATATCCCCAAGATGGTGTCCTTCTTCCTCGATAAGGGGGCGCAGTGCTGCATCTTCACGCTTGGGGCGCATGGTGCCTACTACCAGCACCGGGACGGCACGCGCATTCAGGTCCCTGCGCACGACGTCGACGTCAAATGCACCTGCGGCTGCGGTGACATCTTTAACGCGGGGATCGCGACCGCCCTGGTCCGGGGCATGCCACCACGGGATGCACTCCGCTTCGCCTCGGCCATGTCGGCGCTCAATGCCAGCGGCCTGGGATCCCAGGCCGGGATCGAGAGCTTCGATCAGGTCGTCAATTTCATGAATTCCTGCCCGACCAAGGAGCCCGAGCTCCTGATCGGTGCGGCCTGACCACAAGACCTACCTTTAAATCCCAGGAGGAGAACCAAGACCATGACTACCAATCCCAGAACCGGCCGTATCGCGATGCGCCTTGCCAGCGCCGGCCTTGTCGCTGCGATCGGTGTCGCCGCCAATGCGCAGGGCGTCACCTTCATGTCGGCCTATGACCCCACCCCGGAATCGATCCTGTCCGACCCCAACTTCATGTCGTTCGATGACTTCACCGCCCGGGCGCGCGCAGGCGAAGCGGCAGGCGTCTATGGCAATGGTGAGCCGATCACGCTCGCATTCTCGCAGGTCGTGATGAACCACCCGGTCCGGATCAACATGGTCGAAACGTTTTTGGAAAACTGCGACAAGTATTCCAACGTGACCTGCATTCATACGGAAGGGACCGGTGATGTCGGCGTCGAGATCGCCAACATCGAGAGCCTCATCCAGCGCCAGCCCGACGTCCTGATCGCCAGCAGCCTGTCCGGTACTGCCGTCTATCCCGCCTATGAGGCTGTCAACGCCGCCGGCATCCCGCTGATCATCAACAATTCGGGTATCCCGGACGATGAGGCCGATCACATCGAGTATACGTCCTTCATCAGCCCTGACGACTGGTACAACGGTGGGATCCTCGCCGAGTATCTCGTCGAGAAGCTTGGCGGCGAAGGCGACATCATCGTCATCCAGGGCGTGGTCGAATCGTCGAACTATGAATTCCGCTGGGGCGGCTTCGAAGAGGTCATCCGCGAGCATCCGGGCATCAATGTCGTTGGCATGCAGGCCGGCGCATGGATCCGCATGCCGGCGATGCAGGCCACTGTGGACCTGCTTCAGGCCAATCCCGAGATCGACGGCATCTACGCGATGAACGACGAGATGGGCATGGGCGTTCTTGCAGCTCTGCGCGCCGCCGGCCGCGAAGACGAGGTCGTCATGGTCAGCGTCGACGGTCAAGCGGACCTTGTCTGTGAGATCATGAACGGCTCGGCCGCAGAAGCGTCGGTCTTCTGGGAATCCGACATGACCTCCGTCGTCGATGCCGCTCTGGCTGTGGCTGAAGGCTACGTCGTCGAGCCGCACATCTGGTACCAGCCCCCGCTGATCACCCAGGAAAACGCCGCTGAATGGCTGCCCGAAGGCGCCTGCTCCTAAGTCAACGGATCAACATAAGGAACCATAAAGATGGCCCTTTCTCTGAACAAATTCGAGAATCTCGAGCCGGGCTGGGACACCCCGCTGATCGTGGAATCCCATCTCAACGGGGAACGCACCAAAGAGATGAACCCCAACACTCCCCGCACCTATCAGGAAGTGATCGATGATGCGATCGCGTGCTGGGACGCCGGAGCCTGCTGCATCCACACCCACAACACCAGCTTCGATCTGCTGGGGGAAGCCGCGGCCCAGGACTACCATCCGGTCTTCGACGAAGTGCTTCGTCAGCGGCCGGACGTGGTCTGGTATCCCACGACCTGTAACCGCGAACTGCTCAATGAAGAGCAGTTCGGAACCGAGCACAGCGGGTTCCTGCACAAGACGCACAACGTCAACATTTCGTGCATCGATACGGGTGTGAACCTGTTCGCCTTCGACGTGAACGAAAAGGGCCATATCGAGGGCCGGGAATACGGCTGGAACTACAAGCAGGTGGCCGGTCAGGTGGATCAAGCGCTCGCCAACGACATGAGCATCATCTGGGGCGTTTATGAGCCCGGCCAGCTCCGGCTTGCCATGCACTATGTCAACCGGGGCATGTCGACGCCCGGCTCGTTCATCGACTTCTACCTGATCGGGCCCTATGCGCTGACCTCGACCAAACCGATTGGCACGTCGGGCATGGAGCCCACCGTCGAGAGCCTCTACTATTATCTCGACATGATGGAGCAGCTGAACCAGACGGGTCAGAAGATCAACTGGTGCATCTCGATCTGGGGTGAAGGCGATCGCGACACCCGCGACGTCATCCGCCGCACCATCGAGCTGGGCGGTCATGTCAAGACCGGGCTGGAGCTGTTCTACGATCCGGCGCGCAATCCGACCAACCTCGAACTTCTGAAGGAAGTTCAGGACATCGCCCGCGAAGTGGGCCGTCCCCTTGCGACCCAGGCAGAGGCCCGCGAGATCTACGGCATCACCAAACAGCACGAGGCCGGCAAGGCCCGGCTGAGCCTGGAAGTCGCCTGACAAAGGTGATCTGCGCCCGCATCACGCGGTGTGGGCGCAGTATCCGGGCGGCCCTGACTTCACCCCTGCGGACGAGGACGGGTCGCCCAACTCCCACGACATTCCGGTTCGGGCCAGACTTGGCCCGCACCCCGACCGGGCGGGCCTGCAGGCCACCGCCCTGAACCAACCAGTCTTTGGAGACAGGGACCATGCAAACACCATATGCCAACACCACCTTCGCGGGCATGCTGAGCGAATACCGTTCGGAGGCGACGCTGATCCTGTTCCTGGCACTGGCCTTTATTGTCGGGCCCCTGTTCACGGAATTCTTTCTCACGCCCGACAACCTGTTCAACCTCAGTCGTCAGGGCTCCTACCTGACCATCGTCTCGATCGGCATGGCGCTCGTGCTGATCGTGGGGGGCATCGATCTCTCAATCGGCGCCGTCATGCAGCTTGTCGGTCTTTGCACTGTGTTGCTGCTTGGGGCCGGCGCATCGGCGGAGGTTGCCCTCATTTTCGCGCTTGCGCTGGGCGCGGTGCTTGGCGCCTTGAATGGTGTTCTGACTGTCTATGGCCGGATGCAGCCCTTCATCGCGACATTGGCCACGGGCGGCATCATGACCGGGATCGTGATGACCTATACCCAGGGTAACGCCGTCGCTCCGCGCGACATCGACCCGGCGTTTCGCGCCATCGGCGGTGGAGCCGTTGCCGGCATACCGATCCCGGCTGCCTTCATGATCGTAGTCGTGCTGCTCTTCTGGTGGCTCATGACCAGCACGACCTATGGCCGGAATGTCTATGCCCTCGGATCGAACAAGAACGCGGCGCACAACATCGGCGTCCGCACCGATCTGGTCGAATGCTCGGTCTACATGTTCAGCGGGACGCTCGCAGCCCTGGCCGGGTATCTGACGTTCGCCCGGATGGGGACATTTCAGCCCGCCACGGCGGCCACGGGCGGCACGCCAGTTGAAATGGTGATCATGGCCATCGCCGCAGTCGTCCTTGGCGGAGGGAGCCTGGCGGGCGGCAAGGGCACGATCATAGGTGCGTTCCTTGGCGCGACGGTCAGCGCGGTCATGCTCAATTACCTTGTGCTGCTTGGGATGGGCATCTGGTTCCAGCGCTTCATCCTCGCACTCATCATCATCACCGTGGTCCTACTGGCCAGCAAGAACGAGAGGGCTTGAAGATGGATGGAAGCATCGTCCTTGAGACAAATGCGCTCGAAATCGAGGGAATCTCCAAGAGTTTCGGCGCCAACAAGGTTCTTCTCGACCTCAACCTGACCTTGAAGAGAGGAGAAGTTCACGCGCTCATGGGCGAGAACGGAGCGGGGAAGTCGACACTCATCAAGATCATCTCCGGCGTCCATAGCGCAGATGAAGGCGTGATCTATCTGAACGGCAAGAAGACCGGGTTTCAAAGCCCGTTCGAGGCACAGATGGGCGGCGTCGCCACCCTGTTCCAGGAAATCCAGGAAATCCCGGACCTGACCGTCGCCGAGAACCTCTATGCCGGTATGGAGCCCCGCAAGAACGGCATCTTCATCGACTGGAAAAAGCTCTTTGCCGACGCGCAGCGCCAGATCGACGAGCTGGGCCTGAATATCGACGCTTCGCAGAAGATGCGCAGCCTGAGCCCCTCGTCGCGCAAGATGATCGAGATCATTCGCGCCGTTCACAAACGTGGCGCGTCGGTCGTGATCATGGACGAACCCACTGCGAACCTGAACCAGAGCGAGATCGACGCGCTGTTTTCGATGATCGACGGTCTGAAGAAGAACGGCGTCAGCATAATCTACGTCTCACACCGGATGCGCGAGATCTTTCAGGTTGCGAACCGCGTGTCAGTCTTGCGCGACGGGCGGCTTATCAGGACCGAGGCCATAGAGAACATCACGGAAGACGAAATCGTCAAGCTGATGGTCGGCCGGGATCTGCCTGCGCTCTACCCCGAGCGAACACCACCCGCCGACACGATTGCCATGTCCGTCAGGGACCTGTGCGTCGACGGGGAACTTGACCACGTGTCCTTCGATGTGCGGGACCGCGAAATCCTCGGGATTGCGGGACTTGAAGGCTCCGGTGCGACCTGCGTGATCAAGGCGCTGTTCGGACTGAAATCCGTCAAGAGCGGATCGATCCGGATCCGAAACGAGGACATTGCCATCGTTTCGCCGAAACGGAGCATTGAACAGGGGCTGGCCTATGTGCCCGAGGACAGGAAGGTTGACGGCCTGTTCCTCAACAAGACCGTGAACTTCAACCTTGTGGCGAACGTTCTGAAGAGCCATTTTTCCCACTTCAGGTTTGTCGTGAAGGGGCGCGCGGCGGAGTCTACATCGCGCGACGTGGTCAAACGCCTTGGCATCAAGACGAGCGGCGGCCGTGCCAAGATCGGCAGCCTGAGCGGCGGCAATCAGCAAAAGGCCCTCGTGGGCCGCTGGTTGATCGGAAGCTACAAGGCGATCTTGCTCGAGGAGCCGACCCGCGGGGTCGATATCGGCGCGAAGGTCGAGATCTACGAGGAAATCAACGCATTGGCACGCAGCGGGCTGCCAGTGGTGATGTATTCTTCGGAGCTTCTTGAACTGATTGGCATGTGCGATCGCGTCGTCGTCATCCGGGGTGGCCGGGTCAGCGGTGTGCTGTCCGGTGCGGACCTCACGGAAGAGAAGATCCTCGAAAAGGCCATTACCGACTGAGGGGTCGGCCCAGGTCGGGAGCCTCATGCGGCTCCCGGTGTCCTCAACGCAACTGGTGGAGCGCAAACATGGAAAACGTCATGACTACCTCACTGCAACGGACCGCCCCTAGAAAACCGAGGCGGTTGTCGCTGGCAGAGGTCGCACCGGCCCTGATCGTGGCGGCGCTTCTTGTGATCGGCACGGTCACGTCCGACCGGTTCATGCAGTCCAACAACATCTTCAATATCCTGCAATACGCGGCGGAACCGGCGATCATTGCCGTAGGAATGATGTTTGTTGTCCTTGCGCGCGGGATCGATCTGTCGGTCGGGTCGGTCATGGGGATCGGAAACGTCACGGTCGCGCTGTTGTTGGCTGCAGGGTATCCGATCACCGTGTCGATCATGGCCGCGATCGCCTTCGGGGGCTTGATCGGCCTGATCAACGGGTTGCTGATCACAAAAGGTCGGATGGAGCCGATCATCGCGACGCTGGCCACCATGATCGGCGCGCGGTCCGTCATCTATTTCATGACCGATGGTGCGCCGCTGTTTTCCGGTATCCCGCGTGACTTCGTGACGATCGTCCGGGGCAATGCGCTGGGTGTCCCGAACGGAGTGGTCTTCCTGCTCGTCGCCTTTGCCGTGGCCTATGTCATTCTCAGGCACACGCGTTATGGGCGCCACATCTATGCGGTCGGAGGATCGGAGGAAACAGCAGAGCTTTTCGGCATGAAGGTGACCTCGATCAAGATCTCGGTCTATGTCATCAGCGGAATGCTTGCGGCAACGGCCGGTGTCATCGGTGCAAGCCGCCTCGGCATCGGGGATCCGAATTCCGGCATCGGTTACGAGCTGGTCGCGATCACTATGATCGTCGTCGGAGGTGTGCGACTTGCCGGCGGCGTGGGCACGGTCTTCGGCGCGTTCTGTGGCGTTCTCATCGTGTCGATCCTGACCAACATCCTTCAGTTGAACAATGTCAGCACCCATGCGCAGCACATTTTCCTTGGCGGCGGGGTCATCGCGATGATGCTGTTCCTGTCATCACGAGAACGGCGGGAACACTGATCTGCGGATGTCGCGATTGCAGAGCAAAGGATCATGGGTCATTTAGGAGTGTGCCGAAATGGGAAGAGCTATGACGAAGTCAACGAATGACCGTGAGCCGACCAGCGAGTCCGTCGAAACGGTCTCGATCGGCTCCGGAACGGCCGATGACCTTAAGACCCGGGTGTCGTGGCTTTACTACATGGAAAGCAAGACCCAGGACGAGATCGCGCAGATCGTGGGGTCCAACCGCTCCAAGGTGCTTCGGATCCTCGCTCAGGCCCGCGCTGATGGCACAGTTCAGATCCGGGTCACATCCCGCCTGTCGCGATGCGTGGAGCTGGAGGCGGAACTCAAGAGCAGATATGGCTTCGAGACGGTCATCGTCGTCCCGACGCCGCAAGACCCGGTGGACTTGCCCGGAATTATCGGCAGCGAGCTTGGGGCCTATCTGTCGCAACGTATCGGGCCGGACATGAGTATCGGGCTGGGCTGGGGGCGCACGCTGACCTCTGGCATCCCGGCGATCGAACAGCGCCAGCCCTCAGGCGTTTCGGTGATTTCCCTGCTTGGTGGTTTGACCAAGGTGAGCCGGGTGAACCCGTCGGATTTCGCATGGCGCGCTGCCGATCGGCTGGCTGCCGAATGCTATATGGTGGCCGCGCCGGTTTTTGCCCCGGATGCTGCGAGCCGCGAGGCGCTTATGAACCATCACGGCATTGCCGAAGTGCTGGACCGCGCCCGGCGGCTGGATCTGGCCGTGGTTTCGGTCGGGGATCTGTCCCCCGATTCGATCTTCACCCGCTATGGCCTTCTGACGCACGAGGAGATCATCTCACTCGAGCGGGCTGGCGCCATTGGCGACGTGTTGTGCCGGTTCATCGATTCGGAGGGCAATGTGATTGATCATCCGGTCAATGACCGTGTCCTTGCTGTCCACCCCGCCGATCTAGGTGGCGCGCGGGAGGTAATCCTGGCTTCAGGCGGATGGAGTAAGCTCACCGCGATCCGGGCCGCAATCAAGTTGCTGGAGCCCAAGGTTCTGATTACCGATTCCGTCGTGGCGGAGCGCATCGCGGTTGACTAACGGGGCGCATCTTCCGCTGACATTGAAAAGTCGGATCGGGCCACTTCACTGGAAGTAGATCGGTCGCTTTCAGTATCCGGAGAACCGGCGGGGACTTGATCCCCGCCGTGTCAGTTCAGACTGCCGATTTCAGGATCGAGCCCACGGCGTCTGCACACTCGATCTGCGGCATGTGACCAATTCCCTTGAAGAGGTGAAGGGCGACATGTCCGGGCGCTCCGAAAGCGTGCTTCCACGGGATGATCCCATCCTGTTTGCCCCAGATGATCCTGGTCGGCCGTTCGATACGGTCGAGCGCCGCACGCAGATCGAAGGCCTGCACGCCATCTGGAAACAGAACATCGGCAAGTGCGCTCTGCGCGTGACGCAGGTTCGGTTCGCTGCGTCCTGACATGGCCAGTCTGACATAGGCATCCGTGATCAGGGTTTCGTCTGCGACAAGGGCTTTCAACCACGGGCCGAGGCTTTCGGCCCGCGTAGCCTTCAGGAGGCCCGACAGGGCGGCCCCGTTTATCTCGGGGCCGAGCCCCGCCGGCGCGATCAGCGTCAGGGAGGCCACGGACCGCGGCCGGGTATCGGCCAGAGCAAGGCTCAGCGCGCCGCCGAGGCTGTGGCCGACAAGATGAGCGTTCTCAAGGCCAAGGCTGTCGAAGCATTGCCGCAACGTCCGGGAGAGCGCGGCGAAGTCCGCGATCCTCAGCTTGGGTGATTTGCCATGGCCCGGCAGCTCGATCCGGACAAGGGGGCGATGTTTCAGATGTGCTTCAAGCGGTGCCCAGCTTTGGGCGTCGCTGGCGAAGCCGTGGATCAGCACAACCGGCGTTCCCGTGCCGCCGCGCGAACGGGTAACGGACAGGGGCCCGTTTTCTGCAGAGAAGCCGGGCGCCGCAACCATCGCAGGAACGGTCTGCAAGGCCGAGAGAACATCTTCCGCCTGAATACGTCCCAGTGGACCGCTGCCATGCAAGGCATTGATATCAAGTCCGGATTTGCGTGCCATGGCACGGGCCTTGGGGGTGGCACGGGCCCGGTCGGCAGCGATCGGCGCGGGCGCAAACTGCGGCAGGGCAGAGACGTCTGGTTCCGGGTGGGATATGTCCGCCACGACCGGCTCGTCCGAGGGGGCAGGCTCCGGCGTCTTGGCCGCTGCGAAGGGTGCGGGCTGCTCCCCGACGGCCTCGCCCTCCGCATAGAGCCACGCTACCGCCTGTCCGATCGGAACCTCGGTGCCTTCGGGGGCCGTATGGTGGAGAATGCCGTTATCGGGCGCCTCGACCTCCATAGCGGCCTTGTCGGTTTCGATGTCGAACAGCGGCGCACCCTTTGTGACCGCTTCGCCTTCGCCCACATGCCAGGACATGATCTTGCCGGTCGCCATGTCCATGTCGACCTTTGGCATGATGACTTCTACGGGCATTATACATGTCCTTTCGCGATGGCCCGGGCCGCCTCGAGGATGTCGGGTATCTGGGGCACCGCCGCCTTTTCGAGTTCCGGGTTGTAGGGGATGGGGCATTCCGCGCCGCCAAGGCGGATGATGGGCGCATCAAGGAAATCGAAGGCATCGCTTTCTGCCACCATGGCGGAAATCTCGGCGCCGATGCCGAGCGTCTTAACCCCCTCGTAGACGCAGACGAGCCGTCCGGTCTTCCGCACGGAGTTCAGGACAGTCTCGCGGTCCATGGGACGCACCGTGCGCAGGTCGATGACTTCGGCATCTATGCCTTCGCCAGCCAGTGTTTCGGCTGCAGCCAGCGCCTTGTGGACCATCAGCGACGTCGCGACGATCGACAAGTCCTTGCCCTCACGCCGGATGGCGGCCTTGCCGATCGGCGTGGTGTAGTAGCCCTCGGGGACATGGCCCTTCATCTTGTAGAGGATCTTGTGTTCAAAGATCATCACCGGATCAGGGTCTTCCAGCGCGGCAAGAAGCATGCCCTTCACGTCCTCCGGGGTCGAGGGCTGAACGACCTTCAGGCCGGGCACATGGCCGAGCCAGGCTTCGATGCTTTGGGAATGCTGCGCGGCGGCACCGGTGCCGGAACCCGCGGGAAAGCGCATGACGACCGGAACCGAGACTGCGCCGCCAAGCATGTAGCGGACCTTGGCGGCCTGATTGACGATCTGTTCCATGGCAAGCGCCGCGAAATCCGAGAACTGGAATTCGAAGATCGGCTTGAGGCCGGTTAGCGCGGCGCCAACGGCGACACCGGCCCCGCCCAGTTCAGAGATGGGCGTGTCGATTACGCGGTCCTCGCCATATTTGTGGACAAGGTCGCCGGTTACTTGAAAGGCACCTCCATAGACGCCGATATCCTCGCCCATCAACACGACGGCCTCGTCTGAACCGAGAGCGATATCCATCGCCTCGCGGATCGCTTCGGCATAACTCAGTTCACGGGTCGGGGCTTCGATCGTTGCGTGCGTGTTCATGCTGCAGTCTCCGTATAGACATCCCGGGTCAGCGCGGAGATGTCGGGATCCGGCCCGCTTCGGGCAAAGTCGATGGCTTCGGCGATCTCGCGGTCCGTGTCGGCGTCGAGTTCCGCCACCTCGGCGTCGCTCAGGATGCCGTGGGAGACCAGGTCGGCGGCGAAGCGCGGGATCGGGTCACGCTCCATCCAGTCGGAGATCTCTTCTTTCGTCCGGTAGCGGTTCCGGTCGGATTTCGAATGTCCACGCCAGCGATAGGTCACGTTCTCAACCAGGGAGGGGCCTTCTCCGGCGCGGGCACGCGCCACCGCCGTTTCAATCGCCTCGGCGACCGCGGAGATGTCGTTTCCGTCAACCGAGACGCCCGGAATGTCGTATCCTTTCGCTCGATCCGCGATCGACTTGACGGATGTCGACCGGTCTATCGAAGTCGACATGCCGTATTTGTTGTTCTCGCAGACGAACACGACAGGCAGCTTCCAGACGGCCGCCATGTTCACCGATTCATGGAAGGCGCCTTCGTTGTTCGCCCCGTCACCGAAGAAGCAGATCGTGACATCGTCACGGCCTAGCCGCTTGGCCGACAGGGCGGCGCCGACAGCGATCGGAAGCCCGCCACCGACAATACCGTTTGCGCCCAGATTGCCCTTGGAGGGGTCGGCGATGTGCATCGAGCCACCCCGGCCCCGGCAATAGCCGGTTTCCTTGCCAAAGAATTCTGCGAACATCTTGGCCACATCCGCGCCCTTGGCGATGCAATGGCCATGTCCGCGATGGGTCGAGGTGATCTTGTCGGAATCGGTCAGGGACAGGCAGGTGCCGACGCTGCTGGCCTCTTGTCCGATGCAGAGGTGCATCGTGCCGTGGATGAGCCCGCGTGTGTAGCTGTCCTCTGCGCCCTCTTCGAACTTGCGGATCAGGTACATCTTGCGCAGCGCATCCTTGAGCTTTTCCGGCGGATAGGTGCGGATTGCGTAGGGAACGTTGCTATCCTCAGTCATATCAATGGACATTGAGCAGATCCTTGCCGTAGAGCATTTCGTCCTGCCGCTTTCGCAGCGCGACGAGCTTGGTGTCGGGGAGTTTGGTGTTCTTTGCGGTGATGAGTTCGCCCTTGCGGATCGGTGCCGTGACCACGGCGCCGGTCAGCATTCCGGCAGGCAGGGCGCGGGCGGCTTGCGCGCGTGAGACTTCCATAGCCCAGGCGCGATAGGTATATTCACCGATCTGATCGAGCGTCTCGCCTGCAGCGAGGTCGCGCTTCGCGATCGCGCAGACCTCGGCAACGGGCTTGTCGAGCGGCACCATGTCGGCCTTGCCATAAAGCACGATCCGGGCGCAGGTCAGCGGCACCTCGAGAGAGGTAAGATGATAGGGGCGGATGAATTCGAAGTAGGGGCCTTCGCCCATCTTCAGATCCCGCATCCTTTCGTGAATGCGCGGATGCTCGGCCTCGGCGATGACGAAGACGCCGGGCGAGACGCCCTTGCCGATCGAGTAATCCACGCGACCGATATCCGACAGGATGCCTCCATCCTTCTTGGGGATCAGAACCTTGGCCAGTTCCTTGGGGCCGGCAGCAGGCCCGTGCATGCCGTCGCAATCCGGGATCAGACCGGTGGCGTTTGCGATGGCAGCCATTTCCACTGCCGTCTTGGAGCCGTCGACGAATTCCACCAGCAATCGGGGGTTCATGTGACGCGATTCCGCCTCCTCGGTGTAGGCGTCAGGCGTTGCATCGATATTGAGAGGGTTGTTCTTGCCCTTGCCGGCGCAGACGATGCGGTGTCCCATGGCCGAGACGAATTCGATGAGTTCCATGCAGGATGAGGGCTCGTCACCCGCGCCGAGGCTGTAGATGACGCCGAGGCGATCGGCCTCGCGGCGCAGATAGGCGCCGATGGTGATATCGGCCTCGACATTCATCATCACCAGATGCTTGCCGCGCTCCATGGCGCGCATGCCGATCTCGGCGCCGACTGCCGGAACGCCCGTTGCATCGATCACGACGTCGATGAGGCCGGATTCCAGAAGGGCGTCGGCGTTGTCGGTGATCGCGGTCTTTCCGTCTTCGATGGCGGCGTTGATGTCGTCCGCTGTTGATGCGTCCCGGCTGTGGCCGGTTTCACGGTGCGAAATCTCTACGGCCTTGTGCGCGGCACAGGCGTTCAGCTCCGAGATCGCGGCCACTTCGATGCCGTCCATCTTGGCGGCCCGGGTCACGATATCAGTTCCCATTTCACCGGAACCGATCAGGCCGATTCGGACCGGCTTTCCGGCTGCGGCGCGGGCCGCGAGATCTCTCGCGAGGCCAGTCAGGGCGATGTTGGATGGCATTTTCTGCGAAACCTTTCTGTGGCGTCGACACGGGGTCAGTGGCTATGTCCCGTGGAATAGTGAACTTTTGTTATATATGCAATATAAATGTCCACATCAAAGAGGCAAGGCGAGCCTGCTTTCCGGAACCTGCTGACCTGGGTGCTCACCGAATTTAGCAAATTCTGCACGATCGTCATGCAACCTTCGTCTTGAGCTGAAGGCTCCATCCGGCTCTTGATTTGTTCATTATAGTATATAGTATGACAATTGTTCAAATTGGCAGCGTCAGTGAGATTTGCCGGAACAAATCGAGCCGCGGTCCAGGACCGGAAGCACGGATGAGCCGAACCGGCTCTGGTCGCTAGAAGGCAGGGCGGTCTTCAGGTCATGAAGGAGGGACGCCGCGATGGAGGAAGTTTGTCGTGATCTTTGTTGAACATGGTCCCAGGCCGGAGATACCGGCATACCTGCGGGCACCGTTCAGGGACATTCGCCGCGGTGTTTCTGCCGTAGCGGAGAACACGGAGGAGTTTCTGGAATCGGCGGCGCCGATGCTCCCTGATCCGGCGTGGAGGGTCGTTCGCTCGACGCTCGATCTGGTCGAACACTTCGAATTCTCCGAGACTTTGGATGCGCAGGTGCTCGTGCCCGCTCGGGGCTTTGTTCAGGCTCGAAACCACAGCGCGAAAGGTGCCGGGGCCTGCGCGCGTTGCCTGGGCTTCGCATGGGATCACACGCACCGCAGCCAGGCCTCCCTGCGACACGTGATGTTCAGTGAATCGATTGCCGCGTCGTCTCTTCGGGGCATACCGTCGCCAAGTTCCGCCAGTTCATCCGACCGGTCTGCATTGATATTCTTGAAGGTTCTGAAATCAGGCGCGATCGGCAGAATGCCGGGCCTTGCGACAGAGACGGGCGACAATGTTCTAAATGATGCGAGCGTCCTTCTTGCCTCGGCTCTTGTCTGGTTGTTGGCCGAGCCGGCAGCGACCGAGGCGGAGGAGCGGCGGTTGCTCGACATGTCGCTCAGCCTAACGCAGGCCATCTGGGACGACATTCCCCCAAACACCGACGCCCCAGAGGCGCTGGGCGGCCGGTTCAAAGATATGGCACGACACCTATGATGATGACAAACCTGACCATACCTCCTCACAACGATGTTCAACTCCACAAGGCTGCGCAAAGGCTGCGCTGGTTCCTCGCGGCGTATGAGCATCAGATTCACACGACTGAAGAGGAGACCGGCAACAGATACCGGACCGACGAAAAGAAACTGACTCGTGTCTTTGCTGACTGGCTCAAGGATTTCGAGGCACAGAAGCCGGAAGACCCCCGTGACAATACGGCCTATGTGGGTTTTGCTGCGGGTTTGATGTTGCGAGCGCTCTTGCGGCATCAACCGTCCGTATCAGAGGGTTTGCCCAATCAAGCCGATATGTCGAACCCCGCCCATTTCTGGCCTGAAGGCTATCTCTATGTTGCGTTCTGTCTGAATGTGCGGGGGCTGGTGCTGCAATCGGACTATCATGAAGAGCAGAACCTCAGCGATCTGATGACCGAGATCCGGACCTGGTGGAGTTTTCGGGAAAATGCTCAAGAGGATCCGTCGCGCGCGATCGGGTTCCTTGACCTCTTTGCCGGCGATGAGCCTGAATGGGCCTTTCCGCAGATTTTCAGGGTAAAGCTTGCGCGATCTGGCAAAGGCAGGTCACCCAAACCGATCGGCCCCGGCAAGTCTGGTGCGGCACCCTCGCAAGTTCCTGACGATGGTGGACATTAGCACTATCGAAATCCCCCACTCCCGAAGGTGGTCTTGTCAGCTGAACGCGGGTCCCGCGCTGCCGATCTGAAAGAGCGACGCTCCGACAAGAGGCAGAAGGTCTGCTTTAATCGTGCCGGGAATTCGCACCGGCCACGCCGACTGCGAGACATTGTGATGCTTCGGTTCCGTCGCATGCGAAGCTTTCAAAGATTTGCCGCCGTTCCGGCCGAGTGGCGCAGTCTCCGCGCAGGACACAGGACGGTGATCCTGATCCAGTGCAGACGAATTCGAATTCGGCTGCCGACACCCAAGCATCTTCTGTCTGGGCAAATCGAGACATGCGCCAATCCGTTCGACAGGTCACGTGTCGGTCAGTTGAGCGTCGTCTTTTCGCCTCGGGGGGCTCTTGCCTGATCGGTATTCCTCGGCAGAACCTGACCGGTGCGCAGAAAGGTTCGGTCGGTAGGATCGGGCCGCCGTTTCGGTGGTCCGAACAGGACCCGGCGTGCAAGCCATTGCAGAACCAGCACACTTGCGATGAACGGCACCAGCACACTGATGAGCGATGGCAGGGAAATCTCGACGCAGGCCTCGCCCGCGCCAAGCGTGAGCGCGCGCAGCAGGGACACCGTTTCTGAGCAGGTCTCAATCATTGCAAACATCGCCATCCGGTCGTTGACACGCGCGAAGCAAAGCACGGCAAGACGGCGAAACGATGACCGGGTCCGCATTCGCCCAGTAGGATGCTGGAGGCGAGGACCAATGATCCGAAGCGCAACCTTCGAGGTGTCGGCGATCCGGGGCGGCGGGGTGCCCGCCGCAATGTGTGTGGTGCCGATGCCCGATAGCAGCGGGCGGGAACAGGGCAAGATATTGGCGGCCATCCCTGCGCTTGACTGGCGGCCAGGGGAGAGCGTTCGAGGCACGGTGCGTGCAAGGCAAAGATGCGTTCCCGTTCGGATCGCTGTCTTCGACACCCGGCCGGTCGGGTTTTACTTACCCAGCGTCAGTTTCCACGCACCTCTATCCCATATCCTGCAATCGACCAACGACGACACGCTTTTCCTACTCGATCATCTGGAAATCGCGCATCTGCCCTATGTCGGGCATGGCAATGACCTGATCTTTGTCGCGCCTCGCCGAGGCCGCCCGCATTGCCCGAGGGGCGCTCTGATCGGGGTTTCAGTCTCGTGATAGCCGTTGGAGGGGTCTGCAGGGGTCGCCTCGGGCGAGCGAAAGGAATGGCTGACTTGAGTGACCCCTTCCTCCAAGGCCAGATGGAGAGTGTTTAGGGTCCCTTGTATTTCATGAAAGACGCCGAAGAGTCTGATGCGGGCGTGGATCGGGACTCCATTCTTGATCGCATCTACGACATCGCGCTTGATCCGGCGATCCTGGAGGACTTCAGTGATCTCTGTTCGTGCGCGCGGCACGCCACAACCCGAAACTTCGGGAATTCGCTTCGGGTGCGGTGATGGCCATGAGCAGAGGCCATGCTGCGACGGGTGTGCAAGGATTCCCGCAGCGATATGGACTTGCTGGAAGGGCCTGAAATTCTGCGGGTGCTGACGGCGAACGCCGCCATGATGCCGCAATGACCGTGCCAGCACCGCTAAGTCGGGGTCAACCGGTTGCCGTTTTACTCAAGAAAAGCGCTTGACCCATGCCAGTCCAGTTAGATGAGATCATACAGGGCAGCAGGATCATCTGAGGTGATCAATCGCCTTGATCGCATCAAATGCCTCTTGATCAATATGGTCCTCACTCGTCGTCGGATTCCCTCACCTAACCCGCCGTCTCTTGTTCAAGGTTTTCCCTCGGGCGAAGCCATGTCAGGCGTGAGCCTGCGGTCTATGCGGCATCAGCGCTCCCTTAGGGAGGAACTGACCATGTCGCCGATTGCGAGTGACGCGGTCAGGCCGGGACTTTCAATGCCGAACAGACTGACCAGCCCCGGTATTCCGTGGTGGGCCTCCGTGTCGATGCGGAAATCGGCCGGGCTTTCGCCCGGACCGCTCAGCTTGGGCCGAATACCGGCGTAATCGGGAAAGAGGGCGTTGTCAGGCAGGCCCGGCCAGTATCGGCGGATGGCCGAACAGAACGCCGCTGCCTGTTCGGGGCGCACGGCGAGGTCCAGCCCTTCCACCGTCGTCTCAGGCCCCAACCATTCCACATTCGGCCCGAAGCGGACGCGGCCCCCGAGATCCAGCGTGGCGTGCACGCCAAGCCCCCCGTCGACCGGCGCCGGATAGACAAGATGCCGGAACGGCGGCCTGCCTGACAGCCCGAAATAGCTGCCCTTTGCAAACCGCAACTCGGGAATGGCTTCCGCGGGGTAGCCCGGGATCGCCCCCGCAACGGCCGGTGCCGACAGGCCCGCGGAATTGACCAGCATACGGGTGCTGACCTCTGTCGGGTCAGGCCCGCCCGTCGACACGCGGAACCCGCCTTTGAGGCGTTCAGCACGCTGAAACGGCGTATGAAGCGCGATATGGCCGCCGGTCTCCTCGATCTCGGCCGACAGCGCCATCATGTAGGCGTGACTGTCGAAGACCCCTGTCTCGGGCGAATAGAGCGCACCCGTCGCGGTGACTTCCGGCTCCAGTGCCGCGACCTCGGACCGGTCGATCAGGCGAATATTCTCGACACCATTCGCGGTGGCCTTCCGGGCCAGCGCTTCGATGCCCTCCAGTTCCTTGCTATCTGTCGCGACGACCAGCTTGCCGCATTTCAGGTAGGGCAGCCCGGCCTGATCCAGATAATCATAGAGCATCCGGCGCCCACGGACGCAGAGTTGGTGCTTGAGACTGCCGGTCGGGTAGTAGAGCCCGGCGTGTATGACTTCACTGTTCCGCGATGAGATCCCCGAGCCGATTGCGTCCGACTGTTCGAGGACGAGCGTCGGACCAAGCGCTTTGCCCAGCGCGGCGCCGCAGGCAAGGCCAACCGCTCCCGCGCCAATGACGATGGCCTCGAAATCAAACTCCAAGATCGGCTCCCGTGATTGCCGGTGGCACAGTTCAGAACCGGGTCATGACAGGCCGCAGAAAGACCAACCCCACCGATGTGCACAATGGTCTAGATAGGGCCGATTGCGCCTCTGGTCCAACGGCATCCCGGGCTCGCGGCCCGGAGCAGCGCCTGCGCAGTGGGAACGGTTCGCGGCACCTGCTAGGCTGGATCGTCGAAACCGGGAGGCGTCGGAGATGTGGCTCAAGACCCGAACTCGCCCATCGCAGGCCCGACGGGCAGATTGCCAGCCGTTTGTGCGATAAGGGCGCGGCGTTACTTATGACGGTGATCACGCCCCTTTGGGGCGACAGTCACCGGACACCAGACGCACGGATTAGAGCCGCTGTTTGGAAACCGCCGGAGAGGCGTCGGAGGTGTGCATGAAAGCGATTGTTCAGACCAGATATGGCGGGCCTGATGCTCTGCACCTCAAAGACATTCCCCTCCCTGTTCCGGCAGCGGGGGAGGTCAGGCTGAAGGTTCTGGCCTGTGCGGTGAACCTTTCTGACTGGGAATATCTCGTGGGCGCACCCTTCTATGCGAGGCTGGCGGGCGGTTTGCTGCGACCCCGGCGCAGCGTGCTGGGGTCGGATATCGTTGGGGCTGTCGATGCGCTCGGCTCGGAGGTGCAGGGGGTCTCGGTCGGTGCGCGTCTTGTGGGCGACGCGGTGATGACGCGGGGTGGCTTCGCGGAATACGTCTGTATGCCTGCCGCAGACCTCGTCCCGGTGCCCGATGCGCTCTCGGACGAGGTGGCGGCGTGCCTTCCGCAGGCGGGCGGGATCGCGGTTGCGGGGACGCAAGGCCTGTCTGCCGGCGATCGGTTCCTGATCAACGGGGCGGGTGGCGGGTCCGGCACGATGGCGATGCAACTGGCCAAGGCGGCCGGCGCGCATGTGACGGGCGTCGACAATGCCGGCAAGCTCGATTGGCTGCACGCGCTGGGCGCCGATGACGTCATCGACTACGCGAAGCACGATTTTGCCACCAGCGGCAAGAGGTGGGGTCGTATCCTTGATATGGTCGCGACACGCGGCCCGGTGAGGATTGCGGCAAGCCTCTCCGATGGGGGGACCTATCAGGCCGCCGGGGGCTCTGTCAGGACACTTCTTTCGCTTCTGATCGGAGGGGTGCCCTATCGATTGGCGGGCAAGCGCATCGGCATTCTGATCGTCCCCAGCGGCCGGGACCTGACGAGCCGCGTGGTGCAGATGGCGGTCGAGGGCAGGATCGCGCCGGTGATCGAAGACGTCCTTCCCCTTGCCGAGGTGCCCGAAGCCCTGCGCCGAACAGGACGTGGAGAGGTCAGGGGAAAGCTGGTCATTCGTCCCTGAGCCGCCCGGACTGTGCGTCGGGGGTTGTGCCCGTCGGCGGAACCCCGGACCGCATCATCGCGTGGTCCCTCGCCCCGCCCTTGGTCGCGCGCCGGTCGCTTGTGGGGAGCGACTTTCAGGACAGACAGGCTGTCGCATACCGCAAGGAATGCACGTCACTTGTCGCTCGTGATGCCGACAGACATGGTGATCGCATCCGTGATCCGCCTTTGGAACAGCAGATAGATGACGGCAACGGGAAGGCCCGCCATCATTGCGGCAGCCAGTCCGCTGACCCCGTAGGACCGGATTTCGGCAATGCTGACCGTCACGTTCATCAACTCTGGCTTGGTGACAGCCAGAAACGGCCAGAGAAACGCGTTCCACGCGCCGATGAAGACGATGATTGCCAGCGCAAGGGTGACCCCCCAATTCATCGGCAGATAGATTTTCAGAAATATCTGCCAATGCTTGGCGCCATCGATGAAGGCGGCTTCGCCGAATTCCCGGGGGATGGCGTCAAAGAACTGTTTGTAGACGATCGCCGCAATCGGCGCGATCAGCTGGGGGAGGATCACGCCAAGCCATGTGTTCAGCAATCCCCATTGATAGACGAGGAAAAAGTGGTTCACGATCAGGGCCTGCACCGGGATCATGAAGCTCCCCAAGATCAGAAGCCAGAGAAGTCTGCGTCCGGTGAATTCGATCTGCGATATCGCGTAGCCGCAAGCCGATGAAATCGCGATCACGATGATCGTGACGCCGCCAGAGGTCACGATCGAGTTGAGGTACCATCGCCCCAGATCCGTGGTGAACAGGACATTCGCATAGGTGCGAAAGAACCCGCCCGCCGTTTCCGCGGGTGTCGCCGTGGAGAGCAATGCCCAGAAAATCGGGAACGCCCAGATAACGACCAGCACGAGGCTGGCAATCAGGATCGCCATGCCGGCCAGATCCAACCGCTTGATCCATGTCGCGTTCATCTTGTTCGCCTCAGGCGCAACAGCTGGAACTGGAGCACGACAACCCCGACGCCAAGCGCAAAGAGCGCGACCGCCACCGCTGAGGCATAGCCCGCCTGATTGCGCTGGAAGGCCACGGAATAGATGTACTGGACAAGGACAGTGGCGGACCGCCCCGGTCCCTGAGATGCCATCAGGTAGATCTGATCGAATACCCTGATCTGCGAGATCAGCTGGATCGTCAGCACCAGGATCGTGATGGGCCTGAGCAGGGGCCAGGTCAGGTATCTGAAGGCGGCCCAGCGACCGGCTCCGTCAAGTCCCGCTGCCTCGTAGATGTCGCGCGGAATTGTCCGCAGACCGGCGAGGAACAGGAGAACGTTCAAGCCCACGGTCCACCAGATTGTGAGAACGGCCACAGCGGGCATGAACCACGTGGCACTGCGCCAGACCGGGATAACCGTCCCGTTCGGCGAGGTGACGAGGCCCCCCAGGGGACCGTTGGCCGTGTCGGTCAGCAGATTGGCAATCGCGGTAACGGTCGAGACCGGCAGGATAAACGGGACGAAGAAGACCGACAGCGCAATGGCCTGCCAGTAACCCTTGAGATTGTTGACCACCAGCGCAAGCAAAAGCCCGAACATCGCCCCGGGCACGACCGTCAACGCGACGAAATACAGCGTATTGCGGAGTGCTGCGCCGAAATACCTGTCCCGAAACAGCTTCGCGTAGTTTTCCAGCCCGACCCAGTCACCGGATTTCGTAAGAGCGCCGTCGGTGAAACTGGTGACCAGCATCTCGAGGGACGGGTAGACGAACAGCGCCGCATAGACGAGCACGAAGGGCGCGACCAGCGGAAGAGCAGCCAGATTTTCTTTGCGGTCGCGCTGAGTGCTCATGCAGGCCTTGTGTCTCTCTTGGTCGGGAATTGTCAACTTTGATAACGTCGTGCGACCGCGGATCACCAAGGAACTTCAACACGATCCGGCAGGTGACCTGACCGGCGGTCAGGAATGTCGGCCGGGATCCCGGCACGGAGGGGCCTGCCTATTGCAGGTCCCCCATGACGATCACCGTCCGGTCGTCAAAGACTTCGCGGCTGGTGGAGCCTTTGACGCCCGCGTATCGGTCGAGCTTGTGGAAATCCTGGCTCTCCGCCGCCTCGAAGGCCGCCTCCCATGCCGCGACACTGGCATGGGCCGGCATGGCCACGTAGCCGTCGGTGAAGATCTCGATACTGCTCAGCCCCGCCTTGGGGCACGTCACGTCGATGGTTTCACCCAAGAGCGGACGGTTTCCGTTCAGCGTATCAAAGCAGAGCGGATTGCCATCGGCATTGCCGAAGTGGAATTGCACCTGGATGCCGCCTCTCAGAAAGCCCTCTACCAGATCGGCATGCTTCTCGAGCCCGGTTTCCCGGATCACATCGGTGATGATCTCTTCGATGCGGGCGCGCGGCATCATTCCTGTCTCGACTGCGCGATCGAAGCCCAGAAGGATTGCCTCGCGCGCCGCGGCCTCGACGTCATCGGGATCGGCGATCCGCGACGCCAGATCGCGGAACACCGCCACACGGCCAAGGGTCGAGACCGTATCGATGAGCTTTTCTCGCAGCAGCACTTCGGAGCCGTTCAGACGGATCCCGCTGTCGCCCAACAGCAGGAACCGCCAGTCGCTGCCGCAGTCGAGGACGACCGCCATCGTGGTCGACGGCGGGATCGGAAGCCCCAGCGGCGCGGTCCGGTCGGCCAAGGCCTGCGACAGGTGCTCTACGATACGCTCGGCAGGCCAGCTGCGGACATCGGGTTCTGCGGCAAGGCGTGCCATCGCGCGCGCCACGGTCTCGGCCGCCAGTCGCCCCGCGCCGATCCCGTCGACCCGTGTGCCACGGGCGTCGGTGGCGCCGTCAAAGACCCCATAGACCGCGCCGGGCAGGATCAGCGGCACGTCATCGCCGGGCCTGAGGCTGTGTCGGTACTTCGACTGGTTGATGACCTCGATACGCATGGCGGCCCTCAGAGAAAGGCCGAGGTCCGGTTCTCGGCAAAGCGGAACACGGCAAAGACGCAAAGACCCGTCGAGATCAACAGGAGCGTGGAGAGAGCACCGGCCAGCCCGAACTCCCCATCGAGCACGGCAAGATAGACCCGCACAGGCATCGTGATGGTTCCGGAATCGTAGATGATCAGCGTTCCGGACAATTCGTTGATCCCCGTTATGAACGCCATCAGCGCGCCGACGATGATGCCGGGCAGGATCAGCGGCACCGTGACCTTCAGAAAAGCCGTCAGCGGCGGCGCGCCGAGGCTGATTGCCGCCTCTTCGGTCGACGGTTTGACCTGCCTGAGGCTGGATGTAGTGGAGCGGACGCCATAGGGCAGACGACGGATGAAATAGAGAAGGATCAGCATCGTGGCCGCCCCCAGCCCGCCCAGCGGCCCGGTCCGGAACGTGGTGACGAAGCCGATCGCCATCACGACGCCGGGCACCAGATAGGGCACCATCATCAGGAAATCGATCGCGCCCGCCGCTCGTGTCTCGCGCCGCACGATCACATAGCTGATAAGGCTGGCCGCCCCGGTGATCAGGAGCGCCGCAGCCGTCGCGAAGAGAAAGCTGTTGGCAATGGCCTCGGGCGCGTCATCGAGGATGCGGATATAGCTTTCAAGCCCGAAGCCACCGACAAAGACGGGGCCGTTGGTCTTGAGGAACGAGGTATAGACCACGACCAGCGTCGGAAGCATCGCTACCAGGACGACGCCGTGGCAAAACGCATGAACCGCCAGATTGCGCCAGCCGGTCAACTGTTTGCGGACGGGCAGATTGGTCAGGCTGCTGGCATAGCGGCGCTTGGACAGGATCCGGCGCTGGGCGAACAGCGCGATCATCGAGATTGCCATCATGATCATCGAAACCGTGACTGCCATGGTCGGAAGCCCGCCCAATTCCGAACGATAGGCGGCGAAGGCGATGGTCGAGAGGGTCCGGAAGCCCCGCCCGAGGATCGCGGGCGTTCCGAAATCGGCGATCGCCAGCACGAAGCAGATGATCGCCCCCGTGCTGACCGCCGGGAAGACCAGCGGCATGGTGATGAGCCGGAACCTTTGCCACGGCGTACAGCCGAGGTTCTCTGCCGCATCCTCGTAGGATTTGTTGACGGCCATCAGCGCGGTCTGGGTCATCAGAAAGACGAAGGGAAAGAACTTCAGCGTAAAGACGAGGATGATCCCGTGCGCTCCATAGATCGTGGGGATTTCCAGCCCGAAGCGTTCAAAGAAATTCGTGATCACCCCGTTGGCGCCCAGCAGCATGATCCAGGCATAGGCCCCGATGAACGGCGGGGCCACCAGAACGAGGATCGCGAGCGTCGATATCCACGACCGCCCCCAAAGGTGGAACCGCGCCGTGAAGAAGGCCAGCGGGATGCCGATCAGGCAGGCCCCCAGCGTTCCGAGAACACCCACGAAAAGCGTGTTCTTGAACCCGTTGAGATAATAGTTGCGGGTAAAGACCTCGACATAATTGCCAAGCGTCCAGTTGCCTGTGTCGGCATCCACGAACGAAAGCAAAAGCACCCGGAAGATCGGCAGGATCAACAGGATCGCGAGTGCGACCAGCACCGAGATCGTCACGCCTGTCCAGAAATCGAGCCGGCGCAGCTTCATGTCAGCCGCCCGCCTGTTGGGCCATCTTCGAACAGCACAAGGTCACGTTTATTGACCGCGAGCGAGATATCCGCCCCTTCTGCAAGGGCAATCACCGCCGGGTCGGGGCGGGCCACGGCCTTGAGGTCCTCGCCTGCATCGGTGACGGCAAAGACTTCCATCTCGCGCCCGATGAAGCTGACTTCTCTCAGACGTGCGGGGATCACGATCTCGTTGTCCTGCGGCGTGGCCGCACCCGGACGCACGAAAAGAAGTTCCGGCCGGATCGCACAGACCGCGGATTTGGTGCCGGCATCCTGTCCGACCGCCGCGCCACCCGATCGCAGGCGCAGCACGCCGCCGGTATCCTTGGCCACGTCGAGAAAGTTGTTGGCCCCGACAAAGGTGGCCACGAAACGGTTCGCGGGGGATTGGTAGATATCGAGCGGCGAGGCCGCCTGCTGGATCACCCCGCCATACATGACGCAGACGATATCCGACATCGCCAGTGCCTCTTCCTGATCGTGGGTGACAT
>NZ_RBVZ01000018.1 GCF_004000435.1 Alexandriicola marinus
AACCCGCCTTGCTCCGTAATTCAGGAAGGGGTCATCCTTGCGGGTGGCCCCTTTCCTGTTGCCCCAAGACCTGCGTCCGGCCACAGAAGGTGGCGAGGGATTGCGGAAGGGCGGCAGATGCCGGGTCTCAGGTTCAACCGGGATTTCATGTCGCTCTGGGCGGCGCAGGCCGTCAGCGCGATGGGCGCACGTGTCACGCGTACAGTCTTGCCTATGCTGGCGCTCCTGACGATCGGAGCCTCTGCCTCCGAGGTTGCGATCCTGTCTGCGCTTGGCGTCGCGCCGGGGCTTCTGGTCAGCCTTCTGGCAGGCGGAACGGTCGACCGCAGCCCGAAGCGGCGTCTGATGATCGCGACCGATCTTGGCCGGGCGGCGCTCCTCTTGACCGTGCCGCTTGCGGCCCTGATCGGCGGGCTCACCATGACGCAACTCTATATTGTTGCGGGGCTGGTCGGCGCTGGAACCATCCTGTTCGACATCGCGGACAACACGTTTCTGCCCGCGATCGTGGGCAGAGACAGGCTGGTCGAGGCGAATGCCCGGCTCGAGGCGACAGAGGCCGTGGCCGAGGGGGCCGGGCCATGGCTTGGCGGTGTGCTGGTCGGTGCGATCGGGGCGCCGATGGCGATCCTCGTGGACGCGCTCAGCTATCTTTGGTCGGCGCTGTTCCTGCGCCGCATTTCGGTCGCCGAAAAGCATGTCGCCCGCACCACGGAGGATGGCACCGGCCTGTTATCCGACGCGGTCGCGGGGGTGCGCACGGCGCTTGCCGATCCGGTCGTGGGCAGGTTCCTGATCGCCGCGTCGATCCATGCGGTGGGCGGGGGCGTGTTCATGGCGCTCTACATGGTGGTCGTGATCGATACGCTGTCACTGGGCCCCGGCCTTGTCGGCTTCATCATCGGGGCGGGGGGCGTCGGATCAGCCTTGGGGGCCTTGGTCGTCGGCCCTGTCCGGTCATGGCTGGGGACGTCGCGGGCCCTTGTCCTGACCTTCGGCATCGGCATGGCGTTCGATTTCGCGGTGCCGTTCTCGCTGGTTTTTCCCGATCACGCGGTTCTCCTTCTTCTGCTGGCGCAATTGGTGGGCGACGGGTTCATGACGGCGTTCATTGTCCTCGCTCTGAGCGTACGGCAGGCTCGGGTGCCCGAGGCCCGTCTGGGCCGGGTCAATGCGACGTTCGAACTGTTCGGCGGCGGCGCGGTGCTGATCGGCGCCCTGATGGCGGCGGGCGTCGTTCTGGTGCTGCCGGTGCAGTCGGTGATCTGGGGGGCGGCGCTTTCCGGGCCGCTGGCCTTGCTTGTCCTGCTGGGGCTGTGGCGTCGCGCGCTCTAGGTCCGGCCGACGGCTTGGGCGCACAGAGCATTGGCATTCTGCAGGGCGCGTGTGAGATCGGATCGGGCGGCCTCTTGGTCCGGCGTCCCCGCCCGGCGCGAAAGGGGGCTGGAAAACCTGTCGAAACGATACGCACCCGTGGAGAATGGCAACGGAAGGATCATCCTGTCCCAGCTTCGCACCCGGATGTGCCGGCGCGTTCCCCATGCGAAAACGTAAACGGGGCGCCGCGCCGCGCGCGCCCAATCCAGAGGCGCTGATTTCAACTGCTGCCGCGGTCCATCGGGCCCATCGCCGGTGATCGCGATGCTGGTTCCGTCCTGTGCAGCCAGCAGGACCTGCCGGACAGCTGCCTGATTGGGCTTGCGCCTGGACATGGCAGCGGCGTCCAGCCCGAATTGCCGTTGGACGGCCCCCGCGACCCGGGCGATCGGACTGGGATCGCGAATTCCGGTGAGGGGCCCCTGATCTGCAGGCCACAGGGCCGGCCCCATCAGAAGAGATTCGTGCCACAGGATCACGATGACCGGGCCATCGCGCAGGTCCCGGCCCAGCTGATCGAGGCCTTCCGCCTGCCAGCGGGTCGTCCGGTGACACAGCCGGATCCAGGCGGCCAGGCACAAGCCCAGGGCTTCTGCAAGCCCGTCGGAGCGTTCAAGCCGTCGCCTAAGCCTGTTGAACAATGCCATGTGTCCGTGATCCGGAAAAACGATCTGCCGGATATCCCACCCCAGACCAGTGCTGGCAAGTATGCGCCCCGTAGCGCGCCGGTTTTCGGGGCCAATTCCCGGGTCCACAGGACTGGTCGTGCCAGACCCTGAATTTCCGAGACAGGCGTATTTTTTGGGCGCCGACCGGCGGGCCGGTCAACATGAGGGCGGTTCCCTGACCATTGTTCTTTGTCGAACCGCGTCCATGTGGTAATCGATTCGGTGTTTAAGAGTTAAGATTGATTTAAGCTAAAGGATTATGTCGGGAGGCTCTTTATGGACCCCTATGACTTTGAAGCTGATCTGACGTTCGACAATATTGATGCAACCCTGACAGTCAGTCAGGTTCATGCGGAGGCTTACGGGAACGGATACGGCGGATTTGTCGACGATGATGGTCTGCTGACATTCGAGTTCGACAATGGTGGTCGCGGTGTGATCATCGAGTTCGACACCTACGATATCGACTGGAATGGCGAAGTCTGCGTCTACCTCAATGGCGAGGCCGTCGGCGCCGCTCTGAAGACCGGCGGTGATACGGCCGGACCCGGTCGGGCGGCGATCGATGCCTCCTACGTCATTGACGGGGTCAACGTGCTTCAGTTCGCGGCGCTTGAAGGCTCTGACATGACCTGGGGCGTTTCGAACATTCTCGTGACCCCTGAACCTTCCCTCGTTTTCGGGGAGTTCATAGACGAGGAGTTCGGGCATCGTTTCGGAAATTCGATCGAGACCGACGGGCGCGTCAGCTTTCAGTTCTTCTATCAATCGCCCGAGGACATGACCCTCTATGTCCGTGGCTATGACATTGATTTCTTCGGCGAGGTCGAGGTCTTCATGAATGGCGTGTCCTTGGGCTACATGGAGGCCGGGCCCGACAATGGCCTGATCGGATCGTCATTCGAAATCGCCGCCGCCGACATTCTGTCGGGCAGCAATGTGATTTCCTTCGAGGCCACGAGGTCGCTCGAATGGGCATGGGGAGTAACGGATCTGATCCTTCTCAACTCCGGGATCAACGTCTCGGAGATGGCGATCGATCCCGAGTTCACGGATGACGGCTGGGTCACCTGGCAGGAAGCCGACCAGATCTACATCGGCAAATACGATCCGAATTCCGGCGCCCTTCTCGAGGTTCTGAACGCAAGCGTCGGTGGGGCGTTGCCGTTCTACGTGACGTATTACGGCTCGGAATTCGTGACGACGGCGAATGGTCCGGTCGCTTTGGGGATCTCGGAATCCGGGATCATCTATCTCGACGAGAACGAGTCCTACTACCTTGAGGGAACCCAGGGGTACCGCGTCGGCTTCCTGCCCAAGGGGGATTATGACGGCCTGAGGTTCACCATGGTTGACCTCGATTACTGGGTCTATGACGGCGGGGTCGCCGAAGTGTTCCTTTGGGACAACGGCGAAATCTCGCTGCTCGATTTCGGCGATCCGACCACGCGCGCGATCACATGGCTGAACGAAAGCGAAGTCGCGATATTCAGCGAAACTCAAATGGGCGTCTACAACGTCGATACCGCCGAGGTGACCTGGATCACCGAAGATGTCTACGACGAAGGCTATATCGCCGCGCTCGAGACGACGACGGGCGAGAAATACATCTCGATCCTGCATGACGACGGATTTACCGACATCTGGACGGAGACAGCGAACGGATGGGAACTGTGGCGGAGGCTTGTGCTGCCGGACGAGATTTTCGGCGAATACCTTTTCTCACCAGAGTTTCAGGAACATAACGGCAAGCTTTACCTGATGGGCATCAGTGCCGAGTTGCCGACGACGACCGACCTGACGGCCATCGTCATCTACGACATCGAGGCCGACGCATGGAGCCAGGTGAGCGATGTTCAGTTCGCCTTCGATCCGGAGATCGTGCCGCTCGAGAATGGTGGGTTCTCGCTTTACTATCGCAACAGCGCGGACGGCATCACCGAATGGTTCAACGTCACCCTCGAAGAGGTCGAAGCGCTTGCCGTTCCCGGTGTCGTGACGCCGCTGCCTGAAGGCAGAATCACTGGCCAGACAACGATCGCCGTCGCGCCCGGCCTTCTGAACATGTCGTCCATCGGACCGGTCAACCTGACGTCTAGTGGCAGTGTGGTCAGGCTCGATGACCCGCTATCGATCGTCGAGAGGATGGCGGGAACAGAGGACGGGAGCCTTGAGGCCGAAGATGTGTTCGAGGCCCGCTCCGCAAGGGCATTGGCCGATATCTTCGACTTCGATCTTCCGCGTCTGATGGATGAAGACAGACCACGCAGCGACGTTCTGGCGGCCAACCTCTCGACACTCGCGGCCCCTGTCTGATCGGTTTTCTGATCGTTCGTCACGGGTTCAGGTGCGATGGCTTGCTCTTGGGCGCGGTATCCTCTTGATCCGCTCTGCAAAGAGCGTTAGTCCGACGGCGGCCTAGGGGTATAGCTCAGCTGGTAGAGCGACGGTCTCCAAAACCGTAGGTCGCGGGTTCGAACCCTGCTGCCCCTGCCAAATCTTTCCAATGGTCTGGCGTCAGAAATCACCTTCCTATGCGGCGATTTTGCCAAGCGCCGTCTGGCCGTCGGTGGGGGCGATGTATCGCGGCCCGGGAGTCCTGCCGCAGACCTGGACCTGAGCGACGATTCGGGGCAGGCACGGGCCCGGACAATGCGGTGCTTGATTATCGGCGCCGTCCGGCATATTTCCGACGAACCCGAACGAGGACTCATCCAATGGCTTCCAAGTCGAACCCGCTTCAGTTCATCCAGGAGACCCGCGCCGAGATCGCGAAGGTCGTCTGGCCGACGCGACGCGAGGTCACGCTGACCACGATCATGGTATTTCTTCTTGCGGTGACGGCTGCGATATTCTTCTCGCTGGTCGATTGGGGAATCCGCTCCGGCCTTCAGGCTGTTCTGAACTTCTTCGGCGGCTGACGCCGACCCGTCACGCTGCTGCCGCTTCTCTCTTGAATTGGTGCGGCGTAGGCTGTAATGACCCGTTCGATATGACGGCGCGCGACCTTGACAGGCGGCGCGCCGATTTCGTTTCAGGGCGCGCGTCCGGATGGCGCGAAAAACAACCCGGTGCCTGGCTCCGGGTCCAGACGGCAAGGTGAAAGCTGATGGCGAAACGGTGGTATTCGGTAAGCGTTCTGTCGAACTTCGAAAAGAAGATCGCCGAACAGATCCGGACCAAGGTGACTGAGCAGGGTCTGGAGGATCAGATCGACGAGGTCCTCGTTCCGACCGAAGAGGTGATCGAGATTCGCCGCGGCAAGAAGGTTCAGACCGAACGTCGGTTCATGCCCGGCTATGTGCTTGTCCACATGGAAATGTCGGACGAAGGCTACCACCTGATCTCCTCGATCAACCGCGTGACCGGCTTCCTTGGTCCGCAGGGCCGTCCGATGCCGATGCGCGATGCAGAGGTCGAGGGTATCCTCGGCCGTGTCGCCGAGGGCGAGGAGACCCCCCGCACGCTCATCCATTTCGAAGTGGGCGAGAAGGTCAAGGTCAACGACGGCCCGTTCGAGGATTTCGACGGCACCGTCGAAGAAGTCGACGAAGACAACCAGCGCCTCAAGGTCACGGTGTCGATCTTTGGCCGGGCCACCCCGGTCGAGCTGGAATTCACGCAGGTCAGCAAGCAGGGCTGATCCCCCGGGGGGGCTCGGCCCTTGCGTGGCTCTGACGGGCAGTGTATCTGCCGCCATCGTCGCCCATCGGGCGACGATTCCATTGTGGGAGGCAAGGCGCGCGCGCGCACCGAGCCGGACCACGCAACGAAAAGCCCCGAGGTCGCGACCAAGGGGCGTTGATAAAGGAGAGAACCATGGCCAAGAAGGTTATGGGGCAGCTCAAGCTGCAAGTGCCCGCCGGGCAGGCGAACCCTTCGCCGCCGGTCGGCCCCGCGCTCGGTCAGCGTGGCATCAACATCATGGAATTCTGCAAGGCGTTCAACGCCAAGACCGCGGATATCGATCCCGGTTCGCCGATTCCCACGGTGATCACCTATTACCAGGACAAGTCGTTCTCGATCGACACGAAGTCCCCGCCGGCCTCTTACCTTCTCAAGAAGGCTGCCGGTCTCAAGCCGGTCGGCAAGCGGAACCGCCCGCAGGGCTCGCCACAGCCGGGCAAGCAGACCGTTGCCACCGTGACGGCAAAGCAGCTGCGCGAGATCGCCGAAGCCAAGATGGGCGACCTGAACGCCAATGACGTCGAAGGCGCAATGAAGATCATCCTCGGCTCTGCAAAGTCGATGGGTATCGAGGTGAAAGGGTAAGTCATGGCCAAGCTTGGAAAACGCACCCGCGCCGCTCGTGAAGCCTTTGCCGGCAAGGAAAACCTGACGGTCGCCGAGGCTGTCGATCTGGTGAAATCCAATGCCAACGCGAAATTCGACGAAACGGTCGAAATTTCGCTGAACCTTGGTGTCGATCCGCGCCACGCCGACCAGATGGTTCGCGGTTCGGTCAACCTGCCCAACGGCACCGGCAAGACGGTCCGTGTGGCGGTTTTTGCCCGGGGTCCCAAGGCGGACGAAGCCAAGGAAGCCGGTGCTGATATCGTCGGAGCCGAGGACCTGATGGAAACGATCCAGAGCGGCAAGATCGAATTCGATCGCTGCATCGCAACGCCCGACATGATGCCGATCGTCGGCCGTCTGGGTAAGGTGCTTGGCCCGCGGAACCTGATGCCGAACCCCAAGGTCGGCACCGTGACCATGGACGTCAAGGAAGCCGTGGCCGCCGCCAAGGGTGGGCAGGTCCAGTTCAAGGCCGAAAAGGCCGGCGTCGTGCATGCCGGTGTCGGCAAGGCCAGCTTCGATGCCAAGGCACTCGAAGAGAACATCCTCGCCTTCGTCGATGCCGTCTCGAAAGCCAAGCCCACGGGCGCGAAAGGCACCTACATGAAGAAGGTGTCGCTCAGCTCCACGATGGGTCCGGGCGTGTCGGTCGATGTGACGTCGGCCACCGGCAACTGAGCCAGTCTCTTTTCGATAATCACCGGAAAGGCGCCCCAAGGGGCGCCTTTTTCGCATCTGGGGACCAGCCATCAGGCCGGGATTGTCTGAAATCTGCTCTTCGGCTATGAAATGAGGGGGGCGGAACGTCATTCGGTCGAAGAGTTTTCAGGATTTGCAATGTCCGCACCCGGCCTTCCTTCAACTCTCGTTCGTCAGTCACGCCGTTTGACGAGAAAGCTTGCCCGTGGCCCGCTGGGTGCGACGCGAAATGCCCTCGCCGCGCGGTTATCCCCTGCCGATCCGAAACGCCGGCTGGTCTTGTGTTGCGACGGTCGGGTCCATACCAGCGAACAGCTGTTTGCCCCGGTCCACCGCCATGCCTCACTGCTGGCGCGGCGCTTCGGGATAAGTGTCGAAGCGCTGCCGTTGCAGCGATTGATGACACAGGGGCCCGCGGCCCTGCGCGGCGCAGAAATCCTGGGCCTGATGTTGCCTTACGACATGCCGCCTGCCGACGAGGCGCGGATCGTATCTGCGATCATCAGCCCGCTGAGGAACGCAGGCACAAAGGTGATCCTGTTCGATGGGGACGATGACCTTGGCATCTTGTGGCCGGAGGTTCTGAAGTCCGCCGATCTTTGCGTGAAGAAACATGTCTTCGCCGAGCGGTCGGAGTATCAGCGCAGGATGATCGGCAAGTCGAACCTGACGGATCATGCGGCGCGCGCCTTTGGTTGGTCATTCGAGGACAACATGATCCCGGCCTCTGGCGGCCACGGACCGGATGCGATTGCCCGGATCCGGACAGGGTGGAACATCGCGCTCGATGACAAGATCGTCGATTTGGCGCGCGATATGCCCAGACCCCGTGCCGAAGGTCGCACGATCGACATTCTTTGCCGTGCAAGCGTAGGCCCGGAAATCTGGACCTATCCATTGCGAAATGGCGCCGTTGCCGCGATCGAGGCACTGGCCGGCCGGTTTGCCGTTCATGCACCGACCGACCGCGTGTCGCAGGGGGACTACTATCAAGAAATGCTTCGCAGTCGCATGTCGCTCAGTCCTTTCGGCTTTGGCGAGATCTGCTGGCGGGATTTCGAGACGATGCTCTGCGGTTGCCTGCTCATCAAACCGGATATGGGCCATCTCGAGACTGCGCCCGACCTGTTCGTCCCCGGGGAGACCTATGTGCCGGTCGCGTGGGATTACTCTGATCTGGGCGATGTGGTGGCCCGATACCTGTCAGATGAAAAAGCGCGCGACGACATCGCTCAAACCTCGCGGCGCCGGTTGCTGGATGCCATGGCGCCGGGCTGGTTCCTCGACCGTTTCGCGGCCGAGGTCCTTCAGCCGTTAGGTTTTGGGCCCGCCTAGATCAGCCCCCAAAGATCGGCATCCGTATACCACGCCTCGGTGCTGAAGGCGTCGAGCCCGTCGCGTTCGTTGATCAGCAGGATTTCCTCGATGTCGATGACCGTCAGCCCGATCGAGGCCAGATCCTCGATGGGGGACGCCCCGTCGAGAGCGTCCTGGTAGGCCTGAAAAACCTCAGCCTGCACGACCAGATAGAGCGTATCGAACCCGTCCCCGCCATCGAAGGTCTGCGTGCCGTAGTCGGGATCGGGGCCGAGCAGAGCGGCATCCGTCCAGATGAACGTGTCGTCGCCCGTCCAGCCGCGCAGGATATCATTGCCCAGCCCGTCGATCAGAACGTCGTTGCCCTGACCGCCGCCCAGCACGTCATCGCCCAGCCCGCCGGCCAGAACATCATTGCCCATGCGGCCAAAGATCCGGTCGTCGCCATCGCCACCCGAGGCCATGTCGTCGCCGCCCATCAGCATTACGGTATCCGAGCCCGATCCCCCGAAGACGACATCGTTGCCCGAACCCACGCCGATCGCGTCGTCACCGCCATAGCCGAAGACGATGCTATCGTCGGCGATGAAGGGCTGAAATATCGTGTCGGCGGCCTCGGTCAGCGCATTGAGCGTGCCCCCGCTCGCGGCCAGAAACTCCGTATATTGGGCGATCACCTGATGCAGCGCGGCTGTCGGGTGAAGCGAATCCCAGAACGCGAAAAGGTCCTCATCATATGCGTCGAGGATGTCCTGCGAACTCCCGGTGAGGGTGTCGGATTGCGGAGCCAGAAAGCCGAACCCCGTGGCGTCATCCGTCACGGCCTCGGTCAGTGCTTCGAGGGGCAGAACGGATATGTCGAGCCCCGGAAGCAGGTCGGCGGCGTCCAGGCGGAACTGATCGAGAGTGGCGTTGAACTGAGAGATGATCTCGTCTGCCGCAACCTTGATTTCGTCGCTCTGTTCAAAGAACGCGGGGAAGAAACTCAGCGAGGGAAGCGACATCAGGATGACGCTGCTCACCGCTCCGACGCTGTAGAGCGTGCTTGTCGCCTCGACGATCGCGTTGAGCGCATTGAGTGCCACGGCCTCGGCCAGATCGAGAAGCTCGCCCAGAGGCGCCGTCAGATCGAGATTGCCGAAGTCGTTCAACCCAACAAGCAGCACGGCGGTTGCGTTGCTGATATTGTCGGTCTGCATGTCGGCCATGAACCGGTCGACCTGGCCGCCAAGGTTCATGTCCCAGTCAAGAAGCGGATCACCCTCGTCAACCGTCACGAACGGCGTCAGGCCGAAGCCGGCGATATAATCCCCGATCGCCAGTTCACCCGCGGCTTCGCCGCCGGCGACGGCATAGTTATAGCTCGAGGCGACGTCCAGCTTGTCGACAAGAACTTCGGCCCAGACGGGGCCGTTGGTCGCGCGCCCGTCATCGCCAAGGGCATTGACGATGAATTGCGGCAGGATCAGTCCGGCCTGCGCCGCGAGGTTGCCCGGATCGGTGAGGCTATCGCCGAAGAACAGAAGCGGGCCCGTGGCAAGGGAGGCCGATGCGGGATCGCGTTCGGTTGCGGGGCCGCTCCACGCGGGCAAGACGCGCGCCTCGGCCTCGGCTGATGGCAGCGCGAGGGTGGTTGTAACGGTCTCACCGATGGTCATCTCCGGGGTGGTTTCATCGGGCGCGGTCAGCGATGAACTCGTGGTCGTCGGATCGTCGGCGCCGGACGTGACATCCGGTGGAACGGACGCGACATCGCGGCTGATGGCCGACAGGACAATCGGTTCGATTGCGATTTCACCACGCTTCGCCGGGCTGTCGGCGTCCTGGTTCCGTAACGGGAGATCGATGAATTCCGCCACACGACCGACGAGCGGTATCGAATTCTGGCTTGGCATGGCGCGCTCCGAATGAAATGCTGAAACAATGCCCTATGATTGAGCGCTTGGACTGGCCTTTGCAAGGCTTGGCCATGAGCCGCCGGGATTTTGGGGGTTGGAAATCCTTTGACAGGGGAGTAAGCAGCCCCTGCTGGAGAGCGCGCGATTCGTCACGCGCTCTGTTGCGTTTCGTCCGAGACGGTGGGTGGCCCGGATTTGCGGTCCATAATTCCTGCCTGAGACGGGATCAGTCAAGATTGAACGAGGGTTCTCCCGTCGCTCCAGTCTGGGCTCAGACCCGTTATACGGACCTCGACGGCGGGCAATCTTGTCCGCCCAACTGAGCCGGAGGGAAACCTCCATACTTGGAGTGAAACTGTGGATAGAGCCCAGAAAGAGAAAGTGGTCGAGGAACTCGGCCAAATCTTCGAAAGCTCTGGCGTCGTTGTGGTTGCCCACTACGAAGGACTGACAGTTGCCGAAATGCAGGACCTGCGTGCGCGTATGCGTGAAGCAGGCGGGTCCGTGCGCGTTGCCAAGAACAGGCTTGCCAAGATCGCCCTCGAGGGAAAGCCGTGCGAAAGCATTGCCAACTTCCTCACGGGCATGACCGTTCTTTCCTATTCCGAAGATCCGGTGGCCGCGGCCAAGGTGATTCAGAAATACGCCAAGGATAACGACAAGCTCGTGATCCTCGGTGGTGCGATGGGAGAGAGCGCTCTGGATCCTGCCGGTGTGAAGGCCGTGTCCGAAATGCCGTCGCGTGAGGAGCTTATTGCTTCGATCGTCGGCTGCATCGGTGCACCTGCCTCCAACATCGCGGGCGCCATTGGCGCACCTGCTTCGAACATCGCGAGCATTCTTTCGACCATCGAAGAGAAGGCTGCGTAGATCGCAATTGTCACATCTCGGGGCTTGATGGCCCTGGCGTTGGAACACACATAAACGAACGGAAAGCATGAAATGGCTGATCTGAAGAAACTTGCTGAAGAGATCGTGGGTCTGACCCTTCTCGAAGCCCAGGAACTGAAAACCATCCTCAAGGACGAGTATGGCATCGAGCCCGCCGCTGGCGGCGCTGTCATGATGGCCGGCCCCGCCGGTGGTGATGCTGGCGAAGCTGCCGAAGAGAAGACGGAATTCGACGTCGTTCTCAAGGAAGCCGGCGCCCAGAAGATCAACGTGATCAAGGAAGTCCGTGCCATCACGGGTCTTGGCCTGAAAGAAGCCAAGGACCTCGTCGAGGCCGGCGGCAAGATCAAGGAAGGCGCGTCCAAGGACGAAGCCGAAGAGATCAAGGGCAAGCTCGAAGCAGCTGGCGCAACGATCGAACTGGCCTAATTGGCCGGAAACCCGGAACCCGAATTTCTGGAATTCGGGCGGGGTCGGAAAAATCGCTGATTTTCCGACGGCCGAGACCGGGATGAAAACACTGGCTGGGCCCGCGAAATGCGGGTCCAGCCGAACCTGTCTTGGAGGGGTGCAATCGCCGGCACCCGTCTTGGGTAGGTTCCACGGTCGGGAGGCATCCGGTGGGACGGATGCCACGCATGGACCGGAACAACCCGTTCTCGAAAGGGGTGTCAGCCGCGGCCCCGGCGGCTGTCTTCCCGCAGAGATGTGAAAGGTGACGACGCACATGGCAACGTCCTTCCTCGGCCAGAAACGCCTCCGGAAATATTACGGCAAGATCCGCGAAGTGCTGGAGATGCCGAACCTCATCGAGGTCCAGAAATCTTCCTACGACCTGTTCCTTCGCTCCGGCGACTCGCCCGAGCCGCTCGACGGTGAAGGCATCAAGGGTGTCTTCCAGTCGGTCTTCCCGATCAAGGATTTCAACGAGACCGCCGTCCTTGAATTCGTCAAGTACGAGCTGGAACGTCCCAAGTACGACGTCGAGGAATGTCAGCAACGCGACATGACCTACAGCGCGCCGCTCAAGGTGACGCTGCGCCTGATCGTGTTCGATGTCGACGAGGATACCGGCGCCAAGTCCGTCAAGGACATCAAGGAACAGGATGTCTTCATGGGCGATATGCCCCTGATGACGCCCAACGGGACGTTCATCGTGAACGGCACCGAGCGGGTCATCGTTTCCCAGATGCACCGTTCGCCCGGCGTGTTCTTCGACCACGACAAGGGCAAGACCCATTCCTCGGGCAAGCTGCTGTTTGCCTGCCGGATCATTCCCTATCGCGGCTCCTGGCTGGACTTCGAATTCGACGCGAAGGATCTGGTCTTCGCGCGGATCGACCGCCGCCGGAAGCTTCCTGTCACGACCCTGCTTTATGCACTCGGGCTCGATCAGGAAGGCATCATGGATGCCTATTACAACACGATCTCCTTCACCTATGACAAGAAAGCCCATGGCTGGGTAACCCCGTTCTTCCCGGAGCGGGTCAGGGGCACCCGCCCGGCCTATGACCTTGTCGACGCGGCCAGCGGCGAAGTCATCGCCAGCGCCGGTGAAAAGGTCACGCCGCGCAGCGTCAAGAAGCTGATCGACGAGGGCAAGGTCACCGAACTGGTGGTTCCGTTCCGCCAGATCCTCGGCCGTTTCGTCGCCAAGGACATCATCAACGAGGAAACCGGCGCGATCTATGTCGAAGCCGGTGACGAACTGACGGCCGAGGTGGACAAGGACGGCGAGATCGTCGGCGGTTCCGTCAAGGAACTGATGGACGCGGGCATCACCGAGATCCCGGTCCTCGACATCGACAACATCACCGTCGGCCCGTACATGCGCAACACGATGGCGTCGGACAAGAACGTGAACCGCGAATCCGCGCTCATGGACATCTACCGCGTCATGCGCCCGGGCGAGCCGCCGACCGTCGATGCGGCCTCGGCTCTGTTCGACACCCTGTTCTTCGACAGCGAGCGGTATGACCTGTCTGCTGTCGGCCGGGTGAAGATGAACATGCGTCTCGACCTCGACGCCGAGGACACCCAGCGCACCCTCCGCAAGGAAGACATCATCGCCTGCATCAAGGCGCTGGTGGAACTGCGTGACGGCAAGGGCGACATCGACGATATCGACCACCTCGGCAACCGCCGGGTGCGCTCGGTCGGCGAACTGATGGAAAACCAGTATCGCGTCGGCCTCCTGCGTATGGAGCGCGCCATCAAGGAGCGGATGTCGTCGGTCGAGATCGACACGGTGATGCCGCAGGACCTGATCAACGCCAAGCCCGCGGCGGCGGCGGTGCGTGAATTCTTCGGCTCTTCGCAGCTGTCGCAGTTCATGGACCAGACCAACCCGCTGTCGGAAGTCACGCACAAACGCCGCCTTTCGGCGCTTGGGCCGGGCGGCCTGACGCGCGAACGTGCGGGCTTTGAGGTGCGCGACGTTCACCCGACCCATTACGGGCGCATGTGCCCCATCGAGACGCCGGAAGGCCCGAATATCGGCCTGATCAACTCGCTGGCGACCTTTGCGCGGGTGAACAAGTACGGCTTCATCGAAACACCCTACCGCAAGGTCGAGGACGCCAAGGTAACCGACGAAGTGCAATACATGTCGGCCACCGAGGAAATGCGTCACACGGTGGCGCAGGCCAATGCGCGGCTGGATGCGGATGGCCGGTTCGAGAATGATCTCGTCTCGACCCGCCAGTCGGGCGACTACATGTTGGCGCCTCGCGAAAGCGTGGACCTGATCGACGTGTCGCCAAAGCAGCTGGTTTCCGTTGCGGCCTCGCTTATTCCGTTCCTCGAAAATGACGACGCCAACCGCGCCCTGATGGGGTCGAACATGCAACGTCAGGCCGTGCCGCTTCTGCAGGCCGAGGCGCCGCTTGTCGGTACCGGCATCGAGGGCAAGGTCGCCGAGGATTCGGGGGCGTCCATCATGGCGCGCCGTGCGGGCATCATCGACCAGGTCGATGCCAGCCGGATCGTCGTTCGGGCGACCGAGGACCTTGAGGTGGGCGACCCGGGTGTCGACATCTACCGGATGCGCAAGTTCCAGCGCTCGAACCAGAACACCTGCATCAACCAGCGTCCGCTGGAGAAGGTGGGTGACACGGTCACCAAGGGTGAGGTCATCGCCGACGGCCCATCGACGGATATGGGGGAACTGGCGCTCGGCAAGAACGTCGTCGTCGCCTTCATGCCGTGGAATGGCTACAACTACGAAGACTCGATCCTGATCTCCGAGCGGATCGTGCGCGACGACGTCTTCACCTCGATCCATATCGAGGAATTCGAAGTCGCCGCCCGCGACACCAAGCTCGGGCCGGAGGAAATCACCCGCGATATCCCGAACGTCGGCGAGGAAGCCCTGCGCAACCTCGACGAGGCGGGGATCGTCTATATCGGCGCCGAAGTGGGGCCGGGCGACATCCTCGTGGGCAAGATCACACCGAAGGGCGAAAGCCCGATGACGCCGGAGGAAAAGCTTCTGCGCGCCATCTTCGGTGAAAAGGCATCGGACGTGCGCGACACGTCGCTGCGCCTGCCGCCGGGCGATTTCGGCACGATCGTCGAGGTTCGGGTCTTCAACCGCCACGGCGTGGAGAAGGACGAACGCGCCCTCCAGATCGAGCGGGAAGAAGTCGAACGTCTGGGTCGTGACCGGGACGACGAACTCGCCATCCTCGACCGCAACATCTATGCCCGTCTCAAGGAGATGATCCTGGGCAAGACCGCGGTGAAGGGTCCCAAAGGCTTCAAGGCGAACACCGTCATCACCGAAGAGGTGCTCGGCGATCTGAGCCGTGGCCAGTGGTGGCAGCTTGCCCTCGAAGACGAGGATGACGCCAAGATCGTGGAAGCGCTGAACGAACAGTACGAGCTTCAGAAGCGGTCGCTGGATGCCCGGTTCGAGGACAAGGTCGAGAAGGTCCGCCGCGGCGACGATCTGCCTCCGGGCGTGATGAAGATGGTCAAGGTCTTCGTGGCCGTGAAGCGCAAGCTTCAGCCCGGTGACAAGATGGCCGGTCGTCACGGCAACAAGGGCGTCATCTCCAAGGTCGTCCCGATCGAGGACATGCCGTTCCTCGAAGATGGAACGCCGGTCGATTTCTGCCTCAACCCGCTGGGCGTGCCCAGCCGGATGAACGTGGGACAGATCCTCGAAACCCATATGGGTTGGGCAGCGCGCGGTCTGGGTATCCAGATAGACGATGCCCTGGCCGAATATCGCCGGTCCGGCGATCTGACGCCGGTCCGCGAGGCGATGCGCATCGCCTATGGCGAGGATGTCTTCGAAGAGGCCATCGAAGCCATGGACGAGACGCGTCTCGTCGAGGCGGCCGGCACCGTCACGCGCGGCGTTCCGATCGCAACGCCCGTCTTCGACGGCGCGAAGGAGAACGACGTGGACGACGCGCTGCGGCGTGCAGGCTTCGATACGTCGGGACAGTCGATCCTGTTCGACGGTCGCAGCGGCGAGCAATTCGCCCGTCCGGTGACGGTGGGGGTCAAGTACCTGCTCAAGCTGCACCACCTTGTCGACGACAAGATCCACGCCCGTTCGACGGGGCCGTATTCGCTCGTTACCCAGCAGCCGCTGGGCGGCAAGGCGCAGTTCGGTGGTCAGCGTTTCGGCGAGATGGAAGTCTGGGCTCTCGAGGCCTACGGCGCGGCCTACACGCTGCAAGAGATGCTCACGGTCAAGTCCGATGACGTGGCCGGCCGAACCAAGGTCTATGAAAGCATCGTCAAGGGTGAGGACAATTTCGAGGCCGGCGTGCCGGAATCGTTCAACGTTCTCGTCAAGGAGGTCCGGGGTCTGGGCCTCAACATGGAACTCCTGGATGTGGAGGGTGACGAGGGGTGACCCGGAGACTTTCAAAGTCTCCGGCCCGATTTCCTTCGAGGAAATCGGCGCCCGCGGCAAATCTTCCACACGGATTTTAGGACATCGAAATGAACCAGGAACTGACCAACAACCCGTTCAACCCGCTCACACCGGCCAAGACGTTCGACGAGATCAAGGTCTCGCTCGCGTCGCCGGAGCGGATCCTCTCTTGGTCCTTTGGCGAGATCAAGAAGCCCGAGACGATCAACTACCGGACCTTCAAGCCCGAGCGTGACGGCCTGTTCTGCGCCCGTATCTTTGGCCCGATCAAGGATTACGAATGCCTGTGCGGCAAGTACAAGCGCATGAAGTATCGCGGCGTCGTCTGCGAAAAATGTGGCGTTGAAGTCACGCTGCAGAAGGTTCGCCGCGAGCGGATGGGCCATATCGAACTGGCTTCGCCCGTCGCCCATATCTGGTTTCTCAAGTCGCTTCCGTCCCGGATCGGCCTGATGCTGGACATGACGCTTCGTGACCTCGAGCGGATCCTCTATTTCGAAAACTACGTGGTCATCGAACCGGGCCTGACGGACCTGACCTACGGCCAGCTGATGAGCGAAGAGGAATTCCTCGACGCGCAGGATGCCTATGGCTCCGACGCCTTCCAGGCCAATATCGGTGCCGAAGCCATCCGCGAGATGCTGGCCGCGATCGATCTCGAGGCCGAGGCCGACACCCTGCGCGCCGATCTCAAGGAAGCGACCGGCGAGCTGAAGCCCAAGAAGATCATCAAGCGGCTGAAGATCGTCGAAAGCTTCATCGAATCCGGCAACCGCCCGGAATGGATGATCCTGACGGTCGTACCCGTCATTCCGCCGGAACTGCGTCCGCTGGTGCCGCTTGACGGTGGCCGGTTCGCGACGTCGGACCTGAACGATCTCTACCGCCGGGTCATCAACCGCAACAACCGTCTCAAGCGGCTGATCGAGCTGCGTGCGCCCGACATCATCGTCCGCAACGAAAAGCGGATGCTGCAGGAATCGGTCGATGCGCTGTTCGACAACGGCCGCCGTGGCCGCGTGATCACCGGCGCCAACAAGCGCCCGCTGAAATCGCTGTCCGACATGCTCAAGGGCAAACAGGGCCGCTTCCGCCAGAACCTTCTGGGCAAGCGGGTCGACTTCTCGGGTCGTTCGGTCATCGTGACGGGCCCTGAGCTCAAGCTGCATCAATGCGGCCTGCCGAAAAAGATGGCGCTCGAGCTGTTCAAGCCGTTCATCTACTCGCGGCTCGAGGCCAAGGGCCTGAGCTCTACGGTGAAACAGGCCAAGAAGCTGGTCGAGAAGGAGCGCCCCGAAGTCTGGGACATCCTTGATGAGGTGATTCGCGAACATCCCGTGATGCTGAACCGGGCGCCGACGCTGCACCGGCTTGGCATCCAGGCGTTCGAGCCGATCCTGATCGAGGGCAAGGCGATCCAGCTTCACCCGCTGGTCTGTTCCGCCTTCAACGCCGACTTCGACGGCGACCAGATGGCCGTGCACGTCCCGCTGAGCCTCGAGGCCCAGCTCGAAGCGCGCGTCCTGATGATGTCGACGAACAACGTTCTGTCGCCGGCCAACGGCGCGCCGATCATCGTGCCGTCGCAGGATATGATCCTCGGCCTCTACTACACGACGATCGAACGTGCGGGCATGAAGGGCGAGGGCATGGTCTTCGGCTCCATCGAGGAAGTCGAACACGCGCTCAACGCCGGCGAAGTTCACCTTCACGCCAAGATCACCTCGCGCGTGCCCCAGATCGACGAAGAGGGCCAGGAGATCATGGTCCGCTATGAAACGACGCCGGGCCGCGTGCGTCTGGGCGCGCTTCTGCCCAAGAACGCCAAGGCGCCGTTCGATCTTGTGAACCGTCTTCTGCGCAAGAAAGAGGTGCAGCAGGTCATCGACACCGTCTACCGCTACTGCGGCCAGAAGGAATCGGTCATCTTCTGCGACCAGATCATGTCGATGGGCTTCAAGGAGGCGTTCCGTGCGGGCATCTCCTTCGGCAAGGACGACATGGTCGTGCCGGACGCCAAGTGGTCGGTCGTGGAGGAAACCCGCGAGCAGGTGAAGGACTTCGAACAACAATACATGGACGGCCTGATCACCCAGGGTGAGAAGTACAACAAGGTCGTCGATGCGTGGTCGAAGTGTAACGACAAGGTCACCGCGGCGATGATGTCGACGATCTCGGCCAACCGTGTCGACGATGGTGTCGAGGCGGAACCGAACTCGGTCTACATGATGGCCCATTCCGGTGCCCGTGGCTCCGTCACCCAGATGAAACAGCTGGGCGGCATGCGCGGCCTGATGGCCAAGCCTTCGGGCGAGATCATCGAGACGCCGATCATCTCGAACTTCAAGGAAGGTCTGACCGTTCTTGAATACTTCAACTCCACCCACGGCGCCCGGAAGGGTCTGTCGGATACCGCTCTGAAGACGGCGAACTCGGGCTATCTGACCCGCCGCCTTGTCGACGTTGCGCAGGATTGCATCGTGCGTCAGAAGGACTGCGGCACCGACCGTGCCATCACGGCCGAGGCGGCCGTCAACGACGGTGAGGTGGTGTCGTCGCTGGCCGAGCGTATTCTGGGCCGGGTGTCGGCCGATGATGTGCTGCGTCCGGGAACGGACGAGGTGATCGTTTCGGCGGGCGAGCTGATCGACGAACGCAAGGCCGACGCGATCGAACAATCGGGTGTCGCCAAGATGCGCATCCGTTCGCCGCTGACCTGCGAGGCCGAAGACGGTGTCTGCGGCCAGTGCTATGGTCGTGACCTTGCACGCGGTACCTCGGTGAATATCGGCGAAGCCGTGGGCATCATCGCGGCCCAATCGATCGGTGAACCCGGCACGCAGCTGACGATGCGGACGTTCCACATCGGCGGTGTTGCGCAGGGTGGCCAGCAATCCTTCCTCGAGGCCAGCCAAGCCGGCAAGGTGGAGTATCGCAACGCCACGATCATCGAGAACACCTCGGGCGAGCAGATCTCGATGGGCCGGAACATGGTTCTGGCCATCATCGACGAGAACGGCGAAGAGCGCGCCGTTCACAAGATCGGCTATGGCACCAAGCTGTTCGTCAAGGACGGTCAGCAGATCGAACGTGGCGAAAAGCTGTTCGAATGGGATCCCTATACGCTGCCGATCATCGCCGAAAAGTCGGGCAAGGTGCGTTACGTCGACCTCGTGAACGGGATCGCCGTGCGTGAGGACACCGACGATGCGACGGGCATGACCCAGCGGATCGTTTCGGATTGGCGGTCGGTGCCCAAGGGCAACGAACTCAAGCCCGAGATCATCATCATCGGTGAGGATGGCGAACCGGTCCGCACGGATTCGGGCAACCCCGTCACCTATCCGATGTCGGTGGACGCGATCCTGTCGGTCGAAGACGGTCAGGATATCTCGGCCGGTGACGTCGTCGCGCGTATTCCGCGCGAAGGTGCGAAGACGAAGGACATCACCGGTGGTCTGCCGCGTGTGGCCGAACTCTTCGAGGCGCGCCGTCCGAAGGATCACGCGATCATCGCGGAAATCGACGGCTATGTCCGGTTCGGCAAGGACTACAAGAACAAGCGCCGCATCGCGATCGAAAGCTCCGAGGATCCGGACGTCAAGGTCGAGTACATGGTGCCCAAGGGCAAGCACATCCCTGTTCAAGAAGGCGACTTCGTCCAGAAGGGCGACTACATCATGGACGGCAACCCGGCGCCGCATGACATCCTTGCGATCATGGGTGTCGAGGCACTGGCCGAGTACATGATCGACGAGGTGCAGGACGTCTACCGGCTGCAGGGCGTGAAGATCAACGACAAGCATATCGAGGTGATCGTGCGCCAGATGCTCCAGAAGTGGGAAATCACCGACAGCGGTGAATCCACGCTTCTGAAGGGTGAGCATGTGGACAAGGCCGAATTCGACGAAGCCAATGAAAAGGCCATCGCCAAGGGCGGCCGGCCGGCTCAGGGTGCGCCGATCCTTCTCGGCATCACCAAGGCGTCGTTGCAGACCCGGTCCTTCATCTCGGCCGCGTCGTTCCAGGAAACGACACGGGTGCTGACGGAGGCCTCTGTTCAGGGCAAGCGTGACAAGCTGATCGGCCTGAAGGAGAACGTGATCGTCGGTCGTCTCATCCCCGCGGGGACGGGCGGTGCCACGAGCCGGGTTCGCCGTATCGCGCAGGAACGGGACAACGTCGTCATCGAGGCGCGTCGCGAGGAGGCCGAAGCGGCCGCCGCGCTGGCCGCCCCGGAGATGGATGTTGTCGGCGGCGACGAGTTCGACTCGGTCGTCTTCGAGAGCCCGGAAAGCCGCGACGAATAATCGACCTGATCTTTCGGTCGATGGGCCCCCGGCGACGCTGTCGCCAGGGGCCTTTTTTGTGGCGAACATCGCCGGGCGATGTTGTCGGCCCCCGGGCGCTGGGCTACGTCTTGGAGAACCCAATGCTCAGGAGGTCGCCATGAATGATGCCGCACTGCCCTTCGATCCCGAGATGCTGGACCGGCTGGCCGAGGTGACCGTCCGTGTCGGACTGAACCTCCAGCCCGGGCAGGATCTTCTGATGACGGCCGATCTCGAGACGCTGCCGCTCGCACGGCGGATCGCCGCTGCCGCCTACAAGGCCGGTGCGCGTCTCGTGACGCCGCTCTTTGCCGATGAAGACATGATCGTCGCCCGTTATGAACATGCGCCTGACGAAAGCTTCGATGCCGCGCCGGGCTGGCTCTATGAAGGGATGGCCAAGGCGTTCGAAGGCAACACGGCGCGGTTGGCGATCAAGGGCGACAATCCCATGATGCTTGCGTCGCAGGATCCCGCCAAGGTCGCGCGCGCGGGCAAGGCAGGTTCGATCGCGGCAAAACCCGCGATGGAGCCGATCACCACATTTGCGATCAACTGGTCGATCGTGGCCTATCCCGGCCTTGGCTGGGCCCGGCAGGTCTTCCCCGGACTGCCCGATGAAGAGGCCGTGGCCCGGCTTGCCGATGCGATCTTCGAAGCCTCGCGCGTCAAGACCCCTGATCCCGTCGCCGCCTGGGCAGAGCATAACGCCGCCCTCCGGGCGCGGCGCGAATGGCTCAACGAAATGTGCTTTGACGCGCTGCATTACACCGGGCCGGGCACGGACTTCACCCTCGGTCTTGCACAGGGACACGAATGGAAGGGGGGGTCTTCCGTTTCCAAGAACGGGGTGACCTGCAACCCGAACATTCCCACGGAAGAAGTCTTTACCACGCCCCATGCGCAGCGCGCCGACGGAACCCTGCGCGCCACCAAACCGCTGGCCCATCAGGGCAGCCTGATCGAGGATATCGAGGTCCGGTTCGAGGGCGGAAAGATCGTCGAGGCCCGGGCCAGCCGGGGCGAAGATGTGTTCCTGAAGCTGATCGACACCGACGAAGGGGCCCGCCGGTTGGGCGAGGTCGCCCTTGTCCCCCACGGCTCCCCGATCTCGCAATCGGGTGTGCTGTTCTACAACACGCTGTTCGATGAGAACGCAGCGAGCCATGTGGCGCTTGGCCAGTGTTACTCCGATTGCTTCACCGATCCCGGGCAAAGCGCCGAGTCGCTGGCGGCTGCGGGCGGGAACTCGAGCCTGATCCACGTGGACTGGATGATCGGCTCGAACCGGATCGACATCGACGGGCTGGACGCCGACGGGAACCGAACCCCGGTGATGCGTGCCGGCGAATGGGCCCACAGCCTCTAACGCGTCTCAGGGGTTGAGAGAGGCCGCCGCATCCATGTGCTTTTGCCAGCGGTCGTCGTCTTCCGCCCGCTTGCCCTGATTGCGGCAAAGTCGCTCGACGTAATCGGCGCAGCACAGGTGGTGCAGCCGACGGACACCGGGAATGGCGCAGGCCTCGGCATAGATGGCATCAAACGCGGCCTCGTTCGCCATCGCCGACAGATCCTTGCGGCCATTGCGGTTGCGGGCGCGATAGAAGCGGTCGGTATAGCGATCCTTCATGGCGCTGGCGCTGGGCGTGCCGCGTTTGAGATCGAAGCTTTCGTCGGACCGGATCACATAGTGGTTCATCTGCGCTGTCTGATGGGTGATGCCGTCGGGCGCGGTGAACCGGATCGGGTGCTCATCGGTCAGGAATTTCTCGATCACGCGCTTTTCGCAATCCACGATCCGGTTCTCGGGCGCGGACCAGTCGCCATCGAACCGCCATGGCGCATGATCGGAATAGGCCTTGAAGCGCAGCGGATCGCGGAACAGCGTCTTGAACATGGCGTTCACCTTGTTCTCGGACCAGCCGCATCTACGGAACTGCCGATGGACCAGCCCGTCGCGGTAGCGCTTCCATCCGCCGTTGCCAAAACACTTCCAGTGAAACGCGATCCCCAAGAAATCGCGACCGATGTCGTCCAGATAGCTCCGGATGGTGCCGTTGCCCTTGTGCAGGACAAGGAATTCATCGACATCGCAAATCAAGAGCCAGTCAGTCCCGGCGACGCTTGGATGACGCCGCATCGCCCGGTGCGCCGATTGCTTGGGCGGCTGACCTTCGGCGGGCGAATGCTCCAGAAACTCGAGCCATCCCGCCTCCGCGAGAACAGACAGAAGCTGGGGCGAATGATCGGTGCAATCGTTGATACCAACGAGCACATCGAACCCCAACATCCGGTACCAGCACACCCATTCCAGAAGAAACGCGCCCTCGTTCCGGGTCGCCGCGAAGGCTAGAAATTTTTCACCAGATGACGTCATGCGCGAGACAGAAGCACCCTTCCTGTCTGGCGTCCAGCCTGACGGGCTGCTAACGGCAATCATGGCAGTGATTTCCGACAACACGCGCGGGGCGACGCTCATGGCGGTGTCAATGACCGCCTATACCGCCAATGACGCCTTCCTGAAGGTTCTCGAGGGTGAGCTGCCGATTTTCCAGACCCTGTTCTTGCGCGGGATCGGAACGGTCCTTGGGCTTCTGCTCCTTGCCCGTCTGATGGGGCAGTTGCGGTTCAATCTGTCGCGGCGCAGCTGGACATTGATCGCGATCCGCACGCTTGCGGAAGCGATGGCCGCCTATTTCTTTCTCTCCGCGCTCTTCAACATGGACCTCGCCAACCTGTCGGCGATCCTGCAATCACTGCCCCTGACCGTGACCCTCGCCGGGGCGTTGTTTCTCGGTGAGGCGGTGGGCTGGCGGCGCATGGTGGCGATCCTGGTCGGGCTTTGCGGGGTCATGCTGATCGTCAAGCCCGGGACAGAGGGATTCACCATCTATTCGCTCTATGCGCTCGGCGCGGTTGCCTGCGTGACCGTGCGCGATCTGACGGCGCGGCGCATGACGGCGGATGTGCCGACGCTTCTTGTGTCGGCGACGGCGGCGATGGGTGTGACCTTTTTCGCGGGCATCGGCGCGGCCGTGACGGACTGGGCGCCGGTCACGCCCCGTGCGATCATGCTGATCGGGGGGGCGACTGTTTTCATCATGATCGGCTATGTCTGTTCCGTCGCCGCCATGCGCGCAGGTGAAATCGGTTTCGTGGCACCGTTTCGATATACCAGCCTGATCGTGGCACTGATCCTGGGATATGTGGTCTTCGGGACATTTCCCGATGTCCTGACGCTGATCGGCGCTGCGATCGTGGTTGCGACCGGCCTCTTCACCATCTGGAGAGAGCTGAAACTGCGCAGAACCGCCCGTTCTGCCGCCTGAAGGTCAGCTGGCGGTCCGACTGACCCGACCCTGTGTTGACAGCCCGCGCGACTCCCCCTATACGCGCGACATCCGACCACCGGGCGTATGCCGTCCGGACGACAGATCAGAGATGAGTGGTCATGATCCGGGCCGATTTTGCTGGCCCCGATCCTCTGCAGACCCACCGCATCGTTCCACAGGTTGAGGGAACGCTGCGGACTTTTTGTTTTGCGCCTTGGCCTTTTGGCGACAGGTGCGGGAAACGGCAGATACGGACGCGTGTTTGTCATTATGAAATCGGCGGGCCTGACCGGGACCGCGACACATGTGTAGGAAACGGGGAACGAAGCCCAATGCCAACGATCCAACAGCTGATCCGCAAACCGCGGCAGCCGAAAGTCACCCGCTCCAAGTCTCTCCATCTGGAGAGCTGCCCGCAAAAGCGGGGCGTTTGCACGCGCGTCTATACGACGACGCCGAAGAAGCCGAACTCGGCCATGCGGAAGGTTGCCAAGGTGCGCCTGACCAATGGTTACGAGGTCATCAGCTACATCCCCGGGGAAAGCCATAACCTGCAGGAACACTCTGTTGTCCTGATCCGTGGCGGCCGTGTGAAAGACCTTCCCGGCGTCCGCTATCATATCCTGCGCGGTGTCCTTGACACGCAGGGCGTCAAAGACCGCAAGCAGCGCCGTTCGAAGTACGGCGCCAAGCGTCCGAAGTAAGAGAGAGATCGAGAGATGTCGCGTCGTCACGCCGCCGAAAAACGAGAGGTCCTGCCCGATGCCAAGTTTGGCGACCGGGTCCTGACCAAGTTCATGAACAACCTGATGATCGATGGTAAGAAATCGGTCGCAGAAAAAATCGTCTACAACGCGTTCGATCGCGTTGAAGGCAAGCTGAAGAAAGCGCCCGTCGAAGTCTTTCACGAGGCTCTCGACAACATCAAGCCCGCGCTTGAGGTCCGGTCCCGCCGGGTCGGCGGTGCCACCTACCAGGTGCCCGTCGAAGTGCGTCCCGAGCGCCGTGAGGCTCTCGCGATCCGCTGGCTGATCGTCGCGGCGCAGAAGCGCAACGAGAATACCATGGAAGAGCGCCTTGCCGGCGAGCTGATCGACGCGGTCAATGGCCGCGGCGCCGCCGTCAAGAAGCGTGAAGACACCCACAAGATGGCCGACGCGAACAAAGCGTTCAGCCATTACCGCTGGTAAGAGGCATCCGAAATGGCACGCGACTACCCCCTTGAGCGATACCGGAATTTCGGGATCATGGCGCATATCGATGCAGGCAAGACCACCTGCTCGGAGCGGATCCTGTTCTACACCGGCAAGTCTCACAACATCGGCGAAGTCCACGACGGCGCCGCCACGATGGACTGGATGGAACAGGAGCAGGAACGGGGGATCACGATCACCTCGGCTGCGACCACCACATTCTGGCAGTGGCAGGAAGACCCGTCCGCCGAGGGAACATCCGATACGAAGTACCGGATGAACATCATCGACACCCCCGGCCACGTTGACTTCACCATCGAAGTCGAGCGTTCGCTGGCCGTGCTCGACGGTGCTGTCGCCGTGCTGGACGCCAACGCCGGTGTCGAGCCCCAGACGGAAACCGTCTGGCGTCAGGCCGACCGGTACAAGGTTCCGCGCATCGTCTTCGTCAACAAGATGGACAAGATCGGCGCCGACTTCTTCAACTGCGTGCGCATGATCGAAAGCCGGACCGGCGCGATCCCGGCCCCGATCCAGATCCCGATCGGCGCCGAGAACGAGCTCGAAGGCATCATCGACCTTGTCACCATGGAAGAGTGGACATGGAAAGGCGAGGATCTGGGCGCGTCCTGGACCCGTCAGCCGATCCGTGAGGAGCTTCTTGAGCTGGCCACCGAATGGCGCGGCAAGCTGATCGAGAATGCCGTCGAAATGGACGACGACGCCATGATGGCGTATCTCGAAGGCGAAGAGCCCGATGTGCCGACCCTGCGCAAGCTGATCCGCAAGGGCACGCTCGAACTGAAATTCGTTCCGGTTCTCGGTGGCTCCGCATTCAAGAACAAGGGCGTTCAGCCGCTTCTGAACGCTGTCGTCGACTATCTGCCCAGCCCGCTGGACGTTGTCGATTACATGGGCTTCTCGCCCGATGACGAGACGGAAACCCGCAACATCCCGCGTCGTGCGGACGACAACATGCCGTTCGCGGGCCTTGCCTTCAAGATCATGAACGACCCCTTCGTCGGTTCGCTGACCTTCACCCGTATCTATTCGGGTGTGCTCAACAAGGGCGATCAGATCCTGAACTCGACCAAGGGCAAGCGCGAGCGGATCGGCCGCATGATGATGATGCACTCGAACAACCGCGAGGAAATCGAAGAGGCGTTTGCCGGCGATATCATCGCGCTTGCGGGCCTCAAGGACACGACGACCGGCGACACGCTCTGTGACGCCAAGGAGCCTGTCGTTCTCGAAACCATGACGTTCCCCGATCCGGTCATCGAGATCGCGGTCGAGCCCAAGACCAAGGCCGACCAAGAGAAGATGTCCCAGGGCCTCCAGCGGCTTGCCGCCGAAGACCCGTCCTTCCGCGTCGAGACCGATATCGAATCCGGTCAGACCATCATGAAGGGCATGGGCGAACTTCACCTCGATATCCTCGTTGACCGCCTCAAGCGGGAATTCAAGGTCGAGGCCAACATCGGTGCCCCGCAGGTCGCCTATCGTGAGACGATCGGCCACGAGATCGAACATACCTACACCCACAAGAAGCAGTCGGGTGGTTCGGGTCAGTTCGCCGAGGTCAAGATGATCATCTCGCCGACAGAGCCGGGCGAAGGCTATTCCTTCGAAAGCCGGATCGTCGGTGGCGCGGTTCCGAAGGAATACGTCCCCGGTGTCGAAAAGGGCATCAATTCGGTCATGGACAGTGGCCCGCTTGCCGGCTTCCCGGTCATCGACTTCAAGGTCGCGCTGATCGACGGCAAGTTCCACGACGTGGACTCCTCCGTCCTCGCCTTCGAGATCGCTGCGCGCATGTGCATGCGTGAAGGTCTCCGCAAGGCGGGCGCGAAACTGCTCGAGCCGATCATGAAGGTCGAGGTCATCTCGCCCGAAGAATACACCGGCAACGTGATCGGGGACCTCACGTCCCGGCGCGGGCAGGTCACGGGTCAGGAGCCGCGCGGCAACGCGATCGCGATCGACGCATTTGTGCCGCTGGCCAACATGTTCGGCTATATCAACACCCTGCGTTCCATGTCCTCGGGCCGCGCGCAGTTCACGATGCAGTTCGATCACTACGATCCGGTTCCGCAGAACATCTCGGAAGAGATCCAGTCGAAATACGCATAAACCGCGGTGCGTGGGAAACCACGCACCCTACCCCCCTGTAGGGTGCGTGCGCGGCACGCACCGTGAGACAAGAAGGAGCCAAGATATGGCGAAGGCAAAGTTTGAACGCA
>NZ_RBVZ01000019.1 GCF_004000435.1 Alexandriicola marinus
GTGTTGGCCTTCACGGAGTGCCGCTTTGCTGTTGACCCGGACCTGGGTGTCTTCGGCCAGTCTGGCGGCCTGTAGGGCCGTGCAAGGAACGCCGACGAACTCCATGACATTCAGGATATGGGGTGCGGCGTCCTGGAGCATGTCCTCATACCTGATCAGGATGGCGTTGGGCCGTCCCTGCCAGGAAAGACGGTGATGCGCCGCGCGCAAGGCATAGCGCCGCCCGGCGCCTTCAAGCCAGGTCTGCTTCTGGTCCTCGGAGACCTCGCCCTGTCGTTTCTGGTGATGAAACCATGACACAACGGAATCCGGCAGGTTGCGGTAACTCACCACGATGCGGACCTCGGGACGGTCTAGGAACGCGAATTCCGGCGTAAATGTCAGATGCAGCTTGAGCAACGTCGGTCCGGTCCGCCATTCGCCACTAGCGATGTAGCCCTCCAGTTTCTCATGGTCGACAGAGGGGTTCATCCAGCCGTTGGCCCAGGTTTCGGACGGATATTGCGGGTCGATGTGGTTGCGCAGAATGGTCTGCATCCAGGTCGATCCGCTCTTGGGGACACCGTTGTTGATAATCAGCATGTGCACCTCTGGCTGTCTGCGTCTCTTGGGTCGCGTACGATACGATGATCCGGGCGGGCGGAAAAATCGCTATCTTCTGGCGTTTTGCGTGATGCGTTCATGATGATCCGCACTCTGGACGTTCCGTGCTTTTGGGCGATGGAGCATTACACAGCATATGTATTATTGAGTAGTCACTTATCGCAGTCCTAATCTCCCAATCCGCCTCCATCAGCATCTTCATCCGGGTCAGATCGACCTTCTCGCAGGCCGTATAGACGAAATGGATCCGGTGCCCCCGCACCTTGAGCAGGCTCAGAAGCGAATGGATCCGCCGCCGCGCGCCATTCTGCGGCGGGTGGGACGAGACAGGCGAGATGACAAGGATACTGGACACGGGGAGGCAGAACCGATCTGGGTTGCAACGGCAGTTGTGCAACTGTGACGATGGCAATTACCAGAGGGTCGAAGGCAGGCCAAGCAGATCGCCACGGCGGCGCTGTCTGCCACGCGTGCCCGGGCCGTCACATATCAGGGCGCGCGTCCCATCAGCGCTTCGTAATCCTCGCGGAACTGTGCGCAGAGCCGGTCGTTCTCTTCGTTGGCGAGCTTGGCGCGACCCTTGGGCTGGTCGCCGGGCACCCAGGGCAGACCGAGGAATTCCGCGATCCTCTCCCCCAGCGCGGCCGCATCCCCCGCCTCGATGTCACGGCCATATTCCAGCGCCATGTGATCGGGAAAGATCTCCCGCGCGAAATCGAGCACATAGCTCTGGTGCCGGTAGCCGAGATAACGCGGCAGCAACTTGTCGAAATCGTAACCGACCTTGTTCGCCTCCTCGAGCCGTTTGGCGTCACGGCCTGTTTCCAGATGCCAGATCCCCCGCCGCGAAGCGAGATAGCCCGACACGGTCTGTGCGACCTTGTCGTCGCGTTCGATGACGATGGTGCGGACAGCCACGCCCTCGAAGACCTGCTTGACCAGTCTCATGCCCCCTACCCGGGCGACGTAATCCTGAAGGAAATGCGAGATGATCTTCGTCGAGGCCTGACCGTCCGTCGTTGTCACGATGCTGAGGAAATTGCGCAGGGCGGCGGCCCGGTTGAACTTGTAGGAGCTGGCCAGAACCTCGATCACTTCGTTGCGCAGGTGTTCACGGGTCTTCGCGCCGGTCACGTGGGAGACAATGTCGGCCACGAAACTCGATCCCGACCGGGGCGGGGCAAAGATCAGCGTAATCTGTCGGCAGTGCGTCTTCTGGGGCAGGCGGTCAAAGATCGCCCCTGGATTGCGCGCCACGAGCGCGGGAAACAGCGCCTCTCCGAGGCCCGCGAAGCGATGATCGGGACAGGCTGCGCGTAGCGCGTTTAGTGTCTTTCCTTCGCCGCCCGACGCGGCGACGAGCCAGAGCTTTTCGTGTGACTTCACGGCAAGTTGGTCGAGGGTGTTTTCGTCGAGCGGGATGACTTCGACATCCTTCAGCACACCCGAAAACGCGGTACTTCCGGGGGTGTGTAGCGTATCGGGCAGCAGATCCATCTCTGCCACGGGCGTGACGAGCCCGATCCGGCCCGCGTGTTTCGAGAGAAACGGCAGTGCCGACAATTCGGCGTCGGGGGTGAACAGCGGCATCATAGGGGCAGACTTTCAAATCCTGAAGGCATGGAGGCGCATGATCCTGTCATTCCCGGGCATCCAGAACACCCATCCTCCCGATGCGTCGTGACATCAAATGCCGAACGGGTAAAACCAACTTACCGTGCCCCCTCTTGTCCCTTGCTAGGAGGAAAGTTCCGCAACCATCCGGGCGGCCCTGAACTTGCCAAGCCAAGTGGAGATACCTTCCATCTTGATGCTTTGCAAACGACTGCCGATCAACCGCCGGAAATCGTCGGTCACAAGCTGCCTGGCGACGTCGTGCTCCTGAAGAAGATCCAGTTCCGTCTCTATCGACGTGATGCAGAACTCGCGAAAATCCCGGTCCTCTTGCTCTCCGCTGAATTCTTTTGTTTTCGGGGGAGGCATCTTCAGACGATCAGGATCAGGATGGAAGCGGTCGATCAGATTGTCCTGTGTCGCCTGAGCCCGCTGTGCCACCGACGGGTTCCTCAGGAAAAGAGGTTTGTCATATGGCAGATGCGCCAGGTCGAAATTGAGCGCACGGGTGATATCGTAGACCAGCCGGTCGGACTCGATAGCTTGCCCCGGTATCCGGCGGGCCAGCTGGTAAAGTGATACAGAAGCCGCTGGCGAGAAAAGCACATTTTTCTCGTTCTTGCGGTACTGGGTCGGAGCCCCCAAGTGGTGCCTGTTGCGGAAATTCGCGTAGTGCAGGTCTATGGCTTCTCTGATGGACCGGGCTCCAAGATCCCGAAATACAGACAGCCACTGTTCTACGATCAAGTCACGTATATCCTGCGGCATCTTGTGAAACATCTTGTAGTTTCGAAGCCATTTTCTGATAGAGGCCGGATGAACATTCGACTGCAGTAATTTTGGGTTCAATCCCTTTGTGAAAACGGTTCGATACAATTCACCAGAGCCCCCGATCAGCGCAACCGAGAGCTCATCGGAAATGAGGCTGACATTGGCCTGTTTGTAGAGCGTCTTGGCCCCCATGTTGGCGAGAGTGAAGTGCTGCAAGTCATCATCGAAACTCTGACCGACACGTCTTACACGCTCCGGTGGGGTGGCGTATGCCAGCTTGAAATAGCCAGCCAGGGCAGTCGAGATGTTGGTATCGTCTTCATTGACGTCATTCGTCTGGAAGAGCACATCCCGCTCCCGGCCCAAAGACAGAAGGGCGCCCAACACCATCCTGCTGTCACGTCCCCCGGTCAGTGTACTGAAGACCGGCAGACCGGCATTTATCACGGCAAGCACATTTTCCCGGATCTCTTCGATCCCCCTGTCGAGAAGATACCGATATTCTTCGATCTTGGGCGGCTCTCCCTGCGGGGGCGGGGCAGGTGAAACCGACATCTGTCCGCCCCGGAAAATGATGCGTTGTCCGAGGAGGCCAAGAAAAACACCCTCGACATATGTCTCCTTGGAGGTCTGGGAAAAACACAGGTAGTTGTCGGTGAACCAGGTGGAGGCGATCGAACCCAGGGACAGCTTCACCGGGACACCGGCGGTTTTCATGGCCAGAGCGATCAGGCGGATCGAGTTGCTGGCCATCGGACCCTTGGCGGTCTTCGCATAATAGATCGGGATCGTTCCGAGTTCGTCGGCGACGAGTTCCAGGCCCATGGGGCCGTTGTCGACGGGACGAATTCCGCAATATCGCCCCGTCAGAACTTCGTTTCGTTCGGGGTGGTATTCCCCCAGTTCGAGGGTCCTGTTACGGATGATGACACCGGAAACCGTGCGGCCCGGATCACCCTCAACATTATGGAAGATCGTCGCGTCTTCGGTCACATGGCGCGTCAGGCCAGCGAGCGCCGTAACCGAGTGGCCCGCCTCGCCACCCAGCAACAAGAAATCGTTGTGTGGGAAAGAACACGGCAGGAAATTCATCAGTTCGTAATTCCGTATAGTAAAGGTCTTGGCAGTCGAAGTCGGGGGTGGGAATGGCTGAACCCATCGAATGGGCAAGCTCAAGGCGCCTCATGAGCGGCTTGCCTTTGAAGGGGCGGACACAACACAGGTGCGTCTACACGTGATTGCGACGGTGCTTTTTTATGGCCGCGGTGCTTTTTTCTTATGCATCAGGATGACACGGGTGGGGGTGAAAACACAAGGTGAGAGCCCGGTTCAATTTCACCCCAGCACCACCTTTCCGAAATCTGGCCAGTTCGTCGCCTCGGCGATCGCGCGGGCGTTGGTGCCCATCTCTTGCAGGCGGCCGGCCTCCTTTTCGGACAGCAGGTCGCGGATCGCCGCTTCGAGTTCTGCGGCCTCGCCGGCATAGAGGCGGCCCGCGGGGCCGGGGCCGGAGCCCAGCACTTCGCGCGTCATGCCCACATCGGGCACCACGACCGGCACCCCGAAGCTGAGCGCCAGCAGGAGCGAGCCCGAGGTCAGCACCTTGCGGTAGGGGTAGACGGCGATGTCCGCGGCGCGGAAGAAGACCTGCATTTCCATGTCGTCGAGGAAACGGCCGGTCACGTCGATACGGGCGCGTTCGGCGGCGGTGAGCGCGGGGCTCAGGGTCTCGAAGAGGTCGACCTGCATCGCACCGGCCAGCACCAGCCGTGCCCGCGGCCTGTCTGCCAGGATGGTGCGCATCGCGTCCACCAGGTGCTCGACGCCCTTGTAGGGACGGATCTGGCCGGTGAAGAGGATGATATCCTCATCCCGCCCGTATCCCAGAAGATCGCGCGCCTGATCGCGCCCGATGAAGTCGGGATAGGCGCCCACATAGGCGCCATGTCGTGAGATGACGATCTTGGCGTGATCCAGTGTGAAGGCCGTCTCCACCTCCGCGACCGAGGCCTCCGAATGCAGGTGCAGCGTATCGGCCAGCGCCACGATGGCCTCGGACAATTCGGTCTCAAGCGCGATGAAGGGGCTGTCATGGCTGACAACGTTGTGGATCGTCCAGACCAGCCGCCCGCCCATCGACTTGAACAGGGTAAGCCGTTCGAGAAATCCGTCGACCCGGGCGCGGGCTTCCTCGGCATCCCCCTCGCCAAGGCCCACGAAGAGAAAGTTCAGCCAGTGCAGGTGGAAGGTCAGCGGCCCCTCCGTGCCGCCAAGGGCGGGCAGGTCGGTCATCAGGCGCAGCGCGGCGTCGATATCGCCGGCCACGAATTCGGCCTCTTCCCTCGCCGCGCCGTAGAGCAGCTTCTGATAGGGGTTGGAGCGGGAATAATCCGGCCAGAAGACCACCATCGGCTGGCCGGGCTTGCGCCGGTAGGTGACGCGGCGTGGATCGTCCTGACCCTCGACGACGGCCACCTCCCAGAACCGCTCGAGGCCCAGCCGTTTCAGCGCCTCGGTCTGGACCCGGTAGGTATTGGCCGTCTGGTGATGTTCATTGACGTTCGAAGTGTTCTCTCCGTGCCAGCGGCGCTGGTAGAGCATCTCCTCCACGTGGTGGAAGTTCCCGGTCTCGGACAGCTTGAGGAAGATGTCGTAATCGACGGCATTGACGATATCTTCGCGAAAGCCGCTCGTCCGTTCCCAGGCGGCGCGGCGGAACATGCGGAAATGATGGGCGATGGAGGTGACCATCATCTTTTCGCGCGAAAAGACGGGCCAGGAATATTCGTCCTGCAGGTAATTGCCCTCGGCGTCGACCCGCTCGCAGGAGCCATAGGCGCAGACGACCGCCGGGTTGGCATCGAGATGTTCTGCAAGGCGCCGGACCGCGCCGGGTTTGAGGCGATCGTCACTGTCGAGCTGACCGATATACAGGCCGCGCGCCATGCCGATCGCGGTGTTGGAGGCAAACCCGATCCCCCCATTGGGGTTGGCCAGCCACCTGACGCGCCTCTCATCGCCATAGCGCCGCTCCAGCACCTCGAGTGTCCGGTCGTAGGAGCCGTCATTGGCGAGGCAGACCTCGAGGTCGAGGAAATCCTGCTCCAGCACGCTGTCGACGGCGCGCTCGATATATTTCGAGGCGTTGTAGGTCGGGATATAGACCGAGACCTTGGGCACCTCGTAATGGGCGGCATCCTTCTTCCTGTCCCAGTGATTGGGGGCGAGCCCTGTATAGAGACGGGCGTCCTCCTCGCTGATCTCGTCCTTGTCGCGGGTCAGTCCGGGCAGGGCCAGGGGGGCGAACCAGGCGCCGTGATTGTACAGCCGGAAGGCCAGTTCCCGCCCGGCTGCATGGCGCGAGGTGAACCGCGGATCGAGAAGCCCGGTCAAGCGCAGGAGCGCTGCCGGCACTGCCATGTTCAGGCCTGCCACGTCCCGGAACGGATAGCGCATCGTCAGCATCGGGCGCAGCGCGGTCAGCGAGAAGGGGGTGATCTTCTGTCCGTCATCCTCGCCCAGCGGCTTGAGCAGCTGCACGAGTGTCTGGCTGATCCGCCCCGGCCAGGCGATCCGGGCCAGCGCCGTGGCATCGAGCCGGGCCGAGCCGCTGAGGAAAAGGGCGATGTCGGCCGCGTCAAGCCGGGCCGCGATATGGCCCTGCGCCTCCTCGCTGAGCAGGTCCGCCTCGACCCGGTCCGGGACAGGGGCTCCGGACGGCGCCGCGAGCGGCAGATCACCCGCCCCGCCGAAGAGCGTGAGCCTGACCGGCCCGTCATGGGTCTGGGCCGCGAGATCCTGTAGCAGCAGGGCCAATTCCCGCGGGCCACGCAGCCGGTTTGCATCGAGCAAGATGTGGATGACCGGCGTCCGGACCGGCCCCGCCGCGCCAAGCGCGGTGGCCGCGTCATACAGAAAGGTGATGTCGTTCTGCCCGCCCACGATCATCGGAAGGACAAGCCCGTAGGGAAAGGGACTGGGGTGATCGACCTTGCTGTCGAGCCGCCGGAAGGCGCGGTGATGGATCGGCGCCGCATGGCCGAGGTAATCGGCCGGGCTGTTGACGGGGGCCGGTGGCAGGCCGGCCGGGCGGAGCGCCTCGAGTTGCCGGGCATAGACGTCGAAGACGGCATCGGAGAGATCGGCGGCGTAGCGGACCGACTCGAGGATTCGCTGCGCGAGGTGCCAGCGTTCGGGCAGGCCCGGGGATTGGGCAATCTCGAGAGCTTGTCGCAATCTGCTCCAGGCGTTGCGGGGATTTTCGCCGCGTCCCGCGCCGGGGTCGATCAATCCGTCAAGGCTCATGTCCCAAATCCGTTCTGGGCCGCTCCGGAATAGGCAGGGCAACACATTTCATCAAAAAACTTCGGTCACAATCACGTCCGGCCCGCAGACCGCCCAGTTCACCGGCTCGGCAAAGGCCAGACAGGGCCTTCTACATCATGACGCGCCCGCGGAAACAAGGGAGAAGGTCGTCCTGTCCGTTCCGACCGTCTTAGCGATGCGCTAACCCTGAGCGGTCTAATCTCGGTTTGCCCGCCGTCTTGGCGGCGGAAGAACGGATGGTCCGGGCCTCGTCAGGCCGGGGTCACGGCGAACCGGAGGCATGTCATGACAGAACCCGTCCTTCTGGTGATGGGGCCGCCGGGCCATGTGCGCGGTGCCGATACCGGGACATGCCTGCGGCGCATGGGGCAGAATGCGGGAAACCTCGTCTTTCAGCATGCGGTGCCCAGACTCGTGGCGGGGCGCTGCGTGCATCTGCACGAGACGGGCGCCGATTGGGGGGACATGTCGCTGCACGCCGCGGCCCGGGCGGTGATCTTTCCTGCGGCCAATCATCTGCGCTGCGGCGCGGACTGGACCGGGCTGAACGGCTATCTGTCCCGGCCCGGCCCTCCTCTCGTGGTTCTGGGTCTGGGCGTGCAGGCCCCTCTGGGTGCCGGCGTCGCCGAGACCGCGGCCCGGCTTGCCGCCGATCCTCATGCCGCCCGGCTCGTGGCGATCCTGCGTGACAGGGCGGCCCTTGTCACCGTGCGCGGCCGGTTCAGCCAGGCGGTCTGCGACCGGCTGGGCCTTGCGGGGACACGGGCGCTTGGCTGCCCCTCGGCCCTGCTTCACCCTGCGCCCGATCTGGGGTCGGGCCTCGCGGTCCGGCTGGCCCGGCTTCGCGCTCGGCTGGCGGGCAAGGGCTGTGCTGTCCGGCCGGTCATGGCCGCCGCCGCCCCGTTCGAGATACGGGGCAATCCCGAGGCGATTGCGCTTGAACGGAGACTGTTTCGATGGGTTGTTGCCGAACGCGACGGGCTCTACGTGCAGCAATCGGGCGGGGTCGCGGCGCTGCGGGCAGCGTCGGGGCAATGGCATCACCTTGCCCCGTCGACCCGGGCCGGGATCCGGGCGGTCCTCGCCCCGGAGATGGATGAGGTGGCCTTCTGGTCGCGCCTGTGCCGGGCAGGGCGGGTGCCGCTGTCCGCGCCCGACTGGCTCGCGATGCTCGCGGGGCGAGACCTCGTGATCGGCAGCCGCGTGCACGGTGTCATGGCCGCATTGGCGGCGGGTCGGCCCGGGGCCCTTGTCGTTCACGATGCGCGCAGCGCGGAGCTGGCGGAGACGATGCATCTGCCGGTTCTTGACCGGACCGATGTGCTGGCCGCCGCCGATCCGGGGGCCGCGCTGGCCCGCGTCCGCTTCGATCCGCCGGCCTTCGACCGCTGGCGCAGGCGCGCCGCGCAGGAGACGGCGGATGCATTGCGGCAGGTGGGCCTGCCCGCCTCTTCCCATCTCGAGGCGCTGGCGATCGGCGCGGCCCCGGTTGCGCGAGCGGCCTGATGCGCGATCTGGCGGGCTTTGTCGACTGGCTGGGCGCGCGGGGGCTGGCGCCTGCCACGGTGATCGATGTGGGCGTCTGTCATGGCACGCCCGCGCTGCAGGACGGTGCGCCCGAGGCCTATCACATCCTTATCGAGCCCCTGCTCGAGATGGAGCCGCGGCTGGCCGCGATCCTGCGCCGCAGGCGGGGCGAATATCATCTGACCGCGCTTGGTGCACGGGCCGGCTCTGCCCGCATGAAGGTGGAGCCTGGTGCTCCGGAAGGGGCCAGTCTGGCGGGAACAGGATCGATTCCACCCGATGACCCGCGCCTGCGCGAGGTCCCCCTTACCACGTTGTCACGGCTTCTGGCGGCGCGCGATCTGGACCGGCCGATCCTCCTCAAGACCGATTGTCAGGGCCATGACCTCGAGGTGCTGAAAGGGGCCGGGCGGGCGTTGCGCCGCAGGCTCGACGTGGTTGTGATGGAGGCCAATCTCTTTCGGCCGGCCTCGGATCCGCGCCTTGCGCAATTCGGCGATATCGTCGCCTCCATGCGGCGCTGGGGCTTCGACGTGGCCGATATCCTGAGCTATCAGCCCCGCCCGCGGGATGGCGCGCTGGGATATGTGGACGTGGCCTTCCTGCGTGCCGACGGCCCCCTTCGGGCCGATCACCGCTGGGCGTGATTGCGCGATGCGCACCCCCCGGCTATGGAACTGGCATGGAAAGGCCCGGCCCATGATCCCCCGCTCCCCGACCCCCAAGGCCCCGCCCCGCCCCATCGAGGAGCGGTTGCTGGCGGCGACGAACCTTGCGGGGACCTTCTATGCGCCTGCCCGTGGCAAGGCCGGTCATGTGCGCGAGGCGATCGGCCCCGAGGCGGAGGCCCGGCCCTGGGCCGCGCGTCTGCCCCCCACCGATCTGCGCCATTACTACGGGCTGCGCGACGGGGCCTGGCGCGACGATCTTTACCTGTCGTCGGGGGCCTCGGATGTGCGTGCCCTGCGCCGGACACTGGCCCTCGATGGTGTCGCGGGGCCCGGCCCCCGGATCCTCGATTTCGGCTGTGGCGCGGGCCGGATGACCCGGCATCTGGGCGCAGAGGCTGCCACGGGCGAGGTCTGGGGCGTCGATATCCATGCCGAGGCGATCCGCTGGGCGCAGACCCATCTGCCGCCCTTCCATTTCGTGACCACCACGACCGCGCCGCATCTGCCCTTCGAGGACCGGAGCTTCGATCTGGTCTTCGCCAGTTCCGTCTGGACCCATATCGGGGATCTCGACGATGCCTGGCTGCTGGAGGTGCGGCGGCTTCTGAAACCCGGAGGCAGGCTCTATTTCACCATAAGTGATGCCGAAACGCTGGATCGGATCGCCCGCGAGGCGCCCGATCATGCCTCCAACGATCACGTGGCGGCCCTTGATGCGGAAACGGGACTGCTCACCCGGAACTGGCGGGCCTTCATCACCCGCACCACCCCCTGGAAGCAGCGCGTCGTCTATGACCGGGACGATTTCCTGGCCCATGTTGCCCGCTGGATGGAGCTGCGCGCGGTGATCCCCGGCGGCCATGGCTGGCAGACGGCGATCCTGCTGGCAAAACCGGAGGCGCGGTCATGACCCCGCCGCCCGGATACCGCCCGCCGCCCGCCTTGTCGCCCCGGCTCGACCCCGAAGCCGGGGTCCTGCCCGGGATCAGCCTCGTCACCGCCTGCCGCGATCGCAACGACAACCTCGCCCGGGTCCTGCCGGGCTGGCTCGCGCTCGATCTGGCGGAAGTCGTGGTCGTGGACTGGTCCTCCGCCATCCCGGTGGCCGACACGCTGGCCGAGGCCGGGATCAGCGATCCCCGGATCCGTATCCTCCGGGTGGAGGGCGAGGATCGCTGGGTCCTGTCCTATGCGTTCAATGCCGGGTTCCGGGCTGCGGAACATGCGGTGATCCTCAAGGCCGATGCCGATATCGCGCTGGCCCCCGATTTCCTCGACCGCAATCCCCTTGCCCCGGGTGAGGTGGTGGTCGGCAACTGGCGTCACGCGGCGCCGGGTCAGCAATATGTGAACGGGTTCTTCTACGTGCATCGGGCCGATCTGGCGCGGGTCAACGGGTTCAACGAATACATCACCACCTATGGCTGGGATGATGACGATCTTTATGACCGGCTGCGCGATGCGGGGGTGGCCCGCGTCGATGTGGCCGGGGGCACGGTGCGCCATCTCGATCATGACGATAGCGTGCGTCTCGGCCACGAAGAGGCGGGGATAAGTGGCTGGGCCGATCTGCGCGCCCGGCCCATGTTCGCGATCCGCACCAACCGATTTCTCGCCACGATGATGCCCGCCTGGGACATCAACCGCACCATGCTGCCCCTTGGATGGCTGGAGGAGGGGCGGCTGGCGCGCGCGGGCCGCAGCCCCCATACGGCGCCCGACCATCTGCGGGTGCGGGCCGAATGGCTCGCCGCGTGGGAATTGCTGTCGTGGCGGGCGGGGCTGCGCGTCTTCGATCTGGACGAGGCCGGGCTTGACCGGCTTCTGTCCTGCCGCCGGTTCGAGGCGATCACCGATCTGCATGTGGAACTGGCGCTGGCGGAGGCATCGCCCGAGATACTGGCCGCCCCCCGCCATCTCGTGGCCGATCTCGATCTGCCGGCCCTGTCGGCCCGGCCCCATGCCGCCGCCCCGCTGAAGGTGCGGCTCGATGAGATTGCGCGGGAAACGGGCCGCGTGCCCGTCCTGCGTGCGACCCGTCGGCCCACGGGGCTGGCCGGGCTGGACCAGCTGCCCTTCGTGCCTGCCAGCTACCCGCTGGGCCCCGCCGCCCGGGCGCCTCTCGGGGCCGCCACCGAGGATCTGGAAAGCCCGGTCCTTGCCGTTCCCCTGGGCGTGCAGGACATCGCCGCTCTGGCCCCGCCGCCGCCCGCACCGATGGTGCATCGCCCCGGCGAGGGCCGGATCGTGATCGAGCCCTGCCACGGTCTCGGCAACCGGATGCGGGCCATCGGATCGGCCGCCGCCATTGCAAGGGCGACGGGGCGCGAGCTGGTCATAAACTGGCGCCCGGACAATCATTGCGAGGCGGGTCTGGAGGATCTGTTTCAAACGGATTGCGCCGTAACAGAGACGGATCTGATCGAAGAGGCACGCGCGCGGGGGGATCTTGTTCTCGACAACATGGAGACCGGGCCGGATGCCGCGAAGGGCACGCCGCTGGAGCTGGTTCCCGGGCAGGATGCCTATCTGCGCTCGGCCTATGTGATCACACATCCCGCAAGCCATTGGGTGGCGGAAAATGCCGCCCTGGCATCCGTACTGCGCCCGCGCGGGGAGGTGCGCGCACTCGCGCCGCCGGGGCCCTTCGACATCGCGCTTCATATCCGGATGGAGGCGGCGGGCGGCACGTTCGACGCCCCCCATAACTGGAGCGCGGAGGGCCATGACGCGATCCTGCACTGGCGCGGACAAAGCCATTACGCGCGCTTCATGACCCGGCTCGATGCGTGGCTTGCCCGGTGGGAGGCGTCCGATCCACCCCGCATCTTCCTGGCCGCCGATCAGGCCGCCACCCGCGAGGCCTTTGCCGCGCGCTATGGCGGGCGTGTCGTGATGCGGGCCCATGACGGCCCGGATCCGGGGCGGGATCGGTCGACCGGGGCCCTGCGCGCGGCATTGGCCGACATGCTGGCCCTGTCGGAAAGCCGGCACCTTCTGGCCAGCCCCTGGAGTTCCTTTGGCGAGGTGGCGTTGCGCCTGTCCGGGCGTCTCGATGCCCATGAACGCGCCGGTCTGGATTTCTGAGCGCTGATCCACGCTCAAAAATGGTCCGGGGAGCTTTCCACCTGTACCATGGCCGCGTATGACAAGATCAGATGTGATCAGCCCGGGACCAGAGATGACGCAGAACATGACAGGGATGGTGACACGGTCCGGGACTGCGCCTGCCATGCCGGAGATCGTGACACCGGCCTCGGCGCGCGCCCTGTTCTGGCGTCCGCGGTTCCTGCGCCCCTCGCCGGATCTGTGCCATCTGCCGTTCCTGTTCTGGCTCACCGATCTGGCGCGGCCCCGGGTTTTCGCCTCTCTGGGTCTCGGCGATGGGGTTGCCTATTTCGCGACCTGCCAGGCGATCGACCGGCTGGGCCGGGAAAGCCTGTGTCACGGGGTCTCGGCCGATCCGGCTGCGCCGGAGCTGAGGGATCACAACGACAGCGAATATGACGACATCTCGCGGCTGAGCACTGGCACGGCCCGGTCGCTGGCCGCGCAGATGGCCGATGGAACAGTCGATCTTCTGACTGTGCATGGCGTGCCCGACACCGAAACGGTCGCAGCCCTGAACGACGAATGGCCGCGCAAGATGTCGGCGCGTGGCGTGATCGTGCTGCATGGGGTGGCGCATTGGCCTGCACACGGCCCGGCGCGGCTTTATCTCGACCGGCTGGGCCGGGATCATCCGGTCATCTCCTTCGAGGAGGGTGCGGGCCTCGTGGCGGTGCTGTGGGGGGCGGATCAGCCCGGGCAGCTGGCCGATCTTGCCCGGCTCGACCCGATGGCGCCCGGTGCGGGCGAGGTGCGGCATGTCTTCCGCCGGCTTGGATCGGCGGTGCAGACGGAATGGGCGGCCCGCGACAGTGCCGAGCGCGCCGATCTGGCGCAGGCCCGCGCCACCGCCGCCGAGACGGCGCTGGCTGAACTGGAGGCAGAGCGGGATGCCACGGCCCGCTCTCTCGCCGAGCTGCGGGACACGCACGAGGCCCGCTCCCGCGAGGTTGCGGTGCTGCAGGCGAAACTCGAAAGCGCCGAGGCGCTGCGCGATGCGACCGGCCTGTCCGACCTGATGCACCGGCACGGGGCCGCGCAGGAGGAACTGGGCACCCTGCGCGCAAGGTTGACCGAAGCCGAGGCTCGCGCGGCCGAGGGCCGGCGTGTCGAGGCCGAGGCGCGCGCCGTGGCGGAGGCCGCCGAACAGGCCCGGATCGAGGCCGAGAAGATTGCCGCCGATCGCGTCGCGGCCAAGGACAGGGCCCTGCAACAGCTGGGCGCCCAGCTTGCCGCCAGCCGGGATCAGACCGCGGCCCGGGAGGCCGAGGCCGAAGCCGCCCGACGTGCGCGCGCGGACGTTCTGGCGTTGACGACGCAGCTCGAGGCGGGCCGTGAGGACCGCGATGCCGTGAACCGCGATCTTCAGGCGCTCAAGGCGTCTTATGCTGCACAGCGTGAAGAGATTGCCCGCCTGCACACTGAGGCCGATCACCTGCGTGCCGAGCGTGACGAGGCGCAGGGCCATGTCGCGGCGCTCGTGTCGTCTACGTCCTGGAAGCTCACATCCCCCGTGCGTCGGCTGATCCTAGGTCTGCGCCGCCTGCGCGGCGGCTGAAACGAATATCCGCCGCCTGATCCCACCCGTGATCGGAGCGCCATCACCTTGTCAGCCGTGGCATGTCGTGACAGGAATGCGCGTCAATAATCTACTGGCCTGAGCCAGCCTATCCCGCGGAGAGATCAGATATGGTGAAAGAGCTCGTCATCCATCTCGGTGACTGCAAGACAGGATCGACCGCGATCCAGACCTGTCTGATGGGCAAGGGCTATGAATTGCCGAAAGGCAGCATACATTACCCCGCCCGGTTCAATCATATCCCCCTGGCCCATTCCCTGTCCGACCAGAAGATGATGGCCGCGGACCGCGAACAGATGGAGGACCGGTTCCTTCAGGTGGCCGCCGCGCTGGATGACAGCGATGCCGATTGGGGGATCATTTCGGCCGAGGTCTTCGAGTTCATCTCTCCCTTCCGGCTTCGCGATGCGCTCAAGCGGTTCATGCCGCAATACGAGGATCGGACCCGGCTGATTTCCTATGTGCGGCCGCATCACAGCAAGGTCCTGTCGGCCTTTGCTGAACAACTGAAAAAGACTGGTGGCCCGAAGAACATGGGCATCCTGTTCGATCGCCGCGTGGCCAATGGCTCGCTTCTCTATCACAAACGCTTTTCCCAGTGGCGGGAGGCCTTCGGCCCGGCCTTCACCCTGCGCCCCTTCATTCGCGAGCAGCTTGTCTCAGGGGATGTGGTCGCCGATTTCTTCGCCTTCGTGACCGGCGACGACACGATCAAGACATATACGCCCGAGCATTCGAATTCGTCCCTGTCGATGCGAAACCTGATGATGCTCAAGGCGGTTCATGCGCGCATGGCCGAGCACCCGGAACTGAATGATGTCCTGCTCAAGCGGGTGCAGGATGATCTGGGATGGCATATCGCGCCATATCTCTCGGCCAATGAGCCCGCCAAGCCAGTCCGGCTCCAGATGCATCGTGGCCTGGCCCAGAAAATCCGGAAGGAATGTGGCGAGGATGCGCGTCTGCTAGATGCGGATTTCTTTGAAGGCACGCCGATGACCGAAGCGCTTGACGAGGCACCGGCGCAGGCTCTGGAAAAGCCTCAGAGCCTGCGCCCGGCCGATTACTTCGACCCGGCCGAGTTGGGCATCATCCGCGGCTGGGCAGATTTCATGTCCAACATCATCGCGCTGGAGCCGGAACATTTCTTCTGGGCCGTGCGCCGGGATGCCGAGGAAAAGGTGTCTGCGCTTGCCAGTCAGATAGGCGCAGCGACAAAGGAGTGAGGTAAAGGCTGTGGTCAAAGAGGTTGTTTTTCATATTGGCGATTGCATGACAGGTTCGACCGCGATCCAGTCGGCCCTGTCATCGGGCAGCTATGTCCTGCCGCGTGGGGGGACGATCTTCTATCCCGCGCAGATCAACCACAATCAGCATGCCTTGACCATTTCCGATCTGCCCGAGGCGCCTGTTCATGCGCCGTTCCGCGAGGCGAGGTTCCGGGCGCTGGCGCAGGCCATGGATGAGAGCGATGCCGATTGGGGCGTGATCTCGGCCGAGTTGCTCGAATTCGTGAAACCCGAGGCACTCAAGGCGGTCCTGGATGAATTCTTCCCCGATTATGCCGGCCGGACCCGGCTTGTCGCCTATGTGCGGCCGCATCATGCGCGGATCGTGTCGGGCTATGCAGAGGCGCTGAAGAAATCCGGCGGCCCGCCCACCATGGCGGGATATTTCGATCGCCGAAAAGGGGCGCAACGGTTCTATCATCCGCGTTTTGCCGCCTGGAAAGAGACCTTTGGCGAGGCGTTCACCGCCAAGGCGTTTCATCCCGACAGCCTCCGCGCCGGTGACGTTGTGCATGATTTCATCGCCTTCACGACGCAGCAGCCGCGCGCGCGATCGACGCTCGAGACGGTACCGAATGCGTCTCTGTCGCTGCCTGATCTGGCCATGATGCGCGAGGTTCATGCCCGGATCATGGAGATGGAGGGCGGCGAGGCCGCGGGCATGGAACTGGCGCGTCGACAGATTGGCTGGCACATGGCGCCGATCCTCGGGCGGCGCTATGGCGAACTTGGCGTTCCGGCCGCTGACAAGCTGAGAATGCCCCGGCCCCTGGCGCAGAAGGTGGCCGATCATTTCCGCGATGATGCCGCCGCGATGGATGATGCGTTCTTCAAGGGCATGCCCCTGACAAAGGCGCTGGCCGATGCGGTCGACAGCGCCCCGCCGCAGCGCCAGAGCCTCGATCCCGAAAGCTATTTCGATGCTGTGGATCTGGCCCGGATCCGGGCCTGGGCGGAATTCATCGGGCGGATCGCGATCGCCGATCCCGAGGCCTTTTTCTGGGCGTCGATGCCCCCCGAGGAACGTGCCGCACATATGGAACGGGCGCGTGCTGTCGATGGCACCCTGACGGAGGAAGACGTTCAGCAAGAGGCCGGAACGGGGTCGCTGATCAGCCGGATCAAGGGCAAGATCAGCTGAAACAGACCCTGTTTCAGTCGCGCAGCAGCGTTTTCAGGTACCGACCGTAGTCGTTCTTGGCCATGGCCTCGGCCAGTTCCTCGAGCCTGGCGCGGTCGATCCAGCCTTTCTCGTAGGCGATCTCCTCGAGGCAGCCGGTCTGAAGGCCCTGCCGCGATTGCAGGGTGCGCACGAAATTGCCCGCATCGAGAAGGGAGCCGTGGGTTCCGGTATCGAGCCAGGCGTAGCCGCGTCCCATGCGTTCGACCGTCAGGGCGCCGTCGGCCAGATACATCTCGAGAAGCGAGGTGATCTCCAGCTCGCCCCGGGCCGACGGGGTGACCTTCGCCGCCCGCGCAGGCGCCGTTCCGTCCAGGAAGTAAAGCCCGGTGACCGCGAAGGGCGAAGGCGGTTTTTCCGGTTTTTCGATGATCTGGGTCACCCGCCCCTCGGCATCCATCGCCACCACGCCATAGCGTTCGGGATCGGCCACGCGGTAGCCGAAGACGGTGCCGCCGGTCTCTCGTGCGCAGGCGCGCTCCAGAAGCTCGGGCAGGCCGTGGCCGAAGAAGATGTTGTCGCCCAGCACCATGCAGGACGGGCTGCCATCCAGGAACGCCTCGGCCAGGATATAGGCCTGGGCGAGGCCCTCGGGCCGGTCCTGCACGATATAGGTGAAACTGACGCCCCATTGGCTGCCATCGCCAAGGGCGCGGCGGAACTGGTCCTGATCCTGCGGTGTGGTGATGATCGCGATCTCGCGGATCCCGGCCAGCATCAGAACGCTGATCGGGTAATAGACCATCGGCTTGTCATAGATCGGCATGAGCTGCTTCGACACACCGTTGGTGATCGGAAACAGCCGCGATCCCGTGCCGCCTGCCAGAACGATGCCCTTGCGCGGGGTGTCACCTGTCATAGCCGAACCTCTCGAAATCTGTGGCAAAGAGATCCCCGATCAGCGCACGGGCCTCATCGCTGATGTCGAATTCCGGGACCTTGCCGCCCAGTCGCCGGTAGCGCGTGTTGATCCGCGGGATCTGCGGGTGCTCGGGATCGGGACCAAGGCCGAGCCGGTCATCGATCCAGGCCTGAACCCGGTCGAGCCCGTCTTCCATGCGGAAGATCACGGCCTCTTCGGGGACGAAATCCACCATCGGGCGGGTGTGATTGTCGAAGATGAAGGGGCGCTCCCCGGGCAGGTCGGCCAAGGCGCGAAGCCAGTCTTCGAACCGCGTTTCAGGCGAAACAGAGCCTTCTTTCTCGAGTTGAAACAGATAGACGGCGGCCATCCTGTCGACCGGGTGGCGCACCACGGCAAAGCGCGCATCGAAAAAGCCGGGGGGAAACAGCTTGTCGAACATCTCGAGCGGCACATGCTGCGGCGAGCTTTTCGTCCAGCGTTGCGGGGCCGGTATCTCGAAGAAGCGCGAATCCCAGAACGCCATCGGCCCGGTTCGGTTGGTGATATAGCGCACCACCGCCGTGCCTGCGCATTTCGGAACATGGGCGAAATGGATCACCTGCCCGCCATGACGAATGATCGGCATCAGAGGGGCTCTCCGGCGATTGAAAAGGGGGTGTCGAGGGTGGCGAAGGCGGGGGCCGCATGATCCTTGTCCGACAGGATCGCGCGGGCCGGGTCGATGCCCCAGTCGATGCCCAGGTCGGGATCGGCGAAATGCACCGCGCGGTCGCAATCGGGCGCATAGATATCCGTCGTCTTGTAAAGAACGATCGTGTCGGGTGCGCGGGTGATGAACCCGTGCAGGAACCCCTTGGGCACCAGCGCTTGCCTGCCGTTCTCTGCGGTGAGTTCCATCCCGTGCCATTGGCCGAACGTGGCAGAGCCGCGCCGGATATCGACCGCCACGTCCAGGATTGCACCACGGGCGACCCGCACCAGCTTGTCCTGCGCATGTGGCGGTGTCTGGTAATGCAGGCCCCGCACCGTGCCGGGCAGGCGACTGATCGACTGGTTGTCCTGAACGAAGTTCAGCTCGATCCCCTGTTTGGCCAGCGTCACGGCATTCCACGTCTCGCTGAAGGCCCCGCGGTCATCGGCAAAGACCCGGGGTGTCAGCACGACAAGCCCGGCAAGAGGCGTCTGTTCGATCATGACACTCATGCTATTCTACTCTCAGGTCAAAGTGGCATCTCGAAGGCCCGGGCGTGGCCACAATAGACAATCTCCCTTTCCAGGGCGACGCAGCTTCGTGCCGCCCGGGGGCCGAGAAGCGTCTCGAGATCGGTCCCGTCGCCGGGGGGGTCCTGTTCCAGATCGTTCTTCAGGGCCCGCGCAACGTCGGGCAGCAGACACAGGCAGAAGGGATCGGGTTCGCTCAGGCCCACGAGGCTACCGTCAAGATCGAGGCCCGGGTCAAGCAGGTTGGCACGGATATGCGATATCGCGATGCAGACATCGCGTTCGCGCCAGGAACTGGGCGCATGGGCGCGGGCCTCGTCTTCGCGTCCGCCGATGCCATGACGGGGCACGAGGATGCCGGTGCCGGGGCGCCGGGCGGCGGCGTCCCACAGGCCGGTCACCGCTCCTCCAAGAAGGAGCGTACCGATCCGCATCACCAGAAGATCGGCTGCGTCCCGCCGCCAGTCGAGAGCCTGTTTCAGGGCGTCGAATGCGATGTTTTGTGCCGAAACAGATCCTGTTTCGCGCAGCTCGACCTCCCATGGCAGGCCCTGATCGGACAGGGCCCTCCGCACAGGTCCGGCAAATCCCGCAGGCAGCATGGCCAACAGCCGGCCCTGTCCCGGATCCGGACGGGCCATGGCCAGGTCCGAGAGCCGTTGGGCGATCCGGCCGGCCGGATCCGGTCCGGTGATCGCCTCACGGTCGGGGACGAGAACGGCCATGTCCATGATCCGGGAGGGCGGTGCCGCATCCTTGTCGTCAAGGCCAAAGCGCGAAGCGAGCCTGTCGATGATGGTCGCGATCCTCTCGAGCCCCTGCTTGCGCGCGGCATCATGGTTCAGCCGCATCGGCGCAGGGCCATGGTCGCTGGTGGCAAGGATGGCCGGGACGACCCGCGGGGCCGAGATATCGGCGATGCGCAGCATCAGGTCCCAATCCTCGAACGTGGGCAGGGTCCGGTCGAACCCGCCAAGCCGCTGGTACAGATCGCGCCGCATCATCAGGCAGCTGATATCCGTCCCGGGCCTGTTCTCGAGCCGGGGAAGCGTGGGCTGGCTCCACCGCAGGCCGATCGTCTCGGCGCTCTCTGTCACGCCGTCCGGTGACAGCACCCTGTGGGTCAGCCATTGCCCGCAGATGACGGCTTGTGCACCGCCGGCCAGCGCATCGAGTTGCAGGGCAAGATAGTCCGGATCCCAGGTGGTGCGGGTGTCGATATGGGCGATGACGGGGCGGTCGGTATCCTTCAGGGCGAGGTTGCGTGCCTCGGCCCGGTTGAACAGGGTTCTCGGCGGCGCAAGCAGCCGGATCCGGGGATCGACCTCGGGGCCCAGCATCCCCGACACCGTTTCGGCAAGACGGGCATCCCCGGTCGCGATGCGCAACTCCCAGTCGTCGTGGGTCTGGGCCAGAACGCTGTCGATCGCCGCACGCAGGCCCGGCATGTCGTCGGAGTGAAGGACGGGCAGGGCGATGCAGACCGGTGCGGCGCTGTCGGGGGTCAGCGCCGCGCGGCGGTCTGCGGCCATCTTGCGGAAATGGCGCACGATGCGGGTCGTCTCCGGATCATAGGAGCCGAACCACGCCTCCTGACGATAGAACAACTCTGCCTCGATCTGGTCGAACGGGGCATTCACCACGGAGCCTTGGCCGATCTTGTCGGAGAGGGTGGCCTCGGCGATGATTTCGTCTTCCCCCGGTGCGCGCAATTCGTAGATCCGCTCCGTTCCGTCGGAAAGATGACGAGGCAGGCGGATCGAAAAGCCGCAATCCCCCTGGTTGACGGGGAGGTCCGCCAGACCGCGTCCGACAAGGCGCCCGCCGGTCCAGATCTCTGCGATGGCGGGGCCGTCGGACATGGCCTTGTTGCGCAGCCAACCCGTGCAGCAATGATTGCCCAAGGTCACGAACTTGCCCTCGAGCAAAGGGGGAGGGTAAGGCAAATAGGCCGAAACAGAGCCTGCTTTCCGACCGTTGAGATAGAGCGTTACCGTCTGGCTCCGCCCTGGTGTGAGGTCGTCCTTGGGCAGGGGCAGTTCGAAGCGCAGGCAATCTGCCGGATCGCTGTCATCGCGTTTGGCCTGGGCGCTTCCCAGGATATTGCCATGCATCACCGCGGAAAGCCGCCAGGGACCGGTCGATGCCGCGCCCGCGGGCAGATAAAGCGTTCCGGCGATCTTGGGGCTGGTGCCGCCACCGGTATAGAAGCCAACCTTGAGCCCTCCCGCGATCCCCGGATCTGCCAGAGGCAATTCCGGGTCGGCAAGCTGGCCTGCCAGAAGATCGACCGCCCCGTACCGGTCGGCCTCTCCATCGGCGAGGGCGCGCTCTGCCAAAGCGCTGAACCAGTCGAGCCGGTCGGGTGCGGCGCGCCGGATCCGCTCCAGCCAGGGGGCAATGAAGTCGCTATGGAGCCGGGTCCGTGACGCTGTCGGATCGGGTGCCCGTTCGATATCGCGCCTCGCGAGCTTGCGGGTGAACAGCCGGGAGTTCCGGATGTAGTAATAGAAGAAATAGGAGGTCGGAACGCCGCCCACCTCGGAGCGCTTGTGATGCTGCAGCCGGATGTCGGGCAGCACGATCGAGGGCACGCCCTTGGATGCCGCACTGAGCAACCAGTCGCTTTCCTCGAAATAGAGAAAGTAGTCTTCGGGCAGGTAGCCGATCCGCTCGAGGGTCGACCGGCTGAAGAACAGGGCCGCACCGGTGACGAAATCCGCCTCAAAGGGCGTGTCGGGCAGGACACCGGCGCTTTCGCCGGCATACATATGCCCGGTGGACAGGCCCGACGTCGTGTCGATGAAGCATCCCGCCGAGGCCACCCGCCCCGGATCGCCGCCGCGCAGCAGGACGGGTCCGAACACGGCCGGTCCGTCATGCGCCTCGGCCGCGGCGACCATGCGGTCCAGCGCATCGGGCGGTGCGGTGAGATCGGGGTTCAGGATCAGGATATAGCGATAGTTCAGACCGGCGATCAGGCGCAGGCCCGCATTGTTGCCCGCCGCATAGCCCAGATTGGCGGGCAGGCGCAGAACATGGCTGTCGCCAAATCGCTGGACCAGTTCATCCACCGTGACCGAGGGGGAGCCGTTGTCGATGATGTAGAGGTCGAAATCCTGATCCGTACCGTCCTGAAGGGAGGCTTTCAGCTGACCGGTATCTTCGCAATTCTCGTAATTGAGGATCAGGATCGCCGTTCGGGCGGGGCGTTCGGGAGGGAAGCTCCGGCCGAACAGGTGAGCCTGTCGGGGGCGATCCTCGAAATCGAGCATGACGGCCTGACCAGTGATCCGCTTTTCCAGAAGCGGAAGAAGCGCCTGCGCGGTGGGATGCCAGTTCCGTCCGGTCATGGCGGCGCGGGCGGTCTCGCCCATTGTGCGGGCGGTGTCCTGGCCCTTTGCCAAGGCCTGAAACAGGCTCTGTTTCAGCCCATCTTGCGTCTCGGGATCATAAAGCAGACCTGCCTCGTCGGGCACGAGACGACGGATCACCTTCCGGTTCGGGGCGATCACGGGCAGGCCGAAGGACATGACCGTTAACAGAGCCTCGGGTGTGTGGCCTTCGCGATAGGGCATCACGGCCCAATCCGCCGCGCGCAGGAACCATTGCAGGCTGTTGTCGGCAGTGTGGGTTTCGATCACCCTGACGTGGGGCAGCCCGTCGAACCGCCGCCGGATCCGGCCCCGCCGCGCACCGGGCGCGGTATTGCCGAGGATCAGGAAAAGTGCCTCGGGATGGGCCGCATGAACGGCCTCGAAGGCGGCGATGGCGGCATCGATGTCCTTGCCCTCGCCCAGTCGTCCGAAAAGCAGGAAAAGCGGCGCATCCCCGGTCAGCCCCAGCTTGGCCCGGGCCGCGGCACGGGTGGCGTAATCGGGATAGTGACCGACCGTGCCGCCGGGCGGGGTGACGACGCAGCGCTCGGGCGGCAGATCGACCCCCCAGGCCCGGGAAAGCGGCGCGATCAGGCTGTCACAGTGAAGATGGACAGGGCCGCGCAGCGCGGCGACTGCCTGCCCGAGGGCGCGTTCCGCCTCGGGCCAGGGGCCTTCGGGCGGGGCGCGTAATGTCCAGATCACCTGTCCGCCCTGATGCATGAGAAAGGCCAGCTTGCGCCCGGTCTCGCGCGCGAGGTCAGCGGCCTCCTCGGCCGTCTTTGCCTGCGCGAGAAGAGGGCCGAGGGCGATCAGATGGACCACGGGCGCCTGGTCCTGTTCCGGGTCGGTCAGATGTTCCATCGCTCCGGCAAGGCCGCCCGGACGCGGCTCGACCCCCGGCATCGCCCTGTAGAGCATCCGCTGGTAGGGGTCGCTTGCCGAGATGTCGGGGGCGACAAAGACTGCAGGGGGGAGGCGGGTCGGCGTGAATATCGGCATATGGTTGGGTGGAATCGACCCTGTTTCACCGCAATCAGGTAAAGGTGAAGGCAGGGTAAGCCGGGATGGATCGGGCGCGCCGGTTCCGTCCGGGGACAGGGTCAGGAAGGCGGGGCCCGGCTCGCTCTCCGGCCCGGGGTGCAGGTGGCAGGTCAGGTTCGGCGTGGTTTCCGTCAGAAGCGGCGTCACGTCGGCGGCAAAGCCGCAATCGGCCCATAGACCGGGTCGCAGCTCCGTCTCGAGGCCGACGGTGGCCGAGACAGGCGCGCCGCGCCCATCTGCGGCCTGCAGCACGATCTCTGCCGGTCCATCCGTCAGGGCCCAGCCAGTCAGATCCGTGCCCTCGAGTGACGCATCTGATGCGAAGACGGGGGCATGGGCTACGGCGGCCCGGGCCTGTTCCGGCGTCAGCCGTTCCGCCCGCGCGGGACGCAGCGCGACAAGACCCGCAGCCGCAAGAGGTTGCCGGGCCGCCGGATCGAAACGCACGGCACGATCGGTCGTTTCAACAAGCCCGAGGGTCAGGATATGGTCCTCGGGCAGGTCCAGCAGGGCTGCGTATGCATCCGGCCCGCCGGGGCGGACGAACGCGCTTGTCACATTGTACCAGTGCTCCGGAGCATAGGTGATCCGGGCCATTCCCACGGGGATCGGCTGAATGCTGGTGGATGCGACTTGGCCGACATGGGCCTTCAGCGGCGCACCGGGCGTTGTCCGGCCCGATCGCGCGGCAAGTCGCATCACGACCCGAATGCCGGTCAGCGTATCCTCGGTTCTGGGTGGCAGATCGATCCTGAGCCTGACCCAGCCTGTTCCCTTCGGTATCTCGACCTCGACGCAATCGATTCCGTCCTGTGTGACGGGCCGGGCAGAGACGCCGTCGACCACGCCGGCAAGGATGCGGTAATCCTTCCAGTCGATGGTGATGCCATCGGACAGACGCAGCAGGGCATCGCCGGGTTCCGGCGCAATATTGCGGTGCCCGAACCAGCCGGTTGCGGGGGTATCTGCCTCGGGTGAATCTGACATTGAACTGCTCTTGTGATGGTCCCCCGCACAATAGGCGAACGCGCGCTGGATGGAACGCCCGATCCAACCCGGTCGCGGCAAGGTTGCAAAGAAGGTCTCGCAGGCCCGATTTCGTGTTGCCCCGGCCGATTGCGGTGACGGAGTGCCTGTCAGATAAGCAGTTCGTCGGGTTGCGGCGGGGTCGCTGCCGGATCGTCCGGGTCCCAGATCGTGTCGTATCCCAGGTCTTCGAGGGCCGCGACCGTCATGGCCGAAACGGTGTTCGCGGTATCGATGAAGCCGGTCATCAGCTCCGAGTCGAACAGGGCGTCGTCCCAGTGGCTGCCGGCAGTGCCCGATCCGCCCTGCGTCTCCACGGGGATCCCGTCGGCAGATCCGGGATCTCCGGCTGCGATATCGGCGAAGACGGTGTTATAGGCCAGGATCGCATTCGCGCCGGTATAGACGATGTCGCCGGCGCGTACCGTGCCGTCGGTCAGGTCCAGCAGATCCCAGACCGTGCCGAAGCCCAGACAATGGATCATTTCATGGAGCACGATGTCGTCGAACAGGCCGTCGGCGTCGAAATCCTCTGAATCGGCGATGTCGAATTCCATGATCCCCGTGGTCGGCAGCTTCGAGAAGAAACGCGCGCCGGTCGGCCCCGCCTGACCCAGAACGCCGCCAGGCCCGTCGATATCCTCGAGGCTTGCGGTGATGCGGATATCGTCCACCCCAAGCGCACCGCCCCCGCGCACATCCCCCGGGATGATCAAGGAGAGGTATTCGGCCGCAACGATGAAGGCCTCCTGCAGGCTTGCGGTCCAGCTTCCCTCGAAGACGATCTCGATGTTGAAGCCGCTGGTGCCCTGCCCGCTGAGATAGCTGTCGAGAAGACCCGCCGTCGTGGCCGGGCCGCTCCATTCCGCGGTGACCCCCCAGGCCGTGATCCCGGCCCCGGGATCGATGACCGCAGCAGAGGCCGTCAGAACGAGCGTGGATGCGGGATTGATGGGTGCCGCCTCCGGAGCGGCCTCATCCGGGCCGGTCGTCTGCGTGTCAGTGCCGGTCTGCGCCATCTCGGCCAGCATCGGGGCAAAGACGAAACTGTCGGCGTCATCGAGGCGGGCGTCGGGGGCCTCGGGCAGGCTCTGTGACATGGCCGCGGGGCCGAACATCTGGCCCTGCTCCGAAAGACCGGTATCCTCGATGGGCGGGGCGTAAGGGCTGGCAATCGTGGCATGCGCCATGGGTGTCCTCCAGCGGGCCGGGGGCGGGACCGGCCCTGTTGCGATCTAGCGCCACGATTGCCTGCGGGGCAAGGCCGGGCGTGGCCGGCCATGGCCGATCGGCGGAGTTCGTCCCATCCGTGCCGGACCCGGCGGAGGCGTCAGTCCAGCATCACGGGCAAGGGCCGGGTGCGGGCCGCGGCCTCGGACAGGCATTCGACGATATAGGTCACATCGGTCGGCGAAAGATCATGCGCCATGGGCAGGCCCAGCAGACGGGCGCTCAGGCTTTCGGTGGCCGGCAGCGGATCGCTTCCGGCGGGGGCGAAATGAGGCTGCGCATGCTGGCCGGCCTCGTACCAGCGGCGGGTTTCGACCTGCCGTTCGAGAAGATGCGCCTCGGCTGCGAGAAATCCTTCGGCCGTCTCGGCCTCGAACAGGGCATAGGCGGAACTGACCCGCCCCGGCAGATGCAGCCGCCCGCCCAGATCGTGGCCCTGCGCGGCCGTCTCATAGGCGCGTGTGACGGCGGCATAGTCTCGTTTTCGCGTGTCGAAAGCATCCAGCATCGCGAGCCCGATCGCGGCGTGATATTCGCTCATCTTCGCATTGGTGCCGGCCACCTTGCATTCGCGCGACAGGAAGAAGCCGAAATTGGAGACCTGGGTCACCCTGTCCTGACCGGGCCTGTCCCCCCAGATCACCGCGCCGCCCTCGCCTGTGGAAAAGGTCTTGGTCGCGTGAAAGCTCAGCGTCATCGGAACCGTGTCCGAGATCGGTGCAGGCCGGGTCACCACCTGTTCGAAGGCTGCCGCCGCATCGATGACAACCGGCACGCCGGTTTCGCGCTGCAGGGCCTCGAACCCGGCGATGTCGGGCAGGACACCATAGGGCGCCACGCCCACGATCAGCCCGGCCTCCGCCAGCCGGGGGTGGCGGGTCAGGGCCGTCGGATCCACGGCCCATGTCTCGGGGTCGATATCGACGAAATGGGCCTGATAGCCGCAGCGTTCGATCGCAAGCCCGGTCGCCGCGAAGGTGAAGGAGGGGATCAGGGCCAGCGGCCGTTCCGGCGTGGCAAGCCCGGCATGGGCCAGGATCGCGACTTCAAGCGCGGATGTGCCCGAGGAGGCGGTGTGCACGCAGTGGCGAGGGGCATCCATCTCGCGGGCGAGCCGTTCTTCGAGCAGGTTCACCAGCGGGCCGCGATTGGTATAGAGCCTGCGCGCATCGATCGTGCGCAGATAGCCGGTGATGTCGTCCGCTTCCGGCAGTTGCGGCCGGCAGACATAGATGAAGTCCCTGTCAGACATGGCCGTGCCTATCCCGGTGCAGTTGTGGAGTGCCCCCACTGAAGTGG
>NZ_RBVZ01000002.1:0-607500 GCF_004000435.1 Alexandriicola marinus
TCTGCAAACATTATGCAACGGTGATTGCCGACCCGCGGCAGCTCATGATTTGAGTTCAGCGCAACAGGCAGAGGGGCAGCGATCATGACGGACTTGAGCGGCAGGACGGCACTCGTGACCGGTGCGAGCCGGGGGATTGGCGCGGCCATTGCGACCGCCCTGAGGGACGCGGGCGCGGAGGTGATCGGTATCGGGACCTCGATCTCAAAGGCCCCGCCCGAGGGGATCGAACCCATCGATTGCGACCTGTCCGACAGGGCCGCCATCGAAGCGCTTCTGGCACGTCTGGACGGTCGCGAGATCGACATCCTCGTCAATAATGCCGGCATCATCCGCCGCGCGCCCATTGCAGAGCACACGACCGAGGATTGGGACGCGGTGATGGCCGTGAACCTCGACGCGCCGTTCCTGCTGACCCGTGCGCTTGGCGCAAAGATGCTGGAACGCGGCCATGGCAAGGTGATCAACGTGGCGTCCGTCCTGAGCTTCGAAGGCGGCGTGACGGTGCCGGGCTATGCGGCATCGAAGGCCGCGATCGCCAACCTCACCCGGTCCTTCGCGAATGAATGGGCCAGCCGGGGCGTCAACGTGAACGCCATCGCACCGGGCTACGTCACCACCGACAACACGGCCGCCCTGCGGTCAGATCCCGAGCGGGAGGCCCAACTAATGGCGCGCGTGCCGCTGGGCCGCTGGCTGAGACCCGAAGAGATCGCGGCGCCGGTGGTCTTCCTCGCAAGCGATGCGGCCTCGGCGATCCATGGCGCGGTGATGGCCGTCGATGGCGGCTGGGGCGCGCGGTAGCGGCTCAGTTTTCCTTGCTGTCCTCGATCGGACCCGCGTCGGGGCCATCCTCATCCAGAAGGATCCGCGCGGCATCGCCGGCCGGGTCGTCATATTGGTCCGTCTTGAGCGTCCAGATAAAGGCCGCGGCCCCGATCCCGCCAAGGATCAGGGACACCGGGATCAGGAAGACGAGGACATTCATTTGACCCACCTCACGCGGAGCGCATTGAGAAGCACCGTGATCGATGAGGACGACATCGACAAGGCCGCGATGAGTGGCGTGGCAAAGCCCGCGAGCGCGACCGGAACGGCGATCATGTTATAGACCGTGGCGATGCCGAAATTCTGCCGCGACAGATGGGTCGCGGCCCGCGCGGTGCGGAAGGTCTTGGGGATGTCGGCGAAGGTCTCGCGCAGCACGACGATATCGGCCGCGTTTCGGGTTGCATCAAGCGCGCTGGAGGGTGCGATCGAGGCATGGGCCGCGGCCAGCGAGGCCGCGTCGTTCAGCCCGTCGCCGACCATGGCGACCTTGTGGCCCGCCTCCGCCAGACGGCCGAGGATGGCGTGTTTTTCCTCGGCACTGACGCCGGCGTGAAGATCGGGGATCGACAGCCGGGCCGCGACTTCCTCGACGGCGGCGGTGCGGTCGCCCGACATCAGGATGACGTCGTATCCCATCGCCTTCAGTTCTCCGATCGCCTCGGGCGCCCCGGGGCGGAGTTTTTCGGACTGGACGATCTCGGTCGCGGCATCGCCTATCCCGAGGCCGAGGCCCCGGAACGACGCGCCAAGCCACGTCCCGTGGCCAAGGCGCACCGTCTTGCCGTTCCAGCGGCCCACGACGCCGTGGCCGGACACCTCCTCGATATCGGTGACGGTGGCGGGAGCGACCCCGCTCAATGCCTCGGTCAACGCGCGGGAGGCGGGATGGCTGGAAGATTGCGCAAGCGCGCGCGCGACGGCGCGTTGATCGGGATCGAGGTCCGAAACCGTCAGGTCGAACCCGGGCAGCGTCAGCGTGCCTGTCTTGTCGAACACGACCGTATCCACCTCGGCCAGTCGTTCGAGCGCGGTGCCAGATTTCACGAGGAAACCCAGATCGTAGAGCTTGCCGATCGCGGCGGTCGACACGGCGGGCACCGCAAGACCCAGCGCGCAGGGGCAGGTGATGATCAGAACCGCGATGGCGATGTTGATCGCGTGACGGACGTCGCCGGTGGCCGCCAGCCATGCGACGAACGCCGCCAGGGCCAGAAGATGAACGGTCGGCGCATAGACGCGCGCGGCCCTGTCAGCCAGCGCGGTATAGCGGTTGCGCGCGCCTTCGGCCGTCTCGACCAAAGCCGCGACCCGGCGCAGCGTCGTATCCTCGCCCACAGCGGTCGCACGGATGCGGAAGGGCTGACCGAGGTTCACCTCGCCGGCCTGAACCGCCTCGCCGCGCTGCAGATGGACGGCATCGCTCTCGCCGGTCAGGAAGGACCGGTCGGTCCGGGCCTGCCCGCTGAGCAATTCGCCATCGGCGGGAACGCGCACGCCGGTGGGGATCAGCACCTCGTCCCCGATGGCGAGGTCGGTCACGTCGACGATTTCGGTCGCCTCGCCGCGCATCCGGGTCGCTGTCCGCACCTCGAGCGCCGACAATTCACTGGCCGCCGAGCGCGCGGCAGACCTGCTGCGATGATCGAGATATCGTCCGATCAGCAGGAAGAATGTCAGCGACAGCGCCGCGTCGAAATAGGCGTGTTCGCCACCGTTGAGCGTCTCGAACAGAGACATACCCGCCGCCAGCAGGATCGCAAGCGAGATCGGCACATCCATGTTGAGCGTCCGGACCTTCAGCGCGGACCATGCGTTGTGAAAGAACGGCTGCCCCGCGATCAGAACCACCGGTAGCGCGATCGCGGCCGAAATCAGGTGGAACATGTCGCGGGTGACCGCCTCGGCGCCGGACCAGACCGAAACCGACAGCAGCATGACATTCATCATGGCAAAGCCCGACAGGCCCAGCCGGAACAGCAGGGCCCGCCCCTGCGGATCGGCACCGGTGTCCAGCAGCTTGGAATCGAGGGGATGGGCTTCGTAGCCCGCCTTCTCCAGCGTCTCGACAAGGGTGGCGACAGGCAGATCGGTCGCGATCGCCACCCGCTTGAGCGACAGGTTGACCCGTGCGTTGCGCACACCGTCCAACCCGTTCAGCGCGCGTTCGACCTTGCCGATGCAGCCAGCGCAATGGATCTCGGGCAATGACAGAAAGACGTTGGCCTGCGCATCCTCGGCCTGGCTGACCGCCAGAGACGAGGTGGAACAGGCGGGGCAGACAGCGGTTGTCACCTGTGCACCCTCACTACGATACGCTGCTGGAAGAGCGTGCCGTCATCGGCCAGCATCTTGATCCGCAGGTTCCAGTTGCCCGGACCCGCCTCCACCGGGGCGACCCATGCAGAGCCACGGTCCGTAAACTCGGGAACCTGATCCTGCATCACGCTGGTGGCCCGGCCAAAGGTCGCCTCGACGATTTCGGGCGTGATCGCCGAACCATCCTCAAGGATCTCGAGCCGTAGAAGGCCATCCGTCACATCGGCCGAGACATCCCAGCCCAGGGCCAGCTGGGCATCGCGGTTTTCGTCAAAGACCTGACTGGCGACGTAGGAATTCTTGACCTCGAGCCCCGGAAAGGTCCGGACCGCGTTGAAGGCCAGTGTCAGGTTGACGGTGACAATGACACCGAAAGCCAGAATGAATCCCGTCAGAACATGCCATCCCTTGATCTCAGTCATCGCTTTCACCCGTCCCGTTGAATGTGGAGGCCTTGCTGGCCCGTTCGCCGCTTTCGAGGTCCTCGACCCAGAACCGCAGATCCGTCACGTCGGCGTCCGATGCCGGATCCTGATCGCGTGCCGTGACATAGACACGCTGCAGGTAGGTGCTGTTGGCCGGCACCGTGACCACGCGGGTCTGTTCACCCTCAAGCTCGATCCGGAGGATCTCGTCCGAGGTCAGCGACATGCGGAATTGTCGATCACTGCCCGCCTTGTTGCGCAGACGGATGTCATAGATGTTGCGGATCGAACCGTCGGACTGCGTCACGTAGGTGGGATTGCGCACCGGCGCGACGGTCAGCTCGATATCCGTGCGGATGAACAGCGCATAAAGGAGCCCGATCCCCACCGCCGACCAGATCGCGGTATAGATCAGGGTGCGCAGGCGGAAGACGTGCTGCCAGATCGGACGCGGCGGTTCGCCCGCGCGTTCGCGCGGCTCGTCCGACAGCGCGAGGTAGTCGATCAGGCCGCGCGGCTTGCCGACCTTTTCCATCACCTCGTCGCACGCATCGATGCACAGGGCACAGGTGATGCATTCCATCTGCTGCCCGTCGCGGATGTCGATCCCCATCGGGCAGACGTTCACGCAGGCCATGCAATCGATGCAATCGCCGGGCCCGGCGGCTTCGGCAAGCGTCGGCGTCTTCGGTGCCTCTTCCACGGTGCGCTGGCCCGGATAGGGGGTCGCCCGGTAGACGGCCGCCCCACGGCCCCGTGCGGCCTCTTCGGCAGCGATCCGCTCCGCTTCCTCGGCCATGTCACGGCGTTTGCGGCCCTTGGCACGCGGCTCGCCGCGCCAGTCGCGATAGGCCACGGTGATCGTGTCGGAATCCATCATCGCGGCCTGGATGCGGGGCCAGGGGCACATGTAGATGCAGACCTGCTCGCGCATGAAACCGCCGAAGATAAAGGTCGTGGCCGTCAGGATCCCGATCGTGACATAGGCCACGGGCGGGGCGCTGAACTGGACAAGGTCCATCGCCAGCGCCGGCGCATCGGTGAAATAGAATACCCACGCCCCGCCGGTCGCCACGGCAATCAGCAGCCAGACGATCCATTTCGTCAGACGCAGGCTCCATTTGCGGGCGTCCCACTTGGCGTGATGCAGGCGCACCCGCGCGTTGCGGTCGCCCTCGATCCAGCGTTCGACAAGAATGAAGAGATCGGTCCAGACCGTCTGCGGGCAGGTATAGCCGCACCAGACACGGCCCAGCGCCGCAGTGAACAGGAACAGCCCCAGCCCCGCCATGATCAGCAGGCCCGCCACGAAATAGAATTCATGCGGCCAGATCTCGATCCAGAAGAAATAGAACCGCCGGTTCGCAAGGTCGATCAGGACCGCCTGATCGGGGAGTTGCGGCCCTCGATCCCAGCGAATCCAGGGCGTGAGGTAGTAGATGCCCAGCGTCACCAGCATGATCCACCACTTCAGTGTTCGGAACTTGCCTTTGACACGTCGCGGAAAAATCGGTTCCCGGGCGGCATACAGCTTAGGGGCGTCGGGAGTCCCTGTCATTTGGTATCACCTGAATCTGTTCGCACTGTCTGGCCCGGAACCTGCGCGGATGGGCCGGATTTTTCCTTGATGTGGATCAACTGTGCCGGGCTGCGGCGTTTTGCCCGATCCGGTCAGACCCGGACGTCATGAAAAAATCCGCCCGCGCCAGGGGAAGCGCGGGCGGGTGGGTCAAGGCCCCGGGGTCGATCAAAGGTGCGAACAGTATCGCCCCGGGGCACCGGTTCGCCGGGAATGAGCCGACGAACCTGACCGCCTTACTCCCCTCCTCCCAGGGAGTGGACGTAGGCGGATACCGCACGGACATCGGCTTCGCTGATCCGAAGTCCCCAAGCCGGCATGACGCCGAACCGGGAATTCATCACCGTCTCGGTCAAAGTGTCGCGGTCCCCGCCGTAGAGCCAGATCGCATCACTCAGGTTGGGCGCGCCCAGATCGGGATTGCCCATCGCGTTGTCGCCGTGGCAGGCCGCGCAATTGTCGAGGAACAGGGTCGAGCCCGTTTCCGCAAGAGCCGCGTCGTGATCGTCGGACGTGAGGCTGTAGACGTATTCCACGACGGCCTCGGTCTCTTCGCGGCTGAAGATGTCGGCAAAGGCCGGCATCTCGGACCAGCGCGCATCCGGGTCGGTTTCGTTGCGGATGCCGTGGCGCACCGTATAGGCGATCTGGTCGATCTCACCGCCCCAGAGCCAGGCATCGTCCAGAAGGTTGGGATAACCCGCCGCCTGAACGCCCGCCGCACCCGAGCCGTGGCACTGAGAGCAGTTGGCGATGAACACCGCCTGCCCCCGCGATGTGGCATAGCGCAGCAGATCGGAACCGGTCTCGAGCGTGGTCAGATCGGCCGCGACCAGCGCATTGGCCAGATCGGCGTTCAGCGCCTCGTGTTCCTCGATGTCGGCCGCGACATTGGCGCGGGTCGACCAGCCCAGAACACCCTCGGTCGCACCCCTGACCATCGGCCATGCCGGATAGGCGATGGTATAGCCGATGGCCCAGATGATGGTGAGGTAGAAGGTCCACAGCCACCACCGGGGAAGCGGTGAGTTCAACTCTTCGATGCCGTCCCAGCTATGACCTGTGGTTTCGACACCGGTCTCTTTGTCAACTTTCGGAGCGTCACTCATCATCGCTCTCCTCACGGGTCGCACTTTTCTGTGCGGCAGTTTCGTTGCGGAACGGGATCTGGCTGGCATCGCGCCGTTCCGGGGTCAGCCCGGGCCAGAAGGCCCAGACGACGGTTCCCAGGAAGAACGAGAACAAGAACAGAAGAACCCAGCTGTCCGCCAATTGGCGCAGGAGGGAATAGGTATCCATCATATCCTCCTAGCGGCTCGGGACCGGCGTGAAGGTCGAGAAATCGACCATCGTGCCCAGCACCTGAAGATAGGCGATCAGCGCATCCATCTCGGTCAGGGCGTCCTGCCCGTCGAAATTGCTGATCGTCACGTTGCCGTAGCGCTCTTCCAGCCCGTCGATGTCGCCGAAGGGATCGGCCTGGGCGTAGAAATCGGCAGAGGCCTGCTCGATCATCTCGTCGGTATAGGGAACGCCGACGAACCGATGGGTCGAGAGAAGATCCTCGATATGTTCGGGCTCGATCGTGCGGTCCAGAAGGAACCCATATTTCGGCATGATCGATTCCGGCACCACCGACTGCGGATCGGTCAGGTGATCCACGTGCCACGCATCCGAGTAGCGACCACCGACCCGGGCGAGGTCGGGCCCCGTCCGCTTCGATCCCCATTGGAAGGGGTGGTCATACATGCTCTCGGCGGCGAGGCTGTAGTGGCCATAGCGTTCCACCTCGTCGCGCATCGGCCGGATCATCTGGGAGTGGCAGACATAACAGCCCTCCCGGACGTAGATATCCCGGCCTGTCAGCTCGAGCGGGGTGTAGGGGCGCACCCCGTCCACCTCTTCGATCGTGTTCTCGAGCCAGAACAGGGGCGCGATTTCCACGATGCCGCCGATCGTCACGACAAGGAACGAGAAGATGAAGAGGAGCGTCGGGCTTCTTTCGAGAGCCTTGTGCTTGTCAATAACAGCCATTCGTCAGTCTCCTCACTCGGCCGGCGTTGCACTGGGGACGGGCGTCACGGCGGGCTTGGCCCCCCGGATCGTCATCCACATGTTCCAGACCATGATCAGCGCACCGGTGAGATACATCACCCCGCCCAGACCACGGACCACATACATCGGGAACTTCGCGCTGACGGTGTCGGCAAAGCTGTTGACGAGGAAACCCTGGTCATCGACTTCGCGCCACATCAGGCCTTCCATGATCCCGGTGACCCACATCGAGGCGGCGTAGAGAACGATGCCGATCGTCGCGAGCCAGAAGTGCCAGTTGATGGCGGGCATGGAGTACATCTTGTCACGTCCCCAAAGCCGCGGCGTCAGGAAGTAGAGCGCCCCGAAGGTGATCATGCCGTTCCAGCCAAGCGCGCCGGAATGCACGTGCCCGATCGTCCAGTCGGTGTAGTGCGAGAGCGAGTTGACCGCGCGGATCGACATCATCGGACCTTCGAAGGTCGACATGCCGTAGAAGCCGAGCGAGATCACGAACATCCGCATGATCGGGTCGGTGCGCAGCTTGTCCCACGCGCCCTGAAGCGTCATCAGACCGTTGATCATGCCACCCCACGAGGGCATCCAGAGCACGATCGAAAACACCATGCCCAGCGTCGAGGCCCAGTCGGGCAGCGCGGTGTAATGCAGGTGGTGCGGACCGGCCCAGATATACAGGAAGATCAGCGCCCAGAAGTGGATGATCGACAGCTTGTAGCTGTAGACCGGGCGGCCGGCCTGCTTGGGCACGAAATAGTACATCATGCCGAGGAAGCCCGCCGTCAGGAAGAAGCCCACGGCGTTGTGGCCATACCACCATTGCGTCATGGCATCCTGAACGCCGGCAAAGACCTGAACCGATTTGGACCCCCAGATCGAGACCGGGATCGACAGGTTGTTGACGATGTGAAGCATCGCCACGGTGACGATGAAACTCAGCAGGAACCAGTTGGCGACGTAGATATGCTTTTCTTTACGGGTGAAGATCGTGCCCATGAAGACGATGAGATAGACGACCCAGACCAGCGTCAGCCAGATGTCGACATACCATTCGGGCTCGGCATATTCCTTCGACTGTGTGGCCCCCAGAAGATATCCGGTCGCCGCCAGCACGATGAACAGCTGATACCCCCAGAACACGAACCAGGCGGCCTTGCCGCCAAACAGCCGCACGCCGGACGTCCGCTGCACGATGTAGAACGATGTCGCGATCAGCGCGTTGCCGCCGAAGGCGAAGATCACCGCCGATGTGTGCAGGGGACGCAGGCGCCCGAAGTTGGTAAAGGGTTGTCCCCAATCGAAATTAAGCGCTGGAAACGCCAGCTGAAACGCAATGAAGGTCCCTGCAAGGAACCCGACCACGCCCCAGAAGGCCGTTGCGATAACCCCGGCCCGGACGACATCGTCCATGTACCCGGTATCGGTTACCGCCGCCCCGACAGGTTCGTCAGTGCGCCGCAGCGTCCAGATGAACATGCCGGCCGCGACGGCCAGAATGATGAGTGCGTGTACCCGGTAGGCAATGTCGTGCCCCCAGTCCGCTGCGATCGCCGACACTAGCATCACCAGCGCCAACGCAACGAGTTTGAAATAGTCCATAAGACAACCTTTGATTGTTCCCAGCGCTCTGTGGCGCCTGCTGGCAGGATCGAATTACGGTTCCGGTCCTGCCATCGCCTTGATCTGCATCAAGTCCGTTCAGACGATCGACAGACAGGCGCAATGCGCGCCATGAATGATGCGCTGCGAGGTGCTGCCCAGGACGAGGCTTGCCAGCCCCCCCAGCCCGCGCCGCCCTGTCACGATCAGATCGGCGTCGATCTCTTCGGCCAGTTCGATCACCCGCGCGGCGGCATCGCCTTGCCGGACATAGACCTCTGCCGGCATGCCGGCAGCCTTGGCAGCCTGGTCGACGACCTGCTTGCCGGCCTCCATGAGGCCCTCTTCCTGGGGCAGAGGCGTCAACGGCACATAGCCGCCGATGCCCGATGTGACGAGCGCCGTCGTTTCATAGGCCGGGACATTGATGAGGTGCAGTTCAGCACCGCACATCCGGGCCAGCTCGGCGGCCTGCTTGACCGCATGCACCGACGGGTCAGACCCGTCGACGCCCACAACGATTTTCCTGAACATGATCTATGCCGCCAGCATGCCCGCAATCTGATCCTTCAGATGCAGACGCTTCTTGCGCATTTCAGCCATGTGGAGATCATCGGTCGGCTCGACATCCGTCTCGGCCCGATGAATGGCACGGTTGATCTCGTGATAATCATCGGCAAGCCGCGAGAAATGGGCGTCAGACGCCTTCAGCTCGGAGATCCGGTCAGCCTTGTCCGGAAACTCTTCGTGCAGTTCGTGGGGGGTGTGGGACATGTTCGCCTCCTTTGATGTCGAGGCGAACATGCGATGACGGCGCGACAGCCGCCTTGATTCAAGTCAAACCGGAAGCCCGCCGTCGGCGTCATCTCCGGTCGCTTCGTGCAGGGCCAGCAGATCGACCACCTCGAAGTGGCGCCGATCGACGAATCGAATCATTCCCTCGTTCTTGAGCGCGTTGAGCTGTCGGCTCACCGTCTCAAGCGTGAGGCCCAGATAATTGGCGATCTCGTCGCGGGTCAGCGGAAGTGTCAGGTCCGATGAATTGGCATCGATTCCATGCACATTCGTCCGGCGCACCAGCATCTCGAGGAAGGTCGCGATCTTTTCCCGGGCCGTCTTGCGCCCCAGAAGAAGCATCCAGTCGCGCGCCGCATCCAACTCGTCCAGCGCGATTTCCATCAGCCGCTGGGCGATATGCGGGGTGGTCTGGATCATCTCTTCGAAGGGTTTGCGCCGGAAACAGCAAAGCGTGACATCTGTAATCGCGGTAATATCGAATTCGACCGTCTCTCGGCCCGGACGGCCAATAAAATCAGACGGCAGGAGAAGACCCACCATCTGGGTTCTGCCGTCCTCGAGGGTCTTCGACAGGCTCGCCACTCCTTTGACCACGGAGGCCACGAATTGAAGATCGTCGCCACGCCAGAGGATGGTCTCCCCGGGCTTGTAGCTACGGTACATCTTCATCGATTCGAGAAGCGTAATTTCTTCATCATCGCATCTTGAGCATACAGCCCTGTGACGTATCGGGCATTCGCTGCACTTGATGCGCTCATTCAGCATCAGGTTCATCGGTTGATCTGTATCAATGTTCGCACACTGGTATCAGTATACATAAGTTGACATGACAAAACACCTCCTCCTTGAAAAATATGGCCTGTTCTCGGCGAAAGTGCCGCGATACACGAGCTATCCTCCGGCCAATCACTTCCAGGCCGATCTGGGGCATCGCAACCAAGCCAACTGGCTTGCAGCCGTGCCCGAAGGTGCGGCGGTGTCGCTATACTTCCATATCCCCTTTTGCAGAAGGCTTTGCTGGTTCTGCGCCTGCCGAACGCAGGGCACCAGCACGCTGCGGCCGGTCGATGTCTATATCGAAAGCCTGCTGTCCGAACTGCGCGAGGTCCGTTCTCGGCTGCCGGGGCGCGTCGATATGGCGCGGCTCCATCTGGGCGGCGGAACGCCCACGCTGCTGTCGCCCGAGACGATGACACGGCTCCTGACAGAGGTGTTCGAGGCCTTCTCGACGGCACCGGGATTCGAATTCTCGGTCGAGATCGATCCCACCGAGGCCGCGCCCGAACTGATCGACGTGTTGGCCGAATTCGGCATGAACCGCGCCAGCATCGGCGTTCAGGATTTCGAACAGAAGGTGCAGGAGGCGATCGGCCGGCTGCAGACCTTCCAGGAAACGCAGCGGGTCGTGCGCAGGTTGCGCGATGACGGGGTCAAGAGCCTCAACCTCGATCTGCTTTACGGCCTGCCCTACCAGAACAAGTCAACGCTTGGCGCCACGCTCGAGCAGGTTCTCGACCTCGCCCCCGACAGGCTTGCGCTTTATGGCTATGCCCACGTCCCGTGGATGTCGAAGCGCCAGATCATGATCCCCGATGCGGCGCTGCCGTCGACGGAGGAACGGTATGACCTGTCGACATTCGCACGCGACGTGCTGGTCGGCGCAGGATATCGCCCCCTCGGCATCGACCATTTCGTCCTGCCCACTGACAGCCTGTCGCTGGCGGCCGATACCGGTCAGATGCGCCGGAATTTCCAGGGATATACCGACGATCCGGCCGACACTCTGATCGGCATGGGTGCTTCTGCGATCTCGCGCTATCCGCAAGGCTATGTCCAGAATGCCGTCTCGACATCGGCCTATGCCGAACGCGTGGCGGCCGACGGTCTGGCCGGTCACAAGGGATATGTCCTGTCGCCGAAGGACGAGTTGATCGGCGACATGATCGAGGAATTGCTCTGTGACGGCACCCTGACGGAGGCGCGCCTGATCACCAATCACCGCGACATGGCCGCAGAGATTTCGAACTCCATCGCAAGCCTGCACGCGGCCTATCCCGACGTGACGGTCCTCGAGGACGGTGTCCTGAGGCTTTCGGCCGAATACATCGCGCTGAGCCGGGTCATTGCCGGTGCCCTAGATCAGACCATCACGCCCGAGGCCGCGCATTCCGCCGCTGTCTGAAGCTGCGCCGAAATAGCGGTTGCACCCGGGCGAGCCCCGGCGCAGTTTTGCCCCGAACGCAACAAGGCCGGGGCGAAGAATGCTCGACGATACTCTGCTGGACGACGTCCGCGACAGGTTTGCCCATGTCGATCATTGCCCGGTTCAGGGACCACGGATCTTTTTCGAGAATGCGGGCGGTGCTCTGACGCTGAAAACCGCGGTCGAGACCTCGGCCCGTTATGCGGCGATCCCCGACAATCAGGGCCGCGCGAACCCGGGCAGCCTTGCGCTTGTCGATACGATCGCGCGGGCCCGCGCCGATCTGGCAGAGTTCATGAATGCACCCGGCGGACAGTTCTTCGTCGGCGAATCGGGGACGGAGCTTCTGTTCCGGCTCATCATGAATGCCTGTCTTGGCACAGCCGAAGGCGGCGTCGTTCTGGGATCGACGCTCGAGCATCCGGCCACGCGGTCGGCCTGCGCCCGCTGGTCGCGGATCGCCCGTCAGAGCCATGTGCTGATCCCCCACGATGACGCCACCGGCACCGTCACCGCAGAGGCTTATGCCGCGGCCGTCACCCCCGACACAGTGGTCGCCACGATCCTCCATGCCTCGCCCGTGACGGGCATGGGCGTCGATGTGGCCGCCTGTGCGGCAGCGATTCGCAAGGTCGCGCCCGACTGCGTCATCATCGTCGATGGCATCCAGAACGCCGCCCACGGCGGGATCGACCTCACATCCTATGATGTCGATGGCTACGTGATCTCGCCCTACAAGGCCTTCTCGCGCCACGGGTTCGGGCTGGCATGGATCTCGGACAGGCTCACCGCGCTGCCCCACAATGCGCTTGACGGCGGGCCCGAGGACAATTGGGAGATGGGGACGCGCGATACCGGCGCCTATGCCACGATGATCGACGTCGTCGACTACATGGACTGGCTGGGCGGCGCGCTGGGGGGAGGACCCGACCGGCCGGCCAAGTTCCGGGCGGCGAGCGAGGCGATCCACGCTCATGAGACCGCGCTGACAGATGCCATGATCCACGGAACCGGCAACCTGCCGGGCCTCGCGCAATTGCCCGGCGTCACGATCATCGGCGGGGCCGACAATCCCGCGCGCCGGGGGCTGGTCGGATTTGTCCATGACGGGACGCCCTCAGTCGATATCGTCGAGCGGCTGAACGCGGCCGGCATCCGCACGCATCTGCGCAAGGCCGATCATTATTCCGGCAATATCCTCGATCCGCTTGGCTTCGACAGCTGCATCCGGGTGTCGATGTGCCACTACAATTCGCTGGCCGAGGTGCGGCAATTCCTGACCGTGATGCAGGACATCGTGGGAAGCTGAGCCGGGCTCAGTCCCCCGGCGCCCATTGCACCATGTCGATCCGCGGCGCACCAGTCGCCAGCAGGACCAGCCGGTCAAAGCCCAGCGCGATGCCCGAAGCCTCGGGCATGTCGATGAGCGCATCCAGGAACGCCTCGTCCAGAGGATAGCGTTCGCCATAGACGCGATGCTTTTCCTCCATCTCCGCCTCGAAGCGGGCGCGCTGAATGTGCGGATCGGTCAGTTCACCGAACCCGTTGGCCAGTTCCACCCCGCAGGCATACAGCTCGAACCGTTCGGCAAGGCGAGGATCGTCCGGCGCGGGCCGGGCAAGTGCCGCCTCGGCCAGCGGATAGCGGTCGAGGATCGTCATGCGCCCGTGGCCCAGATGCGGCTCGACCTTCGCCACGAGGATGCGTGACAGCATGTCCGACCAGCTGTCATCGGCCGCCACAGAAAGGCCGGCCTGCCGCATCGCCCCGCGCAGGGCATCGGCATCGGTCGTGCCGTCGGGTCGGATCGTGGCCATCAGGTCGATGCCGGCATGGCGCGCCACGGCCTCGGCCAGATCGATCCGTTCGGGCGGCGCGAATGGATCGCATTCCGATGTACGCCACCGAAGCACCTTCGCGCCCGCCGCCCGCGCGGCCAGCGACACGAGGTCTGCGCAATCCTGCATCAGCACCTCGTAACCCTCGCTCGCGCGATACCATTCAAGCATCGTGAATTCCGCGCTGTGAAGCGGCCCGCCTTCCCGGTTGCGCCAGACATGGCCCATGCTGAACAGCCGCCGTTCTCCTGCGGCCAACAGCTTTTTCAGCGCAAATTCCGGCGACGTGTGCAGATAACGCGGCACAGACGTGCCATCCTCCCGGTCGAGCATGGTGGCAAAGGCATGCAGATGCGCCTCGTTGCCCGGTGACACCTGAAGTCCCGGCGGATCGGCCTCGAGGAAATCGCGATCCTCGAACCAGCGACGCAGGCCGGAGCGGATCCGGTTGCGCGCCAGCAGCAGGGGCCGGCGCGCCTCGTGCCGTTCAAGTCGCCACCACGGGTCGTCTGCTTTCATCTGGCGGTTTCTCCCGTAATCGGGTAGTCGAGCCGAAATCGCGTTTCAGCCGAAGGACAAGGTCGTGAAAGTCATCGCATCGAGCATCCGCAAGGGCAATGTCATCGAAGTCGACGAGAAGCTTTATGTCGTTCTTACCGCGCAGAATTTCCACCCCGGCAAGGGCACGCCCGTGACGCAGGTGGACATGCGCCGCATCTCGGACGGGGTGAAGGTGTCCGAACGCTGGAAAACGACCGAGCAGGTCGAACGCGCCCATGTCGAGGAAAAGCAGTACCAGTTCCTCTACGAGGATGGCGAAGGCTTTCACTTCATGGAGCCCGAGACCTATGAGCAGGTGACCGTCACCGAAGATGTGATCGGCGACTCGAAAGTCTATCTCAATGACGGGATGCTGGTGCATCTCGCGCTTCACAACGATGTGGCGATCTCGATCGAGTTGCCGCAGAAGATGACGGTCGAGATCACCGAGACCGAACCGGTGGTGAAGGGTCAGACGGCGTCCTCCTCCTACAAGCCCGCGACCGTGTCGAACGGGCTGCGCGTCATGGTGCCGCCGCACATCTCGGTGGGCACGCGGATCGTGATCAACACCGAGGACAATTCCTACGTGGAACGCGCCAAGGACTGATCGCCGGATCCCGGCCTGGTCACCTGTTAACCTGACTTTAACCACGTCGCGTGCCTCCTGAGCCAGCATTTCGGGAGGCAAAGGCATGCGCCGCACCGCGATCGGGGTCCTTGGCTCCGCCCTTCTGACGGCCTGCACGGCAGGTGTCGTTTCGACCGCACTTCCCGCATCGCCCACCCCGGCGGAGGCGGCGCTCATCGAACGAATTGTCGATGAAACGTCAGGCGCGCGACCCGATCTTCGGCGCCTGAGGATTTTCGCGGCCTCGGACGGCAGCCGGATCGCCTGCGGTGACTGGACAGCGCCCGACGGGATCGGCACGACCGACTGGGCGCCCTTCTATATCCGATGGAAGGACAGCGCGGTGATCCGGGTTCATCTGGATGACGCGACGGGATTTGGCCCCGCGATCCTTGGTTGCAACCAGGCAGAGGCAGGCGCGGTGCGGGTTTCAGGCTGAGCGGGCGGCCTCATGCGTGTCGGCATGCGCGGCGGCGGCACTCGCCCGGATCGCGGCCTCGGCCAGATCGTCGCCCGCGGTCAGCCCGGACAGGAAATACCCGATGAAGACATCGGCATCTCCCGCAAGGCCCGGCCGAAACGGTGCGATGAACTTGCGCCCGTCCGGCCCGGCCAGCCAGACCCCCTCGGCCCCCATCCACAGAACCACGACCCGCGGCCCGCAGGCTGCGAGCATCTGGACAAGGTCTTCGGGCCCCGTAGCCCCCAGCAAGGCCCGCGCCGTCGGCAGATCAGTCGTGACGACATCCGCCTCGGCCAGATGTGCGAGGACCCGTCCGGAACCAGCCTCGCGTGCTGCGGCCGGCAGCCGCAGATCGATCGAAACCCGCGTGCCCCGGTCCCCGGCCTCGAACGACGCCTCGCGCGCCAGAGCCGCAAAACCGGGAGAGATTGCGCAGCCCGTGGCCGAGATATGAAGAAGCCGTGACGCTCCGATGATCTCGGGCGTGATATCGCCGGGCCGCATCAAGGCAGCCGCCGCCCCCGATTCGGCGGGCCAGATCACACCGCCCTGTTCGGACAGGTGGCGAAATCCGTGCGCCGTCGGCGCGGCCTGATCGACCAGGACGGCGGTCTCATCCACCCCCTCGGCCCGGCACATCTCGCGGAACGCGACACCGAAGCCGTCCGGACCCAGCCGGCCCGCCACCGCAGCGACCCCACCGGACCGCGCAACCGTCACCGCAACGCGCGCCGCGTCACCGCCGGGCATCCGCCGGTAGAACCCCGGCGTCGTTTCGACGAATTCCATGACCGGCAGGCCAAGGCATAAAACATCCCAGTTGCGGGTCACGGGTCCGGTCATTTCAGGCCTCGGCGTCGATCATTACCCTGATCGAATAGACCGCGACTCAACTTAAAGGCAAGCGATACCGAAGATTTCGCGCAATGGCTGTGTCAGGCGGCCCATTCCCATGGCCGGGTGTAATCACCGAGCGCGCGAACGACATCGGCATCTTCCGCCTGCCCCGTCTTGCGAAGCCGGGCGACAAGTCCGCGTTTCTTGTCCTCGAACACCTCGGTGACCTCGGCCGCGACCCCGGCGCCTTTCAGCGCCTCGTTGTAGATCCGCGAGATCGCCTTGCGGCGCAGGTCCGGCTTGAAGATCTTGCCCACAGCCGTTTTCGGCAATTCGGGCAGGATCTCGAGGTATTTGGGATGCGCCGCGCGTTCGGCGATCTTGTCCTTCGCAAAGGACAAGAGCTCTTCGGTGCTGGCGGTCGCGCCGTCGACCAGTTCGACATAGGCGCAGGGGATTTCGCCGGAATGGGCATCGGGCTGGCCAATGGCCCCGACGAAAGCCACGTCCGGATGCCCGGCCAGCGCCTCTTCGATCTCGGCGGGGTCGATATTGTGGCCACCCCGGATGATCAGGTCTTTCGCGCGCCCCGTGATCCAGAGATATCCGTCCTCGTCCAGCCGGCCCAGATCGCCGGTCCTGAGGTACCAGTCGTCATTTTCCGGCCAGTGATAATAAAGGTCTTTGTTCTTGTCCGGCTCGGTATAGGTGTCGCCACTGGCAACCCCGGGGTTCGAGATGCAGATTTCGCCGACCTCGCCGACCGCAAGATCGACATGCTTGTCGGGATCGATGATCCGGACATGGGTATGGGGAAAGGGAATGCCGATCGAGCCGACCCTCTTTTCCCCTTCGGGCGGGTTGATCGAGACAAGGCAGGTGGCTTCGGTCAGGCCATAGCCTTCGCAAATCGTGACGCCCGCGGCCTTTTCGAATTTTTTGTAAAGCTCGAGTGGCAGGGGCGCCGATCCGCAGAACGCCAGTTTGAGCGTCGAGATATCCGCATCGACCTTGCGCTGCATCAGCGCCGACATGGCCGTGGGCACGGCAATCATGAAGGTGACCTTGTGGCGTTCGACCAGTTTCCAGAAATTGTCGAACACCCCGTCCCCGCGATAGCCCTGCGGCGTCGGAAAGACGATCTGCGCACCGGATGACAGCGACGCGCCAAGCGCCACGATCGCCGCAAAGACGTGAAACATCGGCAGGGGGCAGATCTGCACGTCCTTTTCGGTAAACAAGAGCCTGTCACCAAGCCACGAGTTGTAGACGATACCGGAGAACCGGTGCTGTGCGACCTTGGGCATGCCGGTCGTGCCGCCGGTGTGGAAATAGGCCGCGGGGCGATCCGCCGTGGCGTCCTCGAAGGTCAGCGTCTTGGGCTGTTTGGCCATCTCGGCATTGAAATTCAGGATTTTGGCCTGATGCCGCGTCGTCACCTTGGGCCGGATCAGGGGAACGATCAGCTTCTTGATACCGGTCAGATACCGGTGCAGATCGACCTCGAGAACGGTTTCGACATTGGGCGCGAGCTTGACCGCCTCGGCCGCCTTTTGCGCCACATCCGTCTTGGGAAACGCGCGCAGCGTGACCAGAACCTTGGCCCCAGTCTCGCGCAGGATGGCTGCAATCTGTTCGGCATCGAGAAGCGGGTTGACCGGGTTCACGATGCCCGCGACCTGCCCGCCGAGATACGTCAGGATGGTTTCATTGCAATTGGGCAGCAGGTAGGCCACGACATCGCGTTCGCCAACACCAAGCGACCGGAACAGGTTCGCCGTCTGCGCGGTCTTTGCCTGCAATTCCGACCAGGTGAAGGTTTCATCCTTCGCCCCCGGATCGGAAAACAGCTGAAACGTCACCGCCTTGCGGCTTCCGAAGCGCTCGGCCGTTCTCGACAACATCCCCCAAGTCGTCTTCGGCAGATCACGTTCTGCGAAAGGCTGTTCCGCCTCGATCGCATCACGATCCGCAACGCCACTAAAGGTCATGGCCGGTCCTCCCCTAACTCTGCTCTGCCCGACCCGAGGCCCGGCTCTCCCAGACCCCACAGAAGCGGAGGTTTCAATTTTGCGCAAGCGTAACGCAGCGAAACTGCAAGAAACGCCGGTCACGAAAGGGTCAGGAGGCAAGCGCCCCTTCGGTGAACTGAAGCCGCGCGAGCCGCGAGTAGAGGCCGCCTTCGGCGACCAGCGCATCATGGGTGCCCTGAGCCACGATCCGCCCCTTGTCGAAGACGACGATCCGGTCGGCCTTTTTCACCGTGGCCAGCCTGTGCGCCACGATCAGGGTCGTGCGGTCCTGTGCCAGCTGTTCGACGGCTTTCTGAACCGCCGCCTCGCTTTCGGCATCAAGCGCGCTTGTCGCCTCGTCCAGCAGCAACACTGGCGCATCGCGCAGGATCGCGCGGGCAATGGCGATGCGCTGTTTCTGGCCGCCAGACAGCATCACGCCCCGTTCGCCCACATAGCTGTCATAGCCGTCGGGCAGGTCGCGCAGGAATTCGTCGGCCGCCGCCGCGCGGGCCGCGGCCTCGACCTCTTCATCGGTGGCGCCGGGCCGGCCGAAGCGGATGTTTTCGCGCGCGGTATCGGCAAAGATCACCGGGTCCTGCGGGACAAGCGCGATATCGTGGCGGAATTCTTCGCGGGCGAGCGTGCGCAGATCGTCGCCATCGAACAGAATCGCGCCCGATTGCGGATCATAGAACCGCTGGATGAGCTGGATGATCGTCGTCTTGCCCGCCCCCGAGGGGCCGACAAGGGCCACTGTTTCGCCTGGCTGGACATCAAGGCTCACGCCGTCCAGCGCCGAGACGCCAGGCCGCGAGGGATAAGAGAAATGCACGTCCCGAAACTCGATCCGGCCCTCGCGGTGCTCCTTGCGAACGGGGGAGGCGACCGGATCCATGACCTCGTCTTCCGCCGATAGCAATTCAACAAGACGCTCGGTGGCCCCCGACGCCCGCTGCAGCTCGCCCCAGATTTCGGTCAGGGCCGCCACGGCCCCCGAGACCATGACCGTATAGATCATGAACTGAACCAACTCGCCCACGGTTATAACGCCGGAGCGCACGTCATTGGCCCCCATCCAGAGAAAGCCCACGACGCCCGAGAACGCGATGAAGATCACGATCGCCGTCATGAGCGCCCGCACCGTGATCCGGCGCTTGGCCGCATCAAAGCTTTTCTCCGTCACGTCCGAGAATTTGCGCCGGCTCAGGGTCTCATGCGTGAAGGCCTGCACGGTCTGCGCCGCCAGAAGCTGTTCGGAAGCATCCCCCGACGAGGCCGCGATCCAATCCTGATTTTCCTTGCTCAGCGCCCGGACCCGGCGACCCAGAAAGATGATCGGCAGAACGATGACCGGGATCGGCCAGAGCACCAGCAGGGACATCTTGACGCTTGTCCAGAGCATCAGCGCGATGCCACCGACAAGGATCAGCGAATTGCGCAAGGCGATCGACACGGACGATCCGATGACCGACAGGATCAGCGTGGTGTCGGTGGTGATCCGGCTCAGAACCTCGCCCGTCATGATCTTTTCGAAGAATGCCGGGCTCATCCCGATCATCCGGTCGAAGACGGCCTTGCGGATATCGGCGACGACACGTTCGCCGAGGCGCGTGACGAGGTAGTATCGAAGCGAGGATCCCACGGCCAGTAGTCCTGCCACCCCGATCGCCGCCACGAAATATCCGGCCAGCAGACCGTCTTCGGCCACGTTGAAATTGTCGACGACCCGACGCGCGGCGATCGGCAGCACGAGAGAGACCATCGCCGTCAGGACCAGTGCGACAAGGGCTGCCACCAGAAGGAGCCTGTAGGGCCGGACAAAAGGCCACAACTCTCGCAGCGCGCCGATATCCTTCGACTTGGCGCGATCCTGTTCGGACTGGACGGGAGGTTGGGCCATGGAACGCGCCTCGGGAAACTGCGGGTTGTGTCGATTTATGGCCTGTCGCGCCGCACCGCAAGCCGCAGACCGGATCTGACCCGCATCCGCCGCGCCTTACTCTGCGTCGAGGAACGCCCGGAGCGTCGCTTCGAACTCGCGGGGTTTCTCGGCATGAAGCCAGTGTCCGGCATCCGGAATGGTGACGAAAGCCGCAGACGGAAACAGGGTCTTGATCCGGGGCCGGGCCTCGGGCCCCACATAGTCGGACGCCCCGCCCGACAGGAACAGCGCGGGCCCGTCAAACCGGCCCTCAACCTCGGGCCAGCCGACGATCTTGGGCATCTCGCGTTCCAGCACGTCAAGGTTCAGCCGCCAACGTTTCTCTGCCATGTCGAGGCTTTGAAGAAGGAATGCGGCAACGTCGGGCTCGTCCAGCGCGAGCGCCTCGGTGGCCTGCGCCCTGCTTTCGATCCGGTCCAGCGGAACCCGGCGCATGGCGTCGATGTTGTGCGACTGGCTGTGACCATAGGACACGGGCGCGATATCGGCGACGATCAGCTTGCGCACCAGATCGGGCCGATCCAGCGCCAGCATCATCGCAGCCTTGCCGCCCATCGAATGGCCAAGAACATCGAACGGCCCCTGCGATCCGATGACGCGGGCCAGATCCTCGGCCATGTCGGAATAATCGTGGCTGTCGAACCACGGGCTTTGCCCGTGATTGCGCATGTCAGCGGCCAGAACGCGCCGGCCCTCGGCGGCCAGCCGCTTGGCGATCACGCCCCAGTTCCGCGCCGAGCCAAACAGCCCATGGGCAATCAGGATCGGGGGATCACCGTCGTCGGTGCCAGTCTCTATCACGTTCAACATGCAACCTCCTTAACGCGGAACGGATGCGGGCTTCCAGAGCCATTGAGGCCGATCGCACCCGGCGCTAGTGTCGCGCGCATGATTGATGATGCCGTTCAGGCCAAACTTGATGAGATCGACACTCTGCTGGCAGAGCGGTTGCACCTGCGCGGCCCGACGCTGGCCGCGAAGGTGCGCAAGGCGGGCCGGTTGTTGCCGCGCGCGGTCTCCCGCGAGGCGGCCTATCTGGCCGAGGCACAGCAATTCGCCCAAGCGCCGAAACTGGCGCGCCGGATCGATGAAACCCGGCTTGAAACCGCCCATCGCACCGTCGCCGAATACCTCAGGACGGTTGACCCGGCGGAAAGGCTCAAAGACCGGATCCTCGGCATTCTCGGGATCGTGGCGTTCAACATCCTGCTCTTTGGCGGGCTGTTCATCTACTACCTCTGGAGCCAGGGGATTGTCTGACATGACGCCCCTTGCGCGCGCCTTGCGCGATGGCGACAGGCGGGCTCTGGCCCGGGCGATCACGCTTGTCGAAAGCGGACGGTCCGATCACCGCGAGGCGGCGCAGGCGCTTCTGGCAGAGTTGGGCACCGAAAAGCAGGCCCTGCGCATTGCCCTGTCGGGCACGCCCGGTGTCGGCAAGTCGACCTTCATCGAGGCGCTTGGCCTGCATCTGACGTCGCTGGGCAACCGGGTGGCGGTTCTGGCGGTCGATCCCTCCTCGGCGCGGTCGGGCGGGTCGATCCTTGGTGACAAGACGAGGATGGAACAGCTCAGCCGCGATCCGCGCGCCTTCATCCGCCCCTCGCCGTCGCAAAGCCAGCTGGGCGGCGTCGCGCGGCGCACCCGCGAGGCGATCGCCCTGTGCGAGGCCGCAGGTTTCGACGTCGTGCTCATCGAGACGGTGGGCGTCGGCCAGTCCGAGACGATCGCGGCCCAGATGTCGGATGTCTTCGCACTTCTTCTGGCACCTGCGGGCGGCGACGAGTTGCAGGGCGTCAAGCGCGGCATCATGGAGATGGCCGACATCATCCTCGTGAACAAGGCCGATGGCGATCTGCGCGCACAGGCGATCCGGACGCAGGCCGATTATGCCGGCGCGCTCAGGCTCCTGCGCAAGCGGCCGCAGGACCCGGAGGGATTCCCCAAGGCGCTGTGCGTTTCGGCGGCAACCGGTGACGGCCTTACCGAGGCATGGTCCGAGATCACCGATCTCGCGCGCTGGCGTCGCGAAAACGGCATCTGGGAGGCGACGCGCGCACGCCAGGCCGAATACTGGTTCGCCGAGGAACTCAAGGCTGAGATGATGGCCCTTCTGACCCGCGACCCCGTGCTGGCCGAACGTCTGGATGAATTGCGGGCACAGGTGGCGCAGGGTGACCTGTCGCCGGGCGCTGCGGCGCGCGAAGCGCTGGCCCCCCTGCTGACGGGCCAATGAAACCGGACATCGTCTTCGATGGAGACAGGCTCCGCGCCAGCCTTCTGCGCACGGGCGCGGCGGGTGGCCCCCTGATCGTGACTTTCGATTTCCGCAAACCGGGCAAGACCGATTTCGGCGCGCCTTCGGCCTCAAAGCAATTCGAAAAGGCAGGCTTTTCGCAATTGTCGATCAAGTCCCGCGCCAATGACTGGTTCATCAATGACGAGACCCCGGCACTTGAGGCGCGGCTGCGCGCGCTTGCCGAGGAATTCGGGGCGGTTCACATGCTGGGATGGTCGATGGGTGGCTATGGCGCGTTCCGTTTTGCGGCCACGATGAGGGCCGCACGGATCGTGGCGATATCGCCCCAGGTCTCGCTCGACCCCGATGTCGCGCCCTACGAATGGCGCTATGGCAAGGAAGCTGCGGGCTTTGATCCCGCGCTCGGCGCGATAACGGCACCACCGACACCGGGTCCCTCGGGGCTGATCCTCGCCGATCCGTTCATTCCGGCCGATCTCGCCCATGCCCACGCGCTTGTCGAACAATTCCCCCAGGTGCAGATCCTGCGGCTGGCCGGCGGTGGCCACCCGGCCTCGCGCCTCTTGCGTGAAAGCGGCAAGGCCTGGCTGATCCAGCGCGCCGCACGGGAAAGCCGGACCGATCCGCAGCCCCTCCGCCAGAGCCATGCCGCCGCGCGACGGATGTCGGCCGGCTACTGGTCGCGCCTCGCCAGCGCCGCGGCGGCGCGCCGTCCGGCGCTTGCCGAAACAGCACGGTCCCATGCGGGCAGGCTTGAACAGGCTGCCCGGTCCGGCACTTAGCGGGTTGACGACTGACGGGAATCTTCGTAATTGCCCGGAACCGAATTCGAGGCCCTGCCCGCGCGGGGCTTTTCCGTTTGAGCCGGGGGCGATTTCTCCCCTACGCGCTCCCACAGATACGAGGACACGTCCAATGTCGCGCCGCTGCGAACTGACCGGAAAAGGCCCCATGACTGGCAACAATGTCAGCCACGCCAACAACAAGACCAAGCGTCGTTTTCTTCCCAACCTTCAGGAAGTCACGCTTCAGTCCGACACGCTGGGCCGGTCCTTCCGGTTCCGCATCTCGTCGGCCGCGCTGCGCTCGGTCGATCACCGGGGTGGTCTTGACGCCTATCTCGCCAAGGCGAAGGACGTCGAACTGTCGCCCAACGCTCTGAAGGTGAAGAAAGAAATCGCCAAGGCAACCGCCGCCGCCTGAGCCGTTCCGGCCCGGTGACGATTTGCTGACAGGCCCGGCGCCATGCCGGGCCTTTGGCGTTTTCGGGACGCTTTACCTTGCTGGGGCTCTGACCGATAACCCCTCTCATGACCGCCCTGCCCATCGACAGCGCCATCCCCGATCTGCTGGCCGCCCTCCGCGACCACGGTCAGGCCGTGCTGCAGGCACCGCCCGGCGCCGGCAAGACGACCCGCGTGCCTCTGGCCCTGATGGAGGCGGGGCTGGCGCCCGGCCGTATCCTGATGCTCGAGCCGCGCCGGATCGCGGCACGCGCGGCGGCCGAACGCATGGCGGACACGCTGGGAGAATCACCGGGCGACCGCGTCGGTTACCGCATCCGGGGCGAGGCCAAAGTCTCGTCACGCACGAGGATCGAGGTCCTGACCGAAGGCATCCTGAACCGGATGCTGCAATCGGACCCGGAATTGCCCGGCATCTCGGCGATCCTCTTCGACGAATTCCACGAACGATCCCTGAATGCCGATCTGGGCCTCGCCCTCGCACTGGAGGTGCGGGCCGCGCTCCGGCCTGACCTGATCCTCTTGCCGATGTCCGCGACACTCGACGCAGGTCCGGTGGCCGAGCTGATGGGTGGCGCGCCCGTCGTCACCTCCGAAGGCCGCCACTTCGACGTGGATATCCGCTGGGCCGAAAGACCCGCTCCCAAGGGCCGCTCCGTCGCGCAGGCGGCTGCCGATCTGGCGGCACGCGCCGCGACCGAAACATCGGGCGGCATCCTCGTCTTCCTGCCCGGCGCGGGGGAGATCCGGACGGCCGCCCGCATACTGACCGACAGCCTCGGCCCGGGCTACGCCATTCGCCCGCTTTATGGCGCGATGCCCTTCAAGGACCAGCGCCGCGCGATCGCCCCGGAACCCGACACCTCGATCCGCAAGGTCGTGCTGGCCACCTCGATTGCAGAGACCTCGCTGACGATCGAGGATATCCGCGTTGTCGTCGACAGCGGCTGGACCCGGCGTGCCCGGTTCGATCCGGGCACCGGCATGTCGCGGCTGGTGACCGAACGTGTCAGCCGTGCGGAGGCCACACAGCGGGCGGGCCGTGCGGGCCGGGTCGCTGAAGGTCAGGCCTACCGGCTCTGGACAAAGGGGGAGGATGGCGCGCTCCTGCCCTATGCTCCGCCCGAGATCACGGTGGCCGATCTGGCGGATCTTGCGCTCGAACTCGCGCTCTGGGGCAGCGCGGATCTGGGCTTTCTGACCCCGCCGCCCGAGGCTGCATTGACCGAGGCCCGCACTCTGCTGCGCGATCTTGGCGCGCTGGACGGAAGCGATCACATCACCGAACATGGCCGCCGTCTTGCCGCCCTGCCAGTTCATCCCCGGCTGGCCCACATGTTGCTCCGGGCCGGTCGCGCGGCCGTGCCGATCGCGGCGCTGATGAGCGGGCGGCACATTCCGGGCATGCCGGGCGCGGACCTCGTGCCGCGGCTGGAGATGATCAGCGGCCGGCGCGCACCCCCGGCCACGGGCCGCGGGGCCGTAGCCGATCTGACCCGCGAAGCACGGCGTCTGACCGCCGGGCTTCCATCAGAGGGCGCATATAGCGCCGGCCAGATGGCAGCGCTTGCCTACCCCGACCGGATCGGCAGGCGCAGGCCGGGCGAGGCACCGCGCTACCTCTTGTCAGGTGGGCGAGGCGCGGTCCTTCCCGAGGATGACAGCCTTGCGAGCAGCCCCTTCCTCGTGGCGACCGACCTCGATGGCGCGGGCCGCGAAGCTCGCATCCGGGGCGCGATCACAATCACAGAGGCCGAGATCCGCGAAATCTGTGCCGATCGCATCACGCAGGTCCACGAATGCCACTGGTCACGCCGCCACAACCGCGTCGAGGCCCGGGCGGAAGAACGGCTGGGTGCGGTCGCCCTCTCGGCCGCGAGATGGACCGACGCGCCGCAGGACGCGCTGACCCGCGCAATGTGCGACGGCATCCGAGAGCTGGGGTTGGCCTTATCGCCCGCGGCGGAGCGGTTCCGCGCGCGGGTGGCGCTGCTGCGCACCGAACGGCCCGACATGCCGGACCTGTCGGACGCGGCCCTTCTGGCGGGTCTCGAGGATTGGCTCGCGCCGCATCTGGGCGGGGTCACGACCGCTGCCGCATGGCGCGCTTTCGATGCCACGGACGCGCTGCGCGCGATGCTGAGCTGGGATCAGCTGCAGGCCGTCGACAAGGCGGCTCCGGCCCATTTCATCACGCCGCTGGGTCGCAAGGTGCCGATTGACTACGGGCAGGACCTGCCGACGATCGAGCTGCGCCTTCAGGAAGTGTTCGGCCAGACGACCCATCCGCGCGTGGGCGGTGCGCCGCTTCGGCTGGTGCTCTTGTCCCCCGCCCAGCGGCCCGTGCAGGTCACGACGGACCTGCCGCGCTTTTGGGCCGACAGCTATGCGGATGTGCGCAAGGACATGCGCGGACAATATCCGAAACATCCCTGGCCCGAAGATCCGACCACCGCGCCACCGACGACACGCACAAAACGCGCATCCGGTCGAGGTCATTGATCTTTTTACCATTTCGCCCTATCTTTTTCTCAAATAAGAACAAGATAACGGGCGCGTTTCATGAGAATTTCTCCGAAATCCGATTTTTCGACCATCGTGGACGAGACAGGCACAGCGATGCACCTTCAACTGGCGGCTCTTTGCCTGCGCAAGGGCAAGAAGGAACCCGAGGTCCTTCTGGTGACGTCCTCGGCCGGGCGCTGGATTCTGCCGAAGGGCTGGCCCATGGACGGCAAGAAGAACAGCGAAGCCGCCATGATCGAAGCATGGGAAGAGGCCGGCGTGCGCAAGGCCAAGGTTGCCCGCAAGCCCGTCGGCAGTTTCATGACCACCAAAGAGCGCGGCCCGAAGTCGCGGCCAGAGCCCTGCCTTGTCAAGGTGTTCGAGCTGAAGGTCTCGGAGACGAAGCGCGACTATCCCGAAGCCGACGACCGGGATCGCAAATGGGTCAGCCTGTCGAAGGCGATCAAGATCGTCGACGATGCAGGATTGCGCGATTTCCTGAAAGGTTATCGAAAATCGCTCTGAGCGAGGACCAAAATTCCAGAATTTTGGTGGCCGCCCAAATTTGGATAAATTTGGGGGCGCTGGCCCTGTCAGACGCCCAGACACCAGCGCATGATCGCCTTTTGCGCATGGAGCCGGTTTTCCGCCTCGTCGAAGATCACGGAATGGGGTCCGTCCATCACCGCGCTCGTGGCCTCGTCGTCCCTGTGCGCCGGCAGGCAATGCATGAACAGGGCATCGGGCTTGGCACGGGCCATCAGGTCTTCGTTTACCTGGTAGCCGCGCAGCTGATTGTGCCGCCGCTCCCGCGCCGAGACGGGGTCATGCATCGAGACCCAAGTATCGGTGACGACGAGGTCCGCCCCCTCGACGGCCTTGTGCGGATCGCGTTCGATCGTGACATTGACACCCTTGGCGCGGGCCTCCTCGAGGAAACCACGCTCAGGGTCGAGCGGCTCCGGCCCGGTAAATGTCAGGTCGAAGCCAAATTGCCCCGCCGCATGTGCAAAGCTGTTGAAGACATTGTTGCCATCGCCCGACCATACGACCTTGCGGCCGGCGATCGGCCCGCGATGTTCCTCGAAGGTCATGATATCGGCCATGATCTGGCAGGGGTGGGTGCGATTGGTCAGCCCGTTGATCACCGGCACATCGGCATGTTCGGCCATTTCAATCAGGGTCTGTTCCTCGAAGGTGCGGATCATGATCAGGTCGACATAGCGGGACAGGACGCGGGCGGTGTCGGCGATGGTCTCTCCATGGCCAAGCTGCATGTCAGCGCCCGACAGGACCATGGTCTGGCCGCCCATCTGGCGGACACCCACGTCGAATGACACACGGGTCCGGGTCGAAGGTTTCTCGAAGATCAACGCCACCATGTGACCGGCAAGCGGGGTCTCGTCATCCGTCATGCCCCGGGGGCGGCCATTGCGCGCATCCTTCATCGCCCGCGCGCCCTCGATGATCTGCCGCAATTCGGCGGCATCGGTCCTGTTGATATCCAGAAAATGGTTCATCGTGTCATCTTTCGTTTCGGGAGAGCCCGCCGGGCGCCCCGGATATGTCCGTGAATGGAAAGTCGATCAGCCGGCCTGCCCGACGCGCGTGGCGGCCCGATCGAGCCGCGCAAGCGCCTCGCCGATATCGGCCTCGGAGATGTTCAGCGCCGGCAGAAGCCGGATGACATTCTCGGCCGCAGCCACCGTCAGGATTTCCTCGGCATAGCAGGCAGCGGCAACATCGCCGTTCGGCGCCTTGCAGACGAGCCCCAGCATCAGACCGGCCCCGCGCACCCCCCTCGAACACGTCGGGGTGACTGGCCACCAGCCCCTCGAGCCCCTGCCGCAAGAGACCCGCGCGGCGGTTCACATCCGCGAGGAACTCAGGATCGCCAACGATCTCGACCACGCGCGCTCCCACGGCGCAACCCAGCGGATTGCCGCCATAGGTGGAGCCGTGCGTGCCCGCGACCATACCGGATGCGGCATCTTCGGTCGCAAGGACCGCGCCCAGAGGGAAGCCGCCCCCGATCCCCTTGGCCACCATCATGATGTCGGGCGTCACGCCCACCCATTCATGGGCAAAGAGCCGCCCCGTGCGCCCCATGCCGCATTGCACCTCGTCGAGGATCATCAGAACGCCGGTCTCGTCGCACAGGTCCCGCAGGCCCTTGAGGCAGGCATCGGGCAACGGCCGGATGCCGCCCTCGCCCTGCACCGGCTCGACCATGACGGCACCTACGTCGGGCGCGCGGATCGCGGCCTCGAGAGCATCGTGATCGCCAAAGCCCAGCTGGGTGAAGCCGGGCAGAAGCGGCCCGAAGCCCTTTGTCATCTTCTCCGATCCGGCCGCGGCAATCGCGGCACTCGACCGGCCATGAAACGCGCCCTCGAAGGTCAGGACACGTGTGCGTTCGGGCTGGCCCTTGTCGTACCAGTACTTGCGCGCCATCTTGACGGCCAGTTCACAGCTCTCGGTGCCGGAATTGGTAAAAAAGACAGTGTCGGCAAAGGTCTTTTCGACCAGCAGATCGGCCAGCCTCTCCTGTGCGGGGATGCGGTAGAGGTTCGACACATGCCACAGCTGGCCCGCCTGTTCGGTCAGAACTTCGACCAGTTCGGGTGCCGCATGGCCCAGCGCGTTCACCGCGATCCCTGCCCCCATGTCCAGAAAGCGTCGCCCGTCAGCCTCCTCCAGCCAGGATCCTTCGCCTTTCACGAAGGACAGCGGCACCCGGTTATAGGTCGGAAGGATCGAGGGGATCATGAGGATATCCTTGGATTTCAAGAAGCCCGAGAAGTGCCGCAGCACATGGGCCAAGTCAACGATTTTGGGATGGCATGACGAAAGCTGCCCAATCGGCGGGCAAGCGGCTGAGCCGATCAGCGTCGGCGTCGGATATGTCGCGTCGTCGTCATGCACGCGGCATTAGGGGAATTCGGTCAGCTTGGGAAGCCCTATCCCGCGTCGGACCGAAGGCAGGCACGAATGAATTTCGCGGCCGACCGGTAATGCGACGGTCCCGCGGCTTCGGCCCAGCGGCCGGGCGACCAATCGTTGTTGGCCCCCGTCATCGGCCCGCCATACAATGTCTTGTCATCCGCCTGTGTCATGAAATCGAGCAATGCGGCATGCCGATCGGCCAGCATTGACCGAGCCCCGGCCCAATCCAGCCCCGATTGTGCGCGGCGCAGATCGGCATTGTAGGCCTTGAGCTGGTTCCACTTGTAGCCGGGGGCGGGAAAAGACACCGGCCGTCCGGCGAGGCCATCGTGATACCAGCCGAGGAACAGATCGATCCAATGGGCACGGTGACCGATGACATCCTTGATCGAGGTGTCGTCCGCGCGCTTTCGCATGGCCTGATCGTCGGGAATGTCCGCGATCAGATCGCGGAGCCTGGCATAATCTTTCTCCGTCACCGCGATCAGCGCGTCTTTCGTTGTGGCAGCAGGCAAGATGCGCCCTCCCCGTTCGATAGATTACGGGGCGTATGCTTGCCGGACGCGTCGGACCTGTCCTTGATATCGCTCAAGCCGGAGGCGTGGTCGCGGCTCAGGCCTTGAGGCGATACCCCCTGCGGAACCAGCTCCAGCAAAGCAGCACCACCGCCGAGGCAGAGGCCAGCACGATCACTGCGCCGCGCAGGGGCGGGCTGTCAGAAATCCCCAGCATGCCGAACCGGACCCCGTCGATGACGTAGAAGAACGGGTTGGCATGGCTGATTGCCTGCAGGACCTCGGGCATCGCCTCGATCGAGTAGAAGGTGCCCGACAGGAAGGCCAGTGGCGTCACGATGAAGTTCGAGATCGCGGCCAGCTGATCGAACTTGTTGGCGAAGATGCCGGCGACGAGGCCAAGGCCGCCCATGAAGACCGACCCGGCAACCACATAGAACAGCACGACAAGCGGGCGTTGCATCCCGATCCCCAGAAGGAGCCAGACCCCGATCGCGATCACCAGAGCCACCAGAAGGCCGCGCGCCACCGCCCCAGATACATATCCGATCACCAGCTCGGCCGCCGACAGCGGCGGCATCAGCGTGTCGACGATGTTGCCCTGCACCTTGGCCGAGGCCAGCGACGAGGAGGTGTTGGCGAACGCGTTCTGGATCACCGTCATCGTAAGGATCCCCGGCGCGATGAAGGTCACGAAGGGCACGCCCATCACCGGACCCCGGTTCGGGCCCACCGCGATCACGAAAATCAGAAGGAAAAGCCCCGCATTGATCAGGGGCGCCATGATCGTCTGGCTCCAGACATTCATGAACCGCCGAATCTCGCGTTCGATCAGTGTGGCAAGGCCCAGCCAGTTGACCCGACCGAACCGGCGGACGCCCATCATCGTGTCTTGGTTGCGTGTCTCTTGCATTTCCCGCTCCCCTCGCTTATCCGCCGGTCGGCTTGTATCCGGCGTATTCGCGCTTAGAATAGGAAAGCGACAGAAGTCTCAAGGCCCCCCTCCCCGATCGGGGAGGTTCCGGGGCCGACCAATCCAAGGGAAGTGCCATGTCCTGGACCGACGAACGCGTCGAGACGCTCAAGAGAATGTGGAGCGAAGGCCAAAGCGCCAGCCAGATCGCCAAGGAACTTGGCGGTGTGACCCGCAATGCGGTCATCGGCAAGGTGCACCGGCTGGGCCTGTCCAACCGTGCGGGCGCCAGCGGCGCCGCGCCGGCCACCGGTTCGGGCAACGCGCAGCCCGCCGCCCCGGCGGCCAAGTCGCAGCCCGCGCCAAAGGCCAAGCCGGAGGCCGCTCCCAAGCCAAAGGCCGAACCCGAGACCGAAGCCGAAACGGCAACCGAAGAGGATACGAGCGAACCGCCGATGAGCGCGGCGCGCCGCGCGATCATCCCGGCGGGTCAGCCGCTCCCGCCGCAACCCTCGGCCAACGAGATCAGCCCCGAAGCCCTTGCCAAGGTGTCGGAGGTAGAGAAATCCGCCAAGAAGCTGACGTTGATGGAGCTGACAGAGAAGACCTGCAAATGGCCCGTGGGCGATCCCGCCACGCCGGATTTCTGGTTCTGCGGCCTGCCCGTTCAGGCCGGCAAGCCCTATTGCGAGGCCCATGTGGGCGTGGCCTTCCAGCCCATGTCGAGCCGCCGCGACCGCAAGCGCTAGGCCGCGACACGTCCGGCCTGCGGCCCGGCCCGACCTGTGCTGAACGGCCGGCCCCCGGGGCCAGTCGTCCGCATGGTGTCGACCGGATGCAGCACGAGGTGTGCACGCCGTGACCGATCTTGTTCTAGCCCTGTGCTACGGCGCTTTCGCCGGGTTGATGATCCCGCTCGGCGGCTATCTCGCGAGCATTGAGCGCATTCAGCCTCGCTGGCTCGAGCAGGAGGTGCGCCACAGTGTCATGGCCTTTGGCGGGGGTATCCTCATCTCGGCCGTGGGCTTTGTTCTGGTTCCCGAAGGTCTCGCGCTCTTGCCGCTCTGGGTCGGGGTTGCAGCATTTTTCCTTGGTGGCGGCCTCTTTGCACTGGCCGAGCGGCTGCGCCGTTCCCGCGCCGGCCAGAATGCACAGTTCCTTGCCATGCTGACGGATTTCGTGCCCGAGGCGATCTCTCTCGGGGCGATCATGGCCAGCCGGTCGTCAGAGGCGGCGCTTCTTGCGCTTCTGATCGGCGCACAGAACCTGCCCGAAGCCTTCAATGCCTGGCGCGAACTGAAGGATCGCGGCCATCATGGCCGGCGGCACATGATGCGCGTCTTCTTCGGGCTCGCGGCCATCGGGCCCGTGGCCGTCGTAAGCGGCTACCTGTTTCTGTCGAACCTCCCCGCTGTGACCGGCGCGCTCATGATGGCGGCCGCGGGTGGCATCCTCTACCTAATGTTCCAGGACATCGCGGTGAAGGCGCATCTGAAGAACCGCCAGGCGCCTTCGCTTGCGGCGCTGTCGGGTTTTGCCTTCGGGATGATCTGCAACGCCGTCGTGGGCGGCGGCTGAGCGGCGCCGATCCCGCGCGGCGCCCTCTTTCCCCGGCTCTCGCCATGGCCTATATGCGCCGGATGCAGAATCCTCCCGATCTTCGACCCGATCTTGCCCGCGCGCGGGTGACAGACGCCCCGCGTGAGGGGCAGCCGACCATTGGCATGGTCTCTCTCGGGTGCCCCAAGGCGTTGGTCGACAGCGAGCGGATCCTGACCCGGCTCAGGGCCGAGGGCTATGGCATCTCGGCCGATTACGCGGGCGCCGATGCAGTGATCGTGAACACCTGCGGCTTTCTCGACAGCGCCAAGGCCGAAAGCCTTGATGCGATCGGCGAGGCCCTGAATGAAAATGGCCGGGTCATCGTCACCGGCTGTCTGGGGGCAGAGCCCGATTACATCACCGGCGCCCATCCGAAGGTTCTGGCCGTCACGGGGCCGCATCAGTACGAACAGGTGCTCGATGCCGTCCACAGGGCGGTACCGCCATCGCCGGACCCGTTCATCGACCTGCTGCCCGCCCAGGGGATCAAGCTGACACCACGTCATTACAGCTATCTCAAGATTTCCGAGGGCTGCAATCACACCTGCAAATTCTGCATCATCCCCGACATGCGCGGGAAACTGGCCTCCCGCCCCCACAGGGCGGTGATGCGCGAAGCGGAAAAGCTGGTCGAGGCCGGGGTGCGCGAGCTGCTGGTGATCAGCCAGGACACATCGGCCTATGGCACGGACTGGAAGGATCGCGAGGCGAAATTCCCGATCCTCGATCTGGCCCGCGATCTGGGATCCCTCGGCGCGTGGGTCCGGCTGCATTACGTCTATCCATACCCCCATGTGCGCGATCTGGTGCCCATGATGGCCGAGGGCGGCGTGCTGCCTTATCTGGATATCCCGTTCCAGCACGCCCATCCGGACACGCTCAGACGCATGGCCCGTCCCGCCGCCGCGGCCCGGACCCTGGACGAGATCGCCGCATGGCGTGCCGCCTGCCCCGATCTTGTCCTGCGCTCGACCTTCATCGTCGGCTATCCCGGCGAGACGGAGGAAGAGTTCCAGACCTTGCTCGACTGGCTGGACGAAGCCCAACTCGACCGGGTTGGCTGTTTCCAGTACGAAAACGTCGAAGGCGCGCGGTCGAACGCTCTCCCGGGTCATGTGGCACCCGAGGTCAAACAGGACCGCTGGGATCGCTTTATGTCAAAAGCGCAGGCCATCTCCGAGGCGAAACTGGCTGCCAAGGTTGGAAAAGTGATGGATGTCATCGTCGATGATATCGACGACGACGGCATCGCCACCTGCCGCACCAAGGGAGACGCGCCCGAGATTGACGGCAATCTCTTCATCGACGAGGGCACCGACGGCCTGTCGGTCGGCGATATCGTCGCGATCGAGGTGGACGAGGCCGGGGAGTATGATCTGTGGGGGCGTCGTCTACCCTAGTAGCGGATGGAACTCGCCCCGGACAGCGTGTCCCGCAATGCCCGGGCCGGCCATGCATCGGCACCAGCGGCCGCGACAATCACCGCAAGCTGCTCTTCGGCGGCGGCACGCTGACCGTCAGATGCAAGACCCATTCCGTAATAGGCGCGGGCCAGGACATTGCCGGGATCAACGGCGAGCGCATCGAGATAGAACCCTTCGGCCGCCTCGAAATCGCCGGTCTGCCGGGCGACAAAGCCGCGATAGGTCAGCGCGAATCCGTCATCGGAGGGAAATCGCTCGAGAAGCGCTGCCGCATCGGCGTATCGTTCGGCATAGGCAAGTTCGCGAATGATCGGCCGGAGCGCGGCATTGTCTTCAGAGACCTCCGCGACAGGCACGCAAAGCTCGGCCTCGCTGTCCCAGACCTGACCTTCTTCGCAGGTGATCGTCGTTTCTGACGGCACAGGCGGCGTATCATCGTCCAAACCGACGGCCCAAACAGGCGCGACACTCATCGAAAGAACGGCAAGAACTGCAATCGTCAGGCGCATCATGGACTCCTCTGTCGGCAGGTCGGAACCTAGATCGCCTGCATGACAATTCCATGTCCGGTATCTTCATTTGGGGCCAAGATGATCCCGTGCTAGGATCCATGATCTGCCACCGAAGGAGACAATCATGACCTTCCGCGTCTTCGCTACTCTCCTCTCCCTCCTTTTCCTTGCCTCCTGCGCCACGGCGCCTCTCGCGATCGAGGGCGCACGAGGGTTCTTCTGGGGTTTGTTCGACGGGGCGGTGGCGCCGATCGCCTTCATCCTTTCGTGGTTTTCCGACAGTATCGCCATCTACGGCGTCCCGAATTCCGGGGGCTGGTATGATTTCGGCTTCCTGATCGGGGTGACGTTCTGGGCCGGTGGCGGTGGGGCTGCGGCGCGCAAGCGGCGCTGAGCGGCCCGCGACGGCAGGACGCAGAGACCGGACAAGGGCGTGTGCTATTTGACGGGCATGACGGTCGAAACCAGAGTTCTCTATAACGACGAATGCCCTATCTGTTCCTTCGAGATCGGACATTATCGCGGCTATGCCAACAAGACCGGCCTGCCGCTGCGCTTTGATGCGCTGTCGGGCCCCGATCTGGCGCGCTGGAAGGTGAGCCGGGACGACGCCGCCCGCCGTCTGCATGTGCTCAAGGATGGTGAGGTTCTGACGGGCGTCGACGCCTTCATCGCGCTCTGGTCCGAAATGCCGCGCTACCGCTGGCTTGCGCGGATCGTGACGCGGCCGGTGATCCGCCCGGCGGCCGCAATGGTCTATGACCGCATCCTCGCCCCGCTCCTGTATCGCGCGCACCTGCGGCGGACGGCGCGGCTGGCGCCGCACTAGCCCAGCAGGATCACGATCCAGGCGATACCGACGGCCACGGCCGAGACGGCGACCACCGCAGAGCCCGCGTCCTTGGCCTGTCGCGCAGCGTCGCGCTGATCGGTCGAGATATCGTCCACGATCCGCTCCAGCGCCGTGTTCAGACATTCGAGTGCGAGGACGATCACCCCACCCATCACAAGGACAGCAGTCTCGGCCGCGCTGAGCGGCAGCGCGATCGCAAGAGCAGCCGAGACGACATTGGCCCAGACCCAGCTGCGAAACGAATGCTCTTCCCTCCAGCACAGAACGAGGCCGGCCCAACTCCAGATGCAGCGTTTCCTGAGTTGTCGGAGGAAAAACATCATTCGGAGGCAGGCTCCGCCTCGGCCAGATAGAATCGCACGGCCTCGGCCACGTGGCGAAACCTGTCGCCGCCCAGATGTTTGCCCCCGAACCAGCGCGTCACGCAGATCAGGTGACCGGTAAGCCCCTCACGTTCGAGCATCCGCAGGATGACGGCGCCGGCTCCCGCCTCTCCGTCATCGTTCTTGAGCGGCCCATCGGGCAGGATGACCGCCCATGTGTTGTGGGTGGCCCGGGCGAATTTCTTGTTCCGGCACAATGACTTGATTGCCGCCTTGGCGGCCTCGGGGCTATCCACCGGCATGCCCGAGACCGCATAGCGCGATCCACGGTCGGTGATGACATTCTCAAATATGGTCATGCGGATATCTGACCCGAACCGGTTACGCCCGGCAAGATGCGGACCGGACCTGACGTAAGGATATGCTTTGCGCGTGGCCAAGGTCACGCTACCTTTGCATCATGCAACGAGACCCGGACCTTTATCCCGACTACACGCTGGCCGAACGGATCGCGGATGGCACGGTGCACGGATTTGGTGTCGCGCTTGCCATCACGGGCGGCATCCTGCTGCTGGTCTTCGGCTCCGCGAGCGGGGATGGCGGCATGATCGCCGGGCTTGCGGTCTATGCCGCGGCCCTGATGGCAACCTTCGTGATGTCGGCCTGCTATCACATGACGCCGTGGGAGCGGGTAAGGCCGGTGCTGCGACGGCTCGATCACGCGGCGATCTATTTCAAGATCGCGGGCACCTATACGCCCTTTGTCGTGATGATCGGATCGGTTTTCGGCTATGTGATCCTTGGCCTGATCTGGACTTTGGCCTTCGCGGGCGCCTTGGCGAAGGTCTTCTTCTGGCGCGCGCCGGGACGATTGGGAACCGCACTTTACCTTGTCCTGGGCTGGTTGAGCGTTGCCCTGATCTGGCCGATGGTGCAGGCCTTGCCCATGACGGCCGTGATCCTCGTGGCGGTGGGCGGTGTCCTTTACAGTCTGGGTGTCGTGTTCTTCACCCGTGAAGACATGCGCTATTCCAACGCGATCTGGCATGTCTTCGTTCTGGCCGCGTCCGGCTGTTTCTTTGCCGCGATCAGCCTCGGGGCCTTTACCTCCGCTGCCTGAACGTCAGGATTTCCTGACTTCCCGCCTGAGCGCCGATCTCTAGGCTCTGCCCCATATTGAACCGGGCGACTCCTTCCTTTTTTTCCGCCCCAACTATTTTGACGGTCCCCGCCTGCCCCTTCGGGTTCGGGGTCTTGATGGATTTACGAGAAAGGATTGCGCGTGCAAAGCCTGCTCCTCGATTGGCCATCCGCGATCTATGATCTGGTCGGGCTTCTGGGCTTCGGGCTTTACGTCGTGTCCTATTTCCTCCTGACGACGCATCGGCTCACCAGTCAGACCTGCACGTATTTCGTGATCAACCTCATTGCCGCGACCCTCGTTCTTGTCAGCCTGTTCGGTGCCTTCAATCTGGCAAGCCTGATGATACAGGTGTTCTGGATCGTGGTGTCTGTTCTCGCGATCTCAAGACGGTTCCGAGACGGTCCTGCGCCGGGCACAGCATCCCCCTATCGGGCCCATTTCGATCCTGAAAATGGCATGGCGAGCCATCCCGAACCCTAGGGCCTAAAGCCCGAGACCGGCCGCCGTGCGCAGCACGATGGCAACCCGTTCGGCATTGGGCGGGTGGGTGCCCAGGAACTGGTCGCCCGGATCGGGGATCCGGAAAAAGAATTCCGCCCCGCGCACCGGATCATAACCCGCCCGCGCCGCGATCACGGTGCCAAGGGCATCGGCCTCAAGCTCGAATTCCTTGCTATAGGTCCGGGCGCCGACCTCGGCGCCGATCTGCTGCGCGGTCCGGATCACCTGTTCATTGCCGCCGCCGCCCACGACACCGGCCAGCTGGCCAAAGACGGCCGCACCCAGCATGGCGTTGCGGCGCTGCTGTTCAAGATGGCCGGCGATGTGGTGGGCGGCCTCATGGGCCATGATGAAAGCCATCTCGTCGGCATTTCGGGCATCCGCGATCAGCGACAGGGTGAAGGCGATGATCGGCCGTCCGTTTTCATCAAGCGTCTGGAACGCATTCGGCGGGGACAGCGGGTTGTCGTCCACCACGATTAGGAAATCGCAATCCAATCGGGGCGCCCGCGCCCGGCATTCCTGCTCGGCGACCGGCTCGACCGTGTCGATCACCTCGATGAAGGTGCGGGCGGCACGGCGGATCGCCTGCTGATCGACCGAGACTTCGGATTGCCGCGTCGTCGAGACTTCGGTCGGAGCCCCCGTGGGATCGAGGCTCGGCGAAACATCGGTAACCGGCGGCGCGGCACAGCCTGCCAGTCCGACGAGGCCGGCCACCAGGAAAGCGCGCGCTAGAAAAGCCATGGTCGACAAACCCCGAAGAACGATCCACCCGGCAATCTAGGCGCTCGCCCCCTCTCTCGCCAGTCGCAATCCGGTGATCGGGCAGGTTTGCGCCCAGCCACTCTTGCCATTTTTCGAGCCGCGCCCCACTCTTTGCCCATGTTCAGCATAGAGCACGATTTCGACGCCACCGTGATCACCCTTCTCGACGAAGGCGACGCCCCCCTGAAAGAGGACGTGACCGTCAATCTTTTCGAAGATTGCGTCACGGTCGAGCAATACGATGCCCGCCGGGATGAGGTCGTGACCCTGACCTTGTCGCTCGCTCAGGCGCGCGATCTTGCGGCGGCCCTGAACCTGCCAGAGGGCATCTATCGCCGCGCCGGGGGAGACACAGACAAGACCTGATCCTGCCCCGAGACTGTCGCCGGGCCACGTGAGCCATGGCATCCGGTCGATTTCGACATTATGTGATCAGCAAAACAATTGGAGACGCAATGCCCACCCCGAACCCGTCAGCGATGGATTTCCTTCTGACCCGCCGGTCCCGCCCGGCCAAGACGTTGACGACCCCGGTACCCGACAGGGCGGCCCTGATCCCGATCTTGACCGCTGCCGCCCGGACGCCTGATCACGGCAAGCTGGAACCGTGGCGGTTCATCGTTCTGGAAAAGGCCGCGCTCGAGCGGCTGTCCCGGCTGGTGGTAACCCGCGGCGAAGCCATGGAAATGGACATGGACCGGATCACCAAGGCCCGCGATCAGTTCGCAGATGCCGATCTGGCCGTCGCCGTGATCTCGTCTCTCAAACCAAGCGAAAAGATCCCCCAGATCGAACAAATCTACTCCGCGGGCGCCGTGTGCCTCGCACTGCTGAATGCCGCTCTGGCCTCGGGCTGGGGCGCCAACTGGCTGAGTTCGTGGGCCAGCCACGACCGTGATTTCGTCCATGACGGGCTGGGGCTCGAGTCGCACGAATCGGTTGCAGGTTTCATCCATATCGGAACCGAGACGCGTGATCCGCCAGAACGCCCGCGCCCCAATCTTGATGAGATCACCACCTGGCTAGCCGAGTGATGATCTTTTCGGACTTCCTGAAAGCCGTGATGCAGCTATCGGATCAGCGGTTCAGGCGGGTCCTGTGGCTTGGCATCGCGCTGTCGATCGCGCTTCTGTTCGGCTGCTATGCGACCCTTCTGTGGCTCGTCGACATGCTTGATCCCGGCAGCCTCGAGATACCGGGCATCGGGCCGGTCACGTGGCTCGGCGATCTGCTCAGCTGGGGATCGCTGTTCCTGATGCTGTTTCTGTCGATGTTCCTGATGATCCCCGTCGCCTCGGCGATCACGTCACTGTTCCTTGACGATGTGGCGCAGGCGGTCGAGGACGAGCATTATCCCCACCTGCCCGTCCCGCCCCGTATCGGCTGGGGCGATGCCTTGCGCGACACGGTGAATTTCCTCGGCATCCTGATCGGGGCCAACGTGCTGGCGATCTTTGTCTATGTCCTGTTCCCGTTCCTGTCGCTGTTCATCTTTTTCGCGTTGAACGGGTTCCTTCTCGGGCAGGAATATTTCCAGATCGCGGCCATGCGCCGCGAGGGCCGGCAGCGCGCCAAGGAGATGCGCCGCGCGCATCGGGGCACGATCTGGGTGGCCGGCTGCCTGATGGCTCTGCCGCTTGCGATCCCGCTGGTGAATCTGCTCGTCCCCGTCTTGGGGGCCGCGACGTTCACGCATCTCTATCATCGGCTCTCGGCCTGACGATCACTTATCGAGCGAGACCTCGGGCGTCGCCATCCGGTTGAACCAGTCGATGTCGCGCACGCTGATCAGGCCCGACATGATCGTGCCCGCGATGATGACCCACAGGACAACCGTCCAGATCGTGATGATCTTGACCTTGTGACCCATGCGCAGATTCGTCGGCGCCGATTTGTGCGTGCCGGGCACGACCTCTCCCTCGTCGCCCTGCGTCGTCAAGTTGAGAGGCAGGACGATGAACAGGACCATGAACCAGATGACGGCAAACAGGACGATGGCTGACGTGATTCCCATTATGCGCCCTCAGACCTGTTCGAGTTCGATGAGGCAGCCGTTGAAATCCTTCGGATGCAGGAACAGGACCGGCTTGCCATGAGCGCCGATCTTCGGCTCTCCGGAGCCAAGGACACGGGCGCCCTGATCCGTCAGCCGGTTGCGCGCGGCCAGGATATCCTCGACCTCATAGCACATGTGATGGATGCCGCCCGAGGGATTTTTCTCAAGAAACCCGGCTATCGGGGAATTCTCGCCCAGCGGATACAGCAGTTCGACCTTGGTATTGGGCAACTCGATGAACACAACCGTCACACCGTGATCGGGTTCGTCCTGCGGCGGGCCCACCTCGGCGCCCAGCGTGTCGCGGTATTGGGCCGCGGCCGCCTCGAGGTCGGGAACGGCAATGGCGACGTGGTTCAGGCGTCCGATCATTATGAACCCTCCGGATTGGTCTTGCCCGACGCTTATGTCGCGTTGCCGGGGCCAACTCAACGCCCCCCTGCGAGGCGAAGCGTCGCGGGCATTAACACGTTCTTCATCATGACCGGCGAAGACTTCAGGGCAGAGCCGCTTGCTTCGGGAGACTGAGATGGATCGACTGGACCAGATGATGACGCCTCCGGCACCTACCAGGTCACGCCCCCTCCTTGGCACGACCTTTCTGCTGGTCGAGGATAGCCGTCTGACGGCCGAAAGCGTCAGGCTGATGTGCCTGCGGTCGGGGGCACGGATACGCCGTGCCGCATCGCTTGAGACCGCGCGGCGGCATCTGCGGGTCTATCGTCCGACCGTCGCGCTCATTGACATGACCCTGCCCGACGGTTCGGGCGCAGAGTTGATCGCCGAGATTGCCGCGACCCCCAATCTGGCCGGAACGATCATCGCGATCAGCGGCGATGCCACGATGGAGGATCAGGCAATCCGCGCCGGTGCTTCGGCCTTCATCCTCAAACCCCTGTCGCGGATCGCGGATTTCCAGGCCGCGATCCTGCCCCATCTTCCGCCCGAACGTCGCCCGGTCGGCCCACGGGCGATCATCGACATCTCGGTCGATCCCGACCCGGTCGCCTATCGCGACGATCTTCATCATGCCGCCGAAACCCTGCGCCAGGCCCGCAGCGAGGAAGACATCGCCTATGTCTCGCAATTCCTGTCGGGCGTTGCAGCAAGTGCCGGCGACAACGCCCTCGCCGATGCCGCCGGATCGCTTGGTCGGGCGGCCTATGCCGATGCGCCCCTGCCCGATCGGATCTCGTCGCTGAACGCCATGGTGCATTCCCGGATCAGCGGCTCCCGGCCGCTGTGATCCGGGCGCGTTCCGGCGCAGAAATCTGGGGCGCCAAGGACGGATCGACCGTGCGATCTTCGGCGCATCGCTGACAAAGACCCGCGCCCCGCCAGGCAGGCACGAGACGGGGCCAACCCCGATCCTGACGGCCACCACGATACCTGCCTGATACGTGCGAACCCTATCTTGATTTGGATCAGGGACGGGGCCCCCGCAAATGGCCAAAGTCACCCTTCAAAGGGGACGCAACATGGCCGAAACAGCCTTTCGGACAAAGGCACTGACCAAGACCTATGGCGAAGGCGCAGCCACCGTCCACGCCCTGCGGGGAGTCGATCTGGAGGTGCCGGCGGGCGAGATCGTTGTTCTGCTGGGCCCGAGCGGATCGGGCAAATCGACCCTTCTGAACATCCTCGGCGGTCTCGACCGGCCAACGGATGGGCAGGCCTTCTACCGCGATCAGGAACTGACCGCGATGACCGACCGCCAGCTGACCCGTTATCGGCGCGATCACGTCGGTTTCGTCTTTCAGTTCTACAACCTCATGCCCAGCCTGACGGCCCACGAGAATGTCGAACTGGTCACCGAGATCGCCCGCGATCCGATGGCCCCCGAAGAGGCCTTGCGCCTTGTGGGCCTGTCGGAACGGGTCGACCATTTTCCCGCCCAGATGTCGGGCGGTGAACAGCAGCGCGTGGCCATCGCCCGCGCCGTTGCCAAACAGCCCGCCGTCCTGTTCTGCGATGAACCGACAGGCGCGCTCGACAGCACGACGGGGCGCGCCGTTCTGAAGGTTCTGACGGATGTGAACGAAACCCTCGGCACCACGCTGATGATCGTGACCCATGCCGCGGCAACCGCCGAACTCGCCCACCGCGTCATCCATTTCGCGGATGGCCGAATCCGCGACGTGGTCACCAACACGACCCGCAAGACCGCCGAAGAGATCCACTGGTGAGCCCGCTGAACCACAAACTCCTGCGCGACCTGTGGCGCATGAAGGGACAGGCGATCGCCATTGGCCTCGTGATCGCGATGGGCGTGATGCTTCAGGTCATGATGTCGGGTCTCGTGACGACGCTCGACGGCACGCGGGCGGCCTATTACGACCGTTACCGCATGGCAGAGATCTTTGCCCCCGTGACCCGCGCGCCGGGGCACCTGGTCGATACCCTCGCCGCGATCCCCGGCGTGGCGCAGGCCGAGGGTCGGATCATCGGCGCGGCCCTGGTCGATCTGGAGGACAAACCCGCCCCGGTGCAGGCGCAGGCCGTCTCGCTGCCTGAACGGGGCGATCCGCGGCTCAACGCGATCTATCTTGCGGCGGGTCGCATGCCCGACCCGCTCAAACCGTCCGAGATCCTGCTTCTCGACGGGTTCGCAAAGGCCCATGACCTTGAACCCGGCGACACGCTGCGCGCCACGCTGAACGGAACCCGACGGGCTCTGAATATCGTGGGCCTCGCCCAGTCGCCTGAATTCCTCTACACGGCCGCCCCCGGCGAGCTTGTGCCCGACGACAGCCGCTTTGGCGTGATCTGGATGGGCCATTCCGGGATGACCGCGCTTTTCGACATGGACGGCGCCTTCAACGAGGCCGTCCTGAGGATGAGCCGGGATGCCAATGAAAACCGGATCATCGACGCGGTCGACCGGATCCTCGCACCCTATGGCGGGCGGGGCGCCTATCCGCTGGCCGATCAGTTCAGCCACAATTTCGTGGAGCAGGAGATCTCGGGATTGCGCGATGCCTCTTCGACGGTGCCGCCGCTGTTCCTTGCGGTGGCAGCCTTTCTGCTCAACATCGTGGTCAGCCGGATCGTGCAATCCGAACGCGAAGAGATCGGCCTTCTCAAGGCATTCGGCTATACCAACTTCGAGGTCGGCGCGCATTACTTCAACCTGATCCTTGTGATCGCCCTGGGCGGCGCACTTGCGGGCTGCCTTCTGGGGATCGGGATGGGCCGGCTGATGGTCGGCATCTACCTGCAATTCTTCAAATTTCCCTTCCTCGTCTTCCGGCTGGATCCGGCCTCTTTCGCGATCGGTGTCTCGGTCAGCGTGCTCGCGGCCTCGGCAGGCGGCATCTTCGTTCTGCGCAAGGTCTTCGAACTGACACCGGCCGTGGCGATGCGCCCGCCCGCGCCCGCCGATTACAGCCGGACGGGACGGGTCGGACGTCAGATCGCGTCATGGCTCGATCAACCCAGCCGCATGGTTCTGCGCCGGATCACGCGACAGCCGATCCGCATGGCCGGCGCAATGATCGGCGTGGCCTGCGGCATGGGGCTGTCTGCGGCGATGCTGTCGACCTATGCGGCCTTTGACGAAACCCTCGATCTGACGTTCAATGTGGTCGACCGTTCCGACCTTTCGGTCAGTTTCGCGGGGCCTGTCAGCGAAAGTGCGATCTTCTCTCTCATGTCGCATGACGGGATCATCCGGGCAGAGCCGGTGCGCCATGTCCCGGCGGTTCTGCGCAACGGACGGCACGAATACCAGGGTGCGTTGACCGGGCTCAGCACCGAGGCGCGGATGAACCGCGCCATTGACGCAAACCACGACCCGATCGTGATGCGCAGCGACGGGGTGATCCTGTCCTCGACGCTTGCCCGGATCCTGCGGATCGAGCCGGGCGACACGCTGGCCGTCGATGTCCGGGACGGACGGCAACCGGTGCTGGAGCTGCCCGTGGTGCAGGTCGCCGAAAGCTTTCTCGGCGCGCCCGCCTATCTGGAACTCGACGCGCTGAACCGCGCGCTGCGCGAGCCGGGCCGGATCACGGGCGCCTATCTGCGGATCGACGAGGCACAACAGGACGACGTGACCGAATGGCTCAAGAACCTGCCGGGGGTCGCGGGGGTCAGCCTGAAATCCGAGGCGCTTGCCGCGTTTGAGAGGCTGATGGACGAAGGGGCCGGATCGACCCGCTATGTCATGGGCACGCTCGCCTTCATCATCACCTTCGGCATCGTCTACAACGCAGCCCGCATCGCCTATGCCGAACGCGCGCGGGATCTGGCCTCGCTGCGCGTCATCGGCTTTACCCGGGGCGAGGTGGCGTTTGTGCTGCTGGGCGAGGTGGCCGTCGTCACGCTGGCCGCAATCCCCGTGGGTGCCGCGATTGCAATCGGCCTGTCGCGCCTGATCGCCACGGCCTATTCCAACGACATCTATTCGTTGCCGGTGACCATCGCGCCATCGGCCTTCGGCAACGCGGCGCTTGTCGTCGTGGGTGCCGCGATCTTTTCCGGTCTGATCGTCAAACGCGATCTTGATCGTTCCGAACTTGTGACCGCATTGAAGACAAGGGAGTAAATCATGGCTCGAGCACGGAAACGGTCTCGCCTGATACTGACCGCGATTGCCGCCCTGATCCTTGGTGCGGCCCTCGTCGCGGCCTTCTGGCCGCAGCCGATCCTTGTCGATTTCGGCGAGGTGACGCGGGGGCCGATGCGGGTGACGATCGACGAAGAAGGTCGCACCCAGGTCGAGGATATCTACGTCGTCTCGACCCCGGTCTCGGGCTTCCTCGAACGGGTGGCCGTCGAGGCCGGAGAACCCGTCATCGCTCGTGAGACCGTCGTGGCGAATATGCGCCCCTCGAATCCGGCCGCGCTTGACGTGCGGACCCGCGAACAGGCCCGCACCGCTGTCGACGCGGCGCAGGCCGCGCTGCGCCTGGCCCAGGCCGACAAGGCCTCTGCCGAGGCCGCCAACGAGCTTGCGATCATCGATCTCGACCGGGTCCGCCAGCTGGCCTCGACCGGCACGGCAAGCCAGGCCGCGCTCGACCGAGCCCAGACCAATGCCCGCGCCTCCGCCGCCGCGCTCCAGACAGCCGAGGCCGCGATCGCGATCCGCGAGGCGGAACTGGCCAATGCCCGCGCCCAGCTGATCGGTTTTGACGATCTGGCGCTTGCGCAGGCGATCAACGAAGGCTTCGGAGACGAGACCCCGCTTCACGCGCCGGTCAATGGCCGCATCCTGCGCATCCTGCAGGAGAGCGAGGGCGTTCTGCCCGCCGGCACCCCGATCCTCGAGATCGGCGATATCGAGACGGGTCTGCGCGTGGTGGTCGACCTGATTTCGTCAGACGCCGTGCGGGTCGAGGTTGGCGACCCGGTCGAGATCGTCGATTGGGGCGGGGATCTCACGCTACTGGGCACCGTTGACCGCATCGCGCCCTTCGGCACCACCAAGGTCTCGGCCCTGGGTGTCGAGGAACAGCGGGTTGGCGTCACCATCCGGTTCGAAAGCCCTGTCGAAGACAGGCCAAGCCTTGGCCATGGCTACCGGGTCGAGGCGCGAATCATCGTCTGGTCGGAGGATGATGTCCTGCGCGCGCCAAGTGCCGCGCTGTTCCGCGACGGCGATGGCTGGGCCGTCTTTCGGGTCGACGAGGCGGGCACGGCGCGCATGACGCCCGTCACGATCGGGCGCAACAACGGCATCCATGTCGAGATAACCGAAGGTCTGGACGGCGGGGAAGTGCTTGTTCTCTATCCGCCGGCAGGCCTTGCCGAAGGGGAACTGGTCGCCTCGCGCGCACTGGGCGACGGCTGAGGCCGGTCACACGATCACGCGCGATCCGATGCGGATGTTAGCCGCGATCCAGCGCAGGTCGTCGCGCGAGAATGCGATACAGCCCGCGGTGGGATAGCCCGGCCTGCGCCATTGATGCAGAAAGATCGCCGATCCCGCGCCACGCCGCGCGCGCGGCCAGTTCCAGTCGGTGATCAGGATCAGATCGTACATCCGATCGGCGCGGCGCAGCGTCTCGTGCGAATGGGGATAGGGCACCCGCACCATGAGGTTATAATCCTCGTGCCCCGGATCGTCGGACCACAGGTCGCCGGGCCGGATCGGCACCGCCCAGTCGTTGGGCCGCGCCATCCTGTCGGGCCGGTAGAGGCATCCCACGAGATCATGCACGCCGCGCGGCGTCGCGCCATCGCCCTCGCGCTTGGCGTCCGTCAGCCCCCCACGCCCGATCGAGCAGGGAAACCGGCGGCCCATGAACCGCAGATGGGTCGGGGTGAGGACAAGATCACTTGCGCGCATGGGTCAGAGATAGTCCTCTTTTCGCCAAGCCGCCAGTTGGGGCTTTCGAACCGGAAGCGCTCGGTCTAGATCCCGCGCCATGGCCATTTCATTCCCCTCGCTCGACGCGTTCCTCCAGCACGGCTTCGACTGCCTGATCGACGTCCGCTCCCCGGCCGAATACGCTGAGGATCACGTGCCCGGTGCGATCAACCTGCCCGTCCTGTCGAACGAGGAGCGGGCCGAGGTCGGCACGATCTACAAACAGATCAGCCCGTTCGATGCGCGCAAGATCGGCGGAGCGCTGGTCGCCCAGAACACCGCGCGCCACCTGCGCGACAGCCTTTCCCATCACGACGGATCATGGCGGCCGCTGGTCTATTGCTGGCGCGGCGGGCAACGCTCGGGGTTCTTCGGCTCCTTCCTGCGCGAGGTGGGCTGGCGCGCCGAGACGGTCGAGGGCGGCTACCGCAGTTTTCGGCGGCTCGTCCACGATCTGCTCTACGGAGAGACGTTGCCGCACCGGATCGTCCTGCTGGACGGCAATACCGGAACGGCCAAGACCGAGATCCTCAAGAAACTGCGCGACATGGGCGAACAGGTCCTCGACCTTGAGGGGCTGGCCGTTCACCGGGGCTCTTTGCTGGGGGGCATGTCGGACCCGCAGCCCGCGCAGAAAGGCTTCGAGACGGCCCTTGCCGCCCGGATCGCAGCGCTCGATCCCGCGCGCCCCGTGCTGGTCGAGGCCGAAAGCAGCAAGATCGGCCGCATCAATCTGCCGCCCGCGCTGTGGTCGGCGATGATCGCCGCGCCACGGATCGAGGTTTCGGCCCCGATGACGGCCCGCGCGGCGCATCTCGCACAGGATTATGCCGAGCAGCTTGATGATACTGAAGGTTTCATCGAGAAGCTTCAGCCTTTGCGCCAGTTTCGCAGCCATGCCGCGGTTGATCGCTGGGCCACGCTCCTGCGCGGCGGCGACAGGATCGGACTCGTCACCGCGCTGATGGAAGAGCATTACGATCCGACCTATGCCAAATCGCGCGCCGAAAAGGCGCCCGAGGTGATGGCGACACTACGCTCGGGCACGCTTGATCAGGCGGGGCAAATGGCGCTTTGCGCCCAGATCCAGAGCCTTCTCAAAGGAATGTGACGGCAGGCGGCCCTTCGACGATCCGACCGATCCGCGCGGCAGGATAGCCCTCGGCCAGCAATTGGCGAATCACCTCGTCGGCCCGCGCCTCGGGGATCGCTGCAAGCAGTCCGCCTGCCGTCTGAGGATCGAACATCAGATCCCCACGCGGGCCGTCGGCCCCGATGATGACGCCCGCGCCCTGCCGGTTGGCGGGCAGAAGGCTGCTGGATTGACCGGCCTCCGACAGGGCAAGCGCCCCATCCATCAGCGGCACATCGGCAAGGACGACTTCGGCCGCGACGCCCGAGGCTGCACATATCCCGGACAGGTGGCCCGCAAGGCCAAAGCCCGTCACATCGGTCATCGCCGAGGCACCGGCGAGACACCGACTGGCCGCCCCCTGAGGCTGCTGCATATGTGCGAGGCAGGCCGCCACGACCCCGCCCGGCGCGGCCGAGGCCATCTCGGCGGCGAAGATCACCCCCGATCCCAAGGGCTTGGTCAGGATCAGAACGTCACCGGGCCGGGCACCCTCAAGCGTGATCGGAGGCGCCTCGCACAGGCCCGTCACCGTAAACCCGATCGTCAGCTCAGAACCGACCGAGGAATGCCCGCCCACGATCGCGGCACCGGCCTCTGCCATGACCTCACCCGCGCCATCCATGATCTCGGCCAGCGTCCGCCGCTGAAGACCATCCGACAGGCGCGGCAGGATCACGCTTGCCGTGGCGGCCTGCGGACTGGCACCCATGGCCCAGACATCGCCCAGCGCATGAAGCGCCGCGATCCGGGCCATGACATAGGGATCGAACGTCAGCGCGCGCAGATGATCCGTGCTGATGACCTGCCGCGCGTCCGCAAATTTCAGGATCGCGGCATCGTCGCCCGCGACGCTTTCGACATCGGGCCGCGTCGCGCCCCGGGACCGCGCCAGCACCTCGGTGAGCGCGCCGCGACCGACCTTCGCACCGCAGCCGCCGCACATCGGCTTGGGGCCCAGCGCCTCGGCCATCCCCTCGGCGTAAAGCGAGGGCAAATCGGGTTGCCCCATGACCGGCAAATCCCTGAACTTGTTCATGAACTTGCGGTCGATCCGATCCTTCAACCGCCAGAGGGTCGCCCCGGAATAGCCGCGGCCCCACTTTTCAGCCATCGCCGTCTTGTCGCCAAGGGACACCAGCTTGAGGTAATCCGATTGCGGCCGATAGGGCCGCATGACCCCGCCGGCCAGCGAGGCCTCGAGGTTTTCCAGCAGGATCGGTGCCTGCCGCACCGCGTAGACGCCGGCCTTGGGCCGCGGCGCATGGGACAGGTGGGCACAATCGCCCACGGCAAAGACCGCCGGATCGCTGGATTGCAGGGTCGGCCCGACCGAGATGAAGCCCCCCTCAAGACCCAGCGCCAGTTTCGTCTGCCAGTCATGCGGCCGCGCCCCCGCTGCCCCGACCGTGAAGTCCGACGCAATGCGCCGCCCGTCCTCCAGCACGACTGCATCTGCCCGAACCTCGGCGACGGACGCATCCTCGATCACCGTGACGCCCAGACGCACGAGCGCATCGACCAGGATGCGCCGTCCCGTGACGGTCGCCTCGGTCAAGGCGCGGGATCTGTCGATCAAATGAATCTCTGCCTGCCTGCCGCGCTGGTTCAGGGCATGCGCCATCGCCATCGCCAGTTCCGCCCCCGCGACACCGCCTCCGATCACCGCGACCCGTGCGGGCCCCTCTGCGGCGCGGAACGCATCCCAACGGTGGGCAAACGGGGTCAGCGGCTTGGCCGGAACGCCATGTTCGGCGAAACCGGGCAATGCCGGCATGGCCGAGGTGATGCCCACATCGAAAGAGGCCACGTCGAAGGCGACCGGCGGGCGCCCCTCGACCGTGATCGCCCTCGCCTCGAGGTCAAGGCCAGTCGCCCGCGCCATGATCAGCCGCGCCCCGGCAAACCGGGCCAGCTGAACCAGATCGATATCCAGTTCCTCCCGGGTGTAGTGGCCCGCGACAAATCCCGGCAGCATGCCCGAATAGGCCGCCGTCGGCGCCGGGTCGATCAGCGTCAGGCGCGCACCCGCCAGCGGGTTCATGCCCCATTTGCGCAGCACCAGCGCATGTGTGTGCCCCCCGCCCACAAGGACGAGGTCGCGTGTCATCGGAAGGTCAGCTTTCATCATGACCCGGATCTACCTCGCCACGGCAGGCTGAACCATGCAAAGTTTCGTCATGTCTCAGGGGCTGATCCAGTGGCCTTGCCAGTCGCCGCGATCTTCGAAGATGGCACGCTTGTGAACGTCGCCCAGATAGAGAAAGTCGAACCGGATGACGCGCAGGTCGATCACGACGAAACTGTCGGGATCGGACGTCACCTCATAGCCGAGTGCGGCGTCAATCGCCGTGCCCGCGGGCGGCGCCTTGCCATAGGACGTGCGCGCGGAGGCTGGCATCGCCGACCATGCCGCGCCGACGGCCGCCCCATGGCGCAGCCCGGCCTCGCAGCGCAGGCGCAGCTGGTGGCACGTCTCCGGGTGCCAGACATGGACCTCGGCCCTTGGGAGCGCGCGAAGCGCGGCCACCTTTTCCGTCGCGAGATCGGTCTGGATCGTCAACCGGCCCGCATCCAGATCCGCGGCGCGGAGAGCGACTGTCCGTGCCTCGGGCCAGCCGTCGGGGCTATGGGTTGCAAAGGTCACGTGTCGCGCGCCCGGGCCGCGATCGGCCACGGCGCGCGCAAGCGTCGTGCGGGCCGCATCCAGCGCGGCGCCAAGGTCTGCGGGTCCGTCACTCATAGCCTGTCATCTCCAGATATCCCCGGCCCGAATGGCTCCCCTCGAAGGAGACCGGCCCTTCCCAATAGGGCACCGTCACGTCCATCCAGGCATCCTGCCGCACCGCATCGACACGAATGTCGACGCCCTGATCTTCAAGCGTCACGCGCCAGCCGACCGGCACGTCCCGGCCCGCGACACGGACTTCTTCCAACGGCTCGACCGCGAAGGCACCATCGGGGTAGGCCGTCAGGCTGCCGTCCGGCGCGATCCAGGACGCGGCGGTGAAATCGGTCTCACCGCGCAGCCGGAACCCCATCAGACGCGCGCCGTCGTCAAAGACAAGCGAAAACCAGTCCCATCCGTCCTGATCGTCCGACAGCGGCTGCGACGACCATTCCCGGTCAAGCCAGGCGTGGCCCTCAAGGGCGACTTCGCCATCGGGCAGAACAAGCTCCCCTTCGATGCGGAAAAACGGCTGGGAATAGTAGTAGGAGGCCTGACCGTCGCCGGACTTGACCGAGTAGCCATCCTGCCCGTGAAAGACCAGCGGACCTTCGGCCACAAGGGTCATGTCATAGGCGAAATCGGGGGCCGAGGCGCGCAGGCGCATCCGGTCGAAGTCCGGGCCCGTCATCTCCCAATCGTCGATCCAGGCTGAAAACGGCGCGGCCTGCACCCCGGCCTGACCTGTCCCGCCCCGGGCAAAGCGTTCGGTCGACAGATGCGCCTGAGGCGTGGTGACGGCAGCATGGCCCATCCAGATCTGACGCTCATCCCCGAGCGGCAGGTCGGGGGCGAGGGCAAAGCGGAACAGCGTCCATTGCAGGCCGTACTGGCTCCCATCGGGGGCGTCGAGATTGGCCGTCAGATACCACCATTCGATGCGGTAGTCGGGATGCGCGCCGTGATCGGCTGGAAAGCTGAAGACCCGGCCCGGTTCAGGATCGGAGAAGCCCTCGGCATCGGTGCCAAGCCCGCCAAACCCCTGCGCCGCGGCCGCGAAGGGCCACAGGATCAGGAAGAGGAGGAGCCTAACGTTCATTGGAGAACACCTTCAGCAGCTCGGCCGGTGGGGTCCGCGACAGCCGCCGTGCCGGCCAGAGGGCCGCAAGGACAGAGGCCAGAAGCGCAAGCGCCCCCAGCCTGAGATAATCCAGCGGGAACAGATACATCGGCAACCGCCAGCCGAAGGCCTCGACATTGACAACCGCCAGAAGAGCCCAGGCCAGCGCAAGCCCCAAGGGAAGCGCGGCCAGCGTCGTGAGTGCCGCGAGCAGGACCGCGCGCGCCAGCTCGATCCGACCGATCACGCGGCGGCCCACGCCAAGCGCCCAGACCGGGGCCAGCTGCGGCACGCGCAGGGCGGCCAGCGTCAGAAGGCTCATCAGGATGGCAAAGCCCGCCACGGCAAGCGTCAGAACATTCAGCGCACCGGTCACGGTGAACGTCCGGTCAAAGACGCTCAGGGACAGGGCCTTGATCGAGGCCTGATCGACAAAGGCCTGCTCGGGCAGATCGAGACTCTCCCGCGCTTCGGCGACGAAATCCGGCACCTCTGCTGGCGGCAGGCGGATGCCGAAATTCAACGGCTCCACCTCGGGCCAGAGGCTGCGGAAAAGGGCCTCGCCCATGATCACCTGACCGATCGGATTGCCGTAATCGCCATAGACCCCGAGGATCGGCAGCCCTTGTGCCGGCCCGACATCGACCGCGTCGCCCAGCGCCAGCCCGGCCCGTCGGGCCAGCTGTTCATTGACCAGCACGCCCGCCCCACGGCCCAGTTCGTCCCATGCCGCGCCGGTTTCGGCCAGCAGGGCCCAATTCTCGCGATAGGTCGCGTCATCGCGGGCGCCATAGACCTCGGACGGCAGCCCAGCCACGGTCTCATCGACCGACATCAGGGGCAGGATCGCGCGGGCACGGCCCTCGGCGAAATCGGTGAAGGCCGCCGCCTGTCCGGGGCTGTCCGTCCGGACATACAGCTCCGACGCAAGCCGCTGGTCGAGGAAGCCCACGAAGGTCAGCCGGAACGACGACACCATCGTCGAGACGCCCACATTGGCCGCCATCGCCAGCAAGAGCGCCATCAGTGCCAGCGACAATCCCGGCACCTGCTGCCGCGTGTCGGCCCAGAACCATTGCCGAAGCCCCGGTTCGGCCCGGCCCAGCCCGATCGCCAGAACCAGATCGATGATGCCGGGCAGCAGCAGCGCCGCCCCGATCAGCATCGCCCCCAGAAGCCCGAACCCGGCGGCCAGCCCCTCGCCCCAAAGGGCCAGCGCGCCCGCGCCTGCCAGAAGCGCCAGACCCGCGGCCCATTGCAGCCTGAGCCCCCGTCCCGAGGCCATCGACCAGGCCCTCGGTCTTGCCGAGGCGAGGATCGGCATCCGCGCGATCCGCCACAGGGCCGCGCCAGAGGCCGCCGCCGTACCGGCCAGCGCGATGCCCAAGCCCGAGATCCACCATTCGGGACGCAACGACACCGCGCCACCCACCTCGGCGCCATATAGGCCGCGCAGCGTGGCGGCCACATCGGGCAAGAGCGCTGCGGCGATCAGATAGCCAAGCGCCACGCCGATCCCGCCGGCGACCAGCGCGATCAGAACCAGCTCCACCGCAAGCGCCGCGACAAGCCGGCCAAGCGGCACGCCCAGCGCCCGCATGGTGCGCACCATCCCACGCCGCTGTTCGAAGGTCAGCCCGATCGCGCCATTCACGATGAAGAGCCCGACCGCGAAGCTGAGAAACCCAAAGGCCGTGAGGTTGAGATGGAAACTGTCGGTCAGCTGCGCGACATCCGTTTCACCCGCCGCACGTGTCAGCCGCAGCCCCGGCGCCACCTCGTCAAGCGGCGGGCGGCCCAGCGGCTGATCGGGCAAGAGTATCAGGCTGCCCACAACATCGCCCCGGCCCATGATGCGCTGCGCGAGGCGGAGATCCGTCAACACGGTTCCCGGGGCAGCCTCCGGCAGGATGACCGTCTCGGGCGTCGGGTCCAGCGCGGCCGCGACCGCCCCGACCGTGGCCTCCGCGCCCCAGACCACGCCCCGTTCGGGCGGAATGACCTGCGGCGCGTCGCCCTGTGGTCCGGTCGCCGGAGCAAGCCCAGCGGGGGCTGTCAGCGGATCGATCCCCAGAACGGTGACCCCGGCGACCTCGGTCTCGATCACCGGACTGACAAGCCAGCCCGCCCGGCGCAGTGCCACGAAGGTGTCGAATGGGATCGAAGCGCCCGACGGATCGTCAAGCCTGTCGAACAGGCCCTGATCCAGGGTCCGCGCCGCCCCGTCGTAGCTGGCCCGCGCCTCGGCATTGATCGCCTGCACCCCGGACCAGAGCGCTGTCGCCAGCGCGAGCCCTGCCAGAACCGTGAACAATTGCAGGGGATTGCGTCGCCAGTGACCGACAAAGCCGCGCAGGATCGTGGGGATCACGCCGCTGCCTCCGAGATGCGGCCACCGCTCAGGCGGACCCGCCGGCCCATGCGCGCGGCCACCTGATCGGAATGGGTCACCACCAGCAACGACACGCCGGTCGCGGTCACGAGATCGAGCATCAGGTCCAGCACGTCACCGGCGCTTGCCTCATCAAGGTTGCCCGTCGGCTCATCGGCCAGAAGAAGCCTTGGCCGCGCGGCAAGCGCCCGCGCGATCGCGACCCGCTGCTGCTGTCCGCCCGAAAGCGTCTCGGGATATTGGTCACGCTGCGCAGCAATGCCCAGCGCCTCGGCCAGTTCGGTGGCGCGGGCGGGATCGTAACGGCCGGCAAGGCGCGCCTGAAAGGCGATGTTGTCGGCCACGGACAGAGACGGGATCAGGTTGAACTGCTGAAACACGATGCCAACGGTTTCGCGGCGGAACCGGGCGCGCCCGGCCTCGCCCAGACCGGCAAGCGCCGTGCCATCGACCTCGATCGTGCCGTCATCGGGAGCATCCAGCCCGCCGATCAGGTGAAGAAGCGTGCTTTTACCGCTCCCGCTTTCGCCGGTCAGGGCAAGCGTCTCACCACCGCCGAGCGTCAGGCTGATACCCTGAAGGACAGGCACCGGGCCTGCCGCACCGGCATAGGATTTCCGCACATCGCGCACATCAAGAAGCATGGTCGTGACTTAACCCATTCTGGCAGGGGGGAAAGGGGCGTCATGCCGCGGCGGCGATCATCCACATCTGCAGGAAGATCGACCCGAAAAGGACAAGCGTCAGAACCAGAAGCCTGCGCCTTTCGGGCCGGGTGTCGGGGTCTTTCAGCCAGATCCCCCAATATCGCAGCGTCGAGAACGGGCCGGGGAAGGTCACGCCCAAGTCGCGCGCCGCGCGTTTGCGCAGGCGGAACATCGCGACGAACATCTGCGCCGCCCAAAGCACGAAGACGACGCCTTGCAGGATCATGAGCCACGGCATGCCCGATCAAGAGCGGCCTTTGCCCGTGGCGTCAAGGCGTCGCGTGCCGGGCGCTCATAGCCAGAGGTCGGTCGAGAGATACTTCAGGCCGCTGTCGCAGATCACCACCCCCACGACACCGCCCCGCTCCGGCCCGGCCAGCAGGGCAGCCGCTGCCGCCACGTTCGCGCCTCCGGAAAAGCCGCCGAAGATACCCTCTTCCCGGGCCAGCGCGCGGGCAGTGTCGCGGGCCTCGTCGCCCGTCACGGTGACGAAGCCATCGATCCGCGCGCCGTCGAGGAATGTCAGATCGGCCCGCGCATAGCCGCCGCCCTGTATCGGATGGCCCGGCGCCGTGACCGGTGCGCCGGAGGCAGCGGCAGCACCTTCGGGCTCCACGACGTAGCCGCGCACATCGCCCAGCCGGCCCAGCGCCGCGATGGTGCCCGCATAGGTGCCGCCCGAGCCCACGAAATCCGCGAAAGCCGTCAGGGTGCCGCCACTGTCGGCCCAAAGTTCTGGCCCCGTCCCTGTCTCATGTGCCGCCGGATTGCCCTGCCGTTCGAACTGATCGGCCCGAAACGCATCCCGGGCCCGGGTGATCCGTCTGGCCGTCGCCTCCACCAGATCGAGATCGGCACCCGAGACTTCGCCCACGCGTGACCCGGGCGCCTGATCGACGAGCACGACCTCGGCCCCCAACGCGGCCATCATCCGCGCCCGCTCGACCGAATTGCCCCGCGACATGACGGCGACGAAGGGATGGCCCAGCTGAGCGCAAACGATGGCAAGGCCGGTGCCCATATTGCCCGATGTCAGCTCGACCACCGTCTGACCGGGCACAAGCGCACCCGAGGCGCGGGCCTCGTTGATCACGCCAAGGGCGGCGCGGTCCTTTTTCGAGAAGCCGGGATTGAGGTAGTCGAGCTTGGCCAGTATCCGCCCCTCCAGCCCGCGCGCGGCGGTGAACCGGTCAAGCCAGACCGACGGCGTGTCGCCAATGACATCCAGTATCGAAGCATGAGCCACGTCCAGTCTCCTCCGGGCATTTTCAGGGCCGACAGGCGGCCGCGTTGACCTGCATCATGTCCGGTCGGACGGCGTCATGCCAGTAGTGGGATGAGTTCAAGAACCTGAGCCCGGCCCAATGACCGAATCCACGACCCTGCCGCTGATCCGCAACCTGAGCCTGGCCACCGCCGCACTTGCCGCCCTCGTTGCCGGATACTCGCTTGCCGATCCCGGCATCTACCGGCCATTGACGCCCGATCCGCTGATGCCGGGGAGCCTGTCGCAGGACATCGGGACGCTGATCTGCGCGGGCCTTGTTGCCTTTACGGTCGCCGACAAGGCGCGAAACGCGGCCTGGTGGCTGATCTGGGCAGGTGCGATGGCCTATCTCGCCTATGGATATGCGCTCTATTCCTTCGAGGCGCTCTACAATCCGCTCTACCTCGGCTACATCGCGATCTTCGCGCTCTCGATCTGGACACTTGGTCTTTTTGCCACCCGGTCAGGGATACGCGTCACCGCGTCATGGCCCGCGCCACCACGGCGCGCGACAGCGATCCTCCTGATCCTTCTGACCGCGCTCTTTCTCATGCTGTGGCTGTCGATCATGCTTCCGGCGATGGCACGCCGGGAGGTGCCCCTCGCAAGCACGATCTTCGTTCTGGATTTCTCGATCGTGCTGCCCGCGCTTGCAGTCTGTGCCCTGTCGCTCTGGCAGGGTCGGCAGCTTGGTGATCTGCTGGCCGTTCCCCTCTTGATGAAATCCGCGAGCATCGGATTGTCGGTTCTTGGCGGAACGCTTCTGGGGCCGTTCTACGGGCTGCCGATCGCGCTCGAAGAGGTCGCGACCTACGCGGTGCTCGGTCTTCTGCCGCCGATATTCATGGCGCTTTTCCTGCGGCGCATCCGGGTTTCAATCGGATGATCCGGTCCAGTCGAGCACGACCTTGCCGGACCGCCCCGACAGCATCGCCTCGAAGCCCTCGCGAAAATCCGACACCGGGAAGCGGTGGGTAATGACTGGCCGCACGTCGAGGCCGTTCTCCAGCATCGCGATCATCTTGTACCATGTCTCGAATATCTCGCGGCCATAGACGCCCTTGATCGTAATCGCCTTGAAGACGATCCGCAACCAGTCGACAGGAGACTTTCCGGGCGGAATACCCAGAAGCGCGATGCGCCCGCCCATGACCAGCGCCTCGACCATCTGGTCGAGCGCGGCCTGATTGCCCGACATCTCGAGCCCGACGTCAAAGCCCTGTTTCATGCCGAGCCGCGCGATCACGTCTTCAAGCTGCTCCTCGGCCACGTTGACCGGCACGCAATTCGCCACGCGGGTGGCAAGGGCCAGACGATCGGGATTGATATCGGTGATCACCACATGGCGCGCGCCCACGTGGCGGGCGACGGCGGCGGCCATTATGCCGATGGGCCCCGCCCCCGTAATCAGGACATCCTCGCCGATCAGATCAAAGCTCAGCGCGGTGTGAACCGCATTGCCCAACGGATCGAGGATCGCGCCGATCTCGTCGTCGATGGCGTCGGGCAAGGGCACGACGTTGAAGGCCGGAAGCCGCAGGTATTCCGCGAAGGCCCCCTGTTCGTTGACCCCGATGCCGCGGGTGCCCGGATCGAGGTGAAACTTGCCTGCGCGCGACTGGCGGCTTTCGTGGCCGATCAGATGACCCTCGCCCGAACAGCGCTGCCCGATCGTCAGGCCGGTCACATGGCGGCCAAGCTCCACGATCTCGCCCGCGAATTCATGTCCGGTGATCATCGGCACGGGCACGGTATGGGCGGCCCAATCGTCCCAGTTCCAGATGTGAATATCGGTGCCGCAGATACCGGTCTTGTTGATCCGGATCAGTACGTCATCGGGCCCGATCTCGGGCACCGGCGCCTCGACCCGCCACAAGCCCGGCTCGGGGCGGGATTTTTCCAGCGCTGCCATCATGTTGCTCATGCGAGGTCCCCCGGAAAATCGAAGACGAGCCAGCACCAGCTGATCTCCGCCATCTTGTTGTGGGTCTGCGCGGAGGAGGCCGATTGCTGATCGACAAGGACAAAACCCGCGGCGCGAGCCTGTGCGATCGCGGGCTCCGGCTCGGCCTCGAAGGTCAGCCGCCCGTCGACGTCTGCGGAACGTCGCAGCGAGACGATCAGTCGGCCCCCCGGTTTCACAAGTGCCGCCGCACGCTCCAGCGTCCGGACCCGCATCGCGGGGTCGAGATGGTGCCAGACGGCGCACAGCCACAAGAGATCGAACTCCCCGTCCCGGCCGTCCAGTGACGCCAGATCGGGCAGCGCATCGGTGATCCATTCGATCCGGTCACCGGTGGCAAGGGACGCGGCCTGTGCGGAAAGCTCGACCACCGGCTCGACGGCGACCACGCTGTGACCACGCGCTGCGAACCACGCCGCATCGCGTCCGCTGCCGGCGCCCAGGTCGAGGATGCGCAGCGGCCCCTCGGGGATATGCGCCATCACTGGCGCAAGAAATTCGTCGGCATCCACCTCCCGAAACCGCTGACCCAGATCGGCCGCATGGCTGCGATAGCTATCGAGTATCGCATCGGTGTCGGCCCCGCTCATGATGAGGCCGCCTTCGCGCGTTCGAAGGCGTCGAGCGCGGCATCCAGATCGGCGCGGCTCAGGGCGGCGTTCATCTGGGTTCGTATCCGGGCGCGGCCTTCGGGCACGACGGGATAGACAAAGCCCTTGACTAGAACCCCGAGGTCCAGAAGCCGGGCGGCCAGTTCCTGGGCACGGCGCGCGTCATAGGTCATGACGGGGACGATAGGATGCTCTCCGGGCAGGCAGTCAAAGCCCCGCGCCTCGAGCCCCGCGCGCCAATAGGCGGTGTTCTCGAACAACTTGGCGCGCAGATCGTCGCCCGCCTCGACAAGGTCGAGAGCGGCAAGCGAAGCCGCGGCCACCGCAGGCGGCAGGCTGTTGGAAAACAGGTAGGGCCTCGCCCGCTGGCGCAGCAGATCGACCACCGGCTGCGACGCCGCGACATAGCCGCCGATCCCGCCGCCCAGCGCCTTGCCCAGCGTGCCGGTCAGGATATCGGCACGCAGGCCGAAATGCGCGGGCGTCCCCGCCCCCTTTGGCCCCATGAAGCCAGTCGCATGGCAATCATCCACCATGACAAGCGCGTCATAGCGATCGGCCAGCGCCCGGATCTCGGGCAGTTTGGCGAGGTAGCCATCCATGGAAAAGACGCCGTCCGTGGCGATCATCACATGCCGGGCCCCGCCGTCCCGTGCTTCCCTCAGCCGGGCCTCAAGTTCGTTTATGTCCGAGTTCGCGAAGCGATAGCGGCGTGCCTTGCACAGCCGGATGCCATCGATGATCGACGCGTGGTTCAGCGCGTCAGAGATCACGGCATCCTCGGGTCCCAGAAGCGGCTCGAACACCGCGCCGTTCGCGTCGAAGCAGGCGGCGAACAGGATCGCGTCATCCTGCCCCAGAAAGGCCGCAAGCCGCTGTTCCAGCTGTCGGTGCAGGTCTTGCGTGCCGCAGATGAACCGGACGGACGCCATGCCCCAGCCATGGGTGTCCATCGCCTCGGAGGCCGCGGCGATCAGGGCCGGATGATCGGCCAGACCGAGGTAATTGTTGGCGCACAGGTTGATCAGGTCGCGCCCCTCGCCCGTCATGACATGACTTGCCTGCGGCGAGGTGAGTTCCGTCTCGGTCTTCCACAACCCAGCCTCCCGGATCTCGGTCAGGCGGTCGACGATGTCATTGTGAAATGCTTGGGTCATAATGCCTCCTGAGAACAATTATCCAATATTTAGGACAAAATGTCAACTTAACGGACACGAGGCCGGCTCGTGACCTAGGGCGTGACCACGATCAGAAAGACCCGCGCCGCGCCGCCATCGGCCCGGATCGCATGGGGCAGATCGGCGGCATAGCGGGCGGTATCGCCCGGGCCCAGCCGCTCTTCGGCCTCGCCCGACCGGATCAGGACAGAGCCCTCCAGCACGCTGAGCTGTTCGGAGGCGCCGGGCCCGTGCGGATCGCTCTCGAGCGCGCCACCGGCTGCAAGCGTGATGTCATAGACCTCGTGCGCGCCGACCTGTTCCGGCGCCGAAAGGATGCGAATGCGGCAGCCGTGACCGATCCCGGTGATCGACGGCACCTGCCCGGCCCGGACAACCTCGATCCCGCGAGACGCGGTCCCGGCATCCAGAAGGCCCGCGAAATCGACACCCAGCGCCCGGGTCAGGTTCCACAGCGTGGCCACGGTGGGCGACGAATCCCCGCGCTCGATCTGGCTGACCATGCTGCGCGAGACGCCCGAGAGCTTGGCCACCGCATCCAGCGACAGCCCCTGCGCCTGCCGCGCCTCTCGCAGGCGGGTGGGCAAACGTTTCAGGATATCGTCGGCGGCCTCCGTCATAACGGAAGTTGGGCGATATCGGCGCGGTCTTGTCAAGCGACCAGAACCGGACGACACGTCACGGCTGACATCAAGGGTGCGGGCGGGCAAAGTCCGCGCAACGACAATTCGGGAGGACATCATGAACGACGACATCGTCATCCTTGGCGGCGCACGCACGGCCATCGGCACCTTCGGCGGAGCACTTGCGGGAACACCGCCATCGACGCTTGGCGCGATCGTCGCCCGCGCGGCGATGGAGCGATCCGACGTCGCACCCGACCGGATCGGCCATGTGGCCTTCGGCCACATCATCAACACCGAGCCCCGCGACATGTATCTCAGCCGGATCGCCGCGATGGAGGCCGGCATCCCCGACAGCGTGCCCGCGATGAACGTGAACCGGCTGTGCGGGTCGGGCGCGCAGGCGATCGTGTCGATGGTGCAATCGCTGGCGCTGGGAGATGCGGATTTCGCACTTGCCGGCGGAGCCGAGGCGATGAGCCGGTCGCCCTTCATCCTTCCCGATGCGCGCTGGGGCGCGAAGATGGGCGATGTCCGGAGCCTCGACATGATGCTGGGCGCGCTGAACTGCCCCTTTGGAACCGGGCACATGGGCGTGACGGCCGAAAACGTGGCCAGCGAAAATGGCGTCAGCCGCGCCGATCAGGATGCCTTCGCCCTCGAGAGCCAGGCCCGGGCCGCGCGGGCGATCACCGAGGGGCGCTTTGCCGAACAGATCGTCCCTGTCCAAGTGCGGGTCCGCCGGGACACCGTCGACTTCGTCACTGACGAGCACCCCAAGTCCACGACCCCAGAGGCCCTGGCGGGCCTGCGTCCGGCCTTCCGCAAGGACGGCTCGGTCACGGCGGGCAATGCGAGCGGCATCAATGACGGGGCGGCGGCCCTCGTCCTCGCCCGGGCCGGCGCGGCCGAAGCCGCGGGGCTGACGCCGCGGTTCCGCGTGCTGGGCTATGCCCATGCGGGCGTGCGACCCGAGGTGATGGGGATCGGCCCGATCCCAGCGGTCGAGGCGCTCTTGAAACGAACGGGCCTGTCAGTCGGGGATTTCGACGTGATCGAATCGAACGAAGCCTTTGCCGCGCAGGCCATCGCCGTAAATCGCGGCCTCGGCCTCGATCCGGAGAAGGTGAACCCCAACGGCGGGGCCATCGCCTTGGGCCATCCGGTCGGCGCGACGGGGGCGATCATCACGATCAAGGCGATGTATGAACTGGACCGGATCGGCGGACAGCGCGCCCTGATCACCATGTGCATCGGCGGAGGTCAGGGCATCGCGCTGGCGATCGAACGGCTCTAGTCCAGACGGAACGATACCGCTGCCGACCGGCCTTCGGCATCGATCACCGTGAGGTCGGAAAACCCCGGCCCCAACCCGTCAAGCACGGTGTGTCGGGTGCGGCTGGTGGCGACCGGCGCACCGTTGGCCAGCCATGTAAAGGGCGCGACGCCCCCCTGAACCCGGGCCGTCAGCGCCGTGCCCTCGACCACGGCGCCATCGGGCGGAAAGGCGATCTCGGGCCCGGCCTCGAACCCGCCGCCGCCCGGAGGCGCGAACCTGCGCAGCGGCTGCGGCAGGCCGCCGTGACCCAGCAAGAGGGTCTGCGGCGGTGGCGGCGGCAGCGGTTCGACCTCGCCGATCCTCTCGAAGGCCGAAAACAGGACAGGGGCCGCGAGCGCGCCGCCAAAGACACCCGGCACCGGGGTCCCGTCGGCCCGGCCCATCCAGACGCCGACCACGTGGCGCCCGTCGAACCCTATGGCCCAGGTGTCCCGATGCCCGTAGGACGTGCCCGTCTTGAAGGCGATCTCGCGATCCGCGACGCCGGGCGGGCGGGGTGTCTCGCGCAGGATATCGGCCACCTGCCACGCGGGCGCGCTTCCCATGACACGCTCGGGCCGGAAACCGGCCGAAGGCTGCGGATGCCAGCGCAGATCGATCCGCTCGCCTCCGTTGGCGATGCTGCCGAAAAGCGCCACCAGATCCTCCAGCCGCAGGCCCATCCCGCCCAGCGAAATCGCCAGACCGGGCCGACCGCCCGGAAGCACCGGTTCGACCCCGGCCCTGCGCAGCCCCGCAATCAGGTGATCGGGGCCCAGCGCATGGGTCAGGCTCACAACCGGCACATTGAGCGACAGGCGCAACGCATCGCGCACCGGCAATTCGCCCCGCCACAGCCCGTCGAAATTCTGCGGGCGGTAGCCGTCGAAATCGACCGGCCGGTCCGCGATCAGCGTTTCGGGATGCACGAGCCCCCGGTCGAAGGCCAGCCCGTAGATCAGCGGCTTGAGCGTCGATCCCGGGGAGCGAAGCGCCTGTGTCATATCGACGAAGCCCTCGCGCGCATCGGCGGTATAAGCCGAAGAGCCCACCGAGGCGAGGATCTCGCCCGTGCGGTGATCGGCGACCATCAGGGCGATCTGCAACTTGTCGCCGCGATGTTCCACTGCCTGCGCGGCCAGATCCTCCATCCGGGTCTGCATGTCCCGCGCGAGGGTCAGGGCGTGCACATCGGCCAGCGGATCGGTGATCCGGGCCCTGTCCGACAGATGCGGCGCGAGGATCGGGAAATCGCGCCGGACGCGCGGTGACGGCTCGGTCAGCGCGGCCGCGACCGTTTCGGGATCAAGAAGCCCTGCCCCGCGCATCCGTTCAAGCACCCGGTCGCGGGCGGCATGGGCGGTGTCCGGATCACGGTCGGGCCTGCGCGTGTTGGGCGATTGCGGGATCGCCACCAGAAGTGCCGCCTCGGCCGGCGTCAGCCTTCGGGGCGGTTTGCCGAACCACGCATAGCTTGCCGCCCGCACCCCTTCGAGATTGCCGCCGAACGGCGCATGGTTGAGGTAGAGCGTCAGGATCTCCTCCTTGCCAAGCCGCCGTTCCAGCGCAAGGGCCACACGCATCTGGCGCAGTTTGCCCTGCCAGCTTCCGGTTCCGGAATTCTCGATCAGCCGGGCCACCTGCATCGTCAGCGTCGAGCCGCCCGAGACCAGCCGCCCATAGCGCAGCCCCTGCGCCGCGGCCCGACCAATGGCCCGGAGGTCGATGCCCGGATGGGTCCAGAACCGTTTATCCTCATAGCGCACGAGCATATCGACATAGCCCCGATCAACGGCATCGAGCCCCACCGCGAGCCTCCAGCGCCCGTCCGCAACCGTATAGGCACGCAGGAGGTCCCCATTGCGGTCGAGCACCTCGACAGAGCGATCGATGGCAAGCGGCGGGATCACGGTCGCGTCGATGAACCGGTCGAACCCGTCACGGGCCGCGCCGCCGGCCCACAGCATCAGCGCAAGGGCCAGAAACCAGCGGCCGGGCCTCGGGGATCTGCGCAAGAGGCCCATGTCCTAGTCAGTGATGACCAGCCGGCCCGTATCGGTCCGGGCGCGCATCTGGGGCCGATACATATCCTCGACACTGGCGGCGGGGTGATGGAACTCACCGGGCGACACGGCGCGCACGATATAGGCCAGACGGAATGGCGCATCCGAACGGTAGTTGACGGCGGCGAGGAACCTGTCCTGCCGGAATTCCGCCGCCTCGCCCCGGACCGGGTCCAGCCAGTCGAGGCCCCGGATATCACCGCCACGCAGCAGGTTCGGATTGTCGATCTCGAACCCCGCGGGCAGAGGGTCATCCACCATCAGCCTCGCGTCCTGCCGCCCGAACGGCGTCACCGTCAGGACGGTTACAAGCCGGGTGCCGACCTCGACCTCTGCGGCGGTCACGGGCGCGCCCTCCATCGAGAAATAGGCCCTCTCGATCGCGTAGCCGTTTCCGCCGGCAGGCAGCGGATCCTCGGGCACGCCAAAGCTGGTGACCGTCAGATCCGTGGGCGCGGTTCCGGTGTTGCGGATGGCAACCGGTGCAGCCTCCACGCGATCCTCGCGCAGACGGACAAGCGGGCCGTCAGGCAGCGCGCCGTCGATGGTGATCCCGCTGGTCTGCAGATCGTCGATCAACGCATCGGCGGCCAGAAGCGTCCAGACAGCCTCCTGCGTCGAGACACGTTCGCCGGCCCGGGCCAGCCGGCCGGTCAGAAGCGCGGGATCGACCGCATCCGTCCCGGCCTCGACGGCGAGCGCCAGAACCGCGGCCACATCGCGCCGCTGGGTGCCGTAATCGGAGCGCCAGACCGAGCCTTCGGGCTCGGGCGGCAGGCGCGCGATCCGGGCCATCGCCTGACGGAACATGATATCGGCACGAAGCTGATCGCCATAATAGGCCAGCGCCATCCCAAGCTGGGCCGAGGCCAGCGGGGTGGTAAAGGCATCGGCCTTTTCATCGACGTAATAGCGCAGATCCCCGACCGAGGCCGCACCCTCTCGCGCCAGCACCATCAGCGCATAGGCGATATCCTGCCCCCCGCTTTCGAAATCGGGGGCGTAGTTCACGCGGTTGCGCAGATTGTCCATCGCCGTGGTCCAGGCGATTTCGGGCACGTCGAAATCGCGGCCCCGTGCGCGGCTCAGAAAATCGGTGACATAGGCATCCAGCCACAGATCGCCCGAATACGGCCCCCAGAGGCCGAAGGCCCCGTTGGCATCCTGGTTGCCGAGGATTTCGAGGATCGCCTCGTTGATCCGCTGCGCAACCTGCCGTTCCTCCACAAGGCCGAGAGCCGAGGCCACCTCATCGAAATACAGAAGCGGCATCGCCCGGGACGTCAGCTGCTCGGTGCAGCCATAGGGATAGCGGTCAAGCGTCGTCAGAAGGCCGGGCGCATCGAACCGCGCCAAGGGTCCGATCGACAGGGCCGCCGATCCGGTGCCGGGGCTGAACCCTGCGAAGACCTGATCATCGAAGGTGAAGGTCGCCCCGGGATCGAGCGTCAGGCGCGACACGCGGCTGACCTCGGGATCGTTGCGCATCACCGGGATTGACAGGTCCTTTGTCAGGACCGCCCCGTCGGGCGTCGTGAGCGTCACCGTGATCTCGTGCTGGCCGACGGCGGTGGCCGAAAGCCCGATTTCGAAATCGCGGCGTTCGCCCTCGCCCAGCTGGAAAGTGCCTGGCGTGGCAGCGGCATCGACCGTCAGGCCATCGCTTGTGATGCTCAGTTCCATTTGCCCAGCTGGCCCGTCCGCATGAACCACCTCGAGCAGGAGGCGCGACCGGTCACCGGGTGCGAGGAACCGGGGCACGCTGGCCGTCACGACGACCGGATCACGCACGATCACATCCTCCGAGGCCTGACCGACGCCGGTGGGCGACCAGGCCACGGCCATCAGACGCACCGTGCCGTTGAAGGCCGGTAGCTCGAACCCGATCTCGGCCCGGCCCGATGCATCGACGGTGACAGGGCCGGAGAAGAACGCCACCAGTTCCTCGGTGGGCGGCGGGGCCTGACGATCCATCCCTGCCTGACTGTCACCGCCGGACCGGACGATCCCCGCGGCGCCGTTCATCCCGTCGATCAGCCGTCCATAGACATCGCGCAACTCAACACCAAGCTTGCGCTGGCCGAAGTAATGGCCCTCGGGGTCGGGCGCGTCGAAGCCGGTGAGGTTGAGGATACCGACATCCACCGCCGCCAGCGTGACATGCGCGCGTTCGCCGGGGGCGATCCCCGCGACCGTTACACCCACATCGAGCGGCCCGCGCGGCGCCAAATCGCCGTTCCAGTCAAGCGAGACGTCCAGCAGGCGGTCGCCCGGCGCGACGCCCGCATAGGCAAGACCCAGCGCGCGGGCCGGGTTCCGGCCCTGATCCACATCCATCGGCCGCAGGACACTGGCACTGACATAGGCGCCCGCGCCCCATTCCTCGGTGACCGGCAGGGTGATGCTGTTTTCGCCCTCGGACAGTTCGACCACCTCCATCGCCACGAGGCGGTTGGTCATCACCGTGACAAGGGCCGTGCCGGCATAGCGCGGCACCATCCGGAAAGTCGCCGTATCGCCGATCTCATAGCTCTCGGCATCGAGGGAGACGTCAAGGAAATCCGGGGTCGCGCCCGCGTCGGCCGGCGCATACCAGCCGGCATAGAAATCGGTCGAGGCCGAGACATAGGCGCCATTGGTCCTCTCGACCACGATCTCGTAGCGGCCCCAATCCACGGGAACGGCAATCTCGGCCGGCCCGCCATCGAGTGTCAGCGTGCCTGTCGCCACGCGGCTGCGCGTCTCGGTGGGCTCCCAGCTCCAGTCGCCGAAGAGCTGATACCATTGGTATGTGCGCCGGACGCGATTGACCGTCCAGGTCACCTCCATCGGCAGAGGCTCCACCGCCGGGGACAATCCGATCACGCTGAACCGTGCCTCGCCGCCCTCGGGGACCACGCCGTCGAAACCGGGGCGAATGGCGATCATCGGCAGATCGGGCAGGACCGGCACATCGACCCGCCGTTCCACCGGGCGGCCCGAGCCTTCGGCGACCTGCATCGTGATCCGGGCCAGCATCGGCTGGCTGATATCCTCGGGGAAGTCGGGCAGATCGAAGCCGATGGTGGCCGCACCATCTTGCCCGGTCTCGTTGTCGAAGCCGAACCCGTTGGAACGCGCGTCGATCGCCGCATCGTAGCGACCAAAGATATATCCCGGCCAGTCGTCATGGGCCCGGCGCGGCAGGACAAGCACATTGCCCTCGATCGGCAGGCCCGGCGCGGGCGGACCAAAGAGGTAATTGGCCTGCACCGCGACCTCGGCCGGTTCGCCCAGCCGGAAAGCCGGCGCTGTCACCATCTCGAAATCGATGCGCTCTGGCAGGAAATCCTCGACCAGAACCTGCGTTGCGGCCAGTGGCTCGGCGTCGGTGTCGGCCAGCACCTCGATCCGCCAGGTGCCGCGCGGGGCAGAGCCCGCGACGGGCAGCGCAAAGACATGGCCGCCCGACAGATCGTTGACCGAGGTCATCCGGCTGTATTCCACGCCATCGGGCCGCGTCAGAACCGCGGTCAGCGGGACGCCGGCCAGACCTGCCGCCTGCTGATCGCGCATCAGCGCCGTGGTCCAGATCGTTTCGCCGGCGCGGTAAGCGCCCCGGTCGGTCGTCAGGAACACGTCGATGGGCGGCGCGGGTTCGCGGCCCTCGACCCCGCGGTCCGACAGGTCATAGGCCGGATCGGTCAAGGACAGGAACCCGAGGTCCGTCTCGCCATTGCGCACGGTCACAAGGCCCGGCGCCTCTGCCCCGGTGCCGCGCGCGAGGCCGGGGGCGAAGCTGGCCACACCCTGCGCATCGGTTACGGCCTCGCCCAGCACGGCATTCGCCCGCGACAACAGCGAAACCGTCGCGCCCTCGACCGCGCTGGCATCGCCAAGCGACCGGACGACGACCGTCAGGCCATCCACGCCCTGCATCGTCGTGATGCCCATATCCGACAGCACGAACCATTGCGTGCCGGGCGGCTGATCATAGGGATCGGCGCCGGGCACCGAGGCCTGCAGCACATAGACACCGGGGGGCTGCCCCTCCAGCGCCTCGGTCAGGGGCAGACGGCTGAGCGTGTCGCGGTTCAACTCTCCGCCGACGGAGGCCGTGCCCGCCCAGAACGGGGTGCCGATCCGGTCCTCGAAGAATTCCTCCTGCCAGGCATAGAGCGGGCTTGCGAAAAGGTCCTCCTGGATGGCGCGCAGGATGTTGCGTTCGCTCACCCGCGAGAGGCTCAGATCAACCGTGTCGAGGTTCACGGTTTCCACCGGGATCGCGATCTCGCCCATCCGCGGCAGAACATAGGAGCGCGACGTGAACCTGACGGACGGGCTGCGGTCGCGGACATAGAGGGTCAGTTCGACCGCGCGGGCCAGCGCTTCGCCGCTTTCCGCCGGAAGGCCCTCGCGCAGCACGACGCGGTAGCGTTCGCCGTGGGCCACGCCGTCAACGCACAGCTTTGCCCCGTCGACCGACACCGCCAGCCTCGGGTCGGGCAGCTGGACATAGGGGGTGTAATCGACCCCGGCCTGCACCAGCGGCTCCGAGAACAACGCGCAGATGCGCGGGGTCGCGCTGTCGCTCTCGACCTCGGTATCGGCGACGCGGAACCCGTAGAGCCCGATGGCGCGGTCAAGCGCGGCCTCGGTATCGCGGCGCGGGGCAAGGTCCATCGACAGGCGCAGGACCGGGATCGACAGCCGCCCCTCGTCGCGATCCTCCAGCGCAAGGGCCAGCTCGTTCAGGATCGTGGCGCGGATGCCGGGCGATTCGGCCCTGAGATAGGCGTTGAGCATTGCCGGCACCGCGCTGCGGCGGATGCGGTTCGTTTCCTGCGACGTCTCGCCACTGACGGTGCGGGCCAGCCGCCCGTATTCCAGCCAATGCGACGGCTCGTCGGTGAGCGCGGTGGCGGCCCCCGTCAGGCGCAGGGCCGAGAGAAGGTTTCCAGCATTGCGCGCCTGCGCGGCGGCATCGAGCAGGTCGCGGGCGCCGAATTCATCGACCGAATGCAGCCGGCCGATCCGAGCGGCAAGATCCCGTGCCTCCGCGATGGCAGCTGACGGCAGAAAGCCCAGCTCGGCCGCGCGGGTCGCGGCCCTCTGGCGCACGATCTCGGGCGTTCTGAGGATCCGCGCCGACACCGCACCCTCGTAGGGTGCAACGACCCCGGCATCGACCTTCGGAAAACAGCTATCCGAGCGTTGGTTGAAGGTGAATGCCGTGCATTGGCTGTTGGCAAGGCACGCCGCCTCGCAGGCATCGAGCGTCGTGTCGAAGATCGCCGCCAGGTCGCCGCCCGGAAAATCCACATCCCGCGAGATCACCGACCGGGCATCTGGAACCGGGTCCTGCGCGAAGGCGACAACTGGCCAAACAAGCGCGACCCAAAGGGCGATGACAAGGCGCATGATCCGATCCCCTCATGGATATCCCGGGGGAACATCATCGCATGCCGCGCCCGTCTCAGGCAACAGAGCAGGCGGGCAACAATACTTCGGGTTTTCCCGACTTTCGGGTCAGGTTTGCGGATAATCCCGCACGAACACGACCTTGTCGCCCTCGCTCAGATCGGGATCGAAGGCATAACCGCCGGTGGCAAAGCCCCGGATATCATCGGGGTCGGTCAGGCGATTCTCGGTGACGTAGCGCGCCATCGCGCCGCGCGCCCGCTTGGCGAAAAAGCTCACGATGCGGGGCTTGTCGTCCTTCAGCTCCATGAAGACGGGGGTCACGACCCGCAGCTTGAGTGCCTTGCGATCGGCGGCGCGGAAATATTCCTCGCTCGCGCAATTGACGAGCGTGTCCGCGCCGAGTTCGTCGGCTTGGGCGTTCAGCGCCTTGGCGATCTGATCGCCCCAATACTCATACAGCGACTTGCCGCGCCGCGTCTTGAGGCGGCTCTCCATCTCCAGCCGGTAGGGCTGGATCGCGTCCAGCGGCCGCAAGAGCCCGTAGAGACCCGACAGGATACGCAGGTGATCCTGAGCCCATGCCAGATCGTCGGGATCGAGCGTCCGGGCCTCAAGCCCCTGATAGGTATCGCCCGCAAAAACGAAAGCCGCCGGGCGCGTCGCCTCGGGTTCGGGCGCCTCCGCAAAGTCGCGAAACCGGTCGCGGTTCAGCCGGGCCAGATCGTCCGATATATCCATCAGGTCCTTGAGGCCCTTGAGCGGCAGGTTGCGCGCGGTCTTGGCCAGACGCAGGGCATCTTCCTGCCAGATCGGGTCGGTCGCTTCGACGGAAACCGGCGTCATGTCGAGAGATTTGGCCGGAGAAATGACGGTCAGCACGGGGGCGCCTCCTGCGGATCGGTCCTGAGTGATCTGACGATGTATCACGCGCCCCGCCGATTGCCAGCCCGGGCCGTGACCTATCCGTCTTCGAGGATGCTCAGGAACGCTTCGCCGAAACGTTCGGCGTGGCGCTCGCCGATCAGGCGTTCCAGTTCGGCCATGTCGCGCGGCTTTTGCCGCGACACGCGCGCCAGCACCCCGGCGGGGCATTGCATCGGTTTGCCGGTGCCGTCGTCGCCACGGGCCAGCTCGGCCTGCGCGGCCAGAAGCCTGTCATAGAGCGCGCCTTCCGTCCGGCCCGCAAGCCTGCGGCGACTGGGATGCATCGCCTCGGCCTCGCCCGCGATCACAGCGAGAAAGGCATTGCCATAGCGTTCGAGCTTCTTCGCCCCCACGCCGCCGATCCCGGCCATATCGTCAAGCGACCGGGGCCGCGTCTCGGCCATCTCGATCAGCGTGCGATCGTTGAAGATGATATAGGCGGGAACGCCCGCCTGTTCGGCCAGCGCCCGGCGTTTGGCCTTGAGCGCGGACAGAAGCGGCGCATCCTCTTCGCTGACCAGCGTGCGGACCTTGGGGCCTTCGCCCCGCGCGGCCCGGATCGTGTCCTTGCGCAGGGTGATCGTGTCCTCGCCGCGCAGGATGGGACGGGCCTTCTCGGTCATCCTGAGCGCGCCGTGCCGTTCGGGATCCGGGCGGAACAGGTCATGACCCATCATCTGCCGGAAGATCGCCTGCCACTGGCGTTTGTCATAGTCACGGCCCACGCCATAGGTGGGCAGGCTTTCGTGCCCGCGGGCGCGGATCTTTTCGGTATCTGCGCCCAGAAGAATATCGATCAGATGCCCCGCGCCGAACCATTCCTCGGTCCGCAGAGCGGCGGACAAGGCCATGCGCACGGGGGTCGTGGCGTCGAACGTCTCGGGCGGGGTGTCGCACAGATCGCAATGGCCGCAAGGTGCGGCCTCTTCGCCGAAATAGGACAAAAGCGCCTGACGCCGACAGCCCAGTGCCTCGGCCAGACCCAGAAGTGCATTCAGACGGCCATGATCCGCCGCCCGGCGTTCGGGCGGGGCGAGACCCTCGTCGATCTGGGTGCGGCGAAAGCGGATATCGTCAGGGCCGAAGAGCGTCAGAGTTTCGGCAGGCGCACCATCGCGGCCGGCCCGGCCGATCTCCTGATAATAGGCTTCGATCGATTTGGGCAGGTCGGCATGGGCCACCCAGCGGATATCGGGCTTGTCGATGCCCATCCCGAAAGCCACTGTCGCGGCCACGATCAGCCCGTCTTCCTGCTGGAACCGGCGTTCGGTCTCGCGGCGGGCTTCGGCCTCCATCCCGCCGTGATAATGGCAGGCGGAATGACCCGCCTCGCGCAGCGCCTGCGCCAGCGTTTCCGTTCGCGCCCTTGTGCCGCAATAGACGATGCCCGACTGGCCCTTCCGCGCCCCGGCAAAGCCGAGGATCTGCTTGCGGGGGCTGTCCTTCACCGCAAAGGCCAGATGGATGTTGGGGCGGTCGAATCCGCGAAGGAAGATCGTCGGTTTCCGCCCGCCGAAAAGCCGTTCCACGATCTCGTCGCGGGTTTCGGCATCCGCTGTTGCGGTAAAGGCCGCAAGAGGCACGTCGAGCGCGGCGCGCAATTCGCCGATCCTGAGGTAATCGGGCCGGAAATCATGCCCCCACTGGCTGACGCAATGGGCCTCGTCCACCGCGATGAGCCCGACGCCCGCCTCGCGCAGCATGCGCTGGGTGCCGCCCGAAGCCAACCGCTCCGGCGCCATATAAAGAAGCTTGACCTCGCCGCGCGACAGCGCAGACCAGACGGCCTCGGTCTCTTCTTCCGTGTTGCCGGAGGTCATCGCATGGGCCTCGACCCCGGCCTCGCGCAAGCCCCGCACCTGGTCGCGCATCAGCGCGATCAGTGGCGAGACGACCAGCGTGACACCGCCCCGCATCAGGGCGGGCAGCTGGAAACACAGCGATTTTCCGCCGCCCGTCGGCATGATGGCCAACGTGTCGCGGCCTTCGGCCACGGCATCCACGATTTCCGCCTGACCGGGGCGGAAACTGTCGAATCCAAAGACATCTCGCAACAGCGGGACGGCGTTCATCTGGGCAGCCTGCTCTGAATGGCCTCGATCTTGATTGGCCATAACGTCTCACATGGGCTGCAACCCTGCAAGGCGATCCGGGCGGGCCCGGATCAGATCAGGTCAGACGAAAAGCGCGATATTGTTCCGCAGGATGATTTCCAGCGCATAAACGCCCAACAGCGCCACGATCGGCGACAGGTCGAGCCCGCCCATGTTGGGCAGGATCCGCCGGATCGGGGCATAGATCGGCTCGAGCAGACGATTGAGGCCATACCAGATCTGGGCCACCAGAGGCTGCCTGACGTTCAGGACCTGGAAACTGATCAGCCAGCTCATGATGAAATGGGCGAAGATGAAGAAACGGGCGACGCCCAGGATGAGCATCAGGATCTCGTACAACGATTGCATCTTTCGCCTTTCCATCTTTGCGGGCCGGGCCGCCTTATTGCTGAACACAGGAGGTAGGGGCACAGGCCGCAAAGGGCAATCCCCTGCCGCGAGGTCACCATTGACCCTGTGGCGACCCGTGGCAGCTTTGGCAGCGACTGCTCCATGGTGATGAAACGACCGCCGATGTACCCGATTGTCCGACTGGCCCTCGAATACCTGCGAAACAGGCGGGCCGCGCCCCTGCCGCTCGACGGGGAGCACCTGTCGCGGCATCGCTGCTGGCCGCAGGATATCGACATCTTTCTAGAGATGAACAACGGACGGATCCTGACGATCCTCGACCTCGGCCGCACCGGGCTTGCGCAGCGGACAGGCCTGCTGGGAGTGTTGCGCCGCGAAGGCTGGGCCCTGACACTTGCGGGTATCTCGGTCAGGTTCCGCAAGCGCATCCGCCCCTTCGCGCGGTTCACGGTGTGCAGCCGATGTGTCGGCTGGGATGACCGGTTCATGTATCTCGATCAGTCGATCTGGATCGGCGAGACCTGCGCCATGCAGGCGCTTGTGCGCGCGGTGGTGACAGATGCGAACGGGATCGTGCCGACACCGCGTGTCCAGAACGCCCTCGGGCGGACGCAACCATCGCCGGACCTGCCCGACTGGGTCGACAACTGGATCGCGGCCGATGCCACACGACCCTGGCCCCCGGCGTGCCTTTCAACGGACCAGAGCAGGAAAGCCGACGCGGCCTGACTTTGACGCCGAACCATTGTCACCTTGCCACGACCTCAGAATCGGGTCTCTATCTCGACCCGGAACAAGGGACAGGTAATGACCGTATCGGCAAAGAAGCGGATCTGGGGATGGATGGCGTTCGACTGGGCCACGCAGCCCTTCTATACGCTGGGGCTGACATTCATCTTCGGGCCGTATTTCGCCTCGGTCGCGACCGAGCTTTTCGCCACGCAGGGCATGACGGCCGAGGCCGCAGATGCACAGGCGCAATCGATCTGGTCGCTGGGCCAGACGATGGCGGGCCTGTTCATCGCCTTTGTCGGCCCGGTTCTCGGCGCCTATGCCGACAGCACCGGGCGGCGGATGCCGTGGATCGTGGCGTTCTCGGCCGTCTATATCGTGGCGACAGCGTCGCTGTGGCTGATGGTGCCTGACGGATCGGCGCTCTGGTTCGGCCTGATCGCGTTTTCCATCGCCTTCGTCGCCGCGGAATTCGCCCTGATCTTCACGAATGCCCAATTACCCGGGCTGGGCACCGAAGAGGATGTGGGCCGGATCAGCGGCGCGGGCGCCGCGCTGGGATATTGGGGCGGCGTCTCTGGTCTGGCCATCATGCTTCTGTTCTTCTTCGAGGCGAATGCCGACAGCGGCACGACCCTTCTGGGCGCGGCCCCGGCCCTTGGCCTCGATCCGGAACTGCGTGAGGGCACCCGGATTGTCGGCCCCATCATCGCGATCTGGTACATCATCTTCATGATCCCCTATTTCATGTGGGTCCGCGAAGTGCGCCCGGTGGTCAAGACCGGCGGCTTCCGTCTGGCGATGGTCGATTTCTGGAATTCGCTCAAATCCATCGCCGGTCGGGACAGCCTGAAAGGCTTCCTGCTGTCATCGATGTTCTACCGCGATGCGCTGAATGCGCTGTACGGCTTTGGCGGGGTCTATGCGGTTCTGGTGCTTGACTGGTCGCTGACGATGATCGCTGTCTTCGGTATCGTGGGCGCGATCACCGCGGCGATCTTTACCTATGTGGCGGGCCGGTTCGATGCGAAATTCGGTCCCCGTCCGGTGATCATCTTCTGTATCTTGATCCTGATCCTTGTCTGCACAACCATCGTCGCAATGTCACGAGAGCAGTTCTACGGCGTGCCGCTTGCGGAAGGATCGAACCTGCCCGACATCGTCTTCTACATCTGCGGTGCGATCATCGGCGGCGCGGGCGGCGGCCTCTATACCGCGTCGCGGTCCATGATGGTGCGCCACACCCATCCCGACAGACCGACCGAGGCGTTCGGCCTTTTTGCCCTGTCGGGCAAGGCCACAGCCTTCATAGCCCCGGCCATGATCGGGACAATGACCTATATCACCCAAAGTCCGAGACTGGGCATATCACCGGTGATCGTGCTATTCGTAATGGGCCTGATCCTCTTAATGTTTGTTAACAAGGACGGAGACCGCACCGTATGATCCGCCCCCTCGCCCGCCTCGTCGCACCGATCTGTGCGGCCCTCCTGCTCGCCGCGTGCCAGACCGATAGCGGAGCTTCCGTCACCCAGGCCTCCGTTTCGTCGCAGAATGCCGGCGACAACCGCGTGGCCAAACAGCTGTTCGGTTACATCCCCACCGCTTCGAGCCAGTCGCCCGCAGCGATCGGCGGCTATGCCCGCGGCTGTCAGGCCGGTGCAGAGCAGCTGGCCGAAACCGGACCCACATGGCAGGCCATGCGCCTGAGCCGCAACCGCAACTGGGCGCAGCCCCAGACGATCGACTATGTGCAGGACCTGTCACGGTTCGCCGCGACGCTGCCGGGTTGGGCAGGTCTCTACGTGGGCGACATGAGCCAGCCGCGTGGCGGCCCGATGCTGACCGGCCATGCCAGCCATCAATCCGGTCTCGACATCGATATCTGGATGCTCCCGCCCCAGCGGCTTGATCTGACGGCGCAGGAACGCGAGGATCTCTCCTCGATCTCGACCCGCCGCGCTGCAGGGGCCTACACCAACGACAACTGGACAGAACAGCACCGCGAATTGTTGCGCGCCGCCGCCTCCGACCCGAGGGTCGCGCGCATCTTCATCTTTCCCGGTGCCAAGGTCGATATGTGTGAATGGGCCACCGGCGATCGCAGTTGGCTGCGCAAGATCCGGCCTTGGTGGGGCCATCACTACCATTTCCACGTGCGCCTGAATTGCGCGCCCGGTGACCGCCAGTGCGAGGCGCAGACGCCTCCTCCGCCCGGCGATGGCTGCGACGATGCCCGCACCTGGGTGAACAACATCCTCAACCCGCCGCCGCCGGATCCGAACGCACCGGCACCGACCCCGCGCGGCGAATTGACGATGGCCGACCTGCCAGGCGCCTGCACCGCCGTTCTCAACAGCGACTGACCATGCGATCTGCCCCGCTGCTGGCGGCCCTCCTGATCGGGACGGCCCTGCCTGCCTGCGGGCAGGAGAACGCGCTGACCTATCTTCAGACCCATGTCTGGGATGGCGGAACCGATGAAACCTTTGGCGGCTTTTCCGGCATCGAGGTGCTGCCCGACGGGCTGGGCTTTATCGCGCTGAGCGACCGGGGCCGGATCACCGAGGGCCGTTTCATCCGCGACGCGGATGGCCGGATCACCGGGATCGAGGCCGCGCCCCTGAGACCCCTCGACAATGGATCGGGCGGGTTGCTGACCCCGCGCCGCTCCGACAGCGAGGGGCTGGCCCTCGCCCCCGACGGCGAACTGTTCATCAGCTTCGAGGGCGCCACGCGGGTGCGCACCGAAACCGGCCCCGAGGGCGTACCATATGCCCTGCCCCGTCCCGCGGCCTTCAGGGCCCTGAACAACAATGCCTCGCTCGAGGCGCTGGCGGTCGGGCCGGACGGCCGGATCTACACGATCCCTGAACGCTCCGGCAGGCTTGACCGGCCCTTTCCCGTCTATTGCTATGACGGCGCCGACTGGTCCGTCGCGTTCGATCTGCCGCGCACCGGGCCGTTCCTGCCGGTGGGCGCGGATATCGGCCCCGATGACCTGCTCTATATCCTCGAGCGGGATTTCACCGGCCTCGGCTTCCGGACGCGCATCCGCCGCGTGGCGCTGGATGGCAGCGGCCTCGAGACGCTCCTCGAGACCGGGGGCCACGACAACCTCGAGGGCATCTCGGTCTGGCAGGCCGACGACGGGCTGCGCCTGACCATGATTTCGGACGACAATTTCAACTGGCTCCAGCGCACCGAGATCGTCGAATACCGCTTGCGGGATTGACGGGGCGCGGCCCGGCGCGTATCTGCGCCGCGTTCCCCTGACCCAAGGGGGGCCAAGTGCCGCAACCTTGCCAAAACGGACCATATCCCATGAAACTCCTCCCCGGCATTCTTGCCATGGCCGCCATCGTCGTGGCCTCCAACATCCTTGTTCAGTTCCTGATCCTCGACGGGCTGCTGACCTGGGGCGCCTTCACCTATCCGCTCGCCTTCCTCGTCACCGATGTGATGAACCGCGTCTATGGCGCCGGCCCGGCCCGGCGCGTCGTCTTCGCGGGCTTTGTCACGGGCATCGTCTGTTCGCTGATCGGGACGCAGATCATGCTGCAGGGGGACGGCTACGAATACGCCGCCGTCGCGCTGCGGGTGGCCGTGGGCTCGGCGACCGCCTTCCTTGTCGCGCAGCTTCTGGACGTGGCGATCTTTTCGCGGCTGCGCGACGGGGCGTGGTGGCGTGCGCCGCTGGCCTCGACGCTGATCGGCTCGACCGTCGACACCGCGCTCTTCTTCACCATCGCCTTCTCGGCCGCCCTGTCCTTCGGCGCGGGTCCGGATGCGGAGATCTCGTGGGCGCAGGGCGCGGCCCCGTTCCTGACCGTCGGGCCCGAGGCGCCGCTCTGGGTGACGCTGGCCGTGGCGGACTGGGGGGTGAAGCTTGCCATCGCGCTTGTCGCTTTGATCCCGTTCCGCCTTCTTGTGCAGCGGCTTGCACAACGGGCAGTCACGACCGGGTGAAAATTCCCATCCATGGTGTATTTTAATTTGACATACACCAAATCTGTGCAAACCTCCTCTCAGGCGAAACATTCAGAAAGGAGGTGATCCAGTGTCGAGAAAGAGATTGGAGAAAGGTGTCGGGACAGCTTGGAGGATGCATCTCTAGGGCAGCCCCTGGAGCTGATAAATCCAGGTGGGTCAATGGGTTAGACCGCGCTTACAGGCAGGCCGACCTGATCTAACCGACCTCACCTCCGGAACTTTCGAAGGGCCGCTCCATCGCCGGGGCGGCCCTTTTTCGTGGCCGCGCCCGCGCGCCGCGCCCTTGCAAGATACCCCGCCCCGCCCTTGCAAGATACCCCGCCCCGCCCCATCCTGTGGCCCATGGGATTGCGCATCACCGATCAGATCGAAATCGCCGACTGGGAACTGACGGAGAGCTTCACCCGCGCCTCCGGCCCCGGCGGGCAGAACGTCAACAAGGTGTCGACGGCGGTGGAACTGCGCTTCGAGGCGGAACGCTCACCGCACCTGCCCGGGCCGGTCAAGACGCGGCTCAGGCGGCTGGCGGGCCGGCGCTGGACGAATGACGGCGCAGTGGTGATCTTCGTTCAGGACACCCGAAGCCAGGCCCGCAACCGCGAGATCGCGCGGGAGAGGCTGGCGGAGCTGATCACGAAGTCCACCGAGACCCCCAAGACACGCCGCCCCACCCGCCCCACGCGCGGCTCCGTGGAACGCCGGATCAAGGCGAAGAAGGTCCGGGGGGAGGTGAAGGCGTTGCGGCGGCCAATATAGTACTTACGAGGCTTTGTATTCAGAGGCCCTTCCTAATGTTTGCGCGGAAATTCAGCAGCGTATACTCTTTAATTTCCGATTCATCCTAGTTCGAATTGTGAGTGTTTAGATGTATGTTACACGCCCTGAGCGAAAGCTAGATATTGAATCTGACTTCTTTGACTTCATGAAGCAGATTAGCGCGATCAGCCTAGATGAAGATGGAGACAAAGATAAGCGACCAGACTTTGCCTGGAGAGATCAGCTCCTGATCGAAGTCAAGACACTTCGGGTCAATCCCAATCAAAAGATTGAAAAAATCTTAGAACCCGAGAAAGAACTTGAAGATTGGCCAATCGCTTTCGGAATTCTTGGAAATCAGCATTTTCAAAATACAGACATTCTTGCAAGAAATCGCGCTGAGATGCGCCTAAGGATACAATCAGCAATAAGAAATCATATTGGGAAAGCTAACAAACAATTCCTTACATATCAATCAAACTTCTCCGAGAAAAAAGAGACATTGCTAGTCCTTCTAAATGAAGACATAAAGCATTACCAACCGGTAATGGTCCTAGATGCAGTGCGGCGGGAAATCGCAAGCGCAAAGAATGATCCACAAAGGACCCCCTATGAATCTACAGAGAGCATCATTTACCTAACAGAGGCCCACTACGATGTCATTGATCGTCCACCTTTTGCAGCTTATCCAATCACGCAATACTTCAATGAAAATGTCGACAACAACACTCATTCGAGCCTGAAGATCGCCAAGCTCTGGTCCTTAAGAGGATCATCGCCACCGCTTAGCGTTTTTCGAGGAGACGGATCGAAGACACCTGGAACCATAAATATTATTCCGGAACGCATGAAACAAAGTGACTATTGGCGACACGAATACCGCAAGTCACCTTATCTACGTAGCTACTCTCACAACAAGCTCTTGGACGAATTTACCCGAGTAACGATCCTTAATGTCTTAGCTGGAGTAAAGCGGAGTCCAAGTCATGGAAAACGACAATTGAGCGACAACTTGATACCAACCACACACTTATTCGAAGAGATATCTCTGCGCGGTATCGACCTTCGACACTTCGTCCCCAAATCGAAGCATATACGACGAACAATTGATCGCCTAAGACTATCGGACGAGGAGAGAGAATGGCTTAAATCAACTTTCAAGTTCCAATTCGGCGAACGCACTAGCGATTATTACGGGGATAGAACCTCCTAAACCACCACCTCCAGAGCCTCCTGCTCTCCTACCCCGAATACTCGCTTATAACGTGTGATCTCGTCAACCGGCCCCATGGCCTTGTTGGGGTTGTCGGACAGTTTCACGGTGGGGCGTCCGTTGGCGCTGACGGCTTTGCAGACGAGGGAGAAGGGCGCGAGCGCGTCGCCCGCCGCCAGACCCCGGAAATCGTTCGTCAGCATCGTGCCCCAGCCGAAGCTCACCCGCACGCGGCCCGCGAAGCGGGAATGCAGTTCGATGATCTTTTCCTCGTCCAGCCCGTCGGAAAAGATGATGAGTTTCGTCGCGGGCTCCTCCCCCCGCGCCTTCCACCAGCGGATCGCGGCCTCGGCGCCCTCGGCCGGATCGCCCGAATCGATGCGGATGCCCGTCCAGCCCGCGAGCCAGTCGGGCGCGTTCTTGAGGAAGCCTTCGGTGCCATAGGTGTCGGGCAGGATGATGCGCAGGTTGCCGTCATGTTCCTCGTGCCAGTCGGCCAGCACGTCATAGGGCGCGCGCGCCAGCTCTGCATCGTCGCCGGCCAGCGCGGAATAGACCATGGGCAGTTCGTGGGCATTGGTGCCGATCGCCTCGAGATCGCGGTTCTTGGCGATCAGGCAGTTGGACGTGCCGACAAAGGCCTGCCCCAGCCCTTCGGTCAGGGCCTGCACGCACCAATCCTGCCACAGGAAGGAATGCCGCCTGCGCGTGCCGAAATCGGCGAGTTTCAGATCGGGCAGCGTGCGCAGGCGTTCGACCTTTTCCCACAGCTTCGTCATGGCGCGGGCATAGAGCACCTGCAGTTCGAACCGGCCCATGTCCTTGAGCACCGCGCGGCCGCGCAGCTCCATCAGGACGGCCAGCGCCGGGATCTCCCACAGCATGACCTCGGGCCAGGCGCCCTCGAAGGTCAGCTCGTATTGCCCGTCGCGTTTCTCGAGGTGGTAGGGCGGCAGGCGCAGGTCTTCGAACCAGTCCATGAACTCGGGCGAGAACATGGAGCGTTTGCCATAGAAGGTGTTGCCGCGCATCCATGTCGACTCGCCCCGGCTGAGCGAGAGGGAACGGATGTGATCGAGCTGTTCGCGCAATTCGCCTTCGTCGATCAGCTCCGCCAGCCGGATGTCCTTCGTGCGGTTGATCAGCGAAAAGGTGACCTGCGTGTCGGGCTTGTTGCGCAGAATCGACTGACACATCAGCAGTTTATAGAAATCCGTGTCGATGAGCGACCGGACGATGGGGTCGATCTTCCACTTGTGGTTCCAGACGCGGGTGGCGATGTCGACCATGCTCGTTCTCCGAAAATGCCGGTCCGTTAGACCAACCCCGCCCGCCCCTGTCCAGAGGCGCCCGGAAAAGTGGCGCTTTGCACGAAGATGGTGCAGATCATCGCAATTGATCGGATGATTTTTTAAGGGTGGCTAAAATTTCGCTGGATTTGCGGCGAAACCTTTGGTCAAGGTAGCAGTGGGGGTTGTCGCATTGCTGCATATTCTTCAACGGGCTGCATCACTTTTCCTGGTCTTCGTGGGCCTGGCCGTGCTGATCTTCGTGATCGCGCGGATCGTGCCGGGCGATCCGGCGCGGATCGCGCTCGGCCCGCTTGCCAGCGCCGACCAGGTGGCCGAGATGCGGCAGGAAATGGGGCTCGACGATCCGTTCTTCGTCCAGCTCTGGACCTATCTTAGCGGGCTGGCGCAGGGCGATCTGGGCAAGTCGCTTCTGTCGAGCCGACCCGTGATGGACGATATCATGGGCGCCCTGCCCGCGACGCTGGAACTGGTGCTCTTTACCATCGTGCTTCAGATCGTGATCTCGATCCCTCTGGGCGTTCTGGCGGCCGTCTATCGCGACAGCTGGATCGACAACATCACGCGGGTGATTTCCCTGATCGGGGTGGTGACTCCGGGCTTCGTGCTTGCGATCATCCTTCAGTTGCTGGCGAGCTATTATTTCACGTCCCTGCCCGTGACGGGCCGGCTTGATCCCGGTCTGGATTTCGTGCGCGGGCCGACGGGCATGCTGTTGATCGACAGCGCCTTGCAGGGCCGATGGGACGTCTTCGCGGATGCGCTGCGCCACCTGTTCCTGCCGTCGATCGCGCTGGCCGCGGCGGGGATCGGGCAGGTCATGCGGATCACACGGTCGTCGATGATCGAGATCTCGAGCCGTGATTTCATCGAAAGCGCGCGGGCCTATGGCATTCCCGAACGCGTGGTCACGCTGCGCTATATGCTGCGCATCGCCTCGACGGCGCCGCTGACGATCCTCGGGCTCGAATTCGCGTCGCTGATCGGCAATGCCTTCGTTGTCGAGTTCGTCTTCGGCTGGCCCGGCATCGCGAGCTACGGGGTCCGGACGATCCTGCAGAAGGATCTCAACGCGGTGATCGGGGTCGTCCTCGTCTCGGGCGTGTTCTTCGTCTTCGCGAACCTGATCATCGACATCCTTCTGGGCGTTCTCGACCCACGACAACGACTGAGGGCCAGACGATGAGCGCGCCGGACATGGAACTGAGCGCCGGTCGCGGCATGACCAGCCGCCAGATGGCCTGGTACAGGTTCAGCAAGAACCCGGCCGCGATGATCGGCGCCTTCATCGTGCTGAGCGTGGTCGTTGGCGCGATCTTCGCGCCATGGCTGGCGCCCAGCCCCGAAAGCGCGGGAAACCTCGTGAATTTCCGGGATCGTCATGGGGCCCCCACGTGGGAACACCTCATGGGCACCGACAACGTGGGCCGCGATATCTTCTCGCGGGTTCTGTATGGCTATCGCGTCTCTCTGGGGCTTGTGGTGGGCGTGCTTGGCATCGCGGTGCCCTTTGGCGTCGTCCTTGGCTTGACGGCGGGCTATTTCGGTGGCTGGACCGAGACGATCATCATGCGGTTCACCGATGTGATGCTGGCCATTCCGCCGCTGGCCATGGCGCTGGCGATCACGGCTGTCCTGTCGCCCAACCTGATCAACGCGATGATCGCGATCACCATGCTGTGGTGGACGTGGCACACGCGGCTGATCTACCGGATCGTGAAGGGCCAGATGAACGAGGATTACGTGGAGGCCGCGCGCGTGGCCGGGGCCTCCCATTTCCACATCATGTTCCGCGAATTGCTGCCCAATTGCATCTCGGCGATCTCGGTCAAGATCTCGCTCGATGCGGGCTTTGTCATTCTCTTCGGCGCGGCCTTGTCGTTCCTCGGTCTTGGTGTGCAGCCGCCGACGCCGGACCTTGGGACTATGGTGTCGACCGGGTCGGAATACCTGCCTGAATACTGGTGGGAGGCGCTGATGCCGGGCCTTGCGATCCTTTATGCGATCCTCGGCTTCAACCTGTTGGGCGACGGTCTGCGCGACATGATGGATGTGGAGACCTGAGTGGCCCCGATCCTCGACATATCGAAGCTCTCGATCAGCTTTTCCAATTACGGGCGCACGGTGCGTGTGCTTCATGACGTTGACCTGACGGTGAACGAGGGTGAACGGGTGGCCCTGATCGGGCAATCGGGCTCGGGCAAGACCGTGACGATGCGCGCGGTGATCGGCACTTTGCCGATGCCGCCCGCGCAGGTCGACGGCGGCACCATCACCTTTGAGGGACAGGAGCTTCTGGGCCTCGACCGGCGGGCGCGCAACATTATCAAGGGCACGGGCATATCGATCGTGCTTCAGGACCCGATGCTGTCGTTCAACCCGGTCCTCACGATCGGCCGGCAGATGGACGATATCCTGCGCTATGCCGATGTCCGACTTGGCCGGTCACGCAGCAAGGCGGAACGCCGGGACCACGCCATCGACACGCTGCGCAAGGTGCAATTGCCCGAGGGCGGGCGCATTCTCGGCAGCTATCCGATGCAGCTGTCGGGGGGCATGCGACAGCGCGTCCTGATCGGGATGGCGCTTCTGAACAACCCGCGCCTTCTGATCGCGGACGAACCCGGCACCGCGCTCGACGTGACGACACAGGCCGAGATCCTCAACCTTCTGAACCGGCTTGTCGCGGAAGAGGGGCTGTCGCTTTTGATGATCACCCACAACCTCGGCGTCGTGCGCGAGACCGCCGACCGGGTCTATGTCATGCAGAAGGGCCGCGTCGTGGAAACCGGACCGAGGCAGGCGATCTTCGAAGCGCCCCAGCACGAATATACCAAACGTCTGATGGAGGCCGTGCCGCCGCTCTATGGCGATCGCGTGATCGATGCCCAGAATGTCCGCGACCCCCGGGTCAGCGTCGATATCAAGGGCCTGACCAAGGACTTCACCGAACGCGGCGGCTTCTTCAACCTCAAGCGCGGAACCAACCGCGCAGTGAACGATGTCAGCCTCGAGATCCATCACGGCGATATCTTCGGCATCGCGGGCGAAAGCGGTTCGGGCAAGACGACACTGGCCAAGATGGTTCTGGGCCTGTTCGAAAAGAACGCGGGCCAGGTCACCATCGAGGGGCGGTCACTGGATGATTTCGCGGGCACGACGGAATTCCGCAAGACGGTGCAGATCGTCTACCAGAACCCCGGATCCTCGCTGAACCCAAAGCGCACGATCGAGGATCAGATCGCGGTGCCGCTGAAATTCACGGGCGCCGACCATTCCACCATCAAACGGCGCGTGGGCGAGCTTCTGACCATGGTAGATCTGCCGACGGATTACGCGTCGATGTATCCGCATGAATTGTCGGGCGGGCAGAAACAGCGCGTCGCCATCGCGCGCGCTCTCGGTCAACCCGAAGATCCTTGTTCTGGACGAACCGACAAGTGCGCTTGACGTGCTGATCCAGAACAACGTGATCGACCTGCTCAACCGTCTGCGTGACCAGTTCGACCTGACCTATCTCTTCATCAGCCACGACCTCAGCCTGATGCGGAATTTCTGCAATCGGGTCGCGATCATGTTCCGCGGCCAGATTTGCGAACAGGGGCGGACGGCCGATGTCTTCGGCAATCCGCAACACGCCTATACACGGGCTCTTCTGGCTTCGATCCCGGTCCTGACCGAGGAAGAGGCCGCCCAGAAACCAAAGGTCACGCGGGAGGAACGCGATGCCGTTCTGGCCACGTCGACCAGCATGAAGGAGTGATGCATGTACCGCATTGGTGTTGATGTCGGTGGAACGAATACCGACGCCGTCGTCATCGAGGGCAAGACGATCCTCGCCGCCGCCAAATCGCCCACGACCGAAGACGTCATGACGGGCGTGATCGACAGCCTCAAGAAGGTGATCGACGAGACCGGCCTCGACAAGTCGAAGGTTTCGGCGGTGATGATCGGCACGACCCATTTCACCAACGCCGTCGTCGAACGGCGCCACCTGTCCAAGACGGCCGCGGTGCGCCTGTGCCTTCCGGCCGCGCAATGCCTGCCGCCCATGGTCGACTGGCCCGAGGATATCCGCGACGAGGTCGGCAACATCTACTGGATGGCCAAGGGCGGCTATGAATTCGACGGCCGCGAGATCAGCGGCCTCGACGAGGACGAGCTGACCGGCATCGCCAGGGAAATCGGCGAAAAGGGCATCAAGTCCGTCGCGGTCTGTTCGGTCTTCAGCCCCGTCAATGACGACATGGAACGCAAGGCCATGGAGATCATGGCCAAGGTCCTGCCCGAGGCCGATTTCACCCTGTCGAGCGAAATCGGACGGCTGGGCATCCTCGAACGCGAAAACGCGGCGATCATGAACGCCTCGCTGCGCGAACTCAGCCACAAGACAGTGGGCGCCTTTGCCCGCGCGCTGGAATCGGTGGGCCTGACCTGCCCCTATTTCATCACACAGAACGACGGCACGCTGATGAGCACGGAATTCGTGCAATCCTATCCGGTGCTGACCTTCGCCTCCGGCCCCACCAATTCCATGCGCGGGGCGAGCTTCCTGTCGGGCGAGCAGAATGCCATCGTCGTCGACGTCGGCGGCACCTCGACCGATGTGGGCGCGCTGATCAAGGGCTTCCCCCGGCCGGCATCGACCACCGTCGACGTGGGCGGCGTGCGCACCAATTTCCGCATGCCCGACGTCTATTCCATCGCCCTTGGCGGTGGGACCAAGATCCAGACCGACCCTCTCAAGATCGGGCCGCAATCCGTGGGCTACCGCATCTTTGAAGAAGGTCTCCTGTTCGGGGGCAACCAGCTGACCACGACCGACGTTGCCGTGGGCCTCGGCCTTGCCGATATCGGTGATGCTGCGCCTGCCAAAGCGCTGGGAGAGGAGACGCTGACCGAGATCAAGGCCGAGATCGACCAGATGATCCTCAACGCCGTGGAACGGATGCGCGTCTCGCCCGATCCGATCCCGGTTCTGGCCGTGGGTGGCGGATCGATCCTGATCCCCGACATGGTGGGCGATCTGCCGGTCATCCGGCCCGAACATTTCGCCGTCGCCAATGCCGTGGGTGCGGCCATCGGCCAGATCTCGGGCGAGGTGGATCGCATCTTCTCGCTCGACGGGCTGACCCGCGAAGAGGCGCTGGCCGCCGCGCGCAAGGAAGCGACCGACAAGGCCATCGCCGCGGGCGCCAAGCCCGAAAGCATCGAGCTTCTGGATCAGGAAGACGTGCCGCTGGCCTATCTGCCCGGCAATGCGACGCGGATCCGTCTCAAGGTCGTGGGTGATCTTGATGGATAAGCTGCGCGAAGTTTTCGACGAGGATCTCGATGCGCTGGAAATCGGCGCGGCAATCCTAGGCACAGGCGGTGGCGGCAACCCCTATATCGGCAAGCTGCGCTGCCGGGAGGAACTGAAGAAGGGCCGGCGGATCGAGGTCATCCCGCTGGACGAACTGCCCGACGATGCGCTTGTCGTGTCGCTGGGCGGGATCGGGGCGCCCGTCGTGGGCGTCGAGAAGATCGAGGAAGGGCAGGAATGCCTTCGCGCCATGCGCGCGCTGGAACAGGAACTGAACGTCAAGATCGATGCGCTGATCTCGTCCGAGATCGGCGGCGCGAATTCGATGGAGCCGATGCTGACGGCCGCGCAGGCGGGCATCCCCGTCGTCGATGGCGACGGCATGGGCCGCGCGTTTCCCGAGATGCAGATGTGCACCTGGTCGATCTATGGCCACACCTCGACGCCCGCGGCGATGGCCGACGAAAAGGGCTCGATCATCGTGATCCGCAAGACGCGCGACGAGGTGGCGGTCGAGAAATTCGCCCGCGCCAATGTCGTGACGATGGGCGCCGCCGGCGCCATCGCGATGAACCCGATGAAGGGCGATTTCGTCCGCCGGGCGGCGATCCCCTACACGATCACGCAGGCGCTCGAACTTGGCCGCGCGGTCCAGAAGGCGCACCGCGAGCACCTCGATCCGATCCAGACGATCATGACGCAGGAAGGCGGGCGTCTTCTGATGACCGGCAAGATCACCGATCTGGAACGGCACCTGAAGGGCGGCTTTGCCGTGGGTCAGGTCACCGTCGAGGGCTTTGGCGACTATGACGGCCAGACCGGTCGGATCGACCTTCAGAACGAGTTTCTGATCTTCCGTCGCGATGGTGTGGTCGAGGTCTGCGTGCCCGATCTGATCGTTGTTCTGGACGCCGACACCGGTCTTCCGATCACGACCGAGGTTCTGCGCTGGGGCCAGAGGATCGCGATCCTCGCCCTGCCGAGCCACGATCTTCTGCGCAGCCCCGAGGCGCTCAAGGTGATCGGACCGGCGGCCTTCGGTTATCCGGAAATCAACTTCAACCCGATGCCTGCGAAAGGGAGCTGAGCCATGGATCCACTGCGCAAGATCGAACTCGAGGATATGGAAGCGATTTCGCTGGGCGGCGCGTTCCTGGGAACGGGCGGCGGGGGCGATCCCTATATCGGCAAGCTGATGGCCGAACAGGCAATCCGCGACAGCGGTCCCGTCGATGTGATCGACGTCGACACGCTCGATGATGACGCGCTTGTCGTGCCGGTGGCGATGATGGGCGCGCCCACGGTGATGCTCGAAAAGCTGCCCCGCGGAACCGAGGCCATCGCGGCACTCGAGGCGCTGCAACTGTCGCTGGGGCGCAAGGCCGACGCGATCTTCTGCATCGAGGCGGGGGGCCTGAATTCCACGATCCCCATCGCCGTCGCGGCCTCGGTCGGGCTGCCGATCGTGGATGGCGACGGCATGGGCCGAGCTTTCCCTGAATTGCAGATGGTCTCGATGACGATGCACGGCATCTCGGCCTGTCCGATGGTGATCTCGGATGAAAAGGGCAATGCGCTGGCATTGAACACCGTCGACAACCTGTCGACCGAGAAATTCGCCCGCGTCATCACGGTCGAGATGGGGGGTGCGGCACTGATCGCGCTTTACCCCATGACCGGGGCCGAGGCGAAACGCGCGATCCTGCGCGGATCGATGAGCCTGATCCACTCCATCGGGACGATCATCAACAGTGAACAGCGTGCCAACCGCAACCCGGCCATCGCGCTGGCCGACAAGCTGAACGGCGTGCGTCTGTTCGAGGGCCGCGTCAAGGACGTGCAGCGCGCGACCCAGGGCGGCTTTGCCCGTGGCACCTGTCAGATCGAAGGGCTCGGCCCCTTCGAGGGCGAAGACCTGACGCTGAGGTTTCAGAACGAATTCCTGCTGGCCGAGACGGACAGCGGGCCCCGGGCGATGACGCCTGACCTGATCTGCCTGCTCGATCTTGAAAACGGGCAGCCGATCACGACCGAGCAGATCCGATACGGCTTTCGGGTGATCGTCTTCGCCCTTCCGGCCGATCCGCAATGGCGCACCGAGGCCGGCATAGACCTCGTTGGGCCACGCTACTTCGGATACGATTTCGACTACCGCCCGTTAGAGGCGTTGAACCAATGAAACCTGCAACAGGAGAGTGAAAATGAAGACCATGAGAAAGTCGCTGATGTGCGGCGTCGCGGCGGTGGCCCTTGCCGGCATGGCAACGGCCGCTGCTGCGGAGAACGTGATCACCGTGAACACCGTTCAGATCTTCGGCACGGTCGACCCGGCCAAGATCAACGACTACACCGAATACATGGCCGGCGTGAACCTCTACGAGGCGCTGACCACCCTCGACGGCGACGGCGCGATCCAGCCGCTTCTGGCCGAAAGCTGGGAGGCCAGCGAAGACACGCTGACCTATACCTTCACCCTCAAGGAAGGCGCCACCTTCCAGGATGGATCGCCCGTCGAAGCCAAGGACGTGGTCTATTCCGTCCAGCGCCTGCTCGAGATCAATGAAGGCCCGGCCTACCTTTTCGAAGGGCTGCTCGAGCCCGAGAATGTCACGGCCGTCGATGACCGCACCGTGCAGTTTCAGCTCAACAAGGTCTATGCGCCGTTCCTGACGATCACGCCGATCCTGTTCGTCGTGAATTCCGATCTGGCGTCCGAGAATGCCAGCGAGGACGACCCCTGGGCCGAAGATTTCATCGCCAACAATTCCATCGGTGCAGGCGCCTATATGCTCGACAGCTGGGAACGCGGCGCGAGCATGGTGATCAAGGCCTACGAGGGCTACCACCTTGGCTGGGATCCCGAAACGGCGATCACCGAGGTGCGTTTCATCGTCACCAACGAAGAGGCGACGGTGAAGGCACTGGCCGCGTCGGGCCAGCTGTCCATGTCATCGGACGCGCAGGCCATCGAAACCTACGAGGCGATCGGCGCGCTCGACGATTACCGGATCGTCCAGTATCCGACGGCCACGAACTTCTATTTCAAGCTCAACCACCAGGTTGCGCCCACGGATGACGTCAACATCCGCCGCGCCGTCGCCTATGCCACGGATTACGACCTGATCCGCGAGGTTCTTCTGCCCGGTGAGCCGCTGGCAGGCCCGATGCCGCCGGTCTTTGCCGACGCGTTCCTCGACGAGCTGGAAATGCCGACCTACGACCTCGACATGGCGCGCCAGATGGTCGAAGCCTCGTCCTATGCGGGCAGCGAACCGATCGACATCGAGATCATGTATGTCGCAGGCCTCGCCTTCGAGGAAGAGATCGGGCTTCTGATGAAGGCCAATCTCGACCAGATCGGCTTCAACACGATCCTCAAGCCCGAACCCTGGAACCGGATGACGGAACTGGCCGCAACCGCGGAATCGACCCCGGCCGTCAACCAGGTGTTCTATGGCGCGACCTATCCGTCGCCCGACAGCTTCTTCTTCCCGCAATACCATTCGAGCGCCGCAGGCACCTGGGCCTCGATGGAGTGGGTCCTGTCGGATGAAGTCGACGCCCTGATCGACGCGGCCCGTGGCACCGCCGACATCGACGAGCAGAACCGCCTCTACAAGGAGCTGCAGGCGCTTCTCGCGGATCAGCAATCGGACGTCTATCTTCTGACGCAGACCAGCCAGCAGGCCTTCCACAATTGCCTGCAGGGCTTCACCTGGGTTCCGATGCAAAGCTTCGAGTTCAACTTCCACACCATGCGGTGGGAGTGCCCGTCCTGATCGGACAGACATCCACGCAAACCAGCGCCGTCCCTTCGGGGGCGGCGTTTTTCGTTGGCATGCCTTATGCTGTCCTGAGACAGGATTGGAGGAACGCCCCATGGCCACAATGACACTTCTCGACGATGCAGACCTTTCGCCCGCGGCGGCCGAGGTCTTTGCCGATATCCGCGCGACACGCGGCACGGATTACGTCAACAATTTCTGGCGCGCGCTGGCCAATGACCCGGCGCTGTTGCGCGCGACATGGGACAGGCTCAAGGATGTGATGGCCCCGGGCGCCCTCGATCCGCTGACCAAGGAAATGATCTATATCGCGGTCTCGGCCGCGAATGCCTGCACCTATTGCGCCCATTCGCACACTGCCTCGGCCCGCGCGCGCGGCATGACGGAGGCGCAATACGCGGAGCTTCTGTCGGTGATTGGGATGGCGATGCAGACCAACGGACTTGTCAGCGCGATGCAGGTACCCGTCGATCCGGCCTTCGACGCCTCTAGCGCATGATCAGGACGGGCACCTTGCAGGAGCGGATCATCTCGGTCGTGGTGGACCCGATGATGAGCCGCCGCACGCGGCTATGGCCGTAGGCGCCCATGACGAGCATCTCGTGCCCGGCCTCGGCCGTCACCTGACCCAGCACCTTCTCAGGCTCTCCGCTCTCGATGCGGGTTTCGGCCTCGAAGCCCCCGGCCTTGAGTGTCGCCACGGCGGCATCGAGCGCGCGCCGGATCTCGCCCGTTTCCTTGCCGGCGAAGACAAGCGTGACCTTCAGCCCGGCAAAAAGCGCAGAGCGCGAGATGTAATCCACGGCCTTGAGCGCCGAAGGACCGCCGTCAAAGGCCACCAGCGCGGTTTCGACCGGCGTGAAGGCGCGGTTTGCGATGAAAACTGGCTTGTGGCTGGACCGCACGATGCGTTCGAGGTTCGATCCCAGATGTTCCATCGCGTGGCTCGCGGCCTCGCCGCGTTTGCCCACGACGATCATGTCGCCGGTCTCTTCCTTGGCGGTGACGGTTTCGACCAGATCGCCCTGACGCAGCCGGGTTTCCACGGTGATCTCGCCGTCGCCTTCGATGATGGCCTTGGCATCCTCGAGGATCGCGCGCCCGTGTTCCTGCGCCAGCTTGGCCCGTTCGGCGTCAAGTTCCGACAATTGCGCCAGAAGGGCCGACCGAGCACCCAGCCGGATCGCGCCGCTCAGGTCGCGCTGGTCGGGCGCCTCGCGCCGGCCCATCACGTGATAGATCTTGACCTTCCAGCCATTGCGTCCGGCGATCCAGGCGGCGTGATGACACACGCTTTCGGAATAGGCGGAGCCATCCACGAGGGCGATAAGTGTGTTGGTCGTCATGGGTTCGTCTCCCCTCAATGGCCCAGCATTTCGTCCATCGCGCCGGGCTTGTCATGCACGGCCAGACGGTCGACGATGGTTTCCGACGCCTCGTTGAGGCCGATGATCTCGACCTCGGCACCTTCACGCCGGAACTTGAGCACGGCCATGTCGAGCGCCGCAACCGAGGAAATGTCCCAGATATGGGCGCGGCTCACATCGATCGTGACGCGGGCCGGCGCTTCCTTGAAGTCGAAGGCCTTCATGAAATCCTCGGATGAGGCAAAGAACAGCTGCCCCTCGACGATATAGGTCCGGTGATTGCCGTCGGGCGTGATCTCGGTCCGCACGCGGAACAGCTGTGCGATCTTCCATGCAAAGAAGATGCCCGACAGCAGAACGCCCACCAGAACGCCGATGGCAAGGTTGTGGGTGTAGACGACGAAGAACACCGTCGCCAGCATCACGATCGACGACGAGCGCGGATGATCGCGCAGGTTCTTGATCGACGACCATGAGAACGTGCCGATCGACACCATGATCATGATCGCGACAAGGGCTGCCATCGGGATCAGTGCCACGATGTCGCCCAGCGCGACACACAGGATCAGCAGGAATATCCCGGCGACAAAGGTCGACAGACGCCCCCGGCCGCCCGATTTCACGTTGATGATCGACTGCCCGATCATCGCGCATCCCGCCATGCCGCCGATAAAACCGGTCGCCGTGTTGGCAATCCCCTGTCCCACGCATTCCTGGTTCCGGTCCGAGCTGGTGTCGGTCAGGTCATCGACGATCTGCTGGGTCATCAGGCTTTCCAGCAGGCCCACGACGGCCACGGCCAAGGCATAGGGGAAGATGATCTGCAACGTCTCGAAATTCAGCGGGATGTCGGGCAGCAGGAAGATCGGCAGCGTATCGGGCAGATCGCCCATGTCACCTACGGTGCGCACGTCCCAGCCCATCAGGATGGTCAGGATCGTCAGCACGATGATCGTGACCAGCGGCGAGGGGATCGCGGTGGTGATCCGGGGGAAAAGGTAGATGATCGCAAGGCCCGCCGCGACCAGCGCATAGGTCAGCATCGGCACCTTCGAGGGGTCGAGTTCCGGCAATTGCGCCATGAAGATCAGGATCGCGAGCGCATTGACGAACCCCGTCATCACCGATCGCGACACGAACCGCATCACGTAACCCAGCCGCAAGAAACCCGCCGCGATCTGCAACAGCCCCGCCAGGATCGTCGTGGCCAGCAGGTATTGCAGGCCGTAATCCCTGACCAGCGTCACCATCAGAACCGCCGTCGCCGCCGTCGCCGCCGAGATCATGCCGGGCCGGCCGCCGGTGATCGCGGTGATCACCGCGATCGAGAACGACGCATAAAGCCCGACTTTGGGGTCGACGCCCGCGATGATCGAAAAGGCGATCGCCTCGGGGATCAGGGCCAGCGCAACCACGAGGCCCGACAGCAGGTCGCCCCGAATATTGTGGAACCATTCGTGGCGGTATCTGGAAAGGGAGATGGGGAACACTTGTCTATCCTCAGCCCGCACGCAGGTTGGCGCGGTCTTTGCGATTTGCGAAATGCGTGGAAGAACCGGCGGGCAGGCGCCGAGGGGGACAAACCCCGCTCCATGCGTGTCGGGGCCGCGTCTATCGCGGACGGCGCCGGATGCCAAGGTGTTATACCCGACGCGCGCCGCGGCCAGCCTGATGCAGGCGGGCCTGCCCGCGCTTTCCCCGCCCTGCCCGCCGAATGGTCGTTCGCGAAACGGTCAGGCGCCGAAGAAATCCACAAGTTCGGGCAAGAGCGCATGGGGATGCTGCTCGGCCAGGTAATGACCACCCGGAAGCGCGTGGCCCCGCACGTCGGCCGCGCGTTCGCGCCACAGGGCGAGACAGTCGAAGCATTCCGCGATGACACCATCGGCCCCCCAAAGCGCCAGAAGCGGCTGGGCCACCTTGCGCCCGCCGTCGGCATCGTCATGGGCGATGTCGGTGGTGGCGGCCGCGCGGTAATCTTCGCACATGGCATGAACGGTGGCCGGGTCCGCGATCGCGGCCTCGTATTCGGCCCAGGCCTCTGGCGCGAAGATATCGGCCCCGGCGCCCCATGATCCGCATCTCAGCCGCAGATGGTCGGAAGGATCGGCAAGGATCGACCGTTCGGGGAAAGGTTCGGGCAGGGTCAGCCAGAACCGGTGCCAGTATTTGAAGGCAAAGGTCTTGTCGGTGTCGCGATACATCTCGCGCGTGGGCGCGATATCCAGCACCGCCAGCCGCGTGACGCGGTCCTCATGATCGAGCGCCATGCGATGCGCGACCCGCCCGCCGCGATCATGGCCACAGACGGCGAACTGGTCAAAGCCCAGCGCCACCATGACCTCGACCATGTCCTGCGCCATCGCGCGCTTGGAATAGGCCGCGTGATCCGGCCCAGCCGGCGGCTTGGACGAAGCGCCATAGCCCCGCAGATCGGGGGCGATCACCGTGAAATGCCGCGCCAGGTCCGGGGCCACCTTGTGCCACATGGCCCGGGTCTGCGGATAGCCATGCAACAACAGAAGCGGCGGGCCACTCCCCCCGGTCACGCCTGCGATCCTCGCACCTGCGGTGTCGATCCCGAACGACGTGAAACCTTCGAACACTTCCGGCCCTCCTGCGATGCGGTGTTGATACCGTATCGGGATTGGTTCCATACTCAACCCATGGAAACTGCTGCCGCCCCTCCGCTCCGCGACGACGCGCTGGCCCGTGCCCTGGCCGACAGACACGACGACCTGATCGCGCTGACACAGGACCTGATCCGCATTCCGACGCGCAACCCTCCGGGCGAGAATTACCGCGAGATCTGCGACTACCTCGACCGGCGGCTTGGCCGCGCGGGGTTTTCGACGGAACTGGTGCGCGCCGAAGGAACGCCCGGCGACTGCACCGCCTATCCACGCTGGAACATCGTGGCCCGGCGCGAGGGCACGCGGCCCGGCGATTGCGTGCATTTCAACAGCCATATCGATGTGGTCGAGGCGGGCCACGGCTGGACGACCGATCCCTTCGGCGGTGCGTTGATCGACGGGCGCATCTACGGCCGCGGCGCCTGCGACATGAAGGGCGGTCTTGCCGCGTCGATCATCGCGGTCGAGGCCTTTCTAGAGGTCTTTCCCGATTTCGCGGGCGCCATCGAGATATCCGGCACCGCGGACGAGGAATCGGGTGGCTATGGCGGTGTGGCCTATCTCGCCGAGAAGGGCTTCTTCTCGCCGCAGCGGGTGCAGCATGTCATCATTCCCGAACCGCTGAACAAGGATCGCGTCTGCCTTGGCCACCGGGGCGGCTGGTGGGCCGAGATCGAGACATTCGGAGAGATCGCCCACGGCTCCATGCCGTTCCTCGGCGATTGTGCCGTGCGCCACATGGGGGCCGTTCTCGACCGGTTCGAGCGCGATCTTTTCCCTGCTATGGCGGCCCGCCGGACCGAGATGCCGGTCGTGCCCGAAGGCGCGCGCTCCTCCACGATGAACATCAACTCGATCCATGGCGGACAGGCCGAACGCCCGCTCGATTCCACGGCGCTGCCGTCGCATTGCGTCCCCGACAGCTGCCGCATCGTGATCGACCGCCGCTACCTGATCGAAGAAAGCCACGACAGCGTCAAAGGCGAGATCGAGGGTCTTCTGGAGGCGATCTCTGACGAACGACCCAAGTTTCGCTATGCCCTGCGCGAGCTGAACCATGTCATCCCCTCGATGACGGATCGCGATGCGCCGGTGGCACAGGCCGTGGCGCGCCAGATCGGGAACGTCATGGGCAAGGAGGCCGAATTCGTGGCCTCGCCCGGATCCTATGACCAGAAGCATATCGACCGGATCGGCAAGCTGAGGAACTGCGTGGCCTATGGCCCCGGCATCCTCGATCTTGCCCACAAGCCAGACGAATACGTCGGCGTCGACGACATGATGCAAAGCGCAGAGGTCATGGCCCGCAGCCTGATCGATCTTCTGCATGCCGAACAAGACCCATAACCCCGGAGGGAGATGACCATGACCGCCTTTACCCGCAAACTGATCGGCGCCAGCGCAATCGCGCTGCTGGCCGGTGCCGCGCATGCGCAGCAGACCGACATCACCGTCGGCATCCAGCTCGAGCCGCCGAACCTCGATCCCACGGGCGGGGCCGCGCAGGCCATCGACAGCGTGCTCTATTCCAACGTCTTCGAAGGGCTGACACGGTTCATGGCCGACGGGTCGGTCGTGCCGGGCCTCGCGGCAAGCTGGGACATCTCGGATGACGGGCTTGTCTATACCTTCACCCTGCGGGACGGCGTGACCTTCCATGACGGCACCACGATGGACGCAGAGGACGTGAAGTTCAGCCTCGACCGCGCGCGGGCGGAGGATTCGACGAACGCGCAGAAAGGCCTCTTTGCCGGGATCGCCGACGTGACGGTGATCGATCCGCTGACGGTGCAGGTGACGCTGGCGCAACCCGATGGATCGTTCCTGTTCAACATGGCATGGGGCGACGCGGTGATCGTGGCCCCCGAAAGCATCGAAACCATCGCCACCAACCCGATCGGCACCGGGGCGTTCAAGTTCGACGAATGGGTCGAGGGCGACCGGATCGAGCTGTCGGCCTACGAGGGCTACTGGGGCGACGCGCCGGCGCTGAGCGCGGCGACCTTCCGGTTCATCTCTGATCCGACGGCGGCCTTCGCGGCGATGATGGCCGAGGATATCGACGTCTTCGCCGGCTTCCCCGCGCCCGAGAACCTGCCACAATTCGAGGCGGATCCCCGGTTTCAGGTGCTGGTCGGCAATACCGAGGGCGAGACGATCCTGTCGACGAACAACATGGTGCCCCCGCTGGATGACGTGCGCGTGCGCAAGGCCATTGCCCACGCGATCGACCGGCAGGCGATCATCGACGGCGCGATGTTCGGTCTGGGCACGCCCATCGGCACCCATTTCGCGCCGCACAATCCCGATTATGTCGACCTGACCGGCAACAGCCAATACGACCCCGACCTGTCGCGCGCGCTTCTGGCAGAGGCAGGCTTTGCGGATGGCTTTACCACCACGCTGAAACTGCCGCCCCCCTCCTATGCCCGCCGCGGCGGCGAGATCATCGCGGCCCAGTTGCGCGAAGTCGGCATCGAGACGGAGATCAGCAACCTCGAATGGGCGCAATGGCTGGAAGAGGTGTTCTCGAACAAGGATTTCGGCCTGACGATCGTCAGCCATACCGAGCCGATGGATATCGGGATCTATGCCAATCCCGACTACTACTTCCAGTATGACAGCGCCGAATTCCAGGCCGTGATGGAAGAGCTGACGGCCACAACCGATCCCGCCGGCCGGTCCGAGCTTCTGGCCCGGGCGCAGACCATCATCTCCGAGGATTACGTCAACGGCTACCTCTTCGAACTGGCCTATCCCACCGTAGCGCGGGCCGGCATCGAGGGGCTTTGGCTCAACCAGCCCACGGCCGCGGTCGATCTGACGGGCGTCAGCTGGACGGAGTGACGGACAGGAGCCGGGCCGCCCTGCGCGGCCCGGCTCCCAGACGACACCCGATCAGGCTGACTTTCTGCAACGGCTGACGTTTCGAGCGGAACGCCGACGCCAACCGGATCTTGGGTGTCCTGATCCCTGTCGCGGCCCGCCAAGGCAACCTGCATCGGCGCTATCTGGTGGCCGAGGCAACCCGGGGACAGGCCCGCGCAAGTGAGCTTTCAAGGGTCTCGTCTGACCCGTCTGCCGGATGGAGCATCTCAAGCCTTGCAGTTGGGAGGCTTGCAAACTACGCCTCAGCGAGGGTTCTGGACAAGCCAGGCTTTCAGCAAGACAGCACAGGACTCGACGTGCCGAGCCTGACGCTTGTCCGAGACACTCGTGCGGCCTGCATCCTTCAGCCGGCGTATCATCCACAAGCACCCCGCAAGTTCCAAGGCACGACAGCGATCCGAAAGGTGCAAGAAATCCGTAACATTCACGTGTCGCGGCGGATCAAGACCCCGACACCGTGGCGGATTTCGTCGCGGATCGGGCCCGGGCGCGGCGCATCGCGCAGCGTGGTGAACCAATGCTCCGGGGGGTTGCGGCCCCGCCTGTTGCCCTTGAATTCCAGTGCCCGCAGAACCGCCTCCGGCTCTGGCGGCAGCCTTTCGGGGATCGGGTGGCCGTTCAGCACCGCCCAGACCCCGGTCCAGAGCCGCCCGACAGACCACGGATTGTATCCCCCGCCGCCCAGCACCAGAAGCCGCGGCGCGAGGCCCATCAGCGCGGCCACCGCCGACCAATGGGCGTTGTTCGACAGTTCGAGATGCGAGAGAGGATCCTCCTCGACCGCATCGGCGCCACATTGCAGGACGATCGCATCCGGCGCAAAGCGCGTGACCTTGGGCAGGATCAGCTCGTTCAGGATGTAGGCGAACTCCGTGTCGTTCAGACCGCGCGGCACCGGAAGGTTGTGGCTGTGCCCGCCGCCGTCATCGGCCAGCGTGCCTGTCCCCGGCCAGCGTTTTTCCTGATGGACCGAGATCAGGATGCATTCCGGATCGGCACCAAAGGCGAATTCCACCCCGTCGCCGTGATGCGCGTCGATGTCGATATAGGCGATGCGGCGCGCACCATGAGCCCTGAGCGACAGGATCGCGAGCACCGCGTCGTTCAGATAGCAGAACCCGCTGGCCCGGTCCGGCATGCCGTGATGCGTCCCACCCGCCGGGCTGTGGATGATCCCGCCATCCGCCAGCAGCTCGCCCGCAAGGATCGAGGCCCCGGCGGCCGTTGCGGGCCTGCGGTAGATTTCGGGATAGACCGGGTTCGACACCGTGCCGATATGGTGGCGGGCGATGTCTTCGGGCCGGGCTTCCTGCGTGGCCTCTGCACGCTGGAGGGCGGCGATATAGTCGGGCGTATGCCAAGCGGTCAGGGCCGCGGGCTTGGCACGCGGCGAGGTCATGTACTGATCCGGCCCGAGCCAGCCCAGCGCGCGCGCCAGATCGATCACGGTCGAGACGCGGGGCACCCGCAGCGGATGCGACGGGCCGTAGGACGAGCCGCGATAGATCTCGGACCCCAGAAAGAGCGGACGGGACAGCATGGCCCACATCTAACCCGTCAGGCCCCAAGGGCCAGAGCCCGAAACGGGCTGTCGGATTGCCGTTTACCTCCTGCCCGCGGGTGCTAACGTGGCGCCATGCTGCGCTATGCCCTCAAACGCCTGCTCTCGCTCGTGGTCAGCCTCATTGTGGCCTCGATCGTGATCTTTGCGGTGATCGAGGTGATCCCCGGCGATCCTGCCGCGCTGATCCTCGGCGTCAACGCGCGGCCCGATACGCTGGCGGCGCTGCGCACCGAGATGGGGCTCGATCAGCCCTTGCCGCTGCGCTACGCCGATTGGGTCTGGGGGATGCTGCGTGGCGATTTCGGAACGTCGATCACCTACAAGACCCCGGTGGCCGAAATGGTGGCCGACCGGATCTGGGTGTCGTTGCCGCTGGCGATCTATGCGCTGTGCCTGTCGACGCTGATCGCCTTTCCGGCGGGTATCTATGCCGCGGCCCGGCGCGGGCGCGCGGGCGATCTGGGTGTGATGGGGGCCACGCAGCTGGGCGTGGCGGTGCCGAATTTCTGGTTTGCCATGATCCTTGTCCTGATCTTCGCGATCAACCTGAGATGGTTCCCCTCGGGCGGCTTCCCCGGCTGGGACGAGGGCTTCTGGAAGGCGATGAAGGCGCTGACCCTGCCAGCCATCGCGCTCGCGCTACCGCAGGCGGCGATCCTCGCGCGCGTCATGCGATCCTCGCTTCTCGACATGCTGGACGAGGATTTCATCCGCACGGCCCGGGCCAAGGGGCTGTCGCGCCGTCAGGCGCTGTGGCGCCATGCGGTGCGCAACGCGCTGATCCCGGTTCTGACGATCATCGGCCTGCAATTCGCCTTCCTTCTGGCCGGCGGGATCATCATCGAACAGGTGTTCTTCCTGCCCGGGCTGGGGCGGCTGATCTTTCAGGCGATTTCAGCGCGCGACCTGATCGTGGTGGAAAGCGTGGTGATGCTTCTGGTTTTTGTAGTGATCGTGGTGAATTTCGCCGTCGATCTGGCCTATGCGGCCGTCGATCCGCGGCTGAGGACGGGCCGGTGATGCCGCGCAGCTTCCTGATCGGCACAGTTCTGACCGCCCTCTTCGTCGGCATGGCGGCCATCTCGCTGATCTGGACACCCCATGACATCGAGAGCCTCGATATCCCGAACAAGCTGAAGCCGCCCTCGGGCGCCAACTGGCTGGGCACCGATCAGTTCGGCCGCGACATCCTGTCGATGATCATGGAAGGGGCGCGCACTTCGATCGCCGTGGCGCTGCTGGCGGTGGGGATCGGGATGGCGCTTGGCGTGCCGCTGGGCCTGTGGGCGGCGGCGCGCAAAGGCAGCCTGCTTGACGAGCTGATCATGCGCGGAAACGACCTGATCTTTGCCTTCCCCTCGCTTGTGATCGCAATCCTGATCACCGCGATCTTCGGAGCGAGTGCGGTCAACGCGATCATCGCGATCGGCATCTTCAACATCCCCGTCTTTGCCCGGCTATCACGCTCGGGCGCGCTCTCGCTGTGGGAGAGGGACTTCATCCTTGCCGCGCGCGTCTCGGGCAAATCGGCCTTCCGCATCTCGTGGGAGCATATCCTGCCCAACATCCTGAACCTGATGATCGTGCAGGGCACGATCCAGTTCTCGCTCGGGATCCTGGCCGAGGCGGCACTGAGCTATATCGGCCTTGGCGCGCAGCCCCCCACGGCAAGCTGGGGGCGGATGCTGGCCGATGCCCAGACCCTTGTCGCCATCGCGCCGCACACGGCACTTGTGCCCGGGCTTGCCATCGTCTTCATGGTTCTGGGTCTTAACCTGATGGGCGACGGTCTGCGCGACTGGCTCGACCCGCGGCTCCGGGTGGAACGGGCATGAGCCTTCTGGCGATCAGCGACCTCACGGTGCGGTTCGGCGAGGCGAAGGCCGTCTCGGGCCTGTCGATGCAGGTGGAGCCGGGCGAGATCGTGGCCGTCACCGGCGAAAGCGGGTCGGGCAAGTCCATGACGGCGCTTGCGATCATGGGATTGCTGCCCAAGGCCGCGCGGGCCGACGGCCGGATCGAACTCGACGGGCAAGAGCTTCTTTCCCTGCCCGAGCCCGAGCTGTGCAAGATGCGCGGCCGCGCCATGGGCATGGTCTTTCAGGAGCCGATGACGGCGCTCAACCCCGTCCAGACCATCCGCGATCAGGTGGCCGAGACGATCCTCGTTCACGGTGCCGGCAGCCGGGCCGAGGCGCGGACACGGGCGGCCGAAATGCTCGACCGGGTGGGCCTGCCGCAGGACCGGTTCCCGTTGAACCGCTATCCGCACCAGCTATCGGGCGGGCAGCGTCAGCGCGTTGTGATCGCCATGGCAATCGCGCTGCGGCCACGGCTCCTGATCGCGGACGAGCCGACAACCGCGCTCGACGTGACGACGCAGGCCCGTATCCTCGACCTGCTCAAGGGGCTGGTGGACGAATTCGGCATGGGCCTTGTCATGATCACCCATGACCTTGCGGTGGTGTCGGACATGGCCGACCGGATCGTCGTGATGCGCCATGGCGAGGTGATGGAACAGGGACCAACGGCCCGGATCATCGCCGAGCGTCGCCACCCCTATACCCGCGCCCTGTTCGAGGCGTCGGACCATGCGGTCGACCTGCCGCCCGCGCCGCCGCCTGGTCCGATGCTGGAGTTGCGCGACGTGGTGCGCGATTACCGCCTGCCCCGGCGCAAGCTGTTCGAACCGGCGCGCCACATGCGCGCGGTCGACGGCGTAAGCCTGACGATCAACCGGGGCGAACGGGTCGGGCTGGTAGGCGAATCCGGCTGCGGGAAATCCACGCTGACCCGCGCGATCCTCGGTCTGGAAGAGGTGCAGGGCGGCTCCATCACACTCGATGGGGAGCCCGTCTTTACCGGCCACAGGCCGAACCTCAGCGCCCGGCGCAAGATGCAGGTCGTCTTTCAGGACCCCTACGGATCGTTCAACCCGCGCCACCGGGTCGGCCGGCTTATCACCGAACCCTTTCACCTCTTGCCCAGCCCCCCGAAAGGCGCCGACCGCGACCGCGCCATCGCCCGCGCGCTGAGCGATGTGGGGCTGACGCCCGCTGACGCCGACCGCTACATCCACGAGTTTTCCGGCGGTCAGCGTCAGCGCATCGCCATCGCCCGCGCGCTGATCATCGAACCGGAACTCATCGTCTTTGACGAGGCGGTCTCGGCCCTCGATGTCTCGGTCCGGGCGCAGATCCTCGATCTGATCGCCGATCTCTGCCGGAAACGCCCGCTTGGCTATCTTTTCATCAGCCACGACCTGTCGGTCGTGCGCAGCGTGACCGATCGTGTCCTCGTGATGAAATCGGGGCGGATCGTCGAAGAGGGGCGGACGGAAACCGTTTTCGACAGCCCCGCCCATCCCTATACCCGAACCCTGATCGAGGCCGCCCCCCGGCTGCCCGACCTGGACAGGAGCGCCGCCCATGCAACTTGACGAATTCGGCATTCCAGCCGCCGCCCACCTGATCGGAGGCAAGTGGATCGAGGCCCGCGACACCCTGCCCCTGACCGACCCGTCGACCGGGCTGGCGATGACCCGGATCGGCAAGGGTGGCCCGGCAGAGATCGACGCCGCCGTCGCCGCAGCCCATGCCGCGCGCGCGGGCGATTGGGGCCGCATGACGGCCACCGAACGCGGCCGGGTCCTGTCGCGTCTGGGCCGTCTGGTCGAGACGCATAGCGAGGCGCTCACACGGCTCGAGGCGGCCGACGTCGGCAAGCCCCTGACCCAGGCCCGCGCAGATGCGCTCGCGCTTGCGCGGTATATGGAATTCTACGGCGGGGCCGCCGACAAGGTGATGGGCGAGACGATCCCCTATCTCGACGGCTACACCGTCTATACCCTGCGCGAACCGCATGGCGTGACGGGGCATATCATCCCGTGGAACTACCCGATGCAGATCATCGGGCGGTCGGTGGGGGCGGCGCTCGCGATGGGCAATGCCTGCGTGTTGAAACCCGCCGAGGAGGCCTGCCTGACGGCTCTGGCCTTCGCGCAGCTGGCGCTGGAGGCGGGTCTTCCGCCCGGTGCGCTCAACGTCGTCACCGGCCTCGGGGCCGAGGCCGGCGCAGCGTTGTCGGCCCATCCGGGCGTGCAACATATATCGTTTACCGGATCGGTCGCCACAGGCGCGCGGATCCAGGCTGCCGCCGCGCAGAACGTCGTGCCCGTCACTCTGGAACTGGGGGGCAAATCCCCGCAGGTCGTCTTTGCCGATGCAGATCTGGATCGGGCGCTGCCGTTCCTTGTCAATGCCGGCATCCAGAATGCCGGGCAAACCTGTTCGGCCTCTTCCCGCATCCTCGTCGAGCGCCCGGTCTATGACGAACTGCGAGAGCGGATGGCCGCCGCCTATGGCGCGCTGAAGGTCGGGCCCGCAACCGATGACCTGAATGTCGGCCCGCTGATTTCCGAACGGCAGCTGGGGATCGTGAACGATCTCCTCGAACTCGGGAGCGATCTGAACGTCGCAGGCCGGGGCGTGCTGGCGCCCGGCGCGCCGTCTGCCGGAAACTATGCGATCCCCACACTGTTCGCGGATGTGCCCCCCGACCACAGGCTGGCCCGGGACGAGATCTTCGGCCCCGTGCAGGTCATGATCCCGTTCGATACCGAGGTCGAGGCCATCGCGATTGCCAATGGCACCGACTACGGCCTCGTGGCCTCGGTCTGGACGGCCGATGGCGGGCGACAGATGCGGCTGGCAAAGGCGATCCGGTCTGGCCAGATCTTCATCAACAATTACGGCGCAGGCGGCGGGGTCGAGCTGCCTTTCGGAGGGGTCGGCAAGTCTGGCCACGGACGCGAAAAGGGGTTCGAGGCGCTCTATGGCTTTTCGACGCTGAAAACGGTCGCGGCCTGGCATGGCTGAGATCGAAACGGTCCGCCGGGTCATCCGCGAGGACGAATGCGACCTTCTGGGCCATCTGAACGTGGCCGGCTATATCGCGCTGGCCTCCGATGGCGGTTTTGCCATCATGGCGGCCTTCGGCATGGACGAGGATCAGATCGTCGCGGGCCGGCATCAGAGTTTCGCTGTGATCCAGTCCGACGCGGCGTTCAAGGCCGAGGTCCTGCCGGGACAGGAGGTTCATGTCCGGTCGGCCCTGACCGAGATCGGCAGCTATGCCGCCAAGTTCCGGCACCGGGTCTATCTGGGCGACCGCATGGCGTTTCAGACGATTTTCACCTGCGTCCTGATGGACCTGAAGACACGCAAGGCCCGGCTGATCGACGACGATCTGCGCGCGGCGATGACACCGTTCCTGATCGCGGCCGACTGACGGCGCGCGGGAACCTGGCGGCACGGATCAAGGGAGGAACAGACCATGCGGCTTGACGGAAAGACGGCGATCGTGACCGGTGCGGGATCGGGTTTTGGCGCGGGCATCGCGCGGAAATTCGCGGCGGAGGGCGCGCAGGTGATGGTGGCCGATATCAACGGTGACGGCGCCGATGCGATCGCGCGCGAAATCGGCGGGATTGCACAGCTCTGCGATGTGAGTTCGGGCGACAGCGTCGCGAAGATGGCCGAGGCCGCGGGATCGGCCTGGGGCCGGGTCGACATCCTCGTCAACAATGCAGGCGTCACCCACCTGCCCGCCCCGATGGAGGAGGTGAGCGAAGAGGATTTCGACCGCGTGATGGCCGTCAACATGAAGTCGGTCTACCTCATGGCGCGCGCCTTCGTGCCCGGGATGAAAGCGGCGGGCCGGGGCGCGATCCTCAACGTGGCCTCGACCGCGGGCGTGTCGCCCCGGCCAAGGCTCAACTGGTACAACGCCTCCAAGGGCTGGCTGATCACGGCCACCAAGGCGATGGCGGTCGAACTGGCGCCCGCGGGCGTCCGGGTCAACGCGATCAACCCGGTCGCGGGGGAAACGCCGCTGCTCAAAAGCTTCATGGGCGAAGACACGCCCGAGATCCGCGCGAAATTCCTTGCCACCATCCCGCTGGGACGGTTCTCGACCCCCGAAGACATGGGCAACGCCGCCTGTTTCCTGTGCTCGGACGAGGCCAGCATGATCACCGGCGTCGCGATGGAAGTCGATGGAGGGCGCTGTATCTGAGAATGGAAGGTGACGCCGATTTCATAATCGTGGGCGCCGGTTCGGCGGGATGCGTTCTTGCCAACAGGCTGAGCGCCGATCCCGGGACCCGCGTCCTGCTGATCGAGGCCGGCGGGCCAGCGCGCAATCCGTGGCTCCATATCCCGGTGGGATACTTCCGGACGATGCACAATCCCGCCTATGACTGGTGCTACCGGACCGAGCCCTGCCCCGGCCTGAATGGCCGCAGCATTGCCTGGCCGCGCGGCAAGGTTCTGGGTGGCTCCTCGGCGATCAACGGCCTTCTCTACGTGCGCGGCCAGCCGCAGGATTACGATCGCTGGCGCCAGATGGGCAATCCGGGCTGGGGATGGGACGATGTTCTGCCGCTGTTCAAACGGTCCGAGCATCAGGCGCGCGGGGCGGACGCGTTTCACGGGACAGACGGCGAGCTGTCGGTCTCGGACATGTCGGTCCGGCGCGAGATCTGCGACGCCTGGATCGCGGCGGCAGAGGCTGCCGGGTATCCCTTCAATCCCGATTACAACGGCGCCCGGCAAGAGGGTGTCGGCTACTTTCAACTGACAGCAGCACGGGGGCGCCGGTTGTCCGCGGCCACGGCCTTTCTCAAACCGGCAAGATCACGGTCCAATCTGCGGGTCATGACAGGGGCACATGTCCGGCGGGTTCTTGTCGAGGACGGGCGGGCCACGGGGGTCGTCTATGACGACAAGACCGGGGCCGAGCGCACGGCCCGGGCCCGACGTGACGTGATCCTGTCGGCAGGCGCCATCGGATCGCCACAGCTCCTCATGCTGTCGGGGATCGGCCCCGGAGCCGCCTTGCAGAAGTTGGGCCTTCCGGTCCTGCGCGACGCGCCGGAGGTAGGGCGCAACCTGCAGGATCACCTGCAGGCCCGGCTGGTGTTTCGCTGCCGCAAGCCCACGCTCAACTCCGAGGCACGAAGCCTGCTTGCCAGGTTGCGCATGGTGGCGGAATACGCGGTGCGCCGGACCGGACCGATGACCATGGCGGCAAGCCTTGCCACCGGGTTCCTGCGCAGCAACGACCATGTCGAGACGCCCGACATCCAGTTTCACATCCAGCCGTGGTCCGCCGACAGCCCGGGCGAAGGCGTGCACCCCTTTGCCGCGTTCACCGCATCAGTCTGCCAGCTGCGCCCCGAAAGCCGGGGCGAGATCCGGCTCGCCTCGCCCGATCCGGCCGTGCATCCGTTGATCCATCCCAACTACCTTGCCACGCCGACAGACTGCCAGACCCTTGTCGCGGGCATCCGGATCGCAGCGCGGATCGCGCAGACCGACCCACTCCGCCCCGAGATCACCGCTCTGCATCAACCCGCCGAGGGGCATGAGTTCTCGGACGACGACGCGACACTCGACTGGGCCCGCCAGACGGCGACGACGATCTATCATCCGACAGGGACCTGCCGCATGGGTCCCGACGACGCGGCAGTCGTCGACCCCGCGCTGCGCGTGCGGGGGGTCGACGGGCTTCGGATCGCGGATTGCGCGATCATGCCCGAGATCACCTCCGGCAACACCAACGCTCCGGCGATCATGATCGGTGAAAAGGCGGCGACCCTGATCCAGTCGGATCAATGACGGGCCAGACCAAAATTCGCGAATTTTGGTGGCCCAACAAAATTACATAATTTTGTTGGGCGCTCAGCTGTCGATCGGCTCGATCAACTCAGGACCGGTTGCACGATTGGAATTCACCCGTCGATCCACACGGTAGAGGTCGAGGACATCATCCCGTGCCGCGCGCATCAAGACCGCGGCACCCTTGCCCGCCTCACCGAGCCAGAGCGGCCAGTCCTGACGCTCCAGGATGACGGGCATGCGATGGTGAACCTCGCGCATCGGCGCATTGGCGGCGGTCGTGACCACCGCGCAGGTGACATGGCCTTCCTCTCCCCGCTCCCACTCCTGCCAGATGCCGGCGAGCGCCAGGGGCGCGCCGTCCCGACGAAAGATGTACCACGGCAGCCGCGTCCCATCGTCGAGCCGGGTCCATTCATAGAACCCCGACGCGACAACGATGCAGCGGCGTTCCCGCACCGCCGCCCGAAAGGCAGGCTTTTCGGCGATCGTCTCGGCTCGGGCATTGATCAGAAGGGGCCCGTCGTTCGTTGCCTTGTACCAATGCGGAAGAAAGCCCCAGCGCATCGGCCGCAACCTGCGCGCCGCCCCGTCAGAGGTCACCGTATGGATCTGAACCGTCGGGCAGACGTTGAAATTCGGCACATCGGGCAGATCGTTGCCCGGCGCCGCGTCGAAGATCTGTGCCATCGCGTCATGGGGCAGGGTTATGGCCATGCGACCGCACATTGCAGGCTCCTTTCGGGCTGTGTCCACCTCCCAGACTAAGCGCCCGAGGGCTCACAGGCAAACCGCGATCGCCGAGACCTTGTCCGCGGGCACAGCGCGCAGCCTCAAGGAAAAATGCCCCCCGGCCAGTCGGCCGGAGGGCATGAACTCGGATCATCCGGAAGAGGCGCCTATTCGGTGATCATCGTGATCCGGCCATCGGTGTAGGGCTGGTAGGGGCCCTGCTCCTGCAGGTATTCGATCACGACGTCGGCCAGGTCAGGTCCGAAATCATAGGCGTTCTCGGCATCGAGAAACATCGAGTAGCCGTCCCCGCCATTGCGGACGAAGTTGTTCGACACGACGCCATAGGTCGCGGCGGGATCGATCGGTGCACCGGCCACCATGACGTCGGAGATCCGGCTGCCGGGCTCCTGGGTCAGGTCGACCGTATAGGACATGCCCGCCACCTGCGGGAACCGGCCCGATCCGTCTTCGTGCTGGCTTGCCCCGTTCTCGAGCGCGTCCAGCATCACCTGCCCGGACACGAAGAACGTCGACAGGGTGTTCTGGAACGGAAGAACCGTCAGAACCTCGCCCTTGGTGATCTCGCCCGCCTCGATATTGGCGCGAATACCGCCAGAGTTCATGAAGCCGATCTGGATGCCCTGATCGGCCACCCGCTCGAGCATGGCGTCGGCAATCAGGTTGCCTCCCGAACATTCTTCGGCGCGGCAGACACCGCGGTCGCCCACGATCATGTCGACCGCCTCGGCCACGACCTCGTTGCGGATCTCGTCGAGAGGCGCCGCCAGCTCGTCGATGCGCGCCACGGCGGCGGCATCCTCGGTCACGGAGGCGTCCATGATGATCGGCTCGCCCATTGCTTCGGTGATCACGCCGTCATCGTCGAAGGTCACCATCAACTCGCCCAGGAATTTGCCGTAGGCATAGGCCTGCACGATCGCCGTATCGCCGACCATGATCGGGTAGGGCCCTTCTGCATCCTCGTCGACGTTGGACAGGTAGGTGTTGTCGTGGCCACCGACGATCACGTCGACGCCCTCCACGGCCTCGGCCACAGCCATGTCGACGCCCATGCCCGAATGGCTCAGGACAATGATCTTGTTCACACCGTCTGCCGTCAGCGCGTCGACCTGCGCCTGCACGGCCGCGACCGGGTCGGTGAAGGTCACGTTGGGGCCCGGGCTTGCCAGTTCGTCGGTGTTTTCGGGCGTCAGGCCGATCATGCCGATCCGCTCGCCGCCGACCTCGATCACGGTCGAGGGCATGATGGCATCGGACAGAAGCTCTTCTCCGGAGATGTCGGCGTTCGACATCAGCACGGGGAAATCGACCGTATCGACAAAGCCGCGCAGCACCTCGGGGCCATCGTCGAATTCGTGGTTGCCCACGGTCATGCCGTCATAGCCCATGAGGTTCATGAATTCGGCAGCCATCGCGCCCTTGTAGTAGGTATAGAACAGCGTGCCCTGAAACTGGTCACCGCCATCGACAAGGATCGAATTCTCGTGACGCGCGCGCGCATCGGCGATCGCGGTGACAAGACGTGCCGAACCGCCAAAGCATTCGCCTGCAGCGTTGTCCTCGTCCGAGCAGCCCGAGTCGAATCGGCTGATCGGCTCAAAGCGCGCGTGAAAATCGTTGGTATGAAGAATCGTGAGCGAATACTCGGCCGACGCCGCGCCCGCGCAAAGCGCAAGGGCGCAGGACGTCGTGAAAAGTCTGGCAAACATATGGTCATCCCCCGTTGGATCATTGACTGGGCCAAGCTTGGGCCGGAAAGGCCGATCTGTCAAAGCCCTCGGCGCGTGCCTTGGCGGCAATTTGTGACATGCACATGACCTTGACCGATTTGCAGGCACAGGTCATGAGGCGAACATGCTGATCTACAAACTCTTCCGCCCCGCCGAATGGGACATTCTCGTGCGCGACGGCGCCACGCCCGGCGCGCCTATCGATATCGCCGACGGCTATGTCCATTTCTCGACCGCCAGTCAGGTGGCCGAAACCGCCCGCCGCTATTTCGCCGATGTCGAGGGCGTTGTCCTCGTGGCGGTGGAGGCCGATGCGCTCGGCCCCGACCTTGTCTGGGAGCCGTCACGCGGTGGCGATCTGTTCCCCCATCTTTATCGCGAGATGCGGATGACGGATGTCGCCTGGCACGAGGTGCTGGCGTCCGGCCCTGACGGTCATCGCTTTCCGGATCTGGCATGAGCGTTCTGGAACAGCTGGGCATGACTGTCCTGCGTCGGATGGACCCGGAAACGGCCCATGGCATTGCTCTGCGCGCGCTGAATGCGGGGCTGGGGCCGCGCGGCGGGCCGGTGACGACACCCCGCCTTGCGACCCGGCTTGCCGGTCTGGACCTGCCCAACCCAGTGGGGCTCGCGGCCGGGTTCGACAAGAACGCGGTGGCCCTCGATGCGCTAGCGCGCACCGAATTCGGCTTTCTTGAGGTGGGTGGCGCGACGCCGCGCCCACAGCCGGGCAACCCCCGGCCTCGTCTCTTCCGGCTGACCGAGGATCGGGCCGTCATCAACAGGTTCGGGCTGAACAACGAGGGGATGGAGGCCATCGGCCAGCGGCTGGCCCGACGACCGAAGGGCGCGATCCTGGGCCTCAATCTCGGCGCCAACAAGGACAGCGATGACCGAAGCCGCGACTACGCAACGCTGTTGTCGCATTGCGGGCCTCACCTCGACTTCGCGACCGTCAACGTCTCCTCCCCCAATACCGAGAAGCTGCGCGATCTTCAGGGCGCCGCCGCGCTCCGGTCGTTGCTTGCCGGCGTGATGGAGGCCAATGCGGCCCTTCCTGAACCCAAGGCCATCTTCCTCAAGATCGCGCCCGAGCTGGACAGCGACGAGATCGCGCAGGTGGCCGAGGTGGCGACCGCATCGGGCATCGATGCAATCATCGCCACGAATACCACGCTATCGCGCGATGGTTTGAAAAGTGCACATCGCGATCAGCAAGGCGGGCTTTCGGGCGTGCCGTTGTTCGAAAAATCCACCCGGGTTCTGGCGCAACTTTCGACCCTTACCGATCTGCCGCTGATCGGCGTGGGCGGTATCTCATCCGCCGAAGACGCCTATGCCAAGATCCGGGCCGGGGCCAGCGTGGTCCAGCTTTACAGCGCGCTGGTCTATGGTGGGATCAGCCTTGCGGGCGAGATCATCCGGGGCCTCGATGAGTTGCTGGCCCGCGACGGGTTCGGCACGGTGGCCGATGCCGTCGGCACGGGCAGGGGCGACTGGCTCTGATCAGGGGCAGCGCGGTGGCAGGGCCTATCCGGCCGCCACCTCGCGTTCCAGTGACGGATAGCGCAGGCCAAGCGTGATGCCGCGCAGCGCGAAGCTCAGCAACAGCGCGACCCACAGGCCGTCATTGCCCAGCCATGCCACCAGCAGCGGCGCGGCGGCAAAATAGCCGGCCGCCGACAGGGCCATCATGTTGCGCATGTCGCGGGTCCGGGTCGCGCCGATGAAGATCCCGTCGAGCATCCACGGGGCGAGGCCCACCACCGGCGCCAGCACCATCCAGACCAGATCGTCCTTGGCCGCCAGACGCACCTCGGGCGCGGTCGTCATCAGGTCGATGATCGCACCCCCGGCCAGCGCAAAGGTCAGCGCAAGACCAAGGCAGATGGCGAAGGCCCAGAGCGAGGCCAGCCATGCACCGCGCCTCAGCACCGCCAGCGCCCGGGCGCCCACGGCCTGCCCCACGATGGCCTCCGCGGCAAAGGCGAACCCGTCGAGCCCATAGGCCGTGATATGCAGGAATTGCAGCAGCACCTGATTGGCCGCAAGCGTCACATCGCCGATCCCCGCCCCCCAGAACAGGAAGCTAACGAAGATCGCCTGCAGCAGAACCGACCGGATCAGGATATCGGTGTTGACCGAGATCATGCGCCTGATCCGGACCGCATCAAAGACCCGCGCCGCGTCGCGCCAATACGGCCCGGCGAAGGCAGCGCGGCAAAACCACAGGCCCAGCGCGGCGCCCGACCATTCGGCAAGGAAGGTGGCGATTGCCACACCCTCGACACCCCAACCCAGCCCCAGAACGAACCACAGGTCCAGAAGCACGTTCAGCCCGTTCATCCAGACCTGGATCACCAGAACCGCGCGCGTCCGTTCCTGCGCGATCAGCCAGCCGGTGATCCCGTAGATCGCGATCGCCGCGGGCGCGGACCAGATCCGGATGCCCATGTAGGCGCGGGCCATCTCCTCGACCTCGTCGCTGGCGGGCGAAACGAGAAAGCCCAGCCCGAAAAGCGGACCCTGCAACAGGATCAGGCCCAGCCCCGCCACCCCCGCCACGATCAGCGCACGCGACAGAAGGGCCGCGACCTCCGCCCCGTCTCCCGCGCCATGAGCCTGGCTCGTCAGGCCGGTCGTGCCCATCCGCAGGAATCCGAAAAGCCAGTAGAACGCGGTCAGGATGATCGCGCCGATCCCCACCGCGCCGATCGGCGCGGCCTCGCCCAGCTGGCCCACCACGCCGGTATCGACCGCGCCCAGAATCGGGACGGTCGCGTTCGACAGGACGATGGGCAGCGCGATGGCAAGAACCCGGCGATGCCCGGGCAGATCGCGCCCCGGAACGGCCTCGGTCATGTCAGGTGCCGGGCATCAGGAAATGCCCGGTGGCCTGTGCGAAAAGCCGCGCGCGATTGTCCTGCCACGCCTCCACATGCACCGAGGCATAGCGACGGCCCGACCGGTTCACCCTGGCGCGCGCATAGGCGTCGCGCGGCAGGCCCGAGCGAAGGTAGTCGACCGTGAAATCAATGGTCTTGGGCCATTTCGGTTTGCCCGTGGGCACAGGTTTCGTCCCGCCGCCCTGCTCTATCTCGTCCCACGCGATGGCCCAGCTCAGTTCCACGATCGCCGTCGTCTCGAGAAAGGCCGCGATCGCGCCGCCGTGCAGCGCCGGCAGCACGGGGTTGCCCACCAGCTTGTCGTCATAGGGCAGGATCGCCGTCAGCTCGTCGCCCCGGCGGTCGAACGTGATGCCGAGAAAGCCGATGTAGGGCACCGTCGAGACAAGCTTGGCCAGGGCGGCATCCCGGCGCTGCTTGATCACCTGAACGGGTTCGGGGCGGGTGCGGGGCGGCGTGCTCATGATGCACGCTCGACCGTGAAGGCGCCGGTTGCCGTGGCCACCGGCCTGTCACGGTCGTCATCCAGCGCCACGGCCCGCACAAAGGCCACGCTTCGGGTGATGTGATAGCATTCGGCTTCGGCCCGGATCGCCTGCCCCGGTGTCGCAGGCCGCATGTAATCGATCCGCAGATCCAGCGTCGCCGTTCCCAGAACCTCCGCATCACGGCTGACGACCGCGATCCCGCCGCAGGTATCCATCAGGGCCGACACCGCGCCCCCATGGATGATCCCGGCGTCCGGGTCGCCGACGAACCGGGCGTCATACGGCATCTCGAGCACCGCCTGCCCCGGCGACACATCGATCACCTGCATCCCCAGCGCCACCGAATGCGGCAATGCCGCGATGAAGGCGCGGGCAAATTCCGCGTTGTCGCGCTGCCGTCCGTCGACCATCTCGGCACCTCCTGTCATCCGGTTCGTTTCTGTCGCGCCACGCGCCCGGCGACAAGGGGCAATGCCGGCCCCGTCGCCCGAAGATGTTGCCCGCCCCGGCCCCCGGTTCTAGGATCGGATCGGAGGATCATGCCGATGTCAGAACCCCGCCTGAGTTTCAAGGAGATGTGCGCCAAGTTCGATGTGACGCCGCGCACCTTGAGGTATTACGAGTATATCGAACTGCTGTTCCCGGAACGCGAGGGGCGGTCACGGTTCTATGGCACCCGGGAGATTGCCCGGATGACCCTGATCCTGCGGGGGCGTCGGTTCGGGTTCTCGCTCGAGGAAATCCGCCAGTGGCTCCTGATCTATGACAAGGAAGGCACCGAGGCGCAGATGCGAACCTGGGTCGAACTTGCCAATGGCAAGCTTGAAGAGCTGAACGAGCAGAAGGCACAGCTCGAGGAAACCATCGACGCTCTGACATCGCTGCGCGACAGCACGGCCCGCTCGATCGGACAGACCTAGACGAATCAAGCCGCCGGTTCCGATCCCAGCCCCCTGCGTCCCAACCTGGCGGACGCCCGTTTCAGGCCGTCACAAGCTATACGAATGTTTCGGAATTCGGGCCTCTGGCGTGCCTGACCTTTCGTCAAGCGCATTCTGACGCGGCGTTACATTACGTTAACGTCATCTTTCCTTGTAGGATGGCGATCAAATCCTCACCTCTGTCTCATCGCATCAGCTGTCAGAGACACGAACCATGACCAAAGACGACACCATGACGATCCGCGAGATGTGCGACAGTTTCGACGTGACGCCCCGGACTCTGCGGTTTTACGAGGCCAAGGAACTGCTGTTCCCGATCCGTGAAGGCAACAAGAGGTTGTTCACGAAACGTGATCGCGCCCGGCTCAAGCTGATCCTGCGCGGCAAGCGGTTCGGATTCACTCTCGAGGAAATCCGCGAACTTCTGGACCTGTATCACATGGACGACAGCCAGGTGACCCAGCTGTCCAAGACCTATGACCTTGCTCTGCGCCACCTCGCCGAGATGGAGGCCCAGCGCGCCGAACTCGACGAGGCAATCGGCGAATTGAAGAACCAGATCGACTGGGGCGCGAAAGAACTCGCCCGTCGCAAGAGGAACGAAACCGCGGCCTGACCGGGCCGCCTGCCATCACGAGGAAAGGGAGCCCGCCATGCCCAGCTACACCGCCCCCACCAAGGACACCCAGTTCATCCTGCACGACATGCTTGGTGTGTCCGAGCAGGACATCCCCGGCTACGACGAGTTGGACCGCGATTTCAGCGCCGCCGTTCTGGAAGAGGCCGGCAAGATCGCGTCCGAGGTCCTGCAACCGCTGAACGCGGTGGGCGACAAGGTCGGCTGCACCCTCGAGAATGGGGTCGTGCGCACGCCGCCCGGCTTCAAGGACGCCTATGCCAGGGTCTGCGAGGGTGGCTGGCCGGGTCTGGACTGCGATCCCGAATATGGCGGACAGGGCATTCCCTACGTTCTGCACACCGCGGTGGGCGAGTATTTCAGCGCGGCCAACATGGCGTTTCAGGTCTATAACGGCCTCACCCACGGCGCCGTGTCCGCGATCAATGTTCATGCGACCAAGGCCCAGAAAGCCACCTTCCTGCCCAAGATGATCACCGGCGAATGGACCGGCACGATGAACCTGACGGAGCCGCATTGCGGCACGGACCTCGCGCTGATGCGCACAAAGGCCGAACCGCAGGGCGACGGCACCTACCGTGTCAGCGGTCAGAAGATCTTCATCTCCGGCGGCGAACAGGACCTGTCGGACAACATAATCCATCTCGTGCTGGCCAGGATCCCCGGCGGGCCCGAGGGCATCAAGGGCGTATCGCTTTTCATCGTGCCGAAATTCATGGTGAATGACGACGGCAGCCTCGGCGCCCGGAACGGCGTCTCGGTCGGCTCCATCGAGGAGAAGATGGGCCTGCATGGCAACGCCACCTGCGTCATGAACTACGACAATGCGACAGGCTATCTTCTTGGCGAAGAGCACAAGGGCATGCGCGCGATGTTCACCATGATGAACGAGGCGCGTCTGGCCGTTGGTCTGCAGGGCTTTGCCCAGGCCGATGTCGCCTACCAGAACGCGGTAGCCTATGCCAATGACCGCCTTCAGGGCCGCGATGTGACCGGCGCGCAATATCCCGACCGGGCCGCCGACCCGATCATCGTGCATCCCGATATCCGGCGCAGCCTGATGGACCAGAAAAGCTTCGTCGAGGGCGGCCGCGCACTGACGCTCTGGGGCGCGCATCTGATCGACCGCGCCCATCGCCTGAACGACAGCGATGCCGATGGCCTCGCCTCGCTCCTGACCCCGGTAATCAAGGGCTTCCTGACCGACAAGGGCTTCGACAGCACCATCGCCGCTCAGCAGGTCTATGGCGGGCATGGCTACATCGAGGAATGGGGCATGTCGCAGTTCGCCCGCGACGCGCGGATCGCGATGATCTACGAAGGCGCCAACGGTATTCAGGCGCTCGACCTTGTCGGTCGCAAGCTCGCCGCCGACGGGGGCCGACACATCATGGCCCTCTTCGACCTCGTCAAATCCTTCATCAAGGAGAACGAGGGCGACGAACGGCTCAAGGCAGGCTTCCTCGACCCCCTGAAATCCGCCTCCAAGGATCTGCAGGCGGCGGGCATGTATTTCATGGCCGAAGGCACCAAGAACCCCAACAACGCGCTCGCGGGGTCCACGGACTTCATGCACATGATGGGTCATGTCTGCCTCGGCCTGATGTGGGCGCGCATGGCAAAGGCGGCCCACGCGGCGCTTGACGCGGGCGCGACCGACCGCGATTTCTACGAGGCCAAGATCGCGACTGGGCGCTACTACATGGCACGCCAGCTGCCGGCCACGTCGATGCATCTTGCGCGCATCAATTCCGGGGCCGAGCCCGTGATGGCGCTTGAGGCCGCGCATTTCTAGGCCGAAACTGCAGTTCCCCGTCGCCCACGAAAGGCCCCCAAGATGCCCAAACGCCTGCGCCTGACCCGCCGCTTCCCCGTCGCCATGACAGAGGACGGCTACCGCCGGCTCCGCCGCTTCGCATCCGAGGCCGGGCTCGACGAGGGAGAGGCCCTGTCGTTCCTGTTCGAGAATTTCGACAGCGTGATCGACGAGGATACCTTCGGCCACAGGCTGCGGCTCTTCAACGCCGAACTCGAAGATCGCAAACGATGACACTGCCCCGACCCGAACATTCTCTGAGGAGGGACGGGCCGGGGTCTTCGCGTCGGGCGGCCATCGGCTCTCCAGCCTGTACCGCAAGGCCGATGATCGACCAAAGATGGTTAACAATGCGTTCTTCGTGTTGGTGAAAATACTCCGCGGGGGTCCGGGGGCGCGAAGCCCCCGGCGGCCTGCCAAATGAACGGATCGGGAGAAAAGATGTACAAACTCTATTGCTTCGGCGAAAGCGGCAACGCCTACAAGGCGGCGCTGACGCTCACCCTCGCCGGCGAGGAATGGGAGCCGGTCCATGTGGATTTCTTCAACGGCGAGACCCGGACGCCTGAATTCCGCGCCCTCAATGTCATGGGCGAAGTGCCCGTCATGGTCGATGGCGACACCGTGCTGACCCAGTCGGGCGTTATCCAGGATTACATCAGTTCCAAGACGGGGAAGCTGGGCGGACGCTCCGCGGCCGAGCGGCGCGAGGTTCTGCGCTGGCTGTTTTTCGACAACCACAAGGTCTCGGGCCTCGCGGGCCCGCTGCGGTTCAACATGAACTTCCTGCCCGAGGCCAAGCGCAACGCCGATGTGAACGGCTATCTCGCCATGCGGCTCGCCTCCGCACTCAAGGTGATGGAGACGCATCTGGAGGGGCGCGACTGGCTCGCCGGCGCGGATGTGACCCTCGCCGATCTCGCTTGCTGTGGCTACCTTTTCTACGACGAGCCCTTCACCTTCGACCGCGCCGATTACCCCAATATCGACCGCTGGCTCGGCCGAATTTCCGCGCTCCCCGGCTGGAAACACCCCTACGACATGATGCCCGGCAACCCTGCCGACCGGGCCTGAGGAGGCACAGATGACAGACGCCTATATCTACGACGCCGTTCGCACCCCGCGAGGCAAGGGCCGCGCCGATGGCAGCCTGCACGAGATGACCTCGGTGCGGCTGTCGTCGCAGGTGCTCAACGCACTCAAGACGCGCAACCACCTCGACGGCGATGCTGTCGAGGACGTGATCTGGGGCAACGTGACCCAGGTGGGCGAACAGGGCGGCTGCCTTGCGCGCACCGCCGTTCTGGCCTCCGACTTCGACCAGCGTGTCCCGGGCCTGTCGATCAACCGCTTCTGCGCCTCGGGCATGGAGGCCGTGAACCTCGCGGCAAACCAGATCCGCGGCGGCGCGGGTCAGGCCTATATCGCGGGCGGCGTCGAGATGATGAGCCGCGTGAAGATGGGCTCTGACGGCGCGGCCATTGCCGCCGATCCATCCGTCGCGATGGAGACCTATTTCGTGCCGCAGGGCATCTCGGCCGATATCATCGCGACCGAATACGGCTTCACACGCGACGAAGCCGACGCGCTGGCCGTCGAAAGCCAGCGCCGTGCAAAGGCCGCATGGGATGATCGGCGGTTCGACAAATCCATCGTCACCGTGTGCGACCAGAACGGCCTGCCGGTTCTCGATCGCGACGAATACATGCGCCCCGAAACCGACATGCAATCCCTCGGCGCGCTGAAACCCGCCTTCAAGGAAATGGGCGAGGTGATGCCCGGCTTCGACGCCGTGGCTCTGATGAAATACCCCCATCTCGAGCGGATCGAGCATATTCACCACGCCGGGAACTCATCGGGCATCGTCGATGGCGCGGCCGGTGTTCTCGTCGCGTCGAAGGAATGGGGCGAGGCCCGCGGCCTCAAGCCCCGCGCGCGCATCCGCGCCACCGCCAAGATCGGCACCGATCCGACCATCATGCTGACGGGCCCCGTTCCGGTTACGGAAAAGATCCTCGCCGACAGCGGCATGTCGATCAGCGACATCGACCTGTTCGAGGTGAACGAGGCCTTCGCCAGCGTCGTGATGCGGTTCCTTCAGCGTTTCGAGGTCGATCCCGGTCTGGTCAACGTCAATGGCGGGGCGATCGCCATGGGCCACCCGCTGGGCGCAACGGGCGCCATCATCATCGGCACGCTTCTGGACGAGATGGAACGGTCGGATCGTGAAACGGGCCTCGCCACGCTTTGCATCGCGTCGGGCATGGGTGCAGCCACGATCCTGGAACGGGTCTGAGAAATGTCGGAATTCGACGCAAGACGCATCTATCAGGAGCATCTCGACGCTGCATCGCGGGCTGCCTTCAGGGGTGATTTCAATCAATTCCTGGAGTATATCGCGATCCCCTCTCAGGTCGTGATGGCCGACCGTGAAGTCGTGATTTCCACGAGTGAGGAACTTGAACTCCTGATGCAGGACTACGCGCTCAATCTTCAGGCCGAGGGCGTGGTCGCGGAACGGGAATGGTGCATCGAGGCGGCCTTTGTGCCGAACATGCCGGACATGATCGCCGGAACCAACCTGACCGAATGGACATTCGCCGATGGCCGTCCCCCCCGGCGCTTTGCCAACCGTCTTGTGCTGCTGCACTACCCTGTCGGCTGGAAACTCATATGGCTTCAAAGTGATCTCGCCTGCGAGGATCTCAACATGATCAGCCCCGAATTCGCGGCCGCTCAGGCAGGTATCCTGTCATCCCTGAGGCCCCAGTGACCGCGCCTCATGACCAACACAAGCCGTTGACCGGCGGCATGCCCGGTTCCGGCCGGACGCACAGACCCACCGAAGGGAAGAAATAAATGGCTGATTTCACGATGGAAAAAGGCGCCGACGGCGCCGCGATCATTACCTGGGACACGCAGGGCAAGTCGATGAACGTCATGACGCTCGACGCGTGGGACGAACTTGACGCGCTGATCGACGATGCACTTGCCGATGACGCCGTCAAGGGCATCGTCCTGACCAGCGGCAAGCCCGGCAGCTTTGCGGGCGGCATGGACCTCAAGGTCATCGCCAAGATGAAGGAGATGGCGGGCGACGATCCGGCCAAGGGCCTTTTCGACGGGATCATGAACGCGCACCGCATCATGCGAAAGATCGAGCGCGCCGGCATGGACCCCAAGACGCTCAAGGGCGGCAAGCCGATTGCGGCCGCCCTGCCCGGCACGGCCCTCGGGATCGGGTTGGAGATCCCGCTGTCGTGTCATCGCATCTTTGCGGCCGACAACCCCAAGGCCAAGATCGGCCTGCCCGAGATCAAAGTGGGCATCTTCCCCGGCGCGGGCGGCACCACCCGGCTGACCCGCAAGCTGGGCCTGATGGGCGCCTCGCAACTGCTGCTGGAAGGCAAACTGAACGACCCGGCCAGGGCCAAGGCCGCGGGCGTGATCGACGAGGTCGTGCCCGCAGAGGATCTGGTCGATGCTGCGCGCGCATGGGTGCTGGGGGCCACGGACAACGATATCGTCAAGCCGTGGGATCAGAAGGGCTACAAGTTCCCCGGCGGCGCGCCCTATCACACCTCGGGCTTCATGACCTTTGTCGGGGCCTCGGCCATGGTCAACGGCAAGACCAAGGGCGTCTATCCGGCGGCCAAGGCGCTGTTGTCGGCTGCCTATGAAGGCGCGATGGTGCCGTTTGACACCGCTCTGAAGATCGAGGCCCGCTGGTTCACCAATGTCCTGATGAACCCGTCGTCGGCCAACATGATCCGGTCGCTCTTCGTTTCGAAGGAGGCGCTGGAAAAGGGCGCGAACCGCCCCGAGGCGCCCGACCAGAAGGTCGGCAAGGTCGGCGTTCTGGGTGCCGGGATGATGGGCGCGGGGATCGCGCTTGTCTCCGCGCTGGCCGGGATCGAAGTCGTCCTGATCGACCAGACGCAGGAGGCCGCCGACAAGGGCAAGGCCTATACGACCGCCTATATGGACAAGGGCATCGCCCGCAAGAAGGCCACGCCCGAAAAGAAGGAGGCCGTGCTTGGCCTGATCACCGCGACAACCGATCTGGAGGCGCTCCGGGGGTGTGACCTGATCGTCGAGGCGGTCTTCGAGGACCCGAAGGTCAAGGCCGGGATGACGCAGCGCGTCGAGGCCGTGATCGGTGAAGATTGCATCTTTGCGACCAACACCTCGACCCTGCCGATCACCGATCTGGCCAAGGCGTCGAGCCGCCCGGATCAGTTCATCGGCATCCACTTCTTCTCGCCCGTCGACAAGATGATGCTGGTCGAGATCATCAAGGGCCGGCAAACCGGGGATCGCGCGGTAGCCAAGGCGCTCGATTTCGTGCGCCAGATTCGCAAGACGCCGATCGTGGTCAACGATGCGCGGTTCTTCTATGCCAACCGCTGCATCATCCCCTATCTCAACGAAGGCATCCGGATGGTGTCCGAGGGCGTCGCCCCCGCGCTGATCGAGAATGCCGCCAAGCTGGTGGGAATGCCGCTGGGGCCGCTGCAACTGGTTGATGAGACCTCTATCGACCTTGGCGTCAAGATCGCCAAGGCGACCAAGGCCGCGATGGGCGACGCCTATCCCGACGAGGCCGTCGACGAGGTTCTGTTCTGGCTTGCCGACGAGGGGCGGCTGGGCCGGAAATCGGCCGCGGGCTTCTATGCCTATGACGACAAGGGCAAACGAACCGGTCTTTGGGAGGGTCTCGGCGCGCGCTATCCGCTGGCCGAAGAGCAGCCCGATCTGACCAGCGTCCAACACCGCCTGCTGTTCGTGCAATCGCTCGAGGCCGTGCGTGCGCTCGAGGATGGCGTGCTCGAGGATATCCGCGAGGGCGATGTCGGCGCGATCCTTGGCTGGGGCTTTGCGCCGTGGTCTGGCGGGCCGTTCAGCTGGCTCGACATGCTGGGCGCGGCCTATGCCGCCGAGCGGTGCGACGCGCTGGCCGAGCAATTCGGCGATCGCTTTGCCTGCCCGCCCCTCCTGCGCGAGATGGCAGACAAGGGGCAAAGCTTCTATGGCCGTTTCGCCCGGAAAGACGCAGCCGCCTGAGCGGCCGTGAACCAACCGGCGGGGTCGCGGCTCAGGCGGCGGCCCCGGCGGGCATCACGCCATCGGCCAGCACAAGCTGCGCCATCTCGCTGGTCAGGACGGGATACATCGCCTCTCCGCCCTGATCGTGCAGCAGATCTCCGGTGCCAGCGCAGACGATCATCATCCCGCCTGCGCCGAACACGGCCTGATCCGTTTCAAAATGAAGAGTGACGGCCATGAACCGTTCGCGGGGGCGGAGGCGGGTCACGCCCTCGATCCCGTCCAGTTCGCGGGCCTCGATTGCCACAAAGGGATCGCCGTACAATTCCTCGGCAAGATCGCTTTCCACAAGGATGACCTGCCCCGGCAGGAGCGTCAGCGGCGCCTTGTTGCCAAGCACACCCCGCGCCACCAGAAGGGGCCACGTCTCGACCGAGCGCGGCGCGCTGCCGGCCTCGACCAGATGGTGGCACACATCAATGAGCTTCTGCATGCCGTTGTCGAATGTCAGGACGAAATCGCCGGGTGCCAGCGTCTGGACGGGCCGCCAACCCTGACCCGAGGCCACCTTGGTTTCAGGCAGGATGCCCCCGGTTGCTTCGTTCAGATGTGCGTCGATCGGCGCGGACATGGCCGTGCTGACCTCCCAGTCGATATAAGCAGTCGCATTCATCTTGATATCCCCTCTCACCGGACGTGATGTTGGCAGACGTCGATCCGGTGACACCAGCAGGGGCGATTCGCGCGGCGCTCGTTAGGTGCGAATGAGGCAACAAAGCGGCATTGGGACGGCCAGGATGGGCAAGAAACATGGTTAACGACGATTAACCACGATCTGTGAACAATCAGCACCTAGAATTGGTAGCCGAACCGCTCGATATCGGCGGAACACAGTTCTGCAACAAGCTCTGCATCCTTGTCCGAGTAATAGACCCGCCAGTCGCGATCCCGATCCGAGGTGTTCTCACGGCCCGGCATGAGGTCAAAGCCCAGATGCGCCCGGACGGGGGCCAGATCGGCCTCCAGTGCTTCGATCCGGACAAAGACCGGGTCATGCAGTGCACCGGCCGCATCGCGCATGTAACTGTCATATCCATTGGCCGACACGGCGGCCCGCGTCATCGGGTCGTTCAGAAAACCGCTGAAATCCCGGCGCCGCGCCAGTGCGACGGCCGGATGGTCGAACTCCTGCGACGTCAGCCAATGATAATAGCTCACCAACCTGTCCCAGGGATTGCGCACGAGGGTGAAGATAAGGAAGGCCGACAACTCCTCCCGAGTGACGACACCTTCGATGTCGGCCAGGGTCGAATGTTTCCAGATCCGGCCCCGCGCCTTCAACTGTTTGGCGCGATTGCGTCGACGAAGCGCCTTGGGCGTGTCGCCGATAAGGATATCGTCCTTCATCGCCCGCGCCTCGAGCGCCAGCGCCATCGACGTGCCACCGGTCTTGGGGATGTGGACAAAGATATAGCGCCGGCCCCTGCTGATGATCATGGCGCCGGGCGCATCGGGTCGGGTGACGCGATCTGTGCCGCGCGCGAGCGCAGCGCGATCAGAACGCCGGATGCCACGATCAGGGCCATGCCCGCGATCTCGACCGGGCCCACGACCTGCCCCCACATGATCCAGGCAAAGACCGCGGCAAAGAGGATCAGCGAATATTCGTTGATGGCCACGAAACTCGCCTCGCCCAGCTGGTAGCCCCGCGTCAGGCAGACCACGCCCACCACGCTGCCGAAGGCCTGCACGAAGGTCCAGAACAGGACACCCGCATCCGGCGCCACCCAGCCCCGAAGCAGCCATCCCTCCGGCCCCGGCGGCGCGACCTGTGGCCAGATCGTCAGGCCCAGCACGCCCAGCGCCCCATAGACCCCGAGGATCAGGAAATAGCCCAGCACCATCACCAGCGCATCTTCGCCCTCGCACCACGCGCGGGTCGCCACTGCGCCCACCGCGTAGAACATGCCGGCCACGACCGGAAAGATCGACAGGATGGTCAGGCCGCCCCCGTCGGGCCAGACGATCAGAAGCACGCCGGCAAAGCCCGCCGCCACCGCGAACCACCGGAACGGGCCGACCCTCTGGCCCCGGAACAGCACCGAAATCAGAAGAACGAAGATCGGGGCCGTGAACAGGCCCGCCACAACGACACCGATCGGCAGGAAGGCAAGGCAGCCGAAATAGATCAGGAGCGCCGTCGCCGTGAAGAAGTTGCGCGCAAGCACCGCGCCCGGATTGCGGGCCCGAAGGACACCCAGACCCAGCAATGCGGCAAGCGCCAGAAGCGGGACGACCATCGACGAGCGCAGGGCATGAAACAGCCAGAGCCCGGTATCGGCGCTCAGAAGCGGGATCGTGTTGTCGACAAACCCCAGAATAAGCATGCCCGAGAGCGTGAAAGCGGTCGACCGCAGGGGTTGAGTGTCTTGCATCGAAAGAGCCTTCGCATAAAGCTGGACCCGAACAGGCGCAATTCGCACCTGCAAGGGAGGAGGTCGCTAATGGGATGGATGGCGGATGAAACCGGCCTGGGCAAGCGTCCGGCGAATTTTGTGCCCTTGACGCCGCTGTCGCATCTTGCGCGCGCGGCCGATGTCTTTCCCGACCGGGAGGCGCTCGTCTATGGCGTTTTCCGCCTCACCTATACCGAGTATCACGCCCGCGTCTCGCGGCTCGCCTCGGCGCTGGCCCGTGCGGGCGTCGCGCCCGGTGACGTGGTGGCCACGCTCCTGCCCAACGTTCCCGCCCATGCCGAGGCGCATTTCGGCGTGCCGGCCTGCGGAGCGGTGCTCAATGCGATCAACATCCGGCTCGATGTCGATACGGTGGCCTATATCCTCGGCCACGGAGAGGCGAAGGTGATCCTCGCCGACAGCCAGTTCCTGCCGCTGGTCGAAGAGGCGATCGGGCGGCTCGACGGGCCGGCGCCGAAGATCATCGAAGTGCCGGACCCGATCGCGGGCGTGGCGCCCAGTGGCCGGCATATGGATTACGAGGACTTTCTGAAGACGGGCGATCCCGGTTTCCGCTGGATCATGCCCGAGGATGAATGGGAAAGCCTCGCGCTGAACTATACCTCGGGAACGACGGGCCGACCCAAGGGCGTGGTCTATCATCACCGTGGTGCGTACCTCATGACTATGGGAACAGTCGTGTCCTGGCAGATGGTGCTCTATCCCCGATACCTGACGATCGTGCCGCTGTTTCACTGCAACGGCTGGAACCATACCTGGATGATCCCGCTTCTGGGGGGAACGGTCGTGTGCTGCCGCAACGTGACGGCCGCCGCGATCTATGAGGCCATCGCGGACGAGGGCGTGACCCATTTCGGCGGCGCGCCCATCGTGCTCAACACGATCATCAATGCGCCCGACAGCGACCGCCGCGCCTTCGACCATGTGGTCGAGGTCTTTACCGCCGGCGCCCCGCCGCCCGCCGCGACACTGAAGGCGATCGAGCCGCTGGGCTTTCACGTGACTCAGGTCTATGGCCTGACCGAAACCTACGGGCACGTGACCGAATGCCTCTGGCAGGGGCATCGCTGGGACAGCGAACCCGAAGAGGCGCGGGCCACGATCAAGGCCCGGACGGGCATCCTCATGCCAATGATGGAAGATATCACGGTGCTGGAGCCCGACACGATGGCCCCGCTGCCCCGGGATGGGGAGACCAAGGGCGAGATCATGATCCGCGGCAACTCTGTGATGAAAGGCTACCTCAAGAACCCCGAGGCGACGGACGAGGCGTTCCGCGGCGGATACTTCCACTCCGGCGACATCGCGTTTCAGCATCCCGACGGCTATATCAAGATCGCCGACCGCGCGAAGGACATCATCATCTCGGGCGGAGAAAACGTAAGCTCAGTCGAGGTCGAGGGCGTAATCGCCGATCACCCGGCGGTCAGCCTGTGTGCCGTCGTGGCCATGCCCGACGACACTTGGGGCGAGGTGCCTTGCGCCTTCGTCGAGCTGAAGTCGGGCGCAGAGGTCACGGGCGAGGAACTGATCGCCTTTGCGCGGTCCCGACTGGCGGGCTTTAAGACGCCCAAGCGGGTGGAATTCGTGGAATTGCCCAAGACCTCGACCGGCAAGATCCAGAAGTTCGAGCTGCGCAAGAATGCAAAGGCGCTCGCCGCCGGCTAGGGCGCGGATTTCGGACCGAAATCCGACCGCGCCCCGCTCCGGGGCGCGTCACGAATTTCCCTGAAATTCGTCTCGGCTCAGAGGGCCGCGAACAGATCGACGCGATATCCGTCCGGATCGGCGACGGTCGCATAGCGCTGCCCCCAGAAGGCATCGAAAGGGGCGGTCACGACCGTTTCGCCCGCATCCGCGAGAGCGGCCACCGCCGCATCCATCTCGGCGGGGCTATCGTAGAGAAGCGCGAATTGCGCATGGTTGGCCGGCACGGGCTCCGCACCGTTCAGCTCTGCGGCAAGCTCATGGGTATCGATCATCAACCGCACCGCACCCGGCGCCGCGATCGCCTCCAGATGTCGGTCCTGCGGTCCGAAGTCCGGAAATTCGAATCCGAGGCGGCGATAGAACGCCACCGTGCGCCCTATGTCACGGCTGGTGACAGCCACGGCGTCGATGATCGGACTTGCCATGAGGCCCCCTATTTCCGGCGGCGAACGACGGGAATACTTGAGCGGGCGAAATCGTATTTCGCCTCAGGATGGGGCGGATGTCCCTCGGTCCGGTTCCAGAACCGGATCGCGCCCCTACGCAGCCACAGCGGCAGGGTCAGCACGAAACCAATCAGAAACCCGCCCGAATGCGCCCAATAGGCCACCCCGCCCTCATTGGGATTAATGCCGAACCCGGCAAAGAACTGGATCGCGAACCACAGACCCAGCATGATCCATGCGGGGATCGGAAAGATGCGGAAAAAGACGATGAAGATGATGAGAATATCGATTTTCGCCTTGGGAAACAGAAGAAGATAGCCCCCCATCACCGCCGCGATCGCCCCCGACGCGCCCACCATCGGGATCGGGGACCACGGCGCCACGGCCCATTGCGCAAGCGCCGCACCCGCCCCCGAGACAAGGTAGAAGACCAGAAAGCCGCCGTGGCCCATCTCTTCTTCGAGGTTGTCGCCGAAGATCCACAGGAACAACATGTTGCCCAGAAGGTGCATCCAGCCGCCGTGCAGGAAGACCGAGGTGACAAGCGACAGGTAGCCCTGACCATCCGTGATCCGCGCGGGGATCATCGCGCAGCAATAATACAGGTCGTAGAGAGCCTGGTCGGTCGTGACGAAGCCCACGACCCACAGATGCACCGCCACGTTGATCGCGATCAGCGCATAGGTGACGAAGGGCACCTTCTCGGACGGGTTGTGATCGCGGATCGGAAACATGGGGGGAGCGTTAGCCAGCCCGCCCCCCCCGTCAAGCCAAAGCTGGTCTCAACCGTCCGCAACCGCCGCCAGCAATGCGGCATTGCCACCCGCGGCGGTGGTGTCGATGCAGACATGACGCTCGTGGCAGGCATGCGCCCGGTCCGGCATCGCGGTGATCAGCGGCACAAGAGGGCCCTCCCGGCGCGCCAGCGCCGCGGCGAGCGCACGGGCCTCGTCGTCGCTGCCCCACCAGATCACCCCCGCCAGAGGGGCAAGCAGGCTCAGCGCGCCGGGCTCCAGCGCGCCCTGCGCCTCGACCGCGATCCCGCCCAGATCACGGATCGCGCGGGCCTGCTCGGCGGCAGTATCGGCGCCCGGCCCAAGGCAAAGAACCGGTCCGCGGGCTGCGAGGGTCAGGCGATTGCTCTCCCCCGTCGGCCCCGGCAGATCGAGCGGTTCATGGGCGCCGGCGCCGGCCTTTTCGGCCCGGACAAGGCGAGCCGCCAGCGCCTCCCGTGTTTCGGGATCACTCCACCCACCGGCCACGCCGGCGGGCGCAGGTGCTGCAAAGCGGGGCAGGTAGTTCGGCCCGCCCGCCTTGGGGCCTGTCCCCGACAGGCCCTCGCCACCAAATGGCTGACTGCCCACGACAGCGCCGATCTGGTCGCGGTTGACATAGATGTTGCCGACATGGACCCGGTCCACGATGTGCTGCACCCGGTCGTCGATCCGGGTATGCAGCCCGAAGGTCAGCCCGTATCCGGTGCGGTTGATGTCCTCGATCACACGGTCGAGCTTTTCGGCCCTGAACCGCGCCACATGCAGAACCGGGCCGAACACCTCGCGCTCCATCTCGCCGATGCCCCCCACCTCGAGGATCACGGGCGGAACGAACAGCCCCTCGGCAGGGGCCTGCAATTCGTCGATCACCCGGCCCGCATCGCGAGCCGCGGCCACATAGGCGGCGATCCCGTCGCGGGCTTCGGTATCGATGACCGGACCCACATCGGTGGAGAGCTGCCACGGATCGCCCATCGACAATTCGGCCATCGCGCCGCGCAGCATCTCGATCAGCGGTTCGGCCACATCCTCCTGCACATAAAGGCAGCGCAGCGCAGAACAGCGCTGGCCCGCTGACCGGAACGCGGCCTTCACGATATCGCGCACGGCATGTTCCGGCAGCGCGGTCGAATCGACGACCATCGCGTTCAGCCCTCCCGTCTCGGCGATCAGCGGCGTGCCCGGGGCGGCCGATCCGGCCATGGCCCGCGCGATGATCTGCGCGGTCTCGGTCGAGCCGGTGAAGGCCACGCCGGCGATGCGCGGATCAGATGTCAGAGCGGCGCCGATCCGCCCGTCGCCGGGAAGAAGCTGCAGCACCTCGCGCGGCACGCCGGCCTCGTGCAGCAACGCCACCGCCCGCGCCGCGATCAGGGGCGTCTGTTCGGCGGGCTTGGCGAGAACCGCGTTCCCGGTGGCCAAGGCCGCCGCGATCTGGCCGGTGAAAATCGCAAGCGGGAAGTTCCACGGGCTGATGCAGACCCAGGGGCCGCGTGGTGCCGCCTCTGCCATCGCCTCGGCCTGCCCGGCATAGTAGCGCAGGAAATCCACCGCCTCGCGCAATTCGCCCACCGCATCCGACAGCGTCTTGCCGGCCTCGCGGGCGACGAGCGCGAAGATCTCGCCGAAATGGGCCTCGTAGAGATCGGCCGCCCGGCGCAGGATCGCCGCGCGTTCCGCGACGGGCGCATCCCAGACCTGTGCCGCGCGAAAGGCCGCCTCGACATCCGCGGGATCGGCCCATGTCACGGCACCGACCACATCCGAGGGCCGGGCCGGATTGCGCAATTCCTGCATGTCGCCGCCTTGCGCGGGGACCGCCAGAACGGGCCCTGCCTCCCACCGGGAGCCGACAAAGGCCCGCCGGGCCTTGTCGATCGCCTCGAGCGTTGGTGCATGGGTCAGATCGAACCCCTTCGAATTCCGCCGTCCCTGCCCGAAAATCTCCGGCCCTTGCGGCAGGCGATCGAGCTGAAGCGGGGCCGAGAAGGGATCGGAGGCGACCTCTTCGGGCGGAACCGTCTCGTCCACGATCTGGTTGACGAAGCTGGAATTGGCGCCGTTTTCCAACAGCCGCCGCACGAGGTAGGCCAGCAGATCCTTGTGCGCGCCGACAGGCGCGTAGATCCGGCAGCGCGTGCCATGTTCCGCCATGACCAGCTTGTGCAGAACCTCGCCCATGCCGTGAAGGCGCTGGAACTCGAACGTTTCCGGCCCTCGCCCCATCTCGCGCGCCATATGCAGGATTGCGGCCACGGTATGGGCGTTGTGGGTCGCGAATTGGGGATAGATCCGGTCTGTCATCCCCAGAAGTTTCCGGGCATTTGCGATATAGCTGATATCGGTCGCGGCCTTGTCGGTGAAGACGGGGAAGCCCTCCATCCCCTCGACCTGCGCCCGCTTGATCTCGGTATCCCAATAGGCGCCCTTCACGAGCCGGACCATGATCCGCCGGTCGAGCCGTGTGGCCAGTTCGTGCAACCAGTCCAGAACCAGCCCGGCGCGTTGTCCATAGGCCTGCACCACCACGCCGAAACCATCCCATCCGCGCAGGCCCGGGGCCGACAACGTCTCTTCGATGACGTCGAGCGAGAGCGAGAGGCGGTCCGCCTCCTCGGCATCGATGTTGAGCCCCATGCCCGCCGACCGCGCCATCTGCGCAAGCGACCGCAGGCGCGGGACAAGCTCCTCCATCACGCGGTCGCGCTGCGCCTCTTCATAGCGGGGGTGGAGCGCAGACAGCTTGACCGAGATACCGGGATTGTCGGCCACGTTCTTGCGGGTGCAATGCTCCGCAATGGCCGAGATCGCCCGCGAATAGGACAGGTGATAGCCGCGGGCGTCGGCATCGGTGCGCGCGGCCTCGCCCAGCATGTCATAGCTGTAGGTAAAGCCCTTGGCCTGCATCCCCTCGGCCCGGTCCATCGCCTTGGCAATCGTCTCTCCCAGAACGAACTGGCGGCCCATCTCGCGCATCGCGCGGCCGACAGCGGTCCGGATCACCGGCTCTCCCAACCGGCGGACAGCGCCGCGCAGCGCGCCCACGATCCCCGCCTGTTCGTCATCGAGAACCCGACCGGTCAGCATCAGCGCCCAGGTCGAGGCATTCACGAGCGAGGAGGTCGAATGCCCCAGATGCCGGCCCCAGTCTGACGGGGCGATCTTGTCTTCGATCAGGGCGTCGATCGTGTCGGCATCGGGCACCCGCAGAAGCGCCTCGGCAAGGCACATCAGCGCAATCCCTTCCTCGGTCGAAAGACCGTATTCCGCCAGGAACACCTCCATCAGCCCCGGATCGGAGGCGCCCCGGATCTGGCGCACAAGGGCCGCGCCCTCGGCCACGATCCCGACCCGCGCCTCGGCACTCAGCGCGGCCAGATCGCGCAATTCCTCGATGACGGGGCGCTCGGACGCATAGATGCGGCCGTCGATACGGGCTCTGAGATCGTGGAACGTGTCACGGGGCATGGCAAAACCTCCAGGTTGATTTCGCCATGATACATCGAATTGACACGCCACTTTTCCCAAGATAGCGCCACTGGAAGTCATTTTTCCTGAATTAGGGGGATATTAATGGTCGAAACGCCTAAGGATCTCGACAAGTTCGACCGACTGATTCTCGACATCCTGTCGGTCGAAGCCCGGATCAGCATCACCGAACTGGCCCGCCGGGTCGGCCTGTCGAAGACGCCGGTGCAAGCCCGGCTTCGAAGGCTCGAACGTTCGGGCGTGATCCGTGGATATCGCGCACTCCTCGATCCGATCCGCCTGGGGCGCGATCATGTGGCCTTTGTCGAGGTCAAGCTCAGCGACACGCGCGAAGCCGCGCTGCGCGCCTTCAACACGGCCGCGATCGGCGTGGCCGAAATCGAACAATGCCACCTGATCGCCGGCGCCTTCGACTATCTTCTCAAGGTGCGGACCACGTCGATGTCGCGCTACCGCGCGGTTCTGGCCGAAAGGATCTCGACCCTGCCGCATGTGTCCAGCACCTCGACCTATGTCGCGATGCAGGCCATCAAGGAAGATGCGATGGGCGTCACAGGGCCGGAGGGCTGATCGCCCGCCCTTGACCTGAGCGTCCCGAGGGCCATCATTTTCCCCATGCGATTGATCGCCCCCCTCCTGATGTGCATCTGGCCCCTCTCTGCCATGGGTCAGGACAGCTGTGCAGACCTCCCAGACAGATCGGCCCTGATAGACGGCCTTTATGCAGAACTTCGGCTTGCACCCTCGCCTGGCGATGCGCAGGCCTTGTCTGGGGATTTGTGGGAAATCTGGCTCGATGCGCCGGATGATCGGGCACAGGCGCTCCTTGATCAGGGGATCGCGCTGAACAGGCTGGGCGCGCGCGACGAGGCGCGCGAGCTGTTCGGCCAGTTGATCGATTACTGCCCCGATTATGCCGAAGGGTATAATCAACGGGCCTATGCCGCGTTCCTGTCTCAGGATTACACCGCCGCACTTCGCGATCTGGACGAGGCCCTGACCCGCGAGCCACGCCACCTTGGCGCGCTGACGGGCAAGGCCCTGACCCTGATCGGCATGGGGCAGGAAGAGGCCGCACAGGCCCCGCTGCGCGAAGCGCTCCGACTCAACCGCTGGCTCTCCGAACGCGCGCTGCTGACGGGCCCGATGGAGGAAGAAGCCTGACCCCCTTTACGCCACCGCCTGAGCCGGGATAGTCAGACTTCCGTGCCCGCGTGGTGGAATTGGTAGACATCAGGGACTTAAAATCCCTTGGCCTCTGGCCGTGCGGGTTCGAGTCCCGCCGCGGGCACCAAATGAAAGGACTTATGATAGTGATATCATAACCCTACATGGAAATCCGAAATTCCCTTCGACCGGATCATCCACCCAGTTCATGCGGGCGAACCCGTCCACTGGCCAGAGCCTGCTTTGGGCAGCAGGGTGACAGTCATGACGATGCACTGGCCATGACTATCAACGGCCTGTGCACGGTCGCGGTCATCCACCGGCGCGGGCCACGGTGCATTTTCGATGCCGTTACAGACACAACATTCGAGTGGGTCGACTGGATCGACAACGGCCGCCTGCTGGAACCCATCGGAATCATCGCGCTCGTCTAGGCAGAGGCAGGCTTCTCTGGCGCTGTGGAAAGACCTGAACTGGCCGCGCACCCAAGGTCGATCGACCTCCGGCGAACCCCGCGCGGCTCATACCACTTGTCAAGGTCCGACTGACCATGCCACGAAGCCGGACTTCATAAGTCAGGCGGGAGCTCAGGACGTGCGTCTTCTCAGGTTTCTCTTCGTGGTCGGGATCGCCGCGAGCCTTACGCTTCTTGCTCTTCGCCTGACCCATCCTTTGCCTGACTTGCCAAGCGCGGATACCTCTGGCGCGGTCCCTGCCAGCGAAGAGACTTTGCTGGGCGCGAACCTGATGCCGCTGATGGCCATCCACGAGGGCAAGAGCGGTGTCGTGCCACTCGCCGATGGGCGCGATGCATTGGCGGCCCGCATCCTTCTGGCCCGTGCCGCGCAAGCGACGATCGACGTCCAATACTATATCTGGCAGACCGACACGACCGGCTGGCTCTTGCTTGAGGAGCTGCGCGCGGCCGCGGAGCGTGGCGTTCGGGTGCGTCTGCTGCTCGACGACAACGGTATCCCCGGCCTCGACAACGTGCTCGCGGAGCTGGATGGGATGGATAATCTCGAGGTCCGCATCTTCAACCCGTTCACGATGCGCACCCCCAAAGCCCTGTCCTATGCCTTTGATTTCTTCCGGCTGAACCGCCGGATGCATAACAAGTCGATGACCGTGGACGGGGTGGCGACCGTGATCGGCGGTCGCAACATCGGCGACATCTACTTCGCCTATGGCGAGGGCACGGCCTACTTCGATCTGGACGTGCTGGCCGTTGGTCCTGCCGCGGCCGATGTGTCGCAGAATTTTGATGCCTACTGGACCAGCGGCTCGTCCTACGCGGCCTCTGATGTTCTGCCCCCATCCGAGGATGGTCTGGCAGAGATGGCCACGGCCGTCGCACTTGCGCAATCCGGTGCCCGTGCTTCGGACTACGCCGCTTCCATTGCCGATGCACCGGTTCTCTCGCAGGTCCTGTCAGGCCGGGACGTGATGGAATGGACAACCGTCACCCTTGTTAGCGACGATCCGGCCAAGGGTCTTGGCTCGGCGACGCAAGACGCGCTGCTGGTCGGACGACTGCCCGCTCTGCTGGCCCAGCCAGCCGAGAGCGTGGACCTCGTGTCGGCATATCTTGTTCCCGGAGACGCGGGGCTCGCATTGCTCGAAGGCTACCTTGCTGACGGCGTTCGCACCCGGCTTCTGACCAACTCGCTCGAAGCGACGGATGTCCCGGTGGTGCACAGCGCCTGGATGGGCTACCGCGACCGGCTCGTGCGCGCAGGAGCCGAAGTCCTTGAACTGCGGGCCCGCCCCGACAGATCCGCGGATCTGTCACTGACCCAAATCATCACCGGGTCGCAGTCCAGCCTGCATGCCAAGACGTTTGCCGTGGATGGCGCGCGCATCTTTATCGGATCATTCAATTTCGACCCGCGCTCGGCGGCGCTGAACACGGAAATGGGGTTCTTGATCGAAAGCCCCGAGATCGCCACCGCGCTCGGGCGATCCCTCGATCGGAGCGAGGCCTTCTATCGCGTGACCGAGGCCGACAGCGGCGCGATAGAATGGATCGAGACGGCCCAGAATGGCGCAACCAGCGCCTACACACTGGAGCCCAATACCTCAGCGGTTCAGCGCGGCATTGTCCGTCTGATGAGCTGGCTCCCGGTGGAGTGGATCCTGTAACTTCCACAACGTCGCGAAATAGCGCGATGCCACGGGTTCCGCCGGAGCGATCGATGCCCGGCCGCCAGGATCGAGGGCGCCTGTCGACGCCCTGATCCGCGCCGCGACACCGCGACGTCAGAAACTGACAGTCTCAGGCCCGGAAGCCGCGCCATGGGCAAGGCGCCACGCCTGGCGCGGCTTCACGCCGGGCCTATCGCCGTTTGGGCACAGCATTCCCGCCCTTGCCGGCCTTCTTGGCCGCAGCGCGGGCGCGGTTCTTCTTGCTGTTGGGCTTGCCTTCCGGGGGCGGCCGACCTTTGCCGGAACCGGCGGAGGGCTTACCGCCATCGGGTTTACCCGCAGGGCCGCCCGACGGCTTTTCGTGGCGCGCTTTGGGGGGCTCCCCGGGGCTGACCCGTGGGCCTGACTTTGCGCTTTTCTTGCGGCCCAGCGGGGCAAGGGCAGCGGCATCGGGTCTGTCGGCCTTGGGCTTGCGGTGCGACGGCTTTGCGTCCTTGCGATCTTCGGGCCTTGGTTTGCGACGGCGTGGTTCGGCGGCATCGTCCCAATCGATGGGGCCCGCATCCGGCCTGGCGGGGGCCGGCCTCGGCTTGGGCGCACGGTCGAACTTGGCATGTTTGAAGGCGGGCATGTCCGGCGCCTTGTCGAGACGCACGATCTGCTTTGTACCCTCGATGGTCATCTGCGGCCCGATCGCTGCCAGAAAACCCGGGACGCTGGCTTCGCGGATCTCGATATAGGACAGGTCATCGGCAATGCGGATGGCGCCGATGTCGTCCTTGGTCAGATCACCCGCCTTGCAGATCATCGGCAGCAAATGACGCGGGGACGCAGCCTGATTGCGGCCTTCGGACAGGGAAAACCACACGCTGGGGCCAAAGGGGCCACGCGGCTTGGGCTTTTCCGAATTGATCGGGCTCAGGTCTTCAGGGGCGGAATGGCGCAACTTGTATTGCCGCAGATAGGCGGCGGCGATCTGTTCGGGTGTGAATTGTGCGACCAGTTGATCGACCGAGGCACGCTCGCCTTCCGTGATCTCGGCCTGCCAGTCGTCGGCGGCCAGCATGCGCTGCTGATCGCGCTCATCCACCTCGGTGGCCGACGGCGCAGAGCCCCAATCCGCAGTCAGCCTCGCGAACTTGAGAATGCGTTCCGCCTTCTTGCGCGCGGATGGGACAACGATCAATGCGCTGACACCCTTGCGACCTGCGCGACCTGTCCGGCCTGACCGGTGCAGAAGGGTCTCATGACTGCCGGGCAGTTCTGCGTGAACCACCAGATCGAGCTTGGGCAGGTCAATCCCGCGGGCCGCCACATCCGTTGCGACACACACCCGGGCGCGCCCGTCCCGCATCGCCTGCAACGCGTTGGACCGTTCGCTTTGGGTCAGTTCCCCCGACAGGGCCACGACCGAAAATCCACGGTTCGACAGCCGCGTCGTCAGGCGCGCGACCATCGCCCGGGTGTTACAGAACACCAGCGCATTCGGTGCCTCGTAATAGCGCAGCACGTTGATGACGGCGTTTTCGCTGTCGCGGGCCGCGACCAGCAAGGCGCGGTATTCGATATCGGCATGTTGCGACTGCTCTGCCACTGTGGAAATCCGCTCTGCGTCGCGCTGATAGCTTCGCGCAAGCTTGGCGATGGCAGCGGGAACGGTGGCAGAAAACAGGAGCGTCTGGCGCGTCTGCGGCGTTTCCTCGAGGATGAACTCCAGATCCTCGCGAAAGCCGAGGTCCAGCATCTCATCGGCTTCGTCCAGCACGACACACCGGACGGCGGCAAGGTCGATCGAGCCGCGCATGATGTGGTCGCGCAACCGCCCCGGCGTGGCGACGACGATATGGGCCCCGCGCGCCAGCGCACGGCGCTCATCGCGCATGTCCATGCCCCCGACGCAGGACGCCAGAACAGCCCCGGCCTCTGCGTAAAGCCAACCCAGTTCCCGCTTGACCTGCATCGCAAGTTCACGAGTCGGCGCGATGATCAGGGCCAGCGGCGCGCCCGCCGGACCGAACCTGTCGTCCTCGGCCAGCAAGGTCGAGGCAATCGCCAGACCGAAGCCAATCGTCTTGCCCGACCCCGTCTGCGCCGAGACCAGAAGGTCCCGGCCCTCCAGTTCGGGTTGGGTGACAGCCGTCTGGACAGGTGTCAAAGTGTCATAGCCCTTCCGGGCCAGTGCATCTGCAATCGTTTTTTTCAAAGGTCCGGTTCTTTTGTTGGTCAAGTCATGCCGACCGCGCGGCACGCTCATCAGGGCAGGGATCACGCGCGATATCGGTTACAGCCGGGTTTGTATAGACACTCGGACCCTATTGGACCCGGACCTGCGCCGACACCTGCCCCCGGTTCCCAAATGTCACAAGCCAAGCACATGGGCCATGCACCCCCACAGAAACGGGTGCGACCTCGATCAGAGGGGCACGGCATCAAACGCGCGCGGGTCACTGGAAGGTCGGAATCCTCCCCGGTCCAGTCCCCCCGAAAACGATGCCAACAATGGGACAATCGGGCCGATCCGGGGTATGTCCCCGGCTGAGCGTGGCGCATGCCTGGCCCTTGAAAGCCTCAGAGCGAAACAGCCTTGCGGCCGCCAATGGCACCCTTTCAGCCCATCTCCGCGACCATGCGCGCTGCTCGGAACTTTCCGAGCCATGTGCTGATCTTTTCCAACTTGATGACCTTGAATGACGCTTCGATGGTGCGCCGCACTTCTTCTGTCAGGACCTGGCCCGCGACATCGTGCTCCTGAAGATAGTCCATGTCGTGCTTCAAGGTCTTGAGACAGAACTCGCGAAACTCTCTCGTTTCCCGAACTCCGCGAAATTCGACCGATTTGGCGCCCGGGGTCTTGAGCAGATCCGGATTCGGACGAAACAACGGCAAGAGCTCATCTAGCCGGGCTTGCGCACGCGCAGCTACCGCCCGGTTCCTCAGATGGAGAGGTTTGTCATAGGGCAAATGAGCAAGATCGAAGGAAAGGCTTCGCGTCAAGTCATAGACCAGCCTGTCAGATTGCATGGCCGGCTGAGGCAGCCGCTGTGCAAGTCGATAAAGCGTTGACGAGGCAGCTGGAGCGTAGAGAACAACCTTCTCATCCTGAGTGTATTGAGTTGGCGCACCAAGGTGATGCCGATTTCGGAAATTCGCATAATGTAAGTCTATTGCTTCGCCGATTTTCGCGGCACCGACCTGTTGAAAGACATCGAGATAATTCCGTGAAATCAGCTCACGTATTTCTTCGTTCAATTTTCCAAACATCCAATAGGAACGGAGCCATCTCTTGACAGATTCCAATCGTACGGGAGAATTCAGGAGTTTCTCACTGAAACCTTTTGTGAAGACGGTCCGGTAAAGCTCACCGGCGCCGCCTATCAAACGAAAGGAAACATTCTCGGTCAGCGAATGAACATTCGCCTGTTTATGAAGCGTCTTTGCTCCCATGTGAGCCAGGGTGAACCGCTCGAGATCATCTTCATAGCTGTGCCCAACCCGTACAACATGGTCGGCTGCCTTTTGGTATGACAGTCCGAAATACTCGGCTAGTCCGGTCGATATTCTGGTATCGTCCTCGTTTATGTCGCGCGTGCTGAACCGGACGTCGGTCTCCCGACCCGTTGATAACAAGGCACCGAGTACGATCCGGCTGTCACGTCCGCCTGTCAGAGTCGAGACGACAGGCATACCGGAATTGACCGTCGCAACTGTATTCCGGCGAATCTCGTCCACGCCCTTGTCAAGAAGATACCTATATTCCTCGATTTTCGGTGGCTCGCCCTTTGTCCTGGCTGCATTCGAAACGGACATGGCGCCATCCCGAAATACGATCCGTTGCCCCAGCAAGGCCAAGAACGCTCCCTCGACATAGGTCTCCCTTGACGTCTGGGAGAAACAGATAAAGCTATCCGTAAACCAGGTCGATGCGATCGAGCCGAGCGATAATCTGACGGGAACTCCCGCCGCTTTCATCGCCAGTGCGATCAGGCGAATTGAATTGCTCGCCATTGGTCCCTTGGCAGTATTGGCATAATAGGTCGGGATCGTTCCGAGTTCATCCGCAACCAGTTCGATACCGGCCGCCCCTCCGCTGACGGGTCGGACACCGCAATAACGCCCCGCAATCTCCTCGCGTTCCCCGGGTTGATACTCCCCCAGCGTCAGGTTCCGGTCGCGAATAATCACTCCTGAAACGGTGCGCGAAGGGTCGCCTTCTACGTTGTGAAAGATGGTTGCATCGTCGGTGACCTTTCGACGAAGGCCCGCCAGCTCCTTGATCGCATGCCGCGCATCGCCCCCCAGAAGCAGAAAATCATTATGTGGGAAGGAACAGGGAAGAAATTTCATTGAATGGATCGATCTATAGGCGTGGTCAGTGACCCGTGTAGACCATACGAGACCGCTCGCGGCCACCCGTGTGACGGATTTCTTCCCGCAGAAGAGGGAACAACGCGGCGGGCCGGGGTGACTACCCGATCGCGTCGGTCACAATCGCCACCGCGCGCATCAGGTCAGCTTCCCCGATCGTCAGCGGGGGCGACAGGGTCAGGACGTTGCCGGCGCTGATCTTGAAGCTGAGGCCCTGCTCGAGACAGGCATAGTAGATGCGTTCGGCGCGGTCCGGGTCGGGCTGGCGGCTGTCCCGGTCGGTCACGATTTCGACGCCCATCATCAGGCCGCGTCCGCGGATATCGCCCACATGCGGGTTGGAGGAGAGGGCCTCCTTCAGGCGGGCCATCGCGGCCTCGCCAAGCCGGGCGGCCCTGTCGACAAGCCCCTCGGCCTCGATCACGTCGAGCGTCGCAAGGGCGGCGGCGGCGGTCACCGGGTTCTTTTCGTGGGTGTAGTGGCCGATGGCGAAATCGCCCGCCAGGTCGAGATCGGCGCGCGCCAGAACGGCCGCGATAGGCAACACGCCCCCGCCCAGCGCCTTGCCCAGAACGATGATATCGGGCGTCACCTCGTCATGATCATGGGCAAAGAAGCGCCCCGTCTTGCCAAGGCCTGTGGGGATCTCATCCATGATCAGGAGCGCCCCCTGCCGGTCACACGCCGCGCGCACGGCCTGCCAATAGCCCGGCGGCGGCACGACGGGAACGGCGCGCATCGGCTCTCCGATGACGGCGGCCACGTCCCCTTCGCGAGCCAGCACGTAATCGACCATCGACGCGCAGGCGAGCCCGCAGGTCGCGGGCCCCCGATGACCATAGGCGCAATGATAGCAGTGAAACGGCGCCACATGTTCGGCCCCGGGAAGAAGCGGCCCCGCGATATGGCTGCGGAACGTGGCCTCTCCGCCCACGCTCGACGCGCCGAAGCCCGCGCCATGGAACGCGTCCCAGAAACTCAGCGTCTTGAACCGGCCGGTGGCGGCGCGCGCCAGCCGCATCGCCACCTCGACCGCGTCCGAACCGCCGGTCGTGAACAGAACCTTGGCCGGCCACGGCGCCAGCGCGCCCAGCCTTTCGGCCAGCGCAACAGACACCTCGTTGGTGAAGCGGCGCGGAGAAAACGGCAGGCTGTCGATCTGATCCTTGATCGCCTGTGTCACCACAGGATGCCCATAGCCCAGATGATGGACGGAATTGCCGTGGAAATCCATGAACCGGCGACCGGCGGTATCCTCGATCCAGATGCCCTCGGCCTTTGCGATGGTCGACAGGCACGGCGAGGAAAGCGACTGGTGCAGAAATGCGCCCGCATCCCGATCAAGCAGGGCGCGAGTCGCGTCATCCTCCTGCCGGGCGGACCATTCCGCCCTCAGTTCCGAGGTATTCGCCTCGCCCTCGGTATGGCGGATCGGGCCTCTTTGCGACATCAGGGCCACGGCAGGGAATAGGTCTTCACGTTGGTGAAGAACTTCATCGCCTCCAGCACGCCTTCCTTAACGCCGTTGCCGCTGTCCTTGATGCCGCCGAAGGGCGACATCTCGATCCGGTAGCCGGGCTGTTCCCAGATGTTGACCGTGCCCACGTCCAGGCCCTCGATAAAGGCCTGCATCCGGCGGAAATCGTTGGTGCAAACACCGGACGACAGGCCAAAGGCGGTCGAATTGGAAATCCGCATCACCTCTGCGTCGTCATCGGGCACGCGCACGATGGGGACAATGGGGCCGAAGGTCTCTTCCATCACCAGTTCGCTGTCATGGGGCACCTGATCGACAACGATGGGTGGCAGAAGCGCGCCCTTCCGGCCCGGATCATACAGAACCTTCGCCCCCTGATCGGCCGCCATGTAGACGCGTTTCTCGAAGAGTTCGGCCGCCTGCGCGTGGATCACGCAGCCCAGCTGCGTGTCGGGGTCCATCGGATCGCCAAAGCGGATCGCCTTGGCCTTTTCCAGAACCATCGGGACAAAGCGGTCGGCCACACTGTCCTGCACGAGGATACGCTTGACGGCCGTGCAGCGCTGGCCGGAATTGCCGGTGGCGCCGGCCACGGCGATGGTGGCAGCCCTCTCGAGATCGGCATCATCAAGATCGTTGAGGATGATCAGCGGATCGTTCCCCCCCAGCTCGAGTGCGGCGCGCTTGTAGCCGGCCTTGTGAGCGATCATCTTGCCCACCGGCACACCGCCGGTGAAGGTGATGATGTCGATATGTTCGTTGGTGATCATCTCGTCGCCGATATCGGCGGGCATCCCCGTCACGACCTGGAACATCTCGGGCGGCAGGCCCGCCTCGTAAAGGATATCGGCCAGCGTGATCGCGGTCAGCGGGGTCAGCTCGGTGGGCTTGCAGACCATGCAATTGTTCGTGGCGATCGCCGGCGCGATCTTGTGAGCCACCATGTTCAGCGGGTGGTTGAACGGCGTGATCGCCGAGATCGCCCGCACCGGCTCGCGCTTGGTATAGATCTTGCGGCTCTTGCCGTGGGGCGTCAGGTCACAGGAGAAGATCTGCCCGTCATCCTGAATGGCGAGCTGTCCCGCGAAGGTGAACACGTCATAGCTCCGCCCCGCCTCGTAGAGCGCGTGCTGCTGGCAGATCCCCAGTTCCAGCGTCAGCCAGTGGGCGATCTCGGCCTTGCGATCGCGGATGATCTCGGCCGTGCGGTGGAGGATCTGCTGGCGCTCATAGCGGGTGAGCGTGGGCTTGTAGGCCGCCGCGATCTCGAAGGCGCGGCGCGCATGGCTTGCGTCGCCCGCGGGGACCGTGCCGATCACCTCGTCGGTATAGGGATAGCGGACCTCGATCACCTTTTCGGTGGTGACTTTCTCGCCGCCAATGCGCATGGCCTCGTGGCGGATTGGGGTCTCAGGCTTGTTCATGGGCGACTCTCCCGACAGATTGGGCGGCATGAGTGATATGACGATCCGCCCGGCCAGACCGGGCGACGAAGAGATGATCTGGGCGATGCTGGAACCCGTTTTCCGCGCAGGCGAGACCTATGCGGTCGACCCGGCCATCCGCCGCGAGGATGCGCTGGCCTACTGGCTGGCGGCCGAAGCGTTCATCGCCGAAGGCCCGGACCCGCTCGGCACCTTCTACATCCAGCCCAACCGCCCCGGCGGCGGGGCGCATTACTGCAATTGCGGCTTTGTCACCGCGCCTGGCGCCGAGCGGCGCGGCGTGGCGCGGGCCATGCTGGCCCATGCGCTGAGAACCGCCGCGCAGATGGGCTACGACGGGATGGTCTTCAACTTCGTCGTGGCCACGAATACCCGCGCCATCGCCCTGTGGGAGCGCGCAGGATTCACAACCGTCGGCCGCGTGCCCGGCGCCTTCCGCGCGGGCGGCCGGGATGCCGACGCGCTGGTCATGTTCCGGAGCTTGTCCGATCAAGCCTCGGCCTCCTGAAGGGCGGCCGCCGCGCAGGCATATAGGAACGCATCGAAGTTGCGCAGCTCGGGCGCGTCGGGCAGGTCGATCCGGCGGTTGACGATAAAGGGCACCGCCTGCTCCGTCAGCCCGCCATGCGACCGCAGAGGCTCCTTCAGCGCGGCAAGGTCGTGACGGTGGGCGCTGGTGCCGATGGTCATGTTCTCGGTCGAGATCATGACGATGTCACCAATCCGGTCGGCGGGCAGGTCGTACTTGGCGACAGCCTCCTCGCGGGTCGTGACCTCCAGCATCTCGGGCAGCGCCTTGAGCCGCGCCACGATATCGGCGCGGTCCGCGCCTTCGGGCAGATAGGCCGTGGCAAAGCTGCCCAGCGCGCCGTGATGCACCACGTAAGGGTCGGTGATCGGCAGGATGACCCGGGCCGCGCCTTCGCCCAGCCACTCGTCCATCAGGTCCTGCACATAGATCACGGCGGGATCGCCCTTGGCGTCATGCTTGGGTTTCATCCCGTGATCGGCCGTCACCACGATGGCCGCGCCCGTCGCATCCAGCTCGGCCAGATAGCGATCGAACATGGCGTAGAAATCCTTGGCGCCCTGCTCATCGGGGGCGAACTTGTGCTGGATGTAATCGGTCGTCGACAGATACATGATGTCGGGCTTCCATTCGCGCAGAAGCTTGACCCCGGCGGCAAAGACGAATTCCGACAGATCGGCCGAATAGACCTCGGGCACCGGCATGCCGAGCCAGTCGCTCGCATTGTCGATCCCGTGTTCGGCCTTCGTGGTCTCGCCCGAACGTTCGGAGGAAAAGGCCACCGCGCGATCCTCGTCGAATTTCAGGCCCGAGCCCAGAAGTGCGCGCAACTTGTCCTTGGCCGTCACCATCGCGACGCGGGCGCCAGCCTCGTAGAATTTGGAAAACAGCGTCGGCGCCCGCAGGAACCGCACGTCGTTCATCATGACCTCTTCGCCCGTATCGGGATCGTAGAGGAAATTGCCGCAGATGCCATGCACGCTCGGCGGACGGCCGGTGGCGATCGACAGGTTGTTGGGATTGGTGAACGACGGGATCACCGAATGCGCCGTGCGCACCGTGCCTTCCTCGCGGATCCGCTTGAGCGTCGGCATCAGCCCTTCGGCGATCGCCACGTCAAGGTATTCGGGCTCGCATCCATCAAGGCAGATCGCGATGGCACAGGTCTTGGGGGCGGCATAGGTCCGGCCATTGGCCTCGACCGGGTTTGAGATGGGCATATGAGTTCCTTCAGGCGGCGAGTTTCTTGCGTTCATCCAGCGCGGCTTGGGGCGGGGCGGCACTGGTCACCCCCATATCTTTCAGCGCGGCATCGGCGGCGGCGACCACGGCTTGCATCACCGCCTCGTCCATCTGGCCGATGCAGCCGATACGGAAGCTGTCCACGACGGTGAGCTTGCCCGGATAGATGATGAACCCGCGCGCCTTCATCAGATCATAGAAGCGCGCGAAATCGAAGGCCGGATCGGCCGGGCAGAAGAAGGTCACGATGATCGGCGACAGCCAGCGATCCTCAAGCAGGGTCTCAAAGCCCAGACCGCGCATGCCCGCGACCATCACGTCGCGATTGCGGGCGTAACGCGCTCCGCGGGCAGCGACCCCGCCCTCGGCCTCATGGGCGCGCAGCGCCTCGATGAAGGCCGCGACGGCATGGGTCGGCGGGGTGAACCGCCACTGGCCCGTCTTTTCCATCACCTGCCACTGGTCGTGCAGATCAAGGCTCAGCGAATGCGCGTTTCCGCCGGATGCAGCGAGAACATCCTTGCGCACGACGACGAAGCCGAACCCCGGCACACCCTCGATGCATTTGTTGGCCGACGACACGAAGGCGGTGCAGCCCAGCGCAGCAGGATCAAGCGGCAGCGCGCCAAAGGCCGACATCGAATCGATCAGGAGTTCGCGGCCTGCCGCGCGGGTGGCCTCCGCGATCTCTTCGACCGGATTCAGGATGCCGGACGAGGTTTCGCAATGGATCGCAAGCACATGGGTGATCGAGGGATCATTGGTAAGGATTTCGGCCACCTCCGCTCCGCGCGGCGGCAGGTGATCGCCCTTGTCGAGCACGACCTTGGCCCGTCCGATGTAATCGAGCGTGCGGGCCGCGCGCTGGCCATAGGCACCATTGGCCAGAACCAGCACCTTGCCCTCCCGTGGGACGAAGGTGCCCAGCATCGCCTCGACCGCGTAGGAGCCCGAGCCCTGAACCGGCACGCAATCGTAATCCGACGCGCCCGGCCCGATCATGGCGAGGATGCGGGCGCGCAGCTCGCGCGTCATGGCGCGGAACTCCTCGTCCCAGCTGCCCCAATCGCGCAGCATCGCCTCCTTGACCGGGAAAGAGGTCGTCAGCGGCCCGGGGGTCAGCAGGTAGGGTTCGCCAAGTTTCGGTGCGGGAAGTGTGCCGGACATGGGGCAGGCCTCGTCATTCTGTCGCGGACAGGTCTTGCGCAATCATGGCCATATGTGAAATCTTTCTTTTCTATTCCAGAATAGGCTTAGCTTATACATGCGATACAGCCAGCTTCGCGCCTTTCACGCGGTGGCCCTGCACGGGGGCTTTTCCCGCGCGGCGGCCGCACTGAACCAGACGCAACCCGCGCTCAGCGAACAGGTGCGCAAGCTCGAACAGGATCACGATACGCTTCTGTTTCATCGCGATCGGCGGCAGGTCCGGCTGACGGAAGCGGGTGAGGCGCTGTTCCTACTGACAAAGCGGTTCTTCGACGCCGAGGCGAGCATCGCCGATCACCTCAGCCAAAGTCGCGCCGCCTTGAGTGGCAGGCTGCGGATCGTCGCGGATTCGGCACGCCACATCACGCCCGTTCTGGCACGGTTCCGCGAGAAGGCGCCCGATGTCCTTGTTTCGGTCGAGACCGGCAATACCGAGACCGTGCTGGCACGCCTGCGCAATTACGATGCCGAAATCGGTGTTCTGGGCAGCCTTGGTGAGGCCGCCGATCTGGTTTCGGTCGATCTGGGAGATTCGCCCATCGTCGCGATCGCCGGGCGCGACACGCCGTGGGCCGGCGGGGGCCTGCGCCTGTCCGATCTGCCGAAGCTGCCGCTGGTGATGCGCGAAAAGGGATCGCGCACCCGGCACCAGCTTGAAGAGGCGGCCCGCGGCGCGGGCCTCCGGCTTGCGCCCTCGGTCGAGGTCGATGGCCGCGAGGCGATGCGCGAGGTCGTCGCCTCGGGTGCCGGGATCGGTTTCATCTCGCGCGCCGAGATGGGCGAGGATCGGCGCCTTGTTCCCCTGCCCCTGATCGACGTGGATCTGCGGATGCCAGAGACGCTTGTCTGCCTGTCGATGCGCGCCGAGCAGCCGATGATCCGCGCCTTCATTCGCGCAGCGCGCAATTCCTGATCACATTCGTCCAACCCGATGACACCGATCGCCGCAGCAGGGGGCCGCCCGAAGTCCGACGACAATGAGGACTTGATTCACGCGCCCTCCCCGTAAAAGGTTAACCGGGTAATGAAGAGAATCGCATCCTGATGACGGACCGCCAAAACGTCCTTTTTGTCGTGTTCGACCAGTTCCGAGCGGACTGTCTTTTTGGTGACCTCGCCCCCCATGTCGAACTTCCGACGCTGCGTGCGTTGATGAAGGAAAGCGTCAGCTTTTCAAATAACTACACTGTCTGTGCGCCCTGCGGCCCGGCGCGGGCCTCGCTCCTGACGGGGCAATACGCGATGAACCACAGGTCCGTGCGAAATGGCACGCCCCTGCGCCACGACACGCCCAATCTGGCGACCGAATTGCGCAAGGCCGGACGGCTTCCGCTGCTTTATGGCTATACCGACAGCGCGCAGGATCCGCGGACCCTGCCCCCCGCCGATCCACGCCTGACCAGCTATGAAGAGGTGATGACAGGCTTCGAAGAGGTGGTTCGCCAGCGGTTCGAGGATGCGGGCGGCCCGTGGATCTCGCATCTGGTGCGCAAGGGTTACAAGCTGTCCCGGGAGACGATCTTCCGCCCTGTGGGGCCGGAAATCGACGACCCGGCGTTATACGATGCGGCCGACAGCGACACGGCGTTTCTGACCGACGCGACGCTGTCCGATCTGTTGCTGCGGCCGCCGGGATGGGTCGCGCATCTGACCTATATCCGCCCGCACCCCCCCTTTGTGGCGCCCGAACCCTATAACCGGATGTTCGATAAGGACACGATGCCCGCGCCGCGTGACACCAGGGATAACCATCCCTTCCTTGCGCCGGCGCGCGCCTATCAATCCATGACCTCCGTCGTGAAGGGCTTTGACAACAGGGCCGAGGATGCCGATGCAGTGGCGCGGATCCGGTCGGTCTACATGGGTCTGGCCGCCGAAGTGGATGAACATCTGGGCCGGGTGATCGCGTTCCTGAAACAGACCGGCCAGTATGAGAATACCTTGATCGTCGTGACGAGCGATCACGGCGAACTTCTGGGTGATTTCGGCTGCTGGGGCAAAAGCCATTACTACGATGCCGCCTTCCACACGCCCCTGATCATCCGCGCACCGGGGCACGAGGCGCAGGCCGGAACGATCCGCGACGAGATGGTCGAATCCATCGACATCACGCCGACGATCCTCGACCTTCTGGGCGTCGATATCCCCGACAGCATGGATGGCCGCAGCCTGCGCCCCTTCCTCGAGGGGACCTGCCCCGACGATTGGCCTGATTACAGCTATTCTGAGCTCGATTTCGGCAATCCGATCAAACCGACCCGGTTCGAGACGGAACTGGGGATCGGTCCGGACGAGGCCAACTTGGCCATCCTGCGCGAGCGCGACCACACGCTGGTTCAGTTCGGGGCCGCGCTGCCGCCGATCCTGTTCGACAAGACCGCCGCCGGCGAGGCTGCCGACGTGTCGCACACGCCCGGCGCAGCAGAAACGATCCTGCGGATGACGCAAAAGATGCTGCGCCACCGCATGCAGAACCCTGACGGGCTGTTCGCCCGGACGATGATCACCAGTGAAGGCCCGAAACGGGGCACGGGATCGCCCGTGCAGCCGGCGGAGGCCGTGTCATGAGGATGTCACGAACCCAAGTAGAAGAGGGAGGATCGAAGACGTGAACATGGAGGGCGGCCAATGGAATGCGCCGGAGGCCCCGAACATCCCTCCCAATCGGCACGGGCAGACGGCCCGGTCAAATTTTCAAAGACAGGAGAGATCATGAAAAGACTACTTCTAGCAGGGACGGCGATGCTGGTGCTTCCGACCGCGGCCCTCGCGAATTGTCCGGCCATCACCATGGCCGACATGCAGGGCATCGAGCCCGGCGCCTATCCGCAGCAATACGAGCTTTCGGCATTCGAGGCCGCGGCGGGCTGCGATATGGAATTCTCGACCAACCCGGCGATCGCCGATCTGAACGCCCAGATCGTCGGCAACCCCGAGCTTCCGCCGCTGGCCGAGCGTCTTCCGGCAGAACCCCTCGTGGTCGTGCCCTATGACAGCGTGGGCCAGTATGGCGGCGTCTTCGATGCCCTGTCGAACGCGACCGAGGCCGGAACCTCCGATTTCCTGTCGGTGCGCCACGTGAACCTCGTGCGTTATGCCGATGACCTTCAGACGATCGTTCCGAACATTGCCAAGTCATGGGAATGGAACGATGATTTCACGCAGCTGACTTTCCATCTGCGTGAAGGCCACAAGTGGTCGGATGGCGCGCCCTTCACCTCGGCCGACGTGGCGTTCTGGCATGACAACCTGATGCTCGACACGAACATCTACGAATCGCCGCGCGATTACGTTCTTGTCGGCGGAGAGCCGATGACGGTCGAGACACCGGACGAAACTACGGTGATCTTCAACCTGCCGGCGCCGAAGCCGGGTCTTCTGACCCACTTCGCCACGTCCTATGCGCCGGGCTTCCAGCCGCAGCATTTCCTTGGCCAGTTCCACCCCGACATCAACCCTGATGCGGATGCCTACGCCCAGAGCCTCGGCTTCGAGAACGGCTATGACGCAATCCTGGCCTATTATGGCAACTCGGACTGGACGGATACGCCCACGCCGATGCTGTCGCGGCCCGAAATCGTGGACGGCCTTCCCAAGGCGACGATGCCGACGCTGGAAAGCCACATCTACATCACCGACACGACCGAAGGCCGGCGTCTCGTCGCCAACCCGTATTTCCACCAGGTGGACACGACGGGCCAGCAGCTGCCCTACATCTCGGAGCAGAACGAGGTCTACATCAACGACAACGAGGTGCGGATCCTGTCGCTGGTGAACGGCGACGTCGACTACAAGTCGCAGTCCGTGCGCCTGGATCAGGCCCCGCTTCTTCTGGAGAACCAGGAAAGCGGCAACTACACGATTCAGCTCAAGCCGACCGTGGGCATGCCTGCGGTGTCCTTCAACTTCACCGTCGAGGACGAGGCAAAGCGCGAGGTGTTCCAGAACCTCGACTTCCGCATCGCCATGTCGGTCGCGATCAACCGCGACGAGCTGAACGAAGTGGCCTATTTCGGTCAGGGCACGCCGAGCCAGATCCTGCCCTTCAACCCGGTTCCGGAATTCGTGGATCCGCAATGGGCAAGCTTTGCGGCCGAATATGACCCCACCCGGGCCAATGAGTTGCTCGACAGCATCGGCATGGCTGATACCGACGGCGACGGGTTCCGTGAACTGCCCAATGGCGACCGGATGACCCTTGCACTGAACTATTCCACGCAAGGCATCTCCGGCTCCGTGGTCGAACTGATCTCGCAGTACTGGGCCGAAGTGGGCATCCAGTCGGTCGTGAAGGAAGTCACCCCGGACGAATACCGCTCCGCCCAGTCGGCCAACCAGCTCGACGTGGCGCTGTGGCAGTATGGCGCGCCGCTGGCGATCCACATGGGCCTCAACACCTTCTTCCGGGTGCCGTTCGGGACGTATTTCGAACATCGCACCGGGATGTTGTGGGCCGAGTGGATGGATTCGAACGGCGAACAGGGCATCGAGCCGCCGGAATGGGTCAAGACCATTGCCGCCGATATCGATGCGTTCCAGTCCGCGACGCCGGGGTCGGCCGAACAGAACGAACTGGGCGCACGGCTTGTCGCCACCTTCACCGAGAACCTGCCGATCATCGGCACGGTGCAGGCGCCCGAGCCGATCTATGTCTCGAACCGGCTCAACAACGTGCCCGAGTTCAAGACCTGGTCCTACGAGTACTACCGGACCTATCCCTACCGCGCCACACAGTGGTGGCTGAGCGAATAAGCTCGGTCAGGGATTGCTGATACCGGTCCGGGGCGTCATCATCGCCCCGGACCACCACAAGAACCCATCAAGACGCCCTTCAGGGCGCAGTACGGGACGGGGAGTGCAGATGCTTCAGTTCGTGCGATTTGTCGCAACGCGGGCCGTTATGGCCCTGACGACACTAGTCATCGTGTCTCTTGTCGTCTTTACCCTGATGGAACTGGTCCCCGGCGACTGCGCCGAACGCTATCTGGCGTTCAAGAACACGCAAGGATCAGGGATTTCCCAGGCAGATATCGAGATCGAGCGCCAGAGGCTGGGCCTAGACCGTCCGTTCATCGAACGCTGGGCCAAATGGATCGTGGGCGCCTTTCAGGGCGATTTCGGCGACAGCTGCATCCTGCGGGTCGATATCGCTCAGCTTCTGGGAACGAAGTTCTGGCTGAGCCTTGCGATCTGCCTGTCGTCGCTGACGCTGGCCTATGCAATCGCGATCCCCGTGGGGATATACTCTGCCGCCTCCAACAATGCCTGGCTGAACAACTCGCTCAAGTTCATCAGCTATTTCGGGCTGGCCATGCCGAATTTCCTGCTGGCTCTGATGATCATGCTGGCCTCGACCATCTGGTTCGGAGAGACGTTGACCGGCCTCTTCTCGCCGGAATACCGGGACGCGCCGTGGACATGGGCAAAGTTCAGGGATCTGCTCAGTCACGCATGGCTTCCGATCTTCATCCTCGGCTGGTCGGCCACGGCCTTCGCGCTGCAAACCGTCCGGGCGCTGATGTCCGACGAAATCGGCAAGCTTTACGTCACTGCCGCCGCCGCCCGGGGGGTTTCGGGCCGCAGGCTCCTGTGGCGGTATCCGGCCCGCCACGCCCTTGGCCCGATCGTCAACAGCCTCGGCTTCGATCTCAACCGGATTTTCAACGAATTGCCGATCGTGGCGCTGATCCTCGTGCTGACGGATGCCGGGGCCCTGCTGATCGAGGCGCTCGCCCGGTCGAATGACCAGCAGCTGGCCGGCGCCATCATCTTTCTTCTGACCGCGTCGATCGTCACGCTGAACTTCCTGACGGATGTTCTGCTGGCCGTGCTCGACCCGCGTGTCCGCAAAAGCATCATGAGGTGATCTGATGACCGACGCCCCAGATCCGATGAAGCCGAACCTTGCCCAAACCACTGGCCCCGCCGTCGACATCGTCGAGACGGAGAGTGCCGTCGAACGCCGCGCCAAGGAGGCCTATTTCACCGCCTCCCAGAGCCAGCTGATCTGGGCGCGATTCAAGAAACAGCGCGCCGCGATGGTGGCCGGGTTCCTGCTGTTGCTGATGGTCGTTTCAGGCCTCTTCGCGCCATTCCTGTCGCCCTATGACCCGACAATCGCGGGCCGGAACGCCGACTACACCAACGGTGCGCCGCAGATCCCGCAATTCTGCGACAAGAACGGCTGTTCCCTGCGGCCCTTCATCCACGGGCTGGAGCGCACCCGGTCGATCGAGACGAATTTCCGCTGGGTGACTGAGGTCGACGAGGATACCCGGCACTATCTGCGGTTCTTCGTGACGGGCGATTCCTACAAGCTGTTCGGTTTCATCCCCGGAAATCTGCATCTCTTTGGTGTCGATGACGCAAAGATCCACCTGTTCGGCACTGACGAAGACGGGCAGGACATCTTCTCGCGCACGCTTCATGCGATCTGGACCTCGCTTCAGGTGGGGACGATCGGGGTTTTGATCGCCTTTGTCCTCGCCCTCGTGATCGGAGGAGTGGCCGGCTATTACGGCGGCTGGATCGATGGCGTGTTGCAGATGATCACCGACGCGGTCCGAACGGTGCCCGCGATCCCGCTGTTCATGGCGGTGGCGGCCTTCATGCCCCCCGAACTCACAGCGGAGCAACGGTTCTTCTACATATCCATGATCCTTGGCCTGATCGGCTGGCCCACGCTGGCGCGGCGGGTCCGGACCCACCTTCTGACTGAGCGCAACCAGGAATACGTGCTGGCAGCCCAGCTTTCGGGCGCGTCGTCGAGCCATGTGATCCGGCGCCATCTTCTGCCGTCCTTCACCTCCTATATCATCGTCGATCTGGTGATCTCGTTTCCCTACATGGTGCTGTCGGAAACGGCGCTTTCCTTCATCGGTCTGGGCCTGAAAGACCCGGTCTCGTCGCTGGGGGTGATGCTGCAGAAGGCCACGAGCGCGGACGTGATGCTGAATTACCCGTGGTATTTCATCCCGGTCATCTTCTTCATCATCCTGGTGATGTCCTTCGTTTTCGTGGGTGACGGCCTGCGGGACGCGGCAGACCCCTATTCCGACAAGAACAAGTGAGGCGGGGCGGCGTGACATTCGAGTATTTTGACCAACGCGAAACCAAGAGGCCGGACATGATCGCGACCGGAGGCACAGCGGCATGAGCAAGCTGATCGACGTGCAGAACCTGACCCTGCAATTCCGCACCGACGAGGGGCTGATCACCGCCGTGGACGACGTGTCCTTCAGCATCGACAGGGGCGAAGTGATGGGCCTGGTCGGCGAAAGCGGATCGGGCAAATCGGTGACGGCCAAGGCGCTGATGCATCTGAATGCCGGAAATGCCATCTATGCCCCCGAAAGCCGGATCATCCTTCATACCGATCAGGGCGAAGTGGATGTTCTGTCGCTGAAGAAGCAGTCGGACCTGAAGCTGGTGCGCGGCGGGGCGATCTCGATGATCTTCCAGGAGCCGATGGCCAGCTTTGCCCCTGCCCTGTCGATCGGCAAGCAGATGGTCGAACAGCTGCAACTGCATTCCGACATGTCCAAGGCCCGGGCCAAGGAAATCTCGATCGAGATGCTGGACCGCGTGGGCATTTCGGACGCGTCCAAACGGTTCGATCAATATGCATTCGAATTGTCGGGCGGTATGCGCCAGCGCGCGATGATCGCCATGGCGCTGTCGACAAAGCCAAAGCTTCTGATCGCGGACGAGCCGACTACCGCGCTCGACGTGACGATCCAGGCGCAGGTGATCGACCTGATGAAGGATCTCGTCGGCGAATTCGGCATGGGGATCATCTTCATCACCCACGATCTGGGCGTTGTCGCACAGACCGCCGACAAGGTCAGCGTGATGTATCTGGGCCGCCTGATCGAAGAGGGCCCGGTGCGCGAGGTGATCCGCACCCCCGCCCATCCCTATACGCAAGGGCTCCTGGCCGCGCTGCCAAAGCTCGAGGACCTCGATTCGCCGCTGACGCCCGTGCCCGGCGATATCCCCTCCCCGCTGGAGCGGCCCCCGGGATGCGTCTTTCACACCCGCTGCCCCAAGGTGATCGGCGATATCTGCCGCCGCACCCTGCCCCACGCGATCGACGTGGCCAAAGGGCACAGCGCCGCCTGCCACCTGCATGAAGAAGCCAAGGGGGCCGCATGAGCGACCAAGACAACCTGATCACGGCCCGCAACCTTTCGGTCACCTTCCAGATCGGCAAGGGCCTTTTCAACAAGGCCAGCCTCAAGGCCGTGGACAACGTCACGCTCGATATTCCCAAGGGATCGTTCTTCGGGCTCGTCGGAGAAAGCGGGTCGGGCAAGACGACGCTCGGCCGGGCCTTTCTCAAGGCCGTGCCGATCACCGGGGGGACCGCGACCTATTCCGACGACGAGGTCACCTATGATCTGGGCACGCTGGCAGGACGCGAGCTGCGCGATTACCGCAAACGCGCGCAGCTGATCTTTCAGGACCCCTATGCCGCCCTCAGCCCCCGGATGACGGTGCGCGACATCATCGCCGAGCCGCTGGAGGTGATGGGTCTGACCAAGACACGCGCCGAAACCGATCAGCGGGTCCGCGAGATCGCGGCGAAATGCCGGCTCAACCTCGAACATCTGCGGCGCTTCCCGCATGCGTTTTCGGGCGGGCAGCGACAGCGGATCTCGATCGCTCGGGCGCTTGTGTCGGATCCGAAGTTCGTCGTGGCCGACGAAAGCGTGGCAGCGCTCGACGTGTCGATCCAGGCCGATGTGCTGAACCTGCTGAAGGATCTTCAGCGCGAGCTGGGCCTGACCTTCATGTTCATCAGTCACGATCTGAGCGTGGTGGCGCATACCTGCGATCACGTGGCGGTCATGTACCTTGGACGGCTGGTCGAAACCGCGCCCACGCGGCAATTGTTCGAGGCCCCGCGCCATCCTTATACGAAGGCGCTGTTCTCGGCGATCCCGTCGCTCGATCCCGATGACACGGGCCGGGCGCAGCGGCTCGTGGGCGAGATACCCTCGCCCACCAATCAGCCGACAGGCTGCAAATTCCATACCCGCTGTCCCCATGCGACAGAGCAGTGCAAGCGCGAAGAGCCGCAGCTGGAACATGCCGACGGACCGGGCCACGAGGTGTCCTGCCATCGCTGGCGGGAATTGATGTCCGAACCGGCATAAGAGGACCACCCGCCCCGGGGGGCCGCCAATTTTGTTAGCTAACAAAATTGGCCCCCGCGCCTGTCACCCGGTCGCAGCGCCCGGTTTGCCCGCGCGCCGTGTGGCCATGACGTAGAAGAGGGCCCCCGCAAGGGCGAGGGCCGCGCAGCCGGCCAGCATCACGCCATATCCTGCGACCGCCCAGACCAGCGCCCCGAGCCATGGCGCAGCCGCCGCCCCCACGAGATAGACCGCCGAAAGCGCGCCGGAGGTGGCTCCGAAGTTCACCCCGCCCAGCATCGCGCGCGCCACGAGCGGACGCAGGATGCTGACGATGCCATAGGCCGAGCCGAAGGCCAGCACAAAGACAAGCGCGCCGGCCTCGGCCCAACCGAACACGAGAAGCGTCAGCGCGGATCCGATCATCAGGACAAAGACCAGCATCGTCATCGCATGAAGGCTGATCCGCCGAGCCGTCACCGTCAGAACCAGCCTGCCGGCCACCTGCATCGGCCCGATCAGCGAGGCCACGAAGATGCCGAACCCCTCGGCATGATCCTGTTCGGCCAGATACGGCAAGAGGTGCTGCAACACCGCGCCATGCAGGATCGCGACGCAGGCGAAACAGAGCGCGATGAGCCAGAACACCCGGCGCCGCGCCGCGCCGCCCGACAATTCGGGCCGCGAGGGCGCGGCCTGACCCGGCGCCTCGATCCCGCCGGCCTCGATCCCGCGCACGCCAAACCAGAGCAAGGGGGCGGCCAGCACGATCACACCTGCCCCGATCAGCCGCAGGGCCTGTTCCCAACCCACCGCTTGGGTCAGGAGATGGGTGACGGGAAAGCTGACGGTGCTCGCAAAGCCCGCGACCAGCGTGATGACGACGATCGGGCGCCGCGCCGCCATCCCGCGCGCGCGGGTCAGGATCGCGAAGCAGGGCTCGTAGAGGCAGCCTGCCATCATCAGCCCGATCCAGATCCAGCCCGCATAGAATTGACACAGGGTCTGGACCGATCCCAGCGCGATCATCCCCAACCCGCCCAGCGCGGCCGCGCCCGCCATCATCGGCGCGCCCAGTCCCTTGTCGATCAGCCGCCCCGCGACGCGTGCGCCCGCGGCAGAGGCCAGCAGCGCAAGGCTGATCGCGGCTGTCAGGTTGGGCCGGGGCCAGCCGAAGCTGTCCTCCCACGGCAGAAGGAGCACGGGGAACACATAGAAAAGACCGGCCCAGGCCAGTGTCTGCCCAACCGCAAGTGCAAAGACGGCAACAGCCGCCCCGGGCTGCCCGCCTGTGTCGCTCAGACCGTCCAGCCCCCGTCGATCACGTGGGCCTGACCCGTCGTGAAGGCGCTTTCGTCGGATGCGAGATAGGTGGCCAGCGCCGCCACCTCCTCGGCCTCGCCGACGCGGCCCATCGGTTGGCGCGCCACGAATTCTGTCCAGGCCTTGTCATAGTCGCCGGTGGCGCGGAGCCGGTCGTGCAGGCTGGGGCTGTCGACAGTGCCGGGGCAGATCGCGTTACAGCGAATGCCCTTGGTCACGAATTCGGCCGCGACCGATTTCGTCATACCCAGAACAGCTGCCTTTGACGCGGTATAGACGAACCGGTTCGGCACGCCCTTGAGGGACGAGGCCACGGACGACATGTTGACGATCGACCCTTTCCCCTTGTCGAGCATCCCCGGGATCGCCGCCTTCATCAGGCGGAACATGGCCCGGCAATTCAGGTCAAAAGCGAAATCCCAATCTTCTTCGCTGCACTCGAGGATCGACCCCGCATGCACGTAGCCTGCACAATTCATCAGAACATCAAGCGGCCCGGTCCGTTCCAGCGCCGGGGCGATCTGATCCGCATCCGTCACATCGAAGACAAAAGTCTCGATCCCCGACAGATGATCGAGCGATGCGAGCGTTTCGGGATTGATATCCGTCGCAAAGACGCGCGCACCCTCGGCCGCATACATCGCCGCCGTGGCACGGCCGATCCCCTGCCCTGCCGCTGTTACCAGTGCCGTCTTCCCGGCCAGTCGTCCGCTCATCGGTCTGTCCTCTCCCTCGTCGTATGCTGCGCAAGATGCGCGCGACGATCGGGGATGGCCAGCCGAAAATGCCGGACATCACGCATCCGGAGGGGCGATGTCGATCCGTGTCGACCAATCCGCGGCCCGCGCACCAAGCGCCCCCGGCAGGGGCGCGTCGGTCACGAACCGGTCAAGCTGCGCCAGATGGGCGATCCGCGCAGGTGCGGCGCGTTTGAACTTGGAGTGATCGGCCACCAGAACGCCTTGTCGGGCCGCCGCGATCATCGCGCGGCTGACCTCGACCTCGGCCATGTCGAAATCCAGAAGGTCGCCGCCGGGATCAAGCGCCGAACAGCCGATCACCGCGAAATCGACCCGGAACCGCGCCACGGCCTCGGCGGCCAGCGGTCCCGTCAGCCCGCCATCGGCGGCGCGCAGATCGCCGCCCGTGACCACGACCCTTGCGCCGTCGTGCAGCGACAGGATCTCGGCCACGTTGAGGTTGTTCGTCACCACCAGCAGATCCCGCCGCTGCCCCAGCGCGCGGGCGACCGCCTCGGTCGTCGTTCCGATATTCAGGCACAGCGAAGCCCCATCAGGGATCTTGGCCACGCACGCCTCGGCGATGGCGCTCTTGGCCGCGTTGTTGAGGGCGCGGCGCTCTGCATAAGCGATGTTGGCGGTGCCCGATGGCAGTACCGCGCCACCATGAACGCGCTCGAGCTGACCGGCCTCCGCCAGATCGCTCAGATCGCGGCGGATGGTCTGGTGCGACACACCCAGCGCGTCAGACAATGCCTCGACGCTGACAAGACCGTCGCGGCGGGCGATGCGCAGGATCTCGGGGTGACGAAGGGACTGGCTCATGACCTTCCGGTAGCATGACGGGTGCGCTCTGCCCAGAGAAACGATCACAAACACGCGCCAAAACGATCAAAATCGAAAGCATTTGTTTTCATTAGCGCGCATTTCTGCCAGTAATCGTGTCGAAAACAGCCGATTCCATCCATGGGCGCGCAGGGCATGACAACCGAATACGACTATGACCTTTTCATCATCGGCGGCGGCATCAACGGCTGCGGCATCGCGCGCGATGCGGTGGGCCGCGGGTTGAGCGTCGGCCTGGCCGAAATGAATGACCTCGCCTCCGCCACGTCCTCGGCTTCGACCAAGCTGTTCCACGGGGGCCTGCGCTATCTTGAATTCTTCGAATTCCGGCTGGTCCGTGAAAGCCTGATCGAGCGGGAAAGACTGCTACAGGCGATGCCTCACATCTCTTGGCCGATGCGGTTCGTTCTGCCCTATCACGCCGACATGCGGTTCGAGAGTTCGACACCGACCTCGCGCCTGCTGTCGACGGTTATGCCGTGGATGAAGGGGCGCCGCCCACGCTGGCTGATCCGGCTTGGCCTGTTTCTCTATGATACTCTGGGCGGGCGGAAGATCCTTCCGGGCACGACCCGGCTCGATCTGACGCGGGCGCCCGAAGGCAAGCCGCTCGATCCGAAATTCAAGGTGGCCTACGAATATTCTGATTGCTGGGTCGAGGATTCGCGTCTGGTCGCGCTCAATGCCCGCGATGCGGCGGAACGGGGCGCCGATATCATGGTGCGCACCAAGGTCACCTCGGCCCGCGCCGGGGACGGCGGCTGGATCGTTGCGCTCGATGGCCCCGACGGGCCGCGCGAGGTGCGGGCCCGGATGCTCGTCAATGCCGGCGGCCCCTGGGTGGGTCAGATCATACAGGGCCGCATATCGCTCAATTCCCGCGAGGGCGTGCGGCTTGTGAAGGGCAGCCACATCGTCGTTCCCCGTCTCTACGATCACGACAAATGCTATTTCTTTCAGGGCACGGACGGGCGGATCATCTTCGCCATCCCCTATGAGACCGATTTCACCCTGATCGGCACGACCGATCGCGAACATGACGATCCCGACACGACGCCCACCTGTTCCGAGGCCGAGCAGGAGTATCTGTGCAATTTCGCATCGCAGTATTTCGCCAAGCCGGTGACACGCGACCAGATCGTCTGGACCTATTCGGGTGTTCGGCCCCTTTATGATGACGGCGCGCAATCGGCGACGGCGGCAACGCGGGATTACACGCTCAAGATCGATCGTTCCGCGGGTGCGCCGGTTCTCAACATCTTTGGCGGCAAGATCACGACCTACCGGCGTCTTGCCGAGCACGCGATGGAAAAGATCACCCCCGAGATCGGAGGCAGGCAGGCAGGCTGGACGGCAGGCGTGCCGCTGCCGGGCGGGGATTTCCCGGTTGGGGACGTGCCGCGCCTGATCGCCGACTTGCGCGAGGCCTATCCGTTTCTGGATGAAACCTGGGCCCGCCGCCTGATCCGCGCCTATGGGACAGATGCACAGGTCACGCTGAACGAGGCCACGTCGCCGGACGATCTGGGCCGCGATTTCGGGGCGACGCTGACCGAACGGGAAGTCGGCTGGCTGATGACACACGAATTCGCCCGGACGGCCGAGGATGTCGTCTGGCGCCGCAACAAGCTGGGTCTGCGGATGACGGCCGACCAGATCGCCGCACTCGACGACTGGATGCAAACCGGCCGCGCGGCCTGAAACGGGGCAGACGAAAACGACACCGCGTCGCAAGCGGGAGAGCGGGACCCTCGGAAATGGTGTGCATAGGCCCAACACCAAGGGTCGACCCCGATGCACGACAGACGAATCCCCGAATGGCTCCGCCACGCGCCAACCCCAAGCGTTCGCGGCTTTGCGATCCTTGCCGGAACCGAGGCCGTGGCACGGGGGATACTGATCTCTGTCTTTCCACTGGCGGCCTATTCAGCGCTGGGTGACGCCCGGCTGGTGTCGGAGGCCTATTTCCTCATCGGAGCGGCATCGCTGATGGTGGGGCTTCTCATTCCCTACCTCATTCGTTTCGTTCCGCGCCGCTGGGTCTATATCAGCGGGACCCTGATGTTCATGACAGGTGCGCTGCTGGCAACGCAGTCTTCTGCAGCCGCCGTGATCGGGGGGCTTGCACTGACGACGATCGCTGTCGTGACTATGTTCGTCTGCTTCAACGCCTATGTGCTCGATCACGTGGCCAAGGTCGAACTGGGCCGGTTCGAAACATCCCGGCTCTTCTACAGTGCGATCGGCTGGACGGCGGGCCCGGCGCTGGGGTCGTTTCTTCATGCAGCATGGCGCCCGGCTCCCTTCCTGATCGCGGCGGCGGCGGCGCTGTCACTGATGATCATCTTTCTCGTCATGCGGCTGGGAAATGGCAGGCTCATCGTCCGGAGCAGGCGGCCCCCGGCCAATCCGTTCGGGTATTTCCCACGCTTTTTCGCGCAGCCACGGCTGATCACCGGTTGGGCCTTCGCCGTCATCCGGTCGAGCGGGTGGTGGGTCTACGTCGTCTTCCTGCCGATCTACGCGGTGGAGAACGGGCTGGGCCAGCAGCTGGGCGGGATTGCCCTGTCACTTTCGAACGCAGCGCTTTTCCTCGCGCCGTTGATGCTGCGCTTCATGCAGCGCCGATCGGTCCGCACGGCGGTGAGGACCGGGTTTCTGATGTCGGGCCTTCTGTTTGCTCTGGCCGGGCTGGAGGGCGATTTTCCCGTCATTGCCGTAGCGCTCTTGATGGTGGGATCGCTGTTCCTGATCCTGCTCGACGTCTCGGCAGGGCTGCCGTTTCTTCTGGCCGTCAAACCGTCGGAACGCACCGAAATGTCGGCGATCTACTCAAGCTTCCGCGATGTCTCGGGCATCCTGACACCGGGTGCAGCGTGGGTCATCCTGCTGGTCGCGCCTCTGTCCGGGGTCTTCGTTGCCAGCGGGGCCGCGCTTCTGGGCGCGTGGGGCCTTGCGCGGACGCTGCACCCTCGGCTGGGCCGGGCCCGCATCTCGGCGGAGGGCGACAGGGGTGAACCCGCGCCCGCCGCGGATGCCGCCTGAGACGGCTGGGGCGCGAGGTTTTCGGCAGGCTCCCGCCGGGTTTCCTTGCCCGATGCGGATCGTGGACCATGTCTAGTGGCAGCGTCGGCAACAGCCGGGGCAAGCGAAACACAGATTTCCGGAGTTGATATGCGCATTACATCGATACTGCTGGCATCAACCGTGATTGCCACCAGCGCACAGGCGGAAGACGTCTCTTACACTGTTGGCGAGGAATCCTTCACCGGATATTTCGCCGAAGCCGAGAACGCCAAGGGGCTTGTCCTGATCGTCCACGACTGGGACGGCATGACGGATTACGAACGCCAGCGCGCCGACATGCTGGCCGAGATGGGCTACAACGCCTTTGCCCTCGACATGTTCGGCGACGAGACACCGACGGAAACCATGGATCACCGGATGGCCGCCACCGGCGCGCTGTATCAGGATCGCGACCGTATGCGGGCCCTGATCGAGGCTGGTGTGCAGCAGGCCATGGGCCTGTCCGGTGTCGATGAGATGGTCGTCATGGGCTATTGCTTCGGCGGTGCGGTCGCCCTCGAGATGGCGCGCAGCGACATGAGCGGGATGGCGAACGGCTACGCGACATTCCACGGCGGGCTCGGCACGCCGGAAGGCCAAGGCTGGGATGGTGACGAACCGCCCGTCCTCGTGCTGCACGGTGGCGCCGATACCAGCATTTCGATGCAGGACGTGGCGACGCTTGCGACCGAACTGGAAACAGCGGGCACCACCTACACCATCGAGGTCTATTCAAACGCGCCCCACGCCTTCACGGTGTTCGGTTCCGATCGCTACCAGGAACGGGCCGACCTCGAAAGCTGGTCGTCCTTCTCGAGCTTCCTCGAAGATCACATCTGATCTTCATCAGGCTCGTCTGACCTGAAATGCAAACGTCTCCGGATCTTTCGATCCGGAGACGTTCTTGCACTGCCAATCAAGTCGGGCGTGAGCCCGATCTATTCCCGCTCAGACGGCGCCGGCGCTAGCAAAGATGCGACGGACCTCGTCGGCCCGCGTGGTGCCACGTGCCGCCAATTCGTCGTCGGTCAGTTCGTTGAGCGCTTCGACCTGCTTGATGTAGGAGCTGTTCTCGGCAAGCCGGACAAGCCCACGTCCGATTGCGCGGAACGGCAGGGTCAGCGTGTGCAGCAGGCCATAGCCAGCAGGTGCGTGAACGGTTGTGAATTCTGTCGATGCCATATCGGCCTCCATCATCTGGCGCATCCCTTGCGCCCTTGAGGAGATAGATGGCGCTTACGCTGCACCGCAGCAAGGCCCATCCCGGCATTCCCGGGTTGCGCCTCGTGCAAGGCTCCGCCTCAGTCGGCCAGCCAGATGGCGCTGGCCGGGATCGGACCGCCGGGATCATTGGCGGTCTGGCTGTCGACGAGGTATCCTATTCCCAGCTGAGGCAGATAATTGATCTGCTCGACATAATAATCATCCGTCTCATAGGCGATCAGCACGGGGATCATGTCATAGGTGCAGGTCCCGATCGTCACATCCGTCACGGCACCATAGGCCTGCATCTGGCCCTCGGGAAACACGCCTGACGGGTCCGTCACGTCGACAGCCACCTGCCAGCGCCCTGACGGGCTAGGCACAGGCATGTCGGGAATGGGCAGCCCATAATCATAGGTGACACGGCTGTCCTCGAGCGGCATGCCGTCGGCCAATTCGACATAGTTCAGCAAATGGGTGCCATGCGCCACCTGGAGCCTGTAGATCAGCTGTCCCGCCTCGAAGGCATCAATCGTCCAGACCAGTCCATCCTCGGTGCGATGCACTTCGACCAGCCCGCTTTGGAACTGGACCGCGATGGGCTTCCCGCGATCGGCGGGGGCGGGGCATCTTTCCTGCGCCGCGACCGGTGCGACGGCTGCCAATCCCAGAGCAAAGGCCCCAAACCCGATCGCCGCCTGACGCATGTCATCTACTCCTTGCGGGCCAGTTCAGAAAATCGCCATGATCCGCGCCGGCCCGCCAGTGCCACGTTTGTGCTTGGGCGCGCCGACGAACACCGTGGCCCCTGCCGCCGGAACATCGGCCAGACCGGCCAAGTTCTCGATCCCGTAGCGCCCGCCGGGCAACCATGAATAATGCACCGCGAAATCCGCTGAATTGCCGGGATCGAGCGACAGGGTATCGACGGCGATCGCCGCCACATCCATCTCGGCCAGCAGGTCCGTTGCCGCCTTCGAGAAGCCGGGAAAGGCGAAACTGCCGTCGGGGCGGCTTCGGTATTCGGGTTCGTTTACCTTGGCGGCCCAGCCCGAATGCATCGCGATGCAGGCGCCTGCCGGCACGTCGCCGTGTGCAGATACCCATTTCTCGATATCGTCGGGCAGCACCATCGTATTGGCCTCTTCTGCCGCCCTCAGCGTGATGTCGATCACGCAAAGCGGACAGACAAGGCTCTGCGGCGGGATCTCGTCGACCGACATGCCATCTGCCGAGAAATGCAGCGGCGCGTCAACATGCGTGCCGGTATGCTCATCGATCGTGAGCCGATAGAGCTGGTATCCGGATTCCTCGATCCTGACGGCCCGTTCATAGGCGATGCCCGGAGCGCCGCCGAATGTCGGAAAGGTCTCGTCATAGGCGTGGGTCAGATCGACGACAGAGCCGGCGGATTGCGCCAGCAGCGGTGCCGCGGACGACAGCCCAGCCGCGACGCTCGCCGCACCGAGGGCAGCGGCTCCCTTGAACAGGTTCCGACGAGAGAGCATTTCACGCCGGGCGCCTTCGATAATGCAGGCATGGCACATTACAAACTCCTCTCTCCTTGTCCGGAACGTCTTGGTCGCCCCGTGCGGGCATTCAACACGCAACCACGCCCTACGGGCAAGGACAACATCGGATTATCCCGCCGCAAGACCATCAAAAAGGGCGCGACCCGGCGCGCCCTTTGATCTGCTCGACGGAGCAAGGTCCCGTCAGAGGGGATTGTCCATCCGCACGCTGACCCTCACCGTTCCGGTGACATCATTGCGGAAGATCACCCGGAACTGGCGGCGATCATCGCCGAATTCAGGATCGACCCAGGGCGCATCATAGACGGGGTCTCCTCCTGTATCGCTGATTGCATCGACCGGCACGACAGATTCGATCGTCCGTGCCCACCCCCGGAACGGCAAGACCAGATCCGCATCGACAACCCACACCCGATCAGCCGTCGACTGCGTGTGCGTCAGGCTGATCGGATTGCGCACCTCCTCGTTGACGCCATGAAAGACATTGCCCGAGAAAGTGATGTTCCGCATCCGGTTGAATTCCAGATCCGCAAAGGTCGTGTCTACTGCCTCGATCCGGTCGATACTGCCGTTAAGCGTGCGGAACACGTTGCCCACCACCGCAAGCCCATGGATGAAATGGCCGGGCCCGTAGGGCTTCATCACGAGCCAGTTGAACCATGGACCCACATCATTGGCGGTAAAGAAGTTGCCCGTGATCGTGAGTCCCCCGAACGAGAACTGATTGCCAAGCTCGGGGCTGGCATCATGTTCGTTTGTCCATTCAATGAAATTATTGTCGATGTAATTGCCGGTGATCCCCGACTTGATGTTAGGAAAGGTAAAGACGATCCCCGCCGTCCGAAGGCCATCTGTCGCAGTATCGCCCTGGAACCAGTGGTTCCCGGTGATCAAAATGCCCGACCCGGCGATGACCCCCCAATGCTTGAACATCACCGCGCGATTGTCACGAATCTTGACGTCGTTGGCGTTGCAGTTGAAGCCGATCGTCCGACGATTTTGCACCAGTTCGGGCTGTTCGTTCGACAGGAACTGGCACCGGTCGATCATCATCCCCTGACACCCTGAACCGGGCGAGGTGATCCCCCGGTCCCGGGGCTTGATGATAAAGCAATCGCGCAGATGGAAGGTCAGGCCTTGCCGCGCGAGGATGATGCCGCTGGCTTGCCCGTTGCACTGAAAATCCACGTCCGAGATGATGAACTGGCTCAGATCGACGAAACCCGAGAAATCCAGCAGATACTTGAATCGCGTAAAGGTGAACGTCTGCGTTCCTTCGGCATCGTAAAGTGGTTGGCTCAGAGTCAGGCTCTGCGCCCCCACATTCACCTCCCGCACATAGACTTCGCGACCTACGCCCGTCCCCGTCACGAGGCTGCCCACCTGGATATTGGCAATATTGACGACGTTGGTCAGCTGTTCGGCGGCGGCCTCGCTGTAAGTGGCCTGACTGGTCACTTCGTCCGGGTTCCATGCCGGGCCATCGATGGGTTGGAACTGCCCGTTGCGAATGACCCGCCGGGTTGCGAATGTGGTTCGGTCGGGCACTGCGGCCTGCATGTCCATCGGAGCGGACAAACCGATCCGGCGCCCCCCAAGGTCCAGAGATTCGTGGTCCGAGAAATTCAACAGCGCCTGGAACGCCTTGCGAAACGCCTGTTCCTCGTTGCCGAAGGCGTCGAGGTAGGTCTGGAAATCAAAGTTGCGCTGAAGGATGAACTCGCGATCCCCCTCCACGATCACCGTGCCTTCGAACCGAACCTGGCTTTGAAAGGTGACGCTGTTGGCAAGGTAGTAGACACCTGCCGACACCAGAACCTCGCGCCCGTTCGCGGCGGCATCCGCGGCTTCGAAGGCCGCTGCATCATTCGTCACGCCATCGCCCACGGCACCATAGTCGCGCACGTCGACAAGCCCGATGATATCGCGCAGGAACACGCTGGTGACATCTTCGATGATGATATCATCGACCCGCACGACACCACCGTTCGGCCCTGTCAGATCAAGCCCCAGATGGCCATAGGCGGCCTCTGTCCAGACCATATCGACCCCGCCGCGATGACCCGTTCCGATGATCGCGCTGACCTCGACGACCTCGCCATATGTATCAAGCTGAACCGCCGGTCCCGCGACGGTGACGCCTGTCAGCTCGGTCGAATTCGCCTGCGCCGGCCAGCCGGCAATCTGCACAAGCGGCAAAGGACCGGCCATCGCCTTCACCCGCGCCGTGACCCGCAGATAGCATCCCGGCAGGATCGGGGTCTCTCCCATGTAGCGCAGTTTCTGCTGGCTCTCGGCCTTCAGGATCTCGAGGCTCCCGCCGAAATCCTGATCGGCCGATACGAAGACGCCACTGCCAGAGCCTGCATAGGTGTCCGATCCCGGCGTTCCGTCGCCGCTTGACCACAGGCCCAACCCGTCGACGAACGGCGGTGGCATCAGCACCAGACCGTCGGTAATCGCTTTGTTCATCGCTCGCCCTCTCAATCCCGGTTCAACACAGCCGGAGCGCGCAGGGGCGCGGATCCCGGTCTGGGATCAGAGAGCTATTGAGCCTTCATGAACGATGGCTTTGGACGCCGGGCGCAAGACACAGCGCCCACGCAACACTCTGCAAGACCCGGAAACCGGGTCCGCGAGGCGCGGGATCAGACCCCCATTTCAGGCGCGGGCAGGACCTGCACACCGTTGATCTGCCAGCCGTTTTCCGTCTCGACCATCTGGTAGTCGAGGATATGGGCCACGCCTTGGCTGTCGCGGATCATCACCTTCTGCCAAAGCCTGCCGCCAACCTCGCGCAGTTCAAGAAACCGTGCATCGGAATTCGTCCAGACCATGGGATAGCCCTGTTGAACCATCATCCCGAAATTCTGCGAATTCCCAAACATCGACTGGATCATGGGACTTGCGTATTCCCATGCGCTGGGCACGTCGCGCGCGTTGAACGCATCAAGTTGCGCGGTAATCGTCTCTTCGATCGCGGCCCTGTCCTGGGCCTGTGCAGGCGCGGCCAGTGCCAGGAAAAGGGCCAGAAGTGCAAATCTGATCGCCATGGGAACCTCCGGGATGCGGTTTGGGTCCCATCACGATCTGGCGCGCGGCGCCGGAATTTCAAATCAGGCGGCGAGCTCCCCGGTCAATCCCCGCTCGATCAGGGCCACCGTCTCGTCCATGCCATACAGCGCGATGAACCCGCCGAAGCGCGGCCCCTCGGACGCACCCAGAAGCACTTCGTAGAGCGCCTTGAACCAGTCGCGCAGCGGCTCGAAGCCATGGACCTTGCCCACGGCGAAGACCACCGATTGCAGGAACTCGTCGCTGTGCCAGTCCACCTCGGGCAGCGCTTCATCCGGCTTGCCCGCCGCCGCGTTCTTGCGCGCGATCAGGTCAAGCGCCGCATCCCCGTCACGCAACGCACGCACAAGGTCCTCCATCGCGGCGCGCTCCTTTGCGTCGGGCGCCCGGAACACGCGCTGCGGCTTCACGAAATCCTGGAAATAGCGCACCGCATGGCCGGCCGCCGCATCCAGCCCCGGATGGGTCTCGGGCGCCGCGTCGGGCGCATAGCGCCGGATGAAGCCCCAAAGCGCCTCCTTGTGCTCAGCCCCCGAAACCGACGCAAGGTTCAGAAGCATCGCGAAGGGCACCACCATGTCCGAGGCCGGCACGTTGTGCCCGTGGATATGGAACACCGGGTTGGCCAGCCGCGCCGCATCGTCCTGCGTGGCATAGGCGCGCAACTGCTGGTGATACTCGTCCACCATCTTGGGGATGACATCGAAGTAGAGCCGCTTGGCCGTCTGCGGCTTGAGATACATGAAATAGCTCAGCGATTCCGTCGAGGCATAGGTCAGCCATTCGTCGATCGAGATCCCATTGCCCGAGGATTTCGAGATCTTCTGCCCGTTCTCATCGAGGAAAAGCTCGTAGGAAAAGTGGTTGGGCTTCCTGCCGCCAAGGATCTCGCAGATCCGGTCATAGATCGCCGTGTTTGTGGCGTGTTCCTTGCCATACATCTCGAAATCGACGCCGAGCGCGGCCCAGCGCGCACCGAAATCGGGCTTCCATTGCAGCTTCACGTTGCCGCCCGTGACCGGCAACGTCCATTCGCGGCCGTCCTCGTCATCGAAGGTGACGGTCCCTTCGCGGGCATCCACATGCTTCATCGGAACATACAGCACGCGGCCCGTCTCGGGATGGATCGGCAGAAAGATCGAATAGGTTCCCTGCCGCTCTTCGCGCAGCGATTTCAGCATCACCTTCATGATGTCGTCATAGCGTTCGGCGGCGCGCAGCAGCACCTCGTCGAACCGGCCCTCACGGTAAAAGTCCCGGGCCGAAATAAAATCGTATTGGAACCCGAACGTATCAAGGAACCGGCGCAGCATCGCGTTGTTGTGATGTCCGAAACTCTCGTGCGTACCAAAGGGATCGGGCACGCTCGTCAACGGCTTGTGAAGATGCTCTGCCAGCTCTTCCCGGTTGGGCACGTTGCCCGGCACCTTGCGCATTCCGTCAAGGTCATCGGAAAAACAGACGAGCTTTGTCGGGATGTCCGAGATCACCTCGAAGGCGCGACGGATCATCGTGGTGCGCAAGACCTCGCCAAAGGTTCCGATATGCGGCAGGCCCGAGGGGCCATAGCCCGTCTCGAACAGGACATATCCTTTTTCCGGAGGCGCCTTTTCATAGCGTTTGACCAGCGCCATGGCCTCCTGAAAGGGCCAGGCCTTGGATTTCATAGCGGCGTCGCGCAGGTCGGACATCGTCTTTCTCCGGAAATAGGCGCCTGTTTCGGGGCGGCGTAGCCCGCAGCGGGTCCTAGTGCAGCGCAGCCGCGAGGTCAATCAAACGGGCCGCGCAGGCGCTGATTGCCGGAGCCTGACGAATTTCGTTGCAGCCTCGCGGCTGTGTTCCTACACCCGACACAGACAATGAACGGAGATCAGATGAACGACACAACCCCCCTGTCCGCCCAGGATTCGCTGGTCGCCCTGATGATCGCCGTCTCTGCCGCGGATGCCGATATCCGCACCTCGGAACTGGTCAAGATCACCAATATCGTGAACAACCTCCCGGTCTTCGGGGATTATGACGCCTCGCATATCTCGCGGATGAGCGAACTGGTCTTTAGCCTCTTCGATCAGGAGGAGGGTCTCGACGCCCTGTTCGGTCTGATCCGCGAGGCCTTGCCCGAACGCCTGAATGAAACCGCTTACGCTCTGTCCTGCGATGTCTGCGCGGCCGACGGCATGATCGGCGAAACCGAAGCCCGCATGCTCGAAGAGATCAGGTACGAACTGAACATCGACCGGCTTCATGCCGCGGCCATCGAACGCGGCGCGCGCGCGCGTCACATGACCATGTGATCCCTACTGGCTGACATCCGCAAGCGACGGGTTTCCGGCACCGCTCGTGGATTGTCGCTCTGCCGGATCGTCGCGGGCCGGACCGAACGTGCCCCAGTATTGCAGCATCCTTTGCTGCATGCGCCGTGATCTTCCATTCCACGCCGATGCCCCGGGCGGGATCTCATCGGCGCTGTCGCGCGCCTCTTCGCGCAGGTCCAGATTGGCCGTCAGGATCGTGAAGGCAAGGTCCCTGCCCCCGCTGGCGGCCAGGTATCCCGAAAGGCAGCTCACGAAATTCAGCGTACCCGTCTTGGCCAGCACTTGCGCGGGCGGGTCTTCCAGCGGACGCCCCTCGACATCCCGCAAAGTGATGTTTCTCAGAAGCGGTTTCAGCCTCGGCTCGGTGCCGGCTACTGTCAGGATCTTCACCAGATCGGCTGCCGATATCCGGGACGCGCCGCCCAGACCCGAATGATCCACGATCAGCGCCTCGGCACCGAAGCGGACGGCCAGCCAATCGCTCATGATCGCGGCCGACGCGGCCAGAGAGGCAGGCTGGACACCCCGCTTCCGGCTGGCGGCAAGACCCAGAACCTCGGCCGTAAGGTTCGTGGAATAGAGCAGCATTCCCTCGACGATCTCGGTCAGGGGCGGGCTGTCGAGACCCGCGATCTCCTGTCCGCCCGGCTCCGCGTCGCCGCGCTCGGGCGCCTCCAGCACGATCCCGTTGGATCGGGCAAGCACGCGGAACACCTCGCCCGCGTAAAGCTCGGGCCGCCGGACCGGCAGCCATCGTGATCCGGCCCCGCCCAGCGCGCCGCGCGCCACTGTCCAGCTGTCGAAATCGCCCCCGTCCTCGTAAGTGTAGACAGGCACGCTCCGGTCCTCGACCCGCATCCGCGCCACCCGCACCTCGGGCCGAAGGCTTGCACTGCGCGCATCCATCGTGACGGCATAGCCGCCGCCCTGCGGCGTCCATTGGAAATGGACACGATTGAAATTCAGGTTCAGCCCGGAAACGGCAGGGTTATAGCCCAGATGCGCCAGTTGCCCCGGATCGATCTCGCGCAGCTCGGGCAGCGCACCGCCCCAGACCAGAAACCGCCCCCGCACCTCGCGCAGGCCCGTCTCGCGCAGCCGGATAGCCAGATCAGCCAGACCATCGGTATCCAGCACAGGATCCCCGCCCCCCGCGAGGATCAGGTCACCCTCGGTGATGCCGTCAACAACGGGCTCCGTGACAAGTATCCGCGTGCGGAACCGATGATCCGCACCCAGCGCATCAAGGGCATAAAGCGCGGTCAGCGACTTGGCGACGCTGGCGGGTGGCAGCGGCACATCGGCTTGGCGCGATTGCAGGATCTGACCCGTCCGCGCATCTGCCACGACATAGGCCACATTGCCGCCCAGCCGCGCATCGGTGACGAATTCCTCGGGGCTTGGCCGTGCCCGCAGGCGCTTGCCGGGCCGTCCGGGCGGCTCCGCGCCGGGCCGGGCCTCGGGGCGCAACGTCGTCAGTGGCGCCTCAGCCGCCGCTGCCGTCGCGAATGCGGCGAACCCCTGCGCCAGAAGCGCACGCCGTGTCAGTCGATTCGAAAAATCCGCACCCATCACCCGAAACCTATCCCGCCGAACTCACAAGAAAAAGATACCTACGTCAGTCATGCGACTTCCAGCCGCCGCTTTCGCGGATCGCGGTCGAACTCTCGGGGCTCAGCGGCAGGTTTACGAAACACCATTTCGGCGCATCGCTCCGCCCCAGAAGCGCCGACGCCTTCGACGGAAGCCGCGCCGCCCCATGGATCCGGGCGGTTCGCGACAGGCGCGCGGGCATTCGTTCACCCGGTCGCGCCAGAACACCCATCGGGACGGAATGGAGGATCTCCTCCCAATCCTGCCACAGGTGGAACTGTGCAAGGTTGTCGGCCCCCATCAGCCAGACGAACCGCACATGCGGAAACAGCTTCGTGACCGCCCGGATCGTGTCAGCGGTATAGCGGGTGCCCAGACGCGCCTCGATATCCGTGACCTCGATCCGCGGATGACCGATCAAGGCGCGCGCGGCCGCCATCCTTTGCGCCAACGGTGCCGGTCCGCGATCCTTGAGTGGGTTTCCCGGGCTCACGATCCACCAGACCCTGTCCAGCCGGAACCGCTTCAGCGCCGCCTTCGAGATATGGACATGCCCCGCATGCGGCGGATCGAAGGATCCGCCCAGCAATCCGATCGTCTCGCCCCGTCGGGCCCGTGGGAAATCGCTGCGCATCCGTTCGCCCTATCCGCGACCGGCCCCTCTGTCGAGGGCCTCAGCCATAGCGCATGAAGGCGAACGCCCGGCTGTCGGGCGACCAAGAAGGCACATTGATCGTGCCTTGCCCACCATGCAGACGGCACAGCTCCCGGCTCTCGCCGCCGTCCTGCGGCATCAGCCGCAACCCGACATCGAGCCCGCCGGGATGGCCTTGCGTGCCCGGCGGATAGGCCAGATAGACCACAGACGCGCCATCGGGCGAGGGATGCGGGAACCAATCCACGCTGTCGCCCTGCGTCATGCGTTCCATCCCCGTCCCATCAGGGTGGACACGCCACAGGTCGACTGACCCGTTCCGCTCCCCGTTGAACCAGACCCAGTTGCCGTCAGCGCTGTAATCCGGGCCGTCGACATGGTCGAAGCCCGGCGTCAGACAGCGCTCGTCCGTTCCGTCAAGCGCACAGGTATGAAGCAGGACGGGCCCGCCATCGCGCGCGCCCGCATAGGCAAGCCGCGCACCATCCGGCGACCAACCGTGCCACCACGACGGAACTTGGGGCGTCACCCGCTCCGGCTCTCCGCCGGTCACGGGCAGAAGATAGATGCAGGATTTCTCTGTCCGGCTGCTGTCAGAGATCACGATCCGCGTGCCTTCCGGCGATATCCCGTGATCGTTGTTGCAGCGTTGCGCAAAGCCGGTGTCGAGCGCGATCAGTTCCGGCGCGTCCAGCGGCACGCGAAACAGGCGCCCGCCTCCGTTGATCAGAAGCCAGCCATCCGGATGCCAGTTCGGTGCCTCGATATGCCCCTCATGACGCAGGATCACCCGCGTCTCTCCACTGTCCAGATCGTGGATACAGAGTTCGCTGATCATGGCCGCGGCTCATAGCGGAACCGCGTGAACCTTGCTTCGCGGGCCATGCCAGACGTATCCATCGCGACCATGCCGACAAAGGCCCCGGTGAACGAGGCATGCTCCCCCCGTCCGCCTTCGTCCGAGATGACGCTTGCGTCGAGCGCCGGCCCGAAGGGCTGCCAATCGCCGCCCGCCGTGCGCCAGAAGAACTGCTGCGTCGCCAGATCCACCTCGACCCGCATCTCGATCTCACCCTCTGGCAGAGCCATGGGCTCGGCTGGATAGCTCAGCGCGCAATCGGGCCAGTCGCCGGGGCAGGACATGATCGTCAGCGCCCGCCCGATCCCCGGCTCATGGCTGATCAGGAGCGCGTGGAACTTGTGCCTGTTGTAATAGGTCGTAAGCCCCGCGGCCTGCTGATAGGTCACCGGTGCAATATCGACGGCGGTTTCAGCGACATAGGACGGGTCTTCCTGTCGCCGCGCGACCAGTGCCTGTTCGAAGTAGCTCCCGATGCTTTCCCGCCCGATCAAAGTCAGCGCGCCATCGCCGACCCGGAAAATCCGATCTGGCTCCGGTGTCCGCAACCACTGGAAATCCTGCGGTAATCCTGCGTCGAACCGCGACTCGACCGGTCCGCGCTCGCGCCGGGTGGCTGTCACGCCGATGGGCGGCTCCACCTCTTCGCGCGCGGTCATGCCACCGGCCTCAAGATACATCCAGCCATCGCGCCAGACGACCCTCTCGATCCCGGTCTCGCGTCCCGTCGCACAGAAAAGCCCATGCGGCCCGGATTGCGGCCGCCCCATCAGGAAGGTGTGGAACCCCTCGCCTTCGCGCGTCTCGACATATTGCCCGTGGCCTGTCCGCTGGATCGGCGAATTGCTTCCCGCGGCACAGATCACATGCTTGTTGGGATGGGTCTCGTAGGGCCCCAGCACATTGCGAGACCGCGCGAGCGAGACTGCATGATCATAGCCCGTCCCGCCCTCGGCGGTGGTAAGGTAATACCACCCCTCGCGCTTGAACAGATGCGGCGCCTCGGTCAGGCCCCGATCCGTGCCGGGCCAGATGTTGACGGGCTCGCCCAGCAGGCCGTCGTCCGGCGACCATTCCTGACACAGAATCCCGTCGAAACTGGCACTTGCCGGATTGCCCCCAGTGCCGGGGCCGCGGTGGTTCCACTGCATGTTGACGAACCATTTCCGCCCGTCGTCGTCATGAAACAGCGACGGATCGAACCCGCTCGAATTCACATACCACGGATCCGACCATTCCCCGTCGATCGTCTCGCAGCAGGTGATGTAGTTATGCGCGTCCTTGAACGCGCCATCGAGCCGTTTCACATCCGTGTAGACAAGCCAGAACTTGCCATCAGCATGGCTCAGGCAGGGCGCCCAGATCCCGCAACTGTCGGGATTGCCTCGCATATCCAGAAGCGCCGCCCGATTCAGCGGCCGCGCCACCAGATCCCAGTTCACGAGGTCCTTTGATGCGTGGATCTGCACGCCCGGATACCATTCGAAGGTCGAGGTCGCGATGTAATAGGTGTCCTCCACCCGGATGAAGGACGGATCGGCATTGAAGCCGGGCAATATGGGATTTCGGATCATGTCTCGCCTCTTGTGCCCGCCGGAAGGGGGCAGTTCATCTTTTGCAAAGCTCTTCGATCGCGGTGATCAGTCCAGTTCGGCAGACGCCGCCCAGAGGTTGATCTCTTCCTCGTTGGCGTATTTGTCGATCTCGGCCAGTTCGGCCTTGCTGAACTCGAGGTTGTTCACCGCACCCGCGCAATCGACCACCTGCTCGGGCCGCGACGCGCCGATCAGCGCCGTCGTGATCCCCCCATCGCGCAGCACCCAGGCGATCGCCATCTGTGCCAGAGTCTGCCCTCGTCCTTCCGCGATCTCGTTGAGTTTCTTCAGGTTTTCCACGATGCGGGAATCCAGCATCTTCTTGTCGAGGCTCTTGCCCTGTGCCGCCCGGCTATCGTCGGGAATCCCGCCGAGGTATTTCTTAGTCAGCATGCCCTGCGCCAGCGGCGTGAAGGCGATCGACCCGATACCCAGTTCCTTCAGTGTCTCCTTCAGCCCGTCGCGTTCGACCCAGCGGTTGAGCATGTTGTAGCTGGGCTGATGGATCACGCAGGGCGTGCCCAGATCCTTCAGGATTGCCGCGGCTTCGCGGGTGCGTTCGCTGTTGTAGGACGAAATCCCGGCATAAAGTGCCCGGCCGGACCGCACGATGTAATCCAGCGCGCCCATGGTTTCTTCCAGCGGCGTGTCCGGATCGAAGCGGTGCGAATAGAAGATGTCGACATAGTCGAGCCCCATCCGCTTGAGGCTCTGATCACACGAGGCGATCAGGTATTTCCGGCTGCCCCATTCACCATAGGGCCCCGGCCACATCAGGTAGCCGGCCTTGGACGAAATGATCAACTCGTCCCGATACGGCGACAGATCTTCCTTCAGGATCGATCCGAAGGCGTGCTCGGCGCTGCCCGGCGGGGGGCCGTAGTTGTTCGCCAGATCGAAATGCGTGATCCCGTGGTCGAACGCCGTCAGGCAGATGTCACGCTTTGTCTGATGCGGAAAATCGTGGCCGAAGTTGTGCCAAAGGCCAAGGCTGACGGCCGGCAGCTGAAGGCCGGACTTGCCACACCGACGATACACCATCTTCTCATACCGGTCACTCGCGGCTTCATAGCCCATCTCATCCTCCCTAAATCGATTACGCGAAACCTAGGCCACTTGTCTGACGGCGAAAAGGCCGAATGCGCAGAATATCGTTTACGGACCGGAAACCGAGACCGCATACTCATAGCTTGATTGTGGTTTCCGAGTGTTACGAGAGGGCTCAGGTGTTTCCCAGCATCGCCCCGGAATATGTGTTCATGACGGCAGTGCTTGGCCTCGCCTTCGCGGGGGCCGTGGTCTGGCGCAGATACGTCGGTTCGATTCTCGAACAGCTCAGCGAGGCGAACCGCACGAACGAGGAACTGGGCCTGATCATCAACAACACCAGCGACGGGATTGTCCTGCTGTCGATGACCGGCCGGGTTCTTTGGGCAAACGACCCCTACCTTGCAATGCATGGCTACACCCTGCAGGAAATCCTCGACAGGAACCCCCTGACCTATGCCCTTCCGCCCGAAGATCGTCCTTCGCCAGCAGAGATCGCAACATATCGCTTCGATCCGGCCGATCCCCAATGGCGCGAACTTCACGTCTATCGCAACATCCGCAAGGATGGATCGCTCTTCTGGAACCAGATCAGCCTCTCGTTCCACGAACAGGAAGACGACAAACCCTTCGTCGTGCTCGTGTGTCGTGACATCACCCGCCAGATCGATGCGCAGGAGGCGCTGCAAAAGGCGCGGGCGGAACTCGATCTTGCCGCGACGCGCGATTCGCTTACCAATCTCGCGAACCGCTGGGCGCTGATGGAATGCCTCTCTGCCCTGACAAGACGGGTCGCTGACGGCGAACTCGTCAACGCGGCCGTCCTTCAGGTCGATGTCGACCTTTTCAAGCAGATCAACGACACCCATGGCCATGTGGCCGGCGATGCCGTGCTGTGCCATGTGGCAGACGTGCTGGCCTCGCAGGCCGGTGACGGGACCATCGTCGCCAGACCGGGTGGCGACGAATTCATCATCGTGATCGAAGGCCTGTCAGATATCGAACCGCTCAAGGAAATCGCGGAACAATTTTACCGCAACATCAGCACCGGCATCTATTGGCAGGGAAGATTCATCCCGACCTCGGTCAGCATCGGAGGGGCCCTGTTCGAATCCTGCGATACGGAACCCGACACCGTGCTGATCCGTTCGGATTACGCGCTCTATCAGGCCAAACGGAATGGTCGCGGCCGCGCTGTCATCTACGACGATGCCGTCCGGAGCAGACATGAAAGGGCCAATCGCCTTGGCCGCCACCTGCGCAACGAGATCGAGGAAGGCGATCTGGAATTCGAATTCCAACCCAAACTCGACGTGGCGACAGGCAGTATTTCGGGCATCGAAACCCTTGTCCGATGGCAGCATCCGACAGAAGGCCGGCTGACGCCCGATCGGTTCCTCGACCTCGCGGTCGAGAACGGCCTGATGGCCGAACTTGACTATGCCGCCATCGATTCCCTGTTTTCACTGGGCCATGATCTTGCCACGGACGGTCGGCCCGATATCCAACTTGCCTTCAACGCCTCACCGCAATTGCTGGCCGATCCCGATTTCCTGCCTCGGCTCAATCGCAAATGCCGCGACTACGAAATTGCGCCGGGCAGGATCGTGATCGAGATCCTCGAAACCGTCGTGCTGAGCAACGGCCTCTCTGAAAATCCGATCATGCAGACGATCCGTAAACTGCACAGTGCAGGGTTCCGCATTGAACTCGACGACTTCGGCACCGGTCACGCGGGGCTCGCCCACCTCGCGGAACTGCCGATTTCCGGCATAAAGATCGATCGCAGCCTCGTGCGCCGCATCTTCGAAGATGAGACGAGCCACAAGATCGTCCTGGCAATTGCCGAATTGTGCAACGATCTGGGCCTCGGCCTCGTTGGCGAGGGGGTCGAAACCCGCGAAAGCGCCGAATGGCTGGCTCTTGCCGGCTGCGACCAGCTTCAGGGCTTCTGGTTGTCACCCGCGATCAGCGCCGATGTCTTCCGCAAGTTTCTCATCCGGCACGATCCGGCTCAGTTCAGGTTGCCGCAGTCCGGATCGAGACCACTTCCCCCGGGACGCCAACGCGGTCCGGCTCTGCGATTGCACGGCGCCTCCTAGCCCGGTATGAGGGGTCTCGTTTCACCCCAGACCGCACGAGGACCCGATGGCCAGCAACCAGTTCGTCTATTTCATGGATGGCGTTTCCAAGACCTATCCCGGCGGCAAGAAGGTCTTCGAGAACATCCGCCTGAACTTCCTGCCCGGCGTCAAGATCGGTGTCGTCGGCGTCAACGGCGCCGGTAAATCGTCGCTGCTGCGGATCATGGCCGGGATCGACAAGGATTTCACCGGCGAGGCCTGGGCCGCCGAAGGCGCCCGCGTGGGCTACCTGCCGCAGGAACCGGTTCTCGACGATGACAGAACCGTGCGGGAAAACGTCATGGACGGCGTGGCCGAGAAAAAGGCCAAACTGGATCGGTTCAACGAACTGGCGATGAATTACTCTGACGAGACCGCCGACGAGATGGCCCAGTTGCAGGACGAGATCGATGCCCAGAACCTCTGGGACCTCGACGCCCAGATCGACGTCGCGATGGAGGCACTGCGCTGCCCGCCCGACGACGCCAGCCCTGCCACGCTTTCGGGCGGTGAACGCCGGCGTGTCGCACTGTGCAAACTGCTGCTCGAGGCGCCGGACATGCTGCTCCTCGACGAACCGACGAACCACCTCGACGCCGAAACGATCGCCTGGCTGCAGAATCACCTGATCGAGTACAAGGGCACGATCCTTGTCGTCACGCACGACCGGTATTTCCTCGATGATATCACAGGCTGGATCCTCGAGCTCGATCGCGGCCGCGGCATTCCCTACGAGGGCAATTATTCCAGCTGGCTGGAACAAAAGGCCAAACGGCTGGAACAGGAATCGCGCGAAGACAAGGCCAAGCAGAAGACGCTGCAACGCGAACTCGAATGGATGCGGCAGGGCGCCAAGGCCCGTCAGGCCAAGTCCAAGGCCCGGATCCAGGCCTACGAGGAACTGGCCGGCCAGTCCGAACGCGAAAAGGTCGGCCGCGCCCAGATCATCATCCCAAACGGGCCGCGTCTCGGGGGCAAGGTGATCGAGGTCGAGGGCCTGCAAAAGGCCATGGGCGACAAGCTCCTGATCGAGAACCTGTCCTTTTCGCTCCCGCCCGGTGGCATCGTCGGCGTGATCGGGCCCAACGGCGCAGGCAAATCGACGCTGTTCTCGATGCTGACCGGCAAGGCCGAGCCCGATGCCGGCACGGTCGAGTACGGCGACACGGTCCAGCTCTCCTATGTCGACCAGTCCCGCGACGCACTCAATCCCGACGCCACCGTCTGGGAGGAAATCTCCGGCGGGGCCGAGCTGATCAAACTGGGCGATGCCGAGATCAATTCCCGCGCCTATTGCGGCGCCTTCAACTTCAAGGGCGGCGATCAGCAAAAGAAGGTGGGCCTTCTGTCGGGCGGTGAACGCAACCGGGTCCACATGGCCAAGCTGTTGAAATCCGGCGGCAATGTCCTTCTACTCGACGAACCGACCAACGACCTCGACGTCGAAACGCTGCGCGCCCTCGAGGATGCGCTCGTCGATTTCGCGGGTTGCGCCGTCGTCATCTCTCACGACCGGTTCTTCCTCGATCGCATCTGCACACATATCCTCGCCTTCGAGGGCGAGGCCCACGTGGAATGGTTCGAAGGCAATTTCGAGGATTACGAGGAAGACAAGAAACGCCGCCTCGGCGCCGACGCGCTGGAGCCAAAGCGGGTCAAGTTCAAGAAGTTCAGCCGGTGAGAGAGGCCCCCGGCCTTGTCGGGGTCTGGCGTCTGGTTGCCATGGAAACTGCCTTTGCGGACGGGACCCGGTCCCGTCCCTATGGCCCGAATTGCGACGGCCGCCTGTTCTACGAACCGGATGGACGGATGGCGGCGCATCTTTGGGATCCCGACCGCCACGCACCGGGCCATCCTCCCGCCTCGGGGCCTGACACGGCCTATTTCTCCTATACCGGCACCTGGACATGCGACGCAGGCCGGGTCCACCATACGGTGGATGCCGCGACCGATCCGGACTGGTCCGGCAGGACGATTTTCCGAGACATTCGGCACGAGGAATCACAACTCGTCCTGTCGGCAGAAGTGATCTTCGACGGCAAACCCGGGGTTGCGACGATGCGGTGGGAAAGACCCTGACCCCGATTTACCTTGCCAGAACACCTGGCACCTGTCATACGCCGCCTTGCGAACGAACTTCTCTATCGACAACCCTGTTATCCTTCACCGGCTCACAGTCCTCGATCCAGACGTGACACGCCGGGCTGCCGCATTTCCGCGGGTGGCATATATTTGAAGGAATATTCACATGGCCAAAGGCACAGTGAAATGGTTCAACGCCACCAAAGGCTTCGGCTTTGTCGCTCCTGAAACTGGCGGCAAGGACGTGTTCGTGCACATCTCCGCTGTCGAGCGCGCCGGCCTGACCGGCCTCGCCGATGACCAGAAGGTCACCTACGACGTCGAAGCCGGCCGTGACGGCCGCGAAAGCGCGACGAATATCGCCCTGGCCTGATCGATCGCGATCACGGACAGGAAACGGCCGCCCCGAGGGGCGGCCGTTTTGCGTTTCTAGACCCCGATCCAGTTTACGATCTGGGCCGCCGGCATCGCCCCTGACTGGCGCTTGACCTCGCGGCCCTTCTCGAACTTCACCATCGTTGGAATTCCGCGGATGCCGTATTTCGCGCCCGCCGCCTGATGCGCCTCGGTGTTCAGCTTCACAAGCCGCGCCTTGCCGGCCAGCGCATCCGCCGCCTTGGAATATTCCGGCGCCATCATCCGGCAGGGTCCGCACCACGGCGCCCAGAAATCCACGACCAGCGGCAGGTCATCCGACTTCGCCGCCTTGGCAAGCGTCGCTGCATCGACATCGACCGCCTTGCCGCCGATCAGCTTGCCGCCGCAGGTCCCGCATTTCGGGCCCGCGTCCAGTTTCTCCTGTGGCACGCGGTTCACCTGCCCGCATTCCAGACATGTCAGTTTCACACCCGCCATCGCGGCCTCCATTCATATTCAATTCATGAAATATGTATACATCCCGCCCCGTGCAAGGCCCGCATCGCAGCCCATTGACCAGCGGGGGTTTCCGCCTCATATCACGGCCATGACAGACCTCTCGCACATACGCAATTTTTCCATCGTCGCGCATATCGACCACGGAAAATCCACGCTCGCCGACCGGCTCATCCAGTCCACCAACACGGTGGCCGAGCGGGACATGAAAGAGCAGCTTCTCGACGCCATGGATATTGAGCGCGAGAGGGGCATCACGATCAAGGCCAACACCGTGCGCATCGACTACGAGGCGCTCGACGGCCAGACATACGTGCTCAACCTGATCGACACGCCCGGCCACGTCGATTTCGCCTACGAGGTCTCGCGGTCCATGCGCGCGGTCGAAGGCTCTCTCCTCGTCGTCGATTCGACCCAAGGGGTCGAGGCGCAGACACTGGCCAACGTCTACCAGGCCATCGATGCCGACCACGAGATCGTGCCGATCCTCAACAAGATCGACCTGCCCGCCTCGGATTGCGACCGCGTTGCCGAACAGATCGAGGATGTGATTGGCATCGATGCCTCCGGGGCGATCCGCGTCTCGGCCAAGACCGGCGTCGGCATCCGCGAAACGCTCGAGGCCATCGTCGCCCACCTGCCGCCCCCCAAGGGCGACCGCGACGCCCCGCTCAAGGCGATGCTCGTCGACAGCTGGTATGACAGCTATCTGGGCGTTGTCGTGCTTGTCCGCATCATGGACGGCGTGTTGCGCAAGGGCGACCAGATCCGCATGATGGGCACCGGCGCGCGCTATGGCGTCGACCGGATCGGCGTCTTCCGCCCGCCGATGACCACGGTGGACGAACTTGGCCCCGGCGAGATCGGCTTTCTCACAGCCTCGATCAAGCAGGTCCGCGACACCCGCGTCGGCGACACCATCACCCACGAGAAAAAGGGCACCGAGACACCGCTCCCGGGCTTCAAGCCCTCGCAGCCGGTGGTCTTCTGCGGCCTGTTCCCCGTCGACAGCTCCGAATTCGAGGATCTGCGCACCGCGATCGAGAAACTCGCCCTCAACGACGCCTCCTTCTCCTACGAGATGGAGACCTCGGCCGCCCTCGGCTTCGGCTTCCGCTGCGGCTTCCTCGGGCTTCTGCACCTCGAGGTGATCCGCGACCGGATCGAGCGGGAATACGATATCGACCTGATCACCACCGCGCCCTCCGTCGTCTATCATCTCTACATGAAAGACGGCACCATGACGGAGTTGCACAACCCCGCCGACATGCCCGACCTCACCTATGTCGACCACGTGGAGGAGCCGCGGATCAAGGCGACCATCCTCGTGCCGGACGAATTCCTCGGCGACGTGCTCAAACTCTGCCAGGACCGGCGCGGCATCCAGCTCGACCTCACCTATGCCGGGCAGCGCGCCATGGTCGTCTATGATCTGCCGCTGAACGAGGTGGTCTTCGATTTCTACGACCGGCTGAAATCCGTGACCAAGGGCTATGCCAGCTTCGACTACCAGCTTGTGGGCTATCGCGAGGACAACCTCGTCAAGATGCAGGTGCTGGTGAACGACGAACCCGTCGACGCGCTGTCGATGATGGTCCACCGCGACCGGGCCGAGGCCCGCGGCCGCGCCATGTGCGAGAAACTCAAGGATCTCATCCCCCGCCACATGTTCAAGATCCCGATCCAGGCCGCCATCGGCGGCAAGGTCATCGCACGGGAGACGCTGTCAGCCTTGCGCAAGGACGTGACCGCCAAATGCTACGGCGGCGACGCCACCCGGAAGCGGAAGCTTCTGGACAAGCAGAAGGCGGGTAAGAAAAAGATGCGCCAGTTCGGGAAAGTGGACATCCCGCAGGAGGCGTTTATCTCAGCGCTCAAGATGGATAGCTAAGCCGTGAATAGGTCTCCTTGAGCGCTTTCCGCAACTGGAAAGATCCCGAGTAACTGCCATGTCCTCGGTCGCTTTTTCATGTTGCCGAGGGCGAGTACCAGACCTCGTTCCACGTAGTCGAAGCAATAGGTTTGCTCCAAGAACTTTAGTGTCGCGGCCTCACCATAACGGCATCGTTGGTTGAAAAAGGCCGCGGACGCATCCCGAACCGCTCCGCAAGGCGAAGCTTGACCCAAATCAACGCTCCCTCCCCCACCGCTTGATAGCCTCCTGCCGACATTGATCCGACCGGAGGCCCCCATGGCACTGACCCTCATCCTGCACCTGTTCATCGGCTCCACTCTGGCCGGGGTGGGCGTCATCGCGGTTCTGGTGGCGGGGTATGGCACGCTCTGGCCGATCGTGATCGCGGGGCTGGCCGGGTTCGTCCTCGCCTTCCCCATCTCATGGTTGATCGCGAAATCGCTGACCGGCAAGTGAGGGTTGATTCAGATCAACGCCGCCCGTCCCGCCCCCTGCGACGCTGAGCCGATGAAAGGAGAGCCATCCATGCCCCATGACGACCGCAAAGCCGCCCTTCTGGCCCGCCGGGCCGAACTGACCGAAGACCTCGCAAGGATCGAAGATCAGCTGGACGACGAACCGCCCAAGGACTGGGAGGATCGTTCGGCCGAGCGGCAGGGGGACGAGGTTCTCGAGGCCATGGGCCAGCAGGACCTGACCGAGTTGCGCGCCATCGACGCGGCGCTGGCGCGGATCGAGGACGGCTCCTACGGCATCTGCGCCAAGTGCGGCGACGACATCAGCCCCGAACGGCTCGACGCCGTGCCGACCGCCGCGCTCTGCCGCAATTGCGCCAGCTGAGACCCTGCGACAGGTCGCCACAGACGGGAGTAACGCATTGTAAACATAGACTGACAGTCTATCTGTAAATATTTTTTTACATTCTTGTGATCCAACCACCCCCACCGAGCGTATGCCTTTGCATACGACATACGAAAGGGAGGGACCTCGTGATGTCCGGAGAATTGGCCCACATCACCCAGACGTTCGAAAACCGCATGGCGCTGCGCCGCGGGATGATGCGCAAGATGGGCATCATCGACAGGCCCGATCTGGCACAGGATCTGGCTGCCCCGCTGCGCGAAACCTTGCTGTCCTGCAACCGATGCGCACAGCCCGATCTCTGCGCCTTCTGGCTCGGCTCCAGTTCATCGGATGCACCGATGTTCTGTCGCGCCAGGCTCGCCTTTGAAGAGATCGCCCGCGCCACATCGCGCCCGCCCGAGGCGCCGGCCTCATCCCGGCCGACCCCCGACAAAGGCGCCGCAAATCTGACAATCTGACTTTACACTAACACCAGGCGCTCAGGATTATATGAGCAATCTGTGTAAGGATTGATTGACAACTTTGGGATCAACGCCTCATTGTCGTGTCACTGACTCGATGACCCGGGGGGTGTTGGCCATGACGGGCCTTTTGACCCATATGACCACCGATTTCGACCGGAGGTTGAAACTGCGCAGGCAGATGCTCGACCGGATGGGGATCGTGCCGAAACAGGATCTGGGCACCACCCTGATCGAAGCCTCCCGCGATACGCTGCGCTGCTGCACCGAATGCCGCACCACCGAGGCCTGCGAGGTCTGGTTCGATCGTGGCGCACCGGGCGATCCCGGCTTCTGCGGCGGTCAGCGCGCCTTCGACCGCCTGTCCGACGCGATCAACCCCGATATCCGCGCCGCTAGAGAAGAAGCCCGCTCCGAGGACCAAGCTCCACGCCGGGAAAGACGCGCGTCTCGATAAGATCGGCGTCGAGCCCGAAGAGTGACCGGATCGTCCATCCCGCATGAGCCCGCAGGTCCCGTGTCGGCAACAGGTCACGCCCGGCATAAAGCTGATCGAGCCCCGGCCAGTCACCCAGCACCTGCCCGCCCTTCAGCGCCCCGCCCGCATAAAGCAGCGCCCCGCCCGTCCCGTGATCGGTTCCGCGGGTCCCGTTTTCCGCGACTGTCCGGCCGAATTCCGTCAGGCACAGAACGGCCGTCTTTTCCCAGACCGGCCCCAGCCCGGCCTCCAGCGTCAGGATGACGTCTGAGAGATTGCCCAGCGCGCGGGCCAGCCCCTGTCTCTGCCGGCCATGGGTATCCCATCCGCCCAGAGAAAAGCTCGCGATCCGCGTCTCGCCCAGCAAACGTTCGGCGGCGAAGGTCGCAGCCCGGACATGGCCGCCATTGCCCACGCTCTCCATGCCCATCTCGCCCTGCTCGTCTATTGATTGCGCGATCTCAATGGCATCGGCGGTGGCGTCGCGAAAGAGAGGGTCGGAATGGGTCACGAGGTCGATCAACCGTTCGGCCTGCGGACCGATCCGCAGCCGGGCCTCGGGGGCCCAGCGCGCCACATCGGCCGAGCCGTCGAGGATCAGAAGCTGATCCGTCCCGATCGCATAGGCGGTCTCCGAGGTCATGCCCGGCACGATCTGCATCATCCGGTTGAGCCATCCGTCCCGCACGCGCCCGTCTTCGAGCCCGGGCAAGCCCGCCTCGAGGATATCCTGCCCGTCAAAATGGCTGCGCTTGTCGCGGTAGGGCGTCGAGACGGCCTGCACTGCGCCAAATTCGCCGCGCAGCCAAAGAGGCGTCAGCGGTGCCAGCGCAGGGTGAAAGGCCCAGAACCCACCGGTCTGCAAATGCCCGTCCAGTCCCAGCGTCGGGCGCAGACCCGCCAGCGCCGCCGCCTCGCCCGCGGGCGCCACCACGTCGATGCCGTCCATCGCGCCGCGCAGAATGATCACGACGAGGCGATTGTCCCAAGGGCCCGAAGCAAAGGCCATCGGCGTCACAAGAGGGCTGGCCGCGGCAGAACAGCCCAGCGCCCCGATCGTCGTCAGGAAACGGCGTCTGTCCATCAGTCTCTCCTCTGGAAGGCGGCGGAGGTCAGGATCACGCCGATCCCCTCGACCCGATCTTCGGCTGCACCCGCGGCAAAAACAACTGTCCGTGGCGCATCCGCACCCAATAGATGGCGCACTGCATCGCGCGGATCGGGCAAGTCTCCCATCAGCGCTGAGGGCGCACGAAACGCCCAGTCAATCCGGGCGGCCATGCCCTGCGGCGTGATCCATGCCTCCGCCGTCTCGGGCAGACCATCGGGGCCATCGGGCCGCTCCCAATCCTGCCCCATGTACAGAAGCGGCCGCATCAGGTTGCGAACGGTCATCGGCCGATCAAGGGCGATCAAGTCGTCGCCATTCGCGCCGATCCCGCGCAGGGCCGACTGGATGAACTGGAACGGCTGCATCACCTTGGCCGCGCCCGGACCTGCCTCGATCCCGCGGGTCCATGCGGCAGGGTGGCGCAACATCGCCTCATAGACGGGAAGCAGAGCCCCGTCTGACGCAAGATATGCGGCCGTCATCACGTCGATCAGGCCCGGCGGCGGGGCATCGGCCACGAAGTGGACGGCAAGCTTGGTGGCCAGATGCCGGGCGGTCGACGGATGCGCGGCCAGATCGTCCAGCACCGCGTGGATCGGCTCGAGCGATGCCTCCGACCCGTAGGTCACGCCCAGAACCGTCTCGGCCCCCGGCTCGGCAAAGCGCGGGCGGAACCAGAAGCCCCGGTCGGCACCCCAGCTCAACCCTGTGAACAGTTCCGCCAGCTGGCGCACATCCGCCTGACCGTATGGGCCGTCCACGCCCAGCGTGTGCAGCTCCAGAACCTCGCGCGCGAGGTTCTCGTTCAGGCCGCGGCCATCGCGCGCAACCGGGCTGTTCGGCCCGACCGAGCGAACCTGATCGAGATAGATCAGCATCATCGGATGGGTAACCGCCGCGCGCAGCATGTCGGCAAAACGGCCGGCGACATGAGGGCGGATCGTCTCCTCGACATAGGGGGTGACGTAGTGGCGCATCAGGCCGTTGCGGGCGCGGATCGTGAAATGATCCCCCCAGAACTGGGTCAGCCTCTCGCGAAAGCCGTCCGTCGTCTCGATCCCGCGGGCAAGGTGCGCGCGAAAGGTGGCAAGACGCGCCGCCTCCATTTGCTGACGCCCCGCGCGATAGGCCTCTTCATTCTCATCATTTTCCGCCCGTGCCCGTTGCAATGCGCGCAGCTCCTCGACCCGGGGCGTGACCGCGTCGGTCAGCGGGATCGGGAAACGCCCGGTCATCTGATCGGGGCCGGCCAGTCGAGAAAGCATGTCCTGAACGTCCGACGGCGGCCCATGACGCGGCGACAACCCAACGCCGAACCGCCTGTCCGCGAGATCGGGAGAAAACACCACTGGCCTGCCTCATCATTCTACCCGGGGAACATGGGACCAATATAGCGCACCACCCCCGGGCAAAGAAGACATGAGTGCAGCGCTCAGCGGAGTGCCGCCGCCCCAAAATTTCTCAAATTTTGGGCAGCTCACCCCTCGGGCGGCAGGACCCTCAGCCGAAGCTCGCGCAGCTGCTCATTGGTGGGCCCGGACGGGGCGCCCATCATCAGGTCTTCGGCACGCTGGTTCATCGGGAACATGATGACCTCGCGGATGTTTTCCTCATCCGCCAGAAGCATCACGATCCGGTCGATCCCGGCGGCACATCCACCGTGCGGCGGCGCGCCATACTGGAACGCGTTGACCATCCCGCCGAACCGCGCATGCACCTCGGCCTCGTCATAGCCCGCAAGCTCGAACGCCTTGATCATGATATCGAGCTTGTGGTTCCGGATCGCCCCCGAGATCAGCTCATAGCCGTTGCAGGCCAGATCATACTGGAAGCCCAGAACATCCAGCGGATCACCGTTCAGCGCATCCATCCCGCCCTGCGGCATCGAAAACGGGTTATGCGAGAAATCGATCTCGCCCGTCTCGTCGTCCTTCTCGAACATCGGGAAATCGACGATCCACGCAAAGGCAAAGCGGTTCTTCTCGGTCAGGTTCAGCTCTTCACCGATCACATTGCGCGCGCGCCCTGCGACTGCTTCGAAACTCGCGGGCTTGCCCCCCAGGAAGAACGCCGCATCCCCCTTGCCAAGGCCCAGTTGCAGGCGGACGGCCTCGGTCCGCTCGGGGCCTATGTTCTTGGCGAGCGGCCCAGCCGCCTCCATCCCGTTTTCGCCATCGCGCCAGAAGATATAGCCCATCCCCGGCAGGCCCTCTTTCTGGGCATAGGCGTTCATCCGGTCGCAGAACTTGCGCGACCCGCCGCCCGGCGCGGGGATCGCCCAGATCTCGGTGCCCTCCTGCTCCAGAAGCTTGGCAAAGATCGCAAAGCCGGAGCCGCGGAAATGCTCGCTCACGTCCTGCATCTTGATCGGATTGCGCAGGTCGGGCTTGTCGGTGCCGTACCAGCGCAGCGCATCGGCGAACTTGATCCGCGGCCAGAGCTTGTCGACGTTGTGACCGCCGCCGAATTCCTCGAACACGCCCTCGATCACCGGCTGGATCGTGTTGAACACGTCTTCCTGCTCGACGAAGGACATCTCGAGGTCGAGCTGGTAGAAATCCGTGGGCGAACGATCCGCGCGCGGATCCTCGTCGCGGAAACAGGGCGCGATCTGGAAATAGCGATCGAAGCCCGACACCATGATCAGCTGCTTGAACAGCTGCGGCGCCTGCGGCAGCGCGTAGAACTTTCCCGGATGAAGACGGCTCGGGACAAGGAAATCGCGCGCGCCCTCGGGGGACGATGCGGTGATGATCGGCGTCTGATATTCGCGGAAGCCCTGCTCCCACATCCGCCGCCGCATCGAGGCCACCACGTCCGACCGCAGCGTCATGTTTGACTGCATTTTCTCGCGCCGCAGATCGAGGTAGCGATAGCGCAGCCGCGTTTCTTCGGGATATTCCTGATCGCCGAACACCATCAGCGGCAGTTCGTTCGCTGCGCCCAGAACCTCCATGTCCCGAATGAAGACCTCGACCTCGCCGGTGGGTATCTTGGGGTTCACCAGCCCTTCGTCACGGGCCTTCACCTCGCCATCGATCCGGATGCACCATTCGGAGCGCACCTTTTCAACCTCGGCAAAAACGGGGCTGTCCGGGTCGCACAGAACCTGCGTCACGCCGTAATGGTCCCGCAGGTCGATGAACAGGACGCCGCCATGATCGCGCACGCGGTGCACCCAACCCGACAGGCGGACAGTATCACCCACATCGGCCTTGGTCAGGGCGGCGCAGGTGTGGCTTCGATAGGCGTGCATGGCGTCCTCGGTTCGGCTGTGTGAATGGCGGATCCGGGCCGATACACAGGTCCGGGGGCCCAAAGTCAAGGGGCCCTTGCACTGTGCGGGCCCCTGCGCCAGTTTCACGACATTCTGGACGGGCGTCATATCGTGGGGTTTGACTTTTGAATTTGTGGGTTTCGCAGCTCGATGGCCTTCTTCGGGGCCTGATCCGGACCGGCACGCTTGAAATCGTCTGGCCCGACGGCTCCGAAAGCCGATATGGCAAGGACGGTCCCGCGGTCCGCATCGCGATCCACGACAAGGCCACGCCCCGCAGGCTCCTGCTCAGGCCCGAACTGGCCATCGGCGAGGCCTATATGTGGGGCCATCTCACGGTCGAAAACGACGATCTGCGCGGCATGCTGGCCCTTCTGGCCGGCAATGCCCGCGCGCGCCAATTCGGCCGGTTCAAGACGATCGTCCCCGCCCTCAAACGCGCGACCCGTCGCTTCACCCAGGCCAACGGCCTGACCCGCGCACGGCAGAACGTCGAACATCACTATGATCTGTCTGTCGATCTCTACGAACTCTTCCTCGACGAGGATCTGCAATACACCTGCGGCTATTTCCCCCATCGCGGCATGACGATCGAAGAGGCGCAGGCCGCGAAGAAAGCCCATATCGCGAAGAAGCTGCTGATCGAGCCGGATATGAAGATCCTCGATATCGGCTGTGGCTGGGGCGGCATGGCGATCACGCTGGCCCGGGATTTCGGGGCCAAGGTCGTGGGGGTATCCTTGTCCGGCGTGCAGCTGGCCCATGCCGCCAAGCGGGCCGAGGCCGCGGGCGTGGCCGACCGGATCGAATGGCGACAGATCGATTACCGGGCTTTGCGGGAGGAATTCGACCGGATCGTCGTGGTCGGTATGATGGAGCATGTGGGCCTGCCGAATTACCCGACCTTTTTCGATCGCATTCGCCGAAACCTGTCTGACGATGGGATCGCCCTGGTCCACACGATCGGGCGGGCCACGCCGCCGGGCCTGACAGCGCCCTTCATCGACAAGTACATCTTTCCCGGCTGCTACACGCCCTCCCTGTCCGAAGTGATGCGCGATGTCGAACGATCAGGGCTCATCGCCACGGATATCGAGGTATGGAGGATGCATTACGTCGACACGCTCCGCGCGTGGCAAGACAAGTTCGAGACCAACCGGGAGACGATCGAGGCGATGTATGACGACACCTTTGTCCGGATGTGGCGCTACTATCTCGTGGCCTCGGAGATCGGGTTCACCCATCTGGCCAACGAGATTTTCCAGGTCCAACTGACCCGCCACCAGACCGCCGCCCCGTTGACCCGCGACTACATGTGTGCGGACGACATGGGCGGGGGCCCAAATTTCGAGAAATCTGGGGAGTGACCAAAATTGGATAATTTTGGTGTCACCCGGAATTCAGGATGAACGCGAACCGGCAGGCATCGTCGCCCTGGCCCACGCACGTCATTTCCCGGCAGATCAGGTGCGGATCGACAAGATCACGGAACATCCCCTCGAACAGAGCCTCCTGCCAATAGCAGCCGGGGTGATCCCGGGTGCCATGCGGTGCGGCGAATGGATTGTTCCACAACTCGATCTCGAGGTCGCGCAGCATCTCGAACCGGGCCTGACCGGCAAAGGCACGCACATGCTGCCGCGCCCATCGCCCAAGAAGCCAGGCGGACATCGTCCAGGGCGCCGCCGACAGCATCGCCTGCGCCTTCTTCGACAGATAGGTTTCGACGAAAGCTTCGGCCGAGGCGAATCCCGCCTGCCGAAAGACCTCGGCCGACCGTTCAGGCTCTGCCTGCCGCAGCGCCGTATGGATCCGCACGGCCTGCGCTTCGTCCAACGGAATGTCCGGATCGGGCGTGCCACGCAATTCGGCCCGCGTGCAGATCAGGCGCACGGCATCCTCTCCAAGACGCTGGCGCGCTGCGGTCAGAACATCTGATACCGCATTCGGCGAAACCGTGCCCTTGGGCAGATTACGCAATCGCGAGGCAGTCGGTGAACGTCCCATTGCACCTTTCGCCGGTTCGCCGACCCTCTTTCATCGGGGCGGGCATCAGAGTGATACGGCCAGCACGGCGCGAAGCACGATTGTCAGCTATACTTGCCTGAAAGCTTAACACATTCTCGAATGTGAAAGCACGAGCATTTCCGCACATCTCCCGACAGATGCGATATGGACTTGAACGCGGGGGCGTCGTGTCTATAACCCGCGAGGATTTGCGAGCCGCCGGCCGCGCGCTGCCAACCCTCGGGGGACCCTGCCATGCCCAAACGCACCGACATCAGCTCCATCATGATCATCGGAGCCGGGCCTATCATCATCGGACAGGCCTGCGAGTTCGATTACTCCGGAGCCCAGGCCTGCAAGGCCCTGAAAGAAGAGGGCTATCGCGTCATCCTCGTCAACTCGAACCCGGCCACGATCATGACCGACCCGGGCCTTGCCGACGCCACCTATATCGAGCCGATCACGCCCGAGATCGTCGCCAAGATCATCGAAAAGGAACGCCCCGACGCGCTTCTGCCGACGATGGGCGGGCAGACTGGCCTGAACACCTCGCTCGCGCTCGAGGAAATGGGTGTGCTCAAGAAGTTTGGCGTCGAAATGATCGGCGCCAAGCGCGAAGCCATCGAAATGGCCGAGGATCGCAAGCTGTTCCGCGAAGCGATGGATCGTCTGGGGATCGAGAACCCCAAGGCCACCATCGTCACCGCCCCCAAGCTCGACAACGGCAAGTCCGATCTCAAGGCCGGCGTCGCGATCGCCATGGAGGCGCTCGAGGATATCGGCCTGCCCGCCATCATCCGCCCGGCCTATACGCTGGGCGGCACCGGCGGCGGCGTGGCCTATAACCGCGCCGAATACGAACATTTCTGCCGCTCGGGCATGGATGCCTCTCCGGTGGGGCAGATCCTGATCGATGAAAGCCTTCTGGGCTGGAAGGAATACGAGATGGAGGTTGTCCGCGACAAGGCGGACAATGCGATCATCGTCTGTTCCATCGAGAACGTCGATCCGATGGGCGTTCATACCGGCGATTCGATCACCGTTGCGCCCGCGCTCACGCTGACCGACAAGGAATACCAGATCATGCGCAATGGCTCGATCGCCGTTCTGCGTGAGATCGGGGTCGAGACCGGCGGATCGAACGTGCAATGGGCGATCAATCCCGAAGACGGCCGCATGGTCGTGATCGAGATGAACCCCCGCGTCTCGCGCTCCTCGGCGCTGGCGTCCAAGGCCACCGGCTTCCCGATTGCCAAGATCGCGGCCAAGCTGGCCGTAGGCTATACGCTGGACGAGCTGGACAACGACATCACCAAGGTCACGCCCGCCTCGTTCGAGCCGACGATCGACTATGTGGTGACCAAGATCCCGCGCTTCGCCTTCGAGAAATTCCCGGGCTCCGAGCCGCTTCTGACCACGGCGATGAAATCCGTGGGCGAGGCCATGGCCATCGGCCGCACGATCCACGAATCGCTGCAGAAGGCGCTGGCCTCGATGGAAACCGGCCTGACCGGCTTCGACGAGATCGAGATCCCCGGCGCCCCCGACAAGGCCGCGATCACCAAGGCGCTGGCCCGGCAGACGCCGGACCGCCTGCGTGTCATCGCGCAGGCCATGCGCGAAGGGCTGTCCGACGAGGACATCGGGGCGGTTACGAAATTCGACCCGTGGTTCCTTGCCCGCATCCGCGAGATCATCGACACCGAGGCCCGGCTCAAATCCGATGGCCTGCCCCTGTCCGAGGCCGGCCTGCGCGACATCAAGATGATGGGCTTCACCGATGCCCGGCTGGCGAAACTGACCGGCCGCACCGAAGAGAACGTGCGCCGCGCCCGCCTCAATCTCGGCGTCACCGCGGTCTTCAAGCGGATCGACACCTGCGCCGCCGAGTTCGAGGCGCAGACACCCTACATGTATTCCACCTACGAAGAGCCCGTAATGGGCGAGGTGGAATGCGAGGCGCGGCCTTCGGATCGCAAGAAGGTGGTGATCCTGGGCGGTGGCCCGAACCGCATCGGCCAGGGGATCGAGTTCGACTATTGCTGCTGCCACGCCTGCTATGCGCTGTCGGACGCGGGCTATGAAACCATCATGGTCAACTGCAACCCGGAAACCGTGTCGACGGATTACGACACCTCGGACCGGCTCTATTTCGAACCGCTCACCTTCGAACATGTGATGGAAATTCTTGCCCGCGAACAGCAGAACGGCACGCTTCATGGCGTGATCGTCCAGTTCGGCGGCCAGACGCCCCTGAAACTCGCCAATGCCCTGCACGAGGCCGGCATCCCGATCCTCGGAACCTCGCCCGATGCGATCGACCTGGCCGAGGATCGTGAGCGGTTCCAGAACCTCGTCCAGAAGCTTGAACTGAAACAGCCCGTCAACGGCATCGCCTCGACCGATGCAGAGGCGCTGCATATCGCGGGCGAGATCGGCTTCCCTCTCGTGATCCGCCCCTCCTATGTGCTGGGCGGCCGCGCAATGGAAATCGTGCGCGATATGGATCATCTCAAACGCTATATCGCCGAGGCCGTCGTCGTCTCGGGCGACAGCCCCGTCCTGCTGGATGGCTATCTGTCCGGCGCGACCGAGGTCGACGTCGATGCGCTTTGCGACGGGACGAACGTCCATGTGGCGGGGATCATGCAGCACATCGAAGAGGCCGGCGTTCACTCTGGCGACAGCGCCTGCTGCCTGCCGCCCCACACGCTCAGCCCCGAAATTCAGGCGCGGATCGTCGAACAGACCCGGGCTCTGGCGCTCGCTCTGAACGTGGTCGGCCTCATGAACGTGCAATTCGCGGTCAAGGGCGAGGATATCTACCTCATCGAGGTCAATCCCCGCGCCTCCCGCACCGTGCCGTTCGTGGCCAAAGCCACGGATTCCGCCATCGCATCGATCGCCGCGCGTCTCATGGCCGGCGAGCCGCTGTCGAACTTCCCGCTGCGCCCGCCCTACAAGGATGTCAGCTATGACACGCCGATGCCGCTGGCCGATCCGCTGACGCTGGCCGATCCCAACATGCCGTGGTTCTCGGTCAAGGAGGCCGTTCTGCCCTTCGCCCGCTTCCCCGGTGTCGATACGATCCTCGGCCCCGAGATGCGGTCGACCGGCGAGGTCATGGGCTGGGACCGCAGCTTTGCACGCGCCTTCCTCAAGGCACAGCTTGGCGCGGGCACCGACCTGCCTCACGAGGGCCGGGTCTTCATCTCGATCCGCGACGAGGACAAGTCCGATTTGATGCTCGACGCCGCCCGCTCGCTTGCGGATCAGGGCTTCGGCTTTCTTGCCACCCGTGGCACAGCCGCGTGGCTGACCGACGCGGGCATCACCTGCGAGACCGTCAACAAGGTCTATGAAGGTGGCCTCACGATCGTCGACCGGATGAAGGACGGTCATGTCCAGCTTGTCTGGAACACGACCGAAGGTGCGCAGGCCGTCGAAGACAGCCGCGATATCCGCTCCGTCGCGCTCTATGACAAAATCCCCTACTACACCACCGCGGCCGGTGCCCGGGCCTCGGCCGGTGCCATCGCGGCCCGCGCCGAAGGGGATGTGGGCGTCCGCGCGCTTCAGGCCTGACGGCGCGCGCGGGCCCTTAGCCCGCTTCTTCCTCGAGGTGGAGTTTCATCTCCACCAGGATCTTCTGTAACTCGAGCGTCTCTCCAAGGAGCCGCTTTGCCTCGTTGACGGAAATGACCCCGTCTTCGATCGACTGGTTGTATTCGGCCATCAACATCGCAAAGCGCTGGCTGAGCGTGATGACGTCAGAATTGATGCCGCCTTGACTGTTTCGCCGGGACAGATCGCCGTCCAGATGGACACCGCGCAACTCGGCCAGCGCAGATGTGACATGCGGATGGCTCGATGCCGCTTCGAGGGCGGCGACCGCATTGATCGGCATGAACCTGTCCGAATGTTCGTCATCGAGCGAATAGTATCGTCCGAGGGTGGCCTTGGATTTGCCTGTCAGCCGACAGGCAGCCTCGATGCCGACATCCTTTACCAACGCTTCCGTGTGTTTCTTCAGATAACCATTCACTAATTCAGCCCTTCTTGTCCGCCCCGACGGGATCCAGAGTGGGAAATCCCGACTGGCTTTCCCATTATCCCACCCCGTTGGCTTTGTCATCCGGGTATGAGGTGAAGGCCCGCTGCACAGGGCAGGCACGCTGTTCCACAGGCAGGCCCCACTCACGGAGAATGTGCTTCGGTGTCCTTCACCGCCCTCGGTCTTGCGCATGATCGCGGCGTGGCTATACCCGACGCCCATGGCAAAGCTCTATTTCAACTACTCGACCATGAACGCGGGCAAATCGACCGTGCTTCTTCAGGCCTCACACAACTATTTCGAACGCGGGATGCAGACCTATCTGCTGACGGCACGGATCGACAACCGCGCCGGCCCCGGGCGCATCGAAAGCCGGATCGGCATCGGCGCGAATGCCGACACCTACGGTCCCGAGGACGATCTGTTCACGATGATCGAGACACGGCTTGCCACCGGGCCCTGCGCCTGCATCTTTATCGACGAGGCGCAGTTCCTGACCCGCGAACAGGTCTGGGCCCTGGCCCGCGCGGTCGACGATCTGGGTGTGCCGATCATGTGCTATGGCCTGCGCGTCGATTTCCGGGGGGAGCTGTTTCCGGGCTCTGCCACGCTTCTGGCTCTGGCCGACGAGATGCGCGAGGTGCGCACCATCTGCCATTGCGGAAAGAAGGCCACGATGGTCGTCCGCAAGGATTCCGAAGGCCGCGTCGTGACCGACGGCGCGCAGGTCCAGATCGGTGGAAACGAGACATATCTCTCCCTCTGCCGCCGCCACTGGCGCGAAGAAACCGGCGATCAATCGCGCTGAGCCGATTGCCGGTCCTCAGGACTTGACGGCTCTGCGGACCATTTCCGATAATAATCGTATTCTATTGGGGTTCACGCCCCGCTGTCATTACGGGAGTGAAACATTGAGACAGCACAAGACCTTGAAGGGAACAACCATTACCCTCGCCGCCGTGGCGGCAAGCGGCGCTTCGGCAAATATTCCGGACGAAGATATCATCACGCATTTCGAAGAGCCCGACACAACGATCATCACGTCAGCGGACAATCTCGGACATGACGACGATCTGCTGATCGATCCGTCCTGGTTCCACGACGAGTCCGAGGCTTATGACGTCGCCGAGTCGCACCATACATATTTTGGTGGTGGAGGAGGCGACAACATCATCACCACCCCTTCCCGCCCCCTGACGATCCGGGACAAGCTGTTTTCAGGGAACATGATGGGCGGGCTTGCGGCCATTGCGGCCGTCGCGGTCCTCGGCTGGGGATGGCTCCGGCGCCGTCGCAAAGGTTGACGCGTCGCGCGACAATGCGACGTATCAGCCACAAGGCATTGATTTAGTGAGGGTGTTCTCGCACGAACACCCTTTTCAGTAGAGCCGCGCCCCTGAAGGCACGTCCTCGTCAGGCCGGATCAGGACCACCTCGCCCTGCGCGTCCGGCACGCCCAAAACCAGGGCCTCGGACATGAACTTCCCGATCTGGCGCGGCGGGAAGTTCACCACCGCCATAACCTGCCGCCCGATCAGGCTTTCGGGGTCGTAATGCGCCGTGATCTGGGCCGAGGATTTCTTCACCCCGATCTCGTCGCCGTAATCGACCCAAAGCTTGATCGCGGGTTTACGCGCCTCGGGGAAGGGTTCGGCCTTCACCACCCGGCCCACGCGGATATCAACCTTGAGAAAATCATCGAACGTGATCTCAGCCATTCGACAGCTCCTTTGACCGGTTGGCCGCCGCCGCAATCGCCCGGTCAAGCAGCGCGGGAAAGCCCGTCTCCGCATCCATCAGCACGTCGAGCGCGGCCTGCGTCGTTCCACCCGGCGAGGTCACATTGACCCGAAGCTGCCCGGGGGCCTCGCCGGACACCTCCGCCAGATGACCCGCCCCGGCGACCGTCGCGCGGGCAAGCTGCAGGGCAAGGTCCTCGGACAGGCCCTGCCGGATACCGGCGGCGGTCATCGTCTCGATCAGGTGGAACACATAGGCCGGACCGGACCCCGACACGGCGGTGACCGCATCCATCTGCGCCTCGCTCTCAAGCCGGACGACTTGCCCCACGGCCTTCAACAAGGCTTCCGCCAGATCGAGCTGGGCGGGCGTGGCATGGGCGTTGCCGATGATCGCCGTGATCCCACGGCCCACGGCGGCAGGCGTGTTGGGCATGGCGCGGATGATCGGGGTGTCGCTGCCGAACGCGGCTTCGAAACTGGCGATCAGGGTGCCGGCCGCGACAGACAGGAACAGCGTCTCGCCGCCGCCCAGCTTTTGCAGGGCAGGCAAGGCATCGCCCATCATCTGCGGTTTCACCGCGATCAGGGCGATCGCGGGATTGTCGGGTAGCGGGCCGTTGATCGCAACACCCGTGCCCTGCAACCAGTCGGAGGGCGCAGGGTCGATCACGTGAACCGCGCTGGCCGGGACCCCGCGATCAAGCCAGCCCGCCAGCATCGCGGACCCCATCTTGCCGCACCCCAGAAGGACAAGACCGCGTCGGATCAGGTCATCGTTCATCGTCGTTCCTCCTTTCCGGGACCCCCGGAAATCAGTCGGGCGGCCCGTGTCCGGCCGCCCTCTATCCTTGATAGCCCCGCGCCCGTGTGGCCGGGGTCAGTCCAACAGCAGGTCAGGCCCGGCCATAGGCCTCGCCAATGGCGACGGCCATGGCCTCGGCCGGCGTCCGCTCGGCCCATGTGACCAGCTGGAAGGCCGGATAATACCGCTCGCAGCTCATGACCGCGGCGCGGATCATGGTATCCACCTGCTCTGGCCCGGCGACCTGATCGCCCGCGAGGATCAGGCCATAACGATAGACCATCATCTTCTGTTCAGCCCACCAGGTGAACGATCCGGCCCAGCACTGGTCGTTCAGTTCGTTGAGAAGTTCATAGACCGCGGGGATCCGTCCTTCGGGAGGCTCCATCTCGAAGGTGCAGATCAGGCGCAGGGTCTCGTCATAGGCCGACCACGCCAGCGTGATGGAATAGGTCCGCCACTGGGCCTCGACCGCCATCGCGATCTGGTCATCGGTGATCCTGTCGAACTCCCAATCATGGTGTTCCGCGAGGGTCTCGACCATGTCGATGGGATGAATGTCCTCGGACGGGGTAAACTGCTCTGTCAGCGCCATCGCTTGCCTCACTGCTTGCGCCAGCCTTAAAAAACCTCGCTAGCGCTTGATGCCTGCTCTAGGACGGGTAGGGTTTCTTTTCCGTTCCTACGAAATATGGTGAAGCCTTCGAGGGGGGGCTGTAAAGTCATTTCTTGGGGATAAGCCTGCCAGCGCGCAGAAATTCGGCCCCTCACAGGCGCCCCCTGCCCATTGCATCGCCCTGCAGGCTCACCCAGAATGCCCGCAACCCAACACAGGATGGCCGAGATGAATATCGACTTGTTGAAGCGACTTTGTGAAACGCCGGGCGTGCCGGGCCATGAAGACCGGGTTCGCGATCTGATCACGGCCGAGGTGGAGGGCCTGTTCGACGACATCTCGGTCGATCCGATGGGATCGCTGCATTGCGTGCGCAGGGCGACGTCCGACGACGCGCCCCGGGTCATGCTGCTGTGCCACATGGACGAGATCGGATTCCTCGTCAGTCACGTGACGGAAAAGGGCTTCATCAACGTCTTGCCCGTGGGCGGGTTCGATCCGCGCAACCTGTTTTCCCGCCGCGTTCTGGTCTGCACCGAAGACGGCGACTACAAGGGCGTGATGAACCCGGGCGGCAAGCCCGTTCACATCTCCACCCCCGAGGAACGCAAGAAAGTCCCGCTGCCCACCGATTTCTTTGTCGATACCGGGCTGGGCGAAGCGACGGCCGACAAGATCCGGATCGGCGATTTCATCGTGATGGACGAACCGTTCCTCGAACTCGGCGACAAGCTGGTGTCAAAGGCGCTCGACAATCGGGTGGCCTGCTGGCTGGGGATCGAGGCGATCCGCGCTCTGGGCGACACGGGCCGCGGGGCAGAGATCCACGTGGTCTTCACCAGCCAGGAAGAGGTCGGGCTGCGCGGGGCGCGCACTTCGGCCTTCGCGGTCAAGCCCGATATCGGGATCGGCATCGACGTCACCCTGTCGTGCGACACGCCCGGCGTGCCGGAAAAGGACCGCACCACGGTGCAGGGCAGCGGCTTCGGCCTGCATATCCGGGATTCGAGCTTCATCGCCGACAAGCGACTGGTCGCTGAGATCGAGGCCATCGCCAAGGCCGAGGACATTCCCTACCAGCGCACGATGCTCGCGGCCGGCGGGCAGGATGGCGCTGCGGCCCAACAGGCGGCGGCGGGCGCGCGCGCGATCGGGATCACCGTCGGCACCCGCTATATCCACACTGTGACAGAGATGATCCATCGCGACGATCTGGAGGCGGCCCGACGCATTCTGACCGCCTATCTCGGGTCATTCTGACATGCAGCGGCCGGCCACGGCCGGCCCGGCAGCCTCGCCCGAGGGGCGATTGCGGATCTATTTCTTCGTTCAGTTCCTGAGTGTTGGACTGGTCAATGCCTATTCGGGCATCTGGTTCGCGCATCTGGGGCTCGACGCGGTGCAGATCGGCCTTCTGGGCGCGGCGCCCATCGCGCTCTTGCTGTTCGTGACGCTGTTCGTCGGGCGGCTGGCCGACAGGGCGCGGGACTGGGGGCAGGTCATCCGGCTGGGCGGCCTTGTATCGGCGGTCTTTGCCGCGGGCCTCTTCGGCGCCGAAGGCTTCGTGGCGATCCTGATCCTCTGGGCGCTGACGGCGGGGGCGCAGCGGGTCGTCGTGCCGGTCACCGATGCCGCGGCCCTGCGCATGTTGCGCAGGCGCGGCGCGGAATTCGGCCCGTTCCGTGCGCTCAGCACGATCGGATACCTGTTGGCCGTGGGCGGGGTCGGCCTGCTGATGGGGCAGGACAGGATCGACCTTTTCCTGCCGCTCTTCGTGGGGTTCTGCGTGCTCAGGGCCATCGCGGCCTTTGGCCTGCCGCCCATGCGCGACCCCGGGCAAGTCCGCACGGCCCGGACCATCTGGCAGGGCTTTCCGCAGATGCGGAAGGCATGGTTCGTTCTGCCGCTGCTGGCCTGGGCCTTCATCGATTCAAACCACATGATCCTGAATTCGTTCCAGGGCCTGCTTTGGGCGGAACAGGGCATCACCACCGCGACGATCGGGTTTCTCATCGTTCTGGGGGCGCTGGCGGAAACGGCGATGTTCTTCGGATTTCGCCGGATCGCGACGCGGTGGCCCCCGCTGACCCTGATGATGATCGCGGCGGTGGCGTCAGTCGTGCGCTGGACGGCGATGTCGATGGCACCCGGCGTGCCAGTCCTTATCGTGCTTCAGCTGTTGCACGCGCTGACCTATGCGATGGGGTTTCTGGCGATTACCAACTTCATCGCCGACAAGACCGACGAGAGCGATGCGGCCGAGGCGCAAAGCTTTCTCGTCGTGATCGAACTGGCGCTGGCCTCGGGGATCGTGGTGATCTTCGGGATGATCGCACAATGGGCGGGCGCCGGGGCCTACCTGTTTTCCGCGGCTATCGCCATGGGCGGGGCGATCTCCATCATGGCCGCGATGCGGCGTATCCCCGACTGAGCGGACCACGTCCGCCTGAAATCCGGGGGAGCGCCCCCAACCGGGGACGCGACAGGCTCAGCCCTTGGCTTCGAGCGCTTCGATCCGGGCGCGCAACTCGGCGTTTTCCTCGCGGGCCTTCTGGGCCATCGCACGGACCGCGTCGAATTCCTCGCGGGTGACGAGGTCGCGCTCGGCAAGCCAACGGTCGACCATAGAGGTCATCGCCGTCTGGGCCTCATCCTTCGCGCCCTGTGCCACGCCCATCGCGTTGGTCATCAGCTGGCTAATATCGTCAAGGACTTTGGATCGCGTCTGCATCGCTTCCTCCGGGTTTGTCTGACCTACATATGGGGCGGTCGACCCCGGATCACAAGCACTTGCCGCCCGGTTGACTTCGTGCCGCCAACCCCGCAATGAGCGGCCATGCAGAGCGGTATTCCTTTTCCAGATATCTCGCCCGAGATCGTGTCGATCAGCCTCTTCGGCATGGAGTTTGCCCTGCGCTGGTATGCCATGGCGTATATCGTGGGCATCATCATCGGCTGGCGGATCACGGTGGCTGCGCTGAAACGGCCCGCCCTTTGGCGCGACCAGACCCCGGCGATGACGCCGGAACAGCTGGAAAACCTGCTGACCTGGATCGTGATCGGGATCATCGGTGGCGGACGGCTGGGATATGTCCTGTTCTACCAGCCCGGCTATTACCTGCAGAACCCGGCCGAAATCCCGATGATCTGGACCGGTGGCATGTCGTTCCACGGTGGCTTCCTCGGCGTCGTACTCGCGATCCTGATCTTTGCGCGGCGCCACGGCATTCCACTTGGCTCGGCTGCAGATTCCATCGCGCTGGCAAGCCCGCCCGCGATCCTGCTGGGTCGGATCGCCAACTTCATCAATGCCGAACTGTGGGGCCGGCCCACCGATCTGCCCTGGGGTGTGATCTTTCCGGGGGAGGCCGCACAAGCCTGCGCCACGGCAGGGCAGCTTTGTGCCCGCCACCCGTCTCAGCTTTACGAAGCGTTCCTCGAAGGGGTCGTTCTTCTGATCTTGCTCGTCTGGCTGGCGTTCCGGCGCGGCGCGCTCAGGACGCCGTGGCTTATGTCGGGGGTGTTCTTCACGGGTTACGGGCTTGGCCGGTTTGCCGTGGAATTCGTGCGCCAGCCGGATGCGCAATTCGTCTCGCCGGGCAACCCTCTTGGCCTTGCGCTGCATATCAACGGATGGGGGCTGACCATGGGACAACTTCTGACATTGCCGATGATCATCATCGGCCTCGCAGTGATCGTCGCCGCGCGACGGGCGCGCGCATGAGCCCGCTTGGCCGCAAGATCGCGGCGCGGATCGAACAGGATGGGCCGATGCGGCTCGATACGTTCATGGCGCTGTGCCTGACCGATCCGGAACATGGCTACTATACGACCCACACCGATCCGATCGGGCTTCAGGGCGATTTCGTCACCGGCCCCGAGATCAGCCAGATGTTCGGTGAATTGATGGGCCTGTCCCTCGCCTCCTGCTGGGCGGAACAGGGCACGCCCAATGGCGCGATCCTCGCCGAGCTGGGCCCCGGTCGCGGCACCCTGATGTCCGACGTCTTGCGTGCAGCCTCCAAAGTGCCGGGCTTCCGCGACGCGGTCAGCGTGCATTTCGTCGAGGCCTCGCCGAGACTGCGGGCCGAGCAGGCCCGCAAGGTGCCCGACGCGACTTGGCATGACACACCCGACAGCCTGCCTGACGGGCCATTGTTTCTCTTGGCCAACGAATTCTTCGACGCGCTGCCGATCCGCCAGTTCGTCCGCACGGGCGGCAGCTGGCGGGAACGGGTGATCTCCCGCGACGCCTCGGGCGGGCTTGTCCCGGACCTTGCCGACCCCGCGCCCGTGCGCGCTCTGGCATGGCGGCTGGCCGACACGGCAGAGGGCGATATCGTGGAACTGTGCGAACCCGCGCTCGAGATCACGGCGATGCTGGGTGCGCGGATCGCGACGGCGGGCGGCGCGGCGCTGATCGTCGATTACGGCGGCTGGCGCAGCTATGGCGATACGGTTCAGGCCATGTCGCGGCATGAATATGTCGATGTATTTTCCGCCCCCGGCCAGATCGACCTGACCGCGCATGTGGATTTCGAGGCACTGGCCCGTGCGGCGGTCCCTGCGCGTCACAGCCGGATGGAGACACAGGGTGTCTTTCTGGAACGGCTGGGCGTGACACAACGTGCGCAGGCGCTGGCCGCCCGCGCCGAGGGCGAGGCCCGGGAAGCGATCGTCACCCAGCATCACCGCTTGACCCACCCCGACGAGATGGGCCAACTTTTCAAGGTACTGGGGCTCTTCCCCGAGGGGGCCTCGCCGCCACCCGGTCTGGAGCCATGACACTGGACATCATCACGTCGGATCTGATCGCACCCGCGAAACACGGGTTCTTCGGCCGGTCGGGCGGTGCATCGTCGGGCGTGTTCCACGGGCTGAATTGCGGCCATGGCAGCTCGGATCAATCGCAGGCCGTGGCTTTGAACCGGGTCCGCGTGGCGCAGGCACTGGGGATTGACCCAGAAAACCTGATGGGTGTCACGCAGGTGCATTCGGCCGATGTGACCGTCCTGCGTGACGCGGTGCCGGACCGCCCGCGTGGTGACGCGATTGTCACCGACAAACCCGGCCTCGCCCTGTCGATCCTGACGGCCGATTGCGCTCCCGTCCTATTTGCGGACACGGAGGCCGGGGTGATCGGGGCGGCGCATGCCGGCTGGAAGGGCGCCTTGGCAGGTGTACTCGAGGCGACGATCGAGGCGATGGAGACCCTCGGCGCAGAGCGGGGCCGCATCGTGGCCGCGATTGGCCCGACGATCAGCCAGAAGTCCTACGAAGTGGGTCCGGAATTCGTCGATGCCTTCATTGCCGAGGATGACAGGGCCCTGCGCTTCTTTGCAGGTGGTGAGGGCGACCGGATGCAGTTCGACCTGCCGGGATATGTGCTGTGGCGACTGCGCGAGGCAGGCGTGCGGAATGCCGAATGGACCCGGCATTGCACCTATGCCGACCCGGACAGGTTCTTCAGCTATCGCCGGGCGACGCATCGCCGCGAAGCCGATTACGGGCGCCTGATTTCAGCGATCTGCCTGTAAGGCGTCGGTCCGGCGCCATGTCCGAAGGATTGCGGCATTCCTCGGGCAGATCGGCGCCTTGATGCTGTCACAAATCCCGAAACAATGCGTCCGGTTGTATCGGCATTGTCCCCGACGATCACCTCCAGAGCCTGTGGCAGTTGGCCCTGCGACTGAATGACCTGCAACTGTTTGTTCGCCACATTTCATCAACCAGTTTCCGGCAGAAATTTTCGGAACGCCCTACTGAGGCCAAACTGGCCTGTCACTCATACATCACCCCAGATAGCGCGGGGCCCAATCGCAACGCGTGATGAGGACGGACCTGATGGAGACAGAGATGAAATCCCAACGACGCTGGATGAAATCGATCCTCGACGAGGCGCAGGCCTGCAAGACGCGGATGCCGTGGGAACGCGGATTGCGCCGGCAAGCCATGATCAGTCGACGCAAGGCAGCGCCCGCCCCCCGCCTGAAACAGGCCGCCGCGGGCTGACGGATTTCGGCTGGATCAGCCGGCGGGGTCACTTGGCCCGGCAAACAGATCACCCCGGCGGCGGAGCCGCCACATTTGCATCCCCTCGACTCCCCGGCCTTTGTGCCGGGGATTTTTTTGTCCAACGCTTTGGCGCGAATCGAAATGTGGCAGGATTTTCCCACCTCCGGTGAACAATTTTCGGAATTGCGGCGGGATTGGTCCCACGACTTGCGAAAATCGCCCCGAAATTTTGACCTTTCCGTGCAGGTTGGGCACATTTCACTCAATGTCATTGTTCCTCAGATGTTGTTGGTGGGGCCAACAAATGATGTGACGAACCGAAGGGTACGCCGCATGATCAGTTCGCCTCGTTCCTCTGCACGGGATCTCGTGCCGACACAGGAAACCACCGTCGGTTCCATGAACCGGCTCGCTCAGACAGCTGGACGACCTCAGCGCATGCCGCCTCTCATGCGCAAGATCGAGGTCGTCCACCTGGCTTCTCCCTCATCGAAGGATATCCAGGATTTCACCCGGATCGTGCCGGCATTGCCTGTCTTCGAGGATGCGCTGTGCGCATTCGCACGCGGCTGCCTGCTGCATACGGATCGCGGCCAGATCGCCGTCGAAGACCTGCTTCCCGGCGACAAGGTCTGCACTGCGGATGCCGGGTTTCAGACGCTTCTGTGGCGCGGAGCCACGATCATTTCGCCCAGCGCCACCCGGCAGGAGCCATCGATGGGCAAACTGACGCGGATCGCGGCCGATGCACTGGGGATCGCCCGCCCGATGCCGGACCTTATCCTCGGTCCGAAGGCACGGCTGATTCACCGCTCGCACGGCGTCCGCAGGCTGACCGGGTCAGAGACGGCCGCCATACCCGCGCGCGATTTCATCGACGGCAACAACATCATCGAACTGACGCCCCCGACCTCGGTGCCCGTCTATCACCTGGGCTTCGAGGGCCACCATCGGATCCCCACCAACGGGGTGGAGATCGAAAGCTATCATCCCGGCCCTGCACATCTGATCGGGCTTCGGGGCGAATTGCTGGACGTCTTCCTGTCATGTTTCCCGCATGTCAGCCGGATCGAGGATTTCGGTGCCCCGTCTCTGCCTCGGGTCCGCCTGTCAGACCTTGATCTGTTCGACGTGGCCTGACGGTCAGGCCTCGCGGGCCAGCCGCTCCTCGAGGACATCGAACGGAACTCCCGGCTCGTCCTTCGCGCCGCGGATGACAAGGCTCGTCTTGACGCTGGCCACGTTGGGCGCGGCGGTCAGGCTTTCAGTCAGGAAGGACTGGAAGGTGCGCAGATCGGGGGCCACGCATTTGAGGATGAAATCCACCTCACCGTTGAGCATGTGGCATTCCCGGACAAGCGGCCAGGCACGGCAGCGTTCTTCGAACGCGGAAAGGTCGACCTCGGCCTGACTTTGCAGCCCGACCATGGCAAAGACCTGAACCTCGAAGCCCAGTTCCCGGGCATCGACCTCGGCGTGGTAGCCGCGGATGAACCCCTGCTCTTCGAGCGTGCGGACACGACGCAGGCAAGGCGGCGCGGAAATGCCGACCCTCTTGGCCAGTTCGACATTGGTCATGCGGCCGTCGGCCTGCAATTCGGCCAGTATCATCCTGTCGATCTCGTCGAGCTTGGGCCCCGGCATCGTCTCCCCCCTGTATGAATTGAGGGATTCATACGTTTTGGCGCGAAGGTGCGCAACAAAATTTCGCGAAAGCGCAAGAAAGTTGCGGCAAATGCCGAGATCTCTAACCAGACGCCCAAAGATCACGCGCCCCCACATAGACAAGCCTCAGGGCAAGAACAGCGAGGACAGACACAAGGGCCCTGCGAAAGGTCGCCTCTTTGATCCGCAAGAGGACCTGACGGCCGAAGATAGTGCCCAGTGCGCCCGCCCCGATCATCAGCACCAGAAAGGTCAGCCACGGCGCGAAGGCGAAGCCGAGCAATCCGAAAGCCGCAACCTTCAGCCCGTGCTGAAGCGTCATCAGGACGGCGTGGGTCGCGATGTGTCGCTGCCGCGGCAGGTTCAGCGTGCGGATGTAGTTCACCACAAAGGGCCCTGTCGCGCCGAAGAACATCGTCAGGAAGCTCGATATCAGGCCATTGAGCCATGCCGCCCGGGTCAGCCAGGCGGGGGGCTTGCGCAGGATCGACCACAGGATGAAGAGCCCCACCACCAGTTGGACGAGCGCGGGAGGCAGATCAATGACGAGGGCTCCGCCAAGCCCGATCCCGAGGACGGCGCCGATGGCGAAGGCGCCCGCCACCGGCCAATGCGCATGGCGCAGGAACAGAAGGCCCCGAAACAGGTTCGAGCCAAGCTGGATCACACCATGAACCGGGATCAGCGCCACAGGCGGCAGGAGGCTCGCCATGATCGCAAGCACGAAGGCGCCACCGCCGATCCCCATGGCGACAGTCATGAATGATCCGGCAAAACTGGCCAGGAACAGGCCAAGTGCGACGAGGGGATCGAGCCCGGCTGTCCAATCGGGAATGCTCATATCGCTCTATCCGCCGGGGCTTGCGCCGATGCAAGCGGTTGCCCCCCTTCCAACCGGAGGACGGGCCTTCTATATCGGAGCGGAGACACAAGGGGATGCGCCATGGCCGAGACACGTCACACAAAGCTTCTGATCGTCGGATCCGGACCTGCGGGGTATACTGCGGGCGTCTATGCTGCGCGCGCGATGCTCGAACCCGTTCTAATCCAGGGAATAGAACCCGGCGGCCAGTTGACGACCACCACCGAGGTGGAGAACTGGCCCGGTGATACCGAGGTGCAGGGCCCCGACCTGATGGTCCGGATGGAAGCCCATGCCCGGGCCATGGGATGCGAGATCATCGGCGATATCGTGACCGAACTGGACCTGTCGAAGCGACCCTTCACCGCGCAGACCGACAGCGGCATGGTCTGGACAGCGGATGCGGTGGTGCTGGCCACGGGCGCGCGGGCGAAATGGCTGGGCCTGACGTCTGAAGAGAAGTTCAAGGGCTTCGGCGTCTCGGCCTGCGCGACCTGTGACGGGTTCTTCTATCGCGGGCAGGAGATCGTCGTGGTCGGCGGCGGCAATACCGCGGTGGAAGAGGCACTGTTCCTGACGAATTTCGCGTCGAAGGTGACGCTGATCCATCGCCGTAACGAGCTCAGGGCGGAAAAGATCCTGCAAGAACGGCTGCTCAATCACCCCAAGATCGAGCCGATGTGGTTCCACACGCTCGAAGAGGTCACCGGCACCGACAATCCGCTGGGCGTCGAAGGCGTGAAGGTGAAGAACGTCAACACCGGTGAGGTCACGGAGATCCCCGCCAAGGGCGTCTTCATCGCCATTGGCCATGCGCCTGCATCCGAACTGGTAAAGGATCAGCTGGAAACCCATATGGGCGGCTATGTGAAGGTCGAGCCCGGCTCGACCCGCACCTCGATCCCCGGCGTCTTCGCCGCGGGCGACCTGACGGACCACATCTACCGGCAGGCGGTAACGAGCGCGGGCATGGGCTGCATGGCGGCGCTGGATGCCGAGAAGTTCCTCGCAGAGCACGAGGTTCCCGCCGACGCGCATCCGACACCGAGCGCGGCAGAGTAATCCCCCCCTTTCAGACATGGGCGCAACGGTTTCTTGAAAAGAAACCGGTCTGGAAACTTTGAAAGTTTCCGGTCGGCCGATCGCTGCAGCGCGGCATTTGGGCAACAAGCCGCCTGTTCCCCCGGAATTGGGGGGTTTCGCGCCGGCGGAGAACATGACATGCGTTCATTCGTGAACGCACTTTGAGTCGCCCCGCATGAACGCGATCGTGAAAAACCCAGATGCCGCGGATAACGATCTGCTGTTTCGCCTCCTGCGTCAGGTCGACCTGACGCCGGACGCGAGCCAGCGCGCGATTGCCGCGGAGCTGGGCGTGTCTCTGGGACGGCTGAATGCCCTGCTCAGGGCCGCTGCTCGCGACGGATTCATCAGCATCAGCGAACGTGCGGGGCCGGACAAGCGGCTTCGTTTCGCCTATTCGCTGACCGCACGTGGCGCGTCGGAAAAGATGCGTCTGACAGACCAGTTCCTCGCTCGCAAGCTCGCAGAATACGAGGCGTTGCACGCCGAATTGACGGGCAGTGGTAGCGGGCTCGTTCCAATCAAGCACAGGACCCATCCGATGCAAAACAACCTGACCCCGATCCCCGAACTCTATGTGTCTCACGAGAGCGCGCAGAAACTGAAGCTGGAGGCCGCGAATCTCGTCTCCTGGGACCTGACGCCGCGCCAGATCTGCGACCTCGAACTGCTGATGAACGGTGGGTTCAACCCTCTCAAGGGCTTTCTGACCGAGGCCGATTACAACGGCGTCGTCGAAAACATGCGCACCGCCGACGGATCGCTGTGGCCGATCCCGATCACACTCGACGTCTCGGAAAAGTTTTCCGAAGGGCTCGAGATCGGGCAGGACATCGCCCTGCGCGACCAGGAAGGCGTGATCCTCGCCACCATGACCGTCACCGACCGTTGGGTGCCCAACAAGGCGCGCGAGGCAGAGATGGTCTTTGGTGCCGACGACAGCGCACATCCGGCCGTGAACTACCTGCACAACCATGCCGGCGCCGTCTATCTTGGCGGTCCGGTCACGGGCATTCAGCAGCCCGTGCATTATGATTTCCGCGCACGTCGCGACACGCCGAACGAATTGCGCGCCTTCTTCCGAAAGCTGGGCTGGCGCAAGGTTGTCGCGTTCCAGACCCGCAACCCGCTGCACCGCGCCCACCAGGAACTGACGTTCCGGGCCGCCAAGGAAGCGCAGGCCAACCTGCTGATCCACCCGGTCGTCGGCCTGACGAAGCCGGGCGACGTGGATCACTTCACCCGCGTGCGCTGCTACGAGGCGGTTCTGGATCAGTACCCGGCCTCGACCACCACGATGAGCCTGCTGAACCTCGCCATGCGCATGGCCGGCCCGCGCGAGGCCGTCTGGCATGGTCTGATCCGCAAGAACCACGGCTGCACGCATTTCATCGTCGGCCGCGACCACGCCGGCCCCGGCAAGAATTCCGCCGGCGAGGATTTCTACGGGCCCTATGACGCGCAGGACCTGTTCCGCGAGCATCAGGAAGAAATCGGGATCGAAATGGTCGACTTCAAGCACATGGTCTATGTGCAGGAGCGCGCCCAGTACGAACCCGCCGACGAGATCGCCGACAAGGACGACGTGACGATCCTGAACATCTCGGGCACAGAACTTCGCCGTCGTCTTCAGGAAGGCCTCGAGATCCCCGAGTGGTTCTCCTTCCCGGAGGTGGTGACCGAACTGCGCCGGACCCGTCCGCCGCGGGCCAAGCAGGGGTTCACCGTGTTCTTCACCGGGTTCTCCGGGTCGGGCAAATCGACGATCGCCAACGCGCTGATGGTCAAGCTGATGGAGATGGGGGGCCGTCCGGTCACGCTTCTCGACGGGGACCTTGTCCGCAAGAACCTCAGCTCCGAGCTGGGCTTCTCGAAGGAGCACAGGGACCTGAACATCCGCCGCATCGGCTATGTCGCCTCCGAGATCACCAAGAACGGCGGCATCGCGATCTGCGCACCCATCGCGCCCTATGCGGCCACCCGCCGCGCCGTGCGTGAAGACATCGAGGCCTTCGGCGCCTTTGTCGAGGTTCACGTGGCGACCTCGATCGAGGAATGCGAACGGCGCGACCGCAAGGGTCTCTACAAGCTGGCACGCGAAGGCAAGATCAAGGAATTCACCGGTATCTCCGATCCCTATGACGTGCCCGAAAACCCCGAACTGCGGGTCGAGACGGAAGGCACCGACGTGGACAATTGCGCCCACCAGGTGATCCTCAAGCTCGAAAGCATGGGCCTGATCGCCGGCTGATCCTCAGCGACATCTATCCAAACGACAAACGCCCCCGGCATGACAGTGCCGGGGGCGTTTTTTCCGATTAACCGGGGCCAGGAGATTGATCCCGACCGCACGGGGCGACGGTCAGTGCAGCGTCACCGGCTCCATATCGTGCTGACGCGCCAGAGCGAATGCGAGCGAACGGTTACCCACGAGCGCCAACTGCTCCCCGTCGGAATTGTGAACCGCAAAGATTGTCTCCAGCCCCTCGGCCTGTTCACGCACCTCGCTGGGCAGATCGGAAACGGGGACCGGCTTCACATAGACAATGCGGCCGTCAATTGCGCTAAGATCGATCTTGGTGTTCATGCCTTGTCTCCTTTCCGGATCTGGATGGTCTGAACGACGCTTTCGGGAACTTTCCGGCTCAGGTCGACATGCAGAAGACCGTTCTGAAGGAAAGCCTCCCCCACATCGACGCCATCGGCGAGCACGAAGCTCCGCTGGAACTGGCGCCGCGCGATCCCGCGATGCAGATACACGCGGTCGGCATCGTCTTCGGACTGGCGCCCCCGGATCACGAGGCTCGAATCCTCGACCGTGATGCTCAACTCATCCTCACCGAACCCGGCAACCGCGAGGGTGATCCGGTAGGAATGGTCGGATGTCTGTTCGATGTTGTAGGGGGGATAACCGTCATTCCCCGACTTCGCGGTCCGTTCGACCAGCCGTTCAAGCTGCTCGAACCCCAGAAGATAGGGGTGCGCCCCCAAGGTCAGTTTCGACATGTGACGTGTCCTCGTTCAAGCGACAGTCGCCGGGCGTCCCGTTTTGGCGGCGCCCTGCTTGATGAAAAATATGGGGAGTTCTGGCTTGGTTGCAAGTCCGAAGGCCCCGAAATGCTTTGAGAACAGGGGCAGCGGGCCTATAGTCAGGCATCCCCAGAGAGGTGGCGCGAATCGCATGAATACATCGGCCCGCATGGAGCAGAACGAGGTCCTGCGCGTGAAACTCGCGGTGCTGCGCCGCGAGCATCGTGATCTCGACGAGGCCATCGATGCGCTGCATGAACGCGGATCGGCCGACATGCTGACGATCCGGCGTCTGAAAAAGCAGAAACTCGCGCTGAAGGACCAGATCAGCCGGTTGGAAGACAGGCTGCTGCCCGACATCATCGCCTGAAGCCGACGGGCGCGATTGCACCCGGGGCCGGTCTTTGTATAGTGCCGCTTCCTTTTCGCCGCAGACGGAGACGCGGGCATGGCCGAACCTCGGGTGGGTATCATCATGGGCAGCCAGTCGGACTGGCCGACGCTGAAGCCCGCCGCCGAAATCCTCGACGAGCTGGGCGTGACCTACGAGATGCGGATCGTCTCGGCGCACAGGACCCCTGACAGGCTCTGGGACTATGGCAAATCGGCCGCCGCACGCGGCCTTGGCGCGATCATCGCGGGCGCGGGCGGCGCGGCACATCTGCCGGGCATGATGGCGTCAAAGACGCGGGTGCCGGTGATCGGTGTCCCGGTCGAGACACGGGCACTGGGCGGTGTCGACAGCCTCTATTCCATCGTGCAGATGCCCCGCGGATTTCCGGTGGCCACAATGGCGATCGGCGGCGGCATGAATGCGGGCCTGATGGCCGCGGCGATCCTTGCCGTCAGCGACGATGCGCTGGGGACGCGGCTCGATGCCTGGCGCGAGGCGCTGTCGGCCTCGATCCCGGAAGAGCCCGTCGATGAGTGAGGCACCGCTTGAACCCGGCCAATGGATTGGCATCCTCGGCGGCGGACAACTGGGCCGGATGCTGGCCGTCGCGGCAAGCCGGCTTGGCCTGAACGTCCATATTTACGAGCCGGGGGCGAATTGCCCCGCCTCGGACGTCGCCGCACGGACCACGACCGCCCCCTATGACGACGGTGCCGCGCTCGAGGCATTTGCCCGGTCGGTCGACGTGGTGACCTATGAATTCGAGAATGTCCCTGCCGACGCGCTCGACGCGATCGAGGCGATCCGGCCGATCCGGCCGGGGCGGCGGGCACTGGCCACCTCGCAAGACAGGTTGACGGAAAAGACCTTCCTGCAAGAACTGGGCCTTGCCACAGCACCCTTTGCAGCCGTCGACAGTGACGCCGATCTTGAAGAGGCGATCGCCCGGATTGGCCTGCCCGCGATCCTCAAGACGCGCACGCTGGGCTATGACGGCAAGGGGCAGGTCCGGCTGTCAACGGGCGATGACGCGGCGACGGCGCGGGCTGGCCTTGGCGGCGCGCCCGCGATCCTCGAGGGCTTCGTGGAGTTCAGCGCCGAAGTCTCCGTCATCGGTGCGCGCGCGACGGACGGAGCGGTGGCTTGTTTCGACCCGGGCGAGAACGTGCATCGCGACGGCATCCTCGCCACGACGACGGTGCCCGCCCGGCTGAGCACGGCGCAAAGGACGGATGCGATCCTGCTGGCCGCGCGGATCATGACCGCGCTGGATTACGTGGGCGTCATCGGGGTAGAGCTGTTCGTGTCGCCCAAGGGCCTGATCGTCAATGAATTCGCGCCGCGTGTTCATAACTCCGGGCATTGGACACAGGACGGCTGCCTGATCGACCAGTTCGAGCAGCATATCCGGGCCGTGGCCGGCTGGCCGCTGGGCGATGGAAGCCGCCATTCCAATGTCGTGATGGAAAACCTGATCGGTGACGAGGTGACCCGGATCCGGACGCTGCGGGCCGAGCCGGTGTCGATCCACCTTTACGGCAAGGCCCAGGTCAAGCCCGGCCGCAAGATGGGCCATGTGAACCGCATCACGGGCCCTGCCGGTTGATCCGCCCGTCAGGGCATGCCGGAGCCGAACAGCACATCCGTCAGGCTGAGGTTCCGATCGAAGGCCCCGGTCTTGAGGAAGGCCAGAACCTGCGCCATCACCAGCGGATTGTTCATCATGAAGGTATGGCTGACCGGCAGAACGAGGTGGTCGGTCATTCCCGGCAGCACGGTCGAGGCGACCGAGACCTTTCCGTCATCGGGCCCCTCGATCAGCGCGGAATAGACAGGGTTGAGCGTTCCTGTTCCGGCGATGATCCCGACCTCGTACATCGGCAGAACGGGCAGATTGTTGGGCACCGAACCGGCATCCGTCCCCAGTTCGAGACCGGCCGGTCCGTTAACCCATTCGAACGGCTCGAAATCGCCGAAGATATCTACCAGTTCAGACCCCTGATTGGGCGGCCCGAGCATGACCACACGCCCCATCCTGTCGGGGCGGTTCTCGGTCAGCCAGGCACGGACCAGAATACCGCCCAGCGAATGCGTGACGAAATGGACGGTGCGGTCGCCGCAGGCGGCCACGTCCGCCCCCACATGTTCGGTGACGAGCGTTTCGATATCGAGCCGGGTCGAGGGATAGCCGCGATTGACGACGAAATAGCCTTCGGCCTGCAGCACCTCGGACAACGGGGTCAGGGAATATTCGCTGCGCGCCAGACCGTGAAACAGCACCACACATTCCGCCCTGTCCTGCGCGCTGACAGGGGCCGCCACGATGGCGGGCGCGATCGCCGCGCAAGCAGGCGCAAGGGCCAGCGTCAAGAGAATGAGGATGCGTTTCATCATTTACATCTAGCACTAAATTGGCTGACGTTAAGGTCAGGTTTCCCGTGACCTTGCGTCCCTTCGCCCTGCCTGCCAGTTTCCGCTCATGACACAGACCAAAGCTGCGCGCCCGCCGCGCATCGCGGTGCGCGGTATACTCGTGCACAATGACCGGCTCTTGCTTGTGAATGCCTGGAAAGGGCATGACCGGCTTTGGTGTGCACCGGGCGGCGGGGTGGAGCCGCATTCAAGCCTGCACGACAACCTGCGCCGCGAATTCCTTGAAGAGACGGGACTGGTAATCGACATCGGCGCGCCCTGCCTCGTGAACGAATTTCACGAACCGGCCTCGGACTTCCACCAGATCGACATCTATTTCCGCTGCACGTTGATCAGCGGCGATCCGCATGGCGACTGGACCGATCCGGAAGGCATCGTCTCTTACCGTCGCTGGGCCAGCCGCGGCGAGATGGCGGATCTGCCCTGCAAGCCAGACAGCCTTGCAGCCGTGGCCTGGGAGGAGATAGCCCTGCCCTACTACGACGCGCTCGAACCGCTGGTCCGTGGCTGAGCCCGGGGCTGATCGTCCAGCCTGACAAGCCGGACCTCGGTTCCCGGGCCCGCGACATGCGCCGCGCAGCAGGGCACAGCGCCCTCGTATCCGTGGGGCAGCTCGGGCCAGACCCGCCCCGCCAGCCCCGACAGGTGCCAGACCTCCACCCCGCGCCCGGCCAGCCCAGTGACAAGGGCGCGAGAGGGGCGTGGAAACGTCTCGTTCAGCACCACGCAGCCCGGCCAGAGCTGATCGGCCGAGGCCGCGAGCGCGCCCCTGCGGGAGACATCGATCAGAAGAACCGGCCCCGCGGCCAATTCGTCGCGCAGCTCAGAAAGGCTGACCGAGGCGCCGGCCGCCGGGTCGACGATATGGAGAGAGGTCGATCCCGATGCCAGCGACTGGCGCAATGCTGTCCCGATGCGGCCGGCGCCTCCGAACAGGATCGCAGGCGGTTGCTGACCGCCGAACCGTGTCTCGGTCAGTTCCGCGATGGCCGCAACAAGAGCGCTGATCACGATCGGGCGGCTGTCACGCGCCGTGATATGGCGCGATCCGGCGACGACACCGGGCAGAATTCCCGCAAGATTGATCTCACGCGCGCCGCAAATCCGGGCAATCCCGGCAATCCGCTCCAGAAGCCGGTCAAATGACACCCGGTTCGCAGGGTCGAGGAAATCGGCCTCCGTCACGGGAGACGCCAGAACAATGCCCCATGCACCCCCCTGACGCAAAACGCCGATGGGGCTGGCCTGCCAGCGGAAACGCTCTGCGATTGGCCCGACACCGTAAGAGGCCACGAAATCCCGACTGCCCGCATAACAGAAAAAGATCGACCGAGGCCCGCGGCCGGTGATCCGCGACCACAGACCGATCACGAGGAAGGGCAGACGTGTCAGACACAGCACCGCAAGCACAAGAACCGATATACGGATCGCCGGGCCAGACACCCGCCGGCCAAGGGGCCCAGACTTGCCCATTCAAAAATCCTGAACGCAAATTCTTTATAAAATCACGCTCAGGGTGGCTGGCGGAGCCTGCAGTGTCAACGGGACGGCAGTGCCGCCCAGTCAGGCGATGCGGTTCTCGCGCTTGTTGGGTTTCTTGCCATCCGGGCCGATCAGGTCATCGATCATCTGGCGAGCAGGGCCGCCGATCGTGGCCTCGTCGCGCCGGGCTGCCCACCATTCACGGCCACCGGGATTGTCGGTCAGGTCCATGGTATGCAGCTTGGCAAAGCCCATCGCCTTTTCCTTTTCGACAGTGGACAGATGGGCAAACCGGTGGATCGACACGATCGACGGCATGGCCATTTCGATCAGCGTCTCGAACCGCAGCTTGTCGACCTCGGACAGGTCGGAATAGCTCTTGCGTCCACGGATCAGGAGATCTGCCACATCGGGATGCAGGATCCGGGTCTTGTAATCATTCAGGGCGCGCATCCGGGCATCCCTTTGCTGGATGCGGAAGAGGCTGTTCGCCGTCCGAAACTGAACGGCCACCATGATCGCTGAAATCAGAATGCCGGACGCGCTGCAGATCAGGGCAATATTGCCGATGTCTTCAAGTGTCATGTCTTGGTCTTCTCGTTGGGCGCTCATTGTCTTTAGGACCTGTGAAGCCGTCGGGCAATCACCGACTGCGATGCGGACCAGAGTCTGGTGGACGGCCCTCTCATCGCAATCGCGAGATCATCACGTGGCCGTCAGACCCTGACCCCGCCGCTTGCGCGCTGCGCCCGAACGGGTGAGCGTGGGGCATGAAGATCATTGTCCTGACAATTCTGACACTTGTGGCCTTCGCGTCGAATTCGATCCTGAACCGGTTCGGGGTCGCCGGGCTGGGCATGGATCCCGGCGCCTTCGCCGTGGTTCGGGTTCTGTCGGGTGCGGCCATGCTCGGCGCGATCGTCCTTTTGAGGGGCCGCAAGGCAGCCGTAGCATCCCCGCGCGTGTTCCGGCGTGTCGGATCGGCGACGGCGCTCGCGCTGTACATGATCGGGTTTTCGATGGCCTACCTGACCCTCGATGCGGGCGTGGGCGCGCTGATCCTGTTCGGCGCGACCCAGATCACGATGTTCGCCGGGGCCCTATTCGGAGGAGAGCGGCTCACCGCCCTGCGGATCGGCGGGGCGGGCATCGCCCTGTCGGGGCTCGCGGTGCTGGTCTGGCCAGCCGACGGCAGCGCGGCCCTGCCGCTTGCGGGCGCGGGCCTGATGGCGGCCGCGGGCTTCGGCTGGGGGCTTTACTCGCTCGCGGGTCGGGGGGAAACCGATCCGCTGGCTTCGAGTGCGGCCAATTTCGCGATCTGCCTGCCGCTTGTCCTGCCACTTCTGGCATTCGGCGAACCGGGCTGGAGCGGCCCGGGACTTGCCGTGGCAATGGTCGCGGGCGCGGTGACATCGGGGCTTGGCTATGCCCTGTGGTATTCGGTTCTGCCCGCGCTCGGCGCACAAAGGGCCGCGGTGGCCCAGTTGTCGGTGCCGCTGATCGCGGCACTGGGCGGTGTCATCCTGCTGGGCGAGGCCGTGGGCTGGCGGTTCTGGGTGGCCGCCGCGCTCGTTCTGGGCGGGATCGGGCTGTCGGTGATCACGCGGGCGCGCACCCCATAAAAAAGGGGCCCGAAAGACCGGGCCCCTTCTATTCGTTCAAAGCCGGGCTGGCTTACATCATGCCGCCCATGCCGCCCATGTCGGGCATGCCGCCACCGGCAGCGCCTTCTTTCTGCGGAATGTCGGCAACCATGGCTTCGGTCGTGATCAGCAGGCCGGCAACAGAGGCTGCATCCTCCAGAGCGGTGCGGACAACCTTGGCCGGGTCGATGACGCCGAACTTGAACATGTCGCCATATTCTTCAGTCTGGGCGTTGAAGCCGAACGACAGGTCGCTGGATTCGCGGATCTTGCCCGCGACCACCGCACCGTCGACGCCGGCATTCTCGGCGATCTGGCGCAGCGGAGCTTCGAGCGCACGGCGCACGATGGCGATACCTGCATCCTGATCGGAGTTTGCACCCGTCAGACCGTCAAGCGACTTGGCACCCTGGATCAGGGCCACGCCACCGCCGACAACGATGCCTTCCTGAACGGCGGCACGGGTCGCGTTGAGCGCGTCATCGACACGGTCCTTACGCTCCTTGACCTCGACTTCGGTCATGCCACCGACGCGGATGACGGCAACGCCGCCGGCCAGCTTGGCAACACGTTCCTGAAGCTTCTCGCGGTCGTAATCGGAGGAGGTTTCCTCGATCTGGCCACGGATCTGGTTCACACGGGCTTCGATCTCGGCCTTGTCACCGGCACCGTCGACGATGGTCGTTTCGTCTTTGGTGATCGAGACGCGCTTGGCGGAGCCGAGCATGTCGATGGTGACGTTCTCGAGCTTCATGCCCAGATCTTCGGAGATGACCTGACCACCGGTCAGGATCGCGATGTCCTGAAGCATGGCCTTGCGGCGATCACCAAAGCCCGGTGCCTTGACGGCAGCGATCTTCAGTCCACCGCGCAGCTTGTTGACGACGAGCGTGGCGAGCGCTTCGCCCTCGACATCCTCGGCGATGATCATCAGCGGCTTGCCGGACTGAATGACCGACTCGAGAAGCGGAACCATCGGCTGAAGCGAGGAGAGCTTCTTTTCGTGGAGCAGGATGACGGCGTCTTCCAGCTCGGTCGTCATCTTCTCGGGGTTGGTCACGAAGTAGGGGCTGAGGTAGCCGCGGTCGAACTGCATGCCTTCGACGACTTCGGTCTCGGTCTCGAGGCCCTTGTTCTCTTCGACGGTGATCACGCCGTCATTTCCGACCTTCTGCATCGCGTCGGCGATCTGGCGGCCGATTTCGGCTTCGCCGTTGGCCGAGATCGTGCCGACCTGGGCAACTTCGGCCGAATCGCTGACCGGACGGGCCGCGGCCTTGATGGCATCGACGACCTTGGAGGTCGCGAGGTCGATACCGCGCTTGAGGTCCATCGGGTTCATGCCGGCGGCAACCGACTTCATGCCCTCGGTCACGATCGACTGGGCCAGAACCGTGGCGGTGGTGGTGCCGTCGCCGGCCTCGTCATTGGTGCGGGAAGCAACTTCCTTCACCATCTGGGCGCCCATGTTCTCGAACTTGTCTTCCAGTTCGATTTCCTTGGCGACCGTGACACCGTCCTTCGTGATGCGCGGCGCGCCGAAGGATTTGTCGATGACGACGTTGCGGCCCTTGGGGCCGAGCGTGACCTTAACCGCGTTGGCAAGGGTGTTCACACCCTTGAGCATCCGGTTCCGGGCATCGGTGTTGAATTTCACGTCTTTGGCTGACATCTCTGTTTCTCCTTAGAGGTTTTCCGTGGCGATCAGGGCGCAAGCCCGCGGCAAGACTGCCGTGGCTCAGGCGATGATCCCGAGGATGTCGCTTTCTTTCATGATCAGAAGCTCTTCGCCTTCGATCGACACTTCCGTGCCCGACCATTTACCGAAGAGCACCTTGTCGCCGTCCTTGACGGCCATCTCGATCAGCTCGCCGCTGTCCTTGCGTGCGCCTTCGCCACACGCGACAACCACGCCTTCCGCAGGCTTTTCCTTGGCGCTATCGGGAATGATCAGGCCACCGGCGGTTTTTTCGTCACCTTCGAGGCGACGGACCAGCACGCGGTCATGAAGCGGTTTGAATGCCATCTTCGAGTCTCCTAGCTCAAAGTTTCCTCACTTGCCCCCCGGCAGAGCGGGAGGCGTTATCACTCACCACATGTGAGTGCTAACGAGCGGTAGTTAGGGAATGCACCGAAAGCTGTCAAGCAGCGGGGTCGCGAAAACTTGATCGCCCCTGCAATGGCCCGGTTCGCATCGTTGAGAACCGAAGTCAGGGGCACTATCTCCTTGAGGACAGACCTGCAACCAGTTGGACCGTTCCATGACATTGTTCCGCGCCATCATCTCGACCCTTCTGTGCCTGACACCCGCCCTGGCACAGGCGGCCTGCTCGGGCGCCAGTCTGCTGGACAGGTTCACGCCAGAGCAAAGAGCCGAGCTTGCCGACGCGGCAGCGGCCACACCCTACGGAGACGGCCTGTTCTGGACGGCCCGCAAGGACGGACGAGAGATCACGCTGGCCGGGACCATGCACCTTTATGACGACAGGCACGCCGCTCTGCTCGACCGGATCGCCGATCCCTTGCGCGCGGCAGATATCCTTCTGGTCGAGATGACCCCGCAGGAAGAGGCCGAAATGCAGCGCGCCATGGCCGACGATCCGTCACTTGTCTTCATAACCGAAGGGCCAACCCTGCCCGACCAATTGCCCGAAGAACTCTGGCAGGAGCTTGCGGCAGCAGCACGCGACAGGCAGGTGCCGGGGTTCGTTGCCGCAAAATCGCAGCCGTGGTTCCTGTCGATGACCCTGTCGATCCCGCCCTGCGCGGTGGGTGAATTGTCAGGCGGGCTGAGGGGGCTTGATCACATGATCATGGACACGGCCGAAGCGGCAGACGTGGACATGGCCTCGCTCGAGGATTGGCGAACCCTGCCGGATTACTTCCGGACCATGTCGATGGATGACCAGATCGACATGCTGCGCATGGCGCTGATCGCGCCCGAGCTTCAATCTGAGGCCTTCGTCGCGATGCTCGACAGCTATTTCGCGGGCCGCGTCGCCGAGATCTGGGAAATGTCGCGCCTGTCGGCCGACCTCTTGCCCCCGGACACGCGGGACGCCGCGCTGTCTGGGTTGGACATCACGGAAGACCTTCTGCTCGACGCGCGCAACGTGGCATGGATACCCGTGATCCTTGATGCGGCAGAGACACATGACCGGGTCTTCGTGGCCGCAGGTGCCGCCCATCTGCCGGGTGAGACCGGTGTTCTGGCGCTCCTCGAGCAGGAGGGATGGGAGATTACACCCCTGCCCTGATCCTCAGATCGTGACATCGCCATAATCGGCAAGCCCCTCGTGACCGGCCCTGGTCAGACCATACACGCCGCGTTCGACCCGTTCGAACCAGCCATAGTGATTGTCGGCCATGATCCGCGTCGCCTGAGGGACCTCGGCCCAGTCGGCGACGATCGCGCCACGCTGTGGCCCATGAACGGCCAGAAGCCGCGCGCAGCGTATGGCGTCGGCCCGGTAGCCTGTGACAATGCCATGCCGCGTGGCACCGCCCTCGTTCGGGTCGCCGCGCAGCCGGTCGAAGGCCTTGTCCAGCCGGGCCTTTTTCTTCTTCGATTTTCGCGGTGTGTAGGGGCCCGGTGCCGCCAGTTCTTCCACATGGCCGTCACGAAGCCGGACCGACAGAACGCCAAGACCCAGCCGCCGCGCCAACCTGACGTTGTCACGGCGCGCGCGTTTGCCGGGCGGGGGCACGGCCAACCACACCTGATCGGTCAGCCCCAATCTGTCGATCCCCTGATGAAACAGCGCGAGCGAAAACCCGAGTTTCATCTCGACGATGACGAGCCCGCCCTTGGCATCGCGGCCCACGACGTCGGCCGCACCGACCTCCGCGCGCACCTCATAGCCGCGCGCCTCGAGCCAGGCCTTGACGGCCGGGTAAAGCTGCGCCTCGCGGGTGGGTTTGATCTCTTTCGCCGCCATGATCAGACCATGCCCCTGCCGCGCAAAAAGGGAAAGCCGGGCAAGAGGTGCGAAACTCCGCGATGCGTCACCCTGCCCCCCGTGACACCCGGTCGCGTGCCCCCTATAAGGCCAACGATTCAGTTAAACCCCGCAGGTTATTCCCACATGACGACGCTTGTTTTCGGCCATAAGGCCCCCGACACCGATTCGACCGGTTCCCCGCTGATCTGGGCATGGTATCTCAACGAAACCGGCACCCCCGCCGGAGCACGCCTTCTGGGGCAGCCCAACACCGAGGCGCTTTTCGTGGCCGAACGCTGGGGCTTTGACCTGCCGGCAGTGATCGAGGACGTGACGGCGGACGATCAGGTCGTGATCGTCGACACCAACAACCCGGCCGAGCTTCCCCCCTCGATCAACGAGGCCGATATCCGCGCGATCATCGACCACCACAAGCTGGTCGGCGGGCTGGAGACGAAGGGCCCGATCGACATCACCATTCGCCCGCTGGCATGCACGGCGACGATCATGCATGACCTGATGGGCGACGCGGCGAAGACCGCGCCCGAAGGCATCAAGGGCCTGATGCTGTCGTGCATCCTGTCGGACACGCTGGAATTCCGCTCCCCCACCACGACGGATCACGACCGCGCCGTGGCCGAAGCGCTGGCCGCCGACCTCGGCATCGATATCCCCGGCTACGCGGCCGAAATGTTCGCCGCGAAATCCGACGTGTCGGCCTTCTCGGACGCGGAACTGCTGCGGATGGATTCCAAGGAATACGGCGTCGGCGACACGAAATTCCGGGTCTCGGTTCTGGAGACGACGGCGCCGCAGATGGTGCTGGACCGCAAGGCATCGCTGATGGACTCGATGGCCACCGTCGCCGCCGAAGATGGCGTCGATCAGGTCCTGCTGTTCGTCGTGGATATCCTGAACGAGGAAGCCACGCTTCTGGTTCCGAACGACCTCGTCAAGACCGTGGCCGCCAAGAGCTTTGGCGCCGAGGTCACCGGCGACACGGTCGTTCTGCCCGGCATCATGAGCCGCAAGAAACAGATCATCCCGAACCTGGCCGTCTGACCGCAGACGGAACCGGACAAGAGGGCGCCTTGCGGGGCGCCCTTTTCGTTTGCGCAAGCCTCGCACCGACCGTCATTGCGTGCTAGCCAAGCGCCATTCGCAAAGGCAGAGGGCCTCATGACCCAGATCATCCAGTCGTTTTCCGAAATCTCCGGCATGTATGACGCGGCATTCGTCGATCTGTGGGGCTGCATGCATGACGGCGTGCGCGCCTTTCCCGATGCGGTCGCGGCGATGCAGGCCTTTCGCGCGGGCGGGGGCAAGGTGATCTTCGTGACCAACGCGCCCCGCGCCCGCAAGGACGTGGCCCGCCAGATCGCAGGGCTCGGCATCCCCGACGATTCATGGGACGCGATCGCCACTTCCGGCGATTCGGCGCGGGCCGCGATGTTTCGCGGCGTGGTGGGCGACAAGGTCTGGTTCATCGGGCAGGATTTCGACCAGACGTTCTTCGACCCCATGGCCCTGATCGAAGACCCGGCCGAGATTGTGCAGACCAGCCTCGAAGAGGCAGAGGGCATCGTCTGCTGCGGCCCCGAAGACCCGCATGCCGACCCGGCCGTCTATCGCCCGCAATTCCTCTATGCCAAGCAAAAGGGGCTCAAGCTTCTGTGCGCCAATCCCGATATCGTCGTGGATCGGGGCGAGAGCCGGGAATGGTGTGCCGGGGCGTTGGCCGCGCTTTATACCGAAATGGGCGGCGAGAGCCTGTATTTCGGCAAACCGCATCCGCCGATCTATGATCTGGCCCGTCAGCGGCTTTCGGCATTGGACGGGGTGCAGCGCAACCCGGCGATCATCTGCATCGGCGACGGGATCGCCACGGATGTGCAGGGTGCGATGGGCGAGGATCTGGATTGCCTGTTCATTACCGGGGGCCTCGCAGCGCGGGAAACCGGCACACGCGATGGCGCCCCCGACCCGGACAAACTCGAGGCTTATCTGGGCGAAGCGATGATGTCGCCGCTCTATTCCACCGGCTTCCTTCGATAGGGCCAAATCCGGTCGGGCGGGGCAGGTTCGGCTTGACATTCTGCATCCGCAAAGTAATTTCCTTTCCGAAACGGCGCCTGTGACGTTCATTTATTTCGGCAAGGAATCGCGATGCTCGATGACATGAACCATAATCTGCCTCGCGGCACGATCTGTATCGAGGATATCGAGATCGGGATGACCCGCTCCTTGAAGAAGCGCGTGACCGACCGGGATATCGAACTCTTCGCCGAAGTCTCGACCGACCGGAACCCCGTGCATCTGGACGATGATTACGCGCAGGATACGATTTTCGAGGGTCGGATCGCCCATGGGATGCTGACCGCAGGCCTCGTCTCCGCCGTCATCGGAGAGCAGCTGCCGGGCCATGGCACAGTCTATCTGGGCCAGTCGCTCAAATTCCTCGGGCCTGTACGGCCCGGTGACGTTGTGACCGCCGAGGTCGAGGTGACCCAGATCGATCACGCAAAACGCAAGGTGACGATGGACACGCGCTGCCTGATCGAGGGCAAGAAAATCCTCGTGGGTGAGGCAGTTGTGCTGGCACCCTCTCGCAAGTTCGACTGACGGTCGCGCGTGGCTTGCGCCGCGCCCCCTCTCAGGCTAGCAAACGTCCCATGCGCCTGATCCGCGACAGCCTTTTCGTAAATCCCGGCGACCGCGGCGCGGTCGCTGCGATCGGTAATTTCGACGGCGTGCATCTGGGCCATATCTCGGTCATCGACCGCAGTCGCGAAATCGCCGTCGAGTTGGGGGCGCCGCTTGGCGTGCTGACATTCGAGCCGCATCCCCGCGAATACTTTGCCCCCGATGCCCCGCCGTTCCGCCTGATGAACGCAACTGCGCGGGCGCACCGGCTGGAAAAGCTCGGTGTTGAAAAACTGTATGAATTGCCCTTCAACAAGACGCTCTCGCAGCTTTCAGCGCAGGAATTTGCAAGCCAGATCATCAGCCAGCGGCTGGGCCTCAAGCACGTCATCGTGGGTGAGGATTTCCGGTTCGGCAAAGGCCGCGATGGCGACGTGGACGCATTGCGCGCGTTCGGCGAGGAGATGGGATTCGGCGTGACAATTGCCCCCCTTCTGGACCTTGGTCAGACCGAAGTGTCGAGCACCGCGATCCGCGACGCGCTCAGCGAGGGCCGCCCCCGCGACGCCGCCGCCATGCTGGGCCATTGGCACCGGATCGAGGGCGAGGTGATCCGCGGCGATCAGCGCGGGCGCGAACTGGGATATCCCACCGCGAACATGTCGATCGCCGGCCTGCATCCACCGAAATTCGGGGTCTACGTGGTTCTGGCCTCGGTCCTGTCCGGCCCCCACAAGGGCCTTTACCATGGGGCGGCCTCGATCGGGATCAAGCCGACGTTCGGCGAGAACACCCCCAATTGCGAGACGTTCCTGTTTGATTTCAAGGGCGATCTCTACGGTGCGCCGATGTCGGTCGCGCTTGTCGATTACCTGCGCCCGGAAGAGTCATTCGACAGCCTCGAAGCGTTGATCACCCAGATGGACGCGGATTGCGCAAAGGCGCGCGATATCCTGTCTGAGCTGCCCCGCCACCATGTCTGAACCGCTGCGCCCCAAGTTCTGGGAACGGGTGTCATTGACCCAGATGACACGGCCCGAATGGGAGGCCCTGTGCGACGGTTGCGGGAAGTGCTGCCTCAACAAGCTTGAGGACGAAGATACCGGCGAAGTGGACCTTACCTGCATTGCCTGCAGACTCTTGGATGGCGAGACCTGCCGCTGTTCGCGCTATGAGACGCGGCATGATTTCGTGCCCGAATGCATCGTTCTGACGGCCGAGACGATCCCCGAGCATCTGTACTGGCTGCCGCGCACCTGCGCCTATCGGCTGCTGCACCTGGGCCGCACCCTGCCCGACTGGCATCCGTTGATCACCGGCGATCCCGACAGCGTGCATCACGCAGGCGTGTCGGTGCGCGGGATGACCGTGTCCGAGACAGAGGTCGATGACGACGACTGGGACGATCACATCATCGCGGAGCCTCTGTGAACATGTTCTTTGCCTCTGACAATGGCGGCCCGGTCCATCCGCAGATCATGCAGGCGATTGCCGCGGCAAATGACGGCCATGTCCTGAGCTATGGTAACGATCCCCTGACGCAGCAGGCGGTCGAGATGATCCGCGAGCTGTTCGAAGCGCCCGAGGCCGTCGTGCGGCTTGTCGCGACGGGAACGGCCGCCAATGCGCTGATCCTGTCGACGATGGCACAGCCGTGGCAGACGATCTTCTGTACGCCGCTGGCCCATATCCACGCCGATGAATGCAACGCCCCAGAACTCTTTACCGGGGGCGCCAAGCTGACCCTGACCGGGACGGATGGCGCCAAGATGACGCCCGACACCCTTGGGCAGGCAATCACGAGGATCGGCTGGCGCGGCATCAACGCGCCGCAACCCGGTGCGGTCTCGCTGACGCAGGTCACCGAGATGGGCACGCTTTATACGCTGGACGAGTTGAAAGCCCTTTCAGCCATTGCGCGGGCCCATGATCTGCCTGTCCATCTGGATGGCGCGCGCTTTGCCAATGCCTGCGCCGCGCTGGGATGCACGGCTGCCGAGATGACGTGGAAGGCCGGCATCGACGCCGTCAGTTTCGGCGGCACAAAGAACGGCTGCATGGCCGTCGAGGCGGCCGTGTTCTTCGACCCTGCCGTCGCGCGGGAATTCGACCTGCGACGCAAGCGCGGGGCACATCTGTTTTCCAAGCACCGCTACCTTGCGGCACAGATGCAAGGCTATCTGCAAGACGGGCTCTGGCTCGATCTGGCGCGGATGGCGAATGAACGTGCGGCGCAGCTGGCCACAGGGCTGCGCGCCGCAGGTGTCGACTTCGTCTGCGAACCGCAGGCCAACATGATCTTTGCCCGTCTGCCCCGGTCCGAACATCAGCGGCTGATGTCGGGGGGAGGCGTCTACTACACCGAGGATGGCGATCCGTGGCACGGCCCCGACGACGAGATGCTGATGGGACGGTTTGTCTGCGATTGGTCAGTGACCGAGGATGACGTGGACCGGTTCCTTCAGCTTGTCACCGGCTAAAGCATCGTTCGGGCAACCAGACCGGGATGGGTCAGCGGGCCCATATGGCCCACCTCCTCGAACCGGACAAGGCGCGAACCGGGAATGCGGTCGTGGATCGCCTGCATCACATGGGGCATCACGGGTTCGGTCTGATGACCCAGCATCAGCGTCACGTCGCAGATCAGACGCTCCAGACGACCGGGGGCAAAGACTCCGCCGACATCCCCCTCGAAGGCGCGTTCACTGGCCATGATGAACCAGATACGGGCGGCCATGTCGCGCCGGACGAACGCCGGCAGCACGTCCCAGGCCGTGCCGCCCCACATCCCGTTGAAGATTTCGGCGGCGCTGTCGTGGCGCCCTGCCTCCATCTCGGCCACGAAGGGGGCGAACCGCGCGAGATAGGCATCATAGGCCGGGGTTCCGATGATCGGCGTGAAATAGACCGGCTCATATAGCGCCAGCCGGGAGACGAGTTCCGGATGATCCACCGCCATCCGAAGCGCCGCCGTCGCCCCGAAGGAATGACCAAAGACATGGCTGCCGGGCTCCGCCACCTCGGCCGCCGCGTCGGACACGAGGCCCTGAATATCGGCCTCGCCATCCCATGGGCCGCTGTTCCCGTGGCCCGGCATGTCGATCAGCCGGATGCGGTGCGTGTTGGCGAAGGCCTTGGCAAGCCGCGCGAGGCTCCGGTGATTGCCCAGCGAACAATGGATCATCACCATGGGAAGCGGCCCGTCACCGAGCGTGGTGACGGCGATGTCATGGCCCCGGATCGTCAGGTGATCCGTCACCCGCGCGCCGCAAGGTGGGCGTCAAGATCTGCAAGTCTGTCCTGCCCCCAGAACCGTTCGTCCTCGTCGGTGATATAGAACGGAGAGCCGAAGACCCCGCGATTGACCGCCTCTTCAAGGTTGTCCTCATAGGCGATGGCCCCGGCCATCAGCCCCTTGTCGGCAAGGTCCGGATCAAAACCCGCCGCCGCAAGGCAGTCGCGGATCACGGCATCCTCGGCGATATCCTTCTCTTCCGCCCAGCTTGCGGCAAGAAGCCCGTGGACAAGGCGCCCCATATCCCCGCCACCCGCCGATTGTGCGGCGATGATCGCGAAGGCCGAGGGCGCGCCGTTCGTGGGCCAATACGCCGGTCGAGCGTTGATCGACAGCCCGGCCGCCTGCGCCTGCCTGCGCAACTCCTGCAGGCGATAAGCCTTGCGGCCTTCGGAACGTTCGGCAAGCGGGGTACCCCCTGTTCGGGCAAAAAGGGCACTGATATCGAGCGGACGATAGGTGACCGTCGCGCCATGCCGTTGGGCGATCTCCTCCAGCCGGGTTCCGGCAAGATAGGCAAAAGGGGAAAGTGTCGCGAAGAAGTAATCAATATGCGGCATTTGATACTCGGCCCGTGCATAAACTTTGCGTCAGGGTAGGCTTGTGCTAGGCGGTGTCAACGGCGCGATTCCTCTCCCCCTCTGGCGCCGGCTGCCACTTACGAAGGACTTTCCCCATGCCCAATCTGACTGAGCCCAAGCTCATCGCAGGGAATGCCAACCGAACGCTTGCCCTGGCCGTCGCACGCCGCATGTCGATGCACCGAGGAATGAGCGTGGGGCTGGTCGATGCACGGGTCGAACGGTTCAACGACGGCGAGATCTTCGTCGAAGTTTTCGAGAACGTCCGCGGCGAGGATATGTTCGTCATCCAGTCGACGTCGAACCCCGCCAATGACAACCTGATGGAATTGCTGATCATGTCGGACGCGCTGCGCCGATCGTCGGCGGCGCGGATCACGGCGGTGATCCCCTATTTCGGCTATGCCCGGCAGGACCGGCGCACCAAGGCGCGCACACCGATTTCAGCCAAGCTGGTGTCGAACCTGATCGTCGAGGCAGGCATTGAACGCATTCTGACGATGGATCTGCACGCCACGCAGATTCAGGGCTTCTTCGATATCCCGGTCGATAACCTCTATGCCTCGCCCGTCTTCGCGCTGGATGTGATGCACCAGTTCCGGGGCCGGATGGATGACATCATGGTCGTGTCCCCCGATGTGGGCGGCGTGGCGCGGGCACGCGATCTTGCCCAGCGGATCGGTGCCCCTCTGGCCATCGTGGACAAGCGACGGGAAAAGGCCGGCGAAGTGGCGGAAATGACAGTGATCGGCGATGTCACAGGGCGAACCTGCCTGATCGTCGACGATATCGTCGACAGCGCGGGCACCCTGTGCAAGGCCGCCGAGGTCCTGACGGAAAACGGCGCCAAGGAAGTGCATTCCTATATCACCCACGGCGTTCTGAGCGGCCCCGCTGTCGAGCGGGTCGAGAAATCGGTGATGAAAAGCCTTGTGATCACCGACACGATCGAGGCGACTGCTTCGGTCAGGGCCGCGCCGAATATCCGGGTCGTGCCGACGGCCCCGATCTTCGCACAGGCGATCCTCAATACCTGGAGCGGGACAAGCGTGTCGTCCCTGTTCGATCACGAAACACTGACCCCGATCTACGAAGGCATGTATTCGGCCGCCTGAGCCCGAAACACCGTCAGTATAGCTCCCACATCTGGTCGTCACGGGCCGGGCCGATGGCCGTCCAGGCCACGCGGATGCGCGCGACCTTGCTGTCGCCCCATGTGCGGAACACGATGGAAAACCCCTCGGCACTGGCGTCTTCGGCCTTGATGTCGGCCCGTCCGTTCGCCGCGTTCGACATGTCCCACATGCTGATGGATACCTGAACGATCGGTGGCGCGATGAAGGCCTCGTCGAAAAGAATGTGGCGCCGCATCTGCCGCGGGCCATCCCCTGTCCACATATCGCCGTCGGTCTCGAAATCTGAAAACAGAACTACGTCACCATGGCAAATACCGACGACCTCGTTCGAGAATTTCTTCATCGCCCGATCTCTCTGAAATTGTCGCGACTTTTGTCCTAGCACTCAAACGGGGCAGAAATTCGATAAAGAAATACCCCCGGACCAAAAAAGGCCCGGGGGTATGTTTTGTTGCACTGGCTTAAGGCTCAGTTGGAGCTAAGCCCCATTTCCGAACCGACCGCGACCATGTCTGCCAGAAGCTTGGCTGCCTCGTCGACGGGACCGGGTTCGTTCACATAGGCATCCTTGGCCTTGGCGTGACGATCACGCAGGCCCTGGATCATGCGGTCGAACATGTCCTGGTTCAATTCACCCCTCGGGAGGGCTTCCTCGGCCAGAACCGTTACCCCGTCACCCGAGATCTCGGCAAAACCGCCCGAGACGACATATTCATCCGTCCCGCCGGCATGTGCGACCTTGAGAACCCCGGGGCGCAATGTGGTGATGGTGGGAACATGATCGGGCATCGCCGTCATGTCACCATCCGCGCCGGGGATCTGGACTTCGCGCGCCTCGACGGAGGCAAGCCGCCGTTCGGGGGACACGAGGTCGAATTGCATCATATCTGCCATATCGGCTCCTTACGCCGCCGCTGCCATGCGTTCGGCTTTGGCGATCACTTCGTCGATGCCGCCGACCATGTAGAAGGCGCCTTCGGGAAGATGGTCGTATTCGCCGGCGACAACCGCCTTGAACGACGCGATCGTATCCTCAAGCGGGACCTGAACACCGTCGGAACCGGTGAACACCTTCGCCACGTCGAAGGGCTGCGACAGGAAGCGCTGAAGCTTCCGGGCGCGTGCCACGGTGAGTTTGTCCTCTTCCGACAGTTCGTCCATGCCGAGAATGGCGATGATGTCCTGCAGCGACTTGTAGCGCTGAAGCATCTGCTGAACGTCGGTCGCGACCTTGTAGTGCTCTTCGCCGACAACGGCCGGGTCAAGCAGACGCGAGGTGGAGTCGAGCGGGTCCACGGCCGGGTAGATGCCCAGCTCCGAAATGGCGCGCGACAGAACCGTCGTGGCATCGAGGTGGGCGAACGAGGTGGCCGGCGCGGGGTCGGTCAGGTCGTCCGCAGGAACGTAGATGGCCTGCACCGAGGTGATCGACCCGTTCTTGGTGGAGGTGATCCGCTCCTGCATCTGGCCCATGTCGGTGGCCAGCGTCGGCTGGTAGCCCACCGCCGAGGGGATACGGCCGAGCAGAGCCGACACCTCGGAGCCCGCCTGCGTGAAGCGGAAGATGTTGTCCACGAAGAACAGAACGTCGGTACCCGACTGGTCGCGGAAAGCTTCGGCCATGGTCAGGCCCGACAGCGCGACCCGCATACGGGCGCCCGGAGGCTCGTTCATCTGACCGTAGCAGAGCGCCACTTTCGATTTCGTCAGGTCATCGGCGTCGATGACGCCCGACTCGATGAATTCGTAGTAAAGGTCGTTGCCCTCACGGGTCCGTTCACCGACGCCGGCGAACACGGAATACCCCGAGTGCACCTTCGCGATGTTGTTGATCAGTTCCTGAATGAGAACCGTCTTGCCCACGCCGGCACCGCCGAACAGGCCAATCTTGCCACCCTTGGCGTAGGGGGCGAGAAGGTCGATGACCTTGATGCCGGTGACCAGAACCTCGGACGCAGTGGACTGCGCTTCGAAGGTCGGGGCGTCGGCATGGATCGAGCGGCGCTCTTTCTCGCCGATCGGGCCTTTCTCGTCGACGGGGTCGCCGACGACGTTCATGATCCGGCCGAGCGTTGCGTCACCCACGGGCACGGTGATCGGGCCATCGCTGTCGGTGACCTGCTGGCCGCGGACGAGGCCTTCGGTCGCGTCCATGGCGATGGCGCGGACCGTGTTCTCGCCAAGGTGCTGGGCAACTTCGAGAACCAGCGTCTTGCCGTTGTTGTCGGTCGTCAGCGCGTTGAGGATTTCGGGCAGGTGATCGTCGAACTGCACGTCGACCACGGCGCCAATCACCTGGGTGATCTTGCCTTTTGCATTTGCCATGTTTCGTCTCCGGTCGGTTAGAGCGCTTCAGCGCCCGAAATGATTTCGATAAGCTCGTTGGTGATGACGGCCTGACGGGTCCGGTTGTATTCGATCGTCAGCTTGTCGATCATCTCGCCCGCGTTGCGGGTCGCGTTGTCCATGGCGCTCATCCGGGCGCCCTGTTCCGAGGCCCCGTTTTCCAGCAGCGCCGAGAAGATGGCCGTGGCCACGCCGCGCGGCAGCAGGTCGGCGAGGATCGCCTCTTCGCTGGGCTCGTATTCGTAAAGCGTGCTTGCGCCCGCCTCTTCGCCATCCTCGGTCTCGAACGAGGCCGGAATGATCTGCTGAGCCGTCGGCTCCTGCGAGATCACGCTGTGGAACTTCGAATAGAAGATCGTCGCGACGTCGAAATCCCCCGCATCGAAGCGCGAAAGGATATCCTTGGCGATCGCCTGCGCATCGGCGTAACCCACGCGCTTGACTTCACTCAGGTCGACATGGTCGACGAACAGATCGCCGTAGTCGCGGCGCAGCGCGTCGCGGCCCTTTTTGCCGACGGTGAGGATTTTCACCGTCTTGCCCTGCGCCTTCAGCTCGGACGCGCGGAGGCGCGCAAGCTTGGCGATGTTCGCGTTGAAGCCGCCACAGAGCCCGCGCTCGGCCGTCATGACAACAAGCAGGTGAACCTGATCGCTGCCGGTGCCGGACAGGAGGCGGGGCGCCGTGTCAGAGCCCTGGGCCGAGGCGGACAGACCCGCCATGACCGCGTTGAAACGCTCCGTATAGGGGCGCGATTGCTCGGCCGCATCCTGTGCCCGCCGCAGTTTCGCGGCGGCCACCATCTGCATGGCCTTGGTGATCTTGCGGGTCGATTTGACCGACTCGATCCTGTTCTTCAGGTCCTTCAGACTGGGCATGAGCCTAAGTCCTCCTCAGGTTCAGGCGAAGTCCTTGGCGAATTCCTCGATGGCGCCACGGATCTTGTCTTCCGCATCGCCCTTCACCTTCGGGTCCTCGTTGGTGATGAAGTCGAGAACGTCGCGGCGGTTGTTGCGCAGATGCGCAAGCAGACCGGCTTCGAACCGACCGACATCGGAGACCTTGATCTTGTCGAGGAACCCATTGGTGCCGGCATAGATCACGCAAACGATCTCGGCATTGGTGAGCGGGGAGTACTGCGGCTGTTTCATCAGCTCGGTCAGGCGCGCACCACGGTTCAGCAACTGCTGGGTCGCGGCGTCAAGATCGGAGCCGAACTGCGCGAAGGCCGCCATCTCGCGATACTGGGCCAGTTCCAGCTTGACCGGGCCGGCGACGGATTTCATCGCGTTGGTCTGGGCCGAAGAGCCCACGCGCGACACCGACAGACCGGTGTTCACGGCGGGGCGGATGCCCTGGAAGAACAGTTCGGTTTCGAGGAAGATCTGGCCGTCGGTGATCGAGATCACGTTGGTCGGAATAAAGGCCGACACGTCGCCGCCCTGCGTTTCGATGATCGGCAGCGCGGTCAGCGAACCTGCGCCATGATCTTCGTTCAGCTTGGCCGACCGCTCCAGCAGGCGCGAGTGGAGGTAGAATACGTCACCCGGATAGGCTTCACGGCCCGGCGGGCGGCGCAGCAGGAGCGACATCTGGCGATAGGAAACGGCCTGCTTGGACAGGTCATCATAGATGATCAGGGCATGGCGGCCATTGTCGCGGAAGAATTCGGCCATGGCCGTCGCGGCATAGGGAGCCAGGTACTGCATGGGGGCCGGCTCGGAGGCGGTGGCGGCCACGACGACGGTGTATTCGATGGCGCCGGATTCCTCGAGACGCTTCACCAGCTGGGCCACGGTCGACCGCTTCTGGCCAACGGCGACATAGACGCAATACAGCTTCTTGCTTTCGTCGTCGCCCGCGGCGTCGTTGTAGGATTTCTGGTTCAGGATCGTGTCGAGCGCGACAGCGGTCTTGCCGGTCTGACGGTCGCCGATAATCAGCTCCCGCTGGCCACGGCCGATCGGGATCATGGCGTCAACGGATTTCAGGCCAGTGGCCATCGGCTCGTGAACCGATTTGCGCGGAATGATGCCCGGCGCCTTGACGTCGGCGACGCGACGCTCGGTGCCTTCGATCGGGCCCTTCCCGTCAAGCGGGTTGCCCAGCGCGTCAACGACACGACCCAGAAGCGCGTTGCCGGCGGGCACGTCCACGATGGCGTTCGTCCGCTTGACGGTGTCGCCTTCCTTGATGTCCCGGTCGGAGCCGAAGATAACGCAGCCGACGTTGTCGATCTCGAGGTTCAGGGCCATCCCGCGGACACCGCCGGGGAATTCGACCATTTCGCCGGCCTGAATGTTGTCGAGGCCATGGACGCGCGCGATCCCGTCACCGACGGACAGCACCCGGCCAACCTCGGCCACCTCGGCCTCCTGGCCAAAATTCTTGATCTGGTCCTTCAGGATCGCAGAAATCTCTGCAGCTTGGATCGCCATTAGCGGGCCTCTTTCATGCTGTTCTGGAGTGCCGTGAGCTTCGCGGCGATCGAGGTGTCGATCATCTTCGAGCCCACTTTTACAACGAGACCGCCGATGAGGCTTTCATCAACGGTCGAAATGATCTTCACATCCTTGCCGGCCTGCTTTGCAAGCGTCTTGGCAAGTTTCTCGGACTGAGCCTTGGTCAGCGCCTTGGCGCTCGTGACTTCGGCGGTCACTTCGCCCTTTTCGACCGCGATCCGGTCGCGCAGCGCGCGCACCATCTGCGGCAGAACGAACAGGCGCCGCTTGGATGCCATCAGACCAAGGACGTTCGACATGGTCGTCGACAGGCCCATCTTGCCCGCGACCGCGACGATCGCACGGCCCTGTTCCTCGCGGGAATAGAGCGGTGACGTGATCAGAGTGCGAAGGTCCTCGCTCTCCTTCAGGGCGGCGTCGAGCATGTCGACATCCGATTCGAGTGCGTCGAGCGCGGCGCCATCCCTGGCGATCTCGAACACGGCAGTGGCATAGCGCGCGGCGATACCTGTTGAAATCGAAGCTGGTTCGGACACGTCCACCCTTTCGATGTCTTTGGCCTGACATCCCGGACAGGGATGGCCAAGCAGCTTAAAGAAGCCCCGCGACCCGGTTTTCAGATCACGGGGATGTCAAAATCAGGCGCGATGTAGCAGAGGTATCTGGGTGTCGCAACTCAATTAGCCCCCCACTCTTGTGGCCAAGTAGCGCAGGCCGGGTCAAGGGTCTTGACCCAAGGTCAGTCATATCATCCCAATGGATGTCCCGGGCATTACATGGATTCGGACGCGCTGGTTCTCGGCTGATTGCGCCCTGCGGGGGCGGGTTCCGGCACGCCCAGCCCCTCGAGAACCTTCAGGGGCCTGCGCACACGGGCCGGGGCCCCCGGCGGACTGGGCGCCGGCACCTGCTTGGCCGCCTCGACCATCAGCACGCCGCCTGCCGTGAAAATGGGCAGGAATCGTCCCGCCTTCTCGATCACCGGAGAGAATCGCCGCCACAGCCGGTCGGATGAGGGCGGTTGATACAGCGTGGAAATCGTGCGGCAGGGTTCGAAATCGTGGACCTTGAGCTGGGATTCGAGTTGGCTCACCGTATAGGGCCTGCCAAAGCCGAACGGCGTCTTGTCCGACCGCGACCAGATGCCCGACCGGTTGGGCACGACGAAGACGACCCGCCCGCCCGGGGCCAGAACGCGCAAGCATTCCCGCAGGAGGGCCGCCGGATGATCGCTGGTTTCCAGCCCGTGCAGCAGGACAAGCCGGTCCACCTGACCCGTCTGTATGGGCCAGAGGGTATCCTCGCACAGGATCGAGACATTCTTCTGACCCGCGGGCCATGCCATGACGCCCTGCGGCGCGGGCATCAGCCCCATCACGCGGCGGGCCTGGGACAGGAACGGGCGCAACAGCGGGACGGCAAAGCCGAAACCGGCCACGGTCTGACCCGAAACATCGGGCCACATTTCGACCAGTTGATCACGGATCACCTTTTGCGCCGCGCGCCCTTTGGCGCTTCGGTAATAGAAATTTCGCAGATCCTGGACGTCCAGATGCATTGCCGGTCAGCCCTCGATTTGCAAAGCTCTGCCATGGGCGGCTTGGTGCAGAGCGAAGCACAGCACCGTTGACATGACAAGCGAAGGAGTGCCCGAACATGCCATTCACCCTCGTCACCATACCGTGTCGAAGCGACAATTACGCCTTCTTACTGCACAATGACGATACCGGGCAGACGCTGCTGGCCGATGCCCCCGAGGCCGCGCCGATCATTGCCGAACTGGACGATCGCGGCTGGACGCTGGACGATCTGCTCATCACCCACCACCATCAGGATCATATCGACGGGGTCGAGGCCCTGCGCGACAAGTATGGCTGCCGGGTCGTGGGCGCCCGTGCCGACAGGCACCGGCTTCCGCCGCTGGACCTCGAGGTTGATCCCGACACCGAATTCGAGACCTGCGGCACGGTCGCATCCGTGATCGATGTGTCGGGCCATACCGTCGGGCATATCGCATTCCATATCCCGCAGGCCGAGGCCGCCTTTACCGGCGACAGCCTCATGGCATTGGGATGCGGGCGACTGTTCGAGGGCACCGCGCCGCAGATGTGGGAGAGCCTGTTGCGCCTGCGTGCCCTTCCGCCCCAGACGCGAATCTGCTCGGGCCACGAATATACCGCAGCCAATGCGCGCTTTGCGCTGACGGTCGACGGCGATAATTCCGACCTCGTCGATCGGGCCGCCCGCATTGACGCGGCCCGCGCGGAAGGCAAAGCGACAGTCCCGTCACTTCTGTCCGAGGAATGCGCGACGAACCCGTTTCTGCGCGCGGACGCCACCGGGATGGACGCGCAGGTCGATCTGCCGGGCGCCGAAGCTGCAACCGTCTTTGCAGAGATCCGTTCAAGAAAGGATAACTTTTGATCGTAGCGATGCAGGATTGGCCCAACGGACCGGCGAAACAGGTTCACAAGCGATCACAGAATCCGAAAAAACAAAGAATCTTCTTGAAGCTCGCCAGATAAAACCGATCTTAACACTCAAGAGGACACGGTCGGACAAGGTGTCAGAACCGGACCGGCCCCGATCAGAGGAGCACCCAAAGTGCCGTCGTTTTCATCCACGCTCGAGCAGTCGATCCACGCGGCCCTGGCCCTGGCGAACGCCAGACGTCATGAGCTTGCCACTCTGGAACACCTCCTTCTCGCCCTGATCGACGAGCCAGATGCCGCGCGCGTCATGCGCGCCTGCTCCGTCGATCTGGAGGAGCTGCGCCGCTCTCTCGAGGAATTCATCGAGGACGATCTTTCCACGCTCATCACGGACGTCGAAGGATCGGAAGCAGTGCCCACAGCGGCGTTCCAGCGCGTGATCCAGCGCGCCGCGATCCATGTTCAGAGTTCCGGCCGCTCCGAAGTGACAGGGGCGAACGTTCTGGTCGCGATCTTCGCGGAACGGGAATCGAATGCCGCCTATTTCCTGCAGGAGCAGGACATGACCCGCTATGATGCGGTCAACTTCATCGCGCATGGCGTGGCCAAGGATCCGGCCTTCGGCGAGAGCCGCCCCGTGACCGGCGCCAGCGACGACAAGCAGGAAGAGACCGAAACCGTCGCCTCTGGCGACGACAAGGAAAGCGCCCTTGGCAAGTATTGCGTCGATCTCAACACGAAATCACGCGAGGGCGATGTCGATCCGCTGATCGGCCGCCACCACGAGGTGGAACGCTGCATTCAGGTCCTGTGCCGCCGGCGCAAGAATAACCCGCTTCTCGTGGGCGACCCCGGCGTCGGCAAGACGGCGATCGCGGAAGGTCTGGCCTACAAGATCGTCAAGGGCGAGGTGCCGGAGGTTCTGGCCGGTGCTACGATCTATTCCCTCGACATGGGCGCGCTTCTGGCGGGCACACGCTACCGCGGTGACTTCGAAGAGCGGCTCAAGGCCGTGGTGACGGAACTGGAAGAACATCCCGATGCGGTTCTCTTCATCGACGAGATCCACACCGTGATCGGCGCAGGCGCCACCTCCGGCGGCGCGATGGATGCGTCGAACCTGCTCAAGCCCGCGCTTCAGGGCGGTAAGCTGCGCTGCATGGGCTCCACCACCTACAAGGAGTTCCGCCAGCATTTCGAAAAGGACCGCGCGCTGAGCCGCCGGTTCCAGAAGATCGACGTGAACGAGCCTTCGGTCGAAGATACCGTCAAGATCCTCAAGGGCCTCAAGCCCTATTTCGAGGAGCATCACGCCATCAAGTATACCGCCGACGCGATCAAGACGGCGGTGGAACTGTCGGCGCGTTACATCAACGACCGCAAACTGCCCGACAAGGCCATCGACGTCATCGACGAGGCGGGCGCGGCACAGCACCTGGTTGTGGAATCCAAGCGGCGCAAGACGATCGGCGCCAAGGAGATCGAGGCCGTCGTGGCCAAGATCGCCCGGATCCCGCCCAAGAACGTCTCGAAGGACGACGCCGAAGTGCTGCGCGATCTGGAAGGCAGCCTCAAGCGCGTGGTCTTTGGTCAGGACGCGGCGATCGAAGCTCTCAGCTCCGCGATCAAGCTGGCGCGTGCCGGCCTGCGTGAACCCGAAAAGCCGATAGGCAACTACCTCTTTGCCGGGCCCACGGGCGTCGGCAAGACCGAAGTAGCCAAGCAGCTGTCGGATATTCTGGGCGTGGAATTGCTGCGGTTCGACATGTCGGAATACATGGAGAAACATGCCGTCAGCCGCCTGATCGGCGCGCCTCCGGGCTATGTCGGCTTCGATCAGGGCGGTCTGCTGACCGACGGTGTCGACCAGCACCCGCATTGCGTGCTGCTGCTGGACGAGATCGAAAAGGCGCATCCGGATGTCTACAACATTCTGCTGCAGGTCATGGATCATGGCACGCTGACCGACCACAACGGCCGGACCGTCGATTTCCGCAATGTCGTGCTGATCATGACGTCGAATGCCGGCGCATCCGAACAGGCGAAAGAGGCCATCGGCTTCAACCGTGACCGTCGCGAGGGCGAGGATACGGCGGCGATCGAACGGACCTTCACGCCGGAATTCCGCAACCGTCTGGATGCTGTGATTTCCTTCGGCGCTCTGCCGAAAGAGGTCATCATGCAGATCGTCGAGAAGTTCGTTCTGCAACTCGAGGCTCAGCTGATGGACCGCAATGTCCATATCGAGCTGACATCCAAAGCGGCCGAATGGCTGGCCGACAAGGGCTATGATGACAAGATGGGCGCGCGACCGCTTGGCCGCGTGATCCAGGAAAACATCAAGAAGCCGCTGGCCGAAGAACTGCTGTTCGGCAAGCTGCAAAAGGGCGGAATTGTTCAGGTCGGTGTCAAGAACGACAAGATCGACCTGCGCTACAAATCGCCCGAAAAGGCGCAGCTGACGGCGAAGAAGCCTCCGCTTCTGACCGCAGACTGATCGCATATGCGCCATCCGGCGCTGATACTGGCTTCGGCCCTCGCACTCGGATCGGGTGCGGGGGCCGATCCGTTTCTGGCCCTGCCGATCGAGTGTCGGCTGGGCGAGAATTGCCACATCCAGCAATTTGTCGATCGCGATCCGGGGCCCGGCGCCACGGATTTTCGTTGTGGCCCGCTTAGCTATGACGGCCATCGCGGCACCGATTTCGCGCTCCGGACCCTGGCTGATCTGTCACCGGGCGTTGCAGTTCTGGCCGCGGCCCCGGGGCGCGTCATCGGCGTGAGAGACGGCATGGCAGACATCCTGCAAACCACTCCCGACGCGCCGGACGTCGCCGGTCGCGAATGCGGGAATGGTGTTGCGATCGATCATGGCGACGGCTGGCAGACACAATATTGCCATCTCGCCCGCGGCTCTGTGACGGTTGCCGAGGGCGAGGTCGTCCCGACAGGCCACAGGATCGGCGAGGTCGGGTTGTCGGGCATGACCCAGTTCCCGCACTTGCACCTCACGGTCCGCCGCAACGGCGACATCGTCGATCCCTTCGCCCCGTCAGCCACGGAGACCTGCGATCCCGACCCATCGGACAGCCTTTGGCTGTCGCCGCCCGCATATCAACCGGGCGCTCTGATCGACGCGGCCTTTGCGACCTCTGTGCCTGAGTACGCGGCGATCAAGGCTGGCCTCCCGGAGCCTGATCTGGATCGGGCTGCACCCCTGGTACTGTGGGGCTACCTGTTCGGAGGACAGGCCGGCGACATTTTGCGTATTGTGGCACAAGGCCCCGACGGGCCGACCTTCGCGCAGGATGTCACCCTTGACCGGACACAGGCGCAGCTGTTCCGCGCTTTCGGCCGGCGCGCGCCCGCGGAGGGCTGGCCTGCCGGCGCCTATCGCGGGACACTCAGCGTGATCCGGAACGGGGTAGTGATCGACGAAACCACCGTCATCGGCGAAATCGACTAGGATCAGCGCTCGGTCAGCTTCAGCTCGATCCGCCGATTCTGTGCACGGGCCTCGTCGCTGTCTTCGGTGTTGATCGGCCGGTATTCCCCAAAGCCGTTGGCCGACAGTTTGTCGGGGCTGATGCCCTCGTTTTCGATCATGTAGCGCACGACCGACAGCGCGCGCGCCTGGCTGAGTTCCCAATTGTCGGCATATTCGCCCAAGCCCGACAGCGGCACATTGTCGGTATGGCCATCAACCCGAATGATCCAGTCGATCTCGCGGGGGATCTCGCGGGCAATACGGCGCAAAGTCGCTCCGATCTTCGAAATTTCGTCCTGCCCTTCGGGCGACAGCTGCGCCGCTCCCGGTTCGAACAGCACCTCGGAGGAGAAGACGAAGCGGTCGCCCACGATCTGGATACCTTCGGTCTGACCGATGATCTCTCGTAGTTCCCCAAAGAATTCAGAGCGGTAGCGTTCAAGATTCTGCGCCTCGGCGGCAAGCCGGGCGGCCTCTGCTTCGGCCTGCAGGCGCAGTTCCTCTTCCAGTTGGGCGCGCCGTCGTTCTTCGGCCAGCCGCCGCAGGGTCGCGGTATTGAGCTGGGCGCTGAGGCTTTCGATCTGGACCTGTGCCTCTTCGTCACGTTCATCGGCGAGGTTCAGAAGGGCCTGCAAACGCCCCAATTCAGAGCGCAGTTCCGTGACCTGTTCGTTCAGCAGGGCCACCTCGCGTTGGCTTTCGGCGGAAATCGCTTCCTCGACGCTGAGTGCGGTATTGGCCTCTGCCAACAGCCGGTCCAGCCGTTCGCGTTCGCTCAGCGCCTCGGCTTGCAGGGCTTCGGCCGATTGCTCGGCCGCGCGGGCCGACGCAAGCTCTTCCAGCGCAGCGGCAAGCTGATCACGAAGCGCGGCACGAGAGGTTTCGGCCTCATCGCGGGTCGCCGCGATGGTATCAAGCCGCGCCTGCAAATCCTCGTTCGCCAGAAGGGCCGAGCGCAACCGCTCCTCAAGGGTCGAGATGCGCGTCTGGGCCTCTTCGATCTGCGCCTGACGCGTCTCTTGCGCAAGGATCGCGCTGGCAAGGCGTTCCTGGATCTCGGCCTGTGTCAGAGTGCTTTGCGCCAGCGCCAGTTCGAGCGCAGCACGCGTGGCGTCGAGCGAGGCCCCCATCTCGTCGCGTTCGGCCAGAGCGGCCGCAAGGCGAACCGACAGCTCTTCGGTCTGGCGCGTCGCCTCGTCGAGGCGGGCGTTTGCGGCGGCGAGTTGCAACTCCGTCGCCTCTTGCTGTTCCAGCGCGGCCAGAAGCCGCGCGTCCAGATCTTCTCGGGCCGCCTGTGTCTGCGACAGGGTATCGTCCCTCTGCGAAAGCGACAGAAGCGCCTCGGCCAACCTGATGTCGAGGTCTTCCTGCACGGCGCGCGCCGCCGCGAGAAGCGTCAGCGTCTCTTCAGCCTCCCGGCGCTGTTCCTCAAGAGCGAGGGTCATCGCCGTCAGCTCGGCTTCAGCAGTCTCAAGCCGGTCGCGCAGGGCCTGCGCGGCGGCAGCCTCGGCCAACCGTTCCGCCTCTGTCAGGCTGAGCGACTCGATGTTCGATTCCAATTCGGCCAAAGCGGCAATGCGGGCCTCGTCGACCTCGGACAATTGCCGTGCCAGATCAGCAGCGCGGGCAAGTGCCTCCTGCCGGGCAGCCTCGGTTTCGTCCAGCTCGGCCCGGGTCGCGGCCAGATTGTCATCGGTCGCCTGTTGAGCCGCTGCGGCGGCCTCGAGTGCGGCGCGGGCCTGTGCAAGCTGCTCCCCTGTGGCGGCCTCGGCCTCGGTCAGGGCGGCGATGCGGGCGGCATCGGCCTCCGACGCACGGCGCAAATCGGCGATCAGGGCATCGAGCGCGTCGGCCCGGGCGGCGGCAAGGCGCGCGGCTTCGGCCTCGGCGTCAATCTCGTCGCGGGCCTGCGCAAGCGCGAGGTTGAGCGCCTCCTGTTCCGTGATCAGACGCGTGCGCGCGGCTTCAAGCGCCTCGATGGTGGCGCGGGCGCCCTCTTGCTCTTGTTCCAGTTCGGCGATCCGCGCCGATGCGGCGTCACCTTCGTCTTCGAGCGAGGCGATCCGCGCGGCGGCGGTCTCGGCTTCGCCGCGCAACGTGGCGATCGTATCCGTGGCTTCCTGTTGCCGGGCCAGAAGCCCTGCCACCTGTGCCTCGAAGGCCGAAATCCGCTCCTGCGCCTCGGCGCGATCTTCAAGAAGGCCCGCGACCTGCGCCTCGAAGCCAAGGATCCGGGCCTGCGCCTCGGACAGGGCCTCGGCCGTCTGATCGCGCTCCTCGGTCAGCGTCGCAATAAGCGACGCCTGCGCCTCTGTCTGGGCGTTGGCATCGTTTAGATCGGAGGAAAGCGACCCGACCTCGGCCTCAAGTTCGGCAGATCGCTCCTCGGCCAGACCAAGCGCCGAGGCAAGGCTTGCCACCTCGGCAGAGAGCCGATCGAGTTCGCTGGCCTGCCCCGATATCGTGTCACGCAGCGAAAACTGCACCACGGTAAAGATCGTCAGCACGAACATCAGAACCAGCAAAAGACCGGTCATCGCATCGACGAAGCCGGGCCAGATCGAGGCGCGAAACCTTTCGGTGGATCGACGCTGAAGCGCCATCGCCGCTAGCCTCCCGATTGCTCGCGTGGCGGTTCAGTCCCGGGATGCAGGGGCCGGGTCGGGCGCGGCTTGGACTGGCGCAGGGCCCGCGACAGGGACGAAAGCTCGGATTTCAGATCAGCCACGGCCTCTTGCCGGCCGGCCGACAATTCCTCGAGAATGCGCAGCATCTGAACGTCGATCGAGCGCAGGCGCATCCGGCTTTCGGGATCGATCCCCTCGCCCACATCGCCCAGTCGGTTGATCAGTTTTTCCTGGCTCTCGGCAATCCGCATCAGCGCGGCCGAGGTGTCGCTGCTTTCCATCCGGCGCGACAGGTCCGTGATCGCGGTTGCCAGTTCCCCCAGCTTGCCATCGACTTCGCTGCGCGCGATGTCGGTCTGGGTGAACATCACCTGCAGCGCTTCCATCTGCTCGGCAAGGTTGTCGATCACACCGCCGAACGCCGCCGTTTCACTGCCGACGCCCTCGTCCCCGGACGAGAACCCGACCCGCGTGATCGTCGACAGCCATTCCTCAAGTTCGCGGTAGAACCGGTTCTGGCCATGCGTCGCGAACAATTCCAGCAAGCCGACGACCAGCGACCCCGCCAGACCCAGAAGCGACGACGAAAACGCCGTGCCCATGCCGCCCAGCTGCGCCTCGAGCCCGGCCTGAAGACGGCTGAAGACGGCCGTCCCGCTTTCGCCTTCCTGCGGATTGAGGCCCCGGATCGTATCCACAAGGGCCGGCACCGTCGTTGCCAACCCATAGAACGTGCCCAGAAGGCCGAGGAAAATCAGGACGTTGCCCAGATAACGCGTAATCTCGCGATCCTCGTCGATGCGCTGTGCCACGGAATCAAGGATCGACCGCGAGGACGAGGCCGAGAGTTGCATCCGCGCACCCCGTGACCGCAGGAGCGTGGCCAGCGGTGCCAGAAGCCCCGGAGCCTTGACCATCTCGTGGCCCGGGTTCTGCGAGGCAAACCCCTCGATCCAGTTCACCGATCGGCCCAGCTGGATCACCTGCCGGAAACAGGACAGCACCCCCAGCACAAAGACCGAGGCGATCACGCTATTGAGGTAGGGGTTGGCTTCGAAGATCCCGCGGATCGTATCGAAACCGAAATAGAGGCCCGCGCCGACAAGCGCGATCACCACCAGCATCGAGGTGAGTTGCCGCACCGGCTGGGTAAATTGCGGTCTGGTTTCGACTTCCGGCGCTTCCAGCACGGATGCGTTCCTCGGGTGAAATGTTGTTACGCTCTTGATAGGGGTCAGCGCTCGGAAACCCAACTATATTTTGGTATTTGCAACCTTCGGCCCACTAGGCGTGGCGACAAGGTCGCGGACGCGGGCCACAAGCCATTCCATATCGGCATCTTGGATGCCCATCTGCTGAAGATGGGCGGCAGTGTTGAAAAGGTATTCGTCATTCGGGCCACGTCCGCCGGTCGCGCCCGCGATCATGCGGGCCTGCGTCTCGAGGTCGAACTGGCAATATTGTTCGTGTTCGGGGTCGATCACGTAGGCCAGTGCCGTGATGTCGCGCCCGTCACCGAGGGCAAGCGGAAGCTCCCGTTCGACATAGGCCGACGAGATCAGCTCGCGTTCGCGCAACTGGGCGAGGACGGCGCCCTCCTCGGCTGGATCAACGCGCAGCGCGACACCGGTGCAGGTGCTGCCATGGCTTTCATCCAGCGCGAGGACGAGCCCCGGGTTGGCCCGGGTTCCGCGGTGGTGGATCGACAACATGCAGAAGCTGCGGTGGTAATCGTGCAACCGGGCCGTCGCCGCCTCGGCCGGTTCAAAGCCCGGGTTCCAAAGTAACGATCCATACCCAAAGACCCAAAGTGTCATTGCCGTCCCCGAAGATGCCCCGGCCGATGTCTGGCGGAGCGCGCAGGTTGTCTGTAACAGCTCAGGTCAAACATGCCGAAAGCCGAAAGGAAAGCGTTTTGCCAAGGTTTCTGCCCCTTCTGCTTGCCGTATTGGCCGTTTTGTATGGCGGATATTGGTTTTTCGGCAGAGCCGGGATCGAACAGGCGGCGCGCGATGCGCTGGACCGCCCCGGGATCAGCTATGACAGCCTGAACACCATCGGATTTCCCTCGCGCTTCGACACGACCATCGAAGGTATCGACCTCGAGATGGCGGAGGGGCGGATCGGATGGCAAGCGCCGTTCTTCCAGCTGTTCATGCTGTCCTATTCGCCGCACAAGGTGATCGCGGTCTGGCCGGATCGCCAGAGCCTGAGGCTGGCCGACAGGACATTCGACATTCAATCCGGACGGATGAGGGCAAGCGCGCAGGTCGGCGTGTCGGCCTCGGTCCCGTTGCGGCAGGCAACGCTCGAGGCGGACACGATCGACGTAACCGCCTCCGACGGCGGATCGGCCATGATCGCCCGCGCGCTTCTGGCGATCCGGGAGGCCGGCGGCGACGATGAGGGCCACCGCTATGACATCTTCGGCGAATTGACCGGGCTGACCTTTCTGCCTGCCGCGGGCTACTCCGACAGCCCTGCCGCGATCCGCATCGACGGTGCAATGATCCTCGATGCGCCGATCGACCGGCAGATGACGGGGCTCCTGCCCCGGCGGATCGAGCTGCGCGATGCGACGCTCCGCTGGGCGGGTCTGACCCTGTCAGGCCCGGGTGAGATCGCGTTCGGTGCCAATGGCGATGTCACCGCAACGGCGGACTTTCAGGCTTCCGACGCGACAGCGCTGATCGAGGCTCTGCAGAGCCTTGGGCGACTTACCCCCGAGGGCGCCGAAACCCTCGCACGCGCGCTCGCCCCGGTGACCGATCCCGACGGTTCGGTCCGCTTTCCGCTTGAATTCAGGGGCGGTGCGTTGCGGGTTGCCGGGATCCCGCTGGGCCGGATCACCCTGCCCTAGCGGCAGTAGGATCCGCTGCGATAGCGGGCAGTATCAAAGTGGAAATGATCCCGGTGCGCCGCGTTGGCATCCGGGCCCAGGACCGTGCCGAACGTCCCGCAGGCTGCCTGATGCATCTGGCGCAGGCGCGCTGCATGGGCGCTGGTATTCCAGTCGTTGATCAGGCTGATCCGCGTCCCGTCGCGCAGGTCGAACCCGGCGATGTCGATAGCGCGCCCGTAGGCATGCTCTGACAGGCGGGAGCCGCCGTTGCGTGTCCGGCAGGAATAGTGACCGACCACCCGGATCGTGGAGAGGCCGCCGCCGGCATTGCCGATAGCCGGGCGCGCACCGTTTTCGACCCAGCGATGGAGCGCCTGCGCCGTCCGGCAATCCATGGTGGCAGGTGTCGACAGGCGGACACCGGCAACCGACGTCACCCGCACGCCACCCTCGACCCCGCAAGAGCCGGGGCCGGGCACGGCGCCCAGGACGGTTCCCTGTATCTCGAGGTTGCCGCAGACAGAGCCCCGGGCGCGGGCGGCACGGGCGGCCTCGGCCGCGCGGGTGATCTGTTCGGGCCGTTCCGGAGGACGCAAGGCAAGCGGCACCGCAAGGTCCGAGATATCCGGCAACGGCGCGAGCGTTGCAGCGCCGTAGATAAGCGGCATGGCGGGCGTGTCGAAATAGACGGGACCGGCCGGCTGCGGCGGGCGCGACACAAGCCTCAGATCGGGGCGTTCGGGCGGATCACCTCGCAGGACAGCTGGCGCGGGGCGTGCCATCGCAACGGCGAAAATCTCGGCCAGATCGCCGATGCCGGGCTGCAAGGATGTCGCGGCCTCGATCCGTTCTTCGGTCGAGGCAAGCTGGCCCGGATCGCCGGGAAAGGGCGCCTTGCGCCGCTCGCTCAACGCCGGGCCGGCCGGAGACAGGATATCGGGCAGCTCGGTCGTGGCCGCTTCGACCGGTTCGTTCGGCGCAAGTTCGACGGCTATGGGCCGCGGTCGCGCAACGGGCCGGGCGGGCGCCTCGATGATGCGCAGCTGAGGCCGTATCGATGTGAGCGGGGCCTCGGCCGGGACGGCCATCGGGAGGGCGGCAAGGGCAAGGGCACAAACCCCGGCACGGACCCAGCCGCGAAACCTCATCTCTTGGCCGCCTTGGCGCGGCCGAAATCGGGGGCGTCGGTATCCTGACCGGCCTCGATGATCCCGCGACGGATCGCGCGCGTCCGGGTGAAGTAATCATGCAGAAGATCGCCATCGCCCTGACGGATCGCGCGCTGAAGGGCGAACAATTCCTCGGTGAACCGGCCCAGGATCTCCAGGGTCGCATCCTTGTTGGTCAGGAACACATCACGCCACATCGTCGGGTCCGAGGCGGCGATGCGGGTGAAATCCCGGAAACCGGCCGCCGAATACTTGATAACCTCACTGTCGGTGACACGCCGCAGATCGTCGGCCACGCCCACCATCGTATAGGCGATAAGATGCGGCGTATGGGACGTGACCGCAAGAACAAGATCGTGGTGATCGGCATCCATCTCGTCGACAGACGAGCCCATCGCCCGCCACAAATCGCCCAGCCTGTCCACGGCGGGCCGCGGTGCATCGCCCGGAACGAGGATGCACCACTTGTTGTCGAAGAGTTCCGCAAAGCCCGACCGCGGCCCCGAATGTTCTGTCCCGGCAAGCGGGTGGGCCGGCACGAAGGTCACACCTTCGGGAAGATGCGGGGCAACAGCCTCGATCACCGCGCGTTTGACCGAACCCACGTCGGTGACGGTTACGCCCTGCGCCAGATGCGGAGCGATTTCGGTGATCACGCTTTCCATCGCGCCCACGGGAACCGCAAGAACGACGAGATCGGCGTCTTTCACCGCCTCGGCCGCGTTGTCGCAGACCCGATCGACAAGGCCGATCTCAGCGGCCACAGCGCGCGTCTCGGCCGAGCGGGCAAAGCCCGTGATCTCCCCCGCGAGGCCGCCCCTGCGCATGGCATGCGCCATGGAGCCCGCGATCAGGCCCAGCCCGATCAGGGCCACACGGTCGTAGAGCTGGCTCATGCAGCGCCCTCCCGCCAGCGGGTCAGGGTGTCGATGACGCGGCCTGTCTGGGCTTCGTCGCCCACAGTGATCCGCAGCCCTTCGGCAAAGCCATAGGAAGTGGGCCGGCGCACGATGATCCCGTCGGCCTGAAGCGCGGCATCGGCCGACATCGCCTCGGCCTCGTCGGTGAAACGCGCCAGCACGAAATTCGTCTGGCTGTCGTCGCAGGCCAGCCCCAGTTGGCGCAAGGCGCCCGTCAGGCGCGCCCGTTGATCGGCGTTGAGCGCCACGCAATCGCGCACCCAGTCGAGATCCCGCACCGCCGCGATCGACGCCGCCATCTGCAGCCCCGACAGGTTGAACGGCTGGCGGATGCGGGTCATCACGGCGATCATTGCGGGATCGGCATAGCCCCATCCGATCCGCAGGCCACCCAGACCGTAAATCTTGGAAAAGGTCCGCGTCATCAGGATGTTACGCCGCGAGCTGGCAAGCGATGCCCCGCCATCATAGCCTTCGGCATATTCGGCATAGGCCGCGTCGATCACGAGGATGACATCCTCGGGCAGACCATCGGCCAACCGGACAAGTTCCGCATCGGGCAGGATGGTGCCGGTGGGATTGCCCGGGTTCGTCAGAAGCACGATCCGGGTCCGGTCCGTCACCGCGGCCAGGATCGCGTCCACATCGACAACGCGGTCGACCTCGGGCACGCAGACAGGCGTGGCGCCGGCCATGTGCGACAGGATCGGATACATGGAAAAGCCGTGCGCGGTGTGGATGATCTCATCACCGGGGCCCGAGAAGGCCTGCGTCACGAATTGCAGAACCTCGTCAGAGCCGACGCCGCAGATGATGCGCTCGGGATCGAGGCCATGAACCTCGCCGATGGCGGCGCGCAGCTCGGCATGATCGGTGGACGGATAAAGGTGAACCGTCGCGGCCGCCTCCCGGATCGCCTGTTGCGCCGCGGGCGGGGGGCCAAGCGGGTTTTCGTTCGACGACAGCTTGAGCACGTCGCTATGCCCGGCCAAGGCCGACTTGCCGCCCTCGTAGAGGGCAATTTCCATGATACCGGGCTGAATACGCAGCTGTGTCATTGTCCTGCCGCCAATGCGATTCCGTCGTGGCCTTCTAGCCGCGGCCTCTGGCCTGTGCCAGTGAAAGCGGTCTCAGGACGCAAGCACATTTCGGAAGAGCCACGGATCGCTTTCGTCGATGTCTTCGGGGAAATGCTCCCACCGGTCCTGAAGCGGGGTCCAGTCGGTGTAATGCGCCTCCACCGGGCCAAGATAGGGCCTTTGCACCTCGAGGCAGCGCGCATGATCCATCTCGTCGGTCTCGACGATGCCGGCATTGGGGTTTTCCAGCGCCCAGACCATGCCCGCCAACACGGCCGAGGTGACCTGCAGACCGGTTGCATTCTGATAGGGAGCCAGCAATTTCGTCTCGTCATTGGACAGGCGCGAGCCATACCAGAGCGCGTTTTTCTCATGCCCGAACAACAGCACGCCCAGCTCGTCGATGCCCTCGACGATCTCGTCGACCTCGAGGATCTCGTGCACCTCCTGCTGGCGACCTGCGCCGAACATTTCGTGCAGCGACAGCACCGCATCGTCGCAGGGGTGATAGGCATAATGGCAGGTGGGGCGGAATTCGGGGTGATCGCCCTCGCCCACGGTGTAGTAATCCGAGATCGAGACGGCCTCGTTATGCGTCACGAGAAATCCGAATTGCGGGCCCGGCGTCGGGCACCATGTGTGAACACGGGTGATCGCGCCGGGGCGCTCGAGCCAGATCGCGGACTTGCAGCCGGTTTCTTGCCGGTGGCCGTTCTCGGGAAACCACGTCTCATGCGTGCCCCAGCCCAGCTCCGCCGGCTGGAACCCTTCGGCGATAAAGCCCTCGACCGACCATGTGTTGACGAAAACGTTGCGGGGGCGCGGCTTGCGCCGGGCCTGCGTGTCGCGTTCCGCGATGTGAACGCCCTTGACGCCCAGCGACTGCATCAGACGGGCCCAGCCGTCGCGGTCCTGCGGCGGGACGACCTCGCGCCCGGTGTCGCGGGCCAGCGTCAGAAGCGCCTCTTTCACGAACCAGCTGACCATGCCGGGATTGGCGCCGCAGCAGCTGACAGCCGTCGTGCCACCCGGATTGGCGGCCTTTTCGTCGCGCACGGCCTGACGCAGCGCGTAATTGGTGCGGGCGGCATTGTCCTCGGTGCCGAAGTAATAGCCGGCCCAGGGTTCGACCACGGTGTCGATATAGGGCACGCCGATCTCGCGGCAGAATTTCATCAGATCAAGCGAGGACGTATCGACCGACAGGTTCACACAGAACCCACGGCCCGGCTCAAGAAGCCCGCCCAGCACATCGCGATAGGTCTCGGGCGTCAGGGGCGTCTCGACGAACCGCAGCCCGTTTTCCCTGAGGAAGTCATGGTTGGCCGGATTTGGTTCAATCACCACGAATTGCGCGGGGTCATAATCGAAATGGCGTTCGATCAAGGGCCAGGTGCCTTTGCCGATCGAGCCGAAGCCGATCATGACGATGGGTCCGTCGATCTTGGCGTAAACGGGATGATCCGTCATGGGATTGACCTTCCTCTGTTGCGCGCCCGCTTTGGGCAGGTCCGGGCGTGATACCGGTTGAACCGGCTGCGGGCAACGGGCCACCCCGTCGCAACCGGACCGGGGCGCACCAACGACGAAGGGCCGCGCAAAGGCGCGGCCCTTCGGAATGCGCTGAAAGAACGGATCAGTTCTTGGCGTAGAATTCGACCACGAGGTTCGGTTCCATCATCACCGGATACGGCACATCGGCGAGGGTCGGTGTACGCACGAAGCTGGCTGTCATCTTGGAGTGATCGACCTCGAGGTAGTCGGGAACATCCCGCTCGGGCAGCTGAACGGCCTCGAGAACGACGGCAAGCTGCTTGGACTTGTCGCGAACCGAGATCACGTCGCCTTCCTTCACGCGGTAGGAGGGGATGTTCACGCGCTGGCCGTTCACCTCGACATGGCCGTGGTTCACGAACTGGCGGGCGGCAAACACGGTCGGCACGAATTTCGCGCGATACACGACCGCATCGAGGCGGCGCTCGAGCAGACCGATAAGGTTCTCACCGGTGTCGCCCTTGACCCGCTCGGCTTCGGAATAAATGCGGCGGAACTGCTTTTCGGTCAGGTCGCCGTAGTAGCCCTTGAGCTTCTGCTTGGCGCGCAGCTGGGTGCCGAAATCCGACAGTTTGCCCTTGCGGCGCTGACCATGCTGGCCGGGGCCGTATTCACGGCGGTTGACGGGGGATTTGGGGCGACCCCAGATGTTTTCGCCCATGCGGCGATCGATCTTGTACTTGGCAGAGGTGCGTTTTGTCACCGTCTGATCTCCTTCGTTCAGGTTTCGAAGGGCGTTGTCCTCTCCCCGGATTTGGCCGGAGCGACAGGGCATCCCCTCGCGGGGGCCACCAACACCAATGAGCGGCGGCTTATAAGCGCACCTGCGCGGGTGTCAATGGTCTGTCGCAGCCACCTGCGTCGCGCGCCGGGCCAGAAGGATCGGCCCAAAGACCACCGCAGCCAACAGAAGGTTCAGAACCACATTGAACGGGGCCCCCGCGATGACAGATGCCGTGCTGTCGATCACGAACCAGACGCTCGCCGATATCAAGAGCATCGACCCGGCAAGCGCCGGGTCACGGGCATAGAGGCGATCCGCGACCAGCCAGACCAGCGTGCCCCAACCGGCGACGACTCCCCCGAGGATCGCAACCACAAGCCGACCCGCCGGTTCGGTAATCGCCGTTTCGCCACCCAGTAGGGCCAGCCCGAAAAACAGGTTGGCCGGGCCGGCAAGCGTCGGCACGGCGGCCAGCGCAAGCGGAATACCCGGCAGGGCAATGATAAGGAGCGCGGTCAGCTTGACCAGTTTCCGGGCGGAGGCGTGGGTCACGATGTCATCCTTTCGGTTGCAGATTTGGCCACCGGCCTAGCCCCATCGCGGGCCTCGTCTCAATTACCTCGGAGGTAAGTGCCTTCCCTGCCCCGCGCCGCTATGGTGACCGGGGGGCCAGACGGAGGCGCGTATGGGAGATACATTCGGTCAGGTGTTGCGGGATTGGCGCACAAGGCGACGGCTGAGCCAGCTTGACCTCGCCCTCGAAGCCGACGTGTCCGCCCGGCACCTGTCCTTCCTCGAAACAGGACGGGCCCGGCCAAGCCGGGGCATGGTGCTGAGGTTGAGCGACGTGCTGGCCGTGCCCCGCGCCGCGCGAAACCGGCTTTTGTCCGAGGCGGGCTATGCCCCCTTGTATTCCGACCGGGCCACGAACGCGCCCGACCTCGTTCCGCTCGACTCGGCAATAGACCGGATGCTCGAGACCCACGATCCCTACCCGGGCATCGCGATCGGCCACGATTGGGGCATCCGAAAACTCAACCGTGCAGCAGACGCGCTATTTGGCGCGGCAAACATCGGCATCGGCGACAATCTGGTGGGTCAGACGCTGGAGAACCCGGTGCTGAAGTCGGCGATCCTGAACCACGGCGAGGTGATCCGGCATACGCTGACCCGACTTCGGACAGAGGTTGCGCACTACGGGCCCGATCCCGTCCGACAGGAGTGGATCGCCCGGATCCTGCGCGACCATCCTGCCGCCGCTGAGCCGCCTGTCGGGCCGCAACCGGCCTTCATCGCAATCCGGTACCGCACGCCTCTGGGCGTGCTGTCGTTGTTCTCCACCATCGCCCAGTTCGGGTCGGTCGAAGACATCAGCTATGCGGATATCCAGATCGAGTTGATGCACCCGGCCGACGATGCCAGCCGCACGATCCTCGAACAGCTGGTTCAGGCCGCGCGATGACTCAGGATCGCGGCCTCGGATTGTGACAGGACACGGCGCGCATATTGCCCATAGGCGCCAGGGTCGGCCGTGATCTCGGGCAGCCGCTCGAACATGGCGTTCAGCTGATCCGGGGCGACGCCGGAGAGCGCCGCAGACGCAGGATGGAAACTCTCGGATTCAACGCCATTGGCGAACAGGATCTGGTGGCTCGGCAACAGAAGGTGAATGTAGGTCACTTCCTTCACCGACCTGTCCACAATGATGTTGCGATCATTGACGAGGTCCCGCGCCGAGACGAGCACTTCGTCAGAATTGAACAGATCGCGCGCCTTCGGGCCCTTCAGAACCATGCGATGATCTGGCGAGACCAGAAGCCCCGCATCGGGCACGTCACGATCGAGCGCACCTTCCCGGAACCGGATCGGCGACAGGTGGGGCATCACGTAGAGCCGGGCACCGCTGATCCGGCGCGAACCGATCCAGACGACCTCTTCGTAGCCGTTGTCCTTTGTCTGAAGGCGGGTGCCTTCGCCGATATCCTCGACGGGTTGGGGCCCGTCTTCCGTCAGGATCATGGTTCCGGGGGTAAAACAGATCACGCCACCGGGAGATTGGGTCATGCGGCTGTTCTGGCCGAAGTCAATCGTATGACTGACGATCCAGAGATCGACATGCCGGGGCGGGACATCACCCACGAACATTGCCAACGGTTGCCTGCCCGGATCGGTGTCGATCAGGGTCACCGTCCAGCTGTGTCGTCCGTCGGTCACGGTAAAGCCGGCTTCGAAATCCGGCTCGTCCACGACGACCTTGTCCAGATCGGAGGTATTGGCCGCGACCGCGCCCAAGAGCCGCCGCACGGCAAAAGCCGCCCGACGTCTGATATCCGCCATTCCCTCGGCCTCCCCTAGGGACAGAACCCCGGGTGGACCATCGACGCGCACGGCCTCTCCGGTCCAGCTCCATGCTGACCCGACCGACAGAGCGGAAATGGGTGCACCCCAAATTCCGTCCAGCTCCGATTGCGACCAGGAAATGACAAACGTGCCACGAAAGCCCGTCATCATGCCTGTATGCCTGCCTACATTTTTCTGGTCCGCGTCTTGATGCGCGAACTTCTGCCGACAGTTAAGGGCTGCGAATCACCCAGATCAAGCCACTTCAGGCCTGCGCACTTACTTTTTGTTCAGAAGTTGAAATTGAGCTTCAGACCGCCAAGGATCTGGCCCTCGTCCTGCCCGACGAATTCCTCCGACAGATAAGTCGCCCCGTAGAAGAACGACACCAGAGGCGCCAACTGCCAGTGAACGCCCATCCGGACACGGTAGCGATCGTCTGTCGCGGACACGCCCCGATCCTCGGGCAGGAAGACGCTGCCGGCCACACGGGCATAATCCGCGCCCGCCACCAAGGACACGCCAAGGGCATCGCCCTCGACCCCCCGGATCAAATGGCCGGTGACCGGATCGCGCACCAGAAGGTCGGCATGACCCACCCGCCCCACGATGACGTCAGCGCCCAGCCGCGCAAGTGTCTCGACCCCGGCCTGCCCTTCTGCGAATGGCCGGATTGTCACCAACTCGGTCAGGCGAACGGGCCAGTTCAGCTCGGTCGTGCCAGAAATATGGACTGCGTTTTCAAGCTGGGTCTCGGTGCCTTTTGGATCCGGGATCGAAAAGATCTCGTGAAACTGTTCCTGCAGGGCGGAGACGCCGGTCTGCGGACCGATGGCCGTCAGATCGGCGCCGAGGCTTGCGCCGAGTTGGCCAAGGCTGAGGTGCGTGTGGAACCCGGCGCTGAGCGCCCCGACATAGGGCCGGTCGACACTATCAGTGCGCGGCGCGATGATTTCGGAGCGGAAGCGGAATTCCTGGAGCGCAAGGGGACGGGATGGCAGCGCCCCGGACCAGCCCGGCCCCCGGATCACCGAAAGCTGATACGATCCCGTGCGCCACTTGTCCCCGCCATCGCCGATCCGGTCATTGTTGAAGAGCCGGCCGAAGCCGAGGATCTGCATGTCCTGCGCCGGGGCAAGGCCAGGTGCGGTCAGAAGGAGCGCGAGGATAAGTGCGAACGTCCGCATAAGCCGTCTTTCTTGTTCTTCCCTTCCACCTATAGGGGAGAAACAGGTTGAAAGACCATGAGGACGGGCCCTCGTGGGGGGCCGTCTGATACGCCTATGGTAAGTGGGTCACAATCCGACCCGTCCGGCCTGCATGACCGACAGTCCAGCCAAGGCGACCGATGACCGGAAACTTTCGAAGTTTCCGGACGATTTCTTTTCAAGAAATCGGTGGCCGTCATGACCCAAGCGCGCCTACCCGCATTTCGAATAGCCGCAGGAAGCACAGGTCATGCATCCCTCGACCATGCGCAAGTCGTAGCTGCCGCAAGAGGTGCAAGCCTTTCCGCGCGGCGTGTTCAGCGACACGACCTCGGCCTGCGGATCGGTTTTGAGGCCCTGCCCCTCACCGGCCAGAAAGCCGATGGCAATCATGTGCCGTTCGATCACACCGCCGATGGCGGCGAGGATCGAGGGCACGTATTTGCCGCGCATCCACGCGCCGCCGCGGGGGTCGAAGACGGCTTTCAGCTCTTCGACCACGAAGGACACGTCGCCGCCCCGCCGGAACACCGCAGAGATCATCCGGGTCAGCGCTACCGTCCAGGCGAAATGCTCCATGTTCTTGGAGTTGATGAACACCTCGAAGGGTCGCCGCTGGCCGCCATGCACAATGTCGTTGATCGTGATGTAGATCGCGTGTTCGCTGTCGGGCCACTTGAGTTTGTAGGTCGCCCCTTCGAGCTCTGCCGGCCGGTCGAGCGGTTCGGACATGTAGATCACGTCACCGCCTTCGTTCAGCTGCGCGGGGTCGTCGGCGGGTGTCTTCTCGGCAGTCTCGCTGACGCTCAGCACGCTGCCCGTCACATCATTGGGCCGGTAGGTGGTGCAGCCTTTGCAACCCTGATCCCAGGCGGCCATGTAGACATCCTTGAACTCCGCGAAGGAGATGTCTTCAGGGACGTTGATCGTTTTCGAGATGGAGCTGTCGATCCATTTCTGGGCCGCGGCCTGCATCCGGACGTGATCCTGCGGGGCGAGCGTCTGGGCGTTGACGAAGTAATCGGGCAGTTCCGCCTCTGCGCCGAACGTCTCGCGGAACAGCTGTACGGCGAAATCCACGACCTCTTCCTCGGTGCGCGATCCGTCCGGCTGAAGCACCTTGCGGGTATAGCTGTAGGCAAAGACCGGCTCGATCCCCGACGATACGTTGCCGGCATAGAGCGAGATGGTGCCCGTGGGCGCGATCGAAGTCAGAAGCGCGTTGCGGATACCATGTTCGGCGATTGCCGCCCGGACATCCTCGTCCATCGTCTGCATGGTGCCGGAGGCAAGGAACTTCTCGGCATCGAACAGGGGAAACGGCCCCTTCTCCCTGGCCAGATCCACGCTGGCCAGATAGGCGGCCCGCGCAATCCGCTTCATCCATGCCTCGGTCTGGGCGGCGGCCTCTTCGCTGCCGTAGCGCAGCTTGAGCATCAGCAGAGCATCGGCCAGACCCGTCACACCCAGCCCGATCCGTCGCTTGGCCTGCGCCTCGGCCCGTTGCTCGGGCAGCGGGAAGCGGGAGGCGTCGACCACGTTGTCCATCATCCGCACGGCGGTGGCGACCAGATCGTCCAGCGCATCTTCATCAAGTGCCGCGGCATCGCCGAACGGATCGCTGACCAGACGGGCGAGGTTGATCGAGCCCAGAAGGCACGCGCCATAGGGCGGCAGCGGCTGTTCGCCACAGGGGTTGGTCGCGGCGATCGTCTCGCAATAGGCGAGGTTGTTCATCGCGTTGATCCGGTCGATGAAAATGACCCCCGGTTCGGCGAAATCATAGGTCGATTTCATGATCTGGTCCCACAGCTCGCGCGCGCGCAACGTGCGGTAGACCACGCCATCGAAGACCAGCTCCCACGGGCCATCCGCCTTGACCGCGTCCATGAACGGATCGGTGACCAGAACCGACATGTTGAACATGCGCAGCCGCGACGGATCGGACTTGGCCGAGACGAAGGCCTCGATATCCGGGTGGTCGCAGCGCATCGTGGCCATCATCGCGCCCCGGCGCGACCCCGCCGACATGATCGTGCGGCACATCGCGTCCCAGACATCCATGAACGACAACGGCCCGGACGCATCGGCGGCCACCCCCGCCACCGGCGCGCCCTTGGGCCGGATGGTCGAGAAATCATAACCGATCCCGCCGCCCTGCTGCATGGTCAGCGCGGCCTCTTTCAATGCTTCGAAGATACCGGCCATCGTGTCGGGCACCGTGCCCATCACGAAACAGTTGAAAAGCGTCACCGACCGTGCGGTCCCCGCGCCCGCCGTGATCCTGCCTGCGGGCAGGTATTTGAAATCCGTCAGCGCCTCGAGGAACCGCTCTTCCCAGATTTCCGGTTCATCCTCGACAGTGGCAAGGGCGCGCGCGATCCGGCGCCAGGTCTCCTCGACGGTCGCATCGATCGGGGTGCCGTCGGCATTCTTGAAACGGTACTTCATGTTCCAGATCTGCTCGGCGATCGGGGCGTCAAAACGGGTCATCTGGGGCTCCGGTCAGGGGATTAACGAGTCGGGAAGGACCCAGAACTTATGGTGAACGCCCCCATGGGTCAACAAAATGTAGCGTCGGACGGCCCTTGAAGTCGGGCGTCACGGGGTTAGGATCAACACCTCTCATGGGGGTGAGCGATGTTGCATCTGCAAAAACTTTCGGTCGGCACCGAAACGGTCGAGGATCTTACCGCCTGGCAGGCGACCCGACGGGCGCAGACCCCGGACGGGCTTCCGCGTCATGTCACCCGCATGTGGCCCAAACGGGAGGCCGAGTTGCTGAACGGCGGCTCGATCTTTTGGGTGATCAAGGGGATGATCCTGTGCCGCCAGTCCATCGTGCGGCTTGACGAATACGACAGCGCCGATGGCGTGCGGCGTTGCGCGATCGTTCTGGACCCGGAGGTGGTGCGCGTAGCCGCAACCCCGCGCCGCCCGTTTCAGGGCTGGCGATACCTGCAACCGGGCGACGCGCCGCCCGACCTGTCGAAGACACGCCAGGGCGAAGAACCGCTTCCGCCCGAGCTTTCGGCAGCCCTTGCCGAGATCGGGATCCTCTGACGCCTCCCGAGGCGGGGCCGTTCGGTTTCAGAAGACCCCGACTTCCTGCGAAAGTGGGTGCAACGCAGGTCGGGCACCTTTGCCATGGGTCGGCGCAACAGGGCGCCATCTCTGGACGGGGTCCCGCGTCAAGCGAGGAGGAGCGTCATCCTCTGGACCCGATCCACAGACATGGCAGGGACTGCACTGGTCGAATGGCTGGTGAAAGACCGCGACGGCTCGGCCTCAAGCGACCTTATCCAGTCAGACCGCAGCGCCGTGTCAGCTCTGCCAGAACCGCCTCCTGCGAGGGGGACCAATCCGCTGTTCTGGACCGGAACAGCGTGGCCTGGCTTTGATGGATCAACCCGTCGGACAGGATCTTCAGACCATTGGCCTGCAGCGTGGCACCCGTCGAGGTGATATCGGCAATGGCCTCGGCGGTCTCGGTGCGCACGGTGCCCTCGGTCGCGCCCTGGCTGTCGACAAGCTGGTAATCGGCCACGCCCTTGGCGCGCAGGAATTCGCGCACCAGCCGGTGATATTTCGTGGCGATCCGAAGTCGATGGCCATGCGCCTTGCGAAAGGCTGCCGCCGCCGCGTCGAGATCGTCGAGCGTATCGACATCGACCCAGAATTCCGGAACGGCGATGATCAGGTCCGCATGACCAAAGCCCAGCGGCGCCATCTGTTCGACCCGTTCCGACCAGCCGGCGATCTTTTCGCGCACCAGATCGGAGCCGGTCACCCCAAGGTGGAGCCAGCCGCGCGCAAGATCGCGGGGGATTTCTCCGGCGGACAGAAGCACGAGTTCCACACCGTCGATGCCCTCGACAATGCCCGCGTAATCGCGATCCGATCCCGCGCGGCCCAGACGGATACCGCGCTCGGCGAACCAGTCGAAGGTCTTTTCCATCAACCGCCCCTTGGACGGCACACCAAGCCGGATGGTCATGCGGGCCCCTTTCCGCGAAGGGCGGCGATCACGGCGGGGCGGATCACGCCGCCCACGGCCGGGGCCTCGCGGCCCTGCCCCAGAACGCGCGTCAGCGCGTCGTAGCGCCCGCCCGTGGCCGCGGGCGGCAGGCCGGTCGAGGGATCGGGAAGGAAGCCGAAGACGAAGCCGTCATAATATTCAAGATTGGTGCGGCCGAAGCTGACCTCGAAATCCAGCGTCTCGACCGCGACACCCCCGGCGCCCAACGCATCGAGACGCCGCTTCAGCATATCCACTGCGCTCGCGATCTGGGGCATTTCGACGGCAAGATCGCGCAAGGCGCCCAGAGCCGATGTCATCTCGCCCGACAGGCCGGCAAGCGCTTCGAGCCTGTCGATCTCGGCCCCCGGGATCGGGGCGGCGGCGGCATCGGCGCGCAGGGCCGCGATCCTTGCCTCTATCTCAGCCCGGCGGCGCAGGCCGATCTCGGGACCGGCCTCAGCCATCGGATCGGTGGCGGCGAGAAGTGCAGCACGGGTATCGGGCACAGGCGTTCGGCCGCCAAACCGTTCCAGCAGCGCACGAAAACGCGCGGGACGCCAGAGGTGACGCAGAAGGGCCGCCTTGCGATCCTCGGTCGTGTTCAGGCCTCGCACGGCCGCGAGAAGAATACCCATGTCACCCGTCACGGCCCGCAGCGGCAGGCCCGACAGCACATCGGCAAAGAGGCAGAACACCTCGGCATCGGCGCGGGCGGCATCCTGACCGTCGAACAGTTCGAAGCCCACCTGGTGATATTCGGCCGCGCGGCCGGACAGGTCCTCCTGCTTGCGGAAGACCTTGCCCGAATAGGCATACCGCACCGGATCGGCACGGTTCTCCATGTGCATACGGACAAGCGGAACCGTGAAATCGGGCCGCAGCATCATCTCGCCGCGCAGGGGATCGGCCGTGATATAGGCCCGGCCCCGAAGATCCTCGCCATAGAGGTCGAGCAGCGTTTCGGCCGGCTGAAGCACGTCGGCATCGAAATGCACCGCCCCCTCGGCCAGAAAACGGGCCTGGATCTCCTCGGCGATCTGCGCCTCGGTGGTCATTTCCGGGACCTGATGCTCGCCCCGATCAGAAGGCCAACGCCGATGACGATGGCCCCGCCGGTGACGCCGCGCATCGTGCCGGAAACGAGGCCCGATACGGCAAGGATCACACCGACCCCGACAATCGCCCAGACGCCCCAACGGCCCAGAAATGCAAGCAGCCCGTTCATGAGCGGCCCTCCTTGTCCGACAGGATCAGACGGACCCGCTCTACAAGGTCGGACCGCTGCACCTCGTATTGGCTGGGATTGTCCTTCCATTCATCGAGGCTGGCGCTTTGCGCAATCTTCGCGCCAAGGATCAGGTCCTTGATCTGAACGACGCCGCGCGCCTGTTCATCCGAGCCCTCGATGATCGCGACGGGCGCGTCGCGCCGGTCGGCATATTTCATCTGGTTGCCGAAATTCTTCGGGTTCCCGAGATAGACCTCGGCGCGGATCCCCGCGTTGCGGAGCTCTGCCACCATGGCCTGATAATCGGCCATGCGGTCGCGATCCATCACCGTCACGACGACCGGCCCCGTGGCGGCATCGCCGCCCACCCGCCCCTTGGCCCGGAGAGCTGCCAGAAGCCGGTCGACCCCGATGGAGACACCCGTGGCCGGCACCTCCTGCCCGGTGAACCGCTTGACCAGATCGTCATAGCGCCCGCCGCCCGCGACCGATCCGAACTGAACCTTCTGGCCCTTGTCGTTGGTGACCTCAAAGGTCAGCTCTGCCTCGAAGACCGGGCCGGTGTAGTAGCCAAGTCCGCGCACGACAGACGGGTCGATCACGATCCGGTCCGGGCCATAGCCCTGCGCGGCCAATAGGCCCGCAATCTGTTCCAGCTCATCGACACCTTCGGCGCCGATCGCACTGTCGCCGACAGCGGCACGCAGGTTGCCAATGGTCCGTGACGCATCTTCGTCACGCGACGTGAGAAACGCGATCACAGGCTCCGCTTGCTCATCCGCCAGGCCAACGCCGTCGATATAGGCACCCGAGGCGTCGAGCCGGCCCTTGCCCAAAAGCTCGCGCACACCGGCCTCGCCGACCTTGTCGAACTTGTCGATGGTGCGCAGAACGGCGGCGCGTTGCCCCTCGTCGGACAGGCCCATCGCCTCAAGCACGCCGTTCAGAACCTTGCGGTTGTTGACCCGCACCACGTAGTCGCCACGCGGAATACCCACGGCCTCCAGCGTGTCGGCCAGCAGGGCGCAGATCTCGGCGTCGGCGGCAACGGAACCCGAACCGACCGTATCCGCATCGCATTGATAGAACTGCCGGAACCGCCCCGGCCCCGGCTTTTCGTTGCGCCAGACCGGGCCCATCGCATAACGGCGGTAGGGCGTGGGCAGATCGTTGCGGTGCTGGGCATAGACGCGGGCCAGAGGCGCCGTCAGATCGTAGCGAAGCGCAACCCAGTCGGCGCCCGATCCGGTGTCTTCCTCCTGCCAGGCAAAGACACCCTCGTTGGGGCGGTCCACATCCGGGAGGAACTTGCCCAGCGCCTCGACCGTCTCGACCGCGCTCGTCTCCAGCGCGTCGAAGCCATAGCGATGATAGACCTCGGCGATCCGGCCGAGCATCTCGGCCCGTTCGGTCACCTCCGGTCCGAAGTAATCCCTGAACCCCTTGGGCGTTTCGGCCCGGGGGCGGCGGATCTTGTTCTTCGCCATCTGCCTAGCCCTTTCGACGCGTCCGCGTGGCTTTAACGCGGGGCGCGGCCAAGGGCAACGACCGGCGACGATCAGGGCTTGATTTCGGGGGCCGCTGGGTCGATCTGGGGGGCATGGATGACATCACGCACCTTCAGGAACAGATTGCGCACCTCAACCGAACGGTCGAGGACCTGTCCGATATCGTTGCCCGGCAGGAGCGCGATATCGCCCTGCTGACCGCCCGCGTGGCCCGGCTGATCGAGCGAGAGGCCGAACGCGAGGCCGCCGAAAGCGGCGGAATCGTTCTTGGCGACGAACGCCCGCCCCATTGGTAAGGGCTCAGATGGATTTCATGTCCATGGCGATGACTTCGTCGTCATAGAGCAGGATCTCGGCCCATTGGGGCGACGATCCGAACCGCGAATAGACCGACAGGAAGGTCATGTTCCGCGACAGCCGGTCGATGGCAGTGCCGCACGGCTCACCCGAGGGAACCCCGCAGACCCGGCCCTTGATCTCTTCGTAGGCGGTATCGGTCTCGGTGTAGGGAATACCGCTCGTGCCGGAACTGTAGCGGATCGTCTCATGCATCTCCGGCCCGCCGAAGATGACCATCGCCCCGGTAAACTGCCGGGCGCAGCGATCAGAGAACCCCGTGAGGTAGAACGTCCGCAAGTTACGGCTGCCCGGTGCGGTGTCATGCAAGGTAAATCCAGCAACACTTTCGACCTGGGTTCCAAGATCGCGTGCCGAAAGGCCACAGACCGTGGCGATCTCTCCGTAGGCCAGTTGAAGCCCGGGCGGTATCACTTCGGCATCGGGGCCGGTTCGGGATGGCCCCGATCCATCGGCCGGCTGGCCCAGATTGTTGCGCAGGAAGCCCAGAATGCCGCCGCCGGCGTCGTTCTCGGCATCATCGCGCTGCGCATTGTCCATTGTATCGTCGCCCGGGATCGCATCCGTGCCACCGGGCTGTTCGACGGGATCGCCCTGTTCGGGGTCAATCGGGCCCAGAGCCGCCACCTCGACCGCCTCTTCTTCGGGCGTATCATCGTCCCCCCCGAGGAGCCGCGACAGGAACCCGAAGGGACCGGGCTCAGACGCCTCATCCGGCGTTTCGGAGAGCGCGGCCACCGGTGCATCCTCCGGCAAATCCATCTCGGAGAGACGCCCCAACTCACCCAGAGGGTCGGAGCAGGCCGTCAGGCCCAGACCGGCAACAAGGCCGGCGATCACGAGGCGCAGTGCCATGATGTCCCCTTTTCTCCCCGCACCGACTATTAGCGAAGCGCGACGCGTTCGTCCATGCGGCAGGCGGAGACCCGCCGGGTCAAACCTCTTCGACCTCGATCACGCCGTCCAGAGACCGCAGGGCACCCTTGATCTGCGGGGTCACGGGGAATTCTGCGCCGCAATCGATCTCGACCTCGCCCGGCATGTCGAGCGCCATGAGATTGATGTAGATCGGGCCGCGCCCGCCGCGTGTGCCATCCTGAAGCGCCTTGTTGAGGATGGTCGCGACATGCTGCACGGCCTTCTCCTCCTCGACGAAGATACGAAGCCCCGTCTGGCCTGCATCCGCCACGACCGTGTCGATGGGCGCGACCGACCGGCCCAGCAGTTTCAGCTGGTCGGCCTCCATCGTGGCCTCGACGGTGATCACGACCTGCGACCCGGTCTCGAGATGTTCGCGCGCTGTCTCGAGCGTGTCGGAGAACATCGTCACCTCGTAGCTGCCGGTCGGGTCCGACAGCTGCACGAAGGCGAACCGGTTCCCCCGCGCGGATTTGCGTTCCTGCCGGCCGGCGACGGTTCCCGCCATCTTGGCGATGCAGGGCGATTTCCCGGCCTTCACCGTCACTTCGTCGAGGGTGAGAACCTGCTTGCGCTTGAGTGGCGCGAGGTAATCGTCGAGCGGATGGCCCGACAGGTAGAAGCCGATCGCCTTGAACTCTTCGGCCAGCCGCTCCGCCGGGAGCCAGTCCGGCACGCCGGGCAGGCGCGGTTCGGGCAGGTCTTCGCCGGCCTCGCCAAACAGGCTGACCTGACTGGAACTCTTTTGTTCGTGGACGGCCGCCGAATAGGCGACCAGCGGATCGAGGCATTCCAGAACCCGCCGCCGGTTTGGATCGAGAACATCGAAGGCCCCGGCCCGTGCCAGCATCTCGAGCGGACGTTTGCCCACGCGTTTCAGATCGACCCTGCGGGCCAGATCGAACAGCGTGACAAAGGGCTTGTCGCCGCGCGCTTCGGTGATCAGGCGCATCGCCTCCACGCCCACGTTCTTGAGCGCGCCCAGCGCATAGACCAGCCGCCCCTGATCGACGGTGAACTGCGCCTCCGACCGGTTGACGCAGGGCGGGATGCATTCGATCGACAGCCCCTTGCGGGCCTCCTGGAAATAGATGGCCAGCTTGTCAGTCAGGTGGATGTCGCAATTCATGACGCCGGCCATGAATTCCACCGGGTGGTTCGCCTTGAGCCATGCAGTCTGATAGCTGACCACGGCATAGGCGGCGGCGTGCGATTTGTTGAAGCCGTAGTTGGCGAACTTGTCGAGAAGGTTCCACACCTCGGTCGCCTTCTTTTCGTCGACGCCATTCTCGGCGGCACCTTTCAGGAACTTTGGCTTTTCGGCGTCCATCGCCTCCTGGATCTTCTTGCCCATGGCGCGGCGCAGAAGGTCGGCGCCGCCAAGGCTGTAGCCGGCCATTTCCTGCGCGATCTGCATCACCTGTTCCTGATAGACGATGATGCCCTGCGTTTCGTCGAGGATGTGGTCGATGGAGGGATGCAACCGGTCGCGCTCTGACAGCCCGTTCTTCACCTCGCAATATTTCGGAATATTCTCCATCGGGCCGGGGCGATACAGCGCCACCAGCGCCACGATATCCTCGATGCAGGTCGGCTTCATCCGCTTGAGCGCATCCATCATGCCCGAGCTTTCCACCTGGAACACGGCGACGGTCTTGGCTGCGGAATACAGCGCGTAGGATTTCTCGTCATCGAGCGGGATCGCACCGATGTCGTCTTCCGTGCCCGGGGCCGGGTCATACAGACGCGTGCCGTCGGCCGCCTCGTGCAGATGCCGGCCCGACTTGCGGATCAGGTCGAGCGCATTCTGGATGACGGTAAGGGTCTTGAGGCCGAGGAAATCGAATTTGACGAGGCCCGCCTGTTCCACCCATTTCATGTTGAACTGCGTGGCCGGCATGTCGGAGCGCGGATCCTGATACAGCGGGACCAGCGCGTCCAGCGGTCGGTCGCCGATCACGACGCCTGCGGCATGGGTCGAGGCGTTGCGCAGCAGGCCTTCGATCTTTTCGGCATATTCGAAAAGCCGCGCGGCGGGGTTGCGACGGCCCTCGCGCCTGTCCTGCTCGGTCTCTCGAATTTCGTCGCGCAGGCGCGGCTCGTCCGCCAGCGCCTTGCCGATTGAGACCGGTTTCACGCCTTCGACCGGGATCATCTTGGACAGTCGGTCGACCTGCCCGTAGGGCATCTGCAGAACCCGACCCACATCCCGCACCGCGGCCTTTGACAAAAGCGCGCCGAAGGTGATGATCTGGCCCACCTTGTCGCGGCCGTACTTTTCCTGAACATAACGGATCACCTCTTCGCGGCGATCCATGCAGAAGTCGATGTCGAAGTCGGGCATCGATACACGTTCGGGGTTCAGGAAACGCTCGAACAGAAGGCTGTAGCGCAGCGGATCGAGGTCAGTGATCGTCAGCGCATAGGCCACGAGGCTGCCAGCACCGGAGCCACGGCCCGGCCCGACGGGAATGTCATGATCCTTGGCCCATTTGATGAAATCGGCCACGATCAGGAAATAGCCCGGAAAGCCCATCCCTTCGATGATGCCAAGTTCGAATTCCAGCCGCTGTTCATATTCCTCGACCGGGGCGGCGTGCGGGATCACGGCAAGCCGCGCGGCCAGCCCCTCCTTGGCCTGACGGCGCAGTTCGACAACCTCGTCATCGGCGAATTTCGGCAGAATCGGATCGCGCTTGTAGGCCCGGAAGGCGCAGCGCCGCGCGATTTCCACCGTGTTGTCCAGCGCCTCGGGCAGATCGGCAAAGAGCGTCGCCATCTCCTGCGGGGATTTGAGGTAGTGATGCGGCGTCAGCCGGCGTCGCGGCTCCTGCTGATCGACATAGGCACCATCAGCGATGCACATCAGCGCGTCATGCGCCTCGAACAGGCTCGACTTGGGGAAATAGACGTTGTTCGTGGCCACCAGCGGCAGACCCATCTGGTAGGCCAGTTCCACGTGGCCCCGTTCGGTTGCCACATGCGGGCCGGGCCCGCCGTCATCGCCCGGAAAGCGCTGCAACTCGACATAAAGCCTGTCGCCGAACGCACCATGAAGCGTCTTGAGAAGCGCCTCGGCCTTGTCCATCTGGCCCGTCGCGATCAGCTGGCCAAGCGGGCCATCCGGCCCGCCGGTCAGGCAGATCAACCCGTCCTGATGGGCCACCAGCTCATCGAGCGTAATCTGCGCCAGTTCCCCGCCCGCATCGAGATAGGCGCAGGAATTCAGCTTCATCAGGTTCTCGTACCCCGCCTCGTTCTGCGCCAGCAGGACAAGATCGGCCGGCAGCGGCGGCCGTTTGCCCGGCTCGACCGGCAGATAGGCCATCGACATCTGGCACCCGATGATCGGCTGCACCCCGGCCTTGGCCGCGGTTTCAGAGAATTCCAGCGCGCAGAACATGTTGTTGGTGTCGGTGACCGCGACGGCGGGCATGTCCATGCCGGCGATCAGGCCGGGAAGCTTTTTGACCGGCACCGCCCCTTCCAGAAGCGAATACTCGGTATGCAGGCGAAGATGGATGAATCGGGGGGTCTGGGTCATGGAAGGCACACTATCTTGTGGGTCGAGCCGGGGGAAAGCAGGAATTGGTTAGCTATTCATCTAACTATCTTGACGGATGACATCAGGCCAAATTACTTAGCCTTATGACTAACCATCTGGACAGTTTCTTCGCCGCCCTTTCTGACCCGACCCGACGCGCCGTGATCGAACGGCTGATCGACGGCCCGGCCAGCGTGTCGGACCTGCACGAACCGCATGACATCGCCCTGCCCACCTTTCTCCGACACATCAGGGTTCTGGAAGAGGCCGGTCTTGTCAGCAGCCATAAGAAGGGGCGCATCCGCACCGTTCACATCGAGGCCGCTCCTCTGCGCGCGGCCGAAACATGGCTCGCCCGGCAGCGCCGCATCTGGGAAGGCCGGCTGGACCGGATGGATGCGCTGGCCGAACGGCTGGACCGGGAAACAAGCTAACGCCTCGACAACGAAAACCGCCGCCCGGCCAATAAAGGAATGCACCATGTCAGACGGATCGACCCTCACGCTCGAACGCAGCCTTGCTGCGTCGCCCGCCAATGTCTGGCGGTGCCTGACAGACCCCGACCTGATCCGCCAATGGTTCGCCCCGAAGCCCGTGGAAACGACCGAGGTCGAACTCGACCTGCGCCCGGGCGGCATCTTCCGCACGGTGATGGAGGTGCCCGGGCATGGCACCATTGCGGGCGATCCCGGCAGTATCCTGCTGGTCGAGGAAGGACGGCGGCTGGTCTGGACCAGCGCGCTTGGCCCGGGATTTCACCCCAATGCCTTTGACGACGACCCGATGTCCTTTGCGTTCACGGCCGAGATTACGCTTTCGGCCGAGGGGACCGGTTGCCGCTATGTGGCGCGGGCCATGCACGCCACGACCGAGACCAGCGACGCGCACGAAAAGATGGGCTTCTCGACAGGCTGGGGGACAGCGGCCGAGCAGCTTGGCGCGCTTGCCGCGACCATCTGAACCGGGCGGGCACTCGGGGCTTGCCAAGTGGCACGTGACTGCGCTTACATGACGTTCGATCAAAGGGGCGCGCTGTCTACGCCGCATCGACCGCGCGCAAGACCCCGGTATGACTGGTAAGGCGGCGGGTCTGACACGCATGGCTGTACGGTTTCTTCTGAACGGAGAATCCATGGAGGCCGTTGCGCCTCCGACGAGAACACTCCTCGATTTTCTGCGCGACGAACGGGGCCTGACGGGCACCAAGGAAGGCTGCAACGAAGGCGATTGCGGCGCCTGCACCGTCATGGTCACCGACGAGCAAGGCAGCCGGGCCCTGAACGCCTGTATCCTGTTTCTGCCACAGCTCGAGGGCAAGGCCGTGCGCACGGTCGAGGGCATCGCGGGGCCGAATGGCACCCTGCACCCGGTGCAGGAGGCGATGATCGCCCGGCACGGAAGCCAGTGCGGCTTCTGCACGCCGGGGTTCATCATGTCGATGGCCGTGGCCCATCTGAACGGCGAGACGGATTTCGACGACAGGCTGGCCGGCAACCTGTGCCGCTGCACGGGCTATGCGCCGATCATTCGCGCCGCCGAAGATGCGGCCGAGGCCCCGGTCCCCGAATGGATGACAGCCGATGCGGGCGCGATCGCAACTGCGCCCGATATCGCGGGGATCGAGGGTGCGGCGCGGCCCCGAACCTCGGACGAGCTGGCAGAATGGTATCTGGACCATCCCGATGGCACATTGATTGCGGGGGCCACCGATGTGGGCCTTTGGGTGACAAAGGATTTCCGTGATCTGGGCGACGTGGCCTTCATCTCGGGCTGCCACGATATGCAGGGCATCTGCGAAGAGGGCGACCGCCTGATCATCGGGGCGACAACCACGATGTCGGCCCTGTGGGACCGGCTGGCCGAGCCCTTCCCCTCATACGCCGAATTGATCCGGCGCTATGGCTCGGTTCAGGTGCGAAACGCGGCCACGATCGGCGGCAGCATCGCGAACGGCTCCCCCATCGGGGACAATGCGCCAGCGCTGATCGCGCTTGGCGCGACGCTGCGCCTGCGGTGCGGTGACGAACGGCGCGAGATCGCGCTGGAAGATTTCTTCATCGAGTATGGCAAACAGGATCGCGCGCCGGGTGAATTCGTCGAAGCGATCACCATCCCGTCGCAGGCGCCTGCCTTGCGCTGCTACAAGATATCCAAGCGGTTCGATCAGGACATCACCGCCGTTCTGGGCTGTTTCAACCTCACGATCGAAGGTGGCATCGTGCGCGAGGCGCGGATCGCCTTCGGCGGCATGGCGGGGATCCCGAAACGTGCCCGCGCGGTCGAGGCCGCGATCACGGGCAAGCCGCTGGACGCCCCGGTTCTGGCGAACGCGCAGGCCGCCATGGCGGAGGATTTCACACCGCTGTCGGATATGCGGGCCTCGGCGGACTACAGGCTCGCGGCCGCCCGCAATCTCCTGGCCCGCCATGTGGCCGAGATGCGCGGCGAAGACGTGAACGTGCTGGAGGTCCGGGCATGAGCGTCGCGCGCCCCCTGCCCCACGATGCGGCCCCGCTTCATGTGACGGGTGCGGCCCGCTACGTCGACGACATCCCGACACCTGCGGGCACGCTGCATCTGGCCTTTGGCACTTCTGCCGTCGCCGCAGGCCGGATCCTGTCGATGGATCTGGACGCGGTCCGCCACGCGCCCGGGGTCGTGGCCGTGCTGACCCATGCCGATCTGCCCCGGGATTGCGACGTCTCTCCCGCCGCGCATGACGAACCGCTTCTGGCCGATGGCGTGGTGCATTACGTCGGGCAGGCGGTCTTTCTGGTCATCGCCGAAAGCCATCTTGCCGCCCGTCACGCCGCGCGGCTGGGCCGGGTCGAGATCGAAGCCGGCACCCCGATCCTGACCATTGACGAGGCGCTCGAGGCGGGCAGCCATTTCGAGGGTGGCCCGATCACATGGAGCCGGGGCGATACGGAGGCGGCCCTTGCCGGCGCACCGCGCCGGATTTCCGGCGTGATGGAGATCGGCGGGCAGGAGCATTTCTACCTCGAGGGGCAAGCGGCGCTGGCCTTTCCGCAGGAAGGCGGCGACATGGTCGTCCATTCCTCATCGCAACATCCGACCGAGATCCAGCACAAGGTGGCCCATGCGCTTGGCATCCCGATGCACGGGGTCCGGGTCGAGGTGCGCCGCATGGGCGGCGGGTTCGGCGGCAAGGAAAGCCAGGGCAACGCGCTGGCCGTGGCCTGCGCCGTGGCCGCCCGCCTGACGGGGCGGGCCTGCAAGATGCGCTATGATCGCGATGACGACATGGTCATTACCGGCAAGCGCCACGATTTCCGCATCGCCTATGACGTGGGTTTTGATGACGAAGGGCAGATCCTCGGGATCGAGTTCACCCAATATGCGCGCTGCGGCTGGTCGCAGGATCTGTCGCTTCCGGTGGCGGACCGCGCGATGCTGCATTCCGACAATGCCTATCGCATCCCCGCCATGCGAATCGCGTCGCACCGGCTCAAGACAAATACCCAATCGGCAACCGCGTTCCGGGGCTTTGGCGGGCCGCAGGGCATGCTGGGGATCGAGAGGGTGATGGATCACCTCGCCCATGAGACCGGTCTTGACGGGGCCGAAATCCGGCGCCGCAATTTCTATGCCGAGGCCGAGGCTGAGACCAAGGTGGGGACGGGGCCCGGTCATGGCCACAAGTTCGGCGCCGCGCATTCGCCCAAGGCGCGCTATTCGGAGCGGGAGAACATCACGCATTACGGGATGGAGGTCACCGACTTCATCCTCGGCGGGCTGACCGATCAGCTTCTTGCCTCGTCGGATTATGCCGTGCGGCGCGCGGCTGTGGAGGACTGGAACGCGCACAACTCGATCCTAAAGCGCGGGATCGCCTATGCGCCGGTAAAATTCGGGATCTCGTTCACGCTGACCCATCTCAATCAGGCCGGCGCATTGGTGCATGTCTATCAGGACGGGTCGATCCACCTCAACCATGGCGGCACCGAGATGGGACAGGGCCTGTTCCAAAAGGTGGCGCAGGTCGCGGCAAGCCGGTTCGGCGTCGATCCGGCGTTGGTCAGGATTACTGCGACGGATACCGGCAAGGTGCCCAATACATCGGCCACGGCGGCGTCTTCGGGATCGGATCTCAACGGTATGGCCGCCAAGGCGGCCTGCGACACGATCCGCGACAGGATGGCGGAGTGCCTTGCGGAGTTACACCAAGCCAGGGTGGAAGAGGTCGTCTTCGCCAATGGCGAGGTCAGGATCGGGACCACCACCCTGCCCTTCGCCGAGGCCGTGCAGCTGTGCTATTTCAACCGGGTGAGCCTTTCGGCGACCGGGTTCTACAAGACCCCCGATATCTCGTGGAATCGGGTCGCGGGACGCGGACGGCCCTTCTTCTACTTCGCCTATGGCGCGGCGGTGACCGAGGTGGTGATCGACACGCTGACAGGCGAAAACCGCATCCTTCGCGCCGATATCGTGCATGATGCCGGCGCCTCGCTGAACCCCGCGCTCGATATCGGGCAGGTCGAGGGCGCCTATGTTCAGGGCGCGGGCTGGCTGACCACAGAAGAGCTTGTCTGGGACGACGCAGGACGGCTCAGGACCCATGCCCCCTCGACCTACAAGATACCCGCCTGTTCCGACCGGCCCGATATCTTCAACGTGGCGCTCTGGGACGGCCCCAACCGGGCCGAGACGATCTATCGCTCCAAGGCCGTGGGGGAGCCGCCCTTGATGCTGGGCATTTCGGCTTTTCTTGCCTTGTCGGATGCCTGCGCGGCCTGCGGGTCGGGCTATCCCGACCTCGACGCACCCGCCACTCCCGAGCGGGTGCTGGCGGCCGTGACACGGGCACGACAGGCCTGATGCCAGAGCGCGGCATCAGGATCACCGTTCTGCGGACCGCCGGGTCCATCCCGCGCGAGGCGGGCACCTCGATGCTTGTGCAGCCCGATGCCATCCGCGGCACGATCGGCGGCGGCGCACTGGAATGGGAGGCGATGGCCATCGCGCGTGCGATGCTGGACGACGGGCGCGAAAGGGACGAGCGAACGTTTCCCCTTGGTCCGTCTCTGGGCCAGTGCTGCGGTGGGTCTGTCACGCTGGGCTTTGAACGGGCCGATGTGCTTGAGCGGGAGCCGGGGGTGCCTTTGTGGATCTGGGGCGCGGGCCATGTCGGCCGGGCATTGGTCGGGGTTCTGTCGCCGTTGCCGGACTGGTCGATCACGTGGATCGACACTGCACCCGACCGCTTTCCCGATGACATCCCCGCCAACGTGGATGTTCTTCCAGCGACAGAACCCGCGCGCCTTGTGCCCCATGCGCCCCGCGACGCGAACCACCTGATCCTGACTTACAGCCACGAGCTGGACCTTGAACTGTGCCACGCCCTCCTGCGGCATAGCTTTGCCTCCGCGGGCCTGATCGGATCGGCCACCAAATGGGCCCGGTTCCGGTCCCGCCTCGCGGGCCTTGGCCACGACCCCGCCCGGATCGCGCGCATCACCTGCCCGATCGGCGATCCGGCCCTTGGAAAGCATCCCCAGGCGATTGCGGTCGGCGTGGCGGCTGATCTGCTCCGCCACAGGGCAACACGGTATGCGGGTCGGGCCATGGCCGGTTGAGCGGCGCTCCACCGCACCCGACAATCCCTTGATCCACCCGGTCACGGGGTGGGCTATTCCATACCTCCGATGCACTTGTGAGGATACGTGGATAACGCTAACGTGATGGAACAGAAAGTTTTTTCACGTCTCTCCGTTTCCTGCAGCCACACGCCTCAGGTTCTATCCGGGGCGATGTGAGTATTGATCGGACCCCCAAATGATACTCGAATTACCCGTCAACGCGGCCCGCGCCGCGACCCGTCGCTTTGTCCCTCTCATTCTGGCAAGCGCGCTCGCTCTGTCGGCCTGCGTACCGATTCCCTACGCATCCGGCACCAAATACATGCCTCTGGCCGAGGACATCACGGTGCCCAATGGCGATTCTGGCGGCTGCGGTTTTGGAGCGGATTGGTCTACCGATGGCTATCGCGAATTCGGCCCAGTCAGGGTGTCGGTTGGCATCGAACAACCTTCCGAAGATGAGCCGGGGGCTGGAACCACGCTGGTCATCCAAACCACCGAACGATCCCGGACGGGTGAATTCCAGACTGTCTCGGTCAATACCGCGCTAGTCAGACTGGAGGAAAACGGTCGTTCCTATCCTGCCAGGTTCGTCGATCCTGAAGTTCGACCCAATTACTCAAGCGACCGTTTCAGGCAACAGGTGTATCGTTCCGAATTTCCGCGGGGCACGGGTATCGCGGCAAACGTCCGGCTCGTTTTTGGCGAGGGCGCAGTCACGATCAACGGAAGACCGGTGGAATATCCTCCGGTCCGGTTCAAACGCCGGGAAACCGTGTCGGTCTACCTGTTTCCCTGTCTCCCGACCTGACCAAGGTGCCGCCCGCGTCCCTGATCGGGGATGCGGGCGGTCCATGACCGGTTACCCGTCTCCGACACGCGGCTGCGGGATCTTGTCCCGGATCGCATCGAACAACATCCCGGCCCATATGGCATACATCTCCGGTCCGGCATGAAACCCGTCAGCGGCCATCTTGTCAGGCTCGATCGTGACGTCGAGGGGGACGTATATGCAGTTGGGCCGGTCTGCGGCGATGCGGGCAAGACCGCGGTCGAACCGGGCGACGCGGCGCGCCATCACCCATCGCAGGGGCATCGGCAAGAGCGGGAACTGCCCCACCGGCGGCAGGCCCGACAGGCAGATGAGCCTTGCCCCGAAGCGATCTTGCAGGATGTCGAGGGCCCGGATCATCCGGCGCCGCCAGAGCCATTCCCGGACCCCGTTCTTGGCGTCGTTGATCCCGATACTCAGGACCGCGATATCGAGGCGGCGAGACGGCAAGGCCTCGATCCGGGCGAGCAGGTCGCGGGCCGTATCACCGCTCTTGGCCTCGACGGTCCAGTGTACACGCCGGGTGGGGCCAAGCCGGCGCAGAAGGCCACCGCTTAGCGCGGAGGCCTGATCGGGCGCGCCCGTCCCGAGGGCCGAGCTGTCGCCTGCGATCATGAGCTGCAGATCAGGCCCGGACCCGCTGACACCCGCCAAGGCGCCAGATGGCGCAGGCAAGGCCGCGGCACGCCATTTGACCCAAAGCGCCTGCGGCCCGACCAGAGGCAGGACAAGCCATGTCACGATCCGATCCGCGATCGCCATGGCGCGTCTCAGGTGGGGCGGGCCGGCATTGGATCAGGAGCGCGGCCGTTGATCAGGATTTCGTGGCGCGCCCACCGCCGATATCAACCTTGCCCACAACGCGGGCACCCTTTTCAGAACTCATGGTGCCGGCCGAAACATCAGCATCCACCGTCGCATCGGCATACAGGTCCACGGAATCGGCCGAGAGGGACCCCTTGAGAACACCGCGGACATGAGCCGTATCGGCGGTGACCGCGCCTTCGACCTGGCCGCCGTTGAGGATATCGACGGCTTGGGACTTGATATCACCTCGCACGGTGCCCTGAACTTCGATCAGACCCGATCCGGTAATGTCACCCGTGACAGTCAGATCTTCGCTGATAATGGATTTCGTCATTCTCGGATTCCTTCGTGGACGTTGGTTGAGCGCACAATGGCACAGGGCGCGGCGCTTCGCGACCGCTTTTCGCGGCATTGGCGGCATGTTGCGCCTCATTCGGGGTTCCCCCCGACGGGCCTGTCATGGCACGAAGTCGACATGACAGACCTTACATTAACTTCGGGCACCCCCGCTTCGCTTTTTGCCTTCGGAACAATGCAGTTCGGCGACGCTGCCGACGAAGCTGAATCGCGCGCCATGTACGATGCCTGCCGCGCCGCGGGCATCACCCATTTCGATACGGCCGTCGGCTATACCGACGGCGCGTCCGAACGGATTCTGGGCATGTTGGCCGCCGAAGACCGTGATGCGATCTATGTCGCAACGAAGATCGGCTATGACGGCGGCGGCACGACCGAGAGCCTGCAAGCCCAGTTCGACCAGTCCCGTCGGCAGAACGGGCTCGACTATGTCGATCTGCTCTACCTGCACCGGTTTCAGGGCGCGACCCCGCTGGAGACCCAGTTCGCCCTGCTGCGCGACTGGCAGAAGGCCGGTCTGATCCGCCATATCGGTGTGTCGAACTATGCCGCATGGCAGGTGATGAAGGCACAGGCCATCTGCAAGGACCTCGGGACGCGGATCGACGCCATCCAGCCGATGTACAACCTTGTGAAGCGGCAGGCCGAGGTCGAAATCCTGCCCATGGCCGCCGATCAGGGGATCGCCGTCCTGCCCTATTCGCCCTTGGGCGGGGGGCTCCTGACAGGCAAGTACAGCCGTCCCGACGCCTCCGGCCGGGTGGTCGAGAATGCGATGTATGCCAAGCGCTATTCGCCCGACTGGATGCGCGAGACGGCGGCGGGCCTTGCCCGTCTCGCCGAAGAGGTCGGAACCTCGCCCGCCACGCTGGCCGTGGCGTGGGTCGCGGCGCATCCGACAGGTCCGATACCGATCATCTCGGCGCGGAACGTGGCGCAGCTGAAACCCTCTCTCGACGCAATCGAGTTTCCCATGACGCCCGAACTTCGCGACCGGATCTCGGCGCTGTCGATCACGCCACCCCCGGCGACAGACAGGCTCGAAGAGGCATGATCGACTTTCTCGTTATCGGCGGCGGGATCGCGGGGGTCTCGGCGGGCGCCCGCCTGTCGCATCTTGGCCATGTCGTTCTGCTCGAGCGTGAAACGGGGCTTGGCTATCATGCCTCGGGCCGGTCGGCTGCGATGTTCGAAGAGACGTATGGCCTGCCCTCGACGATCGCGCTGAACCGCGCCAGCAAATCCTATCACATGGAGGCCAATGGCGGCGTTCTGAGCCCGCGGGGCCTGATGATCGTGGGCTCTGAGGGCGACGATGAACAATTCGAGGCGGAACTGGCCGTCATGGGTATGGAGGAGGTGGGTCTTGACGGAGGCCGCGCGCTCTTGCCGATACTCGGGGGCGCGACGGCCCGGGTCGGGCACCGACCCGATGCATGGGACATCGACACCGATCGGCTGATCCAGAACTTCGCATCCGAGGTCAGGGCAAACGGTGGCGAGGTCCGGACCGGGCATGAGGTCTCCGCGATCGCCCGCACCACCCATGGCTGGGAGGTGACGACAGGCGACGAGGTGCTTTCGGCCCGCAACATCGTCAATGCGGCAGGTGCCTGGGTCGACGTGATCGCCGGGCTGGCGGGGATCGTGCCGCTGGGGGTGACACCCTACCGGCGGTCGATGGCGCGGCTTCCCGCGCCGGGCGGCCATGACGTAAGCCACTGGCCGATGGTCATGGGCCTGAGAGAGGCGTGGTATGCAAAGCCCGACGCCGGCGCTCTGCTGGTCTCGCCCGCTGACGAAGACGCGGCCGAACCGCATGACGCCTGGGCCGATGACATGGTGCTTGCCGAAGGACTGGCCCGATACGAGGCCCATGTGACGGAACCGGTCACGCGGCTGTTGTCGAACTGGGCCGGATTGCGGACCTTTGCCCCGGACCGGAACCTTGTTCTCGGCCCCGACCCAATCGATCCCAGCTTCATCTGGTCGGCCTGTCAGGGCGGCTACGGCATCCAGACCTCGCCCGCGGCAAGCGCGCTGATCGCCGACCTCGTTGCCGGACGACCGCCCGAGCTTGACCCCGAGATGGTCGCGCGTCTCCGGCCGGAGAGGCTCCGATGACCGGCTCGTTGCGGCTTCCGGATGCGCCTGTGCCCGCAGAAGACGGACGTATGTCGGCGCCCTCGGCGCTGCGCAATCGCGCCGCGATCGTGGAACTGGTCGCGCGGCACGCACCCGAGGCCGGTCGGGCGCTCGAGATCGCGTCGGGCACCGGCGAACATGTCGTGGCGCTGGCCGCCGCCCTGCCCGGACTGCGCTGGCACCCCACGGATATCGACGCCCAAAGGCGCCGCTCGATAGATGCCTGGGCCGCCGCCGAAGGTCTGACCCACGTGGCGCCCGCCGATGATCTGAACGCCGCGAACCCCGGCTGGTCATCCTCTGAGGCACCGGCCGATCTGATCGTTCTGGTCAACCTTCTGCACCTGATCCCGGAATCGGCCGCCAAGACGGTTCTGACCGAAATCGCGGGCTGCCTCGCGCCGGGCGGGGTGGCGGTGATCTATGGTCCGTTCCTGCGAAACGGCGAGGCCACGAGCGAGGGAGACCGCGCGTTCGACGCAAGCCTGCGGGCGCAGGACAGTGCGATCGGCTACAAGGATGCGGCCTGGGTCAGGGAGTGCATGACGACCCATGGCCTGAGTTCGATCGAAGACTGCGAGATGCCGGCCAACAACCTTGCCTTCGTGTTCCGCAAGTTATGAGCCGGCTTGATCCACAGGGTCTCCACCCCCACATGAGGGCGGATATGCAGCTTTCCTCCACCCGCAAGGCCCGTGCCCGGTTCCAACGTCAGTTCCGGATTCTGAGGCAGGAGAACCCGCGCATTGCCCGTGGGCTGGAATGGATCAGCAAGAAGCGCTGGCGCCCGGTGCGCGTGCCGGTCGCGTTCCTTCTGGTGCTGGGCGGCGTGTTCTCGATCCTGCCGATCCTGGGCTTGTGGATGTTGCCTGCGGGCCTGTTGCTTCTGGCGATCGATATCCCGCCCCTTCAGCGCCCGGTGGGACGGCTGATCGTGTGGATCCGGGTTCTCTTGCGCCGCAACGGCAACAAGACGACCGCGCGAAAGCAGTAAGCCGCGCGGCCCCGCCAGGCCTTGGGCGGACGGGACACCGCGCGGCAGACGCGCAGGCGCCCTAGCCGTCCTGCCTGATCCGTGCGTTGGCCGGATCATGGGGGCTGTCCTCGACGATCTCGGCATCCCACAATTCGCGCAGCATCCGAACCTTGAGTCGTGTCCCGGGCACCGCAAGATCGGGGCGGACATAGCCCATGCCGATGGATTTGCCGAAGGCCACCGAATAGCCGCCCGAGGTCAGGCGCCCGACCCGCGTGTCGCCGTCATAGAGCGCCTCGCGCCCCCAGGGGTCGGCATCCTCCGGCCCGTCGATCAGAAGCGTCACGCATTTGGAGCGGATGCCCGTTTCCTCCATCGCGCTTTTGCCGTGAAACTCCTTCGACAGGTCGACAAAGCGGGGCAGATCGGCCTCGAGCGGGGTCGCGTCGCGGCCCAGTTCGTTGCCGAACGCACGATAGGATTTCTCCTGCCGGAGCCAGTTCTGCGCGCGCGCGCCCACCAGCTTCATCCCGTGTTTTTCGCCGGCAGCCATCAGCTGATCCCAGAGATAGGTCTGCATCTCGATCGGGTGGTGCAGCTCCCAGCCCAGCTCCCCAGTATAGGCAACGCGGATCGCCTTGACCGGGCACATGCCCAGCTCGATGTTGCGCACGCACAGCCAGGGGAAGCGCTTGTTCGACAGCGCGCTGTCGGGATCGGCATCCTTGATCAGCTCCCTCAGAACGTCGCGCGATTTCGGCCCGGCAATGGCGAAGACACCCCAGCGCGTGGTCACATCTTCTTCGTTGATGCGGCCGAATTCCTCTTCCTTGTCGGCAATGGCCTTGTAGAGGAAATCCTGGTCGTAATCGGTCCAGGCGCCGGCAGAGACGAGGTAGTAATCGTTCTCGGCCTCGCGCACGATCGTGTATTCGGTGCGCGTCGTGCCATGCGCCGTCAAGGCATAGGTCAGGTTGATGCGGCCGACCTTGGGCAGCTTGTTGCAGGTGAACCAGTCCAGAAACGCCGTCGCGCCCGGCCCGGTCAGCCGGTGCTTGGTAAAGGCAGAGGCGTCGATCAGTCCGACGCCTTCGCGGATCGCCTTCGCTTCTTCAACGGCGTATTGCCACCAACCGCCCCGGCGGAAGGACCGCGCGTCATGGTCGAAATTGTCGTCCGCATCGAGGGGGCCGTAATAATTCGGCCGCTCGAACCCGTTGACGCAGCCGAACTGCGCGCCCAGCGCCTTTTGCCGGTCATAGGCCGGCGCAGTGCGCAGCGGGCGGCAGGCAGGGCGTTCCTCGTCAGGGTGGTGGAGGATGTAGACATGTTCATACGCCTCTTCGTTCTTGCGGGCGGCGTATTCGGTCGTCATCCAGCTGCCAAAGCGGCGCGGATCGAGAGAGGCCATGTCGATCTCGGCCTCGCCTTCGACCATCAGGTCGGCGAGGTATTTGCCGGCCCCGCCGGCCGCCGTGATCCCGAAAGAGAACCCTTCGGCCAGCCACATGTTGCGCAGGCCTGGCGCGGGACCCAAAAGCGGGTTGCCGTCGGGAGTATAGCAGATCGGGCCGTTGTAATCGTCCTTGAGGCCCACCGTCTCGGACGAGGGGATGCGGTGGATCATCGACATGTATTCCTCTTCGATCCGGTCCAGATCGAGAGGAAACAGGTCGGCACGGAAGCTGTCGGGCACGCCGTATTCGAACCGCGCAGGCGCGTTCCGCTCATAGGGTCCGAGGATCCAGCCGCCCCGTTCCTCGCGGACATACCACTTGGCATCGGCATCCCTCAGAACGGGGTGTTCGCCGTTCTCCTTGCGGTATTCGACAAGCGCAGGATCGGGCTCGGTCACGATGAACTGATGTTCGACCGGGATCGCCGGCGTCTTGATCCCCAGCAGGCGCGCGGTGCGTTGCGCATGGTTGCCGGTGGCCGTCACCACATGTTCGGCCCGGATCACCATCGTCTCGTCCGAGGGGACGAGGTTGCCGCCCTTTTCCACCATCTTGGTCAGCGTGACCGCCCAATGATCGCCCTGCCATTCATAGGCATCGGCCTGCCATTTCCGTTCGATCGAGACGCCGCGCTGACGCGCGCCCTTGGCCATCGCCATCGTCACGTCCGCCGGATTGATATAGCCATCCGTCGGGTGATAGATCGCGCCTTCCAGATCGTCGGTGCGCACCAGCGGCCAGCGGTCCTTGATCTGGGCGGGGGTCATCCATTCGAAAGGCACGTCAACGGTCTCGGCCGTGGCGGCATAGACCATGTATTCGTCCATCCGGGCCCTGGACTGCGCCATGCGCAGGTTGCCCACAACGTAGAACCCCGCGTTCAGACCCGTCTCGTCCTCGAGGGTCTTGTAGAACTTGATCGAGTAGTCGTGGATATGCGTGGTCGCATAGCTCATGTTGAAATAGGGCAAGAGGCCCGCCGCGTGCCAGGTGGAGCCTGAAGTCAGCTCGTCGCGTTCAAGCAGCATGACATCGTCCCAGCCCGCCCGGGCCAGATGGTAGGCGATGGACGTTCCGACGGCACCGCCGCCAACGACGAGCGCTTTGACTTGGCTTTTCATGGCTCGACTCACTCCCGAGATGGTGTCGCCGCTCAGACTGGCGATTCAAGGAGCCGATAGCACAAGATTGCCGATCATTGACGGCAGGAATGCGACGTCGCTTGGCGCTAGGGCGAACTCAGTTCCTCGCGGTCTGAACGGCGCCGGTTTCCGGCAGCTCAGCCAGAAGGCCGCCAAGATCGAATCCTGCGAGGATCGCCAGCGCATCATCGGGCGTGCCGCGCAGGATACCGTCCTTCATGGGAAAGTGCCCGTTCATGAACCGGCCCCAACGGCGCTCGCCACGGGTGTCTCCGCCGGTTGCCTCGTAATCCCGGGCCTCGGCCTAGATGAAATCGCCCACCGCACCCGAAACACGTCCGCCCGTGCCTTCGGGGGCGAACATTGCGGCCGCCCTTATCAGCCCCAAACCGAACAGGACCTCAAAACCGACAGCCACACGCATACGGACACCTCGGACCGCCTCATACCGATGAACCTCGTGGAAGGGTTCGGCAGGAATCGCGCAAGTGAGCGATGATTCCGTGAAATCCGCGCCGCCGGGTCAGAGCATCGCGGGCACAACCAGATCAGGCGGGCGATGGCCGTCTTCGAAGGTCTTGATGTTGATCAGAACCTTTTCGCCCATCTCGGCGCGGCCCTCGACCGTGGCGGAGCCCATATGCGGCAGAAGCACGCAATTGGGCAGCTCCCGCAGGCGGGGATTTATCTCGGTTCCATGTTCGAACACATCGAGCCCCGCGCCGGCCAGTTCGCCCGCGCGCAACATCCGGGTCAGCGCGTTTTCGTCGATCACCTCGCCGCGCGAGGTATTCACGATCACGCCCGTAGGCTTCATCAGCTTGAGCCGGCGCGCATTCATCAGGTGGAAGGTCGAGGGCGTATGCGGGCAGTTGATCGACAGGACGTCGATCCGGGCCACCATCTGATCGAGGCTTTCCCAATAGGTGGCCTCCAGCTCGTCTTCGATCTCGGGGCGCAGGCGTTTGCGGTTGTGGTAATGGATCTGCATTCCGAACGCGCGCGCGCGCCGGGCCAGCGCCTGTCCGATCCGCCCCATGCCAAGGATGCCCAGCCGGCGGCCCGCCACGCGCCCGCCCAGCATCGAAGTGGGCGACCAGCCCTGCCATTTGCCCGATTGCATGAGGGCAAGACCCTCCGGAATGCGCCGGATCACCGCCAGCAGAAGCGCCATCGCCATATCGGCAGTGTCCTCGGTCAGAACGCCCGGCGTATTCGACACCAGAATGCCCCGCTGGCGCGCCGTGGCCACGTCGATATGATCGACGCCCGCGCCGTAATTGGCGACCAGTTTCAGCCGGTCTCCTGCCTGCGCAAGAAGCGTCGCGTCGATCCGGTCGGTGATCGTGGGCACAAGAACATCGGCCTCCTGCACCGCTGCCACGATCGCTTCGCGCGTCATCGGCGCGTCGTCTTCCCTCAGTCGAACGTCGAACAATTCCTTCATCCGAGTCTCGACCGGCTCGGGCAACCGTCGCGTGACGACAACACTCAACCGTTTCGATGGCATGCCCGATGCTCCTTCGCTTTTCCACGACGCCAGTCGGTGGCAGGTTAGCGATAGAGACGCGAGGCACAAGAACATCGCGCGAATGAGGGGCAGTGACCTTTGAAAGACATGCTGGGATTTCGGCTGGGCGCCGTTGCGTTGCTTGTCGTTGCAACCTTTACCGGGCAGGCGAATGCCGAGGTGATGCGGCCTCAGGCGCGCCCTGATGTGGTGGAAGCGCGGGCCATGATCGGCCCTGAGATGCCTCCGACCGTGGAACTGCCGGCCGTGGTGCCCACCTCGAACGCCGTGCCGGAACCGGAACGCGAAGAGACCGTGGCCATCCCCACGAGCCTTGCGCCGCCCGAAATCGGGCCCGAGACCAATCTGCCGCTGCCACGATTCGTGTCTCTCAAGACCGATGAGGGCAATGTCCGGCGCGGACCATCGCTGAGCCACCGGATCGACTGGGTCTTCGTGCGGCGGGGCATGCCGTTGCAGGTCACGGCCGAATACGGCCATTGGCGCCGCGTGATCGACCGAGAGGGGATCGGCGGCTGGGTGCATTACGCTCTGATCTCGGGCAACAGATCCGTCATCGTCGACGAGGACATGCTCCCCCTGCTGCGCCGCCCGGATGCCGATGCGCCGGTCGCGGCACAGCTGGAAGCCGGCGTGATCGCGCGGCTCGACGAATGCACCATCGACTGGTGCCGCATCGCGGCCGGCGGATATCGCGGCTGGGCGCCCAAGACAGCCCTTTGGGGTGTTGAGCCTGACGAGATTCGCGACTAGGGCCTCTCCCCGGTCAGACCAGATCTGACAGGCTGGGACGCGGCATCTTGCGGGATTGGAATCCGCAACCAAAGAGCCGATCATGCGGGTCCAGCGAAAGGCGATCGGGTCGATGAGCGACAGGCAATCCGAAACACGGCTCAATCTCAGCGCAGGGCTTTTGTCCGTGTCCGTTGCGCTGATCCTCGTGCTGGCGAAGCTTTGGGCCTTTGCCGTGACGGGATCGCTGTCGGTGGCCGCAACGCTGGCCGATAGCGGGCTGGACCTGATGATGTCGCTGGGCGGGCTCGCCGCGATCGCCTATGCGGCGAAACCCGCCGATGACGACCATGCCTTTGGCCATTCCTCGGCCGAGGACCTGGCCGCACTTGGCCAGACATTGTTCATTCTTGTGTCATCCATGGTGATCGGAGTGACCGCGATCCTGCGGCTGATCGACGGTACCTCCCCCCTGCCCCGCGAAGAGGCGAAGGGCATGGCGGTCATCATCTTTTCGATCCTGCTGACCGGGGGGCTGGTCTGGTGGCAAAGACGTGTGGCGCGCAGGACCGGGAACCGTGTGGTGCGCGCCGACAGCCTGCACTACATCGGTGACCTGATCCCAAACATCGGCGCGCTGTTCGCGCTCTGGGCGTCGGCGGCACTGGGATTTGGCCAGATCGACAGCATCGTGGCGCTGGGGGCGGCCCTGTTTCTTGCCGCGGGCGCCCTGCGGATCGGCAAGGGCGCGTGGGACGCGCTGATGGACCGGCAGGCCGACCCCGAGATGATCGCCAGTATCGCGCAGATCGCGGGCGATTTCCCGGGTGTCGAGGGGTTCCACGACCTCAAGACCCGACAGTCGGGCAGCACGATCTTCGTCAACCTGCATATCGAACTGGACGGCACGCAATCGCTGAACGAGGCGCATGCCATCGGCGCGGCCTTGCGGCGCGAGATCATCCGGCATCACCCGAAGGCGGATGTCCTGATCCACAAGGATCCGGTGGGGGTTGCCCCCCACCCCGACGATCCGTCGAAGAACTGAGGATCAGGCCGCGATCAGGCCGCGCCCCTTCAACAGCGGCTCGACCCCCGGCATCCGACCCCGGAAGGCGGTATAGAGCTCGGCCGCATCGACCGACCCGCCGGATGACAGCACCGTTTCCTCGAGTTTGCGCGCAAGCGCGGCATCGAAGGGATCGCCTGCCTCGTCAAAGGCTGCGAAGGCGTCGGCATCCATGACCTCGGACCACATGTAGCTATAATAGCCGCTGGAATAGCCGTCACCGGCGAAGACATGCGCGAAATGCGGGGTCGCGTGGCGCATCCCGATGGCGCGCGGCATTCCGATTGCCTCGAGGATTTCGGCCTGCTTCTGCATCGGATCGGCAGGCGCGGGGCCGTTGTGGAATTCAAGGTCCACCAGCGCAGAGGCCACGTATTCGACCGTCTGGAAGCCCATGTCATAGGTGGCCGCGGCCAGCATCCGGTCAAGCATGTCCTGCGGCATCGGCTCGCCGGTTTCGGCATGGGTCGCGAATTGGCGCAGAACTTCGGGCACTTCGAGCCAGTGTTCATAAAGCTGGCTCGGCAATTCGACGAAATCGCGCGCGACCGAGGTGCCCGAGATGGATTCGTAAGTCACATCCGACAGCATCTGGTGCAGGGCATGGCCGAATTCGTGGAACAGCGTGCGCGCATCGTCATAGGACAGAAGCGCCGGTTCCCCCTCGGCAGGCTTGGCGAAATTGCAGACATTGACGACAAGAGGCCGGACCTCGCCCTCGAGCCGCTGCTGCGAGCGCATGGCAGAGCACCACGCCCCCGACCGCTTTGATCCACGCGCGAAGTAATCGGCAATGAAGACGGCCATATGCCGGCCCTCGCGGGTAACCTCCCACATCCGGACATCGGGATGATAGCGCGGGGCGTCGGTGACCTCGGCAAATTCGAGCCCGAACAGTCGGTTCGCGCAATCGAAGGCTGCCTCGACCATCCGGTCGAGTTGCAGATAAGGCTTCAGAGCGGTTTCATCGAGGTCGTGTTCCGCCTGCCGCCGCTTTTCGGAATAATAGCGCCAGTCCCACGGCTCGAGCGGGCCGGTTTCACCGTCCGCATGTAACATGCGCTCGAGGATGTCGGCGTCGGCCGTCGCCGCGGCGTGCGCAGGTGTCCAGACCTCCATGAGAAGGTCGCGCACGGCTTCGGGGGTGCCGGCCATCTCGGTCTCGAGCTTGTAATCGGCGAAGGTGTCATAGCCCAGAAGCTTTGCCCGTTCTTCGCGCAGGGCAAGGGTCTCAGCCGCGATGCCGCGGTTGTCGGTCTCGCCCCCGTTGGCGCCGCGCGCGGCCCAGGCTTCGTAGGCGGTCTTGCGCAGATCGCGGCGGGGGGAGAATTGCAGGAACGGCACGATCAGCGACCGCGAAAGCGTCACCACCGGCCCGCCTGCCCCCCGCGCCTCGCCCGCCGCGCGCGCGGCCGAGACGACAAAGCCCGGCAGACCCTCTAGATCGGCCTCGGAAAGCTTCATCTCCCAGTTCTTTTCATCGGCCAGAAGGTTCTGGGTAAAGCTGGTGCCCAGAACGGCGAGCCTGCTTTTCACCTCTTTCAGGCGGTCGGCCTCGGCCCCTTCGAGCTGGGCGCCCGCACGCACGAAGCCGCGGCGGGTCAGCATCAGAACGCGCGCCTGTTCGGGGCTGAGGTCCAACGTGTCACGCGCCTGCCACAGGGTCTCGATCCGGTCGAACAGCGCCCGATTCGAGGTGATCTCGGAGCCATAGGCCGACAGTTTCGGTGCAAAATCCCGCTGAAGCGCCTGCCGCGCGTCATTGCTGTCGGCCCCGGCGAGCGAAAAGAACGCACCCAGAACCTGACCGAGCCGCGTGTCCGCGCGTTCCAGCGCCTCGATCGTATTGGCGAAGGTGGGTGCGTCGGCGTTCTGCGCGATGGCCGTGATCGTTGCGCGGGCCTCGTCCAGTGCCGCATCGACGGCGGGGCCGAAATCGTCATCGGTGATGCGATCGAACGGCGGCAGGCCGAAGGGTGTCGTCCAATCCTCGAGAAGCGGGTTTGTCATCGGTGATCTCCTTTGGACAGGAACCTAGGTGTCGCCCCGGCGAAGGGAAAGGGCGCGCGGATCAGACGGGCGCCGAATGGCCGCAAATCGGGCAATCCGCGCGTGGCCGCACGGCAATGGTACGGGTCTCGGCGTAAAGCGCATCATAGATCATCAGGCGGCCGCGCAGCCCCTCACCCGCGCCGGTGATTGCCTTGATGGCCTCGACCGCCATGATCGCGCCCACGACACCGGGCAGCGGGCCAAGAACACCGGCCTCGGCACAGGTGGGCACGAGGGCCGGATCGGGCGCTTCTGGAAAGACACATTCGTAGCACGGCGTGCCGGAGGCCGGATCATAAACGCTGATCTGCCCCTCCCACTGGGTCAGGGCCGCGGCGATCAGCGGTTTGCCCAGCCGTGCGGATACCCGGTTGACCATGTAGCGCGTGGCGAAATTGTCCGACCCGTCGAGGACCAGATCGTATTCGGCGATCAGGTCGGTTGCGATCTCTTCGGTCAGGCGGCGATTGTAGGGGCGCACCTCGACAAAGGGGTTCTGGGCGCGGATCGCATCGGCGGCGGAAAACACCTTCGGATCGCCGATCCGCGCATCGAGGTGGATGACCTGCCGCGCAAGGTTCGATCCATCGACGACGTCATCGTCGATCACACCGATCGTGCCGAGACCGGCACCTGCCAGGTATTGCAGCGCCGGCGAGCCCAGCCCGCCCGCACCCACGATCAGGACCTTCGCATCCTTCAGGGCCTTCTGCCCCGGACCACCGATTTCGCGCAGAACGATCTGCCGGGCATAGCGCGACAATTCAGCCGCGCCGAAGGTGCCGGTCTTGCTGGCCGGTTCGTCCGGTGCGGGCCGGGCACGGTCTCGCAGCCAGAGCAGGCCACGGCGATACAGCCAGACCGCAACCGCGAACGCGACCAGAAGAAGCCACAGCCGCGGATCGGAGCCCGTCGCCTCGCGCAGCGGGTGACCCTGCGGGAGCGTCAGCTGGATGATCATCACCCCAGCCATCAGGATGCCGATCATGATCAGCCTTGCGCGCACCGGTGCGCCCATGACCCAGCCGATCCCCCAGAGGGTCGCGATCATCACGCCGACAAGGATCATGCGCTGCGCCCCGTGGAGCCGAAGCCGCCCTGTCCGCGCTCTGTCTCGTCAAGATCGGCGACCTCGTCGAACGTGGCCCTGAGAACCGGGGCCACGACGATCTGCGCGATCCGTTCTGCATGGGTGATCGTGTAGGCCTCGGACCCGAGATTGATCATGATCACGCCAACCTCGCCGCGATAATCGCTGTCAATCGTGCCAGGCGCATTGACCAGCGTGAGACCATGTTTCAGGGCCAGCCCCGATCTGGGGCGCACCTGCACCTCGTGACCCGCGGGGATCGCCATGCGCAGGCCGGTGGGCACCAGCGCCCGGGCCATGGGGGCAATTCTCAGGCCATCGGCCCGGATTTCAGGCGGCAGGTTGGCGCGCAGATCGGCGCCTGCCGCGCCGCCGGTCTGATATTCGGGCAGCGGCACGGTCGGGTCGGCCCAGCTTGAGCGGCAAATCCGGATCGGGATCATCTCAGACCAGCGCCCCGGCAATACGCGCGGCGATCTTGCGGGCCACATCGTCCTTGCTCATCCGGGGCCAGCTTTCGGCGCCACCCTCGTCGATGATCGTCACGGCATTTTCCGCACCGCCCATGATCCCCGTCGCCGGAGAGACGTCATTGGCCACGATCCAGTCGCAGCCCTTGCGGTCGCGTTTCGCGGTCGCGTGTTCGACGACCTTCTCGGTCTCGGCAGCGAAACCCACGACAAGGGCCGGCCGGCCCTCGCCCTGCTGCGACACGGTCGCAAGAATGTCGGGGTTTTCCAGGAACTTGAGCGTGGGCAGGCCCGTTCCCGTCTTCTTGATCTTTTGCGTGGCTTCGCCATCGACGCGCCAATCGGCGACGGCAGCAGCAAAGACGGCCCCATCGGCGGGATGCGCGGCCATCACGGCCTCCAGCATCTGCTGGGCGGTCTGCACCCTGACGATCTCGACGCCCTCGGGGGGCGGAATATCGGCGGGGCCCGTCACAAAGACAACCTCGGCGCCCAGCGCAGACAAGGCGCGCGCGATCGCCGTGCCCTGCGCGCCGGACGACCGGTTCGCGATATATCGGACGGGATCGATGGGCTCGTGCGTCGGGCCGGACGTGACGATGATGCGTTTGCCGCGCAGCGGGCCATCGTTCAGCGCCGCACCGATCGCCTCGACGATTTCCAGCGGCTCGGCCATGCGGCCGGGGCCATATTCGCCGCAGGCCATGTCGCCTTCATTCGGGCCGACAGTCAGAATGCCGTCGCCCTGCAATGTCGCGAGGTTGCGCTGCGTTGCCGGGTGATCCCACATCCGCACATTCATCGCGGGTGCAATCAGCACCCGTTTGTCCGTCGCCATCAGCAGGGTGGACGCCAGATCATCGGCATGGCCGCCGGCCATCTTGGCCATCAGGTCGGCGGTCGCAGGCGCCACCACGACCAGATCGGCGGCACGGGACAATTCGATATGGCCCATTTCTGCCTCGTCGGTCAGATCGAAAAGATCGCGATAGACCTTCTGGCCGCACAGGGCCGACAAGCTCAGTGGGGTGACGAATTCAGCGCCGGCGCGCGTCAGAACCGGCGTGACACTGGCACCGCGTTCCCGCAACCGGCGCGCGAGGTCAAGCGACTTGAAGGCCGCGATCCCGCCACCCACGATCAGCAGTATTCTCTTGCCGGAAAGCATCGCCGCCTCGCCCTTGGTCCGGCGATGACCCTAGGGAGTTTGCCGGGCAAGAGCAATCTCGCCCGGCGCCCGTTCAGTTCAGGAAATTGAGCACTTCGCCCGACTGACCTTCGAGGTTCTTGCGCATCTTGCCAAAGGCCGCGGCCTCAAGCTGGCGCACACGCTCTTTCGACAGGCCCAGCTCGTTGCCGAGGCTTTCGAGGGTCCGGGGCTCTTCGCGCAGTTTGCGTTCCTGAACGATGAAACGTTCGCGCTCGTTCAGGGCCGACAGCGCATGAAGGAGCCATTCCCGCAGGGTCGCGTTGTCATGATCGTTCTCGACGGTCTCGGCGGCCTGCTGGCTGTCGTCCTCGAGCGCCTCGATCCATTCGCGGCCCTCGTCCTCGGTCGATTGCGTCGCGTTGAGCGAGAAGTCTGACCCGGACAGCCGGCCCTGCATCATCTCGACGTCATGCTCGGGGACGCCAAGCTCCTCGGCGATGAGGCGGCGCATCTCGTGGCTTTCGACCTGCCGCCCTTCGGCAGAGGCCTCACGCTCGATCCGGGCCTGAACCCTGCGCATGTTGAAGAACAGCGACTTCTGCGACGAGGTCGAGCCGGTGCGGACCATCGACCAGTTCCGCATCACGTAATCCTGGATCGACGCCTTGATCCACCACACGGCATAGGTAGAGAACCGGACACCGCGATCCGGATCGAACTTGTCCGCGGCCTTCATCAGGCCCAAAGACGCCTCCTGGATGAGATCATTCATCGGAGCGCCATAGCGACGAAACTTGGACGCCATGGAAATCGCGAGCCGCATGTACGCCGTGATGAGCCGGTGCAAGGCCGCCTCGTCGCGTTCATCGCGCCAGGCATAGGCCAGCCTCAGCTCTGTCTCCGCGTCGAGAAGTTCGGCCTTCATCGCCTTGCGCGACATGGTCTGATCTGAAACACCGTCGAATGCCATTTGCTTCCCCCTGATGTCTGGGACCCCTTTCGGGTCGTTTGTGAGTGTTACGGGGACAATGTGAAAACGGATCAAAAAACGGATGGTCGCTTTGCCGGGAAACATGCTTACCTTCGTCATCGGAGGCGCCAGTTCGGGAAAATCCGCCTATGCGGAAAAGCTGATGCTCGGGATGGCTGCGCGGCCCGTCTATATCGCGACGGCACAGGCCTTCGACGCCGAGATGGCCGAAAAGATTGCCCGCCACAAGGACGCCCGCGGGACGGGTTGGCACACGATCGAGGCGCCGGTCGATCTTGCCGGGGCGATCGACGGGGCAAGCGGGGCGGAGGGCATCCTGATCGATTGTGCGACACTTTGGCTCAGCAACCTGATGCTGGCCGAGGCCGACATCGACGCAGCCGAAGCAGAGGCTTTCGACGCGCTCGATCGTTGCGGCTGCCCTGTCGTGGTCGTGTCGAACGAGGTGGGTCAGGGCGTGGTGCCCGATACGCCGATGGGCCGGCGGTTCCGCATTATCCAGGGTGGGTTCAACCAGCGACTGGCCGCGCGGGCCGATCGGGTCGTGGCCGTGATGGCCGGGCTTCCCCTTGTGCTGAAGGGTGATCCCGCATGACGCGGCTTTGGCTCGTGCGCCATGCACCGACCCATGTGAAGGCGATGGTGGGCTGGTCGGATGTTCCGGCGGATACCTCGGACAGGGCGGCCTTCGAAAGGCTGGCCGCGCATCTGCCCGAGGCCCCCGTCGTGACCTCAGGCATGTTGCGCACCCGGCAGACGGCCGAGGCGCTCGACCTGCCGGGACGGCCGCTTCCCGAAGAGCCCGACCTGCGCGAGATCCATTTCGGGGTATGGGAGATGAAGGATTTCGACGAAGTCTCGGCCCAGGCCCCGGATCATATCCGCGCGTTCTGGGATCAGCCGGGTGATGTCGCACCGCCCGAAGGGGAAAGCTGGAACGCCTTTTCCAAAAGGGTCGACGGCGCGACGGACAAGCTGATTGCCGCGGGATATCCCGATCTGATCGTGATCTGCCATTTCGGCGTGATCCTGCGCCATGTCGAACGCGCGCTGAATATCCCGACGGTCGAGGCCTTTTCCCACAGGATCGACAATCTTTCCGTCACCGAAATCGAGGCCGCTTCGGGCGACTGGCTGGCCCATCGGATCAATCACGTTCCGTGATGGAGCACCTCACGAAGCATCGTTTTGCGCGGGTAGAAATGCGCCATAAGCTGGCCAAATGACTTATGAACTCCTGATTGGCCAACGGCTTTATTCCTCGTGGTCGCTGCGCGGCTGGCTCTGTTTCGATGCCTTCGACATCCCCTGCCGCGTCGAGACGGTCGAGATTTATTCAGACGGCTTTTCATCGCGCGTCGCGGATTTCGCCGGCGGCACCAGCGTTCCAGCGGTGATCACGCCCGAAGGGGGTCGTCTGACCGACACATTGGCGATTGCCTGGCATCTGGCCGAGGCCTTTCCCGATCGCGGGCTCTTGCCAGAGGCTCCCACCGAGCGCGCGATGGCGCGAAGCATGATCGCCGAGATGCATTCCGGGTTTGCCGCGTTGCGCCGCAGCTGCCCGATGGATCTGTCGCGGGCATGGATCGGATTTGTCCCCGACGCCGATGTCCGCGCCGATCTGGACCGGATCGAGGGGCTCTGGGCGGGCGCGCTCGACATCTCGGGCGGGCCGTTCCTGTTCGGGGCTTACACGCTGGCCGATGCCTTCTTCGCGCCAGTTGCCGCGCGGATCGCGGGCTTCGGGATCGAGGTTTCACCCTCCTCCTGGGACTATGTCGCCGCGCATCTCGATCACGCGTCCTTTCGCCGCTGGCGCGCGCTGGGACTGGCCGAGAACCGCTGGCTGAGCGTCTATGATCAACCGTTCGAGGCCGGGCCCTTCCCTGCGCCCGCATCGATTGCGGCCCGCGATGTCGAGACCCGTTAACCCTCTCTCACCGCTGTTAACCATTCGCTAACCACGCGGGCGATACACCGGACGCAAGAGTTAGCGGAGAGGGCGATGGGGTCGCAATCCTATACCGTCGCCTTCGAAGGCGTCGAGGCGCGGATCGTCGAGGTTCAATGCGCCGTCAGCCCCGGTGTGCCGGCTTTTTCGATCGTGGGGCTACCCGACAAGGCCGTGTCCGAAGCCCGCGAAAGGGTCAAGGCCGCGCTGAATGCCCTTGCGATCGCGCTTCCGTCCAAGCGGATCACCATCAACCTCGCGCCCGCCGACATGCCCAAGGAGGGATCGCATTTCGATCTGCCGATCGCGCTGGCCCTGCTGGCAGCCCTCGATATCGTTCCTCACGAGGAGGCGGCCCGCACGGTCGCGCTGGGGGAATTGTCGCTCGACGGAACGATTCAGCCTGTTCTGGGCGCCCTGCCCGCCGCCATGGCCGCCGCCGAAGAAGACCGCATGCTTCTGTGCCCCCGCGCCTGCGGCGCCGAGGCGGCATGGGTCGGCGCGGCCGAAGTCATTGGCGCGGGCAGCCTGTCGGAGGTGATCCGCCACTATACGGGCGCGCAGATCATCCTGCCCGCCGCGCCGGGCGAGATCACCGCCGATCCCGGCGCGCGCGACCTGCGCGACGTGAAGGGGCAGGAACGGGCCAAGCGCGCGTTGGAGATTGCCGCGGCAGGGCGTCACCACATGATGATGGTGGGCTCTCCCGGGTCGGGAAAATCGATGCTGGCGGCGCGTCTGCCGGGGCTCTTGCCGGAATTGTCACCGGCGGAGGCGCTGGAAACCTCGATGATCCATTCGCTTTCCGGCCTGATCGAGGATGGCGGGATCAGCCGCCTGCGGCCATTCCGCGAACCCCACCACACCGCGTCGATGGCCGCGATCGTGGGCGGCGGCCGGGGTGCGAAACCGGGGGAGATATCGCTGGCCCATAACGGGGTTCTGTTTCTTGACGAATTGCCGGAATTCTCACGCACGGTGCTCGAGACACTGCGCCAGCCGATCGAGACCGGCGAGGTGATGGTCGCGCGGGCGAATGCCCATATCCGCTATCCCTGCCGGTTCATGCTGATCGCAGCGGCCAATCCCTGCCGCTGCGGATATCTGGCCGATCCCGCCCGCGCCTGCGCCCGCGTTCCGCATTGCGGCGAGGATTACCTCGGGCGCATCTCCGGCCCGCTAATGGACCGGATCGACCTGCGGGTCGACGTGCCGCCCGTCTCTTATGCCGACCTCGATCTGCCGGCGTCGGGCGACGATTCCGCGACCGTTGCCGAACGGGTCGCTGCGGCCCGCGCGCGCCAAACCGAACGATATGGTGAGATGGGCCGGGTCCGGTTGAATTGCGACGCGGAAGGCGGCCTTCTGGAAGAGGTCGCGCGCCCCGACAGCGAAGGACGCGACCTGCTGACCCGCGCCGCCGACCGGTTCGGCCTGACGGCGCGCGGCTATCACCGGGTCATGAGAGTGGCGCGCACGATCGCCGATCTCGATGGCAGCGACGCGGTCCTGCGGCCCCATATCGCCGAGGCGATCAGCTACCGCGTGACCGGCGAATAGGCCTCTGCCCTATGCGCAACGGGCCTCGATCGCCTGCCAGATCTTTTCGGCCACGTTGATCCCATCAAAGCGTTCAAGCTCCTGGATCCCGGTGGGGGAGGTCACATTGATCTCGGTCAGCCACTGGCCGATCACATCGATCCCCACGAAAATCTGCCCCTTCTCCCGCAGAAGAGGACCGATCCGATCGCAAATCTCGCGGTCGCGGTCGCTCAGTGCGATCTTTTCCGGACGGCCACCAACATGCATGTTCGACCGTGTTTCACCGCTGGCGGGCACACGGTTGATCGCGCCGACGGGCTCCCCATCGACCAGGATCACGCGCTTGTCGCCGGCCGAGACGTCGGGCAGGAATTTCTGGACGATCAGGGGTTCGCGGTTGATGCCCGAGAACAACTCGTGCAGCGAGGCGAGGTTGCTGTCGGAATGGGCCAGCTTGAACACCCCCGCGCCACCATTGCCATACAGGGGCTTGAGAATGATGTCGCCATGCCTGTCGCGGAAGGCGCGCAGCGTGGCCAGATCGCGGGCGATCGCGGTGGGCGGCGTCAGGTCGGGGAAATCGAGGACCAGCAGCTTTTCGGGATAGTTCCTCACCCAGAACGGATCATTGACCACCAGCGTCTTGCCGCGCAGCCGATCCAGAAGATGGGTCGTGGTGATATAGCCCATGTCGAACGGCGGATCCTGACGCAGCCACACCACGTCGAAATCGGCCAGATCGACCTCGGTTTCGGGGCCGAGCGTCGCGTGATCGCCCTTGACCCGGCGCACCTCGAGCGGCCAGCCACGCGCCACGATCCGGCCCTCGACATAGGCGAGCCGGTCGGGCGTGTAGTAGAACAGGGAATGCCCGCGGGCCTGCGCCTCTTCGGCGATGCGGAACGTGCTGTCGGCCTCGATGTCGATCGGGCCGATCGGATCCATCTGGATGGCAACGGAAAGCGGCATGAAGGTCCCCTTCTGGGCAGGTCTGATGCTGCCCTAGATGGCCCAAGGCCCCGCCCGTTGCAATCCTGCCCGACGCGGCATCCCTCAGTCGTGACCGATCGCGTTCTCCAGAATGCGGACCTGACCCGATTGGTTGACGAGGCCCACATCGAACCGCATCGGCGTCAGTTCACCCAAGGGCTCCGTCCCCGCGAATTCCGCGGCGGCGGCCAAAATGCGGGCGGCCTGACGCGGGGTGAGATGCCGGGCAGCACTGTCGAAGGAGCGGCTTTTCTTGACCTCGACGAAGATGAGTTCGTCCCCGTCACGCAGGACAAGGTCGATCTCTCCGCCCTGCCCGCGCCAGCGCCGCGCACAGACAGCGATGCCGCGCCGCGCATAGTCGCGTTCCACGATGTCCTCGGCGGCAAGGCCCGCCTGATATCCAACGCGGCCCCGGTCAACGCGCGATCTGTGCCTATGGTCCTGCTCGATTTGCATCCCCGAACCATGCGCGATCCGGAGTTAAGCGCGGCTTAATCCTTCTTCGAGAGTTCGAGCGCCATCTGATAGACATCGCGTCGGGGAACTCCCATCGCGCCGGCGACCATGTTGGCCGCATCCTTGACCCGCATCGTGCGCAACGCGTCTTTCAGGGCTGCGCGCAGATCGTCCTCGCCCGTGACCTCGGTTTCGCCTTTTCCCAAAACGATGACGTATTCACCCCGGGTCTGACCTTCCGCGAGTTGCGTGGCCAAGGTGCCGATCGGTCCGCGGATCACCTCTTCGAATTTCTTGGTCAGCTCCCGGCAGATCGCGGCAGGCCTGTCGGGGCCGAGGATCTCGGCCATCCGGGCGACTGTTGCCGCCACGCGATGGGGGGATTCGTAAATGACAAGCGTCATCGGCAAATCGCGCAATTCCGTGATTTCCCGGTCACGCTGCGTGGCCTGGGAAGACAGGAACCCGATGAAGGCGAACCGGTCGGTCGGAAGCCCCGCGACGGCGAGGGCGGCCAGCACGGCCGAGGCGCCGGGGGCCGCATGAACAGGCACCTCCGCCGCGATCGCCGACCGGGCAAGCGCATAGCCCGGATCGGCAACAAGCGGCGTGCCCGCCTCGGAGACATAGGCCACCGACTGGCCTTCGGACATGCGCGAAACAAGGTCATCGCGCACCGAGGGAGCGGAATGATCGTGATAGGCGACGAAGCGGCGCCCCTTGACCGCGACACCGTGGATTTCCATCAGTCTCCGGGCCGTTCTGGTATCTTCGGCCGCGACGATATCTGCGCCCGCCAGAACATCCAGGGCCCGCAGGGTGATATCGCGCGCCGTCCCGATCGGCGTCGAAACGAGATGCAGACCGGCGGAAACAGGCTTGGTTTCTGGAATCATATCTGGACCCGGGCTGCCTCCCGTTTATGATGCGGAAGTTGTGAACGGGCCTGAAGATGCCCGGTGGCGGGACAACAACGAGCCCGCTGCGTCACCTAAGGGGAGTGATTGTACATGTTTGCCCGATTGATTGGCCGCCGCAAGGTCACGGCCCGACTTTTCGCCGTTTTGTCGCTTGCGTGGATCAGTGCCTGTGCGCCCGTCCCGATTGCCGGGACCGGAGGCAACGAAGGCCCGCGTATCGACCCGGGCGCGCCGGTGCGCGTCGCGCTGATGGTGCCGGGCGGCACCGGGGATGCGACAAACGATTTCCTCGCCAAGACACTCGAGAACGCGGCCCGGCTGGCGATTTCGGATCTGCAGGGCGTCCAGATCGATCTGAGGGTCTACAACACAGGCCCCGATCCGCAGCAGGCGACCGATGCGGCGTTGCTGGCCCAGTCCGAAGGCGCGCAGATCCTGCTCGGCCCCCTGTTCGCCGATGCGGCCAATGCGGCAGGCCTTGCGGTTGCGAATTCCGGGATCAATGTTCTGGCCTTCTCGAACAATCCCACGATCGCCGGTGGCAACGTCTTCATCCTTGGGCCGACGTTCCGAAACACCGCGGCACGGCTCGTCAGCTATGGCCGGACCCAGGGGATCAACTCCTATGTGATCGCGCATTCCGATGATCTTCAGGGCAATATCGGCCGGGATTCGATCTCGGCCGCGATCAACCAGGCCGGTGCATCGCTCGCTCGGGTGGAAAGCTATCCCCTGAGCCAGGACGGTATCCTGTCTCGGGCCAGTTCGATCGCAGCAGCGGCCAATGCGTCGGGCGCGGACGCGATCTTTCTGACGGCAGGCGTCAACGCCGATCTTCCGATCCTTGCAACCGCGCTTCCCGAAGCCGGTCTGAACCCCGAGGTGGTGCGCTATGTGGGCCTGACCCGCTGGGATGTCGCACCGCAGGCGCTGGCCCTGCCGGGCCTGCAAGGCGGGCTTTTCGCGCTGCCCGACCGGAACATGGCGGCGAATTTCGCGGCCCGTTATGGTCAGGCCTTCGGCGAGGCGCCGCATCCTCTGGCAGGTCTCGCCTATGACGGGATCGCCGCTATCGGGGCGCTTGTCGCGCAGGGCAATGCGAATGCACTGACACGCTCGGCCCTGACGCAGGGACAAGGGTTCCAAGGCACAAACGGGATCTTCAGGCTCTTGCCAGATGGTACCAACGAACGCGGCCTCGCGGTTGCGACGATCCAGAATAACCAGGTGGTCATACTTGATGCAGCCCCTCGAAGCTTCGGCGGCGCCGGTTTCTGAAACCGGCCCCTCGGGCAACCCGCAAGACCTGTTCGCGCCGGATAGCCTGATCTGTCCGGCGCAGGACATTTTCGACACCGTTGCAACCGCGGCGGAGATCGAAGCAGCCCTTGCCGATACGTCCGATCCGGCCGAGATTCGCCGCGCCGTCGTGTCGATCATATCGCGGGCGCGCAAATCCGGCATGGCGGCAATCGCCGAGGCCTTTTCCGCGGATCCGACAACATCGCGACGCGCGACCAGCTCGTATTGCTGGCTCACCGACCGGATCGTCGAGACCGTATTCAACTGCGCAACGACGCGACTGCACCCGATCCATAATCCGACGCAGGGCGAACGGCTCGCCCTTGTGGCGGTGGGGGGCTACGGACGTGGCGAGATGGCGCCGTCATCCGATGTCGATCTGCTGTTCCTGACGCCCTACAAGGTGACGCCCTGGGCAGAAAGCGTCGTGGAGTCGATGCTCTACATGCTGTGGGACCTTCGGCTGAAGGTGGGGCACGCGACCCGGACGGTGAAGGATTGCCTGCGCCTTGCGGGCGAGGATTACACGATCCGGACCAGTCTGGTGGAATACCGATACCTGCTGGGCGACCGGGCTCTTGCGACGGAGCTGAAGGACCGGCTCCGCAAGGACCTTTTTGCCGCGTCGGCGGGCGATTTCATCGAAGCCAAACTTGCCGAGCGGGCGGAACGGCACCGCAAGCAAGGCGGCCAGCGCTATGTGGTCGAGCCCAACGTCAAGGAAGGCAAGGGTGGCCTGCGCGATCTGCAATCGCTCTACTGGATCGCGAAATACATCTATGGCGTCGAAAGTGCCGCCGAACTGGTGGGACAAGGCGTCTTCCGGCCCGACGAATACGACACGTTCCGCGAGGCGGAGGATTTCCTCTGGGCAGTCCGGTGTCACCTGCACCTGATCACGGGGCGCGCCACGGATCAGCTGACCTTCGACATGCAGGTCGAGGTGGCTGGCCGCATGGGCTATGCCGACAGCGGCGGGCGCCGCGCGGTCGAGCATTTCATGCAGGATTACTTCCGTCATGCCACGCGGGTGGGTGAACTTACGCGGATCTTCCTGACCGCACTCGAGGCCAATCACACCAAGTCGGAGCCGATGCTGACCCGGCTGTTCACCCGGCGCAAGAAGGCCAAGCCGCCCTACGCGATCAAGCAGAACAGGATCACGGTCGAGGACGAGAAGGAATTCCTGTCCGATCCGCTGAACCTTCTGCGCCTGTTCGAAGAGGCGCTGCGCACGGGCACGCTGATCCACCCGGATGCCATGCGTCTGCTGTCGGCCAACCTCGACCTGATCACGCCCGAGGTGCAGAACGACCCCGAGGCCAACAAGATATTCATCGGGCTGCTGCTGAAACACGGCAACCCCGAGCGCGCCCTCAGGCGGATGAACGAACTGGGGATTCTGCCGGCCTTCATCCCCGATTTCGCCCCGATCGTGGCGATGGTGCAATACAACATGTACCATTCCTACACCGTCGATGAGCATACGATTCAGTGCATCTCGAACCTCAGCCAGATCGAGAGGGAGGAACTGGTCGAGGAATTGCCGATTGCCAGCGGTATCCTGCGGGCCGGGATCAATCGCCGCGTGCTTTACGTGGCGCTGTTGTTGCACGACATCGGCAAGGGCAGGCCCGAGGACCACTCGATCGTGGGCGCCCGGATCGCACGCAGGCTCGGGCCCCGGCTGGGCCTGAACAAGAAGGAATGCGAAACGGTCGAATGGTTGATCCGCTATCACCTGTTGATGTCGGATATGGCCCAGAAACGCGACATCGCGGAGCCGCGCACCGTCCGCGACTTTGCCAAGGCAGTGAAAACCCGCGAACGGCTCGACCTGCTGACCGTGCTGACGGTCTGCGATATCCGGGGCGTCGGCCCGAATGTCTGGAACAACTGGAAGGCGGCACTTCTTCGCGCGCTGCATCGCGCAACGGTCCATGCGCTGGAAAACGGGCTTGAGGATATCAATCGCGAAGCGCGCGAGGTCGAAGCCAAGAAGGCCCTGCGTGATAGGCTCGAGGATTGGGATCCAAAGGATCTGCGGCAGGAGACGTCACGCCATTACGGCCCCTATTGGCAAGGCCTGCCGCTTGAGGCGCATGTGATCTTTGCCGGTCTTCTGAACGGGATCAGCGACACCGAAGTGCGCATCGACCTCAAGCTCGATCCTGACCGCGACGCGACGCGGGCCTGCTTTGCCATGGCCGATCATCCCGGGCTGTTCAGCAGGCTGACTGGCGCGCTGGCGCTGGTGGGTGCGAATATCGTGGATGCCCGGACCTATACATCCAAGGATGGGTTCGCGACCGCGATCTTCTGGATCCAGGACGCCGACGGCGCCCCGTTCGAGGAATCGCGCCTGCCGCGTCTGCGCAAGATGATCCAGCGCATCCTTGCCGGAGAGGTCATCGCCAAGGAGGCGCTCAAGGATCGCGACAAGATCAAGAAACGCGAGCGCGCTTTCCAAGTCCCCACGTCGATCACGTTCGACAATGACGGATCGGAGATCTACACGATCATCGAGGTCGACACGCGCGACCGCCCCGGCCTTCTGTATGATCTGACCCGCACGCTTGCCGATGCGCATGTCAACATCGCCTCGGCCGTCATCGCGACTTACGGCGAACAGGTCGTCGACACCTTCTATGTGAAGGACATGTTCGGCCTGAAATATCATGCGGAATCCAAACAGAAATCGCTTGAACGCAAGCTGCGTGATGCAATCTCGCGCGGGTCCGAACGGGCGCAGGAATAGGGCGGCGGGACACGCGCCTCAGCGCGGCAGCGACACATCCACCAGAACGGGATAGTGATCCGTCGGCCATTCGCCCTGAAACTGGCGGCGCAGAACAGCCGGCGGTTCGGGGAATGTCAGCGGCGGCGTCGCACCGATATGATCGATTGCGCCAAATAGGTTGATACCCCGATCGAAATGGTAGGTCGCCCCGTCAACCGGTGCGAATTCCAGACCGGCGCGGCTCAGTATCTCCTGTGTTTGTGAACCGTGGCGGGCATTGAGATCGCCCAGCAGGATCACCGGCAGGCCTTCGTCGAGGAATGGTTGCAACCTTTCCACCACGAGTTCCGCTGACAAGAGCCTGTTCGACCGGCTGGAATACTCGAAATGGACATTCATCACGAGGAATTCGGCGCCATTCGTCTCGCGGAACCTCGCCCATGAGGCGAAGGCCGGAAACGAGCCGTTGAAGGTTCGCGAATAGATCACGTCGGGCGTGTCGGAGAAGAAGAACCAGCCCTGATTCAGCATCGTCAGCCGGGCCGTCCTGTAAAGGATCGGCTGGGTGGACGGAAACATCGATGGATCCCCGACTGCGGCCGCCGCATAACCCGGGTTCTGATCCAGCAGGTAGGTCAATGTCAGGTTCTCAGAGCTTTGATGCCCGCCCCCAAAACTCTCCATTTCCTGAAACCCGATCACGTCGGCATCGACCGTCTTGAACGCCTCGTCGAGCGGCGCCTTGCGCCGTTCCCAGTCACCGAGCGACCACGGCCCCGTATCCCGACGCACCACGATGTAATGCACGTTATATGTCGCCACGCGCAGCGACCCAGGCGCCGGATCGGGAACCGGATCATCCCCTGAATTCGAGATATGCAGCGCACAGGCGACGACCGAAAGCAGGGCCACCAGAACGAAAAAACCGCGGAACAGCCGCCTGAGAAGAACCATCATGGCCCCGTGATAGCGGATCGGACGATCCAAGCCCATATTGGCCATAGAGCTTGGCTGTCGAGACGAGTAAGGTCTGCGTGAACGAGCAGGCAGGCCGGTAGGCACGTGAAACCCATTTCTCTGATTCGTGGATTCGTGACCGTGGGCGTCTGGACGCTGCTGTCACGGATCCTTGGCTTCGTGCGCGACATCATGATTGCCGCGTTTCTCGGCGCGGGTCCGGTGGCCGAGGCGTTTCTCATCGCCTTTTCGCTGCCCAACATGTTCCGCCGGTTTTTTGCCGAAGGCGCCTTCAACATGGCGTTCATCCCGATCTTTTCGAAGAAACTCGAAAAGAATGACGGCGCGGGCGAATTCGCGCGGGATGCCTTTGCCGGGATGGCGCTGCTGCTCACCGGCTTTACCGCGCTTGGCGTGATCTTCATGCCCGGGCTGGTCTGGCTGATGGCCAGTGGCTTTGCCGAGGACAATCGCTTCGACCTTGCGACGCAATATGGCCGGATCGCGTTTCCCTATATCCTGTTCATCTCGCTCTCGGCCCTGATCTCGGGCGTTCTGAACGCGACGGGGCGGTTCATGGCGGCGGCGGCGGCCCCGGTCCTGCTGAACGTGATCTTTATCACGGCCGTGATCGCGGCGATCCTGACCGGCGCGTCCGAGGCCGCGCATCCCGATCGGGTCATCGGCATGACGCTGGCCTGGGCCGTGCCCGTCGGCGGGATCGCCCAGTTGGCCCTTGTCTGGCTGGCCGCGCGTCGCGCCGGATATGATTTCAGGCCCCGACGTCCCCGTCTGACGCCCGACCTGAAACGACTTGCGGCAATCGCCGCCCCCGCCGCGCTGGCGGGCGGGGTGGTGCAGATCAACCTTCTGATCGGCCGGCAGGTCGCCAGCCATTTCGATGGCGCGGTCGCATGGCTCAGCTATGCCGACAGACTCTATCAACTGCCGCTGGGCGTCGTAGGGATCGCGATCGGTGTGGTCCTCTTGCCTGATCTGTCGCGCAGGTTGGGTGCAAACGACACTGCGGGCGGGCGCGACGCGTTCAACCGCGCGGCCGAAGTCACGCTTGCCCTGACGATCCCCGCCGCGGTCGCGCTGATCGCGATCCCGGTGCCGCTGGTGTCGGTCCTGTTCGAACGGGGCGCCTTTACCTCTGACGACACCGCGGCCACCGCTCTGGCCGTCGCGGTCTATGGGCTGGGGCTTCCGGCTTTTGTTCTGCAAAAGGTTCTGCAGCCGCTCTATTTCGCGCGCGAAGACACGAGGCGGCCGTTCTTTTTCGCCGTGGTGGCGATGCTGATCAACGCGGCCCTCGCCGTCGGGCTGGCCTCGGTGATCGGCTATCTTGGTGCGGCCTTCGGCACGACGCTCGCAGCCTGGGCGATGGTCGTGCTGCTTTGGCGGGGGTCGCGGGGCATGGGGGATGCGGCGGTCCTGGACGATCGGTTCCGTCGCCGGTTCTGGCGCATCCTGGTGGCCTCGGCGGTCATGGGTGTCGTCGTCTGGTGGCTTGCCGCGGGCATGACGCTCCTGCTGGGCGCGGCCACGATCCGCTACGCCGCGCTCCTGTTCCTGGTCGTCGTCGGCATCGTCACCTATTTCGGGGTCGGCCAGCTTGTGGGCGCGTTCCAGATCTCGGAATTCCGATCGGCCATGCGTCGGCGCTGATCACCCGCGCTGGCGCAATCGGGCCAAGAGCGCGGGCCAGCCGCCGGGCGCCACCATCGGGCACAGGATCAGGCCGGTGACAAATCCGGTGACATCGGCGATCCAGGTCGGGCTGCCCCCGAAGAGAAGCCCGAACAAAAGCTGCAGGAACAGCAGGAACCCGATCAGGCGGAACGCCATCCACTGGTTCTTGCCCGCCTGCCCCAGCCGCAGCCAGAGCAGATAGGTAAAGGCCCCGATCAGGCCATAGATCGCGGGGTATGCCCCCACCAGCGTCAGGTTCGGGGTCACGACCCAGCCATAGACGAAAGCCCCCGCCACCGACGACGCGACAAACAAGGCGAGCACGCCGGCATAATGCACGGTTTCGCCCACGAATTTGCCCAGCGCCAGCAAGAGAGCCGCGGCAAACAGCGCATGGGTGAACGTCGCATGAACGAAAGCATAGGTCAGGAACCGGCGCCACAGGTCGGGATCGCGGGCCCCGCGTTCGATCGTGTATTCCCAGACCCGCGGCGAAAACCCGTAATCCGAGATGGCGTTGATCCGCCACCCGATCCCGGTTTCGCCGCCGAGGATCCCCCGATCGGCAAGGCTCAGGACAATCTCGATCCCGAAGAGCGCGACGGCAAGGATCACGACAACGGGCGGCAAGGGGTTCACCGGGCTGATATCGTCGTCCATCACACTCTCCTGCCTGCCTTGCCCCGCCGGTTGACGGGCCTTTGGCCTATGGGTATGCGAGCCGGGTTGCAAGTTCCAGAACCTTGGCATGAACGGAGCCAAAACCATGACCGCCCCGCAATTCACACCTCGCGTCTTTTCCGGGATCAAGCCCTCGGGCGGGCTTACCCTGGGCAATTATCTCGGCGCCATCAAGCGGTGGTCGGACATGCAGGACGACGGGTACGACAGCACGATCTATTGTGTCGTCGATCTGCACGCGATCACGGTCTGGCAGGACCCGGCCGATCTGCGCGATGCGACCTATGAGGTCGCGGCCGGTCTTCTGGCGTCGGGCATCGATCCGTCGCGGTCGATCCTGTTCAATCAAAGCCAGGTTCCAGAACATGCGGAGCTGGGATGGATATTCAACTGCGTGGCGCGCGTTGGCTGGATGAACCGGATGACCCAGTTCAAGGAAAAGGCTGGCAAGAATGCCGAAAAGCAAAGCCTTGGTCTTTATGCCTATCCGTCGCTGATGGCTGCAGACATCCTGTTGTATCATGCGACCCATGTGCCAGTGGGCGAAGATCAGAAGCAGCATGTCGAACTGACACGGGACATCGCGCAGAAGTTCAACAATGACTACGGCGTCGACTTCTTTCCGCTCACCGAGCCGGTCATCGAAGGCCCTGCAATGCGCGTGATGAACCTGCGCGATGGCACCAAGAAGATGTCGAAATCGGGCGAGTCGGACATGGAGCGGATCAACATGCTCGACGATGCCGACACGATCTCCAAAAAGTTCAAGAAGGCGCGCACCGATCCCGAGCCGCTGCCAGAGACGCTCGAGGGGCTGAAGGACCGCCCCGAGGCGCGCAACCTGGTCGATATCTATGCGGCCCTGTCCGACACCACGCCCGAGGCCGTCATCACCGAAAATGCCGGCGCGGGCTGGGGCCAGTTCAAACCGGCGCTCGCCGATCTGGCGGTGGCCAAGCTGGGCCCGATCTCGGACGAGATGCGCCGACTGATGGATGACAAGGCCGAGATCGAGCGGCTCCTGCGGACCGGTTCCGACAAGGCACGCGAGATCGCATCGCCCATCCTCAGGCGGACCTACGAGATCGTGGGCCTCGTCCGGTAACAAGACATCGGCGCCCGCCCCCGGGGCGGCGTCATACCGATGTTACGGGAATCGGTGAATGAGGCGAAGGTCCATGCCCCGGACCAGCCGGCGTCTCCCCAGTTACCGTGCCGGCATGACGGCTGGTCCGCACCCCACTGTCCCGCGTTGCGGGTGCGGACCATTTCCCGGCAAAGGTTGATCGCCGGGTCTGGACGTTGGCGCCGCCCTCGCCTAGCTTCGCCCGGTTCCCAAAGGGCAGGAGGCACGGGATGGCAACAGGCCAGAACATCCGCACCTATTTCGAGGGTAGCTGGATCGAGGGAGACGCCCCGATCATGCGGGCGGCCGACCACGGAAGCTGGCTGGGCAGCTCGGTGTTCGACGGAGCCCGCTGCGTCAACGGCCTTGTCCCCGACCTTGAACCCCATTGCGCGCGCGTCAACAGGTCAGCCGAGGCGCTGATGCTGCGGCCAACCGTCTCGACCGACGAGATGGTCGAGATCGTGAAAGAAGGGCTGGCTCTCTACCCCAAGGAAGCTGCGGTCTATATCCGGCCGATGTACTGGGGGATCAATGGCGACGTGACGGCCATCGTGCCGCAACCCGACGAGACGGGCTTCGCGATCTGTCTCGAGGAAATCCCGATGGCACCGACCGAGACCGCAGCCACGCTCGGCCGGACGAGGTTTCGCAGGCCCGTTCTCGAGGATGCGGTCGTCAATGCGAAGGCGGGCTGCCTGTATCCCAACAATGCGCGCATGCTGGTCGAGGCGCGATCGCGGGGCTTTACCAACGCACTTGTCGCCGATGCGATGGGCAATGTCGCCGAAACGGCGACGGCCAACATCTTCATGGTGCGCGACGGGGAGGTTTTCACGCCGATCCCCAACGGCACCTTTCTGGCCGGCATCACCCGGTCGCGACACATCGCGAACATGGCCGCCGATGGCATCGCCATTCATGAAACCGTCCTGTCGTTCGAGGATTTCGAAACGGCCGACGAAGTCTTCATGACCGGGAACATGAACAAGATCACCCCGATCAAGGCATTCGAAGACAACACCTATGATGTCGGCCCCAACGGCAATCCCATGACCCGCCGTCTGAGAGAGATGTACTGGGACTGGGCTGCCTCCACCGCGTGATCGCGCGGGCCGCGCGCCTTGCCCTGCGCACCGTGCCGACGGGGCTGAGCGTTCTGATCCTTGTCTGGGTCATCTCGACCAACCCCTTCGCCCGGCCGATCGCCGATGCGACGACTGATCAGGTGATGCGCTCTCTGGACCTTGCGATGCAGGGCACGGTGACAGGCGACTGGTTCGACAGGGAACTGGCATTGGCGCTGGACGCAAAGGACCTCGACCGGGTGGATATCGTCACCATATCGGCGACCGGGCAGGGCATCGCCCCCACGCCCGAGCAGGCCCGAGCCATCGATGCGCTGCGGGCCGAAGAGGGCGGCTTTCTGGCCCAGTCGCGCGATTGCCTGATCTGCATGGCCGATATCGAGGAGTGTCCGTCTGTCCGGCTGATCGCGATCTGCGCGATCCCGTTCGAGCTGACACCGGGCGGCGATATCAACGCGTTGCGCAGGGTCGCCGTCGATTATGCGGCCGGCGAGGATGTCGACCGGATCGAGCTGTCCCTCGCTCTTGTCGGATTGGGGGCGACGAGCCTCGTAATCGCCACGGGCGGCAGTTCCCTGACGATCAAGGCGGGCGCGACGGTGCTTCGGCTGGGGCGCAAGCTGGGCTCCCTGTCGCCGGCCTTTCTGGCGCGGCTGCGCGATCTGGCGGATATCCCGGTGCGCGTTTCCGCCGTCCCGGGTCTGATCTGGGGGACACGCACGTTGGACGATGTCACCGATACTGCACGTCTGGCCGCGCTGGGTGCCGTAGCCGCCGATATTGGCCACGTCGCGAGCCAGACCTCGCTGTCCGATACGATCCTGCTCTTGCGCCATGTGGACACGCCCGGGGATGCCACGCGGCTGGCGAAGCTCGCGGATGCCGCCGGCCCCGAGACCCGCCAGATCGTCGATGTCATCGGGCCGGGGCGTGCCATGCGCGCCACCCTCAGGCTGGCGGACGAGGCGATCGGCGCGGCCGTCGCGCTCTGGCTGGCCGCAGGGCAGCTTCTGGCTTCGCTCGGCGCGATGCTGGCCCGGCCCCTGTTGCGACGGATGATCCGGCCATGACGCATGACTGGCCCATCGCAGCCCGGCTCGCACTTCTCTTCGCGCTGACGGCGCTTGGCTCGGGCGTGGGCATCCTGATCAACCTGCCGGTTCCATTGCTGACGGGATCGGCACTGGCCACCACGATCGCCTGCCTGATCCGGCTGCCGGTGACCTTTCCGAACCGGCTGCGCGATGCGGTCTTTCTGGTCACCGGTGTGACGATCGGGGCGGGTGTCTCGCGCGAATCGCTGGCGGCCATCGTCACATGGCCTCTGGCCTTCGCTCTTCTGTGCCTCACGCTTCTGGCGATGATGGTGGTGGGGCAGAAGGCGCTGGCCTTCACGCTGGGAACAACCCGGGCCCCGGCCCTTCTGGCCAGCGCACCGGGTCATCTGAGTTTTGTCATCGCCTTGGGCGAGGAATCGCGGATCGACACGCGGCAGATCGCCATCGTCCAGACCGTGCGCGTCCTGTCCCTGACATTGATCGTGCCCTTCGCGGCGCGGATGGGCGGGATCGAGACGGGGATCGGCCTGACCCCGGTCGGCACGGACCCGGTCGAGATGAGCCTTGTGCTGACCGCGATCTGCATTGCGCTCGCCCTTGTGTTCAGCCCTGTGCTGCGCCGCATCCATGCGCCGGCCCCCCTGCTGTTGTCGGGCATGATCGTAGGGGCCATCGCCCGGGTATCGGACGTGGCGCCGGGCGGGCTTTCGCATTTCATCGCCTATCCGGCGCTGGCGCTGATCGGGGCGCTGATCGGATCGCGGTTCACCGGGATCACGTTCCGCGACCTGGGCCGCACCGGCCTGTCCGGACTGACGATCACCGTGATCACGGCGGGCTTTGCGGCGGTTGCCGCCGTCATTGCCGCGCCGATCGTGGACATGCCTCTGGCCCATGTTCTGGTCGCTTTCGCGCCGGGGGCGCTGGAAACCATGGCGGTGATGGGCGCCGCGCTTGGGGTCAATCCCGGTTTCGTGGCGGCCGCACATGTCCTGCGGCTTCTGTTTCTGTCGGTGGCGGTTCCGATCATGCTGTCCCGCGCCCGACGCCGCGATGCCGTCTCCACGGCATAGCAGGTGCAATGCCCGTTGCGGGACGCCCCCTCATCGGCCAGAGTGAGCTGTGCAGGAGTGTGGAGGGATCATGCGGAAATTCCTGGTCGTTCTGGATGACAGCAGGGAGTGCCTGAACGCGATGCGGTTCGCCGCCATGCGCGCGGCCCGGACCGGCGGCGGGGTTGCGATCCTGTCGATCATCCCGCCTGACGAATTCAACCACTGGATCGGCGTTGGTGAGGTCATGCGCGAGGAATCTCGGGAACGGATTCACGCCCATTACGAGGTCTTCGCCAAGTGGATGCGCGACAAGCAGGGGGTCGATCCCGAACTGGTGATCCGCGAGGGAGAAGCCGTCGACGAGATCATCGCCCATGTCGGCGAGGATTCCGAGATCGGCGTGCTGGTTCTGGGTGCCGGAACCGGCCGCAAGGGTCCCGGACCTCTCGTGACGCAGCTGACCAAGAATGCCGGCGCGCTTCCGATCCCGATCACGATCGTGCCGGGCGACCTGAGCAAGGAACGGCTCGAGGCGATCACCTGACAGGCACGGCTGCGGCGCTGGCTATTGACCCACGCTTAGTTTAGAATAGTTCCAAGTCTTGACGCAGCGCCGTCTCGGGCGCATATTAGTTTCCTGACAAAAACGCTAGGGCACCTCATGTTCATCCAGACCGAATCCACGCCGAACCCGGCCACGCTGAAGTTTCTGCCCGGTCAGACCGTTCTTGAAATGGGAACCGCTGATTTCGCCTCTGCCGAAGCTGCCGCCCCGTCCCCGCTGGCGCGGCGCATCTTTGCAGTCAACGGTGTCGAAGGGGTCTTTTTCGGGACCGATTTCGTCACGGTGACAAAGGCCGATGCGATCGACTGGGATCATATCAAGCCCGCCCTGCTGGGGGCGATCATGGAGCATTACCAGTCGGGCCAACCCGTCATCGAGGGTGAACAGGCGGCCTCTGGCCACGCCGATCACAGCGGCGAAGACGCCGAGATCGTCACCCAGATCAAGGAATTGCTCGACACGCGGGTCCGCCCGGCCGTGGCGCAGGACGGTGGCGACATCACCTTTCACGGCTTCGATCGCGGCGTCGTCTATCTGCATATGCAGGGGGCCTGCGCCGGTTGTCCATCGTCCACGCTGACGCTCAAGATGGGGATCGAGAACCTCTTGCGCCACTACATCCCAGAAGTGGTCGAGGTGCGGCCCGTCGCCGCCTGACCCTCTCGCGCTGAAACTCATGCCATGGGCCATCCGTCATCGGGTGGCCCTTTTCATGTCGGGGCCCCGGCACGGGAAGAACAGGTCCCGTTGCGCGGCGAGGCAAGTCCCGCCATAAGCCTGCGCATGATCCTCGCCTTCGACACTTCCGGCCAGTATTGCGCCGCGGCCTTGCTGCGCGGTGAGGACGTCATGTGCTCCGTGAGCGAAGACATGTCACGCGGTCAGGCCGAGCGGTTGATCCCGCTTCTCGAGGAGTGCCTCGCGACGGCCGGGGCAGAATGGAGCGGTCTGAATGCGCTCGCCGTAGGTATCGGGCCGGGAAACTTCACGGGAACGCGGATCGCAGTCTCGACAGCGCGGGGGCTGGCGCTGGCGCTTGGTATCCCTGCCGTGGGCGTCTCGATGTTCGAGGTGGTGGCGCTGGATCAGGACGCCGAGGCGTCTCTCGTTCTCCTGCCTGCCCCACGCGACCGGGCCTATGCGCAGCTCTTGATTCGAGGGGAGCCCGCCAGCGATCCCCTGCTGATCAATCCCTCGGAGCCGCCGGACGATCTGCCGATGGGCCGCGCCAAGACAGTCGTTGGCCACCGCGCATCTGAGCTTGCACGTCTTCTGGAACTGGATGCCATCGACGTGGAACCGACGAACATGCCTGACCGGGCCGACCGAATCGCCCGGGTGGCGGCACGGCGGCTATCGGACGGAACGGTCAGCGTCGGACGACCGGCCCCGCTCTATGTCCGGCCCGCAGACGCAGCGCCGCCATCGGACCCCCTCCGGTCATCCTCGACCCATGACGCCCGAGGCGATGTCAGAGCTGCATGGACGGGCCTTCGCTTCAGAACGGGGATGGTCGCCCGACGAGTTCGCGGCCCTCCTGTCAGGGCGCGGTGTGCATCTTGTCACCCGCGACGGTGCGTTCCTTCTGGGCCGCGCGATCGCGGGCGAGGCCGAGATACTGACACTGGCGACTGATCCGCGGTCCCGCCGCAAGGGATTGGCCCGGGCCATGTTGCGCGATTTCATGGACATAGCCCGTGACGCGGGCTGCGACCGGCTGTTCCTCGAGGTGGCGCGGGACAACGGACCGGCGCTTGCGCTCTATGCGGGCGAGGGCTTCGCCCGGATCGGTACACGGCGGGGATATTTCTCACGGGACGGGCGCGCGCCCGTCGATGCCATCATGATGGAACGCGTCATCGGCGCTGAAAGCGAGTGCGAATGATGAATACTTCCGCAAGGGCAGCCCCGTGACAGCCAAGAATCGGTTGACCCCCCTGCCCCACCATTGCCTTATTCAGACATGGACTGCCGCGCGGCCCCGGCTGCGAACAAGGCAGGCTTGAAACAGCGGGGACAAGTCCCCGTTTACCGAAGTCCTTGGGAGACACACATGAGCCTTATGAAGACATTCCTCGGCGCATCTGCCGCGCTGGCCCTGACCGCCGGTGCCGCGCTCGCCGACCCGGCCGTCATTTTCGACCTTGGCGGCAAGTTCGACAAATCGTTCAACGAATCCGCTTTCAACGGCGCAACCCGCTGGGCCGAAGAGACCGGCGGTTCCTTCGCCGAGGTCGAGCTTCAGTCGGATGCACAGCGCGAGCAGGCCCTGCGCCGCTTTGCCGAGGCCGGCAACAATCCGATCGTGATGGCGGGCTTCTCCTTCGCGACGCCGCTGTCCGAAGTGGCAGGCGATTATCCGGATACCAGCTTTGTCATCATCGACGGTGTGGTCGACGCGCCGAACGTGCGTTCGATCATCTTCTCCGAACATGAGGGCTCCTACCTCGTGGGCATGATGGCCGCGATGGCCTCCGAGACCGGCACTGTCGGTTTTGTCGGCGGCATGGACATCCCGCTGATCCGCAAGTTTGCCTGCGGCTATGCCCAGGGCGTTGTTGCCGTCAACGGTGACGCCACCGTCATCGCCAACATGACGGGCACCACCCCCGCGGCCTGGAACGACCCGGTCAAGGGGTCCGAACTGACACTGAGCCAGATCAGCCAGGGCGCCGACGTCGTCTATGCCGCCGCCGGCGGCACCGGTATCGGTGTGCTTCAGACGGCCGCCGACGAAGGCATCCTGTCGATCGGTGTCGACGCCAACCAGAACTACCTGCATCCGGGTCAGGTTCTGACCTCGATGATGAAGCGCGTGGACAACGCCGTCTATGACAGCTTCTCCGCTGGCATGGACGTGCCCACCGGTCTTGAAGTCTGGGGTATCGCGAACGAAGGCGTAGGCTATGCGCTGGACGAGTTCAATGCCGATCTCGTGACTGCGGAGATGCAGACAACCGTCGACGAGGCCGCCGCGGCCATCGCCGCGGGCGAACTGTCGGTTCACGACTATACCTCCGACGAAAGCTGCCCGGCCCTGACCTTCTGATCGGGCCACAATGACGCAGAGACTGCGCCGGGCGACCGGCGCAGTCTTGTTTCGGGAAAGACCGATGCCATGACGACCGCCATCCACACCTTCTTTTCGGCCTGGGCCATGAGCGATGACACGGAACGCGGTGCCGCGATCCACGCGGCCCTTGCCGAAGATGCGCGGTATGCGGATCCTCGGTCGTCGGGCGTCTTGACGGGACCGGACGAGATCGGCGCCTATGTCGCCGCGTTCAGTGCGAATGCGCCGGGCTGGTCGGCGCGGGTCGTCGCCTCCAGCGCCACGGCCGACATGGTTCGCGCGACGGTCGCATTCGGCGGCACGGGGCCGGACGGGTCCGACATGGTGCAACACGGCCAGTATTTCGTCCGCGTCGACGATGCCGGCAGGATTGACGAAATGGTAGGTTTCGCCGGCATGGGAGCCCCTGAATGAGCGCAGCGCCAGCCATCGAGCTGAAAGGCATTTCAAAGGCTTTCGGCCCAGTTCAGGCGAACAAGGACATTTCGATCCGGGTCATGCCCGGAACCATTCACGGAATCATCGGCGAGAACGGCGCCGGAAAATCGACGCTGATGTCGATCCTTTACGGGTTTTACAAGGCCGATGCGGGCGAGATCTTCATCAATGGTCAGAAGACCGAGATCCCCGACAGCCAGGCCGCGATCGCATCCGGCATCGGCATGGTGTTCCAGCATTTCAAGCTGGTCGAGAATTTCACCGTTCTGGAAAACATCATCCTCGGCGCCGAGGACGGCGCGCTTTTGCGTCCGTCGCTGGCCAAGGCACGGGACGAGCTGAAATCGCTGGCCGAAGAATACGGGCTGAACGTCGATCCCGACGCGGTGATCGAGGATATCGGCGTCGGCATGCAGCAGCGGGTCGAGATCCTCAAGGCGCTCTACCGGCAGGCGGATATCCTGATCCTGGACGAGCCGACCGGCGTTCTGACACCGGCAGAGGCCGATCAGCTGTTCCGCATCCTCGAACGGTTGAAGACCGAGGGGAAGACCATCGTCCTGATCACGCACAAGCTGCGTGAGATCATGGATATCACCGACACGGTCAGCGTCATGCGCCGGGGCGAGATGACGGCAACGGTCAAGACGGCCGACACATCGCCACCGGAACTGGCCGAGCTGATGGTCGGGCGAAAGGTTCTTTTGCGGGTCGAGAAAGTGCCGGCAAAGCCCGGTGAAAAGGTCCTCGAGGTGCGCAACCTCAACGTCACGGACGACAAGGGCGTGCACCGGCTGAAGAACGTGAGCTTTGACGTTCGGGCCGGCGAAATCCTCGGCATTGCCGGCGTGGCGGGCAATGGCCAGTCCGAATTGCTCGAGGTGCTGGGCGGATATGAGGAGGCCACCGGCACGATCCGCGTCAACGGACAGGAAATCGACCTGTCGGGCGCGCATTCCGATGGCCAGTCGCGCCGCGCCCGGGGCATCGCCCATGTCCCCGAAGACCGGCAGCGCGAAGGCCTGATCATGGATTTCTTCGCATGGGAGAATACCGCCTTCGGCTATCACCATGATCCGGCCTACCAGCAATCCCGTCTTCTGATGGACAACAACGCGATCCGCGAGGAAACCGCCGCGAAGATGGAACGCTTCGACGTGCGCCCCCCCAATCCCCAACTCATGGCCAAGAGCTTTTCGGGGGGCAACCAGCAAAAGATCGTGCTGGCCCGCGAGATCGAGCGGAACCCCGACCTCCTGCTTGTGGGGCAACCGACGCGCGGCGTCGACATCGGGGCGATCGAATTCATCCACCAGCAGATCGTCGCGCTGCGTGATCAGGGAAAGGCGATCCTGTTGGTCAGCGTCGAACTCGACGAGATCGTGTCCCTGTCGGACCGGATCGCCGTGATGTTCGATGGCCAGATCATGGGCGAACGCCTGCCCGAAGAGACCAACGCGCAGGAGCTGGGCCTCTTGATGGCCGGGATCACCGATACCGACCGGCCTCACAGCGTCGCGGAAATCGAGGAAAACCTTGCCAATGCCGGCGTCGGCCGCGCCGAGGTCGGAGATTGAAGATGATCATGTTCCCTGAAATCCAGTGCCGAAACCGACAGGACATGCGTCTTGCCATGGGAGCCAAGTCGTAATGCAGAAAATGCCTGCCTGGGCCGATGTTGTCCTGATCCCGCTGATTTCGGTTCTCCTGGCTTCGATCATCTCGGCCATCGTGATCCTTGCGATCGGGGAAAACCCCTGGGCCGCGCTCAAGCTGATGGTGTCGGGTGCGGTCGGCTCCTCCTACGGGTGGGGCTATACGCTGTATTACGCGACGAATTTCATCTTTACCGGGTTGGCCGTCGCAGTCGCCTTCCACGCCCGTTTGTTCAATATCGGGGGCGAGGGGCAGGCCATGTTGGGCGGCCTTGGTGTCGCCCTGATCTGTCTGTACATTCCCTGGCCGCACTGGACGCTGGCGCTGTTGTTCGCAACCGCCTCATCCGCGCTATTCGGGGCGTTGTGGGCCGCGATCCCGGCCTATCTTCAGGCGACGCGAGGCAGCCATATCGTCATCACGACGATCATGTTCAACTTCATCGCCTCGGGGCTTCTGAACTACCTTCTGGGCAACCAGCTGAAACCCTCGGGCCAGATGGAGCCTGCAACGGCCAGCTTTCCCGAACCCGCCCATCTTCCGACGCTCAATGATATCGCCGGGCTGTTCGGATCGGATCTGTTCCGGTCCACCCCGGTAAACGTGACGCTTCTGATCGGGCTGGTGGCCTGTGTTCTGGTCTGGTTCCTGATCTGGCGCACCCGGCTGGGATATGAAATCCGCGCCTATGGCCATTCCGAAAGTGCCGCGCGCTATGCCGGGATCAGCCCCAACCGGATCATCATGATTACCCTTCTGATCTCGGGTGGGCTTGCCGGCATGATGGCGATCAACAACGTGATGGGCGAGGCCGAACGGTTGGTCCTGAACGCGGTCGAGGGGGCGGGGTTCATCGGGATCGCCGTGGCCCTGATGGGCCGAAACCACCCGGTGGGCGTTCTGATGGCCGCGATCCTCTTCGGGTTCCTCTATCAGGGCGGCGCAGAGCTTGCGCTCTGGACCTCGATCCCGCGCGAATTGATCATTGTGATCCAGGCGCTGGTGATCATGTTCACAGGCGCGCTCGACAATCTGGTGCGCTGGCCGCTGGAGCGGGTCTTTGCCGCCACCCGATCGACGAGGGGGGCGGAGTAGGATCATGGAGTTCCTGACGATCATCCAGATCGGCGATTCGACCATCCGTCTTGCCATTCCTCTTCTGCTTGCCTGCCTCGCGGGGCTGTTCTCGGAACGTGCGGGCATCTTCGACATCGGCCTCGAGGGAAAGATGCTGGCAGCGGCCTTTCTTGCGGCCGCGATCTCCTTCGTGTCTGGCTCGGCATGGATCGGGCTCTTGGCGGGGATCACGATCTCGATCCTGTTGTCGATCATCCACGGGCTTGCCTCCATCACGTTCCGGGGCAATCAGCTGATTTCAGGGGTTGCGATCAACTTCCTTGCCGCAGGTCTCACGGTTGTCGTGGCGCAAAGCTGGTTCAGCCAGGGCAGCCGGACACCCCAGCTTTCGGGGTCCGCACGGTTCGAGCCGATTGTCCTGCCCGGCGCCCTGTCGCGGATGCGCGAGATCATGGAAGCTTCGCCCATGGCGCAGCTGTATTCGGAGCTGATCTCGGGCCACACGATCATCGTCTATATCGGCTTTCTCGCCGTTCCGCTGAGCTGGTGGATCCTCTACCGAACCCGGTTCGGCCTCAGGCTTCGGGCTGTGGGTGAAAACCCGGCCGCCGTCGATACCGCCGGTATTTCGGTCGTGCGGCTGCGCTTTGCCGCGGTCGCCATCGCGGGCATCCTGTGCGGCATCGCCGGTGCGTATCTGTCGACCGCGCTTCAGGCGGGCTTTACCAAGGACATGACGGCAAACCGGGGCTTTATCGCGCTGGCGGCGCTGATCTTCGCGAAATGGCGGCCGTGGTATGCGATGGGCACCTGCCTGTTGTTCGGCTTCTTCTTCGCGATCGACAACCGGTTCCAGAACATCCAGATGCCGGCCCTGTGGTTCGTGATCATCTGCGTGGCGCTGGCCGCGGGAATGCTGTTCTACGCCATCCGGCGGACCCGTCTGGACATGGTCGTTCTTGGCGGTTTCGCCGTCGTGCTTCTGGCCGTGGCCGTTGCGGTGGTCTTCGGGACCGAAAGCCTTTCGGCGGGCATCAAGCTGCCCACGCAGCTGACCCAGTCGCTGCCCTATATCCTGACGGTCGTCGTTCTGGCGGGGTTTGTCGGCAAGGCGATCCCACCGCGCGCCGGTGGCGAAGCCTATGTGAAGGAACGCTAGAATGGATGTCCACGAGCTTGTCGCGACGATACGCGGGCGCGCGGGCGACGCGCCCGTCCGGATCGGGATGATCCTTGGGTCAGGGCTGGGGCATCTGGCCGACGCCGTCGACGGAACCGCGATCTCTTATGCCGATCTGCCGGGCTTTCCCCATGCAGGTGTTTCGGGGCACAACCCGAACCTTGTCGTCGGCACGTTAGAGGGCCAGCAGGTCGCCGTTCTGGGCGGTCGCGCGCATTACTATGAAAAGGGTGATCCGACGGCGATGCGCCGGCCTTTGGAGGTTCTCAAGGCGCTGGGGGCGGAGATACTGATCGTGACGAATGCGGCGGGGTCGATGCGACCCGACATGCCGACCGGGTCGATCATGTGCCTGAACGATCATATCAACTTCTCTGGTCTGAACCCCCTGATCGGGGAGCCCACCGACAACCGCTTTGTTCCGATGACCGAGGCCTATGACGCCGATCTGCGCCGCAGGCTGCACGCTGCGGCTCAGGCTGCGGACGAGACGCTCCATGACGGGGTTTATGCGTGGTATTCCGGCCCGTCGTTCGAAACACCGGCCGAAATCCGAGCGATCCGGATGCTGGGCGCGGATGCGGTGGGCATGTCGACCGTGCCCGAAGTGATCCTCGCCCGGTTTCTGGGCCTGCGCACGGCGGCGATTTCGACCATCACGAACATGGCCGCAGGCATGAGCGACGAGGCCATCAGCCACGAGCATACCAAGGCGATGGCACCGATCGGTGCAGCCCGGCTCGAAAAGGTCCTGCGCGGCGCGCTTCGCGATCTGGACTGATCAAAAACTCCGGACTGGGGGCTGGACCTCGCGGTCATGGGGTGTTTCTTGGGAAGGAAGGAACGGGAAACCGAATGCAAATCTACCTGCCCATTGCCGAAGTATCGGTAAACGCCTTTCTTCTGTTTGGCTTGGGCGGACTGGTGGGCATCCTGTCGGGCATGTTCGGCGTGGGTGGCGGATTCCTGATGACCCCGCTTCTTTTCTTTGTCGGTATCCCGCCCGCGGTCGCAGTTGCGACCGAGGCGAACCAGATCGTGGCTTCGTCATTCTCGGGCGTTCTTGCACATTTCAAACGACGAACGGTCGATCTTCGGATGGGCACCGTGCTTCTGATCGGGGGCCTGTTCGGAGCGGCCCTTGGCGTGGTGGTGTTCAACTACCTCAAGTCTCTGGGACAGGTCGATCTGCTGGTGCGCCTCTGCTACGTCGCCTTTCTTGGCATCGTGGGCGGGCTGATGTTTCTCGAAAGTCTGCGGGCCTTGCGCAACACCGCGCGCGGCGGTGCGCCAAAGCGCCGGCGGCACAACTGGGTCCACAACCTGCCGTTCAAGATGAAGTTCCGGGTCTCGGGGCTTTATATCTCGGTCATCCCGCCGCTGCTGGTCGGAGTTCTGGTGGGGATACTTGCCGCGATCATGGGTGTGGGCGGCGGCTTCATCATGGTGCCCGCGATGATCTATATCCTCGGCATGCCGACGAAGGTCGTGGTCGGAACATCGCTGTTCCAGATCATCTTTGTCACCGCCTTTACCACACTGCTGCACGCGACCACGAACTATACCGTGGATATCGTTCTGGCCGTCCTGCTTCTGGTGGGGGGCGTGATCGGCGCACAGATCGGAACGCGGATCGGGTTGCGGCTCAAGGCCGAACAGCTGCGCATCCTCTTGTCCGGGATCGTTCTGGTGGTCTGCGGAAAGCTGGCGCTTGATCTGCTGATCCAGCCGCAGGAGCTTTATACTCTGGGGGCTTCGGATCACTGATGCGCCTGATCGCGATCATGTGTCTTCTTCTGGCGACCCTGCCCGCGCGGGCCGAACAGGTCGTCCTCGGGCTGAGCCAGGACGAAGTCGCGATCACCGCCACGTTCGAAGGCGACGAGATCCTGATCTTTGGTGCGATCCAGCGTGAAACGCCGATCGATGCGGAAAGACCGCTTTCGGTCGTCATAACGGTCGAGGGCCCGTCGTCGCCTATCGTTGTGCGCCGCAAGGAACGGCGGTTCGGCATCTGGGTGAATACCGATGCGGTCGAGGTCGATGCGGCCCCGAGTTTCTATGCGGTGACGACATCGGGCCCGCTGGACGAGGTCCTCACCAATACCGAGAACCTCCGCCACAACATCACGATCGATCGTGCCGTCCGGTCGCGTGGCGCACCGATGAACATCACCGATTCAGAGGCCTTCAGCGAGGCGCTGATCCGGATCCGCGAAAGATCGGGGCTCTACAAGCTGATCGAGAATGGCGTCGACCTTGAGGAGCAGACGCTTTTTCACACCAATGTATCGCTGCCGGCCAACTTGACCGAGGGTCACTACGAGGCCCGCATCTTTCTGACCCGCGAAGGCGAAGTCGTCGATGTCTACAGGACACCGATCGAAGTGCGCCGTGTCGGGATCGGCCAATGGCTGTTCGCATTGTCGCGCAGCCAGCCGCTCCTCTACGGGCTCATGTCGCTGGCCATCGCGATCGCCGCAGGCTGGAGCGCGTCGAAGGTGTTTTCAGCGCTCAAGCGCTGAGATGCCCTGCCCCCCCAGATCCGGTGGGAAGAATTGCGCGAAGAGATCCTTTACACCCAAGATGCTACCATAGGTTGTTAATACTTCATTAACTTTCGAAGCAGAGAGTGAACATGGGACATAGATGGATGATCGACGTACTCGACGACCTGCGAACCTACGCGGTCAAGAACGACCTGCACCGCCTTGCGGAGCATATCGGACAGACCGTGCAGGTCGCACTCGAAGAGGCGGGACCGGTGAAGGAGGGAGCCCCCGTCGGGCTATATGTGAATGGCGCTGGACCTCGAAGGCTACCTGATCGACGTGGAACGCGCCCGGGGGCTTGAGGATATCCAGACGCTGATCCTCCACCTTCGGGATCAGTATGGCGTCGATCACATCGTCTATCACTGGGTGTCGTCCGACGGTGAGCAGTATGGCTGCGGCACATACAGCCCCGAATGGGCCCAACGCTATGTCGACAAGGACTATCTTCGTGTCGATCCGGTCGTGATCGGCTGCTTTCAGCGGTTCCACCCGGTCGATTGGCGCAAGTTGGACTGGTCATCCAAGGCAGCCCGCGCCTTTCAGGCAGAGGCCCGGGACTACGGTGTCGGGCGACAGGGCTTTTCGATCCCCGTCCGCGGGCCGAACGGCCAGTTCGCGCTTCTCACGGTGTCGCATGATTGCGACGACGAGGCATGGGATGCCTTCACGCTCGCCCATCAGCGGGAACTCATCCTGATCGCGCATTACTTCAATCTCAAGGCGCTGGAACTGGAACACGCCCGCGCGCCGGAACCCATCAAATCCCTGTCTCCCCGAGAGGTGGATACGCTGACATTCCTCGCGATGGGATACAGCCGCGGTCAGGTGGCCGACATGCTGTCAATCTCGGAACATACGCTGCGCGCCTATATCGAAAGCGCCCGGTTCAAGCTGAACGCCGCCAACACGACACATGCGATCACCCGGGCCATAACCGAAGGTCTGATCGTCGTGGGCGGCACGTCGAGGGCCGCCGACGGCGGTTGGCCCGGGCGCCGCACCCCAAGCTGAATCCCGCCTTCCCCGACGCGCAACACGCTGTGCATTCGCAGGCTGTTAACCTAGCCGAACCTACCGTTCCCCTGCTTAACGCGTCGAACAGGGAGCGATATCTTGCTGCGCTATGTCTATGGGTCGGACCTGTCTGACCACCCCCGGCTTACCGACACTATGTTCCGCGATCGGGCGACCCAGTTCCGCGACCGGCTGGGCTGGGAGGTGACGGTTGATCCGAATGGCTGGGAACAGGACGAATATGACGGCCTCGACCCCCTCTATGTGATCTGGGAGACGCCATCCGGCCGACACGGCGGGTCGATGCGCTTTCTGCCGACGACCGGCCAGACGATGATCAACGATCATTTCCTCGGCCTGACCGACGGCGCCGCGATCCAGAGCCCGTTCATCTGGGAATGCACGCGGTTCTGTCTTGCCCCCGAGGCGGGCGGCCGGATCGCGGGCGCCCTGATGGCCGGCGGGGGGGAGCTGATGCGCGCCTTCGACGTGACCCATTTCGTTGGTGTCTTCGATCAGAGGATGAAACGGATCTACCGCATGATCGGCTCTGCGCCCGACATTCTGGGCGAGGCCGGTTCAGGGCGCGACAGGATTGCCGTCGGCCTGTGGGAATACGATGCCGCCGACCGGCTGCGGGTGCTGGACCGTGCCGGTCTCACACCCGAGCAATCCGAACGCTGGTTCGAGCAGAGCTTTGGCCGAAAGGTCAGGGAAATGGCCCTGACAGGCTAGCACCGCTGGCCTTGGACCGTGGGGGCGGCTAGGGTCGCGCCCATGAATATCGCGCTGTCTCCCACCCTGTCCGACGACCAGGCCGAAGCCTGGGATATGGCGACCTCGGCGCTGCGCGAGGCGGGCATCGATCTGGATGACAGCCTTCTCAGTTCACCCCGGACCGGCAAGCAAAGCACCATGGCCATCATCGGCAAGGCCGGGTCGGGCAAGACCATGCTTCTGGCGTCTTTGACCAAGGCCCTGAGCGAGGCAGGCGTCGATATCGTCTCGGGCGACTGGGAGGGACGGCGCAAGAAGGATCGCCGCACGCTGGCTGTTCTGGCGCCCACGAACAAGGCGGCTTCCGTCCTGCGGGGCCACGGCGTTCCGGCCACGACGATCCACCGCATCCTTTATACGCCGGTCTATGACCCGGAATACGAAAAGATCGCCGAATGGCTGGCAGGTCAGGGCGACCGGCCCGAGATCGAGGGCCTGACCGACACCGCGCTCGACCGGGCCTGGGCCTCGTACCAGATCAACACCTCGGTGCCGGCAGCTCTGGCCGCGGCGGGACTTCGGGGATCGGATTTCATCACCGGATGGAAACGGCGCGAAGAGCCTTTGGACGTGGGCTTCATCGATGAAAGCTCGATGCTGGATGCGCGCCAGTTCGAGGATCTTCAAGAGATTTTCCCGACCCTGATCCTGTTTGGCGATCCGGCCCAGCTGCCACCCGTTCAATCCGAAGGCGGCATGGTCTTTGAAACGCTGCCCGACAGCCGAAAGATCGAGTTGCATCGCGTGCATCGACAGGCGGCTGACAACCCGATCCTCGATCTGGCGCATGCGCTGGCCGATCCCGCGCTCGATTTCGCCGGGTTCGAGGATATGGTCCGCGATATCGCGACCCGGGATGAGCGGGTGCAGGTCGCCCAGCGGGTCGAGGCCGACCTGATGGCCCGGTCCCCGGTTCTGGTCTGGCGCAACGCCACGCGGATCCGCCTGATCCATGCCTTTCGCGCGGCCTATGACGCGCCGTCGGACGAATTGCTGCCGGGCGAGCCCCTGATCTGCGACGGGATCGAATTGCCCCTGAAACACCGCAAGAAGCGGCTCGACCTCGAGGCGCGGGGCCTGATCAAGGGGGCGCAAGCGATCTATCTGGGGCCCGGGCGCAAGCCTGGATTCTCGAGGCTTCATGTCTTTGGCGCCGAAGACCCGCAGATATCGGCAGCCTCGATCGTCAAGATCGAACAGGAAGCCGACGAAGAACCCTTCATTCCATTCGCCGCGCGGATGGGGGCCACGTTCCTGCACGGCGCGGCGGTCACGATCCACAAGGCGCAGGGCTCTCAATGGGGTGTGGTGCAGGTCTTTGCGCCCGACATCTATGCCGCGGCCCGGATGGGACGGGTAGAGGCCGGTCAGCCGTTGTGGAAACGGCTGACCTATGTGGCGATCACCCGCGCGGAACGGGAATTGCGCTGGGTCGTGCGATCCATGCTGGCCAAACCGAAAGAGCCGCTGACAATCGATGATCTGTCGGCGCCGGCAGCCCCCCTCACCCTTTCGGCCGAGGAGGGCTGAGGGGCGTCAATTGCCTTCGGCGATCGCGTCTTCGAAGGTCCGCAGCCCAACCTTGGGCGACTGCACCAGAACGGCCATGTTGCCCGGCTTGTGTTCATTGCGACGCATCTTGGTATGGGCGGCGGGGATCTGCGCCCATTCGAAGACCTCCGACATGCAGGGATCAAGGCGCCGCTCAAGCATCAGCTTATTGGCGGCGCTGGCCTGCTTGAGATGCGCGAAATGGCTGCCCTGAAGGCGCTTTTGATGCATCCACATATAGCGGACGTCGAAGGTGCAGTTGAACCCGGTGGTGCCTGCGCAGATCACGACCATGCCGCCCTTCTTGCACACGAAGGTCGAGACGGGGAACGTGCTTTCGCCGGGATGTTCGAACACCATGTCGACGTTCACGCCCTTGCCGGTGATGTCCCAGATCGCCTTTCCGAAGCGGCGGGCCTCGTCGAACCATTCCTTGTATTCTGGCGTGTTGACCGTGGGCAGCTGGCCCCAGCAATTGAAATCACGCCGGTTGATGACGCCTTTCGCGCCCAGACCCATCACGAAGTCGCGTTTGTCCTCGTCCGAGATGACGCCGATCGCATTGGCACCTGCCGTATTGATCAACTGGATCGCATAGGATCCCAGTCCGCCGGAGGCGCCCCAGACCAGAACGTTCTGACCCGGCTTGAGGTCATGGGGTTCGTGCCCGAACAGCATCCGGTAGGCAGTGGCAAGCGTCAGCGTGTAGCAGGCGCTTTCTTCCCATGTCAGATGCTTGGGCCGCGGCATGAGCTGCTGTGCCTGAACACAGGTGAACTGTGCGAAAGAGCCGTCCGGGGTCTCGTAGCCCCAGATCCGCTGCGAGGGCGAATACATCGGGTCGCCGCCATTGCACTCCTCGTCGTCGCCATCGTCCTGGTTGCAGTGGATCACAACCTCGTCGCCAACCTTCCAGCGCTTGACCTTGTCCCCGACGGCCCAGACGATCCCGGACGCATCCGAACCCACGATCGCATAGGGCGCCTTGTGGACATCGAAGACCGAGACGGGCTGACCCAGCGCGGCCCAGACGCCATTGTAATTGACGCCCGCGGCCATGACCATCACCAGCACTTCGTGGCTGTCAGGCTTTGGCACGTCGACCTCTTCGACCATGAAGGCCTGTTCAGGCTCACCGTGGCGTTCGCGACGGATCGTCCAGGCGTGCATCTTGGCCGGTATATGGCCCAGCGGCGGCATTTCACCGACCGCATAAAGGTCTTTGATCGCGGCGGTGGGCTGCGGGATGTCTTGATCGAGGGCCATGTCAGTCTCCATTGGGTCCACCCTGTGCGGCGTGCTGCGGTGCAGAATCGGGTTCGTTGCCACGGTGATATAAATCACTTCGCAACTTTGCAATAGATGTGAGGCTCAAAACGTAATAAAATTACTTTGCTGGCGCAGAAAGTCGCTGAGGATCGGCGGCAGGGCCGGGTTCAGGCATGTGCTGCGCGATCGAAGCCGCATAGAAATCCACGATATCGTCGGCCCCGTCGGCAACGAAGATGGCCGCGCCGTCGCGGCGGATCAGGCCCCGATCCGACAGGATCCGAAGCGCATCATCCTTGATTTCACCAACCTCTCGCTGAGGGAGATTGGCTTGGGTCTCTTTCAGGCGCTCCAGCAGGGCCGCGAGCTTCTCTTCGATTTCCTGGTCGGTGAGGCCCGGGTGCGCGCGCAATATGGTGCAGACAAGGGGCACAGGCAGGACAGGGACCACGCGTTTGACCTCCTGCATCAACTCGGTGCCGAGCGTTTCGAGCGAAACCGGGCCATCGGCCATCAGCGCAGACAGGGAGACAGGCCGCCCGAACCCGACCGACGCCGTGCCGAACCCCCGAAAGCGGCCGGTCAGCCGTTTGGCAAAGTGCCCGCCAAGCCCACGAAGCACCGTCCCGATCGGTGGGCGAAAACGGCGCCTTCCACTCTTGCCGGCGGCGATAAGGAACTTGTCCTCCAGCACGTGATCGTAATTCAGCGCGACGGGCACAAAGATCACGTCACGGCCGTCCGGGCTCCAGCCTTCGACGATATAGCTCAGAAGACCAAGCTTGGGCTCTGCGGTCCGGCCATCGAGGCTTAGCCCGCCTTCCGGGAAGAACGCCTGCGTCACGCCGCCTCGGACCGCCATCTGAACATATCGCGCAAGAACCCGGCGATAGAGCGCCGAACGGTTGCGGCGCCGGATGAAGTAGGCGCCCATGGCCCGGATGACGCTGGACAGCGGCCAGACACGCGCCCATTCGCCGACGGCGTAGGACAGGGCTGACGACCGACTGACCAGATAGGTCACCAGAACATAGTCCATGTTCGACCGGTGGTTCATCACGAAGATGACCGCCGCGTCCCGGTCAACCCCGTCCATGCTGGTTCGGTCGAACTGCCCTAGCCGGATGCGGTAGAGCGATTTCGACAACCACCGTGCGAGCCGTGTGCCGATGGTGAAATAGGCGGTCGCGGAAAAGGACGGCACGATCTCGCGGGCATAATCGCGCGCCTTTTCAAAGGCGACATTCTCGGGCACACCCTTTTCCCGCGCATATTCAACGATCGCTTCGGCGACAGAAGGATCATAGATCAGGCGTTGGATCATGTCGTGCCGGCGGGCCAGCTTGAACGGCTCGAGCGGTCGGTCCAGCCGTTCGTTCAGACGGGCCACCAGCCGCTCTGCCCGCTTGCGGAAAAACCACCGGACAGAGGGAAACAGAAAGTGCGACGCGAAGGTCACCGCGGCGAAAAGAAGGATCAGGATCAGGAGCCAGAGCGGCAGGGTGACACTGCGAAACATGTCCCGACGCTTGCAGCATTCCCATCAGTGGTAAAGACCGAAGCGGCGCGGCTTGCACGGCTGTTGTGGCAAGTCGGTGTCTCATTTCCACAACGCCGCAGCGCAGCGAATTGACAGCGGCACAAAATTTCCCTAGGGCTTCAATCCGAGTAATAAAATTACCCTCCGCTCTTTCGAGGTAGGACAATGACTGAACGCGACCGCCCCTGGCTTATCCGGACTTATGCCGGCCACTCGACCGCAGCCGCCTCAAACGCGCTGTATCGGTCAAACCTCGAAAAGGGGCAGACCGGGCTGAGCGTGGCCTTCGACCTGCCGACCCAGACAGGCTATGACAGCGACCACATCCTCGCGCGTGGCGAAGTCGGCAAGGTTGGCGTGCCGGTGGCGCATCTGGGCGACATGCGGACCCTCTTCGATCAGATCCCGCTCGAGAAGATGAACACCTCGATGACGATCAACGCGACGGCACCGTGGCTTCTCGCGCTTTACATCGCGGTGGCCGAAGAACAGGGCGCCGATATCTCGAAGCTTCAGGGAACGGTTCAGAACGATATCATCAAGGAATACCTCTCGCGCGGCACATATATTTGCCCGCCAGAGCCTTCCTTGCGGATGATCACCGACGTCGCCGCCTATACACGGGTGCACCTGCCCAAGTGGAACCCGATGAATGTCTGTTCCTATCACCTGCAGGAAGCCGGCGCGACGCCGGAGGAAGAACTGGCCTTCGCCCTCGCCACGGCACAGGCGGTGCTTGATGATCTTCGCGGCAAAGTCGATGAAGCCGATTTCCCGGCAATGGTGGGCCGAATCTCGTTTTTCGTGAACGCGGGCATCCGTTTTGTCACCGAGATGTGCAAGATGCGCGCCTTTGTCGAGCTTTGGGAAGAAATCTGCGAAACGCGCTATGGAATCACCGATCCGAAGTTTCGCAGGTTCCGTTACGGCGTTCAGGTCAACTCCCTCGGGTTGACGGAACAACAGCCGGAAAACAACGTTTATCGCATCCTGATCGAAATGCTGGCCGTTACGCTTTCAAAGAAAGCGCGGGCGCGGGCTGTGCAATTGCCGGCATGGAACGAGGCCCTTGGCCTGCCCCGGCCATGGGATCAGCAATGGTCTATGCGGATGCAGCAAATTCTGGCCTATGAAACGGACCTTCTGGAATACGACGACCTTTTCGATGAAAATCCGGCGGTCGATCGCAAAGTCGCGGAGTTGAAAGCCGGGGCCCGGGCGGAACTGGCGCAGATCGATTCCATGGGCGGCGCCGTCGGCGCGATCGAATACATGAAGTCGCGCCTTGTCGAAAGCAACGCCGCGCGCATTTCCGCAATCGAAAACGGCGAAACCGTCGTGGTCGGCGTCAACAAATGGCAGGCCGGAGAAGCCTCTCCTCTGGTCACGGGGGACGGTATCGCAATGGCGGCCGACCCCGAGGCCGAGGCCGATCAGCTTGGCCGCCTGTCGGCGTGGCGCGAGGCCCGCGACCCGGCCGCTGTGGCCAGCGCCCTTGGGGAATTGCGGGCAGCCGCGCGCGATGGACGCAACATCATGGAGCCGTCGATCCTTTGCGCCAAGGCCGGCGTGACAACAGGCGAGTGGGCGGGCGTCGTGCGGGCCGAGTTCGGCGAATACCGTGCGCCGACCGGCCTCAGCCCGAATCCATCGAACCGGACAGAGGGGCTCGAGGAACTGCGTGAACGTGTCGATGCCGTCAGCGCCCGACTTGGCCGACGCCTGACGTTCCTGATGAGCAAACCGGGCCTTGACGGACATTCCAACGGAGCCGAACAGATCGCAGCCCGCGCGCGCGATTGCGGAATGGACATTTCCTATGACGGAATTCGCCTAACTCCTGAAGAAATCGTGGCTCGCGCCAAAGAGGTGAGACCTCATGTCATCGGCGTTTCGATACTTTCGGGATCGCACATGCCATTGATCCGCGACCTGATCGCGGCACTTAATTCGGCGGGTTTGTCGGACATTCCGGTCGTGGCCGGCGGGATCGTTCCGGAAGCAGATGCCCGAGAATTACGCAAGATGGGCATTTCCGAGGTTTACACACCGAAAGATTTCGAGTTGAACACCATAATGGCCGACATTGTATCTCTGGCCGATCCGGATCGCCCGACCGAAACCGTGGCCGCCGAGTAAGAAGGCGGACGTTTGTTAGAGGAAAGTCATTTTTAGGGCTCGCCGGCGCTGGGATTCACGGCCTTCTTTAGAGGCGGAGCATGCGGGCTATGTGAACCTGCAGCCCGTCAGTGAAACCAGTGGAGTAGTGGGAATGTCTAAAGACCTGAATGCATTGACGCGCGAAGAACTTATGGATCACAAGAAATCCCTCCAGAAGGAAATGAAAGCCGTAGAAAAAGCGCTTTCGACCCTGAAGGATCGCGAAAAGAAAGCAGCCCTCGCCGCGGCGGAAAAAGCTGCGGCCGAACATGGCTTTTCTCTTGCGGAACTTGCTGGTGTCGGTGGACGCGGCGGGAAAACAAAGACGATCTCGGCGCCGAAATATCGCAATCCAGCCAACCCCGACCAAACGTGGACGGGCAGGGGCCGCCGCCCCGATTGGATCCGCGATGCGATCGACAATGGTGAAGATCTCTCGAAGTTCGAGATCTGATCCTGTGACGATCCATATCGGCGCGAAGGCCGGCGAAATCGCCGAGACTGTTCTGATGCCCGGCGATCCCTACAGGGCGCGCTGGGCAGCACAAACGTTTCTCGACGATGCAAAGCTCGTCAACGAAACCCGAGGAATGCTGGGTTTCACCGGAACATGGCGGGGCCACAAGGTCACGATCCAGGGGTCCGGGATGGGTATGCCGTCGCTGTCGATTTATGCAAACGAGCTGATCCGGGATTACGGCGCGCAGACGCTGATCCGGATCGGCTCATGCGGCGCAATGCAGCCCTCTGTTGCCCTGCGCGATATCATCCTTGCGATGACGACCTCGACCGTCTCGACCCCGTCTCTCGGCATCTTTCGGGAATTGAACTATGCGCCGCATGCGGATTTCGACCTTCTGCGCAAAGCCGCCGAGGCTGCCGCGAGGATCGGGGTGAAAACCCATGTCGGGGGCATCTATTCCTCCGATACATTCTATGACGAGCGGCCGGACCTCAACGACCAACTCACCCGTCACGGTGTATTGGGCGTCGAGATGGAGGCCGCGGAACTTTATACCCTTGCTGCACGCTATGGCAGGCGCGCATTGGCGGTTCTGACCGTAAGCGATCACCTGGTCACGAAAGAAGAGCTTCCCGCGGAAGACCGGGAACAAAGCTTTGGCGACATGGTCGAAGTCGCGCTGAGCGCTGCCTTCGGCTGACCTCGCGGTACGTTTGCCAACGCCTGTTTCAAGCAGGTGCGAGGCACCTGTGCTCAAGACGCCACGCTGTCCCGCGCATCTGTCGTCAACCCCGCTGCGGGTCAAAGGTTTCTCAAACCATCGTGACTGATCGGGGGGTTTTCTGTTCCACGATGGACCACAGATCTGGGTCATCGACGGCGGGCATGTCCCGCCAGACGAAACCAAGACAACGAAGGAGGTCCTTCATGTCCATCAAGATTCTTACCGCCGCCGCAGCACTTGCCGCGTCGACCGCAACGATCGCATCCGCTGACGTCAACTATTTCAGCGTGGTGACCGATCTTGATTCCGCCAATACGCTTGAACTCGGCACCGTCCGCGCCGAAGCCGATGGTACGGTCGAAGTCTATGACTTCCGGGCGGGCGAACAGCGTGATCTGCTTGGCAGCACCGAGGTCTTTGCCGGTGCCAACAGAGACGTGCGTGTCGAGGTTCCGGTGGCACCGATGTTCGACGTTCTCGCCGTGCTCAAGGTAAACGGCGAAGTCGTTGACATGCAGGTGATTGACATCAACAGCTGACCCAAGGTTCAGCTGACCGAAGGGCCCGCCTTATCGGCGGGCCCTTTTTCGTTTCGCCCTTCGATCTGTCCGTCAGACGACGCGTTCTATCATCATCTTCTTGATGTCGGAGATCGCCGCCGCGGGGTTCAGGCCCTTGGGACAGGTCTTGGCGCAGTTCATGATCGTATGGCACCGGTAGAGCTTGAACGGATCTTCGAGATCGTCCAGTCGTTCACCCGTCGCCTCGTCGCGGCTGTCCACAAGCCAGCGATGTGCCGCCAGCAGGGCCGCCGGACCAAGATATCGGTCGCCGTTCCACCAGTAGCTGGGACAGGAGGTCGAACAGCAGGCGCAGAGGATGCATTCGTAGTGGCCATCCAGCTTTTCGCGATCAGCGACGGACTGGCGCCATTCCTTGGCCGGCGGGTTTGTCTTGGTCTCGAGCCATGGCTTGATCGAGGCGTGCTGCGCATAGAAATGCGTCAGGTCGGGGACAAGATCCTTGACGACAGGCATGTGCGGCAAGGGATAGATTTTGATATCGCCCTTGATCTCGTCCATGCCGTAGATGCAGGCCAGCGTGTTGATCCCGTCGATGTTCATCGCGCAGGATCCGCAGATGCCCTCGCGGCAGGACCGGCGGAAGGTCAGCGTCGGATCGATCTCGTTCTTGATCTTGATCAGCGCATCGAGAACCATCGGACCGCAGGTTTCCATGTCGACGAAATAGGTGTCGAGCCGGGGGTTCTTTCCGTCATCCGGGTTCCAGCGATAGATCTGCACCTTGCGCAGCTTTGTGGCCCCTTCGGGTTTGGGCCATGTCTTGCCGGTCGTCATCCGGCTGTTCTTGGGCAGCGTCAGTTGGACCATTTCAGGCTCCTTCCATCGTCTCTGGAGTGATTTGCGAGGGTCGGACCGATCGCCATCGGCGCCGGGGCGACCCTGCCTGCAATTTCATCGATGCGTTCGGCCGGGCGGTGTGCCAGACCATGGGCTATGCGAAACGTCATTTCTTGTGGCCCTCCGGCTTGGTGGCGACAAAGATCGTCTCGCCCCGCATGAGGCCGTATCTCAGCACATCGGGTTCGACGGCCGTATATTCGGCAAGCTCGAATCCTGCGGCGCGGATCCTGTCTCTCAGGTCGCGGCCATACATCCGGACGTGGTCACCCTGGCCGAAATGCAGAATCCGGTCCGCGGATGTCGTGACATCGGGGTTCTCATAGGTGCGTTTCCATCCCTCGACGATCGGCGTCATGAGGATGACGATCCCACCCGGACGGGCAAGGCGAAACATCTCGGCCAGAGCCTTGGCATCATCGACATGCTCGATCACGTGGCTGCAGATGATTCTGTCATATCGCGCGCCATCAAGGCCGGTGTCTTCGATGTTGACGTGATGCATGACCTTGCGACGCGGGCTCAGGTCAGCGGTTTCATAGCTGCCGACCATGTCGCGCAGATATCCCGACAGCTGCACCTCGGGCGCGAAGTGCAAGACGTTGTGCGACGGTCGGAACAGATCGAACCGTTCGGCAAAAAGGTAGAGCAGCCGGTGCCGTTCAAGCGAATTGCATTTCGGGCACCGTGCGTCGATGCGCGGCGGGTTTCCGAACGCGGTGAACATCCCGAAATACCCGCACAGAGGGCAGTCGCGCGGGGTCACGCCGCGGGCGGCCTTCCGGAACCGGTTGATCTGTTTCATCGCGGCGGTGTTGATCGCCTCCTGAAACTCGTCCGTCTGATCGACCTTTTCGGTCTGCACCTTGTCCTGCATCACAGCTCCGGCGGCCTGAATGGCGCCTGCCCCGTCAGGTTCCAGACACAGTCGGAATACACCGCAAGCGGATCCTTCCCGAGGAGGAAATCGCTCGTGATGCCGATCTCGAGGCCGGCAAAACCGCCGGTGTTCGAGTTCACGCCAGCCGTCACCGTGCCCGTGGGCCCCTGTGCGGCGCGGGCGCGTTCCTCGCATTCGCGGGCGGCCTCCTCGGGATCGACGGGGACGGGCGTGCAGGCGGCTGCAAGAGCCAGCAGGATCATCATCGCGCTCAGACGAGAAAAGCTCATGCCACACCACCCCAAAGATCAAGGAATCGTTCTGCCGGCTGCATGTCGAGCGTCTCCTTCAGATCCTCTCGCCGGGCCGGATCAAGCTCGGTCGTGAGGTAGGCATCGACGATGGCGTCGTAATCCGAGGCCAGACGATCGGACGTCGGATCAAGCCCGCGCACGATGGCAAGGCCGGTAGGCCGGGCATCAAGGATATCGACCGTTAGGTCGGGGCGACGGTCACGCAGGATTTCGGTCATCTTCCAGACATCACCCGTCCAGGCCCGGGTCTTCGACTTGTCCCATTCGCGGGCGGACGACGCCACACCGATGGGCACCACGTCATGCAGGATGATGACCCCGTCGCGGGACATGATCCGTTCGACATTGATGAAGTCGCGCAGCACGAATTCGAACAGGTGCATCCCGTCGATGAAGGCCAGATTTATCTTGGCGCCCAGCGACGCAATCTCGCCAGAGGCAAAGACGTCATCGCTTGTCTGCCGAAACAGGTGCAGCGCAGGTTTGTTGTCCCAAACAGGTCCGGCGATCTTGAAATCGGGGTCGATGGCAATCGACCGGCAGGTGGCCAGCGCAAGGCTTGCGCCCCGATCCGTCCCGATCTCCAGATACCAGTCGGGAGCCACGAGCGTCTGAAGACGCTCGAGGCAATCGAGGTAATGCGCCCCGGCAGGCGCAGGCCACCCCTCTTCGGGGACGGGGCCCCTGGGGGTCTTGTCCATGCCGGGTGCCGCCTGCATCAGTAGACCCGCGCCTTCGGGGCGATTTTCTTCAGGTCGATCCCCCCCTCTTCGGTCTTGGTCAGCGGATCAAGATGGACCGGCCGGTAGGTCAGCGTTGTCTTGGTGTCATCGACAACGGCCAGCGAATGCTTGCGCCAGTTCTTGTCGTCGCGATCGGCATGATCCTCGTGCGCATGGGCCCCGCGGCTTTCCTTGCGGGCCTCGGCGCTCACGATGGTGGCAAGCGCGTTGGGCATGAGGTTCGTCAGCTCAAGCGTTTCCATCAGATCGGTGTTCCAGACAAGGCTCCGGTCGGTGACCTTGATGTCGGCCATCTTGCCGGCGATCGCCTCCATCTTCTCCTTGCCTTCGGCAAGCGTCTTGTCGGTGCGGAACACGGCGGCGTCCTGCTGCATGGTCTTCTGCATCTCGAGCCGCAATTCCGCCGTCGGCGTGGCGCCATCGGCATGGCGCAGCGCATCAAAGCGGGCAAGCGCCTTGTCGACGCTGGCCTGGTTCGGGGTGGGCACGGCGCTGTCGGGATCGACGACCTCGCGCGCACGGATCGCGGCGGCGCGGCCAAAGACGACAAGGTCGATGAGGCTGTTGGACCCAAGGCGATTGGCGCCGTGCACGCTTGCACAGCCCGCCTCGCCAACGGCCATCAGACCGGGTGCGATGGCGTCGGGGTCCTTGTCGGTCGGGTTGAGAACCTCACCCCAGTAATTGGTCGGAATGCCGCCCATGTTGTAATGCACGGTGGGAAGCACCGGGATCGGTTCCTTCGTCACGTCGACGCCGGCAAAGATGCGCGCGGATTCCGAGATGCCCGGCAACCGCTCGGCCAAGGTGGCGGGCGGCAGATGGTTGAGGTGCAGGTGGATGTGATCGCCATCCTTGCCCACGCCCCGACCTTCGCGGATTTCCATCGTCATGCAGCGCGAGACGACGTCGCGCGAGGCGAGGTCCTTGTAGGTGGGCGCATAGCGTTCCATGAACCGCTCGCCCTCGGAATTGGTGAGATAGCCTCCCTCGCCCCGTGCGCCTTCGGTGATCAGGCAGCCCGCGCCGTAGATACCGGTCGGGTGGAACTGCACGAACTCCATATCCTGCAGCGGCAGGCCCTGACGTGCGACCATGCCGCCGCCATCGCCGGTGCAGGTATGGGCGGAGGTGGCCGAGAAATAGGCGCGGCCATAGCCGCCTGTCGCCAGAACCGTCATCTTTGCGGCAAAGAGGTGAAGCGAACCGTCATCCAGCTTCCAGCACAGGACACCCTGGCAGACACCATCTTCGCCCATGATCAGATCGATGGCGAAATACTCGATATAGAATTCGGCCTTCTGCTTGACCGACTGACCATAGAGCGTGTGCAGGATCGCATGGCCGGTGCGGTCGGCCGCAGCACAGGTGCGCTGAACCGGCGGGCCTTCGCCGAATTCGGTCGTGTGCCCGCCGAAGGGACGCTGGTAGATCTTGCCCTCTTCGGTCCGGGAAAACGGCACGCCGTAATGCTCCAGCTCATAGACCGCCTTGGGCGCCTCGCGGGCGAGGTATTCCATCGCGTCGGTGTCGCCCAGCCAGTCTGACCCTTTGACGGTGTCATACATGTGCCATTGCCAGTGGTCGGGCCCCATGTTCGACAGGCTGGCCGCGATGCCGCCTTGCGCCGCAACCGTATGTGACCGGGTCGGAAACACCTTGGAGATACAGGCCGTCTTGAGCCCCTGCTCGGCCATCCCGAGCGTCGCCCGAAGGCCGGCGCCCCCGGCCCCCACGACAACGACGTCGAAGGAATGGTGTTCGATCGGATAAGCTTCCGTCATCAGTTCTTCCCTATTTGCGAGGCCATGGTGCTCATCGCGCTGCATATTTCCAGATCGGTCTCGAGCGCGGTCGATCCCGCGATGATCTCTCCGGAGGCTGCGAAATTGCTTTCGAACCGGGCGATGTAATCACCCGAAGCAATGGCCGAGAATTGGTAGGCCGCTGTCAGGCCCATCTCCATGTCGGCGTCATCCGCGGCGTGGGCCACGGCGGACGCGAGGATCAGGTCTTCGTAGGCGGTGTTGATCTGCGCCCAGGCCTGCGCCCCGAACTCGGCCTCGGATCCGCGCCCCATAAGCGCCTCGTAGAAGCCGGCACAGGTGCCGAACGCCTGGCTCCATGCGTCTTGCTCGATCAGCTGGGGCAGAGGGTCAGGCTGCTGGGCCACAACGGGGCTCGCCACGAGGCAGAGAACCGCACAGATGTGCTTCACAATGCGATCCTCGCCAGAGCAAACACACCGGTCGCGGCCGCCGCATAGCTGAGGCAGGTCATGCCGATGATCAGCGCCTTGCGGGCAAAGCCGTGAACGTAATCCTCGATCAGGACCTGCACACCGCCCTTGAAGTGGTAGAAACCGACGAGGATGGTCAGGATCGCCACGACTGCCGGAAACGGGCGGGCATAATAGACGAGCGCCTCGTCGTAGCCCATGCCCAGCGCCCGGCCGAAGGTGAAGATGAAAAGCGGGACAAGCCCGACCAGAGCCACCGAAGACACGATCATGTGCCAGTGATGCATGGTGCCGGATTTCGCGGACCCGAGCCCCGAGGCGCGTTTGCGGTCGGTCATATACCTCATGCTGCGTTCCCTTTCACAAGACGATGACGACGAAGATCGTCAGCAGGACAGAGGCGATCACGCCGCCCATCGCAAACCGCTCGGACGCTTCGACATCCAGCATCCGGCCTGAATCCCAAATCAGGTGCCGGACGCCGAAGATCAGGTGATACCAGACGGCCCAGACGCTCAGGAACATGACCAGATCGCCGAACCAGCTGCGCACGAAGCCATCGGCCCGGGCGAAAGCCTCGGGCCCCGTGGCCAGCGCGATGAACCACCAGACCACCATCAGCGCCGCCACGATCAGTGCGTTGCCCGTCAGTCGCGTGACGATGGAGGACATAGACGTCCATTGCGGGCGATAAATCTGCAAGTGCGGAGATAGAGGGCGATTGCCCCTGTTTACATCGGCCATCTGAATTCCCTTTGTCGCGGTCGGCTAACCGCCCTGTCAGGTTCCCTGTGCCGTTTTGTTATCATCTTTTGAAGCCATGTCACACGATCCGGCGCCTGAAATCTGCGCCGAATTGTCCTGATTTTGCAGAAAATTGCCGATTGTGATCACACAAAACTTTTCCGTGATCACAAAATTTGGACACCCGTGATCGACTCGCTTTTGCATGCACCGGCGCGGCATCACAAAGGCATCAGCGCCCAGTAATCGAGGTCGAGCAGAACTTCGGGCAGGTATTTCCCGTCGTCACCGCGAAGAGCAAAGGGCGTGGCCCCATCCTTCACGGCGACAAGGCGCAGGCGCAGCGCACCGACGCCCGGAGCCGGCGTTTCGGCCTTGTCGAGGACTTCGGACCACGCGCGCACGGTGTCGCCCGCGAAACAGGGATTGGCATGGGCCCCGGCATTGAGCCCGACGATCATCTGCGCATTGGCCAACCCGTTGAACGACAACGCGCGGGCCAGGCTGATCACATGGCCACCATAGATCAACCGCTTGCCGTCGGGCCGGGCGGTGGCGTCGAAATGGACCTTGGCCGTGTTCTGCCACAGACGCGTGGCCATCATGTGTTCGGCCTCTTCGATGGTGACGCCATCGACATGGTCGATCTTTTCGCCGATCTCGTAGTCGGCCCAGCGGTGCGGCTCTCCGGCGAGGGTGAAATCATAGGCGCTGAAGTCCAGCTTGGGCGGAATGGCCAGCGCGTCGGGCGCAACAACGGGGGCAAGGTCGGGAACCACGGGCGCGGGCGCGGGGGCATCCGGATTGGCTTTGCGGACCATGACCCAGCGCACATAGGACAAAAGCTCCTCGCCGCGTTGATTGCGGCCCGTGGTGCGAACCCAGACAACGCCGGTCTTGCCGTTCGAGTTCTGCTTCAGGCCGATCACCTCGCTTTCCGAGGTGATGGTATCGCCCGGCCAAAGGGGTGTGAGCCAGCGACCCTCGGCATAACCGAGATTGGCGACGGCGTTCAGCGACACATCCGGCACTGTCTTGCCGAAGACCGTGTGAAAGGTCACGAGATCATCGAGCGGGCTGAACGGCAGGCCGCAGACCTGTGCGAAGGCATCCGAGGAATGAAGCGCGTGCCGCGCGGGATAAAGCGCATGGTAAAGCGCGCGCTCCCCCATCTTGATTGTGCGCGGCACGGCATGGCGGATCACCTCGCCCAGCCGGTAATCCTCGAAAAAGCGGCCCGGATTCGTCTTGCTCATTGCTGCCCCAGCTTCATGTCGGGGCTGTATGCGCCCTCGATCTCCTTGGTAACGGCCTGACCGCAGCGCATGACCCCGTTGGCGTGATCATAGGCGTATTGCGGATCGCCATGAAGAACCCAGCCTTTCGACAGGGCCTCGCTGACCTTGTGGCAAAAGGCCGAGGTGTCATCCTCGGTCAGGAAACGATAGATTTGCATCCCCTACCCCCAGGGCCGGTAGCCAAGCCAGTTGTGGATCAGCATCACGATCACCACGACAACGACCGTGGCGACGATCGCCTTGATCTCGGACGAGGCGGGAATGTCGTGGGCCGGCGTCCAGTCCGGTTCGGCCCGGTTGATGAGGATCACCTCGACGACCGCCCATGCCAGAAGCCCGCCGAACAGGATGAACGAGGCCAGATCGCCATTCACCAGCAGATGCGCCACGGCAAAGGTCTTGACCGCGGTCAGCTGGGGGTGGCGGATCTTCGTCGTGATCCATGTCTTCGATCCACTGGCTGCGAACAGGTAGAACGCAAACAGCATCAGCAGATTGTTGATCCCGACCAGTGCCGGGCTGCGGCCCCACCAGAACGGCCCGTCGGCCATCCGGTAGCCGATCACCATCAGGACGACACTGGCCAGAAGAATAAGGGCGATGGGGCCCCTGCCCTTGTCGCCCATGCGGGCACGGGCATCCGGTGCGACCCGCTTGAACAGATGCGCAGCCGACCAGAGAAGAACACCGAGAATAAGGAGGATCATGACGCGTCCAGTTCTGCAATTGCTTGAGCTTTGGCAAGCGTCGCCCGCGCGGTGACGATATGCAAGTTCTCTACGATCTTTCCGTCGAGGACGGCCACGCCCTGCCCTTCGGCCTCGAACGCTGCGATCTGCCTGCGGGCAAGGTCGATTTCTTCGGCGTCCGGGGCGAATGCAGCATTCGCGATGGCAAGCTGCGCCGGGTGGATCAGCGTCTTTCCGTCGAAGCCGAAGTCCCTGCCCTGCGCGCATTCAGCGCGCAGACCCTCGTCATCCTTGAAGGCGTTGTAGACCCCATCAAGCGCGACCACGCCGCCCGCCCGCGCTGCAAGCACACAGGTCTGCAAAGCGGTGATCAGCGGCCCGCGATCGGCGGCACCGCGCACACCCAGATCCTTGGCAAGGTCATTGGTCCCGACCACGATCCCGTCGAGACGCGGATGCGAGGTGATATCGAGCGCGTTCAGGATGCCGCGCGGCGTTTCCATCATTGCCCAGATGCCGATATCGGGAAGCAGGGCCGCGACGGCTTCGATCTCGTCCGGGCCATTCACCTTGGGCAGTAGAACCGCGTCGCAATCCATCTCGGCCACCGCCGTGATATCATCGTCGCCCCATTCGGTCTCCGATCCGTTGACCCGCACGATCCGCGCCCGCGCTCCATAGCCGCCCTTGTAAAGCTCGGCCGCAAGCGTGGCGCGGGCCGCTGCCTTTTCCCCAGGGCTGACCGCATCCTCGAGATCAAAGATGATCGCGTCAGTCGACAGGCTGCGCGCCTTGTCAAGCGCGCGAGGCTTTGAGCCGGGAATATAGAGAGCGGAGCGATAGGGACGATTGGTCATTCTGGGCCTCGAAATAAACTTGCGCGGAAAAGGCCAGAAATTCCCGGATGTTTCAAGCTCAATCTCGCCGCATCGCAGCATCAAGACGGCAGGCCGGTGTTGCGCAGGACCTGACGCACGGAGCGTTAACCATTGTTTGGCAGGCTGCGCGGACAGTTTGCCAAACAGAAAAGCCGCGTCGACAGGCCTCCGACTGAGGATGGTGAAAGCGGTTTCGCCGAAGTCCTCCGACAACTCCTGTGGCCGCATCCGCGTGATTCGGCCCCGACAACCGAGGTTTCTCATGATTGTCTCGCGAATTGCCCGCCCCCTGTCTGCGCTGGTCCTCCTTGGCCTCGCGGCGTCCCCCGCGCTTGCCCAGCAGACCAACCGAAATTGCGCGCCCCATGCCATGGTGGTCGAGCGACTGGCCTCTGGTTACGGCGAATCCCGTCAATCCATCGCGCTGGGGGCCAACAATGCCGTGGTCGAGGTCTTTGCCTCGCTCGAGACCGGCACCTGGACGATCACGGTTACCGCCCCGGGTGGGCTCACCTGCCTCGTGGCCTCCGGCCTTGCCTATGAGCAGGTCGCCGAAGGTCTGCCAAATACCGATCAGGGTGCCTGAAAAGACGATGCTTTTCGCCCCTCCGCCCAGCCCTGCCGGGCCGGGAGGCCACCGTCTGGCCGGACAATGCGCCGTGATGCTGCAGCGCAGCAGGCTTGCGCGACCGCGTCGCAGGGTTTAGGAGCAGGCCCGATCCAGTATGCAAAGGATAGGACCTTTTCACCATGGCCAGACCCAAGATTGCCCTGATCGGCGCCGGTCAGATCGGCGGCACGCTCGCCCATCTTATCGCCCTGAAAGAACTGGGCGACGTCGTCCTTTTCGACATCGCTGAAGGAATTCCGCAGGGCAAGGCGCTCGACATCGCCGAAAGCGGCCCTTCCGAAGGCTTTGATGCGACCCTCAAGGGCACCAATGACTATGCCGATATCGCGGGCGCCGACGTGTGCATCGTCACGGCCGGTGTGCCGCGCAAGCCGGGCATGAGCCGGGATGACCTGCTGGGGATCAACCTCAAGGTCATGAAGGCCGTGGGCGAAGGCATCAAGGCCAACGCACCCGACGCCTTTGTCATCTGCATCACCAATCCGCTGGATGCGATGGTCTGGGCCCTGCGCGAATTTTCGGGCCTGCCGCATTCGAAAGTCTGCGGTATGGCCGGCGTTCTCGACAGCGCCCGGTTCCGCCATTTCCTGAGCCTTGAATTCAACGTCTCGATGAAGGACGTGACGGCCTTTGTTCTGGGCGGCCACGGCGACACGATGGTGCCGCTGACCCGGTATTCGACGGTTGCGGGCATCCCGCTGCCCGATCTGGTCGAGATGGGCTGGACAACGCAGGACAAGCTCGATGCCATCGTTCAGCGCACCCGCGACGGCGGCGCCGAGATCGTGGGCCTTCTCAAGACCGGGTCGGCCTTCTACGCGCCCGCCACCTCGGCGATCGAAATGGCCGAAGCCTATCTGAAAGATCAGAAGCGGCTTCTGCCCTGCGCCGCCTATGTTGACGGTGCCTATGGGCTGAACGGCTTCTACGTTGGTGTGCCCACCGTGATCGGTGCCGGAGGCATCGAGCGTGTGGTCGAGATCAAGATGGACAAGACCGAACAGGCGATGTTCGACAAATCCGTCGACGCCGTGAAGGGCCTTGTTCAGGCCTGCCAGGGGATCGACGAGTCACTCGCCTGATCCTGACCAGACGCTTACGAGACAAGGCCCGGCACCTCGATGTGTCGGGCCTTTTTCGTGGCCCGACCCCGGCCCGGCAAAGCGAGACTTGCCAAATCCTCGCGCGGGGGCGAGGCTTGGGGCACGAACGAAAGGACGCACACATGGTTCGCACCGCTGCCCTTGCCCTCGTCGTCTCAGGCCTTCTGTCCACCCAGGCCGCCGCCCAGTCCGACATCAGCGACATGATCGCCACCGATGGGCTGGCCCGGACCGAAGACGTTCTTGCCGCCTTGCCATCGCCGACCCCGACCGAGCTCTTCGCGCTTGGGGGCGTCCGGTTCCTGGGCGGGATCGAGGCCGCTCTGCAGGCGCGCTGGCAGGTGGGGCTCGACAGTGACCTGTTGCGATCCCTTGGCATTCCGCTTCTGCGCCTGCCGATTGCGCCGAATCCGTCGCCGGATGTCTTCCGGCCCGAGATGATCGACGCCATCTTTGCCGCGGCCTCCGCCGACATGACCGAGGCCGCCCGGACGCTGGACGGGCTTGAGGGCGAGGTTGCCCTGCCGATCGACATCGCCGACCTGTGGTTCGATGTGAACGCCAACGGGACAAGAGACATGGGCGAAGGCGTGATCGAGATCGCGGGCTTCGCTTTGGGCGGCGGCTTCGGCGCGGCACCGGAAGCCGTGACCATTCGCTTTGATACCGCCGACGTCTCCTGGCTGCGCGCCTATGCGCATCTGCTGGCCGGTATCAGCGACACGATCGGCGCAATCGGCCCCACCGATCCGATCGCCCGGGTGATGGAAACGGCGGAGGGGTTCTTCGCGGTTGCCGGCCCGCCGCAGCCGTTGGTGCCCTACAGCATCGCCGCCTACCAGACCGAGGTGGATCTTGTCGCGATGATCATCTTCGCGCTCGAGCAGACGCCTGATCGAACGCTGTCGCAAAGTGCCCATGGCCATTTCCTAGCGATGATCGAGGACAACCGGCAGTTCTGGAGCGAGGTTGCCCGCGAGACCGATGATGACGCCGAATGGATCCCGAACAAGAGCCAGGCATCGGCCCTCGGCCTGCCCTTCCCGCCCGAAACCGGGACCCGCTGGCTTGCCGTTCTGGCCGATGCCGAACGGGTCCTGAAGGGGGAATTGCTGATCCCATATTGGCGGCTCGGCCCCGGGGCCGGGCTGGATCTGGGCGCCATGTTCATGGACCCGCCGGCCCTCGACCCCGTGGGCCTGATCCAGGGCGAAACCCTTCTGCCCTATGCGCGGCAGGGCCCTCTGGCCAACATGGCGTCGCTGCGCCAGTTCGAGGCGATGATCGGCGGAAACGCCGGTCTCTACATGGTGATGCTGAACTGAAGGGTTCGAAACGAATCGCTCCCAAGGAGAATGTGATCACACATTTTCGGGGCGTGATCACAAATGTCGGTTTTTCGGGCGAAACGGGAAAAGACCGTTTTGCTGTTGCTTTGCGTTGTGATTGAACGGGCGAAACCCAAGTCACAACCGAGGCTCCGATATGAACATCCACGAATACCAGGCCAAGGCCCTGCTCCGCTCCTATGGTGCCCCGGTCAGTGACGGTCGTCCCGTCATGCGCGCCGAGGAAGCCAAGACGGCTGCGGGCGAACTCGACGGGCCGCTCTGGGTCGTGAAGGCGCAGATCCATGCCGGTGGTCGCGGCAAGGGATCGTTCAAGGAGGAACGCGCCGGAGAGGCGGGTGGCGTTCGCCTTGCCAGATCGGTCGAAGAGGCCGCTGACGAAGCCAAGAAGATGCTGGGTTCGACCCTTGTGACCAAACAGACCGGTCCGGCCGGCAAACAAGTGAACCGCATCTATATCGAGGACGGATCGGGCATCGAGACCGAGATGTATCTGGCCCTTCTCGTCGATCGTCAGACCAGCCGCGTCTCGTTCGTCGCCTCGACCGAAGGCGGCATGGATATCGAGGAGGTCGCGGAATCGACACCCGAGAAGATCCTGTCGTTCAGCGTGGACCCCGCGACGGGCTACCAGCCCTATCACGGCCGCCGCATCGCATTCTCGCTCGGGCTCGAAGGTCCGCAGGTCAAGCAATGCGTCGCGCTGATGGGCACGCTTTACAAGCTCTTCACCGACAAGGACATGGAGATGCTGGAGATCAACCCGCTGATCGTCACGGACAAGGGTGACCTGAAATGCCTCGATGCCAAGATGGGCTTTGACGGGAACGCGATCTACCGCCACGCCGACATCGCCGCGTTGCGGGACGAGACGGAAGAGGATTCCAAGGAGCTTCAGGCCTCGAAATACGACCTGAACTACATCGCGCTCGATGGCGAGATCGGCTGCATGGTGAATGGCGCCGGCCTTGCGATGGCCACGATGGACATCATCAAGCTCTATGGCGCCGAACCTGCCAACTTCCTCGACGTAGGCGGCGGCGCGACCAAGGAAAAGGTCACCGAGGCCTTCAAGATCATCACCTCGGATCCGAACGTGAAGGGCATCCTCGTGAACATCTTCGGCGGCATCATGCGTTGCGACGTCATCGCCGAAGGCGTGGTCGCCGCCGTCAAGGAAGTGGGCCTGAAGGTGCCGCTCGTCGTCCGGCTTGAGGGGACCAACGTCGAAGAGGGCAAGGCCATCATCAACAATTCCGGCCTCGACGTGATCGCGGCCGACAACCTCAAGGACGGCGCCGAGAAGATCGTGAAAGCGGTCAAGGGCTGAACATGACTTTCGGGACACTCCTGATCGGCCGCCTTAACCCGCGATTCAGGCGGGATGGACAAGGATCGGGGCGGAGGCAATCAGCCTCCGTCCTGTTTCGCGCTGAAGGAGTTTCCGATGCCATCAAGAGTGTTGCGGCTGTCAATCACAACCTGTCTTCTGGGGCTGGCGGCAGCCTGCGGTCCTGCCCCAAATTACGAGGCGGATGCCAATCGGGCCGCCTGTTCACCGGATTACGGGAGCTTTTACGACGCAGCCGGCAATCTGCCGGTACGTTGCTCGGCGCAGACGATCTTGCCCTACTAAGCCGGACGGAAGGGGGTGCGCCATGACCGCCCCCGCCCGTCAGCCCGGCCCCCGCAAGGCAATCGTTCACATCGGGATGCCCAAGACAGGGACGACCTCGATCCAGTCCTGGCTTTACGGAAACCAACGAGAACTATCCCGTCAGGGATTCTTCTTCCAGCGGCTACCTCTTACCCGGGCGCGACCAAACGAGCATGCTGAAGTCGTCGTCTGTCAATTCGACAGGGCGGGCATTCTCATGCCGAACCGGATCCTGCGATACATCTACCAGATCGATACGATCGAGGATCAGCGCGCCGTCGCGACAGAATACACCCGAATATTCGGCAAGGCCGTTTCGAGCGCTGATGAGCAGACTGTCATTCTTTCTGTGGAAGATGTGGGCGGGATGACCCGGACCGAGGCTGAGGTCAAAGGGCTCGAAGACTGGCTGGGTCAGTTTTTTGACGAGATCAGCTACGTCATCTATTTTCGCCGGCAGGAAGATTGGCTTGTCAGCGCCTACTCGCAGCATGTGAAAACGGGCGGCACACAAACGCTCCGGAAGTTTTTCGAGAAGCATAAGAGGCGGAACTACTTTCGGCTTCTTCGGCCCTGGATTGCGGTCGTCGGCCGCGATCGGATAAAGGTTCGGCTCCTTGAGAAGGACATGCTCTATCAATGCGACCTTCTGGCCGATTTCGCGCAGGTCGTGGGGATCGATCCCACGAGCATGAAACCCGTGCCAAGGAGCAACGAAGCGCTTGCCCGAGCGCCGGCAGAATACCTCCGTGTGCTTAATTCCGATCTCAAGAAGAGCGGCTCGAAATACCCGCTTAACGAGCCAGTCTACCACGGCCTGATCAGGTTCCTGAACGACAGCTTCAGCGACGGTGACAAGATCTGCCTGTCTCAGGAACAGATCGAGGAGATACGCACCCTCAACGCGAGGTCGAACGAAAGTCTGCGGGCGACATTCTTCCCCGACAGGGCCGATCTATTTCCACCACGCGCGGCAGCACCGAACAGGATACCCCCCGTCGCGGCGGAGGATGTGGCGCGCATTGGTGTCGCTATCCTGAGGGCCAAACATGATGGCAAGCTGAAGCGAAGAGGCGATCTTCGCCGCCAGTCGGATCGCGACGTGCGCGGCAAGCCCCGGCTCTATCAGCGGGCCTGGCGGCGTCTGAAGGAACGTCATCCGGCGATTGCCGCACGCATCGCACCGATCATTGGGCGCGAGGTCAATCAATGACCGGGTTCGCAACGCCTAACGAACAAGTCCAGTCCACCGCCCCGAGCGGCACAGAATAACGAAGGAAACGCATCCGCATGGCCATTCTCATCGACGAAAACACCAAAGTCATCTGCCAGGGGTTCACTGGCAGCCAAGGCACCTTCCATTCCGAGCAAGCGATCGACTACGGCACCAAGATGGTGGGCGGCGTGACACCCGGAAAAGGCGGGCAGGAGCATCTGGGCCTTCCGGTCTTCAACTCCGTCCATGAGGCGGTGGCGGTCACCGGCGCGAATGCCTCGGTCATCTACGTTCCGCCGCCCTTTGCCGCCGATTCCATCCTCGAAGCGGTAGACGCTGAAATCCCGCTGGTCGTGTGCATCACCGAAGGCATTCCCGTGCTCGACATGATGCGGGTGAAGCGCGCGCTTGAAGGATCTGCCACGCGGCTGATCGGGCCCAACTGCCCCGGTGTCATCACGCCCGGCGCCTGCAAGATCGGCATCATGCCCGGCCACATCCACAAGCGCGGCTCGGTTGGCGTCGTGTCCCGCTCGGGCACGCTGACCTACGAGGCCGTCAAGCAGACGACCGACAGCGGGCTTGGTCAGTCGACCGCCGTGGGCATCGGCGGCGATCCGATCAAGGGGACGGAGCATATCGACGTGCTCGACATGTTCCTCGATGACGACGAGACCCAGTCGATCATCATGATCGGCGAGATCGGCGGCACCGCCGAGGAAGAGGCCGCCGAATTCCTCGCTGAGCAGCGCAAGAAGGGCCGCTGGAAGCCCGTTGCGGGCTTTATCGCGGGCCGCACGGCACCCCCGGGCCGTCGCATGGGCCATGCCGGTGCCATCGTCGCAGGCGGCAAGGGCGATGCGGAATCGAAGATCGAGGCCATGAAATCGGCCGGCATCATCGTCGCAGACAGCCCCGCCACGCTGGGCGAAGCGGTCCTGGAAGCGATCGGAAAGTAAACGATGGGCGCCGCCCTGCGGGGCGACACCTTGCACCAACGCGGGAATGACCACGCATTCACTGGAGGTCCACTCATGACAGATCAAAGCCCCAACGACGTCTTCCACGCCTCCTCGTTCCTGCAGGGGCACAATGCCGATTACATCGAGGCGCTCTACGCGAAATACGCCGACAATCCCGGTGCGGTGGATGAAAGCTGGCGTCAATTCTTTGCCTCTCTGGGAGACAGCGCGGCCGACGCCAAGGCAGAGGCCGCGGGCCCGTCCTGGGCGCGGGCCGACTGGCCGCCGGTTCCTTCGGATGAGCTGACCGCGGCGCTTGATGGTCAGTGGCCGACCGAGGCCAAGGCCGCCGGCGACAAGATCAGGTCCAAGGCCGAAGAGAAGGGTGTCACCCTTTCGGAGGAACAGGTCCGGGCGGCGGTGCTCGATTCGATCAGGGCGCTGATGATCATCCGCGCCTATCGGATCCGGGGTCACCTTGTGGCCGATCTCGATCCGCTGGGGATGCGCAACAACGCCCTGCATCCCGAACTCGATCCCGCGTCCTATGGCTTTACCAAGGCGGACATGGATCGGCCGATCTTCATCGACAACGTCCTCGGGCTCGAGGTTGCGACGATGAACGAGATCGTGGCGCTTGTCCGGCGCACCTATTGCGGCACTTTCGCGCTCCAGTATATGCATATCTCCGACCCGGAGCAGGCCGCCTGGCTCAAGGAACGGATCGAGGGCTATGGCAAGGAGATCCAGTTCACCAAGGAAGGCCGGAAAGCCATTCTGAACAAGCTGGTGGAGGCCGAGGGCTTCGAGAAATTCCTGCATGTCAAATACATGGGCACCAAGCGGTTCGGCCTTGATGGCGGTGAGGCGCTGATCCCCGCGATGGAACAGATCATCAAGCGCGGCGGCGCGCTGGGTCTGAAAGAGGTCGTGATCGGTATGCCCCACAGGGGCCGCCTGTCGGTTCTGGCCAATGTCATGGGCAAGCCCTACCGCGCGATCTTCAACGAATTCCAGGGCGGCAGCTTCAAGCCCGAAGATGTCGATGGATCGGGCGATGTGAAGTATCACCTAGGCGCATCGTCGGACCGTGAATTCGACGGCAACAGCGTCCACCTGTCGCTGACCGCGAACCCGTCTCACCTCGAGGCCGTGAACCCGGTTGTCCTTGGCAAGGTCCGGGCCAAGCAGGAGCAGCTGGCCGATCACGATCGCAAACAGGTCGTGGGAGTTCTGCTGCACGGTGACGCGGCCTTCGCGGGGCAAGGTGTGGTGGCCGAGGGCTTTGGCCTGTCCGGCCTCACGGGGCACCGCACCGGCGGGACGATCCATATCGTGGTCAACAACCAGATCGGCTTTACCACCGCCCCCGCGTTCTCGCGGTCGTCGCCCTATCCGACCGATATCGCCCTGATGGTCGAGGCTCCGATCTTCCACGTCAACGGCGACGATCCGGAAGCCGTGGTGCACGCGGCCAAGGTCGCCACCGAATACCGCCAGAAGTTCGGCAAGGACGTGGTCATCGACATCATCTGCTATCGCCGCTTTGGCCATAACGAGGGGGATGAACCGATGTTCACGAACCCCGGCATGTACAAGCGGATCAAGTCGCACAAGACGACGCTGACCTTGTATACCGAGCGTCTGGTGAAGGACGGACTTATCCCCGAGGGCGAGATCGAGGATATGAAAGCCTCGTTCCAGGCCACGCTCAACGATGAGTTCGAGGCCGGCAAGACCTACAAGCCCAACAAGGCCGACTGGCTCGATGGCCGGTGGTCGCATCTGGACCGGGAAAAAGACAAGTATCAGCGCGGCCAGACATCGATCTCGCCCGAGACGATGGCCGACATCGGCCGCGCCCTGACCCATGTGCCGGACGGGTTCAACCTGCACCGCACGGTGAAACGGCTGGTGGATTCGAAAGCCGAGATGTTCGAAAGCGGCAAGGGGTTCGACTGGGCAACCGGTGAAGCCCTCGCCTTCGGCTCTCTTCTGACAGAAGGATACCGTGTCCGCCTGTCGGGTCAGGATTCGACGCGCGGCACATTCTCGCAGCGGCACTCGGCCTTCATCGACCAGGAAAACGAGGCGCGGCACTATCCGCTCAATCACATCCGCGAAGGTCAGGCGCATTACGAGGTCATCGATTCGATGCTTTCGGAATACGCGGTGCTGGGTTTCGAATACGGCTATTCGCTGGCCGAACCCTCGGCGCTTGTCCTGTGGGAGGCGCAGTTCGGCGACTTCGCCAACGGTGCACAGATCATGTTCGACCAGTTCATCTCGTCGGGCGAGTCGAAATGGCTCCGGATGTCGGGCCTCGTGTGCCTGCTCCCGCATGGCTATGAAGGTCAGGGTCCCGAGCACAGCTCCGCCCGGCTGGAACGGTTCCTGACGATGTGTGGCGGCGACAACTGGATTGTGGCCAATTGCACGACGCCTGCGAACTATTTCCACATCCTGCGCCGGCAGCTTCACCGCACCTTCCGCAAGCCGCTGATCCTGATGACGCCGAAATCGCTTCTGCGGCACAAGCTCGCGATTTCGGATGCCGACGATTTCACCACCGGGTCGAGCTTTCACCGGGTTCTGTGGGATGATGCGCAGAAGGGCCATTCCGATACCCAACTGAAACCCGACGATCAGATCCGCCGCGTGGTGATGTGTTCTGGCAAGGTCTACTACGACCTGCTTGAGGCGCGCGACGAGGCGGGGATCGACGACATCTACCTGATGCGGATCGAGCAATATTATCCCTTCCCGGCGATCAGCCTCGTGAAAGAGCTGGAACGGTTCAAGAGCGCCGAAATGGTCTGGTGTCAGGAAGAGCCCAAGAACCAGGGCGCGTGGTCGTTCATCGAACCCAATGTCGAATGGGTGCTCAGCCGGATCGGCGCGACGCATCAACGGCCCACCTATGCCGGGCGGCCTGCTGCCGCCTCCCCCGCCACAGGCCTTGCCTCGCAGCACAAGGCCCAGCAAACCGCGCTCGTCAACGATGCGCTCGATCTTGAAGGAAACTGAAATGAGCACCGAAGTCCGCGTCCCGACGCTCGGGGAAAGCGTCACCGAGGCCACCGTTGCAACCTGGTTCAAGAAGCCCGGCGATAGCGTGGCGGCCGACGAAATGCTGTGCGAGCTGGAAACCGACAAGGTGACGGTCGAGGTCCCCTCGCCCGTCGCCGGCACCCTGAGCGAGATCGTCGCAGGCGAAGGCGAAACGGTGGGGGTCGACGCCCTGCTGGCGCAGATCGCCGAAGGCGAGGCCGCACCCGCGCCGGCCGAGGAAGCCCACGCAAAGGAAGAGGCGCCAGCGAAGGAAACCGCACCGGCCGCCGATGCATCGGCCCGCGACGATGTGGAAGACGCGCCATCGGCCAAGAAACTGATGGCCGAGAACGACCTCAAGGATGGGGACGTTCAGGGCACCGGCAAAGATGGTCGGATCATGAAGGAAGATGTGCTCAAGGCGCTGTCGCAGCCCAAGGCCGCCGAAGCCCCGGCGCCCGCTCCGCGCGCGCCCGTCGCAGCCTCCGATGCCGACCGCGAAGAGCGGGTCAAGATGACCCGTCTGCGCCAGACCATCGCCCGACGCCTGAAAGAGGCGCAGAATACCGCCGCGATGCTGACCACCTATAACGAGGTGGACATGACCGGCATCATGGAATTGCGGAACGAATACAAGGACCTGTTCCTCAAGAAGCATGGCGTGAAGCTGGGCTTCATGTCGTTCTTCACCAAGGCCTGCTGCCACGCCCTCAAGGAAGTCCAGGACGTCAATGCCGAGATCGACGGCGATCACGTCGTTTACAAGAACTATGTCCACATGGGCATTGCCGTGGGCACGCCGACCGGGCTTGTCGTCCCGGTGCTGCGCGACGCCGACCAGAAAAGCTTTGCCGAGATCGAGAAGGAAATCTCCGATCTCGGGATCAAGGCGCGGGACGGCAAATTGTCGATGGCCGATATGCAGGGTGGGTCGTTCACGATCTCGAACGGCGGGGTCTATGGCTCGCTCATGTCCTCGCCGATCCTGAACCCGCCGCAATCGGGCATCCTCGGCATGCACAAGATCCAGGAACGGCCGATGGTCGTGAACGGTGAGATCGTGATCCGTCCGATGATGTATCTTGCGCTGAGCTATGATCACCGGATCGTCGACGGCAAGGGCGCCGTGACCTTCCTCGTCCGCGTCAAGGAGGCGCTGGAAGATCCGCGCAGGCTGCTGATGGATCTGTGAACGGGGCGCGGCGGGGTATTCCACCCCGCCCTACCCCCAAACTCTTGGTGCGGGTGTAACCCCGCCCTCCGGCAGGAATTCGTATGACTCCCGAGCTTACCGCCCTTGTTTTCGCAACCCTGCTGCAGGTTGTGCAGTTCACGATCTATTCCGTTCTGGCCAACCGTCAGGTCGGGAAAGAGACGGCGCTTGGCCCGCGCGACGAACCCATTCATCTGAAGGGCTATGCCGGCCGCGCGCAGCGGGCGATGAACAACCACTTCGAAGGGCTGACGCTTTTTACCATTGCCGCGATCGTGGTGTCCTACGCCGACAAGGGAACGGGGCTCACCGCGGCCTGTGGCTGGATCTACGTGGCAGCCCGGGCGCTGTATGTGCCGGCCTACATCTTTGCGCTGGCGCCCTGGCGCTCCTTGATCTGGTTCGTGGGCTTTGGCGCGACCCTGCTCATGCTCCTCTCCACGCTCATCTGAAACCGACAACCACTTGCCACTCGACGCATGCTGCGTTCGAATGACCGCCGACAATGGGCAGACCCAGCGGCAGAACACGAAGGGAAAGACACTCATGGCCAATTACGACCTTATCGTCATCGGCTCGGGCCCGGGCGGATATGTTTGCGCGATCCGCGCCGCGCAGCTCGGGCTCAAGGTTGCCTGCGTCGAGGGACGCGAGACGCTGGGCGGCACCTGCCTGAACGTGGGCTGCATTCCGTCAAAGGCATTGCTGCACGCCTCTCACCAGTTGCATGAGGCCGAGCATAATTTCGCGGCGATGGGGCTCAAGGGAAAGGCGCCCACCGTCGACTGGAAACAGATGCTGACCTACAAGGACGACGTGATCGGCCAGAATACCAAGGGCATCGAGTTTCTGTTCAAGAAGAACAAGGTCGACTGGATCAAGGGCTGGGCCACGATCCCCGCCGCGGGCAAGGTCAAGGTCGGCGACGACACGCATGAGGCCAAGAACATCGTGATCGCCTCCGGGTCCGAGGCCGCCTCGCTTCCGGGGGTCGAGGTCGATGAAAAGACGATCGTCACCTCGACAGGTGCGCTCACGCTGGGCAAAGTTCCGAAAACGATGGTCGTCATCGGCGCAGGTGTGATCGGGCTCGAGCTTGGCTCCGTCTATGCGCGGCTGGGTGCCGAGGTCACGGTCATCGAATATCTCGACGTGATTACCCCCGGCATGGACAACGAGGTTCAGCGCAGCTTCAAGCGTATCCTCGAAAAGCAGGGCCTGACCTTCGTGATGGGCGCCGCCGTGCAATCGGCGACGACCAAGGGCGGCAAGGCCACCGTGACCTACAAGCTGAAGAAAGACGACAGCGAGGCCACGATCGAGGCCGATGCCGTCCTGCTGGCGACGGGTCGCAAACCCTATACGCAGGGGCTCGGCCTCGACGATCTGGGTGTGAAGATGACGGATCGCGGACAGATCGCGACCGATGGGCACTACGCCACCTCCGTGGCCGGGGTCTATGCGATCGGTGACGCGATCGAGGGACCGATGCTGGCCCACAAGGCCGAAGACGAGGGCATGGCCGTGGCCGAGATCCTCGCCGGTCAGGCAGGCCATGTGAATTACGGCGTGATCCCCGGCGTGATCTACACCCATCCCGAGGTGGCCAATGTCGGCAAGACAGAGGAACAGCTCAAGGAAGACGGCCGCGCCTACAAGGCGGGCAAGTTCGCCTTCATGGGGAACGGGCGCGCCAAGGCCAACTTCGCGGCCGACGGCTTCGTCAAGATCCTCGCCGACAAGGAAACCGACCGCATCCTTGGCGCCCATATCATCGGCCCCGCGGCCGGCGACCTGATCCACGAGATTTGCGTTGCCATGGAATTCGGCGCCGCGGCCGAGGATCTGGCCCGCACCTGCCATGCGCATCCGACCTATTCCGAAGCCGTGCGCGAAGCCGCGCTCGCCTGCGGCGACGGACCGATCCATTCGTGATCGACAAGCGGGGCGGTCCTGCACCGCCCTGCCTGATTTCCGGCGGGAATGACTGGCGATCCGGGAGGGTCTCGAACCCTCAGCCCGCTGGCTGGAACGGGCCAGTCGTCGGCTGTCCTTCCGTCCCCGCAAGTTTCCTATACGGGGACCGATGTTTCCTGACTATCGAAGCCTTCAGCGGTGCCACCCGCGTCGTGAAACATCAGTGGGCGCAAGAAACTTCTTCGAACCCAACGAGCGAAAGAAGCCAGACTGACGAGTTTCGATCGATACTCTTGATCCCCCGGGGCAGGGCCTAAGCGGTCCGGACTGAGGTTCCCAGAGTTCCTCTTCCCATTCATCCAACGCGTCGCACTGCATCGTCGAGGTCCCTGTCCCTTTCGGGGAAGATGGACAGGATGAAAACCTCAGACGCGAAAGATACACTGCTCCTCCAAAGGATGCAGCCCCTCCATCTTACTCAACAATACAGTAATCAAGCGCGAAATTCTCATTTCGTGATCCACCGGAGACTTCTTTGGCGCTCAATACCCAAATGCTCCAAAGAAATGCCGAGGCCAGTCGTCAAAACACCCTGCCGCCGAGAAAGCTTTCGGACCGCTGTTTCCCGAAAACACTCCGGGACCCGCGGCAAACTCAACACAAACTCGACGACCGCTTTCCCTAGACAGCGAACGGCCGCCGGCTCCGCCACACCCTCAAACTGCGCAAAGAACAAGCCTGTTGCCTTGCGGCTCAAAAAGGCTATTTCGTCGCCTCTTAGAAAAATACTACTCCAAAGAGCAGGAAAAGTCGTTGCAGGTCCCTCTGATAGTCAGCCGCACTTCCCGGGAACCACTCCCGGAGTCTGAGCGCAGAGCTTCAAAAACACTCGAACGAAGCAAATCTCTTGGCTTTGCCCCGATCGATCCGATATGAAAATGAACGACGCAATTTCTAAAATCGACGGTCGATCAATATTCTTGATCGATGCGTCCGGCAAAATCCTTGGTACAAGCAAACCGGCACATGACTCTCTTGCTAATTTTCGGCACTCAGTAAGCACTATACATACGGTTTTTCCGGGAGTTGTGGACGAACTTTTCAAGGCATTGGCAGATAGCACTGGATCAGACGCCACCGTAACAAGAACCGATGAAGAGTTCTGGATCGTCGATCTGCACAACAAGACCTACTGGCTTGAACGCAAAGATATAAGCGCACATCGTTCGAGAGAGATCGAGCTCTTGCAACTGAAGAAATTGATTCGTAAGGTCGAAGAGTTAGCATCGCTGGGCGATATGGTGGCACAGATTTCCCATGAAATTAATACGCCGCTGGGGATCTGCATAACGAGCACCTCACACCTCGCGGATAAGGTGCAATTCTTGGAAGAAGAATTCTCCAAAGGCTCCCTAACACAAAGCGGAATGCGCGACGCATTGGCGACAGCCCAAAAAGCGATCAGGTTGACCAATTCGAACCTCGCACGCACTTCCAAGATTATCAACGGCCTCAGGAGCCTTTCGCAAGACACACGTCGTCACGACAAAGAAAAGCTGGTTCTGCATCAATATGTGGACAATGTAACATCACAGATCAATCCTCTGCTCGAAAAAGGGCGAGTTGACCTGGAACTCTCCATACCAACAGATATCTGGATTTATGAAAGCCCGAGCACCTTATCTCAGGTCTTTTCAAATTTGATTGTCAATTCACTACGACATGGCTTCGCGCAACGCCCCGCAGATTTGCAACCCAAAATCTCCATTTCTGCCAAAGCGCAGAACGAATGGGTCGAGGTGACATATTGCGACAACGGGTCTGGAGTCCCCGATCATGTTCGCCCCCATATATTCGAACCTTTCGTAAGCGGTGGGCTGGATAGTGCATCGACGGGCCTGGGTATGTCGATCATTCGTGAAATCGTCCACGATAGATTTGGCGGTGAGGTTGACTTGCCCGAGAGTTCGGACGGCTTCAAGTTTCGGTTTACAATGAGGCGATATCTATGAGCGACGAACTTGTCTCATTTGCTCCGGATCGGGGCTCTGAGGAAACTCACATATACAAGCCTTGGAAAGTCTTGATCGCCGATGATGATGACGAAGTTCATACGATTACAAAATTAGCATTGAGCGATTACCGATACCTCGGTCAGCCAATCGCCTTCCTGGATAGTTACAACAAGCAACAGACGGTGCAAATTCTTCGAAGCAATACTGATATTGCGTTGGTTCTCCTGGATGTTGTGATGGATGGGCCAAGTTCGGGTCTGGAAATTGTAAAATACATCAGGGAAACTTTAGGAGATTTCACGACACGTATTGTTCTCAGGACCGGGGAGCCGGGTTCTGCGCCAGAGAAGGAGGTCGTGACAAAATATGATATCAATGATTATAAAGAAAAGACGGAACTGACGGCAACAAAACTCTTTACGACCGTTCACACTTCAGTACGAAATTACTGCAATATCCGCACGATTTCCGCCAGCAGGGCCGGTTTTACGAAGATTATCAGCGACGCCGCAGACCTTTACCGCCTCAATGAACACCGCGCCTTTATACAAACGGCGATTGCGCAATTTGTTAATCTCATGCAGGCCAATCCAGACGTTGTCTTGTTGAAATCAGATGGCGCTCCTGACGCTGCGGCGTTTTGCCTGGACTTTCCCAGAACAGATATCAAGTCCATTGCCGGCACCGGCCGCTTCAGCGGACTTCCCGAGGATCACGCGGAAACGCTGTTGACTGACGCTCAGTTGAACACTGTGCTGACAGCATCGGTTCAGAACCGGACCATAATCGAGGACGGTTCGCTTGCATGCGCATTCACGTCTGAGCGATTGGGCACGTTCGTCCTCTTCTTCGAAGGTTTGGGAATTCTGGAGAACTTCGACCATTCCGTTGTGAACGTTTTTCTGAGTCACATCTGCCGCGCCATGGAGCATTCGAATCTGCAGAATGAGCTCAATGAGACGCAGGCAGAGATCATTAACAAGTTGGGTGAGGTCGTGGAGTTTCGCTCTGCCGAGACGTCCGTTCATGTTTCTCGGGTGTCTCGTATCACCAGAATTCTTGCCACTTCGCTCGGGTGGTCGCATGACGATGTTCATGACATGAGCATTGCGGCAGTTCTTCATGATGTGGGCAAGATTGCGATCAGAGACCACATCCTGACAAAGCCGGGAAAGTTAACTCCCGAGGAATTCAAGGAAGTCATCCAACACACGACGAATGGACATGCTCTTTTGCATGAATCTTCTCGTGCTGTCATGCAGCTGGCCGCAAGAATCGCACTTGATCATCACGAAAAATGGGATGGCACCGGCTATCCGAATGGCAAGATGGGCTCAGATATCTTCCAACCTGCGCGGATAGTTGCGGTTGCAGATGTTTATGACGCGCTGCGCTCTGAACGCGTTTACAAGGCAAGCTGGAGCCGGAAAGAGGCGTTTGAACACATTGTCTCCAATAAGGGTAAGCATTTTGATCCCCTCGTTGTTGAGCACTTCATTCTTAATGAGGAAGTCATCAACTCTCTGTTCTCTTCCGATGACGACTCCTGGAAAGCTTTGCAGTGGAGTCGAAATGGTGTGAGCCTAAGACCCGAAGGCTAGTGTCCATCCGGGTTGGAGCGCCAGTTATTAATTGACGACTGCCGGGCGAGCGTTGGCTCGGGTGCGTAGCTGTCATCATGATCGCGCTAGGCTTGTTCGACCATTGCGCGGCCAGTGGCGTCGAAGCGGTGAACCCGCCCCGCGACAGGGACGACTGAGACATTGGTCTGAGCGGGCAAGTCCTTCTCCCCGTCAAGACGAACGGTCAAAGGCTCTTCCTCGCCGATATCGACGTAGAGAAAGCTGTCCGCGCCGAGTTGCTCGGAATGAATGGCTGTCCCTGTCCAATCACCTTCCGAAGAACTGAGCCTCAGATGTTCAGGCCGGACGCCGATTGTCTTGGCTCCATATCGGGCGGCGTGTTCACCATGTAGGACGTTCATCGTCGGTGACCCGATGAACTGGGCCACGAAGAGGGTCGCGGGCGAATGATAGAGGTCCATCGGTGCGCCGACCTGCTGCACTTCACCGTCCTTCAGCACCACGATCCGGTCGGCCATTGTCATCGCCTCGACCTGATCGTGTGTGACGTAGATCATCGTCGTTCCGGGCAGTTCGTCCTTCAGCCGCGAGATCTCCAGCCTCATGCGAAGCCGCAGTGCGGCGTCGAGATTGGAGAGCGGCTCGTCGAACAGGAACACCTTCGGGTCCCGCACGATCGCCCGCCCGATCGCCACGCGCTGGCGCTGTCCGCCGGACAGCTCCCTCGGCTTGCGGTCGAGGTAGGGTTCGAGATGCAGCATCTTGGCTGCCGCCTCGACAAGTCTCTCGCGCTCGGCCTTCGGGCGTCGGGCAATCTTGAGGGAATACCCCATGTTCTGCGCGACCGTCATATGCGGGTAGAGCGCGTAGGTCTGAAAGACCATGGCGATGCCCCGCTTTGACGACGGCACATCGTTCATGCGCTGACCGTCGATTTCGAGGCTGCCCGCGGTGATGCTTTCAAGCCCCGAGATCACCCGGAGCAACGTCGACTTGCCACAGCCTGACGGGCCGACGAAGGCAACGAACTCGCCGGAACCTATCTCGAGGTCGACGTTCTTCAGCACGTCGGTTGCGCCGAAGCTCTTGCAAAGACCCTTGATGCGAATGTCGGACATCGGCTCGGCCTCAGCGCAGGAAGACGGCTTTTTCCGTCTCCCGGTTGTCGAACATGCGGAATGCGGTCTCGGCCTCGGCAAGATCGAAGGTATGGGTGGCCAGCCGTTCAAGATCGACATCATGGGTCCGGATGAGCGAGAGGATATCGTCGTATTCGTCGATCGAAAAATACCACGAGCCGAACACGGTCAGCTGTTTTCGGATCATGTGGTCCGACGTGCGGATGCGGGTTTCGGCGTTCTCACCGACCAGAGCTATCCGGGCCATCGGCGCGGCACAGTCGAGCGCCATGTCATGCGCGGCGGGCTGGCCGGAACAGTCGATCGCACCCGTCAATCCCTCGCCGCCCGAGAATTCACGGATCGCTTCGGCTGCGTTCCTGTCGCGCGGATCAAGGACAAGGTCCGCCCCGAGGTTACGTGCAAATGTGCGCCGCTCCTCGATCGGGTCGAGGGCCACGACGCGGCCACCCATCGCCTTGGCCGCCAGCGTGCCAGCCGCGCCCATCGGCCCGAGGCCCCAGATGCCAACGGTGGACAGGCCAGTGACACCGACCTTGCGGCAGGCCGAGAACAAGGTGCCGAAGGCGTCGGTGGATATTGCGGCGGCGAGGTGAGACATGCCCTTGGGCGTCTTGAGCAGGTTCCTCGCGGGGACCTTGAGGAATTCGGCATTGCCGCCGTCCATCGTGAAGCCGAGGCACTTCCACTTGCGGCAAAGGTAGAAGTGGCCGGTGCGACAATGCTGGCAGGCGCCGCACCCGACCCCAAGATAGACGGCCACGTTATCGCCCTCGCCAAATTCGGTCACCGCCTCGCCGACTTTCACCACGGTTCCCGCCGGTTCGTGGCCGCAGATGAACTGGTTACTGTCACCGCCCGAGATGACTGCGTCGCCGTAATAGAGCGACAGGTCAGAGCGGCAGATACACGAGGCGTGGATTTCGACCAGCACCTCATCGGGGCCGGGCTCGGGCACCACGACGGTGCGAACTTCGACTTGCTTGTTTCCAGGAAGGAAGACGGCGGTCATCTTGGCCATGTAGGGAACTCCGGGTTCGGGTTATTTGACTGCGCCGGCCGACAGGCCGCGCACGAAAGAGCGCTGGAGGAGAAGGAACAGAAGCACTAGCGGCGCGAATGCGATGAGGCCCGCCGCAGCGATCCCGCCATAGTCGACGCCATAGCGCCCCTGCAGGCTTGCCGCGCCGACGGTGATGGGCTTCAGCGTCTCGGTCTGAAGCACGACGAGGGGCAGCAGGTATTCCTGCCATGAAAACAGGAACACGATCAGCATCAGCGACATCAGGCCGGGGCGAACGACCGGCAATACCACGCCCACGAACGTTCGGATCAGGCTGGCCCCGTCCATGGTGGAGGCTTCGATCAGTTCGTCGGGGACGTCCTGCATCACGGTGCGCATCATGAAGACGGAGAACGGCGTCAGCAGCGCAGCCTGCGGCAGGATCACGCCCAGCCGGCTGTCGATCATCCCGAGCGCCTGAAGATTTCCATAAAGCGCGACGATGACGGAAGGGGCCGGGACTACCAACCCCGCCAGGAACAGGGCGAACAGCACCTCGCGCCCGCGGAACCTTATCTTCGCGAAGGCGAAGCCCGCCAAAGGTGCGGTCAGCAGAACGATGATGGTGACGCTGACCGAGATCACCACAGAGTTCCAGAAATAGGTGGAAAAGCCGCTTTCGGACCACACTCGACGGAAGTTTTCGAGATTGAGCGGCCAGGGCAGCGTCAGCGGTCCGGCGAACAGGTCCGCCTCGCTGCGCATCGAGGCGAGCACGACGAGGTAGACCGGGGCAAGCGAATAGATCGCAAAGATCGCGAGGACGAGGGTCTGGATTGGGCGGGTGGTGGGTTTCATCTCGACCTCAACAGCCAGAAGCTCAGCGAGGCAAGGCTGAGCACGATGACGAGAAGGACGACCGACAGGACGGCGGCATAGCCGAAGTCGCCAACGAGGAAGAAGGTCTTGTAGACATGCGTGGTCAGGACCTCGGTCGCGTAGCCGGGACCGCCCTGCGTGGTCACCCAGATCAAATCAAAGAAGCGCATCGCCTCGATCGCGGCATAAAGCCCGAGAAAGAGCGTCGAATTTCGCAGCAGCGGCACGGTGATATCCCGGAACTTCGCGCCCCAGCCCGCGCCGTCGATATCGGCCGCCTCATAGAGGGAGGGGTCGATGGACTGGATCGCCGCAAGGTAGATCACGACGCAGAAGCCGAAGAACGTCCAGGCGCCGACCACGTTGAGCGAGAACAGAGCCGTCGACTCCTCGGCGAGCCACGCATGGGCGAACTGGCCGAGGCCCAGGATGTCCAGACCGTAATTCAACAGGCCGAAGATCGGATTGTAGATCCAGCCCCAGATGATCCCCGCAACGACGAGCGGGATGGTCCGCGGTATGAAATAGATCGCAGCAAGCGCGCGCACAGTGTTCGGCCGCCGCTCGGCGAGGATCGCGGAAAGCAGCAGACCGGCAAGAAGAGGAAAGGCAAGCGTCAGGACAACCCAGACGGCGTTGTGCCACAGGGCAGCCCAGAACACGGAGTCGGTTCCAAGGCGCGCGAAATTTGCAAACCCGACGAATTGGTCGAGCTGACCGCTGTCCCACGAAAAGAAACTGTAGCCCACGACCTGGGCGATCGGCACGGCCACGAAGGCGAGATAGAGGATTAGCGCGGGCGCGAGGAACCAGTAGGCGGTGCGGGGCGAGTGCATGGGTCTTCCTCGTACGGACGAATTGGGCGGGCGGACAAATCCTGGCGGGCCGGACGCGCCGGCCCGCCAGGATTGCTCAGGGTATCCAGCGATCCCCGTTGGCGACCGCGGCCTCCCATGCGCTCTGCATCGCCTGCAGGAACTCTTCGGGCGTCGTGTCGCCACCGGCGAGGCGCTGCAGCTCGGGATAGAGAACCTGCGTCACGCTTTCAGGCAGCGTCGTGTGAAGGTCGTAGAAGTTGCTCTCAGGCGTCGCGAGGCCCTGCTCGAAGAAGGAGTGGACCACCGGGTGGGCACCCCATTCGGCAAGTTCCTCGGGCGTGGTGCCGATCGGCACGGTATAGCCCTTTTGCACCCAGACCCGCTGGCTTTCGTCGCTGACCAGACAATCGAGATAGGCCGCCGCCGCTTCCCTTGTGGCCTCGTCGGCGCTGGCCGAGAGCTGCCATTGCGACCCTTCACCCCACATCGTTCCGGGCGCGACGCCATCCGCGATCGGCGGCAGCATGAACACCCCGAGCGCGATGTTGTCCGACCCGCGGATCATGTCCTGGATCACCCAGGTCCCCGTTATCGTCATCGCGGCGCGGCCCGACAGGAACAAGGCGTTCGCCTCGTCATAGCCGACGCCGTTGAAACCGCGGGGGAACCAGCCGTCTTCGGCCCAGTCCTGAAAGACCGTCGCCGCCTGAAGGAACGCCTCGTTCGTCCAGGGCGTATCGCGGAAGAAGACGTCCTCTTCGACCTGCTTGCCGGCGGTGAGGCCGAGGATCAGCGAAAAGGTGTTGGTGGCCGGCCAGCGATCCCGATTGCCGAACGCGATGGGGACGACGCCGGCCTCCTTGAACGCGTTCGCCGCTGCGACGAATTCATCGTAGGTCGTCGGGACCGCGATGCCATGCTCTTCGAACAGAGCCTCGTTGTAATAGACCCCCATCAGGTCCTGCTCCATGGGCACGCCATAGAGGCTCCCGTCATAGGAGTTGCGCCCGCGATAGAAGTCGTTGACATGCTCCCAGCCATATTCGGCATAATATTCGTCGAGCGGCGCCAGTGCGCCGGTGCGTGCATAGCCCGACAACACCGATGCGGCGGGCCACGTATAGGCAAGGTCGGGCGTCTTTCCTGCCGCCACGGCGAGCCGGTAGCTGTCCCGGATGCCGATCGACGGTGCGACGGTGCGCAGGATCTCGGCGCCGCCCAGCGCTGGCGCGCATGTCTGGATCAGTTCGTCCATGGCGGGTCCGGCGGCGGTGATGCCCGCCTGCGAGAACTGGTCCCACTGCGTGACGACCGTCTCGGCCGCAACCTGGGTGGCCGAAAGGCCGATCGTTGCCACGACTGCAATTCGTTTCATGTCTCTCTCCCTTTTGGGTTGGTTTCCTGCAGCCCCGCCCGGCACGCACCGGGAGGGGCCGTGATCTCAAAGGATGGTTTTGAGGTAACTGAGCGCGCGTCGGGCCAGATCGTCAGGCTCGACGTTGCGGCGGTTGAAGCCGATCTCCATCGTGAGATAGCCCTCGTAATCGTTGGCCTTGAGCGCTTCGATCAGGGACGGGTAGTCCACAACGCCGCTCCCGGGCGGTTCGCGGTTCACGTCTGCAAGGTGGATGTGTTTCAGCCGCGACCCGAGACGATGGACGTAATCGGTGGGCACTTCGTTGCGGTAAAGCGTGTGATAGGTGTCGAACATCGCGGCGACGTTCGGGCGGTCGACCTGCTCGATGATCTCGATGAGGTCGTCACAACTGTCGATCAGGTTGCTGTCGGACGAGGTCGGCTCGACGGCAATCGTCAGGTCCTGTCCGGCGTGGTCGGCGATCTGTTCCAAAGCGGCGGCGCTCCAGGCCCAGGCCTGCCGCCGGTCGGTGCCGAAGATCTGCCAGCCCGCGACATACATCAACGTCGGTGCGCCCCATGCGTGGCAAAGGTCGGCAACCTTCTTGTACTGATCGATCGCGGCTGCACGCTCGGCCAGGTCGGGCGAGGCGACGTTGAATCCGGGGCCACCACCCGGCGCCGGCAACATCGACGAGCAGGCGATCCCGTTGTCGTCCAGCAGCAACCGGATTTCATCGATCCGGTCACGGGTGAGGTAGTCCGGAAACGCATGCGGCGCGGCAGCCCCGATCTCGATCCCGTCATAGCCGATACGCGCGAGACGCCGAATGACCTCGTCAAGCGGGTAGGCAGGAACCCAGACCGGAAAGCTCGAATAGACCCAAGTGTTGAACGACAGTTTCATTCCTGCTCCTTTCAGTCGGCAAACGTCTGGCCGCGCTCCCGGGACGGAAGCAGCGTCGAACGTGCCCCTGGAAGGCCGCTCGGAACGTCAGCGTCGATGCGATGCAGCAAGAAATATGGATCCAGCGGGACGCGCATATCCCGCAATTCGTCCAGATTGGACAGTTGTCATGCCTCGGGGCCATTGCCTGCGTCCAAAGTAGACCTGTAGCTTGGAAGGGCAGACAAGCTGGGCCCGGTCAGCTTGTCCGATCTGGACGGAGGCCACAGTGAAGAAGGTCAGCAACCCACCCACTGCCGCGTCTCTTCCGCCCGAAGGGCCCTACGAGATCGACGGCACGACGGAACCGCAGCGCGTCCGGGACGAACAGGTGCGCTTCGCCGAATTCGTCGACCGCTTCCATTCCGAAGCCGAGAGCATTCTCAGGCTCGGCGCCGGACAGAAAGAGATGCGGATCGTTCTGCATCTGGTCACCTCGCACTTCGATGGCAAACTCGTCACCACCTCGTCCCTCGCGGCGGCGTCCGGCATGTCATACGGCACCGCCCTGCGCACCATCGACGCGATGACAGGGCGTGGCATGATCGTGCGACGGGAGCGGACGGCCTCGGGTCGATCCCATTCGCTGCATCCTTCGAGTGATCTGCTCCGGTGCTGGCGCGAGTTTGCCTTTCGCGGCGAGAAGCTGATCAAGACGGCCCTTCTGGACGACCCGCCTCCCCGGGCCAACCGCAGCCGCTCGGAAGATGCGCTGCTGCTGCCGCCTCCGGCTGTGCTGACTTCGAAGCTCCAGCTTGGCAAGGGCTTGCGCGTCCTCGTGCATTCCGACCCGACCTTCATGGCAATGCTCAATCTCAAGCGGCAGTTCGAAATGATCCTCGGGACGAGCATCGAAAGTCGCGCCCTTTCAATCGACCGGCTGCGCGAGGAACTCATTCGCAACAGCGAGCGCGCGGTGTCCATGTATGACATCGTCGCCGTCGATCTGCCTTGGATTGGCGAGATGGCGGAAGAAGGGCGGCTCCTGCCGCTCGACCGGTTGCTGGAGGATTCGGACTTTGACCAATCCGACATCTATTCCGACGCCTTGGCCAGCTCTTGCTGGAAGGGGCGACAGTACGGCGTCCCCATCATGGTCTCGGGGGAACTGCTGGTCTACCGGACCGATCTGCTTGCCGAAGCCGGTCTCGCTCCCCCGCAAACGACCGACGAATTGCTGGAGGTGGCCCGGGCGCTCCACCAGCCGGCGGCGGGACGCGCCGGGATCGCATGGAACGGCGGCCGCGGCACAGCGCTTGGCCACACCTTCCTGATGCTCATGGCCGCCTTCGGTCAGCCCGTTCTGGACCTTCCGCGAACGGACGAAGGCTTCGACTATGCTGCGGCCGAAGGTGCATTCCTTCGCCCGATGTTCGACAGCGAAGCCGCGGCGCGGACGGCGGAATTCCTGCTCAGCCTGCGCGATGTCGCGCCGGACGACGTCCTTCGGATGACCTGGTATGACCGCGCGAAGGCCTATGCCGAGGGCCGGACGGCCATGGCCTATTCTCACTCTCTGCTGGCTCCGGTCTACGAACTGGATCGCTCATCGCCCGCATACCGGACGACCGGCTACGCAGCGCACCCGACTTTTGCAGAGAGCCGACCGATTGTGCCGATGGGGGGCTACTCACTGGCCATCCCGTCGAACATCTCTGCAAGAAGGGTTGATGCGGTCTGGCAAGCATTGCAGGCGATAACCACCGCCTCGGCGGCCAAGATCTACATGACCAACGGGAGCCTGGCGAGCCCACGACGCTCGGTCAGCCTTGACCCGGAGGTTGCCGCCCTCTCGCCAATGATTGCGACCGTCGACCAGATGGAAGCTCAGGGTTACCTGAAGATGTGGCCTCGCGCTCCACTGCCGGGCATTGCGGAGATCATAGCAATCGCGGGTGAGGAATTCCACGACATGCTGCTCCAGAAACAATCGAGGGCCGAAGCAACCCGCGCGGCCCAACGGCGCGCCGTGGATGCCTTGGCAAGGGTGCGCCCGCAAGTCTAGCGCCTGATCATGTCAGAACGCTGGTCGGCCCTCTGCCCTGCCTCAAGCCGGGTTTGTCTGTCAGGACCGGATGACCCAGGTTACCGGGGCCTGAGCTTCACCCCTTGACCGCTCCTTCGCTGAGTCCTCTGACCAGGTAGCGCTGAGCTATCAGGAACACGACCGTGATTGGCAGTCCCGACAGGATGGCGGCGGCGGCAAAGTCGCCCCAGAGATACCGGAACTCGTTCAGGTAAAGCCGCGCTCCGACGGCGAGCGTCATCTGACTTTCCGAGCGGATCAGGACCGAGGCCACGGGATAGTCGTTGATGAAGCCAATGAAGGACAGAACGAACACCACAGCCATGATCGGCACGGCGAGCGGCAGGAATACATAGCGGAAGGTCTGCCACGGCGTCGCCCCGTCGATTGCCGCAGCATTGTCGAGCGCGCGGTCGATGGAATCGAAATATCCCTTGATCGTCCAGATATGGAGGGTCACGCCCGACAGGTAGATCAGGATCAGCGCCACGTGGCTGTCGAGCCCGAGGATCGGCGCGACCTCGCCCAACGCATCGAAGATCGCGAAGATCGCGACCAGCGCGAGCGTCGTGGGAAACATCTGGATCAGGAACAGACCGTCGAGCATCGCGGCCTTCCCCCGCATACGGATCCGGCTGAACGAATAGGCCGAGATCGTGGCTATGGCCAGAACGCCAAGCCCCGCTATCACACCCACCTTGATAGAGTTCCACATCCACAGAAGAACAGGGTACGGCGGCGAGATCACCTGCCCGTCGGCCCGTCTGTAGTCGAAGCCGAAAGCCAGCACCCAATGTTCAAGCGTCGGGTTCTCGGGGATGAGGGAACCGACCGAGAAATTGCCTTCCCGAAAGCTGATCGACAGGACCATCAGGAACGGGAACATGATCAGCGTCAGGAAGATCAGCAGGAATCCATGTGCGAGGATCTTCTTGATCCGGAGGTCGCGGGGGCGTTCGACGATCATGATCAGGGTCCTCAGGCGGGCTGGCCCGACCGGCGCGAGGCCGCCCGGCGCATGGCCACGAAATTGGCATAGCTGATGACCGCGACCACGATGAAGATGATCAGCGTGATGGCACCTGCGAGCCCGAATTGCTGCCCCGCATTGTCGAAGGCGAGCCGGTAGGTGAAAGAGGCCAGGATATCGGTCTGTCCAGCGGGGATCACCGTTCCGGGGATATCCGGCAGCCCCCGTGTCAGCAGGAAGATCAGCACGAGATTGTTGAAGTTGAACGCGAAGGCCGCGATCAGCAGTGGCAGGAAGGGCGGAAGGATCTGCGGCAAGGTGATGGTGAAGAACACCCGCACCGAGGAGGCCCCTTCGAGGGCCGCTGCTTTCTTGTGATCCTCCGGCACGGCCTGAAGAAAGCCCATCGCCAGCAGCATCATGTAGGGATAGCCAAGCCAGACATTGACGATGACCACCATTGTCCGGGCCAGGTTTGCATCGGTGAACCAGTTGGGACGGATGCCGAACAGCGCCTCGAGGATCAGGTTGATCTCTCCGAAATTCTGGTTGAACAGCCCCTTGAAGACGAGGATCGAGATGAAAGACGGCACCGCGTAGGGCAGGATCAGCAGGACCCGATAGACAGGTTTGAAGCGCAGATGCTCCCACTGGAGGATCACCGCGAGGAGCAGACCGACCGAAAAGCAGAAGAAGACCGAGAGCGCGGCGAAGGTAAAGGTCCAGACGAAGATCGACAGCGTCGGACCCCGGATGCCTTCGGAAGTGAAAATCCGTTCGAAATTGGCGGTGCCGATATTCACCCGCCAGCCGGGCGGAACCTGATCACCCTCGGGGGTCTCGAAGAAACCGGTGTCGTGGTTGGCGGTCAGGACAGTGCCGTCACTGCGGGTCAGTTCGCCTTCTCCGGTCTGGACAAACTCAGGAACCACAGAGGCGAAGGTGCGCACACCGGCATTGCGGATTTGCTGGCCTTCGGGCGTCTCGAGTATCAGTTGGCCAAGGCCCTCGCGCAGCTGGATCGCCTCGCGCCGTTCGAGGAGAGCATCGGGCTCCGGCGCAGGCGACAAGCTCACCGTCGCTTCCTCGGTCAGAGAGACAGGCTCCGACAGTAGCCCGCTTTCCGGCAGCCAGATCCGGTATGCGTCACCATCCGCCGCGACGGCAAAGGGCTGCTCGGTCGATTGATCGACCGTGCTACGGGATGTCAGCACCTCGACGGTGCGCTCATACGTGAGCAGGTTGAACGAGCTGTAATTCGTGAAGCCGATCCAGATCGTGTAGACGACGGGAAAGGCGATGAAGATCAGAACCGCCGCGATGCCCGGCAGAATGAACCGGGTTCCGTAGAACCTCTCGGAACCGAAGACCAGCGCGAAGGCCCCGGCCAACGCAAGCAGGATGGCCCCGAACAGGGGCTGCCCGAGCGTGTAGAGCGAGAATGCCGCCCACAGGAGGCCCGCCGTGATCACAGCGACAATACCGAACCGAAGCCATGGGCGCGGCGCGGGCGGGGCAGAGAATTCGGCGGTGGTCATCTTCAGGCTCCGTCTGCGGGCCGGTCCCGGCACGCTTGGTCACCGGGGCCGGTTGGGCGGCGGCCGAAGCCGCCGCGCAGCGATGGATCAGTTCTCGCCCAGAATTCGGGCAGCAGCGTCGTTCAGCGCCGTCTCGGGGTCTTGCGCGCCCGAGGTGATGTTGGTCAGCGCGGGGCCCATCGCGGCCCAGAATGCGCCCATCTCGGGGTTGGACGGCATTGGAATGCCCGAGGCGGCGACCTCAAGCATGCCGCTGATATTGGCATCGTCCTGTGCCGACGCAGCCGAGGCATCGGCCAGTGCACCCAACGCACCATTCGCGTTCCAGGTGGCAAGCCCATCGTCCACGAGAAGGTAGTTCTCGAGAAGTTCGGCCGCGAGATCGGCATTGGGCGAGGCCGCATTGATCGCCATCGCCTGAACACCGAGGAAAGGCGGGGAGCCTGCACCATCAACCGACGGGATCGGCGCAACCGCGAAGTTGATGCCCGAGTCCTTCAGGCCACCCCAGGCCCAGGGCCCGTTCAGCACCATCGCGACTTCGCCCTTGTTCATCGCGCCGTCCATGACGCCATAGTCGACGCCAGCAGGCATCACGCCCTCTTCGATCAGGCGCTCGAGCATGGCGGCGCCAGCGATGGCGCCCTCGTTGTTCACTCCGGTGGCGGAGCCATCATAGCTGCCATCCACCTTTTCGAAGGCAAAGCCGCCATTCGCCATCAGAAGGGGCATGGTGAAATAGGTGTTGTTGTAATCCCAGAGGATCTTCTGCCCGTCGAAATCCATTGCCAGCAGCTCTTCGAACGAGGCGGGGGGCGTCTCGATCAGGTCTGTGTTGTAGATCAGGTGCACGGCCTCGACGCTGACCGGATAGCCCCATGTCGCGCCATCGAACGTCACCGCATCCATGGTGGTGCCGAGAACGCCGTCAGCCCAGGCGGCCGAAGGCTGAACCTGCGCGATCAGGCCGCCCGAAGCCCATTCGCCGAACCGGTCATGCGCCCACATCACGATATCGGGGCCATCGCCGGTCGAGGCCGCCTGCTGGAATTTCTGCGGCAGGTCGGGATCGACGACCTCGACTGTGACCTCGATGCCGTAATCGTCGACAAAGGGTTGCACCGCCGCTTCCAGAGCGGCCTTGTCGCGGTTTGCACCGGTCCAGATCAGGAGCGTGCCGTCTTCGACGGCATAGGCGGGCATTGCAGTGCCCAGAAGCAGGGCCGCAATGGTGATGGTCTTTTTCATGTGGGTCTCCTCCCGGTGGTAGTGTCGTCAGTTCGCGGCGACGGCCGCTGTTGGCCGCAGGGACAGATCCCCTTGGTGTTGAAGATAGGCGTAGCCGTTTCCCGGTAGGCTCAGCCCTTCTCCATCGAGCGTGGCTTGAGATGGTCCGACGATCTCCGCCGCCCCCTCGAGGTCGAAGCGGGCGCCGTCCTTCGAGAGGTTGAAGATGCAGGTCAGGCTCTGGTCGGGCGCGTCCCTGCGGAACGCAAGGAAGGGTTCCGGCAGGTCGATGAAGGTCGTCTTTCCTTCGGTCAGGGCGGGGTTCGCCTTTCGAAACGCGATGATCTCGCGGTAGTAATGCAGGATGCTGTCGTTCTGCGCCTGTTGCAGGTCGACCGCATGGGCGAGCTGCGGTTCCTTGACAGGCAGCCAGGGCGTGCCGGTGGTGAATCCACCGTTGGGCGCTTCGGCCTCCCATGTCATGGGGGTGCGACAACCGTCCCGGCCCTTGACCGCGGGCCAGAAGCGGATCGCGGGCGGGTCGGTCAGCTCGTGATATTCCATTACGGTCTCTTCCTGGCCCAGCTCTTCGCCCTGATAGATGCCGATTGTGCCCTCGAACGCCATCAGCATCGACGCCGACATCCGGGCCATGCTGTCGTGATCGACGGCGTGGTCAGCCCAGCGGGACGGATGGCGTGGCACGTCATGGTTCGAGAATGACCAGTAAGGATGCCCGTCGGGCGCCCCTCTCTGAAAACCGTCAATGCAGCCGCGGAAATGCCCGGCGCTGAAATCGGGGCCGAGCATGGCGAAAGAATAGCACATATGCAGCCGCTTCGTGCCGGCGGTGTACTCAGCCATGATCTCGATCGAGCGATCGCCCATCTCGCCCACTTCGCCGACCATCATGATGTCGTCATACTGATCGGTCAGCGCGCGCAGGCGCTCGAGGAAGCCGAGGTTCTCGGGTCGGGTCTTGTTATAGATGTTCCTCTGCATCCCGTAGAGATCGGTCGCCATGACCTGCGGCCGGGTGTTGGCCGGCGGGTTCGAGCGCAGTTCCTGATCGTGGTAGTAGTAGTTCACCGTATCGAGCCGGAACCCGTCGAGCCCCCGGTCGAGCCAGAACTTGCAGGTATCGAGGATCGCATCCACCACGTCGGGATTGTGGTAGTTGAGGTCGGGCTGCGAGGCGAGGAAGTGGTGCAGGTAATACTGCCCGCGGCCTGCGTCGAATTCCCAGGCCGGACCGCCGAAATGGCTGTGCCAGTTCGTGGGCGGGCTGCCATCGGGCAGCGGATCGGCCCAGACATACCAGTCGGATTTCGGGTTGTCGCGGGAGGCGCGGCTTTCCGTGAACCACGGATGCTGGTCGGACGTGTGGCTCAGCACCTGATCGGTGATCACCTTGAGGCCTAGATCATGAGCACGGGCGATCATCTCGTCGAAATCGTCCAGCGTGCCGAAGATCGGATCAACGTCGCAGTAATCCGACACGTCATAGCCCATGTCACGTTGCGGCGACTTGAAGATTGGCGACAACCAGATGCAGTCGACATCAAGGGAGGCAACGTGCGGCAGGCGGCTGGTGATCCCCTTCAGGTCGCCCACGCCATTGCCGGAGGAATCCATGAAGGAGCGTGGATAGATCTGATAGATGATCGCGTCGCGCCACCATTCCCGCATGTCGACTACTCCCTCTCGGTACGATTCGGCGAGACATATAGCAGCGGTTCAAATATTTTCAAAACGATTTAATTTGACATTTCCACTGTATTTCGCAGATTAACCGGCCTATAGAAAATCGAGTCTCGGCAATTGCTGCAAGCGATTTTGGAATGATCACGCTCAAGGACATCGGGGATGAGCTGGGGTTGTCGCCCGCCACCGTCAGCCGTGCGCTGAACGGCTTTCCGGAAGTGTCGCTCAAGACCCGCGAGCGGGTGCAGGAAGTGGCCGAACGGATGGGCTACCGGGCCAACCGCTCGGCCCAGCGGCTCGTGACGGGGCGTTCGGGCATGGTCGGCATGATCGTGAAGACGAGCCCCGATCTCCGCGCCGACCAGACCTTCATGGAAGTGCTGGTTGGCATGTCGGCGGCCCTTGCCGCCCGGGATACGGACCTCGTTCTTGCCGTCGATCAGGGACACGATCCGATCGAGGCCTATCGCCGGATGCTGAGCCGCGACATGCTGGACGGTTTCATCCTTAACGCGCCAGTGATGGACGACCCCAGGGTCAACTTTCTCAAGGCCGAAGGTATCCCTTTCGTCGTTCACGGGCGGGATCGGCTGGATGCGGATTACCCATTCTACACCATCGACAATTACGCGGTCGCCGCCGAATCCGTGCAGCTTCTCGCAGCGCTTGGCCACAAACGCATCGCCTATCTGAACGGGGCGGAGCCCTACAGCCACGTTGCGCGTCGACGTGCCGGATATCTGGGTGCGATGGCTGCCGCCGGACTGCCCGTCATCGACGGGGCACACACCAACGACGCGCCATCGGAGGCGGCGGGCTACAGGCAGGCACTCTCGCTCCTGGCGGGACAGCGCGGCACGCCGCCTACCGCGATCATCTGCAGCTCGACCTTGCTTGCCGAAGGCGTGATGCGCGCCGTGCGCGATCGCGGCCTTTTGGTGCCGGGCGACCTCTCGGTCATGGCCCATGACGATGATCTGCCCTTGTCGCGGGCGATCAGTTTCTCGCCGGCGCTTACCGTCACACGGGCACCTTTGCGCGATGCCTGCGTTCCTTTGGCCAATGCGCTGGTCGACCTCATCGGCGGGGGAAACCCCCTGTCCCTGCAATCCCTCAACAGGGCCGAATTGATCGTCCGTGATTCCACAGGCCCGGCACCAGCAAACGGAACAGACCCTTGGCCCTAGATTCCCCTGCCCCCGCCACTGCGCTGTCGACCCTCGACCTCGTGAAATCCTACGGTGCCGTCGATGTCCTGCACGACATCAACATCACGATGCGACAGGGCGAATTCCTTGTTCTCGTCGGCCCGTCCGGTTGCGGCAAATCTACGCTCCTCAATTGCATCGCAGGGCTGGAGGAGATCACGTCCGGCACGCTCTCGATCGCGGGCCGCGATGTGACGAACGAGCCCCCGAGGGATCGGGATATCGCGATGGTTTTTCAATCCTACGCGCTCTACCCGACAATGAGCGTCAGAGAGAATATCGGCTTCGGCATGAAGATCCGCGGCGTTCCGAAGGCGCAGGCACAGGCCAAGATCCAAGAGGTCGCCCAGCTTCTCCAGATCGACCACCTTCTCGACCGAAAGCCCAGCCAGCTCTCCGGCGGGCAGCGCCAGCGGGTCGCGATGGGCCGCGCGCTGGTCCGTGACCCGAAGCTCTTTCTCTTCGATGAGCCGCTGTCGAACCTCGATGCGAAACTGCGGGTCGAGATGCGGGCCGAGATCAAGCGACTGCACCGCACGACGGGCGCCTCGATTGTCTACGTGACCCATGACCAGATCGAGGCCATGACGCTCGCCAGCCGGATCGTGGTGTTGAAGGGCGGATACGTCCAGCAGATCGGTACACCCGCCGAAATCTACGACACGCCCGCCAATACATTCGTCGCCGACTTCATGGGCAGCCCACCGATGAACCTGTGCCCGGGCACCGTTGCAGGCGGGGCTCTGCACCTGGGGGACGACAGGATCGATCTGGGCGATCTGGCTGCGCGGTTGCCGGCCAATGTCATAGCAGGTATCCGCCCCGAGCATCTGTCGCGGAGCGAGACGCCCGATCTGAGCGTCACGCCGATCATGATCGAGAACACCGGTTCCGAATGCTATGTCCAATTCGAGTTGGCGGGGAAAACGCTGACGGCCAAACTGCCGGGGCGTCTCGACGAAGAGAGCATGGCCCCGATCGGCCTCGCATTCGACCGCAGCAGAATGACCTTCTTCGACACCGAGACCGACGCTCGGATCGAGGTCTGAGAATGTGCGCAGTCAATGACCAACCCGGAACAGGACTGTGCCGAAGTGGTCTGCGCACCACGCAAAACGGCCCTCGGCCTCGACATCAAGGCCCTCGGATCGCGGAACTTGGGCTTAGGGCTGGGCCCTATCGTCACCCAGAAAACGGATTATCTTTGCGGGGCAGTCACAGTGCTAGAGTTAGTGAGCCAAATACCGGTGGTCGCGCTACGCATGAGGCACTCCGGGGATAGCCATAACTACCGGCTATCGTTGGGGTTTCGAATCCAGAAGTGAGCAGCAAGAAGGCGCATAATTCTGACAATCCTCTCTTGGATCAACTTTAGAAAGGAGATCGAAGCGGAAGAATTTTTGAACCGGACCCCCGTCGGCTCATTTCGCCAACCAGATAGGGAGTTTCTAATGACTGCAAAAACAATCCTCACTGCCGTTTCCACTCTGGTTCTGTTGTCTGCATGCGTTAGCTCCGGAGGCGGAGAAACGGATACCTCAGTCGAGGCGGGCGATGTGATCGACGCAACTGGCACTGGGCTGATAATTACAATTGATCATGCCTATGATACGGGAGCAGTCCTCGGCTCTTTTGAAAATGAAAATGGCTATGGTCAAACCTACCGGAGCGACCCTCAAGATATCGCAGCAGATCCGGGCTCGACGCGCGGTGCGGGCATTACAACCGGCAATCGGACAGACTATGCCGTGACGGCGAGCTCTGCTGATTTCGACAGGGTTGGCACGAGGTATCAGATTTCGATCAACGATGGGACAGAGGCCGCATCTTCCCAAATAAAATATGACGTTGATGGTCCCAACTTGGATATCGCGGTTTTCGGGAGCCCGCTGACAGATATCCCATCCGGAACCATCGTATACGGCGAGTCGGCGGATAATGCGGCGTTCCTCCATCTCGGCGACGAGACTGTAGATATGGCGTTTACATTCACAGCTGACCTGGATGGGGGAACAGCAACCCTATCCGCCGATAACGGGAGCCATGTAATCGACGGCGGGGTGATCGAAATCGACGCGGCTTCAGGCATTTTCTATGGAACCGATGCTGAGCTAGGTCCGACAGGTGAAACCGTATCTGGTGTCGTGAGTGGAGCCCTATTCGGGACGGAGGCAGCCGGTGTGGCTGGCATGGTGTTTAGCACCGATGAGGCCGCACCCTCCGTCACTGCCAATTTCGTTGGGAATTACTAATCACAACGAAGCTAGTAACCGCTGGCGCCATAAGACCAACACCCAAGGGCCAATCAGCAGCGACGCCCCCCCCTTGTTGGGGGGCATCAGGCCAATGATCCGCGGCACAGCACTGAAAAGCCTAGGAGGTCCTTGCCAGTGCGCGATGAGAGCAATTCTTACTTCGGCGACGTGGCGCGCGATACCCCCAAAGCTAATGGTGTCATTGGACCGCGGTTCGCGCTTGTTGCGTCTTGATCCTTGAACCGGTGGCCCTAACCCGCGAGCGCTGTCCCGAAGACGAGGCCTGAACCTCCTTCAGCATCTTCGATGAGGAAGAACGTGGACCTATGGCATCAAGTCTTGGACCTTTGGACACGCACCTCCGAGCGATTGGCACTGACCTTGGACAGCCCTGCCATCAGGCAAGCAAACCGAAACGAAATCACCAAGCGCTGCCTGCAAGCTTCAAAACAGTAGAGGTCGAACGTCATGCCGCAGGGGGTGGTTTCAGGGGGATGGAGGCTGGTTCTTTGACCGCGGACCGAAGACGAAAGGCTCAAGGAACCCCCTTGAAACATATGGCATCTCTTCGATTCTACTTAGTCTGGGAGATTTGATCTTGCCATCAAAACCAAACGTTATTCCCGCTTCGGTGGAAGCTAAGTGAAAGCCAGACATCACACTAGGCTAGCGAAATTAATCGCGCTACCTCTTCTAGATAATGGTCTTGATACGGTTTCTCTGGCGATCCGGGAAGGACTCGAACCCTCAGCCTGCTGATTAGAAGTCAGCTGCTCTATCCAGTTGAGCTACCGGACCGCTGGCAGGGTTTTTGCGCGACCGGGTGGCGAGGCGCAAGTCAAATGTATCGTTTCCGCGGACTCTCAGGCTCGCAGGGCCACCCGCTCCAGCCGCGCAGAGACGATCCGGGCGGCCTCGCTCTGCCCGTCGGGCAAGTCGGGATCGGTGGCCGAAATCTCGAGCATGTTTCGCAGGGACGTACCTTTCAGCCAGTTGAGCAACGCCGTGCGCTGGGTCTCGGGCGCTGCCCGGAACGGTGGCAGATCGAGCAGATCGACACCGCCAAAGCTACGCAGCAGGGCCTCGGAGAAGGCCCCGACTGTCGCCGGTTCGTCGAACAGGTCCTCAACACCGGTCAGGATCGCCTCGGCCCGTATGCCACCCGCCAGCAGGAGCACGAGCGGATACAGCAGGTCCGCCTCTGACGCGTCTGGGTTGGCGGCAACCGGCCAGGCCCGCAGCAGGGCCATTGCCCAAAGCTCGTATGCTGCCTGTTGCTCGGGCGACAGGAAATCAGGATGCCCGGCGATCGCCGCGCCGAAACGGCGCAACTCGCTCACGGCGCGGAAATCGTCGACCGGTTCGCCGGAAGCGAGGAGTTCCATGTACCGGGGTAGCAGGGCCCGAAGGTCAGCAAGGTCGCCCGGAATGTCGTGGGTGGGATGGGTGTATTCGCGGATCAACCACGCCGGCATTGCATCGCAAGGTGTGGCGATCATCCGGGCGCGCGCCTTGGGCGACATGCAGACAGGGCAGATGCAGACCTCGAAACGCGGTGAGAGCCGCGATCGTCCGAACGCCTTTCAGGCGTCGGCGACGGCGTCTTAAAGCGCGCCGGAAATCAGTGCGTCCAGGCACCACGACGGTTGGTGGCGAAGTTCTCGCCATAGCCACCGGGGCGGATATTGGGCTTGCGGGTCTTGGGCTCGGACACGATCGCGTCGATCCCGTGATGCTCTGCATATTCCAGCGCGGCCTCCTTGGTGGAGAAGGTCATCTTCACCTGAGCCTGCGTGTCGGCAGAAGAGGTCCAGCCCATCAGCGGATCGACTTCGCGGGCCGTCTGCGACGGGAATTCCAGAACCCAGTCATCCGTCTTCGCGGTGCCGGATTGCATCGCTGTCCGGGCCGGTTTGTAGATTCGCGCGCGCATCATCCATCCTCGTCATCTGACCACCTGCCTTATCGGGGATTTCGCCCGCCCCGGCAAGGGGCGGGGCACCCGGATCAGGCCATCGGGTCGGCCCTGCCCTGCAGATATGGGGACACGATCGCGGACTGCAACGGCCCCCAGACAGGGCTGTCGGCCTGCTGACAGGACGATGTCAGCAGGCGGGGTTGCACCGGGGCAGTATTGCGCCATCTATGAAGGCGCAGGAAGGAATCGTCCCATGCACAACAATCGCCCCGATCACATGCCCGTCATGAACGCCGCCCCCGGACGGCGCGAAAAGCTGGAAGGCGGGCGCAGGTTCAAGATGGTGACCGAATTCAACGCGGCCGGCGATCAGCCCATCGCGATCACCGAACTGGCCGAGGGCATCCTGAGCGGCGAGCAGAACCAGGTTCTTCTGGGGGCAACGGGGACGGGCAAGACCTTCACCATGGCCAAGGTCATCGAAGAGACCCAGCGCCCGGCAATCATTCTTGCGCCCAACAAGACGCTTGCCGCCCAGCTTTACGGCGAATTCAAGGGCTTCTTCCCCGACAACGCGGTCGAATACTTCGTCAGCTACTACGATTACTACCAGCCCGAGGCCTATGTCCCGCGGTCGGACACCTATATCGAGAAGGAATCCCAGATCAATGAACAGATCGACCGGATGCGCCATTCGGCGACCCGGGCGCTTTTGGAACGGGACGACGTGATCATCGTGGCCTCGGTTTCGTGCATCTATGGTATCGGCTCGGTGGAAACCTATTCGGCCATGACGACCGACCTGATCGCCGGAAACGAATACGATCAAAGGGCGGTGATCGCCGATCTGGTGGCGCAGCAATATCGGCGCAACGATCAGGCGTTTCAGCGCGGCTGTTTCCGGGTCCGTGGCGACAGCCTCGAGGTCTGGCCCGCGCACCTTGATGATCGTGCCTGGCGGCTGTCGTTCTTTGGCGAAGAACTGGAGGCGATCACCGAGTTCGACCCCCTGACAGGGGAAAAGACGGACCGGTTCGACAAGGTGCGCATCTACGCCAATTCGCACTATGTCACGCCGCGCCCGACGATCAAGCAGGCGATCATCGGCATCAAGGAAGAACTGCGAAAGCGGCTTGATCAACTTGTCTCGGAAGGCAAGCTGCTTGAGGCGCAGCGTCTTGAACAGCGGACGAATTTCGATCTCGAGATGCTCGAGGCGACAGGCGTGTGCAACGGGATCGAGAACTATTCCCGATACCTGACCGGCCGCGCGCCGGGCGAGCCACCGCCCACGCTTTTCGAATTCATCCCCGACAATGCGATTGTCTTCGCCGATGAAAGCCATGTGTCCGTTCCGCAGATCGGCGGCATGTATCGCGGAGACTACCGGCGGAAATTCACACTGGCCGAACACGGTTTCCGCCTGCCCTCATGCATGGATAACCGCCCTCTCAAGTTCGAGGAATGGGATGCGATGCGACCGCAATCGGTGTTCGTCTCTGCGACGCCCTCGGCGTGGGAGCTGGAACAGGCGGGCGGTGTCTTCACCGAACAGGTCATCCGGCCCACGGGCCTGCTTGACCCGGTCATCGAGATCCGGCCCGTCGAGACGCAGGTCGATGACGTCATGGATGAAATCCGGCGGGTCTCGGCCGCGGGCTACCGGACGCTTGTCACGACTTTGACAAAACGCATGGCCGAGGACCTGACGGAATACCTGCACGAACAGGGCATTCGCGTGCGCTACATGCATTCGGATATCGACACGATCGAAAGGATCGAGATCCTGCGCGACCTGCGGCTTGGCGCCTTCGATGTGCTGATCGGGATCAACCTGCTGCGGGAGGGCCTCGACATCCCCGAATGCGGTCTGGTGGCGATCCTCGATGCCGACAAGGAAGGGTTCCTGCGATCCGAGACGTCGCTGATCCAGACCATTGGCCGGGCCGCGCGGAATGCCGACGGTCGGGTGATCATGTATGCCGACCGGATCACCGGATCGATGGAACGCGCGATGGGCGAAACGGACAGGCGCCGCGCAAAGCAGATCGCTTACAACAAGGAACATGGGATCACGCCCGCCACAGTGCGCAAGAATGTCGAAGACATTCTGGCAGGCCTCTACAAGGGCGATGTCGACATGAACCGCGTGACTGCCAAGGTCGACAAACCGATGGCGGGGGCAAATCTGCAGGCCGTTCTCGAAGGCCTCAGAACGGATATGCGCAAGGCGGCGGAGAACCTCGAATTCGAGGAGGCCGCCCGGCTCCGGGACGAGATCAAGCGGCTTGAAACCGTTGATCTGGTCGTGGCCGACGACCCCCTCGCCCGTCAGCAGGCGGTGGAGAAGGCCGTGGAAGACAGCGCCAAGGCTTCAGGCCGGTCAACCGCCGGTCGTGCCGGGCAACGCGGCGGTGTCAAACGACGCAAACGCTAGCGTTTACTCCGCTTTAACCAGCACGGTGCAGAATTTCGGTCATGTTGGATCGAAACTCGCCCCTGTCACCCGAGAATTGGCTTTCTGATCTGTTTGAGTCCAAGGCCGTGCAGCAAGGGGCGGTGATCCGGCGCAAGGCGCGAGACGTAGAACGGTTTGCCGGTATGGACCGGTTTCTTGCCGAGATCGATCGGCGCGGTTTCCAGGTTCTGGAAAATGCCGGTCAACTGGTGATTTTCTGCAACCGTGCGCCGATCCGCCGGATCGCTCCGAGGGAGACGCTTTCTTGAAAAGAAAGCGCGTCGAAATCTTTTCAAGATTTCGGTCCCCTATCTGGCGTCACTCACCTCCGGTGATCGTCAGGCCAAGCATCTGCCAACTTTGCATTCCGCCCCGATAGTAGCTGATGTTTTCTGCGGGAAAGCCCGCCTCGATCATATTCCGCGCCGCGGTCGGCGATTGCCCGCACCATGGGCCGTTGCAGAACAGAACGACCTGGGGCAACGCGCCTTCGCAAATCCAGCCGTCGAAATCGATCTCGCAGCCGAGCTCTCCCAGACGATCGGCCGCCTCGTTATAGGGCACCGAAATCGCACCGGGAATTGTCCCGGCTTCGAATTCCGGACGGACCCGACCATCGATCACGAGGGTTTCGGGGTCCTGAAGCGCGGCGATCACTTCCAGTTCACCAACCGGCGTCACGCCTTCGGCCGGGACCATCGGCTGGATGCAGAAATTCGGACAGGGCCGCGCGATACGGGCGAATTCGCCCTCGATCACCGCGTCCTGATCCTGAATGCGCGAGATCTCGACTTCGCCGCTGGGCGTCTGCACGACGGCAGAGGCCATGTCGCGCGTGATGTTCACATCTTCGGCTTGAGCCGCACCGGTGAGCCCGAGAACCAAAATGCTTGTTGCGAATGTCTTCATGATGAGTGTCCTCCTCGCACGGCCCATCGAACCAGACGGACATCGCGCTAAATTACATGAACACATTCGCATATGTTTGTTGTTCTCGCAACAGGTCAGAAGTCGAACAACTCATCCAGAAACCCGCCGCGCTTCTTCTTGCGGGGACGCTCGTCGTATCCACCGCGATCCTGCGGGGGCGGAGGCGGCGCCTGAACACTCCTCTCGATGATCTTGTCGAGTTCACCACGATCGAGCCAGACGCCACGGCATTGCGGGCAATAGTCGATCTCCACCCCGTTTCGATCCGCCATGACAAGGGTTGTTCCATCGACCGGGCATTGCATCGTGACATCTCCTTTGTGTGATTCACTTCGGAGATGGGAATGTTTTCTGCGCGATCAAGACGGCGCCCGGCAGGGCGGCATCTGGTCACAGGTCGACAGGGCACTAGGTTCACGGTGATGAAGATGATGGCCGCCTTTCTTGTCTTGACGCTTTCGACCCCGGCATCGGCCTGGGAATTCCGGGCGATCCCGATCTGCACCCTCGACCATGCTACGGATCAGGCACAGGTCAGGGTCACGTTCGACCCGTCGATCCCCGAGTACGCGATTGAACTGACCCTGACCGACAGGCCCTGGCCCGATACATCGCCTTTCGGAATCCGGTTCGAAGGGTCGCGCCCCAACCTTATCATGACCGACCGACATGCCCTGACGGATACCGGGCGCACCCTGACTGTGCGCGACAGCGGGTTCGGGAACGTCCTCGACGGGCTGGCATTCAACGACGTTGCTATTGCCCTGATCGGAGACGAAGCCGTTGCCATCCCCCTTGACGGAGCGGCAGAGCCTGTCGCCGCCTTTCGCGCCTGCATCGCCGCGCCAAGCGTCTGAACCCCGGCCTCTCGACAGTTAACGAGATGTTAACCATGCTCGGCAAGCGTGGGACAACATGCGACGGTTCGCCTTTCTCATTGCCATATTCTGCCTTTGGGTTGCCGGCGGAAAGACGTCGCTCGCCGGTGCCTGGCCACGTGAGGAGGGCACATTCTTTGCGGCGGCGGGTGGCAATGTGGTTCTTTTCGGGGATGCGGCGCGGCCGGTCTATTACGATCCGACGCTCTATCTGGAATACGGGCTTACACCGCGTATCACGCTCGGCATTGATGGCTACACCGCAGACAAGGGCACGGCGGGAAGCCTGCTTGGATTTGCACAACTCAGCTTTGGCTCGCTCGACCGTCCGTCCAGAACCGCGGTATCCGTGGCCGCGGGTTTGACAAGGATACCCACCGGCGCCACTGACCAGACCTTCCGGTTGGGGCTGCACTGGGGGCGGGGTGCGGATTGGGGCTGGGTGTCGACAGATTACGCCATGACCTTCGGCTCCACCATCGGCAAGTTCCAGGAGAAATTGACCCTGACCTCCGGCTATCGTTTCAACGACACGTGGACAGGTCTCCTGAGCGCCGAAGCCGGCCTTGGGCTCGAGCTTGATTTCTATGCCAAGATCAGCCCCTCTGTCGTCTATCACCTGAATGATCGCGTCAGCCTACGGGCCAGCTATACGCAGGCCCTGACTGGCGATGGTGGCGGTGCGGCCGGCCTGCAGGCATGGTTCAACTTCTGACCCGGGCTATTGAGCCTGCGCAAAGTATTCGGCCAAAGACACGATCTCCTCGTCAGACATGCGGGCGACGGCAAGCTGCATCTGGGCATTGGTCCGCGCCCGCGCACGGTATTCGAACAGAATCGTGATCATCCCATCCCGGGGCCAGCCGTTCACACCCGTCCCGCCGGCGTCCCACGCGCCCTGGTGACAGCCCGCGCATTCGAAGGACAGAAACTCCCCATAGGCCAAGTCCCCCTCCATCGCGAGAACCGCCTCGGGCACTTCGACTTCGCCGATGGCGGGTGGCGGAGGCAGGGTATGTGTCCGCAGGAAGGTCAGCAGATCATTGCGATCCTGTTGGGCGGCAACAACCGGGTGTTCGACTGCATATCCGGGAAACAGGGACACCGGGTCGGAAAGATAGGCGTGCAATGTCTCTCTTTCCCAGATCGTGCCCTGGGCGCCCGCCTGCAACAGCAGGTCGGAATAGTCGAACCCCTCGACCGAGGCGATTGTCCGACCGAACATCTCTTGCAGATGGGGTCCGGTCGTATGTTCGGCATCTACGCCGATCTGGTGACAGGCGGTACAATTGTCGAACAATTCCCGGCCCGCCACTGCATCGCCGCCGCATTGTGCCGCGATCTCGTCGGGGTCGGTGATTGTGAGATCAAGCTCCTGCGCCTGCGCCGGGACAGACAGGACCGAGATCGCACAAGCTGCGACCAGACCGGTAACAAAACGCATATCAAACTCCAGAATACCAAACGTGCAATGAACTTCAGGAGCCGTTCTAGCGCATCTGCCGCGATTTCAAACTACCGGATTTCCGGCGGGTCGTCCCGGGCAGGGCGAGGTTCGGATTGCGTTCGGGAACGCAACAACATATTCTCATTACATAATGTGAATGGGAGGAAGACGTGAACAGACGCCGCTTCATGCAAACGGCCCTCGCTGGTGCACCTGCCCTGGCACTGCCCTGGCTCCCCACGAAGACCGTGGCCCAGATGATGGTTGGCGGGGGAACGCTGACGACAGTTTCGGATGGCTATCTCGCCTTGCCACGCAGTTTCGTCATCGGCGACCTGTCCGAAGACGATGCCGTGCCGATCATCGAAGAGGCCGGGTATTCGATGGAGGATTTCCGCAGCCCCTGCAACCTCGCGGTCTGGCAGAAGGATGACATGACCGTGCTGTTCGACGCAGGATCGGGCCCCGATTTCATGCCGTCGGCCGGCACGCTGTGGGACTCGCTCGATGCCGCGGGGCTGACGCCCGATGACATCACCCACGTCCTGATGACCCATGGGCACCCTGACCACATCTGGGGCATCATCGACGATTTCGACGAGCCGACGTTCTATTCCGCCCAACATTTCATGGGCGGCAGGGAACATGACTATTGGATGGATCCGAACACCATCAACACGATTGGTGAGGCCCGTCAAAGCTTTGCCGCCGGCGCGCTGCGCCGGTTGGATATCATCGGCTCTGACATGGCGCTTTTCGGCGACGGAGACGAGGTCGTGCCCGGCATAACGGCCGTTGCGACGCCGGGGCACACGCCCGGTCACATGGCGTTCCGGATCGCGGATGGCGGTCAGACCGCCCTCGTCGTGGGCGATGCGATCGGCAATGGTCATCTGGCCCTTGCCCGCCCGGAATGGGTCTCGCCCGCAGATCAGGATGGCGCAACGGGGATTACCACCCGCATGACCCTGCTCGAGGAGCTTTCGGCAAGCGGAGAGACGATGGTCGGCTTCCATCTGCCCGAGGGTGGGATCGGCAAGATCGCATCCGTGGCGGAGGGCTACACCTTTACGCCCGCCTGACAAGTTCTGGCCAGAACGAACAAGGGCCCGCCATCGGCGGGCCCTTGTTTCATCGGGGCAAACCCTAAACCTATTGCGCCGCCATCGGCACACGGGCCAGCTGACATTGCTCCCAAAGCGCGCCCAGCACGGACAACAGATGGGCGATGTCCGCCTCGGAATGCACGGGCGACGGCGTGATCCGCAGCCGTTCGGTGCCCTTGGGCACGGTGGGATAGTTGATCGGCTGGATGTAGACCCCGTGATCGCGCAACAGCACGTCCGAAATCCACCGGCATTTGACCGGATCTCCGACCATGACAGGGATGATATGGGAGGGGTTCTCGATATGCGGGATGCCCATGCGATCCAGCCCGGCACGGACCTCGGCGACCTTGGCCTGCTGTGCCGCGCGCTCGGAGGCCGACGCCTTGAGGTGCCGCACGCTGGCCAGCGCGCCTGCAGCCACCGCCGGGGGCAGCGCCGTGGTAAAGATGAATCCGCTTGCGAAGGACCGGACGAAGTCGACCAGCGCGGCGGACGCCGCGATATAGCCGCCGACCACGCCGTAGGCCTTGCCCAGCGTGCCCTCGATGACGGTCAGCCGATGCATCAGCCCTTCGCGCTCGGCCACGCCGCCGCCTCGCGGACCATACAGGCCCACCGCGTGAACCTCGTCGAGATAGGTCATCGCGCCGTATTTGTCGGCCAGATCACAAATCTCGGCAATCGGGGCGATATCGCCGTCCATGGAATAGACCGATTCAAAGGCGATCAGCTTGGGCGCCTCGGCAGGAAGCGCGGCAAGGTGCCGCTCCAGATCGGCAAGGTCGTTATGCTTCCAGATGATCCGGTCCGCCTTGGAATGGCGGATGCCTTCGATCATCGAGGCATGGTTGAGACTGTCAGACAGGATCACGAGACCGGGGATCTTCGCCCCCAACGTGCCCAGCGTCGCCCAGTTCGACACATAGCCGGAGGTGAACAGCAAGGCCGCCTCCTTGCCATGCAGATCGGCCAGCTCGGCCTCCAGTTCCACATGGGCGTGGGTCGTGCCGGAAATATTGCGCGTCCCGCCAGCGCCGGCGCCGGTCCGGTCAAGCGCCTCGTGCATCGCGGCCAGAACATCGGGGTGCTGGCCCATGCCGAGATAATCGTTCGAACACCAGACCGTGACATCGCGTTCATTATCGCCATCGCGGTTGAGCGCGCGCGGAAAGGCACCCCGCTTGCGTTCCATATCCGCGAAATGGCGATAATTCCCTTCGTCTTTCAGACGATCCAGCTCGGCACGGAAATATGCGTCAGGCGTAAAGCTCATTCTCCGATGGCCTCCATTACGATTTCTTCCAGCAGGTCTTCGACGACCTGCATGGCACCATCGGGATAGTCCCGGTGCCCGATCAGCACCTCATCGCCCATCTCTGTGACGAAGATTCCATAGGGGCAATGCTGAATGTTCATGGGATCGGCTTCCATCACTTCGCGGCTCACGACAGCCGAACAGAAGAGAAAGACATCCGCCTGGGAAAAAATCATCTCATCCGAACCGACATCCTCACCGGTCCGGTTGAGCATCTCGCCCACATGGCTGGTATAGTCGATGACGAGCCCTCTGCCGATAATGGCATTCTCCACGGCAAAGGTTGCATCGTCGAACGCCCCGTCAAAGGCATGGATGATCGGGTCATCCGCGAAAGCCGGACCGGACAACAGGCAGAGCGCTGCGGCGAGATGGATTTTCATGTCATGCTCCCTTTCACTTCGGGCATTACGGGCCGGGTTTCCCCGGCCCGCCATGATCTAGATCAACCGAACATGTCGCTGACGATCGCGTCGTACCAACCAAGGCTTTCCTGATAGGTCTGGGCGCGCACTTCCGCGGTCTCGTCGGTCTGGCTGACAAAGCCGCCGGTGCTGGCGATCTTTTCTTCGGTCGGCTCGTAGGCCGCGCCGACCTTCACACCGTCTTCGGTGTCGATCAGCGACCAGCAGGTGTTCGAGAACCGCGCCGGGAAGACCCGGCTGCCGGTCAGTTCACCCACCACGGCATTGGCACAGACCTTGGCCTGGCTGTTGGCCGAGAAGCCGGATTTCGGCATGTCGCCCTGCGCCGCCGAATCGCCCAGCACGTGAATCGCCGGATCCATCTTCGAGGTCAGCGCGAAGGCCTCGACAGGGGCCCAGTTGCCATCGGTCACGCCGGCATCATGGGCGATCTTGCCCGCCCGCTGTGCCGGGATGACATTGCAGACATCGACATTCTCGACCACGCCGTCGATCGTCACGGTCATCGCCGCCGGGTCGACCTCGACATTGGCACCGCCGAAATCCGGGCCGATGCGTTCGATCATCCCCGAATAATGCCGTTCCCAGCCCTGCTCGAAGAGGCCCTGCTTGGAAAAGCCTTCCTTCGGATCGACGATCAGGATCTTGGCCGTCGGGTTGGTCTGCTTGAGTTGGTGGGCCACCATAGACACCCGCTCATACGGTCCCGGCGGGCAGCGATAGGGGTTCGGCGGCGCGACCATGCAATAGGTGCCCCCCTCACGCATGGACATGACCTGCGCCTTGAGCAGTTCGGTCTGCGATCCGGCCTTGTAGGCATGCGGCATCGCGTTCTGCGCCGAGACGTCCCAGCCGGGAACAGCGCCGTCGACAAAATCGATGCCGGGGCTGAGGATCAGCTTGTCATAGGGCACCGACCCGCCACCTGCGAGCGCGACGGTCTTGGCGTCCCGGTCGACGCCGACCGCCCAGTCATGAACCACGTTGATCCCGTATTCGGACGCCAGCGTGCCATAGGAATGGCCAAGGCTCTCCATCGTGCGGAAGCCGCCGATATACAGGTTGGAAAAGAAACAGGTGTAATACGTGCGCGTGGGCTCGATCAGGGTGACGTTCACCTGATCGCCACCATCACGGGCGATGTAACGTGCCGCCGTCGCACCGCCTGCGCCGCCACCGATCACGACCACGTTTGGCGTGCCATGAGCGGCCCCCATTACCATCGGCGCCGACATCACACCGACGCCGGCTGCTGCCGAACCTATGAAACTCCGTCTGTTGATTTTCACATGAACCTCCCGGTTTTAGCCTTCATTGGGCCTTTTGAAAAAACACGGCGAGCGAGGCGATTTCCTCGTCCCCCAACCTACCCGAAACCATTTCCATCACCTGATGCGTGCGCTCTCCGGACCGGTACTCCACCATAGCAGTAACAAAGAGCTCAGGATCAAGTCCTTCGATCTTCGGTATTCCGGCGTCCCCCGCCGCATGGCAGGCGGTGCATTCCGCTGACAGGTATTCTCCGTAGGCCATGTCCGGCGCAACGGCGAGGACGGCCGCAGCTTCGGGGCTCAGCTCAAAGGGGATGGCCACTTCCTCCGCCTCGAAACTGGCCAGATAGGCAATGAGATCAGACCTTTGCTGACTATCAGCCATCCCCCGATAAGCCATCCGCGTGCCGGGCATAGTACCTTGCGGATCCTCGATATAGCGGCTGAGCATATCGACATCCCAAACCAGCCCGGAGGCACCGATCGCGGACGAATAGCGGAACCCCTCGATCGCGCCTGCGGCCCGACCAACGATCCCGGTAAGGTGAGGGCCCGCCCGGTTGCGGGCCCCTTCTCCGATTTCGTGGCATGTGGCACAGGCCCTGTAGAGTTGCTCTCCAGCTTCGGGATCACCCATCGGCTGGGCGATCGCCATCGCTGGGATGAACCCGAATAACCCGGTCACAAGCGCCAAACGCATATCAGCCTCCTTCGGCGGTCAGATAGGCGATGAGGGCCGTGATCTCCTCCTCGCTCCGCAGACCGGCGAAGGCCATCTTCGTCCCGCGCATGTAGCCGCGCGGATCGGCGAGGAAGGCGGCCATCTCGTCTTCCGACCAGACACGCCCCTCTGCACCGGCCTCCGCCATGACATTTGAGTAGCGGAAATCCTCCATCACGCCAATGCCGCGGCCCATGATGCCGTTCAGATGCGGACCGGTCCGGTTGACCGCACCCTCGCCGATCTGGTGGCAGGACGAGCAGCGGCGGAACACGCCTTCCCCTTCGGCGACAAGAGCCGGATCGACAGAAGCGGTCGTCACCATCTCTTCCGCCGGGGCCTCTTCGGCCTCGGCCATCTCGGCCTCGGGTTCCGCGGTAGCCTCGGTCATCGGCTCGGCGGCGGTTGGCGTGACATTGGTCGGATCGTCCGGCGTCACATCGAGAACCATGGCGCGTGCCGTGATCTCGACGCTGTCCTTGCAGTTTTCCATGCAAGGCTCTGCCGTGAAGGCCGGGTATTCCGCCTCGGCCCGGTCATCCATGAAGAACCCGCCCGCGTTGGGCATCACCACTTCGGTGAAGTTCTCGTTCGACAGGGTGAAGTCGTCATCAACCACGTAGTTGGAATAGAGGATATAGGCGACCAGCGCATAGACCTCGTCATCCGTCAGGCTCTGTGCTTCGCCAAAGGGCATCGCCCGGTGGACGTAATCCCAGACGGTCGAGAGGTAAGGCCAGTAGGAACCGACGGTCTTGACCGGATCGTCCGAGGCAAGACTGCCCTCGCCGCCCGCGATGACTGGCCAGCGGCCCACGGCCTCACCGAAATCGCCGTGACAGGCGGCGCATTTCTCGATCCAGATTTCCTCACCCGTCCAGACATCGCCCGAACCGACAGGCAGACCCTGACCATCGGGGCGAATATCGATATCCCAAGCGCTTACCTCTTCCGGCAGGGCCTCGCGGCCCAGCGCATAAGAAACACCGAGCGGTGCGGGGGCACCGCTGTCCGACGGGCCCGCTGTCGCGGCGACCGCTTGCAGGGCCGCGATCTCTTCGGCGGCACGGGCAGCCTCTTGGGCGATGCGCTCCTCTGCGGCGGCGGCGCGCGCCTCGGCCGCGGCGGCCTGCTCCATGGCAAGGGCCGCTTCCTGAGCGCGGTAGTTCTTCATCGGGATCGCGTAGGCTGCGCCCAGGACCAGACCGACCCCCCCAATGGCAGGCGCGAAGATGTTAAGAAATTTCGACATTTTCAGCGACTCCCTGCTCGTTCACGTACCAGGTCTGGATACCGTTATTGTGGTAGATCGAATTCTCGCCGCGAATCTCGCGCAGCATGTCCTTGGTGGGCTGCACATATCCGGTGGAATCATGCGCCCGGCTTTGCAGCAGAAGAGGCGAGCCGTCCCACTCGAATTCGAAATAGAAGCGGTGCATCGACTTGGTGAAGCTGGGCCCCGACATGCGCGCCATGTGCCAGTTCTTGCCCCCGTCGATGGTGACATCGACGCGCGGGATGGTGCCCCTGCCCGACCATGCGACGCCGGTGAGAACCGTCGGCCCCGGCCCGTGGGTGAGCGGCGCCTGAGGGCTCGGATTGGTGATGACGGACTTGGCGTCCATCTCCCATGTGAACCGCCGGGCCTGCCCGTTTTCCAGCAGGTCGGTGTATTTCGAGGTTTCCTCGCGGTGGTGCCACGGCTCGTCGCCCACTTCGATGCGGCGCAGCCATTTGACCCACATGTTGCCTTCCCAGCCCGGCACGACCAGCCGGACGGGATAGCCCTGTTCGGGGCGCAGCGCCTCGCCGTTCATCTTGAAGGCGACAAGGCAGTCGTCGAGCGCCTTTTCCATCGGGATCGACCGGGTCATGCCGGCGGCGTCTGCGCCTTCGGGCAGGATCCATTTTCCGTTCGTCTTGACTCCGGCCTGTTCCAGCAGGATGCGCAGCGGGATGCCCGTATACATGACGTTGTGGATCATGCCGTGGGTGAACTGGCAGCCGTTAAGCTGGGCGCCGCGCCATTCCATGCCCGTGTTCGCCGCGCATTCAAGGAAGTAGGCATGGTTCTCCCGCGGGAAACGCATCAGATCCTCGAGCGTGAAGACAAGAGGCGTGTCCACCAGACCATTGATCATCAGCCGGTACATGCCGGGATCGACCTCGGCCACACCACCATGGTGCCGTTCGAAGCACAGGCCATTGGGCGTGATGATGCCGTCAAGCTCGTGCAGCGGCGTGAAGTTGATCGACGACACAGTGTCGGCGGTCAGCCATTCGACGTTGCGGCGGACCACATGCGCCTCGTGCGGCGACGGCACGCCGTAGGGGGCTGCATCCACGCCCGGGCCCAGGTATTGCGACCAGGGTTGCTGGCTTATGTCCGTAATCGCGGGATCGCCCGCTTGCGCCGCCACCTTTGTCGCGGCCACCGCACCACCTGCGGCCAGCGCTCCGGTCAGGAACCTGCGGCGGGACGGATCGGTTCTGTCTGTCATGTCCGGTCTCCTCGTCCTGTGGTGGCCTAGCCCGCCACCACCTCGACACTTTGATTTGGATCGATATTCACTGTGCCCTGCTTGCGGATGTGGTTCTCGACCACCTCCCAGATGGGCGGGCCTTCGGTGCCCTCGTTCACGCTCGCCCAGCCAGAGACGATATACGTCTTGCCCGGATCGATCCGTTCGCCTGTCTTCAGCAGCGTCATCTCGGTGATGCGTTCGCCCTGCGGCTTGGAGATATCGATCCGGTAGCCCATGCCGCCGATGCGGACCATGTCGCCGCCCTGCTGATAATAGGGATCGGGGTTGAACAGGTTGTCGGCCACGTCCTCGATGATCGTATGGAGGAATTCGCCCGTCATCTCGGACCGGTAGGCGTTGGGATAGCTCATCGCGGTGGCGTTGAAGATATCCTCGCGGGTGATGTCGCTGTCGGGCATCACGGTCGGACCCCAGCGGAAGCCCGGGCTCAGCGCGATGTCGGCCTCGCGTTCCTCGATCAGCGCATTGCAGATCAGGTCATCCCATGTGCCGTTGAAATTGCCGCGCCGGTAGAGGAGCGATCCGCTTTGTCCGATGACCTCGGACATTTCGTCGGCGAAGGGCGCGCGGATCTCATTCACGAGTGCGGTCATCTCCGGGTCCGGCGCGATCACGTCCGAGAAGATCGGGATCAGCCGGTGGGTGATGCCTTTCATCCCGCCGTCACGCACATCGAGGTCGATGCGGGAGACGAACTTGCCGTTGCTGCCCGACGCAATCAGGAAGGTGTTGTTCACCTGAACGGGCTCGGGGATTGCGTCATGGGTGTGGCCGGTCAGGATCACGTCGATGCCATCGACATTGCCGGCCATCTTGCGATCGACGTCAAAACCGTTGTGCGACAGGACCACCACAAGTTCCGCCCCGGCGCCCCGCGCCTCGGCCACAACCTCGGCCATGCGCTCCTCGCGCACACCAAAGCTCAACCCCGGGAACATCCAGCCCGGATTGGCGATCGGCATATAGGGGAACGCCTGTCCGATCACCGCGACCTGCACACCGCCGCGTTCGAACATCTTGTAGGGTTCATAGGCAGGCTCGTCCCATTCGGCGTCAAAGATATTGGCGCCGAGGAAGGGATGGTTCAGCTCGTTTTCGACGATCTGGGTCAGCCGGTCGATGCCGAGCGTGAATTCCCAGTGGGCCGTCATTGCATCGGTGCCGAGCGCGTTGAACAGGCGGACCATGTCCGCCCCTTCCGTGCGCAGAGCCGGGAGAGAGCCCTGCCACGTGTCGCCACCGTCGAGAACAAGGGCATCCTCGCGCTCGGCCTTGATCGCCTTGACGACGGTGGAAATCCTGTCGAAGCCGCCCATCTTGCCGTAGCCGCGGGCCAGTGCGACGAAATCGTCATAGGTCAGCGCGTAATCCATCGCGCTGCCCTTTTCGATGCCGAACATCTGCCGGAAATCGGCTCCTGTCACGTGGGGCGGTTTGCCCCCCACATCGCCCACGCCGAGATTGATCTCGGGTTCGCGGAACCAGATCGGCTGGGTCTGGGCATGAATGTCGGTAATATGGACAAGCGTCACGTTGCCGGGGCCACCCGTTCCGATCAGGTCATCCTGCGTGAGGGCCTGTTGGGCGGACAGTCGGGACCAGTTGCCAAAGCCGGATGCGCCATACAGCGCAGAAGCAGCGATGGAAGCCTGCAGGAAATGACGGCGGGAAATCATGGCGTTCTCACATTCCTTTGTTTGAATGCGTAAGAGGGTAAAAGGCCCGCGTGCCTTGCGGAACGCGGGCCTTCAGGATCAGTTGCGGACGGCGGGGCCTTCGACGGACAGACCGTTGCCACGCGACATGACATAAAGCTCGAGCGCGACGAATTCGGGGCTGCCAACCGCATAGGTTTCGGCCCGTGTGTCGCGGATGCAGCCGCGGAACCGCGAATGAACCGAGACAAGCCGCGCATCCTTGAGCCGGTAGGTCGGGAAGCCTGTCAGCATGCCCATGCTCAGGTGGTCGGCGCGGATGTAGTTGTCATAGTTGTCTTCGTGACAATTCGCGCAGCTCAACTCGAGCTGACCGGTGCGGGTGTAGTAGAGGTCCTTACCCATTTGCCACGTCTCCTGAGCCGGACCGTCGATCGCGATGTCGACGATCTCGCCCCGGCCGGCCCACGAAATCAGGCCCGACATGTTGATCATCTCGGTGGAATTGTAGCCCCACGGCTCGGCGCCCATCCGTTCGGTGATGCATTCGTTGACCTGCATCTCGACGGTCTGGACCTCGCCATGTTCCTCGTCCCACTGGGGATAGGTGGCCCGCACGTTCGACAGGCTTTCGGGCCCGTCATGGCAAGAGGCACAGCTTTCGCCATCGGCCCCCATCGCGGTCGTGAAGTCGCTCATCGCGGATTCGACGCCCAGCATGCCGGGGTTGTCGAAATCATCCATCTGCATGGCCTGCGTCTCGGTCGAACGGAATGTCCAACCCGACCGGACGACCGACATGTAGTCGAGGTGATCAGCCGCAGGGGCCTGTGTCACGATGTTCAGGTCGCCATTGATGACCAGTTCATCGTTGATGATGTCCTGCGCCTGCGCAAGGCCGGCGACAAGCACGCCTCCCGTGGCAAGAAGCCCGGCGAACAAGGTTCTTTTTGTCATTGCTTTCCTCCCTCCCTGTGCCGGATCAGCCGACGGCGATATCCTTCGCATCCTCGTAGACAGACCCGTCATCGTCGTACCAGGTGAACGTCATGGTGCCCGATTCGGGGATCAGGGCCTGGAACTCGAAATAGGGATTGGTCGAGATCGCGGGCTCCATCGTCACGTCGATGATCGTCTCGCCGTTATAGGCGGCCACGAAGCGGTTGATGATCGAGCGGGGGATCGTGTTCCCGTCACCGTCACGGCGCTGGCCGCTTTCCATCGGGTGGCTGATAAGCGTCTTGATCGATACGACTTCGCCAGCTGCCGCGGAATCCGGAACGCGAACGCGGGGTCTCACATTGTCTGCCATTGTTCTGTCTCCTCTGTTCTCGTTCAGCCGCCGCAGCCGCCGATGGTCACTTTGACTTCCTGACGGGCCTGCACGAAGCTGCCATCAGACATCCGGGCGATAGCCATCACATCCTGGGTTCCGGCAAGGCGGATCCGGGTGGAGGCAAATTGCTCTCCGGCCATCGGTCCGAAATTGATGGTCGCGACACCAGGTGTCGGGTTACCGGTCGCGAGGATCACGATCGCCTCGGCGCCCGGGGCGCTGACTTCGATCGGAACCGTGTTGCCGTTCTCGGCGATCTCGGGCGCGGTCAGCGTGATGCCGCCTTCGCCCATATCCGCACCACCGGTGAAGGCCGCGATGGCGTCTTCGGTCGCTGCATGAACGATCTTCGGCAAGAACATTCCCGCCGTAAGCGCACCCATGCCGAGCACGAGAGAATCTCTGCGAGTAAGGGTCATTCCTTCTCTCCTCCTTGGGAAAATCAGTCGTAATACGTGTCGAGCGTCATCAGGTAGGCGATGACATCTTCGATATCCTGGGCCGACAGAAGCGGCGGAAGTTCACCGTCGGCAGCCTTGCCGGTGAAGGCATCGCCGGGCCGGATATAGGGGCCCACATGGTAGAAGGCGGGCATGATCGAATCCGGGAACGTGTTCTTGGCGTTGACCATGATCCCGCGAAGCTGCTCCGGGCTCCAGCGTGTCGCGACGCCGTCAAGCGACGGTCCGACCTCACCGTGGAACGGATGATCCTGCAGGTCGGTGACCATGTGGCATGCGATGCAATTACCAAGGCCGCGATTGGTCATCACTTCGACGCCACGCTCGGGGTTCCCTGCAACGCCGGTCAGCGACTGGGCTACCTCGCCGTATTCATCGAAGACGACGGCCGCCGGCGAAACGGTTTCCGCAAGAACCGGAGCGGCCAATACGATCGCTGCCACAGCAAATGTATGCTTGATTTTCATTTCTCCTCCCTCAGAGCCGTTTTCTGGCCTCGGTCCGAGGATAAGCACAGCATACATTTGCATGCAACATAATATTTGCTTTTATGAATGTATATCAGTCCGACGCGGTCCGCTCCGCCAGCACGCGCGCGAGGTACTTCTGAAACGGCTCGTCGGTGAGGTACAATTCCTCGTTGACCCATGTCAGAAGGCTCAGCGTCGTTCCCTTCTCGAAGGCCCCGGGCATCGTGGCGACAGAGGCCTCCGCCGCTGTAAGCCCCTGATCTACCTCGTGTGGAAAGAACATGATCGTAGGCGTGAAGAGTGCGCCCCATCGGCGAACGATATCCTTTTCCGCCATGACCTCGCCGTCGAAGTCGGTGACCTCGAGATCCCCAAACATATTGAGCTGAACGACGAAGAAATTTTCCCGGATGTAGGCGTCGATCGCGGGGTCTGGAAACACCTCTTCGTGCATGCGGGTGCAGTAGATGCAGCCGCGCTGTTCGATGATGACCATCATCCGGAGGCCCTGTGATTCGGCCTCGGCGAGGTCCTCTCGCAGATCGAGGAACGTCTCGCGCAGCCAGTCGGGCTTGTGCAGGCCGTCGTCACCCAGCTCGGTCGCGCCCGCGGTCACGGCCCAGCAGGCCGTCAGAATGGAAAACAGAACGGTTCGGATCATGTCGCGTCCTTTCAGGAGGTTCAGCCGATCCGCATAAAGATCGGGAAGGTCTCGATCATCCATTGCGCGATGGCATTGATGGAGTTGGTTGCAATCAGAAGGCCGAAGGTCACCAGAAGCACGCCCGTCACCTTTTCGACGACACCCAGATGGCGGCGAAACCGCGCCATGAAGGATTGGAACGGGCCGACGAACATGGCCGCCAGGATGAACGGAAGCGTCATTCCGACGCCATAGGCGAACAGAAGCCACGCCCCCCGTGAGGCGGTCTCGGTCCCTGCGGCCGTGAACAGGATCGCGGCAAGGACCGGGCCGACGCAGGGCGTCCAGCCGAAGGCGAAGGCAAGACCGACGACATAGGCCATGGGCAGGCTCAGCGCCGCGGTATCGCCCGGTTCGGCCCGGAATTGCCGGTAGAGAAACCCGATCCGCAGGATGCCAAGGAAATGCAGGCCCATCACGATGATCAGCCCGGCGGCGACATAGCGCAGGACATCGAACCAGTCGCGCAGCGCCTGCCCCGCGAGCGAGGCCGAAGCGCCAAGCGCCACGAAAACGGTGATGATCCCGGCCGCGAAGAACATCGCCCCGAGAATTGCGCGCCCCTGGATGAAGGAGCCGGTCCTTCCGGCGCCACCCCCGGCAACCTGGGCGGTGCCCGTCCCGGCGAGATAGCCAAGGTAGAACGGAACCATCGGAAGGATACAGGGCGACAGGAACGACAGCAGACCCGCAAGAACGGCACCGCCAAGAGTGACGTCAAACATGCGATCCTCCCTCAAGAAACTTGTATATTCAAATATTCATTTTATCATAAGTGTGGTGGTTCACGTCAATCAAAATAAGGCCGATCCGATGCGGCGCCTTTTCAGGACACTGGTCCTTGCGCTTGGTCTTGCCCTGTCGGCCGCCGGGATGGCGCGCGCCGAATTTCGCCTTCTGATGATCGAGGAGGCGGGCTGCATCTACTGTCAGCGCTGGAAGCAGGAGGTCGGACCGGAGTTTCCGATCACGCCCGAGGGGCAGGCCGCACCGATCAAGATGATCGATATCAGGTCGGACGAGATCGATACCTATGACCTTTCATCTCGGCCACGCCTGACGCCCACTTTCATCCTTGTGCAAAACAAAGTGGAACTTGACCGGATTGAAGGCTATCCTGGAGAAGACTTCTTTTGGGGTTTGCTCGGTCTGATGTTGGAAAGAGCTGAAATCGACCTAAGTCCCCAAGGGTAAATCCTACAGATCGAGACGGTTATGACTGCTACCTCCGCCACCGACGTCGACATGGATTTCCGTGCGGATTCGCTTCCTGTCATTGACGACGGAACGAGCGAGGAAGACCTTGATCGCATGGCGCAGGAGGCCTGCACTGCGGCAGATTTCCTGAAGGCGCTCGGCCATGAAGGACGACTGATGATCCTGTGCTACCTTTGCACGGGTGAAAAATCCGTCAGCGATCTGGAGCGTCTGCTCTCTGCCCGGCAGGCCGCCGTGTCGCAGCAATTGTCGCGTCTCCGGCTGGAAGGTCTGGTCGATGCGCGCCGCGACGGAAAGAATATCTACTACAGCTTGACGGATCATCGCGCACGTCAGATCATTTCACTCGTCTATTCGCTTTTCTGCAACGCCGAGAAGTGATGGATAACCCGGTAGAGGCGCCTTAGCCAACCTGCCTCCCGGGTCAGGGAGGAAGACATGATCGACGTATTCGGCGAAAGCTGGACCCTTGTGCTGTTCGGATTTCTGAGCGGCCTCGCCCTTGGCGTTGCGGCCAGAGCCGGCAAATTCTGCACCTTGGGTGCACTTGAAGACTGGCATTATGGCCGCTCGTCCACCCGGTTGCTGATGTGGGGAGCGGCGCTTGGCTTTTCCATTCTGACGGTGTTCGCCCTTGCCGATGCCGGTCTCATCCGGATCGAGCAGAGCCTCTATCTGACCACGACGTCCGGTCTGCTGGCCGCAATCCTCGGCGGGCTGACCTTTGGCGTCGGGATGGCGCTATCGGGCAATTGCGGATACGGCGCGCTGGCCCGCCTGGGCGGCGGCGAAATGCGATCATTCCTCATCGTGATCGTCATGGGGCTAGCCGCGATGGCCACGATCTCGGGACCGCTGGCGCCGCTGCGCGTCGCGCTTTTTCCCCTTCAGCCGATCGATCCCGCGTCAGCGGGGATCGCGCATGGGATGGCCGCGCGGACAGGTGTGGACATCGAACTTCTGGGCATGACCATCGGGGGCCTTGTGCTTGCGGCATCGGCCTATCTTGCCCCTGACAAACGTGTCTTGTGGGGTCTGGTCGTTGGCGCCGCGATCGCCGCCGGCTATGCTGGCACGTCCTATGTGGCGACACACGGGTTCGATCCCGTCGAAATCCGCTCTCACAGTTTCGCCTCGCCGGTGGGCGAATCGATGATCTACCTCATGTTGTCGAGCGGGCTGACACCGGGCTTCGGCATAGGTTCGGTCGCGGGTGTCGTGACCGGTGCGATCCTCGGAAGCTTCGGGATGCGCAGTTTTCGGTGGGAAGCCTGTGACGATCAGCGCGAATTGCGCCGTCAGCTGACCGGGGCGGCGATGATGGGCGTGGGCGCCGTCGTCGCAATGGGCTGCAGTATCGGTCAGGGTCTATCGGCCTTTGCCGTGCTTGGCGTCACCGCGCCTGTGGCCCTTGCGTCGATGTGGGTCGGTGCCTTTCTAGGATTGCGCTACCTCATCGAGGGACGGATTCTGCCAACCGCAGCCGAGTAATCCACCCCGGCGGTCCGGGTCTCCGAATCAGACTGACAAGGGCCGTGGCGAGAGGACGGCGGGGCTTATCTGTCCAAAAATGGCCCTTGAACGCGCCGCCTTCCGCTGCCATGCAATCGTTTGTGTCATGGGCTTATACTTTCGTATCATTCCGAGGCAGATGTGGTGATCGAAACCATACCAGACGAACGAATCGGTTAAGTCCTATGTGCAAGACTATCGCAGCCCATGGCACAGGAGGGTTTGAATAGTGAAAGCCGAAAGCGAAATCCCCCTAGACGGGCCCCAATCGCCAGCCCGACAAGACAGGTGATCTCGCGCGATGCTGGACAGGTTCATCGCGAATTTCGACGCAATCAGGCGGCTCATGGCCTTCTTGGCCGTGATGATGATCCTTGCCATCATCTATTTCGCCGACGATGTGCGGGAACAGCTTAGTCTGTTGGCAACCGCCTCCTCCGACAATGTGCAATGGACCCTGTCGCAGGCCGAAGTCGAAGCCAAGGCCCTCGAGACAGAGGCCGCGGTTCAGCACCTCGCCGAGGAGCCTGATCTGTCAGAGGTGCGCATAAGATTCGACATCCTCTACAGCCGCGTCGCCACGCTGAAGGAAAGCGCGGTCTATGCCAGCCTCCGGGTCGATCCCCGTGTGGAAAGTTCGACAGAACGGCTTGATGCATTTTTCGAACGGACCATTCCGATCATCGACGGTCCGGATGCCGACCTGAGGGAGTTCCTTCCGGAACTTGCCATTTCCGCAAATCAGGCACATGCGGATTTGCGCCAGTTCGCCATCGCCGGGATCGAGATTTTCTCCCGACTCAGCGATGACCGTCGCCGCAGCGTCTCAGGCACATTGATCGATATCGCCCTCTTGTCGGCGATGCTGTTCCTGGCCTTCATCCTTCTGATCTATCTGCTCCTCAGCGTCCTTGAACGCATGGAAGTCACCGCGAACAACCTGCGCCTTACCAAGGATCGCATGCAGACCATCGTGGACAATTCGCTCGACGCGATCGTCGTCACGGATCTTGAGGGGCGTATCGTCGAATTCAACCGCGCAGCAGAACGCATCTTCGGCTATTCACAGGAGACGGCTCTTGGTCGCCCGATGGGGGAACTGATCGTTCCCGAACACCTGCGCGACATGCATGAACGGGGGATGGCCCGCTACCTTGAAGGGGGAGAACGCCATGTGATCGGCAAGGGTATCGTCCAGCTGGACGCCCTGCGCGCCTCGGGCGAAGTCTTCCCCGTCGACATCGCCCTTGCCGCTGCCGAATCATCGGATGATCACCTGATCATCGGGTTCATGCGCGATATCTCCAAACGGCTAAAAGCCGAGACCGAACTTCGCGAGGCGCGCGACCGTGCCATCGCCGGGGAGAAATCCAAGGCCGAGCTTCTTGCGGTGATGAGCCACGAAATGCGGACACCGCTCAACGGGATGCTGGGCACGCTCGAACTGATCGACGCGGACGGGCTCGATGATGCGACGCAGCACTACCTCGAGATCATTCGCAAGTCGGGCAACATGCTTCTGGGTCACGTGAACGACGTTCTCGAAATCTCGCGCCTCGACGCCGACAAGTTGCGGATCGACGCCCGCCGCTTCGACCTTGTGGCCCTTCTGCGCGAAGTCATCGACAGCCAGGATGCCCGCGCCCGGGAAAACGGCAATGTCATCACGCTGACCCCTCCGGATTCGAGCCTCCACCATGTCTGGGGAGACGAGGGCCGCATACGCCAGATCATGGTCAACCTTGTCGGGAACGCGGTGAAATTCACGGCAAACGGAACGATCACGCTCGAGGCCGAATGCCACGACGGACTGGACGATGTGGAAATCCGCGTCATCGACAGTGGAATCGGAATTCAAGAAGAGGATATCGACCGCATCTTTCAGGACTTCGTCACGATCGACGCCTCTTACGGGCGGTCCTCGGGGGGCACCGGGCTCGGTCTGGGCATCTCTCAGCGACTTGCACGGGCTTTGGGCGGTGAACTTGGCGCCGAAAGCGAACCGGGCGATGGCAGCGTGTTCTGGCTGCGTCTGCCACTGGCCCCCGACAGCGCAACGCAGCTGTCCACCAACGCCGCTGAACATGTCGAGCCGGAGGCGGCCCCGGCCGCGCCGGCGCTGCCGCCGCTCCGGGTCCTGCTGATTGAGGATAACCCCATCAACAGGCTCGTCGCGCGCGAAATGCTCGAACGCGACGGCCATAGCGTCGTCGAGGCGCATGACGGGCGCGAAGGTGTCGCCGCCGCACATGACGGTCAGTTCGACCTGATCCTCATGGATATCTCGATGCCGGGGCTTGATGGCCTCGAAGCGACGGAAATGATCCGCGCCGATCCGGCGATCAATAGCGATATCCCGATCATCGCCACGACAGCGCATGCCCTGCCCGACGAGATCCGACGCTTTCGCGACGCAGGCATGACCGACATTCTGGTCAAGCCCCTGCGCCGCCAAGAGCTGCGCCGAATCCTCGGCGCCGCAACCAGGACGCATGACGGCATTACTGATCTGGGGGATGCGGCCGATCAGGCCGATCAGGCGATGCTGGAACTTCTGGACATGGAGCAGGTGATGGCGTTGAGCAGCACCCTGCGACCTGAAAGATACGCTGCTGTTCTCAGGGATTTTCATACCGAGGCGCGGGCGTTCCAGGCCAGCCTTGCCAACCTGCCCGCCGGCGGAGCCGATCCTGAACGTATCGCGAACGAAGCCCACAGAATGGCTGGATCAGCGGCGGTATTCGGAACCCGCAGGCTGAACGATCTTCTGGTCCAGATTGAGGACGCCGCCCGGGCCCGCGATCCGCTCGACCGGTTCGGCAAAGACCTCGAGCAATGCTGGAGCGAGACGGAAGCTGCACTTGCCCGTGCGGGCGCACTTCAGGAAACGGGGAGCGCTGACGCCTGAAGCGAGCCCAACCGGCCAACCGGGTCTTGCCACCGGTCTGACGCCTGCCATGGATCACCTGATAGCGACGATCTTCATCGCGGCGCCTTGTATCGGCCCAATGGATCCGCGGCTCACCAAGATTGCCCGGATGAACCGCCCTCCCTGAACGGGTGGCTTCCACCGCCCGATCTGAGCTGGATCGTCACCGCCACCGGTGGCGAACGGACCCGGGCAAGCGGCTCTCAAGCCCTGATCAAGTAAGACCTGGAGCATGACGCTCAACGCCAGTCTTCGGCGTCGGCTGAGCACAATTGGAAAAGCAGTTGGATTTGGTGGAGCCTAGGGGAGTCGAACCCCTGACCTCTTGCATGCCATGCAAGCGCTCTCCCAACTGAGCTAAGGCCCCTGACCGTTCCGCTCTCTAAGCGGCGCAGAAGGCGAGATCAAGGGAAAATCGACCCCGCCCGTCGCGAAAATCACAGGCGCGCGAAAGTGGTTTTCGCGCGACCTGTCGAAGCATCAATCGTCGTCGTCAGCGCTGACGTCGGCGATGTCATCGAGAGACACATCATCGTCGTCATCGTCATCATCAAGCACGTCATCGCCCAGATCGGCATCGGTGTCGTCGTCGTCGATCAGCAGATCGCCATCTTCTTCGACCTCGGTTTCCTTGGCCTTCTTGCTCTGGGCATCTTCGGCATCGGCGACCATCGTCCGGCTCTTGCCGGTTTCGATGTTGACCACCTCGCCGGTATAGGGGCTGATGATCGGGTTGGCGTTCAGGTCATAGAACCTCTTGCCCGTTGTCGGGCAGACGCGCTTTGTTCCCCACTCTTCCTTGGGCATAGGGTCTTCCTTTGTTCCTTGTCGCCGGATAACCGGCCTGACCTTGCGGGCGATCCGCGTCCCCTGCCATAAGCATGGAAGGGTGTCAAAGCATTTGGCGCGGCTTTTGCCGTCGGGGTTCCGCATTGACGGAACAGAGAGGTGATATGGGGCGTTACAGGTTGTCGGGCAACCCCCCGATCGAGGTCGAAATGAGGCGCTCGGGCCGGGCCCGGCGGCTGTCTCTGCGCGTCTCGCAGCTGGACGGAAAGGTGACGCTGACCTTGCCTGCCCACCTTGCCGAACGCGAAGCCATCGCCTTTGCCGAGGATCGGGCCGATTGGATCCGCGGTCATCTCGACCGGGTCGAAGACACCGTGGCTGCGGCCTTTGGCAGCCGGATCCCGATCGAGGGCGAAGCGGTCACCCTGATCCCGGGTCCTGGTCGCAAACCGGAACTGGCCGGCGCCTCGCTGATGCTGCCTGACGATCCCGCACGCGTTGGCGCGCGCGCGCAGGCCTTTCTCAAGACGCTGGCCCGCGAACGGCTGGCACGGGCCTGTGATCGCCACAGCGCGGCCCTCGGGCGGCCCTTCGGTCGGCTCAGCCTGCGGGACACGCGATCACGGTGGGGCTCGTGCACATCGCGGGGTGATCTGATGTTTTCGTGGCGCCTTGTCATGGCGCCCCCTGAAATCCTCGACTACGTCGCCGCCCACGAAGTGGCGCATCTGGCCGAACACAATCATTCCCCGGCATTCTGGGCGGTGTGCGGCCAGCTTTGTCCGGAGTATGCACGCCACCGCGCATGGCTCCGTCGCGACGGCCCATCCCTGCATCGATATCGTTTCGATTGACCGGCACGCATTTCGTGATCACAAATGCAGGGATGAAAGCATTGCCACGATCCAGCGACACGACCGGCTCGGCGCATGACAGGGTCTACAAGTCCCTGCGCACCCGCATCATGCATGGCGAATTGGGCCCCGGCGAGGCGCTGACCCTGCGCGGCATCGGCAAGCAATACGACGTGTCGATGACACCGGCGCGAGAGGCGATCCGGCGACTGGTTGCCGAAGGTGCGCTGACGCTGTCGTCGTCGGGCCGCGTGGCAACGCCGGAATTGTCGAACGAGCGGATCGAGGAACTGGCGTCGTTGCGCGCGCTGCTGGAGCCGGAACTTGCCTCGAGGGCTCTGCCCCGCGCGCATCTCGCGCTGATCGACCGGCTGGAGGACATCAATCTCAGGGTCAGCCAGATGGTCGCCCGACATGATGCCACGGGCTATATCCGGATGAACCTCGAGTTTCACCGGACCCTCTATCTGAGGGCACAGGCCCCGGCGATCCTTGCGATGACCGAAACGGTCTGGCTGCAACTCGGTCCCACCATGCGGGCGCTCTACGGGCGCCTCAACCGCTCCGAGCCGCCCTACCATCACAAGCTGATCATCGCGGCGCTCAAGGCAGGCGATGAGCCGGGGCTTCGGCTTGCCGTGCGCACCGATACGACCAAGGGTCTTCGGATGCTGAAGAACTGAGCATCGGTCGCCACGGGAAATCTGCTCTAGTCGGCAACCGTTTGGGGAAGAACCTCGGCCACCTCACGCAACCAGTCGACAAAGGCGGCAAGCGCCGGGTTGGGGCGTGTCCGGGCAGTTACAACGTAGATACCCTGGGGCCGTTTCACCCGGATCGGCGACAGGCAGACAAGTCGCCCGGCATCTTCATCAATGGCGGTCATCCGGTGATCCGCAAGGATCGCAGCCTGCCCCGATAGCGCCGCGTCGAACATGAAAGCCCGGCTTTCGTGTCGGGTCAGATTGAGAGCCACAGCGATATCCTCGCCGGCCTCATCGGCCCAGGCGGCCCAGTCCTCGGGCCAGCACCGCGCATCGGCAAGGGGCAGGCCAAGCACCTCTGCGGGCGTCAGCGGCAGAGACCGCCCTTCGACCAGTTGGGGGGCACAGACCACGCGCAGCGTATCTCGGAACACAAGGTGGGCAGTCAGCCCCTCCCATTCACCGTCACCATAGCGAACCGCGGCATCGAACCCCGAAGTGCCGAGGTCGACATAGTCGAACGACAGGCTCGGTTCGACGGTGATCCCGTCATGTGCAGCGTGAAAGGCATCCAGCCGTGGCAGAAGCCAACGATTTCCGAAGAAGGGAGCAACGGTGATCCTCAACGTCCGGTTCTTGCCATGACTGCGAAAAGGCTCCACCGCCTCTTCCATCAGATCAAGGGCGTCGCCCAGCTTGGCGGATAGCAGGCGCCCGTCTTCGGTCAGGGTTATCTTCCTCACCTGCCGGTGAAAAAGTGACCGGCCCAGCACCTCCTCAAGCGCCTTGATCTGGTGACTGACAGCCGTTGGCGTAACGCAAAGCTCGCGTGCGCCGTCCTTGATACTGCCCAGACGGGCGGCGGCCTCGAAAGCCCGCAACTGGTTGAGAGAAGGGAGCTGACGCGCCATGTCTCCATACCTGAGATCTTCTTGATCATCGATTCAGGAATGGTCGTTTGTCAAGAAAACCGGCCGGAACCTAGGCTTGGGGTGATCCCGACAGGACCCAGAGAAAGGACAGGACAATGCCCCGGACCGAGCCCACGCTTCCTCATCAAAGCAAGGATATCTTCCTGACAGATGGCGGCACCGAAACCTGGCTACTTTACAAGCGTGGTTTCGAATTGCCGCATTTCAGCGCCTTTCACCTGCTGAACGATCCCACCGCGACAGCAGCGATCCGGGAATACTACCGATCCTTCGCCGATATTGCCGTCCGGAGGGGAACGCCATTCATATTCGACAGCCTGACCTATCGCGCCAGCCGCGACTGGGGGCAGCTTCTGGGATATTCCGACGCCGGACTGGCCGAGATGAACGAACGGTGCCTCGACCTCTATCGCGAGATTGCCGTCGAGGCGGGCCTGCCCCAGGAACAGACCGTCATCAGCGGCTGCATCGGCCCCAAGGGCGATGCCTACAAGACCAACGCGACCCTGACCGCCGACGCCGCAGAGGCCTATCACGCCGAACAGATCGCCACGTTCAAGGCCGCAGGCGCCCATATCGTGACAGCGCTGACGCTCAATACCAGCGCCGAGGCGATCGGAATTGCCCGCGCGGCACAATCGGCAGGCATTCCTTCGGTCATCGCCTTCACGCTCGAGAAGGATCGCAATCTCCGCAGCGGCGAAACGCTCCGCGAGGCGATCGAGACGGTAGATGCGGCAACCGGTGCGGCACCGGCCTACTACATGATCAATTGTTCCCACCCTGTCGATTTCGGACCGGCCCTTGAACAGGCGCCGTGGGTCAATCGGATCGGCGGGTTGCGCGCCAATGCCTCGACCCTCGATCACGGCACCCTATGCCAACTCGGCCATCTCGAAGAGGGCGACCCGAACGAATTGTCGCGCCAATATGCCGATCTCCGGGACAGCTACCCGGCGATAAACGTCTTCGGCGGATGCTGCGGCACGGATCATGTTCATGTGGACAAGATCGCCGGCGCGCTTCTCGTTGCGGCCTGAAAGGGACTATCCCGGGCGCGGCTCGATCAGGATCGCGCGGAAATCGTTGACGTTGGTCAACGTGGGGCCGGGCACGACCTGGTCCCCAAGCTTGCCAAAGAATGTGTGCGCGTCGTTGCGGGCAAGGGCATCCCCCGCATCCGGACCCCGAACCAGCGTATCGGGCCCGATGATCGCCCCGGCCACCTCGGCTGCCCCATCGACGCCATCGGTGTCGCAGGCGATGGCGTGGATGCCCGGCGCGCCCTGCAGGGCAACGGCAAGCGCGAGGGCATATTCGGCATTGGGCCCGCCCACGCCATCGCCCCGCCGCGTCACGGTCAACTCCCCCCCCGACAGCAGGAGGAGCGACGGATCGCCGGGCGCCATCGCCCTCTGCCGGTCAAGAGCAAGCCGGGCATGACGTGCCGCCACATCGCGCGCCTCGCCCTCGATTGCGTCTCCGAGGATCTCGGCCACACAGCCGGCCTCTCGCACCATCGCGGCGGCCGCATCGAGCGATTGCGACGGTGCGGCAATGATCCGGTTCTCGACACCGGCAAGGCGCGGATCGCCCGGCGGAACGGTCTCGTCCCCGTGAGCGAGGTAGTCGGCCACCGCGGGCGGCACCGTCACGTTCCATGTCGCCAGTGCCCGTGCCGCGCGCGCCGCATCGCCCTGATCCCCGACCGTGGGTCCCGACGCGATGTCGCCAGGATCGTCGCCCGGCACGTCCGATATCATCAGGGCAAGCATACGCGCAGGCGCAGCCGCCGCGGCCAACTTGCCGCCCTTGACCGCAGAAAGCTGTTTGCGGATGCCATTGATCTCTCCGATCGGGGCGCCCGAGGCCAGAAGACCGGCCGTCACGGCCTGCTTGTCCGCCAACGTCAGCCCGTCAGCAGGCGCGCACAGCAGCGCCGAGCCGCCGCCCGAGATCAGGGCCAGAACGAAATCTCCCTCTCCCAATCCCTGCAACAGCGAGAGCATCCGTCGGGTCGCGGCGATCCCAGCCTCATCCGGTACGGGATGCGCGGCCTCCACGATCTCGATCCCGGCGCAGGGGCGGGCATAGCCATAGCGCGTGATGACAAGGCCGTCGCAAGGCCCCCAGACCGATTCGACCGCCTCCGCCATCCGGGCCGAGGCCTTGCCCGCGCCAATGACGATCACCCTTTCGGGGCGCGGCGGCAGAACACCGGGGATCACCTGCATCGGATCGGCCACCTCGACCGCCCGGTCGAACAAATCGCGCAAGAACCCCGCTTGCCCGTCTGGAAAGGGAGCGCCCATAACCCGCCTCTGATGCAAGTGTCTGCCCGGCCGAAGATTGACCCAGCGGCCCGGCGAGGTCCAGCCCGGACGGATCGGCGCATTTCCCGTTTGACATGGGTCACCTGGCACAGTATCGGACCTCCCGTTGCGTATGGCGTGGTAGCTCAGCTGGTTAGAGCACAGCACTCATAATGCTGGGGTCGGCGGTTCAAGTCCGCCCCACGCTACCAACACCCTCCAAACAACCCGCGCGCATTGCGCAGCGCTGGCCTCAGGGCTGGCTGCGCCGGTAGGTCTGCAGCCGCATGGAGCGGGTGCCATCGGGGCGATTGTGAAACTGCAGGACATTGAGGATCGTCCCGTCGCGGCTGGCCCGGCGGTGGGCATAGGATACCTCGATCCCCGAGTTGTAGGCGTGCGAGATGAGCTCGCAGTTATCCTTGATATGGAATGACGCCTTCATGCCGACTTCGCCCGCCTCGCGGATCGCCCCATCGGCCATCCCCGTGAATTCAACGTGATGCGGCGTGCCATCTGCATCTTCCCAGTCGATCAGCAAGGTGAGTTCCTTGTCCTCGACCGAGATCCGGTAATGGCCCGAAGAAGGCGGCGCCCCTTCATCGCAATGGGACAATTCGGGGATCAGGGTCCAGTCCCCCTCGAATGGATAGCTCATCGTCAGCCTCCCGCCGGTTGAACGGCGTCTCAGTCTTCTGCCCAGGGTCCGTGACGATCCTTGGTGCCATCGTCAAGCCGGGCAAATCCGTGCCAGCCGAAATAGTCACGCTGCCCCTGGATCATGTTGGCTGTGCCGCGCCCGGTGCGCATGGTATCGAAATAGGCCAGTGCCGCCGACAGGGCCGGCACGGCGATTCCGGCGCCGGCGCCGATGGCCACGACAGCCCGCAGATCGGCATGGGTCTTCTTCAGCCAATCGGCAAAGAACGGTGCCGCGATCAGCGACCTGCCCGGCGCCTCGTCCAGTGCGGTCGCCATATCATCGAGCATGGCTGACCGGATGATGCAGCCTTCGCGCCAGACCCGCGCGATGGCAGGGCCATCCAGATGCCAGCCGAACTGATCAGATGCCGCCCCGATCATCTGGAAGCCCTGCGCATAGCACAGGATCTTGCCTGCGATCAGCGCGTTCTCAAGCGTCTCGAGGGGAAGCGTGTCCGCCGCGATGCGCGTCGGGCCCGGGCCGTAGATATCTTCGAGTGTGGCGCGTTCTTCGCGCCGGGCCGACATGTTGCGCGCCGCGACCGCGGCCTCGATCACCGGGATCGGCGCGCCCAGATGCTGTGCCTCAATCGCCGTCCAGCGGCCGGTTCCCTTCTGGCCCGCCGCATCGACGATCACATCCAGAAGCGGCCCGCCGGTGGCAGCATCATCAGTGCCTGCGACGATGCCCGAAATCTCGGTCAGATAGGATTGCAGCGGCCCCTCGTTCCAACGATCGAAAACCTTGCCGATATCGGCGGCGTTCATGTCCAGCCCGTCACGCATCAGGCCATAGGCTTCGGCGATCAGCTGCATATCGGCATATTCGATGCCGTTGTGTACCGCCTTGACGAAATGGCCCGCGCCCTCTTCGCCAAGCCATGCCGCACAGGGCGATTCTTCGAACTTCGCCGCGATCGCCGTCAGAACCCTTTCGACGCGATCCCAATGCTGTTTCGGTCCGCCTCCCATGATCGACGGGCCGTGCCGCGCGCCCTCCTCGCCGCCCGAGACGCCGATGCCGAGGAACGGATGGCTCAGCGCGCGCATGCGCCGATTCGTGTCGTGAAAATTGGCGTTGCCCGCATCGATGATCAGGTCGTCAGGGCCCAGATGCGGGGCCAGAGCCTCGATCTGATCGTCGACCGCCTGCCCGGCCGGGACCATCAGGATGATCGCGCGCGGCGCGGCAATGGCCGCTACGAATTCGGCAAGCGTCTCTGTCGGGGTGATCCTGTCGGCCAGGCTCCCCGCCTCGGCTACGAAATCATGGGTCTTGGATGCCGTCCGGTTCCAGACCGCGATGGAAAATCCCTTCTCGGCGATGTTCAGCGCAAGCGCCGATCCCATCGTTCCCAGACCGACAAGCCCGATTTCCGCAGTCGCCATGCTCATTCTCTCCCGCTGAAGCCCGGGGAGAATAGAATCCGGTCGTGCGCCGATGTAAAGCCAATGACCGGCTCAGCCGAAGAAGCCCGGCCCCGCCCGCCGCAAGAGCCCCTCGGCCATGATCCGGCCGATCTCGGGGCCATCGGTGATCAGGCCCTCGGCCTCATCCGACAGCACCTCCGATCCGTCGGTGCGCAGGATCTCCCCTCTCAGGCGAAGACGATCACCGTCGAGTTCGGCCAGACCGGCGATCGGCGTCTCGCACGATCCGTCGAGCGCCGCGAGAAAGGCTCGCTCGGCCGCCAGCCTCTGGCCCGTGGGGCCATCATGGATCGCGGCAAGATGTTCTGCCGCGCGATCATCCGACATCCGCCGTTCGATCCCGATGGCCCCCTGCGCCACGGCGGGCAGCATCTCGTCGGGCTCGATCGGTGTGTAGGGAACATCCGACATCCCGAGGCGGTTCAGCCCCGCCGTCGCCAGGAATGTCGCGACCGCGACATTCTCGCTCAGCTTGCGCAGCCGTGTCTGCACGTTGCCCCGGAACTCGACCACGTTCAGATCGGGCCGCCGCGCCAGAAGCTGGGACCTGCGCCTGAGGCTCGAGGTGCCGACAGTCGCGCCCTGAGGCAGATCGGCAAGCCCACCCTCGCCCAGCGTGACGAAGGCATCGCGCACATCCTCGCGGGGCAGGTAGGTGTCGAGGATCAACCCGCCGGGCTGTTCCACCGGCATGTCCTTCATCGAATGAACGGCGATATCGATGCTGCCATCGAGAAGCGCCTCTTCGATCTCGCGCGTGAAAAGTCCCTTGCCGCCGATTTCCTTCAGCGGCCGGTCCTGGACGGCGTCACCCGTCACCTTGATGACCACGATCTCGAAGGCGGCCTCCGGCAAACCGTGGGCGGCCATCAGACGGGCGCGGGTTTCATGTGCCTGCGCCAGCGCCAGCGGGGATCCGCGGGTGCCGATGCGCATCGGTTCAGTCGGGGTATATGCTTGTCCAGTCATCAGTCACCGTCTTAGACTTGTAAACCAAACCTGACAACTCTCTTGACTTGCCAACGGCGGGCTGAGACGACGTTTCCAAAGAGGAGCATCCATGGCCCAAGACAAACTGATCCTTCGCGCACTTGCCGGTGAAACCCTGCCCACCCCCCCCATCTGGATGATGCGGCAAGCGGGCCGCTATCTGCCCGAATACCGCGCAACCCGCGCCGAGGCCGGGGATTTCCTGTCGCTGTGCTATAATTCCGAACTGGCCGCCGAGGTGACGCTTCAGCCGATCCGCCGCTACGGATTCGATGCCTCGATCCTCTTCGCCGATATCCTGCTTCTGCCGCAGGCTCTGGGTGTCGACCTGTGGTTTGTCACCGGTGAGGGGCCGCGCATGTCAACCACGACTGACATGGATGGCGTCAAGGCGCTGAAGCCCGCGGATGCGATCCATGACCACCTCGCCCCGGTCTATGAAACGGTGCGGATCCTCGCGCGCGAATTGCCGTCCGAAACGACGCTGATCGGTTTCGCCGGTGCGCCCTGGACGGTCGCAACCTACATGATCGGCGGGCGCGGCACGCCCGATCAGGCACCAGCCCATGCGCTCAAGACCGAGGATCGCGCCACGTTCGAGGCGATCATCGACCTGCTGACCGACGCCACGATCGAATATCTTTCGGCCCAGGCCGAGGCCGGCGCGGAATGCGTGAAGCTTTTCGACAGCTGGGCAGGTTCGCTCAAGGGCCACGACTTCGAGGCCTATTCACTGGAACCGATGCGCAAGATCACCGCCGCACTCAAGGCCCGGCATCCGGGCCTGCCCGTGATCGCCTTTCCGCGCGGCGCGGGCGAACGCTTCGCCGGAACACATGCGGCCATCGGCGCCGATTGCATTGCGCTCGACGATGGCGTGTCGGCCGAATGGGCGGCGGAACATGTCCAGAAAGACGGCTGTGTGCAGGGCAACCTCGCCTCGTCGCACATGGTCACCGGGGGCGATGCGCTCGTGTCGGAGACGCGCGCCATCGTGAAAGCCTTCTCCGGCGGGCCGCATATCTTCAACCTCGGCCACGGCATCACGCCCGATGCGGACCCGGAAAACGTTCAGCTTATGATTGACACCATCCGAAACGGCTGACCCGGCACTTTACGGGATGGCGGGCGGGGCGATGGGCCTTTTTCGGCCCGAGCGTCGCACCGCCATCCCTTATCAAAAGGGCATCAGATCCATTTGGCCAGCGGCGGCAGGCTCATCAGGACGGCATTGGCGTCATGCCCGGTCTCGAGCCCGAACTTCGTGCCCCGGTCATAGACAAGGTTGTATTCGGCATAGAGCCCGCGATGAACAAGCTGCGCCTCCTTGTCAGCCTCTGACCAGCCCTGAACCCGACGCTTTTCGACCAGCGGAACAAAGGCCGGCAGGAAGGCCCGGCCGATATCCTGTGTCAGCGCGAAATCGGTCTCCCAGTCGCCGGTATTGTGGTCATCCATGAAGATGCCGCCGACGCCGCGCGCCCGTTTGCGATGCGGGATATAGAAATACTCGTCCGCCCATTCCTTGAGCCGCGGATAATGCGCCTCACCATGGGGATCGAGATGCGCCTTCTGGGTCGCGTGGAAATGCGCCGTGTCTTCGTCATATTCGATGCAGGGGTTCAGGTCCGATCCGCCGCCGAACCACCATGCGCCGGGCGTCCAGAACATACGGGTGTTCATGTGGACGGCGGGTACATGCGGGTTCTGCATATGCGCCACGAGGCTGATGCCGCTGGCCCAGAACCTCGGATCCTCTTCCATGCCGGGAACGCCGCGGGCCGCCATGGCCTTCTGCGCGCGTTCCCCAAGCGTGCCATAGACGGTCGAGATGTTGACACCGACCTTCTCGAAGACACGGCCGCCACGCATGACGCTCATCAGCCCGCCGCCCGCATCGCTGCCGTCGTCCGAGGCGCGGCGCGTCTCCGTCACTTCGAACACCGCGGGCGCGGCCTCTGACAACGGTCCGGTGTCGTGGCTTGCCTCCAGCCCCTCGAACGCCGCGACGATCTGATCCCTCAATTCCCTGAACCAACCCGACGCGCGGGCCTTTTCTGCGTCCATCGCCGTCATCTCGCCTCTGATCTCCGATTGCTATTGCATAGCAATGGCTCCTAGCATCGTTTCCGTCAGGCCACCACAATTGGCTGACGGACAAGATCGGAGTTCTCACATGCGTCGCGCCCTGTTCCTACTTCCCCTGCTCCTTGCGGCCTGCGCCACGCCCCGCGAGCAGTGCATCAACGACGTGACCCGCGAATCGCGGGTTCTGAGCGGATTGATCGCCGAGACGCAGCAGAACATCACCCGGGGCTATGCCCTCGAGGAGGTTCAGGACGTTCGGGTAATCCGCACGACCTGCACCGGCACCAACGAAGATGGCAGCACCTTCACGTTCCCATGTGAAGAAACCCAGACATTCGAGCGCAATGTGCCCGTGGCAATCGACCTGAATGCCGAACGGGCCAAGCTCGACTCGCTTCTAGAACGACAGGCGCAGCTTCAGCGGTCGACGGATGCCGCCATTCAGCAGTGCATCGCCGCCTATCCGGAGTGATCGGTCGCGCTAATGCGCCGGAACGCAGGCCGGGTCGATCAGGGTCCGGCCGCCGTCCACGGTCAGGATCTGCCCGGTGACAAAGGCCGAGGCGTCAGAGGCAAGGTATTGGACCGCATCCGACACCTCACCCGGGCCGGCGATCCGCTTGAGTGGTGTGTGATCCACGATCTCTTCCCGCATCTCGCGGTCGTCGCGCAGTGCGCCCTTGAGGCTGGCGCTCATGACGCTGCCGAAGGCCACGGCGTTCACCCGGATGCCCTTTGGTGCAAAGGCCACGGCCAATGACCGTGTCATCTGGTCCATCGCGGCCGAGCTGACCGAATAGGCCAGCAGATCGGGATGCGCGCGGCGCGACGCGATGGACGACAGGTTGATGATCGAACCGGCCGAGGTCGGATTTTCCTCATCCTCGACCTGCTTGATCATCCGCTTCGCCGTCGCCTGGCTCAGCCTGAGCGCTGTCATCATGTTCTGCTCGAGCAGCGTCGAGACACTGAAATCATCCGGGTCCAGAGGGTCGGTCTTCAGGACCTGCCGCGAGGCGTTCACGAGGATATCGACCTGATCGAAGGCATCGACCGTCAGCGACAGCAGATTGGCGATCGTCAACTTCTCCCTAAGATCGCCGGCGAAGAGGCGGACATGTCCGTCTTCGTCATCGACCAGCCCCTCGACCTCGTGGCGCAGGGCATCTTCGTCACGGTCGGCAAAGACGACATTCGCACCCGCCTCGACGAACCGTCGCGCGATGGCAAGACCCACCCCGTGGGCGGCACCGGTCACGATGGCCGTCTTGCCTGCAATGGAAAAGGACATCTGTCTCTCCTCAGCGGCGCCGGCCGCGGTCTCGCTTGGGCCGCGCGGCACGAAAAATCTTGAACGCCGAATCGCCGCCCGCCTCTTCGACGGTGGTGAAGGCCTCGCGAAGGGCGGCCTCGTAGGGCAGATGGCGGTTCGCCACAAGCCAAAGCTCCCCCTGCGGCGACAGGAGCCGCGCCGCCGCCGCGATGAACGCCTCGCCTAGCGAGGGTTCGGCCTTGCGGCTTGTGTGGAACGGCGGATTGCAAACGACAGTATCGAAGGGCTGATCGGCGGTGAAGTCTCGCGCATCGGCCCAATGGAACGCGGCCCTGTCGTCGGTGATGTTGAGCCGTGCGCAATCCAGCGCATCGGCCTCGGCCTCGACCAGATGGACCTGTTCAACCGTGTCCCGCGTCAGAACCTGTGCTGCAAGATATCCCCAGCCCGCGCCCAGATCGGCAACCCGTGCACCTAGTTTCGCAGGCAAAGTCTCGGCCAGCAGAACAGATCCCCTGTCTGTGCCATCCTCGGAAAAGATGCCGGGCTGGATGTAATAGCCCTGCGGGCCCTTCTCCGGGCCCTCATGGGCCCAATCTGCGAAATCGGCAGCCGTGGCTGTGAATGCGAACAGACGGCCATGCGCCTTGGTGATGCTGGGCATCTCGCCCAGACGGCTCCTGATTTCGCGAAACAGGCCGTCAACGCCATCTGTCTTGGCGCCATCGACGACGATCGCCCCGCCCAGCGTGGCAGCCTTCGCGACAAGCGCGCGGGCCTGCCGCTTGGATCGGGGGACCACGACGATCGTCAAGGCCGCGTTTTCGGTGGAACGGGCAACCTCGAACCCCATCTCCGACCAGAAATCGGCATCGGGTCGAAACCCGTGGATGATCCGGGTTCTGTCTCGCGGAAGATCTGACAGGTCATGGCCGACCGGTGGCCGGATCACGACGATGTCCCCATCCTCGGGCAGGGAAAGAAAGCCCTCGGAGAGGGCCGTGCTCAGGCGAGATCTGGCCATGGCAGGACGGCACCGAAACGGTGCCTTACTCCTTTTCCATCGTGCATTGCAGCGGGTGCTGATGCCGCTGGGCGAAATCCATCACCTGCGCCACCTTTGTCTCGGCAATCTCGAAGGAAAAGACACCGACGACGGCGATCCCCTTCTTGTGGACCGTCAGCATCAGTTCAAAGGCCTGAGCATGGTTCATCCCGAAAAACCGCTCGAGAACGTGCACGACGAATTCCATCGGCGTGTAATCGTCATTGAGGATAAGGACCTTGTAGAGGGGCGGACGCTTTGTCTTTGTACGGGTATCAAGCTTGACCCCGACATCGTCGTCACCCCCGGTCCCCTCAGACATCATGTAGAAATCGGCGCGCATGATCGCTTTCGTTTTCTTAGGGTGATCCGTCTCGTGCAGAGCTTTATATAATCTCATGAGGCTCTGTGAAAAGCCCGCATTTGGCAAGGATGCAACATGAAACAGTTCGAGGGCTGGACGATCGGTTTCGATGCGGACGACACGCTTTGGCATAACGAGAGATTCTTTCAACTGACGCAGGCGCGATTCGCGGATTTGCTGAGGGATCATGCCGACGCCGATCACCTGTCGGACAGGCTTCTTGCCGCAGAACGGCGCAACCTCGGCCATTATGGCTATGGCATCAAGGGATTCGTCCTGTCGATGATCGAGACAGCGATCGAAGTGACAGAAGAACGTGTTCCGGCCTCGGTGATCTCCGAACTGATCGCCGCAGGTCAGGAGATGCTGGCGCACCCGATCGAGCTTCTTCCCGGCGTCGAAGAGACGATCGTGTCGCTCAAGGGATCCGCAGGGCTTATCCTCGTGACGAAGGGCGATCTTCTGGATCAGGAACGCAAGCTGGCCCAATCGGGCCTGGGCGATCATTTCGACCGGGTCGAGATCGTCAGTGAAAAGACCGCCCCGACCTATGCCCGCATCTTTCAGGGGCGTGACCGTGCGGTGATGGTCGGCAATTCCCTACGTTCCGATATCATCCCTGCGATCGAGGCCGGGGCACACGGGATCCATATCCCGCATGATCTGACCTGGGAAATGGAGAAGGCCGATGCACCCTCGGGCCACCCGCGATTCCACCGGATCGAGACGATGACGGCGCTGCCGGAATTGCTGGACAAGATCGCCTGACGGCCACAATCCTGCCGCAATCGTGACCCGGCCCGCCGCATGTTGCGTGTCGACGCGGAAACGCGCCCACATATTGCGCAGTTGCATGAGAGTCACGCCTAAAGTTCCTGAAATTAGGGTATTTTCTGCCTTCGCAGGTCGTGTTAGTTTTTGTTCAAATCATAAGGTGCCTCCAAAAAATCGGCACCATGAGGCAGTACAAGGGCAAACGACGTGATAGGTCGTATCGGACAAGCAGCCCGACTCGGGCTCATGTTGCTATTCATGATGCTTGCGGGGGCATTGGCGCCAACGGCCGGATGGTCAGCGCCATTTGCAGCCATGGTCATGGACGCGCGCACAGGCGAGGTTCTGCACAGTCAGAACGCCGAAACACGCCTGCATCCCGCATCGCTGACAAAGATGATGACGCTCTACATCGCCTTTCAGGCGGTCAGCCGGGGTGAAATCGATCTTGATACCGAGGTGCGCATCACCTCGGCGGCGGCGGCCGAACCGCCGTCAAAGATCGGGCTTCGGGCCGGGCAGTCGATCCGCCTGCGCTATCTGATCCGCGCTGCGGCCGTGAAATCGGCCAACGATGCCGCAACCGCGATCGGGATCGCGATTTCGGGATCGGAAGAGGCCTTCGCGGCCCGGATGAACGCGACCGCCCGGGCGATGGGGATGACGCAGACGAACTTCATCAACATGCACGGCCTGACCGAGAGCGGTCACATGTCGACGGCACGCGACATGACGATCCTCGGGCGCCACATGATCTACGACTTCCCGCAATATTATAACCTGTTCTCACGCCGGACGGCCGATGCGGGCATCGCAACGGTCCGCAACACGAACCGCCGCTTTCTCGACAGCTATGAAGGTGCCGACGGAATCAAGACGGGCTTCACCAATGCCGCCGGGTTCAACCTCGTGGCCTCGGCAGAACGCAATGGCGTGCGGATCATCACGACGGTCTTTGGCGGAACATCCTCGGCCAACCGCAATGCCCGCGTGGCCGAATTGATGGACCTAGGGTTCCGCGAAGCACCCAGACGGGCAAGGGTTAGCGCCCCGGACGCGCCCGATGCCTATGTCACGCAGGCGCCCGAAATCGTGGTCGGCAACAACATACCGCGCGGCCCTGTGGCGCGCACGATCCGCGTCTCCGGCCTTGTCGAGCGCGCGCTTCGCCCACAATCGAGACCGGTCGCGACCCCCTCCCCAGAACTTGTCGCCTCGACTACCGCCGCCATCGACGACGCGCTGGCGATGGCCCTCGCGGCGCCGATGGAAGACCCGGCCCCGCCAGAAATTCCTGACGCCACGAAATTCGCCGATGCCACCTCGGTGGCCGCCGGAGCCGACGCAGCCGCCACCGAAGAGACCGTGATCGCAGCGGCCACCCCGCTCGCGCCCGAAGTCGTCGAAGTGACACCGCCGGTCCGGCCTGCCGAAATCATCATGACGGCCGAGGCCATTGCCCCCGCCGAGGCTGCGCCCGCGCCGGAACCCGAGGTCGTGACCCGGGTCTCCACCTCCGGCGGTCGCTACTGGGGTGTGAATGTCGGTCGCTTCCCGAATCGGGGCGAGGCCGAACGCATCCTGATCCAGGTGGCGCTGGCAGAACCCGGCGCTCTCAACGGCGCCCTGCGCCGCGTGATCCAGCGCTCGGGGGGATTCGACGCGAATTTCATGGGCCTGACCCGGGAAGATGCCGACATGGCCTGCCGCAGGCTTCAGGCGCGCGGGACCACCTGTTTCATGATCGGAACGGACGACAGCTAGATCAGGGTCTCAGGCTGATTGGGGCGGCTCGACGAAGGCCGCCTCCATCAGGGCCTTGGTATAATCCGATTGGGGATTGTCGAAGATTTCGACCGCATCGCCGTGTTCGACCACGTCCCCATTGCGCATCACCATGACCTTGTGGCTCAGCGCGCGCACGACCTTCAGGTCGTGGCTGATGAAGATATAGGCCAGCCCGAATTTCACCTGCAACTGCCGCAAAAGCTCGACGATCTGAACCTGAACCGTCATGTCCAGAGCCGATGTCGGTTCGTCCAGCACCATCAGCCGGGGCCTGAGGATCAGGGCACGCGCGATTGCGATCCGTTGCCTCTGGCCGCCCGAGAATTCGTGGGGATACCTGTCCATCATGATGGGGTCGAGGCCGACCTCCTGCATGATCTCGGCCACCATTTCGCGCCGGTTGCGGCCCGGCTCGACCCCGTGCACGCCCAGGCCTTCGGCAATGATCTGTTCCACCGTCATGCGCGGGCTGAGGCTGCCGAACGGGTCCTGAAACACGATCTGCATATCCTTGCGCACCGGGCGCAGCTGTCGTTGTGACAAGCCGTCGAGCCGCTTACCCTGGAACAGGATCGGACCCTCGGACCCGATCAGCCGCATGATGGCAAGCGCGAGCGTCGTCTTGCCCGACCCCGATTCGCCGACGATCCCGACCGTCTCTCCGGCCCGGACCGAAAGCGTCGCCGCGTTGACGGCCTTCACATAGCCCGCCGTCCGTTTCAACAACCCCCGATGGATCGGGAACCAGATCCGCAGGTCTTCGGTCTGGGCAATCAGTTCGGCGCCCGCCGGCACGGGTGCCGGGCGCCCCGCCGATTCCGCCGACAGAAGCATGCGGGTATATTCGTGCTGCGGCGCGCTGAAAATCTGCTCGGTCGGTCCATGCTCGACAATTTCGCCATCCTTCATGACACAGACTCGATCGGCAATCCTGCGCACGATCGTCAGATCATGGGTGATGAATAGCATCGACAGGCCTTGGCGCGCCTTGAGATCGGCCAACAACTCTAGGATCTGGGCCTGGATCGTCACGTCGAGCGCGGTGGTGGGCTCGTCCGCGATCAGAAGCTCGGGATTGTTGGCCAGCGCCATGGCAATCATCACGCGTTGCCGCTGTCCGCCGGAAAGCTGGTGCGGATAAGCTGTCAGCCGGTCTTCGGGGTCGCGGATGCCGACCTGTGTCAGAAGCTCGATAATCCGGGTCCGGACCGCATCGCCGCGCAGGCCCTGATGCAGCTCGATCGATTCGCGCAACTGCTTTTCCAGCGTGTGCAGCGGGTTCAGAGAGGTCATCGGTTCCTGAAAGATGAACGAGATGTCGTTGCCGCGTACCTCGCGCAGGGCAACGTCGTCGGCGTCGATCATTTCGCGCCCGCCATAGGTAACGGAACCCGAAACCTCGGCATTGTCCCCCAGAAGCTTGACCGTCGACAGCGCCGTGACCGATTTGCCCGAACCGGATTCGCCGACCAGGGCCACGGTCTCTCCCTTGCCCACATCGAAGGATACGCCACGCACGGCAGGGATCAGGGTGCCATCCTGCCGGAAGGCCACCCGAAGATCGCGCACGTTCAGAACCGAAGCGCTCATGCCGGCCACACGCGCGCAACAAATTTACCTAAATTTGTTTCACGCCTCATGAGAACGTCTTTCTGGGGTCGAACGCGTCGCGGACGCCCTCGAAGATGAACACCAGCAGCGACAGCATGATCGCGAAGGTGAAGAACGCGGTGAACCCGAGCCACGGCGCCTGAAGGTTCTGCTTGGCCTGCAAGGTCAGCTCACCCAGCGAGGGGGCCGAGGACGGCAGGCCGAAGCCCAGAAAATCCAGAGACGCCAGCGTCGCGATTGCGCCCGTCACGAGGAAGGGCAGCATCGTGACGGTCGCCACCATCGCATTGGGCAGCATGTGGCGGAACATGATCACGCGGTTCGACACGCCCAGCGCGCGCGCGGCGCGCACGTATTCGAAATTCCGCGCCCGGAGGAATTCCGCGCGCACCACTCCCACCAGCGCTGGCCATCCGAACAGCACTGTCAGGAACACGATGAGCCAGAAACTTCGCCCAAGGATCGCGAAGATGATGATGATCACGTACAGCGACGGCGTGCCAGTCCAGATCTCGATGAACCGCTGAAACAGCAGGTCCGTCCAGCCGCCGAAATAGCCCTGAACGGCACCCGCAACGATCCCGATGACCGACGATGCCGCCGTCACCACCAGCGCAAAGAACACCGACAGGCGGAAGCCGTAGATCACCCGGGCCACCACGTCGCGTTTGGTGTCGTCGGTGCCCAGCCAGTTGGTCTCTGATGGCGGCGCAGGGGCCACGCCCGGCACATCGACAACCGTGTTGTAGGAATAGGGAATGATCGGCCAGATCATCCAGCCCGCATCAAAGCCCTCGTAGGGCAGGTCTTCCCCGTTGGCGACCGCCTCGATCAACCCGTCGGGGTCGTCAAAGCATTCCACCAGACCGCCCGTGACGATCAGGCATTGGACTTCCGGGTCTGAATAGCCGGCCTCCGTGGGGAAATCGCCGCCGAAATCCTGTTCGGAATAGAAGGCAAAGACCGGCATGCGCAGGTCGCCCCGGTAATTCACGAGGATCGGCTTGTCGTTGGCGATGAATTCCGCGAACAGCGACAGCACGAACAGGAAGGTGAAGATCATCAGCGACCAATAGGCCCGACGGTTGCGCCGGAAATTCCGCCAGCGGCGTTCGTTCAACGGGGAAAGCCAGCGCCGTTTGGGCCGTTCGGGGCTCGGCGGCGGGGTCTCGGGCGTCGGGTCGGGATATGCGATCTCTGCCATCAGCCTCTGCTTTCGAAGTCAATGCGGGGATCGATGAAGACATAGGTCAGGTCGGTGATGATCCCGATGATCAGACCCATGAGCGAAAAGGCAAACAGCGTGCCGAACACGACCGGATAGTCACGCGCCACCGCCGCCTCGAAGCCCAGCCGTCCCAGCCCGTCCAGCGAGAACAGCGTCTCGATGATCAGGCTGCCGCCGAAGAACACACCGATGAACAGCGCCGGAAAGCCCGAGATGACGATCAGCATCCCGTTGCGGAACACATGGCCATACAGAACGCGACGTTCCGACAGGCCCTTGGCGCGCGCGGTCATCACGTATTGCTTCTTGATCTCGTCGAGAAAGCTGTTCTTCGTCAGAAGCGTCAGTGTCGCGAAGGCCGAGATCGTCGAGGCAAAGACCGGCAGGGTGATGTGCCACAGGTAGTCCAGGACCTTACCGATCAGGCTCAGGTTTTCCCAATCGTCCGAGGTCAGCCCGCGCAGCGGGAAGATGCGCCAATAGCTGCCGCCCGCGAACAGCACGATCAGCAGGATCGCGAACAGGAACCCGGGGATCGCATATCCGATGATGATCGCCCCGGATGTCCATGTGTCGAAGGGCGTGCCGTCCCTGATCGCCTTGCGGATACCCAGCGGGATTGAGATGAGATAGGCGATCAGCGTGGACCAAAGGCCAAGCGTGATCGACACCGGCATCTTCTCCAGCACCAGATCGACGACCGACACCGACCGGAACCAGCTCTCACCAAAGTCGAAGCGGATGTAATCCCACATCATATTCAGGAACCGCTCGACCGGGGGCTTGTCGAAGCCGAATTCCCGTTCAAGTTCGGCGATGAATTCCGGGGGCAGTCCGCGGGCACCAATATAGTCGCTGTCACTCTCCGTTTCGGCCGCCAGCTCCGATCCGCCGCCGGCGATCGTCTCGAACACATCACCGCCGCCTTCCATGCGGGCGATGATCTGCTCGATCGGCCCGCCCGGGACGAACTGGATCAGCGTGAAGTTGATGATCATGATCCCCAGAAGCGTGGGGATCACGAGCAACAAGCGTCGGAGGATATAGGCACCCATGATCCTGCCTTACTGGAAGGCGCCTGCCGCCTCGAGTTCGGCCGCGGCGTCTGCGTCATACCACCAGAAATCCAGCTCCCCGAGGGCCAGCGGCGGCAGGGGTTCGGGATAGCGATACATGTCGTAGTACGCGATGGTATGCGTGTTCTTCTGCCATTGCGGGATCCAGAACCCTTCGGCCCGAAGCACACGGTCCAGCGCGCGCGTCGCAGTGGTCAGTTCTTCTAGGCCCTCCGCCGCGATCACCACGTCAAGAAGCTGGTCGACCCCTTCGGAGCGCAAGCGCATCAGGTTGCGGGAACTGTCATCCGCCGTTTCCGAGCCGAACCACTGGCGCAGGCCGGTGCCGGGCTCGTAACCCTGACCGAGCGAGTGGTTCACCAGATCGAAATCACCCGAACGGCGACGCTCGATATATTGCGAGGTATCCACGCGGTCGAGCGTGGCCTGAACGCCAAGGCGTTCGAGGTTCTCGATGACGGGGTTCACGATACGGTCGAATTGCGGCGAGAATTGCAGGAAAACGGCTGTCAGAGGCTCCCCGTCCTTGCGGCGAATGCCGTCTTCGCCGGCCACCCAGCCGGCCTCGTCCAGAAGCGCAGAGGCTTGCCGCAGAAGGCCACGGTCCAGCGGCCGTTCCGTCGTCGAGGAGACATAGGGCATCACCGCCGGTTCTGTCAGGATCGACGCGGGCAGCAGGCCGTCATCGACCAGCGGCTGAAGGATTGCGATCTCCCCCTCGCTGGGCAAGCCTTCGGCGCGCAGGTCCGAATTGTCCCAGAACGAGGTCGGACGGTCATAGATGCCGTAGAACAGGCTCTCGTTCATCCATTCGAAGTTGACCATCATGTTGATGGCCTGACGAACGCGGTTATCCTGCCATTTTTCGCGGTCGAGGTTGAACACAAAGCCCTGCCCCGATCCGATCGTCCCGTCAGGCAGTTCCGCCGTCACGACCCAGCCGTTTTCGACGGCGGGGAATTCGTATCCCGTCGCCCATTGCAACGAGCTGTTCTCGTTGCGGAAGGTATAGGCGCCGGACTTGAAGCCCTCGAACGCGGCCGAGCTGTCGGCGAAGTATTCGACGCGAATCTCGTCGAAATTGTTGCGCCCGGTGTTGATCGGATGCGCCGTGCCCCACCAGTCGGGATTGCGGTCGAAGACGACACGCCGGTTCCAGTCGACCTCTTCCAGAACATAGGCGCCCGTGCCCATGAAGGGCGCCTTGGCGACCTCGTCGATCCGGGCTTCGGTTTCCTCGAACCACGCCTTGGAAAAGACCGAGGTGCCCCCGGCAAAGCCGATCACGTCGCGGCGTGGCGCGTCTTCGGTGAAGGTGAACTTGACCCGGTAATCGTCCAGAACCTCGACCTCCGAGATGAACTGGCTGACCACGTTGCGGTATTCCGCGATCCCCTGCTCCTGAAACAGGTTGAAGGTAAAGGCGACATCTTCGGCCGTCATGGGCGTGCCATCGGCAAAGGTCACATCCTGCCGCATGGTAAAGATCACCCAGTCAAGGCTTTCGGGATATTCCATCGTCTCGCACAGGTAGCAGTACGACCCATAGGGATCGTCTGCCGTCGATGTCAGAACGCTTTCATAGGGCAGCGTTGCCAGCGTCACCGTGGAGCCTTCGCGGGCATAGGGGTTGAAGCTGTCGAACGATCCCTGCGACCACAGCGCGATATCGCCACCCTTCGGCGCGTCCGGGTTCACATAGGCCAGAATGTCGTCGGGCCCGTACTTCAGCTCGCCGAAATTGGTGTAGCCGTGACTGACGATCGTCTCGCCGTCCTGCGCCCAGGCGCCCTGTGAGGCGAGGCCCGCCGCAACGGCAAGCGCCGCACCGATCGACCAGTATCTCCAATCAGACGCGACTGCGTTTGTCCGTGATTGCGTTGCACAGGCGGAACGATCTGACATGAGGCTCTCCGACGTTTCTGATGACGTGATCTCGCTACAGATAAGGCTAAAGACCGATTTGGCGAATGTGCAAGTTGCGAATGTGTTAACTCACGGCAACGTTGCTGCATGAAATCCGGTCGTTCTGCACGAAAACGCCGCCCGCGCATGCATCGGGGCGGCGTCGTGACCATGCACCGGGCCGGGCCCGGGGCCTTGAATGACTAGCCGTCGAGGCTGTCGAGATAGGCGATCAGGTTGGCCCGATCCTCGGGATCGCGCAGACCGTTGTAGCTCATCGATGTCCCGGGGGCGTAACCTTTGGGATCCTCGAGGAAGGCGTTCAGGTTTTCCGGGGTCCAGACATCGGCGGCCTCGGACAGGGCACCGGAGTAGTTGAACCCTTGCGCAGCTCCGACATCGCGGCCCACGACGCCGTGCAGGTAGGGGCCTGTGCCGTTCTGACCGGCCTCGACCGCGTGACAGGCGCGGCAATTGCGGAACACCGCTTCGCCGGCATCCGCGGTCGCGGCGGCATAGAGCTCTTCGAACGGGACCTCGACCACTTCGGCCACCTCTTCGCCATCCCCGCCTTCGACCTCGATCACATAGGCCTGCTCTTCGTCGTAGTGGCCACCGGAACCGTGATAGATCAGCTCGGCCGCCCAGCCGCCAAGAAGAAAGATCAGAAGCGTGCTGCAAAGGCCGCCGACGATCTTTGTCATGGTCATTGTGTCGAACATGTCGCGTTCCATTCCCGTTCGCAAATTCGCGGCTATCTATCCGCTTACTTCGCCGGAAAGCAAGGTGTAGAGGCGCGACCAAATGCCCGTTTTCATGGCAGGCAGGAGGAAAGGACCTATGGCGAAACGAATTGCGTTCCAGGGAGAGCTTGGTGCCTATGGCCATCAGGCCTGTGTCGAGGCCCGTCCGGGGTTCGAACCACTGCCCTGCCACAGCTTTGACGATGCCATCCGCGCGGTGCGCAGCGGCGAGGCCGATCTGGGGATGATCGCTGTCGAGAATTCGACCTATGGTCGGGTTGCGGATGTGCATCACCTGCTGCCGCAAAGCGGGCTGCATATCGTCGATGAGGCCTTTGTCAGGGTCCATATCAACCTGCTGGCAAAGCCGGGGGCCCGGCTCGAACAGATCGAAACCGCCTCTGGCCACACGGTGATCCTGCCGCAATGCGCGACATTCCTGCGGCAGAACTCGATCACGCCGCGTGTCAGCCCTGACAATGCGCGCGCCGCGCGTGATGTCGCTTCGGGCGACGACATGACGGCCGCTGCGCTCGCGTCAGAGTTGGCCGCCGAAATCTATGGTCTGGACGTGCTGGCCCGCAATATCGAGGACCATGACAAGAACACGACCCGGTTCCTTGTCATGGCCCGGGATATCGACCTGAACCGCCGCGGCGACCATGGCATGGTCACCAGCTTTGTCTTCCGGGTGCGCAACATCTCCGCCGCGCTCTACAAGGCGATGGGCGGATTCGCGACCAATGGCGTGAACATGACCAAGCTGGAAAGCTATATGGTCGGCGGAAGCTTTCACGCCACCCAGTTTTTTGCCGAGGTCGAAGGCCATCCCGATGACCGCAACCTTCAGCTTGCCCTCGAAGAGCTCGATTACTTCACCGATATGGTAAAACTGATGGGCGTCTATCCCGCTTCGCCGCGCCGCAAGGAAGACTAGACTGGCCTAGTCCGCGGCACCGGAATGCCGATCGAGGAACGCGGTCGTGGCGGCAAAGACCCGCTCATAGGCGGGTTCGGTCGGGATGAAGAACGTGTTCGAGCTGTCGACCTCGAGGAATTCGGCGCCGGCAATGCCTGCCGCGATTTGCCGCCCTTCCGCCGCGGGATGCACCGCACCCATCCGCGAATGGATAACCAGCGTTGGCGCCTCGATCCGTGCCAGATCGGACCGCACATCGACCGTATCGAGTATACGACGCTGCAAGAGTGCGGCCTGCGTCGATCCGGTCTGCGCGATCAGCCGGATCAGCTCGGTCGTTTCCTCGGCGCTGGACATAGGCTGCACCATCGTGGCCCAGGCCCGCATGAACCCGTTGTCCGGGTCTCCCCAGCCACCGCTGTTCAGGAGCGAGATGAACGGATCGTTCTCCGCCGCCTCTGGCGCGTTTTCCCTCAAAGACCGGCCCCGCGCGTAGCCATTGTGAAACACGAGGCACGACACCCGTTCCGGGTGGGTCGCCGCGAACCTGATCGCGAATGCCGATGATTGAAGCGTGGCCACGATGGGAAACCGCGTCAGACCGGCCGCATTCGCCACCGCAAGAAGATCGTCGACATGATTCTCGAACCGGTCCCCGGGCTTGAGGGCGTCAGACAGGCCTGCCCCCCGGATATCGTAACGCACCAGACGATAGCGTTCTGCATAGGCCATGATATGCGTGTGCAGGAGCCGGCTGCCCCAATCCTGTTCCAGATGCGACAGGTGATGCCACGTGTAAAGAAGTGGCGTCCCCTCGCCCGCGGTCGACCAGGCGATGCTGGCGCCGTCGGCAGAGCTGGTGTAGCGGATCGTCTGCTGGATGGCGGCCGGAGCCAGTGGTTCAGAGGGCTGGAGATGCTCCACCTCGGCCACCATCTGAAACCCGCGCCGCTGAACCGTCCGAATGATCCTTTGTTCGCTGCCACTATCCCCCACGGCCTTGCGGGCGGCATTGATCCGGGCGCTGATCGTCGCCTCCGACACGATCCGGCCACCCCAGACCGCATCGATCAGGTCGTCCTTCGAGACAAGGTTTCCGGCATTGGAGGCAAAAAGGCGCAGAATATCGAATACTTGCGGCTCAACCGGGATCGTCTGCCCGTTCCGCACAAGGCGGTGGGCCGTTTCGTCCAGCGTCATTCCGGCAAAGGAATAGATCATGGCAATGTCCAGCGCACCCCGACGTCATCAGACTAAAGACCCACAGGCAGGACTGGCAAGGATTTGACGATCACCCTTGGATTGCCATCCGACTGCGGACTAGGACCCGGCCATCCGCCGGGCATGTTTATCCGCGACCTCGGCCGCGAATTTTTCAACGCGGTTGCTGAAGCGTCCGTTCAACGTCGATCTCGCGACCTTGAGCGACTGGAGCATCAACTTGGCCCCGAGGTTCTTGGCGCTGAGCGTCATCGTGACCGAAAGGCGCGTTCGGCCCTTCGATAACGGCAACAGATCGACGACCAGATCCGCATCGATGGTCGAGGCGACGGATTGCACGCGATAACCGTTCGGACGGTCGAACTCGGTGATTTCCGCCGAGATGTGCCTGTCCTTGCCCCGGAAGCTGAAGGTGATATCCCAGCCGACACCGATGCCTGGATGGTCAATCTTGTCCCTGCGTTGGATATCGGCACCGCGCCTCAGGGCCTGCCGCTCAAACGACGTGAAATTCGTGACTTCCTCGAAGACAAATGCGATCGGCGCCTCGATATCCTGACGTGTGCTGAATTCCATACCTGCCTCTGCCTGACTGCTTTACTTGGGATTATGCGCCCTGACGGAGCAAGGTCAATTCAAACTCAGTCCAGCCGGTCGGCCAGCCAGTTTTCGAGCAGAAATCGTGCAATTGCCCCCGGTCTTGCCGGCTTGATCGTATCATCTTCGTTCCGGAACGCAGCGGCCAGCCTCTCGCGGCTGACCCAAAGCGCGTGTTCGATTTCCTCGGGATCGACTTCGATCTCGCGGCTTGTCGCATGGCCCATGCAACCGAACATGAGCGAGGCCGGAAACGGCCAGGGCTGAGAGGCGAGATAGGACACCGACCCCACCTTGACCGCCGTTTCCTCGAACACCTCGCGACGAACCGCGGCCTCGAGGCTTTCGCCCGGCTCGACGAATCCGGCAAGCAGAGAATACATGCCCTCCGGCCAGCCGGGGCTGCGGCCCAGCAGAACATCATTGCCGTTGAGGATCAGCATGATCACGACCGGATCGGTTCGCGGGAAATGATGACCGCCGCAATCCGGGCAGACCCGCTGCCAGCCGGCCATCTCGATCCGGCTCCGGCTGCCACAGCGCGAACAGAACCCATGCGTCTGATGCCAGCCGAGCACCGCCTTGGCCGATGCCGCAAGCTCGGCATTGCGTGGATCGAGACGGATCATCACCGCGCGCAATTCGGCGAACCACATGTCATCGCCGATGTCGGGATGATGCTGCTCGCTGGGATCAAGGAACAGGCCAAGCGTCGACAGGTCGACATCCTCGGGGTTCCAGCGCGAGATATCGGCCGCCCATACCGGCCGTCCCTCGTCGAGACCGAGAAAGACCGGCGGCTCCACGGCATCCTCCAGCGCCTCGTGACCCGGTTTGAGCCAGCCCAGCGCGATATCGTCGCCGGCGCGTGTGACAAGCGGTTTGCCCCGCCAGAACGGGACAATACCGGCATCGTCCTGCAACATCAGCGAGGCAAGCGTGTCTGGCCGGGATCTCAGATCGGCACGCCGATCAAGTGCGGAGCCACCGAAGGTGACCGTCTCTGCTATCTTCATGGCATTGAATTGACACGATCCGAGGGAAACCGCAATTTCTCACGAATGGTTTTCCAAACCATCGACATTCGCACAGAAAAAGGTTTAATCGCCCATAGGTTGAAAATACGTACGGACATCCTGCTTGAACTCGGATACGGATCGGAATCGGGACGCTGATCGACCATCGGCACGTCTTCGCATCCTCGCGACGACGGATCTGCACATGCAGTTCGCACCCCATGACTACCTGTCGGATCGCCCCGCTCCGGGACGCGGACTTGTGTCGGTTGCGAAACTGTTCCGACGACTGACACGGGATTTCCTGTCGTGCCCCGGGACAGCCGTGCTGCTGGTCGATAATGGCGATGCCTATCAGGGCAGCCCGGTGTCCGACGCCGTCCAACTGGGGCACGACCGGGTTCATCCGATGATCGCCGCCATGAACGACATGGGCTATGACGCGGTGACCCCCGGCAACCATGACTTCACCTTTGGCCTCGACTTCATCGACGATCTGACCAGAAGCGCGCATTTTCCCTTCGTGTCGTCGAATATCGTCCGCACCAGTGACCCGTCGGGGCGGCAGGGTTCGCCGGGCTTTGTGCCGCTTGCGCTGATCGACAAGACGATCACCGCGCCCGACGGGGCCAAACGGGTCCTCAAGATCGGGATCGTGGGCTTCGCGCCGCCCCAGACCGTGGAATGGGAAAGCTTCTCCGTCGGGTCCGACCTCCACGGATGCGACATCGTCGAGACCGCACGCCAGTTTGTGCCGCGCCTGCGCGAGGCCGGGGCCGATATCGTGGTGGCGCTGGCCCATTCCGGTATCGCGGCAGCCGCGGACCCCGACGTTAAGGAAAATGCCGTGGCCCAGCTTGCCTCCGTCGGTGGGATCGACGCGATCGTCGCGGGCCACGTCCACAGGGTCTTTCCGGGGCCAAGGTGGGACGACCTTGCCGATGCGGATCCGGTTGCCGGGTCCATATGCGGCATCCCTGTCGTGATGCCGGGCGCCTATGGCTCACATCTTGGGCGGGTGGATCTGGACCTGTCGCATGATGGTCAGGGCTGGAAAGTCAGCGGTTTCGAATGCAGCGCCGAACCGGTCGAGGCCGCCGACGACGATCTGGCCAGGCTGGATATCGCTCCGATCGGGCAGGTCGTGGCCAGAACGCACGAGGCGACGTTGCGATTTATCCGCCGTGAGGTGGGTCATACACCGGCGCCGATCCACTCCTACTTCACGCTGGCCGCCCCCTGCAGCGCCCTGTCGGTCACGGCCCGCGCTCTCGAAAGGTTTGCCCGGCAGGAGACGTCGCTCGCCGACGCGGGCTTGCCCCTCTTGGCCGCGGTCTCTCCGTTCCGGGCCGGTGGCCATGGTGGGGTGGCCGGATATGTCGATATTCCGAAAGGCCCCCTTCTCTTGCGGCATGCGACAGAGCTTTATCCCTTTCCCAACGACCTCTGCGCGATCGAGTTGGACGGCGATCAACTCCGCCGCTGGCTTGACCATGCCGCACGGATCTTTGCACGGATCGAACCCGGCGGGCACGACCAGCCCCTGATCGACCCCCAGGTGCCGCCCTACCAGTTCGACGTGATCCATGGCCTGACCTACGAGATCGACCCCACACGTCCGACCGAGCGGGTCCGCAACATCCGTCTCGCCGGCGGCCGGGCAATCACCCCGACAGACCGTGTCATTGTGCTGACCAACAGCTTCCGAGCAAGCGGCGGCGGCGGCTATGCCGAGGCACGTCAGGCCCGGTCCGTCACGCGGCTGGAGGCCCCGATCATCGACATCCTCACCGCGTATTTCAGCCTCGCCGAATTCGATCCCACGCCGCAAGAGGTCTGGCGTTTCGCGTCGATTCCTGACACCTCTGCCTCGTTCTTGAGCGGATGCGGGTCGACAGCCCATGTCAGCGATATTGTGGGAAGGTCAATTCGACATGCGGGATCAACTGACAACGGGTTTCAACGCTTCGTCCTCGATTTCTAGGCCGTCGTCATTCGATGCCGTGATCTTCGATCTCGATGGCACGCTGATCGACACCGAGGTGCTGTGCAATGAAACCGGCGTCGCCGCCTGTGATGCGCTTGGCCATCCCGTGGGGTTGGATTTCTTCGAAACCCTCGCTGGCATCGACGACAATCGCCGCGCGGAACTGATCGCCGAGCAGACCGGCAGATCGCTGGATCGGGCCGCTTTCTTCGCCGAATGGGACAGGCTGTGCGAGATCCGCTTTGACGCCGGCATCCCCCTGAAGCCGGGCGTGCCCGAGGTGTTCGAACGCATCCGCCTGCACGGCCTTCCGATGGCGATCTGCACCTCAAGCCGCCGAAACATGGCGACCGCCAAGATCAGGGGCGCCGGGTTCGGTCATTTCTTCGGCGCCGTCATCACGGTCGAGGATGCCACTTCGCCCAAGCCCCATCCCTCCCCCTACGAGGTGGCGGCGGCGGCCCTGGGCGCTGCGCCCGACCGGTGCCTTGCCTTCGAGGACAGCGAAACAGGCGCCAGTTCGGCACGTGCGGCGGGCATGACCGTGGTTCAGGTGCCCGATCAGCACGCGACCGACGGCGTTCACGCCCATCTCGTTGCCGCCACCCTCGCCGAGGGACTGGCCGCCTTCGGGTTCTAGAACGCGTCTTCCGCGATTTTACCGTATGGTAAAACTTGTCTCGTCCGCTGACCCATGCGACGGTTCGCGCGATCAACGGAGATACCGATGGCCCGCACACAGACCGCCCCGGACAAGTCCGGGTCCACCACCACGGATAACCAGCTGCCCCAACTGCACGAGCCGCGCAATCCCGGCATGCCGCTTGATCTGGACTGGGTGGCAAACGTCAGGGTGAACACCTCTGCCGTGGAACGCCGCGCCGCGACACTTCCCGGGCGCCGGTCGGTCAAGAAGGACTGGCAGGCGGCATGGCTCTGCAAGGCAGTCTCGCTCATCGACCTGACCACCCTGTCGGGCGACGACACCGCAGGCCGGGTGCAAAGGCTCTGCGCCAAGGCCCGCCAGCCCGTCTCGCCCGACATCCTGTCGGCCATCGGGATGGAGGGGCTGACCACCGGCGCCGTCTGCGTCTATCACGAGATGGTGCCTGTCGCCGTCGAGGCCCTGAAGGGCTCCGGCATCCCGGTGGCCGCCGTCTCGACCGGGTTTCCGGCGGGGCTGTCGCCCTTCCGGCTCAGGGTCGAGGAGATCCGCGAAAGCGTCGCCGCCGGTGCAGACGAGATCGACATCGTGATCTCGCGCCGCCATGTTCTGACCCGCAACTGGCAGGCGCTCTACGACGAGATGGCCGAATTCCGGGCCGCCTGCGGCGATGCCCATGTGAAGGCGATCCTTGCCACGGGCGAGTTGGGCACGCTGCGCAACGTGGCCCGCGCCTCGCTCGTCTGCATGATGGCGGGCGCCGATTTCATCAAGACATCGACCGGCAAGGAATCGGTCAACGCCACCCTTCCGGTGACGCTGACGATGTTGCGCGCGATACGCGAATACGAAGACAAGACAGGGATCAAGGTCGGTTACAAGCCCGCGGGCGGCATTTCCAAGGCCAAGGACGCACTGGTCTATCTCGCGCTCGTCAAGGACGAGCTGGGCGACCGCTGGCTCAGACCCGATCTCTTCCGTTTTGGCGCCTCATCGCTTCTGGGCGATATCGAACGCCAGCTCGACCACCATGTCACCGGCGCATATTCCGCCGGATGGCGCCACGCGATGGCCTGACAGGGGCATATCGGACAAGGACCCGAACGATGACCATCAAGCAGATCTTCGAGACGATGGAATACGGCCCCGCCCCCGAAAGCACGGCTGAGGCAATGGCCTGGCTCGAGGCGCGAGGCCACAGTGCCGCGCCGTTCATCAACGGGGACTGGGGCCCGGCGCGCGACGATTTCGAGAGCCGCAACCCCGCCACCGGAGAGCGCCTCGCCGGCATCACCCGCTGCACCGCCGACGAGGTGGCCCGCGCCGTCGATCATGCCCGCGCCGCGCAACCGGCATGGGAGGCGTTGGGCGGGCATGGCCGCGCCCGTATCCTTTATGCGATCGCGCGGGGCATGCAGCGCAATTCCCGACTTCTGGCGGTGATGGAAAGCCTCGATAACGGCAAGCCCATCCGCGAAAGCCGCGACATCGACGTGCCGCTGGCGATCCGGCATTTCTATTTCCACGCAGGCCTTGCCCAGCTTCTTGAAAGCGAACAGCCCGGGATGCGTGCCCATGGGGTCTGCGGCCAGATCATCCCGTGGAACTTTCCGCTTCTGATGCTGGCATGGAAGGTGGCACCCGCGCTGGCGGCCGGAAACACGGTCGTGATCAAACCGGCCGAATATACCACCCTCTCGGCGCTCGTCTTTGCCGAGATCGCACAGGCCGCAGGCGTGCCGCCCGGTGTCCTGAACATCGTCACCGGCGAAGGTGAAACCGGGGCCGCACTTGTCGATCAGCCCGTCGACAAGATCGCCTTTACCGGTTCGACCGAGGTCGGCCGCCATATCCGCAAGGCCACCGCCGGGCGCGGCATTCCTCTCACGCTCGAACTGGGCGGCAAGTCACCCTACATCGTCTTCGACGACGCCGATCTCGACAGCGCGGTCGAGGGGCTGGTGGATGCGATCTGGTTCAATCAGGGGCAGGTCTGCTGCGCGGGATCCCGGCTTCTGGTTCAGGAGGGCATCGCCGAGGACTTCCACACCCGGCTGCGCGCCCGGATGGACAAGCTGCGCATCGGCGACCCGCTCGACAAATGTATCGACGTGGGCGCAATCGTCGATCCGGTTCAGCTTGACCGTATCCACTCGCTCGTCGCTGCCAATACCGAAGGGCAAACCCATGTCGCGGCCTGCGCGCTGCCCAATCAGGGCTGCTTCTATCCACCCACGCTGATTACCGGGCTGTCACCCGCCTCGCCCCTGATGCAGGAAGAGATTTTCGGCCCGGTCCTTGTCGCCACGACCTTCCGCACGCCATCCGAGGCGGTGGCGCTGGCCAATGACACGCGCTACGGGCTTGCCGCCTCGGTCTGGTCGGAAAACATCAACCTTGCCCTCGACATTGCACCGAAACTGGCAGCCGGCGTCGTCTGGGTGAACGGGACGAACATGTTCGACGCAGCCGCCCCGTTCGGTGGCGTCCGTGAAAGCGGTTTCGGTCGCGAGGGCGGATGGGAAGGGCTGGCCGCCTATCTTCGCCCCGCCGTCGATCCCGCCTCGCTTGCTCCGATCCCGGCGCATAAGGGCAACGGCGCGACGGCGGGTCCGCTCGACCGGACGGCAAAGCTCTATATCGGGGGCAAGCAGGCCCGGCCTGACGGCGGCTATTCGAAGGCGGTCTTTGGCCCCTCGGGCGTCAGGCTTGGGGAAGTGGGCCTTGCCAACAGGAAAGACATCCGCAACGCGGTAGAGGCTGCGCAGGCGGCAAAGGCCTGGTCGCGGACCACCGGTCACCTTCGGGCGCAAATCCTCTATTACATCGCCGAGAACCTGTCGGCCCGCGCCGGCGAATTCGCAGCCCGGATCGAATCGATGACCGGGCAGGACGGCGCGGAGGAGGTCGATCTTTCGATCCGCCGGCTGTTCACCTATGCGGCATGGGCAGACAAATTCGACGGTCAGGCCCACGGCGTGCCGATCCGGGGCGTGGCGCTGGCCATGCGCGAACCCACCGGCGTGATCGGAGTGTTCTGCGCCGATGAGGCACCGCTTCTGGGTCTGGTGTCGGCCTTTGCGCCGGCGATCGCCATGGGCAGCCGCGTCGTTGCAGTCGCGAACGAACCGTTCCCGCTGGCCGCCACCGATTTCTATCAGGTTCTGGAGACATCTGACGTGCCGGCCGGCGTGGTCAACATCCTGACCGGCTCGCATATCGAGCTTGCGGCACCGCTTGCCGGGCATCACGACGTGGATGCGGTCTGGTCGTTCTCGTCGTCCGACATCTCGGCCACGGTGGAGGACTTATCGGCCAACAACCTCAAGCGCAGCTGGGTCAATAACGCCCGTGCCCGCGACTGGCATGGACCCGAAGGCGAGGGCCGTCCGTTCCTTGATGCCGCGACCGAGGTCAAGACGATCTGGATCCCCTACGGCGAGTGATCCGTCACCCTCGCCGCCCGGGGGTCCGTCCGAAAGTCAGCCGGTCAGGACTTGCGCCGCCACGAGGCCAGCCAGCGCGAGACACCTGCCTTCTGCTCGTCGATGGCGGCGTCGACCTGCTGCATCCGGGGCGTGATCCGGCGCGCCTTGAAACGACGCCAGCGCACGAGGATCGCCCAGACCAGGGCACCAAGGATCGTCAGGACAACAATGTTGAACCACGGGATCAGCCGGATCTCGGGATCGTCGATGGGCCGGATCGTGATCGCGTTTGGAAAGATCGTCAGGTAACGCACCCTCCAGCCGTAATGCATTATCACCGCCCATTGCGGATTATCGGCGGTCGAGATCAGATCCTCGGCCTCGGCCTGAAGATCGGAGCTGTCGAACTTGAAATAGGGCGGCCAGATCCAGCCCGTATCCTCGTTGCGATAGACATAGACGTTGCCGTTGCGGCGCACGGTGTTGATCAGCCGAAGATCCCGGGTCGGCTGCTCGGCGTTGCCGCTGTCGGCCTGGGCATAGAACATGCGGTTGAGAGGCGTGAAATCGGTTCGGATCACCTCGGTCGAGACGACCCGGACGACATCCCGGTCAGGCAGCACGTAGGTCAGGAAGGCGACGAAGACACTCCAGAAGACGATCCGCCATGTCCATTTCAGATAGCCCAGCATGATGCCTCTCCCCGGCGGTGTCTCAATAATTGACCAGATAGATAATGGTGCCGACGATGGCCACCGGAATGATATAGACAGCCAGTATCAGTCGCCGCCTCAAAGATCCGTCGTAATCGGCAAGCCCCTCTTTCACGAACGCGTCGCGATCGCCCTCGCGGATTTCCTCGTCCCACTCGCGTTCCAGCTTGTCCCGCCGGACCGCCCGTGAATAAAGCGAAATCGACACATAGATCACCGTCAGAACGACAAAGGCGACAACGAAAAGCCTGATTACACCCATCTACCTGTCCCGTTCCCGTTTGACTGCGCCCCACGGCCCGACCAGCTCGACCAGATCGTCCCGTGGCACCGGTGGTGGCCCGCCGGTCTTGTCCCACGGAGAATTCACCGCCCGGACCGGGTTGTCCATGCCCTCTTCGTGACCGAAGAGCGCCTCGCGCGTTCCGGCCTTGTCGACCATGTATTCGCGATGGAGGAAATCGGCGACATAGGCCTTCTTGGGTTCGGGCCAACCGGCATATGCCCTGTAGAAGGCCTCCTTGTGGCAGATGAACAGCTGCCGGATGTCGAGCGGGGACAGTTCCGACAGCAGCATGTTCACCAGATCGGCATCAGGCACGTCGCGGGCCCGGAGCGTATAGAAATAGGCGGGATGCTCGCTGTCGATATGCGGCCAGTCGCCCCCCTCTTCGGCCCAGCGGACAAGGGCCGCCAGCCCCTGCCAATCCGGCGGAAGGAGTTTCGCGAACCGCCGCCCCAGAAGGCGCAGGTCCCTTCGGGTCGCCCCTTCGAGGTCTTCGCCCATGATCGCGGCGACTTCGGCCACGATGAAATCCATCTTCTGGCGCAGGATCGCGGCCGCATCGATCCCTCGAGCCGTGACGATCGGCTCGACAAGACCGTTTTCCTCGAGGAATTTCGCGATCGCAGACCGATCACGAAACCGCAGAACCCGGTCGATCGGCAGATCGCCAAGGTCGCGATCCGGGTCTGCGGAGATGACGGCGGGCGTGTCGACGCCGCGAAACAGGTAGATGCCGCCAAACAGCGACGTCCAGTAATTGTCCTGATCGAACCACATCTCTTTCAGTTCGACCGGATTGCGCGTCACATCGCCGGTTTCGCGGGCCAGTCCGATCATCTCGGCGATCAGAACATCGTCCCACCAGGCATCACGTTCGGTCTTGAACCGGTCGATCATCTCGCCAAGCCGCGCGGCGGTGGCGACCGTGCCGGATGTCGTATCGGCCTCGATCCGGACCCTGCGAATGTCGAACAGCCGCCTTGGCGTTTCGGCGAGGTAGACCGAATTGACCAGTTCACCGGCAACGGCATCGCGGGCCGTCAGGGCAAACAGCTGGGGCTCGTTCTCGTTGATGAATTTCTTCAGGATCCCCCGCGAGGTCGAAAACGACGCATTCAGCAGCGGCGCGGATTTCTGATCCGTCGTCAGCAGGATGAATTGCCGGTTCACACCCGCCTGATTGAGATAATGCAGATCGCCCAGCTCATCCCCGATTTCGGGCGAGAACCCAGAAATATCGATGTGAAAATCGCTCTGGGTCGTCTGCTTGCCCGTCAGATGCTTGAGCGATCGGTTGTAGCGTTCGACCAGAACCGGGCTCTGGATATGGATCAGGTTGCCGAACATCAGCCCCCGTTCGATCAGCCGCTTCATGTGCGCACCCTCCACGAAGCGCTGCAGACACCATGGGTCCGGCCGATCTGCAAACACGCCCGCATCTTGGCCCCGACCTCTGCACGTCGGGCATCTGACAGAAAGATCGTTACAGGCATCACCACGTCTCCTCGACCCAATGCTTGGGCAATCCCGCCACGCTCAGGATCATGATCGGCCCCCACAGCAGGGCCGAGATCAGGCCCAACCGACCGAAATGCACGACGACATCTGCCAATCCGCCGGACAGAACAGCCTCCATCGGCACGCCGCGCACGAGGTAGAGCCCCACAAAAAAGGACGACCCCACAAGGAACATGATCACCGTCGAAACAAAGGCGAGGATCAGCAGCGGTTTCACACCTTCCGGAAAGACAAGGCTCAACCCCCGGGGCACCAGCCAGCCCACCAACGCAAGAACGAGCGCGGGAAGAAGAAGACCGTCGGCAATCATTGCGTGGGTTCCCTTTCTGCGTTGATCGCACAGGTTAGTCACCGGCGCCGCGTTCCCGCAGCCAGAGCTGTGCACAGCGCACCGTCAACACCGGAATATATACCGCCGGGGCGATGATTACGACCGTTGCGAGCAAAACCTCGGGCCCGGCCCAGCGCGCGCCTTCGCCCCCGAAGACCGAAGCTTGCAGACTGGCGATCAGATAGACCAGTGGCAGGCTGACCAGGGTCAGGGCGACCGCGCCATAGGCAAACCGTCGCCCCGCATCCCGACCGGGACGCTCCGTCGCGGCAACCGCGGCCGGTATCCGCCAGCCGAGACTGACCATCACGGCGATCCAGACGGCCCAGGGCAGATAGGCCGCCGTGAACTGGAACAGGCCGCTCAAACCCTGCCCCGTTTCTTCCAGGCATCATGCCCGGAGATCACGGCTGACGCGATCAATGCGGCACACAGGACAGTGCCCACCAATGTATCGCCCTCCCAAAGGGCGCCCTTGGCAAACAGCGCGAGCACCGCAAGGCTCAGAAGCACGCGCTCAACCATCACAAGCCGGGTTTCCTCCTCCTGCCGGGAGGCGATCCAGACATCGAACGCCCACCACGCCACCAGTGCCAGCGCCGGCCAGAAAGCGGTGACGCGGGGGCTGTCGATCATCGCAGGCACGTTCCATCCGAATGCCGCATAGGCCGACCACAGAAGATGCAGGACAAGAAGCCAGAGCCCCAGCGTCCAATGCGACCGCCATGTCCGCCATGCCTTGGCCGACCGGTTGCGCGACCAGAAGCCATAAAAGGCGGGCATCAGGATCAGCATGGCCGCCCAGGCCAGATAGGCCGATTGACGCAATGCCAGATCCGAGGCCGGATCACTGGCGGAGGCCAGCTCCGTCCGCCCCTGCCACGCCACATCGCGCCACCACCACGCCGCGCCGAACGCCAGAACGATCAGGAAGGCCGCCCGGATGACAGCCCGCGTCCAGGCCTGTTCTTCCGCTTCGGCCTGAAGCTTCTTGCCCATGATCGACTTGGCCGGGCCCTTCACTGTGAACCGCCTTCGTCCGTCGATGTTGTCGGCCCGCTCATTGCGGCCCGTCTCTCAGGGCAAGGTAGCGGCGCTTGGCCTCCTCGGTCAGTCCGTATTCACGCACCATCTTCTTGATGGCTTCTTCATCGGACTTGTCGGCATAGCGGAATTCGCTGTCGGCGTATCGGTTGATCTCCTGGATCACCATCTCGACGGTGATCTCGCGGCGCAGTTCGGTGATCATACGCAGCTTGGTGTCATAATCCTTGAAGATAAACAGATCGGGGTTCTCCATCCATTCATCGGGCAGTTCGAAATCCATCGACCTGACCTTGATGGCATCGGTAATGTTCTTGATCGCGCGCCCGGTAAAGCGCGGATCAGCCTCCTGGATACCCTTGAGATAGGTGCCGATCTTGGCAATCGTGTCGAGCTTTCCGATCCGGTCTTCGGTCTTCTCCCAGACGGCGACGAGCCCTTCTTCCTTGGGGCGATTGTGACTTTCGAAACTCGCGGCAACGGCCTTCTGGATCTGCTGCGCGGCAAAGACCTCGTGGTCCCCCAGCGGAATGTCGTGATTCTTGCCCAGAAGAAGCGCGAAGATATCGATGTAATCCTCGCGGGTCTGTGGCCCGTCGACAAGGAACCGCGCGCCCGCCCTCTGGCGCAGCGCGTCATCGACGTTCTCGGGATAGTTCGAGAACATGCCAAAGGTGCAGTTGCCCCGCACGACGGTGTTGGCGCCCGCGAAGGCATCCATCAGCACGGAGGTGATTTCCAGCTGACCCGCGCTTGATTGCCGGTCGCCGCGCTTGCCCGCCAGCATGTCGATATCGTCGATCGTGCCAAAGCCGATCACCTGCGGGTCGATGATGGTGTTGATGAAACTGCGCGCGTTCTGACCGGATTTTCCCTGATAGCTGTCGATATTGTCGGTGCTGAGGTTCTGATACCGGAAGGTATAGCCCGCCACCTGGCAGTAATCGTTGATCAGCCCGGCCATCATCTGGATCAGCGTCGTCTTGCCGGTGCCCGGCGCACCGTCGCCCATGAAGGTGAATATGAACCCGCCCAGTTCGGCAAACGGGTTCAGCCGCCGGTCGAAATCATAGGCCATCAGCATCTTCGACAGGCGCAGCGCCTGGTATTTGGCGATGTGGTTGCCGACGACCTCGTGCGGCTTCTTAAAGGTCATGGTCAGGGTGGTGCTCTTGGCCTTCAACGACGGCGCGAACCCCCGGATCACAAGGCCGTCGGCCTCCACCTTCCAGCTGGCCGAGGTAAAGGCATCCAGGTCCGTGGCGGTTCCGGCGCGCGCAGCGGCCTTGCTCATCAGCGCTTCGGCAAAGGCCAGAACGGTCGCGACAAGACGCGGCTCGGTTGTGGCAAAGGCCGAGATATCGGCCTCGAGTTCCCACAAGGCGCCGTGAAGGGCCAATTGCCCGTTCTCGGTCAGCACCTCTTCCAGATCGCCGATCTCGACCTGTTCCTCCGTGGCATGCGAGGCCAGAAGGAAGGCCACGGCATTGCCGAACACATGCAGCGTGATCAGCGCCTCGGCCGTCAGCAGGGCCGAGAAGTCACGCGATTTGTCGGACGGCAAAGCCCCCTCGAGGTTCAGCCGCTTGAGATCGGCCAGCCCGGTGCTTTCGGCGAATGTCTCAGAGATGGCGAGCGCGATGGAGATGGCCCGGTGGAGCGCCGTCTGCACGGCCGCCTGCACCGGCGAGACGAGACCCGTCCCTCCCTCCATCTCGGCAATGGCCTCGAGGATATGGACACCTTCGGCGCGCCGCGTCCTGCGGGTGACAAGCCCCGGTGTCGTCGACCGGAACGCCCGCCGACCTCCGATCCCCGGAGAGCGCTCCGGCGCGGCATTCCCCGCGGGCTTCGCGATACGCGGCGCGTGATCGAAGCCGTCCAGCAGGTCCAGCGCGGCGGGATAATGCTTCACGATATCTTCTTCGCGAAGTTCCATGAAATCGGCGGTCTCACTCATCGCACCAGATCCTCCACTTTGGGCACCATGGGGCGCCTGTCATCTTTTCCCGATCGCTGCCGAAGCAGGCATCGGCCGCCTGCGGCCGACAGGGGGCATCGCCCCCTTCCGCCAAATTTCGCGAAATTTGGCCGCCCCCCCGCATCACCGATAGCTCAGAACCCGACCGCCCGACCCCACCACGAACTTGCGCACATCGGCGAAACCCGGCGGGTTCAGCTCTGACAGCGCCTGAAAGGGTCGCTCGGGCAGGATGATCGCGCGTTCCATCCGCGTGGCGCCGGTTTCCGCACCGCGACCGGCAAAGGGATCAAGCGCGAAAATCTGCCGCTCGACACTGCCGAACCAGCCGGACTTTTCCTTCTCCGATCGCTCGCTGACCAGCTCTTCCTCGGTCCAGACCAGCGCCCAGTCTTCGCCGGGCGGTGCCTTGGCCTGGGCCAGAACATCGCGGATCGGTCCGGTTTGACGGGTGAAGGCATGGCTGTACATCGGCCCGATGTGAAACCGCCTCAGCCGCGTCGGGTGCAGATCGTCGAAATCCTTGTCGAACCCTGTCGCGATCGTCAGCAGCTTGAGCCCGGCCACAGCCTGGCTCATCAGGTGGGCCTGCGTTTCCGGCCAGCGCCGCTCGTCCTTGGGAAGGCCCGTGCGACCGGAATCCTCAACCTCCATCAGGTAGATGACGGGCAGGTTGATCGTGCTGTCATAGACCGCCCAGCGCAGCAGGTATCGGCGCCGGTCATCACCGTTGTTGCCAAGCCAGGTGGCCTCGGGATCATTGCGGGCCCAGAACAGCCCGCCCTTGCGAAGCTCCTCGTAATAGAGCCGCTGTGAAAGGGCATATTGAAGTTTCGACGGGATCTGCCGCTCCGACAGGATCACCTTGACCATTTCGTCCTTCAGCCGCTCTTCGGTCGGCATGCCCGACAGGTGCCGTTCGGCCTGTTGCGCGTCGTTGGCCATCTCGAGGAGTTCGTGAAACACCGGAAAGCCACTTTCGACACGGTCGAAGGTCAGCTTTCCGGCATGGGGAAACCGGCCGGAGAAATGGTACTTATGGGCAAGCGCCCTGAAACTCAGCCCCAGCGCCAGAAGATATCGGGCCAGCGCATCGACCTCGCGTCGATTGAGGTGCCCTTCGCTTTCCATGCGGCCGGCAACCCGGGCCAGATGCCCGGTGATCGCATCGAACTTGCCGAAATACCGGCGCGTGACCCGGGTGTCCTCAAGATCGAAATGATCGGCTGGCAATGATTTATCGACCTCAGCCACCGGCCTCTCCCGCTTTGCTGCCGCGCCTCGTCGGCAGGCTTGCCCGTCTGGTGCCAAGTTGGGCGCGCGATCGGGCGAAGCCCCCGAAGCCCGAGGGGGTCAGGGCCTTATCCCCCCCGACACTTACCTCTCCGAGACACTTAACCCGCGCGGTTTCTCCACCGACATTCATGATGTCACCCGCGCGCATCGTGACCGGCGCGACACTCCGTCTGAACTGACGCGATCCACGCAGCGATACATATTCCGCCGCAGGGTGCCGCGCATCCAGTAGGTGATCGAGATATAGTCCCGACCGTCCACGAAGGACGATGAACTCAGCAATTCCGCGCCATCCTCGGCAAGCACCGCGGTCGTGACATCGTCCGCACGTTCCCAGTCCGCGTCCTGCGCAGCCACAGGCGGGGCCAGGACAAGCAGGGCCGCCAGTATAAGCTTCTGCCGCGTCAAATCGTTCGACTCATGGTTTATGTCTCGCGGCGTTCATCAATGGCCGCACCGGAGCAGGAGCATGACCTCCGCGCACCTCTCCCCTGTTGCGGAGCGCCCGGCCTGTCCAAATCAATCTCCACCGTCACAGCCGCCGTCGCTTCTGCCATCGTGATGGAAATCTCCGCCGGGTCTACCCTTGCCTTCGGGGCCGATTATGCCCGCAACCAGCACCGCGATGAACCCGGCAACAAGCGCCGAACCATACCAACCAAGGCCTACCGCGATCATCGCAATGAAGAGGCCCGTGATTATCGCCAGACCGGCGAGTTGGTGTGAATCAAGTCGACGCATGTGGATCCCCTGCATCCATTGAAGGTGCAACATCCGGCGGGGCACAGGCGCAGCCCGCCCTCATGCCTTTCGGCGCCCCGATCGGCGGCGTGCCTCGAGACGGTATTGACCTCGCAAACCTCACGCTCCGTAAAGATTGCTGTCGTGTTTTTCGACGATCTTCTGGAACCGCCGCATGAAACGCTCGTCGGCCTTTGCCTTCTGCTCCAGCACCTCGCGCGCAAAGACCATGTGATCCTCATGCGCCTCCATCATCTCGGCCATGCGCGTATTCGTGGCGGACCCGATGGCGGCCATGGCGGTCTGTGCTTCCTGATCCGTCTTGACGCCGATCTCGTTGATCCGGTGAGCCACGTCCTGCTGCTGCGCGGTTTTCAGTGATTTCGACAGGGCGTCATACAGGACGACGCGTTGCTTGGTGTCCGTCTGCAGCTTGTTGATCAGCACCATCTGCGTCGCGGCCTGGTTCTGAAGGCTGTCGATCCAGGTCTTGCCCTTCTCGATATACCGTTCCAGCGTCTGGGACTTGGCAAGCTTGACCTGCTCCTGCTGGACCAGTTCGTTGTAGCGGGTGTTGATCTCCGCCAGTTCGCTTTCAAGCCGGGTGCGCGTGGCGGCGTCCTGTTCGACGCTGATCTTGTTTTCCAGCTCGATGATCTTTGGATCCAGAGCCAGCACCTCGGCCCGCACCGATTCCAGTTCGGCCACGGTGGTCTCGCGTTCCTGCAAGGTGCCGGTCAGGTTCGTCTCGACCTGCTCCTTCTGTTCGTTCAGCATGTTGAGCTGATTTTCCAGAAGCTTCACGATGGTGTCGGATTTGGAAATCAGGTCCTGCAACTTGTCGTCGATCGACGCGGTTCTCATGCGTTCCTGACGCATCGAATCGGCCTTCGCGGAAGAGAACACGCCAACAAGGGTTTCCCAGCCTGTCTTGTTCCGCATCTCGTCGAAATCCTTCGAGAATCCAGCGGTCACATCATCGAGGCCCATGATCAATTCGGCGATGTTGGCGTTCATCACCTCGGTGTGGGCGTGAACATCCTCAAGCGAGGCATTCTCGATATCGACAGCAATATCCGACCCTTCGGCCATCTTCTGCCGGGCAATCTCGATACGGCTGGTCAGTTCCGAAATCTTGGACTGCGCCTCGGCGACCTGTTGCTGGCTTTCGCGGATCTGGGAATCGAAATCGGCCATTTTAATCCTCGCAAGAATGACGAAACGCTTTGGACCGCACGATAACGCGGATTGTTGGGCTGCGGGAAGGCGAAAATCTGCCCGCTTGCGCGGGCAAGAGGATCAGACGTCCAGCTCGGCGCTCGGGATGATGGGAAAGAATTCCCCGCCGGACCGGATGCCGAACCAGTCACGACCTTCATGGGCTTCGGTCACCCCAAGTTCGACAAGTCGGTAAAAACTCTTTCGGTCGATCAGCGCCTCGAGGTTGCGGCGGATCAGGACATAGGGCGAAGGCTCGCCGGTTTCCGGGTCGCGCGTGACGCGGATCGGGTGATCCGGGCCGGCGATGGCCCTGTCCCCGACATTGGTGACGAACTCGAGCCCACCCACGACCGGATCGAAATCCACGGCCACGAACGGCGCGTCGTCAACGGTGATCCCGACCTTTTCGACTGGCGTTACAAGGAAATAGCGATCACCATCCCTCCGGATGATCGAGGAAAACAGCCAGACCAGCCCGGGCCGCCCGATCGGCGTGCCAAGATAGAACCATGTCCCGTCACGGGCGATCCGCATATCCAGATCACCGCAGAAGGGGGGATCCCATTTCTCGACCGGTGGCAGGCCCTTTCCCGCCGCCGCCTTGGCCGATGATGCGATGCTTTCCGCCGATGGTGTCACGATCATGTGTCGCTCTTCTTTTTTGCCATTTTGGCTGGGCGCGATATCTGCTGGAATAGCGACTATAGTGGTCAGGAGAAAAATGTCATGACGTCAGACACCGATTTGGTTGCCGAGATCGAGGCGCTGGGTGACCGGCTTGCCACCGCGCGAGCCAGCATCGCGCGCCGTTTCATCGGCCAGGAGCGGGTTGTCGATCTGACGCTGACCTCGCTGATCTGCGGGGGCCACGCGCTTCTGATCGGGCTTCCGGGTCTGGGCAAAACGCGACTTGTCGACACGCTTTCGACGGTGATGGGGCTGCATGGCAACCGCATCCAGTTCACGCCCGACCTGATGCCCGCCGATATCCTCGGCTCCGAGGTTCTGGAAACCGCGGCTGATGGCAGCCGGGCGTTCCGGTTCATCGAAGGGCCGATCTTCTGCCAGCTCCTGATGGCCGACGAGATCAACCGCGCCTCCCCCCGGACCCAATCCGCACTGCTACAGGCGATGCAGGAACGCGAGGTCACGATCGCAGGCGAACACCGGCCGCTTGGCGCGCCGTTCCACGTTCTGGCCACGCAGAACCCGATCGAACAGGAAGGCACCTATCCCCTGCCCGAGGCGCAGCTTGACCGGTTCCTTGTTCAGATCGACGTGCCCTACCCTGACCGGGATGCCGAACGGGACATCCTGTTCGCCACGACCGGTGTCGAAGATGCCAAATCCGAAGCAGTCTTTACCGCCGACGAGCTGATCGCCGCACAGGCGCTTCTGCGTCGGATGCCGGTGGGCGAGGCCATCGTCGAGATGATCCTCGATCTGGTCCGTGCCTGCCGCCCCGGAACGCCCGACGCGCCCGATTACGTGACCAATGCCGTCAGCTGGGGCCCGGGCCCGCGCGCCGCACAGGCCCTGATGCTGGCCGTTCGGGCCGAAGCGTTGCTGTCGGGCCGGCTCGCCCCCTCGGCCGAGGATGTGCGCAAGCTGGCCTCGCCCGTGCTGTCGCACCGGATGGCGCTTGGCTTTGCGGCCCGCGCCCGCGGCGAAAGCCTGTCGGGCGTGATCGACCGCATCGCCAACGAAACGACCCGGGTCGAGGCCGCCGCGTGACCGAGGCCGACGCCCCGCTTCAACTTCGCTCGGGCGCCGAGGCCCTTGCCGCACCACTGCCCCCCCTTCTGGCAGAGGCGGAGCACCTCGCGCGCAACGTTCACATGGGCGAACACGGCAGGCGTCGCGCCGGTCTGGGTGACCTGTTCTGGCAATACCGGCCGGCGCAGGATCATGACGAGGTCCGGTCGATCGACTGGCGCCGTTCGGCACGCTCCGACGGCGCCTTCGTTCAGGACAAGGAATGGCAGGTCGCGCAAAGCGTGACGATCTGGGCCGATGACGCGGCGTCCATGTCGTTCGCCTCGCGCTCTGAGCTGCACAGCAAGGCCTATCGCGCCCGGCTTCTGGGTCTTGCGACCGCGATCCTGTTGTCGCGGGGCGGCGAACGCGTGGGCCTGCCAGATCTTCCGCCCCGCAGCGGCCGGGCGCAGATCGCCCGCATGGCCGCCCGGTTCACCGAGGACGGCACCGGCGATTACGGGCATCCCGATGCACGCGGCATGGCATCCCATTCACGCGCGCTGTTCCTGTCGGATTTCCTCGGGCCCCTCGAGCCGGTTGAAGAGGCGCTGACATCGGCCGCCGACCGCGGCGTGCATGGCGCGATCGTGCAGGTCCTCGACCCGGCAGAAGAGGCGTTTCCCTTCGACGGCAGGACGATCTTCGAAAGCATGGGCGGCACCTTCGTTCATGAGACGCTCAAGGCCGGGGACCTGAGGGAGCGCTATATTCAGAGGTTAGCCGAACGCAAGGAACGGCTTCTGGCGCTCAGCCGGCTGACCGGATGGCAGTTCCTCAGCCATCATACGGGCGATCCCGCGGCGCCCGCGCTCATGTGGATTTTCAACGCGATGGAGCGGCGGCTATGACCTGTCCGACCGTATCCGGACCGGAAAGGGATGGTTTTCCCCGATGTTGACGCTTGGTCCGATTGCCTTCACGGCGCCTTGGCTCCTGCTTGGGCTCGCGGCGCTTCCGATCCTGTGGCTGCTGTTGCGGGCAGTGCCGCCCGCGCCGATCCGCCGCCGCTTTCCCGGCGTCGCACTCTTGCTGGGATTGCGTGACGACGAAAGCCAGTCCGACCGAACGCCATGGTGGCTTTTGCTCTTGCGGATGGTGGCGGCAGCGCTTGTCATTCTGGGCTTTGCCGGCCCGCTTCTGAATCCGCAGACGGAACGCACAGGATCGGGCCCCCTTCTGATCCTGACCGACGCGTCCTGGGCCGACGCACGCGGCTGGCCTGACCGCTCCGCCCGGATCGAGGCTCTGCTTGTCGAGGCCGGTCGGGCAGGGCGGCCGACCGCGCTTGTCGCGCTGACGGATCTGCCGCCGGGCGCCCCGGAATTCCGCGCCGCCGAGGCCACGTTGCTGGACCTGCCCTCCACCGGCCCCGCGCCCTTCGCCCCCGGCTTCGACGAGGTCATGGCCTGGTCCGAGACTTTCGAGGGCAGTTTCGACACCTACTGGATATCCGACGGGCTCGACCGGGAAAGCCGCGACCCGCTTCTGACGGCGCTGCGCGACCGGGGCGATGTGACGGTGTTCCAGTCTCCGCGACGGACCCTCGCCCTTAGGCCCGCGCGGTTCGATGCCGGCGATATCCTCGTCGAGGCGATCCGGACCCCTGTCGGCGATGCCTTCGAGACCGAGGTGGCCGCGATCGGCCTTGATCCTGCAGGAATCGAACGCCGTCTGGCCACTGCGCCCGCGATCTTCGAGCCGGGCGAAGGTACGGCCGAGGTCGTCTTCGACCTGCCACCCGAGCTGCGCAACCGCATCTCGCGGTTCGAAGTGACGGGGATCTCCACCGCCGGTGCGGTGACGCTGGCCGACGATGCGCTTCGGCGGCGCGAAGTCGCGCTGATCGCGGGGTCGAACGAACGCGAAGGGCTGGAGCTTCTGTCGCCCACCCATTACCTCGAACAGGCACTGGCGCCTGTCGCCGACCTGATCGACGGCACGATATCGGACGTGCTGCTCGCCAATCCCGACGTGATCATTCTGGCCGATGTGGCGGGCCTTGCCGCCGGCGAAGACGAGGCCGTTCAGGAGTGGATCGAAGCCGGTGGATTGCTTGTCCGGTTCGCCGGTCCCCGGCTGGCCGGTAGCGATCTGGCCCGGACCGAGGAACACCCCCTTCTGCCGGTCCGGCTCCGCGCCGGCGGGAGGTCGGTCGGTGGCGCCATGAGCTGGGGAGAGCCCAAGGCACTGGCGCCCTTCGAGGAAGACAGCCCCTTCTTCGGACTGGACGTGCCCGACGATGTCTCGGTGACGGCGCAGGTCGTGGCGCAGCCCGATCCGACGCTGGCCCAGCGCGTCATCGCGCAACTCAGCGACGGAACGCCGCTTGTCACCCGCAAGCCGCTTGGCGAGGGGCAGGTCGTCCTGTTCCACGTGACAGCCAACGCCGAATGGTCCTCGCTTCCACTGTCGGGCCTGTTTGTCGACATGCTCGAACGGCTTGCCGTCTCGACGCGGCCCGCCGCACCGACGGTCGAGGATCTTGCAGGCACGATCTGGGTCCCGGAACTTGTGCTGGATGCCCGGGGCAATCTGGAACGGATCGACACGCTGACAGGCGTAGAAGGCGAACGGATCGCGACCGCGCGGCCGGGCCCCGACCTGCTCCCCGGTCTCTATACAGGCGAAGACAGGCGCCTTGCTGTGAACGCGGTTGCCTCGGACGACGTTCTGTCACCCGCGCTCTGGCCCTCTGACGTGACCGTCGAAGGGCTTGAACTGACAAGCGAGACAGACCTGAAAGGATGGATTCTGGCTGGTGCTCTGGCCCTGCTGCTCGCTGATATCGTGGCCTCGCTTGCGCTTTCGGGGCGGCTGCGCGGGCCGCGTGCCGGCATCGCCGTGGTGCTCGCCGCCCTGTTCCTGACGGGCGCCCCGGAGGCCGCGCAGGCGCAAGACACGGCCCCCGCTCTGGGCGGGGCAGAGAGCGCCGGCCCCGATGCCGACGACGACCTTTTCGCGATCAGCGCGACGCGCGAGGTTATCCTCGCGCATGTTCTGACCGGCGACGCGCGGGTCGACCAGATCGCCGAAGAGGGGCTTCTGGGCCTGTCGATCGCGCTCTTCCGCCGGACGGCGGTCGAGCCGGCTCTCCCCGTCGGGATCGACATCGAAGAGGACGAACTGGCCTTCTTCCCGATCCTTTATTGGCCGGTGACCGCCGGGCAACCGATCCCCTCGCGCGAAGCCTATGCCAAGCTGAACCGCTACCTCCGCTCCGGCGGGATGATCGTGTTCGACACCCGCGACGCGGATATGGCGGGGTTCGGCTCCGGCTCGCCGGAGGGGCGCAAGTTGCAGGCCCTCGCCCGGCCACTGGATATCCCGCCGATCGCGCCGATCCCCGAAGATCATGTGCTCACGCGGACCTTCTACCTGCTTCAGGATTTCCCGGGCCGCTATGCCAGCCGTGACATCTGGGTCGAGGCCTCGCCTCCGGATGCAGAACTGGCCGAGGGCATGCCGTTCCGCGATCTCAACGACGGGGTGACGCCTGTTGTCATCGGCGGGAACGACTGGGCCTCTGCCTGGGCCACCGACGAATTCGGAACACCGCTGTACCCCGTCGGCCGCGGCATGGCGGGCGAACGTCAGCGCGAGATTGCGATGCGGTTCGGCATCAACCTCGTGATCCATGTCCTGACCGGCAATTACAAATCCGATCAGGTCCACGTCCCGGCGCTTCTGGACAGGCTGGGCCAATGACCGACCTTCACACCCTCGCGGGAGCACCTGGCAGGACATGACAGAGACCATTCTCTTCGACCCGCTGCTGCCCCTTCCGTTCCTTTGGGCCGCCTGCGCGATCGCCGCGCTTTTCGTGATCCTCGCCGTCTGGCGGGGCTTGGCCGGCTGGTGGCTGCGCGGGCTCGCGGCCATCGCGCTCCTTCTGGCCGTCGCCAATCCGTCTCTACAGCAGGAAGAGCGTGAACCGCTGACCGACATCGTGATCGCTGTCGTCGACGAAAGCGCGAGCCAGCGTGTCGCGGACAGGCCCGATCAGACCCAGACTGCCCTTGATGACCTGCGCGCGGCCATCGACCGGCGCGGCAACACCGATCTGCGGGTCGTGCGCGTGGGCGACGACGACGGCGATGGCGGAACGCTTCTGATGCAGGCCATGTCAGAGGCGCTGGCCGAGGAACCCCTTGGCCGGATCGCGGGCCTTGTCCTGATCACCGATGGCCGGGTCCATGACATCGCAGCCACCCCGGACATGCCGGCCCCGGCCCATGTTCTGCTGACCGGCCAACCAGACGATTGGGACAGGCGGCTTATCGTGCGCAACGCGCCCGCCTTCGCGATCCTCGGCGAACCCGTGAGCCTGACGCTCAGGCTTGAGGATCAGGGCGCCGCGCCCGGCACCGCCGACACCGCCCCTCTTGAGATCGCGGTCGACGGTGGGCCACCGTCCCGGTTCGAGGTGCCTCTGGGCGAGGATGTCGAACTGCCGATCACCCTGCCCCATGGCGGAATGAACGTCCTGCAATTCTCTACCCCCGTGGTCGAGGGTGAACTGACGGACCGCAACAACGCCGCCGTGGTGCAGATCAACGGCGTGCGCGACAGGCTGAGCGTTCTGCTTGTCTCGGGCGAGCCCCATCCCGGCGAACGCACATGGCGCAACCTTCTGAAATCCGACAGCGCGGTCGATCTGGTGCATTTCACCATCCTGCGCCCGCCGGAAAAGCAGGATGGCGTCCCGGTGGACGAATTGTCCCTGATCGCCTTCCCCACGCGGGAGCTGTTTATCGAAAAGATCGAAGAATTCGATCTGATCGTCTTTGACCGCTATCGCAGGCGCGGGATCCTGCCGTCGATCTATTTTGAGAACGTCGTGAACTACGTCCAGAACGGCGGGGCCGTGCTCGTGTCGGCCGGCCCGGAATTCGCCGGCGCCGAAAGCATCCATCGCTCGCCCCTTGGCTTTATCCTGCCGGGCGCGCCGACGGCCCGTGTGGTCGAGGAAGGGTTCCGGCCCGGGCTCACCTATATCGGGGAACGGCATCCGGTGACCGCCGCGCTGGATCCATCAGCCATCAACCCGGGTGAGGACGGGCCGGACTGGGGCCGCTGGTTCCGCCTGATCGACGTGATTGCCGAACCCGAAGCCACGGTCGTCATGACCGGGCCGGACGAGCGGCCGCTTCTGCTGCTCGACCGGGTGGGCGAGGGGCGCGTGGCGCTCTTGGCGTCGGATCAGTCATGGCTGTGGGATCGGGGCTACGAAGGCGGCGGGCCACAGCTTGAACTGCTGCGCCGTCTTGCCCACTGGATGATGAAGGAGCCGGAACTCGAGGAAGAAAGCCTTTGGGTCGAACCCGCGGGCCAGACCATGCGGATCATCCGCCGGACGCTGGACGAAACCGTGCCCGAAGTATCGGTCATCGGCCCCGATGGGTCAGAGACGATCCTGACACTCGAAGAGGTCAGCCCCGGCCGGTTCGAGACATTGTGGGAGGCCCCCGAAATCGGGCTTTACCGCCTGACAAACGGCGAAGAGGAAGCGGTGATCGCCCTCGGCCCTGCCGCGCCGAAGGAATTCGAACAGACCATCGCCGATGGAACCCTTCTGGGCGAGGCCGTGGCTGCATCCGGCGGGTCGGTCAACGCCCTGTCAGACGGCATGCCGTCTCTGCGCGACGTCGATCCCGGGCGGCCGGCCTCGGGACGCGGATGGATCGGGTTCACCCCGCGCGATGCCTACCTGACGGCCGATATCTCGATCCGTCCGTTCCTTCCGGCATGGGCACTGCTGCTGATCGCTTCGGCCCTGATCCTGGGTGCCTGGCTGCGCGAAGGGCGCCGCTGACCTCACGTCTACCGCAGGGCGACCGGCGTCAACTCCGGCGCCCAGCCATCGACCAAACAGCGCGCCCGAATAAAGACCTGCCCGGTTCCCGCCGGGATCGCGACACCGCTCAGCGACCGGGTGAAGGGCTGTTCGTTCACATGCGGATGCAGGAGTTCACGAAACCCGAGCCGGTTTCCCGCGGCATCGACGACTTCCCAGCCGTCGGCATAATGATCCCAGCCGGTATCGGGATGGGAAATCGTGACATCGAAGCGCCAGCCCGATGCCCCTTGGCTGGCCATGACGTCTTCGACCTTGGCAAAATCCGCCATCGCCATGCCCCCCGTTGTGGTCATCGCAAGGATGATCGTCAGGTTTCGGATCGTTTTACTGAGCATTCCGGACCTCCTGTCATCCTGCCTAGCATGGGCTTTTGATGCCAGAGGAGGCAATTTCCCGTGATCGAAAGCGGGTCTGCGCCGACCTTGCGGCTTGCTTGAACATGAAATTGGTAATATCTTTTTACCAATAAGGAGGATCACCGATGGAAATGCCCGCCCCGGACGCCCGCGTCATGGCCAAGACAGCCCGCATCGTCGAACGCCTGCAATCCGTCCTCCCCGCGGATGCCGTGATCCACGACCCGGCAGAGACCCGCGCCTATGAATGCGACGCGCTGACGGCCTATCGCTGCCCACCGCTTTGCGCCGTCCTTCCCGCCTCGACGGAAGAGGTCTCTGCCGTCATGAAAATCTGTCACGAGGAGGGCGTCCCCGTCGTGCCGCGCGGTTCGGGCACATCGCTCGCCGGGGGCGCCCTGCCGACGGCCGATTGCGTCATCCTCGGCGTGTCGCGCCTGACCGACGTGATCGAAACCGACTATGCCGACCGGATCATCCGCGTTCAGACCGGCCGGACAAACCTGTCGGTCACCGGCGCGGTCGAAGCAGACGGCTTCTTCTACGCGCCGGACCCCTCGAGCCAGCTTGCCTGCGCCATCGCAGGAAACATCGCGATGAATTCCGGCGGTGCGCATTGCCTGAAATACGGGGTCACGACCAACAACCTCATGGGGGTGACGATGGTCCAGATGGATGGCACCATCGTCGAGATCGGCGGCGCGCATCTTGATCCCTCGGGCCTTGATCTGCTTGGCGTGATCTGCGGCTCGGAAGGGCAGCTTGGTGTCGTGACAGAGGCCACGCTGCGCATCCTGCCCAAACCCGAAGGCGCCCGCCCGGTTCTGATCGGATACGACAGCAACGAGGTCGCAGGGCGGGTCGTCTCCGACATCATCAAGGCGGGCATCCTGCCCGTCGCCATCGAGTTCATGGACCGCCCCTGCATCGAGGCCTGCGAAGCCTTTGCAAAGGCGGGCTATCCCATGTGCGAGGCGCTTCTGATCATCGAGGTCGAGGGCTCGGACGCGGAGATCGACCATCAGTTGGGGCTGATCAAGGACATCGCGAACCGGCACGACCCGGTCGAGTTGCGCGAGGCGGCTGACGCGGATGAAGCCGCCCGCATCTGGCTGGGCCGGAAATCCGCCTTTGGCGCGATGGGCCAGATCAACGATTACATGTGCCTCGACGGGACGATCCCTGTCGACCAGCTGCCCTATGTGCTGCGCCGGATCGGCGAAATGTCGAAGGAATTCGGACTTGAGGTCGCGAATGTCTTTCACGCGGGCGATGGCAACATGCACCCGCTGATCCTTTACAATGCGAACCTGCCCGGACAGCTGGAACTATGCGAAGCCTTTGGTGCGGCGATCCTGAAACTGTGCGTCGAGGTTGGCGGCTGCCTGACCGGCGAACACGGCGTCGGGATCGAAAAGCGTGACCTGATGACGGATCAATATGCCGAGATCGACCTCGAGGCGCAAATGCGGGTCAAGGACGTCTTCGATCCGTCCTGGCTCTTGAACCCGGCAAAGGTGTTCCCGCTGGCCAGCAGCGCCGCACGGCGCGCCGCACCGGCCGAAACGGGAAGATGATGATGAACGTCTCGAACGAAGCGGAACTGGTCGAGGCGATCCGGACTGCCAACGGCCCGCTCCGGATCATGGGCGGCGGCACACGGGGCGCGACCGGCGCGGAAGGCGCGCCCTTGTCGGTCGCCGGGCTGAACGAAATTTCGCTTTATGAACCGGGCGCGCTGACGATTGTGGCCGCAGCTGGAACGCCGATCTCCACGATCGAGACCGCGCTCGATGCCGGCGGGCAACGGCTGGCGTTCGAACCCATGGATTACAGGGCCCTTCTCGGCACCACGGGCGAGCCGACACTTGGCGGCGCGGTTGCGTCGGGCGCCTCCGGGCCGCGCCGGATCGTCGTGGGGGCGGTACGGGATTTCTGTCTTGGCGTGCGGTTCGTGGACGGGTCGGGCAACATCATCAAGAACGGCGGCCGCGTGATGAAGAACGTCACCGGCTATGATCTGGTGAAGCTGATGGCCGGATCGCGCGGCACATTGGGCGTTCTGACAGAAGTCGCGCTCAAGGTCCTGCCAAAGCCAGAGACGGAAGCGACGCTGATCCTGCACGGTCTGGATATTGCTTCGGCGGTGCAGGCGATGTCGGCCGCGCTGGGATCACCGTTCGAGGTGACCGGAGTTGCGCATTTCCCCTACAGCGCAGGCGACGATCCCGCGACGATGATCCGCCTCGAGGGGTTCGAACAATCCGTCCGATACCGGACCGGCGCCCTCAAGGACCTGCTCGGACACTATGGCGAGATCAGCATCGTCGAAGGCGTGCCAAGTACGACCGGATGGACCCGGACCCGCGATGTCGACATGTTCGCGGATACGCCGGGCGATGTCTGGCGGATTTCGGTCAGGCCATCGGAGGCACCGGCGATCATCGCGCAGATGGGCGACGGGGTGCGCGTGACGCTCGATTGGGGAGGCGGGCTGATCTGGGCCCTTGCCCCGGAGGGGACAGACCTGCGCGCCGCTCTGGGGCCGATCAACGGCCACGCGACACTGGTCCGCGCCAGCGCGGCGACTTTCGCAGCGATCCCGGCCCTGCCCCCCGAACCCGCGCCGCTGGCCGCGATTTCGGAAGGTCTCCGGTCCCGGTTCGATCCCCGCGGGCTTTTTTCACCGCGCAAGGTCGACGCATGACCAAGGCGGCACCGACATTCCTCAACGCGCCTGCGCTTGCGTCGTTCACGCGGGCGGCTCTTGGCCGGGTGGCCCGTTTCGGCATAGGCGCGACATCTCTCAATCTGGCACTGGCGGCACGCTGACATGCAAACGACCTTCACACCCGAACAGCTGAAAGATTCCGGCACCGCGCGCGCCAACGAGATACTGCGCGCCTGCGTGCATTGCGGGTTCTGCACGGCGACCTGCCCCACCTATCAGGTGCTTGGTGACGAACTCGACAGCCCGCGAGGCCGCATCTACCTGATCAAGGACATGCTCGAGAACGAGAGGGTTCCCGATGAAACGACGGTCAAGCATATCGACCGCTGCCTGTCCTGCCTTGCCTGCATGACCACCTGTCCGTCGGGCGTGCATTACATGCACCTCGTGGACCATGCCCGCGCCTATATCGAAAAGACCTACAAACGCCCGCTTTCGGAACGGGCGCTGCGCTGGGTGCTGGCGCAGATCCTACCCTATCCGATGCGGTTCCGCATTGCGCTTCTGGGGGCCAAGATCGGTCGTCCCTTCCGCAAGCTGGTGCCCGATGCCCGCCTGCGCGCCATGCTCGAGATGGCGCCCAAGACCATTCCGCCTGTCAGTCGCAACGACGATCCGCAGAGCTTCGCGCCCGTCGCGCCGCGGAAGAAGCGTGTCGCGCTGATGACGGGCTGCGCGCAGCGCGCGCTCAACACCGATATCAACGATGCCACGATCCGCATCCTGACCCGGCTCGGCTGCGAGGTCGTCGTGGCCGAAGGCGCCGGCTGCTGTGGTGCGCTGACCCATCACATGGGCAAGGAGGCACAGGCCCACGAGACCGCCGCCCGAAACATCCGCGCCTGGACGCGCGAGATCGATGGCGACGGCCTTGATGCGATCGTGATCAACACCTCGGGCTGCGGCACCACGGTCAAGGATTACGGACACATGTTCCGCGACGACCCTCTCGCCGCGGATGCCACCCGGGTTGCCGAGCGCGCGATGGATATCTCGGAACTTCTGATGCAACTCGACCTGCCCCAAGGGGCGGACAAGGGCCTCACTGTGGCCTATCACGCGGCCTGTTCGCTGCAGCATGGACAGCAGATCAAGACCTACCCCAAGGATTTGCTGAAACGGGCAGGATTCAAGGTCGCAGAGCCGCGCGACAGCCATCTGTGCTGTGGATCGGCGGGCACCTACAACCTGATGCAGCCCGAGATTTCGGGCCAGCTGAAGGCCCGGAAGGTCGGCACCCTCGAAGCGCTGACGCCCGACGTGATCGCAGCGGGCAATATCGGCTGCATGATGCAGATCGGGGGCGGCACCGACATCCCGGTCGTTCACACCGTCGAATTGCTGGACTGGGCCACGGGCGGCCCGGCCCCACGGGCGTTGCACGACACCGACACGGCCGTCCCGATTTTGTCGTCCTGACCTCTTGCCGCGGATTTTTCGCCCAACTTCCGCCCCAAGCGGGGTATAGGTGGGAAAGAAAGCGTCGGGAGCGGTCACGTGTATTCCAGAGTTCTTGCGGCTGCGGCCGTCATCGCGGGACTTGCGGTCCCGGCACTCGCCCAGACCGCGAACCTGTCCGCGCTTCAGACCGGGGATGATGCCCGCGGCTGGGAGGCTGTGGGCCGGCTGGATATCGATGGCAAGGGCTTCTGCACGGGCGCCCTGATCGCGCCCGACATCGTCCTGACCGCGGCGCATTGCCTGTTCGACAGCACGACCGGTGCCCGGATCGACGCGACCCGGATCGAATTTCAGGCCGGGCTTCGCAACGGCAGGGCCGCTGCATATCGCGATGTCGCGGAAGCGGTGATCCCGGCCAGCTATACCTTCGACGGCAATGTCTCGAGCGGCATGACCCGGCAGGACGTCGCCCTTCTGCGCCTGACGCAGCCGATCCGGCTGGCCACCATTGCGCCTTTCGAAACGGTTGATGCTCTGCCAAGCGGTTCGCAAGTGGGCATCGTCTCATACGCGCATGACCGGGCCGAGGCGCCGTCGATCGAACAATCCTGCGATGTTCTGGGCCAACAGGACGGTGTTCATGTGATGGCCTGTTCCGTCGATTTCGGTTCGTCGGGTGCGCCGATCTTTCTGATCGAGGATGGGCAGGCGCGGATCGCCTCGGTCGTTTCGGCCAAGGCCTTTCTCGACGATCAGCGCGTCGCGCTGGGAACCTCTCTGGCAGAGCCTCTGGCGGAACTGATGGCCGAATTATCCACCGGCATGGGCCGGTTTCAGGCCGCCCCCACGGTGCGAGTGATCGGCGGGGGTGAACGGGCCGAGACCGGCGCGAAATTCGTTCGTCCCTGACGAAGTCTCGCGATCCTCAGGGGCCCACGCGCGTCAGGCCTTGAAACCGCGAAATCCCGTTCCCAAATTCAGTGTCACAGGGTGCCAGACGGGCCCTGTGTTCCGGCCTGTCCCATGAGGGAAGGCCAATAAACTGGTATCGCTCAATGGAGGATCACCCATGCGAAGCTTTGATCTTGCACCCCTGTATCGCGCCACTGTCGGCTTTGACCAGGTCGCCGACCTGATGGATCGCGTGATGTCCAACGATATGGGGCAATCGAACTACCCCCCCTATAATATCGAAAAGACCGCCGATGACGGCTGGCGGATCTCGATCGCCGTGGCCGGCTTTTCGGACGCAGACCTGACGGTTGAACTGCGCGAAAACGCGCTGTTCGTATCGGCCCGCAAGCCCGAAGACGCCGACGAAGGCCGGACCTACCTGCATCGCGGCATCGCCACGCGCGCGTTCGAGCGCCGGTTCCATCTGGCCGATCATGTCCATGTCACGGGCGCCAGCCACGAGAATGGCATGCTCCATATTGATCTTGTGAAGGAAGTGCCCGAAGCGCTGAAACCTCGCCGGATCGAGATCGCCAGCGAGACGGTGGCCCGAAGCAACCTTGTCGAGGGCGAAACGGTCAACTGACCCACCTGCCGGACAAGCTCCGGCGAATGATCGAAGGGCGGCAATCTTGCCGCCCTTCTTTCGTGTCCGGGCCCGGGACCGGCAACCGGTGCTGCATGCCCCGTCCTGCCTTGGGCTATCCCCAGTGGATCGAGGACCCGAACGACGAATACCAATGCCTCTGGTACTGATAGTCGAAGTCGTAACCTCGGGGCGCCGGCTCTTCATCGCCAAGCACCTGATTTTCCGAGCGGAAGAACCGCGTCCAAAGCGCCAGCAGGACCATCACGCATCCTCCAGGAAATAGCTCAGCTGCTCCAGGAACCCGTAGCGGCGCATATGCGCGTCGCCCTCGGGCGTGCGGGAGGCGGCGCGCAATCCGTCAAGATCGTGAACCTTGCCAAGAATGGCCACCTGGTTGGGATCGTTGGGATCGCGGAGAATGCGGGGCACCTCGGCATAGGCGCCAAAGATTTCGCGGTGCTCTGCCTCCCATTGCGCGATGCGGTCGGGCGTGGGAACCTCCGAGATGCGGGCGATGGAGATCATGGTCGTCATGGCTGCTGTCCTTTCCAATTTGCTGATGGGAGGAGCATTGCCGAAGTTCGATTGCGTGATAACATGCGATCTATTGCGATCATAATCTCATGAGATCGAACAATGATCGACCAACTTCGCACCATGGCGATCTTTCAGGCCGTCGCCGAGACCGGCTCGTTCCGTGGTGCCGCAGGTCGGCTGGGCCTGTCCCCATCCGTCATCAGTCACCATGTCTCGTCGCTCGAGGCCGATCTGGGGCTCCCGCTGCTCTACCGGTCGACCCGGCGCATTTCCCTGACGGATGCGGGACGGGAGCTACTCGAAGCCAGCCAGAAGATGAGCGCGGCAGCAACCGAGGGCCTGATCGCGATCCAGAAACGGCGCAATCAACCCGAGGGCACGCTCACCATCACCACGAACACGGCCAGCGGGCATTGGCCCTATTCCCAGTTCTATGCTTCGTTCAGCAAGGCCTATCCGAAGGTGCGCCTGTCGATGCATATCAGCGACACCGCCGTCCCCCTGGAAGGATCGGAATTCGACGTCGCGATCCGGGGTCGCATCGACGACCTCGACGACAGCAGCTACCGCGCCCGCAAGCTGACCGAGATCGAAATCTGTCTCTTCGCGCATCCCGATTACGTGCGCAGCAGGCCCCCGCTCAGAACGATTGACGACCTCGGCGACTGGGATTTGATCCGGTCCAATCGCGGGTCATGGATGACCGGGGCGACACAGATCGATGGCACCGCCCCGAAGACCGAACCGCGCACGCTGATGATTTGCGACAATTACGCCATGGCCCGCGCTTTCGTCGACGAGGGGCTTGGCTTCATGGCAGAGACGCGCCCCCTCGTCGAAAGGGATTTCCGCGAGGGGCGGCTTGTCGAACTGCTTCCCCACCTGAAATTCAGGCCGATCACCGTTCATGCGGTCTATCCGGCCAATGCACCGAAAGACGGTTTGGCCCGGCTGTTCGTGGATCACCTGACGAAGAACTGGCCATCACTCGCCGGGGCAGCCGCCGGCTGAGCCGTCACACGGCCAGCGACAGAGGTTTCAGACCGTTCGGCCTAATGCGCCTCTGCCCAATTGTCGCCTGAGCCCGCATCGACCGACAGCGACACGTCCAGCTTCACCGCCGGATCTGCCGCGCCTTCCATGACATCGCGGGCGCGGGCGACAAGGTCGTCCACCGCGCCGTCCTCGACCTCGAAGATCAATTCGTCATGCACCTGCAACAGCATCTTTGCCGGCAGGCCCTCGATCGCGTCATCCATTCGCACCATGGCCCGGCGGATCACGTCGGCGGCCGTGCCCTGGATGGGGGCGTTGATCGCGGCGCGGCGCGCGAAACCGGCCCTTGGCCCCTTTGCGCTGATCTCGGGGGTGTGGATCTTGCGGCCGAACAGGGTCTGGACGTAGCCATGCTCCTTCGCGAAGGCGATGGTGTCGTCCATATAGGCGCGGATGCCGGGGAAGCGTTCGAAATAGCGATCGATGAAGCCCTGCGCCTGATCGCGCGGGATGCGCAGGTTGCGGGCCAGACCGAACCCCGAAATGCCATAGATCACGCCGAAATTGATCGCCTTGGCCTGACGACGGATATCCGGCGTCATCTCGTCCAGCGGCACATCGAACATCTCGGACGCGGTCATCGCGTGAATATCCAGCCCGTCTCGGAACGCCTGTTTCAGGGCGTCGATTCCGGCGATATGGGCAAGGATGCGCAGTTCGATCTGGCTGTAGTCGAGGCTGACCAGTTTCTTGCCCGGCTCTGCGACAAAGGCTTCGCGGATGCGGCGGCCCTCTTCGCTGCGCACGGGGATATTCTGCAGGTTCGGATCGGTCGAGGCAAGCCGCCCGGTGTTGGCGCCCGCGATGGAATAGCTGGTGTGAACGCGGCCCGTGTCCGGGTTGATATGTTCCTGAAGCGCGTCGGTATAGGTCGATTTCAGCTTGGATAATTGCCGCCAATCAAGAATGCGGCGCGGCAATTCGTGTTCCGTGGCAAGGTCCTCAAGAACATCGGCCCCGGTGCCATAGGCCCCCGTCTTGCCCTTCTTGCCCCCCTCGAGACCCAGTTCATCAAACAGGATCTCGCCCAGCTGTTTGGGGCTGCCCACGTTGAACGTCCGGCCGGCAAGTTCATGGATCTCGGCCTCGAGGCCCGCCATCTTCTGGGCAAAGGCGTTCGACATCCGGCTGAGCGTGTCACGATCAACCCGGATGCCCGCCATTTCCATTCGCGCCAGCACCGGAACAAGCGGGCGTTCCATCGTCTCATAAACCGTCGTCACATGGGCCTTGTGCAGCCCCGGCTTGAACGTCTTCCACAATCTCAGCGTGATATCGGCGTCTTCTGCGGCGTATTTGACGGCCTCTTCCACCGGAACCTTGTCAAAGGTGATCGCGGATTTTCCGGTGCCGATCAGCGATTTGATCTCGATCGGAAGGTGACCAAGATACCGTTCGCTCAGTTGATCCATGCCGTGATTGTGCAGCCCGCCGTGCATGGCATAGCTCATCAACATGGTATCGTCGATCGGCGCGACATTGATGCCATAGCGCGCCAGGATCTTGGTGTCGTATTTCAGGTTCTGTCCGATCTTGAGGATGCTGTCGTCCTCCAGAACAGGGCGCATCATGTCGAGCACCTCATCGAGAGGCATCTGCCCCTCGGCAAGTTCGTCAGACCCGAACAGATCGTCAGACCCGTTCTGCTTGTGCGCAAGCGGCACATAACAGGCGGCTCCGGGTTCGACAGAAAGACACAGGCCGACCAGATCGACCACCATTTCGTTCAGGCCCGTGGTTTCGGTATCGACGGCCACGTAACCTGCCTCGCGGATGCGATCGATCCAGACCTGAAGCGCGGCCCTGTCGGACACGCATTCATAGACGCCGTGATCGAAGGGCACATCCTCGACGGGCGCCTCCTCCGTATCGGCCTGCGCGGGCGGCTCTGCCACCGCAGGCGGCTCGACACCCAGCCTGTCGGCGATCCGCCGCGTGATCGTGCGAAACTCCATCTCCGAGAGAAAGGCCAACAGCGTCTCGGGATCGGGGTCGCGGACTTCGAGATCGTCGAGCCCGAAGTCAAGTGTCATGCCGCGATCCAGCTGAACCAGACGCTTCGACAATTCGATCTGCGCGCGATGGTCGATCAGGGTCTGCCTGCGCTTGGGCTGCTTGATCTCTTCGGCGCGGTCCAGAAGCTCCTCGAGCGTGCCGAATTCGTTGATCAGCAGGGCGGCGGTCTTGATGCCGATGCCCGGCGCGCCGGGCACGTTGTCGACGCTGTCACCGGCCAGCGCCTGCACATCAACGACCCGCTCGGGGCCCACGCCGAATTTCTCCTTCACGCCCTCGCGGTCGATCCGGCGGTTCTTCATCGGGTCGAGCATCTCGACCCCGTCGCCCACCAGCTGCATCAGGTCCTTATCGGAACTGACGATCGTGACCCGCCCGCCGGCATCGCGGGCCTGACAGGCCAGCGTCGCAATGATGTCGTCGGCCTCGAAACCCTCCATCTCTTCACAGGCGATGTTGAAGGCGCGCGTGGCCTCGCGCGTCAGCGGGATCTGCGGGCGCAGGTCTTCGGGCATCTCGTCGCGGTTGGCCTTGTACTGATCGTACATGTCGTTGCGGAACGTGTGCGATCCCTTGTCAAAGATCACGGCAACATGGGTGGCAGCATCGGCCCCGTTGTTCCCCTCCACATACCGCTGAAGCATGTTGCAAAAGCCCGACACGGCTCCCACGGGCAGGCCGTCCGATTTCCGCGTCAGCGGCGGCAGCGCGTGATAGGCGCGAAAAATGAAGGCCGATCCGTCGATCAGGTGCAGGTGACAGCCCTTGCCGAATGCCATGCCGGACTCCTCGCTCTAGACTGGGCAGGTTGTGGCACGGATTGCGGGGGCTGACCAGCCACCTAGAGCGGTGACGGCCCTGCGCTGGACATGGCCGGGGATCTCCTTCCGCCCCGAAATTGGCCCATTGCATCCCTCAATTCGCCTGCCTTCCGGATCACCGTGGCAGAACGTCCCGGTCAAGAGTTTCCATCATGCAAGTTCCTCATTCCAACCGCAAAGCCGCGCCGTCCAAAGCGCTCAAAGGCCTTCTGACACAGATCGTAATCGCAGGACCCGGCGCAGTTCTCGCGGCCCTCTACCGGCTCTTGCGGGAGGCACGTCGCAAGAGCCCCGGATTGGCCTGCACCTATTGCGGCTCCGGTTTGCATGATGACGGACACAACTGCACGAATTGCGGAGCGCCAAGCCCCCCGCCGCCACCCGAACCTGTCGTTACCGGACCGTCGACAACCGTTTGGGTGGCGACCCTCGCGCTGTGGTCGATGGGCGGCTTTGCGGGGCTGCATTGCCACGCGGCGCGGCGCCACTGGCGCGGCCTCATCTACCTGGCCGGCTTCTTCTGTATCTTCTTCGTGGCGACGTCCTACGATATCACGGCGCCCGGCCCTGCGTTCAACGGACAGGCCATCCTCTGGATCGGCATCGCGCTGACACTGCTGTGGGCCTATGACGGCGTGCAGATCATGCGAGGGCGCTTCATTCGCTGATGCCGGGGACCTGCATGTCTGGCGACATGCCACCTCGTAGGTCAGAGCGTTTTCCGGAATTCCCAGACCGGCAACTCGAACGTTCCACCGGGGATTTCGACCGCGCCCATGCGCTGCCCGATGTTCTGCCAGCCCGCCTTGGCATAAAATCGGGCGGCCCTGTCATTACCGACAGTGCAGATCAGCCGGGGCCTGCGGATGTCCCGTTCTGCGAATTCGGCCTCGATTACGGCCATGAACGTCCGGGCCAGCCCGGTGCCCCGCGCATGCCCGGCCAGATAGAACTGATCCAGCTCATCGTCGATCAGGGCGGCAAAGCCGGTCGGGTCTCCGACGGGGCCGGTCACCAAGACATTCGGCCATTTTTTGTGCAGGCGCCGCGTAAAGACAACCCGTGTCCGATGACGGATAAGTTCGTCGGGCGTGATCGCCAGATGGGCGAACCGCCAGCCATCGTGCCAAAGATCGGTGATCACCTCGGCTTCGGCAGGTTCGGGCCGGCGCAGGCTCAAGTGTCGGCGACACTTTCGTGGATGAACCGCTTGTCGCAATAGCCGCAATCAACCCAGCCATAGGTCGGGTCCACGCTCATCCAGACACGTGGATGCCCAAGCGCCCCCTCGCCCCCGTCACACGACACCCGCCAGGTCGAAACGACCTCCTCCGACGGGGCGGGATATGCGATACGCACCTCGGCAAGGGGCATGTCAGGGGTCTTGGTTTCGGACATAAAGCAGAACCTTCTGAGGTTGAATCGAGGACGAAAGCGGCCTAGACGCATGGGCGTTATCGCAGCTTGCCCCCGACCGGGCAAGGCCCGAACGCCCCTGCCGGAGTAGCGCAATGCCCGACCAAGCCATCGAAATCGAAGGCCTGAAGAAAACCTACCGTCCCTCTGCCAAGGCCCCGGCCAAGACGGCGCTTCACGGTGTCGATCTGCAAATTCCGCGCGGGTCGATCTTCGGGCTTCTGGGGCCGAACGGCGCCGGCAAATCGACGATGATCAACATCCTCGCGGGCCTCGTCGTGAAATCGGCAGGAACGGTGCGGATCTGGGGCTTCGATCAGGATGTGAACCCAAGGCAAAGCCGGGCGGCGATCGGGGTGATGCCGCAGGAACTCGTCCTTGATCCGTTCTTCACGCCGCGCGGCGCGCTCGAGGTTCAGGCCGGGCTTTACGGTGTCCCTCGGGCCCAGCGCCGGACGGACGAGATCCTCGATCTGATCGGGCTGGCGGACAAGGCCGATGCCTATGCCCGCTCTCTTTCGGGGGGGATGCGGCGCAGGCTTCTGCTGGGCAAGGCGCTTGTCCACAGCCCGCAGATCCTCGTACTCGACGAACCGACGGCCGGCGTGGACATCGAACTGCGCAACATGCTCTGGGCCAATATCCGCAAGCTGAACGAAGAACGGGGGATGACGATCATCCTGACGACACATTACCTCGAAGAGGCCGAGGAAATGTGCGACGAGATCGCGATCATCAACCATGGCCGTCTGATCACCCGCGACACGACCGCCAACCTGCTACAGCGCATCACCGGGAAATCGATGATCGTCGTGCCTGACGGCAATGCCACGCCCGGGGACCTGCCGCCCGGGATCACCTTCGAGACGCGGCCCGACGGCGCGCTGGCCTTTCACTATGACCAGCGCACCATGACGGCCGGGCAGGTTCTTGACCACATCCGCGACGCGAACATCCGCATCGCCGACGTCCGCACCGAAGAGGTGGATCTCGAACAGGTCTTTCTCGCGCTCACATCCGATACGCCTGCGGCCTGACGCTTATCGTCTCGCCAAGACGGCCCACGCCACAGCGCCCTTGGCGGTGCCCCGCGAGACAGGGCGAATGCGCCGGAGGCGCTCCGTTCCGAAACCGCTCAGCTCTGCACGACAAGGGGGCCCATGCGACGGCCTCCGAGGATGTGCAGGTGGAAATGCGGCACCTCCTGCATGCCGTCATCTCGGGTGTTGGCAATCGCCCGGAACCCACCCTCGACACCCGCGATGCGGCACACCTCGGCGACCGCCCGGAAGAATCCGGTTTGCTCCTCGGCGCTGGCCTCTGCCGCGAAATGATCGAGGCTGACATAGGGGCCCTTGGGGATCACAAGGACATGCACCGGCGCCTGAGGGCTGATGTCTTCGAAGGCCAGCGCATGATCATCCTCGTAGACCGTCTTGTTGGGTATCTCGCCGCGCAGGATCTTGGCGAAGATGTTCTGGTCGTCATAGGTGAATTCCATGGTCTGGCCCTTCAGTCGGAAAACAGGAACGGTGTCTCGGCGATCGTGGCGGCGACATCCTCGCTGACGGACAGGAACTCCGCAATGGGCGGGGTGTTCTCTACCGGCGTCGCCAATTCGCGCACGCGGCCGTGGTTCGGGAAATGCGCGTCCCGGATACGGTCGCTTTCATAGACGACGTCATAGCGGATCGTCGGCATCAACTGCACCAGCGTCTCGTACGGGGTCATCTCGCCGGCCAGCCCCACCCTCTGGGCGTGACCGAACAGGTATTCATCGGTGAATTCGCATTCGATCTCGAGCAGTCGGGTGGTGGACCGGTCGGAAAAGAAATCCTGCATCAGGTCGATCGAGGCCGTGTCGAGGCAGATGATCAGGCGGTCGGTCTCGTAGAAGTCGAACAGCATCCGCATCAGCGCACGCCTGTGGCGTGTCCGCTTGGCGATGGTCGTCTGGATCCCGCCCAGATCGGGAAGCGGCGTTTCCTCCTCGTTGAAGAGATAGTCCACCGCCGGGATATTCGTCGAATGCTTGATCGACCCGACAAGCCGTTTGGCCACATGCCATTTCTTGCAGGCCACGATCAGAAGTTCGCGTTCCCGGCCAAGTGACGTGTCCTTTTCCCAGAACCGCGGGGCGAACCGCCTGCCGATCCGGCCCCGCCCCGTGAGAAAGTCGAACAGGCGGCGGCCTTCGTTCGATATCTTGAAATCATCACGCTCGGACGCATAAAGCCGCCCAAGCCGCCGCTTGAGTTCCTTGGCCTCGGGGCTGATCTTGCGGGCAAAGATGTAATCCTGGCTCAACAGCAGATCGTAGTGATCGTTGTAGAACGTCACCGGCATCCCGTAGTCGGTGAACATCAGGAAGGTCAGGGTCCGGGTCCGGATCTCGGCATTCGGAACGATATGGCGCACGAGCGTCTGGAAGAACGTCTCATCCGGGATCCAGGTCGTGCGGAAGAACCGCTTGATATCGCGGCGGCGGTCCAGAAGCTCGAGGATCGATTCAATCGTGTTGCGACGCAGACACCACCACTGGCTCCCGATCATGACCTGTATGTCCGGCGGGACCTCGCGCTTGAGCCCAAGTCGCCGTTGTGTCCAGAAGCTCCAGTAGAACAGTTTTTTCTGGGTGCGTTCGTTGAACCAGTGTCGATAAATCAGCCGTTCTTCCTTCAGACCGGTCTTGATCCAGTCGCTTTCGATGAAATCGAAGCTTTCAATGTAATCGACATCCTCGGCATCGAGGAATTCATGCGCATAGCGGGCGGACTTGATCGCCATGCAATCGCCGGAAACCATGTAGAAATGGGTGGCGCGCGGAAAGGCCTTCACCGCGGCCTCGACGGCATAGAGGGTCGCCTGAACCAGGCTCCATTCTCCCCAGCCGCATTTGATCCGGCGCCGTGCAAACGTCACATTCGGGTTGTTCGCCAAGGACTTGCGTATCTTGTCGAAGGCCGCCTTTGGCGCACGCGCGTCAAAATGGATCGATATGAAATCTCCAACGGCCGTCAGCTGCTCGGCCTGCTGGATGATCGCATCGGGGTCTTTGTGACACAAAAGAATGAAGGCGATTCTTGCCAAGTTCGAAACCTACTGCCCGTCTGTGCGAGATTGTTTTCTCTTGATAGCGTGAACGCCCGTTGAATAAACAGGGTTTGTTTGTATTTTTGAACCAGTGAGTGAAGCGGCCCCGTGTTTCGAAGGGTCGGAACAACAAAAAAATCGGAGGCGGCAGCATGGGCTTTCCCGGAACCTGGATGACGGAGAGCGAGAGCGTCGTTTATCGTGTCGTTCCGAAATGTGCCTGTTCGACGATCGGGCAGATCATGTTCTACTCCGACCACGGAGAGTTCTATGATGGCGATATCCACGACGCCACGACCGGTCTGCACAAATGGGCCATCGATGCGAGCCAGGGGCCGATCACCCGCAACGTGACCAACCAGTCAAGCTTTGCCTTCACCTGCGTGCGCAATCCCTACACACGGATCCTGTCATCCTTCTTCGACAAGATTTGCGGCATTCAGCGCAACGGGAAACGGTATCGCGGCAACCTCGTTCCTCTGTTGATCCAGAAATACGGGATCGAGGTCGGCTCGCCCGAGGATGATTTCCAGTTCGACCAAATCAAATCCTTCAGGCGGTTCCTGCTTTTCGCGCGCGATACGATCCGCTGGCGCAAGCCGATGGATCCCGACATCCACTGGTCGGCCATGTCCGGCCACATCTCGACCTTCATCGTGAACGGCGGCCGCTACAACAAGATCTTCTGGACCGAAAGCTTCAACGACGGGATGCAATCCGTGCTCGACGCGATCAAGACGCCCTACCCTGTCGATCTGGATCAGATCCCGCGTTTCAACGAAAGCGAAGGCCACGGCCCAAAGCGCGCGCATCCGGTCGAGGATTACTTTGACGACCTGTCGATGCATCTTGTCTACGAGATGTACAAAAGGGATTTTCAGCTTTTCAAATATGATTTCGAAGACCCGTCCAACAAGATGCCCATCGCAGAGATCGACCTCGACGAGGTACACGCCAAGTTGGAGAATTAAGGCACTGGGTCCCGCTCGAAGGCCCCGCCGGCCTGCAAGTCCTTTTGGGGTGGAACTATTTGATTCCACCACTATTTCATTCGTAGTTAAGGAGTTTCCGGAATGACAGTCGTTCTGATTCTGGGCAGCGGGCCGAACGTTATCGAGAGCCGGCACTGGCCTCGGGACCTGTTCGATACCATCGTCACGATCAACAATGCCTGGGCCGTGCGCCCGGACTGGGATGTCCTGATCCACCCCGAGGATTTCCCGACCGAACGCCGACCGGTCGATGTGGACACCAGCCAGACGATCATCACGGCAAGGGAATTCGTGCCGGCGCAAAATGCCTTTGGCGGTTTTGTCTATGCCGGGGGCACGATGGCGTTTACCGCAGGATACTGGGCGCTTCATGCGCTGCGGCCCGATGTCGTGGCCTTCATGGGCTGCGACATGGTCTATGCGACAGGGCCGCAGACCCATTTCTATGGCAAGGGCGAGGCGGACCCGCTCCGGCCCGATATCTCGCTTCGCTCGCTCGAGGCGAAATCCGCCCGGTTCGAGGCCTTCTCAGCCGAGCAGGGCTGCGCCGTCGTGAACCTGTCTTCTGATCCGTCGCGCCTGACGTTCCCGCGTGCCACGCCCGAGGCTGTGGCGGACACCACCCCGCGTTCGCCGGTTGCAGACCGCGTCAGCGAGGCCCTCGCCGCCGAAGAGGCGGCCGGCTATTTCGTGGAAAGTGGCCGCTACTGGGAAGAAGAGGATCGTTTCGATCCGGCCGTCATCGACCGGATCGACGCACTCTGGCTTCGCGCCTTCAGTTAAGCCCATGCCTTTCGAACAGGGCGTGAAGGTCCGCTTCGGGCCGCGCCCCGATATGGCTGATGATCTCGGACGCCGCGACACATCCGATCCGGCCGCATAGCTCAAGGCTCCGCCCCTCGGTCAGCGCCCAGAGGAAGGCGCCTGCGAAAAGATCGCCCGCGCCCGTCGCATCGACGATCTCGGTGGGGATCGCCGGGGCGTGCCACCGGTCGCCGCCAGACAGGATATGCGCGCCGTTCTCGCTGTCGGTGCAGGCGAGGATCTCGACCTCGGTTGCCGCCTGCGCAAGAGCCGCGTCAAAATCGTCCGTCTGATACATCGACAGAAGTTCCGCCCGATTGCAGAACAGCAGATCGACCCCGTCGACGATCATCTGGCGAAACGCATCCCTGTGACGCTCGACACAGAACGGGTCCGACAGGGTCAGCGACACCCGCCCACCGGCGCCCTTGGTCGCACGGATGGCCTTGGCAAACGCCTCGTGACTTTCGGGGCCGTCAAAGCGGTACCCCTCGAGATAAATCCATTCGGCGTCGGCCATCTGCGCATCGTCGATGTCCGACGGCTCCAGAAATTCGGTCACGCCCAGATAGGTGTTCATCGACCGCTCCCCGTCCGGCGTGACAAGCACGATGCAGCGGCCCGTCTCGTGTTCGGCGGATTTGGGTGCCAGAGGCGTGTCATAGACCGCCCCTTGCGCGCGCAGGTCATGGGCAAAGATGCCGCCAAGCTGATCGTCCTTGACCTTGCCAACATAGGCCGTCCGGCCACCCAACTGGGCAATGCCGGCGATGGTGTTGGCTGCCGATCCGCCCGAGATTTCCTTGGCAGGCCCGATCCGGGAATACAGGTCCACCGCGCGATCCATGTCGATCAGTTGCATGATGCCTTTTTCGATCCCGGCTTCGGATAGGAACCCCTCATCGGCCCGGGCAAGGATATCAACCATGGCATTCCCGATGCCGACCACCTGAAACTTCTTCATAAATTCTTGTCCTCGAATTTGCAGATATCTCTAATGATGCAGGCCGCGCATTTCGGCTTGCGGGCAACACAGACATAGCGCCCGTGCAGAATCAGCCAGTGATGAGCGTGCAGCTGGAAATCGGCGGGCACATTGTCCTCGATCGCACGTTCGACCGCATTCACATCCTTGCCCGGCGCGATCCCCGTGCGGTTGCCGACGCGAAAGATGTGGGTATCGACGGCCTGTGCCGGTTGCCGCCACCACATGTTCAGAACCACGTTCGCCGTCTTGCGCCCGACACCCGGCAGGGATTGCAGCGCCGCGCGTGAATTGGGGACCTCGCCTCCGTATTCCTCGACAAGGATACGGCTCAGCTTGATGACGTTCTTGGCCTTGTTCCGGAACAGGCCGATTGTCTTGATATGCTCGATCACCCCGTCTTCGCCGAGATCGAGCATCTTCTGCGGCGTGTCGGCCAGCTCGAACAGCTTCTTCGTCGCCTTGTTCACCCCGGCATCCGTGGCCTGCGCCGAAAGCGCGACCGCCACGACGAGCGTGTAGGCGTTGACGTGATGAAGCTCTCCCTCCGGTTCAGGCTCTGCCGCCTGAAACCGAGAGAAGACCTCTCGCATCTCGTTGTATCCAAGCTGTTTTGCCATCGGAAAACTCTATGCCCGCATGACCGGATCGGCGCAATGCGCAATATCCGGGTCGCGGCGGCTTGCGGGTCCGCCTATCCTGCCGGCATGGATCAGGAAGACGCATATCATTACCAGGTTGTCCGCCGCGCCATCGATGTCATCGACGCAAGCGGCCCCGAGATGCCCTCGCTCGACGCGCTGGCGGCAGAACTGGGCCTGTCGCCCGCCCATTTCCAGCGCGTCTTTTCGCGTTGGGTCGGCGTGTCGCCCAAGCGGTATCAGCAATTCCTGACACTGGGCCACGCCAAGACATTGTTGCGCGACAGGTTCACCACGCTCGAAACCTCGCTGTCGCTGGGGCTGTCGGGCAGCGGGCGCCTTCATGATCTGTTCATCCGGTGGGAGGCCATGAGCCCCGGCGAATTCGCACGGGCCGCCGAGGGTATCATGATCCACCACGGTGTCTTTTCAACGCCCTTCGGCCCTGCCCTCGCCTATGGCACGGATCGCGGGTTGTGTGGTCTGGGCTTCCTCTCCGATCGGGACGAGGCCGAGGCGCGGGCCGACCTCGAGGGGCGCTGGCCGGGCGCACGCTTCGTCGAAGAGCCGAATGCCCTGTGCAGCTGGGTCGAGGCTGCCTTTGCCCAGTCGGGCGACACGGCGTTGCATGTCATCGGCGCGCCGTTCCAGATCAAGGTCTGGGAGGCGCTGCTGTCCATCCCGTCCGGGCATGTAACGACCTATTCCAGCATCGCAGAGGCCATCGGCAACCCCGCCGCCATTCGCGCTGTCGGAACGGCCGTGGGCCGGAACCCGGTCGGGTTCCTGATTCCCTGCCACCGCGCGATCCGGAAATCCGGCGCTCTGGGCGGCTATCACTGGGGTTTACCGGTCAAGCGCGCGATGCTTGCATGGGAATCGGCCCGGGCAGAGGCCTGAACCGGCGGGTTTCGGCGCGGTCATTCACCAACAGTCTTGCGTTATTGGATATCAGGTGGGATTCCTCGATAATTCGAGCAGACGGCGCGGTCATGTCCGCGCGCCATAAGATGGAATGAAACCAATGATTCAGTTCAAACTCCCGGTCGCCGCATTCGCCGCGATTTCCGTTCTTGCCTTGTCGGCCTGTGAGCCCGTCCCGGGCCAGGAAAACACGAACCTGCAACGCGGCGCCGCCGTGGGGGCCGGGATCGGTGCCGTCGTCGGTGCGTTGTCCGGTGACAGCACGCAGGAGCGGATCGAAAACGCCGCCATCGGCGCGGTTGTCCTTGGTGGTGCGGGTGCCATCGGCGGGACCTTGCTCGACCGGCAGGAAGCCGAACTCCGCAACCAGCTGGGCAGCAATGTCGGCATCCAGAACACCGGGGATCAGCTGATCGTGAACCTGCCGAACGACATCCTGTTCGCGGTCGACAGCGCAACCCTCACCGGGCAGCTTCAGTCCGATCTGCTGACAGTCGCCCGAAGCCTGAACAACTATCCCAACACGCGCGTGACCGTCGAAGGCCACACCGACAACACCGGCTCGGCCGAATACAATCAGGACCTTTCCGAACGCCGGGCGCAATCGGTGGCCTCGGTGCTGATTTCCGGCGGGGTCTCGCCGTCGCGGATCACCTCCATCGGGCGGGGTGAAAACGCACCCGTCGCGTCCAACCTTGATTCCGCCGGCCGCGCGCTCAATCGCCGGGTCGAGATCATCATCACGCCGACGACCTGATCCTTGCAGACGGGGCCACTGATAGGTGGCCCCGTCCTGCCTGCTTGGCAGCCCCGGGCATTGGTCATATGATTTGACCAATTCGCCAAGGACGGCCCATTCCATGCCATTCGAGAAAATCCAGCCGGAAAAGCTGTCGCAAGGCGTCGTGCGCCAGATCGAGCAATTGATCCTGCGCGGCATCCTGCGCCCCGGAGAACGTCTGCCCGCCGAACGTGAACTGGCCGAACGGCTGGCTGTCTCGCGCCCCTCGCTGCGCGAGGCCTTGTCCGATCTTCAGGAACGGGGCCTTCTGGAAAGCAGGGCGGGTGCCGGCGTTTTCGTGGCCGATGTTCTGGGCTCGGCCTTTTCGCCCGCGTTGATCCGGCTCTTCGCGAGCCATGACGCGGCTGTCTTCGACTACCTGTCGTTTCGCCGCGACATGGAGGGGCTTGCCGCCGAACGCGCGGCGCGCCACGGCACCGAAACCGACCTGAAGGTGATCGACACCATCCTGCAAAAGATGGAAGCCGCGCATCAGAAGCGGAACCCGACCGACGAGGCCGAGCTGGACGCGGAATTCCACCTCTCGATCATCGAGGCCAGTCACAACGTCATCATGCTCCACATGATGCGGTCGATGTACGACCTGCTGAAGGAAGGCGTGTTCTACAACCGTCAGATCATGTTCAAGCAGCGGATGACACGTGACATGCTTCTGGATCAGCACCGCGCGATCAACGACGCGCTGCAAGCCCGTGATCCCGAGGGGGCACGCGCCGCGGTCTCCCGGCATCTGGATTTCGTGGAACGCGCCCTGTCAGATCAGCAGAAGGCCGAGCGCAACGAAGAGATCGCGCGCAAACGGCTGGACCACGTCTCGGGCAGCCAGCTCTAGGAACCGGCGCCCTGAACAACGAACGCCCCGACCTTTCGATCGGGGCGCACGCAACTCACTGCTGGACTGTCGCCGCTGCTGTTCAGTGCAGCTTGGCTTCGACGGTGGCGATCGCTTCGTCGATCAGCTTGGACCCGGTGGCGGCCGTCATCTGGGCTGCCACCACGTCACGAGCGGTTTCGGTCGCGACCATGATCGCGCGGTCCCGGACCGCCTTGATCGCGGACGCTTCGGCGCTGGCAAGCTGGTCTTCAGCCGCGGCAAGCCGCCGCTCGACCGAGGCCCGGATATCCGTCTTGGCCTGCTCGGCTGCGCGGTTGGCCTCGTCGCGGGCATTTGACACGATACGATCGGCCTGTTCCTGCACTTCCTTTTGCTTGCGCTCATAAGACGCCAGCAGGGCTTGCGCCTCTTCGCGAAGCTGGCGGGCCTCGTCCAGTTCGGCCTGGATACCCTCGGCGCGCTTGTCCAGCATGCCGCCAATCAGGGTCGGCACCTTGAAGTAGAACAGCACCCCGATGAACACGATGAACGCGATCAGAACAACAAAGTCGGTATTGGCCAACGAGAAGAAGGGCTTGTCACTTGCCGCGAAAGCGGGGCTGGCCGATGCGACAAGGGCCGCGGCGATCAGAATGGATCTCATGCCGAACCTCCTTCCACACGGGCCGATACGGCCTTCTTCACCGATGCATCGTCTGCCGTGCCGCCAAGCGCCTCGATGAGGGCTTTCGCGGTTTCCGTCGCGACTTCGGCGACGCTTTCGGTCGCGCTGTCCCGAATGGCGGCGATAGCCTTCTCGCTTTCCGCGGTGCGGGCTGCGATCTCGGCATCGGCCTTCTTGAGCTCGTCGTCGAGTTCGGCCTGAATACCGGCTTTGGTCTCGGCCACGATACGATTTGCCTCGGCGCGTGCATCAGCAAGCGCCTTGTCATAGGCCGCTTCGGCCTCTGTCGCGCGCTGTTTCAGCTCTTCGGCTGCCGCCAGATCGTTGGTGATCGTGCCCGCACGCTCTGCCAGGATCGCCCCGATACGCGGCAGGGCCACGCGCGACAGGATCAGGTAGATCACCACCAGCGTAACCAGCAACCAGAAGATCTGGTTGGGGAAGGTGGAAAAATCGAGCTGCGGCAACCCGCCGGACGACTCAGCCGCGGCATGTGCCGCGTCAGCGCCTTCCAACAGCTCTTCGGCTGGTATGTTTTCGTCCGCCATGCGGCCTCCTCAAACCTGATCAGATCCTCCCGACCCCCGCGATCAGGCGGGCGCCGGGACACTAAGGATCGTCGAAGGTCTTAGACGGCGAACATCAGCAGAAGCGCAACGAGGAACGAGAAGATCCCCAGGGCTTCGGCAAAGGCGATACCGATGAACATCGTGGCGGTCTGGCCACCAGCGGCGGAGGGGTTCCGCAGCGCGCCGGACAGGAAGTTGCCGACGACGTTACCCACACCGATTGCCGCGCCGCCCATACCCATACAGGCCAGACCCGCGCCGATGTAGGCACCCATTTGTACGATGTCACCTTCCATGAGAACTCTCCTTAGATTTTGGAATTGGTGTGAAGCAGGATCATCAGTGGTGCGGATGCAGCGCATCCTTGAGATACACGCACGTCAGAATTGTGAAGACGTAGGCCTGGATGAAGGACACGAGGACCTCCAGGGCATACATTGCAGTAATCGCCAGGATAGAGAACGGTGAGATCGCGAGAACGGCGGCGAAAGCCGCGAAGACCTTGATCACCGCGTGGCCGGCCATCATGTTGCCGGCAAGACGGATGGAATGGCTGATCGGCCGGACGAAGTAGGAAATCACCTCGATCAGGGCGAGAACCGGCCGAAGCGCCAGCGGCGCCGAACTGATCCAGAACAGGCTCAGGAACCCTGCGCCGTTCTTGACGAAACCGATAACCGTCACCGCGAGGAACACGCCCATCGCGAGGACAGCAGTTACAGCGATATGACTTGTCGTCGTAAAGGCCATCGGGATGAGGCCCACGAAATTGGCGAAGACGATGAACATGAAGATCGTCATGATATAGGGGAAGTACTTCACCCCATCCTTGCCGGTCACGTCCTCGACCATCTCGTAGATGAAGCCATAGGCAAGCTCGGCAATCGACTGCGACCGGCTCGGCACGACCTGACGCTGTCGCGTGCCCATGACCAGCAACAGGATTACGCAGAGCACCGAAATCGCCAGCCAGAGCGTCACGTTCGTCGGCGTATACCAGTGAACCGCACCGTCTCCGAAAAGCGGCTTGACGATGAATTGGTCCATCGGGTGGAACGTAAGAGCCGATCCCCCTTCTGCGTTCGTTTCAGTCGCCACGTTTCTTGCCCTCGTCTTCTGCAGTCTGACCCGACTGCGCGTTCTGTATTTCCTGAGCCGATCTCAGCATCGTCTTGATGCCCGCGATCAGCCCCAGCAAAATGAACAGCACCAGAAAGAGAGGCATCGTTCCAAAAAAGGAATCCAGCCCGTATCCGATGCCGAAACCGATCCCAAGACCGGCTACAAGCTCTATCACCATCCGCCAGGCCAGGTGGGCCTGAGAATAATGCTCCTCCATGTGCGGCTTCGCCTCGGGTTGCCCCTTCAGCGCGTTGATCCGCTTTTCAAGATCCGCGAGTTTCGCGGCATTGTCGGCGGCATCGGAACGGTCGGACATGGTCCTTCTGCCCTCACACAAGATGGCTTGGTGCTAAGCGGGGGCGCTTACAGAGTCAAGCGGCGCTAGGTCGCAGACCGAACCACCCTAACACACTGACATATATTAGGATTTCCTGAGATCTCCCAAGGCGATCATACGCGCCCGACCTCCGGATGCATCGCAAGGCGCCACAACGCGATATTCAACCATTCGGTTGACGTTCTGATACGCCGGGCGCTAACTCGCCGCATGGCAGCCTCTCTCGATACCGTGTTTTCCGCACTGGCCGATCCGACGCGGCGCGCTATCCTGTCGATGCTTCTCGAGGATGACATGGCGGTCACGGACGTGGCCCACCCGTTCGAGATGTCGCTTGCCGCGATCTCGAAGCATCTGGGCGTTCTGGCCGAGGCCGGTCTGATCAGCCAGGAAAAACGGGGGCGGGTCAAATGGTGCAAGTTGGAGCCCGACGCCCTGCGCGAGGCCTCGGTCTGGATGCAGGGCTTTGGCCAGATGGAGGGCATCGATCTGGATGCCTTCGAACGCTTCCTTGAAACCGAACTGGAAACCGGGGCCGAAGATCACGTCTAGCCGTCATCCCGCAACAGCAGGACAAGCGACACAAGCGTCGTCGCAAAGCCGAGCGACACCAGCAAAGGCGGCGCGCCGCGGCCCAGCCCCAACTCGATCAGGATGACCCAGCTGGGCGTGAGATAGGTATAGGCCATGACCTTGGCCGACGGCAGCCGCAGCGCCGCATATTGGATCAGCACGAAGGTCGCCGCGCTGGCAAAGACCGTGACATAGAAGATCGTGATCCAGACAATCAGCGGAAGGTTCAGCCAATCCGTCGCGAGGATCGCAGGAAATCCCCAGATCGACACCAGAACCGCGCCCCCCAGCATCGTGCCGAAGGTAAAGATCAGCGCGCTTTCCCCACGGTTCAGCAACCGCACCAGCGGCGTGTAGATTGCGTGAGACACGCAGCCGATGAAATAGACCGCCTCGCCGCGGCCCACATCGAACCTGAGCATCGCCGACAGATCCGCCCGAAAGATCACCCATGTGGCCCCGATCGCCCCGATCACGAGGGCAAGCGCCATGCGACCTGTCAGCCTTTGTCGCAAAAGAAACCACCCGAACAGCGCTGTCATCAGCGGCGTCAGGGTAAAGACGGCGGCGGCACTGACGGGTTGGGCCGTCTTCAGCCCCTCGAACATCAGGACGAAATAAGTGCCGAAGACGCCGCCCAGAACCAGATAGCGCCACGGCGCAGAAAATGCGCCGCGCGGCACGCCGCCCGTCGCCATGACCGCAGCCGCGATGATCACCGCGGCCAGCCAGAACCGAATGGCGTTCAGCGCCGAGGGAGCGATTTCGTTCGCGGCCATCGCGCCGAGTGAAAAAGATCCGGCGACCAGCGCCGAGAACAGCAGCATCGCCAGATGTCCGCGAAGCTGGTCCGCATCCATGGGACGCGATGTCCGGGTGGTCATGTCCAGCCCTTGGCCGCGGACTTGAGCACCTTGAGAAAGCTTTGAACCTTGGGCGAGCGGTGAAGATCGACATGTGTCACGATCCAGATCGGCGAGCCCCATTCCTCGATCGGATCCACGACCTGGATCAGGTCGTCCTCTTCCGCGATCATATCGACAGCCATGAAACCGATCCCCGCCCCGACCCGCACGCCCGCCGCAAGGCCACGGTCATCGTTCGCGCGAAAGACGATCTGTTCGGCGCTCACATTCTCGGAAAGCCAGCGATAGAAAGGTGCCCTGTTCTCCTGACCATCAGTGCCGACAAAGACGTGCCCCTCCAGATCGTCGATCGACTTTGGCCGCCCATACCTTGCGACATAAGCCGAGGATGCGGCCATCGCCATCGGCTGGACCATCAGCTCCTGCACGACATTGTCGGGGTCCTCGGGGCGCGCGCCGGCCCGGATCGCCACATGCGCCTCGCCATATTCAAGCCGGAACAGACGCGCGCCCGTGAGGAACCGCACGATCAACCCGGGATGCTGCGCCTGGAAATCGGCCAGAACCGGGACCAGTTTGTTTGTAAGATGCGGCAGCGACGTCACGACCAATTCACCACTCACGCCTTCGCCCTGCCCCTTGATCCGACCCGCCAGCTGGGTGAACTGGTCATCGGTCGCCTGTGCGACGAGGAACAGATCCTGTCCCGCCTCGGTCGCCGTATATCCGCGCGCGTGACGCTGGAACAGCTTTACGCCCAGCCGGGATTCCAGCGCGTCGATATGCCGGATGACCGTCGCGTGGTGCACGCCCAGCGCCTCGGCCGCGCCGCTGACTGTGCCGCAGCGGGCCACCTGAAACGCGGTGCGCACTTCATCCCAATTTTCCAAGACCTGCTCCATCTGTGCAAATCGCCACAGTTTGATACAGAAGTCCTACAAGCCGTTCGGAAATGCAAGAACGGCTCGGCAGGGATCTGTTCCGGGGATCGCGCTCTCGATCGCACCCCGATGCAGTCAGCTGTGTGCGCCCTGCAGCCTGCCGCAGTTCCGCACATCGCCTGTGCCCTGGCCCCGAATTGCCTGTGGGCGCAATATCCACCCAAGTGAGGTGAAGCATTCTCACAAGAGGTCGCCATGTCCCGTTCCCTTCCCGATATCGCCATTCTCGCGGTTCGTGTTCTGCTCACTCTCGCGTTCGGGGCTGCCGGCCTCTCAAAACTTGCCGGTGTCGACATGATGGTCGGCACCTTCGACCAGATCGGCTGGGGCCAGTGGTTCCGCTACGTGACCGGTGCGATCGAGGTCGGGAGTGTTGTCCTGCTGTGGATACCCGGGCTTCAGCTTCTGGGGGCCGGGCTTCTTCTGTGCACGATGATCTGCGCAGTCCTGTTTCACCTTTTCCTTCTCGGGCCGTCTGCGGTTCCGGCCCTCGTTCTGGGCCTTCTGTGCGCGATCCTGGTCTGGCGCCATCGCCCCGCGGCGGCCTGAGGCCGACTAACGGCGGCGCCGGAATTGACTCGCCGGCGCCCCCTCGCTAAAGACAGCCAATCCCGGAAGTGAGACAGCTTCCGGTCCCCGGATGACCGGGGATCGCCCCCCGTCAGCGAGCATTCGCCCACGGGGGCGTTTGTCGTTTGGCCGCCCTGCCCCCATCTTCGGGCAAAAGGGCAAAAGGAGCGAAGTGATGTTTGAGAACCTCAGCGAACGGCTGTCTGGTGTTTTCGACAGGCTGACCAAGCAGGGCGCGCTGTCCGAGGACGACGTCAAGACGGCGTTGCGCGAGGTCCGCGTGGCGCTGCTTGAGGCCGACGTCTCGCTCCCCGTCGCGCGCGATTTCGTCAAGGCGGTCCAGGACAAGGCCACCGGACAATCGGTCACGAAATCGGTCACCCCCGGCCAGCAGGTCATCAAGATCGTCCATGACGAACTTGTTCACGTGCTGTCCGGCGACGAAGACCCGGGCAAGCTCAAGATCGACACGCCGCCGGCACCGATCCTGATGGTGGGCCTTCAGGGCTCGGGCAAGACGACGACGACCGGCAAGCTGGCCAAGCGACTGAAAGAGCGCGAGGGCAAGAAGGTCCTGATGGCCTCGCTCGACGTCAACCGCCCCGCTGCCATGGAACAGCTTCAGATCCTCGGCGCGCAGATCGGTGTCGACACGCTGCCCATCGTGAAGGGCGAAGACCCGATCGCCATCGCAAAGCGCGCCAAGACGCAGGCCTCGCTTGGCGGCTATGACGTCTATTTCCTCGACACCGCCGGCCGGCTTCAGATCGATGCCGAGCTGATTCAGCAGGCCGCCGATGTGCGCGACGTCGTCAACCCGCGCGAAACGCTTCTGGTCGTGGACGGCCTGACCGGTCAGGTCGCCGTCGAGGTCGCCGAGGAATTCGACGACAAGATCGGCGTCTCCGGCGTCGTGCTGACGCGGATGGATGGCGACGGCCGCGGTGGCGCGGCCCTGTCGATGCGCGCCGTCACCGGCAAGCCGATCCGCTTTGTCGGCCTTGGCGAAAAGATGGACGCGCTGGAAACCTTCGAGCCCGATCGCATCGCGGGCCGCATCCTCGGCATGGGCGACATCGTGGCCCTTGTCGAAAAGGCGCAGGAAACCATCGAGGCCGAACAGGCCGAACGGATGATGAAGCGCTTCCAGAAGGGTCAGTTCAACATGAACGACCTGAAGATGCAGCTTGAACAGATGATGAAGATGGGCGGCATGGAAGGCATGATGGGCATGATGCCCGGCATGGGAAAAATGCAAAAGCAGATGGAGCAGGCAGGCTTTGACGACAGCATCCTGCGCCGCCAGATCGCGCTCATCAATTCGATGACGAAACGCGAACGCGCCAATCCCGCGCTTCTTCAGGCCAGCCGCAAGAAACGCATCGCCAAGGGTGCCGGGCTCGAAGTGTCGGAGCTGAACAAGCTGATCAAGCAGCATCGCCAGATGGCGGACATGATGAAGAAGATGGGCCGCATGGGTAAGGGCGGCATGATGAAACAGGCCATGCGCGGCATGTTCGGCAAGGGCGGCATGCCCCCCGGCGGCATGCCCGACATGAATGACCCCAAGGCGCTGGAAGAGGCCGCAAAGGCACTTGGCGGTGGCCGGGGTGGGCTTCCCGGTCTGGGCGGCGGTGCCCTGCCCCCGGGGCTCAGCGGCTTCGGCAAGAAGAAATGACATCCCTGCCTGATCTTTGCCGGAACACGCCACCGGTCGACCGCCGCCAGACGCGGCGTCGTCGCCCGCTGTGCGTCGCCCCGACACTGGCTGCATGGACATGCGCGGCAGCGCTCCGTTCGGTGACCGCACCGTGAGGGATCTTGCCGACCATATCCCCACGCTGGAAACCCGGCGCCTGATCCTGCGCGCGCCGCGGATGACGGACATGGAGCCTTTCGCGGCCTTCCTCGGCTCGGAACGCGCCGCGTTTGTCGGCGGACCGGTGACGGACAATGGGACCGTGATCCGCGCCTTCGGTCATATCGCCGGGCTTTGGGTCCTGCGCGGGTATTCCTGCTTCGTGGCCGAGAAGAAGGGCACGCCGGGCGGGATCGGCCTGTTCGGCCTGTGGTATCCCGTGACCTGGCCCGAGGCCGAGATGAGCTGGTCGATCTGGGACGCCCGCGCCGAAGGGCGCGGCTATGCCGCGGAGGCGATGCGCGCGGTCATGCCCTGGTCTTTCCGCAGGGCCGGGATCGCGTCGGCGATTTCCGTCATCGATGCCGCCAACCACGCCTCCCGCCGTCTGGCCGAGACGCTGGGCGCCGTGATCGACGCCAGTGCGACGCTCGCCGCCAACAGCCCGGATTCGCCGTTCTTTGAGGCGGACGAGGATCATGTCGTCGTCTACCGGCACCGGAGCGCGGCATGATCCGGATCGAGACTCAACGGCTTGTTCTGGTGCAGCCGCACCTGCGCCATCTGCCCGCCTTCACGGCCTTCAAGGCCTCTGACCGGGCGGCGCGGATCGGCTGGGATGAGCCGGAATACCTTGCCTGGCGCGAGTTCACCTCCATCGCGGGCCATTGGCAGCTTTACGATTGCGGGCCCTTCGTTGCCGAAACGCCTGACGGGCGCCCGGTGGGCACGTTCGGTGGATGGTTGCAGGCCGGCGCGGAAGAGCCAGAGCTGAAATGGACGCTCTGGTCCGATGACGACGAAGGCCGGGGGCTGGCCCAGGAAGCCGCAAGCGCCGCGCGCGACTGGCATCTGGGTGACGCGGGCTGGACCAGCGCGGTCAGCTACATCAACCCCGCCAACACGCGCTCCGCCGCGCTGGCCCGCAGGCTCGGCTGCGAAAAGGACGGCCAGGAGGTCTATCCAAGCGGAACGACAGTCGATGTCTGGCGCCATCCGGTGAGGGCGGCATGATGATCCCGACGCTGACCACCGAAAGGCTGACGCTTGGCCCGTTCACGATGGCCCATTACGAGGCGTTTGCCGCCTTTGCATCGGGCGAGCGGTCGACCCATCTGGGTGGCCCGAGCACCGATCCGCGGGATGCGTGGGACAGCTGCATGATCCATCTGGGCCACTGGGCCGCGCGCGGCTATGGCGGGTTCTTCGCCACGGAAACGGCGACGGGCGCCCCGGCCGGGCGGATTGCCATCTGGCACCCGATCACCCTCGATGAGCCCGAACTCAGCTGGGTGATATTCGATGGCTACGAAGGGCGTGGCCTTGCCGCCGAAGGGGCCATCGCGGTGCGGGACTGGGCCGCCCGGCAAGGCCTGCCCGCGCTTGCAAGCTACATCGCCTCTGACAACGACCGCTCCATCTCGCTGGCCCGCAAACTGGGCTGCGTAAAGGAAGGCCAGCACACCTATCCAAGCGGCAAGACGGTCGATGTCTGGCGCCACCCGATGGGGGCTGCATGACCGAGATGCTGCACACCCGGCGCCTTGTCCTGCGGCGCCCGACCGGCGACGACTGGCCCGCTGCGCGCGACTTCTTCATGTCGGAGCGCGCCCGGGGCGTAGGCGGCCCCTTTGATCTGGGCCGCGCCTGGCGGAGTTTCGCGGCCGAAATCGGCCATTGGGATATTCTCGGCTATGGCATGTGGGCCGTGACCCTGCGCGGCGACGACAGGGCCGTGGGCCTGATCGGCCCTTGGTGCCCCGCCGACTGGCCCGAAACCGAAATCGGCTGGCTGATCTTCGATCCCGGCATCGAGGGCACCGGCATTGCGACCGAGGCGGCGCGTGCCGCCATCGATCACGCGTGGCGCGCGCTGAAGTGGGACACCGTCGTCAGCTATATCGCACCGGGCAACACCCGCTCGATCCGGCTGGCCGAAAAGCTGGGCGCTGCGGTCGATCCCGATGCGCCCCAGCCAAAGCCCCAAGAGCCCTGCCTGGTCTACCGGCACCCGAGACCGGAACCGGAGGTACTCGAATGATCGACATCCCCGTGATCGAAACGGCGCGGCTGCGGCTGCGCGCCCCCGAGGCCCGCGATTTCGAGGCCTATGCCGCGTTCCGTGCCTCTGATCGCGCCCGGCTTCTGGGTGGCCCCTATACGCGGGGTCAGGCCTTCGATCAGATCTGCTCGATCATCGGGCATTGGCATATGCGCGGCTTCGGCCGCTGGATGGTGGCCGACCGGGTCACCGATGCACCGCTTGGGATCGTGGGGCTTTTCTACCCCGAGGATTGGCCCGAGCCCGAAATCGCATGGTCCGTCTTCGAAGATGCGGAAGGCCAGGGCATCGCCGAAGAGGCCGCGCGCGCCGCACGCGCCCACGCCTATGACACTCTTGGCTGGACCACGGCGATCAGCCTGATCGATCCGGCCAATACCCGTTCGGTCGCGCTGGCCCAGCGTTTGGGCTGCAAGGATGGCGAAACCTTTGAACATGCAGCCTTGGGCACATTGCATATCTGGCGTCATCCCTCCCCCGAGGCCCTGTCATGACCGCGCCGTGGCTTTGTACCCCGACGGCCACTGCGCCGGCAATGCGCAGGCGGGCCATCCTCGCCGCGATTCCCCGGATCGTGACGGAGCGGCTGATCCTCCGCGCCCCCCGCGCCGAGGACTGGGCCGTGCTGGAGCCGATCTGGACCACCGACCGCGCCCGTCATATCGGCGGACCGATGGAGGCCGAGGACGGCTGGCTCGATTTCAACCAGATGATTGCAAGCTGGCTCCTGCGTGGCTTTGGCCCCCTGACCGTGACGCTGAAGGACACCGCCGAGGTGATCGGCATCGTGAGCCTCGATCACGAATGGGGCGATCCGGCGCCGGAGCTGGGCTGGCTTCTGATCGAGGCGGCCGAAGGCCACGGCTATGCCACCGAGGCCTCGCGCGCGCTTGCCGATTGGGCGGCTGCCGAACTTGGCCCCGACGGGGTCGAGATCTATCTCGACCGATCGCATGACAAATCCGTCCGTGTCGCGCACGCCATCGGCGCCGTGGAAAGCGGCGGCCACCCGCTGGACCCTGACCGCGTCGCGGTCTATCGCCTGACCCCCGACATGGGAGCCATGACATGACCGACCCTGCCATCCGCGCCGCCGAACTCCTCAAGGAACATCGCGAGTCGATCGACCGGCTCGACGCGATCCTTGTGTTCACACTGGCCGAGCGTTTCAAACACACTCAGGCCGTGGGCCAGCTCAAGGCGAAGCATCGCCTGCCGCCCTCGGATCCTGCCCGCGAGGATCGTCAGATCGCGCGGCTCACCGATCTTGCGAACCAGGCCGACCTCGACCCGGAATTCGCCAAGAAATTCCTGGCCTTCATCATCCAGGAAGTCATCAAGCACCACGAACAACACCAATCTTGAGGGGGTCCGCCCCCCGACCTGCCATTCAAAGGAGATCAACCAAATGGCTATGAAAATCCGGCTCGCCCGCGGCGGTTCCAAGAAGCGCCCCCATTACGCCATCGTCGCCGCCGATTCGCGCATGCCGCGCGACGGCCGCTTCATCGAGAAGCTGGGCACCTACAACCCGCTTCTGCCCAAGGACAGCGAAGACCGCGTCAAGATGGATATCGACAAGGTCAAGGCATGGCTCGACAAGGGCGCACAGCCCACCGACCGCGTCAGCCGTTTCCTCGAGGCCGCCGGCGTGATCGAGAAGAAGGAACGCGCCAACCTCAAGAAGGGCACGCCCGGCAAGGCCGCCCAGGAACGCGCCGAGAAAAAGGCCGCGCGCGATGCGGCCCCCGCCGAGGCCGCTGCCGAAGAAACCGCAGAATAATCCGGTATTCCGATACGGGCGGCCTCCGGGTCGCCCGCATCCCCCTGCAGGGTCTGGCTCATGACGGATGAACGTATCGTCGTCGGCGTGATCGCAGGCGCCTTTGGCGTTCGCGGTGACGTGCGGCTGAAGTCCTTTTGCGCGACACCCGAGGACATCTCGGCTTATGTGCCCCTCTGGACAAGCGATGGCCGCGTTTTCCCCGCGATCACCATCTCGGGGCAGACCAAGGGCGCCCTGATCGCCCGGGTCGACGGCATCTCGACAAAGGAAGAGGCCGATGCCCTCAAGGGGGCGGAGCTTCTGGCGGATCGGGATCGCCTCCCGTCGCTTCCCGATGACGAATACTACCATGCCGACCTGATCGGCCTGCCGGTTCACGACAGCGGCGGCACGCTTCTGGGCCATGTCCGGGCCGTGCAGAACCACGGCGCTTCGGACCTGCTGGAAATCCACGCGCCGGGGCAACGAACGACCGTCTTGCTGCCCTTCACGCGCGAGGCGGTTCCCACCGTCGATCTGGCCGCGGGCCGGATCGTGGCCGATCCGCCAGAGGGTCTGTTCTAATCGGTGGACATCGGCACAACCTGCCCTTGAAAAACCGGCCCGCGACTCCAGTCTAGGTTCATGGGCAGGCGCATCGTCATTCACCCGGGCTTTCACAAGACCGGAACATCCTCGATCCAGCAGTTCCTGTGGATCAACCGGGACAAGCTGTCGGACAGGCTTGCCATCCTTCAATTGCGGCACCTCAAGGAGCCTGCACGAATGTGCATGAGCTTTTCGCGCAAGCAGAACCCGCTTCTGCTGTCCGATCTGGTCGAGGAACTCGACAAGGTGCTGGCCGCTCAGGGCATCACACCCGACGATCCACGAGACATTCTTGTCAGCTGCGAGGCCCTTTCGGGCCATTGCCCCGGCTGGCCCGGCGTCATCGACTATTCCACCGCCCCCTTCACCGCGACGGTCCTTGCGGGCTATTTCGAGGAACGGTTCGAGGGGGCGGAGGTGATGGTTCTCTATACCACCCGCGATCCGGACGATTGGCTCTGGAGCGCGTGGCGCCATCATCTTGTCGGTCAGAAACTGACCGAGGATTTCGACGATTGGGCCCGGCGGCTTCGTTCGGCGGCGGATTTCGCGAAGATCATCACCGACGTGGCCGGCGCGATCGTCCCGGCGCAGGTCTTTTCCCTGCCGCTCGCGGATTCGACCCGGCACGAAAAGGGGCCGGGCGGCTCCCTGCTGGAGCTTTTCGATCTTCCCGATCAACTGCGCCAATCCCTGGAACCGGTCGGCCATGCCAATCGCGGCCCCGACGAGACGCTTTCGCGCGAATTGCTGTGGCTCAACCGCTCCAACCTCGGGGAACACAAGCTGCGCAAGCACAAGGCCCGTCTTCTGGAAGAGGCCGGCGTCGTGGGATGGGTCAAACCCGGCTGAGCGGCGCGCTTGGCACGGACCGGCAGACGCTTGCACTGTCCGCCGCTTCACCTATGACGGGGACATGAGCGATTCCGATCCATCAAAGCCCGCCCGTTCCATCGGGCGCAAATCCATCCGGCCCACGCTGGTGCCCCGTGACCTGATGTCGGAGGATCCCGAACTGGCCAAGGCATGGTCGGTGCAGGTGATCACGCTTTTTCCCGATGCCTTTCCGGGTGTTCTGGGGCAAAGCCTGACCGGCAAGGCGCTCAAGGACGGGGTCTGGCAGCTTCGCCCTATCGACCTGCGGCTCTACGGCGAGGGGAAACATCGCAACGTCGATGACACGCCCGCCGGCGGCGGCGCAGGCATGGTCCTGCGGGCCGACGTGGTAGGGCGGGCCCTTGCCGATGCGCGGGCGGCCGCCCGGGGCCGGACGCCGATGATCTATCTCTCCCCCCGCGGCAAGCCGTTCGATCAGGCGATGGCCCGCAACCTTGCACGGACCGACGGGGTGATCCTTCTGTGCGGCCGGTTCGAAGGGGTCGATCAAAGGGTCCTAGATCATTTCGGGATCGAGGAGGTTTCGATCGGGGATTTCGTCCTGACCGGCGGCGAGATCGCGGCACAGGCCATGATCGACGCCACGGTGCGGCTCTTGCCCGGGGTTCTGGGCAATGCGGCTTCGGTCGAAGAGGAAAGCCACTCGAACGGCCTGCTGGAGCATCCGCAATATACCCGCCCCGCTGAATGGATGGGCCAAGAGATCCCGCCCGTCCTCATGTCGGGCAATCACGGCGAGATCGCCAAATGGCGTCGCGCCCAGAGCGAGGCCCTGACCCGCGCGCGCCGCCCCGACATGTGGGTGCGCCACGAGGCCGAGGCAAAGCCTGCGAGGAAGTGACGGGCTAGGCCGGGGTCAGCGCCCTTCCACCGATCCCCCGCACCCCCTGACGGACGAGTTCTTCGACGACGCGCGCGCGGTCGACCGCCTGAACGGTGCAGCCGTCACGGATCGCAAAGGCCGCGGCAACGCCCGCTGCCTGCCCCATCGCCATGCATTGCGGCATTCCCCGGACCGAGGCAAAGGCCGTCGGATCGGCCGACAGGATTCGGCCCGCGAACATCAGGTTCTCGATCGTCTCGGGGATCAGGGCCCGCAGCGGGATCGTGTAATAGCCGCCTTCCTCGATCATCGCATCATGGGTCATCTCGGACCCGGCCCGCATCACGTCATCGATCGGATTGTCGCAGGCGACGATTCCGTCGGAGAACTTGCGCCCGCGTGCAAGGTCGGCCCCGCTGACCCGGATCATCCCCTGCAGCTTGCGGGTCTCGCGCACACCGACGGTCGGGCCGAGGCTGGCCATCCGCGCCTCCTCGAAGCCCGGAACATCGGCGCGCAGAAATTCGGCCAGCTGAAGACATCTGCGCCGTCCTTCCTGCGTGGCGGCGGAAATCTGGTCGGGCCGCGTCCCGTCGACCCCGCGCACCACGACCGAGTTGCAGAACACCGTGTCGCGATGGAACCCGCGCATCAGGTAGAGCTGGTGCAAATCCTCATGCAGCCTGCCCTCAGAGATGCCTTTCGCGGCAAAGCGCCGGAAATAGGGATCGGGCTCGGCAAAGACGCGATCCCAATCGGCGCCCAGCATGTGGAATGACAGGGTCACCGCCATCATGTTGCCCTTGCCGTCACCCAGTTCGAACGGCACTCCGGATTTGGCCGAGATATCGCCATCGCCCGACGCGTCGATGACCATGCCGGCCGCCATGTCGTGGACCCCGCCCCTGTCGGCATAGCGGATCGCGCCGATCCGGTCGCCGTTCATCACCGGTTCGATCGCCGTTGCCCCGAGGTGGACATGCACCCCGGCCTCTTCGAGCATCTCGAACATCGTGATCGTCGCGATGTCATGATCGTACTGAATCTCCGGTCCGAAATTCGCTAGCGTGCAGGGCCGCGCCTCGGCCGCCGGAGGCTGCATGGCGAAAAGCCGATTCGACAGGTCTTCCATCAACCCGCCGACGATCGTGCCCATCGGATAGGCCGCGCCCCACGGCATCCCGGGGCAGAAAGCCATGACACCACCGACCTTCGGCCCGGCCTCCAGCAGATGAACATCGAGCCCGGCGCGACCGGCCGCGACCGCCGCCCCGAACCCCGCCGTTCCCCCTCCGACGACAACGACATCTGCTTTCATCGGCCCCTCCTCATGCAAGCCAGACTTGGGTGACGCAGGATTAGGCCTGCGTCAATCGGATCGGCACGGATTCCGCCTTGATCGAAAGGGGCGCCCGGCCTATACGGCTCCATCTTCGATGGCCGGGGCGACTCGGCCGTCGGGTGTTGTGCGGGTTGGACTCGTACCAATAGCAAACAAGAGCGGTCCGGGCCTGAACCCGGATCAGACATCATCCGCGGGCAAACCGCGACGTAAAAGGAGTGGATCAGATGAATCTGATCGAACAGCTGGAGGCGGAACAGATCGCCTCCCTCGGGAAGACACTTCCCGATTTCAAGGCCGGCGATACCATTCGCGTCGGCTACAAGGTGACCGAAGGGACGCGCACCCGGGTCCAGAACTACGAAGGCGTCTGCATCAGCCGCAAGAACGGCGAGGGCATTGCCGGTTCGTTCACCGTGCGCAAGATTTCCTTCGGCGAAGGCGTGGAGCGTGTGTTCCCGCTTTACTCCACCAACATCGAATACATCGAAGTGGTCCGCCGTGGCCGGGTCCGCCGGGCCAAGCTGTATTACCTGCGCTCGCGCCGCGGCAAGTCGGCCCGGATCGCGGAAGTTTCGAACTACAAGCCCAAGGCCGACAAGGCCGGGGCCGAAGCCTGAGGAGAGACGAGATGAAAGACGGCATCCATCCCGATTACCACATCATCGACGTCAAAATGACCGATGGCACCGTGGTTCAGATGAAATCCACCTGGGGCTCGGAAGGCGACACCATGTCTCTCGAGATCGATCCCAGCTCGCACCCGGCCTGGACGGGTGGCGGCACCCGCCTGATGGACACCGGCGGCCGCGTGTCGAAGTTCAAGAACAAGTATGCGGGCCTGACCCTCTGATCCGCATTGCAAACGTCTCGGAAGGGCCGCCCGCTTGGGCGGCCTTTTTCGTTGGGCATCTGGATGATGGGCCAGCGGCATCTCTGACCAGGTGCTGCCGAAAACCGCGATCGACCGCCCGCCGGAGGCCTTGGTCAAACCGGACGGGACGGTTCAGATCGTGATGCCGGCCAGCTGACCACAAACGTGGATAGCTGCCGCCGACAGGTCAGCGCGGCGTTGCAACTTACCCGCTTGGCATCCTATATCAGCCCGAACCCGGACCATGTGAGGCGCCATGACAAATTACCTCGAATTCGAGAAAGCCCTTGCCGAAATCGAAGGCAAGGCCGAGGAACTTCGTGCCATGGCCCGGTCGAGCGAGGACATGGATGTCGAGAAAGAGGCCAGCGCCCTCGACAAGAAGGCGGCCGATCTGCTCAAGACCCTCTATTCCGATCTCAGCGCATGGCGCAAATGTCAGGTGGCGCGCCATCCTGACCGGCCCCATTGCCACGATTACATCGACGCGCTTTTCACGGAATTCACCCCGCTTGCGGGCGATCGCAACTTTGCCGATGACCTGTCGGTCATGGGCGGGCTTGCGCGGCTGAACGATCAGCCGGTCATGGTCATCGGCCACGAAAAGGGCAACGACACCAAGAGCCGGATCGAACATAACTTCGGCATGGCCCGCCCCGAAGGTTACCGCAAGGCGATCCGCCTGATGGATCTGGCCGACCGGTTCGGCATTCCCGTCGTGACGCTTGTCGATACGCCCGGCGCCTATCCCGGCAAGGGCGCGGAAGAGCGGGGCCAGTCCGAGGCCATCGCCCGGTCGACCGAGAAGTGCCTGTCACTGAGCGTGCCGCTGGTTAGCGTGGTGATCGGCGAAGGCGGATCGGGCGGCGCCGTGGCCTTCGCGACGGCCAACCGCGTGATCATGCTGGAACATTCGATCTATTCGGTGATCTCGCCCGAAGGCTGCGCCTCGATCCTGTGGAAGGATGCCGAAAAGATGCGCGAGGCGGCCGAGGCCCTGCGCCTGACGGCCCAGCACCTCAAGGAGCTGGGTATCTGCGACAAGGTCGTGATCGAGCCGCTGGGCGGCGCGCATCGCGACCCGCAGAAAGCCATCGACGATGTGGGCAAGGCGATCAGCGCGGCCCTTGGCGAACTGAGCAATATGGATGCCAAGGCCCTGCGCGACAATCGCCGGCGGAAATACCTGGGCCTCGGCTCGAAGGGGCTTGCGGCCTGATCGCAGTCGCCGCAGTCACCACATCCGTTCGCGGGCCTGTTCGGGATAGGTCGCATCATAGGTTTCGGCATCGAAACCGGCATCCCGCTCCTTGAGGAACTGGCCCGCCGTGGGCAGGCCCGCGCTGTCATCGCGCGACCACAGGCCCGCGCGCATGATGGCCTTGGCACATTGGAAATAGACCTCGCCAATGGTGATCACGATCACCGTCTTGGGATGCTTGCCATTCTGTTCGAAGCTTTGGGTGATCTCCGCATCCGCCGTCAGACGCGCAGTCCCGTTGACCCGCACGACAGTGCTTGATCCGGGGACCATCAGCATCAGGCTCACCCGCCCATCCCGGACGATGTTGCGCAGCGAATCGAGACGGTTGTTGCCCCGCCAATCCGGCATTTGCAGCGTCTGATCGTCGATGATCCGAACAACAGGGCCGTCCTCGCCCCGGGGCGATCCGTCCGTCCCGTCCGGCCCGACGGTCGTCAGAACACAGAAGCGCGCCGCGTCGATCCAGTCGCGATACAGCGGGTTGAGCCGATCAACGACCTTGGTGACCGCGCCGGAGGACGGAGCCCCGTAGATCGCGTCGAGTTCCGATACATCCATGATGCTGCGCATGAGTTCGCCTCTTGTTTGGGTCGCCGCACTGGCGACCGTCTCAGGCAGAGGGGTCGAAACCCGCCTCGGCCATCAGCTCATTCGACCGGGTCTCGACGACCTGTTCAAGCTCCTGCATGAACTCCGCCACGGGCTTGCCTGCGGTGATCCGGGGCAGAAACTCGACCACGGCGGTTCCCGGCGTCCGCATGATCCCGCGCTTTGGCCAGAACAGGCCCACATTGCAGGCCACCGGCACGCAATCCTGACCCAACTCGGTGTAAAGGACACCGGCCCCCACCTTGTAGGGCGCCTTCACACCGGGCGCGATCCGCGTTCCCTGTGGATAGATGATCAGCTGTCCCGGCGCGGCGTCGCCCGCTTTCACATCGCGGACCATCTGTTGAATCGCCTGCGTCCGCTTGCCCCGGTCGACCGGGACGCAGCCGATCATCTTTGCGTATTGGCCAAGGATCGGCGCGCGCAAAAGCTCTTTCTTCATGATGAACTTGCCCGCCGGAACGGCGCTGTAGATCATGATGATATCAAGGAACGACTGGTGTTTGGCCGCGATCAGAACCTCGTCCGTGGGCGGCGTGCCGCGCACCTCGGTGCGGATACCCACCATCCAGCGCGCGCTCCAGCGGACCCAGTCGACCCATGCATGACATGCGCGGATCGCACCTGCCCGACTGAACAGCGCCCATGGCAGAAAGATTAGTGCGACGGGCAGCATCATGAAATAGACCTGCCCCACGAAGACAAGGGATCTCAGCCACTGGATCGCATATCTCATCGGGCGGGCCTTTGCGGATGGGTCATGATTGTTCCTTGAGGCTGCGCAGCGCGGCCGAGCGCGTGGCAAAGAATGCGACGACCCCGGCCAGCGGGGGGATCAACAAGGGCAGGAGCCATCCCGTCCCCCGGAAACCGAGCCCGGTGAGAAAGCCGCCGGCAATATCCGCGCGTGGCAGCAGAAGGATGCCAAGAAGCCCTGCCAGCATGCCGATCGCGGCACCGGCCATCGCCCGAAGGGTGAACCTGCGGACAAAGGCCCGCGCGATATAGGCGTCCTGCGCGCCCACAAGGCGCAACACGCGGATCACCTGGGCATTGGCGGCAAGTGCGGCCTGAGCGGCCAGCGTGATCATCGCAGCCGTCGCCCCGCCGATCAGGACAAGCGACACGATGCCCAGCCCGCGCAGACGCGAGGCCGCCTCCACCAGCGGTTCGCGCCAGCGCGTGTGATCGTCCAGCACAGCGCCCGGCACCTCGGCCTGAAGCCGGGCCCGCAGGCCCGTCGGGTCATAGCCATCGCCCTCTTCGACGATCTCGATCAGTTGCGGGATGGGCAGTGTCTCAAGCGGCAGTTCGGCGCCGAACCATGGCGTCAGCAGATCGCGCTGTTCCTCGGTCGTGAGCGCACGCGCGCTGGCAACACCCGGTGTCGTCTCCAGCAGGCGAAGTGCCGCTTCGGTCTGGGGCCCAAGCTGGCCCGCCGGCGCCGAGATCCGCAAGGTCGAGGTGCGGGCCAGTTCCGCGGCCCAGCGATCGGCCAGACGGTCCGTCGCAAGGCTGAGTGCCAGCGCGAACACCGCGAGGAAAGCCATCGCCGCGGACGTGAAAACGGTCAGCGTGGCGGTAAACCCGGTGGGGGGGACGACGCGGTCGGCCTCCCGGTCGCCCACGACAAGAGCGATGACAGACGTCAGCCAGCCGCTCACAGATCCGCCCCCGCTGCCTGCAATTGCCGATCCTTGAGCCGCAGGACGCGGGCCTGAACCTGCGCCTTGGCGGCACGGATCAGGTTGAGGTCATGGGTCGCCACCATCACGGCCTTTCCCATCCTGTTCAGTTCCACCAGGAGCGTCAGAAGCCTTTGCGACATCTCCCAGTCGATGTTTCCCGTGGGTTCGTCCGCGATGATCACATCAGGCGAGGTGATGACCGCACGTGCAAGCGCCGCTCTCTGCCGCTCTCCGCCGGAAAGCTGCGGCGGGCGCTGTGCGGCCTGACCGCTCAGCCCGACCCACCCCAGAAGATCGGACAGGTTCGGCTCGATCTCGGCATGCCGGCCAGAGGCCGTCAGCGGCAGCGCCACGTTTTCCGACACCGGCAGGTGGTCGAGAAACTGGCAATCCTGATGAACCACCCCGATCCGGCGCCGCGACAGGGCCACATCGTCGCGCGTCATGTCGCGGACATCTTTCCCGAAAAGCGACACCGTCCCATGCGTCGAGATCAGTTCACCGTAGCAAAGCTTCAGGAAAGTCGTCTTTCCGGCACCCGACGGCCCGGTCAGGAAGTGAAACGAACCCGGCGCAAGGGTGAGGTTTATGCCCGCGAAAAGCTCGCCCCGGCCATAGGTATAGGCCACGTCCCGTAACTCGATCACCCCGGTGCCCCTTTGCGTTGCTGCCTCTCTTTGCCCAAATCTGCCACAGGTTTCAATCGAAGCACTTGATTGCAGCAGCAAAACTTGGCGTGACTCCGCCCAACTGCTACGATTTCGGAAAAAGCAGTCAGCTAGTGATACAGGCAAAGGACCGTCGTGATGCGACTAATCTGTCCGAATTGCGGTGCCCAATACGAAGTCGCCGATGATGTCATCCCGGCGTCGGGCCGGGATGTTCAATGTTCGAATTGCGGTCACACGTGGTTCGAAAGCCCCGGCGCCTCTGTCGCCGAAGAAGCCGGAGAGCCCGCGCCACGCATCCCCGATCCTCAGCCCGAGCCGGAACCGGAGCCCTGGCCCGAACCTGAGCCTGAGCCACAACCCGAACCTGTGGCCGAAATCGAAGACGACGAGCCCGACGAGGCTGAGCCTGACGTCGTGGTGCAGGAAAAGGGTCCACAACGGCGCGAACTTTCGCCTGAGATCTCTCGCATCCTGAAGGAAGAGGCCCAGCGCGAAGAAGCGCAGCGTCGCGCCGAAGCCGCCTCCATCGAAAGCCAGCCCGACCTTGGCCTCGACGCACCTGTCGACCGAGAGGAGCAATTGGCCGAGGAGGCGCGCAGGCGCATGGCACGGATGAGGGGCGAGCCTGCCCCCGCCATCGGTGCGGCCGTAACGGCGCAATCCGGCACCCGCAAGGAATTGCTGCCCGATATCGACGAGATCAATTCAAGCCTGCGTTCGGAATCCGAACGCCAGATCGACTCTCACGTTCCGGAGCCGGAACCCGAGGTCCAGCGGCGCAAGGGGTTTCGCTACGGGTTCAGCCTGATGCTGGTCATCGCGACAGTGCTTCTGCTGGCATACCTTTATGCGCCGCAGATCGCTACCCGCGTCCCTGCCCTGTCGGGACTGCTCGAGACCTATGTCGAGACCGCCGACCGGCTGCGCATCTGGCTCGATATCCGGGTTCAGGGACTACTCGAAAGCATGATCGGATCGGGCGAGACTGGCGGCAGCTGACGCCGGTCTCCCGTCAGAACCGTTCGAGCAGACGCCTGAGGTAATCAAGCTCGCCTTCGGGGCGTTCCTGTTCACCGGCGCGGCGGCGGATCTCGTCGAGGATTTCCTCGGCGCGGCGATAGACATCGCTGCCTTGCAGAAGGCTCTCTTCGGTTCCGAACTGGCCGTTGTTGCCCATTTGCCGCCCCAGAGGATCGCGGCGGGACGGTTCGACCTGTCCTTCGGCGCGGCCTTCCTGCTGGCCCTGACCCGGTTCGTTGTTCTGGTTCTCGGCCAGCGCTTCGCCAAGGCTCCGCATCCCGTCGCGCAGCGCGTTCATCGCCTCGGCCTGCTGGTCGATCGCCTCGGCCAGATCGCCCTCCCGAAGGGCGTCTTCGGCGTTGTCCATGGCACCTTCGGCGCGGCCCAGCGCGTCGCGGGCGGCCTCTGCCTCGTCGCCGCCGAGCGCCGGCAGATTGCCTCTTTGGCGCTCCAACTCGTCACGCAGGGCCTGTTGCCTGTCGGCAAGGCTGCCTTCGGGATCGGCTTCGCCGCCCTGACCCTGATCGGATTGCTGGCCCTGCCCGGAAGGGTTGTCCCCCGGACTTTGCCCCTCACCCTGCTGGCCGCCCTGCGGCTGCTGGCCCTGCTGGCCCTGCTGACCGGGCTGGTTCTGCGGCTGTCCGTTGAACTGCTCCTGCAATTCGCGGAAGGATTCGTCCGACAGCTGTTGCTGATCACGAAGCGTCTCGGCCAGATCCTGCATGGATTGCTGACCGGGCGATTGCGGTCCCCCCTCACCGTTTCCTTGCGTGACCTGAAGGTTCTCCATCATCTGGTTGAGCTGTTCCATCAGCTCCTGCGCCTCGGCCATCCGGCCTTCTTCCATCAGCTCCTGGATCCGGTCGAGAAGCGCCTGCAACTCGTCCTGAGTGATCTGCATCGAATTCTCAGAGGTCTGCGGCTGATCGGTGCCGTCGCCCTGCGGCTCGGCCTGTTCGGCCAACATGCGCATGTAATCGTTCATCGCATCGCGCAGTTCGTTCATCAGCTCGGCAATTTCCTCGTCCGAGGCGCCATTGCGCATGGCCTCGGCCAGACGCTCCTGCGCGCGGCGCAGGCGTTCGCGCGCATCGGCAAGCGTGCCTTCCTCAAGCTGGATCGCGAGGTCCCAAAGGGCCTCGGTGATCTCGGCCACGTCATCATCCGACAGGGCGCCTGCCCTGATCATCTCGTCCAGCCGGCGCAGCGTGAAATTCAGCCTCAGATAGGTGGTCTCGTTCGGGAAGAACCCCTCGGGTTCATGGGCCACGGCGCTCAGCATCTGCCAGACACGGCGGCCGTTCTCGCGCGACCACAGAAGATCCCGCCGCTGTTCGATGACGGCCCGCGCGATGGGCTGAAAGAACCGGCGACCCGGAAGGATCATCTCTTCGGGCGCAGCTTTGCCCAACTGCCCCTCTCCGTCCCGGACACTCAGCGTGACGGTAACAGGCAGGTTGGCAAAGGGATGTTCGCTGAAATCGTCGATCAGGGTCTCGGTGAACGCGTCTCGGTCGCCGGCAAACGGCATCGGCAGGTCGACGATCACCGGATCGCGCGGCTCGGGCGCGATCGCCAGGCCATGGACCCGCTCGACCGCGTCCAGATCGAGGGCGATCTCGGCCTGACCGGCGATCACCGCATAATCGTCGCTGGCCTCGAACGGCAGGGCCATTTCGCCCATGGCATCGGCCTCGACCGGGCCCGCAACGGCAACCGCCGGGGCCGCATCGTCGATCATCCGGATATCCCAGGATGCGCCGCCCTCGCCCTCGATGGCGAGGCTGCCGCTTTGGGCCACGGTAATCGTCGGCTGGGCCACGTCTTCGCCCGCAGCCTCGGCCTCGGGGTCGGGCACCGCGCCCGAGACGGTTTCCGAAATCGTCAGGCCGCTGTCTTCGCCGTAGATCCGGATCGTGATGCGGCTGCCCTCAGGCGTGACAAGAAGCCCCTCGGGAATGTCAGCCAGATACATCGAGGGCCGCCCGGTATAGGAGGGCGGCTCGACCCATCCTTCCCAGACCGGCCCGGTGGCGATCTGCTGGCCGGCCGCGGGCTGCGCCACCCCGACATCCGGCACCCGCCAGAGCGCGCCGAACAGAAACGCCGCCGCCAGAAGAAGAAGCGCGATGTATCGCAGACCGAACGGATCGCGGGACGCCACCTTGAGGTCGGGTTCGACCGCGCGCGCCTCGCGGCTACGGGTCGCCATGCGCGAAAGATGCGCCTCCCAGACCGCGCGGGAGGCCCCGTCGCCGCCACCAATGGCCAGCGTGTCATGCAGCGCCGCGATCGGACGGCCCGGCAGGCGGGCGTCGACACGGGCCTCTGCCTCCTCCCAGTTGGGAAGGACAAAGCGCCGAAAGCCAAAGCCCGCGGCAATTACCATCGCCGCGATCCAGACGACGGCCAGCCCGATCTGCCAGTTGGCGGTGATCTGTCCGGCCCATCCGGTCAACAGGACGGCAAGCCCTATGGCCACAATCGTCCAGAGCGGCCAGAAGCCGCGCACAACCTGTTCGGCGACCATGCCATACCGGGTCAGCCTGATCGGCCGTTCCAGGTGACTCAGGTCCGGGCGTTTATCCAATGGCGTAAGAGACAGAGCGACTCTCCCGTTTCATGGCCCTCAACATAGAGTGTCAGACCCATTCGGGAACCGTATCGCGCGAAATCATTTCTTCATAGGTGGGCCGCGGGCGGATAACCGCGAATTGATCACCACTGACGAGCACTTCCGGCACCAGCGGGCGCGAGTTGTATTCGCTGGCCATCACCGCGCCATAGGCGCCCGACGAACGGAAGGCGACGAGATCGCCCTGCGCAAGCCGTGGCATCGACCGGCCACGCGCAAAGGTGTCCCCCGTTTCGCAGACCGGACCCACGATGTCATAGGCATGGGGTTCAAAACCCGGAGCAGGCTCCACGACCGGGACGATGTCGTGATGCGCCTCATACATGGCCGGGCGGATCAGGTCGTTCATCGCGGCATCCACGATAAGGAAATCGCGATCCTCGCCCGATTTCACGTAGATCACCTGGGTCAGCAGGATGCCGGCATTGCCGGCGATCAGGCGCCCCGGTTCGATCTCGATCTCGCAGCCAAGATGGCCGACGGTCTTGCGGATCACATCGCCGTAGTCCAGCGGCAGAGGTGGCGCCTGATTGTCGCGGGCATAGGGAATCCCAAGGCCGCCCCCCAGATCCAGCCGGGTGATCTCGTGCCCGTCGGCGCGCAGCGCCTCGGTCAGGTCGGCCACCTTGCGATAGGCCGCCTCGAAGGGGTCCAGCTCGGTCAGCTGGCTGCCGATATGCACGTCTATGCCGATCGCCTTGATCCCCGGAAGGCGCGCGGCATGTGCATAGACCTCGCGAGCGCGGCTGATCGGGATACCGAACTTGTTCTCGGATTTGCCGGTCGCGATCTTGGCGTGGGTCTTCGCATCCACATCCGGGTTCACGCGCACGGTGATCGGCGCGACAACACCCAGCGCGGAGGCGACCTCGGACAGGGCCTCCATCTCGGGTTCGCTCTCGACATTGAATTGCCGGATCCCGCCGGTCAGCGCGATGCGCATTTCCTCGCGGGTCTTGCCTACGCCGGAAAAGACGATCCGGTCGCCCGGAACACCGGCGGCACGGGCGCGCATGTATTCCCCGGCCGAGACCACGTCCATCCCCGCGCCCGCATCGCCCAGAAGCTTGAGCACCGCCTGGTTCGACAGCGATTTCATCGCGAAACAGACAAGATGATCCATGCCTGCCAGCGCCTCGTCGAACAGCCGGAAATGGCGCAGCAGCGTCGCCGCCGAATAGACATAGACGGGGGTGCCCACCTCGGCCGCGATCTGGGCAAGCGGGACGTCTTCGGCCATCAGCTGGCCGTCGCGATAGAGAAAGTGGTCCAATGGAAATCCCCGACGAATGGCTTCGCCGGGGATACACCATGTCAGCCGGGAAACCCAAGCGTGAAAGCGTCACGCATGGGCCGGATCGGCCCCATCGAAACGGCTTGCGATCTTTTCGATCCGCGGACGCAATTCCTTGCAATAGATGCCGCGGCCTTCCGCGATCTGGTAGAGCGTGTGAAACGGGTTGGTGTTGCATTCCACGATCAGCGGCCCGTCCTTGCCCAGCGCGATATCGAAGCCGAGGATCCCGATCTTGGGCAGGGTATCATGCGCAGCCGTGGCGAGTTTGACGACCTCATCCCACATCGGGATGGCAAAGCCGTCAAAGGCCGCTCCGGTCGTCGGATGCGTGTCGAGCGTTTCCTGACGGATGCCGGTGCCGCGGCGCACGGTACGTATGGTCCCGTCATCGGGGTTGAGCGCGGCCAGCAGGCTCCCGTCCTGCCAGAAGTTGTCCGACATCGCGTTGGGCGCAGGCAGTTTCCAAAGGGCGTAGAGAAGGTTGGCCTTTTCACCGTCGTGAACGGTCACGACCCGCACTGTCCCCACGGCCGGCCCCGCGACGCGGGTGGCCTCCGGATGCTGCTCGACCACATGCTGGAAGGCAAAGCCGTCGGAATAATCCTCGATGATCTCGCGCGCGAAATCCGCGACCTTGATGGACTGGCCATTGCCGATCTTAAGCGTGTCGGTCGCCGCGTCAAAGCTGTCGATCCGGGCCGAGCCCACGCTGCGGGAGCCTTTGTCAGGCTTGGCGAACAATGGATAGACGGCCTTTTCGCGCAGAAACTCCGCCACAGCGGCCTCGTCATCGAGGTTCGGGATGTAGGAAATCTGCCCGCTGTACCCCAGCGTCGCCTGCGTCGTGGTGACGGACAGGTCCTTGGAGCGAAAATAGGCCTCGGCCAGCGCCTTGCGCATCAGGATCTGACGCTCGAGCTTGACCTCGTCGGCGTTGCTGAGCCGCTTGTTCAACTCGAGGTTCGCGTCGGACCCCACGAATTCGCACTTTTCTTCCATCGACTTGGACGGATCGAACAGACGCAGATCGTAGTAATCGTTGAAGCGGATGCCCTGTGCGCCATAGCGCAGCTTGAGCATATGGTAGAATTGGGTGAACGGGCTGACGCCCGACTGCTTGGCCGCGGCGGCGACAAGATCGGGCTTCGGCTCCGGCGGAGGGGGCGGGTCGGCAAGAAGGACCTTCTTGACGGGGTCGCTGGGTTTCGTCGGGCTCGTCATCCTTGGCGCTCCTCTGGCATGATCAGCTCATGCCGGATTTCTCGACCGTCAATCGGGCAAGAATGGGGCGACAACGAAACAATTTCCCGGTTTCCGGGGCGCCTTCCCCAGATGAGGAAACAATCCGATCAGGTGACCGGTCGGGTCCGGAGGAACAGGTAAAGCGGCAACCCGCAGCTGACCCCGATGCAATAGGTGGCGGGGATCGCGATCAGGGCCGACCAATTCTTGCGGGTGAAGGTCTCGGCGAGGATCCAGATCGTGAGCGTGATCGCCGCGATCGTCAGATCCCATGTCAGACCCGTCGTCGACCAGTTGACATACCATGCGTCGATCAGACCGCCCAGACCCGTTCCCTCGGCGCGCATATAGCCCAGGAAGTAATACATCGGGTGGATCGTGCCCCAGACCGCGAGGGCGAGATACAGCATCCGCAAGGCCGACATCAGAACACCTCGTTGGCGATTGGGGATCCGCCCGGAACGCTGGGCGGGCCATCCGCGCCGCAGGCCGACGCGAGGCCGAGGGTCAGGATGAGGGCGATCTTGCGCATCAGGTCAGGGCCGCTTTCCACCGGGCAATCTGTTCGCGCACCCGTTCGGGTGACGTTCCTCCATAGGAAATGCGGCTGGCAACAGAATTGTCCACCCCCAGAACACCGAAGACGGCCTCGGTGATCCCCTCGTGAACCGAGCGCATGTCTTCAAGGCTCAGGTCCGGCAGATCGCAGCCCTTGCCCTCGGCCATCGACACAAGGCTTCCGGTCACGTGATGGGCTTCGCGGAACGGCAGGCCCAGTTCGCGCACCAGCCAGTCGGCCAGATCGGTCGCGGTGGAAAAACCGGTGCCTGCCGAGGCAGCCATCGCCGCGCGCTGGGGAGACATGTCGCCGGCCATGCCCGCCATCGCGGCCAGCGCAAGCATGAGGTTGTCGGCCGCGTCGAAGACCTGTTCCTTGTCTTCCTGCATGTCTTTCGAATAGGCCAGCGGAAGGCCCTTCATCACCGTCATCAGCGCGACATTGGCGCCGAAGATGCGCCCGATCTTGGCGCGGATCAGCTCGGCCGCGTCTGGGTTGCGCTTTTGCGGCATGATCGACGACCCGGTCGACCAGCGGTCCGACATCTTGACGAAGCGGAACTGCGCCGAGGACCAGATCACCAGCTCTTCGGCAAGGCGGCTCAGATGCATGGCGCAGATCGAGCTTGCGGCGAGGAATTCGAGGGCGAAATCCCTGTCAGACACCGCATCCAGCGAATTGGCCATCGGCCTGTCAAAGCCCAGCGCCTCCGCCGTCATCTCGCGGTTGATCGGAAAGGACGTGCCGGCAAGGGCCGCCGCGCCCAGCGGACATTCGTTCATGCGCGCACGCGCATCCTCGAACCGGCCACGATCGCGCGAGAGCATCTCGACATAGGCCAGCATGTGATGACCCCAGGTCACGGGCTGCGCCACCTGAAGATGGGTGAACCCCGGCATGACCCAATCGGCCCCGGCCTCGGCCTGACCCAGAAGCGCTTTCATCAGCGCGGTGATCCCGGAGATCGCCGCGTCGCATTGATCGCGGACCCACAGCCGGAAATCCGTCGCCACCTGGTCGTTGCGGCTGCGCGCGGTGTGCAGGCGGCCAGCCGGTTCGCCGATGATTTCCTTCAGACGGGCCTCGACATTCATGTGAATGTCTTCAAGCGCGGTCGAAAAGGCGAAATTACCCGCCTCGATTTCTGACAACACCGTGAGCAGGCCTTCCCGAATGGCCTCGGCGTCCTTTTCTGTGATGATATCTTGAGCGGCGAGCATCGCCGCATGCGCCCGGGAGCCCGCGATGTCCTGTTCAGCAAGCCGCTTGTCGAAACCGATCGAGGCGTTGATCGCCTCCATGATCGCGTCGGGACCCGCCCCGAACCGGCCGCCCCACATTGCATTCGCGTTCGAATTGTCCGACATGTCGTCCCGTATCCAGAAGGTGTTCCAATGATGAAAGCCGTCATCCTGACTGCCGCCGCAGCGATCGGGCTCGCCGGTGGGCTATACTTGGCCTTGGGCAGCGGGGAAAGCCCTGCCAGCCAATCGACCGGGGTCGATCTTGCCGCGCTGGAGCCTTTGCGTCAGGGCGACATGGCGAAACTGCGCCTTGCGACAGCCGCCGGATCGGACACCGCCTTTACGGCGGAATCCGGGGGCGAGATGACGCTTGCCGAATTCGAAGGCAAGTTCACGCTGGTCAATTTCTGGGCAACATGGTGCGCGCCGTGTCGCGAAGAGATGCCTCAGCTGGCCGCTCTTCAGGATGAATTCGGCGGCGAGACGTTCGAGGTCGTCACCATCGCCACCGGGCGCAACGCTGTGCCTGCGATGCAGGCCTTCTTCGAAGAAATCGGCGTGTCGAACCTGCCGCTTCATCGCGATCCGGGACAGGCGCTTGCCCGGGATTTCGGTGTTCTGGGTCTTCCGGTGACGGTGATCCTCGATCCCGCGGGCCAGGAGATCGGCCGCCTTCAGGGTGAGGCCGACTGGGCCGCGCCCGAAGCCCGCGCCCTTGTCGCGGCGCTGATCGGGGCCGAGCCCGGCTGAGGTCAGGCCCGGCCGGACGTCGCCGAAAGCGTGACTGGATCGATGCCGAGCGATTTGACGGCTGCCATCCATTTGTGCTCGTTCGCGCGGCCAAAGACGATGTCGGACCTCGCGTCCGACGTCAGCCAGCCGTTCTGCGCGATCTCGGATTCCAGCTGACCCGGCCCCCAGCCTGAATAGCCCAGCGCAAGGAACGACGATTTCGGCCCCCGGCCCTGCGCAATCTCTTCGAGCACATCGAGCGTGGCCGTCAGCCCCATCTCGTCATTGACCATAAGCGTCGATTCGCCGGACTTGTAATCGGCCGAATGCAGAACAAAGCCGCGCGAATTTTCGACCGGTCCGCCGAAATGCACCCGGATATCCCGCATCCCGGGCTGTGCATCGATCTCCAGCTGGGTCAGCAGATCGGAAAACCGCACCTCGGGTGTGGGCTTGTTCACGATCAGGCCCATGGCGCCATCTTCGGAATGCGCGCAGACATAGACGACGCTTTGCGAAAAGCGGGTATCGCCCATTCCCGGCATCGCAATCAGGAATTTGCCGCTCAGATCGGACATGATATCACTCATACCACGATGATGTGATGCCTCGGGGCCACGTGCAAGGGGGGGACGGTGCCGGACTCTCACAGACGTGACTTCCATTTCAGGGCCCGAATGCCGACATCAGGATCATGATCAGGACACTTGCATTCGCAGCGGCGCTTGCCGCAGCCACCCCCGCTCTCGCAGACGAGATGCCGGACCTGTTGGCCGAGTTGGAGATTCTGCCCGGCTGGGAGTTGCAGAACGGAAACCTCATGGTCGGGTTTCAGTTCTCGCTTGCCCCGGGATGGAAGACCTATTGGCGCGCGCCGGGCGACGGCGGCATTCCGCCGCTGTTCGGCTGGTCCGGGTCGCAGAACGTGGCGGGCGTCCAGTTTCACTGGCCGGTTCCCGAGGTCTTCGATCAATCGGGAATGCGGTCGATCGGCTATAGCGACAGGATGGTCCTCCCGGTCGAGATCATCCGCAACGAGGCGGGTCCCCCGACCCATCTGGCAGGTCAGGTCGAGATCGGGGTCTGCGAGTATGTCTGCGTGCCCGTTCAGCTGACCTTCGACGTGGTGCTGCCCGACGACAGCCACAGGCATCCTGCCATCGTCGCGGCCCTGATCGACAGGCCCATGACACCGGCCGAAGCCGGGGTGGGCAGCGTCCGCTGCGAGATCGCGCCCACAAGCCGGGGCATGGAAATCACAGCGACGCTGGGCCTGCCGGCAATGGGCCCCGGCGAAGAGGTCGTCATCGAGGCGGGCGATCCGCTTATCTGGGTCTCGGAACCCGAGGTTCAGCGATCGGGCGGCACGTTGATGGCGCAGGCCGAGATGATCCATGTCGATGGCGGCGGCGTCACGATCGACCGGTCGGCCATGCGATTCACCGTTCTGGCTGATGGCCGCGCGGTCGATATCCGGGGCTGCACCGGCTAGGTGCGCGCGCCCCGGCGACCGAAGATCGCGCCTGCGATATAGATTACCAACAACCCGATCAGAACCAGCGCGAGATAGGCGCCCAGCGCCGGGCCGAAGCCAAAGCCTATCGCGGGCAACAGGTCGGCCACGACGGGCCATGCCTGCCCGTTGATCAGCACCGGCAGGACGATGGCCGCAAAGACCCCTGCCGACCAGAGCACCGCAAGCCGCGTCAGGCCCCGGATGCGCCGCGACGGTGCCCCCACGGCCCGCCGGGTCGCAGAGACCGCCCGTGCCCAGTCTTCCTGCATGGCCAGAAGCGACGGCACGATCATCAGGACAAGAACCATCCCGAAGGCCAGCCCGTAGACCAGCGTGATCACCGTGGGCTTGAGAAATTCCGCCTGCGTCGATCCTTCATATAGCAGGGGCGCAAGGCCCAGCACCGTCGTGGCCGTCGTAAGGAAAACCGGGCGCAGCCTGTCGGCGGCGGCGTCGATGATCGCGGGCCGCAATCCACGGTTTTCGGCATATTCATCGACCGTGGTCACCAGCACGATGGAATCGTTGATGATGATCCCGACCATGCCGATCAGCCCCACGACAGTGAACAGGGACATGGGCACATCCCACATGTAATGGCCGAAGATCGTCCCGACCAATCCGAAGGGAATGATCGCCATCACCACGATGGGCCGGGTCCAGCTGGCGAAAATCCACGCCAGCACGAGGTAAATCCCTACAAGACAGAGTATCAGGCCGCGCAGCGCGTCGTTCAGGAATTCGTTTTCCTGCTCGCTCAGGCCCGACATCCGCGTCTCGACCCCGAAATCCGATTCCAGCCGGGGCAGGATATCGCCCGAAATGCTGTCCATGATTTCGGTCGCCCGGGCCGCGTCGTCATCCTCGAGCCCTGCGGTGACGGAAATCAGCTGGATCCCGTTCTCGCGCCGGATCGTCGAAAAGCCCCGTTCCCGGCTGACCGTCACGATATCGGCCAGCGGAACGTATTGCCCGCTCGAGGCGCGCATCAGCGTCCGGTCGAGGAAATCGGCCGTCAATTCGTCGGCGGGCAGCTCGACCCGGACGGTGGCCGACCGCGCGCCCACCGGATAGCTGGCGGCCTCCACGCCGTTCAGCCGGCTGCGCAGGGTGCGGCCCAGATCATCGATCGTGAAGCCCAGCGCCTGCCCTTGCGGGGTCAATTCGAGGATCAGCTCGTCCTTGTCATAAGCCAGCGTGTCTTCGGCGCCCGACACCTCGGCAAAGACCGAGAGTTCGGCCTTCAGAGCCTCTGCCGCGGCCTTGAGCGTATCGGCATTGGCTCCGAAGATCTGGACGTCGATATCGTCGCCGCCCGGGCCGCTGCCCCAACTGCGGAAACTGACCGTCTCGGCCAGCGGATGCATCGGAATGGCTTGCTGAAGCTGCGTCACGAATTCGCGCGACGAATAGGGCCGCGAATCCGCGTCGATGAGCGAGATCGTGATCGCGCCAAGCTGGTAGGACTCCTTGGTATCGGCACCCGCAAGCCCCCGGCCCGAATTGCCGCCGATCTGCGCGATGGCGAATTCGATCGGGTTGTTGCCATGCTCTTCCTCAAGCTGGGCACCCAGATCCTCGGCCGCCTTCTGCATCATCTGCATCATCTCGAGGCTGTCTTCCCGCGTGGCGGAGGGCAGCATCGCGAAATTGCCCGTGACCGAGCCCTGTTCCGGTGCCGAGAAGAACCGCCACTGCACATCGCCCCGAACGAACAGCGTGACCTGGCTTGCCAGCGCAAGAATGGCGAGGCCGATCATCGGATAGCGCATCACCAGAACGAACGACATCAGCGGCTTGAACAGGGTTTCGCGGATCCACGAAAAGCCCCGGTTGACCTGCCGGGACGGCCAGTCATACCACCGCTCTTTCGCCCGGTGGGCCATGGCGTGGCTCAGGTGGTTGGGCAGGATCAGGAAGCATTCCACGAGGCTCGCAATCAGGATCGCGATCACAGTAAACGGAATGTCCGAGATCAGATCCCCGAACCGCCCCCCGATGATGACAAGACCGAAGAACGCGATCACCGTGGTCAGCGTCGCGGAAAAGACAGGCGTGAACATCCGCTTGGCCGCGTTTTCGGCCGCGACCACCGGCGGCTCGCCCAATCGGCGCGCGCGGAAGTCGACGTGTTCGCCCACAACGATCGCATCGTCGACCACGATCCCCAATGTCAGGATCAGCGCGAAGAGAGAGATCATGTTCAGCGTCAGCCCGAAGGCATACATGATCGCGATACCCGCGAACATTGCGACCGGGATACCGGCAGCAACCCAGAAGGCCGTGCGCGCACTGAGAAACAGGAACAACAACACGACGACCAGGCCAAGCCCGATCAGACCATTATCCAGCAAGAGCGCCAGCCGGCCCGAGATGGCATCGGCCCGCGAATTGACCAATTCAACGGTGACGCCCTGCGGCAATTCGGCTTCGAATTCGCGAACCACCTCGCGCACCGTCTCCTCGATCCCGATGGCGTCGCCCTGTGCGGATCGATCCACGCGTAGCTGCACGGCCGGGTTGGGCCCGACGAAATAGGCCTGATCCCGGTCGACACCCTCGACGGTGATCGAAGAGACATCACCGACGGTCAGGCTCGATCCATCGGCATTCTGTCGCAGCACTATCGAAGCGATGGCATCGGCGTCGCGCTTGGCAACCCCGGTTCTGACGCGTGCGTCGCCGGCATCGCCCGCGGGATCGGCATTGACCTCCTGCCCGATGGCGGAGGCGATTTCCGAAAGGCCGATGTCGTATTGCACGATCGAAAGGGACGACACTTCGACGATGGTCGAGGGCGCCGCGACACCCTGAACCGAAACCTGCGTCACGCCTTCGGAAAACAGTCGCACCGACAGGGTGTCGGCAAAGCGCGCCAACTGATCCACGCCAACCGGCCCAGACAGGACGACATCGGTGACCCGATCCGACCAGCCCCCGCGCCTGACCGACGGCTCGTCCGCATCGTCGGGCAGGTTCGAGATCGCGTCGACCGCCTGTTGGACATCCTTTTCGGCCCGCTCGATATCGTAGCCCGGCTCGAAATCCAGCGATACGCTGGCCCGCCCTTCGGTGGACCGGGCGTTCGATCCGGTCACACCTTGGACGGCCAGCAAAGCGGGCTCGAGGACCTGGACGATTGCCTCGTCGACGTCTTCCGCGCCTGCGCCATCCCAGCTGACCGAGACGGACAGCGAATCGACGACCACGTCAGGAAAGAACTGCGCCCGCATGTTGGGAAAGGCCACGACACCCGCCGTGAGCATCAAGACAAGGCACAGGTTCGCCAGCGTCCGGTGACGGGTGAAATAGGACAGGATGCCCTTCGAGATATCAGGCTGCATGGATCAGCCCCCCATCCGCGATTCGAGGCGATTGACCGTCTCGAGCGGAACCTCGTCCTGCTCGAGCTGTGCCAGAAGCCGTGTCTTGGCCTCGTCCGGCATCCGCTGGTTGCCTTCGACATAGGCCACGAGCCGCGCGCGCCGGTCGGGATCCAGCTTGACCATTTCCGGGATCGCCGGAGGCGCCGCCGAGGCGGTTTCCTCGCCCGTGGGCGCGCCGATCGGACGCACCTTAATGCCCGGGCCCAACAAGGGCGTGCGTGCGGCGACGGCCGAGCGCCCGGCAAACTCTCCGGCCCGGACAAGGACATCGTCCCCCTGCCGGCGGACGAGTTCGACTTCGGCCAGTTCCAGCCGGTCCTCTTCACCGAGAACGAGGATGGTGCCATCGGGGCCGAGTGCGGTCGCCGGAAGGCGTGCGATACCGTCGATGGGCGGCTCACGCACGGTCACGGACACGAAATCACCAGCGCGGAAGCTGGCGGCAGCATCGATCGCGGCAAAGATCAGGCGGCCCGTGAGGCCGTCACCCACGGTGGGGCTTTCGCGAACGATCCGGCCCGAGACCTGCAGATCGATCCCTTCGATATCCAGCCCGATCGCCACGTCGAGCGGCCGCAGGCGGCCGTCCTGATCAAGAAGCGTCGCATATTGCGCAGTCGAAACCCGCAGCGCGACTTCGAGCGCGTTCGGGTCGACCAGCGTCGCAACCTGTTCATTCGCCGTAATGCGGCTGCCCACACCAACGCCGACATTCGACAGGACACCGTCGAACGCGGCGACGATCTCTGTCCCCTCAAGGGTGCGGCGGGCCTCTTCGACGTTCAGGCGGGCCAGCGTGGTGCGGTTCACGTTCTGATCGATCAACGCCTCGGCCTGCGCGACGGCCTTGCGCCGGGCCAGAACGGTCTGGCGCGCGCTGCTGTCGGCCAGTTCGGCGGCCTCGAGTTCCGGCGCCGTTCCGATCCCGCGCGCCTGAAGATCACGCTGGCGCTGCAAGGCCGAGGCGCGGAGGTCTGCCTGCTCCTGCGCGGCAATCAGGTCATCGCGGGCGATCGAAAGATCGCGCTCGGCGTCGCGTTCGGCGGCCAGTGCATCGGCCAACTCGGCCTCGCGCCGGGCCAGATCGGCCTGCGCATCCGCCGGATCGACCCGAAGAAGGATTTCACCCGCCTCGACCCGACCGCCCTCGATCATCTGATCCGACACATAGACGACCGTGCCGCCCACGGAGCCCCGGATTCCCACCGTGTTGCGTGATCGGATTTCCCCGAAGACCTTGAGCTCCGGTGCGATCCTCTCGGGCTGCAGTTCGACCACGTTGACGGCGATCACCTGCTCGCGCTGGGGGAAGCTGCGCGGCTCGGCATTCATCCTGTCGGTCACGGCGCCAAAGACAAGGCTGCCCGCATACCCGATGATCGCCAGACTCAGCGAAAGGATGAAGACGCCCGTGAGGGCGCGGCGTAGAAATCGCATGTCGCGTTTGCTCCTTGGGGCAGGACAGGCGACGCGGCCGTTCAGCCCCCGAATTTGGTCTGTTCATGTTTTTTACGCATGAACCGCTGATTTACGTCAAAAAAAGTTATTTTCGCCTGAGATGTTCATCGAGGCGGGGCATGATCTCGACGAAATTGCAGGGTCTGTGCCGGTAGTCCAGCTGTTTGACAAGGATCTCGTCCCAGGCATCGCGGCAGGCCGACGGGCTGCCCGGCAGGGCAAACAGGTATGTTCCGCCCGCAACCCCGCCGGTGGCGCGGGACTGAACGGCGGATGTGCCGATCTTTTCCATCGAGATGATCGTGAAAATCGTGCCAAAGGCTTCGATCTCCTTTTCGTAGACATCGCGATGCGCCTCGACCGTGACATCGCGACCGGTCAGCCCCGTGCCACCGGTCGATATGATCACATCGATCCCGGGATCGGCGCACCAGCGGCGCAGCTGATCGGCGATCTGTTCACGATCATCGGGCAGGATCAGGCGCGCAGTGACCTTATGCCCGGCCAGTTGCGCCCGGTCGGCCAGCGTGTTTCCCGATTTGTCGTCTTCGGTCCGGCGTGTGTCCGACACGGTCAGGATCGCGATGCGAACCGGGATGAATTCCTTGTCTTCGTCGATCCGGGACATGTCGATTCCTATCGTCTGGACTCTCGGGTCCGGGTGTCAGTCAGCGCCGTCGAGCCGGGCCCTCAGGGACAAGAGATCGGCCCATGCCTCGCGTTTGGCAAGGGGTTGCCGCAACAGGTAGGCCGGATGAAACATCGGAAGGACAGGCCGCGACAGGGCCTCGATCCAGGTGCCCCTGATCCGGGTTATGCCTGCGCGACCCAGAACCGCCTGACAGGGCGTGTTTCCCATCAGGACGACAAGGTCGGGGGCAGCAAGCTCCACATGCCGTTCAAGAAACGGCAGCATCATGGCGATCTCACTGGCATCGGGCGTTCTGTTGCCCGGCGGACGCCATGGCAGGACATTGGTGATATAGACCGCCCGGTCTGCTCCCCCGGCCGAACGGTCCAAGCCTATCGCGTCAAGCATCCGGTCAAGAAGCTGCCCCGCAGCACCGACGAAGGGCTTGCCCCGAATGTCCTCTTCCCGACCGGGGGCCTCACCGATGATCATGACCCGCGCGGCGGGATCGCCATCGGAAAAGACGGTGTTTCGCGCGCCCAGTTTCAGCTCGCAATGGCCATAGGCTCCCATCGCGGCGGCAAGGCTGGGCAGATCCGTGGCCGATCCGGCCAGACGCCGCGCCTCGGCAACGGCCGCGGCCAGCTGCTCTCCGGGATCGGGCGCGGCGGGCCGCATGGGAACGGGCGGTCTCTGGTCCGGGGCCGACGGCGCGGGGCTGGCAGCCGGCGCGGGCTGCGCCAGATCATAGCGGTTGAGCGGCGCGTCGAGCATCGCCTCGTCGGCGCCCGCCTCGATCTGCCACTCCAGTGCCGCCCGGGCGGCGTGCCAGTCCATATCCGAATCCATGGCCAGAGGTTATGACGACGCGCCGCCGGGGGAAATCGCCAAGTTTCCGGCAGCGACCGTCACATCCCGGCCCCACGCGACTTGCCGCGCCCGGCCCGGACGATTATGAACCGCAAAGCCTGCAAGGAGTGCTGTGATGTCGTTCCGCCAAACCCATCTCCTCGGGATCGAACCCCTCCAGACCACCGAGATCACGACCCTTCTCGACCTTGCCGATCGCTATGCCGACGACAACCGGCGCGGCCGGACCCAGCGCAACGAGCTGGCCGGGCTGACCATGATCAACATGTTCTTCGAGAATTCGACCCGCACACAGGCCAGTTTCGAAATCGCGGGCCGGCGTATGGGCGCGGACGTGATGTCGATGGCGATGCAGGCCAGTTCGATCCGCAAGGGCGAGACGCTGATCGACACGGCGATGACGCTGAATGCGATGCGGCCCGATATCCTTGTCGTGCGGCACCCCCATTCCGGCGCGGTCGATCTACTGGCGCAGAAGGTCAATTGCGCGGTTCTGAATGCGGGCGACGGGCGGCACGAACACCCCACACAGGCGCTTCTTGATGCGCTGACGATCCGGCGGGCCAAGGGGCGGCTGCATCGGCTGAGCATCGCGATCTGCGGTGACATCGCCCACAGCCGCGTGGCGCGGTCGAACATCATGCTCCTTGGCAAGATGGAGAATCGCATCCGCCTGATAGCGCCGCCCACGCTGATGCCGTCGGGTGTTCAGGACCTTGGCTGCGAGGTGTTCGACGACATGGAACGCGGATTGCAGGACGTCGACGTGGTGATGATGCTGCGCCTTCAGAAAGAGCGGATGGACGGCGGGTTCATCCCGTCAGAGCGCGAATATTACCACCGCTATGGCCTTGATGCGCAAAAGCTGGCCTTTGCCAAGGAAGACGCCATCGTCATGCATCCCGGTCCGATGAACCGCGGCGTCGAGATCGACGGCACGATCGCCGACGACATCAACCGGTCGGTGATCCAGACACAGGTCGAGATGGGGGTCGCGGTCCGGATGGCCGCGCTGGACCTTCTGGCGCGCAACCTGCGCGCCGCGCGCGGTGCCGCCGCGCTCGAGGCCAACGGCGGGGTGATGGCATGAGTGGTGAGCCACCCCGCGATCCGAAGATGAGCGGCCGGATCGCGATGATCGCCCTGCTTGTCGCGCTGGGGCTTGTTCTCGCGATGATCCTGATCGCCGGCTGAGTGAGTGGCCACGGGGAACGACAGATGACGGCACCCGGGTGGGAAGGCATCCTCGATGAGGGCGAGGAAATCCTCTGGCAGGGGCGCCCTGCGCCGGGCATCGACTGGCGCGCCATGCTGAACGCTCATGTTTTCGTCGGTCTTTTCGTGGCCGGGTTCGGCGTGTTCTGGACGATCATGGCCGTGTCGATGATGGCCGGGGCCGGTTCGGGGCCGCCGCTCCTGTTTCGGCTGGTGTTCCCGCTCTTCGGTGTGGTCTTCGTCTTCACGGCGATGAGAAACGTCATGAAGAAGCCCCTCGATGCCTATCGGCGTCAGAAGGGCACCTTCTACACATTGTCGAACAAGGCCGCCTATGTCGCGACGGATATCGGCGGCAAGCGCAGCCTAGACAGATATCTTCTGGAGGACATGGACCGGCTCCGGCTCGTCGATGGCGCCCCCGGGTCGGTGATGTTTGGCACCACGTCGGATCAAGGCCGCGTGCCGGGATCGGGTGAGCCGGGCTTTCTGCGGCTGTCGGATGCGCGCGACGTCTTTGGCCGCGTGCGCGATGCGCGGGACAGGGTGGGTTCCGCGGGATGACCCGCGCATGCCCCGCCCCGGGTTGGCGCACTTGCCCCGGCCTTGCCCTTGGCCGGTATCCCCGGCTATGTGGCCGTGCACAGGCGATGGGCGAGGGAGCCAGATGACAACCACGATCTTTGCCAATGCCCGTCTTGTCGACCCCGAGGCCGCGGACGTCGCAGAAGGCCACCTTATCGTCGTCGATGGCCGGATCGCAGGCATATCGGACAAGATGCCCGATATCACCAGCGGCGCCGACGTGATCGATTGCGCGGGCTATCACCTCGCGCCGGGGATCGTCGATATCGGCGTAAAGGTCAGCGAACCGGGCGAACGGCACAAGGAAAGCTTCAGCTCCGCCGGACGCGCGGCGGCCGCCGGTGGCGTCACGACGATCGTGACCCGGCCTGACACCCTTCCGGCGATCGACACGCCCGAGGTTCTGGAATTCGTCGCCCGCCGTGCGACCGAGGATTGCGCCGTCAACGTCCTGCCGATCGCCGCGCTGACCAAGGGGCGGGAGGGTCGGGAAATGACCGAGATCGGATTCCTGCGGGACGCGGGCGCTGTCGCGTTCTCGGATTGCGACAACGTCATTACCGACACCAAGATCGCCAGCCGCGCCTTCACCTATGCCCGCAGCCTCGATGCGCTGGTCATCTGTCACGTTCAGGAACCGGGCCTCTCGGGCGGTGCGGCCGTGACCTCGGGCAAGTTCGCTTCTCTCAAGGGCCTGCCGGGCGTGTCACCGATGGCCGAACGCATGGCGCTTGATCGCGATATCGCGCTGATCGAGATGACGGGCGTGCGCTATCACGCCGACCAGATCACCACGGCCCGCGCCCTGCCCGCCCTTGAACGGGCGAAACGCAACGGGCTCGACATCACGGCGGGCGTCAGCATCCACCACCTGACACTGAACGAGTTGGACGTGGCCGAGTATCGGACATTCTTCAAGCTCAAGCCGCCACTGCGCGCCGAAGAAGACAGGCAGGCCGTTGTCGATGCCGTTGCGACAGGGCTGATCGACATCATCAGTTCGATGCACACCCCGCAGGACGAGGAAAGCAAGCGCCTGCCCTTCGAGGAGGCCGCGAGCGGTGCCGTGGCGCTGGAGACGCTGCTTCCGGCCGCACTCCGCCTTTATCACAACGGCGGTGTCGAGCTGACCACGCTGTTCCGCGCCATGACGCTGAACCCGGCCCGACGGCTTGGCCTCGATTGCGGGAGCCTGCGCGAAGGGGCGCCTGCCGATCTGGTGCTCTTTGATCCGAATGCTCCGTTCGTGCTGGACCGTGCGACGCTGAAATCGAAATCCCGAAATACCCCTTTTGACGGTGCCCGGATGCAGGGCAAGGTCATCGGAACCTGGCGCGCCGGGAAACGCATTTACGACGGACGAACAGATGCCTGATTTCATCACACCGACGTCTGGCCTGATCCTGTGGGCCGTTCTCGGCTATCTGATCGGGTCGGTCCCCTTCGGCATCCTTTTGTCGCGCGCCTTGGGCCTCGGCGATCTGCGAAAGATCGGGTCTGGCAATATCGGGGCGACGAACGTGCTGAGGACCGGCTCAAAGGGCGCGGCGGCAGCAACGCTTCTCCTTGACGGTGGGAAAGGCGCATTGGCGGTGATCCTTGCGCGCAGCTTCGCGGGTGAAGACGCGACGCAATTGGCGGCCGTCGCGGCCTTCCTCGGCCATTGCTTTCCGATCTGGCTGAGGTTTCGGGGCGGCAAGGGCGTGGCGACCTTCCTCGGGATCCTTCTGGCGACCAGTTGGCCTGTCGGGGTTGCAGCCTGTGCCACATGGCTCGTCGTGGCGGCGGCAAGTCGGTATTCTTCGCTGGCCGCGCTGGTTGCTGCCGGGTCTGCGCCGTTCTGGGCGATCTTCATGGGCACCGGAACGATCTTCGTGATGTGCCTCGTCCTGACTGTGTTGATCTATGTGCGCCACGCGGCGAACATCGGGCGCCTGAGGGCAGGAACCGAGACGAAGATCGGGGCGCGCGCATCATGAGGGCCCTGATCGGAGTGCTGGTCGCGCTGCTGGTGGCAACGCCGGCGCTGGCCGAGGGGCATGGCAGCCGCATCAAGGAGTTGCTCGAACTCGCCGAAGCGGAATGCCGGACCGAGGTCATGGCCGCTGATCCGCAATCGCCCATTCCGCATCTCGAAGTAGAGCCCTCTGCGATCACATGGGTCGATCTGGATGGCGACTGGGAAAAGGACGATGCCATCGTCGATTTCAACTACGTCTATTGTTCGCTGAACTATTCGCTCTGGCACGGAACCGGTGGCAGCCTTGTTCACCTCGTCATTGATGACGCAACCTCGCAGGCTTGGACGGGCGGGCGCTGGCAGTTGATCAGTTTCGGCGACACGCCACTATTTCTGCTGGGCCGTCATGGCACCTATTGCGACGGCTATGGCGCGCAGCCCTGCATTCAGGCGATCGCCTTTGCCAACGGCGCCTTCTCGACCGTCACGACGGAAGGCGGGCCCTATCCCTGGCCCTGATCCAACGGGCGATACCCTCGGCAGGGATCAGTAGCTGAACTCGGCGTAGATACGGCTCAGATCACCATCCCAATCGCCGTGATAATGCTCGAGCAATTCGTCGGCCGGGGATTGCCCGGATGCGACGGATTCCTTCAGCGCGTTCAGGAAATGGGTCTCATCGGGAACAAGCCCGCCTGCCCCCGGGCGCGCCCGCGCCCTGAGGCCCGCCTCGGCGATCTCCAGAACCTGACCCGCCAGTTCGAGCATCGAGATCCCGCCGACCTGACCGGCCAGCCCGTCCCGCGCGGCGACGAGGCGCATTTCATCGCGGGTTTCCGCGTCCCAGCCTTTGACCAGATCCCATGCGGCATCCAGCGCAGTCTGATCATAAAGCAGCCCGACCCAAAGCGCGGGCAAGGCGCAGAGCCTGCGCCACGGGCCGCCATCGGCTCCGCGCATTTCCATGAACTGCTTGATCCGGGCCTCGGGAAAGACGGTCGTCAGGTGATCGGCCCAATCGCTCAGAAGCGGGGTCTCGCCCGGCAGGGCGGGCAATTCACCCTTGAGGAAATCGCGGAAGGACTGGCCCAGCGCGTTGATATAGACGCCGTCGCGATAGACGAAATACATCGGCACATCGAGAACCCAGTCGGCCCATGCCTCGAAGCCGAAGCCGTCTTCGAAGACGAAGGGCAGCATTCCCGTCCGATCTGCATCGAGGTGTTGCCAGATGTTGGCGCGCCAGCTTTTGAACCCGTTGGGACGACCCTCGAAGAAGGGGGAATTGGAAAACAGCGCCGTCGCCAGCGGCTGCAGGGCCAGCGACACGCGCAGCTTCTGCACCATGTCCGCCTCGGACGAGAAATCGAGGTTCACCTGCACCGTGCAGGTGCGGCGCATCATCGCCGTGCCCATTTCGCCCACCTGCTGCATGTAGCCGTCCATCAGACGGTAGCGGCCTTTCGGCATCAGCGGCATGTCTTCATGGCGCCAGATCGGCGCCGCACCCAGCCCGATGAAACCGACACCAATCCTGTCAGAAACGGATTTCACTTCTTCGAGATGCTGGTTCACCTCGTCACAGGTCTGGTGGATCGTCTCGAGGGGCGCGCCAGACAGTTCAAGCTGTCCGCCGGGCTCGAGGCTGATGTTCGCGCCGTCCTTCTCAAGCCCGATCAGCTTGCCGCCCTCGGTCAGCTCGGACCAGCCGAACCTGTCGCGCAACGCCGACAGAACAGCAAGGATCGAGCGTTCGCCTTCATACGGCAACGGCCGGAGCGTATCCCGACAATAGCCGAACTTCTCGTGCTCGGTTCCGATCCGCCAATCTTCGCGGGGCTTGCAGCCCGCTTCGAGGAATTCGGCCAGTTGTGCGTGCGATTCGATCGGCCCGCCACCGGACTGAGGTATCGACATGGGTGCCTCCGTGGATGGCGACGTGAGTGGTTTTGCCGGAACGAGAGGTGGCCGAGAGGATGACAGAAGTCAATCACCCGAGCCTGCTCAATGTTGTGCGGGGTTGCAGGGTCAATGTCCGCCGATGCGCGGCACGTCAAGGGGTCGTCGGCGCCAGACAAGATGCGTCGCGCCTTCATGCGTCCGGCTTGCCGCGATCAACCGTTCGGTCCGCATGCCCGGCAGAGACGAGAAGGCATCGAACAGAACCTCCGCCCCTTCGGCATTCAGGGGGATGTCGAGGACTTCGCCCGCATCCGACCGCAAACGCCAATGGGGCGGAACCGCGTCGCCCGCGACCTCGAGCCCGATCACATCGTCAAGCGCCATCACACCGCCGGTCAAAGGGCCGAAATAGGCGATCTGACGTTCGGCCACCTGAACCACGCCCGGCCCGCCGGCACCGGGATGAAACCGAAGCCGCTGAACGGCGGCATATCCGAAGGCCATCGAGACGAGGACAAGGATCCATCCGATCCATGTCATGATCCCGATCGAGGTCAGCCCCCACCACAGGCCAAGCGAGGCACCGCCACTGGCCGCGATCACCTCGCGCCAGCGATAGAGCGCCTGCCGCGCCTCGGGACGAAGAAATTCAGCCATCCGCCGTCACCCTTTCTGACAGAAGGCACAGGGTCCAGTCACCGATCTGCTCGAATCCGATGGCCCTGTAGGCGGCCACCGCAGCCGCGCTCGCGGCGAACAGAATCGCCCGGCGGGCGCCCTTGTCGCGCGCCTCGGCCAGATGGAGAGCGACCGCGCGGCGCGCATGACCCCGACCGCGAAGCGGCGGAGGCGTGAACACTCCGCCGATCTGAACCGTATCCCCGGCTGTCGCATTGAATCCGGTGGTCGATAGCGGCGTGCCGTCTTCGATCAGGATGCGGTGCGAATCCGCAACCAGATAAGCTGCGTAGTCACGACGGGCGGTCTGAAAACTTGTTTCGGGGCTGCCGCCCAGAACCTCGATCTCGTAATCGGCGCGCCAGCTGATCATCTCGTCCTTGTCGGCCGCGTCCAGTGGATGCAACGCACCCGGGCCGTCGGGGACACTCAGGTGATCCAGGTTCAGCGCGAAATGCGGCTCGTCCCGGTCGAGCGTCGTGGGCCGGCCCGCCAGACCAAGCTCCGCCAGAAGCGCCCTGACCTGATCCGTCGGACCAATGCAGCCGCTGATCCAGCGGCCCGAAAGGCAGCGGGCAGCGGCGGCCCAGTCCCCGCCCGGCAGGGCCGGCAAGATCATCCCGCCCTTGCCAAGGGTCAGCACATCGGTGACACGCCCGTCCTGTTCCGCGATCCACATCCGGGGGGCATAGTCGTGATTCCCGTCAAGGCCGAACCTGTCGAGGTTCGACAGGGGAAACATCGCCCGGTCGATCATGCCCGTCAGGCAGGCACGGATCGCGGGGGTATCCTCCGGAACCGCACGTCTCACCGCCAGTCCCCGAGGCTCGCCTGCCAAAGTGTCAGCGCCGCCACCGCCGCCGTATCGGCGCGCAGGATCCGCGGGCCAAGCGAATACCGCAGAACGCTGCCCCGCAGGTCGGTATCGAGCCGGCGCCGCTCGGCCGGGGAAAATCCGCCTTCGGGCCCGATCAGGACGGCCCATGGGTCGCCGGGTCTAAACTGCTCAAGCCCCGGCGTCATGCCAGAACCTGCGGTCTCTTCGTCGCAATGAAGGATCATCCGCCCGCGATCCCAGTCATCGAGAACCTTGGAGAGTTTCTGAGGCTCGGCCACCTCCGGGACATAGGTGCCGCCGCATTGTTCCGCCGCCTCGATCGCATGGGCTTGTAGCCGGTCGACCCGGACCCGTTCGGAATTGGTGTAATCGGTCAGCACCGGCAGGATCCGCGCGGCGCCCAGTTCCGTCGCCTTCTCGACGATGAAATCGGTCCGGGCCTTCTTGATCGGGGCGAACAGAAGCCACAGGTCCGGCGGATCGAGTTGCGGCGCGCTTTGCGCAAGGCAGGTCAGCGCGCCGCGCTTGCGACCGGCCTCTGTCACACGGGCGGCCCATTCGCCGTCCCGGCCGTTGAACAAGCGCACCTCGGCATCGACACTCAGCCGCATGACCCCGAACAGGTAATGCGCCTGCCCGCCGTCGACGGGAACGGTTTGCCCCTGTGCCAGAGGATGATCTACATGAAGGCGAACGATCGAAGCCATGAGGCAGAGCATATGACCGAGGCAGGCCAGAGACCAGAGCAAGGCGAAGTCGCAGATGCCGTTCCCGGCAATTGGGTCGACACCCGCGCGCCCGCACGTGCCCGACCCTTTCTGCGGCTCAGCCGGGCCGACCGCCCGATCGGAACATGGCTCCTGTTGCTGCCATGCTGGTGGGGTCTGGGCCTTGCGATCGTGTCGACCGGCGAGGCAAGCCTCTCCGACCTGTGGATCGCCATAGGCTGCGCCATCGGGGCATTCCTGATGCGCGGGGCAGGATGCACATGGAACGACATCACCGACCGCGACATCGACGGCAGCGTCGCGCGCACCCGGTCTCGCCCAATCCCGTCGGGGCAGGTCACGACGCGGCAGGCGCTGGTCTGGGTCGTCGTTCAGTCGCTGCTGGCCTTCGGGATCCTGCTGACATTCAATCCGCAGGCGATCCTGCTGGGGATCATCGCCCTTGTGCCCGTGGCCATCTACCCCTTTGCCAAGCGGTTCACGTGGTGGCCGCAGATCTTTCTGGGGATCGCGTTCAACTGGGGCGCGCTTCTGGCCTGGACGGCGCATACCGGAAGTCTCGGTCTGCCGGCTGTCATGCTTTACCTCGCGGGGATCTGCTGGACGCTGTTCTACGACACGATCTACGCCCATCAGGATGCCGAGGATGATGCGCTGATCGGCGTGAAGTCGACAGCGCGATTGTTCGGAGACAGGACCCCACACTGGTTGCGCCGGTTTCTCGTGTCCTGCGTCATGCTGATGGGGCTGGCGGTCATCGCCGCCGCGATCGACGCCTCCGTGCTTGTTCTGGTTCTGGCACTGGGCGGGCCCTGGGCGATGGGCTGGCACATGGCCCTTCAACTGGGCCGGTTCGACCCCGCGAATGATGCAGGTCTGCTGCGGCTGTTCCGGTCGAACCGGATGGCCGGCTTCCTGCCTGTGCTGTTTTTCGCCGCCGCCGCCCTAGTGTGATTGAACCCCGTGGGCCTTGGGCCTAAGAGGTGGCAAGTCAACAACGTCGGGGCACGATGCGCCTGTCATCCCTCATGATCTCGTTGGTGGCCTTTGGTGTTGCCGCCGTCGGCGCCTTGCTGGCGGCGCGCTCCCTTGTGACGATCGTCGAGGAACGCTCTGTCATCGCGGTGCAAGAGGCGCTTGCCGATGCCAATCACGGATGGGCGAGCGTGATCGGTGACGGCCTGCAGATCGTGATGGAAGGCGAGGCCCCCTCCGAAGCGGTCCGCTTTCGGGCCATGACAGTTGCAGGGTCGATGGTCGATGCGAGCCGGGTGATCGACAACATGTCCGTCACCGCGACCGCAGCGATCGCACCGCCCAATTTCGCGATCGAAATTCTTCGCAATGACAGCGGAATCTCCCTCATCGGCCTGATCCCGGCATCGGTGGACCGTGACGCACTGGTGGCCCGGGTCGAGGCGCTGGCACGTGGTCTGCCCGTGGCAGATCTGCTTGAGGTGGCCGATTATCCGGAACCCGAACTCTGGGCTGCGGCGCAGGATTACTCGCTCGATGCGTTGCAGCGTCTGCCGCGCTCCAAGATCTCGGTTGCCTCGGGCCGCGTCGCTGTCACCGCGATCTCGGACAGCGCGGAACACAAGGCACGCCTCGAGGCCGAACTGTCACGCAGCATCCCCGAGGACGTGCGGGTCGACCTTTCTATTTCGGCGCCCCGACCCGTGATCACGCCCTACACGACCCGGTTCATCCTTGACGACGACGGCCCGCGTTTCGATGCCTGCGTGGCCGACACGCCTCAGTCACTCGACCGGATCGAGCGGGCCGCGGCGCAGCTTGGCCCGGTCAGCGCGGCAGGCTGCATCGAAGGGCTTGGCGCGCCGTCCCGCAGATGGGGTGACGCGGTCGTCATGGGCATCGATGCGGTCGGCAAGCTGGGCGGTGGTACGATCACGTTCTCCGATACCGACGTCGTGCTTGTCGCCGCACTCCAGACGCCGCCCGCGATCTTTGACGAAGTGGTTGGCGAATTGTCGAATGCCCTGCCCGACGTCTTTGCGCTTGACGCCACCCTGCCCAACCCGCCGAATTCCGCCGAAGAAGGCCCGGCGACATTCACCGCCACACTCTCGCCGGAAGGACAGGTCCAGCTTCGAGGCCGCGTGGCGGACGCGTTGATGAACCAGACACTCGAGAATTTCGCCCATGCGCAATTCGGAGCGGACGTGGTGACGATGGGCACACGGATCGTCGAGGACCTGCCGATGGGCTGGTCGGTCCGGATGCTGGCTGCCGTCGATGCATTGTCGGAGCTGTCGAACGGGGCAGTTGTCGTCACACCCGATATCATCACCGTGCGCGGCAACACCGGCAGCACGGGCGCGAACGGGCGGATTTCGCGGCTCCTGATCGAAAGGTTGGGCGAACAGGCCGAATTCGAGATTGACGTGACCTATGTCGAAGCGCTTGACCCGATCGCGGGTCTGCCTACGCCCGAGGAATGCGTCGACAAGATCCTTGGCCTGACCTCAGAGCGGAAGATCATCTTCGATCCGGGCTCGGCCACGCTGACCGCCGAGTCGGGTGCGCTGGTCGACGATATCGCCGAAGTGCTGCGGCGCTGTGCCGACCTCAAGCTCGAGATCGCGGGATATACGGACAGTCAGGGCCGGGATTCGATGAACCTCGACCTCAGCCAGCAAAGGGCGAATTCGGTTCTGGCCGCCCTGCGCGACCGGCGGGTGCCCGTCGGCTCGTTCGAGGCTATTGGCTATGGCGAAGCGGACCCGATCGCCGACAACGGAACCGAAGAGGGGCGCGAAGCAAACCGGCGGATCGAGTTTCGCCTGATCACCCCGGAACCGATCGAAGAGGTCACGACGGGTCTGGAAGCACTGGAAGAAGATCTGGCCGCCGAAATCGAGGCCGAAGCCGAAGAGGCGACAGCAGAGCCGGAAGCGGATGGTGAATAGGAATGCGCGTTAGGATCAGCACATGAACAGAACCGAGTTCATCATCGCAACGGCCATCGTGCTCTTCGTGGCCTTTGCCCTGGGCTGGTTCGCCAATTGGCTCGTCAACCGGTTCACCCGGGTGACCAAGGCCGAAATCGGTGAGCTGGACCGCATGGCCCAGTCTCTGCACGAGGCCGAGGAAACGCGAGATCAGGCAATCACCTATCTTCAGCAGCGCGAAGCCGAGCTGACCAACCAGATCAGCCAGACCGAGGCCGAATTGCGCGCCGCGATGGAGGGGCTGCGCGATGCGCGCCGCGAGGCCGAAGAACTGCGCAGCTATATCGAACGTCAAAGCCAGTCCAACTAGGCGACCCGGCCCGCGAGACGGCTCAGTCGCGGGGCGCGGCGGCCCGTCTGAGCCGGTCGTTGATCGCGGCACCCAGCCCGTCAGACGGGATCGGCGCGACGGCGATACGCTCGGCCCCGATCTCATCCAGATGATGCAGACAACCGAACAGACGGGCCGCGGCCTCGGTCAGATCGCCCGCCTCGGACAGGGTCAGATCGCCCCCTCCCGGACCAAAGCCCAGAAACACCTCGCCCGGTTCGGGCCGCGCAGCGTTGAGGCGCAATGTCCCGCGCGGTGCATAATGCGATGCCAGCTGGCCCGGGCTGTCCGGGCGCAGATCGTTCACCGGATCGGGCCGCACGGGCATCGCCCCGAGCGCGGCCGCCAAAGCCTCGGCCGGCACGCCGCCTTCGCGCAAGAGAACCGACGCGTCCCCGGTCAGCGAGAGGATCGTCGATTCGACGCCCACCTCGCAGGGGCCCGCATCCAGCACCGCGTCGATCCGCCCGTCCAGCCCCGACAGGACATGCGCGGCGCTCGTCGGGCTGACCCGGCCCGAGGGGTTGGCCGACGGGGCAGCAAGCGGCCCGCCAAAGGTGTTCAGAAGCGCGCGTGCGACGGGATGGGCGGGCACCCGAATCGCCACGCTCTCAAGACCGGCGGTCACCAGTTCCGACACGCCTGCACCGGGCCTGATCGGCAAGACCAGTGTCAGAGGCCCCGGCCAGAATCGCGCGGCGACGGCTTCGGCCAGATCGCCCATCACGGCGATCTCGCGGGCGGCGGCGATATCGGGGACATGGACGATAAGGGGGTTGAAGCGCGGCCGCCCCTTGGCCTCGAATATGGCGGCGACGGCGCGCCCGTCACGGGCGTCGGCTCCCAGCCCATAGACCGTCTCGGTCGGAAAGGCGACAAGACCCCCGGCCCGCAGGATGGCCGCAGCGCGCGCAAGGCCCGCCTCGTCGGGAACAAGCAGTTCGGTTCTGGCCGGTTTCATGACGTGGCGTTCCGGTTGCGGGTCGGGGCAAGTGGGCTAGGCTGATCGCATCATCAGGCGGTTCCGTCCGTAGTCCGCCGGCGCCATGATCACAAGTCCCCCGTTGGCGTGTCTGCCGCGCCCTTATTGTTGAAGACAGGCAGAAGGAGAGACCGGCCATGCCCTATCGCGCCCCTTTGGATGACGTCCGTTTCTTGCTCGATCACGTCTCGGGCTATGGTTCGATCGCGGCCACTGATCGGTTTGCAGAGGCATCGCGCGAAACGGCCGAGGCGATCCTTGGCGAAGCGGCGAGGCTATGCCAGGACGTTCTGAACCCGCTTCAGCGGGTTGGTGACACGGATCCCGCGCGCCTTGAGAACGGGATCGTGCGCACGCCGAAAGGCTTTGCCGACGGATACCGCGCCATTGCCGAAGGGGGCTGGATCGGCATGTCGGCCGATCCCGAATTTGGCGGCATGGGCCTGCCCGTGACACTCGCCATGATCGTGAACGAAATGATGTCATCGGCCTGCCTTGCCATTCAACTGGGCCCGCTGATGAGCCAGGGCCAGATCGAGGCGCTGGAACACCACGCCTCCGATGAAATACGCGCGCTTTACCTGCCCAAGCTGATCTCGGGCGAATGGAGCGGGACGATGAACCTGACCGAACCGCAGGCAGGCTCCGATGTCGGCGCGCTTCGGACAAGGGCCGAGCCGAACGGGGATGGCACCTACGCGATCACCGGGCAGAAGATCTACATCAGCTGGGGTGACAACGATTTCACCGAAAACGTGTGCCACCTTGTCCTTGCGCGTCTGCCGGATGGTGTGCCGGGAACGAAAGGCATCAGCCTCTTTCTCGTGCCCAAGCGAATCCCCGATGCCGAGAGCAATCCCGGCGAACGCAACGCCCTGCGTGTGGTCAGCCTCGAACACAAGATGGGGCTTCATGGCTCCCCCACGGCGGTCATGTCCTATGAAGGGGCCACGGGATGGCTCATCGGGCCCGAACATGGCGGCATGGCCGCAATGTTCACGATGATGAACAATGCCCGCGTCGGCGTGGCGACCCAGGGGATCGGCGTGGCCGAAGCCGCGCTGCAACATGCGGTGGCCTATGCCATGGACCGCAAGCAGGGCCGCGCCGGCGGCAGCGGCGCGATCATCGAACATGCGGATGTGCGCCGGATGCTGGCCGAGATGAAGGCCCAGGTCTTTGCCGCCCGCGCGATCGAGCTGATCTGTGCGGGCGCGATCGACATGGCCACGGCCACCGGATCGGCCGATTGGGATGCGCGTGCGGCATTGCTGACCCCGATCGCCAAGGCCTTTGGCACCGACACCGGGATCGAGGTGGCGAGCCTTGGCATCCAGGTTCATGGCGGCATGGGCTTCATCGAGGAAACGGGTGCCGCGCAATATCTGCGCGATGTGCGCGTCACCGCGATCTACGAAGGCACGAACGGAATCCAGGCCATGGATCTTGTCGGCCGCAAGCTGCGCGATGGTGGCGAGGCCGCCTATGCCCTGATCGACGAGATCTGCACACGCTCCGAAGCGGCGCGGTCACGCGAGCCTGAGCTTGCCAACGCGGTCTGGAACGCGGCCGAGACCCTGCGCGAGACCACGGAATGGCTCGTCAGCCGGACCGATCCCGAAGACCGCAACGCCGGGGCCGTGCCCTATTTGCGGGCCTTCGCGCTTGTTCTTGGGGGATGGGCGCATCTGGCGGCAGCCCTGCACGGGACACCCGCACAGGCAAGGCTTGCGCGGTTCTACATCCTGCGGATGCTTCCCGCACATGCGGGGCTTCTGGCCCATGTGCGCGAAGGCGCGGCGGACCTTCTCGCGCTCAGCCCCGAGGATATCGCCGCCTGAGGCTCGCGCACCTGCCGGGTTGACCACGTCGTGTCGACATGGGAACGCAAGATCCGTCCCAAACAACCTTCGAGTGCCACGACATTGCGACCGATCCAGTATCCTCATTCCGCACCACTGAGTGACGGAAGTGCCGTCGAGCTTGCCCCGGGCGTGTTGTGGTTTCGAATGCCGCTTCCGATGGCGCTTGACCACGTGAATTGTTTTGCCTTCGACGATGGCAACGGCTGGACGCTGGTCGATACCGGGTTCGACACCAGAAAGACCCGCGCCATATGGGAGGAGGCCCTTGCCGGCCCTCTTGCCGGAAAGCCGGTCCACCGGGTCATCGGGACACATCATCACCCCGATCATATCGGGCTTGCGGGTTGGTTCATCGAGCACGGGGCCGAATTGGTCATGGCCCGGACGGGATGGTTGATGGCGCGAATGCTTCGGCTTGACGAGCAGCCCGAATACCCGCCCGAGACCATCCGTTTCTACACCCGCGCCGGAATGGACGAGGCGGTCCTCGAAAAACGCAGGGGCGAGCGTCCGTTCAACTATGCCGATTGCGTCGCGCCGCTGCCGGTCGGCTATACGCAACTGATCGAAGGTCAGTCGATCGAATTCGGCGGACGGACATGGGATGTACGTCTCGGCGGCGGGCACGCGGCCGATCACCTCACGTTCTGGAGCCGGGACGACGGGCTCGTCATCGGCGGCGATCAGCTTTTGCCGAAGATCAGCGCCAATATCGGCGTCTACGCGACCGAACCCGACGCGGACCCTGTCAGCGACTGGCTTGCCGCGACCGCTCGGCTGTCGCCCCATGCCGGCGAAGATCAACTGGTTCTGCCGGGGCACAAGCTGCCCTTCACCGGCCTGCCCCGGCGCATGGCTGAATACCGCGACCATACGCACGAAGCGTTGTCGCGGCTGCAGGACTGGATCATGACGCCGCGCCGTGCCGGCGATTGTTTCGAACCCCTGTTCCAGCGAAGCATCGGCGCGGCCGAATACGGATTGGCCCTCGTGGAATCGATCGCGCATCTCAACCACCTGCATCAATCCGGCCGTGCCGCCCGAAGCTTGGGCGAGGACGGGGCCTATTGGTTCGCGGCAGCCTGAGCCGAACGCGACGACAGCCGGGCATACAAGCGGGTGACGATCCGGCTTGCCGTCTTTTCGCACAGCGCGGGCATCAGCGCGTGGATTACAGCGGCAAGGGCCGCAAGGCCTAGCCAAAAGGCAAATCCCAGCGCGACCTGCAGATGTTCGAGGTAGCTTTCCTCGACGCTTTCGGGGTGATCCAGAAAGGCACGTTGAAGCAGGTTCGAGGGCGATCTGTCGGAGGATTGGATCATCTGTCATCTCCTTGTTGTATTCGGGACATGATGACACCCAATCCGCAGGTATAGATCCCGATTGTTGTTGAGTTTGGCGCAGTCCTTGGGATTTCATCCACCAATGCAGAGCAACTTCGATGATTTTGACCGCCGTATTCTGGCTGAGCTTCAGAAGGATGCGACGCTGACGGCGGACCAGCTTTCCGAACGGGTGGGCCTGTCGCGGAATGCCTGCTGGCGGCGCATGAAGATACTCGAGGATGCGGGCGTCATACGGAAACGGGTGGCGCTTCTTGATCCGGTGAAGGCGGGCTGTCCGCTCACCGCCATCGTCAACATCCGCACAAACCAGCACGATTCGGACTGGATGACGCGGTTTCAGGCCGCCGTGCGTTCGATGCCGGAAATCACCGGTGCCTACCGGATGACAGGTGATCTCGATTATGTGCTCAGGGTGCGGGTTGCCGACATGGCGGGCTATGACGCATTCTACAAGTGTTTGATCGGCAAGGTCGCGGTCTCGGACATCTCGGCCAGTTTCGTGATGGAAGAGATCAAGGACAGCACCGCCCTTCCGATCTGAGTGCATGAGGAGGTATCGTGTCCGAGCAGATCGCAACAGCCGCAGAGGCCGAAGAAAACAGCATTGGCCAGAGGTTGGCGATGCCGCGCGTTCACGAGGTGCACGCCGATCCCGATAACAAGGCGCCATGCGAAAGCGACCTGCCAGACGCACTCAGAACCTCGTCCGAGGCGAAAAGCCCGGCCAGATGGGCCTATGAGCGGCTGATCCTCTATATCAGGAATTTCGAAGAGAAACTCGATAACGAACACGAGGTTGCCATGGGGTTCACCGGCGGCGATGCGGGCGTGATCCGGATCGAGGGGCTGGGCGATTTCGACCCCGACCTGATCACGTTCTACGGTGCGGATCCGACGGGCAGCCGGACCCAGCTGATCCAGCATGTCAGCCAGCTGAACGTCATGTTGCGCGCCCTGCCGAAAACCGTCGACCGGAAGGAGCCCCGCAGAATCGGGTTCCGGCTGGCCAGCGATCTGGAACAGGGCGCAACACCCGCCACAGATGCGACAACACAACCGCCTGCCGGGGCGTGACAGCCCGACAAAGATCGGCTAACCGGTATCGCAACAGGATATTCTCGCCCGCCAAGGAGATCAGGATGGCTGAGCACGAACACGGCAAGATGGACATTTCCGTTCAGGAAAAGACGTTCGAAAGTTTCATTTCGATAGTGACCAAGACGTCGATCGGGATCATCATCTTTCTGGTGCTTCTGGCACTGATCAACGCCTGATGCATCGCTGAACGGGGTCATGATCGACAGGCGCATGTTCCTGGCAGGATTGCCGCTGGCCGTCTCGGGCTGCGGCGCGCCTAGCGTCTGGGCAGATCAGGAGTTCGTCCAAAGCAAGGTCTATCGCCACCCGGGGCCGACCGCGCTGACGCTCTTCACGATGAAGAATGTGGGCACGGAAAACGGCGCCCATACCGGGCTTATGGTCTCGGCGAGCCAACGCGTGATCTTTGATCCTGCAGGCACCTTCGGGCACGAGACGATCCCCGAAAGGAATGACGTCCATTTCGGGATCACACCCCGGATTCTGGATTTCTACCGGACATATCATGCCCGCGAGACCTATTTCGTGATCGAGCAATATGTCGAGGTCACGCCCGAACAGGCCGAACAGGCCCTGCGTCTGGTGATCGAGAACGGTCCTGTCCCCAAGGCGCAGTGCACGCGGTCCACCTCGAGCATCCTGATGAGGATTTCCGGCTTCGAGGGCCGGTTTCGCCCCTCGCTGTTCCCCAACGGATTGCACGATCAATTCGCCAAGTTGCCGAATGTCGTGACATTCGAGCATCGCGAATACGATTCTGCGGACAAGTCCGAAGCTGTGCGCGCCTTCGACGCCCAGCTTTCTGCCGAAGCGTCGGTTTCGTCCTCTCAGTAGCTCAGAACGAATGGCAATCCGTAAAGGAATGCGGCGCCCGTCAGCATGGCGACGATGACGTTGCCTGTCACATAGCCTGATACAAACGTCGCGACCGCGGCCGACAACCGCACCGGATCGGTCTCCCCGCCCGTTGCCTCGGGCCAGAGCACAAGAGGGGCGACCAGCCCCGGAATGATCGCCACACCGGCGTAGCGCAGCGGTCGCAAGAGCCAAAGCGGCATGTCGCGATTGGCGTAGAAGCCGATGAACGAGAACCTGAGCGCGTATGACCCGACGGCAAGCGCCGCGATCACCACCCAAAGCTGCGTATCGGGGCCCATCACACGACGCTCCGGTTTGTCCGACGTTCAACCTGGACTTCGGTCACGGCGCCGGCTGCCATCGCAAGCACCGCCGCCACAAGAAGGCCAAGGCCGAACGGCATCCATGAAAACGCCAGCGCCAGAACGACAGAGGTGAACGCCGCGACCATATGGGCAAAGGTCCGCAGCATCGGCGCGACGATCGCCAGAAAACAGATCGGCAGCGCAAAATCGAGCGCGAGCCATTCGGGCAGAGCGGCCCCCACCAGACCGCCCACCAGCGTGCCGGCAAGCCAGGTCGGATAGACCGGCAATATCGTTCCGAAGAAATAGGCGACGCGCGCCGCGACCGCCCAATCGGGGTTTTCCTCGTAGCGGCGGATCGAGCAGGCATAGGATTGATCAACGATCAGATAGGCCATCACGGCCCGTGTCCGCATCCGGGCCCCGGCAAGCCATGGGGTCATGGCGGCGGAATACATCCCGACCCTCAAGTTCACGACCAAGGCGGTCGCGATCACGATCAGTGTCGGCGCTTCGTCCTGGATCAGTTGCAGGGCGGTGAACTGCGCCGACCCCGCAAAGACGGCAAGCGAAAACCCAAGGACCTGCCATAGGTTCAGCCCTGCTTCCACGGCGACGAGGCCAAACAGCATCGCGAAAGGTGTCACCACCACGATAAAGGGCACGCCGTCGGCAAACCCCAGCCAGAATGATCGTCTTGGCGACATCTCTGCCCTGCCTCTTTGCGCCTGCCCCGCGCGAAGTATCGCGACCTCCCCGGATTGACAATGATTGGTGGATCTTGGCCGCCAATATGCTCTGATGCACAGGGGGTCAGGGCGCGGGACGCAAGATTGAAGATCACACTTGGATTCGACGACACCGAACGACCCGCGGTCGCAGCCCTCTACTGGGAGGCGTTCGGTGGCAAGCTTGGTCGTCTTATGGGGCCCGAACGCAAGGCTCTTCCCTACATCGCGGACGCCCTGTCGCCTGATCACGCGTTCTGTGCCCGCAACGCAGCGGACGACATTCTGGGCGTTGCCGGGTTCAAATCCCCCGATGGCGCTTTGGTCAATGGCCAGCTTGCCGGGATGGTGCCGCATTACGGCATACCGGGGGCGCTGTGGCGAATGGCGGCGCTTGCCGCGCTGAGTTCCGACGTGGACAATACACGCTTTCTGATCGACGGGCTGTTCGTGGCGGCGCCGTTCCGGGGGCAGGGCATCGGAAGCAGGCTCTTGCAATCCATCGTGCAGGAGGCCGCCGACCGGGGCTATGACGAGGTCCGGCTTGATGTCATCGACACGAATTCAAGGGCGCGCGCGCTTTACGAACAGCGCGGCTTCGAGGCAGTCGGTCGCAACCGGATCGGCCCTTTGTCGGCGCTGTTCGGGTTCAGTTCCGCCACCGTCATGGTCCGCCGTCTGAACAGACTTTAGTCGAATGTCCCTGTCACACGGCCAAGAAGCATGAACGCACGAGCCGTTCGCGTTTCCGACAGCGCCGCGAGATCTTCGTCGGTTGCCTCGGGTTCGAACCCGGTCAGCATCCGGTCGAAGAGCCGCAGGAAATGGTGTGCGGAATCGCGAAACACCGTATCCTCGCGCATTCGACCCGTCGTCAGGGCCAGAGACGATCGGTCCCGGACCCCGCCAAGCCTGGCGATCGCGCGGCCCCGTTCGCCCCTCGCGAACCGCCGCCAGACTTCGGGGCGGGAGCGGTCGGGGCGCAAGTCATCCATGTAGATCCCGTCCTGACTCATGAGGGTCAGGATGTCCTGACTGGCCTGAACTAGCTGCCGCACCGACCTGTCGCGCAACGCCCGTCGCAGGGCCATGAACCCCTCGCGGTCGCTTTCGTTGTCGGGAAAGTTCAGTGCCCGGATGATATCGAGCCGCGACAGGGGCGGCGCCATGTCCTCGGCGGGCGTGCCCAGCGCAAGCGTCGGCTGTTCGTCGGATTCGGTCTGAGGGGCAACCGGGGTCGAAGACGTGGCGATCTTGGCGCGGGTCGAGGTGAATGTCGCGATCGCGGCCTCGGTCTGCTTTGTCGATTGGGCGATCTCGGCCAGCTTGCGTTCGATGGCCGAGGGTTCGCCATTGGTCTTCGTCGCTTGCCGTTCGGAGATGTAGCTTTGTCTCAGCCCTTCGATCGCGGCATGAAGCCTGCGCGATTCCGCCCGCAACAGCCTGTTGGACCGGGCCGAAATGACACCGACCCACAACATCGCGACCGGCAGGAACACCGTCACCAGAGCCACGAGGAACCCAGGTGAAGAGGGTATCCCCGTCCCGTCGCCAGACGAGCCGAACAGCGTGAGAGCACCAATCCCGACGACCCACAGGATCGCCAGAGCGAGGGCCACGACCTCGCCCAGCGTCAACTCATCCCACGACGGGGGACGATCGACCTCTGCGTTGCCCTTCAGTTGATCCGGCATGAATGCCCCTCGTCCGGCCGAAACTGGCGCCCCGGACATGGCCCGGCGCGCCAGATTTTGAGTCGTGCTGTCAGATATAGGAGATCGACAGGATTTCGTAGCTGCGTTCACCCCCCGGGGTGCGCACTTCCACGCTGTCGCCTTCTTCCTTGCCGATCAGGGCACGGGCAAGGGGAGATTTGATGTTCAGACGTCCGTTTTCGATGTCGGCCTCGTATTCGCCGACGATCTGATAGGATTTCTCTTCGTCGGTATCCTCATCGACCAGACCGACCGTCGCGCCGAATTTCACCGACCCCGACAATTTCTTCGGGTCGATCACGTCGGCAAGCCCGATCACGCCCTCAAGCTCCTTGATCCGGCCCTCGATGAAGGACTGTTTTTCCTTTGCCGAATGATATTCGGCATTCTCCGACAGGTCCCCATGAGCCCGCGCCTCGGAGATCGCGGCGATGATGGCCGGACGTTCCACGGACTTGAGCGTCTTCAACTCTGCGTTCAAGGCGTCATAGCCGTTCTTGGTAAGCGGTATCTTTTCCATGTCTCTGCCCTTTGATGGCCTGTCGGGCGTAGTTAGCAATTCACCCGTAAGAACCCAAGATCAACCGAACGGAGAACCGGCAAACTTGTCAACAGACAACAGTTCGGCCACCGGATGCCGCCGAAAGCCGCTTTGAAGGGATGTGATGACGCAGTTGGCCACTTTGCCGCCGCGTTGTGATTGCCCCTCGCGCGTCCATTGGCTAACCCGAAGCAGATATTCTTGAGAAGCCGGGGATCAGCACAATGTCCGAGATGACGCGCGAAACCATGGAATACGACGTCGTGATCGTCGGTGCGGGGCCTGCGGGTCTTTCGGCGGCGATCCGCCTCAAGCAGCTTGATGCCGATCTCGAGGTCGTGGTCCTGGAAAAAGGCTCCGAGGTTGGCGCGCATATCCTGTCTGGCGCGGTTCTCGACCCATCGGGGCTCGACCGGCTGATCCCGGACTGGAAGGACAAGGGCGCACCCCTCAACGTCCCCGTCAAGGAAGACAATTTCTATGTTCTGGGCGAGGCCGGGCAAATCCGTCTGCCCAATTTCATCATGCCGCCGCTGATGAACAATCACGGCAATTACATCGTCTCGATGGGCAATGTCTGCCGCTGGATGGCGGAACAGGCCGAAGAGATGGGTGTCGAGATCTTCCCCGGTTTCGCCTGTTCGGAACTTGTCTTCGCCGAGGATGGCGCGGTGAAGGGCGTCGTCGCGGGCGAGATGGGGCTGAACTCCGACGGAACCCCGGGGCCGCAATACGAGCCCGGGATGGAGCTGCATGGCAAATACGTCTTCCTGTCCGAAGGGGTGCGCGGGTCGCTGTCGAAACAGGTGATCGAGAAATACAACCTCGACGCCGATTGCGACGTGCCGAAATTCGGCCTCGGCATGAAGGAAATCTGGGAAGTCGATCCCGAAAAGCACAACGAAGGCGAAGTCACCCACACGATGGGCTGGCCGCTTGGCGTGAAGAACACCGGCGGTTCATTCGTCTATCACCTTGATAACAATCAGGTCTATGTCGGCTATATCGTCGATCTGAACTACCGGAATCCCTATCTTTATCCCTATATGGAATTCCAGCGGTTCAAGCATCACCCCAAGATCGCAGCCCTCCTCGAGGGCGGGCGCCGCGTCGCCTATGGTGCGCGTGCAGTGACGAAGGGCGGGTTCCAGTCGATCCCCGAGGTGGCATTCCCCGGCGGCGCGCTGCTGGGCTGTTCGGCGGGCCTCGTGAACCTGCCGCGCATCAAGGGCAACCACAACGCCATGCATTCGGGCATCGAGGCGGCCGAGGCCGCCCATGCCGCGATCAAGGATGGCCGCAGCGGCGACAAGCTTGCCGCCTATGACGCCGCGCTGAAGTCCGGCCCCGTGGGACGGGACCTGAAGAAAGTGCGCAACGTGGCTCCGCTGAACGGCAAATATGGCCTGCTGGGCGGACTGACGCTGGGCGGGTTCGACATGTGGTTCCAGTCGGTCTTTGGCGGCCTGTCGCTGTTCGGCACGCTCAAGCACGGCAAGAACGACGCGCAGGCGACCGAGCCTGCCTCGAAACACAAGCCGATCGACTATCACAAGCCGGATGGAAAGCTGTCCTTCGATCGTCTGACCAATGTCTCTTATTCGATGACGAATCACGAAGAGAGCCAGCCTGCCCACCTCAGGCTGAAGGATCCGGCGATCCCGGTTTCCGTCAACGTGCCGAAATTCGCGGAACCGGCGCAGCGATACTGCCCCGCAGGCGTCTACGAAGTCGTGGAAGAGGCCGGGAAAGAGGCGCGGTTCGTGATCAACTTCCAGAACTGCGTCCACTGCAAGACCTGCGACATCAAGGATCCCAGCCAGAACATCGTCTGGACCGTGCCACAGGGCGGTGACGGGCCGAACTACCCGAACATGTGATCATGCAAGAACTTGCCGCTGCGACGGCGCGCACCACCCTGTCTGATTGTAGTCGGCGGGGGGGTGCATTAGCGTGCCATCAACTCCCGCACAGCACGGAAGAGAGCAGGAATGAAACGAATCCTATTTTCCGCCGCACTGGCGGCTGCATCGGTGCTTCCGGCGGCAGCCTATCCCGAGGTCAATCCCGGCGCATATCTTGCCGCGCAAGCCGCTGCGGGGGCCAATGATTTCGACGAAGCCGCATATTGGTACAACGTGGCCCTGCGCGCGGATCCCGGCAATCCGCTGCTGATCGAAAATGCGTTGGCCAGCATGATCGCCGCCGGCGATGCCGTGGGCGCGGTATCAGTGGCGCAGGCTGCAGAAGACAGCGGGCTGCAAAGCCAGGTCGTGAACCTGCTTCTGGATGCCGACGCCGCGCGGCGTGGCGACTGGGAGGCGATCCTTTCGGCGCACGAGGCGGGGCGCTCCGTCAGCCCGCTTGTCGACGGAATCACCCGGGGCTGGGCGCATCTGGGCCTCGGTGACGTGGATCGCGCGCTTTCGGCCTTTGACGAGGTGACAGAGACGCCGTGGATGGCCTCGTTCGGTCTGTATCACAAGGCATTCGCCCTCGCGACGGTCGGCGATTTCGAATCCGCCCGGGACATCCTCTCAGCCGAACCGCCCGAGGGCCCGATGGTAACCCGGCGCGGCAGCGTCGCGCTGGCACAGGCCATGAGCCAGCTGGGCCAGAATACCGAAGCCGCCGACATGGTCACGGAGCTTTTCGGGCCCGATCCCGACCTTGGCCTGACCCTGCTGCGCGATACCCTCGAGGCAGGAGAACCGGTGCCCTTCGATATCGTTTCCTCCCCCGCAGAGGGGCTGGCGGAACTGTATTTCGCCATCGCATCCGTTGCGGGCGACGACACGACGCGATCCTTCAATCTGATCTATGCCCGGCTTGCCCAGCTTCTAAATCCGCGCGATGCGGATATCGCGCTCCATGCAGCCCAGCTTCTGGAAGAGCTTGGCAACCTTGAACTGGCCGGCGCCGCCTATGCCAGCATCCCGCAGGACGATCCCGCCTTCTATGATGCCGAGATCGGCAGAGCCGATGTTCTGCGCCGCGCGAACGAACCGCGCCTTGCCATCGAAGTCCTTCAGAACCTGACCCGGAGCTTCCCCGACAAGCCGCTGGGCCACATCTCGCTGGGCAACGCGCTGCGGTTCGAATCACGCTTCGCGGACGCAAGGCTCAGCTATACCAACGCGCTTGACCGCATGACGCCGAACGATCCCCGCCTGTGGTTCGTGCATTACATGCGGGCGGTTGCGTCCCATCAGCTGGATGACTGGCCCGAAGCAGAGGCCGATTTCCGGCAGGCGCTCGTCTTTAATCCGGGTCAGCCACAGGTTCTGAACTATCTGGGATATTCGCTGGTCGAACGCGGTGAAAAGCTGGAAGAGGCTTTGGCCATGATCGAAAACGCCGTCTCCGAACAGCCCGAGAACGGCGCCATCGTCGACAGCCTCGGCTGGGCCCTGTTCGTGCTGGGCCGTGTCGAAGAGGCCGTTGCGCCCATGGAACGGGCCGTCGAACTGGAACCGCTCGATCCGATTATCAACGACCATCTCGGCGATGTCTACTGGACGGTCGGGCGTTATCTCGAGGCGCGCTTTCAGTGGAACCGCGCCCTGTCCTTCGATCCCGACGAAGAACTGTCGGACCGGATACGCCGCAAGCTGGAGATCGGCCTTGATGCCGTCAACGAAGAGGATCAGGCCGCCGCAGGAGAGCTTTCTGTCGCCCAGGACGATTGATCATGCTCAACGAACCGACCCTCGCGCCCGCGAAGATCAACCTTGCCCTCCATGTGACCGGCCAGCGGGATGACGGATACCATCTGCTGGATAGCCTCGTCGTGTTTGCCGGAGTGGGTGACACGATCTCCGCCCGGGCCTCGACCGACCTGACCCTGTCGGTGACGGGCCCCTTTGCGCAAGGTGTGCCGACCGATGGCCGGAACCTTGTTCTGCAAGCCGCCGACGTGCTGCGCCAGGCCCGGAATGTGAAGCTGGGCGCCCACATCACGCTCAAGAAGATGCTGCCGCACGCCGCGGGGATAGGCAGCGGGTCGTCAGATGCCGCCGCGACGCTCGACCTGCTGTCGCGGATTTGGAAGGTCGATCCCCTGCCTCTGGATGATCCCGCGGTTCTGAAACTGGGGGCGGATGTCCCCGTATGCCGCCGCGCCCCCGCACCTGTCCGAATGGCGGGGATCGGCGAAGAGATGGCCGATCTGCCGCGCCTGCCCGATTGTGCGATGGTCCTTGTCAATCCGGGCGAGGCCGTGCCGACGGCCGCTGTCTTCTCGGGGCTGGCATCGAAATCCAACCCCTCGATGCCCGGCCTGCCAAGCGGTCTTGATTTCAAGGGATTCTGCGACTGGCTGTCGACGACGCGCAATGACCTTCAGCCTCCGGCCGAGACGATTGCACCGGGCATCGTCAAGGCCATTACCCTGCTCAGGCGTCAGCCCGAGGTCGCCTGTGCCGTCATGTCGGGGTCGGGTGCGACCTGTGTCGGCCTTGTTCCCGACTTTGGTGCCGCGCAAAAGGTCGCGCGCGCCATTCAGGTCGCCGAGATGGGATGGTGGGTCGCCCCTGCCCCGATGCTGGGCTAGACGCCCAGGTCAGACAAGCCGGGCGACGACGTAATCCGCAAGATCGGTCAGCATATCGCGGATCTCGTGCTCGGGCAGGCGCTGGATCGCGGTCTTCGCAACCTCGGACCAACGGATGGCATCGGCCCGCGCCTGTTCCAGCGCGCCGTGACGTTCGAAACAGACCATCGCCTGTCCGAGATCACCGTCGGCCACCTTGCCGTTCCGGATCGTCCGGGTCCAGAAGGCACGCTCCTCGGCATCGGCACGCGCCACGGCACGGATCACCGGCAACGTCATCTTGCCCTCGCGGAAATCGTCACCAAGGTTCTTGCCGGTGGCGTCGGTCCCCATGTAGTCCAGCAGATCGTCGGCGATCTGAAATGCGATGCCCAGGGCGTCGCCATAATCGAACAGCGCGCGAATGATGTCCTCATCCTTGCCCGCGATGACGCCACCAACCTCGGTCGCCGCAGAGAACAGGGCCGCCGTCTTGCCGCGCACGATCTTGAGATAGGTGTCCTCGGTCACATCGAGGTTGCGCGCCGCGGTCAGCTGCAGAACCTCGCCTTCGGCGATGGTGGCCGCCGCGTTCGACAGGATGTCGAGGATGCGCAGGCTGCCCGTCTCGACCATCAGCTGGAAAGACCGGGCGAACAGGTAATCGCCGACCAGAACCGATGACTGATTGTCCCACAAGAGGTTCGCCGTGGGTCGCCCACGGCGCTGTTCGCTTTCATCGACGACATCGTCGTGCAGAAGCGTCGCAGTGTGAATGAACTCGACCGTTGCAGCCAGGTGAATGTGAAACGGGCCGTCATAGCCACACAGCCGCGCCGAGGCGAGCGTCAGCATCGGACGCAGCCGTTTGCCCCCGGCATCAATCAGATGGGCGGTCACTTCGGGGATCCGGGGGGCATTCTCAGACGACATCCGATCGCGGATGAGGCTGTTCACATCCTCGAGATCGGCCGCCAGTGCGGCGGCCAGACGTTCATGCGGTTTACTGGTCGCGGCATCGAGACTCATCTTGCGGAACCGGTCCTTGCTCGACAAAGGCGCCTGCGCACCTTAGCTGATGGATATGAAAGAGCTTTTGCGCACCAATGACCCGACGATCATCGCCTTTGCCACAGCCCTTCTGGACGGCGAGGGTATAGACTCGTTTCAGATGGACGTAAACATGAGCGTACTCGAAGGCAGCATAGGCATTTTGCCGCGTCGGTTGATGGTGCGGGATGCGGATCTGTTCCGCGCCGAACGGGTCTTGCGGGACAATGACATCGATTTCGGACGGTAGCCTTCCTGAACCGGGGCTGAGCGACGACCGCATTCTGGGAGGGCGTGTCGCGCTGTGGCAACCCCGGCGCGGGTATCGGGCGGGGATCGACCCTGTTCTTCTGGCGGCCGCGACCCCCGCGAAACCGGGGCAATCCGTCCTTGAACTGGGCGCCGGCGTTGGCGCCGCCTTTCTTTGCCTGGCGGCGCGGGTGCCGGAGCTTGCGATCACGGCGGTCGAGGTTCAGGGCGACTATGCCGAACTTGCCAACAGGAATGCCGCAAGAAACGGCTGCCCCGCCGAGATCGTGACCGCGGATCTGCGGGCCCTGCCTCCATCCGTCAAACAGGTCCGGTTCGATCACGTGATCGCCAATCCGCCCTATTTCGACCGGGATTTCGGAAGTCCCTCACCAGACAAAGGCCGCAACCTCGCCTTTGCCGGCGACACCCCGATGCGCGACTGGGTGGATACCGCGAGCCGCAGGCTGGCCCCCAAGGGCTGGCTGACGATGATCCAGAAGGCCGCCCGCCTGCCCGAAGTGCTGGCAGCGCTGGAAGGGCGATTGGGGTCGGTCCGGGTATTGCCGCTGGCGGGACGGGCCGGCCGCCCGGCCGACCGGTTCCTTCTGTGGGCCCGTAAGGAAGGAAAGGCGCCGTTCCGTCTGGAGGCCCCTCTTGTGCTGCACGAGGGTCAGGCCCATCTTGAGGATGCAGAGGATTACAGGGAGGACGTGCGTGCGATCCTGCGTGATGCCAAAGCCCTGCCTGTCGGTGATTAATGTTTTCTCAATCTCCGCGGAACAATGCTGACGGCACATCGTCGCTGCGACGCCGCGTGACAGAGTCATGTTTCTGTGGTCCGATGAAAATGTTCACACAAGCTCAATGGAGGAACGTTCATGAGTCTGACTTCCCATCTCGAGGAACTTCGCAAGAAGCACCAGTCCCTTTCCGATGCCGTCGAGGCAGCGCAACGAACACCATCCTTCAGCGATTTTGAACTGGCCCAGATGAAGAAGCAGAAACTTCACCTCAAGGAAGAGATTTCCCGCTTGTCAGAGACAGCCCGGCACTAGGCCCGGCACATGAAAAGGGCCGGTCCAGAGGACCGGCCCCACAGAATGTCCGGGATGCCCGGCATCAGGCCATGTATTGGCCGCCGTTCGCGGAGATCGTCGATCCGGTGATGAACCCGGCATCGTCAGAGGCGAGGAATGCCACACACCGCGCGATTTCCTCGGGCTCTCCGAGCCGTCCGACGGGGATTTGCGGCAGGATCACGTCGTTGCGGACCTTTTCCGGAACCGCCATCACCATTTCCGTCGCGATGTAGCCGGGGCAGACGGCATTGACCGTGATCCCGGCACGCGCGCCTTCCTGCGCCAGAGCCTTGGTAAAGCCCAGATCACCGGCCTTTGCCGCGGAATAATTGGCCTGCGCGAACTGGCCCTTCTGACCATTGATCGACGAGATGTTGATCACCCGGCCGAATTTCCGCTCGCGCATACCGCCCCAGACGTTGTGCGTCATGTTGAACAGGCCCGTGAGATTGGTGTTGATCACGGCATTCCAATCCTCGGGCGCCATCTTGTGAAACGGTTTGTCGCGGGTGATGCCGGCGTTGTTCACCAGAACGTCGATCGGGCCCAACTCGGCCTCGACCTGTGCGATACCCTTGGCACAATCCTCATAGCTCGCCACGTCCCACTTGAACGTCTTGATGCCCGTCTCTTCGGTAAAGGCGCGGGCGGCGTCATCGTTGCCGGCATAGGTCGCGGCGACCCCGAAGCCTTCGGCTTTCAGTGCCTTGGAAATCGCGGCTCCGATTCCGCGGGACCCGCCCGTGACAAGTGCAACTCGGGGCATGGGGATTCTCCTCTGATTAGTCTTTGAAATTCTAGTTAAGGAAACTGGCCTTGACGCGCAACAAAATTACAACGCGAGAGCGGAAACCGATGATTTCCGCTCTCGCTATGGATTACCGCTCGACGCAAAGGGCGACACCCATGCCGCCACCGATGCACAGCGTGGCAAGGCCCTTCTTGGCGTCGCGGCGCTTCATTTCGAACAGGAGCGTGTTCAGAACCCGCGCACCGGAGGCACCGATCGGGTGACCGATCGCGATCGCGCCGCCGTTGACGTTCACGATGGCCGGATCCCAGCCCATGTCCTTGTTCACGGCACAGGCCTGTGCGGCAAAGGCTTCATTCGCCTCGATCAGGTCGAGGTCATCAACCGTCCAGCCGGCCTTTTCCAGCGCCTTGCGGCTCGCGTGGATGGGGCCGACACCCATGATCGACGGATCAAGGCCTGCGGTGGCATAGGAGGCAATACGGGCAAGCGGCTCAATTCCGCGCTTTTCAGCCTCGTCGGCCGACATCAGAAGCGCACCGGCCGCGCCGTCGTTGATGCCTGAGGCATTCGCGGCGGTGACAGAGCCATCCTTGGTGAAGGCGGGGCGCAGTTTCTGCATGCCTTCGATCGTGGCGCCGTGGCGGATGTATTCATCCTTGTCTACGACGATGTCGCCCTTGCGGGTCGAGACGGTGAAGGGGACGATCTCGTCGTCGAACTTTCCGGCCTTCTGCGCGGCCTCGGCCTTGTTTTGCGAGGCAAGCGCGAATTCGTCCTGCTGGTCACGGCTGATCTGCCACTGCTCAGCGACGTTTTCGGCGGTCTGACCCATGTGATAGCCGTTGAAAGCATCCCACAGACCGTCCTTGATCATGGTGTCGATGAACTTCAGGTCGCCCATCTTCTGACCGGCCCGGATCGACTGGGCATGGGGCGACATGGTCATGTTCTCCTGACCGCCGGCCGCGACGATCGTCGCGTCGCCCAGCATGATGTGCTGCGCGCCCAATGCGACGGCCCGAAGACCGGACCCGCAGACCTGGTTGATACCCCAGGCAGCGCTTTCCTTGGGAAGACCCGCGTTGATATGCGCCTGCCGGGCCGGGTTCTGTCCCTGTGCCGCGGTCAGGACCTGGCCGAGAATGGTTTCCGATACCTCCGACGGGTCGATGCCCGCGCGCGCCACAAGTTCGCGCAGAACGGCCGCGCCAAGATCATGGGCCGGCGTATTCGCAAAGGAACCGGAGAAACTTCCGACCGCGGTGCGAGCGGCAGAGGCGATAACTACATTGGTCATGGAAAGAGCTCCTCTCTCTCTTCTGAAAGACTTTTCGGAGCGGGAAACCAAAGTCAGAGCAACATGTGGCCCCCGGTCATCTCTGCGCTGTTTAGGTAAATGACCACCTCAGAGCAATGATAATTGCTGCACTGCAACATACATGGGACCCGGACATTCCCCGGACACAACGCTCTGACGGCGGCCTAAAGCGTCGGTTTCGGAACCCCGAACAGGTAACCCTGAAGACAATCCACCCCAAGGGATTCCAACATGTCGGCCTCTTCCTGACGCTCAACCCCTTCGGCGACAACGAACATCTCGAACTGATGGGCGACCGTGATCAGCGCCTCGGCAAGGACCTGATTGTCGGGAACCTCGTCGATGCGGTTGACGAAATGGCTGTCGATCTTGGCCAGGTCGAAGAAGAAATCCTTCAGGTAGCGAAACGCGGTCAGCCCCGCGCCGAAATCATCCAGCGCAAAGGCCACGCCCCGCGGCTGAACTTCGGCCATGAACCGGATGACGACTTCGGGGATCAGCATCGCCGATTGTTCCGATATCTCGAGAATCAGCCGTGGCCCTACTTCAACCCGGCGCAACCCGTCCGTCAGGATCTGGCGCCAGCGCCCATCGGCGATCGACCGGGCCGACATGTTGACCGCCAGTCTGAGCGACGGGTTCTTGCGCAACATCTCGATCGAAAGACGCAGGCTTTCGCAATCGAGATCCCGGCCGAGAGAGGTCTCTTCCACGTCGGGCAGAAACTGACCGGCCGGAAGAATGCGCCCCCCCTCATCCAGCACGCGGATCAGGGCTTCGTGGAAGGCGACAACATGTGTCTGCCCGGGCCGCACGATGGGCTGAAAGGCCAGCTGGGTGCGCCCTTCGGCCAGCGCGAGGGTGACCATGGCAGGCACGTCTCTGTCCCGGCTGGCCACAGCCGCCTGAAGTGGATCGCGAGGGTCTAGGGCCGAAGAATCATAGATCATGGGCATGTCAGTTGGACCGTGGATGAACCGACACTGCCTGCCCGTGCCTAACGTTGTGTAAAGCTTCAGACTTTGCAAAGAATTGGAGGAATTTTCAGAGAGGCTTCGGGACCATGGGTGAACGATGCGGCTGGGCCGGGCCCGACCAGATTTACCTCGACTATCATGACGAGGAATGGGGCGTGCCCGAGCATGACGGCAGGGCGCTTTGGGAAAAGCTTGTTCTTGACGGATTTCAGGCAGGCCTGAGCTGGATCACGATCCTGAAGAAACGCGACAATTTTCGGAAGGCGTTCGCAGGCTTCGATCCACAGATCATCGCGGGCTGGGGGGAGGCCGAGGTCGCCCGCTGCCTTGCCGATCCGGGTATCATCCGCCACCGCGGCAAGATCGAGGCCACGATCGGCAATGCCCGGGCCTATCTTGCGATCGAAGAGACGGGCGGATTCGCCGATTGGTGCTGGCGGTATACCAACGGCGCCCCGATCCAGAACAGCCGGACCAGCCTGTCGGAGGTTCCGGCCTTCACGCCGCTGTCAGAACAGATGTCGAAAGACCTCAAGAAAGCGGGCTTTCGGTTCTGCGGGCCGACGATCGTCTATGCCTGGATGCAGGCGACCGGCATGGTCAATGACCATATCGTCACCTGCCCGCGACACGCGGCCTGTCGTTCCATGGCACCTTGATCTGGCGCAACGCGGGCCGCGCGCGGGCGAGGCACTCTGCAGGCCGGAGGTTCCGGCATGGCAGATCACGGACACAGCGATGAGGAAATCCGCGCGCGGATTACGGGAGACGGCGTCAACGGCGCGCTGAGGGATGCCATCTATGGTGCCATCGACGGTGCGGTGACGACCTTTGCGATTGTCGCGGGCGTTGCGGGGGCGGGCCTGTCGCCTTTTGTCATCGTCGCACTTGGCATCGCCAACGTGCTTGCCGACGGTTTCTCGATGGCGGCGGCGAACTATTCCGGGATCAAGGCCGAACAGGACAATGCCCGTCGCCTGCGCAAGGTCGAAGAGCGGCACATCGACCTTTACCCGCGGGGCGAATGGAAAGAAGCGCGCGAGATCCTCGCGCAAAAGGGCCTTTCAGGCGACGTTCTGGAAGCCGCGACAGAAGCGATCACCAAGGACCGGGAAAAATGGATCAACCTGATGATCGAAGGCGAATACGGCATCGGCAGCACGACGCCCCGGCCATTGCGAGGGGCCCTTGTCACCTTCGGGGCTTTCCTCGCCGCCGGATCGATCCCGTTGCTCCCGTTCCTGACCGGGATGGAGGATGCGTTCCGTGTCTCTGTTGTCCTGACATTGGCGAGCTTCTTCGGCATCGGTGCCACCAAGAGCCATTGGTCCCTCAGCCCGTGGTGGCGGTCCGGGCTCGAGACGCTGGCAATCGGGGGCACGGCCGCGCTGATCGCCTATGCCGTGGGCACGATGTTCAACGCCTGAACGCTACCAGCGGTTCAGCGCCTCTTCATCCGCCTGCGTGGCATCGACCCAGGTCTTGCCCTCGTCGGTGACTTCCTTCTTCCAGAAGGGCGCCCGGGATTTCAGGTAATCCATCAGGAATTCGGCCGCCTCGAAGGCCGCCACCCGGTGACGGGATGCCGTGGCCACCATCATGATCTGATCGCCCGGCCGCATCGTTCCGAAGCGATGGATCACCATCACATCCAGCAGGCTCCACCGTTCCCGGGCCTGATCCGCGATATCGCGGATCGCGCGCTCGGTCATACCGGGATAATGCTCGATCTCCATCGCGTTCAGCCGGCCTTCGACGTCGCGGACGATGCCGCTAAAGCTGACAACGGCGCCCGCACCGGCAGCACCTGCCGAGAACCGGTTCAGTTCAGCGCCCGCATCGAACGGCGCCTCCTGCACGCGAATATCCACGGCTCAGCCGCCCGTCATCGGCGGGAAAAAGGCCACTTCGCGCACGCCAGCCAGCGGTGCATCGAAATCCGCCAGTTCCTGATCGAGGGCGACCCGCAGGGCCGAGATATCGGCGAAGGCCGCGGCATAGCGCTCCTCCCTCGCCTTCAACTCCTCGACAAGTGCTGCGACCGTCGCAGCCTCCGTTTCGACGGTTTCACGCGGGAGGCCGATCCGTTCCCGGACCCATGCGAAATAGAGAACGTTCATCACTCCGCCTCAGTCAGATGCGGCATGGATTTGGACAGGTAATCCCAGCCGGTCAGGAGCGTCAGAAGACCGGCCAGCCATAGCAGGACAACACCGATCCACCAGCTCCAGATCATGCCGTTGTATTTCCAGATCAGGCCGAATTCGTCGGCGATCTGACCATTGAGAATATCCGACACGATCATCCGGTCCATGCCGTAGGTTTGCATACCGAAGTAATGTTCGAACGCGCCGGTCGAAAACAGAACCGCGATGGCCACCATCTGGGCTGTCGTCTTCCATTTGGCAAGCTTCGTCACCTTAAGAAGCGAGGCGTTCGCACCCAGAAACTCTCGCAGGCCCGAGACGAACACTTCGCGGAAGATGATCAGCGTCGCGGGCAGCAGGATCCACGGGTTCATCCCCGAAAACCCGGCGATGACCAGAAGAGCGATGATCACCATCGCCTTGTCGGCGATCGGGTCCAGCATGGCGCCGAACCGGCTTTCCTGCTTCCAGGCCCGCGCCAGATAGCCGTCGAAGAAATCTGTGATCGCCGCACCCATGAAAAGCGCCAGCGCATACCAATCCGCCCAGGGACGCGCGAAATACAGGAACATGATCGCGATGCCGGGTGCGGCAAGCAATCGCAGGACGGTCAGGATGTTGGGCAAATTCCAAGTCATGGATGATTTCTAGACAGTCTGGCCGCAAGGCACCATGGGCGAGTTGCTGCGACGGCGAAGACGCGCCTCCTAACCCTTTTCGTGGAAATAATCGTAGATTGTCTGCGCCATGTTGGCCGAGATCCCGTCAACCGCGCGAAGATCGTCGAGATTGGCGCGGCTTACGGCCTTGGCCGAGCCGAAATGAGCCAGAAGCGCCCGTTTCCGGGTGGCGCCCACGCCCGGCACATCGTCAAGCGGCGTAGCGCCGACGGCCTTGGCCCGTTTGGCCCTGTGGGTTCCGATGGCAAAACGATGGGCCTCGTCGCGCAGACGCTGCACGAAATAGAGAACCGGATCGTTGTGACGCAGCGCCATGACGGGCCGGCCTGTGCGGTGGAATTCCTCCTTGCCCGCATCGCGATCAAGCCCCTTGGCGACGCCGACCATGGGCACGTCTTCGACGCCCAGATCCTCGAGGATCTGTTGCACGGCACTCACCTGCCCCGCGCCACCGTCGATCAGCAGAAGATCGGGCCAGTTGGCGCCCTCCCGATCCGGGTCTTCCTTGATCAGCCGCTGAAACCGTCGGGTCAGAACCTCTTTCATCATGCCGAAATCGTCGCCGGGCGTGATGTCATCGCCCTTGATGTTGAACTTGCGATACTGGTTCTTCTCGAACCCGTCGGGCCCTGCCACGATCATCGCGCCCACCGCGTTGGTGCCCATGATGTGGGAGTTGTCGTAAACCTCGATCCGGCTGGGCGGGGCCTCAAGCTCGAAGGCCTCTGCAAGGCCGCGCAGCAGCTTGGCCTGCGTCGCCGATTCCGACATGCGCCGGGCAAGGCTCTCGCGGGCATTGCGCGCCGCACTCGAGACAAGCTCGGCCTTTTCGCCCCGTTGCGGCACCGACAGCTCGACCTTGCGGCCCGCCTTTTCGCTCAGCGCATTCGTCATCAGGTCTTCGTCATCCAGACCATGTGACAACAGGACAAGCCGGGGCGGCTCCCTGTCGGAATAGAATTGGCCGACGAAGGCCTGTATGATCTCGGACGGGTCGACATCGTCGGACCCGATCCGCGGGTAATAGTCGTGATTGCCCCAGTTCTGATTGGCCCGGATGAAGAACACCTGAACGCAGGCCTGCCCACCATCGAGGTGAAGGGCGATCACGTCCGCCTCGGCCACGCCGCGCGGGTTGATGCCCTGCGCCGTCTGAACCTGCGTCAGAGCCTTGATCCGGTCACGCAGCGCGGCGGCCCGTTCGAATTCAAGCGCCTCGGACGCCTGTCCCATCTGCTCGGCAAGTGTCTCCTGGATCTTGGTCGTCCGGCCCTTTAGGAACTCGGCCGCGTCCGAAACCGTGCGGGCATAATCCTCTTCGGAGATGTATCCCACGCAGGGCGCCGAGCAGCGCTTGATCTGGTATAGCAGGCAGGGCCGGGTGCGGCTTTCGAACATCGCGTCCGAGCAGTTGCGCAGAAGAAAGACCTTCTGAAGCTGGTTCAGGGTTCGGTTCACGGCTCCCGCGCTGGCAAAGGGGCCGTAGTAATCGCCCTTTTCCTTCTTCGCACCCCGGTGCTTCTTGATCTGCGGATAAGGATGGGTCTTCGACACCAGAATGTTGGGGAAGCTTTTGTCATCCCGCAGCAGGACGTTGTACTTCGGCTTGAGCTGCTTGATCAGGTTCTGTTCAAGCAGGAGGGCTTCCGTCTCGGTCCGGGTCGTCAGAAACATCATCGAGGCGGTTTCACGGATCATCCGTGCGATGCGCGGCGAATGCTGCCCCGGGCGGGCATAGTTCGACACCCTGGCCTTGAGGCTGCGAGCCTTGCCGACATAGAGAACCCGGCTCTGATCATCGAGCATCCGGTAGACACCGGGCGAGGCATCGAGTGTGCGCAGGTAGGACTGGATACAGGCATAGCCTGTCGTCCCCGGCACGTTCCTCTCTTCTTGCGGCTGCAAATCCGTCATGATCGGGGATATGGCGATTCTTTCCCGGCGCTGCAATCTTGGATCAACGGACGCAACCGGAAAGGCATCCACCGTTTTTGTGGATAACTCGGTGGGCAATCCTAGGGGCATCCGGATTTCTCGTTGTATTTGGCCCAACTACATTGATTGACTAATTATTGGGCGATTTCGCATCCCACTGATTTTCAATGGAATTTTTTTGACCTCTCGGCAAATAATTGAAATTGTTAACTATTTGTGACGATCTTGCGAGAGGTGTCCCGCCTGGTGGACAAATTCCGGCTGAATGCCTGTCGCGGTCAACTTACACCCATTTCGTCGGGGGTCTGCCAGATCAGGTGCTGACCACCATCAATCGACAGACATTGCCCTGTCACCGCAGGCGCATCGAGGAGATAGCCGACCGCCGCCGTGATATCATCGAGGTTCGACCCCCGCTGCAGGATCGTGCTGCTGCGCTGTCCTGCGAAGTGATGATCGGGCTGCCTTGCGCCCTGAAGCGTGGGGCCGGGGCCGATCGCATTCATCCTGACATTCGGGGCAAGCCCCTGCGCTCCGGTCCGGGTAAAGGCCCAAAGCCCCATCTTGGCGATGGTATAGGTCATGTGTTCGGGCGTCAGCTTGTTGATCTTCTGATCGAGCATGTTGATCACCAGACCCTGCGCCAGAGGCTCCCCGCGATCGTCAATGAGGGGCTCGGGCACCTGTGCCGCCAGCGCCTGCGTCAGGACGAACGGGGCCCGAAGATTCGACCCGATGTGCCTGTCCCAGCTGTCACGCGTCGCGCTGTGCACGGTGTCGTATTCGAAGATCGAGGCATTGTTCACAAGAACGCTGATCGGCCCGCCCAGGGCCTCGGCCGCGCGGGGGACAAGGTCCTGCGTCGCCTCTTCGGACAGGAGGTCGGCCTGCAGCAGCGCGGCCTTCTGGCCGGCGGCCTCGATCGCACCTGCCGTGATGCGGGCACCTTCGTCCGAACTTGCATAATGAACGGCCACGTCAAAGCCGCGCTGACCCAGATAGACCGCAATCGCCTGCCCAATCCGTGCACCGGCACCGGTAACCAAAGCCCGTTTTGTCCGGATCGTCATGCCTTGCTCCTTACGTCAGCGATATCACCAGATAGGCGAGATAGAGCGAAGACAGCACGATGCCCCACGTTCGGCCGATATCCTTGCCGAAAAACACGAACGGGATCAGCAGAAGAGAGGCCCCCAGCATCACCCAGAGGTCAAGCTGGAAGAACATCGGATCGACCGGGATGGGTCCGACCAGCGAGGCGACGCCGATGATCCCCAAAAGGTTGAACATGTTCGATCCGATGACATTGCCGATCGCCACGTCGGCCTGACGCCGGATTGCCGCCATCACGGTTGTGGCAAGTTCGGGAAGGCTGGTGCCCACCGCGACCAGCGTCAGCCCGATCGCCGTTTCCGACACGCCCAGCGTCCGGGCGATATTGACCGACCCGCCAACCAGAAGCTCCGCACCAAGCGGCAGGCCGATCAGGCCCAGCACCAGAAAGACTATGATCTTGGGCCAGCCCAGATCGGGATCAGCGCCCTCGATCTCGTCCTCGTTGTCCGCTGCGGCGAGGGCTGTCGCCTTCTGGTGACGCATCGTTTCGCGTGCCGCATGGAGCAGCATCGCTGCCAGCGCCGCCAGCAGGATCAGCCCCGTCCACCATTCCAGCGTCCCGAACGAACACAGCACGATGAACAGAAGCGTCGCCGCGATCATCTGGACAAAGCTGGCCCGCGTGTCGTGTTCGCTCGTGTGCATGACCGAGATGATTGCAGGCACGCCAAGGACCAGAAGGATATTGGCGGTGTTCGAACCAACGACATTGCCCAAGGCAAGGCCCGCTACACCGTCAAGGATCGCGCTGACAGAGACCAGCAGTTCCGGTGCAGACGTGCCGAAGGCCACGATCGTCAGTGACACGATCAGCGCCGGCACACCCAGCCTGAGAGACAGGTTGACCGCACCCTTGACCAGGGAGTCCCCGGCCAGAAGAAGAATGACCAGGCCCAGCGCGACATAGATCCAGTCCATGATCACTTGCGCGCCCCCCGACCCGGGCCGCCGCAGGAGCAGGGGCCCTTCCCGATCCGGTATCGGCCGCATTTCGGGCATTTGGCAGAGGCCAGACGCTTCTGCCCCGGAAAGGTGATCTTTCCGAACATGCCAAGGACGGCAATTCCGATCAGGAACAGGAGGATGACCTTAATTGCCAATTGTCAGAGCCCGTACCGGGCAAAGGCCGCCCGATCCTCGACCTCGGCGATCGCGTCGCCCACAATAGCAGCGCCCAGCCGGCTGAAGATCGACCGACGAATACCATAGCGCCGGAACTTGACCTTCTTGCCGAAGCGGTCCTGCATCATCGGGGCGAGATGGCCGATCCCATCGGCCAGACCCACTTCCACCGCCTTGCGTCCGATCCAGATATCGCCGGTAAAAAGGTCCGCATCGTCCGAAAGCTTGGCCCCTCGGCGCCCCTTCACATAGGCGATGAACACCTCGTGCATCTGGTCGAGCCAACCTTTCAGTCGGGTCACATCTTCGGCTTTTTCGGGCTTGAACGGATCGAGAAAGGATTTCGATTTCCCGGCCGTGTGGACACGACGCTCGACCCCGTAATTCGAAATGATCCCATCAAAGCCGAACCCGGCCGAGATCACCCCGATCGAGCCGGCTATCGAGCCCTCGTCGAGATAAATCTCGTCGGCGGAACAGGCGAGCCAGTAGCCACCCGAGGCCGCAACATCCTCGACAAAGGCGAAGACGGGCACTTTCTTTTCGTCCGCCAGCCTGCGGATACGCGCGGCGATCAGGGAGGATTGCACCGGCGATCCGCCGGGCGAATTGATCTGCAGCGCAACGGCCCGGGGCTTGCCCCGCGAAAAGGCCTTTTCGATCACGGGCGCAAGGCTGACATCGTCCAGACCCCGCCCGGAATTCGAGATCGGCCCCTGAAGGCGGATCACGGCAACGAACGGCGCGTTCGTAAGGGATTGAAACCAACTGGTCATGACAGCCGATGTAGGCCGACCTCGGACGGGTAACAAGGCATGACCAATTCTTTCACCATGCTGTTGCCGAAACCGATCTACTGCCGGATGCGCCACCCCGTCCTGAAGATCGTCCAGATCGCGACAACGCACAGCCCGGTAAAGAGCGCGATGGCCCCCAGCGACATCATGACAGGCACGTCCGCCACCCCGAAGAACGACCAGCGGAAACCCGAGATCAGGTAGAGAACCGGGTTGAAATGCGTGATCACCTGCCAAACCGGCGGCAGCATGGTAACGGAATAGAACGACCCACCCAGAAACACGAGCGGGGTGATGATCAGCAGCGGGATCAGCTGCAACTGCTCGAAATTGCGGGCCCAGATCCCGATGATGAACCCCAGAAGCGCAAAGCTCAGACAGGTCAGCAACAGAAACAGGATCATCGCCAATGGATGTTCGATCCGGATATCCACGAAGAGGGCCGAGGTCATCAGGATGACCGTTCCGATGAACAGGGCCTTGGTCGCGGCCGCGCCGACATAGCCCACGGTGATTTCGAAGAAATTCACAGGTGCCGACAGAACCTCGTAGATGGTTCCCACGAACTTCGGAAAATAGATCCCGAATGACGCGTTCGACGTGGCCTGCGTCATGACCGACAGCATGATCAGGCCCGGAACGATGAACGCGCCGTAGCCGACGCCCTCGACACTGTCGATCCGGCTTCCGATCGCGGCGCCGAACACCACGAAGTAAAGCGAGGTCGAGATGACGGGAGAAATGAAGCTTTGCATAAGCGTCCGGAAGAACCGGGTCATCTCGTATTTGTAGATCGCGGCAACGGCCTTGGTATTCATGCGTTATCCTTCACGAGGCCCACGAAGATCTCTTCGAGGTTGCTTTGATGCGTGGACAGATCGGTCATCTGCAGGCCCTCGGCCTGCAGATCGTTGAGAAGGGCCGTGATGCCCGTCCGCTCGGCCCGACTGTCGTAGGAATAGATCAGCGCGCTGCCATCCTCGGACCGTTGCACCCCGCGCTGGGCGATCGATTCAGGAACCTCCTTGATCGGGTGGCTCAGTTCGATGCGGATCTGTTTCTTGCCCATCCGCTCCATCAACTCGTCCTTGCGTTCGACAAGCAGGATGTCGCCCTTGAGGATCACCGCGATGCGGTCGGCGATGGCCTCGGCCTCTTCGATGTAATGGGTGGTCAGGATCGTGGTCACGCCCGACGCGCGCAGATCGTCGACCACCTGCCACATGTCCTTGCGCAATTCGACATCGACGCCCGCCGTCGGCTCGTCGAGGAACAGGACACGGGGCTCGTGGCTCAGGGCCTTGGCGATCAGCACGCGGCGCTTCATGCCGCCCGACAGCATCATGATCTTGCTGTCGCGCTTGTCCCAAAGCGACAGCTGCCGCAGCACCTTTTCGATATGCGCCTCATCCTTGGGTTTGCCGAACAGGCCACGCGAGAAGCGGACGGTGTTGATCACGGTCTCGAACGCCTCGAGCGTCAGTTCCTGCGGCACAAGCCCGATCAATTCCCGGGCGGCGCGAAAATCGCGCACCACGTCATGGCCTCCGACGGTCACGGTTCCGGAACTTGGCATCACGATCCCGCAGATGGTTGAGATGAGCGTCGTCTTGCCCGCACCATTCGGACCCAGAAGCGCGAGGATCTCCCCCTCCTCGATGTCGAGGTTCACCTTGCGAAGCGCTTCGAAGCCGCTCTTGTAGGTCTTGTTGAGGTCCTTGACGGATACGATAGCCGGCATATCGGTTGCTCCCAAGCGATGAGACGCAGACCTAGACCTCCCGGCGGCAATGTCCAAGCCCCCATCCGGGGCGAACCATCAGCCCGGAGCGCCAGCCAGACGGAACAACCCATCTTTCTCGGCAAGCCTGTCACAAAGGGACATCTCCTGCTCAAGGAGCGACACAAATGCTTCGCGCGCGGATCGACGGCGCCATTCATCGGCGGCAGACATCATTGCTGCTTCGACGAAATACTCGGGATAGAAATGACCTTCCTGCCGGGCCTTCTCGATCCCGGCAGAGGCCCAGGCCGAGGCGAGTTCCTCGAACAACAGCGCCTGATCCGCGCCTTCGACGATGTCGGACATCGCGTGCATGAGCCCCGCGCATTGGGCAAGACCGGCGCTTGCAACAGGCACCTCGGATCGGATCGGCACGGCGATGGCGATCAGCGAAACCAAGGCGACGGACAGTAATTTGAAACGGTTCAATCTGCTTCTGAACACAACCGGCCGCTCCCTTTGGCGGTGAACACTGCCTGACTGTTACCAATGCAATTGGACAATTCGTTGCCGCTGACATGGCACGACCGCCAGAATATGCCAAATTCGACCGGAATACCGGCAGACATCACTGTCACCTAGATCGACACTTGTGTCGATATTTGGGGTGACGCTGTGGATGGGCTGTTCTAACCTCGACGATGACGAGATCAGAACAGGACCGGTTTCGATGTCGAACGACCCGCTGCTTCAGCCCTATGCCCTTGGCCCGCTTACCCTGCGCAACAGGATCATGACGACAAGTCATGAACCCGCCTATCCCGAGGATGGCATGCCCAAGGACCGGTATCGCGCCTACCACGTGGAACGGGCAAAAGCGGGGGTCGCGCTGACCATGACCGCGGGGTCCGCCACGGTCAGCCGCACCTCGCCGCCGGTCTTCAACAACATCCTCGCCTACAAGGACGAGGTCGTCGGCTGGATGAAGCAGCTGGCCGACGAATGCCACGATCACGGCTGCGCCGTGATGATCCAGCTGACGCATCTGGGCCGGCGAACGACGTGGAACAAGGGCGACTGGCTGCCCATCGTGGCCCCCGGCCCCTATCGCGAACCGGCGCACAGGGCCTTTCCGAAGGTCCTCGAGGAATTCGAGATCGAACGCATCATCCGCGACTATGCCGACGCGGCCGAACGGATGAAGGAGGCGGGCCTCGATGGGGTGGAATTCCAGTGCTACGGCCACCTGATGGACCAGTTCATGTCCCCCCTGACCAATACGCTCGATGCGCCGTGGAACGGCGATCTTGAAAACCGGTCGCGGTTCGCGCTCGAGGTCTACAGGGCCTGTCGGGCGCGGGTCGGGGACGATTTCCTGCTTGGCATGCGCTATACGGCCGATGAAGCCGCCGAAGGCGGGATCACCGAGGACGAAGGCATCAGGATCGGCAAGATCTTCCGCGATGCGGGCGTCGATTTCCTGAACGTCGTGCGCGGGCAGATCCACACTGATCCGGCGATGACAGACGTGATCCCCGTGCAGGGCATGAAAAGCGCGCCGCATCTGGATTTCGCGGGCCGGATCAAGGCCGAGGTGGGTCTGCCGACATTCCACGCCGCGCGCATCCCGGATGTGGCGACCGCACGCCACGCGATTGCCAGCGGCCAGCTCGACATGGTGGGAATGACCCGCGCGCACATGGCCGACCCGCATGTGGTCAGGAAGATCGCCGAGGGCCGCGAAGACGACATTCGCCCCTGCGTCGGCGCCACCTATTGCCTCGACCGGATCTATCAGGCGGGCGATGCCCTGTGCATCCACAATCCCTCGACCGGGCGCGAGCTGTCCCAACCCCACGAGATCGACCCCGCCGCCAGACCGCGCAACGTGGTGATCGTGGGCGCAGGCCCCGCCGGGCTCGAGGCTGCGCGGGTGGCGGCCGAACGCGGCCATGCCGTGACCGTCTTCGAAGCCGCGCCCGATCCGGGCGGGCAGGTCCGGCTGACGGCGCTCAACCACCGGCGGCGCGAGATGATCGGCATCATCGATTGGCGCATGGCCCAATGCGCCGCCCGCGACGTGGCGTTCCGGTTCAACACCTTCGCCGAGGCCGATGACATCACAGCCCTCGACCCCGATGTCGTCATCATCGCCACCGGCGGCCTTCCCACGACCGAAATCCTCGAGGCCGGGAACGACCTCGTCGTGTCGACTTGGGATATCATTTCAGGCGACGTGAAGCCGGGGAGCAATGTCCTTCTGTTCGACGATGCGGGCGATCACGCGGCCCTTCAAGCCGCCGAGTCGCTGGCCGGCGCCGGCGCGAAGGTCGAGATCATGACACCCGACCGCACCTTCGCCCCCGATGTCATGGCCATGAACCTCGTTCCCTACATGCGCAACCTGCAAGACAAGGATGTGACCTTTACCGTCACTTGGCGGCTGATGGCGGCCGAGCGGGACGGCAACATGATCAGGGCGATCATCGGCACAGACTATTCGGCCCATCGGGACAGCCGCAGCTTTGACCAGATCGTCGTCAATCATGGCACGACCCCGATGGATGACCTTTATTTCGCGCTGAAACCGCTTTCGCGCAACCGCGGCGCGCTGGACGAAGACGCCTATGTCGGGAACCGGCCACAACCGGACTGGAAAGGTGGCGGCACGTTCGAGCTTTACCGCATCGGGGATGCTGTTTCGGCCCGGAACACCCATGCCGCGATCTTTGACGCGCTGCGGCTTGTTCGGCAGATCTAGACGGGGCCTTGGCAGCCGGGCCGTGGCAAGTTGCCCTTTGCACAACCTGACCTACCTGTTGGTCATGTTGTGGCGTGCTCTTCTTGCTTTGATTTCGGCATTCGGCCTTCTGGCCGGTCCGGTCAATGCGCAGGAACGCGAAGTCGGGCTGGAACTCGTTCTTCTCGCCGATGCCTCCGGTTCGATCGACGCAGGCGAACTGGCATTTCAACGACAGGGATATGCCGAGGCGATCGTCGATCCCCGCGTGATCGCGGCAATCCAGAACTCTCTTTATGGCAACATCGCCGTGACCTACGTCGAATGGGCCACGAACACCGCCGTCGTCGTCGACTGGACGATCATCGACGGGCCGGAAAGTGCCGCAGCCTTCGCCGACGCATTGGCGGGCCCCGCCCGGCAGGCCTTTGGCCGCAATGCCATCGGGTCGGCGCTTCTGGAAGGCAAACGCCTGATCGAAGAGAACGACATATTCGCCCCGCGCGGGGTGATCGACTTTTCCGGTGACAGCATCGGGAATTCCTTCGGCCCCCCGATCGAAATCGCCCGCGACGAGGTTCTGGCCGCGGGCATCACGATCAACGCCCTGCCGATCCTGCGGCCTGATGACGGGCGCCGGGCGGGTTCGAACCTCGAAGAGGAATATGCCAACCGGATCATCGGAGGCCCCGGCGCGTTCATGGTGACGGCCGAGAACCGGGCCACCTTTGCCGATGCGGTCAGGCGCAAGCTGATCCTCGAGATCGCGGGCCTGACACCCGATCAGATGGACCTTGCCGAGGGCGACTGACCGGACAGGGCTTGCGCCGGGATCGGGCGGCAGGAATAGTCCCGCCCAATCTTCGGGGAACTGGAACAATGACAATCGGGGTGATGCTGGCCGTTCTGGGCGCCGCAATGCTGCACGCCTTCTGGAATGCGCTGGTCAAGAGCGGTGCCGACAAGGCCGCCGGCGTCGGCGCGGTCACGCTGGGGCACCTGCTCGCGGCGATCCTGATCATCCCCTTCGTGCCCCTGCCCGATCCGTCGTCTTTCGGTCTTCTGCTGGCGGGCGTGACCCTGCATCTGGGCTATCAGATCTTCCTGATCGAGAGTTACCGGATCGGCGATCTGACGCAGGTCTATCCCATTGCCCGGGGCGTCGCCCCGCTTGTCGTGGCCGGGGTGTCGGTCGCGTTTCTGGGTGTTCAGCTCGCGCCGCTCGAGATGTTGTCGATCCTGCTGATCGCCATGGGAATTCTCAGCCTGTCGCTTGTCCGGCGAGAGACCGGTCTGCGCAACACTCCGGCAGCGGGCCTTGCGCTGATCACCGGTCTGTTCATTGCGGGATATTCGCTGGTGGATGGTCTGGGCGCACGCCTGTCGGGACATTCCCTGTCCTATTTCGCATGGCTGTCGGTGATGAATGCGACACTTATGGCGGGCTACCTCAGGCTGAGGTTTCCGGGCACGTTGCGGGCGATTCCGCGTCTGCACATGAGAGTTCTCCTGATTGGGGGCGGCGCCTCCTTTGCGGCCTATGCGATCGTTGTCTGGGCCTTTACCCAGGCCCCGATCGCATTGGTCACGGCGCTTCGGGAAACAAGTATCATCTTCGCGCTGCTGATCGGCGTCGGCGTGATGAAGGAACGGCTGGATCTGGCAAAGGTCGTGGCAACCGCTGCCACGCTCGCGGGTGCCGTATTGCTGCGTATCGCCCGCTAGTTGGACGGCTCCAGCACATCGACGGCCTCGAACCCGTGGCGCGATGCGAAGCGCGCGGTTTCCGCCCTCGTCGGGGACTGCCCGGTGAATGTTTCGATATACATCGGCATCCGCCGTATTCGCACCGCGACCGGTTCAGACACCATCATCGAGATGTAGCCGATCTGGGTGTAATAGACCGAATAGGCCCGCACGCGCGCCATTTCGGCTTCGAAGCCGAACCTGTCGAACATCGCGGCAATCGCATTGATCCGGGCCTGATCGATATCTTCGAGATCGGCCTTCAGATCGGCATCCGCCAGCGCCCAGGTCCGGATGGCGAAATCGAATTTCGCATCGAACAGGTCCGGGTCGAGCCAGCAGTCGAACAGGTTGTACATCGCCTCTGCGATGGTTTCGGCATAGGCCTCGGTGCGCGCGACAAGGTTGCCGGTATTCTTCTGTTTCCACCGCTCGATCAGCGCGGAGAGCAGTTGTTCCCGGCTCTCGAAATGGCCGTAGAACGAAGTGCGCGACATGCCCAGCCGTTCGGCCAGAGGCATGACCTTGACCGCGTCGACGCCCGCCTCGATCAGCAGCGCATAGGCCGCGTCCAGCCAGAGGTCTTCCGAGCCGCGCCACCCGGTCTGCTTTTCGGTCGGTTTTCCGTCCATCGCCTGTGCCTCCGGAATGGCCGCCACAGATGCACCATCACGGGTTTCGACGCCACCGTCAATTATCTTGACAGGTGTGTCGATTTCGGCTGCTGTCTTGGGATCGGGTGTCAGAACCGGAGGCGATATGTCCCAGATCGAAGCCAAGGCCAATCCGAGGCGGCGCAGCCGTGGGCCCCGCAAGCCGCCCCGGTCCAACATTCCCGGCGCCAACCCTTGGCTCGAGGTGCCCTACATTACCCGCAAGGTGCCGACCTATGACATTCTGGGCGAAGAGAGCCTTGCGAGGATCGAAGCGACAGCCGACAGGATCCTTGCCGAGATCGGCATGGAATTCCGCGAAGATCCTGAAACGGTCGAGCTGTTCCGCCGTGCCGGAGGCGAGGTCCGCCAGATCGGCCCCGAGGCATCGAACATCCGGTTCGAGCCGGGATTGATCCGGCAGCTTTGCACGACCGCACCCGGACGGTTCCGGCAGGCTGCCCGCAATCCGGCCCGATCGGTCGAGATCGGCGGCGATGCCATGGTCTTTGCGCCTGCTTACGGATCGCCGTTCATCCTCGATAGCGAGGGCAACAGGCGGTATGCGACGCTCGATGACTTCCAGTCCCTGGTGAAGCTCGGGCAAAGCTCGCCGTGGTTGCACCATTCGGGCGGCACGATCTGCGAGCCCACCGACATCCCCGTGAACAAGCGGCACCTCGATATGGTCTATTCCCATATCCGGTTTTCCGACAAACCGTTCCTCGGCTCGATCACGGCGCCGGAACGCGCGGCCGATTCAATCGAGATGTGCCGTATTCTCTTTGGCGCGGATTTCGTGGATCGGAACTGCGTCATCATGGGCAACTTCAACACGACCTCTCCGCTGGTCCTCGATGGCGTGACGACGCGCGGCATCCGGACCTATGCGGCGGCGGGACAGGGCTCGATCCACCTGCCGTTCCTTCTGGGTGGCGCGGTCACGCCCGTGACGATGGCCGGAAGCTGCGCCCAGAGCCTTGCGGAATCGATGGTCGGCGTCGCGTTGACACAGCTGGTCCGCCCCGGTGCGCCGGCCCTTCTGGCCGCGTTCCTGTCGTCGCTGGACCTGCGGTCGGGCTCGCCCACCTTCGGCACGCCGGAACCCGCACTCGGATCGCTGGTGATGGGTCAACTGGCACGGCGGATGAACCTGCCTCTCAGATGTTCAGGGAATTTCAGCACCTCGAAACTGCCCGACGCGCAGGCGATGTCGCAATCCATGATGTCGATGATGGCCGCCGCGCAATGCGGGGCGAACTACATCCTGCACGCCGCCGGTTTTCTCGACGGGCTGTTATCGATGTCCTACGAGAAATTCGTCATGGATTGCGATCTGGCCGGCGCGCTGCATGTCTATCTGCGGGGGCTCGAGGTGTCGGACGAGACGCTGGCCTTCGATGCGCTGGCCGAGGGCGGGCCCGGGATGCACCTCTTCGGCACCGAACACACGCTGCGCCACTACGAGACGGCCTATTATGACAGCGCGCTCAGCGACTATACCCCGTGGGAAACATGGGATGACAACGGCCGCAACGGGGCCATGGCCCGGGCGACCGCGCGCTGGCAATCGACGCTGGAACACTACGAACCGCCGCATCTGGACGAAGCGATCGACGAGGCTCTCCTAGCCTTTATCGCACAGAAGAAAGAGGCCATGCCCGATGCCTGGCACTAGGTCCGCGCCAAGGTGACCATGCCACGCCCGATTCGAAAATCGGCGATCCGCCAAGTGCCCTGAGTGTTTTCAACGCGCAACGACGCAGTCGCGCGCAACTTTTCCTCGCCGCTTGCCAGATTTTTGTCGCATTTCTGATCCAGTATGGCCTCAATAGGTTCAACTGGCTGTGCCAGAGGCAACGAGTAACAGGCAGGTTCAGACATTTTTGCACGGGCAACATCAGGGAGCGCCTCGGCTCCTCATCTGGCCTATCGGCCAGAGATCGACGGGCTTCGTGCTGTCGCCGTTCTTGCGGTGGTTCTCTATCATTTCGGCGTGCCCGGTCTTGGCGGTGGGTTTGTCGGGGTCGATGTCTTCTTTGTCATCTCGGGCTTCCTGATCGGAGGCCTTCTCTGGAAGGAGCTGGACGAAACCGGACGGATTTCGCTCGGACGGTTCTACCTGCGGCGAATCCGCAGGCTGGCGCCGGCCTTCATCGCCATGGCGGTCGTGACCTCGGTTGCGGCCTGGGTCATCCTGCTGCCCTTCGAGTTTCGGGAATTCGGAAAACACCTGATCGCAGCCACGGTCTGGCTTTCGAACGTGCAGTTCTGGCGAGAGGCCGGGTATTTCGATGTCGCGGCGGACAGCAAGGTGCTCTTGCATACCTGGTCGCTTTCGGTCGAAGAACAATTCTACATCGTGCTTCCGCTAACGCTCCTTGCGCTGCGCTTCAGTCGACGGGTCACAACCGGTCTGCTTGTCGTGGCCTGGCTGACCTCGGCTGTGGCCTGCGTCGCGCTGACGCCATCGCAACCGGTGGCGACGTTCTTTCTGTTCCCGTTCCGCGCGTGGGAACTCTTGACAGGTGTGCTTCTGGCCCTGTGGCTCAGGGCGGATCGTCGCCGGATTCCGGGCCTGGCCGGGCCATTGGGCCTCGCCCTGATTATCGGGGCGATCTTCCTTGTCGGGCCCGATGGTTTTCCGGGTTGGCAGGCCATCATCCCCGTCGCGGGAACCGCGTTGCTTCTTGCAGGTGCAGGTCGGGCGGGGCCGGTCAATCGCATGTTGGCGCTGCCACCGGCGGTCTTCGTGGGATTGATCTCCTACTCTCTCTACCTCTGGCATTGGCCGGTTCTCGTCCTGTCGCGATACTGGCGTGACGGCTATTCCGGCCCGATGGAAACGGCGCAATGGCTGGGCCTGTCCGTGATCCTCGCGATCCTGAGTTGGGCAATCGTGGAACGGCCGCTGCGGCAAAGCTTCTCGATCCCGCCCCTGCAGTTCGTCGGTGGTGCGGCACTTTGTGCAATCGCGCTGGTGGCCTTCGGCGGCGTGGCATTCATCCGCGACGGTCTGCCGGGGCGGTTCGATGAACAGGCGCAGGCCCATATCGCGGCCAGCCAGGATTTCCTTCAGGATTGGTCGCGCTGCACGACGGATGATGAGGGCCACTTCGCCGGGATCGAGATTTGCCGCATCGGCCCGGACGGCCCGCCCGAGGTGGTGATCTGGGGTGACAGCCACCTGCGCGCGCTGATGAACGGGCTGGGTCTTGCCGCGCTCGAGGCCGATACGCCCGGCTGGATCATCTGGCGGGCGGGCTGCCCTCCGCTGTTTGGCATCATCAAGGAAGAAACGGCCGCGACCCCCGCCCAGAACGCAGCCTGCACCGATGCAAACGATCAGCTTGAGCAGGCCTTCGGAACCCTCGACAGTGCCAAGCGGATCCTTCTGGTCGCCCGCTGGAGCTATTACGCCGAAGGCGCGGGCGTCGGGCGCGATGCGCAGAACCTGATCACGATGGAGCCGACCCCCGCGTCAGGTTACGCCGCCACCGAACAGCCTGACCTGTTCGGCGAGGCCATCACGCGCACGGTGGCAACGCTTGGCGCGATCTTCGACGAGGTTCACATCGCGCGTCAGGTCGCCGAAATACCGTGGTATGACAGTCGCGAGGTGGCGAGAGGTCTGGCGCACGGGCGGCTCGATGCGATGGATGTCTCGGCCCTTTCGACGGTCGAAGAAGAAAAGCTTGCCGCCCGAGTGGCCAATTCCGAATTCCCGATCTACGCGATCCATCTTTCCGGAAATGCACAGCTTATTGATACATGGCAGACTCTTTGCCCTGAAAGATGTTCCATATTGATTTCGGGAACGCCGGTCTATTTCGACAACAACCATCTGACGAATGCCGGCGCATTGGCGATCCGCAGCCTTTTCCTGCCGTTCCTGACGGGAGAAGATACATGACCGCCGAGGCGCTTTCCGAGCCGTGGGATTGCATCGTGATCGGCACCGGCATCGGCGGAGGAACAGCAGGGCGGGCACTGGCCGAGGCGGGTCAGCGGGTGCTCTTCATCGAAAAAGGGACCGCCGGCCACCGGACCGAAGAGACGCCTCTCGACAGCACGATCACCGACCCGTTCGCACGATCCGTCCGAGGCTTCTGGCCCGATACGGTTTCTGCCCGGCTCGACGGCAAACGGCAGGAATTCCACGCAGCCCTCGGCAGTGGCGTCGGCGGAAGCTCGGTCTTCTATGCCGCGACATTGGAACGGCCCGAACCGCATGACCTCGATCACAGCGCGGACCGTCCGCATCCGACTGGCGGCTGGCCCGTCAGCCATGCCGAGATGCGACCCTGGTTCGACGAGGCCGAACGGCTCTACGCCATCCACGGCGAGCCCGATCCGCTGTCCGATATTGCCTGCCCGAACCTTCTGCCCCCACCCGAACCTTCCACCGGCGATCGTGTCATCATGGCCCGTTTGCGGGCGAACGGGCTGAACCCCTACAGGCTTCATGCCGCGGTCAGTTATCTCGACGGCTGCACGGAATGCTTTGGCCGCAAATGCCCGCGCCCGTGCAAGATGGACGGCCGGTCCGCCGGGGTCGAGCCGGCCCTCGCGACAGGCCGGGCGGCCGTTCTCGAACAGGCAGAGGTGACCCGGCTTCTGGGAACCCGTGACCGGATCACCGGGATCGAGCTGCGCCATGCCGGAAATGTGCACATGATCAGCGCCCCGCGCGTGATCCTTGCCGCCGGCGCGCTGGCCTCGCCCCGACTTCTGCTGGCCTCGGCCAGTGACGCCTGGCCCGAAGGCTGCGCGAACCGGAACGATCAGGTCGGCCGGAACCTGATGTTCCACCTCAACGAGATGTTTGCCCTCTTTGCCGGGCCCGAGGCCGGAGCATCGGGCCCGTCGAAATCGGTCGGCTTCCGCGATCTTTATTTCCGCGAAGGCCAAAGACTTGGCATGGTTCAGGCGATGGGCGTCGATGCCGGCTATGGCGAGATCCTGCACAACCTGCGCCAGCGCGCGGCCCGATCACCGATCGGAAAGACGCGGCTTGTGCAGGAACTGGCCCGCCTGCCCGCCGCGATCGGGTATCGGGTGCTTGGCAATGCGAAACTGTTCGTGGGCCTTCTGGAGGATTTCCCCCTGCCGGAAAACAGGGTGATGCGCGACCCGGACGACCCCGGGCGCATTCGGTTCGACTACGCTATCAGCGATGAATTGCTGGCGCGCAGATCGCTGTTTCGAAAGAACATCAGGTCGGCTTTTCGCGGATCGCGGGTCCTGTTTCTGAACCACACGCCCGAGCCCAACTTCGGCCACCCCTCCGGCACCCTGCGAATGGGCGCCGATCCGGCAACGAGCGTGATAGATGCAGACGGGCGCTGCCACGGGATCGAGAACCTCTGGGTTGCCGACGCGTCATTCATGCCCACATCCATGGGCGTGAACCCCAGCCTGACGATTGCGGCCCATGCCCTGCGCGTCGCCGCCCGCATCACAGGGAGACAGCCATGACCGACGAACTTGCGGTTGTCACCGGCGCCGGAGGTGGACTGGGCCGGGCCTTGTCACGCGAGTTGGCGGCGCGGGGCCTTGTCGTGGCAGGCATCGGCCGCGACGACAAGGCGCTGGCCGAGACGGGCACGTCCTGCGAGGGGCGGTTTCATCCGATCATCGCCGATCTGGCCGAGCCCGATCAGGTTGCCCGCGCATTCGCGGCGATCGACCAGATCGGCCCGGTGTCGATCCTCATCAACAATGCTGCCGTCTATCCAAGGCGTGATATCCTTGATGAAACACCCGAAAGCTTCGCGGCCACGATGGCCGTCAATCTGGGCGGTGTCGTTACATCGACACACGAGGCGCTGGCACGCATGGTCAGGACGGGCCGGGGCCGCATCGTCAACGTGGCCAGCATGGCCGACATTGCCCCACTGCCGGGATCGGCGGCCTATTCGGTGTCAAAGGGTGCGGCGCGCATCTATACGCGCGCCCTTGTCGCCGACATGCAGGATCGTTTTCCGGATATCGTCATTTCGGATTGGCTGCCGGGCATGTTGGCCACGCGCATGGGCGTCCGCGATGGTCTCGCGCCCGAGGATGCCGCCCGATGGGGGGCCCGGCTGGCCATGTGGCAGGACCGGAGCCTGAACGGGACTGTCTGGGAAATGAACCGCGAGCTGCTTCCTCCCCGCGGGCTGCAAGGGCGCATCAAGGATCGGATCATGGGCCGCAAGAGGATTGCCCGCGTTCTGGACTAGCCGCTTACCCGCTGAAACAAGGCGCGCGCGACCAGACCGGGAAAGATCAGTGCAGAACGGAAGTACCGCCCAAGAAGTCTGCGGGGCTCCATTGCAACCCGCCAAAGCCATTCCAGCGCGAGCCGCCGAACCCACATCGGCGCCCTGAGCTGCAGTCCGGCCAGAAAATCGAGCCCTGCACCGATCGATACGAACCCGACAGAAGGCGCCAGCTGTCGGCCTCGCGCCGCAAGGATCTCCTGTTTCGGGGCACCAAGCGCGATGAAACACAGCCCTACGGCCTCCGCCTCGAGCATGGAGAGAAGCTCTGCTGCGCGATCGTCATCGGGATGGAACCCCATCGACGGCGCAATCATGTGGGAAATCTCGATCCCGGGGGCCACGTCGAACAGCACACGCGCAGCGCCCGACAGGCTTTCTTCGGTGCTTCCCAGAAGGGCGACGCGAACGCCCTGATCCCGCGCGATGACACCAAGCGGCAGAATGCAATCGGCGCCGGGAAGAAGTTCGACCTCCTGTCCGGCAAGGGCACAGGTCCAGACCACCGGATTTCCATCCGCCGTGATCAGTTCCTGCCGGGCATAGGCGCGCGCGAAATTCGGATCCTTTCGGAGCTTGGAAAGGTGATCAAGGTTCAACGTGGCCATTGCAAAGCCCTGTCTGGTCGACAAGCATTCTCGGACATGGGTTGCCAAGAATTGCCAGTCACTCACATTGACCTCGATGGGTCCGGAAACCGTCGGAAATCGCATAATCGCTATGTGCCACAGGGACGACGGGGGCGATAGACACCAAATCGGGTCAAAGTGTTGCCATGCTTTCATGGTTGAGAACGCGGATCGAGCAGGACACGGATAAGGCATGAACGCCAGGCCGGACAAGATGATGAGCGGCGCTGTGACGCTGATCGGCTGCGGCTTCGTGGCCGATCTTTACATGCGATCCCTCATGACATTCCCCGGCATCAAGGTTCAGGGCGCCTTTGACACCGATCCCGACCGGCTTTCAGCATTCTGCAATCATTGGCAGATCACCCCTTTCACCACGCTTTCCGACGCGCTGGCGGCGACGCCGCCCGATGGTGTGGTTCTGAACCTCACCAACCCGGTCTCCCATGCAGATGTGACCCGCGCGGCATTGGACGCAGGGCGGCATGTCTGGTCGGAAAAGCCTTTGGCAATGTCGATGGACGACGTTCTCGCGCTTTCGGCACTCGCCCGGGACAAGGGGCTGCAACTTGCGTCGGCGCCTTGTTCCGTTCTGGGACAAACCGCGCAGACGCTGGCGCACGCCATCCGGAACGACACGGCCGGCACGCCCCGGCTAATCTATGCCGAGCTTGACGACGGGTTCATCTCGCAGGCCCCGGTCAAGGACTGGGCCAGCGAAAGCGGCGCACCCTGGCCCTGGGAAGACGAGTTTCGCACGGGCTGCACTCTGGAACATGCGGGATATTATCTCAGCTGGTTGATCGCGATGTTCGGCACTGTCCGGTCCGTGACCGCCGCTTCGGCACGGGTGATCCCCGATAAATGCGGCTATGACGGCGCGACGCCGGATTTCTCGACCGCAATCCTGTTCTTCGAGAATGGCCCGGTCGCCCGGTTGACCTGCTCGATCGCCGCGCCGCATGATCACCGGATCAGGGTGGTGGGCGATGACGGTGTGCTCGAAGTCGCAAAAGCCTGGGACAACACGGCCCCCGTCCGGTTTCGTAGACGGCTGCGCATCAGGCGGCGACTGTTGGAGCATCCGCTGGGCCGCAAGGTCGCACCCGTCGCACCGCGCCATCCAACCGTGAAACGCACCGGAGCCGCATCGATGAATTTCGCGCTCGGCCCCGCGGAAATGCTCGCCGCGATCGCGGCGGAAAGGCCGTCGAGGCTGGGTGGCGACTACGCCATCCATCTCAACGAGGTCACCCTTGCCATCCAGAACGCCGGTGAAACCGGCGGCGCGATGCAGATGCAAAGCGGCTGCGACCCGATGGAGCCGATGGAATGGTAGAGCATCGGCACATCCTCGTGACCGGGGCAGGCGGGTTCCTTGGCCGGGCCATCGTCGATGCCATCGTGGCGCGCGGCCATCAGGTGACAGCGGTCGCAAGGCGCGATCTGCCAGTCTGGAACAGTGACCTGGTCGAGAATGTTGCAGCCGACCTCGGGACCGCGCAGCTTGATCCTATCCTTCGGGGCGTCGATGTCGTCGTGCATTGCGCGGCCCGGATGGACGGCGACGATGCGGCACAAAATCGCGACACGATCCTGCCCACCCGCCGGATCGTTGACGCCGCCCGTGCCATGGCGACGCCGCCGGTCTTCGTGCTGGTCAGTTCGCTGTCCGTCTATGGCTATTGCGATCTCGACCCGTGGTCCGAGGTTACCGAAGCGACGGAGATCGAGGCCAGACCGAAACGGCGCGATGCCTATACCCGCGCGAAACTCGCGCAGGAAGAGGCTGTCGAAAGCTCGGGTCTGAGGGCATGGATCCTGCGTGTTGGCGCGGTCTATGGCCCCGAAAGGCTATGGAACGGACACCTTGGCGTTGCGAAAGGCCCGGTCCTGCTGCGCACGGCAAATGAGGGTCAGATCCCCCTGATCCATGTGACCAGCGCCGCCCGGGCGATCGCTTTGGCCGCGGATCACGATCCCGAGCCGCCGCGCCATATCCTCAATCTCGTGGATTCGAACCTGCCAGACCGGCCCGCCTACCTTGAGGCGATAACGGGCGAAGGCTGGCCCAAGATCACGGTTCCCGTGCCGTGGCAGATGCTTGACCGGCTGGGTCGCGTGATCGGCGGCCCCGGCCTTCTGAGGCCCGAAATCCTGCGCGCCCGGATGATGCCATTGCGCTATGCCAACGCGCGGGCTCGGTCGGTTCTCGGCTGGACCCCGGAGGACGATCATCTGCGCCTTGCCGCCCGTGCCGGGACCATGGCACGATGAAGGGGAAGATCGCCTATCTGACGGGCGAATACCCCCGGGCCACGGACACCTTCATCCAGCGTGAAGTCGCAGCCCTGCGCGAGCTTGGCTTCCGGATCGAGACGTTTTCGATCCGCCGCACCGGAGCCGAGCATATCGTGGGCCCCGAACAAAAGGCCGAGCAGGACCGGACATTTCACGTCCTTCAGGCAACGGCCAACCCGCTGCGGTCTCTCAGGGCGCAGGCCTGGGCCATACGCAGACCGGGGCGGTATCTGTCGGCCCTGACACTTGCCTGGAAGACAGCGCCAAAGGGTCTTCGGGGGCGGGCCTACAACCTGATCTATTTCGCCGAGGCTGTGACGCTTGCCCATGAAATGAAAGCGCGCGGCATCTTTCATCTACACAATCATATCGCCAAGTCGAGCTGCACAGTCGCGATGCTTGCGTCCGAGGTTTCGGGTATCCCCTTCAGTTTCACCCTGCATGGGCCGGACATCTTCTTTGAACCGCATCACTGGCGGCTTGACGCCAAGATCGAACGCGCCTCGTTCGTCGCCTGCATCTCGGACTTCTGCCGAAGTCAGGCGATGCTGTTCTCGGAGCGGGCGCAGTGGGACAAGCTGCATATCATCCATTGTGGCATCGATCCGTCCCGCTATGACGGCACCCCGGGCGGGGACGGGCCGATCCTGTTCGTGGGGCGGTTGGCGTCGGTCAAGGGTATCCCCGTCCTTCTTGATGCGATGGCGAGGGTGCGCAAGTCACGGCCCGAGGCCCGGCTTGTCCTGATCGGCGATGGCCCCGAACGCCCCGGGATCGAGGCCGCGGTCCGGGCCAATCCTGAGCTTGCGCCCGCCGTGACCTTTGCGGGCTACCAGTCGCAGGACGAGGTTGCCCGGCACCTTGCCTCGGCATCGATGCTTGTTCTGCCCTCATTCGCCGAAGGTGTGCCGGTCGTCCTGATGGAGGCGATGGCCGCCGGCAAACCCGTCATCGCGACGCAGGTGGGTGGCGTTGCCGAGCTTGTTCAGGACGGTGTGTCGGGCAAGCTGGTGCCCGCCGGCGATGACCGGGCTCTCGATGCGGCGATCACCGGATTGCTGGCCGATCCGAAGGGTCGCGCGCGCATGGGCGAGGCTGGACGCGAAACTGTCAGAACGAATTTCAACGCGATGGACGAGGCGGCGCGCCTTGGCATCCTGTTCGTCAGCTATCAAACCGATCAGCCAAGGCCCGCGAAGCGACCGGGACATGTGGACCCATGACCCGGGTTGGCGTCGTGGCCATCGGCCGGAACGAGGGCGAACGACTGCGGCGGTGCCTCGCATCCCTGCAAGACGCCGACGCGCGGGTCGTTTATGTCGACAGCGGCTCGACCGATGACAGCCGCGAGATTGCCCGATCCTTCGGCGTCGACATCGTTTCGCTGGATATGTCGGCCCCGTTCACTGCCGCACGCGGGCGGAATGCCGGGGTGGAGGCGCTGCGCGAAGGCGGATTGCCCGACTACATCCAGTTCATCGACGGGGATTGCGCGGTCGCGGACGGCTGGCTGACCGCCGCGACGGCTGCGCTGGACGAAGATCCCGATCTCGGCCTCGTGACAGGCTGGCGCTCCGAAGTGGCACGCGACGTCAGTGTCTATAACCAGATGTGCGACGTGGAATGGCATCGCCCGGCCGGCGAGATAAGGGCCTGCGGCGGCGATCTGATGGTTCGATCCAAGGTCTTCGACGAAATCGGTGGGTTCGACCCCGGGCTGATCTGTTCGGAGGATGAGGATTTCGTCCTCCGGCTCAGGAAGGCCGGGGCCATGGCGCGGCGCCTGCCCCTGAAGATGACATCACACGACGCGAACATGACACGGTTCTCACAATGGTGGCGGCGCACGCTGCGTGCGGGCCACGGGTTCGCAGAAGTCGGACGACGCCACGGGGATCACTTCGTCGCCGAACGTCGCCGGGCGTGGGTCTATGGGTTAGGCCTGCCGCTTGTCGCGCTCTTCGGGGTGGCTTGGCTCGGCTGGATCGCGTCCCTTGGCGTTGCGGCCATCTACGGCCTGTCCTGGTGGCGAACGGCAAAAGGCCTCGAAAGGAACGGGCAGAAACCAGCCGAGGCCCGGCGCCATGCGGCATTCTACACTCTGGCCAAGCTGCCGCATCTGCTGGGTATGCTGCTCTATCACATCCGACGCCTGCGCGGTGTCCGACCCCGATTGATCGAGTATAAATGAAGGCGCCGAAATCGAACCAATTGCACAATTTGGCCCAGTTTTTCTGACATGACCGAAACAGTCAGCCCGTGCCGGGCGATGACAGCAGGCGAGCAATGAACGACAAAGTGGTAAGGCGCACAGGCAGACCGAGGCTCGATTCCGGGGCCCGGGAGCGGATTCTTGCCAAGATCGCTAAGCTCGACCATGCCCCGGCCGAAGAGATCGAGGTGGCGACGGATGCGCTCCGTGATCTGCTGCGCAGCGATCCCGTGACAGAGGCCGAGCCGGAACCGGCCGCGCAAATCGACACCTCCGACAGCGATGCAGGCGCGACGGCGCCTGATCCGTCCGCACCCCCCTCCCCGTCGGTTCATGACAGCTGGACCCGTCTGCGACAGTTCTCCCTCGACGGCACACATCTGGAAGGAAAGCTGGTCATCACGGCCAACAGGTCCGACCCGGCACACGGAGCCTTTGACGTTCTGCGCACGCGTCTGGTTCAGGCCCTTGCCGACAAGGGCTGGACGCGTGTTGCCATCACCTCGCCGACGGCCGGCTGCGGCAAAAGCTTTACCGCCGTGAACCTCGCCATCACCCTGTCACGTTATGACAGCTGCCGGACCGTGCTTCTGGATTTCGACATGCGCAGACCCGGGCTTGCCCGGTATTTCGGCGTCGAGCGCGCCGGGTCGATCGGCGATTATCTGCGCGGCTTTGTCCCGCTGGAGGATCACCTTATCCGGCCGGGGCCGAACAATCTGCATGTCGGGGACAGGCTTGCCATAGGCCTGAACGACCGGCCCGAAGCCTATGCGGCCGAATTGCTTCAGCAGCCGGAAACGGCCGCCGTCATGACCCATCTCGAACGGACTCTGCACCCGGAAGTCGTGCTTCTTGATCTGCCGCCTGCCCTTGCGCAGGACGATGTCATCGCGGCACGCCCGCATTTCGACTGTGTCTTGATGGTGGTCGGTGGCGGGATGACCACCTCCGACGAGATTCAGGAGGCAACCCGCCGGATCGGCGAAGACAAGCCGGTTCTGGGCGTGGTGCTGAACAAGGCCGATATCGAGGGCGACTACGCCTATTAGGGTCTGGCACCACGTCGCAACAGCGGCAGGCGGAGCAGTTCCAGGAGCCGTTGGATGGGCAGCATCGACCAGAGTTCCACGCCGAAACGGCGGATCAAGACCCACACGAGCCCCAGCAACGCGATCAGGTAAGCGCCCAGTTTCAGCAGCCGGTTTCGCTTGGCTCTGCGGGTGGTCAGGTTGGGAATGATAATCACAGGACGCACACCCAACTGACGTTCGAGTTGGGCGGCGGTCCGGATCTTCCCGCTCGACAACTCGAGCAGCATCGCGGCGGCCAGCGCGAAGACCACCGTCGCGACACCACCGGCCAGCGCGATCTTTCGGCGGCTGGCGGAGACCGGATATTCAGGCGGGATCGCTGTTTCCAGCACCTCGAACCGCTCGGCTTGATCCTGTTCCTCGAGAAGCTGGGTCATGGCCGCTTCGGTGCGCCGCTGTGTGACGACCTCGTATTCGGTGTTCAGCTGTTCGAGCTGCCGATTGAGCGCGGAAAGGCGCCGTTCGATGATCGGTGCCGCGGCAATCGCCTCTTCGATGCGGGCGATGTTCTCGGCGATCAGGGAGCGTTGCTGCTCAAGCAGGGCGACCTGACGCTCCAGCTCGTCTTCGCGAAGGCGATCGGACTGCGTCTGCAATTCGATCAGCTGCTGATCAAGCGCAATCTGCGTATCTGTGAGCCGGGTCAGCCGTTCCCGCTGGGAGGCGATATTGTCAGGCAGGCTGTCGAGGTTGACCCCCTTGAACTCGGCAATGATTGCCTCGACCTGCGAAATCTCTTCGCTGACGCGCGCCTCTTCCGAAACAAAGAAAGCCAGTGTGCGTGCCGCCCGGCCTTCGCTGCGCGATTGCGCCTCGGTCAGGATCGAGTTCAGGAAATCGTTCGCGACATCCGCCGCCAGCTGCGCATCATCCAGCCGCACCGTAATCACAAGGCCCGACGGCTGCACATCCGGGCGCCACGACTGCGTCGGATCGACAAGTTCGATGATCGTGATGGATTCCCGAAGCAGAAACACCTTTTCCGTCAACGGCATATCACCCGGAAACAGTCCGAACCTGTCGATCACAGCAACCATGTTGTCCCGCGACATCAGCTTTTGCTGGATCAGGTCGAGCTGTGAATTGGAATTCACCATCATCGCCTGACCGGCCAATTGTTCCGCGACCTCGGGGGCCTCGATCTGGATGACCGCCGTCGCCTCGAACAGCTTGGGCCTGCTCAGAGCAAACCAGACCGACGAGGCCATTCCGATCGCGAGGATCAGGATGATGACCGGCAAACGCCGCCAGATGACACGCAACAGGGCGCGCGGGGAAACAAGGTGGCCCATGTCCACTCCTCGACCAAACCTCCGATCCACAAAATGGACCGGGCCTTGCCCCTAACGGCAAAGACACGAATCTGCACATGTCTATGCCACACCCTTGCCCCAATTTAGCCGATTACTTGCCCGGATTCCACGAACCATCCGGGCAGATGGGGAAACGATGCGTTGCCGATATCGAAATCACCGCCATGTTTTCGCCGCAATCAGCGCTTTGGCAAGACCACCGCCGCGACGCATAGTCCGCCATCGATGATCAGGTGCCCGCCCACGACGGTTCCCGCCGCGACCGGCCCTGCCGAGCGGTCAAGCTCTGCGGCAAAGCGATTGCCGTCCGAATCGAGCCGGATGCGCATATCCTGAAAATCCCAGATCGCCCCCGCCAGCGGATAAAGCGCCTTGTAGGTGGCCTCCTTGGCGCAAAAGATCGCCCGCGTGCGGCCCCGATCAACCTGTTCGTCCGGGGTCAGCACCGTTTCGATCGCATCAACGGGCAACGGCGCATCGGGTTCGATGTCGACCCCCACGCCCAGCACGTCTTCGGAGGATGCGACGAGGGCGATCGCAAATCCGGCCGCATGGCTGATGCTGCCCACTATGCCCCGTGGCCATTGCGGGGCGCGATCCGCGTCCATCGGAATCGAGACACCCGTCATGCCCAATTGGGCAAGGGCCTGGCGCGCGGCCGCCCGGCCTGCCGCGAATTCGGCGCGACGTGCCGGAACGGCCTTCGCAATCGCGGCGGCCTCTTCCCCGGTCAGGGGGGCGCTGTCCGAAATCGAACGACAGACAAGCACGCAGCCGGGCCCGACGGCCTGTTCCAGACGAGCAACAGCCGACAGTGTCACGCGTCCTGCATCCGTCTGGCGCGCAGGACCTTGCGCCGGGCCATGGCATCGGATCGGGCCGCGGCGCGTGCTGCTGCGCCGTCCATCGGCCGGACAGGCGTCAGAGACGGCTGCGGCGCCGGTGATTCATTATCAACCGGTTGCGTCGCAGCCTTGCGCTTGCGGCTGGCCACAGGAGCGGCGCCGCCGAGAAGGGCCTCGACATGGGAGGCCAGCGCCCCGAGTGTCGTGTGCCGGAAAATATCCGTGATCCCCAGACGCGACACACCGAGGCTGTCGCGAATTTCGCGATGGGCCTGCACCGCAAGCAGGGAATGGCCGCCGAGGTCGAAGAAATTGTCGCGCGCGCCCGGCGTCGGAACACCCAGTATGCCCGCCCAGATCGCAGCCAGCGCATCGATCGTCGAGACGCTCGCCTCCGCATCGGGGGACAGAACGGGAGCCGTCGCAGGTCGTGCTGCCGGGGCGCGCGGGCCGGGTTGCGGCAGGGCCTTGCGGTCGACCTTCTTGTTGGGCGTCAGGGGAAAGGCATCGAGCGCGATCACCCGGGCGGGAACCATATGCGCGGGCAAATCCTTGGCCAGCGCCTGTTTCACGACCTGTTCGGTGGGACTGTCGGTCCCGGTGAGATAGGCGACAAGCTGTTCTGACCCAGCCTCTCCCAGCGCCACGACAACGGATTGCGACACACCGGGAAGCGCGTCGATCGCGGCCTCGATCTCGCCCAATTCGATCCGGTGGCCGCGCAGTTTGACCTGATGATCGGCACGACCCAGGAAATCGAGGGTGCCGTCGGCCTGCCATCGCGCCAGATCGCCAGTACAATACATCCGCCCCGGCGCAAAAGGATTGGGGCGGAACCTGTCTTCTGTCAGATCGGGTCGCTGCCAATAGCCAAGCGCAACGCCTTCGCCACCGATCCACAATTCGCCCACCTGACCGGTGGCGACGGGTTCGAGCCTCTCATCGAGGACATAGACCTGCGTATTGGCGATCGGCGAGCCGATCGATGCGGTTCCCTCCGCGTCGCGAACGGTCTGGGTCGTCGACCAGATCGTCGTCTCGGTCGGGCCATACATGTTCTCGATCCGGGCTTTTGTGGCGGCCGATAGATCACGCACGAGCGCACCGGGAAGCGCCTCGCCGCCGATCATCAGGTGTCGGATGCGGCGCAGGGCTGCGCGGCTTGCATCATCGCCGACAAGCATCCGGGCCATGGACGGCGTGCATTGCAGATGGGTCACGTCGTGCCGTTCGATCTGCGCCGCGATGGAGAAATCGTCATCTGCGGGTGCGCTGTCCTCGTTGGACAGGGCGCACACCTTTGCGAGCGGCCGCAATCCATCCAGCACGGTCTGCGCCCCGATGCCATAATCGATCAGGCAGGCGACCTCCGTGACCCCGATGGCCTTGACCTGTTCAACCCGGTCAAGCGCATCGTCGATCGTCCCGAACAGGCCGGAGTCGTTGAAATACCTCTCGAATGCATAATCGAGAATGCCTTCAAGCTCCTCTGGCTCCAGTGACCCGAGATCGAGCTGGAACGCATTGTCCACGCCCTTGGGCCGCTTGAAGGCGGGAAACGCCCAGGCGTATTGCTTGATCAGACCGGCGGCGGAGCGCAGGTAATCCTTCATCGGCTCGCGCGCGGTCTCCCGCGCCTCGTCGCGCGTGGCAGCAAGGTAGGTGTGCAGCATCAGCGTGACGGAAAAATCCTGCGGGTCGTGACCCGCCTCGCGCAGCGCGGCGTGATAGATCGCGATCTTTTCGCCCACCTCGTCGACCGACTGACCCAGCAGATGGGTCAGGACATTCGCGCCAATGCGTCCCGCCTCGGCCCAGGTTTCCGGATTGCCCGCCGTCGTCACCCATATCGGCACCTCCTTCGAGACGGGCCTTGGCTGCGTCACAAGCGTATGGATCGACCCATCCGCCCGGGGGAAGCCCACCTCTTCGCCGCGCCAGAGGGCACGGACCTGTGCGATCGCCTCGGACATGGCCTCCTTGTTGCGAGGCGGCGCGTTCTCTGGCCGAAGGACGAAATCATCCGGCTGCCAGCCAGAGGCGATAGCAAGCCCGGCACGCCCGTTCGTCAGGTTGTCGATGACGGCCCATTCCTCGGCGATGCGCGCCGGGTGGTGAAGGGGCGCGACGCAGCTGCCCGCCCGAACCCCGATGTTTCGCGTCACGGCGGCGACGGCGGCACCGGTGACCGACGGGTTGGGATAGGGTCCGCCGAAAGCATGGAAATGCCGTTCCGGTGTCCAGACGGCGGTGAACCCGTTTTCATCGGCGTATTTTGCCCCATCGAGCAAAAGGCGATACTTGTCACGCCCCTCGCCATCGTCATTGCCCCAATAGAACAGGCTGAAGTCCATCCCGCCGATCCGCCGCCCGCCGCCCGCGGACACCATCGCCCGGCTCTCATCACCTGACATGACGACGGTCACGCCACGCGCCAGCGTCCAGAACAGTTCGAGCACCGAGATATCGAAGCTGAGCGATGTAACGGCAAGCCATCTGTCGCCCGCGTCATGCGGTATGCGCTCATCTATCCCGGCAAAAAAATTCGCCACGTTGCGATGGCTGATCATCACGCCCTTGGGCCGCCCGGTGGAGCCCGAGGTATAGATCATATAGGCCAAGTCCTCCGGTCGGGGGCCATCGGATACGGCCGTTTCCGGGGCATCGTTCAGACGCGGGTCGTCGATCAGAACCACCACCGCCTCATGTTCCGGAAGCACGTCTTGGGTCTGGGCCTCGGCCAGAATGGCGCGGGGCGCGCTGTCTTCGACGTAAAGGGCGATGCGGTCCCTCGGGTAGGCGGGATCAAGCGGCACATAGGCCGCGCCCGCCTTCTGGATGGCCAGCGCCCCGATCACGAGGTCCGCCGATCGGCTCAGACACAGCCCGACGCGATCGCCACGCCGGACGCCTTCGGCCCTCAGAACGTGGGCAATCCGGTTGGCCCGCGCCTCGACCTCTGCATAGCTCAGCGCCCGATCTTCGAAGATGATCGCCGTGGCCTCGGGCTGCTCCGCGGCGCGCGCGGCGATTAATTCCGGGATCGTCGCCTCACGTTCAAACTCCCGTTCGGTGCGGTTCCAGCCCTGTAGCAGCGTCTCGAGTTCCGCCGCGTCGGGAAGGGGCAAGTCAGAACAACCGGCCTCGTCATGCCCGGCAAACCAGGACAGCGCGGTGCCAAGCCGGGCTGCTACAAGGGCGACGCCGTCCTGCGACAGGCGTGCCGGGTCGGGGATCAGGCGGGGCGCACCGCCGTTCCAGTCGAACGTCAGGGCGGCACCCGCAACCGCGCCCGTGCCATTGGCAAGCGCGATGTCGGGGATGGTCGGTGCCTCGCCTGCGATACGAAGCGGCAGATCGGCCGCAAAGCCCGGTCTTGCAGAGGCCCGGTCAAGTTCATCGGCGAAACGGGCCCGCGCCTGAGCGACCGAACCGTCGGGATCGAACCGGACGGGCACCCAATCGCAGACAAAAGGTGTCGCCGAGGGCCGTGCCAAAGCAAGATCGACCGGCCCGCCTGCAAGTCTTGCAAAGATTGCACCAAGCGCCGCGAAGACCCCGATGCTATCCGGCCTGCCGGCAAGATCGACTGTCGTCTCATGCCCGCCCGCGCCGGTCAGCCCGATCCGGGCCGGAACCAGCGCCTTCAGGCGCCTGTTCCAGAACGGCTCTGCCCCAGCGACAAGTCGCATCTCGTCCGTCAACGCCTGCCGCGCCGCGGGATCGGGCTGGTCGAGACTGTCACCCGTCTCAGGCTTGATGGTACCGTTCAGGTATTCCAGCCCATGAAGGAAGATGGCGCCATCGGCACATGCGACAGTGATCCCGTCGTCCCCGGCCTGAAGAACAGTGCCCGGCGCGCCCGCTCCCGCCGCGATCTCGGCCCCACGGGCGCAGATGATCTGCCCCTTGTGCAAGACCTTCGGCAAGGTCAGCGGATTGTCATAGGCCCCATGATCAAGGGCGCGCAAAAAGGCCGCGACCTTGGCGGCGCTTAGGTTGAAATCAATCAGTGCGGCAGCCTCTGGCCGGTCAGCGCGGCCGAAATAGCTTCGCCGCGACAGATCCTGTTCTACGACGTTCGGCGCACCCGAGGTCAGTTGCGCGATCACGGTGGCAAAGCTTTCGATGCCCGCCGCATAGCATTTCGCATTCAGCGAAAAGGCCGTCTCGTTTTCTGCGATCTCGACCGCTTGCGACGCAAGGATGCGGCCTTCGTCGACGCCACCCTCGATCAGATGCCACGTCACGCCATGGCGCCCCTCCCCGTTCAGGAGGGCCCAGACCGGCGCATTCAGCCCGGCATAGGCAGGCAACGGGCCATCATGGAAATTGATTGCGCCAAGGCGAGCCGTTGCCAGAACCTCATCGGGAATGATCGACAGGTTGGCCGCCGACACGATCCAGTCGAAACCAACACCGGCGATACGGTCAGCCAGACCCTTGCCCGGGGCGATGACATCAAGGCCCGAAGTCGCCGCCCAGCCTTTTACGTCGGGGTCGTCCGAGACGACGCCGGAGATCCGGTGGCCGGCCTCGAGCAGCATCCGCCCGCATTGCACCGTGAGCGATTCATGCCCGATCAGCAGAACGGAAAAGGTGGCCATCAACTGGCTCCTTTCAGGTGTGGTGAGGGCCGGTGCTCAGAACGCCGGCCCAGGAAGGCGGACATATCGTGCCGGATAAGCGTCAACAGGAAACCGGGCGGATCGACGGGCTTCTGCCCCGAAAGAAGAGCCCTCAACCGGTGAACGAGCCCACCCGCCACATGGGCAAGCGTCGCGATCGCCGTGTAGGCGGGGCCGTGGTTCTTGCGGAAATAGTAGAAGCGCGAGTCGAACCAATAGTCGGGAACGCGGCGCCATTCCTTCATCCGGGTCGATGCCGAACCGATATGCGCAACACGGCTTTCGGGCACGAAATGAACCTCGTGTCCGGCACGACTCGCACGGCGGCACAGATCCGTCTCCTCAAAATAGAGAAAGAATTCCTCGTCAAAGAGACCAATTTCATCAAGAACGGATTGGCGCATCATAAGGCTTGCCCCGGCCAGCCAATCCACACGGCCCGCCGTTTCAGGTGTGGGCACCGGCACCTTCGCATCCGAGAGCAACCGCGAGACCGGACCAAAACGGCAGGCGCCTTCGAATTCGCTGGCGATCGAGGGGAACCTGAACGTCGTGAGATGCGGCGCGCCGTCTGGTCCGTGGATGTAGCTTCCGGCAAAGCCGGCCCTTGGCGTCGCCTCGAGGTAATCGCGCAGCGCCGTGATGGCATCGCGCGCCGGAAAGGCATCTGAGTTCAGGACATAGACATAATCGGGTTTGGTCGTGTCCGACAGACCGCCGCGAATGCCGACGTTGTTGCCTGCCCCAAATCCCCCGTTCCGGTGGGATTGCACGACACGCACCCTATCCCATCCGCGATCCGCGACATGGGAGGCGATCTGTTCGTAGGACCCGTCGCGACTGTCATTGTCGACCACCACGATCTCGCCGTTCAGGCCTTCCATCGCGAGGTGCGCGGCCTCGATCGACTTGATCGTCATCGCCGGCGTCCGCCAGTTGAGGATGATCGTCAGGATGCTGGGCCCGCCGGTCATTGGGCGGCCTCTTCTGTCGTCCAGTCCGGCAAGGATCGTGACGGACCAGATGCCTCGGCCGCCTCGAACAGGCGCCGCATCCGGGCGGCCAGCACGCGCACGTTGGGTTCGAGAACCATGGAATCGTGATCGCCCGGAACCTCGATCACCTGAATGTTGGGCGCAAATCCGGTCCAGTCGTTGTCAGGAAGGACATAGGCGCGTTCAGACGAGATCCATTTGCCCGGCGCCACCTCCCAGCGGCCGACAAGCGGCGGCCGGAACAGGGTCAGCGGCCCATCCCAGGCCGAGACCTCGTACCGTGCGATCGCATCGTAGAAAGCGGCCTCGATCCTCGCATCGTGGAACTGGGCCGCTGCGGTTTCGTCGGTGGCCTCCATTGTGATTGACCCGAGTTTGTCGCGCAGTTTCCCCGCGACCCAACGGAACGGATAGGACGGCCCCTGCGCCTTGAACTCGAGAACATGGATCATGTTCTTGTCCCGGCGTGACAGCGGTCGGCGCTGCGGCAGGGGGGTGTCGAGCATGACCAGAACATCCACCCGTTCGCCCGCATCCTTCAGCTGGCGTGCGATGTCATAGGCGGTGATCCCGCCGCCGGAAAACCCGCCGATCATGTAAGGGCCCGATGGCTGGATCTGGCGCATCTCGGCGATCATGTCACGGGCAGCTTCGGTCAGGTCGCGGTGCGGCTCCACTTCGCCGAACAGGCCCTTGGCCTGCAGCCCATAGACCGGTCGGTCAGTTCCCAGAAGATGCGCAAGATGACGCAGGTTCAGAACGTTTCCGAACATGCCCGCAACAAGGAAGAACGGCGCGAGCGGCCCGCCCTCGCCCTGATGCATCGGGACAAGATGGGTAAACCGACGTTCCGGAGGCTTGGCAGTCGAGGGCGCAGCCTCGGCGCCGTCATCTGTCCGGACGCCACGTTCGGCGAGAAGCGCGGCACAGGACCGGATCGTCGGCGCCTCGAACAGGACAGAAATCGGGAAATCGACGCCGAAGGCCTTCTTAACCTTTGCGAAGAGCCGGACGGCGATCAGGGAATGTCCGCCCAGATCGAAGAAACTGTCATTGACCCCGATCTCCGCCACACCGAGTAAGTCCCCCCAGAATTCGGCCAGCTTCTCTTCGATGGCGTTCTCAGGCGGGGCATATTCGCTATCCAGTTCCGGGCGGTCGAAATTCGCCCCGCTGGACCTGTCATCAGCGCTCCCCGCTTCGGCTTGTCGCGTCAGCGCATCAAGGTCGAGGGAACTGACGATGACCTGACTTTGCCCGCCCGCCATGGCGCGCAGAAACAGCTCTACCCCTTCATCGGCGCGGATGCCTTGCGTCAGATTGTGCTTGAGCCGCTGTTCTGCTGCCGACAGCGGGCGAGGCGCATCAGGTGCACCAGGGCTGACGGGGGCGGCAAAGCTCAGCGCGCCATCCATCTTGCGGATCGAAAAGCCGCGTATCTCGGCGCAGATGGCACCGTCGGCCGTCGTGATCGTGATATCGAAGGTGGCGGTCTGGCCATCGGCGCGATTGTCGCCGGAATTGCGAACCCAACTGACAATGTCGCCCGGAAGAGCCCGGTAGATCCGGACGGAGTGATACGACACCGGCACCCAAAGATGATCGGGCGCATAGCCCGAGATCAGATCCATCGCCCAGCCGGTGGCAAGGTCCATCAGGGCCGGATGCAGGGGCCATTCATCGCCGATCGCGGCTTTGGGCAGGCGCAGATTGGCAAGTCCTTCACCCTCGCCCAGCGCGACCTGTTGCAGAACCCGCCAGCGGGGCCCGAAATCAAGATGCGCTTCCTGTGGGGAGACAAGTGTCTCACCCGGCGGGGCAGCACGGGTTTGGGAACACCTTGCGCCGATCTCGACCAGATCGAGCGAGGGCGGGGGCGCCATCGGCAGGAGGTCGATCTGCCCCTCGGCAACCCGTTCGGCTCCGGCGCCTTCGGGCTGAGTGTCGATCAGGAAATCATACCCCGTTTCCGTCCGGGGCAACGTGACGCGGAGTTTCGATGTCTTTCCATCGCCGACCCGAAGCGGGCGGAGGAAATTCATGTCTCGCAACTCGAAGCAGCCACCCTCGCCCTGCGCGGCCAAAGCCTGGGCCGCGAGGCTCAGATATCCAGTCCCCGGCAGAAGCGCGTCGCCGGCTTTCGTCCGGTGTTCGTCGAGGATCCACTGATCCGTCGAAAGCGTGCCGGTAAAGATCCGGTTGCCCTGATGATCGAACGAAGCGCCTTGCAGCAAAGGCTGCGTGACGGGCTCGACCGGCTGAGGGGCCATGCCGACCCGCGCCTGCATCGCATCGGCGGCCATGCCGACATCGGACCAGATACCCCAGTTGATCGCCACGACGGATGTCTTGTCCTGTGCGCGCGATTTCGCATAGGCGTTGAGATATTCGTTCGCCGCAACATAATCGACCTGCCCGGCAGGCGCGGTGACGGTCGAACTGGATGAAAACAGCGCGATCCATTCGACCGATCCGTCGGGAAACAAGGCATCAAGAACCTGCGTGCCATGGATCTTGGGTGTAAAGACGTCTTCGATCGCCATCGGGTTTTTGGACAACAACGGCGCGTCGTCGATCACGCCCGCGGCATGCACGATCGCCCTGACCGGCCCCAACTCGGTTTCGATCTGAAGCTTTGCGTCGCGCATCTCTTCGATGTTGCTGACATCGGCGGCAACCGTCAGGACACGCCCGCCCGCCGCCTCGATCCGCTCGACAGCCTCCATCCGGCGCCGAAGCCGATCCCCTGGAGCAAGACGTGCGATCATGTCGCCCCATGAGGCCCGCTCCGGCAACGTGCTTCGCGACACAAGCGCGATCCGCGCGCCAAATCGCCGGACAAGTTCTTCGGCCACCGTCAGCCCGATCCCGCCGAAACCACCGGTGACAAGAACCGTGCTGTCCGGGGCCAGCATCAACTCAACCTCACCCTCGAACGGCAGCTTACGGTAGGACAGTTCCAGCCGCCTGTCGGATCGGTGCGCCGCCACGGTGTTTGCCGGCGTCGCCAGCAATTCCTCGAGGACGGTCTGATCCAGACCTGCCTTGGCCGCGCCGGGTTTGCCGGCTCCGATATCCAGCACGGCGCAGGTATAGCCGGGCAATTCGCGCGGTATCACACGGGCGGCACCCATCACCGTTGATTTCTCGGGATAGGGGAGCGGCTCGGCCCGCGCCTGCATCATGTCGGATGTCACCACGACGATATGCGGCGCGACAGTGGGCGCCTCTTCGCCAAGGGCCTGCGCAAGGTGGAACAGCGACCAGAAGCCCTGCTCCTGCGTCCGGTGAAAGAAGCTTGATCCCGGGCGATGGCGTTCATCCGCCGTCACGAGCCAGAAATGCCCGATCCGGTCGGGCAGAAGGTCCCGTAGGGCAAGGTCCCGGATCAGCGCATCATATCCGGCCCGGCCATGTTCGGGTGCAAGGGCGAACTCATGATCGCCAAGCGCGATAAAGGCGTCGCCTGCACGCACGGTCACAACGGTCTGGCCCGCTTCTCTCAGGCGATCCGCGGCCCGCGCGGCAAGGCCCGTATCGTCGAGGAAGACCAACCACTTTTCATCTGGAAGACGGGAAAGCCCGCCATCCACGTCATGCACGCAATCGGCGTAGCGCGGCGTCCAGACCGGCGCATAGCGCCACTCGGCCGGATCGTTGCTGCGCATGAGCCATGCCTCTGCACCGATCTCCCCCGGCTCCTGCCGGTCGATGAAATAGCGGCTTCGCTGGAAGGGGTAGCTGGGCAGGACAACACGGTTCCGCCGCGCATCGCCCCAGATCTGATCCCAGTCGATGCGCCCACCCATGGCCCAGACGCGGCCAAGCATCGCCATGAAATAGGCATCGTCGGCGATATCGTCCTTTGGATGTCGCAACGACCCGATGACCTGGTTGGGCAAGATGGACCCATGCTGACCGGCAAGCGATGACAGCGCCTTGCCCGGACCCACCTCGATATAGATGCGGTCAGGTCGGGTCGCGAGCCATGACAGACCGCCTTCGAAATCGACGGTATTGCGCAGATGGCTCACCCAGTACTCCGGATCGGTGGCCTCTGCCGCTGTCAGCGGTTTGCCGGTGCGGTTGGAAATGACAGGCAGTTCGGGCGCACTGAGCGTGATGCCGCGAAGGTAATCACCGAATTCGGTGAGGATCGGTTCGAGCATCCGGCTGTGGGCCGCGATATCGATCGGAATGATCTGGCAATCGATGTCCTGCGCCTCGAGGCTTTTCGCCAGACGATCTAGCGCGTCGCGCGGCCCGGTGGCCACGCTCAGACCGGGCGCGTTGATCGCAGCCAGATCCAACTCCGGGCCCAGATGTTCGCGCAGGGCCGAAGCAGACAACGCGACCGACAGCATACCGCCGGGCGGCACGGTGTCGAAGAGCCTGCCCCGCAGATGAACGAGGCCGATGCAATCCTCGAAACTCATGACACCGGCCAGACATGCGGCGGTGTTCTCGCCCATGGAGTGGCCGATCAGGGCGCCGGGGGTGACACCCCAGCTCATCCAGAGGCGCGCCAGCGCATATTCGACGATCATGATCAGCGGAAGCTGGATCGACGGTTTCCGCAGACGTTCATCGGCCAGTTTCGCTGCCTCGGCACTGTCGGGCAGCCAGAGGGCGCGGATGTCGTAATCCAGCTTGGGTTCGAGGATGTCGAGGCCCCGATCCATCCAGTCGCGGAATTCGGGCTCCGTCTCGTATAGATCGCGGGCCATTCCCGCGTATTGCGCCCCACCGCCGGGAAACATGAAGACGGGGTCCGGGTCCTCGGAGACAACGGTATGGGTGAACACCCGGCGCGGATCGTTCTGTTCCAGCGTTTCGGCCGCGGCTCCATGGCTGTCGGCCACGACAACCCGCCGCTTCTCAAAAGCCCGGCGCCCCTCCTTGAGGGTGAAGGCCACGTCGGCCAGCGGCTGTTCGGGATGGTCGCGCAGATGTGCAGCAAGACGCCCCGACGCTTCGTCAAGCGCGGTCTTGCTCCGCGCTGACAAAGTCAGAAGCTGAAACGGCCAGTCGCTTTGACCCGAGGCGGCCCGTTCGGGCGCCTCTTCCAGAACGACATGGGCGTTGGTGCCCCCGACACCAAGGCTGTTCACGCCCGCCCGCCGGGGACCCGGCCCGGCCGGCCATTCGGTCAGGCTGTCATTCACCCGAAATGGCGAGCCGTCGAATGCGATCGCGGGATTGGGTTTCTCGAACCCGATAGAGGGCGGCATCTCGCGATTATGCAGCGCCAGCGAGGCCTTGATCAGGCTGGCAACACCGGCCGCGGTATCAAGATGCCCGATGTTCGTCTTGACCGACCCGATGCGGCAGAAATCCTCGGCATCGGTTGTCCGCCGGAAGGCATCGGTGAGGGCCGCAACTTCGATCGGGTCGCCCAGATAGGTGCCCGTGCCATGACATTCGACATAGGAAATGCTGCGCGCATCGATGCCAGAAATCGCATGGGCCTCGGCGATCGCATCGGCCTGACCTTCGACCGAAGGGGCCAGATAGCCGGCCTTGGCCGCCCCGTCGTTGTTGACGGCCGACCCCTTGATCACGGCCCAGATATGATCGCCATCGGCAATGGCATCCCGCAACCGGCGCAAGGCCACGACGCCGACACCCGACCCGAATACCGTGCCCTGCGCGCGGTGGTCGAAGGCATGGCATGCGCCGTCGGGCGACAGGATCTCGCCCTCCTTGAAGACATAGCCCCGGGCATGTGGCAACTCGATCGTCACGCCACCCGCCAGCGCCATGTCGCATTCTCCGTTCAGAAGCGACTGGCAGGCCTGATGCGTGGCCACGAGCGATGTCGAGCAAGCCGTCTGGATGTTCACCGACGGGCCCTGAAGGTCGAAGATGTGGCTGAGCCGGGTCGAGAGGAAATCCTTGTCGTTCCCGCTGTGACGCAGAAGGAACATCCCCGTTTCCTCGACCAGATCCCGGTTCGAACAGATGTTGAAGTAGAAATAGCTGCCCATCCCGCAACCGGCGAACACGCCGATCGGGCCCGGAAAGGTCTCGGGCATGTGGGCGGCGTTTTCCATCGCCTCCCACGCTGTCTCAAGAAACTGGCGGTGCTGCGGGTCCATGATCGCCGCTTCTTTCGGGGAAAACCCGAAGAATTCGGCGTCGAACCTGTCGAACCCGTCGAGGAGTGCGGCGAAGGGGACGTAGTCATCCCGACCGATCAGATGCGGGGCCTCGCCCGCCTCGCGCAGTTCCTGCTCCGACAGCTTGCGGATTGCGGAACGGCCGTTCCTCAGATTATCCCAGAATACGGAGATATCGGCCGCACCCGGAAGATGCGCGGCCATACCCACGATTGCGACGTCCCATTCGCCGGCGGCATCCAACGTTGTCGCCTTGCTCATACCCTACACCCGGTTACCTTCCGCTCTGTTTCCAATATTGCATTGGAATACGGACATAATGTGGCGATCATCAGCCCCCTATCCGCCAGACATCGCCGCCAAGGCGACGATATGGGGCCAGTTCAGCCAGATTGCGATGCCACCCAGAACGGCGGCCGCGATGGCGAACAGAATATCATGCCACGGATCCCAGGCACCCTCGGTCCGGGCCAGCCAGATAACAACGGGATAGGCGGCCAGATGGCCAAGGCCCTGCCCCAACAGTGCGCCGGGCAGCCCCCCCACCCAAAGCCCCGCCCCCATGCCAAGGATGATCAGCGCGGCCCGGGTCGCAGCCAGGACAAAATACCGCCGCGATTCGCCCGAAGCCAGCGCAGCCTGATCGTAGGTCAGAACGATCAGCGCGGGGATCTGCATGATCGCCAGCAAGACGACGATCCCGCCCGCCACCTCGTATCGCGGATCATAGAGGATTTGGACCAGCCACGCCCCGACAAGCCCCAATGCAACGGCAAGCCCGATCAACGCCGCCGTGGCGGGCATCCGCATCCGGCGGAGCGCGAGGAAATTCTCGCGGCTCTGTCGCGGCGGGGTCTCGCGGTAGATCGGGATCAGCACACGGTGCGTCACCACATGGCCCAGCATCAACGGGAAGGACGCGAGAAAGAACCCAATGCTGTAGATGCCGAAATCGTAGGTCGAGAGATACCCCCCGATGATGACCTTATCCGCCTGCCCGATCGCGAAACCGCAGATCGTGGAAAGGAAGATCCATTTGCCGAAATGGATCAATTCGCCCGCCGCGGCGCGCTCCCAGTTCAACCGGTTGCCCGGTCCGGGCAGAAACACGTTCAGCAGGATCAGATGGGCGAGCGACGACAGAACACCGCTGGCGACAAGCGCCCAGACCGACTGAAACGCCACGGCCAGCGCGACGGCGAGAACGATCCCGATGGCCTGCACTGCCAGTTCGATCATCGTCACGCGCCCCGCGCGCATATGCCTGTTGGCCGTCTGAAGCTTCGTCGGATTGAACCCGGCGATCACCAGCGTCAGCGCCGAGACCGGGAGATAATGGATCAGGTCCGGCTCTCCGAAATAGCGCGCGACAGGCCAAGTCAGGCCGATGGCCACGACGAACAGGCATAGCCCCCGGATGATCTGGATCGTCCATGCAGTATCAAGAAACGCACGGTCGTCACCGCGTTTCGACTGCATGATCGCGGGGCCGACCCCCACGTCCGAGAACATGGCCAGCGCCATCAGGAAGACCGAGACCATCGCCATCGTTCCGAACGCCTCGGGAAACAGAAGCCGCGTCAGGATCAGGTTCGAGGCCAAGCGCATCGCCTGCCCGCCGGCGAACCCCGCCATCGTAAAGGCAGAGGATCGAAACGCGCGCTGCGCGATGCTCGATCCTTTCAGAAATCCCGTGAGACCCGCGCTCATCGGCTTCGGCTCCATTCCGGGCCCTGACGGCGCAGGCGCACAGCAAGCGCGACGCCGGCATAGATCGCGAAGCCCACAGGATCGCGCAGGGCCAGACCGGAGGCGCCGCCGCCGGTCTTGTCTTCGTTCCCGAGCAAGGCGGGATAGCGACGGGCGATTTCGGCAACGCCGGCATCCTGCCTGCGCCTGACCCGGACAAGCCGGGCAAATCCCTGAGCGATGGGCCACTCATAAGGTGCCGCGACCGAGACGCGCTCATCGGGCGCGAAATTCAGTCGGGCAAACAGGTCATCGGCGATCACGTCGGGCCAATCCTGCCACCGGGCCCGGCCGGCCGCATTCATGGCAAAGAAACCGCATCCCGGGACGGTCGTGGCCATATAGGGAACTTTCGCCCAAAGCCGCGCATAGGCACGGCTGATCGGACCCTTGCCCACGATCCGGATCGCGCCACTGGCATAGCGGGGAGTGGCCGTATCGAGCACCCCGACGATCTGCGGCAGAAGTCCCGGGGAAACCGTCACATCGGCATCGAGATAGGCCCGGATCGTCCCGTTCGCGGCCCGGTCGCCAGCCGTCAGGGCCCGGGGCTTGCCCCCCTGAGCCAGGTCGATCACCCGAAACGCCCAGCCGGCGGCCTCGATCCGCGGGCGCTGTGCATAGGCCTCGGCGACGGTGTTGTCGCTGCAGCCATTGGCCACGATGATCACCTCTGCGGGCATCGCGATCGGCTCTGACCGGGACAGCGCCTCTAAGCATGGGCCGATCAGCGACTCTTCGTTATGTGCGGGAATGATGACGCTCAGCACCGAGAAACTCTTTCACCATATGCTTTGGCTTTGACCTGCCGGTGCGATCCGCACAGGTTGGCGCCTGACAGGAACGATTGCGGAGACGGCGACGCATGGCTGCGCCACGTAAACTCGGGTATCTGGTGCCGCAATTCCCCGGCCAGACCCATATCTTTTTCTGGCGCGAAATCCGTGAACTGGAAATGCGCGGGATCGAGCCGGTTCTGTTCAGCACTCTGCCGCCACCGCCCGGACTGATCGCACACAATTGGTCGGCTGAGGCCGCCGACCGGACAGATTACCTTGGCCGGATCTCTCCCCTCGAACTGCTTGCCGCTTTGCCCGCATTGCCCTGGCGCAGGTTGATCCGCCTCGGATGCGGCGAAAAGCTGCAATTCTGGAAGGACGTCATGATCGCGGCCGGACCTGCCCGCGTTCTGGCGCAACGCTGCCGGTCCGAAGGCATTTCCCACGTCCACGCGCATTCCTGCGGCCGGGCAGCCCTGATCGCCGCGCTTTGTCACGATATGGACGGACCGCCCTATTCGCTGACCCTTCACGGCCCGCTTGCCGATTATGGGCCTGGCCAGCGCTTCAAATGGAGCGGGGCCACATTTGCGACGATCATCACCCGCAAGCTGATCGACGAGATGCAGGCCGAAATGCCCGACGCCCTGCCGCAGACGATCCTGCTTCAGCCGATGGGCGTGGATACGGATCGACTGGCCCGTGACACGCCCTATGTGCCGGCGGCGCCGGGCGGGCCGCTGCGGTTGTTCTGCTGTGCGCGACTCAATGTGGTGAAGGGTCACGAGGATCTGCTGGCCGCCGTTCGGCAATTGCGCGATGCGGGCCGCGACGTCACTCTGCGGATCGCCGGCGAGGATGACGCGGGCGGCACAGGCTATCGCAAGACGCTTGAGGCACGGATCGCTGAACTGGGCCTTGGCGAGGCGGTGACGCTTCTCGGCGCGATCGACGCCGACGCGGTGCGTGACGAATTGCTCTCGGCCCATATCTTCGTTCTGGCCAGCTATGGGGAGCCCTTGGGCGTTGCTTACATGGAGGCCATGTCCTGCGAGGTCCCGACGATCGGAACCGATGCGGGCGGTGTGCCGGAGCTGATCACCGACGGCACGGACGGGCGCCTCGTGCCGCCCCGCGACCCCAATGCCCTCGCCTCCGCGATAATCGAGATCGCCGATGCGCCCGAACTTGCCCTGCGACTGTCGTCGCACGGACGGGCGCGGGTGGTCGCCTCGTTCCGCGCCGGTCTCGGTGCCGAGACGCTGATCAAGGGGGCCTTCGACGATCACGTTTCCGGCTCCTGAAGCAGGATATCGCGACCCGCCTCGGGGAAATGCAGCCTCTCGATCCCCGCCATGCTCTTGAGCCCGGCCGGACCATCGACCAGCAGTCGCCCGCCATCCCAGCCAAGTCGCCATTGATCAGGCTGGCCAGAGAGGATCACGACATCCTCCCCCGGCCCGCCATGGATGATATCGTAGCCCGCGTCGGGCCGGAACGTGTCGTTCCCCGGTCCGCCCAAGAGCTGATCTTCCTCAGGCGTGCCGGCCCAATCGTCATCGCCCGGACGTCCCGCCCGGAAGACGCCATGCAGATAGGCCTCGGACGTGACCGGCCCCGGCCGGCTGCCATAGGCGCGCAGCGTCGCGGCCCTCGGGTTCATGTCCCCGACATGGCGGCGCGCACCCCAGCTGCCCCAGCGCGACGGCGGCGCGGTATCGACGAACGCGTTGAAGAGGGTGCCGCCCACGGCCTCCCATTCGGTCAGAAGATCGTCGTAAAGCTGCGCCATTTCTGGGCTGTAGTTGGCTTGGGTGAAAAAGTCGGTGATCGCGTCATCTTCGACGGTGGCGCCATGGCCAGTGACATGGGTGCCGCCCTCGTACATGATCAATTCGAGGTCCTTCGCCCGGGCGATATCGGCGTGATAGGGCCAAAGCTCCCCGGTCAGAGCCGCGAAGGAGCCCGCGCGCGCAGCCTCCGCCAGCTGTGCGGCACCGTCGTCGGCCGCAGCCCATCTGCGCAATCGGTCAAGATTGGACTCGTCACCCAGTTCGATCCCGAAATAGCCGGTAACGGCATAGGCGCGGAACGCCTCTGCCGGAGGCGGAAGCCCCTCGGCCACGGCCAGTGGCGCGTCCAGAAGGGCCGCCTCGAGCCCCGGCCAGCCGGTATGCACCGATGCAACCGGGATCACCCGCTCGGCTTCGTCTCCGAAGACATCGGCCCAGATACGGGCGACCTCTGCCCCGCGCAGGCCTGCGAACTGCATCCACGCATCGTCGGATGCGCTCGCCCCCCAGCGGGCCCCGGCCTGATCGGCCGCCCAGCGCGCCTGCGGAAAGATGAAGTTCCAGACCTCGTTCGACCATTCCACCCGAACCGGCAGCCTGTGGTCGAGATGATCCCGGACATGTGTCGCGAAGGCGCGGACATAGGCGTCATCGGCCATGTGGGGCAGCGTGAACCATGGCTCGGCTCCGATCTGATTGGCCAGCTCTGTCATCACCTCTACCGGAACGCCTCGCCAGACATAGGTGAAATCACCCGGTCGGGGCCTGTCGGCCCAGACAACCTGCTCCGATCCGTTGGTGTCCATCCAGTCCATGAACCGCACAGACCGCAGGTCCCGGATATCGGCGATGAAAGCGGGATCGAACAGGGCGCCCGCCTCGATCAGATCGGCATTTTCTGCGCGAAAGACGCGGATATCACGGATCGGGTCCTCGGGATCGACGCCCGAGATACGCAGGCCTACAAGCCCCGGCCCGGGCCTGTAGTCAAAACTCAGCCCACCGTCATCCTCGCGCGTGACATTGCGGGCAAGGCCGCCGAGGCTCAGGTCACCCTGCCCCTGCCACGTAACCCGGTAACGCCCGACAAGCGAAGTCGCACTTTCGGGTTGATCGGTCAGGATGAAGGCTTCGATCGCCTCGACCTCGTCCGGCAGGGACAGCGGCCAGCCTTCGGACGAGAGGTGGCCCGCCTGCTGCAATTGTTCGAATGTCACTCCACCCCATTGGCCCGGCATATGACCGATCCACGGGCGCGCGGTCTTCATCAGGTCGAGAAAGGGATGCTGTGTCGACCAATCCGAGATCCCGGCCAGCCCCATCGCAAGTGACGGATCGGCAAAGCCCGTTTCAGGTGTCTCCAGCCGGGCCTGATCGGGGATGGCGGCGCCCGAGACCTGTTCCCACAGGATGCGGCGGATCTCGGCCTCGTTCCCGGCGATCTCGGGCGGGAGTCCGTCGGCCAGCGTGCCGAAAGACGGCGGCTCCTCGCCGAAAAGGGCGGAATAGGTGGCAAGGGCCGCAAGGAAATACAAAGGCTCTGTCCCGTGAGGGGCCTCGTCTTCGTAGAAGACAGTGCCGTCGAGTTCGGACAGCGGCGTTTCGCTGAGGACCCGCGCAAGGGCGGAGGCCACCGGGATCAGTTCCACATCCAGCCCCGGTCGGGCTGCGCGGATCGCATCGACATAGTCGACGTACCATTCGTGATAGTCGCCCATGTTTTCGCGGTGATAACGACGCAGACCACGGGCATTCGGGGGATACCGCGTGACCGTCGACATCAGCGCCCAGCCTTCATAAACGAAGAACCGGGCCCCCGGCGCATTGGCCGACGCCCAGTCCAGAACGCGGAGCGTGGCGGAAAGCGGGCTGTCGCCGGTGGGATTGTCGCCCTCGTAGGGCCGGTCGGGTGCGCGGCCCTGAATGAAGTTCGCGGGATTGATCAGGATCGTATCGAACCCGGCCCGGCGAAAACCGATGCCGCCGGTCATGATCCGGTCGACGCCACCGAAACTCCATTTCGGCTCGGGCGGCAGGTCGCGGGCGAAATCGCGAACGAACCCCCATGTGCCATCAAGGCGAAGGGCATGACCTTCGGCTTCTGCCAGCCGGGACAGCCAATAGGGCACGTTGGATCGGCCCTCATCGGTCAGGTGATGGATCAGGCTGTTGCCGAAGACGAAGACATCCGCCGATTGCCCGTCCTGTGCCCGCGCGGGCGCAGACAGGACAAGCGAGATCAACAGCGCGACCCTAGCCAGCCACATCGGAATACCTCCCCACATCATAACGCGTCACACCCGTGAAATCGGGCCGAACCTCCCGCTTTCCGGTGATCCAGTCGTAAACCTCGGCCACCTGTCCTGCCTTGGCGGACCAGGTGAAATTCTGACGCGCAACGGCACGCGCACAGGCGCCGCGGGCGGCCACATCCTCGGGATCGTCCGCCAGTCGGTTCAACTCTGATCGAAACCGCGCAACGATCGCATCTCGGTCACCGAGGGCAACCTTGTAGCCCGTCTGGTCGGTGACCAGTTCGCCCGGCCCCGCGTAATCCACGATCAGGGGAGCAAGGCCCATTGCCATCGCCTCGAGCACGACCCCGCCGCCGAATTCGCGGACGGAGGGAAAGGCCAGAAGACTGCACTTTCCGGCCACCGACTGAACCTTGTCATGCGGCAACCAGCCATGAAGCCGCACAGCCTGTCCGAGGGGGGCGGCTTGCTTGCGCAGTTCTTCCATCATCGGGCCGTCGCCGATCAGATCGAGCGTCATGCGCCCCGACCGCAGAAGCTCTGACGCGGCCTCAAGCAGCATGTCGGGGCCCTTGTAGGGCACCATACGCCCGATGAAACAGGCCCTGAGCGGCCCCGATGTGGGCGGCCTCGGCAGATCGGGAAACCGGACGGGATCGATCGCGTTTTCCGGCAGCCAGATCGTCCGGTCCTGCCACTGTTCGAACTCCGTCGCGGTGTGGCGCGACCCGGCAAGGATGCAGCGCGTTGCATCGAGCATGGATTTGCGGCCCGGAAGATAGCGATAGATCCCCCGAACATAGGACAGCCATTCACGCTCGGCGCGGCGCGCAGCCTCGAATTCGCGTGGCCACGGCACGCCACCGTTGAGAGGGCCGATGACATATGGCACCCCGGCGCGCGCGCAATGCGCGGCCAACGGCCCGCTTTGGGTGGGGCTGAGCGGGGTGATCCGATGCACGACATCGTATCTGCCCTTGCGGATTTCGGCGCCGAACCGTTTCCAGACAAGCCGTTCGAAATAGGGGTAGGAGATCGCACTGACGGCCTGAAGCGCCGTCCATCCCTTGCCTTCGCCCATGCGCAACAGGCCACCCAGCGCCCAGAGAGGGCGGGCCAGCGCCTCGCTGTCGATGGCGGTGAAATCGTCGCCCTCGGTCAGGCCGGCGGCGATGATGGCGGCGCGGTTGCGGACCTGAGTGACGAGGTGGACATCGGCCACCTCGGCCAAGGCCCGGGCCAGGGACCAGCCGATCAGTGGCACGCTGACCCAGTCGGGGTTCGCGGCTTCGGCGATGACAAGAACCCGGGGCCGCATCACAGGACCGTCTGCAACACAACGGGCCGGGATGTCCGGCTGGGGTGATATCGTTCGGCGTAGCCCAGAACGGCACCCGCAAACAGCCATGTCAACGGCGTGATCGTGGCGTTGGGAATGAGATCGACCATGTTCACGCCCAGCATCAGCGTCAGCGTGATGGCATAGGGCGACAGGCTTGCCCCATCGCCCTGAAGCGATCGTCTCCACAACACGAAGATGGGCGTTGCGAGCAACAGGAACTCCGCGAGGAATCCCAGCCAGCCGAACATGCCGATCCGGATGATCCACCGCCCGTCCGTGACAGTGAGGATCTGTCCCGTATTTTCATCGAGGATATGGTTTCGCCCCCAGATGCCCCACCCGAAAAGCGGTTTTTCATAGGCCCGTTCCATCAGGATCGTCTCCTGATCGAACCGGAACCGAAGCGAATTCGCGCGCTCTTCATCGACCATGGCGGCGGCGGACAGCAATTGTTCCTTGGGCACGAGGTCAGCCCCCTTCAGCAGGGGATACCCGATGGCCAGACCGGCCATGAGGACCGCGGCCAGGAGTTGGGCCTTGCGGCCAAACAGCAGCACCACCGGCGCGAGCGCCACACCATAGATCAACGCACCCAGCGTCTTGGCCAGAAACAGAACGCCGAACAGATAGACCGCAGCCCCCGCCAGCAAGAGCTTGCGCGGCCCCGCCTCGTGGCGCAGCAGGGCCACCGCGGCCAGAACGGCCGTCATGCAGAAGAACGCGACCCAGATCCCATGATACAGGAACACGATCGGACGAAAGCCGCCGAAGCGGATCATCTGATCGAAATTGTGCTGAAAGAAGCCGTAGATCCAGATATTCAACTGCGGGCTAAGCCGCACCTCGATGAGCATCGGGATGGAATAGACCAGCCCCCCGATGAACAGGGCCCAGACGACATCCCTCTGATCACCGGCTGATGTCAGCACTCCACGGGCCAGCAGGAACGGCACGATCAGCATCGCCTGCTGGGACATCAGGGCAAGAGCCTCCTTGACCTGCAGGCCGGGCAGGCCGACCTGCCCGTAATAGACGGGCTCGGTATTCGTCATCACGGTCGCGAAGGGCGACAGGATGAACACACAGATCAAAGCCTGAACAAACCGGGACTCGGGCCAGAAGCTCAGATCCCGGCGCCACATCGCGACGCACAGAAACGCGAGGCTGAGATTGGGGATCGTTTCCTTCGTCAGCGGCGGCAGGATCGGAAGATCGATCCCGGCCGGCGGCGGCGGAAGAAAGAGATAGGCCACGAGGATACACGCCACCAACGCCCGGCCACGCGGCAAGACCCGAAGGAGAACAAGCGTTACCAACGGCCACGAGAACAGGACGAGAGAGGCGAATGCGTTGGGCATGATTCCGTTGGGGCCGGTGTCTCTTACGTCTACTAGAATGCACAAGGGCAGGCCAAAGCCCGCCATTGTTCATCACCTTAACGTAATTCTGCGGCAGAATGATGGCTATCTGAGTGCAGGCCCCGGTTGCCGATCAGCGACCGGTCGCTTTCATCACCACGACAACCGTCCGGAAGATCACCTTCATATCGGTCAGGAAAGAAATCGACTGGAAGTAGCGCTGGTCATAATCGGCACGTTCATGAAAGGTCGTGTCGTTGCGCTCGGAGATCTGCCACAAGCCGGTGATACCCGGACGCATCGCGTAGTATTCCGTTCCCGGATACAGAACCCGCTGAGCGGTCATCATCGGGCGCGGCCCGACGACCGACATGTCGCCGATCAGCACGTTCCAGAATTGCGGCAGCTCATCGAGTGACGTCGTGCGCAGAAAGCGGCCGAACGTCGTGACGCGGGGATCGGCCGTAAGCTTCTGATGCCGCTGCCATTCCGCCATCGCCTTGGGGTTCTGTGCGAGGTGAATCTCAAGAAGATCATCGGCATCGCAGACCATCGTCCGCAGCTTCCACATCCGGAAGGTGGTTCCATTGCGGCCCACCCGATCCTGAGAATAGAACGGGTTGCGCCGGTCAGAGGCAAATTGCACCAGCGCCAGCAGCGCCACGGTCGTGACGACAGGAAACGAGACCGCAAGAACGACAAGAACATCGAATATGCGTTTGAAGGCCCGTCGGTAGACGCCTTTCTGGCAAAGCTCCGTCGGAGTCGAAATAGGCCGCTGGAGCGTCGCCGCATCATAGGTCGAGCGGTATTGGTAACTCATTCACTTCCCTCCCCAGGGAAACCGGCAATCTGTCCGGCCCGAACAATGAAACACCTGACTCACGTAATACTGCGCGTCGGGCCAAACTATGGTGCGGCGGCAAACAGGCCCCCCAATAGAACCGTCACTGGTATAACGTGATTGGAACAGGCGTTCCGCACACTGAAAGCAGGAAAAGCCTGCCCCCCGAAATCGCCGCCTTTGCCCACCCGACGAGTTACACCGACAGGTAACCATCCGCCTGCCCTCCGGGTCAATCTTACGGACGGGGCATACAACTAATGGATGTTTCTGAAATCGTTGGAGATCAGACCGGTTCGCCCCCTTCCCGGCGACGATATCCAAGGGACTTGCCGTGCCGCACACGGGCAGCGGTCAGGCTTCGACAGACCGCCCTACCTCCGCGGAGACTGGCAAGCACAAGGTCCGAGATGGCGCTCAATTGGTGCCACCAAGGAAACAATAGGCATGATATTGTGTCGACGAGACCCGAATCGAGCACTATTTATACTATAGGTTGCAATCTTACAGAACAAATTCGCGCCATATTTCAACGTCCGGGCGCCTCGAATTGTGGCAAATTCTTTGCGGAATGACGGTGTCCAGAGCCAATTGTGGCATGAATGTGTCTGCGGAGTGGCGGCTTCGCGGCGCCAGAAAGACCCTGGAATGACCTTGGGTCAACTTAGCGCCAGATGCGAAACAATCGCTACTTCAAAGGCTCATTGTTTGCGCAAGTGGAATGCCAAGGTGGAGTGATTCGGCACAAGCGTGCCGCGGTCACGGCCGGAAAGCGCCGGTCAGACCGATCCGGTGACGCCCTGGCCCGGCAGGGCACGAAGCCCGGCGAGAACCTCACCCAGACCTGCACGCCAGTCGGGGCGCGAAATCCCGAAGGTCTCATGGCAGGTGGTGCAATCCAGCCGGGAATTCAAAGGCCGGGGCGCGGCTGTGGGGTATTCGGCCGAGGAAATCGGCTCGATCTCGCAGCGCAGGCCGGCCATCGCCATGATCTCGCGGGCAAAGGTGGCCCAGCTGACATCCGGGGCACCGGCAAAGTGGTATGTCCCCGACACCTCGGGCTCCTGAATCAGATGCGACGCAATATGAAGAAGCGATGCCGCGATATCGGCCGCCGCGGTCGGCCCGCCCACCTGATCGTCCACGACGCGCAGCCGGTCACGTTCCGCCCCGAGCCTGAGCATGGTGCGCACGAAGTTCGAGCCATGTTCGGAAAACACCCAAGAGGTCCGAAGGATGACGTGAGCCCCACCGACCTCGCGCACCGCAACCTCGCCATCGCGCTTTGTCCGTCCATAGACGCCAAGTGGATTCGTGGGATCGTCGGGGCGATGGGGGGCGTCGCCCGAGCCATCAAAGACATAATCGGTCGAGACATGGACAAAGGGGATCCCCCGGTCCGCCGCCAGACCTGCGATCATGGCGGGCGCGTCGGTGTTCAGCGCCTGCGCGCGGTCGGGCTCTTCCTCGGCCTTGTCGACGGCGGTGTAAGCCGTCGCATTGATGATCGCCTTTGCATCGCGGGACAGCTTTTCAAGGATCGGGCGGGCAAGGTCCGGTCGTTCGAGATCAACTGCCTCGCGACCCAGAACGATTAGGCTGGAACCAAGACGCGCGGCCCGTTCCTGAACGCACCGCGCCACCTGACCGTTCTGTCCCAGAAGCAGGATCGCCATGCTCAGTCTTGCTTTTCAAGAAGCCCGGCTGTTCCCAGCCGTTTGCCCACATCCTGCCGGGCCTGCAGCGGGCGCCACCAGTCCTCGTTTGCCAGATACCAGTCGACGGTCTTTTCCAGCCCCTCCTGCAGGGTGACCGAGGGGGACCAGCCCAGTTCGCGCCGGATCTTGGCAGGATCGATTGCATACCGCAGATCATGGCCCGGCCTGTCGGTCACGAAACGGATCAGCTGGTCATGCGGGGCCGCGTCAGGGCGACGGCTGTCGAGGATGCCGCAGATCGCCGTCACGAGATCGATGTTCCGGGCCTCGTTTTCGCCGCCAATGCAATAGGTCTCTCCGACCGCGCCACGCGCAAGCACCGTCAGAAGCGCATCGGCATGATCCTCGACATACAACCAGTCGCGAACGTTCTCGCCCTTGCCATAGACGGGGATCGGCTGTCCGGCGATCGCATTCAGGATGACGACGGGGATCAGCTTTTCGGGAAAGTGGTAGGGGCCGTAATTGTTGGAACAATTGGTGACGAGGACGGGGAGCCCATAGGTCTCGTGCCAGGCCCGGACAAGATGGTCGCTGGCGGCTTTGGATGCGGAATAGGGGCTATTGGGGGCATAGGGACTGGTCTCGGTGAACTGGCCCTCGGCGCCCAAGCTGCCGAAGACCTCGTCGGTCGAGATATGGTGGAACCGGAACGTCTCGGGCCGGCCCATGCCGTCCCAATAGGCGCGCGTAGCCTCGAGGAGCGTGTAAGTGCCGGTCACGTTGGTGTCGATGAACGCGCCGGGCCCGTCGATGGACCTGTCCACGTGGCTTTCGGCGGCCAGATGCATCACCGCATCGGGCTGATACGTGGCCAGAACCCGGTCGACGCCGTCGCGGTCTCGGATATCCACATGTTCGAAGGTGTATCCCGGCCGGTCAGCGATCGGATCGAGATTGGCCTGGCAGGCGGCATAGGTCAGAGCGTCGAGATTGATCACCTCATGCCCGGCCGTGACGGCCTGACGCACCACCGCCGAGCCGATGAAACCCGATCCCCCTGTCACGATAATCTTCATGCGTGCATCACCCATCCCGGATTTCTGAACCGCTTAGCAACCGCAGGGCCACATGTCACGCATAAGGGATCAAGTGTTGCCGATGGGGCCAATATCACCGGGCGCGACCGCCACTGTCTTCACCACGGCAAAGAGCGGCATCCCGACACGGATGTTCAACGCATCAGCCGACCGCCGGGTGATCCGCGACAAGAGTTTCGCACCCTCATCCCCGACGCTCAGCTGGATCAGAACACCTGGCCCCTCACCCGAGCGAACCTGAGTGACATGTCCGGCCATCACGTTGAGCGCCGACATGCCGTGCGGGCGGTCCAGCGACAGCATCACATCCTGCGCCTCGATCCTCAGCCGAAGTGCCTGCCCGACCTCGCCGGACAGGGCCGGCACGAACAGCGGCCCTCCCGCCGCGGACAGCTCGGTCAGACCATCGTCATGATGCCGGGCGATGCGGGCCTCGATCACGGCGCCCGCGCCGCGGATCCCCACATGCCGGGCAAGCCCCGGATCCGACAACAGGTCGGCCACCGGCCCGTTGGCCAGAACGCGCCCGTCCTTGATGATGACCAGCGTATTGGCAAGCTGCGCCACCTCTTCAAGCGCATGGCTGACATACAGGATAGGCAGTCGGGCCTCATCCCGAAGCCGGGCGAGATAGGGCAGGATCGCGGCCTTGCGCGCCGGATCGAGAGAGGCGAGCGGTTCGTCCATCAACAGGATCTCCGGCTCGGACATCAGCGCGCGCGCGATGGCCACCCGCTGCGCCTCGCCGCCTGACAAGCTGCCGGGGCGACGATCCAGAAGCGCGCCGATCCCCAGAAGATCGACCACAGTCGAAGGGTCAGCCACGGCTGCGGCCCCATAGCCGATGTTCTGGCGCACGCTCATGTGCGGGAAGAGGCGCGCATCCTGAAAGACATAGCCGACCTTTCGGCGGTGGGTCGGCACCCAGAGACCCGAGGCGCTGTCCTGCAAGACCCGCCCACCGATCGCGATGCGCCCCTCGTCAGCACGGACAAGCCCCGCGATGGCGTTGATGATCGTCGACTTTCCGGCACCGGAATGACCATAGAGCGCCGTGACGCCATCCGGCGCGGCAAAGGCCAGGTCGAGCGTGAACGCCCCGAACCGGTGGCGCAGCCTGAGATCGAGGCTCATGTCCGGCCCTCCGACAGACCCAGCCGCGCCGCCGCGCGGCGGGCCAGCCATTCGGACAGGGCCAGCGCACCCAGCGCGATCACAACCGACACGACCACGAGGCGCAGGGCCGACGCCTCGCCCCCGGGCACTTGCAGGAAGGCATAGATGGCCGACGGCAACGTCCGGGTCTGGCCCGGAATGTTCGACACGAAGGTGATCGTTGCGCCAAATTCACCCATCGCCTTGGCAAAGGACAGGATCATCCCGGTCAGAAGCCCGGGCAGGATCATCGGCAGGGTGATCGTCCGGAAGATCCGAAACCGCGAGGCGCCCAGCGTTGCGGCCGCCTGTTCGAGTTTCGGATCAACCGCCTCGATCGACAGCCGGATCGCCCGCACCATCAGCGGGAACGCCATGATCGCCGCGGCCAGCGCGGCCCCCGTCCAGCGGAAGGCAAATTCGATCCCCAGTGCCTCGGACAGCCAGCGCCCGATGGGGGCATTCGTTCCCAGAACCAGCAGAAGAATATATCCTGTGACAACCGGGGGAAGGATCAGCGGCAGATGCACCAATCCGTTCAGAACCTGTCGGCCCGGAAACCGCCAGCGCGCCAGCGCATAGGCCACGAAAATACCGAAAGGCAGACTGGCCACGGTGGCCCAAAGGGCGACCCTCAGAGACAGGGCCACCGCCTGCCACTCCTCCGGGCCAAGCCAGCCGGTCATTCCCGAGGCTCCCCCGGAAGGGCGAAGCCGTCGGCCACGAAGATCGCCTGCGCCTCCGACGACCCGAGGTAATCAAGGAATTCCGCCGCGGCGAGCGAGGCGGAGAGTTGGGCCGCCGGGTAAAGGATCGGGCGATGCGACGTGTCCGGAAACCCCGCCACGATGACCGCATTGTCCTCTGCCGCCGCGTCGGTGCTGTAGACGACGCCGAACGTCACCTCGCCCAGCGCGACAAGACGCAAGGCCGCGCGCACGTTGTCCGTCTCGACAACGCGGGGAGCCAAGGTATCCCACAGGCCCAGCGCCTCGAGTGCCTCCCGCCCATATTGCCCGGCAGGCACCGCGTTCGTCAGCGCCATGGCAAGCCGCCCCTCACCAAGCGTTTCCGGCAGGTCTTGCAATGCAACCTCGGGCCCCTCGCGCGCGACGACGACGAGGGAGTTCGACAACACGTCCCGCCGCGTGCCCGCAACGACAAGGCCCGCCGCCTCGATATCGTCCATCCAGTCGACGCTTGCAGAGATGAAGACATCGGCAGGCGCGCCGCGTCGGATTTGAAACGCGAGCGCGGAGGTCCCTGCATAGGAGAGGATGACATCGTGATCCGTGCGCGCCTCGAACGCCTCGGCCACCCGATCGAGCGTTCCGCCAAGGCTTGCCGGTGCGAAGACGAGGATATCGTCGGCCCGCACCAGGGCCGGAAGGCACAGACATAGGAGAAGAATTCGCATCATGGAAAGACCGTCGTTCCAAGACCGGCGAAGTTCAAGCGCCATGAACCGCGCAGGTGGGCCCCGGTGACATAGAGTCCGCCTGCGCCAAGAATGACAGGCCTGTCGGGCACAGCAATACAGGATTGTCAGAAGACCGGACCAGCCCCGGTGACGCAGCCCGGGTTTGATCTCAGGGCGCCCGGCTGAACGGTGAGGCCCGCCGGAGCGGGCCTCAACAAACTCAGACGATGTTGGCGTCCGTGGCCGCGATGACCTCTTCGCGGGTGACGCCGGGGGCGAGTTCCACGATGTGCAGGCCCTTGTGCTCGACCTCGAGCACGCAGAGGTTCGTGATGATCAGGTCCACCACGCCCTTGCCGGTCAGCGGCAGGGTGCATTCCTTGAGGATCTTGCTCTCGCCATGCTTGTTGGTGTGATCCATCACAACGATGACCCGGCCCACGCCGGCCACGAGGTCCATCGCGCCGCCCATGCCTTTGACAAGCTTGCCGGGGATCATCCAGTTGGCCAGATCGCCCTCTTCGCTCACCTCCATGGCGCCGAGGATCGCGGCCGCGATCTTGCCGCCCCGGATCATGCCGAACGATGTGGCGCTGTCGAAATACGCGGTCTTCGGCAGCTCGGTGATCGTTTGCTTGCCGGCATTGATGAGGTCGGGATCTTCCTCGCCCTCGAACGGAAACGGGCCCATGCCAAGCATGCCGTTTTCCGACTGCAGCGTGATTTCCTTGTCGCCCACGTAGTTCGCGACAAGCGTAGGGATCCCGATCCCGAGGTTCACGTACATCCCGTCTTCGAGTTCCTGAGCGGCCCGTGCCGCCATCTGGTTACGGTCCCAAGGCATGATCAGGCCTCCTCACGCTGGCGGGTTGTGCGCTGTTCGATGCGCTTTTCATGCTCGCCCTGGATCAGGCGATGAACGTAGATGCCGGGCAGGTGGATGTGATCGGGATCAAGCTCGCCGGGTTCAACGATCTCCTCGACCTCCATCACGCAAATCTTGCCGCACATGGCAGCGGGCGGATTGAAGTTGCGCGCGGTCTTGCGGAAGATCGCGTTGCCGGTTGTGTCGGCCTTCCACGCCTTGACGATCGACAGATCGGCAAAGATGCCATGTTCCATGATGTAGGTCTGGCCATGGAACTCCTTGTGTTCCTTGCCCTCCGCGATCTGGGTGCCCACGCCGGTCCGGGTGTAGAAACCCGGGATACCGCAGCCGCCTGCACGCATCCGCTCGGCCAGGGTGCCTTGCGGGTTGAACTCCAGTTCCAGCTCACCCGAAAGGTATTGCCGCATGAATTCGGCATTCTCGCCCACGTAGGAGGAGATCATCTTCTTGACCTGACGGGTCTGAAGCAGGATCCCGATCCCGAACTCGTCGACGCCGGCGTTGTTGGACGCAAAGGTCAGGTCCTTGGTCCCGGCCTCCTTGATCGCCTGAAGCAACAGCTCAGGGATGCCGCACAGGCCGAACCCGCCGGCTGCAATGAACATGCCATCGTGCAATAGCCCGTCGAGCGCCTCGCTGGCCGAACCGTAAATCTTCTTCATCTTTTGCTCCTTGATGGGGGCAGGCGTAATGATGTTTCGTGACGGACAAGGGATGCCGCAAAGGCGCCCGAACGGCAAGGCCATAGGCGCAAGACACGCGCGGCGTCATCGGCTTGTGAAACGGCGGGCACGCGCGATATCAGCGTCGGGCCGCAAATCCACGGGACTGTCGGGATGAGAAAGATGATCATCGCTTTGCTGTCCGGCAACGGCGACCGGAACATGACCGGACGCGTCGGGCCGAGCCGATGAGATGTGCCGTGATCCTTGCCGGGGGACTGTCGCGCCGGATGGAGGGCCCGAACAAGAGCCTTGTCGACCTGAAAGGTCGTCCGATGATCCGCCATGTCATCGCGCGGATCGCGCCCCAGGTGGATCGGCTGGCGATCAACGCGAATGGCGCTGTCGCGCACCTCGCAACCCTCGGCCATGAGATCATAGCCGATGACATCCCCGATCATCCCGGACCGCTGGCCGGTGTTCTGGCCGCGATCGGCTGGGCGTCCGGTCAGGGTGCGGACAGGGTGCTGACCATTCCGACGGATTGCCCGTTTCTGCCGACCGACCTCTTTGACAGGCTCGACGCCGGGGCCGGTCTGACGGTCGCACGATCCGCGTCCGGCACACATCCGGTCTGTGCGATCTGGCCCGTCCGGCATGAGGCTGCGATCCGCGCGGCGATCCTCGGCGGGACACGCCGGATGCGCGATGTGACCGCCGCGCTTGGCGCGCGCGAGATTGCTTTTGACGACATCCCCGATCCGTTCTTCAACGTGAACACACCGGCCGATCTGGCCGCTGCGGCAGAGCGGCTGTGATGCGGTCCTTCGACGAGGTTGTCGCGGTCGACTGGTCGGCCAGCGGGGTTCCCAAGACGGGGCCGGATTCGATCTGGATCGCCTCCTCGGACGGCGCGCTCGGCAATCCCGCGACCCGGCATGACGCGACGCAGGACATTCGCAACCGTGTGGCAACGGCGGTCTCGACCGGCAGGCGGACGCTTGTCGTGTTCGACTTCGCGCTGGGGGCACCCGCGGGGCTCGCCCAACGCGCGACAGGCCGGACATCAGCGCCTGCTTTGTGGAATTGGCTTGCCGAACGACACGAGGATGATGCGCGCAACCGCACGAACTATCGTCACCTCGCGGCAGAGCTGAATGCGTTGTTCAGCGGGGATGGCCCCTTTTGGGGAAACGGTCAGAAGGCCGACATCCCGGGCCTTCCCCGGCGCAAACCGCCGCTGCCAGACGGCCTTCTCGCCCATCGACGTGCCGAAAAGGCAGGGCATGAACTTGGTCTTGCGCCAAAGCCCATTTGGCAACTGGCGGGCGCAGGCGCGGTGGGCGCGCAATCCCTGACGGGCATGGCGATGATCGCGAACCTGTGCCGGGACTTCGAAGGCCAGCTTGCCGTCTGGCCCTTCGAGGACGCGACCACCGCACCTGTGATCCTGGCGGAGACCTATCTTTCGCTTCTGCCCGCCGAAACCGCGCGTCGAGTGGCGCGCGGCATGATCAAGGACGCAGCGCAGGCCTCGTCGATCGCCGATGGCTTTCTGGCGCTGGATCGCAGCGGTGTTCTGGGGAGGCTGTTCGAACCGGACGCGCCGGCCGAGGTCCTCGCCGAAGAGGGGTGGTATCTGGGCGCGGGTCAGGCCGCGCTGGTTCAATCGGCCTTCGACTGACCGCGTTCGATCACGAAGACATGCGTATCGCCGTCGGCCTCTGACGACACAAGCCGGTGGCCGGCCTCTGCGCAGAAATGCGGAATGTCGATCACTGCGACGGGATCGCTTGTCCGGATGCGCAGCGTCTGCAGCGGCTTCATCGCGATCAAAGTCTTGCGCGCCCGCAAGACGGGCAACGGACACACCAGCCCGACGGCATCAACCTCGCGATCCGGCAGCACGCGGGCGTGCCCTGTCATGTGCCGGATGTCCGGGCGAGGTCGATTGCCTCGCGCAGGACGGCCCGGTCGCCGATATGATTCATCAGGATCAGGATCAGACGCGCGTTCAGCGCGGCACTGGCCTCGGTGTCCAGCCCCCTGTGCGCCGCCAGAAGGTCGGCATAGGCGCCATCGTGATCTTCGATGTTCTTGGCGGTAATCAGGCTCATGCCCGGCCCTCCCAGATGGCGTCGATCTGCGCTTGGATCGTGGCGGCATCGGCCTTGGTCCACCGCGCGGCCACCACCTGATCGGGCCGGATCAGGTAGATCGCCGCCTTCTCATCACCCAGATAGCGGGCCGTGATCTCGGGCGAAGGCTCCAGCGTGATCGCCTCGATCCCATCGGGCGCGGGCTGACCGATGGCAAGCACGGTCATCTGGCCCCCGAGCATCGACAGAAGCCAGCCATTGCCCTGCGGCGCATCGGGCGCCACCGAACCGGGCCGAGACACGGCGGGCAGTCCCGGGGCATCGGGGGCATTGATCGGATAGATGCAGGGCATCGACAGCCTGCCGGAATTGACCATGGGGCGGGCGAATTCCGCGTGGCTGGCCAGCGCCAGCGTCGCGTCGCGGAACCACCGGTCGGCCCCATCGGAGGGTGACATGAACCGGGTCGACCGGGACGAGTTCATGATGTTCTCGTCCGAGCCATAGGTCCGCTCGGCGTCATAGCGATCCAGCAGCGCGCGCGGGGCACGGCCCGTGACGACCGCCGCCAGCCGCCAGCCCAGCGCATCGACATCCTGCAGACCGCCATTGCCACCGCGCGCGCCGAAGGGTGAAACGACATGCGCACTGTCACCGACGAACAGGATCCGGTCGTGGACAAAGCGTTTCAGCCGGCGGCACTGGAAAGTGTAGATTGAGGTCCAGTCGAGCTTGAAATCACTATGCCCCACGACCTTTTCGATCCTGGGGATGATGTTTTCGGCCTTCGCTTCTTCTTCGGGGTCGGAACCCCAGCCCAGTTGCAGGTCGATCCGGTAGATATTGTCGGGCTGCTTGTGCAGAAGCGCCGATTGACCGGAGTGGAATTCGGGCTCGAACCAGAACCACCTCTCGGCGGGGAAATCTGCTTCCATCTCGATATCGGCGATCAGGAACCTCTCTTCAAAGAGTTCCCCTTCGAAATCGAGGCCGAGCATCGTGCGGATAGGGGATTTCGCCCCATCGCAGGCCAGAACGAATTCCGCCTCGAGCGTATATGGCCCGTCGGGTGTCTCGATGGAAAGCGTTGCGCAGTCCTCCCCCTGATCAACGGAGACGACCTTGTTCTTGAACCTCAGGTCGACCAGATCGGATTCTTCACAACGCGTGACGAGGTATTCCTCGACGTAATATTGCTGAAGATTGACGAAGGCCGGCATCTTGTAGCCGGGATCGGGCAGCAGGTCGAAATTGAAGACCTCCTTTGCCCGATGGTGGGTGCGGCCCACTTTCCAGGTGACGCCCTTTTCGACGCAGGCCTCGCCCACGCCGATCCGGTCGAGGATCTCGAGGGACCGTTTGGCCCAGCAGATCGCCCGCGACCCGACCGAGACCACGTTGTTGTCATCAAGGACAACGGACCGGACACCGTGGTTCGCCAGTTCCAGCGCCGCGGCCAGACCGATCGGGCCGGCCCCCACGATGATGACCGGGTGGCGCGGTTCGGGCGCCGCCAGCCCCGGCGGCGCGATATACGGGAACGGTGCATAATCGTAGGCCATCTTGTCCTCCCTGAACTCGACCCTTGTGCTGCGCCTAGCCTTGAAGCGCCTCCCACATGTCCTTGTCGCGCTGCGCCGTCCAGATACGCGGGGTGTCGATATCACGCGCCTCGTCATAGGCGCGGGCGACGTTGAACGGCAGGCAATGCTCATAGATCGCGTAATCCGAGAATTTGGGATCGCATTCGGCACGCACGGCATCCCACGCGTCCTTGAGGCTTCCGCCGCGCAGGGCGACCTGTGCCGCGGGCCGGTATGTCGAGCGGACGAAATCGGCCGTCGCGTCCAGCGCGGCATTGACCATGTCCTTGCCGACAAGCGCATCGCCCCGGCCCGGTGCAATGGCGTCGAGATCGAACCGCCGGATCGCCTCGAGCGTCACGGGCCAGTCGTGGAAATGGCCGTCTCCGCAATAGCAGGCCGAGTGGTATTCGACGATGTCGCCGGTGAACATGACGTTCTGATCGGGCACGTAGATGACCGCGTCGCCGGCGGTATGCGCGCGCCCCAACTGCATGATGTCGATCCGGCGCTCGCCCAGATAAACGGACATGCGGCCGTTGAAGGTCGTCGTGGGCCATGTCAGACCCGGGATCTCTTCATGGCCTTGAAAAAGCCGGGGAAAGCGGTCGAATTCGCTGTCCCAGTCTTCCTGCCCACGCTCCACGACCATGGCGCGGGCCTTTTCCGACATGATCACCTGCGGCGCCTCGAAGGCAGACGCCCCCAGAACGCGGACCGCGTGGTAATGTGTCAGAACAAGGTGGCTGATCGGTTTGTCGGTCACGGACCGGACGCATTCGATCACCTTGCGCGCAAGCCGTGGCGTGGCCTGTGCCTCGACGATCATGACGCTGTCATCGCCAATGATGACGCCGGAATTCGGATCGCCCTCGGCGGTAAAGGCATACAGGCCGTCGCCCACCTCAGTGAAGCTGATTTCCTTGTCCGCCATGTCGCCCTGGCTGGCGAATGCTTTTGCCATCTGCCCTGTTCCCCTATTCGCGCGCCCAGTCGGGCAATTCCACTGCGGGCCGCACCGTGCCGGCGCAGTCACCAAAACCGATCGTATAGCCGTCGCCCCGCGCCATGCCGCGCAGGGTCAGGGTGTCGCCATCCTCGAGGAATGTCCGCGTCTCACCCGTATCGAGCGTGAGCGGCTCCTTCCCGCCCCAGCTCAGTTCCAGAAGGGACCCGCGGGCGTCTTTCGCCTCGCCCGAGATCGTGCCCGTGCCCAGAAGATCACCGACCCGCATCGGGCAGCCGCTTGTCGCATGGTGGGCAAGCTGCTGTGCAGAGGAGTAGTAAAGCTGGTTCATGTTGGTGCGGCTGATCACCGTCTCTGCCTTGCCCTTGGGCGCCAGACCGACTTCGAGGTCGATGTTATACAGCATCGGGCCCGGCTCCTGCAGATAGGGCAGAAGCGGGCGTTCGCGCGCGGGTGTCGATGTGCGGAACGGCTCGAGCGCGGCACGCGGCACGACCCATGGGCTGATCGTCGTGGCTGTGGCCTTGGCCTGAAACGGACCCAGCGGCTGGTATTCCCAGGCCTGGATGTCGCGGGCCGACCAGTCGTTCAGAAGGACATAGCCAAAGATCATCTCGTCGGCCTGCGCGACCGAGATCATGCCATGCGACGGCTGGCCGACGATGGCCCCCATCTCGAGTTCAAGATCGAACCGGGCCGACGGCGCGAACCGTGGCAGATCGTCATCCGGACCCTTGAGCTGACCCCAGGGCCGGGTGACAGCGGTGCCGGAGACAACCACCGACGACGCCCGTCCGTTATAGCCGATCGGGATCGACAGCCAGTTCGGCGGTAGCGCGTTTTCGGGGCCGCGAAACATCGTGCCGACGTTGAAGGCATGGTTCCTGCCCGCGTAGAAATCGGTATATTCCGCCACCCGGAACGGCATCCGCATGCGCACCCTGTCGCGCGGGATCAGCATATCCGCAAGCGTGGCCGTCGCCTGCGACCCCTCGGCCAGAAGCCCGGTCAGCGCGTTGCGGGTCCGTCTCCAGATGCCGGGGCCTGCGTTCATGAAATCGTTCAGCGCATCCTTGTTGAAGCCCGCGTCCGGAAACATGCTGCGCCCCGCGGCCGAGCCAAGGTCGAGCACGAAATCACCGATCGCCACACAGCAGCGCGCACCATAGCCATCATCGAAGACACCATATGGAAGGTTGTTCAGCGGAAAGGGCGAGTCCGGCGCATTCGCGCTTTCGACCCAGGATCGGTGAAGGGGCATTGTTCTTCCTAAATTATCTACTTGGGATCGGCGGCCAAAGACCTAGTCGCCGCCACCGTCGAAACTCATATCGTCGTCGAACTCCGACCGGTTGTGCCTGTGATGGGCGACGATCTCTTGGTCTTGCGGTTTGCGCCGACCAGACAACGCGACCGCAGCACCAAGAACAACCGCCATGACGACGACAACGACCGTTTCGGTGGGCATCACTTCTCCCCTGGGGTTCCGTCGAATTTCTTTTCGAGGCTCGTCCAGCAGTCGATGTAGTCATCCTGAAGCGGCGCCTCCTTGGCGGCGAACTCCGTCAGGTGCTGCGGGAAACGGGTCTCGAACATGAACGACATCGTATTGTCCAGAAGATGCGGCGCAAGCTCTGCGTTCGACGCACCTTCGAAAGCGTCACGATCCGGTCCGTGCGGGAGCATCATGTTGTGCAGGCTCACGCCGCCGGGGACAAAGCCCTGCGGCTTGGCATCATACTGGCCATAGATGTTGCCCATCAGTTCGGACATCAGGTTCTTGTGATACCACGGCGGGCGGAATGTGTTCTCGGCCACCATCCACCGTTCGCGGAACAGAACGAAATCGATATTCGCCGTTCCGGGCTGGCCCGACGGCGCAGTCAGCACCGTAAAGATCGACGGATCGGGATGATCGAACAGGATCGCGCCGACGGGCGAATAGGTCCGCAGGTCATATTTGTAGGCGCAGTAATTGCCGTGCCATGCCACCACGTCCAGAGGACTGTGATCGATCCACGTCTCATGGAACTGTCCGCACCATTTGACGACCACCCGGCTTTTCGCGTCGCGATCCTCGAACGCGGCCACGGGGCATTTGAAATCGCGCGGATTGGCAAGGCAGTTGGCGCCGATCGGCCCACGCGCCGGAAGCTCGAATTTCTGGCCGTAATTCTCGCAGACAAAGCCACGGCATGGCCCTTCGAGAACCTCGACCCGGTAGACCATGCCGCGCGGAATGATCGCGATCTCCTTGGGTTCGAGATCGATCACGCCCAGCTCGGTGCAGAACCGCAACCGCCCTTCCTGCGGGACGACCAGCAATTCGCTGTCGGCGGAGAAGAAGTATTCATCCACCATCGATTCGGTCACCAGATAGATATGCGCCGCCATGCCGACCTGCGTGTTCACGTCGCCCGCGGTCGTCATCGTCCGGATACCCGTGACCCATGTGAGGCCCTCGTCGCCGTGGGGGACAGGGTCCCACCGATACTGACCCAACGAGATGACGTCGGGGTCAACATTCGGCGCACTCTTCCAGTAGGGCACGTCGATCTTGGTGAAACGGCTGGTGTGCTTGACCGACGGCCGGATGCGATAGCACCAGGTCCGCTCGGGCGGGTTGGCGGTAAAGGCTGTGCCGGACAGCTGCTCGGCATAAAGGCCGTAGTTACATTTCTGCGGGCTGTTCTGCCCCTGCGGCAAAGCGCCGGGCAGGGCCTCGGTCTCGAAATCATTGCCGAAACCGGGCATGTAGCCTTCGAGCGTGCCGGCATGATGCGGCGCCCGGATCATGCCGCTGGGGTGTTCCTGGCTGGTCATTGCAAACCTCCCTCTCCTCCCGAACGGGTGGACATTGCTGGGCCCAGTATTCGTTGCAGATGCAATGAAGTCAAGGAAATCGTTGCAGTTGAGATGGTTTTGGGGATTAGTCCCGTCATGACGCAAGATACCGAAACACGGCCCAAAACCGCGCCGCCCGACTTTGATCTGGACGGATTTCTTCCTTACCGGCTGACCGTCGCTGCCGACCGGCTGAGTGCCGGGCTTGCCCGTCGCTACCGCGAAGAATTCGGCCTCTCGGTCGCGGAATGGCGGGTTCTGGTTCACCTCGTGGATTCGGGTTCGGTCTCGGTACGTGATATCGGCCAGAAAGTCAGCCTCGAGAAATCAAAGGCCAGTCGGGCCGCGTCCCGGCTCGAGGCCGATGGCCTGATCGAAAAAGGCATCAACGCACAGGACCGGCGCCTTCTGGTTTTGTCGCTGACCGACGAGGGGCGCGCCCTGATGGCACAGCTTCTGCCTCTGGCGATCGCCTATCAGGACCGGCTGGAACAACTGGTGGGCGAACGGCTCGATGCGCTGAACGAGGCGATCGACATCATTCTGAAGGAAGACCCATGATCCATCTATACGATTACTGGCGGTCCTCGGCGGCCTACCGGTTGCGCATCACGCTTGGCCTTGCAGGTCTGGACTGGGAGGCCACGCAGATCAACCTCGCCGAGGGCGATCAACGCAGCCCAGAGCATCTGGCGCGCAACCCGCAAGCGCTTGTTCCGGTTCTCGAGATTGACGGACAACGGATGGTGCAGTCGCTGGCCATCATCGAATATCTCGATGCGACGCGGGCTCTGGGCCTGATCCCCGAGGATCCGCTGCAGGCCGCAAGGGTGCGGGCGGCTGCCTACGTGATCGCGATGGATATTCATCCCGTCTGCAACCTTCGTGTCGCCAGCTTTGCGGCGCAGAACTCCAACGGCGGCATCACCATGGAAAGCTGGATGCAGGCCCATATCGGGCCCGGGCTTGCCGCCTTCGAGACGATGCTTGACGATGGCGAGAGGTGTTTCGGCGACGCCGTCACGATGGCCGACATCTGCCTGATGCCCCAGCTTTACAACGCGCACAGGTGGGGGATCGATCTGTCACCGGTGCCCAAGATCCGCCGGATCGAAGCGACGCTCAGCGAGATCCCGGCCTTTGCCGCCGCCCATCCCGACCAGACCCCACACTAGGGGGCAAACCGAAAGCTCGGCTCACAGCGCACGGGAAATCTTACCGATCGCGCGATGAAGCAGACGTCATGGATGCGGTCGTGAAGGGCCGCCGCCTGCCCGGTATCGGTGCCAGCGACGATTGTGATCACCGGTCGCAGCGTGGCGGACAGAAACCGCCCGGCCCCGCCCGGTTCGACCTCCGCCTCGGCCACCGGGTCATCGCGATATTCCGTCACGGTGATCCCCGCATCCGAGGCAAAGTGCAGAAACCACAGCATGTGACAGGCGGACAGCGCCGAAAGCAGCATGTCTTCGGGGTTCATCCGCGAGGGGTCCCCACCCAACAACGGATCGTTCGAGCACTCGATCACCGGTTTGCCCGGAATCGCGACAGACCATGTCCTGTCATAATCCCGGTATCCCGACGTGCCGGTCCCGCGATTGCCGGTCCACAAGATGCGCGAGACATAGCTGTGGCTCATCCGCCCGCACCATCCCGGCCCGGGCCGAACCGCCCGCGCAGGGCAACAAGCGCACTGCGCAGGGTCACCACATCGATACCCACGGCAAGGAAGTCGACGCCACGTTCGACAAGAGCGGGGCCCTGATCGGGATCCGTCGCCAGAAGACCCGTCGCCTTGCCCGCCGCGGCGATCCGGTCCAGTGCCGTGTCGATCACGGCGCGGACCTCGGGCGCATCGGGTCGGTCCAGATGCCCCATGTCGGCGGCAAGGTCCAGCGGCCCGATAAAGACGCCGTCGACGCCATCGACCGCAAGGATATCGTCCAGCGCGTCGATCCCGGCCCGGGTCTCGACCTGCACGATCAGGCAGATCTGATCGTTTGCCGTGTGAATGTAATCCATGATCGCGCCATAGCCCGAGGCCCGCGCCAGCGCGGGTGCCACACCGCGCACACCTTGCGGAGGATAGCGCGTCGACCGGACGGCCTGCCGCGCCTGCTCGCCGCTTTCGATCATCGGGATCAGGATCGTCTGCGCCCCGATATCGAGCATCTGCTTGATCTCTGCCCGATTGTCATCGCGCAGGCGGACGATCGGGTGCGCCTCATCACCGACCGCGCGCAATTGTTCCAGCACATCACGCAGGCGGTTGAGGCCGTGTTCACCGTCGATCACGACCCAGTCGAACCCGGTCTTGGAGGCCAGTTCGGCCACCGACGGATCGCCCAGCGACAGCCAGAGGCCGATCTGGCAGCGCCCGGTTCGAAGGGCGGCCTTGAAGAGGTTGATCGGTGCGGGCATGCCCGTTCCCTATGCTTTCGCACTCAGACGTGCGTGGATCGGCGTGGCTTTCCAGCTGAGGTCCGGGTCGGAGACCCGGATTTCCATGGAAAGCGCGAAATGCTCCGTCGCAAGCGGCCCGGCCAGGGCATCGCGCAGGGCTGCAAAGATCGCCTCGCCCGCGCTCTTCAGATCATCGGGGCTCCGCCCCGCCCCGACCGTCAGCGTAAAGGCCGCGAAGTCGTTTTCCGGCAGGCCGTCGGCCACGATGGCATGATCGGCCGCGAAGGCCCGGATACGGATCCCGGCCATCGGGAACAGCCCGGTCTCGATTATCGCGGCATGAGCCACCCGGCACAGTGCGGCGATATCCGTCCTCTCTTCGAGGCCACGCGAATATTCGATGTGCAGATGTGGCATCGATCCTCCTGTCGCACCTCGATGAAAGGAGCTTGGAGGAAAGGTCATTTGTCAAGGCACCACGCATCTGCCATTGGAGAGCAAACATCATTGCCGCGGCAGGATCGCTATGAGCGCCTCTCTCAAGGACGGTTTCGAACTCGCCGAAACGCAGCGGACACTTCCTATCGCGCTCTTGCGGGCGCGCGAGGCCGTGATGGAACGGTTTCGCCCCATGCTCAGCGCCCATGACGTCAGCGAACAGCAATGGCGGGTCATGCGCGTCCTGCAGGAGGCCGGCGAGCTGGACGCCTCCCGCCTTGCCGAACGGGCCTGCGTCCTTCCGCCGTCGCTGACGCGCATGCTCAAATCGCTCGAGGCGCGGGAGTTCATCGCGCTCAGGCGGGATACGCAGGACGGCCGGCGGATGCAGGTCTCGCTCACCGATGAGGGGGATGCCTTCATCGCACGGGTGGCACCCGAAAGCGCCGCGATCTATCGCGAGATCGAGGAGCGGATCGGTGCGACGGAAATCCAGACCCTTCTGGACCGGATCGAAGACCTTCTGACCGCTCTCAAGAAAGACTGAAGGGGCCTAGCCCACCTCGTAGATCGACAGAAGGACGCTTGCGGCCCGTCGCCCACCCGTTCCCAGGAACAGCGTCCGGTTCACCCAATCGTATCGCGCGTCGCCGGTCTCCAGCCGCAGATGAGACCGCATGTAATAGTCGGCCGGGTCCACATCCTCACCCTGCGCCACCCGGGCCATCACCTCGGCGGGGCCATGTCGCACACCGAGGTTGCGCACCTCGATGATCGCGCCGTCATGGGTTCGGACGGCATAACGCGCATCCAGCTCGGCCGCGCCATTCGCAAAGACCGTCTGCCAATCCGCCCCCAGATCGAGGATCTCGCCCCGGATACGGTCCCCCTCGACCGTGCCGCCCACGATGGGGATGATCCGGCGCAGACCGGCAGGGCCCTGCCCCATCTCCATGATCGGGCTGAGCGCGACGGTGAAATCACAGACATGTCGCAGGGGCGGCGCATCAAAGAGCATCAGACTTCCTTTCATACGGTCACAAGGCGCGCGATGCGCGGCGGGCGAGGCCCGTGTGAATGACGATGATGCCCAGCGCGATGGCCGAAGCCGGCAGATGGATCGCCGGGTCGCGCATGATGACCCCGACGGCAAGGATCAGGCGAAGGGCCGTTTCGGCCCCGGTCATCCCGCGCGCATCGAACCGGGCCAGTGCGCTGGCCAAGAGGTAGAGTGACAACGCCAGACGCGGCAAGAGCGCCAGCAGGCCGGACCAGTCGATCCCCGCCGAATAGCCCGGCAGAAAGGCATCCGTTCCCGACTGCGGGTCAAGTTTTGCCGCATCGATCAGCAGAAGCTCGGGATAGAACGCAAAGATGAAGGGCAGAACGAACATCACGATCCCGGCGCGCACGGCGGCAAAGCCCGTGGCCATCGGATCGGCCCGCGTGATCGAAGCCGCGGCAAAGGCCGCGACGGCAACCGGTGGTGTGATCGCCGAGGCCACGGCAAAAAAGAAGATGAACATATGCGCCGTGAAATTCGCGATACCAAGGCCCACGACCAGCGGCCCCATCAGAAGCGCGACGTTCACATAGGCCGGGACGGTCGGCATCCCCATGCCGAGCAGGATCGCCATCAGCATGGTGATCAGCAGCGCGGCAAACAGGAATATCCCGCCCGATTGCACCTCTGCCCCGAAGACACGCAAAAGCGACAGCACGTCCCGCGCGATAAAGCCCGAAAGCCCGGTGAAATTCAGTGAAAAGTCGATCACCGAGACCGACAGGAACATCAGGTAGAGCGTCGAGATCAGGACGCCCGCATCGGAAAAGGCCGACAGCAACTTGCCCGGGTTACGCCGGATATCGCGATCCAGAAAGAACAGAACGGCCAGAAGGACGACGGCCCACCAGCCGGCCGAACTCGCGTCACCGGCCGAATTCTGCACGATCTGGAGCAGAAACGGCAGATCGGCCGCGCGGCAGCTTTGCCCCGTCACGACCGTCTCGATCCCCATGAAGGCCGAGATCGGGCCGCAGCCGATAGCCTCTTTCGGCGTGACCAGCAGGAACAGGATCAGAAGGATCGGGCCCAGGATCATCACGAGGTGCAGCAGGTCCTCGCGGGTGATGCGCATGTCGTCCGTCGCCTCGCCCACCGGTTCGATCCCCTGTTTGCGCGCCTGGAACACGACCGTCAGGAACAGGCAGCCGAAATAGGCCAGCGCCGGGATCAGCGCCGCGATGATGACCTCGCGGTAGGGCACGACCGTCATCGCCGCCAGAACGAAGGCCGCGACCCCCATCACCGGGGGCATGATCTGTCCGCCAGACGAGGCCGCAGCCTCGACCCCGCCCGCGAAGGTGCGGTTGAAGCCACGTTTGAGCATCATCGGGATCGTCAGGACGCCCGTGGACAGAACATTGACGACCGGCCCGCCCGAGATCGTTCCGAACAGCGCGGACGAGACGATGGCGGCATGGGCGGGCCCGCCACGCAGTCGGCGGGTGAACAGGAATGCAACCTTGATCAGCGCCCGCCCGCCGGCGGAAATCCCGAACAGAGCGCCCAGCACGATATAGGGAAAGACCGTGTTCAGCAGGATGCCCATGAACCGGCCCAGCAGGCCTTGCGAATTGTTGACGAGGATGTCCTCGACATTGGGCCGCCCATCAAGAAGCGTGCGCGGCTCGCCGCCCAGCTTGGTGATGAGGTACTTGTTCATGTCCTCGGCGCCGAAGACATACCAGATCAGGACCGTGATCATCGTATAGGCCGCGACAAGAATCGCGACCGCGACGAGGGGAAAGCCCCAGACCCGCACATTATAGGCCAGAAAGACGGTGATCGCGCCGCCGACCACCGCGAAGATCCAGACCCCCAGCGTGTTGATACAGGCGGGATCATCGACGCTGGTCGGCTCCGGCAGGCCGAACAGTTCGGCGAATTCGCGTTCCTCCTGAAGCGCCTGCGCGATCAGGGCCTGGCGTTCGCCAGTGATCTGGTCGATCAGGCAGACGCTGTCGATCTCGATCACGTAGGAGCCCGAGACGACGATCGCCATCACGACGAGGGTCACATCCATCCCGGCGCCGAAAAGGCGCATCCGCCGTCCGCGCCCGGTTCGGGTGAATTCGGCCCAGAAGGAATGGGTCGTGGCGACGATCAGCATCATCAGCACAAAGGCGATGGGATACAGACGCTCGTAGGGGAACTTGCGGATCGCGAAATCCGGATCCCCGACAAGCCCCTGCACGAATGCGTCCAGCCCGGGGATCGACGGGATCGTGTTCACGAGCCCGATGATCACCAGCAAAAGCCCCAATGCGCGCGACACGCGCCTGAGCTTGCTGGGTGGCCCGACAGGCGGCTGTTGTGGATCCGCGGCAACGTCGGTCATGTCAGCAGATACTCATGCTCGATCCGGTGGGTCGGTTGCGGAGGGCCGATGGCTGGCCCGCCGCAGGCCACGCCTATTCGGCGCAATCGGGAATGTCGTAGCCCGCCTCTTCCCAGGCGGCGACGGCGCCGGGGTGATACTTGAGGCCCAGCCCACCGCAGAATCCGGTGATCACCTGATCTACCACGTCGAAATTCACGTTGCCGGCATAGGGTGTGCGGGCGAACAATTCCTCGAACGAGGCGATGTAGGCGGCTGTCATTTCCTTGACGAGGTCATCGGACATATCGGCCCTGACCATCGTGGCGAACGGCACGCCGGGAGACCGGAACATGCCGTCTTCGGAGATCAAGTTCACGCCCTGTCCCTCGCCATAGCCCAGTCTGGACCCATCGATCACGACGGGGCTGTTTCCGGGTGCCGAAAGGAACCGCTGCATCGCCTCGCTTTCGAAGATTTCCTTGGGGAACGAGATGATGTTGATGTCCCCGGCAGAAAGTGCGGTGATCACCCGATCGGACGGAAAGGTGATCGGCACGAGGAATGCCTCGGCCGTCCCGTCGACAAGAACCGTGGGCAGCTGGCCCCAGTTCGTCTGGATGCCGTTGTAATCCTCACCCTCCTGAAACCCACCCGAGCCAAGCTGAATGGTCTGGCGGCCCAGCGTCAGGGCCGCACCGCGCGGCGGTCCGTTCCAGACGGTTCTGCCGGCCAGATCCTCATAGCTTTCGATCCCGCTGGAGACCGGCGCGAACAGCCCATAGGCGCCCGCGTTGAAGGGGGCGATCGCGCGGATGTTCTGAACCAGTTCGGCACCAGCCTCTGCGCCGATGCCCGAGAATGGACCGCGCCCGTTTTCCAGCAGGAAATAGAGGATGGTGGGCGATGTCACCATGTCGGACTTGCCCTCGGCCACGTTGACGATCGAATTCGTCGCGGTCTGGCCTTCCTGAACCTGAATGTCGGCAATCCCCTCGCGTGCCAGAACGTCGGCGAGGTGGACCATCATGACATGTGGCGAGTTTCCGGGGCTGGACGTTTCCGCCGTCAGATTGACCTGCGCGCCCGCAGCCCCGGCCGCCACCGTCATGGCAATTGTCGCCAGCACCCTGATTGAAATGGACATTCTTAACTCCTCCCTTGAAATACCGGACCAAAATCACAACCGGCCCTCCCGCCGGATTGCGGATTATGCCCGCTTGTCCGGGGCTTTCCTGCCCCTGTATTTTGCACTCAGTTCCGGCTCGATCCCGTCTTCGTCGACAACACCGATCAGGACCCCGGTCCGGGCCGCTCCACCACGCATCTGCCTCAGTCGGGCCTTTGAAACGGTCGTCCGCGCGGCCGGTCGGCGCGCCCATTCGAACAACTTGTCGTAAAGAAGATCGATGACGTCCTTGCTGTCCGGATCGGTTCCGAGATCGTTCAGCTCATCTGGATCGTTCTCGAGATCGAACAACATCGGTCTGTCGCCGCTTTCGAAATGAATGAGCTTCCATGACTTGTCCGCGATCATGAAGATCCGCGCCGCATCTGGTTCGACATCCAGCACCTCGGCAAGCGGACTGCCCGAGAAATCGTATTCGCAGATTACATAGTCGCGGACGGGCCCCGCATCGCGATCACGCAGATATGGCAAAAGGGAATGGCCCTCGAGGATATGATCGAGGCTTGAGGCCTGCCCGCCCGCAATGTCCACGAAGGTGGGCGGCAGGTCGATACATTCGACAAGCTCGTCACAGACGCTGCCCCGCGTGGCGTCAGCCTCGGGAGAGGGATCATAGATGATCAGCGGGACCTTGGTGGCGGCATCGTGGAAGAAAGTCTTTTCCCCCATCCAGTGATCCCCGATGAAATCGCCGTGGTCCGAGGTCAGGACGATCATCGTATCCTGCATCCGCCCCGTCTGTTCCAGCCAGTCGAACAGCACGCCCATCTGGTCGTCGCATTGCTTGATCAAGCCCATGTAGGCGCGCAGAACCTTTTCGCGGATCTCGTCGCGGGAAAAGGCCTGACCGATGCGATTGTTCATGAAGCCCTGATAGACCCGATGATCGCTTTGCCGTTCGGCCTCGCTCCGGACAGGGGGCAGAAAATCCTGCGGTCCATACATGCTCGCATAGGGTTCGGGCACGATGTAAGGCCAATGCGGCTTGATATAACTGAGGTGACAGCACCACGGCTGGTCGCCCGTCTCGCGAACGAAATCCATGAAACGCCGGGTCAGATAGGGCGTTTCGCTGTCTTCCTCACGGATATTGGCCGGCAAATCCGAATTCGTCAGGAACCAGCCCGACAGAACATTGCCGTCATCGTCGCGCCCGGAATTCGCGAAATCGTGCCATGGGTTGTCACTGTCATAGCCTTTCTGGCGAAGATACTCGTTGTAGCGGGCCGCACCGCGCGCGTCGTAGAACCCGTCCGGCCCCTCGGGACGCATGCCGTCGTCACGTTCGAAGATATCAAAGCCACATTCAGCGACGCGCGCACCGATCACGCTGTCCGGTTCCAGCCCCAGCCGGCGCATGCCTTCGGCATCGGCCTTCATGTGGGTCTTGCCGACAAGCCAGCAGCCCATGCCCAGATCGCGCAGGTGATCGCCCATCGTCAGTTCGCCGACCTTGAGCGGTACATTGTTCCACGTGGCCCCGTGGCTGTGCACATAGCGGCCGGTATAGGTCGACATCCTGGACGGGCCGCACAGCGGAGACTGGATATAGGCGCGGTCGAACCGGACACCCCGGGCGGCAAGCCTGTCAATGTTCGGGGTTTTCAGATGCGGATGACCATAGCAACTCAGGTAATCCCAGCGGAGCTGGTCGAACATGATAAACAATATGTTCTTTGGCCCCGGCACGAAAATCTCCTTCTGACACCCGGGCATCCACACGCCCTTCGGGATCAGGCTAGCGGATGCCGGTGTCTACGGGAACGGTTATGTTCCCGGAGGTGTCAGAGGATCGCGTCGAACAGCGCCCTCGTATTCTCTTCCGTCATCTCGACCGGGTTCCCGCCCGTCGACGGATCGCGCAGCGCATCGGCGACCAGCCGGTCGATGTCGGCATCGGTGACGCCAAGGCCGGACAGCGTCTTGGGGATACCGAAGCTGTCATTGAAGGTGTCGACAAAGGCGCAGAAGCCGTCGAAGCCCCCCTCGATCCCCAGATAGCCGGCGGCTCGGTCGAAACGGTCGCGAATGGTGGGCGCATTGAATGCAAGCACCGCCGGCATGCAGACCGCGTTCGTCGTGCCGTGATGGGTGTGATGATGCGCGCCGATCGGATGCGACAGGGCATGGATCGCGCCCAGCCCCTTCTGGAACGCCGTCGCCCCCATGGCCGCCGCACTCATCATGTTGGCGCGCGCCTCGAGATCGGTGCCATCGGCATAGGCGCGGGGCAGATTGTCGATGACCAGCCGCATTCCTTCAAGCGCGATACCCTGGCTCATCGGGTGGTAATGCGGGCTGGAGAACGCCTCGACGCAATGCGCGAAGGCATCGAGCCCGGTTCCGGCGGTGATGAATTTCGGCATCCCGACTGTAAGTTCGGGATCGCAGATCACGACCGAAGGCAGCATCTTGGGATGGAAGATGATCTTCTTTTCATGGGTCGCTGAATTGGTGATCACCGAGGCGCGCCCCACTTCGGAGCCGGTGCCCGCAGTTGTGGGGACGGCCACGATGGGGTGGATGCCCGCCGGGTCGGCCCGCGTCCACCAGTCGCCGATATCCTCGAAATCCCACAAAGGCCGGGTCTGGCCCGCCATGAAGGCCAGCGTCTTGGCCAGATCAAGACCGGACCCGCCACCAAAGGCGATCACACCGTCAAAGCCGCCCTCGCGATAGACCCTGAGCCCCTCTTCGACATTTCCGTCATTCGGGTTGGGATCGACGTCGGCGAAAAGGGCCGAACCAAGGCCCGCCGTCTCCATCAGATCGAGTGTGCGGCGCGTGATCTCCATGTCCTTGAGGCCACGGTCGGTCACAAGGAGTGGCTTCGACATGCCGGCGGCGCGGCAGGCCTCGCCGATTTCGGCGATACGCCCGGCGCCGAAGCGGATCGCGGTGGGATAGGACCAGTTTGCAGTCGGGCTCATGTCAGTTCTTTCGAAGGTGGTACGATTTTGGTCGGGTCAGTGCCTGATAGGCAAGTTTCGAGAGGCCCTGCCCACGGCCGGTATCCTTGCACCCCGTCCAGCACAGAGCGGGATCGAGGTAGTCACACCGGTTCATGAAGACGGTGCCGGTTTCCAGCCTGTCACCGATCCGTTCTGCTGCATCGGTGTCGGCTGTCCAGATCGAGGCCGTAAGGCCAAATCGGCTGTCGTTCATCAGCGCGATCGCCTCGTCGTCCGAGGCCACCGGCATGATGCCGACGACCGGGCCAAAGGTTTCGTCACGCATAACCCGCATGTCGTGGGTCACACCGGTCAGCACCTGCGGCGTGACATAGGTGTTTTCGCCATCATCAGCCGCCATCTGCGGGATATGCGCCGTGGCGCCATCGGCGACAGCCTCGGCCACCTGCGCGCGCACTTCGCGGGCGAAACGGATGTTGGCCATCGGACCCAGTGTTGTGTCGGCATCGAGCGGATTGCCCAGCTTCTGTGCCGCAGCCCAGGCGACGGCTTTTTCGACGAAGGCATCATACAGCGGCTGTGCAACATAGATCCGTTCGATCCCGCAGCAGCACTGGCCCGAGTTGAAGATCGCACCGTCCATCAGCGTGTCGACGGCCGCATCCAGATCCGCATCGGCCCTCACATAGCCCGGATCCTTGCCGCCCAATTCCGTCGACACCGGAATAAAGGTGCCGGCGGCCGCCTGTTCCATCGCTTGCCCACCCCCGACAGAGCCCGTGAAATTGACGAAATCCACGGCCCGGGACGAGATCAACGCAGACGTCGTTGTGTGATCGATCACGACATTCTGGAACACGTCCTCGGGGACGCCCGCCTCGAGAAACGCCTCCTGGAGCCGTTCGCCGACCTGAAGCGTCTGGCCTGCATGTTTGAGAATGACGGAATTGCCCGCGATCAGCGCCGGGGCGACCGTGTTGATCGCCGTCATGTAGGGATAGTTCCATGGAGCCACGACCATGACCACGCCCCGCGGGACGCGCTTGATCTGGCGAAGAAACGCGTCGCTGTCTTCGATGATCATCGGCGCAAGGCTGTCTTCGGCGACATCGGCCATATAGCCAAGACGCTCGATAAAGCCGCCGAACTCGCCGCCATAGCGAACCGGCCGTCCCATCTGGTGAGCAAGCTCGACCGCCATGCGATCGGTCGTCTGGCCGATGATCTCGCCCGCCTTGCGCACGATCTCGATCCGCTCGGATAGCGGGCGGGACGCCCAGCCCGGCTGCGCCCGTCTGGCCCGTGACGCCGCATCCGTGGCCTGTTCAGGGGTCAGCACATCGCGGCTGAGATAGACTGATCCGTCGATCGGTGAAATCAGGTCGACTTTCGTCATTTCATCATACCCTTTCAAAACCGCGCGCGATTTCCCAATCCGTGACGACAGCGTCGAACGCCTCCTGTTCGACTTCGGCAGCGCGGGTATAGTGATCAACGACCCAGTCGCCCATCACCTGCCTGAGCATCGCCGATTTGCGCAGGGTCTGCGTTGCGTCGCGCAACGTGTGGGGAATCGAGGGGATTTCCTCCATTGCATAGACGTCGCCATTCACCGGCGGATCGAGGGTGAGCCCCTCTTCGATCCCCGTCAGCCCGGCGGCCAGTTGCGCGGCGCAGGCAAGATAGGGATTGATGTCGGAGCCGGGGATCCGGCACTCGATCCGGACGCCCTTTGTTCCCTCACCCACCAGCCGGTAGCCGGCGGTGCGGTTGTCATTGCTCCATGCGATCTTGGTCGGTGCGAACGTGCCGGGCAGGAACCGTTTGTAGCTGTTCACATAAGGTGCAAGAAAGACGGTGATGTCGGGTGAATACCGGAGCAGGCCTGCGACGTAGGATTTCATCACGTCGGACATCGTCAGCGGCGCATCCGCATCGTGAAAGGCGGGGCCATCCTTCGTCATCAGCGACTGGTGAATATGCGCGGCGCTGCCGACCTTGTCGTGATGCCATTTCGGCAGGAAGGTTGCGGAATGGCCATGCGCCATGGCGATTTCCTTGATGGCCTGTTTGGCGATCGTGTGGTGATCGCAGGCCAGAAGGGCATCAGCGTAGCGGATGTTAAGCTCTTCCTGGCCCGTCTCGGCCTCGCCTTTCGTATTCTCGACCGGAACGCCCGCCGCGACCAGATGATTGCGGATCGGCCGCATCACATGCTCTTCCTTGGTGGTCAGCTGCATGGCGTAATCGGCGTTGTATCCCGCCAGGGGCGCCAGATCGCGAAAGCCGGACTTGCGATAGTCATCGTAGGATTTCTCGAACAGGAAGAACTCCAGTTCAGTCGCCATCATCGGCGTAAAGCCCATGGCTTCGGCCCGGGCAATCTGCGCCTTGAGGATCTGACGCGGCGAATGTGGCACCGGCTTGCGGGTGTGATGGTCGATGAGGTCACACAATACCAGTGCCGTGGCTTCGAGCCACGGAACCCGCCGGAGTGTCGAGAGATCGGGCTTCATGACATAATCGCCGTAGCCCTGCTCCCACGACGTCGCCGCATAGCCGTCGGGCGTCGCCATCTCGAGGTCGGTGGCGAGGAGATAGTTGCAGCAATGGGTTTCCTCAAAGCCGCTTTCGATGAAGTTCGACACGTGGAACCTTTTGCCCATCAAGCGGCCCTGCATATCGATCAGGCAAACGAGGACCGTATCGATGGCACCGGTCGCGGCGTCGGCTTTCAGTGTCTCGAAATCAAGATTGGCGGTCATGTGTTTCCCCTCACGTCATCTCACCTCATCTGTCCGCCAGACAGATGACGACGACATATCGAAATGTGCAACCGTCGATCAGCCGGAAACTGCGTTTTTCGGAGAGCTCTCAGGGACCAGCAAGCCCGATTGGGTTTGTGTTCACGGGTTGCGGGGAGAGCTAAATCTCAGACTTCTGCCGCAGGCTGAGGCCTCGCGAAGCTGTTCTTATCTTGGCTGTCGGTCCGAGCCGGGCTAGGCGGCCGATCTCTTCACTCGCGGGCACAAAAGCAAAAAACCCCCGCGGTTTGACCGACGGAGGTTTCGCAAGGATATTTGGTTGCGGGGGTAGGATTTGAACCTACGACCTTCAGGTTATGAGCCTGACGAGCTACCGGGCTGCTCCACCCCGCGCCAATGAGAGTTAGCTATTGTGAGTCGTCCCCGGCTGCAAGGGGCTGAACCCGGAATCCGGCAAATAAAATCGAAGCTGGCGACTGTCACGGTTCCGGATAGTCATATCCAAGCGCGCGTTCCCGCTCGAGATCCAGACGGTCGAGAATGTAGGCCATGTCCGCGTCTGAGATTTGGTCACGCGTCATCTTGGGCCGCCCTTTGAAATTGTTTTTGGGCTGGGCGGCTTGTTCAATCGGGTCGAAGTCGCCGCTGATCGGCAGATCATAGAATGTCGAAATCCGTTCGATCACAGCGCGTCGATTCTCCTTCAGATGTTCATATTGAATGAGAGCCAGATTGTTCACGCGATTCTTGAACCCCAGCAGCGATGCGAGCTTGAAGTTTCGGAGATGCATCGGGGTTGCGGGAGGTTGTCCGGTAATCGGATGCCGATCCAGCTGAAGATATTGGGGCGGGCAGTCCTCCGGCACAGTCGCGTTCGTGCCGTCGCGCCAGTAGTCGTCGTCGTTGTGAGAGGTGACCCCCATGAACGGGCTTCGAATAAACTGTGAAAAGTCGTCAGGCACTTGTGCGGCATAGGTCGTCCGTGGAACCTGAAAGAGGCTTACGAGCCAATCTATTGGGTCGCGATAGATGCCGGCAATCAGGCTTTCATGTCGGTAGCCGACCGCAACTGGAATTCCATGTTTCCAGCCATACTGCGACCTGAACGTGATCTTCAGATTCCTGCGCAGAAATTGGGTGAGAAAATTTGTCCCGGACCCTCGCTCCCCGAAGACCTGGAAATCCTCGCAACGGATGCCAGGAGCCCGCTGCATGAACATGCCAGCGTCTTCCTGCCTTACGTTTCTTGTCAATACCGGCTCCGCTCATCCACATATCGCGGTCAAGACTATACCAACTCAGGCATGTTTGAGAACCGATACGGTCGCATGACGGTCGGCAAACGATAAGAGCCACCTCGTTTCCAGAGTGGCGTCATTTGATTTGGTCATCGTGTAATGAGCAATGCATTCGTCGTGACGCTCGGCCACGTCTGACTTTGCATTTGGGATGTATCTGTTGGATTGGCACAAAAAACGCCTCAGCCTGTCTCGGCTGAGGCGTTTTTTAGTGTCATCGTTCAAGAGAACAATCGATGCGTTTTACTAGGTTCGGCAGTGACTTACTCTCCCACGTCTTAAGACGCAGTACCATCAGCGCAGTGGCACTTAACTGCCGAGTTCGGGATGGGATCGGGTGTTTTGCTCACGCTATTACCACCGAACCGAGAAAAACGCATTCCAAGTCGTACGGATGTACGGCTTTTGGTCCAGTCTAGCTGTTACTGGATCAAATCAAGCCTATCGGACAATTAGTACCGGTCAACTGAACGCATCACTGCGCTTACATCTCCGGCCTATCGACGTAGTAGTCTTCTACGGTCCTCAGGGATACCTTGTTTTGAGGGGGGCTTCCCGCTTAGATGCCTTCAGCGGTTATCCTTTCCGATCATAGCTACCCAGCACTGCCGTTGGCACGACAACTGGTCCACCAGTGGATCGTTCACCCCGGTCCTCTCGTACTAGGGGCAACTCCTCTCAAGTATCCTACACCCACGGCAGATAGGGACCGAACTGTCTCACGACGTTCTAAACCCAGCTCACGTACCTCTTTAAATGGCGAACAGCCATACCCTTGGGACCTGCTCCAGCCCCAGGATGAGATGAGCCGACATCGAGGTGCCAAACGGTGCCGTCGATATGGACTCTTGGGCACCATCAGCCTGTTATCCCCGGCGTACCTTTTATCCGTTGAGCGATGGCCCTTCCACTCGGGACCACCGGATCACTATGGCCGTCTTTCGACTCTGCTCGACTTGTCAGTCTCGCAGTCAGGCTGGCTTATGCCATTGCACTCAACGAGCGATTTCCGACCGCTCTGAGCCAACCTTCGCGCGCCTCCGTTACTGTTTGGGAGGCGACCGCCCCAGTCAAACTACCCACCACGCAGGGTCCCGGACCCGGATAACGGGTCGCGGTTAGACATCAAGAATGCAAAGGGTGGTATCTCAAGGGAGGCTCCACAGAGACTAGCGTCTCTGCTTCAAAGCCCACCACCTATCCTGCACATTGCAGTCCTGATGCCAGTGCGAAGCTGTAGTAAAGGTGCACGGGGTCTTTCCGTCTAACCGCGGGAAGCCTGCATCTTGACAGGCAATTCAATTTCGCTGAGTCGATGTTGGAGACAGCGGGGAAGTCGTTACGCCATTCGTGCAGGTCGGAACTTACCCGACAAGGAATTTCGCTACCTTAGGACCGTTATAGTTACGGCCGCCGTTTACTGGGGCTTCAATTCGGAGCTTGCACCCCTCCTTTTAACCTTCCAGCACCGGGCAGGCGTCAGACCCTATACGTCGTCTTGCGACTTCGCAGAGCCCTATGTTTTTAGTAAACAGTCGCCACCCCCTGGTTTGTGCCCCCTACCCATAGTTGCCTACGAATAGGGCCTCCTTCTCGCGAACTTACGGAGGTATTTTGCCGAGTTCCTTCAACATCGTTCTCTCAAGCGCCTTGGTATTCTCTACCA